>NZ_LMLP01000001.1 GCF_001421965.1 Sphingomonas sp. Leaf67
GCTCTAAGGCCTGTTGAGTTTCAGGATTCCATTGGTTGGGATTTTCTGATTCACGCTGCGGATGGACCGATCTGTTCTGACCGACGCCCAATGGGCGAGGATGGCGCCCCACTGCCATGGCAAGCCGGGTGATCCCGGGCGTAGCGGCGGCGACAACCGTCTATTCGTCGAGGCGATCCTGTGGGTCGTGCGGACAGGCAGTCCGTGGCGCGACCTGCCAACGGGCTTCGGCAACTGGAACACGGTGTTTCGTCGTTACCGGGATTGGGTGAAAGCCGATGTTTTCAAGCGGCTGTTCGATGCCTGCTCCGAGGAGCCGGACATGGAATATGCGATGGTCGATGCCACGATCGTAAAAGTCCACCGCCACGGACAAGGCGCAAAAGGGGGACTTGCAGCCAGGCCATCGGCCGCTCGAAAGGTGGCATGACGACCAAAATCCTCGCGCTGACCGACGCGCTGGGCAATCTCGTCCGCTTCGTCCTCATGCCGGGACAGCGGTTCGACACCGTTGGCGTCGAACCGCTGGTCAAGGGCATCGAGTTTGGAGGTATGATCGCGGACAAAGCCTTCGACAGCAATGCCATCATCGCCGACCTCAACGAGCGCGGTGCGCAAATCGTCATTTCCCAGCACCCACGCCGCGCCAGACCGATCCCTATCGACCTCGACATCTACAAGTGGCGACATCTCATCGAAAACTTCTTCTGCAAACTGAAGGAGTTCAAACGCATCGCCATGCGTGCCGACAAAACTGACACCAGCTTCTCCGCCGCTATCTACCTTGCCGCTGCCGTCATCAATTCACGGTGAACCTCAACAGACCCTAGTTCAGGTGGATGAAGAAACGGGGGTCACGTCAGTCCGAACGCTGTTGATCGACGAGAGCAATCAAATCCCGTCGATACTACGGCAGATCGCGGTTTCGGCTGCCGGGGCGGGACTGGCCTGGGCCATGCACCTTGTCCTGCGCCGAATTAGCCCGATCACGACCACGACCAGGTTAATCTGGATCGCCGGTCTCAGCATCCTCGCGGGATGCCTTTTCGCTCTCATCAATTCGTTCGCGTTCTATGTGCTTTCCTTATTCACCAACGAGCTATGCGTCGATGGAACGGTGTGCACGCCTGCGTATCTGTGGTTGGTTGCCAAGGAATATTCGGTCAACTTCTTGTTCGTGTTCGCCGCTTGGGGTCTGCTCTATCTCTGGCTGGAATCGGCTGCGCAGACCGCAGCGGTGGAACGCCTTGCCAGTCGTGCCCGCGAGCAGGCGAGCAGGCGAGGCTCGCCGAGATCCGCGCGCTTCGCTATCAAATTAACCCGCACTTCCTGTTCAATTGCCTGAATTCTCTGGCGACGCTCGTCAATCGTCGGGACGTGTCCGAGGCGGAGGGCATGATCGGCGAGTTCAGCGCCTTGCTGCGCTACGGGCTGGCCGCCGATCCGGTAGCCGAGGTCGAATTGGCTGACGAGGTGGACATGCAGTTGCGCTACCTCACGCTCGCGCGCCGCCGGTTCGCGCATCTGATGACGGTGACCATCGACGTCGACGATGACGTCCGCCACGCCCGGCTGCCTGCGCTGATCCTCCAGCCATTGGTCGAGAATGCGATCAAGCACGGCGTGGCAATGACGAGCGTCCGTGCTGCTTTAGATACGGGCGTTCCGGTCCGACGCGAACATGCTCGTCGTCCGGATCGAGGATGACGCGTGGTCTGGATCACCGTCGGACGAGCCGGCGACGCTGATCGGACTGGGCATCGGGCTTTGCAACGTCACCGAGCGTCTGTTGGCCCGATTCAGCAATGCCGGTCGACTGGTCGCGCGCACGCTGCAGCGCGGCGGCTTCCGATCCGAGTTTACAGTGCCGCTGGTGTCGTCGTGACAGCTGCGCCCTTCACGGCCGTCATCATCGAAGATGAACCTTTCGCGATCGAGGGCGTGCGCCGGTTCTGCGCGCGGTCCGGACAGGTACGGATCGTCGGCGAGGCGGTAGACGCGCCAACCGCGCTGGACCTGATCACCGAAACCCGGCCACAGGTCGTGTTCCTCGATATCGCAATGCCCGGGTTGAGTGGTCTGGAAGTCGCCGCCGAGGTGTGCGCGCTGCCAACGCCACCGCGGATCGTGTTCATCACTGCGCACGACCACTTCGCCAAGGAGGCGTTCGACCTTGCCGTCGTCGACTATGTGTTGAAGCCGATCGTCCCCGAACGTATCTGACGGACACTAGATCGTCTGACCGCAACTCTGGCGCAGGATTCAGCGATCGCCAGCGCCCCATTGGATTTCTGGGTACCATATCGCGGATCGGTCATCCGGTTGGCCACCGATCGGATCGAACGGATTGAGGCCGAACGCGACTATATCCGGATTATCGGCGAAGGCCGGTCCTATCTGCTTCGCGCGACTCTCGGCGATATGGAGAGCCGCCTCGCTTCACAGTCGTTCGTGCGCATCCATCGGTCCACGGTCATCGATCTGACGCGCATAAAGGGAATGCGTCATGTCGGCGCAGGGGCGTGGGTCGTCATCGACGCCGATGACACAGAAAGGCCAGTGGGTCGAAACTATTTGAGCGGGATTCGTCACCGCCTCCGGCTGTGAGCGTCGATCGAAAGTTACCCGGTTTTGCCAAGGCTGGTGCTCATCCATCTGACCGGATGCGCCTTCGCAGACGAGCCGGCGAAAGCCATGCGCCGACCTGCCCGGCCCGCTATAGCAGCAGGACCGATGTTGACACACAGCCTCAAGCCCCTCGACCGCGGCGGGACGCCGATCCCGCCTTCGTCATCATCATCCTCGATGGCGGTTCGTCCGGGCGATCGTCGCCAACCGGTTGAGCGCGGATCTCGCGCCTTGTCCTGCTGAGCGAAACGGGCAAGGGCTATGCGCCCTACGCCTCTGGACGGGGCTGACGACCGCGCCCTGCCTTGCGAGCAGGCTGGCAAGCTGCTCCGCATCCGCCATGTCGCCGTAAAGAGCGGTGATGCCCGGCAGCGTCGTGATCCTGTCCACACGACGCGCGATGGCGGTGACGCTATGGCCGCGGTCCGACCGTTTTTTCAGGATGCACGCGCCACCGTTTCCTGATGCGCCGATGAGGCCGATCCTGGCCATGATTCAGCGCTTCGAAAAGGTTCAGTGCGCCTGACCGTTCAGCCGTTCCAGTGTCGCGGCGAAGCGGTCGTCGCGCTCGGCGAAGCGCAGCGGATGGACGCGCTGGACCAAGATCTCGGCCGGGGTCGGCTCCTGCGCAAACAGCGCCATCACCTCGTCGGCGAATGCGTCGAGCGGCTGATAGCCCTCCCGCGTCGACTGGCCGGGGGTGAGTTCGGTCTGGACCGCGGGCGGCGCGAGCTCGATGACCTCGACCCGGCCGGACAGCGCGGCGCGCAGCGACACGGTGTAGGAATGCAGCGCGGCCTTGGTCGCCGAATAGGTCGGGGTCGCGACCAGCGGCACGAAGGCGAGGCCGGAAGTGACGTTGACGATCGCCCCGTTGCCGCGCGCGACGAGGTGATCGACCAGCGCGTCGGTCGTCCGGATCGGGCCGAGCAGGTTCGTCGCGATCGTCGCCTCCGCATCGCCAAGGTCGCGCGCGGTATCGAGCGACTCGACGCGCATGATGCCGGCATTGTTGATGAGGACGTTGAGGTTGGGGAAACGCTCCGTCACCGCGGCGGCGAACGCCGTGATCGCCCCCGCGTCATCGGCATCGAGCGTCATCGCGTGCATGTCCGCCCGCCCCGCGATCGTCGCGTCCAGCGTCGCCTGCCGCCGTCCGGCGACGATGACGGTGTTGCCCAGATCGTGGAACCGCTGCGCCAGCGCCGCGCCGATGCCCGATCCGCCGCCGGTGATGAGAATGGTGTTGCCGCTGTGCTGCATGGCGATGTCCTCAACCCGTCTTGCGGGCGTTGATGGTGATGTTGACCTTGACCGCGGCCGCGACCGCATCGACGCCGGCGAACTGCCCCTGCCCCACACCGAACCAGCGTCGGTCGATTGTGAGTATGCCGCGCATCTGGGCGGCGTTGCCGTTGATCGCCAGCTGGAACGGCAAGACGACCGGCCGCGCCACGCCGCGGATCGTCAGCGTCCCCGCCGCCTGATAGCGGTTGCCGCCGAGGCTCTTGAACGACTTGGACACGAAGGTCGCGCGCGGGAAGGCGCGGACGTTGAACCAGTCCGGCGTCGGCAGCGATTCGTCGCGCGAGGCATCGCCGGTCGCGGCGGAGGCGGTGTCGATCACCGCCGCGACGCTCGACCCGGCGAGGTTGGCGGGATCGAACGCGATGCGCGCGTCGAACCGGCGGAAGCTGCCGTTGATCGCCTGTCCGTTCATGCTGGCGACGAACGCGACCTGCGATCGGGCCTTGTCGATCGTCCATGACGGGGCGGGCGCGGCGATGGCGGGGGCGGCGACCAGGACGGCGGCCATGATGGGGAAGTAACGCATGGTTCGATTATCCTCGGTCTGCGGTCGGCGTGCTGGCCAGGCCCGGAACCATCCGGCCCAGGACGCCGTCACGCGTGATGAATTGATGCTTGAGCGCCGCCGCGACATGCAGCGCGATCAGCGCCGCGCCGCCCAGCGCGAGGTACAGGTGCGCGCCACCGCCGATCGCCTCGACCTGCGCCTTGCCGGCCGCATCGAGCGAATGGAGGACGCCGATGTGCGGCCACGGGATCGTCTTCCACAGCAACGTCGGGATGTTGTACGGGCTGACCGACACCATCGCCCAGCCGGTCAGCGGCATGCCGATCATCATGACGTAGAAGAACCAGTGGGTGGCGCTCGCGACGCGGTGCTCCCACGGCTTCATCGGCGCGACCGTCGGCGGCGGCGGATTGAGCAGCCGCCACGCCAGCCGCGGGACGCTCAGCACCAGCACGGTGATGCCGATCGACTTGTGAAGCTGGAACATGTCGAACTGCGCCATGCCCTTCAGATAGCCCATTCGCCAGCCGAGCAGCAGATTGGCCAGGATCAGCACCGCGATGGTCCAGTGCAGGACCATGGCGACGGCGGAATAGCGGGTGCGCATGGAGGATCCCTTTCCGAAGTGATGACGCCCCGCCCGGCCGCGCCGGACGGGGCATCGCGAGCGAACGATCAGCTCTTGTACTCGAACGCCGCGCTGATATTGATCGTCGTCTCGTCGCTGACCAGCGGCGCGTATTTGCTGACGCCGAAATCGGTCCGCTTGATGACGCCGCTGCCCTTGAAGCCGAGCGTATACGCCTTGTTCATCGGGTTGGTCGCTGCCGCGGTGAAGGTCGCGTCGAGCGTCACCGGCTTCGTCACGCCGTGCAGCGTCAGGTTGCCCGCGATCCGGGCGGTCGTCGCGCCGGTGCGCGTTACGGTGGTCGAGACGAAGCGCATCTCGGGGAACTTCGCGGCGTCCAGCCAGTCGGCGGAGACCAGTTCCTTGTCGAGTATCGCGTTGGTCGTCGAGACGGTGGCGACCGGCACCGCGACGTCCAGCTTCGTCGCCGCCACGTTCTTCGGATCGATCGTCAGGCTGCCCCTGGCGCCGGGGAAGGTGCCGAAGAATTCGTTGATGCCGAAGTGGTTCACCCCGAACCGGACCAACGTGTGATAGGTCTCGACGGTGTAGGTGCCCGCCTTCACGGTGGCGGGACCCTCGGCCGGCGCGGTCTGGGCCACGGTCGCGGTGGTCGCGGCGATGGCGGTGATCGAGAGTGCGGCGGCAATCAGTGTCTTCATGGCGGTTTCCCTTTTCGGCGGCGGATGCTTCGTAACCGGCAGCGATGCTATGGGGTATATGCTGGCGAAAGCGCGTCCCGGACAGACGAATAGTTTAAACCAGATCGTTCGATCGTTTCGAACAGTGCCGGTCTCGCCGGCCGGGGGACATGGTGCTCGAAGACCGGTCTGCCGAACGGATGCTATCGAGCGAGCAGCGACGAAAGACGCCGGTCCTTGTCCAGCAACACCACGATGTCGGCGCGTTGCCGTATCTCTTCGAGGATGTGCCGGGTCAGCCTCTCATAGTGGACGATGAAGCGGACGACCTCGGTATCCTTCATGACGCCCCGACCCTCGGCACCACTGCGTCGCAGCGCCCGTTCCTGCTCCAGTTGCCAGTCGAGCATCACGTCTCAGCCCGGCGCGGCCAACAGTATCAACAGGTCGATCCGCGCGAACAGTGATCGGTAGGGCTCTGCCAACATCCCGTTGACATATGCCCGCCATGTCCCGTCGCGGTCTTCCTCTTCCTACAGCCTGTTGACCGGTATGGCGAGCGCCGCCGCCGCCCGACACCCCCTTCCGCCGGGCGCCGGTAATAGGCGGCGATGTCCGCCTCCGGCACGCCGCCAGGCGACCGCGACCGGGTCATCGGCGCCATGACGATGCGGTTGCGGATCGGCAACGCGCCGATGGTGCCGGGCTGGAACAGGATGTCGGAACGGAGGTCGGTCATGCGCAAACTGCTTTCTGGAACAAGGGGGGAGCAGGGCGCGACCAGGCCGCGCGCGGGGGCGCTCACCACACCGCCATGCCGCCATCGACCTTGATATCGACGCCGGTCACGAACGAGCTTTCGTCGGATGCGAGGAACAGCGCGACATTGGCGGCGAAGCGCAACGCCGCCTCGCGCCCGATGCTGCCGCCGGAGCCGGTGATGATGCACGCCTTGTCCTGCAAACGTCCCGCCATGTCCGTCACTCCGAAAAAGGGTTCAGCCGACGCGATATTGTCCGCCGTCGACGACCACCGCCTGTGCGGTCATGAAGGCGGCGTCGTCGCTGGTCAGGAACAGCACCGGACCGACGATCTCGTCGGGTTCGGCGAAGCGCTGGATCGCCTGCGCCTGCCACACCGCGCGGCGGGCTTCCTCGCCCTGCGCCTCGGTGGCGACGGTATGCGTCAGTCCGGGCAGGATCGCGTTGCAGGTGATGCCGTCGGCGGCAACATCGTTGGCCAGACCGCGCATGAAGCCGATGATGCCCATCTTCGATGCCATGTAATGGCTCATGCCCTGCACGTTCAGGCCGATCGAGTTGGACGAGATGCCGACGAACCGGCCCCAGCCCCTGCGCCGCATCGCCGGCACGAACTGTTTGGCGGAGAGATATTGCGCGTCCAGATTGACCGACATCGTCCGGCGCCACGTCTCGAAATCGAGGTCGTCGATCGGGTGGTTGGGATAATAGGCCGCATTGTTGACGACGATGTCGACGTCGCCGAATGCCGCCGTGGCGGCGTGTTCGATCGCCGCCCAGCCCGCGGGGGTGGAGATGTCCGCTGCGACGCCGACGGCCGCTCCGCCGATCGTCGCGACGGTGGCGTCCGGCGGCGTCATGTCGGCGATCACCACGCGAGCGCCGCGGGCCGCCAGACCGATCGCGATCGCCGCCCCGATGCCTCGACCCGCGCCGGTAACGACCGCCACGCGGCCTGCATGTGTCGGGAAATTGTCCATCTGGCTGCCTCTTCGAAAGCTGTGAATGCGTTCCGGCATGGCAGTTCCCACGCTTTGAAAATGCCGGGAAGAGATCAAGTTTCGACGCTTGCGTTCGAGATATTCGGCAAGAGCCGGTACTCCATAGCGGCAAGACGTGACTCGCTCCGTGTTGCCTCCGGACGGCGATAGGGACGGATGCCCGGCGACTGGAAATCAGGACGGCATATGCCAAGAACCCGCAGTGCCGGTGGGCTGCGCGGTATCGCCCAGGCGATCGGAGCGGGTTAGGGATGGCCTGTCGTATCCGCTTCGGGCGTCGTGCGTCCAAGGGTGACGCGCAGACGACGTGCGTGGGATTGGCGGCCCGCCCACCTGTCGGACCGATGCCCGGCGCGATCGTCGGTCAAGCCGTTGGCTGCTCGTTTCGACAACGTGAGCAGCTTGGCGTGAAAATCGAAAGGTCGGCAATCGCCAGCCGGGTCGAGAAATCCGAGAAATTCGGCATGATCTGCGTCCTGGTCGAGGGTTGACCGGAGACGCTGCGTAGCATTTCAGCGTAAGGGTGGAATGGATGCTATGATCGACGATCTCGACCAATCGCTGCGCCGGCTGTCGCACGTCACCGACGATCCGCGCCTCGACGCGCTTGCCCCGACCGTGTTCGCCCGGATGCGGGCGGATGGCGCGGCGCGTGCGGCGGGCGTGCGCCTGGCCGGGGTCGCCGCGATCGGGGCGGTGACCATGGGGCTGATCGCCGCCGATCCGATCCCGCGTCCGCAGCCGGCGGCGACCTTCGCTGACGACCTCGCGCTCGCGCCGTCGACGCTGCTGGCCGGCCGATGAGCCGGACCCGGTGGACGGTTCTGGTCGCCATCGTCGCCTTTCTCGCGGCGCTGGGCGGGGTACTTGCCGGTCGCATGATCGGCGATCGTCCTTCGACGGCGCATGGCGGTGAACTTCATGCCCTGCTCCATGACGACATGCGGTTGACGCCCGAGCAGATGCGCCGTCTCGACGCGCTGGAAGCGGGGTATGCGACGCAGCGTGCGGCGTTGCAGGCGCAGATGCGCGCCGACAATGCGCGGCTGGCGCAGGCGATGGCCGCCGAGCAGGATGACGGCCCGCGCGTCGCCGCGGCAGTGGATGCGTCGCACAGGACGATGGGCACGTTGCAGAAAGCCACCCTCGCGCATGTCTTCGCGATGCGGCGACTGCTGCGTCCCGATCAGACCCCGGCGTTCGACCGGGCGGTGGCACGCGCGCTCACCCACCCCGCGCAGTGACCGCAGCCGATCCCGGCCCCGATGACGGCGACCTGGCGGCAGAGGCACTGGCCGGCAGCGAAGCCGCTTTCGCATCGCTGATGCAGCGTCATCGCAGCCGGGTGTATCGCCTGATCCTGAACAGCGTCGGCGATCCCGACGAAGCGCTCGATCTGGTGCAGGAGACGTTCCTGTCCGCCTATCGCGCGCTCGGCCGCTATGACGGATCGCGCCCGATGGCGGCGTGGCTGGCGACGATCGCGCTGAACAAATGCCGCGACCTTGCGCGGCGGCGGGCGCTGCGGCGCTTCTTTTTCGGCGCACGATCGGTCGATGAGATGGCCGACTCGATCGCGACGAACGGTCCCGATCAGGCAGTGGCCGCCGAGCAGCGACAGGAAACCGCCCGGCTGCGCGCTGCGATCGCGATGCTGCCTGCGACCCTGCGCGAACCGTTGTTGCTGTGCACGGTCGAGGAGATGCGGCAGTCCGACGCCGCCGCGCTGCTCGGCATTTCCACCAAGGCGGTCGAGACCCGCATCCGGCGCGCCCGCATCAGGCTCGCCGAATTGCTGGATGGTTGAGGGGGCGGTGCCCGTGCTGCGTATGACCGGATGGATGACGAGGATTTTTGCATGACGACGACGATCGATCGCCGCCGGTTGTTACGGGGCGTGGCGCTGGGCGGCGGCGCGATGACGCTCGGCGCATGGACGCCGCTTGGCGCACGACAGGCGACGAACGGCCCCGTGGTGTCGGGCGACCTGATCGAACTGCGGATCGGCCGGATCAACCGCATGGTCGATGGCCGCCCGTCGCGCAGCATCGGCATCAACGGCATGTCCCCCGCCCCGCTGATCCGCCTGCGCGAAGGGCAACGCGCGCGGATCCGCGTCGTCAACGATCTCGACGTAGAAACCTCGCTGCACTGGCACGGGCTGCTGGTGCCGTTCCAATATGACGGCGTGCCCGGCATCTCCTTTCCCGGTATCCCGGCGGGACAGAGCTTCCTGTACGATTTCCCGGTCCGGCAGAACGGGACCTACTGGTATCACAGCCATTCGGGCGGGCAGGAACAGGCGGGGCTGTACGGCCCGATCGTCATCGATCCCGCCGCCCCCGACCCCGTCGCCTTCGACCGGGAGCATGTCATCGTCCTGTCCGACCATAGCCAGTCGAGTCCCGCCACGATCTTTCGCAAGATGAAGCTGCAACCCGGCTATTATAACTTCCAGCGCCAGACGCTGGTCGGCTTGCTGGCGGGTCGCGACCAGAGCGCGAAGGACCGCGCCGAATGGGGCAAGATGCGGATGGACCCCGCCGATATCGCCGACGCGACCGGGGCGACCTATACCTACCTGGTCAACGGCCATGGTCCGGTCGACAACTGGACCGGCGCGTTCACCCCCGGCGAGCGGGTGCGGCTGCGGATCGTCAATGCCTCGGCGATGACGACGTTCAACGTGCGCATCCCCGGCCTGCCGCTGACGATCGTGCAGTCCGACGGGCTGAACGTGCAGCCGGTGACCGTCGACGAGTTCCAGATCGGCGTCGCGGAAACCTATGATGCGATCGTCACCCCCGGCGACGCGGCCTATACGCTGGTCGGGGAAAGCGTCGACCGGTCGGGCATGGCCCGCGCGACGTTCACCCCCCGCCCCGGCCTGACCGCGCCGGTCCCGCCGCTGCGGGCCCGCCCGCTCGCGACGATGACCGATATGGGCATGGGTGGCATGGGGAATGAAAGCAAACCCGGTCGTCCCGACCCGACCGCCGAACAGAATGCCTCGCGTCGTCTCGCCACGACGGCGCAGACGCAGGCACAGCCCGCACCGGACCACGCCGCGATGGGCCATGATGGCGCGGCGAGCGATGAAATGGGCGGCATGGGCGGCATGGGCGGCGGCATGGCCGAGATGGATCATGGCATGCGCGACTTCGCCAACGCGCCGGGCGTCGCGAAGACACCGGGCGTCCAGACGATCTCGCCGATGGCAGCCGACCGCACCGACTATCCGGGACAGGGGCTGGAGGATGCCGGCCACCGCGTGCTGACCTATCGCCAGCTGCGCTCGCTCGATCGTAATCCCGACGTCCGCGCGCCGGGTCGCCAGATCGACATCCACCTGACCGGCAACATGGAACGCTTCATGTGGGGGTTCGACGGCAAGCGGATGGTCGACACCCATGAACCCTTTGCTTTTGCCGAAGGGGAGCGGGTCCGCATCAACCTGATCAACGACACGATGATGGCGCATCCGATCCATCTGCACGGCCATTTCTTTGAGCTCGTCACCGGGCATGGCGACCATAGTCCCCGCAAGCATACGGTGCTGGTGCAACCGGGCGGGATCGTCAGTCTCGACCTGACCGCCGATGCGGTCGGCGACTGGGCGTTTCATTGCCATATGCTCTACCACATGCTCGCCGGCATGATGCGCGTCGTCTCGGTCCGTCCGCAGGGAGCCGCCGCATGATCCGCACCCTCGCCACGCTGCTCGCGCTCGCCGCTGCCGTCCCCGCCGTCGCGCAGGACCATAGCCATATGGACCATATGCAGATGCCGCCCGCGGCACCTGCACAATCCAAGGCGCAGCCGGCCGAGAAGACCACCGAACCGGCCTCGCCCGCCGAAGCGGGCGAACCCACCGGCACTGATCAGTCGCCCGGGAGCGCGCCGCCCCCGCCGGTCCCGATGCCGCATTACGCCGACCGCGTCTGGGGCGGCGATGTCATGGCCCGGTCGCGCGATGCGATGATGGCCGAGGAAGGCGGCGGCCAGCGCTTCGCCCAGCTCCTGTTCGACCGTGCCGAGTGGAAGGACGGCGGCTATGCGTGGGAAGGCGAGGGCTGGTATGGCGGCGACATCCACCGCCTCGTCGTCAAGAGCGAGGGTGAAGGCGGCGACCGCCTCGACGCTGCCGAAGTCCAGGCGCTGTATTCGCGCGCGATCGATCCTTATTTCAACCTGCAGGCCGGCATCCGGCAGGACATCCGCCCGACCCCGGCGCGAACCTATCTGACGGTCGGTGTCGAGGGCCTCGCCCCCTATTGGTTCGAACTGAACGCCGCCGCATTCCTCTCGACCAAAGGCGAGTTGCTCGGCCGGATCGAGGGCTATTACGATCAGCGCCTCACCCAGCGGCTGATCCTGCAACCGCGCGCCGAACTGAACCTGTCCGCACAGGACATACGCGAGACCGGTACGGGATCGGGGCTGACGAATGCCGAACTGGGCCTCCGCCTGCGGTACGAGATCGCCCGCGAATTTGCGCCCTATGTCGGGGTGAACTGGGAACGTCGCTTCGGCGATACCCGGCGCTTCGGCCGCGCGGCGGGCGAGGATAGCGGCGGCATCGGTCTGGTCGCCGGCATCCGTGCATGGTTTTAACCCCGCGCATTCGTCGTTAGAGCGCCCCGACCAACAGGGGAAAAGTCGATGCCGGTTTCCGACGCAGCGGGGTCGCCCGCCTATGTGCTGACGCTGTCATGCGCCGACCGCGTCGGGATCGTCGCGGCGGTCAGCGGGCATCTGGCGCGGATCGACGGCTTCATCCTCGACAGCCAGCAATATGCCGATCTGGAAGCCGGCCGTTTCTTCATGCGCGTGGAATTCGCCGGCGCCGGCCCGGCCTTTCCGGTCGACCTCGACGCACTGGTGCAGGGGTTCGCGGCGATCGGCGACGACTTCGCGCTCGACTGGTCGATCGTTCCCCTTGCCGAGCGGATGCGCGTGCTGATCGCCGTGTCGAAAGGCAGCCATTGCCTCAACGACCTGCTCCACCGGTGGAAGACCGGCGACCTGCCGGTCGAGATCGTCGGCGTCGTTTCGAACCACCAGTCGCTGCGCGCGCTGACCGAATGGCATGGCGTGCCGTTCCATTACCTGCCGATCGTTGACGGCGACCGGCTGGGACAGGAAGCGGCGATGCTGCGAGTGTTCGAACAATCCGATGCGCAATTGCTGGTGCTCGCCCGCTATATGCAGGTGCTCGGCAGCGACCTGTCGCAGCGGCTGGCGGGGCGCTGCATCAACATCCATCACAGCTTCCTGCCGAGCTTCAAGGGCGCCCGCCCCTATGCCCGCGCGCATGAGCGCGGCGTCAAGCTGATCGGCGCGACGGCCCATTATGTCACCGGCGATCTCGACGAAGGCCCGATCATCGAACAGGCGGTCGAACGTGTCGACCACCGCGACACCGAAGCCGATTTGATCCGCATCGGCCGCGATGTCGAGGCGCAGGTGCTGGCCCGCGCCGTCCGCTGGGCAGCGGAACGGCGGGTGTTTTTGAACGGTCACCGGACGGTGGTGTTTCGATAAGGTCCGATGTGCCCCGAACCGTTCGCGCCAGCAGGGCCTGAGCCCTCGGGACGAACGGTTCAGTTTGCGAACGATCGTCCTACTCCCCGTCGGGCTTTGCCATGTTCGTGTGCATCTTCGCCAGCACGCTGTCCGGCGTGATATGGCTGATCGCGGCTTGCAGCTTGTTCTTCGCCCCCGACACGACATGCGCCGATCCGGCCATCACCGCGTCCCAGCCATTACGCGCAGTCTTCGCCGGATCTTCCTTCGAATCATCCTTGCCGACCGGTGTATCCATCATGCCGGCACGTTCGAAGAAGCGGGTATCCGTCGGCCCCGGCATCAGCACCGTGATCGTCACCCCGCTGTCCTTCAACTCCTCGCGCAGGGCATAGGCGAAGCTGTCGAGATACGCCTTGGTCGCGTTGTATACCGCCTGATAGCTGCCAGGGATCAGGCCGGCGATCGATCCGGTGATGAGGATGCGCCCCTCGCCCCGCGCCGCCATGTCGCGCGCCACCTTTTGCAGCAGGTACGTCGTGCCGGTGACGTTGGTATCGATGACCCGACGCCACGCCGACACGTCCTGCTCGATGAACGCATGACCCAAACCGCGCCCGGCATTGGCAATCAGCAGGTCGACCGGCCGCCCGGCCACCTCGTCCAGCAACCGGTCGTTGCCCTCGAACGTCGCCAGATCGGCCTCGACCGCCCACACTGCTCCCCCACCGAAATCGTCGGCGGCAACGGTGATCTGCGGTTCGTCGGCAACGACGATCAGATCATAGCCTTCCGCCCCCGCGATCTTTGCCAGTTCATACCCGATCCCGGTCGAGGCACCGGTGATTACTGCCAGTTTGTTCGCCATCACGCTTCTCCCGTCGCGGCGGCCTTTGCCCAGTCGGGCTTCAGCACGACCTTGGTGCAGACATTCTGTTCGTCGTGGAATTTCTGGTAGCCCCTGGGCGCATCCTCCAGCGCCATCCGGTCGGAAATCATGAAGGTCGTGTCGATCTTGTCCTCCATGATGGCAGCCAACAGGCCCGGCAGATAGCGCTGCACATGGGTCTGCCCGGTCTTGAGCGTCAGCCCCTTTTCCATCAGCGCACCGAACGGAAATTTGTCGATCAATCCGCCATAGACGCCCGGCACCGAGACCCGTCCGCCCTTGCGGCAAGCGACGATCGCCTGACGCAAGGCATGCGGTCGATCGGTGCCGAGAAAGGTCGATGCCTTGATCTGGTCGACGATATTGTCGACGAACATCCCATGGCTTTCGAGGCCGACACTGTCGATCACCGCATCGGGACCGATCCCGCCGGTCATCGTCATCAGCGCATCGTAGATATCGGTTTCCTCGAAATTGAGGACCTCCGCCCCTAATCCCTTGGCCAGTGAGAGGCGGTGCGGGAAGTGATCGATCGCGATCACCCGGTGCGCACCCATCAGCAACGCCGACTGGATCGCGAACAGCCCGACCGGGCCGCATCCCCAGACCGCCACGATATCGCCGTCCTCGATATCGGCATTTTCTGCCGCCATCCATCCGGTCGGCAGGATGTCGGACAGGAACAGCACCTTATCGTCCTCGACCCCGTCGGGGATCACGATCGGCCCGACATCGCTGAACGGGACACGGACATATTCCGCCTGTCCGCCGGGATAGCCGCCGGTCATATGGCTGTATCCGAACAGAGCCGACCCGACCTGTCCCCACAATTCCTGCGCAATATCCTGATTGTCGGCAGGGTTGCCGTTGTCGCAACCCGAATATTGCTGCTTCGAACAATGGTAGCAGCTGCCACAGGCGATAACGAAGGGCACGACGACGCGCTGACCCTTCTTCAGCGTGGATTTCGGCCCCGTCTCGACGACTTCGCCCATGAATTCGTGGCCGAGTATATCGCCGGCCTTCATCGTCGGGATATAGCCGTCATACAGGTGCAGGTCAGACCCGCAGATTGCGGTCGACGTGATCTTGATGATCGCATCGCGTGGGTTGATGATCTCGGGATCGGGAACGGTATCGACGCGGACGTCGTGCTTGCCGTGCCAGGTAAGTGCGCGCATCGCCGGCTCCTTCTTTTAAGACTTGGGTTCGCGGTTGGGCGGCGTGGTCGTCGCGATCTCGCCGGTTTCCATCAGCTGCTTGAACCGGCGCAGATCACGGCGCGACTGGATCGCCGGTTCCTTCTGCGTCACCTTGGCAACCAGCTTGCCGAAAATGCCGGCGAGTGGAGAATAGGCGATCATTGACGTGACCACCGTGCCGCGTCCGGGGGCCGCTTCGTGAAACGATACCCAGCCGCTGTTCGGCACGTCGCTATTTTCGGCGCGCCAGCCGATACGTTCGCCATCAACATCTTCGGTAACGATGGCGTCCCATTCGTACTGCCCGTTGGGGCCGGCTACCGTCCAGTGCGATCGGTCGCGATCGTGCACCTCGATCGCCTGAACATTCTGCATGAACGTCGCCAGATTCTGGAAGTCGCGCCAATAGGCATAGAGTTCGCCGGCCGGTCGGTTGATGGTCACCGCAACGCCGGACACCGACGACTCGCCGTTCGGTGCGGCCTCGCCGCGTTCGGCCCCGTCCTTCGATGTGAAGGCAGGCGCATCGTCCCGTTCGATATCATCGGGGTGTTCGCTTCGGGCCATGGTCATGCTCTCCTGTCCGCCGAACCCAGCGGCCCGGCGAATTGATCCATGTTAAATATTTGTTCTAGCTGCGGTTTTTAACCACCGCATCCTCAACCACTGTCGCCCAGCCCTGTTCCGGGCCAACTGCCACTTTACCGGTCAACGGTACGGATTTGCAGACGGGGCGCGCCGCGCTATGCGATCGGCCATGCATGGTGCCCCGCTCACGCTTCACAATTCGCTGACTCGCAGCCTCCAGCGGTTCGAACCGCTCGACCCGGTAAAGGGCGTGCGCGTCTATTCGTGCGGGCCGACCGTCTACAACTATGCCCATATCGGCAATCTGCGCGCGTACGTCTTCACCGATACGCTCAGCCGGGTGTTGCGGTGGAAAGGCTATGCGCTCACCCATGTCATCAACATCACCGATGTCGGCCATCTGACCTCCGACGCCGATGCCGGTGACGACAAGATGGAGGCGGCGGCAAAGGCGCGCGCCCAGTCGATCTGGGACATCGCCGCGCACTACACCGCCGCGTTCAAGGGCAATCTGGGCGACCTCAACATCGACGACCCGACGCGCTGGTCGGTGGCGACCGATCACATCGCCGAGATGATCGCCTTTGCCGAACGCATCGCACCCGAGCATTGCTACGAACTCGACAGCGGTCTCTATTTCGACAGCAGCAGCGTGCCGAACTATGGCGCGCTGGCCGGCGGGCACGACGATGCCGGCGAAGGCCGCATCGATCCCGTCGCGGGCAAGCGCCATCCGCAGGACTTCGCCATCTGGCGCAAGACCCCGCCGGGCGAGACGCGGCAGATGGAATGGGACTCACCCTGGGGAAAGGGCGCGCCGGGCTGGCATCTCGAATGCTCGGTGATGAGCCTCAAATATCTGGGGGCGCCGTTCGACATCCACACCGGCGGCATCGACCATCGCGAAATCCACCACCCGAACGAAATCGCCCAGAACCAGGCCTATTGCGGTTGCGCCGACAGCGGTGCCGCCTTCTGGATGCATAACAACTTCCTCGTCGAACGCTCCGGCAAGATGTCGAAGTCGAAGGGCGTGTTCACCACCCTCCAGACGCTGATCGACGGCGGCGTCCATCCGCTCGCCTATCGGATGATGTGCCTGTCGGCGCAGTATCGTTCCGAACTGGAATTTTCGGCCGACAATCTGGTCGCGGCGCTGACCCGGCTGAAGCGGCTGGCGATGACCGTCGTCGCCCTGCGTACCCGCGCGTCGGGTACCGGCGATGCGACGAAGGCGGCGGCCTATCGCGAACGCCTCGATGCGGCCGTTTCCGACGACCTCAATACGCCGCGCGCGCTGCCGGTGCTCGACGAGCTGCTCGCCGACAAGAAGCTGACGCCTGCCGACCGGCTGGCGGCGCTCGTCGATTTCGACGCGGTGCTGGGCCTCGGTCTCGCCACCCTCGAACGCGCCGACCTGCGTGTCCGTCCGGCCGGTGCGATCATCGACGCCGACGCGATCGAAGCCCGCCTGTCCGACCGCCGCGAAGCCCGCGCTGCGAAGGATTTCGCGAAGGGCGACGCGATCCGCGACGAACTGACCGCCGCGGGCGTGGAGGTCATGGACGGCGACCCGCTCGGCTGGGACTGGCGGCCGACGCTGGGATAGCATCCGCTAACCCCTTGCTCCCGGCCCCGCTTCGCCTTCATACCCGGCCCGCGAATCATCGGGGGACGATATGCGGGGACAGGTGCTGGGCGTCGATCGGGACGGACGCGAGGGGCGGATCGCCGGCGACGACGGACAGCGTTACTGGTTCGAACCGGACGACTGGAGCGATCGCGTCGGCCCGGCGGTCGGCGCGCAGGTCGATTTCGAGGTATCGAACGGCCGCGCGCTGCGGATCTATCACGTCCCCGGCACCGTCGCGCCGGTCCCGGCGAACGACGATCGCCGTCGCCGCCCGCGCAAGGACAAGATCGCCGCCGTGCTGTTCGCCTTCTTCCTCGGCACGCTCGGCATCCATCGTTTTTATCTTGGCAAGACCGGTTCGGGCATCGTCATGCTGCTGCTGACCTGCACCGTCGTCGGCCTGCTCGTCACCGGTATCTGGGCGCTGATCGACGCGATCCGCTATCTCGTGATGGACCATGACGAGTTCCATCACCGCTACGGCTGATCGAGCCGTCGATCCGGGCGGACAACCTTTCCTTCATTGCGCGAACGGCCGGTTTCGCGCATGGGAATTGCCCGAACCGACTTGATGGATACCGCACATGGCCGCCAACTGGGCCCCCGATAGCTGGACCACCGCCGAAGCGCGCCAGCTTCCCAATTACCCCGATGCGCAGGCGCTCGACGCAGCGACGGCACAGCTCGCCAACTATCCGCCGCTGGTCTTTGCCGGCGAAGCGCGCAGCCTGACCGCCGAGCTCGCCGAAGTGGCCGAGGGCCGCGCGTTCCTGTTGCAGGGCGGCGATTGCGCGGAAAGCTTTGCGGAATTCCATCCCAACTATATACGCGACACCTTCCGCGTCATCCTCCAGATGGCGGTGGTGCTGACCTTCGCGTCGAAGCTGCCGACCGTAAAGCTCGGCCGCATGGCCGGCCAGTTCGCCAAGCCGCGCTCGGCCGATACCGAGGTCGTCGACGGCGTCGAACTGCCCAGCTATCGCGGCGACAATATCAATGACATCGCCTTCACCCCCGAAGGCCGCATCCCTGATCCGCAGCGGATGATCCGCGCCTATTCGCAGGCGGCGGCAACGCTGAACCTGCTGCGCGCCTTCGCGACGGGCGGCTATGCGAACCTGCATCAGGTCCATCGCTGGACGCACGACTTCATGGGCCGGTCCCCATGGGCCAAGAAATATGCCGACGTCGCCGACCGCATCGGCGAGGCGCTCGACTTCATGGCCGCCTGCGGCATCGATGCCGACAGCGTGCCGCAGCTGAAGGCGACCAGCTTCTACACCAGTCACGAAGCACTGCTGCTCCCGTACGAACAGGCGCTTACCCGGCAGGATTCGCTGACCGGCGACTGGTACGACACCTCCGCCCATTTCCTGTGGATCGGCGACCGCACCCGCTTCGACGGGTCGGCGCATGTCGAATTCCTGCGCGGTATCGGCAATCCGATCGGCATCAAATGCGGCCCGACCCTTGAGCCCGATGCGCTGCTGCGGATGCTCGACACGCTCAACCCGAACCGGGTTGCCGGCCGCATGACGCTCATCACCCGCTATGGCCATGACAAGATCGAGGCGGGCCTGCCCAAGCTGATCCGCGCCGTTCAGCGCGAAGGGCATCCGGTGGTGTGGTCGTGCGATCCGATGCACGGCAACACGATCAAGGCGACGACGGGGTACAAGACGCGGCCGTTCGACCGGATCCTCGCCGAAGTGCGCGGCTTCTTCGCCGTTCACCGGGCGGAGGGCAGCCATGCCGGCGGCATCCACGCCGAAATGACCGGGCAGAACGTTACCGAATGCACCGGCGGCGCGATTGCGGTCACCGAACAGAGCCTCGCCGATCGCTACCACACCCACTGCGATCCGCGCCTGAACGCCGGGCAGAGCCTCGAACTGGCGTTCCTGCTCGCCGAGATGCTGAACGAGGAACTGTCCGAACGCCGCCGCGTCGCGGCGTAACGGGACTTTCAAGCGGGCTGCTGCCCTGTACTGCCCCGACCCGTCACCCCGGACTCGATCCGGGGTGACGAGGACGGATGCCTGAATCACGGAATATCGAGTGATCCTCGCACGCTCGCGAGGACGCCCTTACTTCGGTACCGACTCCCGGCCCCGTCGAATTTCCCGAAGCACAACCACCCCCTAGCCTCTTGCGCCCACACGCAATACAGCACGTCGGCAACGGGCACGCGCGCCGCCATCATGGCGCGCACGTCACACGACTGGCCCGGGTCGTTCCGCGATTCCGTGCGGGACGGGGCCGAACGCGTTAAGGGAACCGGTAGATGACCGACGAGACACAGATGGTAGAAGCGCTGGACGTACGGGCGCGCCGGCGTGAGGAACGCCGCGACTTCTTCCGAGCGTTCGGTGCCGCCGCGGCGATCGGCGGCGGCCTCGCGCTGACCTCGTGCGATAGCGGCAATTCCTCGCCGACGCCGACCCCCACCGGGACCTCCACCGCAACGCCCACGCCGACCCCGACCCCTTCCCCGTCGGGAACCGCCGGTGCGTCCGACATCGACGTGCTGAACTTCGCGTTGAATCTCGAATATCTCGAAGCGCAATTCTATGCCTTCGCCGCCAACGGCACCGGCCTTGCCGCCAGCCTGCTGACCGGCCCGACCGGCACGACGCCGGGCGCAGTGACGGGTGGACGCAAGGCGACGCTGAACGACCCCGTCATCGCCAATTTCGCCCGCGAAATCGCACAGGACGAAATCGCCCACGTCGAATTCATCCGCAACGCGCTCGGCAACTCCGCCGTCGCCATGCCCGCACTCGACATCGGCGCGACCGCGACCAGCGCGTTTTCGAACGCCGCACGGGCCGCCGGGCTGATCGGCGCCGGCGAGACCTTCGATCCGTACGCCAGCGACGATAATTTCCTGCTGGCCGCCTATCTGTTCGAGGATGTCGGCGTCACCGCCTATCGCGGTGCGCTGCCGATCATCGCCAACACGCTGATCCGACAGGCCGCCGCCGGCATCCTCGCCGCGGAAGCCTATCATGCGTCGATGATCCGTTCGGCGCTCTATGTCCGCGGGCTGGCGGCACCGTCACTGATCGATGCGACCGAATCGATCTCCAACGCGCGCGACAGCCTCGACGGCGGCATCGATATCGATCAGGGCATCCGCCCGATCGGCGACCAGTCGAACATCATGCCGTTCGACACCAACGGCCTGCCTTACGGCCGCACCACCGGACAGGTGCTCAACATCGCCTATCTGAACCGCAATGCCGTCGCGACGGGCGGGTTCTTCCCCGCCGGCGTCAACGGCAACATCAAGACCAGCGCGGCGAACTGAGCCTTTCGGGAGCGAGACCAATGACCAACGAATCGATCCTGATGGACCGCAATGCCGGCGACAGCCGCCGCGACTTCCTGCGCGCCGCCGGTGGCGTCTCCGCCGCCGTCGCCGGGGCCGGGCTGCTTGCCGCCTGCGGTGGCAACAACGGCAATCCTGCGCCGACGCCGACGCCCACCCCCACGCCGACCGCATCGGGCACACCGACACCGGTGCCGAGCCCGGCGACGGATGCGGACATTCTGAACTTCACGCTGAACTTCGCGTATCTGCAGGCGCAATATTACAGCGTCGCCACGACCGGTGCCGGCCTCGACGCCAGCCTGCTCGGCGGCAGCGGCACCGCCGGTGCGGCGACCGGCGGCCGGCAACGCGTGTTCGAAGATGCGACGATCGGTCGCTATGCCCGCGAACTCGCCGCCGACACCCGTGCCCATGTTGCCTTTCTGCGCGGCGTGATCGGTTCGACCGTGATCGCGCAGCCCGCGATCGACCTTGGCGTCACCGCGACCAGCGCCTTTTCCAACCTTGCCCGCACCGCCGCGCTCATCACCGCCGCGACGGCGACCTATGACGTGTATGAAAGCGACGATCGCTTCCTGCTCGGCGCGTTCGTGTTCGAGGATGTCGTCGTCACCGCCTATCGCGGGATCATCGGATCGCTCGCCGGTGCCACGTTCCTCGATGCCGCCGCCGGGATGCAGGGTGCCAAATCCTATCATGCCGGCCTGATCCGGTCGGCGCTCTACCGTCGCGGCATTGCCACCCCGGCACTGATCGACGCGACCGAAGCGTTGTCGACCGCCCGCGACGGGTTCGACGGCGCCGCCGATATCGATCAGGGGGTGCGCCCCGCCAACAACGCGTCGAATATCGTGCCGACCGACGGCAGCGGCATCACCTATGCCCGCGCGCCGGCCCAGGTTCTGAACGTGGCGTACCAGACGCGGACCTCGGTCGCGCTCGGCGGGTTCTTCCCCGCAGGCGTCAACGGGCTGCTGAAGACCAGCGCCGCGATTTGACACGTCTCCGGGGAATGCGACCGACCATGGCACCACCACCGTCCGCCGCCGAACCGGTCCCCGAACGTCGACCCAGCCTTCCCGGATCGTTCCGCACCGTGCCCGTTCCGGCCGGTGCGGGCCAGTTCTGGCGCAAACTCGGCGCCTTTGCCGGCCCCGGCTATATGGTCGCGGTCGGTTATATGGACCCGGGCAACTGGGCGACCGACATCGCCGGCGGATCGGCGTTCGGCTATACGCTGTTGTCGGTCGTCCTGCTGTCGAACATCATGGCGATGGTGCTGCAATCGCTGTCGGCCAAGCTCGGCATTGTCACCGGCCTCGACCTTGCGCAGGCATGCCGTGAATATTATCCGGCACCGACCCGCTGGGTGCTGTGGGCCTTATGCGAACTGGCGATCATCGCCTGCGATCTGGCGGAGGTGATCGGCACCGCCATCGCCTTGCAACTCCTGTTCGGTATTCCCCTCGTATGGGGCGTGTGCATCACCGCGGTCGACGTGATGCTGATCCTGCTGCTCCAGCAATATGGCTTTCGCAAGCTGGAGGCGTTCATCGTCGCCCTGCTGATCGTTATCGCGGGCTGCTTCGCGGTCGAGCTGGCGCTTGCCCAACCCTCGCTCGCCGCCATCGCGGGCGGCCTGATTCCGCGTGCGGAGATCGTCACCAACCCGGCGATGCTGTACATAGCGATCGGCATCCTCGGCGCGACGGTGATGCCGCACAACCTCTATCTGCACAGTTCGATCGTGCAGACGCGCAGCTTCGATCGATCGGTCGAGGGCCGGCGCGAAGCGGTGAAGCTCGCCACCATCGACAGCTCGATCGCGCTGATGCTGGCGTTGTTCATCAACGGATCGATCCTGATCCTCGCCGCCGCGACCTTCCACACCGCCGGGCGGACCGACGTGGCGGAAATTCAGGACGCGTATCAGTTGTTGACGCCGATGCTCGGTGCCGGTGCCGCCAGCATCCTGTTCGCCGTCGCCTTGCTGGCATCGGGGCAGAACTCGACGATCACCGGGACGCTCGCCGGACAGATCGTGATGGAAGGGTTCCTGAACATCCGGCTGCCGTCGTGGCTGCGGCGGATCGTCACCCGGCTGATCGCGATCGTGCCGGCGGTGGTTGTCGCCAGCCTGTATGGCGAGAGCGGGACCGCGCAATTGCTGATCGCCAGCCAGGTGGTGTTGAGCCTGCAACTCCCCTTCGCGGTCTACCCGCTGGTCCGCTTCACCGGCGATCGCGCCAAGATGGGCCAATTCGCCAACCGCCCGGTCCTTGCGATGGCGGCATCGACGATCTGTGCGGCAGTGATCGTGCTCAATTCGGTGCTGTTGTATCAGGTCGTGACCGGCTGACCGGCATCTAAACTAGACGGGCTTGACATTCGGTTCGCTGGACGCCGGATTAGTGTTCCATCGCCTTTCGTCACTCCCGCGCAGGCGGGAGTCCATATATGCCGGCGTCGCGAATCCAGCCAAACCCTCGGCGTCTATCGCTTCCCGCCTGCGCGGGAATGACGAAATTCCGTGGTTGTCGCTGAATGTCGATCGCTCCTAAGCCTGATCGCCCGCGCCGTGCACGAACTTGCCCGACACCCGCGCCCGCACCAGGCAAGTCGCGTCGCCATTGACACAGAGCAGCAGCAGCGCATCGTCGCCGACCCGGTACCAATGCTCGTCGGCCCTGGCAGCACTAAGGCCGAGATCGGTCAGCCCGGTCAGCCGATACGCGGCGACGACGCAGGGCGCGGGCACCCGGACGGTCGACTTCTCACCGGCATAGTCGCACCCGGCCGGCGTTGCGAATGCCGCCGCCACGACCGGCTGGCTCGGATAATGATGCATGTCGAGCACCCCCTTCGCCGCCAGCCCGAACGCCAGCAACAGCAACAGCGCCGCCGCACCGACCTCGAACAGCACCAGACTACGCTTGCGCGTGACCTCGACCATCATCATCCCTCTCTCTGTCGCGAACGACGATAGGACAGACGGGTTAACAACGCGTTGGCCATAGGTGGCGGGCAAGCTTTCCTACTTTGCCGGGCCGTGCGACGATGCGACTGTTCTTTGAAAGCACCGTTCCGATTTCGAGCTCGCGGCGCAGCCAGTGTAAACATCGGCGCGATGCGAACCGTTCTAACCAATTGCCATCGCTGTACTTAAACGCGACCGGCCCAAAGCTCCAACATCGCCATCGTGTCAACTTCGCCAACTTCCGCCACTGGACAGCGATTATGGTTGCGCTATGAAACTGATATGGCGCTCCCTCCCCTGTTCGAAACGCTCGCCCTCCCCGTGATCGGCTCGCCGCTCTTCATCATCTCCGGCCCCGATCTGGTCATCGCGCAGTGCAAGGCGGGGATCGTCGGCTCGTTCCCGGCGCTGAACGCCCGCCCGCAGGCGCAGCTCGACGAATGGTTGCACCGCATTACCGAGGAACTGGCCGCGCATGACCGCGCCCATCCCGACCGTCCCGCCGCGCCGTTCGCGGTGAACCAGATCGTCCACCGTTCGAACGATCGGCTGGAGGCGGACCTTGCTACCTGTGCCAAATGGAAAGTTCCGATCGTCATCACCTCGCTCGGCGCGCGCGAGGATCTCAATACTGCCGTCCATGGCTGGGGCGGCATTATCCTGCACGACGTGATCGATGACCGCTTCGCGCACAAGGCGGTGGAAAAGGGTGCCGACGGGCTGATTCTCGTCTGCACCGGGGCCGGCGGTCATGCCGGTCGTCTCAACCCCTTCGCCTTCACGCAGGAGGTGCGGCAATGGTTCGACGGCCCGCTCGCGCTGTCGGGCGCGATCGCCAATGGCGGGGCGGTACTCGCGGCGCAGGCAGCGGGTGCCGACCTCGCCTATGTCGGATCCCCCTTCATCGCGACCGCCGAAGCCAGTGCCGTCCCGGCCTATAAGCAGGCGGTGGTCGACGGTCGCGCCGACGATATCGTCTACAGCAATCTGTTCACCGGCGTACACGGCAATTATCTGCGTGGCTCGATCGTCGCAGCCGGACTCGATCCCGACGCTCTTCCCGAAAGCGACCATTCGGCGATGAATTTCGGTTCGGCGGCCAAGGCATGGAAGGATATTTGGGGTGCCGGGCAAGGCATCGGCGCGGTCGACGCGGTCGTCCCCGCCGCCGATCTTGTCGCCCGGATGGCGGCCGAATATCAGGCCGCCCGTACCCGCCTGCTATAGCCGCGTCGCCAGCCGTTCGAACATCGCCCGCGCGGGACTGGCTGCCGGCGGTGCGCTCCGCGACCGCTCCATCCGTTCCGCCCGGCGATACAGATCAACGCTCGCCCGGATCAGCGTCTGCGTGCCCACCGGCATCGCCCCCAGCGTGTCGTCGTCGGTTGCCGGCCCGGCGGCCAGCGTGCGCAACGGATCGTCACCCATTTCCTGCGACATCTCGCCCGCGTCGATCGCCTTCTGCGTCAACAGCCATGCAATGACGTGCATCAACCGGGTCGTGATCTTCAGCGACTCGCAGGACAGCACCACACGCGCCATGGGATCGAGCGTCGCCCGCTCGGCCATCCCGACCTGATCGAAATAGGCTCGTGCCTCATCGGCGAGCACCATCGCTTCGACGTACATCGAATCGATCAATCGGCGATGCACCATCGCACCGTTTTCGGCTACGTCCATGGCGGCAGGATGCCACGCCGGCTCGACTCGCGAAAGAGGCGGCCGGATTGGCTGGCTGTGCCGTCCGTCCCCGAATATGACGATCAGGCGATGATATCGGGGATCAGCTGGTCCTCGATCGCCGCCATTTCGTCGCGGAGGCGCAATTTGCGGCGTTTCAGCCGTGCCAGCTGCAACTGGTCGAGGTGAGTCGCGGTTGCCAACGCCGCAATCGCGTCGTCCAGATCGCGGTGCTCGATCCGCAACAGTCCCAGCCGCTGCTCAAGGTCCGAT
The DNA here is from genome assembly GCF_001421965.1 of Sphingomonas sp. Leaf67. Taxonomy (GTDB): domain Bacteria; phylum Pseudomonadota; class Alphaproteobacteria; order Sphingomonadales; family Sphingomonadaceae; genus Sphingomonas. The sequence goes on from NZ_LMLP01000001.1 coordinate 25,578, forward strand.
TCGTCCATCGGCTCCCATAGTCACCCGCCGTCCGGGCGCTGGCAACGGTCCGTCAGCGATTTTCGCACGTCGTGTCGAAAATCCCATCGGACATGGCGACATTGGCCCGGTCCTGTGTTCTACTCATTCCCCCAACAGCCAAGCAGGAGGATGCAACGATGCAGTCTGCCCACCTCACCGCACTCGAAGCGAAACACGCGACGCTCGACCGACAGATTTCGGTAGAGACCCATCGCCCCGCGCCCGATCAGTCGCTCCTGTCGTCGCTAAAGAAACGCAAATTGCAGGTGAAGCAGGAGATATCGTCGCTGTGACGCACCGCGCGGGGTCGGTCATCGGCCCCGCGCTTCGCATCGACGCTATTCCTCGCGCGAAACCTTTTCCTGCCGTTCGTGACGGCTTTGCGCCTCTACCGTCATCGTCGCGATCGGACGCGCTTCCAGCCGGCCCAGCGCGATCGGCTCTCCGGTCACCTCGCAATACCCATATTCACCGTCGTCGATCCGACGCACCGCCGCCTCGATCTTGGAGATCAGCTTGCGCTGCCGGTCGCGGGTCCGCAGTTCGATCGACCAGTCGGTCTCGCTCGACGCACGATCGGTCAGATCCGCCTCTCGCAGCGATTCATTCTGAAGATGCGCCAGCGTATCCTGCGATTCGCGCAGGATCGCTTCCTTCCAAGCGAGCAGCTTGGCGCGAAAATAGGCCTGTTGCCGCGGATTCATGAACGGCTCGTCCGCGTGCGGACGATACCCGTCATCATTTGCCGGCGGCGGTATGTCGAGAGGTCGTGTCGTATCGCTCAAAACCGTGGCCATCCCAATCTCCACCCCGGAGCTTCCCCTGACGAAGTCCGCGGGGTGCCGCCTCTCGTTTGTCCGCGCGCCTATATCGGGCGGAAGGCAGCACCACAAGCGTCCAGGACCAGCCGTCGAAAGCGCGGCGGTTCAAAAGGGTTAACCGGATCGGTTCGCTTGTGAACCCACGTCCCTTTACGGTACGTTAACCGCCGTCGCCGGCTAGCGTGTCGCGCCGTTCCCAAATAAGGCGGCAAAACGAACCCGGCATGGGTTGAGTTTTACGCTTTGTTTTGTCTTGGTGGAGCAGACTAACCCCCGAGTATCGTGGCGACGCGATGACCGGTGGTTCTTACAGGAAGAATGGTGCGGCATGTCGGTGAAGATGGCCCTGGCGAAACTGTGCGCATGTGCCTGCGGTGGTGCCGTCCTTGGCGGTGGTGCCGTGCATGTCGCCGAATCTGCCCAGAACCGTGAGATCACGAAGCGGGCCATTACCAAACGCGCCATCACCAAACGTGCAGCGCCCCGTCCGGCGCTGCGCCGTGTCGTCACCCGCGTCGTCACGCGGACCAAGACGGTGTGCCCGCCGACCGTGGTAACCGTCGCCAGTCAGGGGGCACCGGTCCCGCTGCCCCCGGCCTTCACCGGTACGGACATGTCGCCGATGCTGGGCGGCGGCGGCTTTGGCGGCGGACCGGTACTGGTCGGTGGCACCGGCGGCGGCGGGATCGGTGGCGGTTTCTTTGCCGGCGGCTTCTTCGGCGGCGGCGGTTCCGGCGGCGGGTCGAGCGGGATCATCGTATCCTCGACATCGAGTACCAGCGGCGGTTCGACCTCTACCTCGTCGGGTGGCTCGGGGGGCTCTTCTTCCTCGACGTCGTCGGGCGGGTCGTCGACCAGCACCGGCGGCGTTTCGAGCACCAGCAGCACGTCGTCCGCCTCCGGCGGCAGCAGCGGCAATGTTTCCTCCTCATCCAGTGGAAACGTGTCGTCTTCGTCGAGCGGCAATGTATCGTCGTCGGCCTCGTCCAGCGGCGACGTCTCGTCATCAACCTCGTCTTCGTCGAGCGGCAACGTTTCGACCAGCACGTCCTCAGCATCGTCGGGTTCGACCAGCACATCGACCTCATCCTCGTCGAACGGCTCGTCGAGCAAGGGCTGGAGTTCGAACGGCGGGTGGAGCTCGAACGGCAGTTCGAACGGCAAGCCGCCGCCCGGAAACCCGGACGGCCCGACGCCGGTCCCCGCCCCGCCGATGCTGCTGCTGTTCGGCGGAGCGGCTGCGGCGCTGGTTTTGCGCAAGCGGTTGGCACGCAGGACCGCCGTCGCCGACTAACGGACCGCGCGCGACAACGCACGGTCCGCGGGTCGATCACGCGGCCGAAATCAGCTTTTCGATCTGGTCGACCGGATGGCCGGTCAGGTCCTTGTCGAGTTCACCGGTCAGACGCTCGCTGACCGTCTTGTGATAGTGCTTGCGCATCTCGCCCAGCGTCTTGGGCGGGGCGACGACGATCAGCGCCTCGAACTCGTTGGCCAGCGCGCGCTTGCGCAGCAGTTCGGCCGCTTCGGCGGCGAAGCGATCCTCCGCCTGCTGATGATAGTCGGTCTCGCCCATGCTGCCGCCGCCCTGCGCGAAATTGCCGCCACGGATCGACTGCGCCTGTCCGGCGGCGTCGGTCTTCTGATGGCGATCGGCGGGGTTCGCCTGCATCGCCTGATCCTCGACGACCAGGTTCGGCGTATTCGCATCGCCCTCGTTGCGGAAAAACAGCATTTTGCGGCCATCCGCGACCAACACACAGGCGTCATGGGGAATCCGCATTCCATCTCTCCTCTGATTGCAACGACCGCCCAACGCACCGGCGGCGGCGGCGGTTGCGGCTTGCATGGCCGACCGGCGCTCGCCATAGCCCGGCCATGCACGATATCCGCCTGATCCGCGACGATCCCGTCGCCTTCGATGCCGCCCTTGCCCGCCGCGGGATGGAGCCCCTGTCGGCCGCGATCGTCGATCTCGACGAACGCCGTCGCGCCCTGCTGACCGAAGTGCAGGTCGCGCAGGCGCGCCGCAACGAAGCGTCGAAGGCGATCGGCGCGGCCAAGGCAAGCCACGACGAAGCGACCGCCACCGCGCTGATGGCCGAAGTCGCAACGCTCAAGGAGCGGATGCCCGCGATCGAGGCGGAGGAGGCGATGCTCGGCGAGGAACTGACCGCTCGCCTTGCCGCGATCCCAAATCTTCCGCTCGCCGACGTTCCGCAAGGGACGGGCGAGGACGAGAATGTCGTCGAAAAGACGGTCGGCGATCCCACCGCCTTTGCCTTCCCCCCCGCCGAGCATGACGCGATCGGGCCGGCGATCGGTCTCGATTTCGAAACCGGGGCCAAGCTGTCGGGCGCACGCTTCACGCTGGTCCGCGGTGCAGCTGCCAAACTGCATCGTGCGCTCGGCCAGTTCATGCTCGATACGCTGACCGGCATCCATGGCTTTGAAGAGGTCGTGCCGCCGGTGCTGGTGCGTGGCGAGGCGCTGTACGGCACCGGTCAGTTGCCGAAATTCGCCGAGGACCTGTTCCGCACGACCGGCGATCACTGGCTGATCCCGACCGCCGAGGTATCGCTGACCAACATCGTTGCCGGGCAGATCCTGGCCGAGCGCGAGTTGCCGCTGCGCTTCACCGCGCTCACCATGTGCTTCCGTTCGGAAGCGGGAGCCGCCGGGCGCGACACACGGGGTTTCATCCGCCAGCATCAGTTCGAGAAGGCGGAAATGGTATCGATCACCACCCCCGACCAGTCGGACGCCGAGCATGAGCGGATGACGCAGGCGGCGGAGGATATCCTCAACCGCCTCGTCCTGCCGTTCCGTCGCATGAAACTGTGTACCGGCGACATGGGCTTTTCGGCGGCGCGAACCTATGATCTCGAAGTATGGCTGCCGGGCCAGAACCGGTATCGCGAGATTTCGAGCTGTTCGACCTGCACCGATTTTCAGGCGCGCCGCATGAACGCGCGCTATCGCCCGGAACGGGAGAAGGCGACGCGCTTCGTCCATAGCCTCAACGGGTCCGGCCTTGCGGTCGGGCGGACGCTGGTGGCAGTGCTGGAGAATTATCAGCAGGCCGACGGCTCGGTCGTCGTGCCCGACGTGCTGCGCCGGTATGTCGGGCAGGACGTCCTGACGCCGGCGGGTTAAGCAACGAACGGGGGCGGTGATGCGGTTCGCGATAGGGGGTGCGATAGCGGCGGCGCTGATGATCGGCGCGAGTGGCTGTATCCCGTCCAATCCGGGCCGCATCGCGTCACAGCCGACCGTCGAACCGGCACCGATCGCCGCCCCCGGCACGCCGCCCGCCACCGAGTCCCAAGGCGACGGCGTCACCGCCCTGCCGTCGCCGCCGCCCGCATGGGAAGCGAAGCGGGTCGTGCCCGACGCGCGGAGCGTCGCGCCCAGCAGCTATGTCGTCCGCTCCGGCGATACGCTGCGCGGCATCGCCAACCTGACCGGTGCCGGGACCGAGGCGATCGCGCGCGCCAATAATCTGCCGCCGCCGTTCATGATCCGCGCGGGGCAGCGCCTGGCCATCCCCGGCGGCCGCTACCATATGGTCGGCAAAGGCGAGAGCGGCATCGCCATCGCCCGCGCGTACGGCGTCGACTGGTCGCGCATCGCCACGGCGAACGCGCTTACCGAACCGTTCATCCTGCGGGCCGGGCAGCGCATTCTGATCCCGGTCGATGCCGTGCCGCGGTCGGCCGCCGAACGCGCCGCCGCGTTCCAGCTCGACATCGACGACATCCTGACCGGCGGCGAACCGGCGATCGAACCAGACGCACGCCCTGCCCCCGCCGTCACCTCGCCCCGCCGGGTCCTGCCGTCGACCGCTGCCGTCGTCCCGCCCAGCGCCGATCCGGGCACGCTGATCTGGCCGGTCGATGGCCGGGTGTTCAAACGATTCGGCGCGGGCGACAGCGGGGAGCGCAACAACGGCATAAAGATTGCGGTCCCGATCGACACGCCGATCGCCGCTGCCGCCGCCGGGACCGTCGCCTATGTCGGCACCGGCGTGCCGGGGCTTGGCGGGGTGGTCATCATCCGCCACGGCAGCGGCCTCACCACCGTGTACGGCCATGCCAGCCAGTTGCTGGTGCAGCGCGGGCAGGCGGTGAAGAAGGGGCAGAAGATCGCACTGTCGGGCGACACCGGCTATGCCGAACGCCCGGCGGTCCATTTCGAGGTGCGGTCCGGCCGTACCCCGGTTGATCCGCTGTCGCGACTGCCGCGCCGGTGAAGCCGCCGTTCCGCCGCGCCGTCCTGCGGCAATCGTCGCCGCTACCGGTCTGGGCGTCGATCCTGTGGCGGGTGGTCGCGGTCCTGACGCTGGTCGGCATCGCGGTCGCGGTGCACTGGTTCGATCGCAAGGGTCTGCGCGACAATTATGACGGGCAGGTCAGCTTCGCCGACGTGATCTACTTCACGATGATCTCGATCACGACCACCGGCTATGGCGATATCGCGCCGGTCAGCGAACGCGCGCGGCTGTTCGACGCGTTGATCGTTACGCCGATCCGGGTCTTCGTCGTGCTGCTGTTCATCGGCACGACCTATCAATTCGTCCTTCGGCGCAATTGGGAGCGTTGGCGCATGGCGCTGTTGCAAGACAAACTGACCGGTCACATCGTCGTCGCCGGCTTCGGCAAGACCGGGTCCGAGGCGGTCGACGAACTGGTCGCGCGGGGCGAGGACCCGCGTCGTATCGTCGTAATCGATCCCGTCCAAGCGCATCTCGACGCCGCACAGAAACTGGGCTGCATCGTGCTGCTGGCCGATGCCACCCGCGACGCGACGCTGAACGATGTCTGCATCGCCCGCGCCCGGGCGCTGATCATCGCCACCGGTCGCGATGATACGTCGGTGCTGGTGACGCTGACCGCCCGCCATCTCGCACCCGATCTGACGATCAGCGTGATCGTGAAGGCGGAGGACAACGAGTTTCCCGCCCGCGCCGCCGGGGCGACGACGGTCATCAATCCGGTCAGCTTCGCCGGGCTGCTGCTCGCCGGATCGTGCCGCGGGCCGCATATCGCCGATTACATGCTCGATCTGGCATCGATCGACGGCGCGGTCGCGCTGTCCGAACGTCCGGTCGCGGCGCACGAGGTCGGTCAGCCGCTGTCGGCGATCACCACCGGCCTTGGCCTGCGCGTCTATCGGCAGGGCGACAAGATCCGGTTCGACAGCCCCGAAGCCCGCAACCTGCAACCCGGCGACATGATCGTCGAAGTGGTCACGAGGTAACGCCGGAGGTCGCGCGGTTCGGGCCGATCGGTTTCCGCAGCGTCACGACCTTCGCCGGACGCGACAAACCGCACCGCACCACCGCCCCTATCATTTTTTGCCGAAATCGCTATGTGACCGGGCAATCATGGCAACTCGTCTTCCTTCGCCTCCCCGTGTCGGGATGGTTTCCCTCGGCTGTCCCAAGAACCTTGTCGACAGCGAACGCATCCTGACCAAATTGCGCAGCGACGGGTATCAGATGTCGCCCGACTATGCCGGGGCCGATGTCGTGCTGGTCAATACCTGCGGTTTCCTCGATTCCGCCAAGGAAGAGTCGCTCGAAGCGATCGGCGAGGCGATTGCCGAAAATGGTCGCGTCATCGTCACCGGCTGCATGGGACAGGAGGCGGAGACGATCCGCGCCCGTTTCCCGCAGGTGCTGGCCGTCACCGGCGCGCATCAGTACGAACAGGTGGTCGAAGCGGTGCACGAAGCCGCGCCGCCGATCCCCTCGCCGTTCGTCGATCTTGTGCCCGAGAGCGGGCTGAAGCTGACGCCGCGCCATTACAGCTATCTTAAGATTTCGGAGGGCTGCAACCACCGCTGCTCGTTCTGCATCATCCCGTCGATCCGCGGCGATCTGGCCAGCCGCCGCCCCGACGCGATCCTGCGCGAGGCGGAAAAGCTGGTCGCGGCGGGGACGAAGGAATTGCTGGTCATCAGCCAGGATACGTCGGCCTATGGCATCGACATCCGCCGCGAACCGCGCGCATGGAAGGGGCGCGAGGTCGTGCCGCACATGACCGATCTGGCGCGCGAACTGGGACAGATCGCGCCGTGGGTGCGGCTGCACTATGTCTATCCCTATCCGCATGTCGACAGCGTCATCCCGCTGATGGCCGAGGGGCTGGTGCTGCCGTATCTCGACATTCCGTTCCAGCACGCCTCGCCCAATGTTCTAAAGGCGATGAAGCGTCCGGCGAACGATGCCAAGGTGCTCGAACGCCTGCGCGGCTGGCGTGAGGTGTGCTCCGACATCGCGATCCGTTCGTCATTCGTGGTCGGTTTCCCGGGCGAGACCGAAGCCGATTTCCAGTATCTGCTCGACTGGCTGGACGAGGCGCAGCTCGACCGGGTCGGCGCGTTCCGCTTCGAACCTGTCGAGGGTGCCGCCGCCAACGCGCTGCCCGATCCGGTGCCGGAGGCGGTGAAGGAAGAACGCTACGCGCGGATCATGGAAAAGACCGCCGCCATCTCCGCCGCCAAGCTGGCCGCAAAGATCGGGCGCACCATCGACGTCATCATCGACGAGGTCGGCGAGGAAGGCGGCGCGACCGGCCGCAGCACCGCCGACGCGCCGGGCATCGACGGCGAGGTGTTCCTTCGCGACGCCGGCCATCTGGCCCAGGGCGATATCGTCAAGGTCGAGGTCGAGGACGCCGACGAACACGACCTGTACGGCGTTTCGGTGGCCTGAACTCCTCCCCGGCACGGGGAGGATTGCACAGGACGCCCCCCGCCCCCTACATCCGAGCGATGACTCCGATGATCATCGCCGACCGCGGGCAGGACGCCCGTACCATCCACTTGATCCCCGTAGCCGCGTTCGATGCGTGGCTTGACCAGCACCCCCCCCGCATCCGCGCCGCCGCGACGGCGCAGCGGCTGGTCGCCAAGGCGGGCAAGACCGCGACGCTGCCGGGCGAACGACCCGAAGAATGGTCGGTCGCCACCGTCGTCGCCGACCCGGCAAACCTGTCGGCATGGGATCTGGCGCACCTGCCCGCACAGCTTCCCGCCGGGAGCTATCGCCTCGCCAGCGGTACCCCCGGCGCGGCGAAACTCGGCTGGGCGACCGCGCAATATCGCTTCACCCGTTATCGCAAGGGCGATGACGACGCCCCCCGCATCCTGCTTTCCAACGAACCGGCCCGGATCGACGAATCGCTGCGACAGGCGGCCGCCACCGCGCGGGTCCGCGATCTGGTCAACACCGCCGCCGCCGACCTCGGCCCTGCCGAACTCGCCATTGCCGTCCGCACGATCGGCGACGCGCACGGCGCGACCGTTACCGTCACGTCAGGCCGCGATCTGGAGACCGGCTTTCCGATGATCCATGCGGTCGGAAAGGCCGCCGCCAAAGGCCGCGAACCCCGGTTGATCGAACTGGCCTGGGGCAATCCGGCGCATCCACGCGTCGCGCTGGTGGGCAAGGGCGTGTGCTTTGACAGTGGCGGGCTCGATATCAAGCCCTCCTCGGGCATGCGCCTGATGAAGAAGGATATGGGCGGCGCGGCCCATGCGCTGGCCCTCGCCGGGCTGGTGATGGAGACGCATCTGCCGGTCCGGCTCCATCTGCTGATCCCGGCGGTCGAGAACAGCGTATCGGCCGACAGCTTCCGTCCCGGCGACGTGCTGACCACACGCAAGGGGCTAACGGTCGAGAACACCAATACCGATGCCGAAGGACGGCTCGTCTTGGGCGATGCGCTGACCCGGGCGTGCGAGGATCACCCCGACCTGCTGATCGACTTCGCGACCCTGACCGGTGCCGCGCGCGTGGCACTCGGCCCCGATCTGCCGGCGACCTTTGCCAATGACGATACGCTCGCCGCCGACCTGCTCGCGGCGGGCACGGCGGAGGAGGATCCGTTGTGGCGGATGCCGCTATGGGATGGCTATGACGACCTGCTGAAATCCGACATCGCCGACATGGTCAACGCGCCCGATGGCGGCATGGCGGGCGCGGTTACCGCCGCGCTGTTCCTGCGGCGGTTCGTGACGCCGGGCACCGCATGGGCGCATCTCGACACCTTCGCGTGGCGCGCGGCGGCGAAGCCGGGCCGGGCGAAGGGCGGTGAAGCCTATGGCCTGCGCGCGACGTGGCGGCTCCTGAAAGACCGATACGCCAAACCCTGAATCCTCCCCGGCACGGGGAGGGGGACTGCCGCGAAGCGGTGGTGGAGGGGGATGTCCCCATACGGCACCGCTGCGTTTCGAGGTGCTCCCCCTACCCGCACAGCGGCGAGGCGTTACGCCGCCTCCGCCGCCTCAGTCGTCCACCCCAGATGCGGCAACGCGATCGACCGCTTCCCCGCCAGATCGATGCGGCACACCAGCAGATCGCGCCCCTCGATATAGGCGAGCAGCCGCTTTACCCGCCCCAGCGAACTCGTCCCATAGGTCCGCGCGATCGCCGCATCGCTCGGGCAGGGCCGCCCTTCCCGCGCCGCCCGCGCGATGAGCATGAACGCGCCGAGCATGTCGTCGGGCAACACATCCGCGATCGCCAGCGCCTGTGCCCATTCCTCGTCCGGCGCTTCGAAAATGCCGGCCCGCGCGCACGCCAGCCGCCGCGTGAAGGCCGGCAGGTCGAGCGGCGGGCGCGGCAGGCCCACCATGCGGCAGCGCACGTCGAAGTCCTGATACAGCACCGCCGCCGCGCGTGGCTGATCGCCCTCGTCCTCGACCAGCGCCCGCAGCACCTCCGCGACGATCGTATCGGTTTCGTCCGCCGACCGTTCGGGCAGGTCGGGCGCGTTGCTGGGCCGCACCGGCGCGGCAATCGCTGCCTCCACCGCTTCGGGTGGCGCGACGTGCCGGATCGGCGGCCCCAGCGGCAGCATCGCCTCGACCGGGGCGAGCAACAAACCCTTGATATCGGCCACCGGTGCGCTCGGCAGCGGCGTCAGCTTGGGACTGCCGCTGCGCGCCGACGTCTGCACCGGGCCGATCTTGATCGACAGCGGCCGCCGCGACACCGCCGGCCCGAGCGCGAGGAAATGCCCGCGCTGCAAATCGCGGATCGCCTCGGCCTGCCGCCGCTCCATGCCGAGCAGATCGGCCGCCCGCGCCATGTCGATGTCGAGGAAGGTGCGCCCCATCAGAAAGTTCGACGCCTCGGCCGCGACGTTCTTGGCGAGCTTCGCCAGACGCTGGGTCGCGATCACGCCGGCAAGGCCGCGCTTGCGCCCGCGGCACATCAGGTTGGTCATCGCCGACAGCGACGCACGCCGCACTTCCTCGACGACCTCGCCGCCGCCCGCCGGTGCGAACAACTGCGCTTCGTCCACCACGACCAGCGCCGGATACCAATGCTCGCGCGGCGCATCGAACAGCGCGTTCAGGAACGCGGCGGCGCACTTCATCTGCCCCTCCGCCTCCAGCCCTTCTAGGCTGAGCACCACCGAGGCGCGATGCTCGCGCGCGCGCGTCGCGAACCTCGCGACCTCGCGCTCGCTATGGTCGGCCGCCTCGATCACGACATGACCATAGGCGCCTGCCAGCGTGACGAAATCCCCTTCGGGATCAATCACCACCTGCTGGACATGGCCCGCGCTGCGTTCAAGCAGGCGGCGGAGGAGATGCGACTTTCCCGACCCCGAATTGCCCTGCACCAGCAATCGGGTCGCCAGCAATTCTTCGAGATCAAGGGGAACGGTCTTGCCCGCCGGGTCCGTCCCCATATCGACGTTCACGGTCATCGCGGGTCTTTAGGCGGTGGTGCCGCGTCGGGGCAAGCGCTTGCGTCGACGCCCGTCGCACGCCATGCCGATCGCACCGTTCGGGGAGCGACCATGCGACTGCACAAGGGCTATGCCGCGCTGACCATCGCGCTGCTGGCGATCGAGCTGGCCATCGCGCTGTTCCTGCACGATCCGATCATCCGGCCCTATGTCGGCGACGCGCTGGCGGTGGTGCTGGTCTATGCCGGCTTGCGCGCCGTCACCAACGCGGGCGTCCTGCCGGCCACGCTGATCGCATTCGCCATCGCCGTCGTGATCGAGTTCGGCCAGTATTTCCGCGTGCTTGCCGCCATCGGCCTCGATCACGACCGCTTCGCCCGGATGATCCTCGGCAGCGGTTTCGATCCGAAAGACTTCATCGCCTATGCCAGCGGCGCGGTCGCAGTGCTGCTGGTCGAACGTTACCGCCGCGCGTCGCGCGCCGCGGCCGGCATCCGCACCGTCAGCCCGTCGAGCGACTCGTCGAGCACGATCTGACAGGCCAGCCGGCTGGTCGCGACCGCGCCTTCGGCAAAATCGAGCATATCCTCCTCGTCCTCGCCCGGCGGCGGCAGGCGCGGCGCATCGGCCGGGTCGACGATGACATGGCAGGTCGAACACGCCATCTGTCCGCCGCACGTCCCTTCGAGCGGCAGGTCATAGGCATGCGCCAGATCGAGCAGCCGGTCGCCGGTCGCCCCGCGCGCTTCCTCGACGCTGCCATCGGCCCGGACGAAGCGGACGATCATCGTTGCCCCCGCGCCGCGCGATCGATCGTCTGCAATGCCGCCACCAGTTCCTCCTGCGTCGTGTAGCGCCCGAACCCGATCCGGATCGCATTCTTCGCCTGCGCATCGCTCAATCCGATCGCGCGCAGCACATGGCTGGTCCGCCCCGATCCGCTGGCACAGGCCGACCCGGCCGAAAAGGCGATGTCGCGGCATTCGCTCATCAGCCGCGCCACATCCAGCCCGTCCATCCGCACGTTGAGATTGCCATGCCAGCGCGCCCCGTCATCCCCGTTCAGCACCCAGTCCGGCGTCGACAACACCGCCCGCGTCGCGTCCCACAAGGTCTCGACGTGCGACGGATCATCCTGCGCCAGCAACGCCGCCGCCACGCCGAACCCGGCACACAAGGCGGGGCTTAGCGTGCCTGATCGCAATCCGCCTTCCTGCCCGCCGCCGTAGAGGAAGGCGGCCGGCTCGGCTCCGGCGCGAACCCACAGCGCGCCGATCCCCTTCGGTCCATAGATTTTGTGCGCCGACACCGCGATCAGGTCGCAAGCAGAAACCGGCAGCGCGACCCGCCCCCAGCCCTGCACCGCATCGCAAACCATCACCGCCCCGACCGACCGGGCCCGTTCGCCGAGCCATGCGATCGGCTGCACCACGCCGATCTCGTTATTGACCAGCATCGCCGCGACCAGTGCGGTTCGCTCATCGAGCGCCGCCACTGCCGCGTCGCAATCGACCAGCCCGTCCGGACCGACCGGCAGCACCACGACCTCCGCCCCCCGCGCCGCCAGCGCCCGCACCGTATCGAGCACGCAACTATGCTCGGTCGCGATCGTCACCACCTTCGGCCGGGCAGCGCCCGACCGTTCGAACGTCCCCGCAATCGCCCAGTTCGCCGCCTCGGTCGCGCCGCTGGTAAAGAACAACCGCCCCTCTGCGCCCGGAGCCAACGCCGCCAGCACCTGATCGCGGGCGACCTCGACCGCCGCCTTTGCCCGCCGCCCCTCGCGATGCGGCGAATGCGGGTTGGCATGGTGGTCGCGAAGCCACGGCACCATCGCCGCGAACGCCTCCGGCGCGAGCGGCGTCGTCGCCTGATAATCCAGATAGGTCACGCCATCGCCTTCCATGCCTCGGCGAATCGCTCGACATCCTCGGTGGTCGTGGTCCAACCGAAACTGACGCGGATCACTTCGCTCGCCGCCTTGGCGTCGATGCCCATGGCCGTCAGGACGTGACTGGTCTTGAGCGTCCCCGACGAACACGCGCTTCCGGCGGACACCGCAAACCCGGCCGAGTCCAGCCGCATCAACTGCGCCGCCGCCGACCGCCCCGGCAGTCGATAGGCGGCGATGGTCGGAATCCGGGGTGACGCATCGGCGATCACTTCGCCACCATGCGCCCGCACGATGCGATCCAGTTCCGTGCGGAGTGTCGTCACCCGGGCGAACCAGTCGCCCGGCGCTTCCAGCGCAGCGGCAAAGCCCAGCGCGGCGGGCAGGTTTTCCGTGCCCCCGCGATAACCCTGCTCCTGCCCGCCGGTCGGCCGCAGCAACGCCAGGTCCCGGACGAGCAGCGCGCCGATCCCCGGCGGTCCACCCAGCTTGTGCGCCGACACGATGATCAGGTCGGCGGGTGGCAACGGCAGCTTGCCCGCGCTTTGCGAACAGTCCGCGACCAGCGTGATCGGTCGCCCGACCCATGCCTCCCGCCGGAGCGCATCGATCCGGTCGAGCGGCTGCAACACCCCCGTCTCGCTGTTGGCCGACTGGATCGTGAACCGCTGCGTCGCTTCGCGGGGGTCGAAGGCATTCAACAACCACGAACGATCGTCAGTGTCGACCAGTCCGCCCCTGCCCACCGGCAACCGGATGTCGCTCTCCGCCGCCCGCAGGACCGCGTCATGCTCGACCGCGCTAACGACCGTTTCGTATCGGCCTGCACCGCGCAGCGCGATCGCCAGCGCCTCGCTCGCCCCGCCGGTCAGGATGACCTCGCCATCCCAGCCCAGCGCCGTGGCGATGCGCGCGCGCGCATCCTCCAGCGCCCTACGGGCGGCGCGCCCCTCGGCATGGGGGCTGGACGGATTGGCCCAGCGCGCCATGCCGTCGATGACGGCGGCTGCCGCTTCGGGCCGGATCGGGGTGGTCGCGGCGTGGTCGAGATAGATGCGGGTCGTCAAAACACTTCCGTTCCGATTGCACAGGCCTATATAGCCGCGATCCATCTTCGCGCCATCGCCGCGCCCGAAACGTAACAGGACGTCCCATGCCCGAAGTCATCTTCCCCGGTCCCGAAGGTCGACTGGAGGGTCGTTTCGCCCCCGCTCCCCGCCCCCGCGCGCCGGTCGCGATGATCCTGCACCCACACCCGTCGTCGGGCGGCACGATGAACAACCGCATCGTGCAGGAACTCTACAAGACGTTCCAGCGCCGCGGCTTCGCGACGCTGCGCTTCAACTTCCGTGGCGTCGGCAAGAGTCAGGGCACGTTCGACAACGGCGTCGGCGAATTGTCGGACGCCGCCTCGGCGCTCGACTGGGTGCAGAGCTTCCATCCCGAAGCGCAGACGACGTGGATCGCGGGCGTCAGCTTCGGCGCGTGGATCGGCATGCAGTTGCTGATGCGCCGCCCGGAAATCCGCGGCTTCATCTCGATCGCGCCCCCCGCGAACATGTACGACTTCACCTTCCTCGCGCCATGCCCGTCCTCAGGCATCATCATCCAGGGCGACGCCGACGAAGTCGTGACGCCGGTCGCGACGCAGAAGCTGGTCGACAAGCTGCGTACCCAGCGCCACATCACCATCCATCACGATGTGATCCCCGGGGCCAACCACTTCTTCCAGAACGAAATGCCGCAACTGATGGGCAGCGTGGACAAGTATCTGGACATGCGGCTGGACCCGAACTCGCCGATCAAGTGAGGCGCGGCGCAGCGGATTGGCAACGCCAGTCCGCGCCCGGCCGGCGATGCCAACCGGCACCGACCGACGACGCGGCTTCGCCGCGGCGAGCGTTTGATGCTTGCCATATTCGATAGTCACCATAGGATGCCGATACCATTCCGGTACAGGACGTCCTGCCCATGCTGACCATCTTGCTGCTCGCGGCGGCCACCCAAACCGCGGCCGCCCCGACGCCGCCGAAACCCGAAAAGAAGATCTGCCGCCGGGAAGTGACGACCGGCTCGATCATGGCCCGTCCAGTCTGCCACACCAAGACCGAATGGACGCAGATCGACGCGCAGAATGCCGCCAATGCCGGACAGGCGCTCGACCAGCGGAGCTATCGCATGTCGCCGCAGCGCGACTGACCGTTACATCGTCCAGATCGCGACGTTCCCGACCATCACCAATGCGCAGACCAGCATCAGGCTGCCGTTGCGCCGTTCGCCGCGTGCGATCATCCGGATGCCGAACACGATCAGCAGGATCGCAACCAGCATCAGCACCGCGAGCAGCGTTCCCGCCGGACCCTGCGTCACGCCGCCACGACCGCGCCATAGGCGACGGGATCGACATTGCCGCCCGACACCAGCACCAGCGTACCCGGCCTCACCGTAACCCGTTTCGACAGAATCGCCGCCAGCGCCACGGCGCCACCCGGTTCGACGACCGCATGCAAATGTAGCGCGGCCCAGCGTTGCGCATGGGCAATCTCCCCCTCGCTGACCGCCACCCCGGTAGCACCACGGCGAGCGAGCACGTCGAAGGTGCGCTCGGCCACCCGCAGCGTCTGGAGCGCATCACAGGCGGTCGGCGGCGGCGCATCGCCGACAGGTTCGATCCATCCCGCCTCAAGGCTGCGGCGCATATCGTCCCAGCCCTCCGGCTCGACCGTTACGATCTCGGCATCGGGCAGCGCCAGCGCGATGCCGGCGGCCAGTCCGCCACCCCCGCACGGCACGACGACCAGCGAAGGCGTCGGAAGCCCGGCCGCCACCATCTGCTCCGCCGCCTCGATCCCGGCGGAGCCCTGCCCCTCAATTACCCACGCATCGTCGAAGCTGGGCACCAGTGTCGCGCCGCGCGCATGTGCCAGATGCGCGGCGATCTTCTCACGGCTCTCGGTCGCCCGGTCATAGCGGACGACCTCCGCCCCCAGCGCCATCGTTGCCCGCAGCTTCGTTTCGGGGGCGTCGGCTGGCATCACGATTGTGGCGGCGATTCCCAGCCTCCTGGCGGCCCACGCGACACCCTGCGCATGATTGCCCGACGAAAAAGCGACGACGCCGCACGCCCTCGATTCGTCGCTGAGAGCGGTCAAACGGTGCCATGCGCCGCGCAGCTTGAACGCCCCGATCGGCTGCAGCGATTCCATCTTCAGTGCTACCTGCAACCCATTGACTTCTCTTAACATCAGCGGCGATGGCGGCAGAATGTCGGCCATCTTGGCCGCGGCATCGCGGACCCCTGCTCGCGTCGGCTGTCGCAAAATAGTCATAAAATGCCCGTTCCGTCGCAGAACCACTTTACATCGTGGATGAGGGACCATAGATCGCGCCTCCGCTGCCCCATGGGACTTCCAACCGCAAGGCAGCTTTTGTCACCGTATGCCGAAAGGCAATTGGAGGTCCCTTGAATTGGCCAAGCACTATAGCGCGCTGGGGCTAGCTGCCCCCTTTATCGGCCGTGACCCCTCGTTGGAGTGCGGGATCGACATCGCAGAGCGCCGGCCGGTCGAACCGGTGACGCTCGTTCGCCCGCACGCCGCAGCGCGCGCAGCCCGATTCTTCGTGGAGAAGTTTCCGGGCCGCTCGATGTATGCGGTGAAGGCGAATCCGTCGCCCGACCTGCTCCGTGTCCTGCGGGACAACGGCATCGTACACTATGACACCGCCTCAATCGGCGAAGTACGTCTGGTGAAGTCGACGCTGCCGGAAGCGACCTGCCACTTCATGCACCCGATCAAGGCCCCGGAAGCGATTGCCGAGGCCTATTTCGACCATGGCGTGCGGACCTTCTCGCTCGACAGCATGGACGAACTGGAAAAGATCGTGGCCGCCACCGACGGCGCGACCGATCTGACCCTGTGCGTGCGGATGCGCGTTTCGTCCGAATATGCAAAGCTGTCGCTGGGGTCGAAGTTCGGCGTCGGTCCGGGCGAAGCGAAGCAACTCCTGATCGCGACCCGTCAGGTCGCCGACGCGCTCGGCATATGCTTCCATGTCGGCAGCCAGACCATGTCGCCCGACGCGTACAGCAACGCGATGGAACGCGTTCGTGGTGCGATCGTCGATGCCGGTGTCACCGTCGACGTCATCGACGTCGGTGGCGGCTTTCCGTCCTGCTACCCCGGCATGACCCCGCCGCCGCTGGAGCGTTTTTTCGAAACGATCCACCGCGCGTTCGAAAGCCTGCCGATCAGCTATTCGGCGGAACTGTGGGCCGAACCGGGTCGCTCGCTGTGCGCCGAATATGCGTCGGTCGTTGTCCGCGTCGAACATCGCCGTGGCGCGGAACTGTTCATCAACGACGGGGCCTATGGCTCATTGTTCGATGCGGCGCATATCGGCTGGAAATATCCGGTGCAGCTGCTGCGGCAGCCGGAATCGGACGCGCGCGACATGGACTTCAGCTTCTGGGGTCCGACCTGCGACGATATCGACCAGATGCAGGGACCGTTCCCGCTGCCGGCCGATACCCGTAGCGGCGATTATTTCGAGATCGGCATGCTCGGTGCCTATGGCTCGGCGATGCGCACCGCGTTCAACGGCTTCGGCAATGGCGAGACCGTTGTGACCGACGACGAGCCGATGGAATCGATGTACATCGAACTCGATCCCGTGCCGGCGTTCGTTTCGAACAACGTCGTCAAGCTGTAACGCCACTATCCTAACCAGCCACCTCCCCCTTCCCGCACCTGTGCGGGAGGGGCCGGGGGTGGGCTTTGCATGGCCTTTGCGCTATGCGACCGCCATCGGCTCCTCCCCACTTTTTCGGGCAGGAGGCCATACCGGGTTTCCGCGTCCCCATAACGACGACGGCTTATCGATGATGATGGGACCATCATGACCGACACGACGATCAACGACACCCGCAAGGCCGAACTGCTTTCGACCACCGTCGAGCATGTCGACATCACCAAGTTCGACGCCCGCCCGATCATCGACGCGATGGGCAAGATGAGCTTCACCAGCCGCGACCTCGCGCGCGCCACCCGCATCTACAACCAGATGCTGGAGGACAAGGACTGCTCGATCTTCCTCGTGATCGCCGGTTCGACCTCGGCCGGCGGTTGCATGGACCTGTACGCCGAACTGCTGCGCTCGAACATGATCGACGGCGTCGTCGCGACCGGCGCGTCGATCGTCGACATGGACTTCTTCGAAGGCCTTGGTCACAAGCACTATCAGGCGCTTGAAATCCCTGACGATAACGTGCTGCGTTCGCTCTACATCGACCGCATCTACGACACCTATATCGACGAAGAGCAGCTGCAGGATTGCGACCACACCATCGGTGAAATCGCCAATTCGCTTGAGCCGAAGGCCTATTCGTCGCGCGCCTTCATCCGCGAAATGGGCAAGTATCTGTCGGAGCATGGCAAGAAGGAAAACAGCCTCGTCAAGCTGGCGTATGAGCATGACGTGCCGATCTTCTGCCCGGCCTTCGTCGACAGCTCGGCCGGCTTCGGTCTGGTCAAGCACCAGGTCGACCGCGCGAAGGAAGGCAAGCCGTACATGGTGCTCGACGCCATCGCCGACTTCCGCGAACTGACCGACATCAAGATCAAGGCGGGCACCACCGGCCTGCTGATGATCGGCGGCGGCGTGCCGAAGAACTTCATCCAGGACACCGTCGTCTGCGCCGAAATCCTCGGCCATGACGATGTCGAGATGCACAAATACGCCGTGCAAATCACCGTCGCCGACGTCCGCGACGGCGCGTGTTCGTCGTCGACGCTGAAGGAAGCGGCCAGCTGGGGCAAGGTCGACACCGCGCTCGAACAGATGGTCTTTGCCGAAGCCGGCTCGGTCATGCCGCTGCTGGCATCGGACGCCTATCATCGCGGCGCATGGAAGAACCGTGCCAAGCGCGCGTTCGGCAAGATGTTCGACTGAACCGCGGGCACATCGCTGCAAACGCAAACGGCGGGGGAGCAATCCCCCGCCGTTCTCGTATCGGCCGTATCTCCGCCGCCTACATCTTGAAGCCGAACCGGGCATATTGCCGATCGATCTGCGGCGCGACACGCCGGGCCATCGTCAGATCGGCGAGCGCATCGGCATCGCGCTTCATCGCCTTCATCACCACGGCGCGCAGATAGCGGCTGCTCGCCATGTCGGGTTCCGCCGCCAGCACGGCGTCGAGATCGGCCAACGCCTCGGGATACCGGCCCATCCGGTACCAGACCATCGCCCGGCTATCGAGCGCGGCGAGCGTGCTGTCGCTCAATTCGATCGCGCTGGTGCAATCCTTCAGCGCGGTGTCGAGCATCACCGACCGCGTGCCCTTGATCCAGCAGCGACCGTTGAGCAGGTTCGGCGAACCCGGCTTTTCGGCGATCATCGCATCGTACAGCTTCACCGCTTCCGCCGCGTCCCCGAACTCGCCGATCAGCGCCGCCTTGTCCTGCCGCGCCGCACGCTTCTGTTCACCGCCCAGCGCGATCCGCTGGTCGAGCAGCGCGACGCCGCCGGGCAGGTCGCCATTCTCCGCCTTCAGCCACGCCAGCCGCATCGTCGCGCTCTGGTTCGACGGGTCGAGCCGCCGTGCGCTTTCGGCATCGGCCAGCGCCTTGGCCCGGTCGCCGAGCATGTCGTGGACATAGGCGCGTTGCAGGTACAGATCGATTCCCGGTTCCTTGGCAATGACCCGGTCAAGATCGGGCAACGCCCCGCGGTAATTTCCGACCCCGCTCTCGAAACTCGCGCGGCTCTGATACCCGCTGATCTCGTCGGGATCGGCGGCGATCGCCTTGGCATAGACCGCGCGGATCGCCCTGATCTGGCTCGACTGCGCCATTGCCGCGCTGTCCAGCGTCCAGCGGCGCGGCGTATCGGCGGGCGCGACCACGTGCGGGATATTGGCGGTCGCCGTCGCCACCGCGTCGCGTTCGGCGGCGATCTGCGCCGCCGGCACCTCCACGCCCAGTGCGTCGACCCGCTCGTCCATCGTCAGCAGGCCGTTCGTCAGGCGCGTCGTCCGCTTGACGACATGGCCCGCCAGCCGCTGATCGGCGTCCGCCGTTCCATCCAGTGTGAAGCCCCGCCCGCCATCGGGCAACCTGACCCGCAACCGGCGCTCGAGTCCCAGCGGCGGTGGCGCGGCGACCGGGATCGCCGTCCAGTCGGGACGGCTGCGGTCGGGTGAGAAAGTCAGCTCGCTCAAGGGACCGTTCAACGACCGCTTGCGCCGCCGGTCTTCCATGCCCCAGCTCGTGCCGACCACGCCCTTCGCGCGGATGACGACATCGCCGCTCACGGGATCGGGCGTGATCGTCCCGTCCGCGAATTGCCCTTCGCCGGCGGCCTTCTGCAAGACGTTCGAAATCAGCTCGCGCTGTTCTTTCGGTCCCAGCTGGCTCTTCGCCGCGCGCAACTGTGCCGCGACCATGCCGTGCGCCACGAACGTCACGTCGACCGCACTGGGCAGATCGACCGCGCTGCTTTCGTCGGCATCGATCATGACGCTGGCCATCGGCAGCGCATTGGCATGGGTCGCGACCATCACCGGCACCGCCCCCGCCGCCCGCAGCGGCAGGACATAGCCGATGCCTGGCGTGTCGCGGACATCGGCGATCCGCGCATTGCTGCCCGTCCCGTCGAGCCACAGCGTCTCGCCACCGACCGTCGCCCGCACGAACACATGGTTGAACGCAGCCGCGCTCGGCAGCCGTTCGGGCACGAAGTCGCCCATGCCGACGCTGGCGATGACCGGCTCCGCCTCAATCCCCATGGCGTGCAGCATGGCAAGCAGCAACAGCGTCTTGGCCTTGCAATCGCCATAGCGGACTTCCCACGTCTTCGCAGGGACTTGCGGGACATAGTTCCCGCCGTCCATCCCGACCGCCAGATAGCGGATCTTGTCCTGTACCACCTCCAGCGCGCGTTGCGCCCGGCCGAGCGGCGTCGCCTCCGCCTTCATGATCGCCGCAACTTCGCTGGCGATCGGACCGCCCGGCGCGACCAACCCGTCAGTCTTGTACAGCGTCGCAAAGGTCTTCGAGACGTCGGCCCAGTCGGCGAAGCTGGCCACCTCCATCAACGGTGGATGGCGGAAGCGCGACGGCGCATCCTCGGGCATCTCC
The DNA here is from genome assembly GCF_001421965.1 of Sphingomonas sp. Leaf67. Classification (GTDB taxonomy): domain Bacteria; phylum Pseudomonadota; class Alphaproteobacteria; order Sphingomonadales; family Sphingomonadaceae; genus Sphingomonas. The sequence continues at coordinate 46,156 of NZ_LMLP01000001.1, forward strand.
TTGGGCTTGGCGAGCGGCAGCGCGAAGCTCAACTCGGTGAATTCGCCCTTCGTCACCGGCGTCGCCTGCACCCCGTCGGCCATGACCTTCCATTTCGGCTGGCTTCCTGTCGGCCAGCTATAGCGGACCCGCCCCGCCCCGATCCGCATTGGTGCCGCAAACAGCGGAATGACATCCTGCACCCGCCCGCCCAGCGCCGCATCGCGTCCGGTGACCGAGAACCGCATGTCGAGGATATCGCCGACCTCCAGCCCCTCGACCGCCATCGTCGCCGTCAGGATACCGGTCAGTTCGCGCTGTTCGAGCGACTGTTCGCGCCGCAGCACGACGAACCTCTGCCCCTTCGCCAACAGGTCGATCCGCTGATCGCCACGCAGGATGGTCAGGCCGTGGACGATAAGGTCACCCTTGTCCGGTGCCCAGGGCAGGGTCAGCGTCGCTGCCTGCGACAGCATCTCGCTGCTGGCGATCCGCGTCTGCTGATGGACATAGGACCATAGCCGGTCGCCCTCGATCCGCTTCTGGAAATCGAGCAGCACGATCGGCGGCAATTCCTCTGCCGCGCTCGCCGGGACCGACGGCGGCGCGATCACCCATGAAGGGGCAGGCTGATAGAGTGGCGTATCGCTGGCCCATGCCAGTGCCGGAACACACACTGCCGCCAATACGGCAGCCCGAGCCATGACCAAACGCTTCACGCAATCCCCCTCGTCATCCGGCCCCCGCCGGTCATCAAAGGTCTATCGCAGCGCACTCCTTTGTCGAGTGGCGATTGCGTGCAGAAACGAAGCAGATCAGCCGAACAGCCGTGCCGCACTACGCTCCAGCATCACCAGCTGCCACAGCGTCCGGCCATGCTCCGCCCGGCCGGCGCGGTGGTCGGCGACGATCCGTTCGATCGCATGCAGGTCGAACCAGCTCGCCAGCACCGGCGACCGTGCCAGCGCCGCCGCCTCCTCGGCCAGCTGCCCCCGAAACCATGCGCTGACCGGCGTCACGAACCCCATTTTCGGTCGATAGAGAATGTCGCGCGGTAGCCACGGCTCCAACGCCTTCTTCATCAGCCACTTGCCCTCGCCCCGCCGCAGCCGCAACCGGGGCGGCAGGGTCGCACAGAATTCGATCAGCCGATGGTCGAGCAACGGCTCGCGTGCTTCCAGCCCGACGGCCATGCTGGTCCGGTCGACCTTGGTCAGGATATCGCCGGGCAACCAGTGACGGAAATCGGCATATTGCGCGCGGTCCAGCGCATGGCGACCCGGTGCCTGGCGCATCGCCGCGACATAGCGATCCTCGCCGCGATACCCGTTCAACTGCCGCGCCATTGCCGGCGTATAGAGCGCCTGCCGCACGCCCGGCGTCGTTACCCCGACCGCGCCGGCATAGGCCTCGTTGCCGTCCTGCGCCAATGCCAGCAGCGTCGTCTTGGCCCGGAACGGACGCGGTGCCCAGTCGGCCTTGGGATAGACGTCGCCCAGCGCCCCGAACACCGGCTCTCGAAATCCCGGCGGCAGCAGCCCGCGCACTCGTTCCTCGGCGGCATGGAATTTGTAGCGGCGATATCCCGCCAGCGCCTCGTCCGCGCCGTCGCCCGACAGCGCGACCGTCACCCGCTCGCGCGCCAATGCGCAGACGCGATAGGTCGCCAGAGCCGATGCATCGGCAAAGGGTTCGTCGAACGCCGCGACCAGCGTGTCGATCAGCCCGAAATCGTCCGACCGCACCGTCCGCACCGCATGATCGGTGGCGAAGCGCGTCGCGACGGCGGCGGCCGGCCCGCGTTCGTCATGCCCCGCCTCGTCGAACCCGATCGTACAGGTCTGCACCGGCGTACGGCTCACCTCCGCCATCAGTGCGACGACCGCCGACGAATCGACTCCGCCCGACAGGAACGCGCCCAGCGGTACGTCGGCGACCATCCGCGACCGGACGCCCTCGCGCATCCGCTCGACCAGTTCGGCCTCCAGGTCGCGGGTGCTACCCGTCGCCCGCTTGGAAAAGTCGATGTCCCACCACCGCATCGGCGACGGCACCGCCCGCCCGCGCTGCATCAGCAGGAAATGCCCCGACTGCAGCTTGCGCACCCCCGCGACGATACAGGCGTCGTCGGGGACATAGCCCAGCGCCATATAATCCTCGGTCGCGCGCAGGTCGGGCGTCCGCCGCACCAGCGGGTGGGCCAGCAACCCCTTGAGTTCCGAAGCGAACGCCACCGCGCCATCGGCCAGCTCGACATAGTGGAGCGGCTTCACCCCCATCCGGTCGCGCGCGAGGAACAGCGACTGGCAATCGGCGTCATAGATCGCAAAGGCGAACATGCCGTTCAGCCGCGACAGCATGTCCGGCCCCCATGCCGCCCATGCGTGCAGCAGCACTTCGGTATCGCCCTGCGTGCGAAACACCGCACCCCGCGCGATCAGTTCGGCGCGCAATTCGGCGAAGTTGTAGATTTCGCCATTATAGGTGACGACGATCCGCTCGCCCGGCAGCGCCATCGGTTGCGGACTGCCCGCTACGTCGATGATCGACAGCCGCCGATGGCCGAGACCGACGCCGAGCGCGGTCCACACCCCCGATCCGTCCGGCCCGCGATGCGCCTGCGCCTGCGTCATCGCCGCGATCCGCGCGGGATCGACCGGCTTGGGGCTGGCGGGATGGAAGATGCCGGCGATACCGCACATGGTCAGCGCCCTCCCGCGGCGCGATCGGCGATGGCGTCGACCGGCCCCGCCGCGCGCAGGAAATCGGTGATGGTCCCCCGCGGATCGCCCACGCCCTTTTCCGCCGACATCAGCACCGCCACGCCGCGCTGCGGCCCGCCCAACAGGCGCGTCTTCAGCGTCGCCAGCTTCACCCGATCTTCGCTGCCGGTGGTCGTCGATCCGATCCGATACCAGGTCGCGACCTCGCGCTCGACCGGGCCGGGCGCGGCCATGCGCAGCGTGGTGCCACCGGCAATCGGCGGGGTGTCGGCGATCCGTACCCATCGGTCGTTCTCGCGGATCGGCCCCTGACCGAACCCGACCAGCTCATGCCCCTCGCCCTGTGCGGCATAGACCGCGATCGCCAGGTCGACGCTGCGCCCGCGGGCATCGCCATAGCGACCGATCAGGAAATGGTCCGCGCCCGGATAATGCGGCACCCAAGGCTCGCCGGTGATTGCGATCCGCTGCCATCCCGGCACGCTTGGCAAATCGATCCAGTCGGGCAGCGGATCGGCGCGGCTGTCAATCATCCACCCCCAGGCGGCAAAGGCGACGGCGATGCCCAGCACCGCGCCCGCCGCCATCGACCGGTCGGCGACGCGCATCGGCATCGCCTGCACCCGCGCGACGTCGAACCACGGCGCATCGGGATCGCGATCGAACCAGTGCCATCCGATCGCCAGCACCCCCGCCATCGTCAGCGCAAAGAAGACCCAGCCATAGACGATGTGATCGAACCCGGTCGCCGCCGCGACCGACGTCAAATGCGCGGCATAGATCGTCCCCGCCGCCCGCACGCCATTGGCCAGTACCGGCACCACCAGCGCCATTGCCATGAACGCCGCGCGACGTGCCGGCGCGACGTAGCAGACATTGGCGACCAGCGCCCCGTACGCGATCATCGCGATCACGAACTTCGCGCCCGAACACGCCTCCGCCACTTCGAAATAGCCGTTGGGAATGGTGATGAGCACGCCCTCGACGCTCGCCGATACGCCCAGCGCGTGCAGGATCGGCATGGTCAGCGCGACCGTCACCGATTGCAGCCACGGCTCCATAAAATCGCCGAACGGCACCAGAAAGACCATATAGGCCAGCGGAAACAACAGTCCCCGCGCGACCCGCAAGCCCAGCAGCGTGACCACCGCCCCCTGCAACAGCATCACCAGTCCGACATGCCGGAACAGCGCCACCGCCGCCGCCTCGCCCACCAGCCAGCCCGCGCCACCGACCACGACGATCGTCAGCCCCGGCCACCATGCGCCGGGCTGCAACGCCAGCACCTCGTGCCGCCGCTGCCATACCAGCCAGCCGATGATCGGCGGCACGAACAGGCAATGGCCATAGGTGGTCGAATTCCACCAGATATCGACCACATCGCCGACATCGCGGCGAAAGATCAGCAGCAATGCCGCCCAGATCCCGCCCAGCGCGATCAACGACCGCCGCCACTCGGGCGTCAGCACGTCCAACGGCCGATCGAGCGCCAGGCTGTTCACAATCCCATCAGCCCCGCCAGCGGTGCCAGTCGCGCGTCCCAGCCATAGCGCGCAATCGTCCGCGCCCGCGCCGCCTGTCCGAGCGTATCGCCCGCAACAGGATCGTCCAGCAACGCCTTCACCTCACGAACGAACGCGCCTGCATCCCCCGCGACCCGGATCGAACCATCATGATCGATGCCCTCGGCGGCGGCCGTCGAGGCGACGACCGGCCGCGCCATCGCCATCGCCTCCAGCACCTTGTTCTGCACGCCGCGCGCCAGCAGCAGTGGTGCCACGACCACGTCCGCCGCCGCGATCCAGCCGCGCACGTCGGCGACTTCGCCGGTCACGATCACCCGCTCACCGACCAGCGCGCGGACCGCCGCCGACGGATTGCGCCCGACGATCGCGAACCTGCCCGGCACCCCCGGCAGTACCTCGCGTACGAACCAGCGCACCGCATCGATGTTCGGCCGATAATCCATCTGCCCGGTGAACACGATCAGCGGCCCTGCCTCCGCCACCGGCGTCACGGCGGCCGGATCGAAAAAGCCGGTGTCGATCCCGTTCTCGACCGCATGGACCTGCCCGGTGCCGAACAGCGCCGCCTCCGCCGCACTCACGAACAGCGTCGCCTGCGCCCGATCCGCCACGCTGCGTTCGAACGCGCCTAGCAACCGCGCCTCGCGCCGCATCATCCAGCGCATCGGTCCGCGTGCATCCTCGGCATAGGCGGTGAACTTGGCCGAATCGAGGTCGACGAAATCCATGACGAACCGCGCATTGTCCGGTAAATACTGCGCCATCTGCCCCGAATAGACATAGATCGCCTCATAGCGCCGCGCGGCCAGCAACCGCGCCACCGCCGCCCGCATCGCGCGATGATCGAACGCCGCCAGCGACACCGCCCGCCCGCCGGCCAGCGCCTCGACCGCCGCCCGCGCATTGCCCTTGGTCCGTGGCACCACCACCGCGCTCGCGCACCATTGCTTCAGCGCCGCATCATGACCCAGATCGCGCGGATCGTCGGCGAAGGTCGCCAGATGCACCCGTCCCAGCGTCGAGAGATGCCGCATGACATGATGGCTGCGTACCTTATCGCCGCGATCGGGCGGATAGGGGACGCGGTGGGCAAGGAACAGGATGTCGCTCACCCCAGCCCCTTCGCGATCCAAGGTCCGATCCGGTTCGACACGACCAGCGGCAGCTTCTGCCACGCCGCGATCTTCAGCCGGTATTTGGGGTTGAGCGGATTGGCGTCGCGCGGCGCGGCCCCATCGGCGGTCCATGTCGGATAGCCGAGCGGTTCGCCGACGAACCCCCAATTCTTCTTGTACGCCGCCGGCCCGGTCCCGACCTTCGACCGGCCGAAATCGAACCGGTCGCATCCGCGCGCACGCGCATGGCGCATCAATTCGAAATACATCCGCTCATTGGCGCGCAGCCCCCGCGCCTCCGCCGTCCCGCCGCCCCAATAGGGATAGACCGCGCCCCGCCAATAGATCGACAGCACGCTCGCCACCGCCCGTTCCTCGTGGCGGATGGTCAGCACGTCGGCATCCTCGCCGAACGCCGCGACGACCTCGCGGAACAGCGACCTTGGAAAGACCGGCGTGCCGAGGTTGCGCACCGACGTCCCATAGACCCGGAAATGCTCGGCCAGCGCCGCACGGTCGCGCCCGATCGCCACCTCGAACGGCGCGGCCAGCGCCTTGCGCACATCCGCACGCTGCTTGCGCGGGATCGCCAGCAATTCCGCCTCGTCATCCCCCGCAAGCGAGCGGACGAACCCTAGATAGCGGCTGTCGTCGAACGTCCAGCCCAGCGCATCGATCGCCGCCCCGCCGCGCATCTCGATCGTCGGACAGCCAAGCTCACGCGCGACGCCCACTGCCGCCTCTGCCAGCAACCGCGCCGCCGCGCCTTCGCCCAGCACGCCGCCCCCGACCCCGAATCCGGTCGATACCAGCGCCGCGCCGAACAGCGGCGAGCGCACCTGCGTCAGCGGCACCAGCCCGACCAGTGCCCCTGCATCCTCGGCGAGCAGCATTCGATAAGCCTGCCCGCACCCCGCCGCCGTCGCCTCGCCCCAGATCGGCAGGTGGAACGGCGTCGCATCGGCCCGCCCCTCGACGAACGCCATGATCCGCGCGCGTTCGCCGACATCGCCCAGATCCGCCCGCCGGACGCGCAGGCTCACAGCGCGACCGCACGCTCGGCGACGATCGCATCGGCCCGGCCCCACTCATGGCGCGCCATCAACCGCTCCAGCTTCCCCGCCATCGCCGACAGCCGCGAATAATGGCGCAGCTTTGACTTGAACGGCGCATTCGCCACGCGCGGCTGTCCGGGATCGATCTCCCATGGATGAAAATAGAAAATCGCCGGATGTGCGTCCGTCCGGTTGCTGCGCACCACCGCATCCTCGACGACCCGGTTCGGCAGCAACCGGAAAAACCCGCCCCCCGCCGACACATCGCGGCCCAGCACCCTGGCAAGGGTGATCGGCCATTCGACCAAAGTGTTGCCCGCCACCGGCCGGTACAGCCCGCGCGGCGCATCGGCCCAGCCATAATGGTCATGGGCCAGCGGCGCGACCGACGACGAATAGCGATAACCCGAATCGGCCAGCACGCCATGCGCCCACGGCGTGCGGGCATCGATCGAGAAACTCGGCGCGCGATAGCCGGTCACCGCCCGTCCGCCGGCATCCTCCAACACCGTCCGCGCCCGCGCCAGATCGTCGCGAAACTGCGCCGCCGTCATCGTGAACACCCGGCGATGGTCCCACCCATGGCTCGCCAGCTCATGCCCGCCGCCCACGATCCGCTGCATCAGCCCCGGAAACCGCTCGGCCACCCAGCCGAGCGTGAAGAACGTCGCCGTCACCCCGGCGGCGGCGAACAGGTCGAGCACCGCATCGGTATTCGCCTCGACCCGGTGTTCCAGCCCGTCCCAGTCGCGCCGGTCGATGACCGTTTCGAACGCGCCGACCTGAAACCAGTCCTCGACGTCGACCGACATCGCGTTGCGCATGGGGGTGGCTCAGCCCGCGACGCGGACGGACGTCAGGTCGGGCCGGCGCTGTTCACCCTCGACCCAGTCGACCAGCAGCGTAAGCACCCGGCGCAGCGCCAGATCCTGCTGCTCCAGCCGTGCTTCCAGCGACTCGATCCGCGCCAGCAACGCCTCGGTATCGGCAACCGGTGCCGGCGGGCGCTGGCCGCTCTCGACCACCGACAAATGGATCGGGCGCGGCGGCACCGGCGGCGGCGGCGGGGTCATCGGGCGCGCCTCGGCCTCGCCGAACGACGCCGGCTCCTCGGCCTCGGCGTCCCCGGTCCGGCTGCCCAGCCCGTCGCGGTCCAGATCGGAAATCACGTTCTCGACGTCCAGCGCGCCGAACTGGTCGATCCCCTCGATCGCGCCGAACAGCAGCACCCGGCTGGCCAACTGGTTCAACCGCCGCGGAATCCCCCCCGACCAGCGGTGCAGCGCCGCCAGCGCATCGGGCGAAAAGCTCGGGCTGCCGGTCCATCCGACCACCCGCAACCGGTGTTCCAGATACGGTCCGACCTCCTCGACCTCCATCGGGTCGAGGTGGTGCATCGCGATCACCCGCTGGCGCAGCTGCTCCAGCCGGTCTGACCCGTGCAGCCGCTGCCGGAACTCGGGCTGGCCGAGCAGGAAGATCTGCAACAGCGCATAGCCGCCCGCCTGAAAGTTTGACAGCATCCGCAATTCCTCGATCGACCCGACCGGCAGCGACTGCGCCTCGTCGATCACCAGCAGCGTCCGCCGGCCCGACCGCGCGACATTGTGCAGCCCGCGTTCGATCCCGCTCAGCAACTGCGCCTTGGTCAGCCCGGCGGGATCGACGTCCAGCCCCGACGCGACCAGCCGCAACAGGTCGTCGGCCTCGATCTGTGTCGTCACGATCCGGATGACGTTCAGCCGCGCGGCATCGATCGTCCGCATCAAATGGCCGAGCAGCGTCGTCTTGCCGGTACCCGGATCGCCGGTGATGACGATGAAGCCCTCGCCCTGGCTCAGGCCATAGCCGAGATACGCCATCGCCTTGCGATGCGTCGCGGTATCGAACCAGAACGCCGGATCGGGCGTCAGCTGGAACGGGCGACCGGTCAGGCCATAGTGATCGTCGTACATCAGCATCTCCGTTGGGAGCTGTATAACCCCCGATCGGTTTATTCTTCTTAAAATTTCGCGCCGCGATGTATGTGCAGGTCATGACGGTACGGCAAGCCGCTGACGATGGCGTAATATTCCCTCGTCACCCCCGCAAAGGCAGCGGTGCATCGACGCGGGGTCACCGAATCCGCACGACCGTCCGCAGATAAGGATTGCCGCCTGCGCGGGAAGGACGCGACGTGCGCAGCAGCGCGAGGTGCTATCCCTTCATCCTGGGGCGATCGACATTCACCGAAACCCACGGAATTTCGTCATTCCCGCGCAGGCGGGAATCCATACGCGCCGACGGTTTGGCTCGATCCACGACGCTGGCGTCTATGGACTCCCGCCTGCGCGGGAGTGACGAAAGGGGATGGAACGCTATTCCTGCGCCCGGTGAACTGAAGGTCGATCGGCCCTAGAACCGGTACCCGACCCCCAGCAGCGCCTGCGCGATGACATCGGCGTCGGCCCCCTCGACATCGAACCCGTACAGCCCGGCGGTCAAACTTCCATAGGCTCGCCCGAACCGCCGGTAATAGCCGCCCTGCGCCCCGCCGCCCCAGGCATCGAGACCGCCTTCGATCCCGCTGGTGAAATAATTGCCGTACAGGTCGACACTGAACGACGACCGGCCGTCGATCGCCCATTGGCCGAAGCCCTGCACATAATAGCTTTCGTCACGCGAACGGTAGACCACCGCCCCCGGCACCGGCGGGATGTAGAAGCGGCGGCTGGCATAGCCCGCACCCAGCCCCAACCGCGTCGGCCCGCGCGTGATCGAATACACCGCGTCGATCCCGCGCGCGCGGAACGTCGCCGCGCTGATCGACTGGAACACCGGCGTCAGGCACGCGCCCGCATTCGGTTGTCCCTCCGGCGTCACCCCGCCACCGAACACGCACCCGCCATAGCGCGCGCCGAACGGGTCTTGCCCGTCGATATAGTTGATCGGCAGTTGCGCCAGCGATCCGGTTAGCTGCCGCCCGAAGGTGGTGACGCTGTCATAGACCCCGACCTGCACCGCCGCGCCCGGTCCGGTCTGCCATTGCAGCGATGCGGTATAGCTCATCGAACCATAGCGCCGCCCCAGCCGCGCCTCCAGCGCGGTACGCGGCGACGGTCGCCACAGCACGCCCGCGTCCCAGATCAGCCCGTCGATATCATAGGCGATGCGCGGGTCGGACGCCGGATCGGTCACGAACCGCCCCGCCCCGTCGAGCACGGGCCGTCCTTGCGCATCGACCAGCGGATCGCGCTGCGTCACCTCGATCTTTTCATAGCCGACCCCGCCGACCGCGGCGAGGGTGCGCGTGATCGGCAGCACCGCATCGACCCGGCCATAGGTGCCTTCGAATTTCTGGTCGAGCTGCCCGGCATCCTCGCGCAGCCACGCGCCCGACACGGTGAAGCCGATCGGCAGGATCGTGCCCGCGCGCGTGCCCACGCTGCCCATCACCAGATGGCTGGTCGCCTCGTCGAAATAATCGACCCGTCGTTGTCCGGGGGCCAGATCGATCGCACCGGGTGCCTGGGCCTTCACATAGCCGAACTGATACGTGCCGTTGACCGCGAACGGTCCGACCCGCGTCGCGATCGTCGGGCCGGCATACAGGCCATAGACCTGCGCGGTATTGACGTTGCTGGCGTTGACGAACGGTCCGAAGCCACCGCCGCGCTGGTCGCCGCGCGCCCGCGTCGCGATCGCGCCGCCCTCCAGGTTCAGCCAGCGCGTGATCGCGACATTGGCGCGCGCCAGCCCCGAATGGATTTCGCCGCCGCCAAAGCCGCTCCCCCAGTCGAAAATCCGCTGATACTGGTAATTGGCCTGCACCTGCACGCGCTGCGTCGTGACCTGCGCATCGACCCCGGCGGTCACCTGTGTATAGGTGACGACATCGCCGTCGGTCAGGTCGGCGGCAACTGCCTGCCCGACTTCGATATAGGGGCTGACATCGACCCGCTGCGCCTGTGCCGGCGCGGCTGTCGCGATCAGGACCGGCAGCAGCGGCAGGACCGCGCGGTGCATCAATCCTGTTCCTGCCCGTAATAGCCGAAGCGCGGCCCGTCGGCACGATAGGTCGTCGCGTTCAGCAGCAGCTGAATCTCGTCGCACCCGTCGAGCAACGCAACCGCCTCGCGCAGGTCGGCTTCGCTGCTGCGATCGGCGCGCACCACCAGCACCGTCTGCCCGACCAGCGTTGCCAGCACCGCCGCAGGCGATGCCGCCAGCGCGGGGGGCGAATCGAACAGGATGATGCGATCGGGATCGGCCGCCAGCAACGTGTCGAGCACCGCGCGCGCCCGGTCGCTGCGCAGCAATTCGGTATCGGCATGGGTCCGCGTCCCTGCCGGCAGGATCGACAGCTGCGGCACGTCGGTCGGGATCACCAGCGCCTCGGCATCGAGGCTCGCATCGCCCAGCGCGTCGAGCAGTCCGCGTTCTGCCGCGATCCCCAACCGGTCGAGAATGTCGGGCTTGTTGACGTCGGCATCGACCAGCAGGACGTTCAGGTCGCGCTCCGCCGCCAGCGACAGCGCGAGGTTGATCGCACAGAACGTCTTGCCGTCGCCCGGTTGCGCCGAACAGATCAGGATCATGCGCGCCGCATCCTCGTCGCGCTTGGCGACATCGGCACCGGTCGCCAGCAACTGGCGCTTCACCAGCCGGAATTCCTCGGCCAGCGCGGTCACCGGCCCGCCGGGCACCAGCATGCCGCCGGCCGCCAGCGCATCGCGATCGATCCGCGCGGGATCGATAGTGGGAACGCCCGCAGCGGGCATCGGCTGCCCCGCCGGTGCGGCTTCCGGCACGACCGCCTCGGCCACCGGCGGCATACCGGCTACCGGCTCCAGCCGCCAACGGTCCGCCGCCCGCTCCAGCAGGGATGCGCCACGCAGGCCACGGTGCGACTGATCGTTCACTTGGCCGTCCTCCCTTCAGGCCACCAGCCCGCGCTGTGCGAACTCAAGGCCCAGCAACAGCACGAACGCGGCGAGCAGCGCCCCCGCTCCGCCCGCGAACAGCTTCAGCCGCCGCTGGCGCTCGGCGCGCACCGTATCGGTCACGACCTCGCCGATCGCGCCCAGCACCGGCATCCCGCTGATCTTTTCCAGCCGCGCCGCCGTGGCGAAGCTGGTCTTCAACCGGCTGAGCGCGAACGCCGCGCCCAGCCCCGCGCCGATCCCGACGATCAGCACGCCCAGCAGCAGCAGCGGCCGGTTGGGTGCGGTGGGTGTGCGGGGCTGGGTCGGCGGGTCGATCACGCTGAATTTTACCGCATCGGTATCGGTCTGCACGCTGCTCTGGATGCGCACCTGTTCGCGATCCTGAAACAACGAGTCATATTGCTGCTTGAGCGACGCGATGTCGCGGTCGAGCTGCGACTGCTGCGCCGCCGCCTGCGGATCGGCGGCGATCTTCGCCTGCAATCCGTTCAGCTGGCCCTCGATCTGCTGCTTGCGCTGGGTCAGTTCGGCGACCGTCGCCTGCCGGTCGGCCTGCGCAGCGCGCAATTGCAGATAGAAGGGGTTGGGCGACGCCGCCGTGCCGCCGCTGACGCCACCGCCCTCGCCGCGCGCCGCCGCCCGTGCCGCCGCCAGCTGCCGGTTGAGCGCAACCATGTCGGGATGCGCATCGGTCCAGCCCCGGCTGCGCCCCTCGGCGATCTGCCCCTCGATCGCGTTCAGCCGTGCGCGTGCCGGCCCGACCATCGCCGTGCCCGCCGTGCCCGGCAGCGTCGCCGCCGTGCCGGCCATCTGCGCGTTCGCCGCCGACAGGCTCGACTGCGCCGCCGCCAGATCGCCATCGATCTGCGCCAACTCGGCCCGCGCATTCGACATGCGATCGTCGAGCGAGCCCGTCCCCGGCAGCATCGCCATATATTGCGCCTGAAACGCCTGCCGCCGCGCCTCGGCATCGGCCAGCTGCGTCTGCCGCTGCGCCAGCTGCTGGTCGAGGAAACGCAGCGACTGAACCGTCGCATCGCGGTCGCTCGCCAGATTGTCCTCGACGAAGATGTCGATCATCTTCTGCACGATCTCGCGCGCCAGCTTGGGATTGCCCGACGTCGCCGAAATCTCGAACAGATTGTCCTGCTGCGCGGTCAGCTTGATCGCGTTCTGCAGCGACGCCACCCGGTCCGCCACGTCGCGGTCGTTGGCGATCGTCTCCGCCATCGACGTGCCGCGCACGACCTTTTCGAGGTTCACCGCCGATGTCAGCGTCTGGCGGATGCGATCGATGTTGTTGGACTGCGCATTCTGCGCCACCGCCGCCTCGGCACCGGGCAGCACCTGCCGCATCTCGACCATCACCCGCGCGGTCGATTGATAGCTGTTGGGGATTTGGCTGACGACCAACCACCCGCCCAGACACACCACCCATGCGATGCCCAGCGCGATCCAGCGCCGCTGCCAGATCGCATGGACGATCAGCTTCAGTTCCCCGTACAGCCCGTCCATCTCAGAACATGCTTTCGGGAATGATGATGACGTCGCCGGGCTGCAATTTCACGTTCGCGCTTGAATCGCCGTTCTTGAGCAGGCTGGAAATGCGCAGCCCGAATTCCTGCTGCTTGCCGGTCGTCCGGTCATAGCGGACCAGCCGTGCCCGGTTGCCCGACGCATATTGGTTCAGCCCGCCGACCGCGATCATCGCGTCGAGCAGCGTCATGTTCGCGCGGTACGGCAGCGACGCCGGCTTTTCGGTCGCGCCGACCACCCGCACCTGCTGGCTGAACGTGCCCGAGAAATTCTCCACGATCACCGAAACCAGCGGGTCCTTCACATATTCGCCCAGCGCCAGCTTTAGGTCGTCGGCCAGCATCGCCGGCGTCTTGCCGGTGGCGGGCATGTCGTTGATCAGCGGCGTGGTGATCCGTCCGTCGGGGCGCACCTGCACCTTCGCCGACAATTCGGGATTGCGCCACACGAAGATGCTCAGCTGGTCGAGCGGCCCGATGACATAGGCCTCGCCCGGCGCCTCCTTCGCCTGCACGAACGGCGCGGGCGGCAGTTCGGGACGCGCCGCGCCGCCGGCGCATCCGCCCAGCACCGCGCACAGCGCCACCCCGGCAACTCCACCCTTCCGACGCATAAATCTTCCTCGTTCGAACGCGCACGGCCGTAACGGACCGTACAGGACTGTAGCCCGCTATGCCGGCAAAGGGGTAAACATCCGGTTGAGTACAGCAACAAGCGCCGATCCTGTCCCATTTTGCGACAGTCGGCGGTTCATGATGCTTCCCGAACCAGCAATTCGCGCGCCGCCGGATGCCCCAGAAACGCCGCCGGACTGGCCGTCGCGCCATACGCCCCCGCCTGAAACAGCGCGATCGTATCGCCGACCACCACCTGCGGCAGCACCACCCGGTCCGCCAACCGGTCGAGCGGGGTGCACAGGCACCCGACCACCGACGCCGTCATCGTCGCTTCCTCATCCATCCGCTCGGCCACCGCCACCGGATAGTTGCGCCGCACCACCGTTCCGAAATTACCGCTCGCCGCCAATTGATGATGCAGCCCGCCATCGACCACCACGAACGTCTCGCCACCACTGACCTTCACGTCGAGCACGCGTGTACAATACACCCCCGCCTCGCCCACCAGCCAGCGGCCCAGTTCGACCGCAAAGCCGGTTTCGCGCAGCACCGCCCCGCGCGCCGCCAGCCGCTCGCCCAGCGCAGCGCCGACTACTTCGACATCGACCGGCCGGTCGCCCGCGAAATAGGGGATGCCGAAGCCGCCGCCCAGATTGACGAACGCCGGCACCGCCCCCGCTGCTTCCGCCAGTTGCCCGGCGAGCGTCAGCGTCGCCGCCTGCGCCTCGATGATCGCCGCGACGTCCAGCGTTTGCGACCCGGCAAAGATATGAAAGCCATGCCAGTCCGCACCGACCGCGACCAACCGCCGCACCAGCGCCGGTACCCGCTCTGCATCGATCCCGAACGGAGAGGCACGCCCGCCCATCCGCATCCCCGATCCGCGCAGTTCGAAATCGGGGTTCACCCGCACCGCGATACGGGGGCGAATGCCAAGCCGATCGCCGATCGCCAGCGCCCGGTCGGCCTCACCCTCCGACTCGACATGCAGCGTCGCACCCGCCGTGATCGCCGCCGTCAGTTCATCGTCGCGCTTGCCCGGCCCGGCAAAGCTGATCGCCGCCGCCGGCTTCTCGTTCAGCGCCATCGTCAGTTCGCCGCCCGACGCCACGTCGAGTCCGTCGACCAGCGGGGCCATCATCGCCAGCACCTCGCGATGCGGATTGGCCTTGATCGCATAATGCACGCCAACCATGCCGGGCAGCGCCGCCCGCAACCGCGCGACCCGCGCCGCGATTGCCGCGCCGTCGTACAGGAACGCCGGCGTATCGCCCGCTCGTGCCAGCAGTTCGGCAAAGTCGACCCCGCCGACCGTCAGCCGCGACTGCCCGGCAAAGCCCGCCGGGATCGGCCCGATCGGCTTCATGCGACCGCCGCCGCGGCCAGCGCCCGCACCGCCACCCGGTCGAGCTTGCCATTGGCGTTGCGCGGCATCGCCTCGACCCAGACATAGTGCGCCGGCTGCTGGAAACTCGGCAGGTCGCGCCGCAGCCGTGCGCGCACCGCCTCCTCCGCACCCTCGACCGCCGCCCGTGCGACGACGACGATCGCCTGCCCCTGCCGTGGATCGGGCAGCCCGACCGCGACCGCCTCGGCCACCTCGCCGCCGGCCTCGACCGCTTCCTCGACCTCGGTCGGGCTGATCCGGTTGCCTGCCACCTTCATCATCTCGTCATCGCGTCCCACGAAGCGCAGCAATCCGTCCGCCCCCTGCGCCACCGTATCGCCCGACCATACCGCCATGCCGCCGCTCGCCATCCACGCCGGTGCCGGCCGAAACCGCTGCGCGGTCCGCCCCGCATCCTGCCAATATCCCTGCGCGACCAGCGGCCCGGCATGGACCAGTTCGCCCGGCTCATCCGGCGCGGCCCGGCTGCCATCGGCACGCACCACCGCCACCTCGGAAAACGGGATCGCGCGCCCCATCGCATCGGGGTTCGCATCGATCAACGCCGGGTCCAGCCACGTCGACCGGAACGCCTCGGTCAGCCCATACATCGCCACCACATCGGCCCCCGCGAACCGCTCGCGCAATCCCCGCACCATTCGCCGCGTCAGCGCCCCGCCCGAATTGGTCAGCCGCTTGAGCCGCGCCGCCGTCGCCTCGGGCCAGTCCGCCTCCAGCAACTGGGTCCACAGCGGCGGCACGCCCGCCAGCGTCGTCGCCCCGAACCGCTCGATCGCCTTCACCACGTCGCGCGCGGTCAGGTAATCCAGCGGCACCACCGCGCCCCCGGCCGCCCAGGTCGACAGCAACTGGTTCTGCCCATAATCGAAACTCAGCGGCAACACCGCCAGCACGCGGTCGTCGGGCGTCAGCGCCAGATAGTGTGCGACCGACATCGCCCCCAGCCACAGATTGGCATGGCTCAGCATCACCCCCTTGGGCCGCCCGGTCGACCCGGAGGTATAGAGGATCGCCACCAGCGCCGCCGGATCGCCGTCGCTTGCCGTCATCGGCGCACCGTCGGGCATGTCGGTCGCGACCGAACACCCGGCGGGCACATCCCCCGGCTCCAGCGAAGCGACGCGCGCGGGCTGCGTCACCAGCAGCGATGCCCCGCTATCGGCCAGAATATGCGCCACCTGCGCCCGTTTCAGCGCGGGATTGACCGGCACATGCACCAGTCCCGCCCGCGCCGCCGCCAGCGGCATGACACAGGCCAACCGTGTCTTGGGCAACCACGTCGCCACCCGCGCCCCCGCCGGCAACCCCCGCAACCCACCCGCAACTCGCGCGACCAGCGTTTCGAGTTCGGCAAAGGTCAGCATCCCCTCGCGATCGATCAACGCCGGGGCATCGGCGTCCCCACGCATCGGCAATCGGTCGATCGTCTGCGGAACCGGATCAAGCATCCCCGCGCCTTAGCCCAGTTGCGGGACGGATTGAACCAGCGAGGCTCCCGGCATCGCAATCCCGCCACCTTGGCATCCCGCCGCCCAACCCCTACACACCCGCGATCCGGCGACCGGTTCGCCGACAGGGGAAACGACGTGATCGCACAGGGTTCAGCATCGACCGAGGAAACCGTCCGCGCGGTGTTGCGCGACGTGCTGGGCCTGTCTGCCGAACGCGCCGCCGCCTTCGACGATGCGACGCCGCTGTTCGGCGCGCTCCCCGAACTCGATTCGATGGCAGTCGCGGGCGTCCTGACCGAAATGGAGGACCGGCTCGGTATCCTGATAGAGGACGACGATATCGACGGCGACACGATGGAAACCTTCGGCGCGCTGGTCCGCTTCGCGAGCGCCAAGGCGCCCGCTTGATCGACCGCTACGACTGGCCCGGTGGCAGCGAGGCGCTCTGGCGCTTCGGTCCTGCTACCGGCCCGGTCGTCCTGCTGCTGCTGCCACCGTTCGAGGAGGCCAACCGCACCCGCACCTTTGCGGTCGGTCTGTTGCGCGCCCTGGCCGCGCGCGACGTTGCCGGCATCCTGCCCGACCTGCCGGGACAGGGCGAAAGCCTGTTCCCGACCGAGGCCGTTAGCCTTGCCAACGGGCGGCGCGCCGTCGCCGCACTGGTCGCCGCGACCGATCGTCCGGTCATCACCGCCGCGATCCGTGCCGGTGCATTGTTCGACGATGACGCGAACGTCGCGGGCCGCTGGCATCTGGCACCCCAGTCGGGCGAGCGGCTGCTCCGGGAGCTCTCGCGCATCGGTATCGAACGCGACGGCGACACTGCCGACATCGGCGGCAACCACCTGTCGGCAACGCTGCTCGCCGAACTGCCCGCCGCCATGCCCGCGACGACACAGCCCTTGCGAATCGTCCGCCTCGGCGCCGATCCCGGCCCCGCCGACCTTCGCATCGACGCGGCACCGCTGTGGCGCAGGAGCGAACCGGGCGACGACCCCGACCTTGCCGCCGCCCTCGCCGACGACCTTGCCGCATGGAGCCGCGCTTGCGTCGGCTGGTGACCATCCCCTGCGCCGGTGAAACCATCGCCGCGACGCTCGATCCCGCCGAAGGGGACACCGCGCTGCTGATCGTCTCGGGCGGCAACGAACTCAGGATCGGTGCGCATCGCGGCATGACGCTGCTGGCGGCGGCGGTGGCGGCGGCGGGCTTTCCGGTGCTGCGCTACGACCGCCGCGGCATCGGCGATTCGACCGGGACCAATGGCGGGTTCCTGTCGGCCGCGCCGGACCTGATGTGCGCGACCGCATGGCTGCGCGCCGCGACCTGCGCGAAACGGATCGTGGCATTCGGCAATTGCGACGCTGCCACCGCCCTCGCCCTGTTCCATGCAACGGCCGGCATCGACCGCCTGCTGCTCGCCAATCCGTGGGTCGTCGAACCGACCAACGACCTGCCCCCGCCCGCCGCGATCCGCGCGACCTATGCGCAGCGGCTCCGCTCGCCCGCAGAGTGGAAGCGTCTGTTGACCGGTCGTGTCAACTTCGGCCGCCTGACGCGCGGATTGGTCACCCTCGCCACCGATCGCCGAACCCCAACTGGCCTGACCAATCGCGTTGCCGAGGGGTTGGCTTCCGGCATCCCGACCGACATCCTGCTCGCGACCGACGACCACACCGCCCGCGCATTCCTCGCCACGTGGCACCTTCGTCACCTTTCGGACCTGCGCGCCCGCATCCCCGTGCACCACCACGCTTCGGCCAGCCACAGCTTTGCTCGCCCCGCCGACCGCGACTGGTTGCGCGCCCAGGTGCTGGCCGCCCTCAGTCGAGATTAGGCCGTAGCCACCGTTCCGCCTGCTCGACGCTGACCCCGCGCCGCGCCGCATAGTCCGCCAACTGATCCCTACCGATCCGCGCCACCCCGAAATAGGCGCTGTCCGGATGCCCGAAATAGAACCCCGACACCGCCGCCGTCGGCAGCATGGCAAAGCTGTCGGTCAGCGTGATTCCAGTGGCTTGCGTCGCGCCCAGCATCTCGAACAGGATCGGTTTCTGGCTATGGTCGGGGCATGCCGGATAACCCGGTGCCGGGCGGATGCCGCGATATTGCTCGCGGATCATCGCCTCGTTGGTCAGCTGTTCGTCGGGCGCATAGCCCCACAACACCGTCCGCACGTGATGGTGCAGCCGCTCGGCAAACGCTTCCGCAAACCGGTCGGCCAGCGCCTTCAGCAAGATGTCCTGATAATCGTCATTCTCGGTCTTGAACCGCGCGATATGCGGATCGATCCCGTGGATGCCGACCGCGAACCCGCCCATCCAGTCGCCCGCCGGATCGACGAAATCGGTCAGGCACATATTCGCCCGCCCTTCGCGCTTCTGCACCTGCTGGCGCAGGAACGGCATCCGGATCGCATGGGTCGCATGACTGTTCTGCAGCGGCGTCGCGAAATCGTGCGGCACCCCCGAGAGCGGCGACACCCGCCCGGCCTCCAGCGCCGGTTCGATCTGCTCGGCCGGCACGTCGACGATCACGTCATCGCCCTGCGCGCGGCAATGCCACAGCGCCACAACCCCCTTCGCCGTCAGCCATTTCTCCGCGATGATCCGGTCGAGCATCGCCTGCGCATCCTCGTAGAGCGACGACGCGCTCTCACCCACGACCGCGTCGGTCAGGATCGCCGGGAAGTTCCCGGCCAGCTCCCACGCCCGGAAGAACGGCGTCCAGTCGATATAGTCGCGCAGGTCCGCCAGATCCCAATCGTCGAACACATGCCGTCCGGGCTGAGCGGGCGCTCCCGGCTTCTGGGCGAAATCCGCCTTGAAATCATTGGTCCGCGCATCGGCGATCGGCGTCAGTTCGCTCTGCCCCTTGCCCGCCCGCGCGATCCGCACCGCTTCGTAATCCGCGGCGACCTGCGCGACAAAGGCGTCGCGCCCGGTATCGCTGACCAGCGTCGTCGCCACGCCGACCGCCCGGCTCGCGTCGAGCACATGGACGATCGGTCCGTCATACGCCGGCGAAATGCGCAGCGCGGTGTGAACCTTCGACGTCGTCGCCCCGCCGATCAGCAGCGGCATGGTCATCCCCGCACGCTTCATCTCCTCGGCCACGGTGACCATCTCGTCGAGCGATGGCGTGATGAGCCCCGACAGGCCGATCATGTCGGCATCATTCTCGTTCGCGGATTCGAGGATGCGGGTCCACGGCACCATCACGCCCAGATCGACCACGTCGAACCCGTTGCACTGCAGTACGACCCCGACGATGTTCTTCCCGATATCATGCACGTCGCCCTTGACGGTCGCCATGATGATCTTGCCCTTGCCCTTCGCACCGGGCTCCTTCGCCGCCTCGATGAACGGCAGCAGGTGAGCGACCGCCTTCTTCATGACGCGCGCCGATTTCACGACCTGCGGCAGGAACATCTTGCCCGACCCGAATAGGTCGCCGACGACGTTCATCCCGTCCATCAGCGGCCCTTCGATCACCTCGATCGGCCGTGCGAACTGCTGGCGGCACTCCTCGGTATCGTCGACGACATGCGCGTCGATGCCCTTGACCAGCGCATATTCCAGCCGCTTCACGACCGGCAGCGATCGCCATTCCGCCGCGGCCTTTTCCGCGACCGCGTCGGTGCCCTTGTACTTCTCGGCCAGCGCGATCAGACGATCGGTCGCGCCCGGATCGCGATTGAGGATGACGTCCTCGCACGCAGTCCGCAGTTCGGCGTCGATCGTGTCGTACACGTCTAGCTGACCGGCATTGACGATCCCCATGTCCATCCCGGCCGGAATAGCGTGATAGAGAAAGATCGAATGCATCGCTCGCCGCACCGGCTCGTTACCGCGGAAGCTGAACGAGAGGTTCGATAGCCCGCCCGAGATATGGCAGTGCGGACAACGCGCCTTGATCTCGCGGCAAGCCTCGATGAAGTCGACGCCGTAATTGTTGTGTTCCTCGATCCCCGTCGCCACCGCGAAAATGTTGGGATCGAAGATGATGTCCTCGGGCGGAAAGCCGATCGTCATCAACAGGTCATAGGCCCGGCCGCAGATTTCCACCTTGCGCGCCTGCGTATCAGCCTGCCCGACCTCGTCGAACGCCATGACCACGACCGCCGCGCCATAGTTCATGCAGATCCGAGCCTGGCGGAGGAACTGCTCCTCGCCTTCCTTCATGCTGATCGAATTGACGATCGGCTTGCCGCTGACGCATTTCAGCCCGGCTTCGATCACGTCCCATTTCGAGCTGTCGACCATCACCGGAATGCGCGCGATATCCGGCTCGGCCTGAATGAGTTTCAAGAACGTCGTCATCGCATGATGCGCGTCGAGCAACCCCTCGTCCATATTGACGTCGAGGACCTGCGCCCCGCTCTCGACCTGTTGCAGCGCGACCTCGACCGCGGCGGCATAGTCGCCAGCCATCACCAGCTTCTTGAAGCGAGCGGAGCCGGTCACGTTGGTGCGTTCGCCGATGTTGACGAATTGAGCGGAAGAGATCATTGTCTACTGACTATCCAACAAGCTTCAAAAAGAGCGCAGTTCTGTCACGGCCCTTGGTAATGTGGTTATGTCGCACTTCACCCCATACCGCGGTTGCTCGCATTTTTTCTAGTAGATCCGCTATCCGATCTGCCGTGGCGGGATCATGTTCGATCATCGCATCTGCCAAAATTTCAATTTCATCAAACAAATCCGGGTTACTGTCTACGCACAGACCCGCTAGTATCGGGAAAATATGGTCACGCGATGCGAATTTCTCCTTGCGCCAAGCAGCCGCGATTTCTTTGGCCGCCGCTGAATAGGAAGTACGGCGGAAAGCGGCAATTTCGGCCGGCTTGTCGAACATCCACTTGAAAGGCACATCAAACATCAGCGCGTTCCCTTGAACTTAAGCCGCCATCGTGAACGGTTCGAGGCCCGCAAGCCGCGTCTGGACCGGCACCTTCGGCACCCGGCGTGGCGCAACACCCTTTACCCGCTCGGCCATCGCCTTGATATGCGCGGGCGTCGATCCGCAGCAGCCGCCCAGAATATTGACCTGCCCATGATCGGCCCAGTCGCCGACCAGCGCCGCCGTCGTCACCGGCGCCTCGTCATAGGCACCCAGCTCGTTGGGCAGCCCGGCATTGGGGTACACCATGATCAGCGTGTCGCAGATCTCCGACAAGGTCTTCACATGCGGGCGCAGCTGTTCCGCCCCGAACGAACAGTTCAGCCCGATCGTCACCGGCTTCGCATGGCGGACCGCATGCCAGAACGCCTCGACCGTATGTCCCGACAGGTTACGCCCCGACAGGTCGGTCAGCGTCATCGACAGCATGATCGGCAGATCGCGGCCCAGCGCCTGCCCGGCCTCGATCGCCGCCATCACCCCGGCCTTCGCGTTCAACGTATCGAACACCGTCTCGATCAGCACGAAATCGATCCCGCCGCTGACGAGCGCATCGATCTGTTCGCGATAGACCTTCTTCAGATGGTCGAAATCGATTTCACGATACCCCGGATCGTTGACGTCGGGTGACAGCGACAGCGTCTTGTTGGTCGGTCCGATCGCCCCGGCGACGAAGCGCGGCCGGCCGTCGCGCGCGGTATAGTCGTCGGCCAATGTCCGGGCGATCCGGGCGCTCTGAATGTTGATATCGGCCACTAGCGCCTCGGCACCATAATCCGCCTGGCTGATCAGGTTGGCGCTGAAGGTGTTGGTCGACACGATATCCGACCCGGCGTCCAGATAGGCGCGGGTGATCGTCTCCGGCACCTCGGGCTTGGTGATCGCCAGAATGTCGTTGTTGCCCTTCTGGTCATGCCCCAGCATCAGGCTGCCGGCATAGTCGGCCTCGGACAATTTCCAGTTCTGGATTTCGGTACCGAACGCGCCATCGGTAATGAGGACGCGTCGTGCGGCTTCGGCGTTCAGACGTTCGCGAGCGGAGGTCATGGGTCTTCCTTCGAACCTTCGGATCAGGCTGCCGCGACGACCGGCGTCGCACGCGGCCGCAGCCCCAGCAGATGGCAAATGGCGTAGGACAATTCGGCACGGTTGAGCGTGTAGAAGTGGAAATCGCGTACGCCGCCGGCATAGAGCTTGCGGCACATTTCCGCCGCCACCGTCGCCGCGACCAGTTGCCGCGCACCGGGATGATCGTCCAGCCCCTCGAACAGCCGGTCCATCCACGCCGGGATCGACGCGCCACACAGCCCGGCGAACTTGCGCACCTGCCCCACGTTCGACACCGGCAGGATGCCCGGCACGATCTCCGCGCTGATGCCTGCCGCAGCGGCAGCATCGCGGAAGCGGAAGAACGCTTCGGGCGTAAAGAAGAACTGGGTGATCGCCCGCGTCGCGCCGGCGTCGATCTTCCGCTTCAGATTGTCGAGATCGGCCTGCTGATGCTCCGAGTCCGGATGGAGTTCGGGATAGGCCGCGACCGAAATCTCGAACGGATGCAGCTTTTGCAGCCCGGCGACCAGATCGGCGGCATTGGCATAGCCATCGGCGTGTGGGACGAACTTCTGCCCCATGGTCGGCGGATCACCGCGCAGTGCGACGATGTGGCGCACGCCCGCCTGCCAATATTCCTCGGCGACCTGATCGATCTCGGCGCGGCTCGCCTCGACACAGGTCAGATGGGCAGCGGCCGGCATCGACGTATCGCGGGCGATGCGGGCGACCGTCGCATGGGTCCGCTCGCGCGTCGATCCACCCGCGCCATAGGTCACCGACACGAATTTCGGTGCGAGGGGTTCGAGGGCGCGCACCGTTTCCCACAGTGCCGCCTCCATCTTGTCGCTCTTGGGCGGAAAGAATTCGAAGCTGACCGCACAATCGCCCGCCAGATCGGCGAACAACGGTGCATCCAGTGCGCGCCGCGCTTCTTCGAGGTCGGAAATGGTAGGAGTCATGCTGCCTTCACCTCGCGCACGTCGAACGTCCGCCGTGCCATCCAGAGTTTCACCGTCAGTTCGCCGCCGCCCAATGTCCGGGTCGACACCGGGGCAAGGCCCGCACTCGCGAACCAGCCCAGCATCTGTTCGTCCGAGAAACCCAGTCGCGCATGGGCATCGCGCTGCCGCAATTCCTCGCGCTCGTGCGGCGCGAAGTCACAGATCAGCAACCGCCCGCCCGGTTGCAGGACGCGGGCAGCCTCTTCGATCGCCGCACCCGGATGCTGTACAAAATGCAGCACGTGATGCAGCACCGCCGCATCGGCGACCGCCGTATCCAGCGGCAATGCGTAAATATCCGCCTGCCGCAACTCGGCCTGATCGATGCCGCGCTCGGTCAGCTTCGCCCGCGCCAGCCGCAGCATTTCCGAAGACCGGTCGATCCCGATCGCCTGTGCGGCCTGCGGCCCGAACAGTTCGAGCATCCGTCCGGTGCCGGTACCGATATCGACCAACAGTGCGATCGGTGCGGAACCCAGTGCCGCGATCATCGCCGCTTCGACCTGCTCCTCGGCAATATGCAGCGACCGGATCGCGTCCCATTCGCCGGCATGTGCCTCGAACCACGAAGCGGCGGCGGCCGTGCGATCGGCGCGTACCGCCGCCAACCGCGCCCGATCGTCTGCGGTCGCGGCATCGTCCGCCGGCGTCCACGCATCGAGTGCCGCCAACAGCGGATCGACCACCGCCGGTGTCCCGAGCGCAACGAAGACCCAGCTACCCTCCTTGCGGCGAACCGCAAGACCGGCATCGCACAGGATTTTCACGTGCCGGCTGACCCGAGGCTGGCTCTGGTCCAGCACCTGTGCCAACTCGCCCACCGACAATTCCATCGATCGCAACAGCGTCAGCACCCGCAACCGGGTCGCGTCGCTGGCTGCGCGCAGGATATCGAGGGCAAGAGCCATGGGTCATCATATAAAGATATCTTTATATGGGTCAATCGATCGCGTGCTGCTTTGCATCATCGTTGCGCACATGAAACCGTAGCGTTGCTGACGCGTTGGGCGGCGATCATAACGGAAGGGAAACCGCCATGAAAAAGCTTCTTCTGCTGCCAATCGCCGTCGCCGCACTCTCGATCGGAGCCTGCAGCCAAAAGACCCAGAACGAAACCGGCGAGGCCGCCGACGCCGTTGCTGCCGACGTGAACGCCACGATGGGTGAGGCCGTCAACGACGTCCAGACCGCTGGCGAGCGTGCGCTGGGAGCGGCTGAAAACGCCACCGATCGCGCAGGCGACAAGATCGAGAACGCAGCCGATCGCGCCGGTGCCGCCATCGATCGCGGCGCGGCAAAGGCCGATGCGGCCACCGACAACGCCCAGCGTGAAGCCGGCCAGAGCCTCGAACAGGCCGGACGCGACCTCCAGCGCTGACGTACTGCGGTTATCTGGATCAAAAGGCCGTCCCCCGATGCAACGGGGTGCGGCCTTTTCCGTAGGAAGGCGATCGATGCGGCAGACCCATGTGCTCCCCTTGCTGTTACTCGCCGCTTGCAGCTCGGCTGACGAGCCGAGCGCGCCGGGTGGAGTCACCGACAGCGAAGCAGCGGCATTGAACGATGCTGCAGCGATGCTGGATGCGAACAGTATCGACGCCAATGTGCTGACGGCGCAACAGAAGGAATCACGATGACCGATCTCTCGCTGCGCACTTTGGGTGCGACCGAACTCGTCACCCCACCGCTGATCCTTGGCGGCAATGTCTTTGGCTGGACGATCGACCGCGCCGAGAGCTTCCGTATTCTCGACGCGTTCGTCGACATGGGCGGCACGATGATCGATACGGCCGATGTGTATTCGGCATGGGTCGATGGCCATCGCGGCGGGGAGTCCGAGACGATCATCGGCGAATGGTTGCGGCAATCGGGCAAGCGCGACCGTGTGGTGCTCGCGACCAAGGTCGGGATGCTGCCCGGCGACAGTGGCGAAAAGCTGGCCCCGGCGCGCATCGCGGCAGCGGCGGAGGCCTCGCTTGCGCGGCTCGGCACCGACCGTATCGACCTGTATTATGCGCACCAGGATGACAAGGCGGTACCGCAGGCGGAGTATCTGGCCGCGTTCGGCCGGTTGATCGATGCCGGCAAGATCCGGGTCCTCGGCGCGTCGAACTTCCGGGCGATGCGACTGAAATCGGCGATCGATATCGCCATCGCGGAGGGCTTGCCGCGCTTCCACGTCCTGCAACCCGAATATAATCTGGTCAGCCGGCATAAATATGAAGGCGAGCTCCAGAATCTATGCGTCGAACATAATATCGGCGTTGCGCCCTATTACGGCCTTGCCGCCGGCTTCCTGACCGGAAAATACCGCTCGAAGCAGGATCTGTCGCAAAGCGTCCGGGGCGCGGGCATGGCGACGTTGCTGGAGGGCAAGGGGGCGGCGGTTCTGGCCGCAATGGACGCGGTAGCTACGGAGACCGGTGCGACGCTCGCGCAACTGGCGCTAGCGTGGCTGGCCGCGCAGGAGGGTGTCGTGGCCCCCATCGCCAGTGCGACCAGCGTTGCGCAGTTGGAAGAGTTGGTCGGGTCGTGGCGCATGCAGCTGTCCGACGACCAACTCGCCCGACTGACCAACGCCGGCGTCTAGCGTTTCGTGCGGGGGTGCCGGGACGCCCCCGCCCCCGCCCCCAGCGTCATTCCGCAGCTTCGGCCAGTTCGTCGAACTCGGCGGCCTGCAGGAACCGTTCGGCGTCCAGTGCGGCCATGCAACCGGTTCCCGCTGCCGTCACTGCCTGGCGGTAGACCTTGTCCATTACGTCACCACAGGCGAACACGCCCGGTACGCTGGTGCGGGTCGATCCGGTCTCGACCGCGATATAGCCGTCGTCGTCGAGCGCCAGATGCCCGCGAAACAACTCGGTCGCTGGATGATGACCGATCGCGACGAAGCCGCCATCGACCTCCAGCATCGACAACTCGCCGGTCATCGTATCTTTCAGTTCGATACCGACCAGCCCGTGCGGACTGCCACCACCGACGAAGCGTTCGACCTGCTTGTTCCACAGGACGCTGATCTTGTCGCTGGCGAACAGACGCTGCTGCAGGATGCGTTCGGCGCGGAAGCTGTCCCGGCGATGGATGATGGTGACATCGTCGCTGTGATTGGTCAGGTACAGCGCTTCTTCGACCGCGGTATTGCCGCCCCCGATGACCGCGACCTTCTTGCCGCGATAGAAGAACCCATCGCAGGTCGCGCAGGCCGATACGCCCTTGCCCTTCAACAACTCCTCGCTTTCAAGGCCGAGCCACCGGGCCTGTGCGCCGGTCGCGATCACCAGCACCTCGCCTTCGTACACCTCGCCGCTGTCGCCGGTCAGGCGGAACGGGCGGCGCGTCAGGTCGACATCGACGATCGTGTCCCACATCATCCGGGTACCGACATGCTCGGCCTGCGCCTGCATTTCGCCCATCAGCCATGGCCCCTGCACGACATCGCGAAAGCCCGGATAATTCTCGACATCGGTGGTGGTCATCAACTGACCACCGGGTTGGATACCCTGAACTACAATAGGCTCCATCCCGGCCCGCGCCCCATAAATTGCTGCGGACAAGCCAGCCGGGCCTGAGCCGAGGACAAGCATGCGGGTATGATGGGTTACAGACATCGTGACATTTTCCGTTCGAGGCATTCGGCCCGTCTAATCAGAGCCGACATTCGAACGCAACATGGGGAATCCCGAACCCGCCGCAAGCGTATCTTGGGCAGGAGGTCAAAGGACGACTGCGAGAACCACTCCCCAGAACGGGATCGCCAGCAGGGTGCACAGGATTAACCCGGTCATGTTCGGCGGACGATCGCGCGGCCCTTCTATCACCGGACGGCGTTGACTAATGGTAACCATCTCCGAACCTCTCCGCTATCGTCGTTGAAGATGAACGAACAAAGCAGACAACGGTTCGATTTTGGGACACAAAAACCGGTAGCTCGTTCGCCGGTGTGGACTTCTGCGCCGCATCTTGCATCGCCGGGTTTGGACGGACGCGCGTTGTGATCCCGAACGACAGAACGGCAACCCTTACCAGACAAAGACTATATTGACGGCAGGATCGTCCGATCTGACGGTTCGCAACCGGGTCGCCTAAACGTGACGAACAGCTAACCGACTGGCACCCGGGCACCAAGCAGCGCAGTAGGTATAGGCGGTGTCCGATTAAACACTAAAGTCAGATCCGACGCCGTCAGCTCACTCAGCCGATACGCAATGACTGAACATGCGACTTCGCGCACGCGAATATCACTTGCCACATCGGATGTTATCGATCCTGCTTCAACAGGAACGTTGGAATGGCGTCCCGTCAGACATGGTCCGCAGTCCAGAGACCGGTAAGTCGAATGGACACGCCGTCGATACTAATACGGTGGTAGCGAAGGAGGGATTTGAACCCCCGACCCCAGGATTATGATTCCCGTGCTCTAACCAACTGAGCTACTTCGCCCCGCCACTTCCCGTCGGGAGGCGGCCCTATACGAACGGGAATCGTCGTGGTCAAGCGAACATGTGGCGAGAAAATGCTTCCCATGGGCCACCGCGATACCACCAGCTTGCCAAACCTGCGATTTTGACCGGTCGCGGCGAAAATTCGGCGGACAGGGTTGCCATCAGGGCCTTGGCCTCGGCGGGCTCGACCTTGTTCTGGATAGTGACGTGCGGACGCCATCCGCTCCGGTCCTGTGGTATCAGCATCGAGCCGAAGGCATCGGCGAGATCGGCACGGATCGCTTCGAGATCGGGCGATTCGATGCGATAGGCGACGCCGCGACCCAAATTCATCAACCCGCCGATCCGCGCGACCGGTGCCGCCTGCCCACGCGTCGCCGCGTTCAAGCGGCGTTTGAGTTCGGCACCCAGCTCCGGTGCCAGATGATGGAACATCGTGCAGTGCGCCGCGAGTACGTTACGCTCCGGCGGGAAATACGCCCGACGCTGCCGCTCGAACCATGCCTGATCCTCGTGACCGAATACGGCGGTCACGATGATGGGAGCGGAAAGTGACGTGTCGGTCAAATTTCGACCTGACTACCCAGTTCGACCACGCGGTTGGTCGGCAGGCGGAAAAACTCCATCGCGCTTTCCGAATTCTGCAGCATCCAGGCGAACAGCTTCTCCCGCCAGATCATCATCCCGGGCCGAGAGGACGGCAACAGCGTCTGTCGGGCGAGGAAGAAGCTGGTGTCCATCATCCGGAAATCGCCACCACAGCAACCGACCACCTTCAAGGCCCCCGGTACGTCGGGATCCTGCATGAATCCGAATTTCAGGATCATGCGGTGGAAGCCCTGCCCCAGATCCTCGTTCTTGGTCCGCACTTCCGGATCGACATAGGGCGTATCGGCGATCTTGACCGTCAGCAGGATGACCCGGTCGTGCAGTACCTTGTTGTGCTTCAGGTTGTGCAACAGCGCGTGCGGGACACCCTCGGGCGTCGACGTCATGAACACCGCCGTGCCCGGCACCCGCGTCGCCGAACTTGCCGCCGACTGGATGAAGACCTTGATCGGCATCGCGGATTCACGCATCCGCTCGATCATCAGCTTGCGTCCCTTGGCCCAGGTCGTGAGCAGGACGAAGACGACGATCCCGACCAGCAACGGGAACCAGCCACCATCGGGAACCTTCGTCAGGTTCGACGCGAAATAGGCGCCGTCGATACAGAGGAAGATCGCCATGAACGCCGCCACGGCGGCCACCGGCCAGTTCCAGACGCGCTTGACCAGCACCGCGATCATGCAGGTGCTGATGAACATCGTGCCAGTTACGGCAATGCCATAAGCCGCGGCGAGGTTCGACGATTCCTGAAACCCGAAGATCAGCAGCAGGACCATGATGAGCAACGCCCAGTTCACGGCGGGAATGTAGATCTGCCCGGCCGCATCCGCACTGGTATGCTCGATACGCAGACGGGGCATCAGGCCGAGTTGCACCGCCTGCTGCACCACCGAGAATGCGCCAGTGATGACCGCCTGGCTGGCGATGATCGTCGCAAGCGTCGCGAGGATGACCAGCGGCAGACGGAAATCCTCCGACGCCATGAAGAAGAACGGGTTGGACGCGGCAGCGGGGTTTTCGAGGAGTAGCGCGCCCTGCCCCAGATAATTGACCATCAGCGCCGGAAACACGCAGTACAGCCACGCGATCGATATCGGACGCCGTCCGAAATGACCCATATCAGCGTACAGCGCCTCCGCGCCGGTCACCGACAGCACGACCGACCCCAGCGCCAGAAACGCCATCACGCCGTCCTGCGCAAAGAAGCGTACTGCCCAGATCGGGTTCAGCGCCTGCATGATTTCCGGCCGGTCGAGGATGTTAATGATGCCAAGACCGATCAACGTCACGAAATAGGCAATCATGATCGGCCCGAAGAGCCGCCCGACTCCTGCCGTCCCGACCGCCTGCAACCAGAACAGGGCGATCATGATGACCACCGCGATCGGGATCACGAACGGGTCGAACCCGGCATTCACGGTCGCCAGGCCCTCCACCGCCGACAGCACCGACACCGCCGGGGTAATCATGCAGTCGCCAAAGAACAGCGCGGTCGCCAGCACGCCGAGAATGACGAGGCTGGACGTCCAGCGACCACCGCCCGTCTTGCGCTGGATGAGGGCAAGCAGCGCAAGGCTGCCACCCTCACCATTATTGTCGGCACGCATGATGATAAAGACGTATTTCAACGTCACGATCAGCATCAGCGACCAGAATACCAGGCTGACGACGCCGAAGATATTGACCTGATCGACTGGCAACCGGTGGTGACCGACAAAGGTCTCCTTCATCGCATAGAGCGGCGAGGTGCCGATATCGCCGTAGACAATGCCGAGCGCGCCGAGCGACAGCTTGGCGAGCGACTGCGACGGGCCGTGATGGCCCGGTCCCTCGGCGGGAAGGTCGGTGGCTTCGCTGGAAGCCTCTCGGGAAAATATCACGGGCGCGGGGACCGCGCCGAAGTGGCAACGAAGTTGGTCATGTAGACCGCGTCCCAATGGTTTGAGCGCGGGCCGGTAGCACGCGCACCACAGCCGCGCAACGTTCGGTGATGGGCGCGGTCACCTGCATGGCAGATGAACGACGTCACGCTCCAATTCCGCGCTACGGACGTATGCTGCCGATATCGATCGCCGCCGGTATCAACGCCAGATTTTCGATCGCGGCGAGCCCCCATTGCGATGCGGCATTGGTGCTGACGCCCGGCCATTCGACGACGCCACCGGACAGTTTGCGTCGGGGATCGCCCGGCCGTGTGCCAAGGCCAGCCTTGCCCGCGAAAAATTCGGTTGCCGCCCGTGTGGCGAGGCTCGCGTCACTCTCGGCCCACGCGGCGAAGGCGGTCAGTCGCGAATGCGCTTCGGCGAGATTTTCCGAACCCTCACGCGGTCCGAACCGCGCTTCGAACTCTGCGCGAGGGGCATTGTAATACCGGCAGTAGTCGAGCCACGCCTGGCGGTAGCGCGGCACGTCGAGCAGTTGCAGCAGCTCCGCATTGATCTCGACCGCCCCGAAGACCGCATTCAGATGCGATATCGATACCCTGTCACCGGGTCCGACGAAACGCCCGCTGGCGAGATCATACGGTGCGCTTCCCGCGATCCAGCCATTTTTCAGACGGCCGATGCTGTCCATGCCTGCGATCAGCCGGTCGCGCCATTGCCGATCACCGGTGCGTTCCCATTCGGTCAGCCACGCAGCAGCAAGCGAGCACCACACCGTCCCGAACGACATCTCGATCAGTCCCGCCGACAATGTCGGACGTTCGCTGCCTGGAACCTTTCGTCCGATCTCGACCGTGGCCAGCGTCCGGTCCGACGTCAGCAGGTCACGCATCAGGTCGCCGACCCGTTCGTCTGCCGTCAGATAATAAAAGATCCGCCGGTAGGCGGCGTTGCTGATACGCGGTTGTTTAGAACTGTCACTGAAGTGTTGCACGCCGTGGCGCGTTCCCATGCCGCGGAAACGCCCCAGGTGATAAACGTCGACTTCGCCAGTATGACGCGTCATTGCCTCCGCCAGTCGGTACGCCTGTCCGCCGCC
This sequence comes from Sphingomonas sp. Leaf67, assembly GCF_001421965.1. Lineage (GTDB taxonomy): Bacteria > Pseudomonadota > Alphaproteobacteria > Sphingomonadales > Sphingomonadaceae > Sphingomonas. Next base: position 77,480 of record NZ_LMLP01000001.1, read on the forward strand.
GGTGCGTAGCGCCTGCATCCATAGCCACAGGTCCGGGGACAATTCGCTGTTCGCCCATGCAAAGCCGCCGATATCGTAGCGCCATTGATGCCGGTCGGCGTCATAACTGTGCATGACGTCGCCGTGGTTCCAGAAACCGTACCAATGCCGCCGATCGACTTCGCTCGCGTAGAAATCGACGAGATTGGTCAGCTGATCCTCGATGACGGTACGGTTGGGCGTCGAGCGATCGGGGAGGCTCCAATGGCCGAAGACCTTCGCCGCGTGCAGCCCGGCGGGATCGGCAACCAGTTGCGGGGGATCGGCGACAACCGATGCCAGCACCTTCAATCGCTCAGTCGGCGGAGTCGCTTCGAACGCCCACAGCATCAATTCGCTGGTGCGCGCGATCCCGGTGGCGCTGTCCCAGCCCGGCTCGTAATCTTCGTAGGTTACCGCCAAGCCTTCGTTCTGGGCATCGAAATTATCCATTCCCATCACGCCGCGATAGGGCCGCAGATCCATCGCCCCGGCGCGCGGCGACCAGAGCCACATCGTCAGGTCGGCGCTGTCGGCCGCAGCGTTCGTTATCGCGATCTCGGCCGGATGCCGTTGCCAAAACCAGCGCGCACCGATCGCGGCACCGCCCTGCGGCGAACCGACATAGGCGAATCCGGGTGCCCGGCCGCCCTCCCCCGCATCGATCCAAGCTTGATCGGGGCCAGTGCGCTTGTGCAGCGTAAAGCCCTGTCCCGAGAATTGCGCCAGCGACACGTCGCTCCATGCCGGAATCCGCTCGAGCAGATCGCCGACCGGTTTCGCCATCGCCGTTGCGGGCGGCGTCGCCCGCCCGGCGATCTGCGCGAGGCGAGTGGCCTCGCCCGGATCGCGCCGCAGCCCGGTCAGCGGCCGCACCGCCTCGACAAACATCGCCCCGTCGTCGAGCGCGATCCGGACATGCCGGTCGTGCAGAGGTGCGGCCATCGGCACCGCCGCGGTCAAGCCGATTCCCGACACGAACAACGCCGCCGGATCGACGTCATGGACGAAGCTGTGGACGATCCGCAGCCCCTGCGACCCGGCATAGGCGTAGAGGCGCACGACGAACGGCAGGACACGCTGACCGGGACCGACGTGATACCCCTCGACCTTCACCACCGCGCGGACCGGCCCGCGTTGCTCGACGCGCACGTCGTCGATGCGTCCCTTCAGCGACAGGCGCGGCCCTTCGGGCGATCCCTGCCGCAATTCCGCGACCAGTCCCGCTTCGCGCATCACGGTCCGGTCACCGCAGGTCGCGCGGCGGACCAGTGCGTCGCCCCTCCGGGCGATTTCCCAGCGATAGTCGCCGGTAGCGATGACGATCGTGTCAACCTGTTCCTCGACCCGGACGGGCAAGGCAGGTTGCGGCGCACGGCCGGGGGCGACGACGACGGCCGCGCCCGGCATGGCGTCGGCGGGCAAGGCATGGGCCGTCCATTTGACGCTGCCATCGGGCCAGCTTGCCGTAGTCCAGCTCTGCGCGGGCAACGGACGCCCGGCGTCGTCACGCACCGTCCATCCTTGCCGCGCCGAAACCCGCCCGCGCGGCCATGCCATGCCGAAGGTCTGGCCGACATGCGCGGCCGGTGCCGCTCCCTCTACCCAACCCGCGCGCGCTTCGACCGGTCGACGCCGATCGCTAGGCGCGGCGATGGCCGGCAGGCTGCGCAGCCCGGTCGCAAGCATGGTCGCGCCCAACAGGCCGCGGCGGGTGATCGGCATGGTCGTCTCTCCGATGATCAGGGCCGGGAAATCTTCAACCGGCGAATGCGCAAATGGCTTTGCGTCGTCCGGATCGCGAACCAGCCGCTGCGATAGGGATTGGGGTCGGTCATCGCGAAGAGCGAGCGGCCGTCGCGTTCCACCGCGATCCGGTTCCCGTCCGCAATCAGCGCGATCCGGGTCCAGCGATTGGGCTGCAACATGGCGGGCGGGTCGGCGCGATCATGTTCGGGCAGCAACGGCCGGTCGCCGGCGCGTCCGGTATAGCGGCGCATCCGCGTGGTCGTATTCCGGTTGCCGCCGATACCGACATAATAGGTGGTCAGCGTATCATAGTCCTCGAACCGGCCACTACGGCGTCGATCGAGGACCGCCTGATCGATCGCCGCCGGATCGGTCGCCATCCAGAAGGCGTTGAGGTCGCTCACCTGATCGTTCGGCCCGCCTGCCGACACCGGCATGGCATCGAACGTGATCCGCACGGGACCATCGAGACGTCGGGGATACCAGAGGGTCAGCCCGCGCGGTGTATCGATGTCGATCACGCCGCCGGGTAGAAACCGGACACGGGCCGAGGGCGATTCCGCTTCGGTGCGCCATGCGGGCGGCCCATCGTGAATATGGGCACAACCGGCGGTCGCCAGTGCCAACGCGAATAGTACCGGCCGGCCGCGATGTTCGACGACGCGGCCGGCCGATGGCATCACAGCTTGAACTGCGCACCGATGAAGATACGGCGACCGCTGTCGGTATATTCGATCGGCCGGGCGTCATCGATGTACGACCGGGACAGTTCGTTGGTCAGATTCAGCGCCTCGAAGAACATGCTGTACTGCGGGGTGATGCGGAACTGCACCTTGGCGTCGACATAGGTTTCGCCACGACGATAGACCGGGTTGTTGGCGCTCGACGCATCGACCGCCGCGATCAGATAGTCGGTGCGCTTGTTGTAGCTGACGCGCGCGTTCAACCAGTCCTTGTCGTAGAAAATGCTGCCATTGTACGTGAACTTCGACAGGCCTGGGAAGTCGTCGATAGCCTCCCCGGTCGCCTGGTTGGTCAGCGTGCTGTTCAGCGCGCGGCTGAAGGTGAAGTTGCCGTTGACGCCGAAGCCGTCGAGCGGTGCCGGCAGGAACGAGAACACCGTCGATGCGCTGAACTCGAACCCGTCGAGCTTCGCCCCGAAACCGTTCCTCGGCTGGCGCACGGTGTACAGCACGCCGTCGTTGAACAGGTCGACACCGGCGATGACCGACGCAGGCAGAATGAAGCTTTTAATATCCTTGTAATAATATCCGACGCTGACGACGGTGTCGGCATTGGGATACCATGCGGCGTTCAGGTCGTACTGATCGGCGCGATATGGCTTCAGCGCCGGATTGCCGGCCGAGCAGGTGTCTTCGCCCGCAATCGTGTCGGCGAGGTCGATCACGCAGTTGACCGCCGGCGACAGATCGCTCGGCCGCGGCCGCGCGAGATTCTTGGCATAGGTTGCGCGGACGAACAGGTTGGGCCGTACTTCGAGCGACAGGTTCGCGGCGGGCAACCAGTCGTGATAATCGTTGGACAGGGTGACTTCCTGCACCGCGACCGTCACGACCTCGATCACCGCCGGAATGCCGGGAACGCCGGTACCCGGCCGCACCCGGCTTTCGCGCCGCGTGTTGCTGCTGGTCGAATCGTCCTTGGTGTAGGTGTAGCGCATGCCGGCGTTGCCGGTCAGGTTCATGCCGAACACCTCGGTGCCAAAATTCGCGCGCAGATACCCGGCCACGATCTTTTCGCTGATAATGTAACCCGGAATCTGCGGCAGGCCATCGGCCTCACGCACCCGGCTCTGGTTGAAGTTCGACAGGTCGTAGAACCGCGACAGGTTGGCGAAATCGAACAGTGGCTGGGCCAACCGTGGCGGGGCTCCGTCGATCCCCTTGATCCCGGTGAACAGCGGCGCGCCGCCGGTAAGGCCGCTGTTGGCCGCGAGGAACTGCTGATACTGCGCCGGGGTGAAGTAGGTGACGCCGGCCGCGGGGCCGGTGGCCGGCGGCGAGCCGATCACGGTCGAGAGCGACACGTTGTTGTTGTACTGGAACACTGCCGGACGCCCGACGATGCCCGCCGCCGGAACCGCGGTCACGGCCGGCGACAACAGCCTCCCGCCGCCCGCGCCATAGGACACGAGATCCTGGTTGCGATACTGCCCGCCGAATTTGATGCTCTTGAGGAAGCCCCAGTCGAGATCATAGTCGACGTCGAGCTTCAGCTGGTCCTCCGCCGAGTCCGCCTGGCTCGGGCGATACTGCACCGACGGTCCGGACTGAACCAGCAACTGGCCGTTGGCACCGCGGCGGGTGTTGTCGCCGTAGGAGCCGATGTCGGCGGGATCGAAATTGCTGGGAAACGTCACCACCGGCAGCCCGGCGTCGTTCCGGCGATCGAAGCTGATCCCCGACACGCCGGTCGTGATCGAAACCAGATTGGTTTCGTTGACCTGGCTGCCTTCCGACCGGGAGGCCAGGAAGATCATCTTCATCCGGTCGAGGTCCCATTTGAACCCGGTCTGGAGGTAGCGCGTGTTGCTGTCGAAGCTGAAATCGCGACGCTGGACGCCGACGATGTTGCTTGCCCCAGCCGAATTCGCGATCGCACCCGACCCGGTCGGGGTCACGCCGTTCAACGCGGAGGTCCAGCTTGTCAGGATATGGTCCTCGGTCGTGACGAACGACTGGGTCGGGCGCGCCCGCGACGTGCCCCCGGCGGCATTGGCGGCGAGCGCCGCATCGAGATTGTAGCGGGTGAAGTCGCCGTTGCTGAGGGACAGGCCGGCACCGCTCAGACCACCGCCCATGTTCAGGCCATAGTTGGTGTCGCGCAGATTCTGGTTACGATAGTTCAGCTGGACCTGGCCCCACGCCGAGAAATTATCGGCCAGCTGGACCTGCGCCTGAAAATCGACCGACGTCCGCGCGTCGGTACGCTCCTGATTGCGATAGCGCACCGAACCCGGTGACCAGTCGAAGAACTGGTCTTCGCAGGCAAGGCGGTTGGCGGTCGCGAGCGCGGCCGTCGTGCCGGTCGTGCCCGCGCAGCTCTCATAGGTGCCGAAATTGGCATAAGCGGGATTGGCGACCGTTTTTTCGGTCGAGCGATCGAAGTCGAAATACCGCTGCCAGTTGGTGTTGGCGACCGAATCGCCGCGCGTGTCGACGACACTGTGCGTGACGTTGAACAGCACGCCCAGCCGCCCGTCGAACAGGTCCGAGCGGCCCGCCGTCAGATTGAAGCGCGGACGCCATTTCTCGGTCAGGTTCAGCCGCTGCGCCTCGCCCTTGACGCTGAACAACGGTTTGGTGAGTTCGAGCGGACGGCGCGTCTCGACGCGCACGGTGCCGCCGATGCCGCCTTCGGTCAGGTCGACGGTATAGCCCTTATACACGTCGATCGACTTGACCAGCTCAACCGCCAGTTCGCGGAAGTCGCCGCTGCGGCTGCCGTCGGGTGCCTGCTGGCTGACGCCGTTGATCTCGATACGGTTCAGGTCGGGTTCGACGCCGCGGATCGAGACTTTCGACCCTTCGCCGAAGTCGCGCTGAAGCTGGACACCGGTGATGCGGGCCAGCGCCTCACCGACGTTCTTGTCGGGGAAGCTGGCAATATCCTCCGCAACGATCGAGTCGACGACGGTGTCGGCGTTCTTCTTGCGGGCGTTGGCGGACTGCAGCGAGGCGCGGGTGCCGGTGACCAGAATTTCGGCTTCCTGGTCGAGCGGATCGGTCGGCGAGGTGCGGACCTCATCAGTCGTCGTCGTGTTACCCGTTTTCGGTGCGACCTGTGCCAGTGCCGGTACGCTGCCCAGTGCAACGATCAGCGCAAGCCCGGAAGCGGCACCGCGAAGCTGCATTCCACGGATATTGGCGAACGACGTCATGCAAACCCCTCCTCATGTCTGGCACGGCGCGTTGGTGTTCCCCGTCGCCGATTAAATTCGCTTTGCTCGACATTGCGTACCGTCGAATGGACGGGTTGCAAAGCAGAATCTTCGCAATATGATATTTGTGTCCATATGGTGAGACAATATGGGTAGCGGGAGAGTGGGTTATGCGCGGATCGATCTTGGTCATGCTGGCGGTGCAGGTGGCGTCGGGCGCCGTCGCCGTGTCGCCGGCGACGGCCGCAACACCCTCGCGGCAATACGAACGACTCGACAGAGGACTGGTCGCGGTCCCGGCGACGGGCGGCGGCAATCACGTGTCGTGGCGACTGCTTGCCACCGATCGGCCGGGTGCAGCGTTCCGATTGCTGCGGGACGGCAAGGTGATCGCGGCCCGTGTAACCGGCGCTTCGAGCGTGCACGACCGCAGCGGGACTCCCGCTGCCCGCTATCGTCTCGAATCGATCGGCGGGCGTGAACCGCCGGCGACCGCGGCGGTATGGGCCAAGGGCTATTGGTCGATCCCGCTCGACACGCCGGGCGAACGGGTGACCCCGACGGGTGAACGCTATGGCTATGCCGCGAACGACGCCAGCGTCGGCGATCTGGATGGCGACGGACGCTACGAGATTGTTCTGAAATGGGACCCGACCATTTCCAGGGACAACGCCTTTGGCGGCTATAGCGGGGAAACGTTGCTCGACGCCTATACGCTGGACGGCAAGCGGCTGTGGCGGATCGACCTTGGGCGCAACATCCGATCGGGCGCGCATTATACGCAGTTCATGGTGTACGACTTCGACGGCGATGGCCGGGCCGAGATCATGGTCAAGACCGGTGACGGCACGATCGACGGTACCGGCCGCGTCCTCGGCGACGCGAACGCAGACTGGCGGGCGAAGGACGGCGAGCTACCGCAAGCCGACCGGACCGGTGCCACGACCCTGCCCGACGGGCGGAAGGTCGCGCGGGTACAGGGGCGCATCCTGTCCGGGCCCGAATATCTGACCGTGTTCGAGGGGACGACCGGACGCGCGCTGGCGACGCAGCCCTATGCCCCACCCCGCGGCAGCGACACGCCTGCGGGGCTGCAGGCACTATGGGGTGATGGCTATGGCAACCGGTCCGACCGGTTTCTGGCAGGCGTCGCCTATCTCGACGGCAAGCGGCCCAGCGGCATTTTCGGGCGTGGCTATTACGCCAGATCAACGGTCGCCGCATGGGATTGGCGCGACGGCAAGCTGACGCAGCGTTGGCTGTTCGACAGCGCCGCCCCCGGCAACGCGAAGTTCGGTGGACAGGGCAACCACAATCTATCCGTCGCGGATGTCGACGGCGATGGTCGCGACGAGATCATCTATGGGTCGATGGCGATCGACGACGATGGCAAGGGGCTGTGGAGCGCAGGGTTGGGGCATGGCGACACGATGCATGTCGGCGATCTCGATCCGACCCGACCGGGGCTGGAGAAGTTCGGCGTGCATGAAGAGGTGCCGCGTAATGGCGGGATCGGATCGGCCATGCTCGACGCGCGGACCGGCGAAATCCTGTGGACAACACCCGCGACCAAGGACACCGGACGCGGGCTGTCGGCCGATATCGACCCGCGCTATCCGGGTGAGGAGAACTGGAATTCCAGTACGCCGCACCTGTACACCGCCAAGGGGCAGATCATCCCCGGTGCGAAGCCGAAGGTCGCCAATTTCGCGATCTGGTGGGATGGCGATGCGTTGCGCGAATTGCTCGATCGCAACCGGATCACGAAATGGGATTGGCAGGCGGGAACCGAGGTGCCGCTGATGATCGCCGAAGGGGCGACGTCGAACAACGGCACGAAATCGACGCCCGCGCTGTCGGCGGATATTCTCGGCGACTGGCGCGAGGAAGTGATCCTGCGCAGCGAGGATAATCGCGAGCTGCGGATCTACGCCACCCCCTTCCCGACCACGATCCGGCGGGCGACGTTGATGCACGATCCGATCTATCGGTTGGGCATCGCGTGGCAGAACACCGCCTATAACCAGCCGCCGCACCCGTTGGTCGCCCCGAAGTGATCGCCGCGTTGGCGATGCTGCTCGCCGGACAGGCGGTGCCCGTGACCTACCGGCTCGACGATGCCACGCCAAGGGGCGCAGAGATCCGGGTCGAGCGCGATCGGACCTATCGTGACGGCTATGGGTATGAACCCGATGGCGGACGGCGGTTCTCGGTAGCAGTGCCGGAGGGGAATTGGCGGGTTACGCTGACCATCGGCGACAAACGGGCAGCGACGACGACGGTCAAGGCGGAGGCGCGACGGTTGATGCTGGACCGCGTGCCAACCCGCGCCGGGCAGCGGCTGGAACGCAGCTTCGTCGTCAATACGCGAACGGCAGCGCTGACGCCGCCGCCGGCCAACGCGCCCGGCGGTACCACGGTACGCCTGAAGCCGCGCGAGGCTGGCAGCCCGACGTGGGACGATCGGTTGACGCTGGAACTGCTGGGTGACGTGGCCGTCCATACCGTGCGGATCGAACCAGCCGCGGTGCCGACGCTGTACCTTGTCGGAGATTCGACCGTCACCGATCAGCCATCCGAACCGGCCGCAAGTTGGGGGCAGATGCTGCCCGCCTTTCTCGATGGGCAAGTGGCGGTGGCCAATCATGCCGAATCCGGTGAGACGCTCAAATCGTTCCTGATTGAGTTGCGGCTCGACAAGGTGCTGGCGACGATCGGCAAGGGCGACTGGCTGTTGATCCAGTTCGGCCATAACGATCAGAAGGTGCAGTGGCCGCAGACCTATGTCGAGGCGGGAACGACCTATCGTGCCTATCTGAAGGCCTATATCGCCGAGGCCCGACGGCGTGGCGCGATACCGGTGCTGGTCACCAGTCCCGAACGACGCAATTTCGATGCCGCGGGACGGATACAGCCGTCGCTCGGCGACTATCCGGCGGCGGTCCGGGCGGTCGGTGCCGAAGAGGGGGTGGCCGTGATCGATCTGAACGCAGCCAGCATCGCGATCTACGAAGCGCTGGGTCCGGCGGTCAGTCCGCAGGCGTTCAACGATGGCGGGGCGGACCGGACGCACCATGATAATTATGGGGCGTGGCTGCTGGCGCGGGCGGTTGCGGAGGGCATCCGGACCCTGCCCGGCATGGCGGCGCATGTGACATCGGCACGGTTCGACCCGGCGCGACCGCCCTTGCCCGACGCGGTGGCGATCGTCCCGAGTGTCGCGCGCAGCGACGTGCGGCCGGACGGCAATTGATCGACCGGCGCGCCATGTTGCTGGGGATGCTCGCCCTGCCCTTTCCCGCCCACGCCGCGCGGCGGTTCGACGTGCGGGCGTTCGGGGCGACGGGCGATGGACGCACGCTCGATACGGCGGCGATGCAGCGCGCGATCGATGCGGCGGCGGGTGGCGGGACGGTCGTCGTTCCGGCAGGGCGATACCGGTGCTTTACGGTGCGATTGGCCAGCGACGTGACGCTGGTGCTGGAGCGGGGCGCAGTGATCGTCGCGGCCGATCCCGATCGCGACGCCGGGCGCTATGCACTGCCCGAGGATCGCGGCGAGCAGTTGTATCAGGATTTCGGGCATAGCCATTGGCACAACAGCCTGATCGTCGGCGACGGCGTGAAGCGCGTCGCGATCCTCGGGCCGGGGACGATCGATGGCGAAGGGCTGACCCGCGACGGGCCGGGTGCGCGCTGGCGCAAGCAGGCGGGTGAGCGGCCGCTGTCGATGCGGCAGATGACGGCGGAAGAGATTGCGCGGCTGGAACCCGATGCGGCGCGGATGAACGGGCTGGGCAACAAGGCAATCGCGCTGGTCGATGCGCAGGACGTGCGGATCGAGGGGCTGACGATCGCGCGCGGCGGGCATTTCGCGATCCTTGCCACCGGCTGCAGCGGCATGGTGCTGCGCGACCTGACCATCGATACCAATCGTGACGGGATCGACCTCGACGGCGTGCAGGACGTGCTGGTCGAGCGGTGCCGGGTCAACACGCCCAACGACGATGCCATTGTTTTGAAGAGCAGTTTTGCGCTGGGGCGGGCGATCGCGTGCAGCGACGTGACGGTGCGCGACTGCATAGTGTCGGGCTATGATCCGGGAACGCTGATCGACGGCACGCGGGGGCGGACGCAGCAGCTGGCGCCCGACCGCGATCGGGTGACCGGGCGGATCAAGCTGGGCACCGAGAGCAATGGCGGGTTTCGGCGAATCCGGATCGAACGATGCCGGTTCGAGCGGTCGAGGGGGCTGGCGCTGGAGACGGTCGATGGCGGGGTGATCGAGGACGTGGTGGTCCGCGACCTGACCATGACCGAGGTCACCACCGCACCGCTGTTCCTGCGGATCGGCGACCGGCGGCGGGGGCCGGCAGGGACCGGGGTCGGCGCGATCCGGGGGGTGACGGTCGAAGGGCTGCGGGCGACGGGGATCGACCACCGGTTCGCGGCGACGCTGGCGGGGTTGCCGGGGCACCGGATCGAAGACGTAACCCTCCGCGATATCAGCCTTTCCTATCTGGGCGGGGGGCGGCCGGTGGCGATGCCGCCGGAGCTGGCCGACGCCTATCCCGAGCCGAGCATGTTCGGGCCGACGCCGACATGGGGGCTGTGGTGCCGGCATGTGCGGGGGCTGCGCGTCGAGGGACTCGACCTGACCACGGCGGGCGACGGACGGGCGGCGATCGGGCTGGAGGATGTCGAAGGGGCGAAGTTGACGAAGGTGACACGTAGCGATTGACCCGAATCATCCGCCATTCTATATTTTGAATATAACGTTCACATAGTGAACATACAGGAGGGGCCGATGGCGCGCCACGCGTTTCGGATGCAGTTGAAGCCGGGGATGGCCGCCGAGTATCGTGCGCGCCACGACGCGATCTGGCCCGAATTGTCGGCGCTGCTGCGCGAGGCGGGGATTTCGGATTACTGGATCTTCCTCGACGAAGAGACCGGCGCGCTGTTCGCGACGCTGGAACTGGCCAAGGATAACCGGCGCGATACCCTGCCCCAGCATCCGGTCATGCAGCGGTGGTGGGAGTCGATGGCGCCGCTGATGGACACGCAGGCCGACAACCGCCCGCTCGAATGGTCGCTCACCCCCATGTTCCACATGGCATGACCGGCATGTTCCGTAGCCTGCTCCTGTGTGGCGTTGCCGCGTCGATGTTGACGCCGGCGGTGGCGCAAACCGCGAAGCCCACCGCCAATCTGGCCGCGCCGGTCAAGAAATTCGGGCGCGTGTCGTATGATGCGCGGTCGCTGATGATCGATGGCAAGCGGCTCACCATCTGGTCGGCCGAGGTTCATGCGTTCCGCCTGCCCTCCCCCGATCTGTGGCGCGACGTGTTGCAGAAGATGAAGGCGAGCGGGTTCAACACCGTCGCCTTCTATTTCGACTGGGGGTTCCACAGCCCGAAGCGTGGGCAGTACGACTTCAGCGGCATCCGCGATATCGACCGGCTGCTGACCATGGCGGCGGAGGAAGGGCTGTACGTCATCACCCGCGCCGGGCCGTATGTGAATGCCGAACTGACGCGCGGCGGCTTTCCCGGATGGTTGCAGAACCAGCGGGCGCGGGCGCGGACCGACGATCCCGATTACCTTGCCGCCGCCGACGAATGGCTGTCGCAGATCAACCCGATCATTGCCCGCCACCAGATCAATGGCGGCCCGAAGGGAGAAAAGGGCGGCACCGTGATCCTGCACCAGATCGAAAACGAACTGGCGCTGACCACCCCGGCACAGGGGCGGTATATGGATCACCTGTACGCCAAGGCGCGGGCGGACGGAATCACCGTGCCGCTGTTCCACAACGATCAGGGCCGCAACGGATATTGGGTACCGCGCGGGTCGAACGTGGCGAAGACGGTCGAGGGTTCGCCCGACCTGTATGCGTTCGACGGCTATCCCGGCGGTACCTGCACCGTCGGTGGCAAGGTGACGCGCGGGTCGGCGGCGCCCGACTGGGGCTTTTACGGTCCCGGCGGGGCGCGCGGCGGCGCTTCGGCCAGCCCGAACACGCCGGGGTTCGCGGCGGAGTTCGGCGGCGGCTGGTTCGATTATTGGGGATCGAACGGCGGGTATGAATGCAATGCCCGCCAGCGGGGAAAGCGGTTCCAGCGGGTGTTCTATGGCACCAATCTGGCCAACGGCATCGCCATCCAGAGCTTCTATATGGGGTTCGGCGGCACGAGCTGGGGCTGGTTGCCGGCACCGGTGGTCTTCACCAGCTATGACTATGGCGCGGCGTTCAGCGAGACGCGCGAAGTGCGCGAAAAGGCCGAGGAGTTGAAGGCGCTGGCGGGCATGATCGCGGCGGTGCCCGATCTGGCGGGGATGGTGCCGGCGGGGCCGGTAACGATCTCTTCGCCGAACATTCAGGTCTATCACAACAAGTCGCCCGAGACCGATGCGCGCTTCTTGCTGGTTACGCACAGTCCGTCGAACAAACTGAGCGACGACCGCTTCACCATCACCGCCGACCTGCCCGACGGGCGCTATGCGCTGCCGGAGATGCGGCTGAACGGGTTCGATGCGAAGTGGCTGGTCGCGGGCGTCAATCTGGGCGGGCAACGGCTGGTCTATGCGACGTCGGAATTGCAGTCGCACCTGCGGATCGATGGCGGCGATGTGATCTTGCTGTACGGGCGGGCGCAGGAGGCGGGCACGACGGTGCTGCGCTATAGCAGCGCGCCGACCGTTCGCGTCGTAGCGGGCGACGTCCGGTCGGCGTTCGATGCGGCGACGGGCGATTTGCGGCTCGATTATGCCCATGGCGCTTTGGCGCGGGTGCAGGTGTCGGGGGGCGGACGGCCGCCGATGACGCTGCTGATCGGCGATGAGGCCGAGGTCGCGAAGTTCTGGAAGTCTGGCGACGTGCTGGTGCGCGGACCGGCGCTGGTGCGGTCGGCGACGCTGCGCGGGTCGGCATTGGCGCTGACCGGCGACACGAAGGACGCGACACCGCTGGAGGTCTGGGCACCCAAGGTCGCCCGGTCGGTGACGTGGAATGGCGTGCGGGTCGCGACCGGTGTCGGGAGTGCGGGGAGCGTCGTTGCCCGTAGCGCCCTGCCCGGTCCGGTGGCGGTGACGCTGCCGGTGCTGGCCGATTGGCGGATGGCACCCGGCACGCCCGAGGCGGAACCGGGCTTCGACGACCGTCAATGGCAGGCGATCGACAATCGCGGCTATGCCAGCATCACCGCGCGGCCCGACGGGCAGCCCAACATGCTGATGGACGCCTATGGCTTTCATGAGGGCGACGTGTGGTATCGCGGGCGCTTTACCGGGACGGCGGATGCCGAGCGGCTGCGGCTCTATTACGGGGCCGGCGGGTCGGGAATGGTGCAGGTCTTCCTCGACGGGAAGCTGATCGGGCAGGACGAACTGCCCGGCGGGTTGCCGCGACCGATCACGACGGGGACGTCGACGATCGCCCTGCCCGATGCGGCACGGACGCCGGGCGAGCATGTGCTGTCGGTGATGCTGCGGAACAACGGCCATAACTGGGACCTCGACGCCGACGATTTCCATAAGGAAGCGCGCGGGCTGGTCTCGGCATCGGTCGAGAAACAGGCCGGCCGGTCGTTCGCAATTCCCGTCGCGTGGAAGATACAGGGGCGGCAGGGCGGCGAGGATATCGTCGATCCGGCGCGCGGCGTTCCGAACAATGGCGGGCAATATGGCGAGCGGATGGGATGGCACCTGCCCGGGTTCGACGATGCGCGCTGGGCGAAGGTGTCGCTGCCGGCGACCACCGCGCCGGCGGGGACCAGCTGGTATCGGACCCGTTTCGACCTGAACGTTCCGAAGGGGCAGGACGCGACCATCGGGGCGTCGTTCGGCGATGCCTCGCTTCCCCGGTCCCCGGTCGATTACCGGGTGCTGGTGTTCGTCAATGGCTGGCATATGGGGCAGTTCATCGCCCATGTCGGGCCGCAGCGAACCTTCGTCGTGCCCGAAGGGGTGCTGAACCATCGCGGGCGCAACGTGCTGTCGCTTGCCGTCACCAGCGATGGGGCGCCGGGCAACGCGCTGGAACAGGTGCGGCTGGTGACAATGCGCAACGTTCGCGGCGGGGTGCCGGTGCGGATGGTCGATGCACCGACGGTGCTGACGAAGTGACCCCCCACCCCTTTCCGTACCCCCGCGCAGGCGGGGGTCCAGAGCCGCAGGCGGCACGCTCGTGGCCCTGGGCTCCCGCCTGCGCGGGAGCACACCGAATTTTCAACGAAACAACCTTTCATCCGGAGCAATCATGGCCGCGCTGACCCACGACATTCCCCGCCAACAGGTGACCGACGCCATCGCGCTGCTGATGGACAATCTGGTCAATATCAAGGACGAGACCGGCGAGTTCCTGCTCCACCTCGACGACGGGCGGATCATCGACACCAAGGGCTGGGCCGGGTGGGAATGGACGCATGGCGTCGGCCTGTTCGGCATGTGGCGCTATTACGAGCAGACCGGCGACAAGGCGGCGCTGGCGATCATCAAGCAATGGTTCGAGGATCGCTTTGCCGAAGGCACCCCGACCAAGAACATCAACACCGTCGCGCCGTTCATCACACTCGCCTATCTGTACGAGCATGAGCCGGACCCGCGCTATATCCCCTATCTGGATACGTGGGCGGAATGGCTGATGGCCCCGGACGGATTGCCCAAGACCGAAGAGGGCGGGTTCCAGCACATCGTCTATAACGACGAAAACCCGGGTGAGATGTGGGACGACACGCTGATGATGAGCGTGTTGCCGCTGGCCAAGATCGGGCTGTTGCTGGGCCGGCCACACTATGTCGAGGAGGCGAAGCGCCAGTTCCTCGTGCATATCAAATATCTGTTCGATAAAAAGACCGGGCTGTGGTTCCACGGCTGGGACTTTAACGGGCGGCACAATTTCGCCGAAGCGCTGTGGGCGCGGGGCAATTGCTGGGTCACGATCGCGATTCCGGAGATCATCGAGATTCTCGACCTGCCGGTCGGCGATGCGTTCCGTACCTTCCTGATCGATACGCTGGCGGCGCAGGTGAAGACGCTGGCCGAGACGCAGGACGAGAGCGGGTTGTGGCACACGCTGATCGTCGATCCGACCAGCTATCTGGAAGCGTCGGCGGCGGCGGGGTTCGCCTATGGCATCCTGAAGGCGGTCCGGAAGGGGTATCTGCCGCGCCACTATGAGGCGGTCGGGATCAAGGCGGTGCGCGGCGTGCTGGCCAATATCGATGCGACCGGCGAGTTGAAGCAGGTGAGCTTCGGGACGGCGATGGGGGATACGCAGCAATTCTACAAGGATATTGCGCTGACCTCGATGCCGTACGGGCAAAGTCTGGCGGTATGTGCGCTGGCGGAGTTTTTGCGGACCTATATTTGAGGCGTCCGGCCGCCTCCCGGTAGGGAGCGTACCCCCGCGGAGGCGGGGGTCCAGAGTTACGGGCGGTGCGCTGCTTGGCTCTGGATCCCCGCCTGCGCGGGGATACGTTTTGGGGAGGCTCGGCCCTTACCCTTACGAACGAAGTACCCCGGCGGAGGTCGGGTCCAGTTGGGTGAGGCTGGCCGCATCTCGCAGGGGCCTTCCTAACTGGACCCCGGCCTCCGCCGGGGTACGATACCGTTTGTGGCTGGCGTCAGCCCGCCAGCAGCGCCTTGATCGCGTCGATCGCTTCGGCACTCTTCGACCCGTCGGGGCCACCGCCCTGCGCCATGTCGGGACGGCCACCGCCGCCCTGCCCGCCCAGTGCCGCGACCGCTGCTTTCACCAGATCGACCGCGCTGACCCGGCCGACCAGATCGCTCGACACCCCGACGCCGACCGAGGCGCGACCGTCATTCACCGCGACCAGCGCCACGACGCCCGATGGCACGCGGGTGCGGGCTTCGTCGATCGTGCCGCGCAGCGCCTTCGCCTCCAACCCGTCGATGACCTGTCCCAGGAACGCGATGTCGCCGACCTGTTCGGGACCGGCGGGTGCCGCCCCCGCGCCGCCACCCCCACTTGCTCCCGACAGGGCCAACGCCTTCTTCGCTTCGGCCAGTTCGCGCTCTAGCCGGCGGCGATCCTCGACCAGCTGCGCGACGCGCGCCGGCACTTCGTCGGGGGTCGCCTTCAGTGCGGCGGCGGCTTCGCGCAGCTTCGCGTCGCGGCTGCCGAGCCATTGCCGCGCGGCTTCGCCGGTCAGCCCCTCGACCCGGCGGACGCCCGACGACACCGCGCCTTCAGACACGATCTTGAACAGGCCGATCTCGCCCAGCGCATTGACGTGCGTCCCGCCGCACAGTTCGATCGAATAGGTGCCGTCGGCGTCCTGCCCCATCGAGACGACACGGACCTCGTCGCCGTACTTCTCGCCGAACAGCGCCATCGCGCCCATCGCTATCGCATCGTCGGGGGTCATTAGTCGGGTGGTGACGCCACCATTGCCGCGCACCTGTGCGTTGACGTCGGCCTCGACCAGCGCGAGCGCATCCGCCGCGATCGGCGAGGGTTGCGAGAAGTCGAAGCGCAGCCGCTCGGGCGCGACCATCGATCCCTTCTGCGCGACGTGGGTGCCGAGCCGCTCGCGCAGCGCCTCGTGCAGCAGGTGCGTCGCCGAGTGGTTGGCGCGGATCTGCGCGCGGCGGGCATGGTCGATGGTCAGCGCGACGCTGTCGCCGACCTTGAGCGTACCCGCCTCGATCGTCGCGACATGGGCGTGGAGCTTGCCCAATTGTTTGGCGGTGTCGGTGACGGTCGCCTTGAACCCCGCATCGGTCGCCATGGTGCCGGCATCGCCGACCTGACCGCCGCTTTCGGCGTAGAAGGGCGTCTGGTTGGTCAGGACCAGCACCTCGTCACCGGTCGCTGCCGATTCGACGCGCGCCCCGTCGCGCACGATGGCGACGACCTGTCCCTCGCCAGCCTCCACCGAGTAGCCGATGAATTCGGTCGGACCGGCGGTTTCGAGGACATCGAACCAGATTTCGTCGGATGCCTTGGCCCCCGAACCCTTCCATGCGGCGCGGGCGGCGCGCTTCTGTTCGGCCATCGCCGCATCGAACCCGGCGCGGTCGACGGCATAGCCCTGCGCGCGCAGGGCATCCTCGGTCAGGTCATAGGGGAAACCGAACGTGTCGTAGAGCTTGAACGCGGTCTCACCGGCCAGCGTCGCGCCATCGGCCATGCCGGCGGTCGCTTCGTCGAGGAGCTTCAGCCCCTTGTCGAGGGTACGGCGGAACTGGGTTTCTTCCTGCTGCAGCGTCGCTTCGATCAGCGGCTGCGCGCGGACCAGTTCGGGATAGGCCGCGCCCATTTCCGACACGAGCGAGCCGACCAGCCGATGCATCAACGGGTCCTTGGCCCCCAGCAGATGCGCGTGGCGCATCGCGCGGCGCATGATGCGGCGCAGGACATAGCCGCGCCCGTCGGCGGCAGGCAGCACGCCGTCGGCGATCAGGAAGCCCGACGCGCGCAAATGGTCGGCGATGACGCGGTGGCTGGCCTGCATCTCCCCTTCCGCCCGGGTGCCGGTCAGTTCGCAGGATGCGGCGATCAGCGCCTTGAAGGTGTCGGTGTCGTAATTGTCCGACACGCCCTGCATCACCGCCGCGATCCGCTCCAGCCCCATGCCGGTGTCGATCGACTTCTTGGGCAGGTCGCCGACGATCTCGTTCGCGTCCTGCTCGAACTGCATGAACACGAGGTTCCAGATCTCGACGAAGCGGTCGCCGTCCTCATCCGGGCTGCCGGGAGGACCGCCGGGGATATGGTCGCCGTGATCGTAGAAGATTTCCGAACACGGTCCGCACGGGCCGCTGTCGCCCATCGCCCAGAAATTATCCTTGGTCGGGATGCGGATGATCCGGTGATCGGGCAGGCCGGCGATCTTCTTCCACAGGTCGAACGCTTCGTCGTCGGTGTGATAGACGGTCGCGGTCAGCTTGTCCGGGGAAAGCCCCCAGTCGCGGGTCAGCAGCGTCCACGCGTTCAGGATCGCCTGTTCCTTGAAATAATCGCCGAACGAGAAATTGCCGAGCATTTCGAAGAAGGTGTGGTGCCGCGCGGTATAGCCGACATTGTCGAGGTCGTTATGCTTGCCGCCGGCGCGCACGCATTTCTGCGACGACGTGGCCGTCACATAGGGCCGCGTTTCGAGGCCGGTGAACACGTTCTTGAACGGCACCATGCCGGCGTTGACGAACATCAGCGTCGGGTCGTTCTGCGGAACGAGCGGCGCGGAAGCTACGCGGGCGTGGCCCGCCTTCTCGAAAAAATCGAGGAACGAGCGGCGAACATCGTTGGTCGAGGTCATTTCGGTTCGATACGCAGGCACGCGCCACTTGCCAAGGTGAGACAAGCACGGGGTTGACCCGGACGAAACATTCCCGTCCTTTCCCACGCAAACGATCAGGGACGACGCATGGCCAAGCGGCTTACGACTTTCATTCTTATCGCGCTGGTGGGCGGCCTCGTGCTCGGCTGGGCGCTGAACGCCGCGCTGGACGATGGCGGCGGTGCCGGCACCGCGACGCTGAAGAATATCGCCTATTACCTGTCCGCCGTGACCACCGTGTTCCTGCGGCTCATCAAGATGATCATCGCGCCGCTGGTGTTTTCGACGCTGGTCGTCGGCATCGCGCATATGGGCGACAGTTCGTCGCTGGGTCGCGTCGGCCTCCGCTCGTTCGGTTGGTTCGTGATGGCGAGCTTCATCTCGCTGATGCTCGGGCTGTTGCTGGTCAATCTGTTGCAGCCGGGCGTGGGTCTGGGCCTGCCGGTTCCGCCGGTCAGCGCCGCGTCCGGCGTCGACAAGCCGGCGTTCGATTTCGTGAAGTTCGTTGGCCATATCTTCCCCGCTTCGGGTATCGAGGCGATGGCGACCAACGAGATTTTGCAGATCGTCATCTTTTCGCTGTTCATAGGCGTCGCGCTGACCGCCGTCGGCGACAAGGGCAAGCCGCTGGTCCGCGCGCTGGAGGGCCTTGTCGCGGTGATGTTGCAGGTCACCGATTACGTCATGCGCTTCGCCCCGTTCGCGGTGTTCGCGGCGGTGACGGCAACGCTGGCCGAGCGGGGGCCGGGAATCATCGGCGACCTCGCCTATTTCATGGGCAGCTTCTATCTGGGCCTCGCCGCACTGTGGACGGTGCTGATCGGCATTGCCTTTGCGATCATCGGCCCGCGCGTGAAGATGCTGCTGCGCTATCTGCGCGACCCAATCCTGCTGGGCTTTTCGACCGCATCGTCGGAAGCGGCCTATCCGCGCACGCTGGAGGCGCTCGACCGGTTCGGGGTGCCGCCGCGCATCGCCAGCTTCGTGCTGCCGCTCGGCTATTCGTTCAACCTCGACGGGTCGATGATGTACATGACGTTCGCGTCGATCTTCATCGCGCAGGCCTATGGCATCGATCTCAGCTGGGGACAGATGTTCCTGATGCTGCTGGTGTTGATGATCACGTCGAAGGGGATTGCCGGGGTGCCGCGCGCCAGCTTGGTGGTGATCGCCGCGACGCTGGGCATGTTCAATATCCCCGAAGCCGGACTGTTGCTGATCCTCGCCATCGACCATTTCCTCGACATGGGGCGCACCGCGACCAATGTCGTCGGCAATGCGATCGCCGCCAGCGTCATCGCGAAGTGGGAGGGTGGGTTCGACACGCCCGAATCGCCGGTGATCGAACCGCTGCCGACGCCGTCGGGGCATCCACGCAGCGACCTTCCCGACAGTTTCCGTGACATGGGCGGGCCACCGCCCGCCGGGCACTGATGGAAAGCCGCGAGGCGGATCGGCCCGCCCCGCCGGAGCGTGGGCCGACCTATACCAGCTATCTGCGGCTCGACACGTTGCTGACGTGTCAGACGCCGCTATCCGATACCCATGACGAGTTGCTGTTCATCGTCATCCATCAGGCGTCGGAGCTGTGGATCAAGCTGTGCCTGCACGAGCTGGAGGCAGCGCGGCAGGCGCTGATCGCCGACCGGCCGGGCATCGCGTTCAAGATGATGGCGCGCGTCGCCCGCGTGCAACAGCAGCTGATCCAGAGCTGGGAAGTGCTGGCGACGATCACGCCTGCCGATTATTCGGCGATGCGTGGGCAATTGGGCGGCAGTTCGGGGTTCCAGTCGATCCAGTACCGGCTGCTCGAATATATGCTGGGCGCCAAGAAGGCGGGGATGCTGGCGGCGCATGACGGCGACGCGCCGGCGCAGGCGGTGCTGACCGAGGCATTGGCGCGGACCAGCCTGTATGACGAGGCGCTGCGGATGCTGGCGCGGCGGGGATTCGATATTCCGGCGGACCGGCTGGAGCGCGATTTCACCCAACCTTATATGGCATCGCCCGTGGTCGAGGCGGCGTGGCAAGCGGTGTATCGCGATCCCGATCGGTGGTGGGATCTGTACGAACTGGCCGAGAAGCTGGTCGACCTCGAATATCGCGTCCAGCTGTGGCGGTTCGGGCATCTGAAGACGATCGAACGCATCATCGGCTTCAAACGCGGCACCGGCGGGACGGCGGGCGTCCCCTATCTGGCGAAGGTGATCGACGAGGTGTTCTTTCCCGAATTGCTGGCCGTGCGGGTGGCGTTGTGAGGTCGCTGGCGGAAGCGGAGGCGCTGGATGCCGCCGATCCGTTGGGCGGGTTTCGCGATCGGTTCGCGTTGCCCGAAGGGGTGATCTATCTCGACGGCAATTCGCTGGGCGCGCTGCCCCGGTCGACCCCGGCACGGTTGCAGGCGGTGGCGGTCGAGGAGTGGGGCAACGGGCTGATCCGCAGCTGGAACGCGCATGACTGGGTCGGTGCGGGGCGGCGGGTCGGCGCGAAGATCGCGCCATTCATCGGCGCGCAACCCCATGAGGTGGTGGTCGCCGATTCGACCTCGGCCAATCTCTACAAATTGCTGGTGGCGGCGGTGAAGGCGCAGGGCGGCAGGCGGACGATCCTGTCCGAGCCAGGCAATTTTCCGACCGACCTGTATATGGCCGATGGGGCGGCGTGGAGCGTCGGCGACGGGCGGGTGAGGACGGTGGCGGTGGCCGATATCGTCGATGCGATCGACGACGATGTCGCGGTCGTGCTGTTGACGCATGTCCATTACAAGAGCGGCGCGATGCTCGACATGCGCGCGATCACGGCGGCGGCGCAGGCGAAGGGGGCGCTGGTGCTATGGGATCTGAGCCATAGCGTGGGCGCGGTCCCGATCGATCTGAACGGCTGCAATGCCGATCTGGCGGTCGGGTGCGGCTATAAATATCTGAACGGTGGGCCGGGTGCGCCGGCATTCCTGTATGTCGCGCAGCGGCATCACGCGGTGTTGCGATCGCCGCTGTCGGGTTGGTTCGGCCATGCCGCGCCGTTCGAGTTCGGCGACGACTATGCCCCGGCGGCGGACATCGGCCGGTTCCAGTGCGGAACGCCGCCGATCCTGGGCATCGCCGCGCTGGAGGAAGGAATTGCACAGTTCGAGGGCGTCGATCGCGCGGCGCTGTTCGCCAAGGGGCGGGCGCTGGGGGATGCGTGTATCGCGCTGGTCGAGGCACAGTGTCCGGAGATGGCGCTGGTGTCGCCGCGCGATGCCGGGTCGCGGGGGAGCCATGTCTCGTTCCGGCACCGCCAAGCCTATGCGATCTGTCAGGCGCTGATCGATCGCGGGGTCATCGGCGACTTTCGTGCGCCGGACGTGCTGCGGCTGGGTTTCGCGCCGCTCTATATCGGGTTTGCCGATCTGTGGCGGGCGGTGGCGGTGCTGGCCGACCTGCTGCGCGACGGCAGTTGGGACCGGCCGCATTATCATGCGCGCAACGCGGTCACCTGACGGAACGAATTGGGAACGGGGCGGTTGGTGGCGTCGAAAGGAACTGCCATGACCGACCATGCCAATCCCAAGAGCGAACCCTTTTCGAACGCCGAGAAAGACCCGGACGACTGGACGACCGGGGACGAGAAGATGACCGGTGCGCAGGCGTCGTATTTGAAGACACTGAGCGAGGAAGCCGGCGAGCCGTTCGACGATACGCTGACCAAGGCGGACGCGTCGAAGGCGATAGATGCGTTGCAGGAAAAGACCGGGCGCGGGGTGAACTGATTCCCCTTCTGCCCCCCGGAACCGTTTGTGCTGAGTAGGGGCTGAGCTTGTCGAAATGGCGTATCGAAGTACTTGCCAAACAAGGTCCTTCGATACGCCATTTCGACAAGCTCAATGGCTACTCAGGACGAACGGTAAGAAATTACTGAACCGGTTCCGCCGACCGCATTGCCATCAGCCGGTCGAGCAACACCAGCCGGGTTGCCAGATCGACCCGGTACGAGGCGTTTGGCCGCGACCGCTTCAGCGACGCCAGCCATGCCCGCTTCGCACCGGGCAGGTCGCCGGTCTGGATCAGTGCCATTCCATAGTAGAAATACGGCCCCGGATGATCCGGCGCGTTGGCGATGCCCTGCGCGAAGGCAAGTTTGGCTGCAGGCGATAGCACGCGACCGCCGTCATGGGCGAGGATTGCGGTGCCGAGCCGGGTCCACAGGCGTGCACTCTGCGGATTGCCTTGCAGCCCGCCCAGCACCGCATTCACCGCCGCCTGCGTCGCGCCGGCGCGGGTGAGACCATCGGCGGCGACGGCATAGGCGTAATCGTAGGTGAACCGGCCCCAGATCGCGTCGCGCAGATCATCGGCAGCGATATCGACCGGTTCGGTAACGCGCTGCGCCGTTCGCGGAGCGCCGGGCAGTTCGGGCTGCCCCTGCCACGCATAGCCGGCGGCCCCCAGCATCAGCGCCGCACCGA
Source organism: Sphingomonas sp. Leaf67 (assembly GCF_001421965.1). Lineage (GTDB taxonomy): Bacteria > Pseudomonadota > Alphaproteobacteria > Sphingomonadales > Sphingomonadaceae > Sphingomonas. Next base: position 99,902 of record NZ_LMLP01000001.1, read on the forward strand.
CGAAGCCCCATAGCGGGCGCGAAACGCGCGCGACGACGAGCAGCGCGAAACTGCCGATCAGCAGTGCGGCAAGGATCAGCCAACCGTTCATCGCCGTCCCCGCTTCAGGCTGCGCCGCGCCAAACCCACGCCGATGCCGAGCAGCAGCAACGGCGTCGCCCATAACAGGCCGGTCGCGGGCGACAGCGGCGGATCATAGCTGACATAGTCGCCATAGCGTTCGATCAGCCAGTCGCGGACGCGGTCGGGCTGCTCGCCGCTCGCGATCCGCTGGCGAACCAGCGCGCGCATGTCGGCGGCTATGTCGGCGTCGCTGTCGGCGATCGACTGGCCCTGACAGACCAGACAGCGCAGCGTTTCCATCAGCGCCTTGGCCGATCGCTCCTGCATCGCGTCGGGCAGTTGCGTGTCGGCAAGTGCGGGCGGCGGCACGTTCGATTGCGCCGATGCCGGTCCGGCGAGCAGCAGGGTCAGGGCGAGCGCGCGCTTCACCGGGCCGCCTTCAGCGCGGCGAGCAGGACCGGCACATCTTCGTCGCGGATCGCGCCGATATGTTGATGGGCGATGCGACCCTCGCGATCGATGACGAAGGTTTCGGGCACGCCTGACGATCCGAGCGCGAGTTGCACCGAACTGTTCCGGTCGTCGCCGATCGCGGCATAGGGATCGCCATAGTCGCGCAGGAAGGTGGCGACCTTGTCCGGCGTATCGCGAATGGCGATCGCGTCGATCGGCACACCGGCCGCGGCGAGTTTGGCGAGTTGCGGGGCTTCGGCGGCGCAGGGGACGCACCAGCTGCCAAAGACGTTGAGCAGGCGCGGTTGACCGGTGCGGAAGGCGGCGGTGGTCAGACCCGGTTTGCCCGGAACGGCCGGAGCGAGGGTGAAGGCCGGCAGCGGCTGACCGATCAGGCGCGAGCGGACCTGCCGGTCGGGCTCGCGCGTCAACATCCACGCGAACAGCGCGGCGATGGCGACGAAGGCCAGCAGCGGCAGCCAGAGCAGCCGACGATTCACCGCGCCCTCCGCCGCCGGACGCGCCCGACCAGCGACACGAACCCGCCGAGCGCGATCAGCCCGCCGCCCGCCCAGATCAGCGTCACGAACGGTTTCCACCACAGCCGCAACTGCCGCCGCCCGCCATGATCGTCGCGCCCGAGGACGGCATAGAGCTGCCCGTCCCAGAAGGTCGCGAGCGCGGCCTCGCTGGTTTCGGTCGGGGGATTGGCGAAGAAGCGCTGTTCGGGCCGCAACAGGAAGGGCGCGCCGCCGTCACGGGTAACGATCAGCCGCCCCTGCACCGCCGACCAGTTGTCGCCGACGACCGGCTTGATCCCGTCGAAGCGGATGCCGAACGGCCCGATGCGGTTCACTTCGCCCGGCGCGGCGGCGACGAGGCGTTCGGCGGTGAAGGCGCTGTCGCTGGCCATGCCGGCCAGGCTGACCGCGATGCCGAAATGCGCGACGACCATGCCCCAGATCGGCAGTGGCGTGCGCCACGGACTGCGCCCGACCAGCGGCAGTACGCTGGCGACCGCCAGACCGGCGGCGAATGACAGGCCGAGGATCGGCATCCAGCCGGCACCGGTGAACAGCAGCGCGACGAACGCGATCAGCGTCACCGCGCCGGGTATCGCGATCCGCCGTGCGACCGCCCCGCCCCGATCGCGTCGCCAGCGCAGCAACGGCCCGACCGCCATCCCCGCGACCAGCAGCAGCGCGACCGGCCCGGCGGCGCGGTTGAAGAAGGGCGGCCCGACCGACAATTGCACGCCGAATGCCTCCGCGAGCAACGGATAGAGCGTACCGATCAGGACGATACCGAGAATGACCGACAGCAGCAGGTTGTTCAGCACCAGCCCGCCTTCGCGACTGACCGGTTCGAACAATGCCCCCTGCCGCACCGTGCCGACGCGAAAGGCGAACAGCGCCAGCGCGCCGCCGATATACAGGATCAGCAGCGCGAGGATGAAACTGCCGCGCGTCGGGTCGACGGCAAAGGCATGGACGCTGGTCAGGATGCCCGACCGGACCAGAAAGGTGCCGACCATCGACATCGAGAAGGCGACGACCGACAACATGATCGTCCAGGCGCGCAAGCCGTCGCGGGTCGCCAGCACCGTCACCGAATGCAGCAACGCGGTCGCCGCCAGCCATGGCATCAGCGAGGCGTTTTCGACCGGGTCCCAGAACCACCAGCCGCCCCAGCCAAGCTCGTAATAGGCCCAGTAGCTGCCCGCCGTGATCCCGATCGTCAGGAAGATCCACGCGCCCAGCACCCATGGCCGCATCGCCCGCGCGAAATCGCGGCCTACATCGCGCGTGACCAGCGCGCCGACCGCGAAGGAAAACGCCACCGACAGCCCGACATAGCCGAGGTAGAGCGTCGGCGGATGGAAGGCGAGACCAGGGTCCTGCAACAACGGATTGAGACCGAGGCCGTCGAGCGGCACCGGCGACAGGCGGGCAAAGGGGTTGGAGGCGAACAGCAGGAACGCGTAGAAACCGGCCGCGATCGCCGCCTGCGCCGCCAGCGTCGCGACATGGGTGCGCGCGGCCAGCAGCCGTTCGAACAGGGCCATGCCGCCGCCCGCCACCGCCAGCACGGTGACCCATAGCAGCATCGACCCTTCGTGATTGCCCCATGTCGCGGCGACCTTGTACAGCATCGGCTTCGCGCTGTGGCTGTTTTCGGCGACCAGCAGAACCGACAAATCGGTGCGCGCGAACAGCGCGGTGAGCGCCGCGAACGCGCCGAGCGCAAGCACCCCCTGCGCCACCGCCACCGGCCGCACCGCCGCCAGCAGGTCACGAACGATCTGCGGCGGTTCCTGCGCGCGAGACGACAGCGCGATCGCCGCCATCGCGAACTGCAACAGCGCCATCGCCGCCGCCAGCCATAGCGCGGCAAGACCGGCTTCGGCGATCATTTGGCGATGCTCTCGCTCTTGTGCATCTTTCCGGCGACCTGCGGCGGCATGTAGCGTTCGTCATGCTTGGCGAGCAGGTTGTCGGCGACGAAGCCGCCGCCCGCCAGGAACCGCCCTTCGGCGACCACGCCCGAATTCTCGCGGAACAGATCGGGGGCGATGCCGGAAAAGCGGACGGGCACCGTCGCCTTGCCATCGGTTACGGTGAAGGCGATGGTCACGCCATCGGCCATGCGCCGGATCGATCCCGGCGCGACCATCCCTCCCAGCCGCACCGGTTTATCGACCGGGGCCGAGGCTGCATCGGCGGGTGCGTAGAAGAAGGCCGCTTCGTCGCTGAGCGCCGACATCGCCAGCAGCACCGCGCCGACGATCGCGATCACCGCCAGCAATGCCAGCGTCATGCGTTGCCGTTTGGGGGTCATCCCCGCTCCGCGCGGCGCATCGCCACCCATGCGAACACGACCAGTGCGACGATCGCGCCGATCGTCAGGCCATAGGCGGCGAGAATGAAGGGCCAATGGTTCATATCGCGGCCCGGCGGCGCATCCGCGCCTCCGCCTTGATCCGGGCGAGATCGGCGCGCATCCGCATCAGCACGATACCGCCGAACAACAGGCTGGCACCACCGGCGGTGAAACCCAGCGGCCACAGGATCGATGGATCGATCGTCGATTTGGTCAGCGTGATGCTCGGCCCCTGATGCAGCGTGTACCACCATAGCACCGAATAGCGGATGACCGGCAGCAGCGCGGTGCCGGCGATCCCGAACAGCGCCGGAATGCGGCCGTCGCCATCGCGATCGGCATCGGCCCGCGCCAGTGCCAGATAGGCGAGATAGACGAAGAACAGCAGCAGCATCGAGGTCAGCCGACCGTCCCATTGCCACCACGTTCCCCAGGTCGGCCGGCCCCAGATCGATCCGGTCGCCAGACAGATGCCGGCGAAGACCGCACCCGGTAGCGCGATCGCCCGCGCCGCGACCGCCGCCAGCGGATGCCGCCACACCAGATAGACGATGCTGGCGATCGCCAGCCCCGACCAGCCGCCCATGCCGAGCCACGCCGCCGGAACATGTACATAGAGGATGCGGACGCTTTCCCCCTGCAGATAATCGGCCGGCGTCTGCGTCAGCCCGGCCCAGCAGCCGAACAGGAACAGGACCAGCCCGCCCCACAGCAGCACCGGAGTCAGCGGTCGTGCGATCGACAGAAATCGACGAGGATTGGCAAGGGCATGGATGCTGGGCACGGTCGCGCTCTGTCTATGCAACCCGTGCGCAAACGGCAATGCGGATCGACGCCCGGGTGCGCGTAACGATTATATGGCAACCCGGACGGCGCTCCACCGTTGGTACGCGACGGACTGAGATCCCCTTGGCAAGATTTTGTACGGAGCGAGGATGAGCTTGCAGCACGACCATGCCGGGGTATCGAACCGGGCAACGACCAGCCCCGCCGGCCGGCGGATGTCCGCCAATCTGTTTCTGGCCCAGTTGAACGATGCCGACTTCGCATTGCTGTCGCCGCACCTCGAACGGGTGTCGATCGCGGTCGGCGACGTCATCATTCCGGCAGGCGGGCGGATCGAGCATCTGTATTTCCTCGATGCCGGCATCGCCGCACTGCTCGATGCGATCGAAGGCGAGCGGTTGCACGCGGTCGGGCTGATCGGAAACGAAGGCTATCTGGGTTGGCCGGTGCTTCTGGGCGACGATCGTTCCCCCTATGCGACCATCCTGCGCGCCGAGCCGGGCACCGCCCTGCGGATACCGGTCGAGCGGGTGACGGAGGCGGCGGACCAGAGCGAGACGCTGCGCCGGGCGCTGTTGCGCTTCATCGAGGTTTTCATGATCCAGATGGGGCGAACGGTGGTGTCGGCACTGGGCCATCCGGTCGAACGGCGGTTGGCCCGGTGGATCCTGCTCTATCATGACCGGGTGCGCGGCGACGAAATCGCGATGACGCATGAGGAGTTCCGCATCATGCTGGGCGTACGGCGGAGCAGCATCACCGACGCGCTGCACCGGTTGGAGGAACAGCACGCGATCCGCTCGGTACGCGGACGGGTGATTGTGCGCGAACGGGACAAATTGCTGGCGCTGGCGGCAGATACCTATGGCTCTGCCGAGGCTGCCTATGACCGGCTGGTTCGCGTCGGGCCTTGAGCGTGTCGATCACCTAGATCGGGTAATCACGTCAGGACAATAAAAAACGGGCCGTTCCTTTCGAAACGGCCCGTTGAGTTTTGGTCGGTCAGGTGCCGCTGGCGGCGCTCTGACGGATCGTGCCGTTGACCCCGTTAGGGAAGAAGCCGCCGGCGGTTTGGGCGGTGCGGTTCAGGTACACGATGTTCAACACCTGACCCGGCGTACGGCTGAACGCGATGCCGCTGTTGTCGGTCGGAACGATGTTCGACGCGAGGGTCGATCCGCTGCCGGTCGCACGGATCCCCTGATCGAGATCGGTGCTGCCGTCGAGGCTGTCGCGCGCGTTCGAGATCGCGTCGGCGGCGTCAAGAAGCGCGGGTGTCGCCACGCCCTTGCGATACAGCACGGTGCGGACCAGGCCGGCGTGATAGGCCTCGGCAGCGTGGATGCCGGCCGCGGCTTCGAGGAAGGTCTTGTTGCTGATGAACCCGACCGCCCCCTTGTACGCGGTCACGCCGACATCTTCGAAGATGTACGCGCCGAGCAGGAAGTTTTCGTCATTGGCATATACGTCGAACGCTGCGCCGGTGCCGATCAGTCCGGCGGCACGGGCCGCGTTCGAGAAGGCACTGGTCGCGGTCACGCCGATATCGATCGCCGGCTGCGCCACCGCTGCCGATCCCAGCGTCGCGCGCAGGAAGTTGACGTGCGCCAGTTCGTCCGCCGCGATTTCGCGCGCGTACCGGGCGACCAGCGGATCGGAGAACGTCACCTGACGCCCGCCGGTGACCGCACCCTGCGTGCCCGTTCCGGTCAGGCTGCTGTTCGGAAGGCCGCTGCCATTGGCGGCGAATGCATAGAATTGCGCCTCCAGATATTCGAGGTTCAGCGCGAAGTTGAACACATCGGCATCGGTCACACCGGTGGTGGCCGTCGGCGTCGGCGTGGGAGTGGCGCCGTTGATCGGACCGCCGCCGCTGTCGCTGCATGCCGCGAGTAGCGATGCGCCGGCGGTCGCGACCGCCGCGGTGCCGGCGTACCGGATGAAATCGCGCCGGGCGTTGCGGCGTTGTTCGCAGGCTTCGAGCACCTGCAGGATTGGATCGTTGGTCATGATTCTCTCTCCCTGGCTCAGTTCGCAGCGCTGGCGCGGATGGTTCCGTTCACCCCGTTGGGGAAGAAGCCACCACCGCTGACCTGGGCCCGGTTCAGATAGACGATATTGAGCACCTGCCCGGTCGAACGGCTGAACGCGATGCCGTTGCTGTCGAGCGGGACGATGTTGCTGGCGCTGGGGTTGGTAGACAGCGGGGTCAGGCCCTGATCGATGTCGAGCGTGCCGTCGAGGCTGTCACGCGCGTTGGAGATCGCGTCGGTCGCCGCGATCAGCGCCGGGGTCTGAATCCCCTTGGCATACAGGGTCGTGCGGACGATCGCCGCGTGATACGCCTCTACCGCGAGAATGCCGGCGGCCGCTTCGAGGAAGGTCTTGCTGGAAAGCAGCGGTGCCGCCCCCTTGTAGGCGGTGACCCCGACGTCCTCGAAGATATACGCGCCGAGCAAAAAATTCTCGTCGCTGGCATAGGGATCGAAGGTGTCGGTCGCGCCGATCAGGCCGGCCGCGCGGGCCGCGCTGGAAAACGCGCCGTTGACCGACGACCCGATATCGATCGCCGGCTGGGCGACCGCCGACGTGCCGAGGCCTGCACGCAGGAATTCGACATGGGCGCGCTCATCGGCCGCGATTTCGCGGGCATATTGCGCGACGACAGGATCGGTGAACGTCACCTGTTTCCCGCCGGTCACCGCACCCTGGGTACCGGTTCCGGTCAGCAGCGAGCTGGGCAATCCGGTGCCGAATGCCGCAAAGTAATAAAACTGCGCTTCGAGATATTCGAGATTGAGCGCGAAGTTCAGCACGTCGGCATCGCTCGGCGCGGTCTGCGCGATCGCTTCGTTGGATTCCGATGCGAAGATCACGGCACCGCCGACCGCCGCAGCACCACCGATCATCCGAAAGAAGTCGCGCCGGTCCTCCCGGCGTTTGGCGCGTGCTTCGAACGCCTCCGTCAACAGCGTTTGGTCGGACATGGTACCGTCTCCCTGCATCGTTATTTCCATGCAACGAAACGTCGCGGATTAAAGATGCAAGTCCGGCGCGGACGTACGGTTTCGTACCGGGGAACGCCGACGACTGGATTGCAGAAAATCTTGCGGGCAAAAGGTCGTGCAATGGCGTTCGCAGTTCAAACAGACATTTCGCCCGACAATGGCAATTTTCTGCCGACGACGGACAACCGGCTGATCGGGTCGTTGCGACCGGAAACGCGACGACGACTAGCGATGGCAGCCACCCGCATCGAATTGAATACAGGTGACGTGTTGACGCGCGCCGGTGAGCCGATCGATCGTCTTGTGTTTCCCGAAGGGGCGCCGGCGATGTTATCGGTATCGACCGGCGGGTCGTCGCAAGATGTCGGCATGATCGGGCGCGACGGCGTGGTAGGGTGGTCGCGCCTGTTCAGCGACCAGCCGACGCCGTTCACCGCACGGGTCCATATCCAGTCGGGCAGCGCGATCGAGATTCCGGCGGCGGCCGTGGTCGATGCCGCCGACGACGACCCCGAACTGCTGAAGCGGATCCTTACCTTCGCACAGTGTTTCACGATGCAGATGGCGCGGACGCTGGCGTCGGCATTGCGCGACGTGCCCGAACGGCGCATCGCCCGCCTGCTGCTGATGATCGACGACCGGATCGCGGGCGATACCATGTCGGTCACCCATGCATCGATCGCGGCGACGCTGAACCTGCGCCGGGCGACGGTCACCGACTGCCTGCACATCCTGGAGGGCGAGCATATGGTCCGGTGTTCGCGCGGACGGATCACGATGCGCGACCGGGCGGCACTGCAGGCGCGGGCCGGGCTTGCCTATGTCGCCGACGACGGACTGGCACCCGAAACGCTGCGCTGACGATCAGGGCTGGCCGCGCACCGTCTTCAGGTCGATGCCGAGCCGCTGCACCTTATAGTAAAAGGTCTTGCGCGGGATGCCGAGGCGGTCGATCGCCGCGCCGATCTCCCCCCCGGTCGCGGCGATCGCCGCGAGGATCGCCTCGCGTTCGAACGCAGCGAGGCGTTCGGGCAGCGGGCGGCTGGCATCGTTCGGGGTCACGTCGCCGCTGCTGCCGTCCAGCCCCAACACGAACCGGTCGGCGAAATGGGCGAGTTCGCGGACATTGCCCGGCCAGTCGTGCCGGGCGAGCAGGTCGCGCGCGGCATGGGTCAGCGCGGGTACCTCGCGCCGCAGCCGTGCCGCCGACAGGTCGACCAGATGCGCGAACAATTGCGGCACATCCTCGCGCCGTTCGCGCAGTGGCGGAATCCGCAGTCGCACCGCCGCCAGCCGGTACAGCAGCGCCGGGGCGATCGCGTCGGCCGCACGCTGCCCCTCCTCCGCCGCCGTCGCGATGACGCGGATATCGACAGGCACGGCGTCGCGCGGACCCCGGATCGCCCGATCCTCGATCACCTGCGTCAGCCGCCCCTGCAAGGTGCGGGGTGCCTGATCGATATCGTCGAGGAACAGCGTGCCACGCTGCGCACCGACGATGCCGCGGTCGCCGACCGTCGCGAACAATTCGTCCTCGATCACCTGTCCGGGCAGCGCGGCGCAGGCGATAGCGACGAACCGATGGCGGGCACGACGGCCGGCCCGGTGGATCGATCGCGCCAGCAATTCCTTGCCGGTGCCGGTCTCCCCCTCGATCAGCAGGTCGATATCGGTATCGGCCAAGACCGGGATCATCTCGCGCAGCCGGACGATCGCGGGGGAGCGACCGATCAGCGCGACCTGTTCGCCGCCCGCCGCCTGCGCCCGCAACCGGCGATTGTCGAGCGCCAGCGAACGGGCGGCAGTCGCTCGGGTGATGGCGGCGATCAGCGCGTCGGGATCGAACGGCTTGGACAGGAAATCCCACGCGCCCGCCTTCAGCGCATCGACCGCCATTTCGACATCGGCATGACCGGTAACCAGCACGATCGGCAGCGTCGGATCGCGTTCGCGCAGGATGCGGAACAGCTCGATCCCCGACATTTGCGGCATCCGCACGTCGGTGACGACGATCCCGTCGAAATCGGCATCGATCGCCAGCAGCGCAGGCGGTGCGGCGACGAAGGGGACGACGTCGAACCCCGCCAGCATCAGTAACTGCATGGTCGAGGCGCGCAGATCGGCGTCGTCCTCGACCAGGGCCACCCGCCCCTGTTTCGTTCCGGTATCGGTCATGGCACCCGCCGCAAGGTCGCTTCGAACCGCGCGCCGCGCGCGGTCGGGATCAGCCGCAGCGTGCCGCCGAGGTCGGTCATGATATCCTGCGCGATCACCAGACCCAGTCCGAGGCCGGTCGGACGGCTGGTGACGAACGGCGTGAACATGCGTTCGGCGACGGACGGATCGATCCCCGGTCCGTTATCCGCGACGACGAGCGCGACGACCGTCGGTTCGACCTGCACCTCGATCGCGATGGCGGGATCGGGACGCCCGCCGAGCGCCTCCAACGCATTTTGCAACAGATTGACCAGCACCTGTTCCAGCCGCACGCGACCGGCGACGACCATCAGGTCGGGGGGAATATCGGGTACGGTGAACGCCACTTCCGACAGACGTTCCTTCAGGATCAGCCGGGCGCCGTCGACGACATCGGCGAGCGGGACTGGACCGATCGTGCCGCTGCCCTTGCGCGCGAACCCGCGCAGTTCGGCGGTGACCAGACCGATCCGGTCGGTCAGCCGGGCGATGGCGCCGAGATTGTCGTCGACCTGACGCGCATCGCCGCGCACCAGCAACTGGCGCGCCGCCGCGACGTAATTGCGAATCGCAGCGATCGGCTGGGCAGTTTCGTGAGCGACGCTGGCAGTGATCTGTCCCAGTGCGGCGAGGCGATTGGCCTGTCGCAGCCCCTCGCGCAGATCGGCGGCGCGCGCTTCGGCGGCGGCGCGTTCCTCCATCTCGCCGCGCAGCAGGCGCGTGCGATCGGCAACGGCGGCCTCCAGTTCGCTGGTTCGCAGCGCCCGCCGACGCGATCGTTCGTGCAGGCCCCATGCGATCGCGAGCAGCGCGAGGGTGGCGATGGCCGCCGCGATCGCGCTGCCGCGCACTACGCCACCAACGGCGGGTTGCAGCGGCATGGCCAGATGGACGCGCCAGCCCGCGGTATCGGCGTCGGTCGCGACATGCTGCAACCGCCGCCGATCGCCGTTCAGCCGGATCGCGTCACCGATCATGGCGAACGGGGCCGTGCGCAGCGCCCCGGCACCGCTATCGGCGCGCAACGCCGCCGCGATCGCCGGTGCGATCGGTCGGGTCGCGGCGAAACGCCAGCTCGGACGACTGGAGATCAGCACGACTCCGGCACGATCGGTCACGAAGGTGATGCCGCCGGCGGCGCGCCATTCCTGCTCGATCCGGTCGAATTCGAGTTTCACGATGACGACGCCGCCCTCGGCGGTGCGACGGCTGAGGTACAGGCCGGGCCGATGGCTGACGGTCCCGAGCGCGAACTGCGTGCCTGCCCCGTACCGCATCGCGTCGTGGTAATAGCGGCGGAAGGTATAATCCTTGCCCACGAAACTTTGCGGATCGGCCCAGTTGCTGGCGGCGATGGCAAATTTCCCCCGGCCGATGACATAGATGACCGACGCCCCGGTCGACCTTGCCATGGCAGCGAGCTTGCGATCGAGCGCCCGGGCCGCGCCGTCCGCTCCGCGCACCGCGGCGACGACGTCGCGATCGTCCGCCAGCGCGAGCGGCAACAGGCGAAACCGGGCAATCTCGCTGGCCAGGAGGACCTGACGTAATCGGGCATCGGCCTCCATCGACGCGACCAGATCGGCGCGTGCCCGGCGTTCGGCCAGACGACCGACGGCCACGGCCACGAGGATGCTCAGCAGCACCGCCGCGAACACCCAGCGCAGCCATGTCGATCTCAGTCCCCCTCGCATCGATCTACGCTTTACAAATACGCAAGCATTTGTGCAACAATTTGCACTTTCCGCGAAGTTCCCTGGCGAAATTTGACGCAATCGGAATCGCCATAAGATCTTATGTAGTTGTATTATCGACCTTTATTCGATGCGATTGCGTATAGCACAACCCAGCTTGCAGTCCGTTAAACCGTTCCTGTCGCGCCGATAGCCAGGGAAGATCAGGGCCGGGCGCATCAGAGGATGAAAGGTCGTCGCATGATAATCACTGGTCATTCCACCCACCCGCCGATCCCGCCGGCAGCGAAGCCGTGGTATCGGCATCTGTACGTGCAGGTGCTGGTCGCCATCGTGTGCGGCGTCCTGCTGGGCCACTTCTATCCGGCCACCGGCGAAGCGCTGAAGCCGATCGGCGACGGGTTCATCAAGCTGGTCAAGATGATCATCGCGCCGGTCATCTTCCTGACGATCGTCACCGGCATCGCCGGGATGCGCGACCTTGCCAGCGTCGGCCGTGTTGCGGGCAAGGCGTTCGCCTATTTCCTGTTCTTCTCGACCCTTGCGCTCATCGTCGGCCTGATCGTCGGCAACGTCGTCCAGCCGGGTGCCGGGCTGAACATCGATCCTTCGACGCTCGATACGACGAAGATCACCGAATATGCCGAAAAGGCACATGATTCGACGATCACCGGGTTCCTGATGGGGATCATCCCGGACACGTTCATTTCGGCGCTGACCGAAGGCAACATCCTGCAGACGCTGTTCGTCGCGATCCTGTTCGGCATCGGCCTCGCCATGATCGGCGACAAGGGCGAGCGCGTCCTCGACGGTCTGAACGAAATCTCGATCGCCTTCTTCAAGGTCGTCGCGATCGTCATGAAGGCCGCACCGCTCGGCGCATTCGGCGCGATGGCGTTCACCATCGGCAAATACGGCATCGGCACGCTGTTCAGCCTCGCCGCGCTCGTCGGCACTTTCTACCTGACCGCGTTCCTGTTCGTCGTGGTCGTGCTGGGAGCAGTCGCGCAGTTCTGCGGCTTCTCGATCTTCAAGCTGATCTCGTACCTGAAGGCCGAATTGCTGCTGGTCCTCGGCACCTCGTCGTCGGAAAGCGCCCTGCCCTCGCTCATCGAGAAGATGGAACGCGCCGGCATTCCGAAGTCGATCGTCGGTCTGGTCGTCCCGACCGGCTATTCGTTCAACCTCGACGGCACCAACATCTACATGACGCTGGCGGCACTGTTCATCGCCCAGGCGTGCAACGTCGACCTGACGCTCGGCCAGCAGCTGCTGCTCCTCAGCGTCGCGATGCTGTCGTCGAAGGGGGCGGCGGGCGTCACCGGCGCGGGCTTCATCACGCTGGCCGCGACCCTGTCGATCGTCCCGACCGTGCCGGTCGCCGGCATGGCGCTGATCCTCGGCGTCGATCGCTTCATGAGCGAATGCCGGAGCCTGACCAACTTCATCGGTAACGCAGTAGCAACCGTTGTCGTCGCAAAGTGGGAAGGCAAGCTCGACAAGCACCAGTTCGACGAGGCACTGGCCGGTCGCAGCGTGCGCGTCGACCAGATGCCCGAAGGCGCCATCGCCGCCGAATGATTGATCAGGGGAGAGCCGGTGCAGGGTGAAGAATCCCGCACCGGTTCCCGGCTACTGCCCCGCGAGGCACCGGAGAGAGTTTCGATGAACAAGTTCCTGCGGCTCTGCTGCACCACGGCCGCCCTGGCGATCCCGACGATCGGTCATGCCGCCGAATTCGTCGCCGGCGCTCCCGCGACCGAAGCGCAGGCCGCGACCGGCAATGCGCACTCGCCATCGGTTTTCCCCGGCCCCGTGGCGGACAAGGGCACCGCCCGTCCGGTCGCACAGGAATATCCCAGTACCGGCGTCGGCGACGGTATCACCGCCGGGGGCTACAACCAGTCGCGCTGGGCCGAGGACTGGAGCAAGTATCGCGATCCCAAGAAGCGCGAGGACATCCTCGACAAGCTGAAATACATTCCGATCGCCGGCGACGACGTCTATCTCACGCTGTCGGGCGAATTCCGGGCCCGCGTCAACCTGACCACCAATCCCAATTTGCGGGACCGCGAAGCGCAGCGTCAGGATATCTTTCGCGTCGTCGGCGGTGCCGACCTGCATCTGGGCGACCATGTCCGCGTGTACGGCGAACTGGCGCATGCCGGCATGTCGGGCCGCAATCTGGGCGCGAAGGCCGGGCAGTTGCACAACGACCTGGTGGTGCAGCAGAGCTTCGTCGACCTGAAGGCGACGGTCGCCAACGTCGACGTCGGCGTGCGCTATGGCCGGCAGACGTTTGCCGACGGCCCGAACCTGATGGTGGTGCCGCGCGACAACAACACGATCTTCTTCGTCTATAACGGCGTGCGCGCCTGGGCGAAGGGCGACACGATCCGCGGCGACGTGTTCGATTTCAAGACGACCCGGCTGGGCGTCGGCGGCACGCGCGACGACATCGTCGACGACAATCGCCGTTTCTCGGGCGCGACCGCCGGGTTCGTGCTGCCCAAGACGTTCCTCGGCGGATCGAACCTGTATTTCGATCCGTTCGTCTGGCGTCTGCGCAACAGCGCTGCCGTCTGGGGCGGGCGGACCGCGGAGGAAGTCCGCAAATTCTACGGCCTGCATCTTTATGGTGACACCGGCCCGGTCAATCTCGACTGGACGGTCAATTATCAGGGCGGCGAGTTCAACAACCGTTCGATTTCGGCGTGGTTGATCCTGATGCAGCAGATGTACAAGGTCGGCAAATCGAAGACCGCGCCGCGCGTCGGCTTCCACTTCGATTACGCCAGCGGCGGCGGTTCCTATGGCAACGGTACGTTGAAGACCTCGCTCGCGCCGTTCGGCAACAACATCTACTACAGCTATCAGCTCTATTCGACGCCGACCAACCTGTTCGCGTTCGCGCCGAGCGTGCAGTTGCAGCCGACCGCCAAACTGCGGCTGGCCGGCGAGTATCAGCTGTCGTGGCGCGACAGCCTGAACGACGCGGTGTACCGCGCCAACGGACAGGCATTTGCCGGCACGCAGCTGGGCAATTCGCGCAAGATCGCCGACACGATCCGGTTTCAGGCAATCTATACGGTCAGCCCGAGGGTCAGCCTGACGGCGCGCTACGAGCATCTGATCGCCGGCCCGGCGCTGACCGATGCAAATTACAAGAGTTCCGACTTCGTGGCCGGCTGGGTCAGCTTCCGCTTCTAGTTCCCTGGAGCAACCTCGCGCCCCGGCGGATTGCGCCGGGGCGTTTTTGTATTCCGATCCGAAGGGCCTGCCGATGTCCCCCGCCGTTCATGCCGCAGCGCGCGCGCTGCTTGCCGATCCGCTGACCAACAAGGGTACCGCCTTTACCGAGGCCGAGCGCGAGCAGTTTGGGCTGCACGGGCTGCTGCCCCCGCATGTCGGCACGCTCGACAGCCAGATCGAGCGGCGGCGCAAGGCGCTGGCCGGGATGCCGGACGACTTTCATCGCTATTCCTTCCTGCGCGAATTGCAGGATTCGAACGAGATCCTGTTCCACGCGCTGGTCCAGCGCGACCTGCCCGCGATGCTGCCGCTGGTCTATACCCCGACCGTCGGCGAGGGATGCGAGCGGTTCAGCGAGATCTGGCGGCGACCGCGCGGGCTGTTCCTGTCATGGCCGAACCGGCACCGCATCGCCGACATCCTCGCCGACCCCGCGCTCGATCGGGTAAAGGTGATCGTGGTGAGCGATGGCGAACGCATCTTGGGGCTCGGCGATCAGGGCGCGGGCGGCATGGGCATCCCGATCGGGAAGCTGGCGCTCTACACCGCCTGTGCCGGCATCCATCCGGCGGAAGTGCTGCCGATCCTGCTCGACGTGGGCACCGACAATGCCGAACGGCGCGACGATCCGCTGTATGTCGGCTGGCGCAATCCGCGCATTCGCGGGGCCGAATATGACGCGTTCGTCGAGGATTTCGTGAGCGCGGTCGCCGAGCGCTTCCCCGGCGTGCTGCTGCAATGGGAGGATTTCGCCGGGCACAACGCCTACAAGCTGCTGGAGCGGTATCGGGACCGGCTGTTGAGCTTCAACGACGATATCCAAGGGACCGCCGCCACCGCCGTCGGCACGCTGCTGTCGGCGATCGAGCGAACCGGCACGCCGCTGACCGAGCAGCGCATCCTGCTGTTCGGGGCGGGGGCGGCCGGATGCGGCATCGCCGACATGCTGTTGCAGGCGCTGCAGGTAGAGGGGCTGGACGAATCACAGGCGCGGCAACGCATCTGGGCGGTCGATCGCTACGGGTTGATCCTGTCCGACATGGACGATCTGTCGCCGGCACAGCGCGAACTGGCCCGCGATCCCGACGACGTCGCGGCATGGACACGGACGACCCACGGCGCGATCGACCTGTTCGACACCGTCGCCAACGTCCATCCGACCGTGCTGATCGGCGCATCGGGCCAGCATGGGGCGTTCAACGAAGCGGTGATCCGCACCATGGCGCAAGCGGTCGAACAGCCGGTGATCTTTCCGCTGTCCAACCCGGTGTCGCGGGCGGAGGCGCATCCCGACGACCTGCATCGCTGGAGTGCCGGTCGCGCGCTGATCGGCACCGGCAGCCCGTTCGGGGTGGCTGGCGTCACCCAGGTCAACAACGTCTATATCTTTCCGGGCGTCGGGCTGGGCGCGATCGCCGCGGGCGCGACGAAGATCACCGACACGATGTTCATGGCCGCCGCACGAGCGCTGGGTGCGATGGGGGGTGAGGACACGTTGCTGCCGCCGATCGAGCGGCTTCGCGACGTGGCGCTCGACATCGCCGTGGTCGTGGCCGAGCAGGCGGTCCGCGATGGCGTCGCGGCCAAGGGTGCGGCAACCGATCGCGATGCGATCGCGGCCCAGATGTGGACACCGACCTACTGACGATTCGGGAACCCCGCCGCCCGCATCGGCTTTCGCTTTCCTGTCGACACCGTCCAGCGCCGGTTCACCTGACCCGGCGCAGAACCGGAACAGAGAGGAACCGATATGAAGTTGATGCAGATCTTTGCCGGGGTCGGCCTAACATTGGCCGGGCTGACCGCTGTGCCCGCCATGGCCGACGCGCACCCGCGCCACCATGCGCAGCGCTATGACGATGGTCCACGCGCGCGCGATCAGGATCGCCGCCGATGGGACGACCGCCGTCAGTGGGACAATCGTCGTGGCTGGAACGACCGGCGCGGTCGGGACGATCGCCGCGCATGGAACGACCGCGGCCGATGGGACGATCGTCGCGGGGATGGTCGCCGCGATCGTTCGGGATATCGCGGCGAACGGATCATCCATGGCGGATCGCGCGAAGCCGCCGCGATGGGGGTCCAGTATCGCGGCCCCTGCCGGTACGTGATCCGCAACGGCCGCGAAGTCTGCGGATAAGCGACCGACCCCTTCCGGCGATGCCGGGAGGGGTTATTTTTTTGGCGTGACCCAGACCGATACCGGCACCACGACCTTGCCCGGCGCGGGCTTGCCGACATCGACGCGGTCGGCGGTGACCAGTTCGCCGGTTTCGAGATTGAACGACGCCCATGGCTTGGGCATGCGGCCGAAGGTCATCTTCTGGATCGGCTGGCCGGTGGTCGAATTCATGATCGTTGCAGTGACAGGCATGGGCGGCGGGTAGCCCCTGCCCTGCCCGTCTGTCCAGTTCAGAAACGCACGTCCCAGCCCAGCGTGAACGTCCGACCGCGCCCTGCGAAGACGGCGAAGTTGTCGGTGGGAAGCCGGGTATCGCTGTTATAATCGATATAGAAGCGATCGAAGATGTTCTGGGCGCTCAGCGACACGCCGCCGAACCTGGTCTGATACCGGATCTGCGCGTCGGTGACGTCATAGCCGCTGAAATTATTATCGGGGTTTGGGTTCGCCTTTCCCCGGAACGTACGCGACAGATAGAATTGCGTCTGGACGCGCGCGGTGAGCGGACCGTGCGCGACATCTGCGGCAAGGTTCAGCCGATCGGGCGAGATGTTGGTGCCGTCGAGATCGGTGTCGACCACGCCGTCGCCGGGTGCGCGGTCGCTGTCATAGCGGCCGAGGATATGCGCATAGCCGGTCGAGACGCGCAGCCCCGGTAGCGGGGTCTGTACGGCGAGGCTAACCTCCAGCCCCTCGATCTCGACGCGCTGGCGCTGGACCTCGAAAATGCCGTTGCCCTGCGCGATCAGCAACTGGCCGCGATCGCTCAACGACCAGAAATAGGTGGTGCTGGCATCGAGCGGCCCGCGCTTCACCTCGACGCCGACTTCGCGATTGTTCGACACGACCGGCTGGATATCGAGGAAATTGTCCAGCCGGACGTTCGGCGTGGCGATGGCGCGGGTGATGCGGCCGATATCGGCCATGGTGAAGCCCTGTGCATAGCTGGCATAGGCGCGAACGCCGGTGAAGGGTTCGAAGATCGCGCCGCCGTTGAACAGCAGGTCGCTGAATTTCGGGCTGCCGCCGGTCACCGCGACCCCGCCATAGGTCGCGACGTTGCGCCCATCATAGGTGTTCGACGCAAGCGTGCGGAAATCGTCGATGCGGACCCGCACATTTTCCCAGCGCGCCCCGCCGGCCAGACGGACGACCCCGTCGAACAGCTTCAGATTGGCCTGAGCAAAGGGGGCAAGGCTGCGAAAGTCGGCGGGCGGAACCCAGATGCGGTTCGTCGCGATCAACCGCTGCTCGGTCCGGTCGATCAGCGCGTCGAAGCCGATCGTCGCTACCAGCGCGTCGAACCCCGGCACGGCGCGCTCGTAGCTCAGCTTCGCCCCCAATTTGCGCGAGCGGTTTTCCGACTGGTCGAACAACGTGCCGACCGGCGCCAGTACCGGGTCCTGAAAGGTCGGGGTGAAGGTCACTTCCCCGCCAAAGGTGTCGTGCGTGCGGTTGAAGAAGAACTGGGTGACGAGATTGCCGCCGAACAGGTCGCTGTCGGTGTAGGACAGCGACAATGCCTCGGCCCGGTTGGCGGCCGGCTTGCCCGGCGGCGACCCGCGCACCGCACTGGTCGGCAGGCCGGTACGACGGTTGCCGGCGATCGCGACATAATCACCGTCGCCGTTCAGTTCGTAACGATTGGCGATCAGGTCGAGCCGCCCGGTCGCGCCGACCGCGAGCCCCAGCCGCGCGAAAATATCGGTCGCGCGCGAATCCTGCGTTTCGCCCTGCGTCAGGTTGACGCCGATCCGCCGGTCGCGCGCGTCGTAGAATGCGCCGCGCCGTTCGTAACTGGCCCCGAATGTCGCGTCAAACCGCCCGGCCTTATACTGGACCAGCCCCGCCGCCTTGCCGCCAAAGCCGTCCTTGTCGAAGTCGTCGGCGGTCGTGGCCTGCACCAGCGCCCGGCCGGTGACGCCCTCTTCGCGCGGTGCGCCGACCGTCACCTGATTGACGATGCCACCGGTGCCGCCGACACCCTGCAACGCATTCGATCCATAGATCAGTTCGACGCGATCGATGAAGAAGCCGTCGATGGTGAAGCCGTCGCGGCTGCCGTCGCGCAGCGGCGTCGTCTGCGGAATGCCGTTGATCGCATAGAGCGGCGAGCGGCCGCGCAGCGTCTCCCCCGCGCCCGATAATTTGCCGCGTGTCGGCGAAAAGCTGGGCGTCAGCGTGGCGACGGCATCGGTGATGCTGCCCGACAGCGCGATCTGCTGGTCGAGCGCCTGCTTGTCGATCAGGTCGATGGTCAGCGGCAACGCATTGGGCGGCAGGATGGTGCGGGCGGCGGTGATGACGATCTCGTCGTCGACCGGTCTCGCGGCGGTCGTGGCCGCTTCCGGTCCCGCTTCCTGTGCGATCACCGGCTGCGGCACCAGTGCGAGCGCCGCCCCGATCATCCAGCGCGAACGCCGCGTTTCCGACACCATCATCATTTCCCCCGCGCAACAATTGACCTCATCTTGCGCGGCCGCTATCGCGATCAATTATCAATAGCAAGCGCAGATGAGCGAACCATCGATGATCCGCACCGTATTGTTCCAGCTTCACTGGTTCCTCGGGATCACCGCCGGGCTGGTGCTGGCGGTGATGGGCGTGACCGGCGCGTCGCTCAGCTTCGAGCCGGAAATCCTTGCCGCGCTGAACCGGGATCGGCCGGTTGCCGCTGGTACGCGGCTGTCGGGGCCGGTGCTGGCGGAGCGGTTTGCGGCGCAGAAGCCGGGGGCGACGATCACGCGGCTGACCGTGCCCCCCGATTCCAGCGAGCCGACGCTGGTCGGCTATACGCTGCCCGGATCGAAGGAACGACATGTCGAACGGATCGACCCCGCGACCGGGCGACTGACGGGCACGCTCAAGGGAAGCGCCGTGTTCGAGATGATGGAGGACCTGCACCGTTGGCTGGCGCTGCCCGACGACGGCGACGGTATCGGTCGGCAGATTACCGGTTTCTCGGCGATCGCGTTGATCTATTTCGCGCTTTCCGGCCTGTATCTGCGCTGGCCGAAACGCCCGCTCGACTGGCGCAACTGGTTCGTGCTCGACCTGCGGAAGACCGGGCGAAACCTGTACCGCGCGCTCCACGCCGTCGTCGGCGGCTGGGTACTGGTCTTCTACCTTATCAGCGGGCTGACCGGGCTGTGGTGGTCCTATGACTGGTATCGCGACGGGGTGAAGGCGATGCTGGTCGCGCAGGTCGCCGAGAACAAGCCGGTCAAGGGCGCGAAGGCGGACCTCTCGCTGGCATGGTGGGGGTTCGAACGCGCGACCGAAGGCCGCCGGTACGACCGCATCATCGCGAGCGTCCGCGACAACCAGGTGCAGTTCCGCGCGAAACTGCCCGGTGCGCGGCACGACCGGGTGACCGACGAACTCACCATCGACGGGACCAGCGGGGCAGTGGTGTCGGCCACGCCCTACGCCATGCGGACCGTCGGCGAGGATATCGTCACCAGCGTCTATGAACTGCATCGTGGTGCCTATTTCGGGGTCGCCGGGCGTATCGCGATCCTGCTCGCGAGCCTGTCGATGCCGTTGTTCACCATCACCGGCTTCCTGCTCTATTTCGCGCGACGGCGGCGCAAGGCCGCGCTGGCGGCGGTCGTCGGCGATACGTCCGACCGGCCGGTCGCGGAGGCGACGACCCTCGTCGCCTATGCCAGCCAGACCGGATCGGCCGAACGGCTCGCCCGGTTGACCGCCGAGGCCCTGCCCGCCGCCGCCGCGCTGCCGATCGCCGCGCTCGACGATGCGGCGCTGGCACGGGTGAAGCGACTGTTCGTGATCGCCAGCACCTATGGCGAAGGCGAACCGCCGGACACTGCACGCGGTTTCGCGCGTGTGCTCGATCGCGCTGCCCCCGATCTGTCGCACCTCGAATACGCCGTAATGGCACTGGGCGACCGCGAATATGCCGAGTTTTGCGCGTTCGGCCACCGGGTCGATCGCTGGCTGCACGACAGCGGCGCGACCCGGCTGTTCGATGCGGTCGAGGCCGATGGCGAGGATGCCGATGCGCAGCGCCATTGGCAACGGCAGCTGGCGGGTCTGGGCGCGCGGACCGATCAGCCCGACTGGGCACCGGCGGCGATGGGGCAATGGCGGCTGGTCGAACGGCGACTGCTCAACCCGGGCAGCAGCGGCGGGGAAGCATGGCATATCGCGCTCGAACCGGTCGGCGCGACGGTCGACTGGATGCCGGGCGATATCGTCGAGATCGTCCCGCAACAGGATGCCCGCAGGGTCGATGCCTTTGTGAGCGCAGCGGGGATCGCGGATACGCCGGAGATGCGGGTGTTGCTGATGACGCGCATTCTCCCCGAGGCGGCGGATGCCGATGTCGCGACGCTCAAGCCGATCGGGCACCGCGAATATTCGATCGCATCGATCGCGGGATCGGGCCGGGTCGAATTGATCGTACGGCGCTGTCCCGCGACCGATGGCTTTGACGGTCTGGGATCGGGGTGGCTGTGCCACGGCGCCACGCTGGGCGGGACGATCGCGGCACGGGTTCGGGCGAACCCGGCCTTCCATCCGCCACGCGACGCGGCGACCCCGCTGGTGTTGATCGGCAACGGCACCGGGCTGGCCGGGCTGCTCGCCCATGTGCGGCATCGTGCGATACAGGGTGGCGGGCCGGTGTCGCTCTATTGGGGCGAGCGGCAGGCCGCGCACGACGATTTCCACGCGGTCGAACGGCAGGCGCTGGTCGACCGGGGCGTATTGACGCGGTCGATCGCGACCTGGTCCCGCGATCCGGGCGGCCCTCGTTATGTCCAGGACGCAGTCGCGGCAAACGCGCCGGCGATCGCCGCGGCGGTCGCGACCGGAGCGGCGATCTATGTCTGCGGCAGCGTGCAGGGCATGGCCCCGGCGGTCCATACCGCGCTGGCGACGATCCTCGGCGAAACGATGGTCGAGGCGATGCTGGAAGAAGGACGCTATCGCCGCGACATCTACTGATTGCCGGTCAGTGGCGATGCTCGCGGCGCAACCGGTAGCGGCCATCGGCATAGTCGTCGAACAACCCGGTGATCGCCGGATGATCGACCGGCTCCTCGCTGTCGTCGGCGATCAGATTCTGCTGGCTGACATAGGCGACATAGCTCGCCTCGGCGTTTTCGGCGAGCAGGTGGTAGAAGGGCTGGTCCTTGCGCGGGCGCGCTTCGGCGGGGATCGACTGGTACCATTCCTCGCTGTTGGCGAAGATCGGGTCGATATCGAAAACGACCCCGCGAAAGTCGAACAGACGGTGGCGCACGACGTCGCCGATCGAAAAACGGGCATGGGCGACCGGCGGCAACGGCGTGCCGAGGTCGAGCGAGGGGGAGGACGGGGCCTTCATGCGAAATAATCTAGGTCCGATGTGCGATTGCAGCAAGGAGGCGCTTGCAAGTCTCGAATCCTTGGGCTAACCGGCCTCCCTCGCTGACCACCGTGCCGCGCTGACCTGCGGCATGGAGCGAGAAACCTCTGCGGAGAGGTGGCAGAGTGGTCGATTGTACCGCACTCGAAATGCGGCGTGCCTTAACGGGTACCGAGGGTTCGAATCCCTCCCTCTCCGCCAGATGCCTTCCGTGCGAAGCGCGTCGCGATGAAGCCGCCCGGATGGGCGGCGCTTCCTTTCCTACCCATCGTCTGTCCGTCGCGCCGCGCGACCGGAGTTGGTCCGACCGCAGATGTCTGTCGATCGCCGCGACGATCGCCCGCGGTAGCTTCCGGTTCGGCGCAGCTTCGCGATCCGACAGGTGACCAAAAGTTCATGCCATGCTCACCGCCCCGCCCGGACGGCGGGGCTAAGCGGCAGGTCATGGCCGTAGTGTGCGGCCGGTGCAGTCAGGGTCGACCGTGTGAGCAAGCCGATTTTCTTCGATCCGACCGGGCGTCGCGGTGTGTGGGCAAGGCGGAGCGTGGCGTTGCTGATCCTCGCGGTCATCGCCGCGGCGGTGGCGTTTGCGACGACGCTGGTGGCGACGCCGCGCACGCTGGGCATTCCCCTGCCCTTTGCCCGGCGGCATGGCGAGGCGTTTGCGCCGCGCAGCGATACGACGGGGCGGCATGGGCGCTGGCTGCCGCACGCCACGTCGCCGAAGACCGGCGGCACGCCGCTGACGATTGGTTTCTATGCTCCCGATACGGCGGGCGGGATCGCGTCGTTGCAACGGCACCTCGCCACGCTCGACTGGGTCGTGCCCGCCTATGTCAGCGTGGTCGGTACGCAGGTGCATGCCATCGACGATCCGCGGCTGGAGCAGGTGCTTGCCGGTGCCCGCCATGCCCCGAAATTGTTGCCGATGGTGCAGAACCTGACCGATTCCGACTGGGACGGCGCGGGTGCGGCACAGATGCTGGCCGATCCGACGGCGCGCAAGGCGCTGATCGATCAGCTGGTCGCATTCGTGAAGGCACGCCATGCCGCCGGGCTGGTGATGGATTATGAAAGCCTGCCCGCCGCCGCCGTCGCGCGCTATCCGGCGTTTCTCGCGCAGTTGAACGCGGCGCTTCCCAGGGACGCGGTGCTGGCGGTGACGGCGCCGGCCGGCGATCCCGACTGGCGGCTGGCCGACCTTGCCCGTGCCACCGACCGCGTCATCCTGATGGCCTATGACGAACATTGGGAAAGCGGGGCGGCGGGGCCGATCGCATCGCAGCCATGGTTCGTGGGTCAGGTCGAAAGCGCGTTGCGACAGGTCGGTCGCGACAAGCTGGTGGTGGCACTGGGCAGCTATGCCTATGACTGGCATAACGGCAGCGCCGACGCGCTGTCGATCGAGGAAGCGTGGCTGGCCGCGCATGATTCGTCGGCGGCGGTCGGGTTCGACCGCGCCAGCGGCAATGCCGGCTTCGCCTATCAGGACGAACGCGGCAGCCAGCACAAGGTGTGGATGCTGGATGCGGCGACCAGCTGGAACCAGATGGCGGCGCTGCGGCGGCTGGGGATCGATGCGGTCGCGATGTGGCGGCTGGGCAGCGAGGATGCCGGGTTCTGGAACGACCTGACCGCCTATCGCACCACCGACCGCGTGCCGCGCATCACGCAGCTGCAATCGGCGCTGAACGTCGATGTCGAGGGGAGCGGCGAAGTGCTGCGCATCACCGCGCGGCCGACCCCGGGACAACGCAGCGTCACCTTCGATCGCAACGGCATGATCGCCAACGAAGCCTATGCCGCACTGCCGACGCCCTATGTCGTGCAGCGGACCGGTGCCGCCGATCCGAAGGCGATCGCGCTGACCTTCGACGATGGACCCGACGCGACGTGGACGCCGCCGATCCTCGACGCGCTGGAGGCGGCGCACGTCCCCGCGACCTTCTTCGTCGTCGGGGAGAATGCGATCGAGCATCCCGGGCTGTTGCAGCGGATCGTTCGCGACGGCGACGAGATCGGGAACCACAGCTATACCCACCCCAATCTGGCGACGACCGGCGAGCGGACGACGACGCTGGAACTGAACGCCACGCAGCGGCTGATCGAGGCATATACGGGACGGTCGACGACGCTGTTCCGCGCGCCCTATTTCGGGGATGCCGAGCCGACGACGATGGACGAGATCGCGCCGGCACTGCTGGCGCAGGATCTGGGCTATACGGTGGTCGGGCTGCACGTCGATCCCAATGACTGGCAACGGCCGGGCACCGATGCGATCGTCCGGCAGGTGATCGAGCAGGTCGAGGACGCGAGCGCCGACAGTTCGCGCAACGTCGTGCTGCTGCACGACGGCGGCGGCGACCGGGCGCAGACGGTGGCGGCACTGCCCCGGATCATCGCGATCCTGCGGGCCAAGGGCTATCACTTCGTCACCGCCTCCGCGCTGGTCGGCGTGCCGCGCGCGGTCGCGATGCCGGTGGTTGCCGGGCGTGATCTGGCGGCGGTGCGGACCGATGTCGCGATCTTCATCGTCATCGCTGCAATATCGGTGCTGCTGGCGTGGCTGTTCTACCTCGCCATCGCGCTGGGCATGGCGCGGGCGGTGCTGATGGCGGGGCTGGCATGGTTCCAGTCGCGGCGCGAACGGCCAACGCCGCCGGTGTTCCAGCCGAGCGTCACGGTCATCATCCCCGCCTATAACGAGGAGCGGGTGATCGCCGATTCGGTCGCGCGGGTGTTGGCCAGCGACTATCCGGGCCTGCACGTCATCGTCGCCGATGACGGGTCGAAGGACGGGACGAGCGCGGTGGTCCGCGCCCGGTTCGACGACGATCCGCGCGTCACGCTGCTGACGCTGGCCAATGGCGGCAAGGCGGCAGCGCTCAACCGGGCGCTGTTGCAGGCGGAGGGTGAGGTCATCATCGCGCTTGACGCCGATACCCAGTTCGAGACGACGACCATCGCCCGGCTGGCACGCTGGTTCGCGGACCCGACGCTGGGCGCGGTCGCGGGCGATGCGCGGGTGGGCAACCGGGTCAATCTGGTCACGCGCTGGCAGGCGGTCGAATATCTCACCGCGCAGAACCTGGAGCGTCGCGCCCTTGCCGGATTCGATGCGATGACGGTGGTGCCGGGCGCGGTCGGCGCATGGCGGCGCGCGGCGCTGGATGCGGTCGGCGGCTATCCCGAGGATACGCTGGCCGAGGATCAGGACCTGACCATCGCCATTCAGCGCGCCGGGTGGCGGGTCACCTACGACCCCAATGCCGTCGCCTGGACCGAGGCACCGGAGACGTTCAAGGCATTGGCGAAGCAGCGCTATCGCTGGGCATTCGGGACGCTGCAATGCCTGTGGAAGCACCGCGCGATCCTGCGCACCGGCAAGCCCGCCGGACTGGCGCGGATCGGCCTGCCACAGGCATGGCTGTTCCAGATCGCGTTCGCTGCGGTCTCGCCGCTGATCGATCTGGCGCTGCTGCTGTCGATCGTCGGTACGGCGGTGCGGGTGGCGCAGCATGGCTGGGCACAGACCAGCGGCGACGTGTCGCAAATGGGGCTGTACTGGCTGTGCTTCACCGCGATCGACGTGGCGTGCGGCTGGGTCGCCTATCGGCTGGACGGGAACAAGGCCCGCTATCCCGCACATCTGCTGGTCGCGCAGCGGCTGGTCTATCGTCAGATCATGTACTGGGTCGTGCTGCGGGCGATCGCGTCGGCCATCGGCGGGTTCGTGGTCGGGTGGGGCAAGCTGGAGCGGACCGGGAGCGTGCAGGCGGCGGCGTGAGCCGTTCGCCAGCCGCGCTATCGATACGCACCAAGCGTCCGAGCCCGGCCCCGCATCGGCGTACCAGACGATCAGCGCGGCAACGTCATCCGGACCATAAGGCCGGGATCGTTGTCGCCCAGTTCCAGCGTCCCGCCATGCAGCCGGGCGACCGCCGCGACCAGCGGCAGGCCCAGCCCCGCCCCGCTCTCGTGCCGCGACGGGTCCAGCCGACCGAAACGTTGCAGCGCCGCCGCCCGGTGTTCGGGCAGGATGCCGGGGCCATCGTCGCGAACCACGACGACAACGGTGCCGGCATCGGACTCGACCGACAAGCGAATCGTTCCTGCACCATATTTCAATGCGTTATCGATCAGGTTTGACACGGCCTGTCCGACCATTTCGCGGTGGACGTCGGCAGTGGCCGGCGCGGCCGGAAGGACCGCAATCGCCAGTCCGCGATCCTCGGCAAGGGGTTCGAACAGATCGGCAAAGTCGGCCACCAGCGCCGTCAGATCGGTCGGACTGAAGGCATCACGACCGATCCCTGCTTCGGCGCGCGTGATGCGCAGGGCGGTGTCGAGCATCCCGAGCAACCGGTCGCCCTCGTCCATCGCGCGGAGCACCGCGATCCGGCCGTCTTCGGTATCGGCGGCGGCCAACGCCCGTTCCAGCGTCGCGCGCAGCCGGGTCAGCGGCGATCGGAGGTCGTGGGCGAGAGCATCGGTCGCCATCTTCAATTCGCCGACCAGCATCGCGATCCGGTCGAGCATGGCGTTGACCGACTGTCCTAGCTTGTCGAACGCGTCGCGCCCGCCCAGCAAGGCGACGCGACGGTCGAGATCACCCGCGGTTACCGCCGCGACGGTATCGACGGTGCGCCACAGCCGCCGGGCAATGATCCGTGCCGCGACCCAACCGGCAAGCGTGGCGAGCGACAACGCGACGATCATCGCGGCGACCATCGCCATTTCCATGGCGCCGACAAAGGCCCGTTCGCCCTCGATCACATGCCCGGTCAGCAGCCGGGTGCCGTCGGGCAGGACGGTACCGATCACCCGCATCGATTCGGGCTGGTCGCGACGGACGCGGAACAATTCGATGGTGGCGGGCGATCCGGGGGACACGTTGGGCGGCCAGGCTCCGACATTCCCGGCCTGCGGCGTACCATCGCGCGCCGTCACCAGCACCACCGACAAGGGCCGGTCGCTGCGGTCGAGCCGCAGTTCGGCCGCCGCGCGCAAACCGGTCACACCCCGCGCCGCCCATGCCTCCAGCAAGGTCGCGCGGAGCCGTTGCGCTTCTTGCGTGGCGCTGGCGGTCAGGCGGCTTTCGGTGATCGTCCGCACCGTCAGCAGCGTCACCGCCGCACCGGCCAGTTGCAGCGCAAAGACCAGTGCGGCAAATCGCAGCGTCGCCGACCGGATGAGCAGCGTCAGGGTTCGCCCCCCAGCTTATAGCCCGACCCGCGCACGGTATGCAGCAGGCGGCGCGGCTCGCCATCGTCGATCTTGCGGCGCAGACGGCTGATATGCACGTCGGTCACGTTGCTGCCCGGATCGAAATGATAATCCCACACGCCCTCCAGCAACATGGTGCGCGTCACCACCTGTCCGGCATGGCGCAACAGATATTCGAGCAGACGGAACTCACGCGGTTGCAGGTCGATGACCCGCGCACCGCGCCGCACCCGACGCGCCAGCAGGTCCATCGTCAGATCGTCGCAGGTCAGCATGGTCTCGGCCGCCGGTGCGCCGGCCGGCTGACGCCGGGTCAGCAGCCGCACCCGCGCCAGCAACTCGGCGAAGACGAACGGTTTGGTCAGATAATCGTCGGCCCCTTGCGTCAACCCCGCGACCCGGTCGTCGGGCGATCCCATCGCCGACAGGATCAGCACCGGCGTCGTCACGCCGGCGGCGCGCATCGCCGCGATCGTTGCCATGCCGTCCATTTGCGGCAGCATTCGGTCCATGATGATACAGTCATACCCGCCGTCGATCGCGTGGAATAATCCGTCGCGCCCGTTGGCGGCGCGATCGACCACGAACCCGGCTTCGGTCAGCCCCTTGCCGATATAGGCTGCCGTTTCTTCATCGTCCTCGACGGTCAGGATCTTCACGTGACGCCACCTCCGGCGGCCGCAATATCAGCGAGTGGGCGCCGACGTCACCCCTTGCCGCGACATGCAGTATGACGGGACCGGCAGCGAGGGTCGAAACGTCGGCGGAGACTGGCGGATGGCCCGCAACGGCATCGATGACGTCGCCGACCTGCAAGCCCGACCGCGCCGCCATGCCGCCGGTCCGCAGACTGGTGACGACCCAACCATCGGGCAGGCGGTGCGGCGCTAAAGTCGCGCCGTCCGCCGCGAAGGTCGCGCCATCGGGGGCGACACCGAGCCACCCGGCGACCAACAATGCGCAGGCTGCCAGTCCGCAAAGCGTCATGTCGCGGACCATGGCGAAACGGGGTGCGTCGTGAACCGACATCCTGCAACTCCTCCATCCCGGTCGTACACGGCGCGACCCGACCGGACGATGGGCGACAGATGACGATGCGGTCATGTTGCGATTGACACGGGCGCGGCGGCATGGCGGTGATGCGGTCATGCAGCCACCCCGATCGCGTCCGCCGCGGCGCATCACCATCGTCGACGTCGCCCGTCACGCCGCCGTATCGACCAAGACCGTATCGCGCGTGCTGAACGGCGAGCCGCATGTCACCGACGCAGTGCGCGACCGGGTGCGCGAAGCGGTCCGGACGCTCGACTATCACCCCAACATCATGGCGCAGGGATTGGCGAGGCAACGGTCACATCTGATCGGGCTGGTCTATGAAAATCCCTCGCCCAGCTATGTCGTCGACCTGCAAATGGGCGTGCTGGACCGGTTGCGCGGCGAACGCTATCGGCTGGTGGTGCTGCCGGTTCGTTCGGTCACCGACCATGCCGACGAGGTCGTCGGGCTGCTGCGATCGGCGGCGGTCGATGGCGTGGTGCTGGCCCCGCCGGCATCGGACAGCCGCCGCATCCTCGACGAACTGACCGCGATCGGCATGCCCTTTGCCCGGATCGCGCCGACCCGCTGGCCCGAACTGACCCCCGGCGTGGTCGTCGACGACGTCGTCGCCGCCTGCGAGGTCGCGGCACTCGTCCTGAAGCAGGGGCACCGGCGGGTCGGCATTATCAAGGGGGATCCGACCCATGCCGCCGCCGAGGCGCGCATGGCGGGCTATGCAAAGGCATTCGCCGCCGCCGGCCAGTCGATCGATCCCGATCTCGTGCTCGATGGGTTGTTCACGTTCGATTCCGGGTTCGCGGCGGCACAGACGCTGCTCACGCGGCACGATCGGCCGACCGCGATCCTCGCGCAGAATGACGACATGGCAGTCGGTGCGCTGATGGCCGCGCGGGAGGCCGGGATCGACGTGCCGGGCGACCTGTCGATCGTCGGTTTCGACGATTCCGAAATCGCGCGCATCACCTGGCCACGGATCACCACGATGCGCCAGCCGGTGTTCGACATGGCGGTCAGCGCGACCACGCTGTTGCTCGACCAGCTGAGCGGCGCGGAGGTGCCGGCCAC
Source organism: Sphingomonas sp. Leaf67 (assembly GCF_001421965.1). Lineage (GTDB taxonomy): Bacteria > Pseudomonadota > Alphaproteobacteria > Sphingomonadales > Sphingomonadaceae > Sphingomonas. The sequence continues at coordinate 129,140 of NZ_LMLP01000001.1, forward strand.
TGTCGCGCACGAACATCATCTGGTCGAACGCGATTCGCTCGCGGCCGCGCCGGTCGGCTAGGCTCCCGGTTCGCCGGTCACCGCCCGCACCGTCTCGCCCTTGCGCAAGGCGGCCAGCAACGCGCCGCTGGTATAGGGTTTGGCAAGAACGATCGAATCCGCTTCCTCGGCGACCGCGCCGGGATCGCCGGTTGCGAAGACGACCAGCGCTCCGGGGCGCAGGGTGCGGGCGCGCTGTGCCAGTTCGCGGCCCGAAGCGCCGGGCAGATTGACGTCGGTGACCAGCATGTCGACGGGCGCGGTCTGCAACGCGGTGATCGCCTCTTCGGCGCTCGCCGCCTCGACCACGACGAAACCCGCTTCCTCCAGCATTTCGGCGCTGCTGATGCGGATGAGCCCGTCGTCCTCGACCAGCAGGATCGTGCGCCGGATGGTCGGCGGCGTGGTGATCGCGACCGGCCGACTGTCGACGATCTGCGGTTGCAGCGTCGCGAGGTTGCGCTGCTGCTGGTTCGACAGGACATGGCGGATTTTCCGCGCCAGCGCCTCGCGCGTGTAGGGTTTCGACAACAGCTGCACGCCCTTGTCCAGCCGCCCGCCATGAACGATCGAGTTTTCGGTGTAGCCGCTGGTGAACAGCACGGCGAGACCGGGCAACCGCTCGCGGGCCTTGCGCGCCATTTCGGGGCTCTTGAGCGCGCCCGGCATGACGACGTCGGTGAACAGCAGGTCGATCGACATGCCGCTTTCGATCACCGCGAGGCCGCTGGCGGCGTCGGACGCCTTGAGCACGCGATAGCCGAGGTCCCCGAGCATCTCGACCACCGTGGTGCGGACTTCCTCGTCATCCTCGACGACCAGCACCGTCTCGGTCCCGCCGCGCACCGGACCGGTATCGACCTGCACCTCGACATCCTCGGACTCCATCGCCCGCGGCAGATACAGCTTGATCGAGGTGCCGTGCCCGACTTCCGAATAGATTTTTACGTGGCCGCCCGACTGTTTGACGAAGCCATAGACCATCGACAGGCCCAGCCCCGACCCCTTGCCCTCGGCCTTGGTCGAAAAGAACGGTTCGAACACCCGCGCGACGACGTCGGGGGACATGCCGCTGCCGGTATCGGTCACCGCCAGCATGACATATTGCCCCGGAATCACTTCTTCGTTCGTGCGGGCATAACTGTCGTCGAGATGGGTATTGGACAGCTCGATGGTCAGCTTGCCCCGCCCTTCCATCGCGTCGCGCGCGTTGATGGCGAGGTTGAGCAGCGCATTCTCGATCTGGCCCGGGTCGATGAAGGTATTCCACAGACCACCGGCAAAAACCGTCTCGATCTCGATCGCCTCGCCGATCGCCCGGCGCAGCATGTCGTCCATGCCCTGTACGAAGCGGGTGACGTTGACGACCTTCGGCTCCAGTGCCTGTCGACGACCGAAGGCGAGCAACTGGCTGGCAAGGCGTGCGCCGCGCGAAACGCCTGCCATGGCATTGTCGACCCGACGTTCCGCCTTGGCATTGCCGACCACGTCGTGCGTCAGCAATTGCAGATTGCCGCCAATGACTTGCAACAGATTGTTGAAATCATGCGCGATACCCCCGGTCAGTTTGCCGACGGTCTCCATCTTCTGTGATTGCGCGAGTTGCGCCTCGGCGTGCCGCCGCTCGGCGATCTCGGCGATCACCCGGCTTTCGAGCGTTTCATTGAGGCTGCGCAGCTGATCCTCGGCACGTTCGCGATGCCGGACCTGCCGGGCGAGGCTGTCTGCCTGCTCGCGCAACGCCGCCTCGGCAGCGCGCTGGTGCGAAATGTCGGTATGGACGCCGACCCATTCGGTGATTTCACCGGCGTCGCCGAGGATCGGCAGGGCACGGATAGCAAAGATCCGCCATTCACCGTCATGCCGCCGGACGCGGTGTTCGTGCACGAACATGCTACGCGCGGCGACCGCGGTATTCCAGGCAGCGATCGTCGCGGCGGCATCATCGGGATGGACCGCCGATGCCCAGCCGAAATCCTGATATTCGTCGAACGCCTGCCCGGTCAACGCCGCCCAGCCGGCCTGTTCGCCGACCATCCGGCCATCGGCGCTGTTGGTCCACAATACCCCGTGCACCGCCTGCATCGCGGTGCGGAACCGGCTGTTGCTCGCCTTGATCGCGGCAGCATCCCGGGCGCGTTCGGTCATGTCGATGCCCAGAATATATACGCCGACCGTCTGCCCGGTATCGTCCTGATGCGGGACATAGCGTATCTCGAACGCTCGGTGGCCGAGCGTCCGGTGCTGCAGCACGGTTTCGCCGACGATCCACTCGCCGGTCAGCGCCGCATCGATATCACCCTGCCGGTCGCGATACAGTTCCTTGCCGATCACCTCGCGGATATGCCGGCCGACCATCGCGTTCGATGCGCCGCCGAACCAGCTTTCATAGTTGGCGTTGACGAAGCGGTAGCGGTGATCCCGGTCGATATACGAAACGAGCATGGGCACGGCATCGGCGATGCGGCGCAGTTCGGCCTCGCTCGCCGCCAGACGTGCTTCGATCACCTTGCGCACGCTGTTGTCGATAACGGTGCACAAGACGCCATCGGCGACGCCCTGACCGTCGACGACCGGCGTGTAGTACAGGTCGAGGGTCAGCGTTTCCGAACCGTTCGCGCGCGAGAAGACGGTCGGCCGGTCACGGAACGACTGGCTCTGGCCGCGCAATGCTGCCGGCAGCACGTCCTGATAGTGGTCCCACAGTTCGGGAAACGCACTTCTGACCGGGGTGCCGAACACGGCCGGATGGCGTTCGCCAACGATCGCGCGATAGGCGTCGTTGTAGAACAGGATGTGGTCCGGACCCCATACCAGCATCTTGGCCACCGGCGAATTGACGATGTTCGCGATCGTCGCCCGCATCTGCGACGGCCAGTCCGCTGGCGGGCCGAGCGGCGTGTCAGCCCAGTCGCGCGACCGGATCAGCGCGCCGCATTCGCCGCCGGCTGCCGGCCAGTCCTTCGCCACCATGCCGCATCCCGCGCTGGCGGAGCGCAACGCACGCAGGCCGGCACGGACGACCTCGTCGGCATCGGCATAGCCCCCGCCCGCCACCGCATCGGCGATGAACGCTTCCAGTTCGGGGGACAGCGATACGGTGCTGGTACGTCGTCCGGTCATCGCGAACATCTCATGCAACTCATATTGTGTGTCAACGCGTGCGACGGTTTCATGCGGCGGCGGCCACCTCCGGCGCGACAGACGGAGCGGCGCGTTCGCCGATCGGCGTCACGACCGTCGCAATGTCCGGTGCGGTCACGCTGCCGCTGCGCTCCAGCTTGCCCCAGCCGACGCGTGGTCCGTTCATCGCCGCCGCCAGCGCGCGCAGGACCACCGCGTACAGCAACTGGCGGTAGCCGAACCGCTGCGCCAGCATCCGCAGCGGCGGCAGGCGTTCGCCCCTGCCCTCCAGCCGATAGGCGACCCAGCCACATGCCAGATCGATCGCGGTGAACGCCGCCCAGTAGAGCACGACCCAGCCGACATCGCCGCCCGCCGCTTCCCACCCGCGATCGGCGATGCGCCACGCGGTGGTGGCGATGCTCCCGATCAGCGCCAGGTCGATCAGCGGTGCGGCCAGCGTGAACAGCACCTGGAACACCAGCGCCTGCGGCAGCCCCAGCAAGGCCAGCCCGCGCGGACGACCCCGGCCGATGATCGCGCGGTGCTTCCACAGGCATTGCAGCGTGCCATAGGCCCAGCGATAGCGCTGACGGAACAGAGCCCGTGCCGTCTCCGGCGCTTCGGTCCAGGCGATCGCCTCCATGTCGCAGGCGACGTGCCAGCCGGCGCGCTGGATAGCGATGGTCAGGTCCTGATCCTCGGCCAGCGTATCGTCGGGATATCCGCCGACCGAATCCAGTGCCGCCCGCCGCCACGCCCCGACTGCCCCCGGCACGACCGTCACCGCGCCCAGCGCATGCAACGCGCGCCGTTCGAGGTTCTGTGCGGTAATGTATTCCAGCGCCTGCCACCGGGTAATCAGGTTGACGCGATTGCCGACCTTCGCATTGCCCGCGACCGCGCCGATCGCCGGATCGGCAAACCAGCGCAACAGCTTCGCAATGGTATCCGCTTCGAACTGGGTGTCGGCGTCGAGCGCGACGACGACGTCGCCCTTGGCGATCTGTAGCGCGGTGTTGAGCGCACGTGCCTTGCCACCATTTTCCAGTGTCAGCAGCCGGACGCGCGGATCGATGCCGAACGCGGTCCGGACGATATCGGACGTACCGTCGGTCGAGCCGTCGTCGATCACAATGACGTCGATCCGGACGCCGACGCTGCCGAGGATGCGGCGCACCGATGCCTCGATCACCCGCGCTTCGTTGAACGCCGGGATCAGCACCGACACCGACGTCGGGACCAGATGCGGCGCAACCGGCGGCGGACCGCCCCGGCGCGCGGCCAGCATCGCCAGTCCGGCCAAGGCGACCGACCGGGCGATGCCGATGGCGATCACCAGCAGGAATGCCGTCATCAACAGGTCGCGGGTCAGGCTGACACCGCCGAACAGGCCCCGCGCGCTGGCCGCTTCGTTCGCCTGCACGCCTTGCAACACCGGCATCACCTGATCGCGGGACAGCCCGGCGAGCCGCGACACGCCGACCAGTTCATAGCCGCGCGCACGCAGACCGCGAATGATCCCCGGCAGCGCCGCCAGCGTCCGGCTGCGATCGCCGCCCGAATCGTGGAGCAGCACGATCTGCGTCGGGCGATCGGCGGTACCGGCCTGAACCTCCGCAATCGTACGCGCGACGATCTGCTGCGGCGACGGCGTTTGCCAGTCATGGGGGTCGACGTTCAGGCCTACCGTCAGATAGCCGAGTTCGGCCCCGATCCGGGTCGCATGCAGCTCGTCGCCGCGATCGGGATCGGCATCGCCGAGGAAGGGCGGACGGAACAGCCGCATCGCCCGCCCGGTATAGGCCTCGACCAGCCGTTCGGTCGCGGTCAGTTCCAGCCGGATCGCTTGCGGCGAGCGGTGCGACAGATTGGCATGCGAGGTGCTGTGGTTGCCGAGTTCGCTACCCTCCTCGACAATCCGTCGCAGGATCGGTCCCTGCCCCAGCGCATTGGCACCGGTGACGAAGAAGGTGGCAGGTGCGCCTTCGCGCTTCAGCACGTCGAGGATCCTGGGCGTCCAGAGCGGGTCGGGTCCATCGTCGAAGGTCAGCGCGACCATGCGCCGCTGCGCGCCGGTGCGCTGGACGATATCGGGTCCGGGCAGGCGATCGACCTGCGCCGCGCGGACCATGCCGCTGGCATCGGACCGCAGCGTGCGGTGTCCGGCGGTCGCACCGGCATCCAGCCGCAATACCTCGCCCTGTCCGAGCAGCGTAACCCCGGCTGGCTGGGGCAAGGTTCCGGTCCCGGCGGCGGAACCGGTACGGGCAACGGTCCAGAAATGCGGGTCCTCGCTCCCCATGCGCCAGAGCGCAACCGCATTCGCGCCGGCGACCGACGCCGCGCGGAGCTGGTTGGCGGCGGTGACCGCATCGAGCAGCCAGACCTGATGGTCACGCCCCCGTTCGCGATAGGCGAAGTGCCAGTTGCCGCTTGCCCGATCGAATGTCGGCACGGTCCCCGCCTGTCGCGCGAGGTTCCACGCGTCGGCCACGCGCAGCGGTTCGGTCGTGCGACCGTTCCAGTCATAGCCGTAATTGCCCAGCGCAACGATCGCGCCGGGACCGGCGGCGCGCACTGCGTCGGCGACCACCTCCGCGAACCAGGCTTGCGACGCGATCGGTCCCGCCGCACCACCCATCCAATGCTCGTCATAGGCCATCAGCACCAGCCGATCGACGACCGTCGCATAGCGGGCGAGATCCCATTCCGCGTCCGCGACCGGGGTCGCGATCATCACCTGCCAGTGACGGCGGGCAAACCGCGTGCGGAGTTCGGACAGGAAACGGCGATAATCGGCGTGCGCGCTTGCGGGCAGGCTTTCGAGGTCGAGCATCACGCCCATTCCCCGCTCCGCCGCCACCATCGCTTCGATCTGTCCGGCGAAGCGGCTCCGCGCCTTCGCATCGGCCAGCAGCGCAGCGGTGCCGGTACCGTCCCAGCTGCCATCCTCACGCGCATTCTGCACCATCGGGATCAGCGCGGGCGGACGTTTCGCTTTCGCCAGTACCGCGTGCAGATAGTCATCCGTTTCATAGGCGAAGCGATGGTCGCGCCCGGCAACCGACGCGATGCCCGGTGCCAGCCAGTCGACCTCGTCCACATGACGCCCCAGCGACTGCCGCGATGCCGCATCCCACGGCATATAGAAGCCGAGCACCGGCAGGCGGCGTGCACCGGCAGCGGCCTCCCCCGCCGGCAGCCAGGGACCGGCGCTCGTTTGGAGGGGCGCAGTGGCAATCGCATGCGGACGCGCGGCATCCTCGGGGAGCGCCAGTGCGCCCCGCTGCGGCGTCCGTGTCAGTGCCGAAACGACCAGCGCGACGATCGCGAGCATCGTGACGACCAGGATCGCCGCGCCCCATCGCACCCGCCGGGCGCGCTGCCCGCTGGCATCGTAAAAGATGGGATGTGTCACGCCGCCCCCTGAAACCTGATAAGCAGCGCTTAGGCCGGGAAACCGAAAATGCGGTTAATTACCCGTCTGTTCCGGGAACGCCGCGACCACCGGATACCGCCTGCGCCCGACGGATTGATTTTCCTGTTCTGACAACGCTATCACACTGCCAGGGAATGCGACGCGGATATGGCGCGCAACGGCCTGTCCCGGCACACTCGCCGGACCGATGCGGCAACCGAACGGGGGGAGGAACAGCATGCGCCGGATCGCGCCACGCCGCCATGGCCCGCCCCACCGCCACTTGACCGACAAGCTTGTGATCCCGTTCGACCAGTCACGTTCGTCCGAGCGTTCTTCCCCTTTGCGAAAGATACCATCGATGTCCGCATCCCTTCGCCTTGCCGCCCTGCTCGGCAGCACGCTGCTCACCGCTGCGCCGGTGCTGGCGCAAACTACCAACAACGCTCCACAAGCCGCCACCCGCCCGACCGACGGCCCTCAGGCGCGGCCGTGGATGAACCCTGCGCTCGATGCCGATGCCCGCACCGAACTGGTCCTGAAGGAGATGACGCTCGACGAGAAATTGCAGCTGACCTTCGGCTATTTCTCGACCAAGGCCGATTGGCAGCGCACACCGATCAAGAATTACGAACCGCCCAAGGACGGACTGCCCGATTCGGCAGGCTATGTTCCGAGCATTCCGCGCCTCGGCATTCCGGGCCAGTGGCAGACCGATGCCGGCCTCGGCGTCGCGACGCAGCGTTCGCCGACGCCGCGGCTGCGCACCTCGCTTCCTTCGGGTATCGCCACCGCCGCGACGTGGAACCCGCAGGTCGCGCAAGCCGGCGGTGCGATGATCGGGCGCGAGGCGTTTCTGTCGGGCTTCAACGTGCAACTGGCCGGCGGCATGAACCTAATGCGCGAACCGCGCGGTGGCCGGAACTTCGAATATGGCGGCGAAGACCCGCTGCTCGCCGGCATCATCACCGGCCATGAGATCAAGGGCATCCAGTCGCAGCACGTCGTATCGACGATGAAGCATTATGCGTTCAACGGACAGGAAACCAACCGCTTCAACATCGACCATCGCATCGACGAGGCAGCGGCGCGCCAGTCGGACCTGCTCGCCTTCGAATTCGCGATCGAGACCGGCGATCCGGGATCGGTGATGTGCGCCTATAACCGCGTCAACGGCTTCTATGCGTGTGAGAATGACTGGCTGCTCAACCGCACGCTGAAGAAGGATTGGGGCTATAAGGGCTATGTGATGTCGGACTGGGGCGCGACTCATTCGACGACGCAGGCGGCCAATGCCGGGCTGGACCAGCAATCGGGCTGGGCGTTCGATCGCTCCGCCTATTTCGCCGATGCCCTGCGGGAGGCGGTGAACAACGGCTATGTTCCCGAAGCACGGGCGACCGACATGGCGCGCCGTATCTTGTGGGCGATGTTCAAAAACGGCCTGTTCGACACGCCGGTCGCCGGCGACCGCGCGACGACGATCGATTATGCCGCCCATGCCGCCATCACCCGCGCCGATGCCGAGGAAGGCATCGTCCTGCTCAAGAACAGCGCCGGGTTGTTGCCGCTTGCCGCCACCGCGAAATCGATCCTGCTGATCGGTGCCCATGCCGATGTCGGCGTGCTGTCGGGCGGCGGATCGAGCCAGGTCTATCCGCATGGCGGCCCGGTCAACGGCCTTGCCGTCGCCGACGAATATCCCGGCGGCTTTCCGGGGCCGAAGCTGTACCACCCGTCGTCGCCGATGAAGGCATTGCAGGCACGGAGCCGGGCGCAAATTACCTATCTCGACGGCAAGGACGTGAAGGCCGCTGCCGCCGCCGCGCGCAAGGCTGACGTCGTGATCGTGTTCGGCGAACAATGGACCGGGGAATCGATCGACGCCCCGAACCTGAACCTGCCCGACAATCAGGACGCACTGATCGACGCGGTCGCGCGCGCCAACCGCAAGACCGTAATCGTGCTCGAAACCGGTGGGCCGGTACTGATGCCATGGCTGGGCAAGGTCGGGGCCGTGCTGGAGGCATGGTATCCGGGGACGTCGGGGGGCGACGCGATCGCCCGGGTGCTCACCGGAGAGGTCAACCCGTCGGGCCACCTGCCCGCGACCTTCCCGGCATCGCTCACGCAACTGCCGCGTCCGGTGATCGAGGGCGATCCGAAGCTCGACCGTGATTCGCACCCGATGGGCAACTATAATATCGAAGGGGCTGCGGTCGGTTATAAGTGGTTCGACAAGACCGGTGCCAAGCCGCTGTTCCCGTTCGGCTATGGCCTGTCCTACGCCAGCTTTACGCTGGGCGGGCTGACCGCCCAACCGTTCGGCAAGGGCGTGCAGGCGCGCTTCACCATCGCCAACACCGGCAAGGTGCGTGGCAAGGGGCTGGCGCAACTATACGTCGCGGGTGCCGGCTGGGAAGCGCCGAAGCGGCTGGGCGGCTTTGCGAAGGTCGATCTGGCCCCCGGCGAAACGCGGACGATGGACGTGACGGTCGATCCGCGACTGCTGGCGACGTTCGACAGCCAGACGCGCGGCTGGAAGATTGCTGGGGGTGCGTATCAGTTGCTGCTGGCGAACAGCGCGACCGACATCGTTGCACGGACGAGCGTACAGATCGCGCCAGCGACGCTGGACAATCGGGGAAAGTAAGCCTGCCCTGTCGCGGCGGCGCACCCCACCTCCGCGACACCATAACAGACGATAAAAAGGCCGCGATAGCAGACGCCACCGCGGCCTTTCCATAAAGTGCAGCGCGCGGGCGTCGCCCGCGCCGCCAGCTTACTTCTTGCCGAGCGTGAGACCGCCGAAACGCTTGTTGAAGCGTGCGACCTGACCACCCGAATCCAGCATCTGGCCACGGCCGCCGGTCCATGCCGGGTGCGCCAGCGGATCGATGTCCAGCGTCATCAGATCGCCTTCCTTGCCCCAGGTCGAACGGGTTTCGAACACGGTGCCATCGGTCATCTGGACCTTGATGGTGTGATAGTCGGGGTGCGTTTCTTTCTTCATCGGTCTTCTCCACAAGCGGCTGGTTCCGACCAGCCCGGAAATAGGAAGGCGCGCCCGTACACGGACGCGCCCACAATAGCAATGATCCGCACCGGCTTACGCCTTGGGCGGGTCGGCGATCATCGCGGTGAATTCGCATTCGGCGGCGAGTTCGCCGTCGATGCGCGCCTTCCCCGCAAATTTGCAGACCCGCGAACGCTTCTGCACGAATTCGGCTTCCAGCGTCAGCAGAACGCCCGGTTCGACCGGCTTGCGGAATTTCACGCCGTCGATCGACATGAAATAGACCAACTTGCCCGAACCGACGAGACCGAGGCTTTCGACCGCGAGGATGCCGGCGGCCTGCGCCAGCGCCTCGACGATCAGCACGCCCGGCATGATCGGACGGCCGGGGAAATGCCCCTGAAAAAAGCCTTCGTTGATCGTCACCGCCTTGATCGCGGTGATCGACCGGTCGGGGATCAGTTCCACGACACGGTCGACCAGCAGCATGGGATAGCGATGCGGGATCGCCGCCATCACCCGGGTGATGTCGAACGGTCCGATCGAGGTCGCCTCCCCTTCCACGATCAGCGGCCTGCCGGGGCCGGACGCGTGCCAGCGGCGGGGGCGGTCGGAGCGGCCTGTGCCGGCGCGGTCACGCTGACGCTGGGCAGCTGCGAATTGAGCGTGGTCAGCACGGCGTCGGTGATTTCGGTCGCCGGCGCGTTGTAGAAGCTGTTGCCCTTGTCGACGGCCAGCGTCGCACCGCGCTGCTGCGCGATCTGGGTGATGATCGGGCCGAGGCGGGTGCCGATCTGTTCACGGACATAGGCGATGTTGCGCTGAACCTGCTGTTCCTGCTGGCTGATCTGCTGCTGCGCCTGCTGCTGACGCTGTTCGAACGTGCGGATGCGGGTCTGGAGCGCGGCGTCCGGGTTGCCCTTGGCGGCGGTGACGGCGGTCTGCAGCGACTGCGCTTCGGTCTGCAGCGGCTGGCCGAGCGAGGTCGCGAGCGACTGAAGCTGCTGACGCTGCGACTGGAGCTGGGTCGTCGCCGCCTTGCACGCGGTGCAGTCGCGGAAAATCCGCTCGGAATCGACGACCGCGATCTTCGCGTCGGGCAGCGCCTGCGCGAACGCCGGGGCGGCCGGAGCGGCAAAAACGAATGCGGCGATCGCCGCCTTGGTGAGGCTACGCATTAGAATTGAGTTCCTACGTTGAAAGTGATGAGTTTCTTGTCGTCGCCCGGCTGGCTCAGTAGCGCCTTGGCCAGATCGATCCGCAACGGGCCGAACGGCGAGTTCCAGTTCACGCCGATACCGATCGACAGACGCGGCTTGGCCGAATCGCCAAGGAACTGTTCGAGGAACGGCTGCGTGGTGTTGATCGCGACCGTGTTCGGCTCGCCGCCCAGACAGGTACCGCCGACCGTCGTCGCATAGCCGACCGAGCAGGTCGTCTGCCGGATCGCCGGCTGGCCGGACCCGTCGGTGAACTGGTTGTTGTAGACCTGTAGCCCGTCCGACGTCCTGATCGGCGAGCTGAACGGCAACAGCGAGGGCGAGCCGTCCTTGTTGAACTGCAACGTGCCATCGGCACTACGCGCCTGTTCGAATGCCAGCGTCGGCCGCGGCCGGGTAACGCCGAACAGCGCGCCTGCCTGAATGAAGATCGATGGCCGCAGACCCAGTTCGGCGATACCCGAACCCAGCGGCGGTTCGAGTTCGATCTTGCCGAGATAATAGGCCTTGCCGCCCAACGGGTCGTTCAGCGTCTGATCGCGTGCGGTCACCAGCGTCTGATCGCCGCCGGCAACCGAACCGGTATATTGCTGGCGCTGGATGCGCGGGCCGACGCCGCGGATATCGAAGCCACGGAACTGCGGTTCGCCGAGGTAGAAGCGATCGACGATGCGAACCGGATCGATGCCCTCACCGGCGCGCTTTTGCAGCGAGTGGATATAGCCGCCCTCGACCCCTGCGGAGAGGATGAAGCCGCCGACATTCCAGTATTTGTCGAAATCGCCGCGGATACGCGCGAACCGGACGTCACCGCCCAGACCCGCGAAGTCGAGTCCCGTAACCAGCCGCTGGCCGCGCGACGGCCGCAGACGGTTGTTGAGATTGTCGAAGATAAGGTTCCCGCCGACCATGCTGGTCAGCCGGTTGCCGATCGAGTCGCACAGATAGCGACCGGCCTTCAGCGGATCGCAAACGCCGTTGGTGAAATACGTCCCCTGGTCCAGCCCGACATTGTCCTGGCTCAGCTGATAGCGGCCCGACAGCGTCCAGAATTCGGTCAGCGGGACGCTGGCCACGATCTGCCCGCCGGTCGAAACCTGCGAATAGAGCGAGTTGCGGCCGGTCCCGAGGAAATTGAACGAGTTCAGATCGCGCCGGAACAGCGTCCCGCCCAGCGCAATATTCTTGTCGAACAGATAGGGTTCGGTGAAGCCCAGCTCGACCGACTTCTGATAGGTCGAATAATTGACCGACGCCTGAAGATCCTGCCCCTTGCCGCGGAAATTGCGCTGGCGGATCGACGCCTGGATGATGAAACGTTCGAGGCTGGAGAAGCCTGCCGACAGCGTCAGTTCGCCGGTCGACTTCTCCTCGACGTTCGCGCCCAGCACGATGCGATCCGGCGAGGAGCCTTCGGTGCGGTCGATCTCGAACTTGTCCTGGAAATAGCCGAGCGAGTTGATGCGATCCTGCGACCGCTTGATCAGGAAGGCGTTGAAGGCATCGCCCTCCGCCACGCGGAATTCGCGGCGGATGACGCGGTCCTGCGTCTGGGTGTTGCCGGTGATGTTGATCTTTTCGACATAGGTACGGTTCGCTTCGTTCAGGACGAAGGTGATCGCCATTGTATGCTTTTCGCGATCCGGCACATAATCCGGGCGAACATCGGTGAAGGCATAGCCGAACAGGCCGGCATATTCGCTCAGCTGGTCGATCGTGTCCTCGACCAGCTTCGCGTTGTACCAATCGCCCTTCTTCATCGGCAGCGTCTTGGTCAGCGCCGCATTGTCGAAGTCGCGGATCGCGCTCTCGACCTTTACGTCGTCGAACTTATAGCGCGCGCCTTCTTCCACCACATAGGTGATGATGAAGTCTTCCTTGTCCGGCGTCAGTTCGGCGACGGCCGAGATGACGCGGAAATCGGCATAGCCTTCGGTCAGGTAGAATTGCCGCAGCTTCTGCTGATCGGCGGCCATGCGATCTTCGTCATAGCTCGTCGCCGAGCTGAAGATGCGCCACGGCCGCGACTCCTTGGTGTACATCTCGCCGCGCAACTGGCTGTCGCTGAACACCTCGTTGCCGAGGATGTTGATCTGGCGGACCTTGGACTTCGCGCCTTCCGACACCTCGAAAATGACGTCGACGCGGTTCTGGTCGAGCATGACCATCTTCGGTTCGACCCGCGCGGCAAAGCGGCCCTGACGGCGATACAGTTCGATGATGCGCGCGACGTCGGCGCGGACGGCGGTGCGGGTGAAGATCTGCCGCGGCGCGAGCTTGATCTCCTTGGTGATCTTGTCGTCCTTCAGCCGCTTGTTGCCCTCCAGCACCACGCGGTTGATGATCGGATTTTCGCGGACCCGGACGATGATGTCGCCGGTCTCGGCGCCTTCGATCGCCACGTCGGCGAGCAGGTCCGACGCATACAGGTCCTTGATCGCCTGATCGAGGGTTTCGGGGGTGTAGGGGATGCCGATACGCAACTTGGTATAGGACAGCACCGTATCGGGTTCGATGCGCTGCGATCCCTCGACGCGGAGCGAGCGGATGGTGCGGACCGGTGCGGCGGGTACGGCAGGGGCCTGTACGGCAGGCGCGCGCACCACCGGCGCGGCAGCGGCGGGCGCACGCTGCGCCTGCGCGAAGGCCGTGCTCGAGAGCATCGTGCCCGCGAGCAGCGCGGCACCGCGCACGCCGTGAATCGAAAACTTGCTTAGCGTCACCAAACCCACCCCAATCGGAGGAACTTTCACCACAGGACGTGCGCGCACTGCCCTAACCACGTCAGCCGATCAAGCCGGCCAGCCCCCGCCACACGCCGAACGTCCCCAGATCGTTCACCGTGACGAATATCATCAACGCCAGCAACAGGGCCAATCCACCACGAAACGCCCATTCCATCGTCTGCGGACGGACCGGCCCCCGCTTCACTGCCTCGATCGCGTAGAACATCAGGTGGCCGCCATCCAGCATCGGAACTGGCAACAAGTTGATGAATCCAAGATTAATCGAAACGAACGCGACGAACGTCACCAACGCCGGCCAGCCGAGTGAGAATTGCTCGCCCGACGCCTTGGCGATGCGGAGCGGCCCGCCCATTTCCTTTGCCGAGATGCGCCCGGTGATGATCCGAATGATGCCGTCCACCGTACCACGCAGGATTTCGCCAGTCATCCGAACGCCCTCGACCGGGGCCTGCCAGACGGCGACCGGCATAAAGACGGGCGAGGACGGGCCGATACCAAGCCGCCCCCGCTTGTTGACGTTGCCGAACCGGTCGGGTTCGGACACCGCTCCGATCGTCGCATCGACGCTGCGGACCGCACCGTTGCGTTCGAAATCGATCCGGACGGTTTCGTCGGCGCGCAGGGCCGTAAACATCAGCATGTCGCGATATGTATCGACCGAGCGACCGCCCAGCGCCGTGATGGTATCGCCGGGATACAGGCCCGCGCGTTCCGCCGGACTGCCCGGCAGGATCGACCCGATCGTCGCCGGGGTCCGGTCGACGCCATAGGCCGCCGCGAACCCGCCAAGGATCGCAACTGCCAGCAACAGGTTCACCGCCGGTCCCGCCGCGACGATGATCGCCCGTTGCCAGACCGGCTTTGCCTGAAACGTCCGCACCCGTTCGGCGGCGGGCAGTTGCAGCCATTCGGCATCGGGTTGCGACGCGGGGTTCATGTCCCCGGCAAAGCGAACATAGCCCCCCAAGGGCAACCATCCGAATTTCCAGCGCGTGCCGTGACGATCGGTGAAGCCGGCGATTTCCTTCCCGAAACCGACGGCGAAGGCGTCGACCTTCACGCCGAACCAGCGTCCTGCGGCATAATGCCCCAGTTCGTGCAGGAACACGAGCGGCCCCAGCACCAGCAGGAACGCGACGACGGTAATCAGCAACCCGGGGGATTCGATCAAGCCGCGCAATCCTTCACACGCTCCCGCGCCAATGCGCGCGCTTCGGCATCGATCGCCAACACGGCGTCGAGCGTCTGCGGCCCTGCCGGGTCGAAGCGCTGCAAGACATCGCCGACGATTGCGGCAATTTCGAGGAAACCGATCCGTCGGTCGAGAAACGCGGCCACCGCAACCTCGTTGGCGGCGTTCAGGATCGCCGGCCGCCCGCCGCCCGCCGACAACGCGGAGCGCGCAAGTGCCAACGCCGGGAAACGCTCCAGATCGGGCGCTTCGAAGTCGAGCCGGCCGATCCGCGCCAGATCGAGACGCTCGCACGGCGTTTCCATGCGATCGGGCCATGCCAGCGCATGTGCGATCGGCACCCGCATGTCGGGCGATCCAAGCTGCGCCAGGGTCGACCCGTCGACATATTCGACCATCGAGTGGATGACCGACTGCCGATGGACCAGCACGTCGAGTTGCTCGGGCGTGACCGGGAACAGGTGATAGGCCTCGATCAGTTCGAGACCCTTGTTCATCATCGTCGCCGAATCGACCGAGATCTTGGCACCCATCGACCAGTTGGGATGTGCCACTGCCTGTTCGGGCGTGATGCCCTGCATCTCGGCGAGCGAGCGTTCGCGGAACGGCCCACCGCTCGCGGTCAGGATGATGCGGCGGATGCGTTCGGGCGGACAATCGTCGAGGCACTGGAACACGGCATTATGTTCGCTGTCGACCGGCAGCAACGTGGTGCCGGCCCGGCGAGCCGCGGCCATCATCACGTCGCCTGCCGAAACCAGTGCTTCCTTGTTGGCGAGCGCCACCGCGCCGCCACGGGCGAGCGCCGCCATCACCGGTTTGAGACCAGCGGTGCCGACGATCGCCGCCATCGTCCAGTCGACGGCACGGGCGGCGGCATCGATCACCGCCTGCTGACCGCCCGCTGCCTCGATCCCGCTATCGCCCAGCGCGTCGCGCAGTGCCGGCAGACAAGCCTCGTCGCCGACCACCGCCAGCTTCGCACCCACCCGCCGCGCCGCTGCCGCCAGCTTGCCGACATCCCGGTTCGCCGTCAGTGCCTCGACCTCGAACTCGCCGGGTGCGCGCTCGATCAAGTCGAGCGTCGACGTGCCGACCGATCCGGTCGCTCCCAATATACTGACGCGCTTCATGCCAAATACAGTCCTGCCAATAGCATCAGCGCCGCGGCCGGCGCGACCGGCACCAGCCCGTCGAGCCGGTCCATCACCCCGCCATGGCCGGGCAGGACATTGCCCGAATCCTTGACTCCGGCCATACGCTTCAATTGGCTCTCATAGAGATCGCCCACCTGCGCCAGCACCGCCAGCAACGGCGTTGCCAGCACCAGATGCAGCGGTAGACCGGCATATTGCAGCATGCCGCCCAATACCGACGCGGCGATGACCCCGCCGATCAGCCCGGCCCATGTCTTGTTCGGGCTGATCGTCGGTGCCAGCTTCGGTCCGCCGATCGTCCGGCCCGCAAAATAGGCACCGATGTCGCAAGCCCAGACCAGCGCCATCGCCCAGAAGGCGAGCAACAGCCCGTCGGGTCGATCGCGCAGGAACACGACGGCCAGCGCCGGAAAACCGCAATACAGGATACCGCGCGCCAGCTTCGGCAGGCGGGTGGTGATGACGACGAAGAACGCCGCGCCGATGATCAGCCCGAACGCCAGGAACCCCGCCCCCGCCGCCAGGGGCGACAGGATCGCCAGCGGCACCGTCAGCGCCAGTTGCGCGAGTCGCTTATGCTGGCGCGACACGTTATGCAGATCGGCCCATTCGGCCATCATGAACAGGGTGCCGATCGCGACCAGCAGCCAGAAGGCGAACCCGCCCAGCCACAGCGTGGTCGCGGCGACCGCGATCATCCCGACACTGGCGAACGTACGGGTGGCGAGGTCGGACTTGCGGCGTGCTGCGGGATCGGCGACGGGACCCTGCGTCACAGGCCCCCGAACCGGCGCTGCCGCCGGCCATAGGCGGCGATCGCCTCCGCCAGTGCCGCACCGTCGAAGTCCGGCCACAGCGTGTCGACGAACAGCAGTTCGGCATAGGCCGCCTGCCACAGCAGGAAATTCGACAGCCGCTGTTCGCCCGAGGTGCGGATCATGAGGTCGAGCGGCGGCAGGTCGTGCGTATCGAGTTCGCGATCGATCGCCGCTTCGTCGATCGCCGACACCGGCATGCCCGCAGCGACCCGCTCGGCGAGGCGACGGGCCGCCGCGACCAATTCGGCCTGCGCGCCATAGTTCAGCGCAATGGCGAGGATCGGGCCGGTATTGGTCGCGGTGCGGACAACGGCCCCTTCGATCAGCTTGACCAGATCGGGCTGCAACGCCTGATAATTGCCAAGAATTCTTAGCCGCACGCCCTCGCGATGCAGTTCGTCGATCTCGCTTTTCAGGAAATGGCGCAGCAACCCCATCAGGTCGCCAATCTCCTGTTCGGGACGGCGCCAGTTCTCCGAGGAAAAGGCGTAGAGGGTCAGCGCCTCGACGCCCTGCTCGCGTGCCGCACGCGCGATGTTCCGCACCGCCTCGACACCCTGCCGATGCCCGGCGATCCGCGGCAGGCGCCGGGCCTTTGCCCAGCGGCCATTGCCGTCCATGATGATCGCGACGTGGCGGGGAATCGAGGCGGTATGGGGCACCCCCGGTGCCGCGCGATCGTCCGCCGGAACCGAAGTGCGAGCGGCGAACGACGTCACTTGCCGAGGATTTCCTTTTCCTTCGCGCTTGCCGTCGCGTCGAGCTCGGCGATGGTCGCGTCGGTCAGCTTCTGGACTTCGGTTTCGTGACGCTTGCGCTCGTCCTCCGAATAGACGCCCTTCTTTTCATCGGTCTTCAGGCTTTCCATGCCGTCGCGCCGGACGTTGCGGACCGCGATGCGCGCCGATTCGGCATATTTGCCGGCCAGCTTGGCCAGTTCCTTGCGGCGTTCCTCGGTCAGGTCCGGGATCGGCAGGCGCAGCGTCTGACCATCGACGATCGGGTTGAGGCCGAGGCCGGCCGAACGGATCGCCTTGTCGGCCGGGCCGACATTCGACTTGTCCCATACCTGCACCGACAACATGCGCGGTTCGGGTGCCGAGACGGTCGCGACCTGGTTCAGCGGCATGTGCGCGCCATACACCTCGACAGTGACCGGATCGAGC
Source organism: Sphingomonas sp. Leaf67 (assembly GCF_001421965.1). Taxonomy (GTDB): domain Bacteria; phylum Pseudomonadota; class Alphaproteobacteria; order Sphingomonadales; family Sphingomonadaceae; genus Sphingomonas. The sequence goes on from NZ_LMLP01000001.1 coordinate 147,039, forward strand.
AACGATACCGCCGCCCGTCCGGTACGCAGTCCGCTCAGGTCGCCCTTCAGCGCCTCGACCGCGCCGGCCATGCGACGTTCCAGATCGGCCTTGTTATATGCGGCCATAACCGACTTCCTTTTGAATCAAGCGTTGTTCTGAACGATCGTCGAAACACCATCACCCGCCAGTACGGCGGCAAGGTTGCCTTCGTCACGGATGTTGAAGACGACGATCGGGATATTGTTGTCGCGGCACAGCGCCACGGCCGATGCGTCCATGACCTTCAGGTCGTCGGCCAGCACCCGACCGAAGCCGAGCGTATCGTACCGGGTCGCCGTCGGCACCTTTTTCGGGTCGGCATCATACACGCCGTCGACGCTGGTACCCTTGAACAGCGCTTCGCACCCCATTTCGGCGGCGCGCAGCGCGGCGGTGGTGTCGGTGGTGAAGAACGGGCTGCCGGTGCCGGCGGCGAAGATCACGACGCGGCCCTTCTCCATATGGCGGACGGCACGACGGCGGATATAGGGTTCGCACACCGATGCCATCGGGATCGCCGACTGAACGCGCGTCTCGACGCCGATCTGTTCGAGCGCGTTCTGCATCGCCAGCGCGTTCATCACGGTCGCGAGCATGCCCATATAATCGGCGCTCGCCCGTTCGAAGCCCTGCGCGGCGCCCGCCACGCCGCGGAAAATGTTACCGCCGCCGACGACGACGCACACCTCATGGCCCTCGCCCCGTGCCGCCTTGATCTCGCGCGCGACGCGGTCGCACATCGCCGGATCGATGCCGAACTGCCCCGATCCCATCAGGACCTCGCCCGAGAGTTTCAGGAGGATACGGTTGAAACGGGGACGGGACATGACACCTGCGAAAATAGCCGATCGGGAGCGCGGCGGACCCTAGCCGTGAGCGTCCGCAAAGCCAAGCGGCGTTATGTCGAACCGAAACGGGCCGCGAGGATGGTCTATCCTCGCGGCCCGCAAGGCCGTGAAACGGAAGCGCGAATTTAGCGGGCGAGGCCTGCCGTCGCGGCGACTTCGGCGGCGAAGTCGCTCTCTTCCTTCTCGATGCCTTCGCCGAGCTGGAAGCGGACATAGTCCTTCAGCACGATCGCGGTGCCGGCATCCTTCGCTGCCTTGGCGACGACGTCGGCGACCGGCGTCTTGCCGTCCATGACGATCGGCTGGCTCAGCAGCGCATTTTCCTTGGCGAACTTCTTCACCGAACCTTCGACCATCTTGGCGATGATGTCGGCCGGCTTGCCCGAGTCGGCAGCCTTCTCGGTCGCGATCTGACGCTCACGCTCCAGAATGTCCTGATCCAGACCGCTCTCGTCGAGCGCCAGCGGGAAAGCGGCGGCAATGTGCATCGCGATCTGCTTGCCGAGCGGCTCGAGCACGTCGACACCGGCGTCCGATTCGAGCGCGACGAGCACGCCGATCTTGCCGAGGCCCGGTGCGGCGGCGTTGTGGACGTACGGGATCACCGCGCCCTTGGTAACTTCGACGGCCTTCGCGCGACGCAGCACCTGGTTCTCGCCGATGGTCGAGATGTTGGCGACCAGTGCGTCCTCGACGGTGCCGCCGTTCGGCATCGTCTGGCCCTTCAGCGCGTCGACATCGTCGCCCTTTTCCAGCGCAATCGCGACGACGTCACGAACGAAGCCCTGGAACTGGTCGTTCTTCGCGACGAAGTCGGTCTGGCTGTTGACCTCGATGGCAACGCCCTTGGTGCCGGCAACGGCAACGCCGACCAGACCTTCGGCGGCGGTGCGGCTCGACTTCTTGGCGACGGCGGCAAGGCCCTTGGTCCGCAGCCAATCGACGGCGGCTTCCATCTCGCCGTTGTTTTCGGTCAGCGCCTTCTTGCAATCCATCATGCCGGCGCCCGAGCGCTCACGCAGTTCCTTGACGGCGGCGGCGGTAACTTCTGCCATGATCTGGCTCCTGTTTGGTGTTCGATATGCTTGCGGGCGAGGCAGCGCGTGTTTCGCCCTGCCCCGCCCGCACGTCAGTTCCGTGACAGCTTACGCTTCGACCGGAGCTTCCGACTGCTCGACGCTCAGCGCCTCTTCCGCCGGCGGCTCGTCCATCGCGCCGAGATCGCGGCCCGAATGCGCCATCGCTTGCTGACCGCCACGAGTCGCGGCGATCGCGATCGCTTCGCAGTACAGACGGATCGCGCGGCTGGCGTCGTCGTTCGCCGGCACCGGGAAAGCGATGCCGTCCGGCGAGACGTTCGAATCGAGGATCGCGACGACCGGGATACCCAGCGTGTTGGCTTCCTTGATCGCCAGTTCTTCCTTGTTCGCATCAATGACGAACATGATGTCGGGAATGCCGCCCAGATCGCGGATACCGCCGAGCGACAGCTCCAGCTTGTCCTTCTCGCGGGTCAGGTTCAGCACTTCCTTCTTGGTCAGGCCGTGCGTGTCGCCCGACAGCTGCTCTTCGAGCGCCTTGAGACGCTTGATCGAGTTGCTGATCGTCTTCCAGTTGGTGAGCATGCCGCCCAGCCAGCGATGGTTGACAAAATGCTGGCCCGACTTGCGAGCGGCTTCGGCGATCGGCTCCTGCGCCTGACGCTTGGTGCCGACGAACAGGACCTTGCCGCCCGACGCGACAGTCGACGACACGAATTCGAGCGCGCGCGCGAACAGCGGCACGGTCTGCGACAGGTCGAGGATGTGGACGCCGTTACGATCGCCAAAGATGTACGGCTTCATTTTCGGGTTCCAGCGGTGGGTCTGGTGGCCGAAGTGCGCGCCCGACTCGAGCAGCGCCTGCATGGTGACGACGGGTGCCGCCATAGGATAATTCCTTCCGGTTGATCCTCTGGGAAGCAGGAACCCTTATCGAGCCAAAGGCTCGGGCACCGGTATGTACGCTTCCCATGTGGGGTTGAGACCGGCGCCCTTAGCGCAGGACGTGCTAACGATCAAGTCTTGACGTTGGAACGATATGAGAACATTACAGGTCCAGAAGCGGATCATGGAACCGTGATCCGGCCGAGATGTTCGACAAATTGCGGTTTTTTGGAATCGCATCTGTTCCGGGGAGTTTTGAGATGGCCCTGTTTGCTTACGCCTTGTTCGCCGCCGCGTTCATGATCGCCATGGGAACGATCGTCGCCACCATCCTGCCGGCGAGCGATCGCATCCTGCGCCTGCTGCGCCAGGGTCCGGAATGGTCGATCGATCCGCTGCCGCCGGTTCGCCTGACGTCGCGACGCGGCGTCATCCGGCAGCGCGCTGTTACGGTCGCGCCGCAGCCGCTTCGCGCTGCCGCCTGATCCGGCCATAGCTGCGGATGCTGAACGGTAGCGTCGCCAGATAGGCGACGCATACCACCGTCAACGTCTGCCACGGGGCGGATACCAGTGCCGCGGCCACCACGACCAGTCCGACGATCGCTTCAAAGCGGATGTGGCGGCGAAGTTTAAGCGACGACCAGCTGAACGTCGCGAGGCTCGACACCATTAAAAACGCGACGAATGCCACCCATGGCGCCACGATCCATGGCGAGCGAAAGATCGCCTCACCGCTCCAGATCCAGGCATAGAGCGGCAACATCGCAAGGCCCGCGCCGGCCGGCGCCGGAATGCCGGTCAGGAAACCCGCCGATTTATGTGGCTGTTCGGCGACGTCGATCCGCGCATTGAACCTGGCAAGCCGCAGCGCAGTGAACACAGCATAGATCAACGAGACGATCCAGCCGACGCGCGGTTCGTTGAGCAACGCCCATAGATACATGATCAGCGCCGGCGATACGCCGAACGAGATCGCATCCGACAGCGAATCCAATTCCGCTCCGAACCGGCTCTCACCGCGCAACATGCGCGCGACCCGGCCGTCGATACCGTCGAGAACGCCAGCCAGCAGCACCATCAGCACGGCGCGTTCCCATTCGCCGCCGATGGCGAACCGGATACCGGTCAGGCCGGAACATAAAGCGAGCGCGGTGACCGCGTTCGGAGCGAGGGCACGCAGCGGAATACCGCGGACTGGCAGGGGGCGCCGCATCGTTACTGCGCAATCCCGGAGGGCGCGGGCAGGCCCGGTCGACCAAGGACCGTCTCCCCGGCGACGCTGCGCTGGCCGAGCACGACCTGCGGCGCGATCCCTTCAGGCAGGAACACGTCGACCCGGCTGCCGAATCGGATCAGTCCGACCCGCTGCCCGGCGGCAACGAAGTCGCCCGATTTCACGAAACCGACGATCCGCCGCGCGACGAGTCCCGCGATCTGGGTGAAGCCCACCCGCTGGCCGTCGAGGCTCTCGACCACGACATGCTGGCGTTCATTCTCGTCGCTCGCCTTGTCGAGATCGGCATTCAGGAATTTGCCCGAAATATAGACCACCTGCCGGATCGTTCCGGCAATCGGGGTGCGGTTGATATGGACGTCGAACACCGACATGAAAATCGATACGCGCACCAGCGGCTGATCGCCGAGACCGTTCGGCCCGCGCAATTCCGGCGGCAGTTCGACGCGCTCGATCATCGTCACCAGCCCGTCGGCAGGCGCGACGATCAGCCCCTCGCCCTGCGGCGTGGTGCGGATCGGATCGCGGAAAAAGGCCGCGACCCACAAGGTGACCAGCGCCATCGGCCAGGCCAGCGTCTCCCACGCCATGAAAGCGAAGAAAGCGGTGACGGCGGCGGCGATGAGGACGTATTTGCGCCCTTCGGGATGAACCGAGGGCCAGCGCCACTTGACGGTCGTGGTGCCGACCGCGGGCTTTTCGAGCGATGCCATGAAGCGTGGTGTACCCAAGGCGGGCCGTGCTGACAACCGCCGCGCATTCCCGACCCGGTTGATCCTTGCCAACCGACCCCGTAAGGCCGCGGCAATCGCAACAGACATCGAGAGCAGGCGCATGGCGAAGATCAAGGTCAAAACCCCGGTCGTGGAAATCGACGGCGACGAAATGACCCGCATCATCTGGGCATGGATTCGCGAGCGGCTGATCCAGCCCTACCTCGAAATCGACCTCGACTATTACGATCTCGGCATCGAAAAGCGCGACGAGACCGACGACAAGATCACCGTCGACAGCGCCAAGGCGATCCAGAAGTACGGCGTCGGCGTGAAGTGCGCCACGATCACCCCCGACGAACAGCGCGTCGAGGAATTCGGCCTGAAGAAGATGTGGCGTTCGCCCAACGGCACGATCCGCAATATCCTCGGCGGCGTCGTATTCCGCGAACCGATCGTCATTTCGAACGTCCCGCGCCTGATCCCCGGCTGGACCAAGCCGATCGTCGTCGGCCGCCATGCGTTCGGCGACCAGTATAAGGCGACCGATTTCAAGGTCCCCGGTGCCGGCAAGCTGACCATGAAGTGGGAAGGCACCGACGGTCAGGTGATCGAGGAGGAGGTGTTCGACTTCCCGGCCGCCGGCGTCGCCATGGGCATGTACAATCTCGACGAATCGATCCGCGATTTCGCGCGCGCGTCGATGAACTATGGCCTCGGCCGCGGCTGGCCGGTGTATCTGTCCACCAAGAACACGATCCTCAAGGCGTATGACGGCCGCTTCAAGGATATCTTCGAAGAGGTGTTCGCGGCAGAGTTCAAGGACAAGTTCCAGACCGCCGGCATCGAATATCAGCATCGTCTGATCGACGACATGGTCGCCTCGGCGCTCAAGTGGCATGGCGAATTCGTCTGGGCCTGCAAGAACTATGACGGCGACGTGCAGTCGGATCAGGTCGCGCAGGGCTTCGGTTCGCTGGGTCTCATGACCTCGGTCCTGATGTCGCCAGACGGCAAGACGATCGAGGCCGAGGCGGCGCATGGCACCGTTACGCGTCACTATCGCCAGCATCAGCAGGGCAAGGCGACCTCGACCAACCCGATCGCGTCGATCTTCGCGTGGACCGGTGGCCTGAAGTATCGCGGCAAGTTCGACGATACGCCCGAAGTCACCAAGTTCGCCGAAACGCTGGAGCGCGTCTGCATCGAGACCGTCGAGGCGGGGCATATGACGAAGGATCTCGCGATCCTGATCGGTCCGAACCAGCCATGGATGACCACCGAACAGTTCTTCGAACAGGTTCGCGTCAACCTCGAATCGGCGATGGGTTCGCAGGGCTGATCCACGCCGACCTGACGGTCGAATGAGCGGCGTCCATCCCATCGGATGGGCGCCGTTCGTGCGTTAGCGGTTGCCGCCACCGTGTCGCATCCGCAACAATGCGCCCATGCCGTTGCCGATTGATTCCACGCCGTTCAGCGATTCGCTGGTCATTCTGGGGGCCGCCGGCCTCGTCATTCCTGCCTTTGCCCGGTTTCGCGTCAATCCGGTGATCGGGTTCATCCTCGTCGGCGTTCTTGTCGGTCCGTTCGGGCTGGGCGCGTTGGTCGACCGGGTGCCGTGGCTCTATCACATCACGATTACCGACCGGCATTCGATCGAGCCCTTTGCCGAATTCGGCATCATCCTGCTGCTGTTCTCGATCGGTCTCGAACTGTCGTTCAAACGGCTTTGGGCGATGCGGCGGCAGGTGTTCGGGCTGGGTGCCGCCGAGCTGCTGGGATCGGGTCTGCTGATCGGCCTTGCGCTGATGGTCATGGGGCAGGCGAGCACCGGTGCGATCGGCCTTGGCCTTGCCCTTGCCCTCTCCTCAACCGCGCTGGTGCTGCCGATGGCAGGCACCACCGGGCCGGTCGGGCGCACCGCCTTCGCGATGTTGCTGTTCGAGGATCTGGCGCTCGTGCCGATCATCTTCGCATTGGGCGCGTTGGCACCGACCGCAACCGATGAGGGTTGGGTCGGCCTTGCCAACACGGCGCTATGGGGCGGGGTCAGCGTCGCGGCGCTGTATCTTGCCGGAAGGTTCATCCTGCCGAAGCTGTTCGCACAGGCAGCGCGGACCAAAAGTCCCGAATTGTTCCTGTCGGCCAGCCTGCTGGTGGTGATCGTCGCCAGTCTGGTCACCACCGCCGCAGGCCTGTCGCCCATCGTCGGCGCGCTGCTCGCCGGACTGCTGATCGCCGAGACCGAATATCATAGCGAGGTCGAGGTCATCACCGCGCCGTTCAAGGGGCTGGCGCTCGGCGTGTTCCTGATTACCATCGGCATGAGCCTCGACATCGCGACGATCGTCGAGAATTGGCCCGAATTGCTCGGTGCGATCGCCGGGGTGGTGGTGGTGAAGGCACTGGTCACCAGTATATTGTTGCGGCTGAACGGCGTGCGCCCCGGCACCGCGACCGAAACCGGGCTGTTGATGGCCAGCCCGTCCGAAACGACGTTGATCGTGCTGGCGGCGGCGACGCAGGCGCAGTTGATCCAGGCATCGACCGCCGCCTTCTGGCAGACGGTCACCGCGATCGGCCTGACCATCACGCCGCTGCTGGCGATGCTCGGCAAGCGCGCATCGCGGCGGATCGAACGCCGGACCGGTAGCGAGGAATCGCCCCCGGTCGACCCGACCGGATCGGGCGTCGTCATCATCGGGTTCGGCCGGGTCGGTCGTCTGGTCGCGGAAATGCTCAAGACGCACGGCAAGCGTTATATTGCCGTTGACTCGGACATCGACAATGTCGCGTTGGCGCGGGCCGAGGGGCACCCGATCCTGTTCGGTGACGTCGCGCGCTCGGAACTGGTCGATCGGCTCGATCTGGGCCGGGCCACCGCACTGGTACTGACGATGGATGATCCGGTGTTGACCGTGCGGTTGACGCGGCGCGTGCGAGGGTGGGTGCCGAACCTCACGATCCTCGCCCGCGCCCGCGACGCCGCGCATGCCGCCGAACTCTACGCTGCCGGGGTGAGCGATGCCGTGCCCGAAACGCTCGAAAGCTCGCTGCAATTATCCGAAGCGGTGCTCGTCGATCTCGGCGTCGCGATGGGACCGGTCATCGCCTCGATCCACGAAAAGCGCGACGAGTTGCGCCAGATGATCCGCGAACAGGCAAGCATCGAGCGCGAGCCGCGCATCCGGCGGCTGCGGCGGGTCGACGATCCGACCTGACGTCCTGTCCGTGCAAAGAGCGCCGCCGCCGGCATCGATCCGGGGCGGCGCTGTTCGTCGCTGCCTAGCCGCGACCGATCAATCGGCGGGCGATCGCATCGGCGACGTCCGAATGCGGCAGTCCGCTCGCGTCGCTTTCGTCCCACACCTCGACCAGCCGGTCGGGAATGCGCGCGATGCGGCTTTCGACCTCGGCACGGTCGCCCTGCCCCAGATATTCGAGCGCGACGTTGATGATGCCGCCGGCGTTGATGACATAGTCCGGGGCATAAAGGATGCCGCGCTCTTGCAGGCGCTTGCCGTCCCCTGCCGTCGCCAGCTGGTTGTTCGCGCCGCCGGCCACGGCCTTGCACCGCAACGCCGCGATCGTGGCCTCGTCCAGCACCGCGCCGAGTGCGTTCGGGCTGACGATGTCGGCCTCCAGCGTCAGGACCGATGCCGGGTCAGCGGTCGTGGCCCCCAGTTCGCTGGCCAGCGCTTCCGCCCGCGCTTCGTTGACGTCGGCCAGCGTCAGCACCGCGCCGTCCTTCGCGAGCAGCCGGGCAAGGCCACCACCGACCGAGCCGACGCCCTGTACCGCCACGCGCACGCCGCGCATGTCGTCGGTACCGAGCGCCCGCTTCGCCGCTGCGCGCACGCCGAGATAGACGCCCATCGCGGTGAACGGGCCGGGATCGCCGCCGGCATTGCCCGCCGCGACCGGCAGGCCCGACACATATTTGGTGGCGCTGGAAATAGTGATCATGTCGGCTTCGGACATGCCGACATCCTCGGCCGTCACATAGCGACCGCCGAGCGATTCGACCGCTCGACCGAACGCGCCGAGCAATTCGGGGGTCTTGGCCCCGCCCTCGGGCGCCAGAACCACGCCCTTACCGCCGCCCATCGGCAGGCCGGCCATCGCATTCTTGAAGCTCATACCGCGCGACAAGCGGAGCGCGTCGGTAACGGCCGCTTCGCTGCTGGCGTACCGCCAGAAGCGGACACCGCCCGCCGCCGGTCCGAGCGTGGTCGAATGGACCGCGATGACGCAGCGCAAGCCGGTCCGGTGATCCGAGAACAGGTGGATGCCTTCGTGATCGTCGAAGTCGGGATAGCCCCAATCGGTTTGCACGGTGGCGGCTCCAGCGCTGTAAGGGATGGGGCGACCGACGGGACTTGAACCCGCAACTTCCGGCATCACAAGCCGGCGCTCTAACCAATTGAACTACGGTCGCCGTGGAAGGGCGCGATTAGCCGGGCCGCACGCATCGGTCAAGCAGTGGCGTGCCGACAATCCTTCTGGCAGGAAAAAGACCATGGAAACGGTCCCAGCCCCTGCCCCCGCCCACCCGAATTTCGGCTCCGGCTTTCCGAGCGAGCCGGTCGTCGCGCATATCATGACCCGCCCGGGCGTGCAGCGCGTGCCCAGCGCCAGGCTGTCGCTGTTCATCCGGCGCGCGCTGATCCCGGCCGAGCTGTGCGAGGCGTTGATCGAGCGGATCGACGCCAAACGCCGCCCGTCGACGATCGCCGACGCGAATGGTGACCCGACCTTCCGCACCAGCGAAACCTGCGACCTCGATTCGACCGATCCGGTAGTCGCGGCGGCCGAGTCGCTGATCCTAGACTTTTGCGGCCTCGACCCCGCGCATGGCGAGCCGTTGCAGGGGCAACGCTATGCCGTCGGACAGGAGTTCAAGGCGCATACCGACTATTTCGACCCGCACGGCGGCGACTTCGCGCGATATTGCTCGGTTGCCGGCAACCGGACCTGGACGGTGATGCTGTACCTGAACGAACCCGGCGCGGGCGGCGCAACGCGGTTCAAGGCGATCGACAAGATCGTCCAGCCCGAAACCGGCAAATTGCTGGCGTGGAACAACCTGCGCGCCGATGGCAGCCCCAATCCGGCGACGTTGCATCACGGGATGAAGGTCCGCGACGGTAGCAAATATGTGCTGACGAAATGGTTTCGCGAGCGCCCGTGGGGATAGGCGAACGGGCCGCCGGCATCGCTGCCGACGGCCCGTCGATCCGTTCCGAACGGGATCAGAACTGGGCGGTGATTCCCAGTGAGAACATCCGGCCGAGATTGTAGCGGTTGATATAGACCTGATTTCCGCCGAAATCCTGACCTTCGGAGAAGCGCGTACCGGTCAGGTTGCGGGCCTCTGCCTTCACTTCCAGCTGCGCGCCGGCGACTTCGATGCCCTGCCGTGCGACGAGGTCGAGGCGGATGCCCGGACGCTCGACGATATCGGGCTGGAACCCGCTGCCTGACAGGTTCGACGGACCGCGATTGGTCACGCGGTCGCTGGCATAGTTGAACAGCAAGGTCAGCTGCGACAGAGCCGCCGTATCTTCGACCCCCAGCTGGACGTTGACCAGATGGTCCGACTGGCCGGTCAGCGGCGCGCCGTCGCGGAACAGCGCGTTCGCCCGACCGAAGCCGGCCTGACAGCCGCCGATACCGGGCGATCCCAGCGCCGCCGCCGGGTTGGGCACGCAGGTGCCGTCCGCCGTAATCTGCGACTGGGTGTAGGTATAGTTCGCCAGCAGCAGCAGGCGGCGGGTCGCAAAGACATTGCCGAGACCGCTCAGCGGCACGTATTTCAGCGCCTCGACCTCGGCACCATAGAGCGTCGCCTTGGGCAGATAGGTGAAGCCGGTCTGCAACGTCGCGTCGGGGCTGGGATAGAAGCCCGCCTGTTCGATCGGGTTGTCGATACGCTTGTAGAAGCCTGCAGCGGTAATGCGTTGATCGCGACCGAAGAACCATTCGTAGCGACCCTCGAGGTTCCAGAGCTTGGAATCGCGCAGGTTCGGGTTACCGAAGAACAGGCGATCCGAGTCTGGATCGCGGAACTGCTGCGGGGCCAATTCGCGGAACTGCGGACGCGAGATCGTCTTCGCGCCACTGAGGCGAAGCTGCATGTCCGACGCGAAGTTCCACGTCAGCGTGCCCGCCGGCAACCAATAGGCATTCTTCAGGATCGTCGGCGTCAGATTGATCGGCGTGACCCGCTCGTTCGCCGTTTCGTACCGGACACCGGCCACGGCGCGCAGCCCGTCCGACACTTCCGCCTCGGCCTGCACATAGCCGGCATGGATTTCGAGACTGGCGTCATAGGCATAGGCACCGGCCTGGGTATTGAACTGCAGCTCGATCGTGCAGGCACCAGCACCGCGCTGCGGACAGGCGTTGAACAGCGAATCGGGCGACAGCAGATAGTCGGGTCGCAACAGATTGTTCGGGAAACCGGGGGCGGTGCCGGCACCGTCGCTGGTCTGATAGTTGAACTGCAACCGGCGCGACGAACGGTCGGTGTTCGAATAGAAATAGCCGGTCGATACGGTCATCGGACGATCGGTCGGCAGCTTGTACGCGAGATCCGCCTGTCCGGTGTACAGGTCTTCGTTCAGTTCGCTGAACACGACGCTGGCAAACGGCGAGAAGCGCTGCGTCACCTGATAGGCACCGTTGCAGTTGAAGCCGCGCGACACCGGGGCATCGGTGACCGTGATCGGATAGCCGTTGGTGGTGCGGTTCGAGCACAGATAGTCGAACTGGCGTTCGTACGGCGCATTACGCTTCGAATTGGCGAAGGCACCGCGGGCGTCGAACTTCAGCGCGTCGGTCAGCTTGAATTCGCCGACCAGCTGGCTCTCGATCAGCTGGCGTTCGAACCAGTTGGTGTTCTGTTGAACGCGCAAGCCGCTGAAGTTGTTGTAATTGTCCGACGCCGCCAGACGACCCTGCTTCAGCGTGTCGTGGATGTAGACGTTGGTCCAGCGCAGCGTATTGTCGTTGAACTCATAGCCCAACCCGACCAGCCCGTTGGCGACGATCCGGTTGTCGGTCAGCACGGTATGGAAGTCATTGCGGACCGTGCCATTTTCGCTGACGCTGTCTTGCTGGGTTGCGTCACGCGTCCGGAACGTATTCGACAGGCCGAGCGAGGCGATGACGCCCAGACGATCGCTGCCGACATCGAACACCGACCCGCCGGAAATCTCGCCCGACAGGTTCGCCGGCAGCTGGTTGTTGGCCTGCAACAGCGAGGTCCGGGCATTGTCGAGCTGCGCGACCTGCGCGACCGGGATCAGGCCCGATCCCTTGTCCGCATTGCGGATGAACGACGGCACGCCGCGCGTCCCGTCGTCATAGCCGATCCAGTCGCTCTTGCCGCCGGCATAGACATAACCGAGCTCGCTGGTGGTGACGGTATCGGCAGCGACCGATCCGCCGATCGACAGGAAGTTCTTCTTCGGGATCGCCTTCGACGTCAGGTTGATGACACCACCGCCGAATTCACCGGGAAAGTTGACCGAATAAGTCTTCTGCACCAGCGCCGACCCGACGATCGACGTCGGGAAGATGTCGAGCGGAACCGACCGGCGCAGCGGTTCGGGGCTGGGCAACGGCGAACCGTTGAGCAGCGACGACGAATAGCGATCGCCGAGACCACGGACATAGACGAAACCACCACCGACGACCGACAGCCCGGTCACGCGGGTCAGTGCGCCGGCGATGTCGCCGTCGCCGGTCCGGGCGATGTCCGCTTCCGACAGCACCGACACGATTTGCGGCGTGGCGCGCACGACGTTCGGAATATTGCGGCCGACGACGACAATTTCCTCGCCGGCGGCTTCGTCGAAGCCGGGTGACGAGACTTCGGCCGGAGCGTCGGTCGTCGTGCCGTCCTGCGGCGCGGATGCCGCGGTATCGGGTTCGGTGCCGGTCTGGACGACCGGAGGCGTCGTGGTCGCCGGGGCGGCCGGCGTCGTCGACTGTGCCAGCACGGCCGGCGCAACCAGTTGCGAGGTCAGGAGGAGGAGTGTTGCGTAAGCGCGGCGGTGCTGCATGACCGTTGATCCACCTTGTAATTCGTCAAAGAGCGAATGCCGGGACGGGCGTATCGGCCCGCCCCGGCATCGGCGTGTCATCGCGGGTTACGCGATGGGTCGGATCAACGGCCCTGGCAGGCGAAGTAGACCGACGAGAAGACCGGCGGGCCGGCGTCCTGCTTGGTGGTGTCGGCCGCACGGATCGTCGAGCGGTCCGTCGCGCTGGTTTCGCCAGCAATCAGGTTGATGCAGGCGACGTTGCCGACCGACTTCACCACGCCGTTAACGTAGCGCATGTCCGAACCGCCGCGTTGACGGATCGCCGCCGGCGCGAGTGCCGTCTGGATGAAGGTGAAGTTGGCGTAGGTGCTATAGGTACGCGGCAGCAGGTCTTCGCCGTTGTTCGAGTCGATTTCGGTCGAGAACGAGTCGGCGGTCGCGCCGAGCACGCGCTGCGCCGCGATCATGAACTGCATGAAGCCGCGATAGCCGTTGTCGATGTCGAAGCCGTCATCGTCAGCGCCAGTGATGGCGATGTACTTCAGGTTGGTCGTACCGCCGAAGATTTCGATGCCGTCATCGGCCGAATTGTGGCTCTGGATATGATCGAGCACGGTGCCGCTGCCGGTACCGCCCAGCGTCAGGCCCTGCAATTCGTTGCCGTCGCTGATCGCGATGCCCGAATAGCGGATCTGGACATAGGACATCTGGCCCGAATTGTCGGCGGCGTTCGGCCCGCCGTAGAAGCGGCCGGTCACGCCTTCGATCGCCTGCTGACACGTCGTCGACGAACCGTCGGCAGTATTCGGGCCGGTGCCGGTGGCGCAGACGGCGGTCGGCGCACGGCCGAGCAGGATGATACCGCCCCACTGACCCTGCGACGCGTCCGACACGCCGTTGTTTGCGAGGTTCTGCTGCGAGGTGAAGATGATCGGTGCGTCGCGCGTACCGATCGCCGAAATCTTCGAACCGCGGTTCACCAGCAACAGGTCGTTGGTGTTTTCCGACGAATCGGCTGCGATCACCGCACCGGCAGCGATCGTCAGCGTCACCCCATTGGCACCAACACTACCTTCGTCGCGACCAACTTCGGTCTGCCCGCGCAGGCGATACACGACGCCCGCGATCTTCGGCAGCGACAGATCGGTGGTGATGTTCTGCGGCAGGCGGCAATAGCGCAGCGTCGGGCTAGTCGAGCTGTTCGTGCCATCGTCGGTCGTGCCGGTCGGACAGACCGAGGTCGCAGCGGCATAGGTACCGATCGATGGCACCGAGGTGCAGCGCGCGCCCGAACCACCGAATTCGGCCGAGGTCGAGTTGCAGGTCCAGCCCTGGAACGCGGTATCGGTCGGACCGTTCAGCGCGCCGACATAGTTGGTGCTGGTGAAGAAGCTGTTGATCGTCGACGGATCGGCTGCGGTCGTCAGCGACGTCGCGCCGACCGGATACACGCCGTTCAGTACCGACCCGACGCCGTTGACGTTGTTGTTGGTGCCGGCGTTGACGATCGCGAGCTGTTCGTCCGACGTCACGGTGATGCCGTTGACAGTGGTTTGCGCGGCGAACTGCGCAGCGGTGATCGCGCTTGGCGTGGCCGACGCGGTTGGGGTGGGCGTGGGAGCCGGTGCCGGAACCGTCACGTTGATGCTGCCGGCACCCGGCGAGGCGACGCCATCGGCTCCGCTGCACCCGGCCAGCGCGGCACAAGCCGTCGTCGCCATGAGAATAAAGCCGAAGCGCTTGCTGCTGGCCATCACCGATGAACTCCCGAAACCTGGTTTGTCGTTATGCGGGCGCGAGGCCCGGCGATCGTCCAGGGCTCCCCCTCTGGCCGATCCACGCTTGCCCGTTAGGATCGGCGGATGACGGCACCATGCGATTCCGGTGAAGGTTCGAAGACGGTACGGTTTCGATTTTGTGACAGTGCGCCGGATCGGGACGGCAGCGTCCCGAATCAGAAACGGCCGCCCGGCACATCGCCTCTGGACAGAGGTTCGACATGCCGGACGGCCGTTGATCTGGTGGGCGCGACAGGGATTGAACCTGTGACCCCACCCGTGTGAAGGGTGTGCTCTACCGCTGAGCTACGCGCCCGGAAAGCCGGAGGCCGGCTCCCTAAAGGGGTCCGGCCATGGTGTCCAGAACTTAATTCACCGAGTCCTTCAGGCCCTTGCCGGCCTTGAACTTCGGCTGCGAGGACGCCTTGATCGTCATCGGTTCACCGGTGCGTGGGTTGCGGCCGGTCGATGCCTTGCGCTTCGATACCGAAAACGTGCCGAATCCGACAAGGCGTACTTCGTCGCCCTTCTTGAGCGCCGCCGAGATGACGTCGAATACCGCTTCGACCGCCTTCATCGCATCGCCGCGGGTAAGCCCCGAATGGTCGGCGACCTGCCCGATCAGCTCCTGCTTGTTCATCCCGTGGAACCCCCTTCGTATCAGAAAAATATGACCAAACTCGAACGCGGCAATAAGGCCGCTTCGTCGAAACCTGTCAAAGCAAATTGGCAAAGTCAGCGCAATCCAATGGATTGCGTAACATCGCTGCCATGCGTCGGTTGGGCGACGCCGGCGGGACGGTGTTACCCGCCCCGCCCCCGTGGATCAATGCGGTCGCGATTCGGCGATACCGGGTACCGGTACGGGCGGCTGCGCAGCCAGATCGTCGGCCTCGGTCCAATCGATCGCGGTCAGCGGTTCGGTCAGGGCGAGTCGCAGCACTTCGTCGACATGCGACACCGGAATGATCTCCAAACCGCTGCGGACGTTCGCCGGGATCTCCGCCAGATCCTTTTCGTTCTCGATCGGAATCAGCACGGTAGTAATACCCCCGCGCATCGCCGCCAGCAGCTTTTCCTTCAAGCCGCCGATCGGCAACACGCGCCCGCGCAGCGTCACTTCGCCGGTCATCGCCACCTCGCGCCGCACCGGCACCCCGGTCAGCGTCGACACGATCGAGGTGACCAGCCCGATGCCGGCAGACGGCCCGTCCTTGGGAACAGCACCTTCGGGCAGATGGATATGCACGTCCTTGCGATGGAACAGGCTCGGCTTGATGCCATAGCCTGGCGAGCGCGCCTTGACGTAGCTCCACGCCGCCTCGACCGATTCCTTCATCACGTCGCCGAGCTTGCCGGTGGTCTTGACCGACCCCTTGCCCGGCACGGTGACGCTTTCGATCGTCAGCAATTCGCCGCCGACTTCGGTCCAGGCGAGACCGGTGACCGCACCGATCTGATGCTCTTCCTCGCCAACACCGAAGCGATACTTACGAACGCCGGCAAATTCCGACAGGTTTTCCGGCGTGACGGTGACCGACGTTGCCTTGCCCTCAAGGATACGGCGCAAGGCCTTGCGAGCCAGCTTCGCGATCTCGCGCTCCAGCGTCCGCACGCCCGCTTCGCGGGTGTAATAGCGGATCAGGTCGCGAAGCCCTTCCTGCGTCAGTTCGAACTCGCCCGCTTTGAGGCCATGGGCATCGACCTGCTTGGCGACCAGATGCCGTTCGGCGATCTCGACCTTCTCGTCCTCGGTATACCCCTCCAGCCGGATGATCTCCATCCGGTCGAGCAACGGCTGCGGCAGGTTCAGCGTGTTGGCGGTGCATACGAACATCACGTCCGACAGATCGATGTCGATCTCCAGATAGTGGTCGTTGAACTTCGCATTCTGTTCGGGGTCGAGCACCTCGAGCAATGCCGATGCCGGATCGCCGCGGAAATCCTGGCCCAGCTTGTCGATCTCGTCGAGCAGGAACAGCGGGTTCGACGCTCCGGCCTTGCGCAGATTGGTGACGATCTTGCCCGGCAGCGAGCCGATATAGGTCCGGCGATGGCCGCGAATTTCGGCCTCGTCGCGCACGCCACCCAGCGACTGCCGAATGAATTCGCGCCCCGTCGCCTTGGCGATCGACTTGCCGAGGCTGGTCTTGCCGACGCCCGGCGGGCCGACGAGACACAGGATCGGCCCCTTCAGCTTGTTGGTCCGCGCCTGCACCGCCAGATACTCGACGATCCGGTCCTTTACCTTTTCCAGCGCGTAATGATCCTCGTCGAGGACGGTCTGCGCAACCGCGATGTCCTTCTTCAGTTTGGACTTCTTGCCCCATGGCAGGCCCAGCAGCACGTCGAGGTAATTGCGCACGACGGTCGCCTCGGCGCTCATCGGCGCCATCGTCTTGAGCTTCTTCAGCTCCGACGTCGCCTTGGTCCGTGCTTCCTTGCTGAGTTTCAGCGTGGCGATCTTCTGGGTCAGCTCGGCGATTTCGTCGCCATCGCCATCCTCGCCCTCGTTACCGAGTTCGCGCTGGATCGCCTTCAACTGCTCGTTCAGATAATATTCGCGCTGGGTCTTCTCCATCTGCCGCTTCACGCGGCTGCGGATCTTCTTTTCGACCTGTAATACGCCCAGTTCGCCTTCCATGAAGGCGAACACCATTTCCAGCCGCTTCTGCGGATCAGCCTCGACCAAGAGAGCCTGCTTGTCGGCGACCTTGACCGCGATGTTGCCAGCGACCGCATCGGCGAGGCGCGAGGCATCGTCCAGCTCGGAAAGCTGCACCGCGGTTTCGGCGGGCAGCTTCTTGTTGAGCTTGGCGTAATTCTCGAACTGGTCGACGACCGACCGCATCAGCGCCTTCAGTTCGGCACTCGGCTGGGCGACGGTTTCGGTGACGCGCTCGTCCATGCCCGCATCGGCATCTTCCAGCGTCGTATCACCCGCTTTGGCCGGAGCGACGGTCGCCACCAGATAATTGTCGACCGTTTCCAGTTCGGTCAGCGTCGCGCGCGCCTTGCCCGACACCAGCACCCGTACCGTACCGTCGGGCAGCTTCAGCATCTGCATGACTTCGGCCGAAACACCGACATCGTACAGGTCTTCGCGCGCCGGATCGTCCTCACCCGGGTCGAGTTGCGCCACGAGGAAGATTTCCTTCGATCCCGCCATCGCCGCTTCCAACGCGGCGACCGACTTGTCGCGCCCGACGAACAGCGGCACGATCATATGCGGAAAGACAACGATATCGCGCAGCGGCAGCACCGGCAGCTTCAGCGGCTCGGACGAAACGGAATTGGTAATCTCGGACATGGACACTCCACGACCCGGCCGAACTGCCGGACCCACCCACCTATATGGTGGTACTTACCGCCCCATCAATCTCCGGTCGATGGGAAGCTGATCGGTGGCCTTTCCCCTGACGCTCCTGCTTGCCGGCGCGGCGGCGCTATCGCCGGCCCCAAAACTGCCACCGATCCCGCCGGTGCATCCGATGACGCTTCGATCTGGAGGGCAGGTCGCACCGGAACGTGCTGCGTTGCGGCTGGCGCATGTCGACCTCGCGATCGAAGCGCTGCCGGCACGGCGCGCGCTGTCCGGGCGGGCCGTCCTTACGCTCGATGCACGGGCGGCGACGCCGCGAATTATCATCGACCTCGACGATGCGTTGACCGTGTCGGCAGTAGCGATCGGCGGGACCGCCCTGCCCAAGGCGGCGTGGCGGCAGGGCGGCGGGCAGATCGTCATCGATCGTCCGCTGTCCACCGGACAACGAGCGGCAATCGACATCCGCTATGCCGGGCAACCACGCGTCGCCAAACGAGCGCCATGGGACGACGGCTTCGTATGGAGCGAATGGCAGGGCAAGCCATGGTTCGGCACCACCGCCCAGCTGACCGGCTGCGACCTGTGGTGGCCTTGTCTCGATTTTCCGGCGGGTGAGCCGGCGACGGCGGACCTGCACTTCACCGTGCCCGCCGGCCTGTCCGCGCCCGCCAATGGCGTGTTGCGCGGGATCGACCGGCTACCGGACGGGCGCACGACGTGGAACTGGCATTCGGGATCGGTGAACCCCTACGCGCTGACGATCAGCGTCGGGCCGTACCGCGAGATCAGCGGTACCTATCGCAGCCGTTATGGCAACGTCATCCCGCTCCATTTCTGGCACCTGGTGGGCAAGGATGCCCCGGCCGCGAAGCTGTTCGACGAATTCGCCCCGACACTCGATTTCTTCGAACAGGTTATCGGCCCCTACCCGTTCGCCGATCAGAAGGTCGGCGTGGTCGAGACGCCGTATCTCGGCATGGAGCATCAGACGATCAACGCCTATGGCAATGGCTACAAGCCGGCACCGGAGGGCTTCGACTGGCTGTTCCAGCACGAATTCAGTCACGAATGGTTCGGCAATCAGATGACGGCGGCCGACTGGGACGATTTCTGGCTGCACGAATCGTTCGCCGCCTACATGCAGCCGCTCTATGCGAAGTGGCGGGAGGGCGATGCCCGTTACATTGCCATGATGCTGGTCCAGCGCGACCGGATCGCCGCCAAGGTTCCCGTCGTGTCGGGCGTTCCCCGCACCGCGCGCGAGATGGAGGGGAAGGCTGGTCCCGGCACCGACGTCTATTTCAAAGGCGCGTGGATGCTCCACACGCTGCGCCACCTGATCGGTGACCGGGCCTTTTTCGCCGCGACCCGGCGGCTGGTGTACGGGCGCCCCGATCCGAAGCCCGGCAATTTCCAGCCGCGGTTTGCGACCACCCGCGATTTAGAGATCGCTGCGGCGCAGGAAAGCCGCCGCGACCTCGGCTGGTTCTTCGACACCTATCTGCGGCGGGGCACCCTCCCCGACCTGATCGAGACCCGCGATGGCGATCGTCTGGCGCTGCGGTGGAAGGTGCCGGGCGATGGCCCATTCCCCCTTCCGGTCGAGGTCGAGGTCGACGGCGTCGTACGAACCGTGCCGATGGCCGACGGCAGCGCCACGATCATCCTGCCGGCCGATGCGCACGTCGTGATCGATCCGATGGCGCGATTGCTACGCCGATCGATCGCGGTCGAACGGATGCAGGCACCGATTGCGCCGCCAAACGTTGCAACGCCATGAAACAGCTTGGAAAACGCGCGGCCGAGATGGCGGCGACCTTCATGATCGGCGACGGTATGCTGGGCTTGTTGCAGCCGCGCCGCCATGTCGAACTATGGCAGGAGCGTGCGGGCGGCGCGCAGTTTCTGGTGCGACCGTTTGTCGACCATCCGAACCGCCGCCGCGCCTATGCCGTCTTGCAGATCGTCGCGGGGCTGGCACTCGCCGCGCGGCAGGTTACGTCACCACGGTGACCCGTTAGCCGCAGAGGCAACGCATTGTGTTGGATCGTTTATCGTGAAGCGATCGTGTCGATCCATGCGGGAAGGTCGCCAAGACCCGACAGTTGCTTGAAGCGGTCGTGATTAGATGGCGGCGGTGCGGCTTCGTGCGTCCATGCCAGCGGCTGCGGTACGAACGCCGCCCACGCTCCGGCGGCCAGCGCGGGCAGGACGTCGGATCGCATCGAATCACCGGCCATCACCGCCCGCTCCGCCGGAACACCATAGCGATCGAACAGCCGCGCAAAGGTGTCGACCGTCTTGTCGCTGACGATCTCGATCCCTGAAAACCGGTCGCCCAGCCCCGACGCCGCCAGCTTCGCCTCCTGATGCAGCAGGTCGCCTTTCGTCACCAAAACCAGTCGGCCACGGTCGGCCAGGGCATCGAGCGTTGCCTCGATCCCGTGCAGCAGTTCGACCGGATGGGCGAGCAGCCGTCGTCCGGCGGCAAGCAGGTCGACGATTACCCCGCTCGGCAATCGCTGACCGCCCAGTTCGAGCGCGGTTTCGATCATCGACAGCGTGAACCCCTTGGCACCATAGCCATAGAGTTTCAGGTTGCGCGCCTCGCACGCCTCAAGGGTTTTCATCGCCACATCGCCGTCCGCAAAGGGCCGAAGCATCGCGACAAAGGCGGCATGCGCCTCCTCGAAATGCCGCATATTGTGCCACAGCGTGTCGTCGGCATCGAGGCAGATGAGGTCGATCGGCATGACTCAGGCGATACCGGACGACCAGGCCCGCCAAAAGCCCATAAACGAAACGGGCGCCGGTTATCCGACGCCCGTCTTTCACTACAGGGTGGGCAGCCTACGCCGCGTCGCCCGCTTTTTTCTTCTCGGCATAGACGCGGACCGGTTCCTTGCGGCCCTCGATCACGTCCTTGTCGATCACGACTTCATCGACGCCATCCATCGACGGCAGATCGAACATCGTGTCGAGCAATATGCCTTCGAGGATCGACCGCAGCCCGCGCGCACCGGTCTTGCGCTCGATCGCGCGCTTCGACACCGAGACCAGCGCCTCGTCGTTGAAGCCGAGCTTCACACCCTCCATGTCGAACAGCTTCTGATACTGTTTAACCAGCGCGTTCTTCGGTTCGGTCAGGATCTTCAACAGCGCCGCAACGTCGAGATCTTCCAGCGTTGCGATCACCGGCAAACGGCCGACGAATTCGGGGATAAGGCCGAACTTGAGCAGATCCTCCGGCTCGGTCTGGCGCAGCACCTCGCCGGTGCGGCGCTCTTCGGGTGCCGCGACATAGGCACCGAAGCCGATCGATTTGCCCTGCAGACGGTCGGCGATGATCTTTTCGAGACCCGCGAACGCACCGCCACAGATGAACAGGATGTTCGTCGTATCGACCTGCAGGAACTCCTGCTGCGGATGCTTGCGCCCGCCCTGCGGCGGAACCGACGCGGTCGTGCCCTCCATCAGCTTGAGCAGCGCCTGCTGCACGCCCTCGCCCGACACGTCGCGCGTAATCGACGGGTTTTCGGCCTTGCGGCTGATCTTGTCGATTTCATCGATGTAAACGATCCCGCGCTGCGCCCGCTCGACGTTATAGTCCGACGCCTGCAGCAGCTTGAGGATGATGTTCTCGACATCCTCGCCGACATAGCCGGCTTCGGTCAGCGTTGTCGCGTCCGCCATGGTGAACGGCACGTCGAGGATGCGTGCCAGCGTCTGCGCCAGCAACGTCTTTCCGCAACCGGTCGGGCCGACCAGCAGGATGTTCGACTTCGCCAGTTCGACGTCGGCACCCTTCTGACCATGGTTCAACCGCTTGTAATGGTTGTGAACCGCGACCGACAGGACACGCTTGGCCTGCTTCTGCCCGATGACGTAATCGTCGAGCACGTTGCAGATTTCCTGCGGCGTCGGGACACCGCCGTCCTTCTTGGCGACCAGAGCCGACTTCGTTTCCTCACGGATGATGTCGTTGCACAGTTCGACGCATTCGTCGCAGATGAACACGGTCGGACCCGCGATCAGCTTACGCACCTCATGCTGCGACTTGCCGCAGAACGAGCAGTACAGTGTGCTCTTGGAGTCGCCGCCGCTGAGCTTCGTCATTCAAATCATCTCCCGCGCCGCCGTGGCGCGTCTTGCCGCCTGTCAGGATACACACAGGCTCATATCCGGCAATGCCTTAAAAGTTTATCCGACCGCGCCGCCGGTTGATGCGCGGTCGGCCGAACCGCCTCAGGCTCCCGAGCTTCCTTCCTCGGGCGCGCCCGGACGCTTGTCGAATACCTGATCGACCAGTCCAAACGCCTTGGCCTCGTCCGCTTCGAGGAAGGTATCGCGGTCCATCGCCCGTTCGATCACATCCAACGGCTTCCCGGTGTATTTCGCGTAAAGGTCGTTCATCCGACGGCGAATACGCAGGATTTCCTTGGCCTGGATTTCGATGTCCGACGCCATGCCCTGCGCGCCGCCCGACGGCTGGTGGATCATGATGCGCGCGTTGGTCAACGCTACACGCATGCCGGGTTCGCCCGACGCCAGCAGGAAGCTGCCCATCGACGCCGCCTGACCGATGCAGACCGTGCCGACGCGTGGACGGATATACTGCATGGTGTCGTGGATCGCCATACCGGCCGTCACCACGCCGCCCGGCGAATTGATGTACATCCAGATGTCCTTCTTCGGATTTTCCGATTCGAGGAACAGCAGCTGAGCGGTGATCAGCGAGGCCATATGATCCTCGACGCCGCCGGTCACGAACACGATGCGTTCACGCAACAGGCGCGAATAGATGTCAAAGCTGCGCTCGCCGCGGCTCGACTGTTCGATGACGATAGGGACGAGGCCGTCGTGAATATCCTGCATTGGGTTCCCGCTGAGTAGAATTCGCCCCCTACATCGGCGCTCGCGGAAGGCGACGCAAGAGGCTACCCCGCCGCAGCGCACCCGGAAAGATGGTTAGCGGCCACCCGGTGCGCGGTGCGCGAGATAGGCAAGCCGTCGAACCTCCCGCCTGCCGCGTACGACGGTATCGAGGATCAACCCCGAGAACAGGCAGAGCGACGCCAGGATCACGAGGCCGGTCGCGAGGATCGCGGTCGGAAAGCGTGGCACCAGTCCGGTCTTTGCATAGGTGATCGCGAGCGGTACCGCGAGGATCACGGCGAGCACCGCCAGCGCCAGCCCGATCGCACCGAAAAACCACAGGGGCCGCTCGATCCGGTAGAGCGTCGCGATGGTACGAGCGATGCGAAAGCCGTCGCCATAGGTCGACAGCTTCGAGGCCGATCCCTCCGGACGGGCGAAATAGCGCGTGGCGATCTCCGCCACCGGCATGCGAAGTTCGAGCGCGTGGACGCTGATCTCGGTCTCGATTTCAAACCCGGCCGACAGCGACGGAAAACTCTTTACGAACCGGCGCGAAAACACCCGGTACCCTGACAGGATATCGGTGAAACTCCGGCCGAACAGCCGGGCGAGCATGCCCGTCAGCATGGCATTGCCGAAGCGGTGACCGCGCCGATAGGCCAGTACGGCCTCGCTTACCCGTTGCCCGACGACCATGTCGAGTTGTTCGTCGATCAACCGCGCGACCAGTTGCGGTGCCGCCTCCGCGTCATAGGTCGCATCGCCGTCGGCCATGACGTAGATGTCGGCGTCGATGTCGGCGAACATCCGTCGCACGACCGCACCCTTGCCCTGCAGGCGCTCGGTCCGCACCACCGCCCCCGCCGCCTGCGCGACCTCGATCGTGCGATCGGTGGAGTTGTTGTCGTACACATAGACGGTCGCCTGCGGCAGCGCGGCGCGGAACTCGGCGACGGTCGCCGCGATCGCGGCTTCTTCGTTATAGCAGGGCAGCAGGACGGCGACGGTCATGGACATGCCCGGGCGTACAACATCCCGCGTCGCCGAAAGCAAGCATCCCGACAGCAAAAGGCCGCCCGCTCCCGTTCGGGAAGCGGACGGCCTTTATGCCGTTCCGTCCGGACCGATCAGCCTTCTTCGGCTTCGGTCTCGACCTTCTTCTTGGCGCGTGGCTTCTTGGCCGGTGCCGGTTCGGCCTCCGCGTCAGCGGTTTCGGCCGGCGCATCGTCGGCCTTCTTCGCAGGTGCCTTGCGGGTCGCGGCCTTCTTCTTGGGCGCTTCGGCTTCGGCCGGCGCGTCGGGCGAAGCCGGCTCGACGTCCTTGGCCGTTACCGGCTTCGCCGCAGCGTGGTCATGGTCGTGGCTGTGATCGTGACCGCAGTCCGGGCCATGCACGTGCGGCACCGCACCTTCTTCGCTCTCGATCGCGGCTTCGAGTTCCTCGCGCGACACTTCGCGGTCCGTGATCTCGGCCTTGCCGAACAGGAAGTCGACGACCTTGTCCTCGTACAGCGGGGCACGCAGCTGGGCGGCCGCCATCGGCTCCTGCTGGACATACTGCATGAAACGCTGGCGATCTTCCGGGCCGTACTGCTGCGCGGCCTGCATGATCAGGCGCTGCATTTCCTGCTGGCTGACCTCGATGCCGTTGGCCTGGCCGATTTCCGACAGCAGCAGGCCGAGGCGGACGCGACGGACGGCGATCTGGCGATAATCCTCACGCTCGGCTTCCAACTCGGCACGGGCGGCTTCCGGATCGGCTTCGTGGCCGGCTTCATGCTGAAGCTGTGCCCAGATCTGCTCGAACTCGGCTTCGACCATCGACGGCGGAACTTCGAAATCATGGCCGGCGGCGAGCTGATCGAGCAGCTTGCGCTTCATGTGCGTGCGGGTCAGGCCGTTGAGTTCCTGCTCGATCTGGCCCTTGATGAGGCCACGCAGCTGCTCGAGGCTTTCGAGACCCAGCGACTTGGCGAACTCGTCGTCCGGACCGCCTTCGGCAGGTACCTTCACATCGGTGATCTTCAGGTCGAAGGTCGCGGCCTTGCCCTTCAGGTTTTCGGCCTGATAGTCGTCGGGGAAGGTGACGTTGATCGTCTTTTCGTCGCCCTTCTTCACGCCGACCAGCTGGTCTTCGAAACCGGGGATCAGACGACCCGATCCGATCTCGATCGACATGCCTTCGCCGGTGCCGCCGTCGAACGCGACGTCGTCGACCTTGCCGACGAAATCCATTACGACCAGATCGCCGGTCGCGGCCTCATGGCCTTCCTCGGCGTCTTCGTGGCGCTTGTTGCTGCTGGCGAGCTGTTCGATCTGCTGATCGACCACCGTTTCGTCGGCGGGGACGGTCAGGCGCTCCAGCTGCAGCCCGTCGATCGCCGGGGCCGGCACGTCGGGCAGGACTTCCAGCGAGACCGAAACCGCAGCGTCCTGGCCGGGCGCATAGGTGCCGTCGAGCGACACCTGCGGGGCGGTGGCAGGGCGCAGCTTCTGTTCGGCGATCAGCGTCTGGATGCCGTCCTGGATCGAGCTGTTGAGCGCATCCTGCGCCAACGCCTCGCCATGCATCTTGCGAACCAGGTTCGCCGGCACCTTGCCGGGGCGGAAGCCGGGCATCTTCACGGTCGGGGCAACGCGCTTGACCTCGGCATCGACCTTTGAGTCGATATCTGCCGCGGTGATGGTCAGCATGTAGGCGCGCTTCAGGCCCTCGTTCAACGTCTCGACAGTCTGCATTCTCGAAGCTTTCGTCAAAGGAATCGATTCGGGGCGGCTCCAG
Organism: Sphingomonas sp. Leaf67; assembly: GCF_001421965.1. Lineage (GTDB taxonomy): Bacteria > Pseudomonadota > Alphaproteobacteria > Sphingomonadales > Sphingomonadaceae > Sphingomonas. Next base: position 172,598 of record NZ_LMLP01000001.1, read on the forward strand.
CATCGACCGGGCGGCGGCGTCACTGGTGCGGGCGAAGGGAGTCGAACCCCCACATCTTTCGATACTGGAACCTAAATCCAGCGCGTCTACCAATTCCGCCACGCCCGCCGAGCGGACGCCGCCGGCACGGGCGCGTCTATAGCAGCCATGCACGCCGGGGCAAGTCGCCACGCTTCGCAGAGTTGCGGGCGGGCCGCAACCCGTGTCCACGGGACGCGTTGAGGGAAATGAAGGAGAGCGCGTTCATGCCCGTAGAACCACCCATCCCCGCCGAAACCCCCGCCCCCGATCCCGGCGTCGCACCGACCACGCCGCCGCCCGAATATCCGATACCGCAGACCGAGCCGGGACAACCGACCGCCCCGCCGCCCGAAATCGACGTGCCCGGCCCCGACATTGACGTGCCATCGCCCATGCCTGGGGGCGACCCCGGTGTGACGCCGGTACCTGGCCAACCAGTGATGGATGGGAACTGACATGAGCGACCGCGATCGCAGCAGCCACCCCGACAGCCCGCCCGAAGGCGACACCGATCGCCGCAGCGACATCGAAAAGGCGGTCGACACCGTCAATGGCGACGTCGAACGGGCCGGTACCGACGCCGGTGCCACGTCACCGACCGAACCGACCGTCTCGCCTGACAGCGCAGGCGGGTCGGGCGGTGTCGTCCGCAATCAGGAAGGCGACGGCCAATAGGTCAGCGCGAAACGACCCGCCGCGCGGTGATGACCTTCACCGGCGCGGCGGGCATTTCGCCTTTGAACGCGCCATTGGTCGCCTTGGCCGGATCGACCGGCGTATCGAGTATCCTGGTCAGGACATCGCGCCCCTCGACGATCCGCGCGAAGGCGGCATAGCCCTGCCCGTCGGCCGGTACGCCCGGCGCGGCATCGAGCGAACGCCGCTGATCCCCGACCGAAATCGTGAACTCCCCCCGCGCCGTTCCGACGCCGAGTCGCGCGACCGATAGCGTGCCATCGGTGTGCGACAGACCGGTCTGAGTCGTCGGTTCGTGCTTGATCGGCGGCAGATACCGTTTCGCGTCGGTGTGCGGGCCGAACTGCACGAAGCCGAAATCGGGGCCGACCTTGACGATGCGGTAGAAGCTGACGCCGTCGAGCCGCTTCTGATCGACATAGCGCAGAAAATTGGCGGCGGTGATCGGCGCGCGCTTCGTCTCCACCTCGACGACCAGCGTTCCCGCCGTCGTGACGATCGCGACGCGCGGCAGCGGCGCTTCGGCCGGTGTCGAAACCGGTGCCTGTGCCAGCGCCGGTCCTGCCCATGCCAGCGCCAACAGCAACGCGCGTCGCGTCGTCTTCATCATCCCAGCGCCTTCTTCAGCAGGTCGTTGACCACGCCCGGATTGGCCTTGCCGCCCATCGCCTTCATCGTCTGGCCGACGAAGAACCCGAAGAGCTTGTCCTTGCCGCCGCGGTAGTCGGCGACCTTGTCGGCGTTCTTTGCCATGACCTCGGCGATCACCGCCTCGATCGCACCGGTGTCGCTGGTCTGCTTCAGGCCGCGTTCCTCGACGATCGCGTTCGCCCCCTGCCCTGTTTCGAGCATGAATTCGAATACCTGCTTCGACAGCGTGCCCGACAGCGTGCCGTCGGCGACCAGCTTCAGCAATTCCGCGCCTTGTGCCGGCGAGACCGGGCTGTCGACAATGCCCTTACCCAACCGGTTCAGCGCCCCGTACAGGTCAGAAATCAACCAGTTGGCGGCGGACTTTGCCGGCACGTCCGAACCGCATTCGGCCAGCAGCGCCTCGAACCAGCGCGCCGTTTCAACCTCGGCGGTCAGTACGGCGGCGTTGTACGCCGACAGGCCCAACTCGCCCTCATAGCGATTGCGCTTGGCATCCGGCAGTTCGGGCAGGCTCGCACGGCATTCGTCGAGGAATGCGTCGTCGAGTTCGAGCGGCAGCAGGTCGGGATCGGGGAAGTAGCGATAATCATGCGCGTCTTCCTTCGATCGCATCGACCGGGTCACGCCCTTGTCCGGATCGAACAGGCGGGTTTCCTGCACGATGCGGCCGCCATCCTCGATCACCGCGACCTGCCGATTCGCCTCATATTCGATCGCGGCCATTACGAACCGGACCGAGTTGACGTTCTTGGTCTCCGTCCGCGTGCCCAGTTCCTCGCCCGGCCGGCGCACAGAGACATTGACGTCGGCGCGCATCGACCCCTGATCCATATTGCCGTCGCACGACCCGACATAGCGCAGGATCGTCCGCAGCTTCGACAGATACGCCCCTGCCTCGGCTGGCGAACGCATGTCGGGACGGCTGACGATCTCCATCAGCGCGACGCCCGACCGGTTGAGGTCGACGTACGAGCGGGTCGGATGCTGGTCGTGCATCAGCTTGCCGGCATCCTGCTCGACATGGATGCGCTCCACGCCGATCGTCTTGGTCGGGCTGTCGGGATTCTTCTCGTCGAGCACGACCGTGACCGACCCCTCGCCGACCAGCGGGTGGTAGAGCTGGCTGATCTGATAGCCCTGCGGGAGATCGGCGTAGAAATAATTCTTGCGGTCAAAGCGCGACCATTTGTTGATGACCGCATCGATCGCCATCCCGGTCCGGACTGCCTGCCGAATGCATTCGCGATTCGGCGTCGGCAACATGCCCGGCATCGCGGCGTCGACCAGCGACACCTGCGTATTCGGCTCGGCACCGAACGCGGTTGCCGCCCCGGAGAACAGCTTGGCGTTCGACGTGACCTGAGCATGGACTTCGAGGCCGATCACGACCTCCCAGTCGCCGGTCGCGCCACGGATGCGATAGGTGGATTCGGTCATCGTCTTTTTCTTCTGCTCCGACCAAAGCGTTTGGTGACGGCATTTTCACACCGATCAAACAACACTCCGAACAATTCCGTTATGACCTCGTCGATCGCCTGGAAGAGCAATTCGGCAAGGAAATGAATCACCACCACTTATCCGCACGGGCAACAAATCCGGCCCGCTGCTCGATCGCCAGTCCGGCGTTCAATACGCCCTGTTCATCGAGCGGTCGGCCGATAATCTGCAACCCCAGCGGCAACCCGTCCTTGTCGACGCCGCCCGGCACACTCATCGCCGGCAGGCCCGCCAGCGACGACGGCACGGTGAAGACGTCGTTCAGGTACATCGCAATCGGATCGGCGCTCTTTTCGCCCAGCGCGAACGCCGCCGACGGCGCGGTCGGGGTCAACAGCACGTCGCACTGCTCGAACGCCGCTTCGAAATCGCGCGCGATCAGCGTCCGCACCTTTTGTGCCTGCGTATAATAGGCGTCGTAGAAACCGGCCGACAGCACATAGGTGCCGATCATGATCCGGCGCTTCACCTCGTCGCCGAAGCCCGCGGCGCGGGTCGCGGCATACATGTCCTGCAGGCCGGCACCATCGGGCAGCACCCGTTGACCATAGCGCACGCCATCATAGCGGGCGAGGTTCGACGACGCTTCGGCCGGAGCGATGATGTAATAGGCCGGCAGCGCATATTTGGTATGCGGCAGCGAGACCTCGACGATCTCCGCGCCGGCATCCTTCAGCCAGTCGATGCCTTGCTGCCACAGCGCCTCGATCTCGGCGGGCATGCCGTCGACACGATATTCCTTCGGGATACCGACGCGCTTGCCGCGCAGGTCGGCGTTGAGGCCCGCTTCCCATGCCGGCACCGGCAGGTCGAGCGACGTCGCGTCCTTCGCATCGAACCCCGCCATCGCCTCCAGCATGATCGCACAGTCGCGGGTATCGTGCGCCATCGGCCCCGCCTGATCGAGCGACGAAGCGAAGGCGACGACGCCGTAGCGCGAGCAGCGGCCATAGGTCGGCTTGATGCCGGTGATCCCGACGAACGCGGCCGGCTGACGGATCGAGCCGCCGGTATCGGTGCCGGTCGCCGCGGGGCACAGCCGCGCCGCGATCGCCGCCGACGAGCCACCCGACGACCCGCCCGGTGCCAGCGGCGCGGTATCGCCCGGCCGACGCCATGGCGAGATGACGTTGCCGAACGCACTGGTTTCGTTGGACGATCCCATGGCGAACTGGTCGAGGTTCAGCTTGCCCAGCATCCCCGCACCGGCATTCCACAAATTGCCCGACACGGTCGATTCATATTGCGGCACGAAGCCCTTCAGGATGTCGCTCGCCGCCGTGGTCTCCACGCCCTGTGTGCAGAACAGGTCCTTCATGCCGATCGGTACACCGGCAAGGGGCTTGAGCGTCTCGCCGGCGGCGCGCGCGTCGTCGGCTGCCCTGGCAGCGGCACGCGCATGGTCGGGGGTCTCGACAAGGAACGCGTTGAGCGGCTTTGCAGCGGAGACCGCGTCGATGAACGCATCGGCGACGTCGCGGGCGGAAAAATCGCCGCCGCGCACGCCGTCGCGGATCGCGGCGACGCCAAGGTCGGTCAGGTTCGACACTATTCGATCACTTTCGGAACGGTGAAAAAGCCATGCTCGCCCTGCGGCGCATTGGCGAGCACACGGTCGCGGACGTCGCCATCGGTGACGACATCGTCGCGCAGGCGCAGATGATTGGGGATGACCGCGGTCATCGGTTCGACGCCGCTGGTATCGACCTCGCCCAGTTGCTCGATAAAACCGATGATATTGCCGAGTTCGGGTGCCAGCTTTTCGGCTTCGGCATCGGTGATCGCGATACGGGCAAGGCCGGCCACGCGTTTGACGGTTGCAGGTTCGACGGACATGGCATGGGCGGCTAGCATTCCGGCGAGCCCCCCACAAGCACCGCAAAGCGGTTGCGTGGGAACGCCGCTTCCCCCACCAATGCCGAGATAACGGCGGAGACGGGGTTGGCGCGCAAATTCCTGTATGTGGTGGCGGCACTGATCGTGCTGGCGATCGCCGCGCTGTTCGCCTTTCGCCTGTTCGGCAACCACCTGTTGCGCCGGGCGATGGTCCCGGGCGTCGCGTTTCGCGCCGAACCCGCGATGCCGGCCAACGCCTATGCCGACCGCGCCCTGTGGTTCGCCCGGCCGGGACTGACCAATACGCCGGTCGACTGGCTGCCGCAGGGTATCGCACCGACGGCACCGGGCGATGCCGAAGTCTTCTTCGTTCATCCGACGTCGTTCGTCGGCACCGATCGCTGGAACGCCGCGCTCGATGATCGCGAATCGAACGGCCGGGCGCAGGTGTTCCTGCGCGGACAGGCCAGCGCGTTCAGCGCCGCCGGTCGGGTCTGGGCACCGCGCTATCGCCAAGCGACGTTCGGTGCCTTCCTGACCGGCGACGCCGCGGCCACGCAGGCGCTCGATCTCGCCTATCGTGACGTTGCGGCGGCGTTCGATACGTTCGTCGCCGAAGCCGATCCGAAGCGCCCGATCATCCTCGCCGGGCACAGCCAGGGCGCACTGCACCTGACGCGACTGCTGCGGGAGAAGGTTGCCGGCACCCCGCTCGCCCGCCGCATCGTCGCGGCTTATGTCGTCGGCTGGCCGGTATCGAAGGCGACCGACCTGACCGCCCTTGGCCTGCCCGAATGCACCACCGCCGATCAGGCGCGCTGTCTGCTGTCGTGGCAGAGCTTCGCCGAACCTGCCGACCCGACGCTCATCGTCGAGCGATATGACGCGTCGACCGGGTTCGACGGACGTGCACGCAGCGGGACGCCGATGGTATGCACCAACCCGCTGACCGACACCGCCAACGCCGCCGCGCCGGCCAGCGCGAATCAGGGCACGCTGATCCCAGACAAGGAGCTGACCGATGCGACGATGACGCCGGGTCTGGTCCCCGCCCGTTGCGACGAACGCGGTGTCCTGCTCATTGGCGACAGCCCGCCCGATCTCGGCCCCTATGTGCTGCCGGGCAATAACTGGCACGTGTACGATTACAGCCTGTTCTGGGCGAATGTCCGCGCCGACGCACTGCGCCGGCTGGCGGCATGGGAGAAACGATGATTACCGAAGACCGCGCCTTCTTTCGCGACGCGCTGCCCGAAGGCGGTCGGCTGATCGGGCTCGACGTCGGGACCAAGACGATCGGCACCGCGCTGTGCGATGCCGGATGGAGCTTCGCCAGCCCGGCGATCCTGATCAACCGGACCAAATTCACCGCCGACAAGGCGCAACTGACGACCCTGATCCGCCAGCAATCGGTGCGCGGCATCGTCGTCGGCCTGCCGCTCAACATGGACGGCACCGATTCGCCACGGACGCAGTCGATCCGGGCGTTCGCCCGCAATCTCGACGACAGCGGCCTGCCGATCTTCCTGTGGGACGAACGCTGGTCGACGGTCGCCGTCGAACGGCAGATGATCGCCGAAGACCTCAGCCGCGCCAAACGCGCCGAACGCGTCGACAAGCTGGCTGCCGCCTATATCCTGCAAGGGGCGATCGACGCACTGGTCAACGTTCCGCTCGGCTGACCTTGCGCAAGCGCGTGGCCCGGCCTAACCGGTCGCCTCAATGCATAGCTCAGACCACCGCCCCGCCGCCATGATCGATGGGGGTGCCGTTTTCCCGCATCGCCACCTGACCGGGATCGAGGGGTTGCAGCCTCATGAGATCCTGTTCCTGCTCGACGAAGCGGAACAATGGATAGACGCCAATCGCAGCCGCGGTCCCAGCGACCACCGGCTGGACGGCGTGACCCAGATCAACGCCTTCTTCGAAAACAGCACGCGCACGCTGTTGTCGTTCGAGATCGCCGGCAAGCGGCTGGGGGCCGACGTGGTCAACATGCATGCCGGCCAATCGAGCGTGAAGAAGGGCGAGACGCTGATCGACACCGCCGTGACGCTCAACGCGATGCGCGCCGACGTGATCGTCATCCGCCACGGTTCGTCGGGCGCGGTGCAGCTGATCGCCGACAAGGTCGATTGCCCGGTGCTGAATGCGGGCGATGGCTGGCACGAACATCCCACGCAGGCGCTGCTGGATGCGCTGACCATCCGCCGGCGGCTGGGGGAAATCGCCCACAAGCGTGTCGTGATCTGCGGCGACATCCTGCACAGCCGGGTCGCGCGGTCGAACATCCTTGCCCTCACCACGCTTGCCGCCGAAGTCCGCGTCGTCGCGCCGACGACGTTGATGCCGCAGGCGATCGAATCGATGGGCGTCACCCCCTTCACCGATTTCGACGCCGCGCTGGAGGGGGCCGATGTCGTGATGATGCTGCGGTTGCAGAATGAGCGGATGAACGGCGGATTCATTCCCTCGACCCGCGAATATCATCTCCGCTACGGCCTGACCCGCGAACGGCTGAAACGGGCCGAACCACACGCGATCGTCATGCATCCGGGACCGATGAACCGGGGGATCGAGATTACCAGCGACGTCGCCGACGATCCCGAACGCTCCACCATCACCGAACAGGTTGAAATGGGCGTCGCGGTGCGCATGGCGTGCCTCGACGTGCTGACCCGACGCAGCCGCGGCGTGGAGGGCTGGGCATGAGCATGATCTTTACCGGCGGCACGCTGGTTTGTCCCGATGCCGGGGTGAACAACGGCGACCTGACCATCATCGGCGATACCATCGCGATCGACGCCGCCGACGCCGAACGCATCGACATAACCGGCAAACTGCTGGCACCCGCGATCGTCGATCTCGGCGTATTCGGCATCGATGCCGCCGCGTGCCGGGCGGGCGGGATCGTCCGGGTCGGACTGATGCCCGATCAGGCCCCGGTCCTCGACGATCCGGGCATCGTCGCGCGGGCGGCGCATATGGGCAAGCCCGATATCTGGATCCACCCGCTATCGGCCGCGACGCAGGGGCTGCGCGGCACCGACCTCGCCGAAATGGCGATCAACGCCGAAGCGGGTGCGGTGGCGGTCGCGACCGGGCGGCGATGGATCGCCGACAGCGGCGTGATGCGCAAGGTGCTGGCCTATGCGCGCGACTGCGATCTGGTCGTGGTCGCCCATGCCGAGGACGGCGGCGTCGCTGGCGACGCGGTGGCGACGTCGGGCGAGACGGCGACGCGGCTCGGCCTGCCCGCTGCACCCGCCATCGCCGAAGCGCTGGCGATCGCGCGCGACGTGATGCTGGCGGAGGATACGGGCGCGCGGCTGCATTTCCGACAGGTGACGACTGCCGCCGGGTTCGATCTGATCCGGGCGGCCAAGCGACGCGGCGTTCGCGTCACCTGCGGCATCACCCCCGCCCATCTCTATTTCTCCGACATCGCGATGAGCGATTTCCGGACCTTCGCCCATCTCTCGCCGCCGTTGCGCGACGAAGGCGATCGTCGCGCCGCGCGCGCCGCGCTGGCCGACGGGACGATCGACGTGTTGTGTTCGGGGCATGATCCGCGCGGTCCCGAGGCCAAGCGCCTGCCCTTCGCCGATTCGGAACCCGGCATGGCGGGGGCGGAGACGCTGTTGGCGCTTGGGCTGGGGCTGGTTCGCGACGGGCTGATCGAACTCGACCGCCTCTTCGCGTTGCTGGCGCGGAACCCGGCGAAGCTGCTCGGCCTCGATACCGGCACATTGGCCACCGGTGCGCCCGCCGACCTGATCGTCGTCGATCAGGACACGCCGTGGCAGGTCCGCGCCGACGCACTGGCGGGCAAGGCGGCGAACACGCCGTTCGATGGCCTGCCGGTGCAGGGCCGCGCGGTTCGGGTGATAAAGGGCGGCGCGTTCCTGTAAAGGAACGCGCCGCCTCCTCCTGGGAGAGGCTCGGGAAACTGGATCAGCGCGAGGCGAGGCGTTCGGGACGGGCCCAATTCGCCAGTTGCTCGCCGGCATGGGTACGAACGAAACAGCGTTCGCCCTTTGCCCGTACGCGACCGCACAGCGACGCGGCATCGGCACGGGCGAGACCGCCGACCGACAGCCGGTAGAAACTGGCGCCACGGACGCTCGCCTGCATACCCTGTGGCGACATTCCGGCAAGCCGGGGTACGTTTCGACTCAAACGCCGCCAGGCGGACCGGGCAACCGCCGGGGTATCGAACGCGCCAAGCTGCACATAATACCCACCAATGTCACGCGACTTCGGTGCAGCCGCCATGCGGACCGGGCCGATCGAATTGCCACGGGGGCGATAATCGCTCGGCAACGCCTGCACGACCTCCTGCCGGGGCGCGAAGGTGATGGCCGGGCGAATGACGGTCGCCACCTGCGTCGGCGCAGCCACCGGCTCGTCCATGACCGGCTCGGCCAGAGCGACCGCCACCGGTGCGGCATCGCCCGGTGCCGAAAGTGCCAGCTGCGTCGGTTGTCCCCGATCGACGGCAGGTGTCACGCCGAGCAACGCCGCGACCTGCTGCGCCGCCGATTGCGGCCGCGCGAAACCCGCCCATTCGACCAGTCGCGCATCGACCTGTTCGGGCGACATGTCGACCGACGCAACCGTGCGCGCTTCGACCCAGCGCCCGTCGAGGGCCAGCGCAAGCGCAAGATTTTGTCGCATCGTCGCGGTCGCCGCCGGATCGCGCGCAGCTTCGCTGAGCAACGCGATACCACCGGCCGGATCACCCGCCAGCGCCAGCGCCAGTCCGCGATCGGCATTTGCGATCCGCGCGGCATGCGCGGTCAGCGTCACGCGCGCCGCCACCCATTCGCCGGTCGCGGTCTGCGCCAGCGCAAGGTTCAATGCGGCGCGGCCATCGGCCGGGTTCAGCGCCAGCACGTCGCTGAACGCCTGAGTGGCGGAGGCAAACCGTCCCGCCTGAAGATAGGCCTTGCCCAACAGCGTGCGAAAAGCGGGATCGCGCGGGGCGAGCGAGACCGCTTGTTCGGCGAAGGTCACGGCTTCGTCGCCGCGCCGCTTCGCGAGCGCCTTGGTCGCCTTGCCCGCCAGCTTCTGCGCCATGTTCTGTTCGGACGATGCCACCGCCACGGTGCCGCTGGCGACCAACGCCAGCGAACCGCCGAGCATCGCCGTGGCCAGACCGACCGATATCAGCAGATGGGTCTTCATTGCGTGCCCTTTGCGGCCCCATCGGGGGCAAGGCGCTGAACGAGCGCCGCGATGTCGGAGGTCGACGGGAGGGACCGATCGAGCGCTTCGCGCACGAACGCCTCCGGGGAAAGGTTGCGTACCGTCGCCGCCAGCCGCAACCGCAACAGCCGGTCGGCATCGAGCGTCAGGACGATCGATCCTTCCCCCGCTGACGGCGCGACCTGGAGCATCGCCCGCTCGCGCAGGACGGCCGGAACCGGCGTCGTCGGCTCGCCCAGATCGTTCCAGCCGAGATCGTCACCAGGATCGGTCGCATCGCCGGTCCCGTGCGGCCGCATCGCCGGACGTGCCTCTCCCTTGCGGGCCAGCAGGCCGGGATTGATCTGCGAAGGGTTGCGTGGTGTGGCCATGACTAGCCCCGCACCCGACGGCCAAAGCCCCCGGCAGTACGCGGACCACCCGACAGCGTCGGCACGGCGAACACGGTACGACGGAAATTCTTTTCGAGGCGATCCTGGATATAGTTCCACAGCGCCTCGATCTCGGCGCTCGACTTCGACGTCGGATCGATCTCCATGACCGTCCGCCCGTCGACCATCGACGATGCGAAATCGACGCGGTGATGGACCGTCACCGGCGCGACCGTGCCGTGTTGCGACAGGGCCATCGTTGCCTCTGCCGTGATCTTGGCGCCCGGCGTCGCCGCGTTGACGACGAAGACCAGCGGCTTGCCGGCACGATCGCACAGGTCGACGGTCGCGCCGACAGCGCGCAGGTCGTGCGGGCTGGGCCGGGTCGGCACCACGATCAGTTCGGAAACCGCGATCACGCTCTGGATCGCCATCGTGATCGCCGGCGGGGTATCGATCACCGCCAGTTTGAAACCATGTGCGCGCAACGTTTCCAGATCGGCCGCCAGGCGCGCGACCAGCGTCTGCGCGAACGCCGGTTCGTCGGTGACGCGCGCGTTCCACCAGTCGGCCAGCGACCCTTGCGGATCGATGTCGACCATGACGACCGGACCCGCGCCCGACCGCTCGGCCTGCACGGCGAGATGCCCGGACAATGTCGTCTTGCCCGATCCCCCCTTTTGCGATGCCACCGCCAGAACGCGCATGCCGCTTACGTCTCCCTTCACTTGCAGCCGGGATTTGCACGGACAGGACTAAAATGCGGTTAACGTCCTGTACGGGATCGACCGATCGCGAAAGCCGTTCCGCCGATCGGCAAGCGCTGATAATGGACGGCGATGATCGCAAGGGGGACTTGGATGCGCGGTGCGATGGGGGCGGCTCTGGCGGCGGCAATGCTGGCGGCACCGGCGTTTGCCGATGTGAAGGCCGGGGTCGAGGCATGGGCGCGGGGCGACTGGACGACGGCGGTCGGCGAATGGCGCGAGCCGGCGGTCGCGGGCGATGCCGATGCCCAGTTCAATCTGGGGCAGGCGTACAAGCTCGGTCGTGGCGTGCCGATGAACCTGACCGAAGCCGAACAATGGTATGCCCGCGCTGCGCAACAGGGGCACCGGCAGGCCGAGGAAAATTACGGCCTGATCCTGTTCCAGAACGGCAAGCGCCCCGAAGCCGTCCAATGGCTCGAAAAATCGGCAAACCGCGGCGAAGCGAGAAACCAGTTCGTCCTCGGCACGATGCTCTTCAACGGTGACGCCGTGCCGAAGGACTGGCGGCGCGCCTATGCGTTGATGACGCGCGCGTCGTCGGCGGGATTGCCGCAGGCGGCGGCGACGCTGGCGCAGATGGACCGGTATGTTCCGCTGCCCGACCGGCAGGCGGCGCTGGCGATGGCGCGCGATCTGGAGCGGGGTGCCGGACGCCCCTCCCTGCCCGCCGCGCCCGAGGCGGCAAAGGCCACTCAGATTGCCAAGGCTCCCCCCGCCCCCAAGCCGGTCCCTCGCACCGCTCCGTCGGCGTCGTCGGTTGCCGCGGGTAACTGGCGGGTGCAGCTCGGCGCGTTCCGCGATGCGGGCAATGCGCGGCGGCTGTGGACCGAAGTCGCGGGACAGTTCGCCGGTCGCCAGCCCTTTTACGACGATGCCGGCGGCGTCACCCGGTTGCAGATCGGCCCGTTTGCCAGCAGTGCCGAGGCGAGCCGCGCCTGTGCCACGATCCGCCCGACGACCTGCGTCCCGGTAAAGCGGTGATTGCCGCCGCCCCGCTGATTATGGTGCAGATCGGCGCTCGGGCTGCTGCAAGCCTGCGCCGACATCGCCATGTGACGGCCGCTCGCGACGCGCAGTAACGCTGTTCGCGCGACCCGGACGTTCCCGCGCGCTGCGATCAGCCGCGCACCCACTCCGACGGAGCGATCCCCTGTATATACAGCAGTGCGGTCAGGTCATTATGGTCGATCCGGACCCCTGCCTCGGCAGCGACGATCGGCTTGGCATGATAGGCGACGCCTAGCCCCGCGCGGCGGATCATCGGCAGGTCGTTGGCCCCGTCGCCGACCGCCAGTGTCGCTTGCTCGTCGATGCCCAATTCATCGATCGCACCGAGCAGGGTGACTTCCTTGGTCGTCGCATCGACGATCGGCTTGGCAACCTTGCCGGTCAACTTGCCATCCTCGATCAGCAGGCGATTGGCGATCATGCGGTGAAACCCCAGCTCGGTGCCGACCGGCTCGGCAAAGCGGGTGAAGCCGCCCGATACGAGGATCGTCGTTGCGCCGCGTGCGCGCATCGTCCGGATCAGCGTCTTCGCCCCCGGCATCAGCCTGACCCTTTCGTCGAGGCACCGCTGGATCGCGTTTTCGTCCAAGCCTTCCAGCAAGGCGACGCGGGCATCGAGCGCCGATGCGAAGTCGAGTTCGCCGCGCATCGCGCGTTCGGTCACCTCGGCGATCTGCGCCTTGATCCCGGCATAGTCGGCCAGTTCGTCGATACATTCGACGGTGATCATCGTCGAATCCATGTCGGCGACCAGCAGCTTCTTCTCACGGTTCGCAGCGGGCTGAACGGCGACGTCGGCTCCCACAACAATGCCTTCGATCGCTTTCCGCGCTGCGGCTGCATCGCTGGCGAACCGGATATCGGCGGCGCGGCCTTCGTCGATCCACGTCCAGCCCTCGACCAGACAGCCGGCCACGTCCAGCCGATCGGCGGCGGCGGAAATATCGCCCGCGGCGATCGATTCGGCTGCTATCAGCGTGGCGATGAACATGGCGAAATCTCCTGACCGTCCGAGGGTCGCGCTCATCGCAGGCCCGACCGCCAGCGGCAAGTCCGCGCTGGCGATCGCTATCGCCCGGGCGCACAACGGCGTCGTCATCAATGCCGACAGCGCGCAAGTGTATCGCGACCTGCGTATCCTGTCCGCGCGCCCCTCGCCCGAAGAAGAGGCACAGGCACCGCACCGGCTGTTCGGCCATGTCGACGGCGCGGACAGCTATTCGGCGCCGGCATGGGCGAAGGACGCGATCCGAGAGATCGACGTAGCCCATGCAGCAGGCAAGCTGCCGGTGCTGGTCGGCGGCACCGGCCTGCATCTGCGGACCCTGATCGACGGCATCGCGCCCGTCCCCGACATCGACCCTGCCATCCGAGAGGCCGTCCGTGCGCTGCCGGTGGCCGAGTCTGCCGAGGCGCTCCGCATCGCCGATCCGGCAGCCGCCGCCCGTCTGAACCCGGCCGATACCACCCGCATCGCCCGTGCGCTGGAAGTGGTGCGCTCGACCGGCCGGACGCTGGCCGACTGGCAGCGCGACCGGACCGGCGGGATCGGCGACCGCATCGCACTGTCGACCATGATTCTCCTGCCCGAGCGCGACTGGCTGACCGATCGCTGCGACCGTCGCCTGTCGGCCATGTTCGATGGCGGCGCGGTCGAGGAAGTCGAGACGTTACTGGCGCGCGACGACATCCCACCACAGGCGTCGGTCAGACGCGCGATCGGCGTGATCGAGATCGAACGCTGGCAAAACGGTACATGGACCCGCGACGAAGCACTGACCGCCGCCCGCTTCGCAACGCGGCAATATGCCAAACGGCAGTATACGTGGTTCCGCAACCAGCCGCCGGCCAACTGGCTTCGCACCAGCGAAACCGAAACATGCGCGCTATCATCACAATTCGACACTTTATTACGTTAAAGATGGTTGACACGTACATTTATGGCGACTAGCGACGCCGCTCCAACGGTGCTATTCGCGCCTGCGAAAATGTTGAGGAGTTGAAGACCCATGACCGAGAAGAGTGGAGCCGCCATTTTGGTCGAGGCCCTCGTCGACCTCGGCGTGGAAGTCGTATTCGGCTATCCCGGCGGCGCGGTGCTGCCGATCTACGACGCGCTGTTCGAACATAGCCGGATCAAGCACATCCTCGTCCGTCACGAACAAGCCGCGACCCATGCGGCGGAGGGCTATGCCCGCTCGACCGGCAAGCCGGGCGTCGTGCTGGTCACCTCGGGTCCGGGGGCGACGAACGCGATTACCGGCATCACCGACGCGCTGCTCGATTCGATCCCGATGGTCGTCATCACCGGACAGGTTCCGACCGCGCTGATCGGCACCGACGCGTTTCAGGAGGCCGATACCGTCGGCATTACGCGTCACTGCTGCAAGCACAATTATCTGGTGAAGGACCCTGCGAAGCTCGGCCATGTCATTCACGAGGCGTTTCATATCGCCACCGCCGGCCGCCCCGGCCCGGTCGTGGTCGATATTCCGAAGGACGTGCAGGTCGCGACCGCGCGCTACACCAAGCCCGGCCCGATCCAGCACAAGACCTATCGTCCGAAGGTGAAGGCCGACCGGGCGCAGATCGAGCAGGTCGTCGACATGCTGGCGGCGGCCGAACGGCCGGTGCTGTACACCGGCGGCGGCATCATCAATTCGGGTCCGGGCGCGTCGCAGCTGCTGCGCGAACTGGTCCGGGTGTCGGGCGCGCCGGTCACCTCGACGTTGATGGGGCTCGGCGCCCTGCCCGCTTCCAGCCCGAACTGGCTGGGGATGCTGGGGATGCACGGCACCTATGAAGCGAATATGGCGATGAACGAGGCCGATCTGGTCATCGCCATCGGCGCGCGTTTCGACGACCGGGTGACGGGACGTCTCGACGCTTTTTCCCCGCGCAGCCGCAAGGTCCATATCGATATCGACCGGTCGAGCGTGAACAAGATCGTGCGCGCCGATCTGGGCATCATCGCCGATGCGGGCCATGCGATGGAGGACATGGTCCGCGTCTGGAAAGCGCGTCAGCATCCAAAGCCGGACCTGTCGGGATGGTGGACGAAGATCGACGGCTGGCGTGCGAAGCGTTGCCTCGACTTCCCCGAATCGACCAGGGAGATCATGCCGCAGCGTGCGATCCGTGCGCTGTACGCGGCGACCAAGCATCGCGCGCCGATCATCTCAACCGAGGTCGGCCAGCATCAGATGTGGGCCGCGCAGCATTTCGGGTTCGAAGCACCAAACAAGTGGCTGACCAGCGGCGGTCTCGGCACGATGGGCTATGGCCTGCCCGCCGCGATCGGCGCGCAGCTCGGGAATCCGGGGGCGCTGTGCATCGACATCGCCGGCGAGGCGTCGATCCAGATGAACATTCAGGAACTGGCGACGGCGACGCAATATCGCCTGCCGGTGAAGGTGTTCATCCTGAACAACGAATATATGGGCATGGTCCGCCAGTGGCAGGAACTGACCTATAGCTCGCGCTATTCGGAGAGTTACTCGGACTCGCTGCCCGACTTCGTGAAACTGGGTGAGGCCTATGGCTGGAAGGGTATTCGCATCGAAACGCCCGACCAGCTGGAGGACGGCATTCAAGCGATGCTCGACCATGACGGCCCGGTGATCGTCGACTGCATGGTGGCAAAGCTCGCCAACTGCTTCCCGATGATCCCCAGCGGCGCGGCGCATACCGACATGATCCTGCAGGCAAACGAAGTCTCGGGCGAAATGGACGACGAGGCCAAGGCGCTGGTTTGAGATAACAAGCTCCTCCCCGTTCACGGGGAGGAACAGGAACGAACATGCACATACGTCAGGAATCAGTGGAACGGCACACGCTGGCCGTGCTCGTCGACAACGAACCCGGCATCCTCGCGCGTATCGCCGGGCTGTTCTCGGGCCGTGGCTATAATATCGAGAGCCTGACCGTGTCGGAAATCACCGCCGATAAGGCGGTCAGCCGCATCACCATCGTCACCAGCGCGTCGCCGCCGGTGATGGAACAGATCATCGCGCAGCTCGACCGGCTCGTGCCCGTCCACAAGGTTGTCGACCTGACCGTACAGGGTGCGCATGTCGAACGCGAATTGGCGCTGGTCAAGGTCGTCGGCACCGGGGAGCACAGGATCGAGGCACTGCGCCTTGCCGAAGTCTATCGCGCGCGCGTGGTAGATGCGACCGTATCGAGTTTCGTGTTCGAGGTGACGGGATCGATCGAAAAGATCGACAAGTTCACCGAATTGATGGCCGAAGTCGGTCTGGTCGAGGTTGCTCGCACCGGCATCGCCGCCATCGCCCGCGGACGAGAGGCCGCCTGAACCCATCCATCGCGTGCCGCCAAAGGGCGGGCCGCGCCAAATTTTCGAAAGGGAATCCACATGCGTGTCTATTACGATCGCGACGCCGATCTGAACCTGATCTCGGACAAGAAGATCGCGATCCTCGGCTATGGGTCGCAGGGCCATGCCCATGCGCAGAACCTGCGCGATTCGGGCGTCAAGAACGTCGCCATCGCGCTGCGTCCCGGTTCGGCCAGCGCCGCCAAGGCCGAAGGTGCCGGTTTCAAGGTGATGCCGAACGCCGAAGCCGCCGCATGGGCCGACATCCTCATGATCCTCGCGCCCGACGAGCATCAGGCCGCGATCTATGCCGACGACATTCACGCCAATCTGCGCCCCGGTGCCGCACTGGCCTTCGCGCACGGGCTGAACGTCCATTTCGGCCTGATCGAGCCGCGCGCCGATGTCGACGTCATCATGATCGCGCCGAAGGGTCCGGGTCACACCGTGCGCAGCGAATATGTAAAGGGCGGCGGCGTGCCCTGCCTCGTCGCGATCCATCAGGACGCGTCGGGCAACGCGCACGACATCGCGCTTGCTTATGCCAGCGGCGTCGGCGGCGGCCGGTCGGGCATCATCGAAACCAACTTCCGCGAGGAATGCGAAACCGACCTGTTCGGTGAGCAGGCCGTGCTGTGCGGCGGCGTCACCCACCTGATCCAGGCCGGGTTCGAAACGCTGGTTGAGGCCGGCTATGCCCCGGAAATGGCCTATTTCGAGTGCCTGCACGAAACCAAGCTGATCGTCGACCTACTGTATGAGGGCGGCATCGCCAACATGCGCTATTCGATCTCGAACACCGCTGAATATGGCGACATCGTCACCGGCCCGCGCATCATCACCGAAGAGACCAAGAAGGAAATGAAGCGGGTCCTCGCCGACATCCAGTCGGGCCGCTTCGTGAAGAACTTCGTCCTCGACAACCGCGCTGGCCAGCCCGAGCTGAAGGCGGCGCGCAAGCAGGCGGCAGCGCATCCGATCGAGAAGACCGGTGCCGAACTGCGCGCGATGATGCCGTGGATCGGTGCGAACAAGCTCGTGGATCAGTCGAAGAATTGACGGAGCGCAGCGAAAACGCTGAACTCAACAAGTCTTCGACCGGCCGGCGCGACAAAGCCGCCCCACGGGGCGCGGCTTTGTCGCGACCGACGGGCGGGCGGTGATCTTACCCCGTCGTCATCCCGGCGAAAGCCGTCATCCATGGACATGACCATGTCGCGATCCATCG
The DNA here is from genome assembly GCF_001421965.1 of Sphingomonas sp. Leaf67. Classification (GTDB taxonomy): domain Bacteria; phylum Pseudomonadota; class Alphaproteobacteria; order Sphingomonadales; family Sphingomonadaceae; genus Sphingomonas. The sequence continues at coordinate 190,223 of NZ_LMLP01000001.1, forward strand.
ATATCGCCCGACACAATGGATCCCGGCCTGCGCCGGGATGACGGCTGAAGGGCGTACCATTCCTACCAAACCAACGGCACCGAAACCGAAACCGATCGTTTCGCATCCGGCATTTGACCCGAAACGCTGCGCCACCGACAAGGGCGCATCGATTTTCGCCTCGACCGGAGAACACTTCTCATGCGCACGCCCCTGATCCTCGCCGCCGCCCTGTTCGCGGTTGCCGCCCCGACCGTCGCCCAGATGCCGGGCGCCCCGGACAAGGCCCGCGTCACCGCCGGCAACTACACCGTCGACACCGCCCATACGCAGGTCGCGTGGCAAGTGAACCATATGGGCTTCACGATGCTCGACGGCCTGTTCGGCGCGACCGGCGGCATGGCGACGATCGACCCCAAGAACCCGGCCGCGACCAAGGTCAGCATCGATTTCAACATCGCCGATGCGCTGACCGTTACCAGCCCGCAATTCGCAAACCACCTGAAGTCGAAGGATTTCTTCGACGTAGCGACCTATCCGACCGCCAAGTTCGTCTCGACCCGTATTCAGCCGATGGGCGACCACTGGATGATGACCGGCAACCTCACGATCAAGGACCAGACGAAGCCGGTTCAGCTGACCGTCCGCTTCATGGGCGCGGGTGAGAACCCGATGAACAAAAAGAAGAACGTCGGCTTCACCGCCACCGGCAGCATCATGCGCAGCCAGTTCGGCCTCGGGTTTGCGGTGCCGGCGGTATCGGACAAGGTAGATTTGACCATCAACGCCGCGTTCGTCGCAGCCTGACCGGTCGGTGCGCGCGGTTCAGGCCGCGCGCATCCCCGCAAACCCTTCGAAGGTGCCGCGCACGCTGGGTGCGGCATGTTCGACCAGTTGCGCGACCTGCGCCACTGCACCGCCGTTGCCGTCGTCGGCGGCCATCGCCCAATCCCCGAACTCGCGCGCCTCGACCGAGCGCCGTGACAGCACGACGAGCGCGAAGTGACGGGGATCGGTCGCGATCCGCGCATAGGCCGCCTCGACCTTCGCGGGATCGCCCTCCAGCGCCTGCAGGAACCGGCGGCCCTTGGCGTGGAGCAGGCCGGTTATCCCGTCACGGCGATTATTGCGGCGCGACCTGGCAAGAATATCGTCGAGGTCGACCGTCAGACCGTTGCGCGCGGTACTGACGTAGATCAATTGCAGCATGACGCTCCGGTAGGTTGCCCGTCCAATGCGTCGACGGTAGCCGATCAAATCTTACCAACCGGTATCGGCACCATCGGCTCTGGACTTTCAAACCGCTTTTGCCCACAGACGCGCCATGGTCCGCGCATTCGCCAACCAACTGCGACTTAGCCGCCCTTAGGGCCGGATCGCACGCGCGTGCGCCTGTCCTGAGGGAGTATCGAACCTTTCGGCAGATACCGGCGCCCCGCGCCAAATACAGGCTAGACCACGATATGTTGCGCGATCCTTCGACCAAATACCATCCCTTCCCCACCGTCGACCTGCCCGACCGTCAATGGCCGTCGCGCACGATCACCCGCGCGCCACGCTGGTTGTCGACCGACCTCCGCGACGGTAATCAGGCGCTGATCGACCCGATGGGCGCGGAGAAGAAGAACCGCTTCTTCGACCTGCTGCTGAAGGTCGGCCTGAAGGAGATCGAGGTCGGTTTCCCGTCGGCGGGCGCGACCGAGTTCGATTTCATCTCAGGCCTCGTCCGACAGGATCGCATTCCCGACGACGTATGGGTGCAGGTGCTGACGCAGTCGCGCCGTGACCTGATCGAACGCAGCTTCGAAAGCCTCGATGGCGCGAAGCAGGCGATCGTCCACCTGTACAATGCGGTAAGCCCGGCATGGCGCCGGATCGTGTTCGGCATGGAACGCCCCGAGGTGAAGGCGATCGCGGTTGCCGGTGCCAAGGTGCTGCGCGACGAAGCCGCCAAACGCCCGAACACCGACTGGCGGTTCGAATACAGCCCCGAAACCTTTTCGACCGCCGAACTGGACTTCTCGGTCGAGGTGTGTGCGGCGGTGATGGAGGTGTTGCAGCCGACCCCCGACTGCCCGCTGATCCTGAACCTCCCCGCGACGGTCGAGGCGGCGACGCCCAACGTCTATGCCGACCAGATCGAATGGTTCTGTCGCAACGTGCCGAACCGCGACAGCGTCGTCATCTCGCTGCACACCCATAACGATCGCGGCACCGGCGTCGCGGCCGCCGAACTGGGGCTGATGGCCGGGGCCGACCGGGTCGAGGGCTGTCTGCTCGGCAATGGCGAGCGGACCGGCAATTGCGATCTCGTGACCGTCGCGCTGAACCTCTACACCCAAGGCGTCGACCCGCAACTGATCCTGTCGGACATCGACGAGGTCGTGAACACGGTCAATTACTGCACTAACCTGCCCGTCCATCCGCGCACGCCCTATGCCGGCGATCTGGTGTTCACCGCCTTTTCGGGCAGCCATCAGGATGCGATCAAGAAGGGGATGGCGGCACAGGCGGTGCGCAACGACGGCCTGTGGGAAGTGCCCTATCTGCCGATCGACCCCGCCGATCTGGGTCGCAGCTACGAAGCGGTGATCCGCGTCAATTCGCAGTCGGGCAAGGGCGGCGTGGCGTGGGTGCTTGAACAGGACAAGGGCCTGAAACTGCCCAAGCGGTTGCAGGCCGATTTCAGCCGCCACGTGCAGGCGATGGCCGATGCGCTCGGCCGCGAACTGAACGCCGCCGACATCTGGACGGCTTTCCACGACGCGTATCTGCCGCAAGGCAAGGATCGCTATGCGCTGATCGACTATGCCGAGACCCATGCACCGGGCGGCGGGCCACCGCGCACGTTCGTCGGCCGGGTCCGGCTGGACGGTGAGGAACGATCGATTTCGGGCAAGGGCAACGGCCTGCTGTCGGGCCTGCTAGCGGCACTGCGCGAAGAAGGCGGGATCGACATGGACGTCATCGATTACAGCGAGCACGCGATCGGCCATGGTGCCGATGCGCAGGCCGCCGCCTATCTCGAATGCAGCCTGCCTGATGGTCGGCGCGTGTTCGGCGTCGGCATCGACGGCGACGTCGCGACCGCCACGGTCCGCGCGGCGCTCAGCGCGGCCAACGCGGTGGCGCGGGGCTGACTTCGGTTGTAACGACCCTGTCCTCGCATCGGCGCGGATAGGGTCGAACCGGCGTCAGAAGACGATCCGCGCCCACGCCGGTACCTGGTCCATGGCGGCGACCATCGTCAACGCGCTGTATCCTGTTGCGGGCGGCCCCGATACGTTCATTTTCAGAAATGAACGCGGGTGTCTTCCATATCGACGCCGTAAAGCATTGTTCTCAAACCAAAAACGCCGCCCGGCATTGGCCGGACGGCGTCTGGTTCGTAACGGCGGCGCCGGATGTGGCGCCGGCCTGCGTTACTTCATGTGTGCGCTGAGCAGCTTGTTCATTTCGAACATCGAGCACGACTTCTTGCCGAACAGCTTTTCGAGCGTCTCGTCGGCCAGAATCTCGCGCTTGTCCTTCGGGTTCTGAAGGTCATGCTTCTTGATGTATTCCCACATCTTGCTGACGACTTCGCTGCGGGGCAGCGGATCGGACCCGGTGATCTTCGCCAGATCGGCCGACGGCGTCACCGGCTTCGCGATTCCGCCCCGGGCACCGCCGGTCGTCGTGGTTTCCTTGGCCATAATATTTCTCCTATCCCCCTGCAGGGCCGCACCCTGTGGGCACGGCAGATCGGTGGTTATGCAAGGTTACGAAGCGGTTGTCGCGGGGGAAAAGCGACAAACCGCACCGTCCATCCTACGAAATCACGCTCGCAACCGCCTATACCGCGTCGGCTGCGTTCAGAAACCAAACCGGGCACGCACACCGTAGAGTCGCGGCATCGCCGGGTACACCCCATATGTGCCGGTCTGTTCCGGAATCGCGAAGCCCGAAATATTGTAATATTGGTTCGTGATATTCTCGACGAAGAATTCAAGCTGCCTGCGACGATCGTCGGTCGCGATGCCGACCTTGCCGTTCAGCAGCGGATAGCCGTCATTGCCAACCGTGGTCGCGCCGGTGCCATCGCGGACGATCGACACGTCGCTATTGTAGCGCATATCGACATGGAACAGCGCGTTCAGCGTGCCGGTCAGGCGCGGTTGCCATGTCGCCGCGACCGTCACGACGTTACGCGGCTGGTTCAGGAACTGCCGCCCCTGCTGGTTCTGCAACGGAGTACCGCTGAAATCGTTATCGGCATCATAGGACGCATCGAGCAGCGTATAGCCCAGCCGGAAGGTCAGATCCCGGATCGGCTGAATCAGCGACTCCAGTTCGACCCCCTTGGCCGTCGACCGAGGCACGTTCTGCACCACGAAGCTGTTGCCGGCGAAGATCAGCGACTGGAGCCCCTTGAACTTCTGGTAGAAGAACGCGGCGTTGAACGAGAATTGGCGGGTGACGCTGGTCTTGAACCCCAGTTCGTAGCTGTCGACGGTTTCGGCCCCGAATTCCAGGTCGGTGGCCTGTGCCCCGTCACCGCCCAGCACCGTCGTGTCGAAGCTTGCCTGATCGAGATTGTAGCCCCCCGATTTGAAGCCACGGTCATAGCTGGCATAGCCCAGAATGTCAGGCGTCAGCTTGTAGGCCAGCTTGGCGGTGCCGGTCAGGCGGCTTTCCGAACGATCGTGCGTGTAGTTGCCGTTGAATTCGCTCGACACCGCCGGGTTGCAGCTCAGCAGGAACAGGTTCTGGAACAGCGCCGGGCTCGCCGCGCGGATCGCGTTGCGATAGGTGACCGCACGCGGATCGTTGCCGAGGAAGAAGCCGCACGCCGCCGGGTTGCTGTTGACGCTCGCCGCCAGTTCCTTGCGCTCGTAATTATAGCGCAAGCCCAGCGTCAGCGAGAGCTGATCGGTGATGTTGACGATATTGTGCGTGAACAGCGCGAACGCGTTGGTATCGACCTGGAAATCGTCGTTGTTGTTGCCCTGTCCGGCGACATTCGGCGTCAGCGGCGTGTTCAGATAGGTGAACAGTGCCGATCCGGGCGGGGCCGCCGCCTGCAATTGCGGGCTCTGGGCATAGAGCAGCTGACCGAACAACGGCACCGTACCGGTCGGGAGCGCCGCGCCGCCCCGCAAGGCCGTCACCAGCTGGGTAAAGGTCGGCACGTTGAAACTGCCGAAAAACTGCGCCTGTCGCCCGATCCCGCCCGCCGAAGGCGGCTGCCCCAGCACGCCAGCCAGCAGCGTATCGACATAGCGGTTGGCGTCGTTGCCCAGCCGCACCGTATCGCGCAGCTGGAGCTTTTCGTTCAGGTAGAAGCCGCCGACGAGGAAATCGAGCTTCCCGTCGAACAACTGGCCCTGCAGGCGCACTTCCTGCGTGATATCGCGCAACGACGAGCGATAGCCGTCGCGATAGGCGCGATCGATGCCCGAATAATCGATGTCTTGGTTCCGCAGCACCCGGAAATCGCGATAGGCGCTGATCGAGGTCAGCTTGAGGTCGCCAATATCGGCGTTGATTTCACCCGACACGCCCCAGTCGCGGACCGCCTCGCCATAGTCGCGGTTGGGCGATGCGGCCATGCGCCGGTCGGACGGCGCACCGGTATAGATGCCGGTGCGACCCTGTTGTGCGGCGATCGCCTGAATCGCCGGTGCCGTCGCCCCCCGCGTCCCGCTGACCACGCCGCAGCATTGTTCGTCGGTCTTGTAATAGTCCCCGATCAGCCGGAAGCTGAACGCCGAGGTGTCGTACAGCGCCTGGCCGCGAACGTACCAGCGGTTGATGTCGTTGAACGCACGGTCGGAGTTGACGTCCTCGATATAGCCGTCGCGCTTGCGATACCCACCGTCGACGCGCAGCGCGAGCTGTTCGGACACCGGCCCGGTCAAGGCGCCCTTCAGTTCATAGGCGTCGAAGTTGCCATACTCCCCCTCGACATAGCCACCGAGATCGAATTTGGGCATTGCCGTCGTTACCGACAGCGCACCCGCCGAGGTATTGCGCCCGAACAGCGTCCCCTGCGGCCCGCGCAACACCTCGACACGCTCGATTTCCGGCAGTTCGGCGATGGCGATACCGGCGCGCGAACGGAACACGCCGTCGATGAAGACGCCGACCGCCGGTTCAAACCCCGGATTGTCGCCCGCCGTGCCGACGCCACGGATCGACAGCGACGTCGATACCGCCGATGACTGGCCGGTGGTCGTCTGGAGCGACGGTGCAAGCTGTTCGAGGCCGCGAATGTCGCGGATACCGGCATCGTCGAGCAACTGCGCATTCACCGCGGTCACCGCGATCGGCACGTCCTGAATCGGTTCGGCGCGACGGTTGGCGGTGACGATGATCTCGTTCCCCCAATCGTCGTCGGCGGTCGTCGTGCCTTGCGACTGGACGGCGGCGGGTTCGGTCGCGGGCGTTGCGGTCTGCGCGATCGTCGGGCTCGCCCCGGCGACCATCGATAGAGCGGTTGCGGCCAGCAATTGGAACTTCATCATGACATCCCCTCCTCCGCGCTGCCGATATCGATCCGGCTAACGCAGTTGGCATTTGGTGACGGAGCATCTATCCCGCGTCAACGGGCAACCTGCATTCTCGGACAGCTTTTACCGGCGAACGGGTATGGAAGCCACAGTTGCGACTTTAAAGGCATTTCTCGCGGCGGATGCGAACAAGTTCGAATATCGGGAATGGACGACAACGATGTGTGACGCGAATGACGATGCCGCGACCGGCGACCTGATGGCATCGCCGCCGAAAATTCCCGTACCCGAGGACGTCGTGGAGGCGATCCGCACCCTGATCCGCTGGACCGGCGAGGACCCGGCGCGCGAAGGGCTGATCGAAACCCCGCTGCGGGTTGCACGCGCATGGCGCGAATATACGCAGGGCTATGCCGACGATCCCGCCCGGCATCTCGAACGCGTGTTCGAGGAAGTCGGCGGCTATGACGAGATCGTCCTGCTGCGCGACATTCCGTTCCAGTCGCATTGCGAGCACCATATGGCACCGATCGTCGGCCAGGCGCACATCGCCTATCTGCCCCGCGATCACGTCGTCGGTATCTCGAAGCTGGCGCGTGTGCTGCACGGCTATGCCCGGCGGTTGCAGGTGCAGGAACGCCTGACCGCCGAGGTGGCCGACTGCATCTGGAACGGCCTTAAACCGCGCGGCGTCGCAGTGGTGATCGAGGCGACGCACGGCTGCATGACCGCGCGCGGCGTGCGCACCCCCGGCGTCACCATGACCACCAGCCGCATGATGGGGGTGTTCCGCGACGACGAACGCAGCCGCAAGGAGGTGCTGGCGCTGATGGGACGCGGCTGACGGAACGGGAGCGACCGGCCGACGTTTGCGCAGGATGAACCGTCGCATCGCCCTGCTGATCCCGCTGGCGCTGGCCGCCTGTTCTTCCGAACCGCCCGCTTCCACGAATGCGACCCAGGCGGCGATGCCGGTCGGGTCGCTTGGCGGCGTCGATTCGGTGGCGGGCAGTGCCGTCGCGTCGACCCGCGGTGTCCCGACCTCACCGGCGCTCCATCCGGCGTCCGAATTGCAGCCGCTGGTCCATGACGATCTGAAGGATAAGGATCTGCTCGGTTCGGGTTGCGCCTTCCACGCCGGTGCCGGCGCGCCGACGTTGTTGATGGTCCGGGACGAAGGCGACGGGCTGGTCAAATATAACAAGCGCTTCCACCGCATCACCGCCGCCACGCCGGGCCGGGAGGCGATAGAAGTCGGCGCGATCCTTGCCGGCGACGGCGTGTCGTTCACCCTTGCCCGTCAACCGGGCGATGCCATGCCATCGGGGGGATCGTCCCGCGCATGGCCCGCGACGCTGACGATGCGCACCGCCGACAGCGGCGAGCGCATCTATCGCGACGGTCGCTGGGAATGCGGCAGCTGATCGCCGGGCGTTGCGTCATCGGCGATGGCATTCTACAGCGCGTCAATGGCCTCGTAGCTCAGCTGGACAGAGCGCCGCTTTCCTAAAGCGGGCGTCGGGGGTTCGAGTCCCTCCGAGGCCACCAGTCATCGTCCACGATCCGCTGCGGTCGGCGAACCGGGTGTAACCGTCGCGATATCGCCCTGATCCTGCCGCCGACTGGAACCTGCCATGCACGACCGTCCCGAGATGCTCCTGCCGAAAACGATACGATCGATCGCCAGTCGCAACGACAGCGAATGGGGCTGGCGACCGGACGCGATACCGCAGGTGGTCGATGCCGCCGAACAGGCAGGCCTGCTCAATATCGGTGGCCAATTGCAGTTCCGCATGCCGGGAGCCACGTGCGAATGCTATTGGGTCGAGGTCGACGCCGTGGCGCAGGAACCAAGGGGCCTGCGCTGGACCGAACGCGTCGCGCGCGCCGCCACCGTCGCCCGACAGCAGTTTGCGGACATCGGCAATCGGTACGACTTCCTTTCAGAAGGGCGCGACGCATTCCCCGCTGCGTTTCAGGCCTATGAGGCCAGTGCCAGCAACCTCGGCGACTGCCTCTGGTTCATCTGGTACGTCGAAGCCGACCGACCCCGACCGACATCCGTTCGCGCGTACTTGGGTTAATTCGCGCGTTCCGGCGGCACGACCGGCAACAGTAACGGCGCGACCGGCACGCCTTCCTCGACCAGTGCCTTCGCCTCGGCCCGGGTCGCCTGCCCATGGATCGTGGCCGGTTCGGCATCGCCGACATGCATCGCCCGCGCGCGATCGGCAAAGGCGGTACCGACCCACTCGCTGTTCGACAGCGCCGCCTGTTGCGCCTGCGCCAAAGCCTGCAACGCCGCCTTCATTGCCTCGGGCGGCCGTCCGGCGGAGCGGCCGCCTTTCGGGCTGATATTGGGGGCCATCACCGCCTTCTCGATCGTGACGTCGTCGCAAAACGGACAGCGGATCAGCCCCTGCGCGCGTTGATCGACATAGGCACCGCTCGATGCGAACCACGCCTCGAACACATGCGCGTTGCTACAACGCAGGTCGAACACGATCACGCGACGATCCCGACCGGCGGGATCGTCCGGCGATGCGCCAGCACCGGTATCCGCGCGCGCACCGCATCGACCTGCGCCGGATCGATATCGACGAACCCGACCCCGGCCGCCTCACCCATGTCGAGCATCACCTTGCCCCACGGATCGATGACCAGCGAATGACCGAAGGTCGTGCGGCCGTCCGCATGCTGCCCGGTCTGTGCCGCGGCGACGACGAACGCCCCCGCCTCAATCGCCCGCGCGCGCAGCAGCACATGCCAATGCGCCTGCCCGGTCGGGACGGTGAATGCCGCCGGCACCGACAGCAGCGTCGCACCGGCATCGGCCAATGCCCGGAACAGGTCGGCAAAGCGCAGATCGTAACAGATCGCCAGTCCGACCTGCCCGACCGGCGTGGCGACGACGCTGGCGCTTTCGCCCGGCGCATAGCTTGCCGATTCGCGCCAGCTTTCACCCGTTGGCAGCGTCACGTCGAACAAATGCAGCTTGTCGTACCGCGCCCGGATCGCGCCGGCCGGATCGATCATATAGCCGCGATTGGCGAGTCGCCCGTCGGCCAGCCGGATCGCCAGCGACCCGAGATGAACCCAGATGCCGGACTGTGCCGCTGCCGCGCAGACCACCCGCAATACCGGATCGGTGTCCTCGGTCGCGATCGACGCGGCGGCACGGTCGCGGTCGCGGTCGATCAACCCCGACATTTCGGGGGTGAACAGCATCGCTGCGCCGCCCGCCGCCGCCCGTTCGATCGCATCCACCAGCACCGCTGCATTGGCGTGCGGGTCGGTCCCCGCCGTCATCTGAAGCAGCGCAAGCTTCATGCGTTCAGCAGCGCATCCAGCTTGCCTGCGCGTTCCAGCGCCGCCAGATCGTCCGACCCGCCAACATGGGTATCGCCGACGAAGATCTGCGGCACCGTCGTCCGGCCGTTCGATCGCGCCAGCATCTCCTGCCGCTGCGGCCCGCCCATGGTAATATCGATCTCTTCATAGGCTGCGCCCTTTTCATCGAGCAGCCGCTTGGCGCGCGTGCAATAGGGGCAGAACGCCTTCGTGTAGATGAGGATACTGGTCATGCTGCTGAGGTGTGGCCGGCGACCGGGCTTGTCAATCGTCCGGACCGACGACCCGTGCCCAGCACAGGATCATGACGCGCTCCGCACCCGCCGCGCGCAGCACCCTTGCACAGGCCGCGACCGTCGCGCCGCTGGTGTGGACGTCGTCGATCAGGACCACCGACTGACCGGTGACCCGCGCCGGATCGACCATGACGAATGCGCCGCGCACCGCCTGTGCACGCTTGCGGCTGTTCATGCCCTTGAGCGGCGGGGTGGCGCGGGTTCGCCGCAGCACGTCGCGCGCAACCGGCACACCTGACAGCCGCGACAATCCGGCTGCGATCAACAGCGCCTGATTATAGCCGCGCGTCCATAACCGCCGCCGGTGCAACGGCACCGGCACGAGCAGCGTCGCATCGCTCGCCAGATGGCGGTGCATCAACCGCGCCATCGTCGTCGCCAGCGCCAGCCGTCCACCATATTTCAGCTTCAGCGCGACATCGCGCGCCACCGGGCCATAGGCGACGGCAGCCCGCAGCCCGTCATGCGCCGGTGGCCGGATGAGGCACGGCGCGCATCGCAGACCCGGTCCCCGATCGATCGCGAACGGCGCGCCGCAGGTGACGCAGGCCGGATCGCCGAGAAAGCGCAATGCCGACCAGCATAGCGCGCAGAACCGATGGTCCGCCTCGACCACCTCGCCACAGCCCGGACAGCGCGGCGGCAGCGCCAGCGCGACCAGCCGGGTCAGTGCGGCGACGGGGGCGCGGGCGAGCAGCATCGCCCCCTTGTCGCCGCCCACGCCGCCCGGCACAAGCAGCCGCGTGACCGCCCCCGACCTCTTCGCCCGCCATCGCCGCCGCCTGCACCGCGACCGCGCCCAGCCCGGCTTCGCGCGCGCCGATTTCCTGCATCGTTACATGCTGGAGGGGATCGAGGAACGGTTGCAGGCGGTGACCCGTCAGTTCACCGACGTGCTCGACCTCGGTTGCCACGATGCCGCCTTCACGCCCCCGGCGGGTACCCGCATCGCACGACTCGATCCGGGCTTCGCCTTCGCGCGGGCGGCAGGCGGCGTGCAGGGCGACGAGGATCGGTTGCCGTTCGCCGATGGAGCCTTCGATCTGGTGGTGTCGGTCGGGGTGCTGGACAGCGTCAACGACCTGCCCGGCGCGCTGACGCTGATCCGGCGGACGCTGCGCCCCGACGGCCTGTTCCTCGCCGCCTTTACCGGCGGGCGGACGCTATCGACGCTGCGCCAGTCGCTGTTGACGGCCGAGGCCGATCGGCCGGCTGCGCGGGTCCATCCACAAATCGACCTGCGGTCGGCGGGCGACCTGCTGGTCCGCGCCGGCTTTGCCTTGCCGGTCGCCGATTCGGAAACGCTGACGGTGCGTTATGCCGGCATGGGCAAGCTGGTCGACGATCTGCGCGGCATGGGTACGACCGGCCTGCTCGAACCTGCCCCGCTCGGCCGGGCCGGGCTGATGGCAGCGGCCAGCGCCTTTGCCGATCGCGCCGATGCCGATGGCCGGACCGCCGAGCAGTTCGAGGTGATCTACCTGACCGGCTGGGCCCCCGCCCCCAGCCAGCCGCAACCGGCCCGTCGCGGCAGCGCCACCGCCTCGCTCGCGGACACGCTGCGGCCCAGATAGGTTAGACAAGCGCTTCGAGCAGGCCGATCAGCGGCCGGTCGGCGGGTGGCATGGCCAACGCATGCAGCTGCACCGGCCGCAGCCATCGCAGCGCGGTCGCATGGCGCGCGACCGGCATCCCCTGCCATTTGCGCAGGGCGTACAGCAGCAGCAGCAGATGCCGATCGCCCAGCGGTTCGCTGGCAAAGGCGGCAGGCGCGAGGCAGCTGTGATCGACGACGATCCCCAGTTCCTCGTCCAGTTCGCGGACCAGCGCCGCCTCCGGCGTCTCGCCGGGTTCGATCTTGCCGCCGGGAAATTCCCACAGACCGGACATCGCCGTTCCCGGCGGACGTTGCTGGACCAGCACGCGGCCATCGCCGTCGATCATCGCGGCGGCGCTCACCATCAGGAAATTGGAGTTCCGAGTCGACAATTTCTTAACCTCCTGCGCCGTAGGGATCGGTCCGGTCATAGCGGAGTAGGTGATCCATGCGATGCACGCTGCGCCTGTTGCGCGGTCTTTGGCGGGATCGGCGCGGGGCCACCGCCATAGAATATGGCATCCTCCTCGCCATGATTGCCGTCGCGATCTCTGCCGCCGTCGCCGGGCTGGGCGATGTGAACGGCGGCATCTGGAATAGCGTCGCGACCAACGTCATTGCACACAGCCGGATCGGTTAACCATCAAAATATCGCCGGTAACCGTTCTGCTTAAAACTTTATCAACCGAGTTCTTCCTACTGTCCGCATGCTGACCGGGCATCGTCCGAACGGCCGGGAAATTGAAGTACGCAGAACCATGGAGACCCAGATGCAGAAGATCCGCACCTTCCTGAAGAACAGCAAGGGCGCCACCGCGATCGAATACGGCCTGATCGCCGCGCTGATCGCCGTTGCCGCCATCACCGCCATGCAGGGTCTGGGCAATCAGCTCAGCAAGACCTTCAACAACGTTTCGGGCCAGATGGGTGCGACGAAGGCCGGCGGCTGATATCCGCCATCGCCGGATGCAAGGGGGCGGCGGGACTTCGGTTCCGCCGCCCTTTTGTTTCGGATTACAGCCTGCCCATCTTCAGGAACTTCTGACGCCGTGTCTGCCGCAACGACGCGGCTTCCATACCCGCCAGTTCGCCCAGCGCCTGATCGATCGCATCGCCCAGCGCCGTGATCGCCGCACCCTTGTCGCGATGTGCCGCACCCAGCGGTTCGGACACGATCCGGTCGATGACGCCCAGCGACTTCAGGTCCTGCGCGGTCACGCGCATCGCCTCGGCCGCTTCGGGTGCCTTGTCGGCGGTGCGCCACAGGATCGACGCGCAGCCCTCAGGCGAGATCACCGAATAGACCGCGTGCTCCATCATCAGCACGACATTGCCCGCCGCCAGCGCGATCGCGCCACCCGACCCGCCTTCACCGAGAATCGCCGACACCATCGGCACGCCGAGGTTCAGCGCCGCCTCGGTCGACCGCGCGATCGCCTCCGCCTGTCCGCGCTCCTCGGCCTGGATGCCGGGAAATGCCCCCGACGTGTCGACCAGCGTCACCACCGGCAGGCCGAACCGGTCGGCCAGCTGCATCAGCCGGATCGCCTTGCGATAGCCCTCGGGCTTGCCCATGCCGAAATTGTGGCGCAGCCGGCTGGCGGTGTCGTCGCCCTTCTCATGCCCGATGACCACGACCTTGCGGCCCCGCAAACGGCCCATCCCGCCGAGGATTGCCGAGTCGTCGGCAAAGGCGCGGTCGCCGCCCAGCGGCATGAAATCCTCGATCAGTCCCGCGACATAATGTTTGAAGTGCGGCCGCTCGGGATGCCGCGCGACCTGCGTCTTCTGCCACGGGGTCAATCTGGTATAGGTTTCGCGCAGCAGCCGGTCGGACTTGGTCTGCAACCGCCCGATTTCGGTGGCGATGTCGAGTTCGCCGTCCGCGGCGGTATCGCGCAGTTCGTCGATCCGCGCCTGCAATTCGGCGATGGGTTTTTCGAAATCAAGGAAGCTTGCCATGGGTCCGCGCCCTATGGCCGTGTCCGCCCGGCGTCAATCAGCGGGTGGAGTTCGCTCACCAGTCGGACCAGCCGCGACGCATCGACATGGGTATAGATTTCGGTGGTCGCGATATCGGCATGGCCCAGCATCGCCTGCAACGCGCGCAGATCGGCGCCGCCCTCCAGCAGGTGCGTGGCAAAGGCGTGGCGCAACACGTGCGGGCTGATCCGGTCGGGCGGTATCCCCGCCTCTCCCGCTAGCGCCCGCACGACCTGATACAGCCGCATCCGGCTGAGGTGCGACTTGCCCGACGGGAACAGCCACGGACTGGCCGCCGGCACATGCGCGCGCCAGCGGACCACGGCGGCGCGCGCGCGATCCGACAGCGGCACCATCCGCTCCCGCCCGCCCTTCCCCTTCAGGATCAGATAGGGCCGGTCCGACACGATCGCCCCGCGCGGCAACGACACCAGTTCGGTCGCCCGCAGCCCCGATCCATAGAGCAGCTCGAACAGCGCCGACAGCCGCAGGTCGTTGCGATCGGGCGGCACCCGCGCGATCCGCACGTCGATCGCCGCGAACATCGCCTCGATGTCGCCGCCCGACAGCGTCCTGGGCAGCGGCCGCGACGTGCCCGGCCGGGGCAGTGCGCTTCCCGGATCGTCGGCGCGCAACCCTTCCTCGGCAAGGAACGCATAGAACCGCCGCAGCGCCGACGCCTTGCGCGCGACGGTCGATTTGGCCAGCGTCGCCCAGCCATCGGCCAGCCGCCCGATGGCGGCGGCATCCGCCTCGGCCAGTGTCCCGCCCAGCGTCGCCGATGCCAGCGACAAATCGGTGCGATAGGCGGCGACGGTATTGCGTGCCGCCCCCGCCTCCGCCGCCATCATTTCGAGGAAGCGGTCGATCAGCACCCGATCGCCGCCGATGCCGCTCACGACCGTGCGATCGCCTCGGCGGCGATCATCCGCGCCTCGCCCTCACGCCCCGCCGCGCGCAGCGCCGCGACGATGTGGAACAGCGCCACCGGCGACACGCCGCGCCAGTCGCGCGTCTGCATACCCGTAGCGGCGAGCAGCAATACCGTGCCAGCCTCGCCCCGCACGCCCGACCGGTCGATCGCGTCGGTCCAGGCGTTGCGCGCACCGATCGCGACGTTCAGGTCGCGGGCCAGCCCCTGCACCTGATCCTGCGGCAACCGCCCGAGACCGGCCAGCCCCGCGAACAGCAGCTGTCCCTTGCGCCCGTTCTGCCCGGCATAGTCGGATACGGCCCCCACCGCGACCGACCGTCCCATCGGATCGGCCAGCGCCAGCATCGCCCAGCCGTCGCTGCCGACCGGCACCACCGAACGCCAGCGTAGCGCCGGCAGGTCGAGCCCGGCGGTCAGCATTGATGCGATCAGTGAATCGGCATCGGCGACATGGTCGGCCACCGGCGCGATCATCGCCGCCGCCCGCGCGGTCAGCACCCGGCGCGCATGGCCCAGCGGCGAGGTCGCCGCCGGTTCCCAGAACTGCCGCAACACCGCCAGCCGCGCGTCGTCGCTACCGGTAAAGGCGGTCCGCAAATCGGTGGCGAGCGCGCTTTGCGAACTGCTGGCATCCTCGTCGGCCAGCAATTGCGCATACAGGTCGACCAGCGCCTCGCTGGACAAGACGCCCTGCGCCGCCGCGAACTCGCCATCGGTCAGCCGGACATTGGGCGCGAATTGCGGCGCGGTCGCATGCCAGTAGCGGACCTGTGGCCCGACCCCGTCGAACATCGCGGGCGGCACCGGCGTCGCGCTGGCGGCGGCCATGCCGTATCGCCATGCCGTCAACCGGTCGACGCCGTCCCATTCGATCGTCGCCGCCCGGCGACCCTGCGCGCCCTTTCCGACCAGCTTTTCCGCCAGCGCGACGTCGATCGCGCCGCCGCCCGGCGCCTGTCGCCGCGCCTGATCGACGATCCGCCCGGCTTCGCGCGGCTGCCCCGACAGACCGAGGCAGACGGCGTTCGCCAGTCGCCAGCCGCGCTCGTTCGAAACCCGCATCGCCGGCTGGACCAGTGGGCACAGCCCCCCCGGATCGCCGGTCGCCAGCAGCGACTGCATCGCGATCTGGTATAATTTGGGGGTGTAGTTATCGAGATCGACCGACTGGACCAGCGCGCGCGCCGCCGGTGCTTCGCCCATGCGAACCAGGAGCCACGCCCGCTCGGCGGCGAAGTCCGCGCCGTCGACGCCGGTCGGCGTATCGAGATCGGCGACCAGTGCGCGGCGCAACGCGATCGAGACCCAGCGCGACGCGACCGGCGCGTCGAGCGCGCGCATGATCCGTTCCAGCCACGGACCGTCGGCCGCGCCGAACGCATCGCGCGCGAAGTCGCTGCCCTGTCCGGCAATGCCGATATTGTTCAGCGACCGGCGGGCGAAGTCGGGCAATTCATATTGCCGCAACGCCGCGGCATCGATCGGCACCGTCGATGCCGATGGCGTGGGCGTCGGGGTCGGCAGCGCGCCGGGGACGCCCGGCAACGGCTGGACGATCGGCGCGGGCGGCGCGAGGATCGGCCCGCCCGGCACCGCCGATCCACTGGGTCTGGGCGTCGGCGTCGCAGCCGGCGCATCGCCGAACCCCGGCGGCAACAGCGATTCGGGTACGTCTTGCCCGATCGCCGGTACCGCGATGGCGATCAGCGCCGCGGCCGCGACGCCGATCCGCAACCGGTCAGTTGGCGAGATTTTCAAGCGAGACCGCCTTTTCGATCTGGGTCGACTGCTGCTCGGTCGACCGCCCCGCCAGCAGGAACATGCCCGCGATCAGCGCGACCACGACGACGAGAAGAATGACAAGCGAACGCGACATGGATCAAATCGTCCCGGTAATTTGGGTCGGACAAAGATGGCGAAGCGCCTTTTGCCCGATCGGTTGGGCGGCTGTATAGCCCATCGTTCAATGCTGCAAATTCAAGAATCCATCCCCCAACCGCCGCCGCCCTGGACCGGGCGTCCGATCGTCCTCATCGGGTTGATGGGCGTCGGTAAATCCACCGTGGGCCGGCGTCTGGCCCAGCGGATGAAGCTCGATTTCGTCGATGCCGATCACGAGATCGAACATGCCGCCGGCATGACCGTCTCCGAAATCTTCGAACGGTTCGGTGAAGCGCATTTCCGCGACGGCGAACGCCGCGTCATCGCCCGCCTGATCGATGGTACGCCCAAGATCATCGCGACCGGCGGCGGTGCGTTCATGCAGGAGGAGACCCGGACGCTGATCCTCGACCAGTCGCTGGCGATCTGGCTCGACGCCTCGCCCGACATATTGGCCGAACGGGTCCGTCGCCGCGACACGCGCCCGCTGCTGCGCGGAAAGGACCCGCGAAAAGTGCTGACCGAACTCGCCCGCGTTCGCAATCCGGTCTACGCGCTTGCACCGATCCATATCGTCAGCCAGCACGCACCGCACGACGCCACCGTCTCCGCGATCCTGAAAGCCATCGGCCAATGACCGTCATCCCCGTCGCGCTTGGCGACCGCAGCTACGACATCGTGATCGAGGACGGCGTGCTCGCCCGTGCCGGCGACTATCTCGGCCCCATCGCGCGCGGACGGCGGATGGTGATCGTCGCCGACGCCAATGTGCCGATGCATCTGGCAACGCTGCGCGACTCGCTGTCGGCGGCAGGCGTGGACAGCGAAGCGATCGAGATCGCGGCGGGCGAAGGCTCGAAGAGCTGGGCGACGCTCGAACGCCTGCTCGATTCGCTCCTTGCGCTGGGGATCGAGCGAGGCGACCATATCGTCGCGCTGGGCGGCGGCGTGATCGGCGATCTGGTCGGTTTCGCGGCGGCGATCCTGAAGCGCGGCTGCGGCTTCGTACAGGTGCCGACGACCTTGCTGGCGCAGGTCGATTCGTCGGTCGGGGGCAAGACCGGGATCAACACCCGCGCCGGCAAGAATCTGGTCGGTGCCTTTCATCAGCCGGCCCTCGTCCTGATCGACCCGACCACCCTCGACACGCTGCCGCCGCGCGAAGTGCGCGCGGGCTATGCCGAGGTCGTCAAATACGGGCTGATCGACGACCCGGATTTCTTCGGATGGTGCGAGGCGAATGGCGCGGCCTTGCTGGCCGGCGACCCCGCCGCCCGCGCTTATGCCATCGCCCGCTCGGTATCAGCCAAGGCGCGGATCGTCGGTGCCGACGAACGCGAGACGACCGGCACCCGCGCGCTGCTCAATCTCGGCCACACCTTCGGCCATGCGCTGGAGGCGGAGGCCGGCTTCGACGGGTCGCTGCTGCATGGTGAGGGCGTTGCCGCCGGCATGGCGCTGGCCTTCGCCTATTCCGCCGAACAGGGATTGTGCAGCCGGCAGGATGCCGATCGCGTCGCCGTGCATCTGCGCGCCGCCTGTCTGCCCGACGGACTTGCCGCCGCCCGCATCACCGCATCGGGCGAAGCGCTGGTCGCGCACATGCTCCACGACAAGAAGCGCGAAGGCGGCACGCTGCCCTTCCTGCTCGTTCGCGGCATCGGCCAGACCTATCTCGATCGCTCGGTCGATCTGGATCAGGTCGCCGCATTCCTGAACCGTCAGCCCCGCTGATGCCGCAGGGCGTCGCCAAGCGGGATCTGCCGACCAAGATCTGCCCGGTGTGCGAACGCCCCTTCGCGTGGCGCAAGAAATGGGCACGCGACTGGGACAATGTCGTTTATTGTTCGGACCGTTGCCGCCGTACGGGAACACCGCGTTAACGCGATCGAAGGCGCCATACGATATCCGGCGACGTTCCTGGTAATTGGAGCGTGGGTTGGCCGTCATGGATCATCAACGAAGGGCGCGGCTCAGCGGTAACTGCGGGGTGCTTGCCTGGCTGGTCGACCCGACAACCGACATTCCCCGCGATGCCCGTCCGCTCCTGTACGGCGCGCTGCTGGCCGCCCCGGGCGTCGTCGTCATCGGCGTACTCAGCAGCCTCCTGATTACCGTCGCCGCAGCCATTCGCACCGGGCTGACGCAATTCTGGATCTTCGCCGCGATCGACATCGCGCTGCTGCTGCTCCGCCTGCGTGCGGTCCGGCGCTGCCAGCGTCATTTCCGGGCCGGGACGCTCCCGACGATCGATCGATCGGTCCTGCTGACGATCGCCTGGTGCGCGTTGCAGGGTATTATCGCCTTCGCCATCGGGCTGAGCGGCGATCTGGCGACGATCGTCATCGAAACCGCCTTCATCCTTGGCCTCGTCGCACCGATTTGCGCGCGTAACCACCCCGCGCCCAGACTCGCGGTAACGCTGGTGTTGTTGTGCGATGTTCCGTTCAAGATCGGACTGGCGCTGACCGGGCATCCGATCCTGTGGATTCTGATCCCGTTGTCCGTGCCCTTGCTGGCCAGCGTTCGCGTCCTGCTACGCAATTTCACCACGATCCTTGCCGCATCGCTCAACGCCGCCGAACGCAACCGCTTGCTGGCGGGACACGATCCGCTGACCGGCCTCGCAAATCGCTACGATCTCGACGCCCAACTGGCCCGGCTTACCGCCTCACCCGAACATCCGCTGGCGCTGCTGTGCCTCGATCTCGACCGGTTCAAGCCGATCAACGACCGGTTCGGCCATGCCGCCGGCGATGCGGTGCTGGTCGGGGTCGCCGAACGGCTGCACGCGGTGGCTGGGGAACAGGCACTGATCGTGCGGCTGGGCGGGGACGAATTCCTGCTCGCCCTCCCCGGCCTGTCACCCGGACAGGCACAGTCTCTCGCCGAACAACTTGCGCGTACGATTTCGGGCAGCAGCTACCCCATCGACTCCGGCGAAACGATCACGGTCGGGGTCAGCATCGGCTATGCCTGCTTCCCCGACGACGCGACCTCGCTCTCCGTCCTGCGCAACCGCGCCGACGATGCGCTGTATTCCGCCAAACGCGGCAGCGGGGTCCGGCGGTACGATCCGCAGGCGGCGCTCACCCACGTCGCCTGAACGGTCAGGGGACGCCGCTGCCCGCCGACTGCTGCTGGCGCCGCTCGGCGAACCATTGGCGCAGCATCGCCTGGGTACAGCCGGTCTGGCCGCCGGTGCCGATCACCGAGCAGCTGTTGGGCCGCGTCGCCCGTGCCGCTTCCATCGCGAAATCGGCCCGCTGCGCCCAGCTTGCATCCGCCGACCGCTGCGACGGCGGATCGCGGAAGCGCTTCGGAATGCGATAGCGCTCGTTTTCGTTCAGCCGGGCGCACACCACGATCTCGTCGTCGCCATCGGGCTTCGGGCATTGCTCGTCACCATAGACGGTTGCGTTGCGCACCCGTTGCGGCGGATCGGCCGGCGCGTCCTGCGCGATCGCCGGACCCGCGATCGCCAATGCCAGTCCCGCCAAAACCCAACGCGTCATCGTCACTCTCCTCGCTCCCGGTCATAACCGCCGTCCCGGATGAGCGCAGGCTGAACGCACCGCACGTTCGGGACGTTGCACGCACGCCGCTACACGCTATGGCGGTGCCATGATCCTCGTCATCGACAATTACGACAGCTTTACCTGGAACCTCGTCCATTACCTGATGGAACTGGGTGTCGAGGTTCGCGTCGAGCGCAACGACGCGATGACCGCCGCCGACGCGCTCGCCAGCAACGCGCACGGTTTCCTGATCTCGCCCGGCCCCTGCACCCCGACCGAAGCGGGCATTTCGCTCGACCTCGTCGCGGCGTGCGCCGAAGCGCGCCGGCCCCTGCTTGGCGTCTGCCTCGGTCATCAGGCGATCGGCCAGCACTTCGGGGGAAAGGTCGTGCGCGGCGGGTTGATGCACGGCAAGACCTGTCCGGTCGAACATGACGGCACCGGCGTGTTCGAAGGATTGCCCTCGCCCTTCACCGCCACCCGCTATCACTCGCTGATCGTCACCGAGATTCCCGAGTGCCTCGCCGTCAACGCGACCGCGTCCGATGCCAGCGTCATGGGGCTGCGCCACCGCGAGTTGCCGATCCACGGCGTACAGTTCCACCCCGAAAGCATCGCCACCGAACATGGCCACGCCATGCTCGCCAACTTCCTGAAACATGCCGGCTTGGCCGCGACGATGCCCGCATGACCGTCACCACCCTGCTCCCCGATCCGTCGACGCCGCTCAGCCATCAAAGCGCGGCGCAAGCGTTCGCCGCGATCCTCGACGGCACGGTAGGCGACGATGCCATCGCCACCTTCCTGACCGACCTCGCCATCCGAGGCGAAACCAGCATCGAGATCGCCGAAGCCGCCCGCGCGCTGCGCGAACGGATGATTCCGATCGCCCCCGTCGCCAACGCGATCGACGTCTGCGGCACCGGCGGCGACGGCCACCACACGCTCAACGTCTCGACCGCCGTCAGCCTCGTCGTCGCGGCGTCCGGCGTACCCGTCGCCAAGCATGGCAACCGCGCCGCGTCCAGCAAGGCCGGGGCCGCCGACACGCTCGAAGCGCTCGGGCTCGACATGACGCTGGCCGGTGCGATGGCCGAATCCAGCCTGCGCGATATCGGCATCGCCTTCCTCTTCGCCGCGAACCACCATCCGGCGATGCGGCGCATCACCCCGATCCGCCAGCGCATCGGCCGTCGCACCATCTTCAACCTGATGGGGCCGCTCGCCAATCCGGCCCGCACCACCCGCCAGCTGATCGGCATCGCCCGCCCCGACTATGCGGTCGTCTACGCCGAAGCGATGGAGCTGCTCGGCGCCGAAACCGCGCTGATCGTGTCGGGGGAGGAAGGGCTGGACGAAATTTCCGGTGCCGGTCCGACCATCGTCGTTCCCGTTGGCATGGCCATGGCCGACCGCATCGTCCCCGAAGACGCCGGCCTGCCCCGCCATCCGATCAGCGCGATCCGCGGTGGCGACGCGGCGCATAACGCCGCGGCGCTGCGCGCACTGCTGAAGGGCGAGAAGAGCGCGTATCGCGACGCGGTCCTGCTCAACGCCGCCGCCGCGCTGCTTGTTGCCGACGCCGCCACCGACCTTCGCGACGGAGCCGCACGCGCCGCCGACACCATCGATAGCGGCGCGGCCGACCGCCTGCTCGACCAATGGATCGCCTACGCATGACGATGCTCGACACCATCCTCGCCACCAAGCAGAGCGAGGTCGCCGCCCGCAGCGCCCGCGCCAGCATCGCCGATCTCGACGCCCGCGCCAGCGAACGCACCCCGCCACGCGGCTTTCGCGCCGCGCTCGACGCAAAACCGGGCCACGCCCTGATAGCCGAGATCAAGAAGGCCAGCCCGTCCAAGGGATTGATCCGCCCCGATTTCGATCCACCGGCCCATGCCCGCGCCTATCAGGCCGGTGGTGCGGCCTGCCTGTCGGTGCTGACCGATATCGAGTATTTTCAGGGTGCCGACGACTATCTGGTCGCTGCCCGCGCCGCCTGCGACCTCCCGGTCCTGCGCAAGGACTTCAACGTCGATCCGTGGCAGGTCGCCGAGGCGCGCTCGCTCGGGGCCGATGCGATCCTCATCATCGTAGCCGCACTGTCGGATGCGCAGATGACCGAGATCGAGGCAGCGGCGATCGAACGCGACATGGACGTGCTGGTCGAGGTCCACGACCGCGCCGAACTGGACCGGGCACTCGCCCTCCAATCGCGTCTGATCGGGGTAAATAACCGTAATCTCAAAGACTTCTCGGTAAGTTTTGATCGGACCTATGAACTGGTCGATCACGCCCCGGCGGGCTGCACCTTCGTTGCCGAGAGCGGGCTCAGCACGCGCGCCGATCTCGACGCGATGGCCGAACACGGCGTCCGCTGCTTCCTGATCGGCGAGGCGCTGATGCGGCATCACGATGTCGAGGCCGCGACCCGCGCGATGATCGGATGAGCCTCACCCATCTCGACGCTGAAGGCAGCGCGCACATGGTCGATGTCGGCGGCAAGGCAGTGACGCAGCGCGTCGCCACCGCCACCGGTCGCATCACCATGTCACCCGAAGCACTGGCCGCAATCCGCGACGGGCTGGTCAAGAAGGGCGACGTCCTCGCCGTAGCCCGTGTCGCCGGCATCATGGCCGCCAAGCGCACCAGCGACCTGATCCCGCTCTGCCACCCCCTGCCGTTGACCAAAGCGTCGATCGAGTTCGCATTCGAGGAAACCGCGGTCCGCGTCCACGCAACTGCTGCGACCGATGGCAAGACTGGCGTGGAAATGGAAGCATTGACAGCAGCTTCCACCGCATTGCTGACCATCTATGACATGGCGAAGGCGATCGACAAGACGATGGTAATCGAGGGCATCTGCGTGCTGGAAAAGCAGGGCGGCAAGTCCGGAGACTGGGTGCGGGAGTGATCGACAGCAGGCGCGTTATTCCGCCTGCTCTCGCCCTGTGTTGAAGTACCACCCTTCCGCCACCAAACGCCGCCCCGGACTTGACGGAGATCTGTACGAAAGTACCGATCCCTCGCCTCTGCCGTACCCCAGCGCAGGCGGGGGTCCAGGGTTCCAAGCGTAAGCCGTTGTTCTGTCTGGCGCTGGACCCCCGCCTGCGCGGGGGTACGCTACGCTCGACGAAAGCCTCGCCATCAAGGCCGGCTGGACCCCCGCCTGCGCGGGGGTACGGAAGGGCAGGAATAAGTACGTTCGCAAAAGCCCCGACTTGATCCCGGCTCCCGCCACCTTCTCGCCGCTCGACAAAAGCGAAACTCCGGATCAAGTCCGGAGCAACGAAACTCCCCTCCTAACGATATGAAGGCCGACCCATGCGCCTCCTCCCCGTCGCCGAAGCCCAAGGCCGTGTCCTCGCGCTCGGTCGCGCCACCGCCGCCGAAACTCTCCCCATCGCCGACACTATCGGTCGGTTCGCCGCGACGGACATCGTCGCGCGACGGACCCAGCCGGCGCGCCGGCTATCGGCGATGGACGGCTATGCGATCCGCTTCGACGACCTGCCCGGCCCATGGGACGTCATCGGCGAAAGCGCCGCCGGCGCCTCCTTCGCCGGCACCGTCGCTGAAGGTCAGGCGACCCGCATCTTCACCGGCGCGGCGATGCCGACCGGCACCGACTGCGTGCTGGTGCAGGAGGAAGCGACGCGTGACGGCGACTGCCTGCACCTGTCGGGCGAAGGTCCGGTCCGGGGCGGCAATGTCCGTCGCGCCGGCCTCGATTTTCGTGAAGGCGAGCTGCTGATCCCGGCAGGCGAACGCATTACCCCTGCCCGCGCCGCGCTGGCCGCGATCGCCGGGCACGGCACACTGTCGGTCGGTCGTCGCGTCCGCGTCGCCATCGCCGCCACGGGGGACGAGCTGGTCCCCGCCGGACAGCCGATCGGCGACGACCAGCTGCCCGAAACCAACGGCTTGATGCTGGCGGGGCTGCTCGGCGACCTGCCGGTCGACCGCATCGATCTCGGCATCCTGCCCGACCGGATGGAGGCGCTGGTCGACGCTTTTGCCGGCGTAGACTGCGACCTGCTCGTGACCACCGGCGGCGCGTCGGTGGGCGACCATGATCTGGTCCGGCCCGCACTGGCGGCGGCGGGCGGGACGCTCGATTTCTGGCGGATCGCCCTGCGGCCCGGCAAACCGATGCTGGCGGGAACGATCGGCGACGCGGCGGTGCTCGGGCTTCCGGGTAATCCGGTGTCATCCTATATCACCGCGCTGTTGTTCGTCCGTCCGCTGGTCGCGCGGCTGGCCGGTGCCGCCGATCCGCTGCCCCGCACGTCCCGCGCCACGCTGGCGCATCCGCTGCCCGCCAACGGACCGCGGCAGGATTATCTGCGAGCGACGCTCATCGACGGGCAGGCATCGACCGCCGCCATTCAGGACAGTTCGATGTTGCGGACGCTCGCCCGCTCGGACTGCCTGATCGTGCGCGCGCCGCACGCGTCGGCGGCGGATGCGGGCGACTCGGCGGAAATCCTGCAACTCGCTTGACGGCAAGAAAATCGTTTCCTATTGGTTCCACGTCTGTTCCGACGGAGAACCCCATGTTGACGCGTAAGCAGCACGAGCTGATCTGCTTCATCGATGACCGGTTGCGCGCGACCGGCGTCTCCCCTTCGTTCGAGGAGATGAAGGAGGCGCTCGATCTCAAGTCGAAATCGGGTGTGCATCGCCTGATCTCGGCGCTGGAGGAACGCGAGTTCATCCGTCGCCTGCCCAACCGCGCCCGTGCGCTCGAAGTGCTGCGGATGCCCGAACGTCCCGTTGCGAAGAAGGTGGCGGCCAAGCCCGCCGCCGCGCCCCGGCCCGCGCCGCAGCCCGCCAACGACGTCGTCGAATTGCCGCTTCACGGTCGCATCGCCGCCGGTGTCCCGATCGAGGCGATCGAGGGTCAGGCGACGCTGCCCGTCCCCGCCGCGCTGCTCGGGGCCGGCGATCACTATGCGTTGGAAGTCGCCGGTGATTCGATGGTCGAGGCGGGCATTCTCGATGGCGACTATGCGCTGGTTCGCCGCACCGAAACGGCGCGCGATGGGGAAATCGTCGTTGCGCTGATCGAGGATAGCGAAGCGACGCTCAAATATTTCCGTCGCGAAGGGGGCATGATCCGTCTCGATCCGGCCAACCGCAGCTACGACCCGCAGCGCTATCGCCCCGAACAAGTGCGCGTACAGGGCAAGCTTGCCGGCCTGCTCCGCCGATATTGAATGAATAAGAGCGATTCGCAATTGCGCGCATAACGCGTGCGAGTGTGACTTTCGTGACCTTTGACGCCCCGTCCGGCGCTGATCGCCGGGCGGGGCGTCGTCGTTACTTGCCGTTCCCCGGTGCCCATGGCGTCCGTATCGCCTTGTAATAGCTTGCCGGATGCGGCGGCGGCGTCACCCCGGCCGGCAGCGGACGGCCCGACACCTCGGCGAAATAGGCGATACACGCATCGCGCCACCACTGCGCCTCCTGCCGCTGGATCGCGAGGAACTGTCGGACCTCGGCAAAGCGTTGCGCATCGACCTGCCCCTCGATCGCCGCCCACTGCCCCTGCATCGCCGTCACCTCGGCCACGCCCCGGTCGTACCGTGCGATCAGTTCCTCCCACAGCGTTCGTCCCGACTCCATCCGCCGATCCCATGACGCATGGTGGAACCACAGCAGCAGGTTTTCCGGCACCG
The DNA here is from genome assembly GCF_001421965.1 of Sphingomonas sp. Leaf67. Classification (GTDB taxonomy): domain Bacteria; phylum Pseudomonadota; class Alphaproteobacteria; order Sphingomonadales; family Sphingomonadaceae; genus Sphingomonas. Next base: position 215,937 of record NZ_LMLP01000001.1, read on the forward strand.
CCTTAGGATCGCTGAACCGCCGGGCCAGCACCGGCGCATATTGTGCCGCCGCATCGCTCCCCGTCGGCGTCCGGTCGAACCCGATCCCGTTCCGGTCCGCCTTGTGGAAATAGACCGGGTTCCAGTCCGCCCGCGCCAGATCGTCGACCCATGGCCCCGGCCCATAATGATGCCCGGTCGCGAACAGGTGGTTCAGCCCCAGCGGCATCATATAATCCACGACCGCCTCGTGCGACCGCATCATCATCGGGACGACCGGCTCCGCTGCGGCGGCACCCCAGGTCATCGCCGCCCAGTCGCGGGCGATCTCGCGCGCGTCGCCGTCGGGGTTCCACGCCAGCCGCCCGAACGCATACCAGTTCGCCTGATCGAACTGCGATCCCGACCAGTTGCGATCGGTGCCGATATTGGACACGCCCGCGATTCCCGTCAGCGCCCCCGGCCGCACCGGCCGGTCGAGCACATCGGCGACCGTCGTGCCCTTGCGCGGACGATAGGTGTCGCTGCGCAGGACCTCCTGCCACATCGTGCCGAGGTACACGAGGTGGGTGGCGAACCCCATATATTCCTTGGTGATCTGCACCTCCATCATCAGCGGCGTGCGCGGCATCGCCCCGAACAACGGATGGAATGGCTCGCGCGGCTGAAAATCGATCGGCCCGTTCTTGACCTGCACGATGACATTGTCGGCGAACTTGCCGTCCAGCGGCGCGAACTCGCTATAGGCCTGCCGCACCCGGTCCTCGGGCTTTTCGCTAGCATAGACGAACGCGCGCCACATCACGATCCCGCCATGCGGCCTGACCGCTGCCGCCAGCATGTTCGCGCCGTCGGCATGGCTGCGCTGGTAATCGCCCGGTCCGGGCTGCCCTTCGGAATTGGCCTTGATCAGGAACCCACCGAAATCGGGAATGCGGGCATAGATTTCGTCGGCCTTCGTCTTCCACCACGCCGCGACCTGCGGGTCGAGCGGGTCGGCGGTCTTCAGCCCCCCGATCTCGATCGGTGCCGAGAACCGCGCCGAGACATAGACCCGGATGCCCCATGGGCGAAAAATGCCTGCCAGCGTTTCGATCTTGCCGATGAACTCGGGCTTCAAGATATCGGCGCTGGCATTGACGTTGTTCAGGACCGTCCCGTTAATACCGATCGATGCGTTGGCGCGCGCGTAATCGGTATAGCGCGGGTCCGCGAAACCGGGCAATTTCTGCCAGTCCCATAGCGACCGGCCGGCATAGCCACGCTCGACATAGCGATCGAGATTATCCCAATGGTTGAGCAATCGCAGGCCCAGCTTCGGCCGATCGGTCACCGAAATATTGGCCAGGCTGCCGGTCGTCTGCGCAATCCGCAGCAACCGGAACGCGCCGTACAGCACGCCGATCGGACTGTTCGCAGCGACGACCGTCGTCCGTTTGCCGTCGATCGCAACCGACCGCAGCACGAACCCTTCGCGGCCGATCGACTGCAACGGCAACCCCAGCCCGGCGATCCGCGCGGACTTCGCCGTTCCGATCACGATCGCACCATCGGTGACAGTGCCGTCGGCAACCGCCCGCCCCGTCAGTCCCGACAGGCCTCGCGCCAGTTCCACTGCGGCAAGCTCGATCGTCGGGTCACGTTCGTCGCGCACGATCGCCGTCGCCTGCGTCGCAACGGCTCCAGCCTGCGCCGTCGGCAAAGACCGATAGCGCAGCCACAGGTCATAGCCATCTTCGGCCCGCGCCGGTGCGGCCCATAGTGCACCGGCAAGCACGACCCACCCCAACCATTTCAGCATCGGGCATCCTCTATCCATCCCGTCTGACCGACGGCGTTGACACGGCCATATCATACCGATCATGGTAGCGCTATCACGTCGCTAGAGCGTGGGACCGGAGAGTGCATGTTCCTGAATCCGCCTGATCGAGGGGAGTCCTACCGCGTCGTCCGCCACCGGTTTGCCCCGCTGGCCGGACGGATGCAGGCGCCGACACACGACGGCGACGTCCAGCGTTGCGCCGATCGCCCGCACGGTCGAGGTACGCAGCAGACGGGTCGCGGTCGGACCGATCCGACTGGCGCGTACCGGGCGTCGGCACGTTTCCCTCAAGCTTCATGCTTTGCCTGGCGACCTGTGCCCCTGCTGGTTGGCCGGATCGGTCGGCGGCATCGGCGGACCGGCTGGTGCGCTCCCCCGAATGTCAGTGGCGACGCGCGCGAGACTGATTCTCCAAACGGTCCGCGGATACCAGCCGATCTTCCGCGTCACGGCCTGCACCTATTGCCGGCAGCGACCGACCTTCGCCCGATCGTGACCAACTACACCCCTATCGATGGAAAGGCCGTCGCATGACCATGATCGATCGTCGCGGCATCTTGGCGGGCAGCGCCGCGCTCCTCGCCGCGACCACCGTCCGCGCCGCCGATGCGCCCGCCGGCACCTTGAAGGCCGCCACTGCAAGCAAGGGCCGCCGTTTCGGGTCGGCCTTTGCGTGGAGCCCGGCCGGAGCTGATGCAGGATCGTTCGCCAACCCGGCCTATGCCGCATTGCTGCGGCGTGACTGCGATGTGCTGGTGCCCGAAAACCAGATGAAGTGGCAGGCGATTCGTCCCGCCGCCGACCGGTTCGATTTCAGCCGGTTCGATCCGATGGTCGAATGGGCGACGACGAACGGCTTCGCGCTGCGCGGCCATACGCTGTTCTGGGCATATTCGCGCTGGTTCCCGGCCTGGCTGAACAACCATGACTTTGGCCAGCGCCCCGCGATCGAGGCTGCGCGCATCCTCGACCAGCATATCGACACCGTAACCAAGCGCTATGGCCGCAAGATCGACAGCTATGACGTGGTGAACGAAGCGGTCGATCCCGATACGGGCAACCTGCGCGAAACATCGCTGTCGCGGGCGATGGGCGGCACGGCGAACGTGCTCGACCATGCATTCCGCACCGCCCGCGCCGCCGCGCCGCATGCCGAACTGGTCTATAACGACTATATGAGCTGGGAAGACGGCAACGCCAAACACCGTGCCGGCGTGCTGGCGCTGTTGGCCGATTTTCGCCGGCGCGGCACGCCGGTCGATGCGCTGGGCGTGCAATCGCATATCGGACTGTTCCAGCCGACGACCGACGCCGGCGTGGTGGCAAAGCGGCTCGAACCCGAATGGAGGGCATTTCTCGACCGGGTCACCGCGATGGGATATCGGCTGGTCATCACCGAATTCGACGTGCGCGACAAGGGATTGCCAGCGGCGATCGGCCCACGCGACCGGGGGGTCGCCGACTTCGCCCGCGCCTATCTGGACATCATGCTGTCCTATCCGCAGCTTGGCGATGTTCTCGCCTGGGGATTGAGCGACCGCTACAGCTGGTTGCGTGGGTTTGAGCCGCGTCCCGACGGCGAAGTCACGCGCGGCTGTCCCTATGATACGGACCTGAAGGCCAAGCCGTTGCTGGCGGCGATGCTGGCGGCGCTGGCTGGCGGCGTGCGGCAAGTGGGCCAGGCGGCGTAGGTTCGGGAGGCCGACGCACGCATCATGGGCCGATTGCTGCCTTGCAGTTGCAAATGTCCTGCGTCGCTACCGGCCCTCGCCGGGCTCTTGCCGTAGACGCGGCCAACTCTCGATCCATCGTTTCGACGCGACCCGCCCGTCGTACATGGCGCGTTTTTCGTCGATGAAGCGCGACGTCGGCCGCAGGATAAGGTGCATCAAGTCGTTCAGGCCCAGCGGGGCCGCTACTTCGCAACCCTCTTCGCCCCGGCGGCGAACGGCGATGGCGGTTGCCGTTTCCGGCCAATGGCGCATCGCATCGGTCGCGGAAAGATACGGCCGATCGTCGTTGCGAACATGCATCCTCGCCTGGTTCTTCACCGACCATGCGATGCCCGGTTCCGCCGCTCGCAACATCGCTTCATAGCGGCGGTCTTCGACCGGATCGATTACGATCGGATCGTACCAGATGACGTCGACATCGCCCGTCGATGCGGAAGGTGCACGGCCATGAAGATGATCCCATACCGCGTTCCTGACGAAACCCGCTGCGATCCAGCCGTCCCGCAGGTTCAGCGCACGCACCACCCCCAGTAGATGCCATCGAAGCGGATCAGCCCGCAGAATGGCAATGACCTGTGAATGCGCGTCCATGTCCCGCGGCTATCCCCGTCAAGCTCCCGACGGTACGGTCGTGCCGGGTGGACCGCATGATCGGCAGGCCTGCGCCCGCGCCCGTCGCGAGAACGCCCCGTCGAGCCGAAGCCGTCTTCGCCGGCGATGAGGATCGGAGTGCGTCAACACCCCGATCCGTCAATAATCCCGGCTGTACCGCACCGACGCATTCGATCCGCCGAACGATCCGGTCTGCGACAACACGCTCAAGGTGCGGGTCAGCGCGATCTGGATCTGCGTGGCGGTGAAACCGCGCGCGTCGGTGATGATCTCGATATAGATATCGTCGGTCAGGTATTTGCCGGCGGCAAGCGACGTCCCACGGCCCGTCGCCTCATCGCCGCCCAGCACGCGCAGGCGATCGAAGCCGGTCGCCGAGCGCAACTTGCCGAGCGGGTTGAGACCGCCGCCGCTCGACCCGCGCAGCGAGTTGAGCGCCGCCGCCAGCTGGATTGCTTCGGTAGCCGACAGGTTGGTCACCGAACTACCGAACAGCAACCGCGACAGCACCTCGTCCTGCGCCAGTGCCGGGGTCGAATTGAATGCGATCTGCGGTGCCTGTGCGAACCCGGTGACGTTGATCGAGGCGGTGATCCCCTCAGCCGTCGTCGTTGCGGCGATGTCGATCGAGGGATTGGTGTAATTCTCGCCTTCGAAGCGGACGATCCCGCGTTCGACGTCGAAACGCTTGCCGGCGAAGGAATAGGTACCGCGCACCAGTTGCAGCTGACCGGTAATGGCCGGCGCGGCAGAGGTGCCGCCGATCCGCAGATCGGCCTCCCACTCCGATTCCAGTCCCATGCCCGACACGTACAACCGGTTGTCGGCGCGAACGCGCAGCGCGAGGCGGAACAGGCCGGCGGAAGCCGCCGCCGGACGTTGTTGCGGTGCCGCCGCGCCGCGATTTGCATCGCTCTTGCGACGGACCCCGGTCAGTTCGGGTACTTCGGCCGCACCCTGACGGATGATTTCATAGCGGGCCTCGGGAATGGTGAGATCGCCCGAGATCAGCCCGCCATCGGCACCGTTCTGGATACGGATATCGCCGGTTGCAGACCCCGCCAGCGCATCGCTGCGCGCGAGTTGCGCATCGCGCAGCTGGGCACGGATATCGATCGGGAATCCGCTATTCGCTGCCAGCCCGACCGAACCCTGTGCGGCGATCGTTCCTTCGCCGGCACGCGCGCGCAACTGGGTCAATTCGAACCGATCGTTGGTGAAGCGACCGTTGATGCCGAGATTGGTCAGCCGGGTGCCCAGCGTCTCGTTATCATAGGTCAGGTTGTTGGCGCGGACCACGCCGTTGAGCTGTGGTGCCTGTACCCGACCGCCGAAATCGGCGGCAATCCCGATCGGCCCGCTCAACTGCTGATCGGCGAGACCGGCGAAGGAGAACAGCACGCCCGCCGGCCCGTTATAGCGTATGCCGCCCGACAGCGGTGCCGCCAGCATCCGCGTGACCCATGATCCGCTGCCCGGCGGCAGGGGCCGCAGGTTAGCGACCATCCGCCCGACCGTTGTCGTACCGCGACGGATCAGCGCACGACCGCTGCCGCCTTCGGGACGCAGGTCACCGGCGAACACGATATCGACCGGTTCGGAAACCGAGGCGAGGCTGGTCCGCTGGAAGTTCTGGATGGTCAGGCGGGCATCGGCGCGCGGGAAGCTCTGGTCCGCGGCCTGTGCGAAATCTAGGCTGCCGGTCGCGGTGCCGCCGATGCCGGTTCCGGGCATGAAGGCGTTGATGATCGTGAGGTCGAGCCGGTCGAGGCGGGTCTGGATCGACATGCCGTTGCCATAGACGCCGGCGGCGCGAATCGACCCTTGCGCAAAATCGATCCGCGTAGGGTACATACGATAGCCGCCCGGTGCGGACACGATCCGTGCCGGATTCACGGTCTTGAACGGGATCGAGTTTGCTACGCCCTGCAACGCGACCAGATAGTCGTTCGGGCGCAGGCGGGCATTGGCGGCGACGCGGAACGGCACGCCCGACGATCCTTGCGCGAACAGCTGTGCCGTGCCGTTGCCGCCGCGATAATTGATCTTCGCACGGCTGCGTTCGAGCAGGAAGTCGCCCATCGACAGGTTGGCGACCTGCGCATCGGCAACGATTTCGGGCTGGTCGTACAACACCGCGGTGGCGGTCACGATCGCACGGCCGATGCGGATGCCCATGTTGCCGGGGATCGCGGCGTTCGAAGCCTGCGCGTTAACGTCGGTGCGCTGGTAGCGGCCCTGTGCCGACAGGCGAGCGATGCCGGCGATCCCCGATCCGGCAAAGTTGATGCGGCCGGCGAACGGTCCGGCATTCGTGGCCTCGACCCGGCCATCGATATTCACGCCGGCAAAGGTCGCGGACCGGATGTCGGCGACAAGGCGCGGCGCGGTCGACACCAGCACATCGGCGCGGAACGGACCGTAATTGGTGCCACCGGTCGCCTGGATCGCGTACCGGCCGCCCTGCCCGCGCACCCGCGCTTCGAGGTTGACGAGCCCGACGCCGACGCCCGGCCGGGCCGCGCGCAACAGCACCTGCGGGGCGGCGACCGATCCGGTCACCCGCGCCGACAGCGGGCCATATTGCGTCGAAACGGCATCGGCATTGACCAGCAGCGGACCGGCCGGATCATAGCGGCCCGAACCGTTCGTGATGCGGAACTGCGGCGCGTTCATCCGCAGGTTGGAAAAGGTGATGATCCCATCGGGGGCGACGCCGACATCGACCCGCGTGGTCGAGACATTGCCGCCGAGGAAGTTGCGCACCCCTTCGTTGAACAGTCGCGTGGTCTGGGCAACGACCCGCCCCTTGATCCCGAAGCCGCCGCCCGGTGCGGCATAGAGATTTGCATCGGTCGACAGGTTGAGGATGCCGATGCTGGCGACCTCGTAATCGTTGATCCGCCCCTTGATCGCCCCGGTATAGCGGCCGGTGGTCAGGTTGGCGGCGACGATCGCGGTCGCATCGATCCGATCGGAGCGGATGCGCAGATTGTCGGACAGCACCTGATCGCCGGAGATGGCGAGGTCGCCGTTGATCGCGACATTGGTGACGAGCCCGCCCACGGCAGCGTTCAGCCCGGTGATGCGACGCGCCTTTGCCGCGATCGGGATCAGGATACGGTCGGCATCGATGGTGGCGCGACCTTCGGCATAGAGTTGTTCGACCACGGTCTCGCCGAAGCCGAGTGCGGCTGCCTGTACCTTATAATCGACGGTCGGGGTACCGAAGCCGCCATCGAGGACCACCGCCGCACGAACCGAGCGACCGTTGAGGTTCGGCAGGATCGCACCGGGGGTCATCAGCATCGCTTCGGTCCGGAAATTGCCGAACCGGCTGTTGCCGAGGTCGAGCAGACCGGCGGCGTTGACCGCAAGCGCGCTGGAGCGGAGCTGGATCCGCGTATCGGCCTTGCGATCGGCAAGCGCGGCGTCGATCGCGACGTCGAGGCGCGGCGCGGTCAGCCGTTCGACCGGGCCTTGCAGGATCAGGCCCGGACGCGTCGAACCGCGCACGGTGAAGCGACCATCGCGCCCGGTCACGGCCAGATCGGCAAGCTGCTGCCCGCCGAGCGTGCCGGCCAGCCGGCCGCGCCAGTTGTTCCAGTCACCATTGCCGGCGATCGTCGCCACGACCGGCGCCTTCAGCCCGGCCATCGCGGCGATCATGCCATTTGCCGGCCCGACGATGCGGGCATCGATATCGAACCGGTTATCGTCGGGCACCGCGTCGAGTTTCAGCTTGACCCGGTCGCCGCCGGCGACACCAGGCGCGGCGATGGTCGCGGCGTTGGCGGTCACCTGCGCGCGGCGATCGGCGATATGTACGGCACCGTCGAGACGGGCGATGTGACGCTGGCCGGTCACGGCCGGGCCGACCTCGATCCGGTCGACGCGCAGACGGTTCACGTCGATATCATAATCGGGCAGCAACGGCGCGTTCGGGTCGCCCGGCGGCGTGTCCTTCAGCACCGGATTACGGGCATAGCGGACCAGCGGGCTGGTCAGGCTGCGGATATCGACATGGCTGTTGGTGAAGGCGAACGGCCGCCAGTCGAGTGCGATCGCGGGCGAGTCCGCGAAGACGCCGCGCGTATCGCTCAGCCGCAGGTCGCGGATCGTCATCGCGCCGTACAGCGATCCGTCGATGCGCCCGACATTGACCTTCAGCCCCGACGCCGTGGTGTAGCCGTCGAGCTGCCGGACGAGGAAACCGCGACCAGGTCCGGTGTTCAGCGCGAACACCAGCAGCACGACCAGGAGCAGCAGGCCGACGATTGCGATGCCGATCCATTTCAGGATGCGGACCCAGAGCGGACGGTCGCGGACAGTCACAGCGTCGGCGGCGGGCAGTTCGGCGTCGGTCATCAGAAAGCCTGCCCGATCGAGATGTAGAGGGCGATCTTCGATTCACCCGGTCGCCGGGCGATCGGCGTGGCGACATCGACGCGGAGCGGCCCGAAATTGGTGTAGAACCGGCCGCCGATACCGGCACCGAAGCGAAGGTCCGACCCCTTCGGCAGGCTCGATTCATAGACCTGACCGGCGTCGAGGAACGGCACGATCCCGAAATCACCGAAGCGGTAGCGCGCCTCGATCGCGAATTCGTTCAGGCTGCGGCCGCCGATCGGACGGTTCAGATTGTTGCCATCCTCATCGACCTCGGGCGTGCGGGGGCCGAGTTCCTGAAAACCGAAGCCACGGACCGATCCGCCGCCACCGGCATAATAGCGCCGCGACGGGGCCAGATCGTTGCGGGCAATGCCCTGGATCGATCCGGCACGGGCGCGCCCGGCGATGACGATGCTCTCACCGATCGGGTAATAGCCGGTGCCCTCGACCATGAACCGGCCATAGGGGCGCACTGCACCCTGCACCGATGCTTCTGGGCTGGCATTCAGCTTCACGCGGAAGCCCTTGGTCGGGTTGAGGAGATTGTCCGACGTGTCGAACCCGGCGAACAACGGCAGCGCGGCGATGCCATAGGTCTTGCGACGACGCTCTCCGACGTCGAAGTCGTAGGTGTCTTCGTTGGTGCCGATCAGTTCGGCACCATAGGCATAGGTAAACCGCTTCTGCCAGATCGGTGTCGAGTCATACGACCAACGGATACCGAGCGTCCCGGTGAACGCCTCGAACGCGTCGTAATTGGTGCGGCTGGCATTGGCGAGGATCTGGAACGTCCGGTCGCGGCGACCGGCGTTGGACCGGCGGAACGTGACGCCCGCGCCCTGTTCCTGCGTGCCGGCGACACCGCGAACGATCAGCGCTCCTTCGGGCGGGAACAGATTGCGGTGGGTCCACGATCCTTCGAGGCGGATGCCCTGCCCCGTGCCGTAGCCCCCCTCACCCGCCAGCGTCCGCGCCGGCCCGGCATCCTGCCGCACCAGCAGGTTTACGAGTTCCGTTCCGTCGGGGGCAAGCTGCCCGGTCCGCTGCGGTTCGACCGAGACACTGGAGAACAGGCCCGTCGACACCAGCGCCGCGCGCAAATCGTCGACCTTGCGATTGTCATAGAGTTCGCCCTGCTCGAACCGCGCAAGCACACCGACATGATCGGCATCGAACGCCAGCTTGCCGATGGTGGAATAGGTTCCGAACGACGAGCGCGGCCCGGTCGTCACCGGCAGGGTGTACGCGCCGGTATAGGCCGTGTCGTCGAGCAGGATGTCGCGTTGCCCGACCTCGACGAACGGATAGCCCTGTTGCGGAAGCCTCAGGCTGACATTCGCCTCCGCTGCCTGAATCCGTTCGGCATCGACCGGATCGCCGACCTTCAGCGGCAATTCGCGCTGGACGAGGTTCGGCGGCACGGTCGGCTGGGTATCGATACGGATCGACCCCAGCGTGAACTGCTTGCCCGGAATGGCGGTGACGACGGCACGGATACGTTCGCCCGGCGGGTTTTCGATCGCCGAGGTCGCGGTGCCGTCATAATAGCCCTTGGCCCGCATGATCCGGATCGCGAGCTGTTCGTCCTCGCGCGCGCGCGCCTGCACCATCGTCGCGTTGGCGGCCTTGCCCTTGCCCTCCTGCAACGACGACAGCGCCTTGAACTGCGCGGTTCCATCGATATCGTCGAGGCCACGAACGACGGTATCATAACGGATTTCAACGGCACGTTTGTCATCGGTTCCGGCGACCTCGACCGGGGTCACATCGAACGACGACAGCGGCGGCAGCGGCTGGGCCAGTTCGGGAGCCTCGGGCAGCACGGCGTCGGGCAGCGTTTCCGCGGGAACTGCCGCCTCGGTCGCCGGTGCCGTCGGCGGCGCGGGCAGGACCGGCGCAGTGGCCTGCGGCGTCGGCAAGGCTGGCGCGTCGAACCCCGACATCGGCTCGAGTGGCGCGTTGATATCGCCCGACAGGCTCGGCAGCGCCGCGTCGAATTCAGGGTCCGGCACGATCGCGCCATCGACCGGCGGATTCTGGGACGATGATGGTACGACGATCGGTGGCGGCGAAGTGCGCGTCGTCTGGGCCAGCGCACCCGGTGCGGTCATCGTTCCCGCCAACAAGATACAGATCGTCCGCGCGCGAAAATCCCCCAACGTTTCGTCCCCGTCCCCTTGCCCCGGACGTTGCAGTGCACAACCCCCGACAGATCGAGAAACGCCAAACCAATGATTTGGTTCATATGGTAAAAATTTTGCATCCCAACAAAGCGGGAAGCGTTGGTATCGGCAGGCAAGGGGAACAGCGTGACCGATACCGCGATGCAGATAGATCCGGCGACAATTCCGGGGAGCCAGTCGTCCCATCCCTGGGCGCATCCGTGGCCCGCATGGCGGGCGATCCTGTTCCGTGTCTACACGATGGTCGGCTATCACAATCTGACGCTGATGGCGGCAGGGGTCGCTTTCTACGCCTTCTTGTCGTTCGTACCGCTGCTCGGCGCGATCGTGATGACCTATGGACTGGTTGCCGACCCGTCGACGGTGTCTCGGCATATGCAAACGATCTTCGAACTGGTGCCGGCTGACGCCGCGCGCCTGATTTCCGATCAGTTGATTGCGGTGGTGACGACGGCGTCGTCACAGGCGGGATTTGGCCTAGCCATCGCGCTGCTCCTGTCCATTTACGGCGCGATGCGCGCAGCCAGCGCGATCATTCAGGCGCTGAACGTGATTTACGAAGAGGAGGACGAACGCAGCATCATCACCACGACGCTGCTGTCGGCGATGATTACCGTCGCGGCGATCGTCGCGGCGCTCGTCGGAATTGTGTCGGCTGGCGTGCTGACATGGATTCGCACCCAGACCGAGTTTCTGGGGACCGCCGGCGCGGTCGTCATTCAAGGCGCGACGTGGATCGTCGCCGGCAGCATTGCGAGCGCGGCTATTGCCTTCGCCTACCGCTATGGCCCCGACCGCGCACCGGCGCGTTGGCGCTGGCTCTCGGTCGGGTCGGTCGCAGCGACCGTGTTGTGGCTGCTGGCGACGGTGTTGTTCGGCCTCTATGCGGCGAACTTCGCCAATTACAACGCGACCTATGGCGCGCTGGGCGCGGTCGTCGTGCTGCTCATGTGGCTGTTCGTATCGAGCTTCGCGATCCTGATCGGTGCGGAGATCAATGCCGAGGCGGAGCGGCAGACCGCGATCGATTCGACCGTCGGCCATCCGCGGCCGATGGGCCGGCGCGGCGCACGGCTGGCCGATACGCTGCCGACCAAGCATCAGGCAAAGCCGCGCCGCGACCGTTATTGATCGACGGTGCGCTGTTCCATCGCGTCGGCGGCGGCCTGCACCCGCCCGAGCATGTCGCGGAGCACCTCGATTTCCTCGGCGCTGAACGCGGCGAACAGTTCCTGTTCGATCAACAGTGCCTTCGGTGCGACCTGTTCGTACAGAGCGCGTCCCGACGGTGTCAGTTGCAGCAGGTGCGACCGTTGATCGCCGGCATTGGCGCGGCGTTCGACCAGTCCGCGATCGACCAGCGCGATCGCACCGCGGCTGACCGTCACCTTGTCCATGCGGGTCGCCACGCACAGCGATTGCTGGGTGATGCCCTCGCTCTCGGCGATGACCGTCACCAGCCGCCATTCGGGAATGCGCAGCCCGAACAACGATCGATATGTCGATGCGATCGCGTCGGACACGCGGTTGGACGCGATGGACAGCCGGTACGGCAGGAAATCGTCGAGAAGCAGTCTTTTGTTCACGGTGTTGATTGTTGCCGCCCCGTCGCCGCCCGTCAACAGGCGCGGAACCGGTGTCAGGGGCGAAACGTACTGTTCATCCAATAACCGGGTCGGGGTCTCCGCAATGTTCAACTGGAAACACGAGGCGCAGGATCGTCTGCAGGCGATGCTGTTCGAGCATGTCGACGACCGCGCCTTCCCCTGTGTCGGTGCGAAATCGGCGATGGCGAAGGGGACGCTGGACGTTCTCGCCTGCTCGCGCATCGACAGCGCATGGGACGATGTCCGCATTCACGATGCGTTGATGCAACTCGCCGTCAGTTATCGCCGCGACCGGACGATGTATCGCAGCTTCGCCGTCATCTTCGACGGGCCGGACGATCTGACCGAAACCGAGTTCGAACATGCGTTATGGAAACGGGTCCAGTCGCTGTCGGACAAGGATGTCTGGCGCGGGCAGGATTATGACACCCGGGTCAGCGCCGACCCCAACAACCCGCATTTCTCGCTGAGCTTCGGCGGCGAGGCGTTCTTCATCGTCGGCCTTCATCCCCGATCGAGCCGGCCGGCGCGGCGGTTCGACCGGCCGACGCTGGTGTTCAACCTGCACGACCAGTTCGAACGCCTGCGCGCCGAGGGCAAGTACGAGACGATGCGCGAGAAGATCCTCGTGCGCGACGAGGCGCTGGCCGGCAGCCGCAACCCGATGCTGGCGCGCCACGGCGCGGCGAGCGAAGCGCGGCAATATAGCGGACGGCAGGTCGACGATCGCTGGTCCTGCCCCTTCCATTATTCGGGGGAAGGCGATTGAACATCGTCATCCCGGAACGCTCCGGCACCGCCTTCCCCCTCCGACAGGGCGAGACGCTGGTCGTGGTCGACCCGCGCGGATGTCAGGTCGCGGACCTGCTGGCGTTCAATGCAGATGATCTGGACGAGGTCATCTCCTCCGGGCGTACGCTCGATTATGCCGAGACGATCCGGCTGACGACCGGGCACCGGCTGTATTCAAACCGCAGTCGGGTGATGCTGGAGATCGTCGACGATATGGTCGGGATGCACGACTTTCTGTTGACGCCTTGCTCGTACGATACCTTCCATCATTTCTACCCCGACCTCCCGCCGCATCGTGGATGCTTCGGCAATCTGGCGGCGGCGCTCGAGCCGTACGGCATATCGCCCGACCGGATACCGGTGGCATTCAACTGCTTCATGAACGTCCCGATCGATGCCGCAACAGGAAAGCTGAGCGTCTTGCCGCCGATCAGCAAGGCGGGCGATACAATCACCTTTCGCGCGGCGATGGATCTGATCATCGGGTTGACCGCGTGTTCGGCCCCGGCATCGAACGGCGGCAGCTTCAAGCCGATCGAATACCGGGTCGAGCCAGCCTAGGCCGACAGGGTCCAGCACAGGAACGCGGCGGCGGCCAGCAGCGTGCCAAGCGGCAGGCGGTCGCTGGCCGCCGGACGCCGGCCGGCAAGCGCCATCACGGCGACGATCGCCAAGCCCGCGATCGATGCGATCAACAACACGGATGGCAATGCCCGCCAGCCGAGCCACAGGCCGATCGCACCGAACAGTTTGGGATCGCCGCCGCCAAGACCGGTTCGACCCCGGATCCGGCGGTACAACGTCGCCACCAGCGACAGTGCGGCAAAGCCCCCCGCCCCGCCGATCATCCGGTCGGTCACATCGGGCGCGATGCCCGCCGCGCCTCCGACCAACGCAGCGATGGCAAGGGCCGCCGTCAACCGGTCGGGCAGCCAGAACGCGGCGAGATCGATCGTACCCGAGGCCAGCAACAGCCAGCCACAAATTGCACCGGCGACGCCGTCGACGCCCGGCGCAACCAGTCCGGCAACCATACCGATCGTCGCACCCAGCAGTTCGGTAACTGGATGACCCGGCGCAATGCAGATGCCGCAGCTACGGCATCGACCGCGTAGCGCGATGTAACTGACCAACGGCACCAGTTCGCTGCCCTGCAAGGTTCGGCCGCAACCGTCGCACGCGGATCGCCCGACCGCTATCGACCGCCCCTGCGGCCAGCGGATGGCGAGCGTCGCGATGAAACTGCCGAACACCGTGCCAAGCACGCCGAGCAGGATCGGCCAGAAGGACGGAGGGAGCGCAGCGACCATGGCCCGCCCCTATCGGCAATCACCGGCATTTGCGAGGCGGCGGCCTTCCCCCTAGATGTGATAACAAACGAAACCAGAGTCCGTGGAGAGCCGCATGTCCGATCCCGTCGTCATCCTGTCCTATGCCCGTACGCCGATGGGCAGCTTTCAGGGGTGTCTGACCGATGCCAGCGCAACCGAACTGGGTGCGGCGGCGGTCGGGGCGGCGGTCGCGCGGGCGGGACTGTCGGGGGAGGCGGTCGAACGCATCTATATGGGGTGCGTCTTGCCCGCCGGCCTTGGACAGGCCCCCGCGCGACAGGCGGCGCTGGGTGCCGGCCTTCGGCAACATGTCGAGGCGACGACGGTCAACAAGATGTGCGGATCGGGAATGCAGGCGGTGATGATGGCCGCCGACACCATCGCCGCCGGTTCGGCCGATATCATCGTCGCCGGCGGGATGGAGAGCATGACCAACGCCCCCTATCTGTCGCAACGCCACCGCAGTGGCGCGCGGATCGGACACGACCGGTTGCTCGACCATATGTATATCGACGGACTGGAGGATGCGTACGAACCCGGCCGGCTGATGGGCAGCTTTGCCGAGGAAACCGCCGCCGCCTATGGCTTTACCCGCGAGGCGCAGGACGCGTTCGCCATCACGTCGCTGACCCGGGCACAGGCGGCGCAGGCATCGGGTGCGTTCGATCGTGAGCTCGTGCCGGTCGACATCACCGGCCGCAAGGGCACGACGACCGTGCGCACCGACGAACAGCCGACGCGCGGCGACGCATCGAAAATCCCGACGCTCAAGCCCGCCTTCGCCAAGGACGGTACGATCACTGCCGCCAACGCATCGTCGATTTCGGACGGGGCGGCGGCGCTGGTGCTGGCGCGGGCATCGGTCGCCGAACGGCTGGGCCTGACCCCGATCGCGCGGATCGTTGCCCATGCGGGGCACGCCCATGCACCTGCCCGGTTCGCGACCGCGCCGACATTTGCCATGCGCAAGGCGCTCGATCGGGCCGGCTGGGCGAACGGTGACGTCGACCTGTTCGAGGTGAACGAGGCGTTCGCCTGTGTCACGATGGCGGCGATGCACGATCTCGGCCTGCCGCACGACATCGTCAACGTTCATGGCGGAGCGTGCGCGCTGGGCCATCCGATCGGGGCAAGCGGTGCGCGGGTATTGGCGACGCTGTTGTCGGCGCTGGAAACCCGCGGATTGCGGCGGGGCATGGCGTCGCTGTGCATCGGCGGCGGTGAAGCCACCGCCCTCGCGGTCGAGATGGTCGTTTGAGTATCGGAACTTTCGCGCATCGTGCTGCGTAAAAGCGGGTCATACGGCGTGGCGAGGGGATGACGGTGGCGGATCGCGAAGATGTAGTGGGCTATGACGGCCCCGCCGGCGGGTGGGGTTCGGTCAAGGGGATGTCGAAAATCCTCGGCAAGGAACGCAACCGTCCCGCCGCGCTCGCCCAGCTTGCCCGCCAGAACAAGACCAAGGGCTTCATGTGCACCTCCTGCGCATGGGGAAAACCGGCCGAGCCGCACCCTTTCGAATTCTGTGAGAACGGTGCCAAGGCGACCCTTTGGGACCTAACCCCCAATCGCTGCACCCCCGAATTCTTCGCCACGCATTCGGTCAGCGAACTGAAGGGCTGGAAGGATTTCGATCTTGAGCATCAGGGGCGGCTGACCCACCCAATGCGGTACGATCAAGCCACCGACCATTATGTCGAATGCAGCTGGGACGAAGCCTTTACGGCGATCGGTACCGAACTGCGCGCGATCGATCCGAAAAAGGCGATCTTCTACGCGTCGGGCCGCGCCAGCCTCGAAACATCCTATCTCTTCGCCTTGTTTGCGCGGCTCTATGGGCACAACAACCTGCCCGACAGTTCGAACATGTGCCACGAGACCACGTCGGTCGCGCTGAAGAAGGTGATCGGTGCGCCGGTCGGCACCTCGATCCTCGACGATTTCGAACATTGCGATGCGATGTTCTTCTTCGGGCAGAATACCGGATCGAACAGCCCGCGCTTCCTGCACCCGCTGCGCGACGCGGTGAAGCGCGGGTGCAAGGTCGTGACGTTCAACCCGGTCAAGGAGCCGGGCCTGATCGCGTTCACCGATCCGCAAAATCCGTTCGAGATGGCGACCCGCAGCGAAACCAAGATTTCCTGCCAATATCATCAGGTCCGACCCGGCGGCGACGTCGCGGTCATGATCGGCCTCGCCAAGCATGTGCTTGCTGCCGAGGACAAGAACTGGGCGGAGCACAAGGTCCATGTCCTCGACGTCGACTTCATCGAACAACATACCGCCGGGTTCGCCGAGTTCGAAGCGATGGTCCGCGCCACCGATTGGTCGGATATCGAGCGCGAAAGCGGACTGAAGCGCGCCGATATCGAGGCAGCGGGACAGGTCTATGTCGAGGCGGATCGGACGATCGGCATCTACGGCATGGGACTGACGCAGCAGGTCAACGGGTTCGACAATGTCGTGACCTATGTGAACCTGTTGCTGATGAAGGGAAATATCGGACGCGTCGGCACCGGCATGTCGCCCGTCCGCGGACATAGCAATGTGCAGGGCCAGCGCACCGTCGGCATTTCGGAAAAGCCCGAGCTCGTGCCGATGGACCGGTTGCGCGAACTGTTCGGTTTCGAGCCGCCGATGGAGCAGGGCCACAACACCGTCACCGCGTGCGAGGACATTTTGAAGGGCGAGATCGACGCCTTCGTCTCGCTCGGCGGGAATTTCCTGCGCGCGATCCCCGATCTGGAGCGGATCGAGGCGGCGTGGCCCGACATCCGCCTGACCGTGCAGATCGCGACGAAGTTGAACCGCAGTCACCTGATCAACGGCAAGACGGCGTATCTCCTGCCCTGTCTGGTCCGGACCGAAGTCGACAAGCAGGCCGGCGGCGAGCAGATCGTCACGATCGAGGATACGTTCAGCCATATCCATGGGTCAATCGCCACGCATGAACCGGCGAGCGAGCATCTGAAATCTGAAGTCGCGATCGTCGCGGGAATGGCCAAGGCGACGCTCGATCCCAATCCGAAAGTCGATTGGGACGGCTGGACCGGTGACTATGCGAAGATCCGCGCATTGATCGAAGCGACCTATCCCGAAGAATTTCACGATTTCGAAGAACGCATGTTCACGCCCGGCGGATTCTATCGCGGCAATGCGGCGCGGGAGCGGGTGTGGAAGACCGACAGCGGCAAGGCCGAGTTCACCATTCCCCGGTCCTTGTCCGGAACGGCGATCGACGATGCGCCAGGCCGGTTACGGCTCGTGACGCTCCGTTCGAACGATCAGTTCAATACGACGATTTACGGCTATGACGATCGCTTCCGCGGTATTTCGGGAACGCGCGACGTGTTGATGATGAACCCGGCCGAAATAGCCAAGGCGGGACTGCACAAGGGGCAGGTCGTGACGCTGGTCGGAGATGCCGACGACGGCGTCGATCGCCGGGTCACGGGGCTGAAAGTCGTGCCGTTCGACCTGCCCGACGGGTGCGTCGCGGGATATTATCCCGAACTCAACCCGCTGATCCCGATCGGCTGGCACGATCACGCATCGAAGACACCCGCGGCGAAAGCGGTGCCGGTCCGTATCGTCGCCGGATGAACGCCGATGGAACAATTATTCGACGGTTCGACCGGGTGGCGCCGGCGGGGGACCGGACCGAGCATGACCGCGCCGTAGCCGTCGAAGCGCCGGTGGCGATCGAAGTGAACGGTCTGGGCTATGCGGTGCTGATGGCGACACCGAACGACGTTGGCGATCTCGCGCACGGCTTCGTGCTCGCCGAACGACTGGCCAATGGGGCTGACGAGGTCGTCGAGGTGAGTGCGCATGCCACCGATGCCGGCACCCTGCTGCGCGTGACGTTGATACCCGAACGGCACGAACGGGTCGCCGACCGGGTTCGGCACCGCGTTTCGGAATCATCCTGCGGTCTGTGCGGCATCGAGAATCTGGAGCAGGCATTGCGCCCGCTGCCGACCGTGACCGCGCGATCGACGGCGGGCGACGCGGCCCTGTTCGCCGCCGCCGCCGCGCTTCGCGATCATCAGCCGCTGGCACGGGCGACCGGCGCGACCCACGCCGCCGCGCTTTGCGCAGCCGATGGCAGCATCCGGCTGGTCCGCGAGGATGTCGGGCGGCATAATGCCTTCGACAAGCTGATCGGCGCGATGCGGCGGGGCAGGTTTGACTGGGATGGCGGCTTCGCCCTGCTGTCGTCGCGCTGCTCGTTCGAACTGGTCGAAAAGGCGGTGCTGGCGGGATGCCCGATGCTGGCCACGCTGTCCGCCGCGACGACGCTGGCGATGGATCGTGCCGCTGCGGCCGGACTGGCACTGCGGACGCTGGTGCGGTCCGATGCGATGCTCGCGTCATGACGCGGATTTTGGGCGCGATCATCGCCGGTGGCCGATCGAGTCGCTTCGGCAGCGACAAGGCGCTGGCTGCGATCGACGGACGTGCGCTGATCGACCATGTCGCCGACGCGGTCGAACCGCAGGTCGATGCGCTGATCGTCGTCGGGCGCACCCATGAAGGACTGGAGGCGGTGCCCGATCGCCCTGCCCCCGACCTCGGGCCGCTCGGCGGGATCGCGGCGGCGCTGCACCACGCCTGTGCCGAAGGGTTCACGCACGTGCTGACGGTGCCGTGCGATACGCCGTTCGTGCCGGGCGACCTGCGCGCGCAATTGTCGGCAGTCGGACCTGCCGCCTATCTGCCCGACCTGCCGGTCGTCGGGCTGTGGCCGGTCGATGCGAGTACGACGCTGCAGGCGGTGCTGCGCGGTCCGGGATCGCGATCGGTGCGGGCCTTTGCCGACTGGATCGGCGCGGAGCCGGTGACGGTTGAGGGCCAGATCGCCAACGTCAATACACAGGCCGATCTCGCGCGGCTGAGCGCGCAACGCGACTGACAGCGGGACACACCCGCGATATAGCGTGCCACGATGACCGCATCGTTCCTGATCCTGCGTATCGGCGACACCCGCCTCGCGCTGCCGATGACGGCGGTGCGCGAAGTGCTGCCGGTGCTGCCGATCGATGCGCCGCCGGGGTTGCCCGCGCCGGTGTTGGGCTTCGTGTTGTTGCAGGGCGCGCCGGTGCCGGTGGTGGCACCGCTGATGCTGCTCGACCCCATGGCGAGCGTCGGGGCGATCGGGCTGTTTTCGCATCTGGTTCGGTTGCGGGGCGACGGCCCCTGCCTGCTGGTCGACCGCGCGGAGGACGTCGTGCGCGGTGACGTCGCGCCGGTCGATCCGGAAAAGAGCCTGAATGCGGCGATCGTCGGCGAGCTACCGCTCGGGGACGAGGTTGCCCATGTGATCGCGGTCGACCGACTGCTGCTCGACAGCGAACGCGCAACGCTGGCGGCGCTGACGGTTGCTGCCGCCGCGCGTGCCGACCAGTGGCGCGCCGCATGATCCGCGACGAGGCCTTTGCCGAGGTCAAGGCGCTGGTGATCGCGCGTACCGGCCATCATTATTATATCGACAAGGAAGCGCAGCTTGCCGAGCGTCTCGCCCATCGCATGGCCGAGACGGGCGATACGACCTTGGCGGCGTATCTCGATCGGCTGCGCGATCCCGACCATGCCGAATGGCCGCTGCTCGAAAGCGCGGTGACGATCAACGAAACCTTTTTCTTCCGCTTCGCCGAACAGTTCGATGCGCTGCGCAACGTCATCCTGCCGCGGCTGATCGCGCGGAACGCGGCGGAGAAGCGGCTGCGCATCTGGAGCGTCGGCTGTTCGACCGGGGCGGAGGCGCATTCGATCGCCATCCTGCTGAGCGACCTGCTGGGCGAGGCGATCGGCGAGTGGCGGATCGCGCTGACCGGGACCGATATCGACGATGCGGCGCTGACGGCGGCGCGGCAGGCGGACTATTCCTCTTGGGCGCTCCGGACGGTGGGCGACGCGGAACGGGCGCGGCTGTTCGACCGGAACGGCGAGCGATACCGGCTGAAGGAGCGGTACCGCGCAACCGCGCGGTTCGAGCGCCATAACCTGTTGTCTCTAATCGACGGTACGGCGGCGCTCGGCTTTACCGAGTACGACCTGATCCTGTGCCGCAACGTCCTGATCTATTTCGCACAGGACCATGCGACGGCGATCGTCGGCGCGCTGGTCGAGCGGCTGGCGCCAGAGGGGTTGCTGCTGCTGGGTCATGCCGAGCCCAATCCGGGGTTCGATGCGGTGGCCGATGCGACGCAAGTGGCGGGTATCCTGGCCTATCGCCCGCGCGGGTCAGTCTTGCGGGTAACCCCGGTCGTTCCGCCGCCAGTGGTAGTGGCGCGGCCCCCTGCTCCGGTACCGCCGCCGATGCCCCGCGCGACAACCCGGCCGGTCGCGACGCCCAAACCGGTCGTCGAGCGGATGCCGGATGCGGTGGCGCGCTATTTTGCGGCGCTCGACGCGCTGGCAGGCGGGGACAGGGATTCGGCAGAGCGGGCGTTTCGCGATGCGCTGTATCTCGATGGATCGTTCGCGATGGCGCATTACCAGTTCGGGCATTACCTGTTGGCGCAAGGGCGGCAGCCCGACGGCAAACGCAGCCTGACCAATGCGTTGCGCGTCGCCGCCGCGCTCGATCCCGCCACCGAGCTGACCGGAGGCGACGGCATGACGGCGGGGGCGATGACCGCCGCGATCCGGCATATCATGGGACGTACGCGATGAGCGCGCCACCGATCGTCGCGGACGGGCTGGACGCCGATGCCATTGCGGCAGTGCTGCGGATGCGGCAGCGTGCGGTCTCGGGGGAGCGGATCGCGAGCGATCGACCGACCGAGACGCTGCTGGCGTTCGAACTGGGCGGGGTCGCGCACGGGCTGCCGATCGAGCAGGTGCGGGCGGTGGCGAAGGTGCCAAAGGTTACACGTGTGCCGCATGGTCCGGGGACGCTGACCGGGGTGGTCGCATGGCGTGGCGCGGTGGTGAACCTGTTCAATCCGGCGACCCTTCTGGCGCGCGAAGTTGGCACGGCCACTGCGATGATCGTCCTGCGCCACGATGCGCCGCGGATCGCGCTGGCGGTCGATGCCCTGTTGGGCGTGGTCCGCACACCGCGCGACGATGCACCGCCAACATTGTCGCGTCTGGTCGAAGGGGATGGCCAGCGGCTGACCCGCGTCGACCCGCCGCTGCTGATCGCACTGCTACTCCCCGCCCGTCTTCAGGAAGGATAAGGTTTGTCCGTCTCCACCCGGATCGCCGCCGGCTTTGCCGCCCTCACCGCGATCCTGCTCGCCCTCGGCCTCTATGCACTGACGCAGATCGGCGAGGTCCGATCGACCGTCGACCTGATCGTCGAACGCGACCTGTCGTCGATGGAGGAGCTGAACCGCATCGACCATGCCCTGTCGCGCAAGGTCGAACAGCGCGCGGCGCTGGTGCGCGGTTTCCTGACCGGCAACGGCACCGATACCCGCGAAGGCATTGCCGGCTGGCGGGCCGCGATCGACGATGCCGCGCGCGGCATGGCGGAACAGCAACGCGCCGCCGAGACATATCGCACGACTGCGGTTACCGGCCTCAGGTCCGAGCAATGGGCGCGGATGGCCCGGCAGCTGGGCGAGGCCGAGCGCGCGCTGGTCCGTACCCGCACCGATGTCGAAACGCAGCTGGCCGCCATCCAGGCGGGCGACCGCGCCGCCGTGCTGGCGGTGGATGACGATATCGTGCGCGATCACGCCGCGACGGTCGCCCGGGTCGGACAGGCGCGCGAGACGTTGAACGCCGCGATCGAAAAGGGCCGTGACGCGACCCGCAACGTGTACGACGCCAGCCGCGTGTCGATCGGTATCGGGCTGATCGTCGCGGTGCTGGTCAGCATCGCGATCGCGATCACCATCCGCCGGTCGATCGTCCGCCCCCTCGACGAATTCATGCAGTTCGTCGGGCGGATCGGTGGCGGCGACCTGTCGACCACGACCGACGCGACCGGCAAGGACGAGCTGGGTAAGCTGGGCCGGACGTTGAACGAGATGGTCGGCGGGCTGCGTACCATCGCATCGCAGAACCGCGCCGCGACCAACGATCTGAACGCCGCGACCACCGAAATTCGTGCATCGACGCAGGAGCAGGCGGCGTCGGTCGAGGAACAGTTGGCCGCCGTGCAGGAAACCGCCGCGACCGTCGACGAGATCACCCATAGCGGTGCGCAGATCAGCCGCCGCGCACAGGAAGTGATCGCGCAGGCACAGGCCACCGCGCAGATCAGCGACGCGGGGTTGAGCGCGGTCGGCGATACCGCGCAGGCGATGGTCGCGATCCGCGAACAGGCCGAAGCGGTCGCGACCAACATCGTCGCGCTGTCGGAAAAGACGCAGGCGATCGGCGACATCATCGCAACGGTCAACGACGTGTCCGAACGGTCGCACCTGCTGGCGCTGAACGCATCGATCGAGGCGGCGGCGGCGGGCGAACAGGGTCGCAGCTTCGCGATCGTCGCCGCGGAGATGAAGCTGCTCGCCGATCAGGCAAAGGGCGCGACGCGCAACGTCCGCTCGATTTTGGGCGACATTCAACGCGGGATCAATTCGTCGGTGATGCTGACCGAGGAAGCGGTGAAGCGCGTCGCATCGGGCAAGGAACGCACCGATGCCGGCCATGCCGCGATCGAGGAACTGGCGGCGCGGGTGCAGGAGAATGTCCAGACGTTCCAGCAGATCGTGGCGTCGACCAACCAGCAGCAGATCGGCATCGAACAGGTGACGATCGCGCTGCAAAATATCCGCGAGGCGTCGCAGCAGACCGCATCGTCGACCCGGCAGCTTGATCAGGCGGCAGGCGATCTGGGCGAGTTGTCGCGCACGCTGGTCGGGCTGACCGAACGCTACCGGCTGTAGGCCATGGACGAATTGCAGGCCGAATTGATGGCGGCGTTCGCGTCGGAGCTGGCGGAGCATATGGCCGGCATCCGCGCGGCGCTGGCCGATGCCGATGCCGGACGGCCGGTCGACCTGCGTGAGTTCAGCCGGCGGGCACACAGCCTGAAAGGCGCGGCGCGGGCAGTCGAACTGCCCGCGACCGAAGCGGCCGCGCATGAGGCCGAGGCGCTGTTGCTGGCAATCGAAAGCGGCGACCGCGCCATGGACGAAGCCGCCATCGCCGAATTGCGGATACTGGCCGACGCGATCGAGGACGGGGCCGCCCCGCCCGCCGCAGCGACCGACACCGAGCGCGAAATCGAACCCGAACGACGTGTCGCGATTGCCGGCCACCGCGTCGAACGGCTCGGCCGGTCGCTGCACGTCATGGCGACGCAGGTCGCCGAACAGGGGCAGGTCGCCGAGCGGCTGGACGCATTGTCGCAAGACCTTGCTACGCTGCTCCCTATGCTCGCCAATAGCGGCGATGGCGAAGCCGCGCGGCGATTGCGGCAGGCGACCGGCGAACTCGACCGTATCCGCCGCCTGCACGGTCGGCTGCGCGATGCGCTGGACCGGTCGAGCGCCGAGCTGGAGCGTGATGGCGAGCGGATGCTGTTGCAACCGGTCGCGACGCTGTTTGACGGGCACGAACGCGCGGTGCGCGATCTTGCCGCCGCCGAGGGCAAGATCGCCCGGTTGCAGGTCGCCGATATCGCCGGTGAAGCCGATCGCCGGGTGCTCAACGCGTTGCGCGATCCGCTGCTGCACCTGCTGCGCAACGCCGTCCGCCACGGGATCGAGACCCCGGCGGCGCGGCGGCGCGCGGGCAAGGACGACGCCGGGACCATCGCCGTCGATGCGCGGATCGACCGTGGCCGCCTAACGATCACGGTGCGCGACGATGGAGCGGGGTTGAACGACGCCGCGATTGCCGCACGGGCGCGAGCCGCCGGGCTGATCGCCGCCGATGCCCCGGTGCCGCGCGATCACGCGCTGCACGCGTTGCTGTTTGAACAGGGATTTTCGACTGCCGAACGGCTGGACGAGGTGGCCGGACGCGGCATCGGCCTGTCGGTAGTGGCCGAAGTCGCGCGGCGGCTGCACGGATCGGCGACGATCGCGCGCGGCACAGGTGGCGGGACGATCGTGGCACTCGCGGTACCGGTCGCGCTGACCCGGCGGACGCTGTTGCTGGTCGAGGTCGGCGACATGCGCCTCGCCCTGCCCGCCGATGCGGTACAGCAGGTGCGGCGGATCGACCCGGTCGAATTGTCGCCGAGCGGCAGCGACACGATGGTGACGATCGACGGCACGGCCATTCCGGTGAGCCGGCTGGGCGATATGCTGGCCGTGGCGCATTGTGCCCCGGCCGGCACCCTGCCCGCCGTGATGATCGCCGCCGACGGCGTCCGGCGGATGCTGGTGGTCGATGGCCTGAGCGACGTCCGCGCGCTGCTGATCGGCGATGTCGCGGCGATCGCCGCCGATGTGCCGCTGGTGCTGGGCACGATCCTGTTGAACGGAGAGATCGTGCTGGTGCTGGACCCGGTACAACTGGTGCGCGCCCGGCCGGGCACCGCCGCCCTGCCGATCGCCGCCGACGCCGCGCCCGAACCGCATGGCAAGACCATCCTGGTCGTCGATGATTCGATCACCACCCGCACGCTGGAGCGCAGCATCCTCGAGGCGCAGGGGTATCGCGTGCTGATCGAGGTCGATGGTCTTGCCGGGCTGGAGCGGTTGCGATCGGGCCTCGACGCCATCGATCTGGTCGTCGCCGATGTCGAAATGCCGCGGATGGACGGGTTCACCTTGCTGGCGGCAATACGGAACGATCCGGCACTCAAAACTTTACCCGTCGTCATGATGACTTCGCGCAACAGCCCCGACGATATCGAACGCGGCCTCAGCCTCGGGGCGGATGCCTATGTCACCAAACAGGATTTCGATCAGGGCAAGTTGATCGGCGTCGTGCAGCAGCTGATTTGACCCGCCGATGCCCGACCGCACCACCCCGGCCCGCGTGATGATCGTCGAGGATTCGATCGTCGTCCGCACGCTGCTGACCCATATCATCAACAGCGACCCGCGTCTGACGGTGGCCGGCGCGTTCGCGACCGCCGAGGATGCGATCGCCGCATTGCCGGTCGTGCAGCCCGACGTCATTTCGATGGATATCCGACTGCCGGGCATCGACGGGCTGGAGGCGACACGGCGGATCATGGCCGATCGACCGACGCCGATCGTCGTGATTTCCGCCAGCATGGACGGCGGCGCGATGGGCAACAGCATGGACGCGTTGCGCGCCGGCGCATTGTCGGTCGTCGAAAAGCCGGTCGGGCTGGGCGATGCCGCCTATTCACAGGTCGCACGCGAAATCCGCACGCAACTGGCGATCATGAGCGAGGTGGCTGTCGTCCGAAGGCGGATGTGGACCGCGCCGGTCCTGCCGATACCGACGACGCGCCAGCGTGCCCCGGCCGTGTTGCTGGTCGCGGCGTCGACCGGCGGCCCCCCGGCCCTTGCCAGATTGTTCGGGGCGCTGCCCGCCGACCTGTCGCTGCCGGTGCTGTTGGTGCAGCATATGGGGGCCAGTTTCATGACCGGCTTCGCGAGCTGGCTCGACAGCGTCGTGCCGCAGCGGGTCGAAATTGCCGGCCATGGCGACGTGCCGCGCCCCGGCATGATCCACGTCGCGCCGGGCGACGCGCATCTGACCATCGGCAAGGGCGGCACGATGCTGGTCGGACGCGCAGCACCGGTCAACGGCCAGCGCCCGTCCGCCACCCGCCTGATCGAAAGCGGGGCGACCGCCCTCGACGGCGCGGCGATGGCGGTGGTGCTGACCGGCATGGGCGAGGACGGCGCACCGGGGGTACAGGCGCTGCTGGCGGCGGGCGGGCTGGCGGTGGCGGAGGATGCGAGCAGTTCGGTCGTCTATGGCATGCCCGCCGCCGCACAGCGCATGGGCGCGCTGTCGCTGCCGCTTGACCTGATCGCGCCGCATATCCGCCGCGTGCTGGACCGGACGCGGTGATGGACGGCGCATTGATCCTGCTGGTCGAGGATTCGGAGACGCAGGCGCTGCAATTGCGGCGGATGTTCGAGCGAGCGGGGCTGCGGGTGCAGCGGACCCGCGATGCCGAGACGGCACTGGCGACGCTGAACGATGCCCGACCGGACCTGCTGGTGGTCGATTACCGGTTGCCGGGCATGAACGGCGACGAACTGGTGCGGATCGTGCGGCAGACGGGGGCGACGCGGACGTTGCCGGTGCTGATGCTGACCGGCGACGATGCGTCGGAGGTGGAGCGACAGGGCCTCGACAGCGGGGCGAACGCCTATGTGCCCAAGCGCGGCGGCGGCGAACTGATCGTATCGCGGATTCGTGCGCTGCTGCGCCAGACACGCGGGCGACCGATGGAGGACGGGCCGGCACCGGCGCTGCGGCAGCCGCGATTGTTCCTGCTCGATCCCGTCGATGCGAACCGCGATCCGCTGGTCGAACGGCTGTCGGCAGAAGGGTACCGGATCGAACGCTGTGCCGATCCGGCGGTGGCGCTGGCGGCGATCGAGGCGGACAGCGCCGATGGTATCCTCGTGATCGAGCGCGAGCGCAGTTTCGCGCTGTCGGCCCGGCTTGATGCATGCCGGGTGGCGCAGGCGAGCGGCATCGCACTGGTCGCGCTGACCGACGATGCCGAACCGGCGACGATGCTGGCGGGCCTTGCCGCCGGGGTCGACGATGTCGTGTCGCGGCGGAGCGACGGCGACATGCTGCTGGTACGGATCCGCGCGATCGTCCGGCGCAAGCTGGCGCGCGACGAAGAGGCCGCCGGCATCGCCCGCGAACGGGCGCAGGCGATCGCACTGGCGCAGGCGCGGGCCGAGGCCGATTCAGCCGAGCGGCTGGCACGGGCCAATGCCGAACTGGCCGGGGCCAATGCCCTGCTGCGCGAGACGCAGGCGCAGCTGGTGCAATCGGCGAAGATGGCGTCGCTGGGCGAACTGGTCGCGGGCATCGCGCACGAGATCAACAATCCGCTGGCCTTCATCCTCGCGCATCAGGCGACCGTGGAACGGGCGGTGGCGGGCGCGCGCGATGCCGACGACGCCAGGCGCGCGACGCTGCTGACCAAGGCGTCGGACCGGTTGACGTCGATCCGGTCGGGGCTGACCCGTATTCAGGAGCTGGTGGTAAAGCTGCGCCGGTTCTCGCGGCTGGACGATGGCGAGGTGTCGCAGATCGACATTCCCGATGCGATCGACGCCGTGCTGACGCTGCTGGCACCACGGCTGGGTACGGTGCGGGTCGAGCGCGACTATGGAGCGGCGCGGATGCTCGAATGTTCGGGGGCGCTGGTCAATCAGGTGGTGATGAACATCGTCGCCAACGCCGCCGACGCGGTCGATCCGGTGACCGGCGAGATCGTGGTCGCGACCGAATCGGTCGACGGTACCTACACCATCCGCATCGATGATAATGGCCCCGGCATCCCCGACGACCGGCGCGAGCGGGTGTTCGAACCGTTCTTCACCACCAAGGATGTCGGCTCCGGCACCGGGCTGGGCCTCGCCATCGCCTATGGCGTGGTGCGCTCGCATGGCGGCACGATCGAGATCGGTCGTGCGGCACGGGGTGGCGCATCGTTCGCGATCAGGATACCGGAACACGCGTAATGGAAACCACCGGTGCCCTGCCCCTGTTGCTGCTGGTCGATGACGAGCGCGAGATCCTCGTCGCGCTGACCGACCTGCTGGAGGACCGGTATCGCATCGTGTCGACCACCTCGCCGGTCGAGGCGCTCGGTCTGGTCGCGGCGCATCCCGACATCGCGGTGATCGTGTCGGACCAGCGGATGCCCGAGCTGACCGGCAGCCAGTTCCTGGCGCGCGCGCGGGCGGTGACCGATGCGGAGGCGATCCTGCTGACCGGCTATGCCGATCTGTCGGCGGTCGTCGCGGCGCTGAACGACGGTGCGATCAGCGGCTATGCCAACAAGCCATGGGATGCCGAGGCGTTGACGGCGATGGTCGCCGCCGCCGCCGAACGCCATGCGCTGCGCCGCGCGCTGGCGTTCGAACGCGCGGCGTTTCGCGGGCTGGCCGACGGTTCGGGCGATGCGGTGGCGATCGTCGATGCCGAGGGGCGGATCGTGCGCGGGGAGGATGCCGCGATCTTGCCCGACCCGCGCGATCTGGCGACCCTCGCGCAGGACCGGGTCGATGACGAGGATCGCCACCACCCGCTGCCCGGTGGCGACCGGTGGACGCATATCCGTCGCATCCCGTTTCAGGCAGGCAACGACCGCTATCTGCTACGGATCGAACGCGACGATACCGAACGGCGGCTGACGGAGCGACGGCATCACCAGTCGGAGAAGCTGGAGGCGCTCGGCACCCTGTCGGGCGGGATCGCGCACGACTTCAACAACCTGCTGGCGGCGATCATCGGCAATCTGGAACTGGCCGAACGACGGATCGACGATCGCGACCGCCTGAAACGCTATCTCGCCGCCGCCGGTGAAGCCGCCGGACGCGGCAGCGCGATCACCCGCCGCCTGCTGAGCTTCAGCCGGCAGCGCGATCTGGCCGCCGAAGTCTTCCGCCCCGACGAAGCGATCCAGTCGATCGAGGAGCTGATCCTGCGGACCACCGCCGGCCGTATCCGCGTGACGTACGACTTCGCAGAGGAACCATGGTCGGTGCGCACCGATCCGGGGCAGTTCGAGCTGGCGATCCTGAACCTCGCCATCAATGCGCGCGATGCGATGG
The DNA here is from genome assembly GCF_001421965.1 of Sphingomonas sp. Leaf67. Taxonomy (GTDB): domain Bacteria; phylum Pseudomonadota; class Alphaproteobacteria; order Sphingomonadales; family Sphingomonadaceae; genus Sphingomonas. The sequence continues at coordinate 245,036 of NZ_LMLP01000001.1, forward strand.
GTGGCGGCGGCACCGTCCGTATCGCCAGCAGGCACATCGCCGACGCCGCCGCACTGGTGCCGGACCTGCAGGGACCGTTCGTCCGCATCTCGGTCGGCGATACCGGCAGCGGCATGGACGACGCGGTGCGCGCGCGGGTGTTCGAACCGTTCTTCACGACCAAGGCGCAGGGAGCCGGCACCGGGCTGGGCCTGCCGATGGTGCGGGCGATGGCGCGCGCGGCGGGGGGCGACGTCACCATCGACAGTGTCGTCGGTGAGGGGACGACGATCCATATATGGCTGCCCCGCGCCGAAACCGATGCGGCGGCGATCGCCCGCCCCGACCAGCACGACGCCGTTCCGCGCCGGCTGTTGCTGGTCGAGGACGATCCCGAAGTACGCGCAGTCGTCGCCGCACAGCTGGAAGCGGTCGGGCACAGCGTCACGGTACAGGGATCGGCGCGCGCTGCGGTCGATGCGCTGGAGGCGGGCGAACGGTTCGATCTGGTGCTGACCGATTACGCCATGCCCGACCTGTCGGGGATCGACGTCGCCAACCGGGTGCGGTCCTGCTGTCCGACCATGCCGGTGCTGCTGATCACCGGCTTTGCCGAAATCGGCGATTCGTCGATCGGGGTACCGGTGCTGACCAAGCCGTTCACCGGCGACCAACTGCACGCGGCGATTGCGGCGGTGCTGGCTACTGCCGACAACGCACGCGGCTGAACGGCTGGCCGCCGGTATCGATGGTCAGCCGGTTCCCGGCGACCGTCAGCGTCTGCGTCGCGGTCCAGCGTTCGCCCTCCCCGTCATAATCGGCGAGAATGCGGATGCGATCGGCACCAAGCGGTTCGACCCGCGTCACCCGCCCGGCGCTTTCGTGGAACAGGATTTCGTGCGGCGTGACCCTGACCCCCTCGATCGAGGCGGCGGGGCGGGCGCAGGCGGCGGCGTCGGTGTTCCAGTTGCCGGTAAAGCTTGCGGGGATCGTCGCTGCCGTCTCACCGGGCGGCGGCGCGGGCGTGCCGGTAAAGGCACAGCCGCGCACGGTCCGGCCGGCGAGCGTCAGCGTACCGCTATAGTCGCGCGGCGCGCCCGACATATCGTCTTCGCAAGCGGCGCGGGTCGCGGTGACGACGACGATGCCACCATCGTCGCGCGCGGTCCAGCTTCGGCGGTCGGCGGCGATGTCGCGATCGATGATCGGCAAACGCCGCTCTGCCATGTCTACGCCACTGAGAACGATCGTGTCGGCTGCGACCCGCGCGGAATAGAAGGGTTCGTTGGTCGCCACGGTGATCCGGTCGGGTACGGTCGAGGTGACCGGCGGTGGGACGATCGCCGCGGTCGAGCGTGGTGTGGGCGTTGCCGCCGGTGCGGAATCGCGGCGGTCGTTGCAGCCGGCCAGCACCAGCGCGATCAGCACGGCCGTGGTAGCGGTTCCCCGCAGGGGAACGGCCGGCACGGAGTTCGGCGCATGGCTGTCGCGGACGTCTCGGGCGGCTCCGGGGCAACGGGGATTTCGCCTATCGCGGTTCGCCACGACGGCCTCCGCTGCTCACCCGGTCGTCGCGGCCGGCGAGCATCGCCACCTCCGCCTCCAGTCGCGGCACCGGATCGGCGGGACGATAGGCGGGAAAGGCGATGACGTCGTTCACCACCGCCACCTGCCCACCGAGCGCCGTTGCGGCGAACAGTGCGCGGGCAAAGGCGGTCGGGATACGGATACAGCCATGCGACGCGGGGAAGCCGGGAAGATTGCCGGCGTGCAGCGCCACCCCGTCCCACGTCAACCGCTGCATGAACGGCATCGGCGCGTTGTTATACAGGTTGGAGCGGTGAAACGGCCGCTTTTGCAGGATGGCATATTCGCCGATCGGCGTGGTCTTGCCCGGCTTGCCGGTCGACACCGTCGTCGCCCCGATCAGCACATCTCCGCGATAGACGAACGCCATCTGCATCGGCACGCTGACGACGATGCTGACCGGTCCCGGCAGGGTCGGATCATCGGACCAGCGATGCGCGCCCTGCCGCATGGTCAGCGCCGCACGCTCGACCGCCAGCGCATCCGATCGCTGCGCCACGGCCGGCAGCGGCAGCAGCGCCAGCGCGAGTCCAAGACGAAGGGCGAAAATCACGCGTCGAGTATCACCCAGCCGCCGCCCGAACGCAAATATGGACGGTATCAACTGCAACGGAGTCGACCGCCCGTGGCATCGCCGCGACCAGTGACGCAACCGATTACCCGGCGTTAATTGAATGGAACCGGTTCGTACCGTATCTGGGGGAGCCATAACGGTTTGACGAGGATTTGGATGCAGGACGAAGCGGTTCGATCGCGGCGGGCAGTGCTGAAGGCAGCAGGAGGCCTTGCGGGGCTGGTGCTGGCACAGGGCTGTACCAAGAATGCGATCGTGCCCGTCGCGCAGAATCTGCCGGTCGGGCCGATGCCGCAGCGACTGGCATCGGCGGCGGTTCCTGCCGCACCGGTCAGGAAGATGCTGGCGCCGCCGACGGTGAATGCGGGCTTGTTCGAACGCGCCCACGCCGCGCTGCAACGCCATGGCGGTACGGTCCGCAAGACCGACCGGATCGCCATCGCCGATTTTGCGGTCGATTCGGCGCATCCGCGCTTTCAGTTCATCGACATGTACAGCGGCATCGTGTCGGCGATGCGCGTCTCGCACGGCAGCGGATCGGACCCGCGCCATCGCGGAATGCTCGACCGGTTCAGCAACGTGCCCGATTCGAATGCCACGTCGGAAGGCGCGTTCGTCACCGAGAATTACTATATCGGCAAGCATGGCCGGTCGCAGCGGCTGGTCGGGCTGGACCATACCAACGACAATGCGTTGATGCGCGCGATCGTCATCCATGGCGCATGGTATGCCAATCCGGAAATGATCGCGCAGCACGGCAAGCTGGGCCGCAGCCAAGGCTGTTTCGCCGTCGCCGAAGGCGATCTGGCGCGGGTGTTCGACCTGATCGGTGAAGGCCGGATGATCTACGCCGCCAAGGTCTGATCCTCGCTGGCGATAGCCGGCCAAGGTCTCTAGGTTGCGGGCATGACCGCCCACCCGTTCCATTCGATCCATACTCATGGCCTGCTCCGCGTGGGGGCCTGCACCCCGCTGGCGAGCGTGGGCGATCCCGCCGCCAACGGCCGCGCCGCGATCGTGCTGGCGCAAGAGGGGCATGCGGCCGGGGCCGACCTGCTGGTCTTTCCCGAACTGAACCTCACCTCCTATGCGATCGACGACCTGCATCTGCAGGACGCGCTGTGCGACGCGACCGAGGCGGCGCTGGCGGCGGTGGTCGCGGCGAGTGCCGACCTGCGCCCGGCGCTGCTGCTCGGCGCGGCCCTGCGGCGCAACGGGCGGCTGTATAATTGCGCGGTCGCGGTGGCGCGCGGACGCATATTGGGGGTGGTGCCCAAGACCTATCTGCCCAACTACCGCGAATATTACGAGAAACGCTGGTTCGCACCCGGCGCCGGGCTGACCGGATTGACGATGCGCGTCGCCGGACAGGACGTGCCGTTCGGTACCGACCTGATCTTCGCCGCCGATGACCTGCCGGATTTCGTCTTCCATGCCGAGATTTGCGAGGATTTCTGGTCCCCCCTGCCCCCGTCGACGGCGGGCGCGCTGGCCGGGGCGCTGGTGCTGTGCAACCTGTCGGCGTCGAACATCGTCATCGGCAAGGCGCGCGACCGCGAGATGCTGTGCGCGTCGCAATCGGCGCGGACCATGTCGGCCTATGTCTATTCGGCGGCGGGCATGGGGGAGAGCACGACCGACCTGTCATGGGACGGACAGGGCACGATCCATGAACTGGGCGAGTTGCTGGTCGCCTCCGACCGGTTCGATCGGTCGGCGGGCATCGTCTATGCCGATGTCGATCTGGAACGGTTGCGGCTGGAGCGGATGCGGACCGGCACGTTCAACGACTGCGCCACCGCCAGCGGCCATCCCGAAACCCGGTTCCGCCGGATCGGGTTCGACCATGCGCCAGCCCATGAGGATATCGGCCTGCTGCGCCCGGTCCGTCGCTATCCGTTCGTGCCGAACACCCCCGAGCGGCTCGACGACGATTGTTACGAGGCGTTCAACATCCAGGTTGAGGGGCTGCGCCAACGGCTGGTCGCGTCGGGTACGAAGCGGCTGGTGATCGGCGTATCGGGTGGGCTGGATTCGACCTATGCGCTGATCGTCGCGGCCAAGGCGTTCGACCGTCTGGAGCGGCCGCGCACCGACATTCTCGGCTTCACCATGCCGGGCTTTGCGACCGGCGAGACGACCAGAAGCAATGCGTGGACGCTTATGCGCGCGCTGGGCATCAACGGCGACGAGATCGACATCCGCCCGGCCGCGCAGCAGATGCTGGCCGATATGAACCACCCCTTTGCGAAGGGCGAGCCGGTCTATGACGTGACGTTCGAGAATGTGCAGGCCGGCCTGCGCACCGATTATCTGTTCCGGTTGGCGAACCAGCGCGAGGGACTGGTGCTGGGCACCGGCGACCTGTCCGAGCTGGCGCTGGGGTGGTGTACCTATGGCGTCGGCGATCATATGAGCCATTATGGCGTGAATGCCGGCGTGCCGAAGACGCTGATCCAGTATCTGATCCGCTGGGCGATCCGCACCGACCAGTTCGATGCCGATACCGATGCGGTGCTCGACGCGATCCTGAATACCGAGATATCGCCCGAACTGGTGCCGGCGGATTCGTCGGGCAGGATGCAGAGCACCGAGGACCGGGTCGGCCCCTATGCGCTGAACGATTTCTTCCTGCATCATGTCGTGCGCTTCGGGATGCGGCCGTCGAAGATCGCCTTCCTGTGCTGGCATGCGTGGCGCGATGCGGCGGCGGGTCGCTGGCCGATCGACTTTCCGGAGGATGCGAAGGGCAGCTACGACCTGCCGACGATCGCGGCATGGCTGGAGAAGTTCCTGTGGCGGTTCTTCCAGACCAGCCAGTTCAAGCGGTCGGCGCTGCCCAACGGGCCAAAGGTTTCGGGCGGCGGGGCGCTGTCGCCGCGCGGCGACTGGCGCGCGCCGTCGGATGGCGTGGCCGGGCCGTGGGTGGCAGAGCTAAAGGCGGGGTTGCCGCCGCTCTAGCCCTGCGCCCGCGCCGTCCGCTCCGACGCCGATCCGCCGAGCGCCCAGCGCAGGACGCGCGCCATGCCGTGCGCGCCGGTGCGGACGCCGACGCCATTGCCCTGCAATTCCAGCATCGCGCGCGCCCATGGCGGCAACAGGTCGATCGCCGCGGCGGTGTTAAGAGCGCCGAACCCCTTCAGCAGCGGATTGGGCAGCGGCTGATGGAGCAGCGCGTCGCGCACCGTGCGCGTCCGGTCGTCGCAGCGCAGTTCGCGCCGCACCGACAACAGCCACGCATCGACCGCCGCCCGGCTGTCGGGCACGTCGGTCGCGCCCAGCCGTTTGGCCACCACGACATTCTCGGCGAAATACCGGTCCTGATCGGCGCGCGACAGCGTCGGATCGCGATAGCGCAGATAGGCGCGCAGGAACGAATCGGTCTCGGCGACATGCACCCACGTCAGCAGGTGCGGATCGTTGGCGTCATAGGGCGTGCCATCGGGCAGCATGCCGTTGACCCGGTCATGGATCTGCCGGACCCGGCCGATCAGCCGATCGGCCTCGACCGTGCTGCCATAGGTGGTGGCGGCGATGAACTGCGCGGTCCGTTTCAGCCGGCCGAGCATGTCGCGCTGGAAATTGCTGTGATCCCATACCCCCGCCAGCGCACCGGGGTGCAGCATCTGCACCAGCAGTGCCGCGGTGCCGCCGATCATCATCGACGAAAAATCGCCATGGACGCGCCAGCTGACCGATTGCGGCCCGAACAGTCCATCATCGCCAGGCGGCCGGGTCAGGTCGATCGCGCCGTCCCCCGCCCCGGTCAACAATCGGACTTGGCGGGCAATGGCTTGGCGGACGGGGTTCATGGGATGTGCAACGACCGGTGGCCGGATCGGGGTCCGTGCCGCGGTGGAACCAATGTATACGTTCGCGACCTATAGGCAAAACCTCGAACCGGTAGATCCCGTCCATGCATGCGCCGTCCAGCCCGGAAAAACCGCTCGATCCCGTACCCCGGCAACCGGCAATGGCCGAAGGCGACATGCGCGACCCGGCGAACGGCATCTTTTTCGCGGCGGTCAAGACGACGCGGATGCCGATGATCGTGACCGATCCCAAACAGGACGACAATCCGATCATCTTCGCCAACCCCGCTTTCCTGCAGATGACCGGTTATGCGGCGGTCGAGGTGCTGGGCCGGAATTGCCGGTTTCTGCAGGGACCGGAGACCGATCCCGAGACAATCGCCGAAATCTCCGATGCCATCCGCCAGCGGCGCGAGACATCGGTAGAGATCATCAACTACAAGAAGAACGGCAGCGCGTTCTGGAACGCCTTGTTCGTGTCTCCGGTGCTGGATGGCGAAGGCGAGCTGCGATATTTCTTTGCCTCGCAGCTCGACGTTACCCGCCGTCGCGATGCCGAGGAAGGGTTGCGGCAGGCGCAGAAGATGGAGGCGGTCGGACAATTGACCGGGGGCATCGCGCATGACTTCAACAATCTTCTGACCGTCATTCAAGGGTTCACCGACGTCGTGCTGACGCAGGTCGAGCGCAGCGGCGAAAAGCCGATCGATCCGGCGCGGACCACCCGGTCGCTGCGTGCCGTAGCGGAGGCGGCGGAACGCGGTGCCGAACTCACCCAGCAACTCCTCGCCTTCTCGCGCAAGCAGAAGCTGTCGGGCCGGGTCACCAATATCGACGACCTGATCGCGAACCTGTTGCCGATGCTGAAACGCACGATCCGGTCGACACCGATCGACATCGACGTGAGGCCGTGCGGCAGCGACTGCAATGCCCGGATCGATCCCGTGCAGGCCGAAACCGCAATCCTCAACATCCTGATGAATGCCCGCGACGCCATGCCCGATGGCGGAACGGTGACGATCGCCGCCGAACACAAATGCATCGACGGCACCGACGAGCGTTTCGCCGACGCGCGTGCCGGCCAGTATATCGGCCTGTCGATCGCCGACACCGGATCGGGCATGGCCCCGGAGGTGCTGGCGCGGGCGGCCGAACCGTTCTTCACAACCAAGGATCAGGGCAAGGGCACCGGCCTGGGCCTGTCGATGGTCTATGGGTTCATGAAACAGTCGAACGGCGCGCTGCGGATCGAGTCCGGGGAAGGCAGGGGCACGACCGTCCACCTGCTGTTCCCGGCGGCGACGGATGCTGCCGAACCGATCCGTCGTGGCCTGACGCATAGCGGACGCGAACCACGCGGCGACGAGACGGTGCTGGTCGTCGAGGATCAGCCCGATATCGGCGATCTGGCCGAATCGATCCTGAACGATGTCGGCTATCGCGTCGTGCGTGCCGGCAACGGTCCTGAAGCGATCGACATTCTGGACCGAGGAACGGCAATCGACCTGTTGTTCACCGACCTGATCATGCCAGGCGGCATGAACGGGGTAATGCTGGCGCGAGAGGCGAAACGACAGCGCCCCCGGCTGAAGGTCCTGTTGACGACCGGCTATGCGGAGGCGTCGATCGAACGGGTGGATGCGCGGGGCACCGAGTTCGATCTGATCGGAAAGCCGTATAAGCGTGCCGATCTGATCGCCCGCATCCGGCAGGTGCTGGACGGTGCGATGGGGGCCGGTTGAACAAAACGCCAAGCCCTTTTACTGCAAGTGTCCCGCTGCGATTGTCGTCGTCGGGTCGCATCAAGACCACGAAAGGCCACCCGTTGGCGACGAATGCCGATTTCGATGCACCCAAGCGACCCGATGCCCATTCGGTGTCGGACCTGGGACCGGACGTGACCGCATGCGATCGCGAGCCGATCCATATTCCCGGCACGATCCAGCCGCATGGCGTGCTGTTGATCGTCGATCCCGGACAGGACCGGATCGTGGGTGGCGCGGGCGACCTCGACGGCTTGCTGGGCGGCGGCTGGCTGGGTGGACCGATCGGCACGCTGATCGGTGCCGATGCCCTTGCCGTGCTGCGGTCGACGATCGTCGGCCCGGTGTCGCTCGGCACGATCAACGACCGTGCGCTTTCGGTCGTTGCCAGTCGGGCGGATCCGTACTGGCTGGTGGAGATCGAGCAGACGGCGCCCGGACAGCCGGGTACCGACGATGCGCTGACATGGATCGAGCATAGCGGCGAGGAATTCGCCCGCGCCGTCGATCTCGACGATCTGGGTGCGCGTGCCGCCGCGCTTTTTTCGCGGCTGACCGGGTTCGACCGGGTCATGATCTATCGCTTCCTCGACGATGATTCGGGCAAGGTCGTCGCCGAACGCCATGCACCCGACATGGACGGGTTCCTGAACCATCACTTCCCCGCATCCGACATTCCGCGACAGGCGCGTGCGCTGTATGTCCGCAACCGGGTTCGGGTGATCCCCGATGCGGCCTATGTCCCCGCACCGATCACCGGGATCGACCCGGCACTGCGCACCATCGACCTGAGCGATGTCGGCCTGCGGGCAGTATCGCCGATCCATGTCCAGTATCTGCACAATATGGGTGTCGCGGCATCCGCATCGGTGTCGATCGTCAAGGACGGCATGTTGTGGGGGCTGGTCGCATGTCACCATCGCAGCCCGCGCACATTGTCCTATCTGCAGCGCAAGACGTGCGAACTGATCGCGGCGTCGTTTGCGCAACAGGTGACCGCCAAGGAAGAAGCTGCCGAATATCGCGAACGCCTCCGGCTGCGCGCGGCCGAGGATGCGTTGGCGCAGCGGCTGGCGCAGGATGGCGATCCCGATCAGGTTGCGGCGCTGATCGGTCCCGACCTGCAACGGATGCTCGGTGCCGACGGCTTCGCCCTGCAACGCGGCGCGGTACTGCACACGACCGGCCACGTCCCGGCCCGCGAGGATATCGACGACCTGTCGCGCTGGATACGCCGGCAGGGCGCGATTTTGACGCACAGCGCCGCGCTGGAACTGCGCCTGCCCGCCGCCCATGCCTATCGCGATCTGGCCAGTGGCATCCTCGCGATCACGTTGTCGGCCGAGGAGCCGATCGTGCTGATGTGGTTCCGTGCCGAGACGTTGCAGACGATCCAATGGGCCGGAAACCCGCACAAGGCGGTGAGCGACGCCCCCGACCAGCCGCTGAACCCCCGCGCATCCTTCGCGGCGTGGAGCGAAGAAATTCGCGGGCGTGCTCGACCATGGACCCCTGCCGAGGTCGAGGCCGGGCACCGGTTGTCGCGCCTGTTGTTCGACATGCGCCAACGGCGGCGGATCGGCGAGTTGAACCGCGAATTGTCGCGTGCGGTCACCGACAAGGACGCGCTGCTTGCGCAGCAGGATACGCTGATCAAGGAGGTGAATCACCGGGTGCAGAACAGCCTGCAACTGGTGGTCGCGTTCCTCGCGATGCAGGCGACCGCCGAGAATGACGAGACGCTGACCCGACATCTGGGCGAGGCGCAACGACGGCTGTCGGCGGTCGCGCTGGTCCATCGGCGGCTCTATTCCGATGACGCGGTCACGGTCATCGACCTCGGCCGCTACGTCGAGGATTTGCTGGCCGAAATGCAGTCGTCGATGGGTGCCGAGTGGACCGGGCGACTGACCATGGACCTGTCGCCGATGCTGATATCGGCCGACGCGGCGGTACAGGTCGGGCTGGTGCTGGTTGAACTGGTCATCAATGCCCAGAAATATGCCTATGAGGGCAAGCCGGGGCCGATTTCGGTCACGCTGGAGCGGTTCCGCAACCGCTTCCGCCTGACCGTCGCCGATCGTGGGCAGGGCCGGGTCGGCAACCGCACCGGGTTTGGCACGCGGATGCTGACCGCGATGGTCAAGCGGCTCGACGGGGTGATCGAGGAAAGCGACAACGCGCCGGGGTTGCGGTTTACCGTGTCGGCCCCGATCGCCGGGCCGGAGGAGGGTTGAGGGCGGATTGCGTTGGAGAGGAAGACGTGGTCGCCTGACGACCGAATTGGTCTTTCCCTACTGCGATCACATTCCGAAGAATGATCGGGCTCAGCGTAATTGCGCTGTTCGGGGTTTGATCGTAGCCTGTCAGCAATGAAAAGCTTTCCTACGCTCCGCGTTGCGCGTCCAAGTGATAACTTGGAGGCTCTGCTTACCTTCTACCGTGATGGCCTCGGTCTGGATGTTCTTTACCGGTTCGAGGGTCATGATGGCTTCGACGGAATTATGCTCGGAAGCCCGTCGGCTCCTTATCATTTTGAGTTTACGAAAGCGCAAGACCATGTCGCCGGCAGAGCCCCGACGCAGGATAATCTCTTGGTTTTCTACTTGCCCGCGAAGGAAGAATGGGAGGCGGCGGTGGATCGCATGGAGGCTGCTGGTTTCAGGGCGGTTCCGGCTTTCAACGCATATTGGGATCGGCAGGGGATAACTTTCGAAGACCCCGACGGCTATCGTATCGTTCTCCAGAACGCAGGCTGGAAAGCCTGACCCTCTTTCCAAAACTGACTACACATAGCAATCCGGTTGAACCCGACGGGGTGGTGGCAAGTTGTTTCCTTCGCCTTCCAGAAGCCCGTTCCCGAAGACTTTCCAGAACGCTCTATCCGGCGCGTGAAAGCTATAAGACGCGCACCGCTCCACCCACCAAAAAGGGCGCGGCGGCCATTGGCCACCGCGCCCTCTCCGTAGCGCAATGCGCGTAACCAATTACTCGGCCGCAGTCGCCTTGACCGGACGCGGATCGCGGCGTTCGGCGATACGCGCCGACTTGCCGGTACGACCGCGCAGATAATAGAGCTTCGCGCGCCGCACGACGCCGCGACGGACGACGTCGATCGAATCGATGTTCGGCGAATAGAGCGGGAAAACGCGCTCCACGCCTTCACCGAAGCTCATCTTGCGGACGGTGAACGACGAGCCCATGCCGGCGTTCGACCGGGCGATGCACACGCCTTCGTAATTCTGCACGCGGGTCCGCTCGCCTTCGACGACCTTCACGCCGACCTTGAGGGTGTCACCGGCACGGAAATCGGGGATCGACTTCGATTCGAGGAACTTGGCGATCTGTTCCGCTTCGAGCGTCTGGAGGAGGTTCATGTTTTCTGACCTTCGTCTTGCTTGTGCGCGCCAGAGGGCGACTGGACCCGAGCGTCGACGTGACGCTCCCACAGGTCCGGCCGCCATAGCCGTGTATCGGATTCCGACCGTGACTTGCGCCACGCGGCGATCCGCGCATGATCCCCCGATCGCAACACTTCGGGAATCACGCGCCCTTCCCATTCATAGGGCCGGGTATATTGAGGGTATTCGAGAAGGCCGCTTTCGAAGCTCTCCTCGATACCACTCGAAGCCGCGCCCATTACGCCGGGAAGCAGCCGAACGCAAGCGTCGAGCAGTACCAGCGCTCCCATTTCACCGCCCGACAGCACATAGTCGCCGATCGCGACGGGTTCGATCGCGCGCGCTTCGAACAGGCGTTCGTCGAACCCCTCGAACCGGCCGCACAGCACGATGGCACCCGGCCCCGCCGCCAGCGCGCGCACCCACCGCTGGGTCAGGGGTCGGCCGCGTGGCGTCATGGCGAGGACCGGGCGGCCGTCGGTCACGCTGTCCAGCGCGGCGGCCAGCACATCGGCGCGCAGCACCATCCCCGCCCCGCCCCCGGCCGGCGTATCGTCGACCGAGCGGTGGCGGTCGGTCGCGAAGTCGCGAATCTGCACCGTGTCCAGCGACCAGCGTTCCTCGCGCAACGCCCGACCGGCTAGCGAAGCCCCGAGCGGCCCGGGAAACATTTCGGGATAGAGGGTCAGCACGGTCGCGGCAAAGGTCATGGGCCACAGCCTGTGCCCGCAAGTCGTGGGGAACGAAAGCCCATCCGCTTCATTTGCGCCCCATGCCGGCGATTGCCCCCACCCCCGATCCCAAGATCGTCGATTGCGTGATCGTCGGCGCTGGTCCTGCCGGACTGACCGCCGCCATCTATCTTGCCCGCTTCCATCTGCGCATCCGGATGTTCGATTGCGGGTCGAGCCGGGCGGCGATGATCCCCCGGACCTACAACCATGCGGGCTTTCCCGGCGGGATCGCGGGGACGGACTTGCTAGCCCGGATGCATGAGCAGGCACGGACCTTTGGGGCGACCTGCACGCCCACCGCGGTGACCGCCATCGACCGCCACGACGACGATTTCCGCGTCACCACCGCCGATGGCGTCGTCGCGGCGCGTAGCGTGCTGCTGGCCACCGGGGTGGTCAATCATCGCCCACGGGGGCTGGACGACGACGTTCATGATGCCGCACTGGCGCGGGGGCTGCTCCGCTATTGCCCGATCTGCGACGGCTATGAGGTGACCGACCGGCGGATCGGGGTGATCGGCACCAGCGACCATGGCATGCGCGAGGCGCTGTTCCTGCGCGGCTACAGCGCCGACGTTACCCTGATCGCGCCGGACAGCGACCATCATCTCGACGATGCCTGTCGCGATGCGCTGGACGCTGCCGGTGTCCGCCGGGTCGACGGGCCATGCGGACGGTACCGGATCGATGGCGACCGGTTCGTGGTCGAGACAGCGGAAGGGGAGAGGGCGTTCGACAGTGTCTATCCGGCGCTCGGCTCGCGAATCCGTTCCGAACTGGCGGTCGCCGCCGGCGCCAAGGCGACCGGGGATGGCTGCCTCGAGGTCGACGATCACCAGCGGACATCGATTCCGGGCCTGTTCGCGGCCGGCGACGTGGTGAAGGGCCTCGACCAGATCAGCCATGCGATGGGCGAGGCCGGGGTGGCAGCGACGACGATCCGCAACCTCCTGAGCGAACGGCAGCCGCTGCGTCGGTGAGCCTTGGGCCGGGCGGGGCGTCATGCTACCGGGGATCATGTCCGTCGGCCTGTTCCTGCTCCTTGCCCTGCCCGCCGATGTCGCGGGGCAGTCGATCGACCGCATCCTCGCCGGCGCCGCCGAACGCGAAGCCCGCCGGAACTGTACCGCCGCGCGCGACAACGAGGTCGTCGTCTGCGGCGATCCGGACCGCAATGCCCGATATCGCCTGCCCCTTCCGCGCACCAGGTCGCCCGCCGAGGAAGGCGCGGTGGCGGGGGAGCCGGCACGGGCGTCGGCGCAGGACCCGTTCCTGTCCGGCTGCGGCATCTTTCGCGGCCAGCGTCGCTGCGGCAAGGCGGAGGCGGAAGCCTATGGCTATGGCGGCGGACGTGATCCGGTCACGCTGGTCGGGCGGCTCGTGACGAAGCTGGCCGATCCCGATGCAGAGATCGGCCCGCCAGTGACCGTTCCCGATCCAAGGCGGTAAGCCAGCCCCCCGGGACTTGATTGCCCTGCTTAACGATCGTATTTGGCGGGGGTGACTCTCTCTCCGTTTCGCCAGATCTTCTACACCAGCCGGTGCGTGCCGGGCGTGGATGTCGATCAGATCGTCCAGCATTCGCGGCACAACAACGCGGTCGACGGCATCACCGGCTTGTTATGGTATAATGACGGTATTTTCCTGCAGGTCATCGAGGGGCCGGAGAGCAGCGTCGCATCGACCTATGCCCGCATCGCGAAAGATCCCCGGCACGATGCACTGACGATCCTGTCCGATCGCCCGGTCGAGGCACGCGAATTCGGCTATTGGAGCATGGAGCGTGCCGAACGGGGCAGTGCCGATAGCGACGCGTTGCTGGCGCGGCTCGAACGGCGGCTGAACAACGCGCCTGATGCGGTGCGGCAGGCGTTTACGGCTGCGGCCTTCCGCTGACCGGTCAGTCGGCGGCGAACAGCGCGTCGACGACCATCCGCTCGCCATTCCATTCGGGTACGGCGTGCGGCTGCATCGGCACCATGAAGCGCTTGCCGTCGGGGCGCTCGATTTCGATCACGTCGCCGGCACCGAAATCGTCGATCGCGACGACCTGTCCCAAGGCTTCGCCTTCGCTCGACACCACCGGCAATCCCAGCAGGTCGGCATGATAATATTCGCCCTCGCCCAGCGGGGGCAACTGATCGCGGCCGATCCACAATTCGGTACCGCGCATCGCCTCGGCCCTGGTCCGGTCGGGGATTTCACGAAACTTGCCGATCACGCCGTTGGTGGCGGGACGCACCGACACGAGGGTCAGTGCGCCGCCATTCAGCGCCGGATAGGCCGACAGATCGTCGGTGAACAGCTTCAGCCGCACCTCGCCATTCAGCCCGTGCGCGCCGGCGATCGCCGCCAGCACGACACGGTTACGGTCCGCCGGTTCAGGCGTCGGGCGAGCCTTCGCCGCCGGCGGGGGCGTCGTCGCGGCCTTCGGCGGGTTCTTCCGCCGATTGGCCGAGGTTGGTGGCGTCTTCGTCATGGTGCGGCTGCTGTTCGGAATCGATCATCGGTCATGCTCCTGGTCGGGTCGACCCGGAACGCATGATGCCGATCAAAAGGTGCCGGCACGTCCCGAAAGACGCGCCGGCACAATATTTTACGCTTCGGCGGTTTCGGCCGGTGCGGCGGCGGCTTCTTCAGCGGCCTTGGCCTTTTCAGCGCGTTCCTCGGCGCGCTCGACGGCCTTCTCGCCCGGCTTGCCCTTGCTCGGGTTGTTGCGGGCAGCGCGTTCCTTCACGCCGGCCTTGTCGAGGAAGCGGGCGACGCGGTCGGTCGGCTGCGCGCCGACGCTCAGCCAATGGGTCGCACGTTCGGCGTCGAGCACGACGCGCTTTTCGTCTTCCTTGCCCAGCAGCGGGTTGTAGGTGCCGATCTTCTCGATGAAGCGGCCGTCACGCGGGCTGCGCGCATCGGCGACGACGATGCGGTAGTACGGACGCTTCTTCGAGCCACCACGCGACAGACGGATGCTGATTGCCATTATTCTTCTTCCTTCGTTGGTTCGTGTAAGCCGGTTCCGACCGGCAATTACTTCTTCTTGATAAGGTTTTCGAAGCCGGGGGGCAGTTGCGGCATGCCGCCGCCCTTCCCGCCCATGCCGCCGAGCCCTGGCAGGCCCGGCATTTCGCCACCCGCCTTGCTCATCAGGTCGCCAAGGCCGGGGCCGCCCAGCGCATTGCCGAGGCCGCCCATGCCGCCCTTGCCCAGCATCGACATCATGCCCTTGATTCCGCCCATCTTCTTGAGCTTCTTCATGGCCGACTGCATTTCCTGATGCATCTTCAGCAGCTTGTTGATGTCCTGCACCGTGGTGCCCGACCCCTTGGCAATGCGGATCTTGCGCTTGGCATTGATTAGTTCGGGCCTGGCGCGTTCCTTCACCGTCATCGACGTGATCATCGCGTCCATGCGCAGCAGGATCTTTTCATCCACCGCACCCGACGCCATCGCCGCCTGCGCCTTCTTCATGCCGGGAATCATGCCCGCCAGCGCGCCGAGGCCACCCATGCGCCGCATCTGCGCCAGCTGCCCGCGCAGATCGTTCATGTCGAACTGACCCTTGGCAAGGCGACCGGCCATGCGCTCGGCATCTTCGGCCTCGATCGACTGTGCGGCCTTTTCGACCAGCGAGACGACGTCTCCCATGCCGAGGATGCGCCCCGCGACGCGCTTGGGGTGGAACGGCTCGATCGCGTCAAGCTTTTCGCCGGTGCCCGCGAACTTGATCGGTTTGCCGGTGACCGCCCGCATCGACAGCGCGGCACCACCGCGCGCATCGCCGTCCATCCGCGTCAGGATGACGCCGGTCAGCGGCACCTGTTCGGAGAAGTTCTGCGCGACGTTGACCGCGTCCTGACCGGTCAGCGAGTCGACGACGAGCAGGATTTCGTTCGGCCGGGCAATGTCCGCCACGGCCTTCATCTCGTCCATCAGCGCCTGATCGACGTGCAGGCGGCCCGCCGTATCGAGCATGACGACGTCATAGCCCTGCAACTTCGCCGATTGCAGCGCGCGCCGCGCGATATCGACCGGCTGCTGGCCCTGCACGATCGGCAGCGTCGCGACCTCGACCTGCGTGCCAAGGACCGCCAGCTGTTCCTGCGCCGCCGGACGATTGACGTCGAGCGACGCCATCATCACCTTCTTGCCCTCGCGCTTGGCGAGCAGCTTGGCGAGCTTGGCCGTCGTGGTGGTCTTGCCCGAACCCTGCAAGCCGACCAGCATCACGACCGCCGGTGGGGTGACCGCGACATCGAGTTCGGCGGTGTCCGACCCCAGCATGTCGATCAGCGCGTCGTGCACGATCTTGACGACCTGCTGCCCCGGCGTGATCGAACGCAGAACATTCTGGCCGACCGCGGCCTCGGTCGCCTTCTCGACGAAATCGCGGGCGACCGGCAGCGCCACGTCCGCTTCGAGCAGGGCGACGCGGACTTCACGCATCGCGGTGCGAACGTCGGCTTCGGTCAGTGCGCCGCGACCGCGCAAACGATCGAACACCCCTCCCAGCCGGTCACTCAGACTCTCGAACACGCTACCACTCCAACCTTGCCGCGTGAAAAACGCTCAAGCAAAACACGCCGGCGGACGAAACCTCGTCGGCCGGCGTCGCCCGCGGGCGGCAATGCTGAACGTCTCCCTGCAGAAACGATCCGCGCCCTTACCCCGAAACTCGGTTCAGCGCAAGTCATGGCGATCGGCGGGGCTTCCGGGGCGGACATCCGGTCGGCTTTAACCGCTTCTACACCGATGACCCTGATAAACGATGGTGATGGAATGGGATCGTCAAAAAGGAACCGAGGGCATCGGCCCCGCTCTGGCGGAACCGCGGGAACGCGGCGAACGCTGGACCCTGGCGATCTGCGCCGGCGCGATCCTGTTGTTCGTAGGCCTGAGCTTCGCCGTCATATCGGGGCTGCTCGACCACCGCTTCTACGGCGGTGAGCCGGTCGCGCAGCCGCTGGTGACGGCGTTGCTGATTAATGCTGCGCTGGTCATCTTCGGCTGGCGACGCCACCGTGCCGTCCGGGTCGAGATGCATGGCCGTTCCGCCGCCGAGGAGCGCGCACGGCTGCTGGCGTCGCGCGATCCGCTAACCGGCTTCCTCAACCGCCGCAGTCTCAGCGAGGCCGGTGCCGCGCTGCTGCGATCGGCGACGAAGCGCGATCAGGCCGTGGCGCTGCTGATCGTCGACCTCGATCATTTCAAGATGGTCAACGACATGCACGGCCATGCCGCTGGCGACAGCGTGCTGCGTAGCGTCGCGCTGGAAATCGCCGGTGCGATGCCACCCGCTGCACTGACCGCCCGATTCGGCGGCGACGCCTTTGCCTGCGCCTTCGTGTTCGACGCACGCGATCCGTCGGTCGTCGAACGCATCGCGAACCGCGTCATCACCGCACTGTCGCAACCGATGTTCGTCGACGACCTGCGCATTCACCTGAGCTGCTCGATCGGCATCGCCCGGTCGGACTTCGACGGCGGCGGGATCGACACGCTGCTGCGTTCCGCCGATATCGCGATGTATTCGGCCAAGAAATCGGGTCGCGGCGACTTCACCTGGTTCGACCGGGCGATGGAACATGCGTTGATCGACCGCAACGACATCGAAAGTGGCCTTCGCCTCGCAATCCCCGCCGGACAGGTCGTGCCGTATTTCGAACCACAGGTCGATCTGGCGACCGGCCGGTTGTGCGGGTTCGAGGTGCTGGCACGCTGGACGCATCCGACGCAGGGGCCGATTCCGCCCGATCGCTTCATTCCGGTGGCGGAGGAAGCCGGGCTGATCGGTGATCTGTCGCTGTCGATCATGCGACAGGCGTTCGCCGCCGCGCGCGACTGGGATCCGGGCATCACCCTGTCGGTCAACATCTCGCCATGGCAGCTGCGCGACGCATGGCTGGCGCAGAAGATCATCAAGACGACCGTCGAATGCGGTTTCGCACCCAACCGGCTGGAGATCGAGATCACCGAAAGCGCGTTGTTCGACAATCTGCCGCTGGCGCAGTCGATCGTCGGATCGCTCAAGAATCAGGGCGTGCGCCTGTCGCTCGACGATTTCGGCACCGGCTATTCGAGCCTTGCGCATCTGCGGGCACTGCCGTTCGACCGGATCAAGATCGACAAGAGCTTCGTTCTGTCGCTGCTCGACAATGCCGATTCGGCGGCGATCGTCCACGCGATCATCGGCCTTGGCGAAAGCCTGAACCTGCCGATCACCGCCGAGGGCGTCGAAACCGACGCGATCGCGGAGCGACTGGCCGCGCTGGGGTGCGCGAAGGCGCAGGGCTGGGCCTATAGCCGGCCGCTGACCGTAGCCGACACGCGGCGGATGCTGGCCGCGCGCGGGCTGCTGCATAGCGGCGGATCGGCCGATGCCGACACGACCGACGTCACCAACCGGCGTCGGGCCGGGTGAGATAGGCGCGCTCCGCCTCGGTCGATTCCCGGCCGAGCGCGGCGTTGCGCGACGGATACCGACCATATTGCGCAAGGACCGCCGCATGATCGCGCGCGAATTGCAGGTTCAGCGGATTGCCGAGCGATTCGAAACAGCGCAGCGAGAATCGCGCCACCCCGGCGTCCTCGCAGTGCATCAGCGGCATGTAGAGAAACGAGCGTTCGAGCGGCGGAAATTCCCGATCGTCGCCCCGCGCAATCCCGATCAGTGCCAGTTCGAGCGCCAGCGGGTCGGCGGCGAACGCATCGGCGGTGCCGCGATGAATGTTGCGCGAAAACTGATCAAGCAGGATCACCGCCGCCAATAGAAGATGCTCCTCTTCGCGCCACTCGGCCGCCTCGCTCGCCAGCACCGCGTCGCGCAGGCCACCGAACCGGTCGGCGATTGTCGCATCCAGCGCCGCATCCTTGGCGAAATGCCGGTCCGGCCCGACCTCGTCGAACCAGAAGTCGAGCACCGCCCGCGCGTTCGCGTGGACTTCGCGTGTCCCTGTCCCTAGATCACCGCCCATGCCATCCTCCGCTGGTCCCACCATCATCACGCTCGGCTGCCGGCTGAACATCGCCGAAAGCGATGCGATCCGCGGGTTGCTGGTCGACCGCGACGTGACCGTGGTCAATAGCTGTGCGGTCACCAACGACGCGGTAGCCGCCACACGCCGCGCGATCCGCCGCGCCCGCCGCGACCGGCCGACGGGGGCATTGATCGTCACCGGCTGCGCGGCGCAGATCGATCCGGCAAGTTTCGCGGCGATGCCCGAAGTCGACCGGGTCATCGGCAATTCGGATAAGCTGAACCCGGCAGCGTGGAGCTCCACCGATCCGGTCGTGGTCCGCGACATCGCCCGCGTCCTCGACACCGCGCCGCAATTGGCCGGTGGGTTCGAAGGGCAGACCCGCGCCTTTGTCGAGGTGCAGAACGGGTGTGACCACCGCTGCACCTTCTGCGCGATCCCGGCCGGTCGTGGCCCCTCGCGATCGGCGACGATCGATGACGTAGTGGCGCAGGTCGCCGGCCTCGTTTTGGCTGGTCATGCCGAAATCGTGCTGACCGGTGTCGACGTGTCGAGCTATGGCGACGACCTGTCCGATACCCCGAAGCTGGGCGATCTGGTCGAGGCGATCCTTGCCCGCACCGGCTTGCGACGGCTGCGGCTATCCTCACTCGATCCGGCAGTATTCGATACCAAGCTGTTCGAATTGTTGACGCAAGAGCCACGCGTCATGCCGCACGTCCATCTATCGTTTCAAGCCGGCGACGACATGATCCTCAAGCGGATGCGCCGCCGCCACAGCCGCGCCGATGCGGTCGCGCTGGTCGATCGATTGAAGACGGCGCGCGGAGAAATCGCGATCGGTGCCGATCTCATCGCCGGCTTTCCGACCGAGGACGATGCGATGGCGGCGAACACGCTCGCGCTGATCGACGATTGCGATATCGTCCATGCCCATGTCTTTCCCTACAGCCCGCGCGCGCGTACCCCGGCGGCTCGGATGCCGCAGGTGCCGCCGCCGATCGGCAAGGCGCGCGCGCAGGCGTTACGCGCCGCCGCCGAACGCCGCCACCGCGACTGGCTGCAACGGCAGGTCGGTACCACCGCCGACATCCTCGTCGAACGCCCCGGCACGCGCGGGCACAGCCCCGGTTTCGCCGATGTTTCGCTTCCCCCCTGCCCGCCCGGTTCGATCGTGACCGCGCGGCTGACCCATATCGAAGGCAATCAGTTGATCGGAATGCCCCTATGAGCCTTTCGTGGCACGAACGCCTGCTCGGCGGCCTCAAGAAGACCTCCGACCGGTTGACCGGCAATCTCGTCGGGCTGTCCGCCGCGCGGCTCGATGACGCGCAACTCGACGATATCGAGGAAGCGCTGATCGCCTCCGACCTCGGCCCCGCCACTGCCGCGCGGGTCCGCCAGCGTCTCGCCGAAGGGCAATATGAGCGCAACATGGAGGAACTCGGCATCCGGCTGGTCGTCGCCGAAGAGATCGAAAAGGTCTTAACACCGGTTGCCAAGCCACTGGAAATCGAGGCCTTTCCACGGCCGCAAGTCATTCTGGTCATCGGCGTCAACGGATCGGGCAAGACCACCACCATCGCCAAGCTCGCCAAGACACTGGTCGAGCAGGATTATGGCGTGATGCTGGCGGCGGGCGACACGTTTCGCGCTGCCGCCATCGGTCAGCTCAGGACCTGGGCCGAGCGGATCGGTGTGCCGATCGTCAGCGGGGCCGAGGGCGGCGACGCGGCAGGCATCGTCTATGAAGCGGTCAAGCAGGCGACGGCGACCGGCATCGACGTGCTGATCGTCGACACCGCCGGTCGCCTGCAGAACAAGCGCGAACTGATGGACGAACTGGCAAAGGTCCGCCGCGTCCTTGGCCGCCTGAACCCGGCAGCCCCGCACGACGTCGTCCTCGTGCTCGATGCGACAACCGGGCAGAACGCCCTGAACCAGATCGAGGTGTTCAAGGAGATGGCGGGCGTCACCGGCCTCGTCATGACCAAGCTGGATGGCACGGCGCGCGGCGGCGTGCTGGTCGCGGCGGCGGAAAGGTTCGGGCTGCCGATCCATGCAATCGGAGTCGGCGAGACCGCCGACGACCTGCGCGGGTTCGACGCCAACGAAGTCTCGCGGATCATCGCCGGTGTCGAACGGGTGCGCAAATGACCGTCGATCGCAAGCCCACCTCGCCGCTGTTCCGCATGGCGCTCGATTACGGGCCGCTGGTGGTGTTCTTCGTCGCCAATCTGCTGGCGGGCAAGATCGGCCTTCCCGACATGATCGATTCGCTGGCGCAGGTCATCATCGCCAGCGCCGCGTTCATGATCGCCAGCGTGATCGCGATCATCGTGTCGAAATGGAAGACCGGCCATATCTCGCCGATGCTGTGGCTGTCAGCGGGGCTGGTCGTCGTGTTCGGCGCGCTGACGCTGTATTTCCGCGACGATACCTTCATCAAGATGAAGCCGACCATCGTCTATGCGATGTTCTCGGCGATCCTGACTTTCGGCCTCGTCACCGGGCGGCCGCTGCTGCAGCAGTTGCTGGAAACCGCCTATCCAGGGCTGAGCGCGCTGGGGTGGCGCAAGCTGACGATCAACTGGGCGGCGTTCTTCGCGTTCATGGCCGTGCTGAACGAAGTCGTCTGGCGGCATTCGAGCTGGGATTTCTGGGTCGGGTTCAAGCTGTGGGGCGCAGTCCCGCTGACCCTGTTGTTCGCGCTGGCGAATATTCCGATGCTGTTGAGGCATGGACTGAAAATGGGCGAAGACGCGCCGTTGCCGCCGGCAGACTAATCTCTTTCTCCCCCATGGGGAGAGGGTCGGGGAGAGGGGGAGTCCCGAGCGTCGCGCGCATGAAAAAAGGGCCGCCCTTGCGGACAGACCCCTCTCCCAACCCTCTCCCCTGAAGGGGAGAGGGCTATCGGCGGATTACTTCACCGCTGCGTCATAGCGTTGGCCGACCTTGTCCCAGTCGACCACGTCCCACCACGCCTTCAGATACGCCGGACGCGCATTTCGGTACGTGATGTAATAAGCGTGTTCCCACACGTCGTTGCCGAGGATCGGCGTGCCCTTGACCGGGGCGACGTCCATCAGCGGATTGTCCTGGTTCGGGGTCGAGGTGATGGCCAGCTTGCCGTCCTGACCGACGATCAGCCACGCCCAGCCCGACCCGAACTGGTTCGCGCCCGCCGTGTTGAACTGCTCCTTCAGCTGGTCGAGCCCGCCGAACTGCTGGTCGATCGCGTCCTTCAACGCGCCCGACGGCTGCGATCCGCCGCCCTTCATGGTTTCCCAGAAGAATGTGTGGTTCCAGAAGCCACCGCCATTGTTGCGCAGCTTGGCCGAACCGCTGCCGATGTTGGCCAGCAGCTCCTCGATCGACTTGCCTTCGAGGCTCGTGTCTTCCGACACCGCTTCGTTCAGCTTGTCGGTATAGGCCTGATGATGCTTGTCGTGGTGCAGCGTCATCGTTTCCTTGTCGATGGTCGGCTCCAGCGCATCATAGGCATAGGGCAGCGGCGGAAGTTCGAACGCCATGGCAATCCTCCTTGGGTAACAAAGAACTCGTGCGACCGAACGCCGTACGCGCCGCTTGGCTCCGATCGTTACGCCTGCGAACCCATAGGCGGGCCGGGCGGTGGCGAAAAGGGGTCAGCCGCCCTGCCCGAGCATACCGTGTCGCTTCAGCGCGTGGCGCAACTGGTCATAGGTCAGGCCGATCGCGTCGGCGCAGTTCCGCTGGTTGTAGCGCGCCTCCGCCATCGCCCGCGTCAACAACTGCCGTTCGAACCGGTTGACCCGCGTCTTGAAATCCTCGCCGCAATCGTCCGGAGCAGCCGGTTCGGCCATCGGGGCACCCGCGACCGGAGCGGCAGCACCAGCCGCCGGGGCAGCGCCGCCCCGCGGGCGGAAGGGCGAGGCGAACGGATCGACCTCGATCAGATCGATCGCCCCCGGCCGTTCCCAGCGATAGACCGAGCGTTCGACTGCGTTGCGCAACTCGCGGACATTGCCCGGCCAGCGATGCTCCATCAGTTGATCGACAGCGTTAGGGCCGAACCCGACCCATTCGTCGCGCCCGATTTCCGCCGCCATGCGCCGCCCGAAGAAATCGGCCAGTACCATGATATCCCCCGGCCGCGCGCGTAGCGGGGGCAGCGTCACCACCTCGAAACTCAACCGGTCGAGCAGATCGGCGCGGAACGTCCCGCAATCGACCCGGTCGGGCAGATGTTCGTTGGTCGCGGCAACGATGCGGACATCGACCCGGATCGGCCGCGATGATCCGATCCGGGTCACCTCGCCATATTCGACCGCGCGCAACAGCCGCTCCTGCGCGCCCATCGACAACGTGCCCAGTTCGTCGAGGAACAGCGTGCCGCCATCGGCTTCCTCGAATCGCCCCGTCCGTGCCTTGGTCGCGCCGGTGAACGCGCCCGCCTCGTGCCCGAACAATTCGGCCTCGATCAGCGTCTCGGGGAGCGCGGCGCAGTTCATCACCACCAACGGTTGATCCCAGCGCGCCGACAGGCGGTGGAGCCTCTCGGCCACCAACTCCTTGCCGGTCCCCCGTTCGCCGATCACCAGCACCGGGCGATCGAGCGCGGCGGCCCGGCTGGCCCGTTCGAGGGCATCTAAAAACGGACCGGACTGGCCGACGACCTGGGTTGCGCGCTCCATGCCGATCATGTGGCGTATTTTCCCAATAATTCGCAAGAGGCCAAATGCCAGAGGACACCCAATCTCCGGAAAGTGACGTAAGTCCGTCGTTTTCGAAATTGGCACGGCTCCTGCAAGGTAGTTAGCAAGCCCGACATAGGGCGCAGAACACAAGGCTTCAGGGAGTTTTCCTCATGCGCAACCAATCGAACCTCTCGCTCTCGCAATCGGTCGCCAGCATGGCCGCCGCGCTGCTGGTGAGCCTGTTCGTCCTTGGCGCGACGACCACGACCGGTCCGACCGCCGCCACCCATGCCACCGCGCTAATCGCGTAAGGTGGCAGGCCGGGGCGGTTCTGCCCCGTTCCGTCCCGGCCACCCGAGAATTCTTCAGGAGTAACCGATGGGTATTTTCTCCCGCACCCGCGACATCATCGCCGCCAACGTCACCGACCTGCTCGACAAGGCCGAGGATCCGGCGAAGATGATCCGCATGATCATCCTTGAAATGGAGGAAACGCTGGTCGAGGTCCGCGCCTCTGCCGCGCGCACCATCGCCGACCAGAAGGAAATGCGCCGCCATATCGGCAAGCTGGACAAGCTGCAGGAAAACTGGACCGAAAAGGCCGAACTGGCGCTGAGCAAGGACCGCGAGGATCTGGCCAAGGCAGCACTGGTCGAACGACAGAAGGCGGTCGACATGGCCGAACAGCTCAACAGCGAGATCGTCGTGCTCGACGACGCGCTGCGCGCTTCGGAAGTCGATATCGCCAAGCTCCAGAGCAAGCTGCGCGAGGCGCGGACCCGGCAGAGCGCCATCCAGACGCGGATGGAAACCGCCAACAACCGCACCAAGCTGCGCGAGATGTATGCCGGCAGCAAGACCGCCGACGCCTTCAGCCGCTTCGACGTGCTGGAACGCCGTGCCGATCTGGCCGAAGGTCGCGCCGACGCCGCCGGCATGGGCCAGCCGGGCAAGAGCCTTGAGGAAGAGATCGCCGAACTGCGGTCGTCCGACAAGATCGATGCCGAACTTGCCGCGCTGAAGGCGCGGCTCAACCGGGAGGGCTGAGCGTGGAGGATTTCTTCGGCATCGCCGTGCCGCTCGGCGTCCTCTTCATCGGACTGCCGTGGCTGATCCTCCACTATATCACCAAGTGGAAACAGTCGCCGTCGCTGACCAACGAGGACGAGCGACTGCTCGACGACATGCACCTCACCGCCCGCCGGCTCGAGGAGCGGCTCCAGACGATCGAGCGGATCATCGCCGCCGATCATCCGGACTTCCGCCCCGCCGACCGCGACCTGCCCACCCGCGATTATCGCGACAACGACTTTAACCGGAGGCTCTGATGTCCAGCGCACGCACCAAATTCTATGTCGACAAAGCGAATGGCAAGGTGTCGGGCGTGTGCGCCGGCATCGCCGACTACACCGGTGTCGAGGTCATGTGGATCCGCATCGGCACGGTGTTGCTGACGCTGGCCGGTGGCTTCCCCTGGACAGTGATCGCCTATTTCATGATCGCCTGGATGGCGCAGAAAAAGCCGGTCGGCCTGTACGAAAGCCGCGAGGACGAGAAATTCTGGCAGGGCGTACGGTCGAACCCGACCCGCACCGCGTCGGAAATGCGATCGACGTTCCGCGACATCGACCGTCGCCTCGCCGATATCGAAATGTACTATACCAGCCGCAACACCCGTCTGGCGGACGAGATCGACAGCCTGCGCTGAACCGATCCCCGCCGGGGCCGATGAGGGAGAGAGACGATGAATTGGGGTGGACCGGGGTTCGTGCTGGCGATCATCGCGATCGTCATGGCAGCGAGCATCGTCAAGACCGCGATCCGTGCGAAGCACGGTTATCCGCTGGACGACGAAGGATGCGACGGCAAACGCAAGGGCAGGCGCCGCCATGAACAGATCGACGCGATCCGGCAGGCGCAGCTGATGGCGCAGCAGAACGAACAGTTGCAGGGCAAGGTCCTGCGCCTCGAAGAGCGCATCGCCGTTCTCGAACGCATCGCCACCGATCCTGCCACCCGCACCGCGCGCGAAATCGACGCGCTGCGCTGAACCGATCAGGAGTATCGATCATGCCTCCCACAATGCTCATCGTAATCGCCGCTGTCGTCGGCCTCTCTGCCATCGGCGGCTGGATCTTCACCACCTGGCTTCGCGTCAAGAACGGCTACCCCCTCGACGGTGCATGGGGACAGGCGATCTACCCGAAGCGCGACGACGAAACGGTCGAGCGGGTGAAGCTGCTGAGCCAGGAAAACGCCCGACTGAAGGCCGAGCTGGGGTCGATCAAGGACCGCCTCGCCAATGTCGAGCGGATCGTGACCGACAGTTCGCATGGGCTCGACCGCGAGATCGAGTTGTTGCGCGGCCGGACGAACTGAAAGGAACGACCATGAGCCCGCTCTGGATTCCCATTCTCGGCGTGTCGATCCCGGTCATCGCGATCCTCGCCAACCACGTCTTCAAACCCTGGATGGCGCTGAAGGAACGCGAACTCGAAATCCGCGGCACCGAGTCCGCCGAAAAGGCCGCGCAATATGCCGCGCAGACCGAACGGCTGGAACAGCGTGTCCGCGTCCTCGAACGGATCATCACCGACCGCGGTGTCGACCTGTCCGACGAGATCGAACGCCTCCGCGACAAACCGCTCAACTGACAAACCCGACGAGAAGGGCAGTCCGATGAACCTTACTTTTACCCTCGCACTCGCCGCCACCACCCTTGCCGCCGTCGCGATCGTATCGGTCACGATGCTGTCGGGCTGGCGCGGCTGGCTGGCGCTGCAACAGCAACGGCTTGGCGACAAACCGATGACCCAGCCCGCCCCCAATGTCGGCACCCGGATCGAGATCGCCGACCTCAAGGAACGCATCCGCAAGCTCGAAGCGATCGCCGCCGGGGTGGAACTCTGACGTCGAATGCCTATAGCGGCGTCATGCAGAGCATCGACGATATCCGCGAAGAATATGAATTCCTCGACGGCGACGACCGCTACCGGTTGCTGATCGACCTGGGCCGGCAACTGGAGCCGATGCCCGATCCCCTCAAGACCGATGCGACGCTGGTGCGCGGTTGTTCGGCATCGGTCTGGGTATATCCGCAGCAACAGGCCGACGGCACGCTCCACTTCCTCGCCGACAGCAACGCTGCGATCACCAAGGGGATCATCGCACTGGTGCTGGCGACCGTGCAGGACCGCGAAGCACCGACGATCCTGTCCACCGATATCGACGCGACCCTCGCCCCGTTCGACCTGCGCAACCAGTTGAGTTCGAACCGGACGCAGGGGATACCGAACATGATCGCGCTGATCCGCGAAACGGCGGCGCGGTTGGCGTGACGCCACTGGCGGCCGGTGCCGCCTTTCGTTAGCATCGCGCCGAACGCCGACAGAACCGGCAGGTCCGGGGGGAGCGCGGTTGGCATGAAGCACGTGCGATGGATAAACCCGCTGCTGTTCGCCGGACTGGTCGCCGTACCCTTGCCCGGACAGACCCCTGCTCCGCCCGACGCGACCGCCGATGACGAGATCGTCGTCATCGCACGCAAGCTACGCAAGGTGCGGCTGAACTATACGACGCGCGGGCAATGGGTGACGAAATGCGAAGCCGAGGTATCGAGTGGCGATCCCCGCATCGACCGGATCATGTGCGCGATCGTGAAGGCCTGCGTTCGCGAGGGCAATCGCGAGGCGAAGGAAACGCAAGCCTGTGTCGCCGGCCGGATCGACCAGCTGGTCGAAGCCACACCTGCGCCGGTTGACGTGGCCGCTGCGCCGCCGCCCCCAGACCTGCCGCCGGTAGCGCAAAGCACTCCGCCGATGTCGAACAGCGGGGGGTCGGATATCGTCGTCCGCGGTGCGCCGGCCGATATCGTCGTGGTGGGTAATATCCCCTCGCTGCGTGGCGGCCTGTGGCAGTTCCGGCGCAGCGCGACGCTCGCCCTCGTCGGCGGCGGCGGCGCGCGCCCGGTACGGTTTACCCAGTGCCTGCCCGACGGCACGATCGAAGCCACGCTGCGGCGCGCTGCGGGGGAAGGCAACATGATGACCGGCCTTCTCGCCGGGGCGCAGTGCGGGCGGCTGCGGACGAAGATGGCCCACGGCCGCATCGATGCGTCGCGCTCGTGCATCAATGCCCGGACCCAGCGCCGGCTGGAAATGACCGGTCGCTACGATAAACGACAGCTGACGCTGAACTATGTCGTCGAACAGGATCAGGACGGCCCGGAACGTGGCGGGGGCGCGGGCTGGAACCCCGCGAGACAGGTCGGCTATCGCTGGCAGGTCAGCGCCACCCGGATCGGCGAATGTCCGGTCAAGGAACGGCGCGACGAGGTGAACATGAACGAGGCGATCCTCGCGCTGTTCTCCGAATACGGCCCGAGCGACTCAGGCGCCCTGATCGAGCCCTAACCGAGCCGCCACCGCGTCCAGATCATCGCCCGGCCGCACCAGCAGCCAGTCCCCCGGCCGTTCGCTGTCGACAACGACCACCGCGCCCTTGGGACACACGTCGAGGCACTTCACCTCGACCACGCCCGCTCGCGACTTCGGGCCGTTCTTCAGCTTCAGATGCTTGCGCAACGCCTTGGCCAGCGGCTTGCCCGACTCACCGAACCCGCCGTCCAGCTTTTTCGAACATTTGGCGCAGACCAGCACGGCCTTGTCCCAGCGCGACCGGACGGCGGTTCTCACACGGGGGTCCTCACGCCGGTTTCCAGTTCCGCCGTTCTTCCGCCGTCCGCAGCACGTCATAGGCCGCCTGGATCGCGTGGAATTTCTTTGACGCATCGGCGTCGCCGGGGCGGACATCGGGATGGTTCACCTTGGCCAGCTTGCGCCATGCCAGCCGGATCGTATCGAAATCGGCGTCCGGATCGCATTCGAGGACGTCGAGCGCGCGCATTTCGTCGCGCGAACGCGTGCCGTCGCCCGACCCGGCCCAGGCATTCGATGCCGATGCCGCATAGCCGTTGGCGGTACGGCGCTCGTCCGCTTCCCGCGCCTTGGCCTCTTCCTCGTTCAGCCCTTCGAAGTAGTTCCAGCCCTTGTTATATTCGGCTGCGTGCGCTTCGCAGAAATACCAGCGATCGGGGCTGCTGGGCGATTTGGGCGCGGGGCATTTGCCGGGTTCGGTGCAGCCATGGCGATCGCACAGTTTCACCGTCTGCGCCTCGCGGCCCTCGGTGTACCCCCGCCAGCGGGGAAAACCCCAGTCGTTCGATCGCGTATATCTTGCCATTGTCTTCGAAATAAGCCGCCGTGCGCCCCACGCAACCCATTGCCGCGCGCGAATGTCAGAGGGTCTGTAAGCCGGGTTCTGTCCACCTGCATGAAACAGGATAGGCGACCATTCCTCTTGGACGACGCTTGCGCGCCATCTCTAGCAACCAACCCGGGCAGCGGGCCGGAACATGCCCCGAAGCGCTTGCGCCCTTCATGCCGCCCCTATTCGGTCTTGCTCCCGGTGGGGTTTGCCATGCCGCTGCTGTTACCAGCCGCGCGGTGCGCTCTTACCGCACCCTTTCACCGTAACCCGGCCGAAGCCAAAGGCCGTCTGCTCTCTGTGGCACTGTCCCTGAACCCCCGGCCGAAGCCGAAAGCCCGCCGGGCGTTACCCGGCACCGTCGTTTCCGTGGAGCCCGGACTTTCCTCGGCACGCTTGCGCGTGACGCGGCCGCCTGACCCTCTGACGCTCCCGCCCCTAGCGGACGGAGCGCGCCGGTTCAATCGTCGCCTTGCGGCTTGGGCAGCAACAGCGCCAGCAACAGCATCCGGCATTCGCCATCGGCGATGCCGTCGATCATTTCGGGCCGGAAACGCCGCTGGAACGCGGTTATCGCCGCATGCCGGTCGGACACGTCATATCCGAAGCGTTCGAGTGCCAGCAGGAACCCGGCATCGCTCCATCCCGGGTCCATCAGGTTGCGGGTCGGCCGGGGCAGCGCGAGGCGCAGCCGCGCCAGTCGGTTCCACGGGAACAACTCGCCCGGGTCCTGCTTGCGCGCCGGAGCGATATCCGAATGGCCGACGACATTGCCGCGCGTGATCTGATGCCGGTCCTTGATATCGTGGACCAGCGGGATCAGCGCGTCGATCTGCGCTTCGGGGAAATCGCGATAGCCGAATTCGTGTCCGGGATTGACCAGTTCGATGCCGATCGACGCGCTGTTGACGTCGGTGACCCCGCGCCAGTGCGACTTGCCGGCATGCCACGCGCGCTTGTCCTCGGCGACCAGTCGGTGGATCGTGCCGACTTCGTCGATGACATAATGCGCCGACACCTCGGCCCGCGGATCGGTCAGCCTTGCGATCGCGGACGCCGCGTCGGTCATGCCCGTATAATGCAGCACCAGCATGGTGACGGGCAGCAAACGTTCGCCGAAGTTCGGCGACGGCGTCTCGATCATCTGCACGCGACTCTTTCCCCTCACCCCACTGCGTCCCGATTGCGGCGGGACGCAGGGAAAGGCAAGGTCAGTGCGCCGCCGGCCGGTACAGTCCGCGATAGCGCTCCGACGGCACCAGCGCGTCGGTATGGCCGATGACCGTCTCACCCGCGCCCAGCACCAGCAGCCCGCCGGGGCGGATGACGCCGGCGATCCGGTTGAGCACCTGTCCCCGCATCGCCGGCGACAGATACATGAGCACGTTGCGACACAGCACGATGTCGAACTTGCCCCCCGGCATCGGATCGGCGATCAGGTTCTGCTGCCCGTACAGCAGGCGGAACCGCAGCTCGGCCTTCGCCTCCCACAAATCGTCGCGCGGTTCGAACCACTGCATCATCCGCCGGATCGGCAGCCCGCGCTGAATTTCGAACTGGGTATAGCGGGCCTCGCGCGCGCGCATCAGCGCGCGCAGCGAAATGTCGGTCGCCCGGATTTCCGGCAGCTGCATTCCGGTCCGCTCGCTCGCCTCGGCGAACAGCATCGCCATCGACAACGGTTCCTGGCCGGTCGAACACGCCGCCGACCAGACCCGCAACCGGCGCGGCGCCTCGGCGACCATGTCGATCGCCGCCTGCACGACCGTATCGAGCGTCGCCGCGTCACGAAAGAAGGACGTTTCCTGATTGAGCAGCGCGTCGACGACCAGATCGGCCAGCCCGCCCTCGTTCGAACCCCGGCCGTTGATCCGCGCCACCAGTTCGTCGAGCGTGGCCAAACCGCGCTCCCGCAGCATCGGCTGCAACGCGCTGTCGATCCGCCATGCGCGCCCGGCGTCGAGCTGCTGCCCGGTCCGCTGTTCGAGCAGCGCGACGATCGTGTTGGCGGCGGGGCCGAGCGGACCGGCAGGACGCTGCACGGTCATGCCGGCCGCCGCCGGCGCGCGACGAGCGCCCCCAGTTGTGCCGGCGTACCGATCGTGTTGGCCAGCCCCGCCTCTGCCACCGCCCCCGGCATGCCCCATACGACCGAACTCGCCTGATCCTGCACCGCGACGATGCCCCCTGCCGCCCGGATATTGGCAGCACCCCGCGCGCCGTCGCGGCCCATCCCCGACAGGACGATCCCCAGCGCCCGCGCGCCATATACCTGCGCCACGGAATCGAACATCGGATCGACCGATGGCGTACATCCGCTGATGGACGGTGACCGGTCGAGCCGGGTCGCGGCACCTTCGCTGGTCGGCACCACCCGGATATGCGCGTCGCCGGGCGCCACGATCAGCCGCCCGCGCTGGATGCGCAAACTGTCGCGCGCGACATCGACCGGACGTCGCGCCAGCCCCGCCAGTTGCTGAGCAAAATAGTCGGTGAACGTCCCCGGCAGGTGCTGGGTGACCAGGATCGGTATGTCGAAATCGGGCGGGATCGCCGCCAGCAACGGCGCCAGCGCGTGAATGCCGCCCGTCGACGCGCCGATCGCAATGACATCGAAAACATCGCTGCGGCCGGCGGTGCCGGTTCCGGCCCCACGCGGCACCGTCCGCATCACCCGTTCGATCAGCGTCGCCAGCCTCGTCCCGAACCCGCCGGCCAGCGGGGACGATTCGGGCTTGGCCAGCGTCGCCGCCGCACCCAGCGATAGCGCGTGGCATGCGGTCGGCGACCCGTCGGCGCAGTCACCTGACAGGACGATGACCCGCACCCCCGGTGCCGCCGCCATCAGATCAGGCAGGCCCGACAGACCGTCGATGCCGGGCAGGTTGATGTCGAGAAGGATCAGGTCGACGGACTGTCCTGACAGGCTGCCGGTCGCCTGCGCGATGCCCCCGACCGCGGCGACGACCCGGTGGCCGGGCATCGCTTCGACGATCCGGGCCAGCACGGCCCGGGTGACCGCCGAATCGTCGACGATCAGGACCCTGACGGCCGTTCCGTCGGCTGCGGCAATTGGGGTGAACGGCGCATTCACGGGCTGTATTCGGATCGGATCAGGCGACGCCGACGATCTGCAGCTTGCTTTCCAGCGTCTCGCGATCGAACGGCTTCATCACATATTCGTCGGCCCCGGCCTCGATCGCGGCGCGGATATAGGCCATGCCGTTCTCGGTCGTGCAAAATACGACCTTGGGCTGCATGCCGCCCTCGCTCTGCCGCAGCGCGCGCAGGAAATCCATGCCGCTCATCACCGGCATGTTCCAGTCGAGCAGGATCACGTCGGGCTGCGCCTTTGCGCATTGATCGAGCGCCTCGCGGCCGTCCCCTGCCTCGCGCACCTCGAACTGGAGCGTTTCGAGAATGTGCCGGGCGACCTTGCGGATCACCTTCGAATCATCGACGACCAGGCAATTCTTCATCACGATACCCCATCTTGATACGCCCGGGTGTAGCCCGCGCTCGTAACCACCGCGTTAATGCTCATGCGGCCACGCGGCCCGCATCGGCCGCACGGGCGACGATGGCGGGCAGGTCGAGGATCAGGACGGCGCGCCCGTCTTGATCGATCAGGCCGCTGGCGATCGCCGCCCATGCCGCGCCCGGCAACAGCCCGGCGGACAGGGGTTTCGGCACGAAACGATGCGCATCGTCCAGCGTATCGACCAGCAACGCGTAATGATGCCCGTCGACCTGTGTCACCACCGCGCGTCGCCGGCTCGCCGGGGGCGGCACGGGGTCGATCACGATGGCGGTATCGATCACCGTCACCACCCGGCTGCGCAGCGCCGCCAGTCCCCGCACCGCGGGTGCCGTGCGCGCGACCGGCGTGATCTCGCCGATATCGACCACCGATTCGACATGGTCGGACCGGATGGCGACATCCTGTCCGACGATCGTGGCCAGCAGAAACAATTCACTCACGCCCGACCTCCCGCCGCCATGCGCAGCGCGCGCAGCACGCCTTCGCGGTCGTATCGATAGATGCTGCCATCGCCGATATCGGCCGGCGACGCGCGCAGCCGCACCACCGGCACGTCGGCGGCGGGGGCCGGTACCGCGACATCGGCTTGCGCCAGCACCAGCGTCGGCCGCTCGCCCGCATCGACCCGCTCGACGATCTGATATCCGGCCTGCTCCAGCATCGGCCGCAGGAACGCCCGCATCCATCCGCTGCCGCCATCCGCCAACAGGCAGGTCGGCCGGCTCTGCGTGATCAGCGCCGACGCGGCGTCACGCGCATGGCGTTCGAACAGCCAGAGCGGATCGACCTGCTCGATCTGCTCGCCGTCCAGCAGCACGATCCCGGCGATCGGCCCCGGTACGTCGCCGACCGGGGCCAGTTCGGGCAGCATGACAATGTCGACGGCATCGACGATCGCATAGGCGACCTCCATCACCCCGTCGGTCAGGCGCAGTACGGTCGTCACCCGGTCGATCGCCACCGGATCGCTCGCCTCTGCCGGAATTATCCGCCCGTCGATCGCCAGCCGGATGCGCCCGGCACTTTGCTGGAGCGATCCGGCGCGGATACGTTCGATCCGGTCGATCACCGCCAGCGGGATGACCCGTTGCCGCCCGTCCAGATCGTTGAACAGCAGCGCGGTAACCCGGTCGTCGACCTCTGCCGCCTCCTCCGCCTCGATCTCCAGATCCATGGCGTCGGCAAAGCTCAGCCCCGCCGCCTGCGCCACCCCGGCGCAATCGAGCATCAGCATCGGCCGCCCGGTGTCGGGCAGCGTCTGCCCGGCATACAGCCCCGTCGCCATCACCGCCGGCGCGGCGGGCTTGACCACCAGTTCCTCGGTATCGAGCACTTCGTCGACCGCGATCGCGAAGTCGCCTGCACCGATCGTCACTACCACCAGCATCTTGGGCGCGGCGGGCGTCTCGGTCGCGACGCCGATCACGTCGCACAGGTCGACGACCGGGATACGCCGGTCGCGGATGCGGGCGATCCGGTTGTCGCCCAGCTGGTCGACGCGGATATTGGCGGCGCGTTCGTTGACGATCTCGCCGATCGTCTGGCGCGAAACGGCGAAGCGATGGCTGCCGGCGCGCACCACGATTGTCGACACGATCGATAGCGTCAGCGGTACCTGTACCGCGATCCGCAGCCCCCGCCCCGGCTTGTTGTCCAGCGTGATCCGTCCACCGATCTGGTCGATCGCGGCGCGCACCACGTCCATTCCGACGCCGCGCCCCGAAATCTCGGTTGCGGTATCGCGCGACGACAGGCCCGGCGCAAAGACCAGTTCGCACCGCTGCCGATCGGTCAGCTTGCGCAGTTCGGCCTCGCTCCTCTGCCCGCTCGCCGCCAGTTTCGCCATCAGCCGTTCGGTATCGATGCCGCGACCGTCGTCGATGACCTCGATGACGATCTGGTTGCCCGATTGCCGTGCGGAGATATGCAGCCGTCCGCTTTCGCGCTTGCCGATCGCGCGGCGCTCGGCGGGCTGTTCGATGCCATGGTCGATGGCATTGCGCACGATATGGACCAGCGGGTCGCGCATGACCTCGATCATCTCGCGGTCCAGCTCGACGTCGCTGCCATCGACGGTCAGCATCACCGCCTTGCCCACCGCCGCCGCCGTATCGCGCACGATGCGCGGCAAGGGCGAGAAGAGCGTTTCGATCTTCTGCATTCGCGTCCGCGTCACCGCGTCACGCATATCCGCCACCGAACTCGACAGCCGGTCCAGCGCCGCCTCGACCGCGGGGTCGAGCGCGATATCGCGCAACCGCCGGACCAGTTCGTTGCGGACCAGCACCATGTCCGACATGCCGCTCATCATCCGGTCGAGCAGATCGACGTTCAGCCGCACGCTGCGCAGCGGCGCCCGCCCCGCCGCCATCGCCGCTGCCGCCACCGGCGTCGCCGCTGCTGTCGGGTTGCCAATTTTCGGCGAAAGCGCGGCGATCAGCTCGTCCTCGCCCTCATCGGTCAGCGGCAATCCGGCATCGATCGCCTCCACCAGTTCGCCGATCCGGTCGACGATCGCCAGCACCGCATCGACCAGCCCGCTATCGGGTCGTCGCTTGCCGTCGCGCACCCCGCACAGCGCATCCTCGGCGGCATGGCTGAGGCGCGACAGGCGCGGCAGATCGAGGAAGCCGCAGCTGCCCTTCACCGTGTGGACGAAGCGGAAAATGGCGTCCAGCCGGGCGCGATCGTCGGGCGCGGCTTCCCATGCGACGATCTCCGACGACAACGCTTCCAGCGTCTCGCGGGTCTCGGCAATGAATTCCTGTAACAGATCGTCCATGCGGCCCCGCCCGGTTATGGACACGACCATGGCGGCAGGCAGGTTAAGAAGCCGTTAGTGAAGCGATGGCGGTACGGATCGGGTGGTCTAGCCTCCCGAATACACGCGGGGTGTCGAAACCCGCGCGGCATCCGAACTCTATCGGCCTGCGAACGAAGCTCCGAACAGCAGCACCGGCGAATCGGTAGGCGATACCTGCAACGTCCCGCCGCCCTGCTCGACCAACTCGCGCGCCAGACACGCCGCCGCCGCACGCGGCGTCATCATCGCCGCATCGCCCAGCAACGCGCCGCGCAGCTCGGCGTCGAGCACGATCCGTGGCCCGTCACCGCGCACCGCGATATCGATGCCGGTCGCGGTGACCTCCGCCCCGACATCCAGCTGCCCGCCGCGCACCAGCGCGTCGCCCGCGATCAGCGCGAGGTTCAGCAACACCTTCACCGCCGGCTTGGGCAGCGACGGTGCCTCGACCATCCAGCCGAGCTTCACCTTGTGATGATCGCCGAACAATCCTTCCAGCGCCGCCCGCGCCTCCCGCGTGTCGATCGAATCGCCGAAGCCGCCGGCGGCGCCAAAGGCGAGGCGGAAGAATTTCAGCTTGTTCGCCGATGCCCGCGCGCTGTCGGTCAGCAGTTCGAGACAGCGGGCACGCATGTCGGGATCGGTCTCGTCGGCCAGCAGTTCGAGGCCGTTGTTGAGCGCGCCGACCGGGCTGAGCAGGTCATGGCACAATCGCGAACACATCAGGCTGGCGAAGTCGGCTGGGCTGATGTTCAAAGCGGCGATCCCTGTGCAGCGACGAACGTCATCGTCCGGCTGCTGGCGTCCATGTGCACCGCCCCGCAATTTTTTTCAACGTGGCCGGCATGGCGGACATCGAAGGAAACCGGGTCGAATCGGCCATGGCGTTCACCGTTCGCGACCGCCCGCCACAGCCGGGCGGTACCGCGTCCGAGGATCAGCCACAACCGCCCGTCCGCTGCCGCCTGCGCCGCATCGGTCGGCGACGGATCGGCGCTGCCGACCGGATGCGAATGATACCAGCCGAGCACCGCCGCCCCGCCCTGTCGGGCATCGCGATAGGCCTTGAGCAGGGTCGCAGGATCGATCTCGAAATGGCGTGCCGGATCGGCGGCGACGTTGCGGGCCGGTTCGGCCGCCTCGATCGCAACGCTCGTGCCCCGCAGCAATCCGCAGATTTCATGCCGGTTCGCCGCCGCCTCGATCAGCAACCGCTGGATCGTTTCGCTTGTAAAACTTGGCCTCATGCCCATCTTTGTAGGCAATGGACCGGGGGGTTTCCACGATAGAGGCGCGCATCACCGATGCCGCGCACGGGCTTCGGATCGACAAGGCGCTGGCCGAGGTCGTGCCCGATCTGTCGCGCGAACGGGTCAAGGCGCTGATGGCGGCGGGCCATGTCGCCGGTCCCGACGGTCCGGTCTCCGATGGCAAGCGCAAGGTTGCAGCGGGACAGCAGTTCGTCATCACCCTCCCGGCGGCGGTCCCCCTCGATACGGTGGCGCAGGATATTCCGTTGGTCGTCGCCTATGAGGACGACCATCTGATCGTCATCGACAAACCCGCCGGGCTGGTCGTGCATCCGGCCGCCGGCAATCTCGACGGAACATTGGTCAACGCGCTGCTGCATCATTGCGCGGGCAATCTGTCCGGCATCGGCGGCGTCGCGCGGCCCGGCATCGTCCACCGCATCGACAAGGATACGTCCGGACTGCTGGTCGTCGCCAAGAACGACGTCGCGCATGAGGGGCTGGCACGGCAGTTCAAGGATCACAGCATCGACCGCCGCTATCTGGCGATCGCGGCGGGACGGGTGCTGACGTCGGCGGGCACCGTCGACGCGCCGCTCGCGCGATCCCCCAATGATCGCAAGAAGATGGCGATCGTCCGCTCCCCCCTCGCCAAGCATGCGGTGACTCATTGGCGCAAGCTGCGCCAGTTGCGCGACGCGTC
This sequence comes from Sphingomonas sp. Leaf67, assembly GCF_001421965.1. Taxonomy (GTDB): domain Bacteria; phylum Pseudomonadota; class Alphaproteobacteria; order Sphingomonadales; family Sphingomonadaceae; genus Sphingomonas. Next base: position 282,101 of record NZ_LMLP01000001.1, read on the forward strand.
GTTGATCGAATGCCGGCTGGAAACGGGCCGCACGCATCAGGTGCGGGTGCATATGGCGTCGATCGGCCATCCCCTGCTCGGCGACCCGGTCTATGCGGGGCGGCGGCCGGCGTTGCGCGCCGAACTCGAACGGCTCGATTTCCGGCGACAGGCGTTGCACGCGGCAACCCTGGGGTTCATCCATCCCGTGACAAGCAACGCTTTGGCGTTCGATAGCGACGTTCCGGCAGACATGCAGGAACTGTTGGATCATCTTCACGTATAGATTACGGTGATGCCGCAATGCGGCGTGGCCCACGACAAAGGGAGTTTTGACGATGGCAACTGGCAGCAACGTCCCGGCGACGATCCCGGCGCTCGGCGGCGAGGCGAGCCTCAACCGCTATCTTTCCGAAATTCGCAAATTTCCGATCCTCGCGCCCGAGCAGGAATATATGCTCGCCAAACGGTTTCAGGAACATGGCGATCCGGAAGCGGCGGCGCAGCTCGTCACCTCGCACCTGCGTCTCGTCGCCAAGATCGCGATGGGCTATCGCGGCTATGGCCTCCCCGTCAGCGAACTGATTTCCGAAGGGAATATCGGGCTGATGCAGGGTGTGAAGAAATTCGAACCCGATCGCGGTTTCCGCCTCGCCACCTATGCGATGTGGTGGATCCGCGCGTCGATCCAGGAATTCATCCTGCGGTCGTGGAGCCTCGTGAAGATGGGCACCACCGCCGCGCAGAAGAAACTGTTCTTCAACCTGCGCCGGATGAAGTCGAAGCTCGACGCATTCGAGGACGGCGATCTCAGCCCCGAGCATCTTGCCAAGATCGCGACCGATCTCGGCGTGACCGAGGACGAGGTAACGTCGATGAACCGCCGCATGGCGATGGGCGGCGACACTTCGCTCAACGTCCCCATGCGCGAGGATGGCGAAAGCCAGTGGCAGGACTGGCTGGCCGATGACGGCCCCTTGCAGGACTCGGTCGTCGCAGAGGCGCAGGAGGCCGATGTCCGCCACGGTATGCTGGTCGAGGCGATGGACGACCTCAACGACCGCGAAAAGCACATCCTGACCGAACGCCGCCTGACCGACGATCCCAAGACGTTGGAAGAGCTGAGCCAGGTATACGGTGTCAGCCGCGAACGCGTCCGCCAGATCGAAGTCCGCGCTTTTGAGAAACTGCAAAAGGCGATGATGCGCCTCGCCGGTGATCGCCGGATGCTGGCCGCAGTCTGACGCGACAGGGGGGGGGGCGAGCCAAACCGTCCCCCTACTCGTCATCCCTGCCCCAACCCCCAATCGTCATCGCAGCGCCCCCAATCGTCATTCCGGCACCCCCAATCGTCATCCCGGCGAAGGCCGGGATCCATAACCCATGCCATCAACGGCTCATGCCACAACGCACACGTCACGCTCGGCCGCCCCAAACGTCGCGGCGGCGAAGACTGGTGCATCAGCTGCGACGATCCCGCCGCGAAATACAAGATCACCCCGCAATCGCATAACGCCCCCTTCGACAACAGAAGACCGCCCGTCCCCTTGCCCAACCCCGCCGCACCATCGTAGCGAGCCACCATGGCCGCCCGCACCACCCAACGCTCCCGCCCCAAACCCGCTACAGCCCCTCGCGGCGTAGGCCGACGCCTCACCGGCTGGGCGATCAAGGCCCTGCTCGGCTTCATCCTATTATCGGTGCTGTGGGTGCTGCTGCTGCGCTTCGTCCCACCGCCGATCACGCTGACCATGCTCGGTGACGTGCCGACCGGACACGGCGTCACCAAATCATGGCGCAGCCTGTCGAGCATTGACCCCGATATGCCCCGCGCGGTGATCGCCGCCGAAGACAGCCGCTTCTGCGGTCATAACGGGTTCGATTATGCCGCCATCGCCAACGCCGCCCGCCGCAATGCACAGGGCGGCCGCATCCGCGGTGGCTCGACGATCAGTCAGCAGACCGCGAAGAACGTGTTCCTCTGGCAGGGCGGCGGCTATTTCCGCAAGGCCATGGAAGCCTATTTCACCGTGTTGATCGAGGCGCTGTGGGGCAAGCGGCGCATCATGGAAGTCTATCTCAACGTGGCCGAAACCGGGATCGGCACCTACGGCATCGAGGCCGGCGCACAGCGTTACTTCAAACACGGCGCGGCGAAACTCTCCGGCCGCGAAGCCGCGCAGATCGCCGCCGTGCTGCCCCTGCCCAAAAAGCGCGCCGGCATCGCGCCGACCGGCTTTACCGGCCGCTACGCCCGCACAATCGAACGCCGCATTGGCATCGTTCGCCGCGAGCGACTGGATCGCTGCCTCAACTGAACCGGTTGCCGGTTTCGTTACCCCCAACAGGATCCCGAGCGACGGAAAAACAACCGACGTTACTTCGTCGCTCGTTCGACCGCGTCCCCGGCCTTGTCCGCTGCCGAACCCACGCTCTTCGCCGCCGACGTGACCGCACCAGTTCGGGCATTGTCGTTATTGGCGTTGTTCAGCAGGAAATAGGCACCGACGATGACCGCGATCAACACGGCCAACCCGATGAGCAGCCCGCCGCCTGATCCACGCCGTTCCACGATCACGGTATGCGGCGCCCCGTTGGTGCTGGTTTCGATGCGATCCTGGTCCATGGACGATCTCCCAAAAGTTCGATCGCCCAAGAACCACCCGTCGAAGCGCTTGTTCCAGCAGCGTTCCGATCGATCAGAACGGCAGCTTGAACCCCGGCGGCAACGGCAGGCCACTGGTCAGCTTCGACATTTCGGTCGAGCTCGCCGCATCCGCCTTTGCTCGCGCATCGTTGAACGCGGCGACGATCAGGTCTTCGAGCATCTGCTTTTCCGATGCCTGCAACAACGACTCGTCGATGTCGACGCCCAGAATGCGCCCCTTGGCCGATGCGCGAACCTTGACCAGCCCGCCGCCCGATTGTCCGTCGACCTCGATCGTGTCTAGGTTCGCCTGTGCCTTGGTCAGTTCGCTTTGCACGTTCTGCGCCATAGCCATGATGTCGTCGAGATTCTTCATCGCGCGATACTCCCGTCGCTGCGTTGCCAATGATCGAGGGTGGCGTCCGGAAACGCCGCCAGTGCCGCCTGTACCAGCGGCGAATGCAAAACCTGTTCGCGCTCCGATTCCGCCTTGGCCGTTTCCTGCTCGCGCAAGGTGGGCGCACCCGCCCCCTCGCCGATCAGAACGCGCCAATGGCTGCCGGTGATCCCTTTCAGCGCGACTTCGACATCGCGGGTAAAATCGGCGGGCAGCGGTCGCGATCCGCTCAGCTCGATCAGGTTCGGCTCCAGCCGGATCATCCGCGCACAATTTCGGAACTGCGCCTCCAGCGAATGGCGGCCATGTTTCGACAACAGGTTCGCGACCTGCTCCATCGTCTCGGGCACCGGATCGACCGCGACTTCCGCCGCAGCCGGCGCAGACGGAGCCGTGGCAGGCGTCATCGCCGGCACCTGCCCCGCCGCCAGTTGCTTGGCTAGCGTCCCCGGATCGGGCAGCGACGAGGCATGGACGATGCGCAGCAACGCCATCTCGCACGCCTCGATCGGCAGGGCGGCGCGCGAAACCTCCTCATGGCCCTTGAGCAACAACTGCCACAACCGATGCAGCATCGGAAACGACAACGCGCTCCACGCATCGAACGCGGCGCGTTCCTCGGCCGACTGGCCCGGCCCACGGTCCCCGCCGACCTTGACGATCGTCACCGCATGGACGGTTTCGAGCAGCGTCCGCAGCACCGACGCCGGATCAACGCCCAGATCATATTGCGCCCGCAGCGCCTTGAGCGCCCCCGCCGCATCGGCCTTCAGCAACAGGTCGAACAACGTCCGGATCGCCCCGCGATCGGACAGGCCCAGCATCTGCCGCACCGCATCGGCGCGCACGCCCTCGCCCTCCAGCCCGCCATGCGCAATCGCCTGATCGAGGATCGACAGCCCGTCGCGCGCCGACCCTTCCGCCGCGCGCGCGATCAGTTGCAGCGCCTCCGGCTCGGCCTCGACGCCCTCCGCCTCGACGACCTTCGCGAAATGTCTGGCTAGCAGATCCGCCGGGATTCGCCGCAGGTCGAAGCGCTGGCAGCGCGACAGGACCGTCACCGGCACCTTGTGCACCTCGGTCGTCGCCAGCAGGAATTTGACGTGCGCGGGTGGCTCTTCCAGCGTCTTCAGCAGCGCGTTGAACGCCGGCGTCGACATCATGTGCACTTCGTCGATGATGTAGATCTTGAAGCGCGCCGACACCGCGGCATAGCGCACCGCCTCGGTCATTTCGCGCACGCTATCGACACCATTGTTCGACGCGGCGTCGATCTCGATCACGTCGATATGTCGTCCCTCGGCGATCGCCCGGCACGGCTCGCACACCCCGCACGGATCGATCGTCGGTCCGCCCTGACCATCCGGCCCGATGCAATTGAGCGCCTTGGCGATCAGCCGCGCGGTCGACGTCTTGCCGACCCCGCGCACGCCGGTCAGCAGGAACGCATGGGCAAGACGGCCGCGCTTGATCGCATTGCCCAGCGTCGTGACCATCGCATCCTGCCCGATCAGCTGGCTGAACGTCTGCGGCCGATATTTACGCGCGAGCACGCGGTAAGGCTGCGCCGACTGCGGCTGTTCGGGGATGTCGAGGGCGAGGAAGGAGTCGGACATTGCGGGTTTCTTAGCGGGTGGCGGCGGCAGTGTCGCCTGCTGGATGCGGTCACCCAGCCGTCACGCAACTCGCCCTCAACCTTCTCGGCGCATAGGCGCTATTATTTTCGACGTAGAGATGGAATGAAAAGCACGATCACGACAGCAACGTACGATAGAAGGGAACACAGCAGTGTTTTTCCGACAATGTATGAAAAGGAAAACGGAGCGCCGAAAAATACACCAGTCTGCAACGCGATCAAAAACCATGTCATGACCCACCAAAATAAGGTAAGTGCCACCACCCCAATAAATACGAGCGGCGACAGTCGCTTCAAATAAAATCTCCTTGGCTACAGAAAACCGCAAATACTTTAGGTTGCTGTTGACGGATGTAACGCACCATACCGACGCGTTCCCGTCATCCAGCCAAATACCGAACATTGATGGCAGTGCTCTTAGCGCTTTGGCAACTTACGCTACGCCGCCAAAGCCTCCAACGCCTCGTTCGCCTCCATCCACTTCATCTCCGCCACCTCGATCTCGGTGTCGAGGCTCGCGCGCCGCTTCATCAACTGCGCCATGGTCAGCTTGGCCAGCGCCGGCGTTGCCCTCCCCGCCATCGCCGCATCCAGCGCGTCGCGCTGTTCGGTCAGCCGCGCCAGATCGCGTTCGATCGCCTGCGCATCCTTCTTCAGCACCTGCGCCTTTTCGCGCGCTTCGGCGGCGGCCTTGCGGTCGTCCTTCTTGTTGGCCTTCTTTGCCTTTTCCTTCGCCGAATTGCCGAGGATCAGCGCGATATAATCGTCGATCGTCCCGTCGAATTCCTTCGCCGTCCCCTCGTCGACCAGCACCAGCCGGTCGGCGGTCGCCTCCAGCATATGCCGGTCGTGGCTGACCAGCAGGACGCAGCCGGTATAGGCGTTGAGCGCCTGCACCAACGCCTCGCGCGCATCGACGTCCAAGTGGTTGGTCGGTTCGTCGAGGATCAGCATGTGCGGCGCATCGCGGGTGATGAGCGCCAGCGCCAGCCGCGCGCGCTCACCGCCCGACAGCTTGCCGACCAGCGTGATCGCCTTGTCGCCCGAAAAGCCGAACCGGCCGAGCTGTGCGCGCACCGCGGCGGGCGACGCGCCCTTCATCTGGCGCGTCATATGCTCCAGCGGCGTGTCGTCGGTGCTCAGTTCCTCGACCTGATACTGGGTGAAGTATCCGACCTTCATCTTGCCCGCGGCGTTCATGTCGCCGTCCATCGGTGCCAGCTGCGCCGCCAGCAGCCGCGCCAGCGTCGTCTTGCCGTTGCCGTTACGCCCCAGCAGCGCGATGCGATCCTCGGGATCGATGCGCAGGTTCAGCCGCTTGAGGATCGGCGTCTCGCTATACCCCACGCTCGCCATGTCGAGCGTGATGAGCGGCGGGCGCAGCTCGCTGGGATCTGGAAAATCGAAGGTAAGGCTGGGATCCTCGGCCACTGCCGCGATCGGCTTCATCTTGGCGAGGATCTTCATGCGCGACTGTGCCTGTTTGGCGGTCGACGCCCGCGCCGAATTCTTGGCGACATATTCCTGCAACTTGGCGCGCTGCGTCGCCTGGTTTGCCCGGGCCGATTCGATCTGCGCCAGCCGTTCGGCCCGCTGCTTTTCGAACGCGTCATAGCCGCCGGGATACAGCGTGATCTTGCCCTGTTGCAGGTGCAGGATGTGGTCGACGACGTTGTTCAGGAAATCGCGTTCGTGGCTGACGACGACGATCGTCGCCTTATATCCTTTGAGGAAATCCTCCAGCCACATCACCGCTTCGAGATCGAGGTGGTTCGACGGTTCGTCGAGCAGCAGCACGTCGGGCTGGCTGAACAGCAGCGCCGCCAGCGCGACGCGCATCCGCCAGCCACCTGAATAGCTTTCCAGCGGCCGCTGCTGCATCTCCTCGTCGAATCCCAATCCGACCAGAATCCGCGCCGCCCGCGCCGGCGCACCATAGGCGTCGATCGCCAGCAACCGTTCGTGGATATCGCCCAGCCGGTCGGGATCGGTCACCGTCTCGGCATCGTGCATCAGCCGCGCGCGCTCGACATCGGCTTCCAGCACCGTATCGAACGGCGTCGCCTGTCCGGCGGGCGCTTCCTGCGCGACATAGCCGAGCCGCGACCCGCGCGGCATTTCCGCCGTGCCGTTGTCCGGTTCCAGCTGCCCGGCGATCACGCGCACCAGCGTCGACTTGCCGGCACCGTTGCGACCGATCAGCCCGACCCGGCTACCCGGCGGCAGTGCCGCACTGGCATTGTCGAGGATCGTCCGCCCGCCAAGGCGCACCGTAATACCGTTCAGATTGAGCATGGCGCGGCGCGTAGCATTTTTTGCCGCGTTTGCGAAGAGCGGCGCGAAACGGCTTTCCTACCCGCGCATCGTCCGACAGAATCACTGCCCGCCTGAACCCGACCCGCTCTTTGAAACGTCCGATCGCCCTTCCACAGCGCAAGCTCGGTCCGCCTGTGACAGCGACTGTTGCAAACGAATCGCAAAATAACGACAAACTGCGCTCGAGTGTGACTTTCGTGACCTTTGGCTCGCTCAACCGGCCGCGAACAGTGCGCGCAACTCGCTCTTTACGATCTTCCCGTTCGCATTGCGCGGCAGGATCGTGTCGGAAAAGCGCACCGCTACCGGCACCTTGAACGCCGCCAGCCGGGCTCGCACGAACACCCGCAACTCGCTCTCGCTTGCGAAACAACCGGAGCACAGATGCACGACCGCCACCGGCACTTCGCCCAGCACCCGGTCGGGCACGCCGATCAGCGCCGCGTCGGTGACCGACGGGTGCGCGTACAGCACATCCTCGACCTCGATCGAATAGATGTTCTCGCCGCCCCGGATGATGATATCCTTGGTGCGGTCGACGATGAAGCAAAAGCCTTCGTCGTCCAGCCGCGCCAGATCACCGGTACGCACCCAGCCATCGACGAACGTCTCTGCGGTCGCCTCCGGACAGTTCCAATAGCCTTTCACGATCATCGGCCCGCGCGCCCATAACTCGCCGACCTCGCCCACCGGCAATTCGATTGGCGCGTCGGGTGCCATGATCTTCAGATCGGCGACCGGCACCGGCGGACCGCAGCTGGTCGGCCGGTTTAGATAGTCCTCGGCGCTATGCTGGGTGACCGTCGCCATCGTCTCGGTCATGCCCCAGCCATTGCCGGGCATCGCGCCGAACACTTCATGGATACGCCGCACCAGATCGGGTGCGGACGGCGCGCCGCCATATTGGATGATCTCCAGCGACGACAGGTCGTATCGCTCCCGGTCGGGATGCTCCAGCAATTGCCACGCGATCGTCGGCACCCCGCCGGTTACCTGTACCCGCTCGCGTTCGATCAGGGCCAGCGCCTGCGCAGTGTCCCATTTGCGCATCAGCACCAGCGTCGTTCCGCTCGCCATCGCCCCCATCAGCGACGCGCTGCACGCGGTGACGTGAAAGAACGGGATGACGAGCAACCCGACCTTGGGCCGGGGCACGGGCGGCGGCATCTCGCCCCGGCGAAGCTGCGCCCGCGCGGCGATATACGCGCTGGAATAAACGTTGGTCGCAAGGTTGCGATGCGTACCGAGCGCGCCCTTGGGCTTGCCCGTCGTGCCGCTGGTATAGAAGATCGTCGCATCGTCGTCGGGTGCGATTGCGACGTTGGGCAGCGCGACGTCGGGCAACGCCGCATAGTCCGCGCAACCGCCGATCACGGCCTCCAGCGCCCGCGCCGGTGCCATCAGCGGCGTGCGTGCCCGTGCCACGATGACGGTTTCCAGCCCCGGCATCGCCGCATAATCGTTGCCGATCCGTTCGTGCCGCTGCCGATCGACGATCAGCATCTTGGCCCCCGAATCGCCGATCCCGAACGCCAGTTCCTGCGGCGTCCACCATGCGTTCAGCGGCACGCAGATCGCGCCGATCGCGACGATCGCAAAGAACGCGACCGGCCATTCGGGCATGTTGCGCATCGCCAGCGCGACCCGGTCGCCCTTGCCGATCCCGCTGTCCTGCAAATGCCTGGCCAGCGTCGCGATCGCGCGAAACTGCGCGTCGAACGTTACCCGCTGATCCTCATGGATCGTCGCCAGCCGCTCGCCGTGGCTGCGTGAGAAAGCAATCAGTTGCGCAAGGGTTGCCGGAGCGTTCTTCCAGATTCGCGTCGGCACGCCCCGGATCGTCTCGGTCGCCATTTCGAACGGGGCACCCGGCGCGGTCAGCACCGCCTGTACTTGCGCAATCGACATGCGCGGCCAGTCGGCCCCGATGGAAATCGTCGCTTCGCCTGCCTGCAAGACACCGCTCCTGTTCGCCGACCCTAGAATATCGGGTTTGCCCGATCGATCGCCTCCATGCAGGTTCTTATTGATTATCCATTCCGCAAAGGCAATAGAATGCGGCAAACGCTTGCCGGTTTAGAATTACCGGTATGGCAGAAGCTGGAGAAGGGCCGAACATGTCCGTACACACCGAACGTCATGGCGACATCCTGGTGGCGATGGCCGACAACCCGCCGGTCAACGCATTGTCGGCTTCGGTCCGGCTGGGACTGAAGGCCGCGATCGAGGAAGCGGCGGCCGACGATTCGGTCCGTGCCATCGTCATCGCGTGCGCCGGCAGAACCTTCTTCGCCGGGGCCGACATCACCGAATTCACCAAGCCGCCGGTCGAACCGCTGCTGCCACAACTGGTCGACATGATCGAGGCGTCGGACAAGCCGGTCGTTGCCACGATTCACGGCACGGCGCTGGGCGGTGGGTGCGAGGTCGCGATCGGCAGCCATTACCGGATCGCCGTCCCCAGCGCGAAGCTCGGCACGCCCGAAGTGAAGCTCGGCCTGCTCCCCGGTGCCGGCGGCACGCAGCGCCTGCCGCGCCTCGCCGGTGTTGCGGTCGCGCTCGAACTGGTGGCGAAGGGGGAGCCGATTTCCGCGAGCAAGGCGAAAGACGCCGGCATCGTCGACCGCCTCGCCACCGAAGGCAATCTGCTGGAGGAAGCCATCGCCTTCGCCTGCGAAGTCGCCGACATCCGCCCGCTGCCCCGCACCTCCGAAAAATCGATATCGCCCGACCCCGAAGCAGTCGCCGCCTTCGAAAAGGCCAATGCCCGCCGCTTCCGTGGCTACGAAGCCCCCGCCGCCAACATCGCCTGCGTCGTGAAGGCCAGCGAGACGCCCTTCGCCGAGGGGATCGCGTTTGAGCGGCAGCAGTTTATGAAGCTGATGTTCTCCGTCCAGTCGGCGGCACAGCGGCACATCTTCTTCGCCGAGCGCAAGGCATCGAAGATCGACGGCATCGCCGACGACATTGCGCTCCGCCCGATCCAGCGCATCGGCGTGATCGGCGCGGGCACGATGGGCGGCGGCATCGCCATGAACTTCCTGTCGGCGGGCGTGCCCGTCACCATCGTCGAGATGCAGCAGGACGCGCTCGACCGCGGCGTCGGCATCATCCGCAAGAATTACGAGGCAACCGCCGCCAAGGGCCGAATGAAGCCCGAACAGGTCGAGCAGGCGATGGGCCTGCTGACCCCCACGCTGTCGATGGACGACCTTGCCGAGGTCGATCTGGTGATCGAGGCGGTGTATGAGGAAATGTCGGTCAAGCAGGACATTTTCGGCAAGCTCGACGCCATTTGCAAACCCGGCGCGATCCTCGCGTCGAACACCAGCTATCTCGACGTCAACGTCATCGCCGCCGCGACCAAGCGGCCGCAGGACGTGCTCGGCCTCCACTTCTTCTCGCCCGCCAACATCATGAAGCTGCTGGAAATCGTGCGTGGCGACGCGACCGCCGACGACGTGCTGGCAACGGCGATGGCGCTGTCGAAGAAGATCCGCAAGGTCGCGGTGGTGGCCGGCGTCTGCCACGGTTTCATCGGCAACCGGATGCTGGAACCGCGGCAGGTCGAGGCGATGAAGCTGCTGATGGAGGGCGCGACCCCCGAACAGGTCGACCGCGTCCATGTCGAGTTCGGGATGCCGATGGGCCCGTTCCAGATGGCCGACCTGGCCGGCGTCGATATCGGCTGGCACCGCGATCCGAGCCGGATCGAGAATATCCGCGATGCGCTCGCCGCCGAAGGTCGCTGGGGCCAGAAAAAGGGCGCGGGCTTCTACGATTACGACGACAAGCGGCAGGCATCGAACAGCGCCCGCGTCGCCGAGATCATCGATGATTTCCGTACCAAGACCGACACCCCGCAGCGCGAGATCACCGACGAAGAGATCGTCGAACGGACCCTCTACCCGATCGTCAACGAAGGCGCGAAGATCCTGTCGGAAGGCAAGGCGCAGCGCGCGTCCGATATCGATGTGGTCTGGATCTATGGCTATGGCTGGCCGCCCTATCGCGGCGGGCCGATGTTCTGGGCCGATATCGAGGGCGCGAAGAAGATCGTCGCGGGCCTCGAAAAGCACGGCTTCGACGTCGCGCCGCTGCTGCGCGAAAAGGCGGAGACCGGCGGGCGGTTCAACAAGTGACCGACCTCGCCGCGTTCCGCGCCGACACCCGCGCATGGCTGGAGGCGAATTGTCCGCCATCGATGCGTGAACCGGTCCGTTCCGACAACGACGTGACATGGGGTGGCCGCAATCCGACCTATGCCAATCCCGATCAGAAGCTGTGGCTGGACCGGATGGCGGAGCGCGGCTGGACGGTACCTGACTGGACGACCGCCCATGGCGGCGGCGGCCTGTCGCCGGCCGAGGCCAAGATATTGCGCGAAGAAATGACGGCAATAGGCGCACGCAATCCGCTCTATTCGTTCGGCATTTCGATGCTTGGCCCCGCGCTGCTGAAATACGGGACCGAGGAACAGAAGCAGGCGCATCTGCCGAAGATCGCGCGCGGCGAAATCCGCTGGTGTCAGGGCTATAGCGAACCCGGCGCCGGTTCCGACCTCGCCGGGCTGCAAACCAGCGCAGTTCCCGACGGCGACGACTTCATCGTCAACGGGCAAAAGGTGTGGACCAGCTACGCCGACAAGGCCGACTGGATCTTCTGCCTCGTCCGCACTGACCGTTCAACCAAGCAGGGTGGAATCAGCTTCCTGCTGTTCGACATGGCATCGCCTGGCATCACCACCCGCCCGATCAAGCTGATCTCGGGCAACTCGCCCTTCTGCGAAACCTTCTTCGACGATGTCCGCGTGCCGAAGACCAATCTGGTCGGCGACCTGAACAAGGGTTGGGACGTGGCCAAATATCTGCTCGGCCATGAGCGGGAGATGATTTCGGGCATGGGCGGCACTGGCAACGGCCCATTGATTGCGAAGGCGATCGAGACGATCGGCACCGACGATGCCGGCCGTTTGGCCGACCCGATGCTGCGGTCCGCCATCGCGACCTTCGACGTCCGCGCCCGCGCGTTTACCGCCATGTCGGAACGTTTCCGCGACGAGTTGAAGGCCGGTCGCGCGCATCCCGCGCAGCCGAGCATGATGAAATATGTCGGCACCGAGTTGAACAAGACGCGCCACGAACTGCTGATGGCATCGGGCGGATCGGACGTGCTCGAATGGGAAAGCGCCGACAGCGACAACGGCGCGGCGGCGCGCGCCTGGCTGCGGACCAAGGCGAACTCGATCGAGGGCGGTACGTCCGAAATCCAGCTCAACATCATCGCGCGTCGTATCCTCGACCTGCCGCTGCGATAACTGTCAGGAACACCCTCCATGCCCATGTTTCTGAACGACGATCAGACGATGCTGGCCGACACCGCCCGCGAATTTCTGGGTGAAGCCGCGCCGGTCGCGCATTTGCGTGCGCTGCGCGACGCCGACGACCCGACCGGCTTCGATCGCGGCCTGTGGGCGAAGTTTGCCGAGATGGGCTTTACCGGCATGATGGTGCCCGAAAGCGCGGGCGGCCTCGGCCTCGGCCATGTCGAGGCCGGCATCGTGCTGGAGGAGATCGGCCGCAACCTGTCGCCCTCGCCCTTCCTCTCCACGTCGGTCGCCGCCGTCGCCGCGCTGTCGGGGACGAGCGCCGGCGAACGCTGGCTGCCGCGTATCGCCGCGGGCGAAACCGTTGCCGCGCTGGCGATCGACGAACGCGCGAAGCATGGCGATGCCGTTGCAGTGCGCGCCGAGCGATCGGGCAACGGCTTTCGCCTGGTCGGCACCAAGCAGTTCATCGCCCACGGCCATGTCGCCGACCTGATCCTCGTCATCGCCCGCACCGCTGGCAGCGATCGCGATGCGGAGGGGCTGACGCTGTTCGCCCTTCCCGCCGATACCCCCGGCCTCTCCGCCAATCCCCGCCGCCTGACCGACAGCAGCATCGCCGCCCGCCTGACCTTCGACCATGTCGAAATCGATGGCAACGCGGTGGTCGGCACGGTCGACGATGGTCGCCGCGCACTCGACCGCCTGCTCGCCGCCGCGCGGACCGGGGCGGCGGCGGAATCGCTCGGCGTCGGCGACGGCGCGGCGACGCGGACGCTCGACTATCTGCGACAGCGCAAGCAGTTCGGCCAAACCATCGGCAGTTTTCAGGCGCTGCAACACCGTGCCGCGCACCTCTATTCCGAACTCGAGGTCGCCCGTGCGGCAGTGCTGAAGGCACAACAACGGCTCGACGAAGGCGCGGCGGATGCCGACGTTGCCGTTTCGGTCGCAAAGGCGATGGCAGGCATGGCGTCGACGCTGGCGGTGCAGGAAGCGGTGCAGATGCATGGCGGCATCGGCATGACCGACGATGCCGATATCGGTTTCTTCATGAAGCGCGCCCGCGTCCTGACCGAAATGTTCGGCGATATCGGCTATCACAGCGATCGCATCGCCCGGATCGGCGGCTATTGATGGAGCCGACGCCCGCCGATCTGGTCGCGGGACTGGTCGCGCTGCTCGATATCGAAGAGATCGACACCGACCTGTATCGCGGCGCGCGCAATCCTGGCGGTGTCGGCCGGGTGTTCGGCGGACAGGTGATCGGGCAGGCCTTGCAAGCGGCGCAACGCTCGATCGGCGGGGCGAAGATCGCGCACTCGCTACACGCCTATTTCCTGCGGGCGGGTGATGAGGAGCATCCGATCCTCTACCGCGTCGTCCGGGACTTCGCCGGGCGCAGTTTTGCCAATGCCCGCGTGATCGCGATGCAGCGCGGACAGGCGATCCTGAACATGGCGGCGTCGTTCCAACTGCCCGGGGACGGCATGATGCATCAGGACGCGATGCCCGACGTTCCCCCGCCCGAGGCATTACGCTCCGATCGCGACCTGCGGCTGGCGATGCAGGACCGTATCCCCGACAAGTTCCACCGGCTGTTCCTGCGCGCCCGCCCGATCGAAATCCGTCCGGTCGAGGCCGATCACCTGACCGACCCGACGCCGCGTGCACCGATCCAGCATGGCTGGTTCCGCGCGGTCGCGCCGCTCGGCGACGACGCGACGCTCCACCGTGCAGTCCTCGCCTATGCCAGCGACATGATGCTGCTCGGCACCTGTATGCTGCCGCACGGCATTCACTGGATGATGGATCGGGTCCATACCGCAAGCCTCGACCACGCACTGTGGCTGCACGAACCGTTCCGTGCCGACGACTGGCTGCTCTACGTCACCGACAGCCCATGGGCCGGACACGCCCGTGGCTTCAACCGTGGCCGCATCTTTGCCCGCGACGGGCGACTGGTGGCGAGCGTGGCGCAGGAAGGGCTGGTTCGGGTACGGGGATAGGCGTCCTCCACCTTCCCCGGCATTCCCGTACGAAGGCGGGGGTATAGTTGGCTACGGAAGACCTCACCCCGGCTCGTGCAACGGACATCCGTTGAACCGCTCGCGATACTGCGCCGAATGGTCGTAGACCGGCTTGCGCACCCGGTTCACCCCACCCAGTGGCTGATGTGCGGCCAGCCCGGTCCATACGCTGAACCGCAGCCCCTCATCGACTTCGGCAACCTTGTCCGCCGACCAGCTATCCTGCGGCTCGCAGCGCAACGTCGCGACGGTCAGATACGGGCTGACATCCTCCGGCCATGGCGTTGCCGCATCCTCGATCGGCTGGGTTTCGGGATCGCGCAGCAGCTGCACCCGCACTTCCCATTCGCCGCGCACCTTCGCCGCTGACGCCTGCAAATCTTCGCGGATCGCATTCGGACGCCCGCTGATATCGACCACGACATTGGTCAGCGCAGTCAGATCGGGCGACACCGGCACCACCTGATATTTGGCGACATAGGAACCGTGCCGGAACGGCGTCGCCGAGAAATAAGTCTCGCCCAGCGGATGCACGTTCTTCGACCCGCCCATCGTCTTCAACAACGTACTCTCGGTCCCGACCGCCTCCAACGCCGCCTCGGCCCCGCGCAAGACATAGGACAACGCCTTCTTCGCCCATTCCGCCTTGTCGGTCGTCCTGGCGAGCAGCTTCAGGTTGCTGGCGAACTTCGCGGGCGTCGGCGCGGCAAAGGCGGGCGCGTTGACCATCACGAAGTCCTGTGTCCGCCCGCCGGTTCCGGCCAGACGTTCGCCCTCGACCTCCATCACCTTCCACGCCAGCCCGCGCGGCAAACCGATCGCGTCGTCAAGGATGTCGCCGGGATTGGTCGAAAACCGCATCCACACCGGATAAACGCCGGGCTTTGCGAACAGCCCCTGCGCCAGTTCGGGCGGCAGGTCGTCGTGGACGCTCAGTTCGGCCTTCAGGATGCCATGCGCTTTGGCATGGACCGCGCGCACCGCTTTGCCGTAATCCGCCGAGGTGGTCGTCAGGATCGTGTCGAACGCCTGCTCCATCTCGGCGATCGTCTCGGCCTCGTCCGCCTCCGGTGCTTCGAGTGCGGCGGTGTAGCGCACCGGCGGTTTCAGCATGTCGGTCATCTGCAGGAACTCCCTCGTCTTCATGTCGACAAGTGCGGGGGAGGTTATTCGTTCCGGGGACTTATACGGCGGTACGCCCATAGTCCTGCCGGGTGAACGGGTGGCTCGACGACAGTCCGCCATCGACCGCCCACGCCTGTCCGTTGATGTAGCTGGCCTCGGCGGATGCGAGGAACAGGACGACCTTGGCGACCTCCTCGGCCTCGCCGCCGCGCCGCAGCGGGTTCAGCCGACCGATCCGCCCTTCCTTCCCCGACTGGCGGGCTTGGTCATAGACCATTGCCGTCATGCCGGTTTCGATCAGGCCCGGACATACCGCATTCACGCGTACCCCCGAGCCCGACAATTGCTGCGCGGCGGTCTGGACCAGATTGATGACGCCCGCCTTCGACGCGGAATAAGCCGCGCCGCCCGCCCCCGATCGCAGCCCGGCGACGCTGGCGGTACACACGATCGCCCCGCCGCCGGCCGCCGCCATCACCGGCGCGGCGTGCCGGATCGCTAGGAACGGGCCGATCAGGTTGACCCGCAATATCTCCGCCCAGTCGTCGGCGGATTGTTCGAACAGACTGGCCAGACCGCCCGAAATCCCGGCATTGGCATGGACGACATCGATCCCGCCGAAGCGTTCGACCGCCAACGCCACCGCACCTGCGACATCCTCGTCCGCGCCTGCATCCATCGTACAGGCCACCGCCCGACCGCCCGCCGCCTCGATCAGCGCCACCGTCGCCCCGGCATCGGACCGGTCGCCACAAACCACCCCCGCGCCTTCCCGCGCGAAAGCCAGCGCACAGGCCCGCCCGATCCCCGATCCGGCACCCGTGACCAGCGCCGACCTGCCCGCAAACCGCATCATGCCCCCGCCTGTTGCGCGAACCGCCATGCCGCCGCCGCCAGTTCGGGTACCCGCTCGGCCATCCGCGCCGCCTGCGCGCTCGACGCATTGCCGTCGCGCACCCGTTGCTTGATCCCCTGCACGATCCCGGTCAGGCGAAAGAGGTTATAGGCGAAATACCAGTCCAGCCCCGGCACCCCGTCCCGCCCGGTCGCCGCGCAATAGCGCGTCACGACCTCCTCCATCGCCGGAATGCCGCTGTCGCCGCCGCTCAATCCAGCAATGCCCGACCGACCATCGGGCGGCGTCATCCAGTTCATCAGCAGATAGGTGAAATCGGCCAGCGCATCGCCCAGCGTCGACAACTCCCAGTCGAGCACCGCCGCGACGCGTGCGCTGTCTTCGGCAAAGATCAGATTGTCGATCCGGTAATCGCCATGAACGATCGCCACCCGCTCCTGCGCCGGTACCGTACGCGGCAGCCATTCGATCAGCCGCTCGACGTCGGGCAGATCGTCGGTCTGGCTCGCCCGATATTGCCGGGTCCAGCGCGCCACCTGCCGCTCGAAATAATTGCCCGGCTTGCCGTAATCGCCAAGGCCGACCGTTACCGGATCGATCGCGTGCAGCGCCGCCAGCGCATCAACCATCGCCCAGTAATGCGCGCGCCGTTCGTCGGGCGACAGGTCGGGCATCGCACCATTCCAGATCGTCCGCCCCGCGACCCGCTCCATCAGATAGAAGGGCGCGCCGATCACCCCCGCATCCTCGCACAGCGCGATCGGCCGCGGCACCGGATAGCCGGTGGGGTGCAGTGCCGCGATCAATCGATATTCGCGCTCGATCGCATGCGCGCTGGGCAACAACACCCCGAACGGCTTGCGGCGCAGGACATAGGACCCGCGCGCCGCATCGACCCGGTAGGTCGGATTGCTCTGCCCGCCCGGATAGCGCGTCACCGCGACCGGCCCGTCCCCGACCGTCGCCGCCAGCCACGGCGTCAGCCGGTCGAGATCGAGGTCGACGTCACCGCCCACCGGACACCCTCGCGAACTCGGCGCGGGCGATCGCGCGGTTGTGCACCTCGTCCGGCCCGTCGGCAAAGCGCAGCGTCCGCACCCCGGCCCATGCCGCTGCCAGCGGAAAGTCCTCCGACACGCCGCCGCCGCCATGCGCCTGGATCGCATCGTCGAGGATCGCCAGCGCCATGGTCGGTGCCTGCACCTTGATCATCGCGATCTCGCCCTGCGCGGCCTTGTTCCCGGCGCGGTCCATCATGTCGGCAGCCTTCAGGCACAGCAGCCGCGTCATCTCGATATCGATCCGCGCCCGCGCGACCCGCTGTTCCCAGATCGAATGATCGCCGATCTTCTTGCCGAACGCGACGCGCGATTGCAGCCGCTTCGCCATCGCCTCCAGCGCCATTTCGGCCACCCCGATCGTCCGCATACAATGGTGAATACGCCCCGGACCCAGTCGTCCCTGCGCGATTTCGAACCCACGTCCCTCGCCCAGCATCAGGTTGCTCGCCGGTACCCGCACTTGGTCGAGCACCACCTCGCCATGGCCGTGCGGGGCATGGTCATAGCCATAGACCGGCAGCATCCGCTCGATCCGCACGCCGGGCATATCCATCGGCACCAGGATCATGCTCTGTTGCCGGTGGCGCGGCGCGTCCGGGTCGGTCTTGCCCATCACGATCGCGACCTTGCAGCGCGGATCGCCGGTCCCCGACGACCACCATTTGCGCCCGTCGATCACATAGTCGTCGCCGTCGCGCACGATCCGCGTCTCGATATTGGTCGCATCCGACGACGCCACCGCCGGTTCGGTCATCAGGAATGCCGACCGGATCGTGCCGTCCATCAACGGCCGCAGCCATGCCTCCTTCTGCTCGCGCGTGCCGTAGCGATGCAGCACCTCCATATTGCCGGTGTCGGGGGCCGAACAGTTGAACACCTCGCTCGCCCAGTGCCACCGCCCCATCGCCTCGGCACACAGCGCATATTCGAGGTTGGACAACTGCGTACCCTCGAACGCGAAACTATCATCGACCATCGGCGCGCCCGAATGCGGCGGCATGAACAGGTTCCACAGCCCCGCCGCCCGCGCCCGTTCCTTCAGCGGTTCCAGCATCGCCACCGGTGCCCAGCGATCGCCGCTCGCCACTTCCGCATGATAGTCATGGTCGGCAGGCGCGACATGCTCGGCCAGAAACGCGGTGACACGGTCGCGCCAATGGGTTTCGCGCTCGCTTAGCGAAAAGTCCAACATCCGTCTCCCGCTGCAACCTGTTTTTAGCGATCTAGGCCATACCGCATATTCGGTAAAGCGCCGATGACGTCGCATAGCAGAGCGAAAAATAGGCTTGGGCTCCACACCCGTTCTGCTAGGGTCGCGTCCATGACGACGACCAACGGGGCCACCAAACGCTACCGCGCCAAGCGCGACGCCATTCTTGCGGCGGCGGCGGAGGCGATCAACGAAGCCAGTGCGAAGGGCATGACCTTTGCCGACGTCGCCCGGCGCGTCGGGCTCAACACCACCAGCGTCACCTATTATTTCAAGCGCAAGGAAGACCTTGCCGCCGCCGCCTTCGACCATACGCTCGACTGGCTACAGGCGACGCTCGACGAAGCACTCCGCGAACCCACCCCGCAGGCCCGCGTCGCAAAGTTTTTGAGCGTCCATTTCGACCGGCAGCGTCGGATCGAGGCGGGCGAGGAACGCCCCGTCGCGATGCTATCCGACCTGCGCGCGATGGAGGACCCGTTCAAGGCACGCCTCCTGTCCGGCTGGCGCGACGTGTTTCGCAAGACCCGCACCCTGTGGGGCGACCCCGCCGACCGCACCGCCAAGGACATCTTCAGCGCCCGCGCCCACGTCCTGCTCGAAAACTGTTTCTGGCTGACCGTCTGGCTCGATCGCTACGAACCCGACCAATATGACCGGGTCGAGGCGCGATTGATGGACGTGTTCCTGCACGGCATGGCCGGCCCCGGCCAGCACTGGACACCGCGACCGCTCGCCCCCGAACAGGCCGATGCCGAACCGGCGCGCGACGCCTTTCTGCGCGCGGCCACCCGGCTCATCAACGAACTCGGCTATCGCGGCGCATCGGTCCAGCGGATCGCGTCCGAGCTGAACGTGACCAAGGGGTCGTTCTACCACCATCTCGATGCCAAGGACGATCTGGTTATCTCCTGCTATCGCCGCAGCTTCGACACGATCAGCGCGGCTCAGCGTGCCGCCGATCGCGCCGGCGGCAGCCATTGGCAGCGCTTGTCGAGCACGCTTGCGCTGCTGGTCGACGCACAGTTCACGGACCAGGGGCCGTTGTTGCGCACCACCGCCCTGTCCGGACTGCCGCTGACCGTACGACAGGCGATGGTCGACCGCTCCAACCGCATCGCCCGCCGCTTCGCCGGCACGATCAGCGACGGCATCGCCGAAGGCTCGCTTCGCGCAGTCGACCCGCTGATCGCAGCGCAGGCGCTGATGGCGTTGCAGAACGCCGCGTTCGATATGCGGAACTGGGCGGCGACGATGCCACGCGAGCGGGCGGTCGGGTTTTATGCGTCGACGGTGATGACGGGGTTGTTCGACGATCCGGTGGTTTGAACGACACGTTCTGTGTAGCGCCAGACCGGGACTTGATTACCCATCGGTCGGTGATGTTTTCAAACAGGGACACTCGTAAGTGGGCAGTCCAAATCCTGGGAAGACTTCTAATAGGCCGCAGATATGTCGACAGCTTACAACCAGTCAGTTTCGAGCAAACATGACCGACAGCCGCCCCGTAATGACCGATGCTGAATTCGAACAATCTGCATCCTATGCAGACGAACGATGGTGGATGACAGGGGAAGGACTGATCCATGTCCCGGCCGTCATGACCATCGAAGGATGGAACACCTACGGCCATCCCGGAAACCTTTTGCTTACGCCAGCACAGCGCACATTCATAATGTGGTCCGATATCGTGGGGCAGGTAAGTAACGGCGGCTTCGTTCAGTTTTGCGATAGCTACGCTCAGGACCTTGCCTTGGGCGTCGCTGCGGTCGACGCTCTGGAGTGGCCGGATCTACGCAAGCGGTTTCGCCGTGCAATGACGGAACAGGCCGGTGACGCAACCGAACCCGAGCGGCAGCAACCGGTTCCGTTCAGCGATGATCCTGAAAAATGGCGCGCAAGTCGCAAGCGATTGATCCGTCACCTCGCACGCAAACATAAGCGGTGGTGGCAACCGACAACGGCGAGGGATATTGCGATTGTCGAAGCACGCCATGACGCAGAATGGCAAATCGAACTTAAATATCAGATAGCGGTAGCGTCAGGAGAATTACCAAGTGGCGGAGAACGCTTTTTTGATTTCATCGATCCGCCAACTGTCGAGGCAGACGCGTTTGACGACTGGTTTTATACCGACAATACTAAGGCAACATCCATTATCTACGTTAACCGTTTTATCATGGAATACCGCGATCAATTGTATCGGACGGCCTAGATTGAATACCGATCGACGGCACGTTATGTAGATCAGCTCACGTACCGACCAACACCCCGCGATATTGCTCGCGCAACGCCGTCTTCCTCAACTTCCCCGTCGCACTGTGCGGTAGCGCGTCGACGAAGATCACGCGGTCGGGCAGCCACCATTTTGCAACCTTCGTCGCCAGATGCGCCAGCACCGCTTCCGCCTTCACCTCCGCGCCCGGGCGCGTGACCACGAGCAGCACCGGCCGTTCGTCCCAGCGCGGATGCAGCACGCCGATCGCCGCCGCCTCCGCCACGCCGGGGCATCCGACCGCGGCATTTTCCAGATCGACCGAGCTGATCCATTCGCCGCCGGATTTAATAACGTCCTTTGCACGGTCGGTAATCTGCATCGTGCCGTCGGGGTGAAGCATCGCCACGTCGCCGGTGTCGAACCAGCCATCGGGGGTCAGCGCATCGCCGCTTTCGTCGCGAAAATAGCGTTTGAGCACCCATGGGCCGCGCACCTGCAACTGGCCCGACGTCTCGCCATCGCGCGGCAGCACCGCGCCCGCTTCATCGACCGTGCGCAGTTCGACGCCGAACGGCACCTTGCCCTGTCGGCATACCTGATCGACCCGCTGGTCGAAGCTGAGGTCGTCCCAGTCCGCGCCGGCCGCGCCCATCGTGCCGATCGGCGAGGTTTCGGTCATGCCCCATGCGTGGTTGACGCGGACGCCCATCCGCATGATCCGTTCGATCATCGCGCGCGGGGCCGCCGATCCGCCGATCGTCACGACCTGCAGATGTTCGGGCGCGGCGCCGGTCGCGTCCATATACTGGAACATCGCGAACCAGACGGTCGGCACGCCCGCCGAATGCGTTATCCGCTCGCGGTTCATCAGGTCGCACAGCACGGCGGGTTCGTTGACCGCCGAGAACACGACCTTCGCCCCCACCGCAGGCGCGGCAAAGGGCAGGCCCCAGCCGACCGCATGGAACATCGGCACCACCGGCAGGCACACCGCCCGCTGCGACAGATCAAATTCGTCGGGCTGCAACTCGGCGATGGCGTGGAGCACGTTCGAGCGGTGCGAATAGATCACGCCCTTCGGATCGCCGGTCGTGCCGCTGGTATAGCAGATCATGCAATGGTCGCGCTCGTCCCCCTCGACCCAGGCGTAGTCGCCGGTCTCGGGCGCGATCAGCGCGGCGAAGGAGTCCGGCCCGTCGCCGTCCATCACGATGAAATGCTCGATACCGGGCAGACGCGGCTTCATCCGCTCGATGATCGGCGCAAAGGCCGCGTCATAGAGCAGCACCCGATCCCCGGCATGGTCGGCGATATAGGCCAGTTGGTCGTCGAATAGCCGCGGGTTGATGGTGTGGATGATGCCGCCCATGCCGATCACGCCATACCACGCGATCAGGTGATGGGCGTGGTTCATCGCCATCGTCGCCACGCGGTCTCCCGGCTCGATCCCCAGCCGCTCCAGCGCCTGCGCCAACCGCCGCGCATCGTACGCGATGCCCGCCCAGTTCGTCCGCGTCTCGCTGCCGTTCGCCCAGCGGGTGACGATCTCGCGACCCCCATGCTCACGCTCGGCATGGTCGAGCAGCCGGGGTACTCGAAGTTCGAAATCCTGCATTCCGCCCAGCACGCGCACTCTCCTTCGCGAACGGGGCCGTACCGCCCCTATCCGACGGCAGCGATCGATGGCTTAACCGTATCGAACGCCGCGCTGGCGACACCTTGCAGCCTGCCGACCCGTTCGGCAAGCTCGCCATCCAGCTGGAAATCACGGCCCAGGCATACCCGAGCTTCGATTCCATCGGCGGCAGGGATAGACACCCAGATTTCGCCACGGCCGCCGCGCTCGTCCAGGACCAGTCCCGCCAGTGCCGGATAGGCCGCAGCATCGTCGATGGTCAGGTCCAGCCGCAGCCGGACGTCGCGGGCGATCAGGTCGAACGGTTTGAGCGACTTGACCGTCGCCCGCGCGCTTTCATCCCCTGCACGGCGATCGAGTTCGAGCGTAAACAGGCCGCATCCGCCCACCTTGCCGGCGGCTTCCAGATCGTTCGCCGGCCCCTCATCGAAGCACGTCACCGGCACCTGCCCCGTCGCGTCGGAAAGCGTCGCCATCATGTACCGCTTGCCCCGCGCCGAGGTCCGCCAGCGCGCATCCTCGACCAGTGCCGCGACGGTCGCACCGACCCGGCCACCCTCCGGTACGGGCGTATCGGCCAGATCGGCGATTTTCCGCGCGCCATGTGCACTGGCGAGATGGGCGTAGCGATCGAGCGGATGCGCCGAGAAATAGAAGCCGAACGCGTCCTTCTCCGCCGCGATCGCCTGCGTCAGCGACCAGTGGACGTCGGGCATCCGGATCGCCGCCTCGGTCGCGCCGCTTGCTTCGCCGAACAGGCCGCCCTGCCCGCTCGACCGGTTCGCCTCGGTCCGCTGCGCCGTCGCCATCAGCGTGTCGGCCAGCGCATGGACCCCGGCCCGGTCGAGCGCGATACAGTCGAACGCACCGGCCGCCGCCAGCGTCTCGATCTGCCGCTTGTTCAGCAGCTTGGGGTCGACCCGCGTCGCGAAATCGTCGAGCGACTTGTACGGCCCCTTCGCCGCCCGCTCCTCGACCATCAGCTCCATCGCCCGCTCACCGACGCCCTTCAGCGCCGACAGCGCATAGCGCACCGCAAGGTCGCCACCGGTTTCCTCGACGCCGAAGGTCGCGTCGCTGGCGTTGATGCAGGGTGGCAGGCATTCGATGCGCAGCCGCTTCATATCGTCGACGAAGATCGCCAGCTTGTCGGTCTGCGCATAATCGAACGCCATCGACGCCGCATAGAATTCGTGCGGGTGATGCGCCTTCAGCCACGCCGTCTGATAGGCGAGCAACGCATAGGCCGCCGCGTGACTCTTGTTGAACCCATAGCCGGCGAACTTGTCGATCAGGTCGAACAGCTCGTTGGCTTTGGCCGCCGGGATACCGTTCATCTCGGCACAGCCCTTCACGAAGATCGAACGCTGCGCGTCCATCTCCGCCTTGACCTTCTTGCCCATCGCGCGCCGCAGCATGTCGGCGCCGCCAAGCGAATAGCCGGCAAGAATCTGCGCGGCCTGCATCACCTGCTCCTGATAGACGAAGATCCCGTAGGTCTCCTTCAGGATCGGTTCGAGCAGGTCGTGCGGATAGATCAGCTCCTCGCGCCCGGCCTTGCGCGCGCCGAATGACGGAATGTTGTCCATCGGTCCCGGCCGGTACAGCGACACCAGCGCGATGATGTCCCCGAAATTGCTGGGCCGCACCGCGGTCAGCGTCCGTCGCATCCCTTCCGATTCCAGCTGGAACACGCCGACTGTGTCGCCGCGCTTCAGCAGGTCATATGTGGCGACATCGTCCCACAACAGGCTGTCGAGATCGACGACGATCCCCCGCCGCGCCAGCAATTCCACCGCGAATTTGAGCACCGACAGGGTTTTGAGGCCCAGAAAGTCGAACTTCACCAGCCCCGCGCCCTCGACATATTTCATGTCGAACTGCGTGACCGGCATGTCGGACCGCGGATCGCGGTACAGCGGCACCAGCTCGCTGAGCGGTCGGTCGCCGATCACCACGCCCGCCGCGTGGGTCGAGCTGTGCCGCGGCAATCCCTCAAGCTTCATGGCGAGGTCGAGCAGCCGCCGGACGTCCTTCTCGCCGGTATATTGCTGGTGCAGTTCCGATACGCCGTTGATCGCCCGGTCCAGCGTCCACGGATCGGTCGGGTGGTTCGGCACCAGCTTGGCGAGGCGATCGACCTGCCCATAGCTCATCTGCAACACGCGGCCGGTGTCCTTGAGCACCGCGCGCGCCTTCAGCTTACCGAAGGTGATGATCTGCGCCACCTGATCGCGGCCATATTTCTGCTGGACGTAGCGGATTACCTCGCCGCGCCGTGTTTCGCAGAAATCGATGTCGAAGTCGGGCATCGACACGCGTTCGGGGTTCAGGAAGCGTTCGAACAGCAACCCCAGCTTGATCGGGTCGAGGTCGGTGATGGTGAGCGCCCACGCCACCGCCGAACCCGCGCCCGAACCACGCCCCGGCCCGACCGGAATGTCGTGATCCTTTGCCCATTTGATGAAATCGGCGACGATCAGGAAATAGCCCGGAAACCCCATCTGACAGATGACGTCGAGTTCGAAGTCCAGCCGCTCGAAATAGTCCGGAAACTTCGCTTGCAGCTCGGCCTCGGACAGTTCGGGGATGGTGCCCGTCGCCGCCGGCGTCGGGGCATCTTCCCACGGCGCGGGCGCGTCGACCGCGACTTCGGCCTGGACCATGCCCGCTTCCAGCGCGACGATCTTGCGCAACCGATCGACCAGCCCGGCGCGCGAATCGACGCGCAGCTTCAGCGCCTCGCCCTCGCGGTCGCCGGCAAGGCTGGGCAGGATCGGCTTGCGCTTCGGCGCCGCCACCGCGCAACGCTGCGCCACGACCAGGGTATTGGCCAGCGCCTCGGGCAGGTCGGCGAACATTTCCTGCATCACCGCTGCGGGCTTCAGCCATGCTTGGGGCGACGACCGCTGCCGATCCTCGCTCGCGACGTAGCTGGACGAGGCGATGCACAGCATGGCGTCGTGCGCGTCGTGGAAATCGGCGTCGGCGAAGCAGCACGGATTGGTCGCGACCAGCGGCAGATCGCGGGCATAGGCGAGGTCGAGCAACTGCGCCTCGGCCCTCGCCTCGACCGGATCGTCGCGCCGTGCGATCTCGACATACAGCCGGTCGCCGAACAGTGCCTGCAACCGGTCGACATAGGCGGTCGCTTCGTCGTCGCGCCCGGCCGCGAACAGCCGCGCCAGCGCCCCGTCACCCGCCCCGGTCAGCGCGACCAGCCCGTCGCTGCGCCCGATCAGCGCATCGATCGGCACATGCGCGGGAACCTCGACCGGCCGGTCGAGATGCGCCATCGACACCAGCGCGCACAGATTGTCATAGCCGCGCGCGTCCTGTGCATAGAGCGGCAGCCAGTCGATTTCCGGCTCCTGCAGCTCCGGCCCGCCCGGCCGCGCGACCGCCAGCAGCGTGCCGACCACCGGCTGGACGCCCTGATCCCTGCATGCGTCCGAAAACGCCATCGCGGCATAGAGTCCGTTGCGATCGGACAGCCCGGCGGCGGGAAAGCCCAGCTTGCGCGCGACCTTGGCAATCGCCTTCGGTTCGATCGCGCCCTCCAGCATGGTGTAGGACGAAAAGATACGAAGCGGCACGAACCCGGAATGCGTCATCCGATGCACCTAACCATCGCCGGCTGATTCGACCAGTGGAGCGGACACGGAACCACGACGAACCGCGCCCGTTCGCTGCGGCGACAGGAGGACCACATGATCGACCACGCCCGCGAACCCCGTATCACCGCCCCCGGCTGGGGCTCGTCGCTCGCCTATGGCATCGTGTCGGTCGTGGTCGGCATCCTCGCCTTTGCCGCCCCCTTCCCCGCGACGCTGGCTGCGACGATGATCGTCGGCTTCCTGTTCCTCGCCGGCGGTGTGGCGTCGCTGATCGCCGTGGTTCGCGGGCGTAACGGGCGCGGCTATGCGCTGCTGTTCGGGCTGCTGTCCGTGGTCGCGGGCGGCTATATGGTGCTGGTGCCGGTCGGGGGCGCATTGTCGCTGACGCTGATGATCATCCTCTGGCTTGGCGCGCGCGGCATTATGGAGTTGTTCGTCGGCTTCCGCTTCAAGCGGCTTAGGGTTCCAATGCTGCTGCTGGGCGTGCTCAACATCGTGCTGGCGATCCTGCTCTACACGACCGTGCCATGGTCGGCGCTGACCCTGCCGGGCTATATCCTCGGTGCCAGCTTCCTGTTCGGCGGCATCGTCGCGATCATGGGGGCGTTGCACGACCGTCGGGAGCAGGCGGCGTAAGGCGAACCCCTGCTCGTCGGATAGCGTTACGCCAACGCCGCCAGCACCGCGCCTTCCAAATCCTCCGGTCTGGTCGTCGGCGCGAACCGGGTGACCTGCCCGTCGCGCCCGACCAGGAATTTGGTGAAGTTCCACTTCACCGTTTCGCTGCCCAGCACGCCGGGGGCAGCCTGTTTTAGCGCGCGGAACAGCGGCGCGGCGTTGGCTCCGTTCACATCGACCTTCGCGAACACCGGAAAGCTGACGTCATAGGTCAACGAACAGAATTGCGCGATCTCCGCTGCATCGCCCGGCTCCTGCCCGCCAAACTGGTTGCACGGGAAGCCCAGCACCGCAAAGCCCTGCTTGCCGAGCGTGCGGTGCAACGCCTCCAACCCGGCATATTGCGGGGTGAACCCACATTTCGATGCGACGTTGACGATCAACAGCGCCTGGCCGCGATTCGCCGCCAGCGTCGTCTCGGCACCATCGGCGGTCCACACCGGTAGATCGTACAGGTCGCTCACACCAGCACCCCGTCCCGCAGCCGCACCACCCGGTCCATTCGGCTGGCCAGCCGTTCGTTGTGCGTCGCGACCAGCGCCGCCGACCCCTGTCCGCGCACCAGCCGGAGGAATTCGGCGAACACCACATCGGCGGTCGCCTCGTCCAGATTGCCGGTCGGCTCGTCCGCCAGCACTAGCGCCGGACGATTGGCCAGCGCGCGCGCCACCGCGACCCGTTGCTGCTCGCCGCCCGACAACTGGCTGGGACGATGACCGAGCCTTCCCCCCAGCCCCAGTGCGGTCAGCAGTTCGGTCGCACGCGCATCCGCCTCCTTGCGGTGCCCGCCACGCACCATCTGCGGCAGCACGACATTCTCCAGCGCGTTGAAATCGGGCAGCAGATGGTGGAACTGATAGATGAAGCCCATCCGGTCGCGCCGCACCACCGTCCGCGCGTTCGATCCGAACCCGGCGACTTCCTCGCCGCCGATGAAGATCTCGCCCTCGAACCCCCCTTCGAGCAGGCCGACCGCCTGGAGCAGCGTCGACTTGCCCGACCCCGACGGCCCCAGCAGCGCCACGATCTCCCCCTGCCCCACGGTCAGGTTCACGCCGCGCAGGACGTGGATCGTCGCTTCCCCCTGCGTGAAGCTGCGCCGCAGGTCGCGGGTCTGGAGGACGGCATCAGTCATAGCGCAGCACCTGCACGGGATCGGTATTGGCCGCCTTGAACGCCGGGTACAGCGTGGCGAGGAACGAGAAGAGCAGCGCGGTCAACGCGATGGTGACGATTTCGACCGTATCGGGGTCAGACGGCAGTTCGGTCAGGTAGCGCATCGTCGGGTCCCATATCTCGATCCCCGTCAGCCGGCCGATCCCGCCGATCACCTGCTGCCGGAACGCGAGGAAGACGAAGCCGAGCACCAGCCCCGCCCCCACGCCCAGCGCGCCGATGGTGGTGCCGACCGTCATGAAGATGCGCAGCAGCCCGCCGCGCGTCGCCCCCATCGTGCGCAGGATCGCGATGTCGCGCGTCTTGGCGCGGACCAGCATGATGAGCGACGACAGGATGTTGAATACCGCGATCAGGATGATGATCGACAGCACGGTGAAGGTCACGATCCGGTCGACCGACAGCGCCTGGAACAGCTCCGAATTGAGCTGCCGCCAGTCGGATATCTGCGCCTGTGCCACGAACTTCTCGCGGAGCGGCTTCATGATCCGGTCGATGTCGTCGGGATCGGTCGTCTCGATCTCGATCATGCCGACCGAATCACCGGTGAGCAGCAGTTGCTGCGCGTCCTCGATCGGCATGATGACGAACGCCTTGTCATAATCGTAGACCCCGACCTCGACGATCGCGGCGACGCGGTACGGCACCTGCCGGATCATCGTGCCGAACGGAGTCGTCGGCCCCTGCGGGCTGATGATCGTGATCTCGCTGCCGACGGTCACGCCGAGCGACATGGCAAGCCGCGACCCGATGACCACATTGCCGCTGCCCGCCGTCACGGGAGCGAGCGACCCCTGCTTCACATTGTCGCGGATCGTCGGGGTCGCGCGGATGTCGCCGACCCGCATGCCGCGCGTCAGGATGAACTCCGACCGCCCGTTATAGGTCGCGAACAGCGGCTGTTCGATCAGCGGCGTCGCGCTGGTGACTCCGGGCGTGCGCCGTGCCTCCTCGGCGATGCGGCGCCAGTCGGGCAGCTGGTTGTTGTACCCCTGGATGATGGCATGGCCGTTCAGCCCGACGATCTTGTCGAACAGCTCGGCACGGAACCCGTTCATCACGCTCATCACGATGACCAGCGCCGCGACGCCCAGCATCACCGCGACGAGGCTGATCGATGCGACCAGCGCGATGAACGCCTCACCCCGTCCGGGCAACAGATAGCGGCGGGCGATCATCCGCTCGTAACGCGATAGCAGCATAAGGGCGGTCGGTGTCCTCGAACGGAGCCCCCTCGAACGGGGCGTTGCAGGGGCTGTAGGTAGGCGCTGGTCCGACTTCAATCCATGCTGTTGCCAAATCGACACATGGTTACGAAAACCGTAGCAAAGCTGCCGCAAGGCCGGTGACAGACTCGGTCCGGTTCCGTATCGAAGATCTTACGAAGCGCAGGCAAGCAAGGCCACGGTTCGGGGAGGCCAACCGGCTCCGCCCTGGAAGGGGGGAAGGGGCGTAGAAGCGGTGGCAACCAAGGGGGCTGACGAGCGATCGTCACGCAGGCGGCCGGGCTGGCAACAGCCCGGCCGTTTGCTGTTTCAGTGCTTTGGATTCGTGGTTGGGCGCTGGTTGCCGGACCCTGTCGCGCTTCCCTTCTCGGCGAACGCTTTGCCTGTAAGCTGTTGTTATTTGTAACAGAACTGACAAATTGGTGGGCAGCCGCGCGCCAAAGGTCACGAAAGTCACACTTGCCACGTTTTGGCGGGTTACCCGGGTTACCGAGACCTCTGCGAAAGTCGCGCACTAAACCAAACCGAGCGGTACCCCGGCAAAGGCCGGGGTCCAGTTGGAAAGTTTTTTCGTACGTTGCGAACGTCCCCCAACTGGGCTCCGGCCTTCGCCGGGGTACGGTCATTGGAGTTTCGCAGAGGTCCCGATTACGGGGGTTACGTCGATCGACGTGCGGACGGTGTCAAATAGCGGGGCGGAAGACCGCCAGACCGTAATGATGCCAGGCGCAGGCGCTGTAGGACAGCGGTTCGCCGACACAGGCATGGATACCCGCACGCCAGAGCCTTACCCCCCCCCCGCGACCATCCCAAAAGATCGTCCCGAAAACCCTCTTGAAGCACCCAAACAACGAACCATATCGGTTCACGAACGGTGCCTGTCGGGCCGTTCGCGAACCGGCATCGCTTCGTGGATGCCGCTCGGTTCAACTCGCTTCTGTTGGAGGATTTGACATGCGTAGCTTCGACTTCACCCCGTATCGCCGCTCGACCATCGGCTTCGATCGTCTGTTCGACATGCTCGAAAACAACGCGCGCGCGACGACGGGCGAAAACTATCCGCCCTTCAATCTCGAACGTCTGGCCGAAGACCGCTATCGCATCACGCTGGCGATCGCCGGTTTCAAGCGCAAAGAGGTGGACATCACCGCCCAGCAGAACCTGCTGGTGGTGTCGGGTCGCAAGGCCGAGCAGACCGACGCACAGAAGAGCGCGGTCCTGCATCTGGGCATCGCCAACCGCAGCTTCGAACGCCGGTTCGAACTGGCCGATTTTATCGTCGTCGAAAACGCCGACCTTGCCGATGGCTTGCTGACCATCGACCTGCGTCGCGAAATCCCCGACGCGATGAAGCCGCGCCGCATCGCGATCGGCGGCACGACCGAACAGCCGGTCATCGCCAATGACGCGGCCGGGAGCGACGAATCGGCACACGCCGCCTGACCTGCGGCGCGCTGTTTGCTGGCGCGCCGGGAGGCGGGCGTCCGAACCGGATGGGTTCGGGCGCCCGTTCGCGTTTGTGAGACGCCCCTTGCCACGTCGTCCTTCTCGAGCAGGCGGGAATTCACAAACGCAACGCTTGCGATCGACGTCCAAACGTCAGCGTATATGGATTTCCGCCTTCGCGGGAAGGACGAGTGGAATTAAACCAGCCGCGACTGCTTCACCGCCGCGGCGACGAAGCTCGCGAACAGCGGGTGCGGATCGAACGGCTTGGACTTCAGCTCCGGGTGGAACTGCACGCCGACGAACCATGGATGGTCGGGCCGCTCGACGATTTCGGGCAGCATCCCGTCGGGCGACATGCCGGAGAACACCAGCCCGCCAGATTCCAGCATCTTGCGATAGCCGGTGTTGACCTCATAGCGATGGCGATGCCGCTCGCTGATCGACGTCCCGCCATAGATCGACGCAACGACCGAATTGCCCGTCAGCGTCGCTTCATAGGCGCCCAGCCGCATCGTGCCGCCCAGATCGCCGTCCGATTCGCGCTTCTGGATGCCCTCGGGGCTCATCCATTCGGTGATCATGCCGACGACCGGCTGATCGGTCGGGCCGAATTCGGTCGACGACGCGTCCGGAATCTTACCGGTGGTGCGAACGCCCTCAATACAGGCCATCTGCATCCCGAAGCAAATCCCGAAGTACGGCACCTTGCGCTCGCGTGCGAAGCGGACGCTGGCGATCTTGCCTTCGGCCCCCCGCTCGCCGAACGCGCCGGGAACGAGGATCGCGTGGCACGGCTCCAGCTCGGCGGCGACCATGTCGTGATCGCCCTCGAACAGCTCGGCGTCGATCCAGCGGATGTTGACCTTCACCCGGTTGGCGATGCCGCCGTGCACCAGCGCCTCGTTCAGCGACTTGTACGCATCCTGCAGGCCGACATATTTGCCGACCACGCCGATCGTGACTTCGCCTTCGGGATTCTGGAGGCGATCCATGATGTCGCTCCAGCGCGACAGGTCGGGCGCGTCGCCCGGTTCGATCCCGAAGGCACGCAGCACCTCGGCGTCGAGCCCCTCGGCATGATATTGCTCGGGCACCGCATAGATGCTCGACGCGTCGAGGGCGGGAATGACCGCAGCGGCCGGCACGTTGCAGAACAACGCGATCTTCGCCCGTTCGCTCGCCGGCAGCGGCTTTTCGCAGCGGCAGACCAGCACGTCGGGCTGTACGCCCAGCGCCGCCAGTTCGCGCACCGAATGCTGTGTCGGCTTGGTCTTCAGCTCGCCCGCCGCCGCGATGTAGGGCACCAGCGTGACGTGGATGCTGATCGAGCGGCCGCGGCCGAGCTCGTTCTTGAGCTGGCGAATCGCCTCGATGAACGGCAGCGATTCGATGTCGCCGACCGTCCCGCCGATCTCGCACAATACGAAATCCAGATCCTGACCGTCGTCGTCGACGGTATCGGCCTGTGCGAACGCCTTGATCGCGTCGGTCACGTGCGGGACGACCTGCACCGTCGCGCCCAGATAATCGCCACGCCGTTCGCGCTGGATGATCGTCTGGTAGATCCGCCCCGAGGTGACGTTGTCCGACTGATGCGCCGACACGCCGGTGAAGCGTTCATAGTGACCGAGGTCGAGGTCGGTTTCCGCCCCGTCGTCGGTCACATAGACTTCGCCATGCTGATAGGGCGACATCGTGCCCGGATCGACGTTCAGATACGGATCGAACTTGCGGATGCGGACCTTGTAGCCCCGCGCCTGCAAGAGTGCTGCGAGAGAGGCCGCCATGAGGCCCTTGCCGAGCGACGAGACCACGCCGCCGGTGATGAAGATATACCGCGCCATGGGAGATATCGCCTAGCGTCGAACGCCATCGCCGCCAAGCGCGGGATTGCTCCCACGCCCGCGAAATACGACGGACCGGTTGATGAAAGTGGTTTAGCGGGCCAGCGGGACCGCACCGTTGTCGGCACCCGTCAGGTTGCCGATCGGATCGGCCGCCGGATTGGCCGGTGCGCTGGCGGCGGGCGGCGGAGTCGTCGGCCGTGCCAGTGAGGTATCGATGGAATTGGCCCCCCGATTCGCCGCGATCACCGCCAGCGCGATGCTCATCGCGATGAACAGCCCGGCGAGGACCGCGGTCGCCCGCGTCAGGAAATCGGCGGCACCCCGTGCCGACATCAGTCCCGACGGGCTGCCGCCGGTGGTCAGCCCGCCGCCTTCCGACTTCTGCATGAGGATCACCGTCACGAGCAGTGCGGCGATGATCGCATGGACGACAAGCAGGAAGGTGAACATGGTCGGGGAACATTTCCGAAAGAAAGGAGTGCGGGTTCGAAGCGCGCCACATAGGCGAGCGCGGCCCGCCAATCAACCGAGCGCCTCCGACCCGATCGTCACATTATCGTATCGACCGGGAAACCAAGCGCGCAACTGCGACGTTCATGTTTCGACCCCGCCTCACGGCCTGTATCGACGTTAGGTTGCTGCGATGTTTCCAACTATTCCACTGAAAAAATGGATGGACGGCCTGGTCGACTATGTCCGTTCGGGCGAGCCGGACCTGACCAACCGACAGATGGCGCTGATGATGATCGTCTATCTGCAACCCGGCCCGCATACCGTACGCGGTCTTGCCCGTGCGCTGAACGTATCGAAGCCCGTCGTAACGCGCGCCTTGAATCGTCTGGGTACGCTCGGCTATCTCCGCCGCCAACGCGACGATGCCGACAAGCGGAACATCTTCGTTGCGCAGACCAGCGAAGGGGCCAATTTTCTTGCAGAGTTCGGGCAGTTCATGGGTGGCGACGGCGTCGGCGACTTCCAACGACGGGTCAGCGCGTAGCCGCTTCGCGCTCCGCGAACGTTCGGTCGCGCTCGACTCCCGAATCGACGCGGTCCGCCGCGATCTGGCCGATATCCGCCTCGCCGATCGGGTCTTTGCGCCGCATTACGCCGTACCGGCACGACGCAGCATCGGCCATGTGACTGCCATTCTCGCCGCTCCCGGGGGACATGTCGTATCACAGGCATTAGCCGGCGAGCCGTTCGACGTCCTCGAATTCACCTCGACCCATGGCTGGGGACGTTCGCCGATCGACGGTAGCGTCGGATTCGTGGCGCGTGCCGCACTGGTCGACGCCTACGACACATCGCATGTCGTCAGTACCGCCAATTCCGTCCTATACGCCGATCGTTCGCTCGATCGCCCGCTTCCGCTGTCGCTGCCGATGGGCAGTCGCGTCGCAGCCGTTCCTGCGAACGACGAATGGGCGGAGGTTGACGGCGGATATCTGCTCGCGACGACGCTGTTGCCGCTGTCGGACGAAACGGGTGATGCCGTTGCCTATGCACTGCGTCTGAAGGGGGTGCCCGTCCTGCCCGGCGGTCGATCGGGCGACGGGGTCGATGCGGCCGGCCTGATCTTTCTGGCGTTGTCGCTCGCCGGATCGCCGCCGGCACGGTTCGTCGACTTGCAGGCGGAGACGATCGGCACGCCGTTGGCGGCCGGCGATCCATTGCAGCGCGGCGACCTGATCTTCTTTAATGACCATGTCGCAATGCTGGTCGATACCGATACCGTCATCCATGCCGACGACGTCGTGCGGTGCGAACCCGTCGCCGCGCTCGACCGGTTCGGCCCCATTCGCGCCCGGAGGCGCTCCGCATGACCGTTCGCGTCTTCATCGACGGTGCCGCCGGCACCACCGGCCTCGAAATCGCCGACCGGCTGTCGGGCCGGACCGAGATCGACTT
Organism: Sphingomonas sp. Leaf67; assembly: GCF_001421965.1. Classification (GTDB taxonomy): domain Bacteria; phylum Pseudomonadota; class Alphaproteobacteria; order Sphingomonadales; family Sphingomonadaceae; genus Sphingomonas. Next base: position 316,439 of record NZ_LMLP01000001.1, read on the forward strand.
CATCACGCTCGACGACACCCGTCGTAAGGACGCGACGGCGCGGCGCGAGGCGCTGAACGATGCCGATTTCGTCATCCTGTGCCTGCCCGACGACGCGGCACGCGAGGCGGTGTCGCTGATCGACAACGATCGCACCCGCGTGATAGACGCGTCGACCGCACACCGCGTCGCCGATGGCTGGACCTATGGCATGGCCGAGTTGGAGCCATCGCAGCCGGGCACGATCGCGACGGCGATGCGCGTGTCGAATCCGGGCTGTTATCCGACCGGCTTCCTCGCGCTGGTGCGGCCGCTGGTCCGGGCCGGGCTGATCCCGCACGAATGGCCGGTCAGCGTCAACGCGGTCTCAGGCTATTCGGGTGGCGGCAAGGCGATGATCGCGGCGTTCGAGAACGGCGAAACCGATACCGCATGGCTCGGCTATGGCCTGTCGCTCGCGCACAAGCACGTGCCCGAGATGCAGCGTCACGCCCGCCTCGCCCATCCGCCGCTGTTCCAGCCGTCGGTCGCGCGGACCTATCGCGGGATGGTGGTCGAGGTCCCGTTGCCGCTGTTCGCGTTCCACCGTCGCCCCAGCCTGTCGGCGATCGAACAGACGCTGCGCGAGGCCTATCGTGAATCGCCGGTGGTCCGTGTCCTCGACGGCGACGACAGCGCGATCCCGATCGAGGCCGATGCGGGAACCGACCGCCTGTCGCTGCGCGTGTTCGGCAATATGGAGACGGGGCAAGCCCGGCTGATCGCGACGCTCGACAATCTGGGCAAGGGCGCAGCCGGTGCGGCGGTTCAGAACTTCAACCTGATGGCCGGTTTCGACCAGACGGAGGGCCTGACGCTCTGAGCGCCCGTCCTCCGCACCTAATATTCGGACGTTTCACGCAATCGTTTCGCGTCGCATGCCCATGCCGCCTTCGCGTTTGCGAAATAGGCTGCTAGGAGCGCGCGGGACCGAGTTTGAAGATAGGAGCACGCATGACGAGGCAAGCGGTAGGGAAGCTGCTGTTGTTCGGCGCGACCGGGGATTTGTCGCAACGGATGCTGCTCCCCTCGCTCTACGGCCTCCATGCCGATGGCCTGTTGCCCAACGGCCTGACCATCACCGGCACCGCGCGCCACGAGCATGACGATGACGGCTTCCGCGCCTTCGCCAAGCATGCGCTCGACGAGTTCCTGCCCGACGATCGCAAGGACGAGGCGGCAATCGACGGCTTTCTCGCGCGGCTGCAATATCAGCCGCTCGACGCATCGAACGTCGACGGTTTCGCCGCTCTTGCCCGCAAGCTCGGCGATATTTCGGGCGGCCTCGCGATCTTCCTGTCGACCGCGCCGTGGCTGTTCGGCCCGACCATCACCGGCCTGAAGAGCGCCGGCCTGACCGGCCCCGAAGTCCGCATCAGCCTCGAAAAGCCGCTCGGCAAGGACCTCGAATCGAGCCGTGAGATCAACGATCTGGTCGCCGCCGCCTTTCCGGAGGAGCGGACCTTCCGGATCGACCATTATCTGGGCAAGGAAACCGTCCAGAACATTCTGGCGCTGCGCTTCGGCAATGCGATGTTCGAACCCGTGTGGAATGCGCGCGGCATCGACCATGTCCAGATCACCATTTCGGAGACGGTCGGGCTCGAAGGCCGCGCGGGCTATTATGACGAGGTCGGCGCGCTGCGCGACATGGTCCAGAACCACGTCATGCAACTGGTCGCGCTGATCGCGATGGAGCCGCCGGCCAAGTTCGACGGCACCTCGATCCGCGACGAAAAGGTCAAGGTCCTGCGGTCGCTGCGCCCGATCGGTGCGGCCGAGGTCAACACCCACACCGTCACCGGCCAATATGACGCCGGCGCGGTGAAGGGCGAGATCGTCCGGGGATATGACGAGGAACTGGGCAAGGATTCGGACACCGAAACCTTCGTCTCGGTGAAGGCGCATATCGACAACTGGCGCTGGCAGGGCGTGCCCTTCTACCTGCGCACCGGCAAGCGGATGCAGGATCGCCATTCGGAAATCTCGATCCAGTTCAAGCCGGTACCGCATTCGATCTTCGCCGATCGCGGCGGCCGGTTGCAGCCCAACACGCTGGTCATCCGCCTGCAGCCCGAGGAATATGTCCGCCTGCTGGTGATGGCCAAGGAACCCGGCCTCGACCGCGACGGCATCCGCCTGCGCGAAGTGCCGCTCGACCTGTCGCTGACCACCGCCTTTGCCGGCACCCGCCGCCGGATCGCATACGAACGGCTGCTCCTCGACCTGATCGAAGGCGATCCAACGCTGTTCGTCCGTCGCGACGAGGTGGAGGCGCAGTGGCAATGGATCGACGCGATCCGCGAGGGGTGGAAAGCGAATGCGACCAGCCCGAAGGGCTATCCGTCGGGAAGCTGGGGACCGAATGCCAGCGTCGCGCTGACCGAACGCGACGGGGTGACGTGGAACGAGTGAGCGGCTGACGCGCTCCTCTTCCGCACCATAGTTATGCCGTTTAGTTCGAGCAGCATCGAGCGAAGCCGAGATGCGTCCGTCGAGAACCGGTTCTCGACGAGTTCGAACAGAACGGAAAAATACACGGGATGATAGAATGACCGAGATCGAATGGTGGGAATATGACGAACCCGCCGAGTTCGCCGACGCGCTTGCCGGCGATATCCAGTTCATCATCGAATCGGCGATCGACGCGCGCGGCGCGGCGGTGATCGCGCTGGCGGGCGGTCGCACCCCTGCCCCGATCTATGAACGGCTGATCAAGGCGAAGCTCGACTGGAAGCGTGTGACGATCGTCCCCACCGACGACCGGATCGTGCCGATGGGCGACGCGATGTCGAACGTCACCGGCCTTGCCAAGGTCTTCCTGCCCAAGGGCGCGCGGGTCATTCCGCTGACCGCCGAAAAGGCCCCCGATTACAAAGCCGCCGGCCGCGCCGCCGATGCGCGGTTGCAGGACCTGCACTGGCCGCTCGACCTCTGTCTGCTCGGCATGGGTGCCGATGGCCATACCGCGTCGATCTTCCCCGGCCCCGACCTGACCGAGGCGCTGACCGGTCCGAAGGAACGCCGCGCGCTGGGTGTCATGCCCGACCCGCTGCCGCCCGAAGCACCCGTCGCCCGCGTGACGTTGAGCCACGCCGCGATCGCCTCGGCGCGCGCGCTGATGATCGCGATCACCGGCGATGAAAAGAAATCGGTGCTCGAACGAGCAATCGATCAGGGCGCGTCGTCGGCCTATCCGATCGGCCGCGTGCTGGCCGAAGTCGAACTTCCCGTCGATATTCATTGGAGCCGCTAATGGCCCTCAACGCCACGATCGCCGCCGTTACCGACCGCATCATCGAAGCGTCGCGGACCAAGCGTGCCGCCTATCTCGCGTTGATCGACCGGGAGCGCGAAAGCGGCGTCGACCGGCCGATGCTCGGCTGTGCGAACCTCGCCCATGCCTATGCCGGCACAGACGAGGATCGCGATGCGATGCGTCCGGCCAACCGGATGAACATCGGCATCGTTACCGCGTACAACGACATGCTGTCGGCGCACGCCCCCTATTATCGCTATCCCGAACAGATGAAGGTCTGGGCGCGCGAAGCGGGCGTGACCGCGCAGGTCGCGGGCGGGGTGCCGGCGATGTGCGACGGCGTGACGCAGGGCTTTCCCGGCATGGAATTGTCGTTGTTCAGCCGCGACACGATCGCGCTGTCGACGGCGGTGGCATTGAGCCACGGAGCGTTCGAAGGCGCGGCGCTGCTCGGCATCTGCGACAAGATCGTGCCCGGGCTGTTGATGGGCGCGCTGCGTTTCGGGCATCTGCCGATGGTGCTGATCCCCGGCGGTCCGATGCGATCGGGCATCCCCAACAAGCAGAAGGCGGCGGTCCGCGAAGCCTATGCCGAGGGCAAGGTCGGGCGCGAGGAACTGCTCGACGCCGAAATCGCCGCCTATCATGGCAAGGGCACCTGCACCTTCTATGGCACCGCCAATTCGAACCAGATGATGGTCGAGGCGATGGGCCTGCACGTTCCCGATGCCGCCTTCGCCAATCCGGGTACCAAGCGTCGGCAGGAACTGACCCGCTACGCCGTCCACCGCCTCGCCGAAATCGGCTGGGACGGCGACGATTATCGCCCGATCGGCCGGGTGGTCGATGAAAAGGCGATCGTGAACGCCGCGATCGTGCTGCTGGCGACCGGCGGGTCGACCAACCATCTGATCCACCTGCCCGCCATCGCGCGCTGCGCGGGGATCGTCATCGACTGGGACGACTTCAACCGTCTGTCCGAAGTCGTGCCGCTGCTCACCCGCGTCTATCCCAACGGGTCGGCCGATGTGAACGGGTTCGAGGATGCCGGCGGGCCGTCGTTCGTCATTCGCGAACTGCTGCGCGGCGGGCTGCTCCACGGCGACGTGCTGACGATCGCGAAGGACGGCATGGCCGCCTATGGCCGCCAGTCGGGAATCGAGGACGACAAGCTGGTCTGGAAGGACCATGCCTCGGTCAGCGGCGACGACACCATCGTCAGGACCGTCGACGCCCCGTTCGCGCCCGAGGGCGGCTTCCGCATCCTCGAGGGGAATACCGGCCGCGCCTGTATCAAGGTGTCGGCGGTCGACCCCGATCGCTGGGTCATCGAAGCGCCCTGCCGCGTGTTCAGCGACCAGGCATCGGTGCAGGCGGCGTTCAAGGCTGGCGAACTCGACCGCGACGTGGTCGTCGTGGTCCGCCATCAGGGGCCGCGCGCCAACGGCATGCCGGAGCTGCACAAGCTGACCCCGCCGCTGGGCGTGCTTCAGAATCGCGGCTTCCGCGTGGCGCTGGTCACCGACGGGCGCATGTCGGGGGCGTCGGGCAAGGTGCCGGCGGCGATCCACCTCTCACCCGAAGCATTGGGCGGCGGGCCGATCGGCAAGCTGCGCGACGGCGACGTCATCCGCCTCGACGCGAATGCCAATACGCTGGCGGCGCTGGTTCCGGCGGAGGAATGGGCCGCGCGCGACCACGCGCCCACCCCCCCCGCAGCGGACGGCACCGGTCGCGAACTCTTTGCGATGATGCGACAGGGCGCGAGCGAGGCGGAAGCCGGCGGTTCGGCGATGCTCGCGGCGGCGGGGCTGTAGGACGACAGGTAAACGTACCCCCGCGCAGGCGGGGGTCCAGAGCCACCAGCGTCGACCTGCGCAACTCTGGATCCCTGCCTGCGCGGGGATACGCAAAAGGAATATAGGGGAGAGGTCATGGAAGTCGTTGCGGTAGATATCGGCGGCACGCACGCCCGCTTCGCGATCGCCGAGGTCGAGGACGGCCGGGTGGTCCATCTGGGCGAACCGATCACGCAGAAGGTTGCCGAACATGGCAGCCTGCAACTCGCATGGCGTGCGTTCGAGCGCACGCTCGGCCGCCCGCTGCCCACCGCCGCCAGCCTCGCGGTCGCCTCGCCGGTCAACGACACGCTGATCAAGTTCACCAACAATCCGTGGATCATCCGTCCGCCATTGATGCAGGAACGGCTCGGCGTCGAAACGTGGACGATCATCAACGATTTCGGCGCGGTCGGGCACGCCGTGGCGCAGGTCGACCAGGACGACTTCATCCATCTCTGTGGTCCCGAAGGTCCGCTGCCGACGCGCGGCGTCGTCACGATCTGCGGTCCGGGCACCGGTCTGGGTGTCGCGCAACTGCTGCGGACGCCCGAGCGGTATCATGTCCTCGAAACCGAAGGCGGGCATCAGGATTTCGCCCCGCTCGACGGTATCGAGGATGCGCTGCTCAAGCGGTTGCGCCAGGCGCATGGCCGCGGATCGAACGAGCGCGCCTGTGCCGGGCCGTCGATCGTCGCATGGTATGAGACGCTGGCGGAGATCGAGGGCGTGTCGGTGCCCCACAGCGACGACAAGACCATCTGGGCCGCCGCGCTCGACGGCACGGACAGCATCGCTGTCGCCGCGCTCGACCGCTTCTGCCTGACGCTTGGTGCCGTTGCCGGCGATCTGGCGCTGGCGCAGGGTGCGAAAGCGGTGGTCATCGCCGGCGGCCTTGGCCTGCGCCTGAAGGATCACCTGCTCGAATCGGGATTCGGCACGCGCTTCACCTCGAAAGGCCGTTTCCAGACGCTGATGGCGGGTATCCCCGTCAAGCTCATCACCCATCCCCAGCCCGGCCTGTTCGGGGCCGCTGCCGCCTTTGCACAGGAGCACGCTCGATGACCGTCACCATCGCCGACATCATGCAGACCAGCCCGGTCATCCCGGTCCTGGTCATTCACGACGCCGCCGACGCTCGCCCGATGGCGGAGGCGCTGGTCAAGGGCGGGCTGCGCGTTCTCGAAGTGACGCTGCGCACCCCGGCCGCGCTGGAAGCCATTGCCGAGATGAAGAAGGTCGACGGCGCGATCGTCGGTGCCGGCACCGTCGTCAGCGCCGATCAATTCAAGCAGGCGATGGACGCCGGCAGCGAGTTCATCGTCTCGCCGGGCCTGACCGAAACCATCGGCCGCCCGATCATCGACAGCCGCGTCCCGTTCCTGCCGGGGATCGCCAATGCCGGCGACATCATGCGCGGTCTCGACCTCGGCCTCACGCATTTCAAGTTCTTCCCGGCAGAAGCATCGGGTGGACTGAAGGCGCTGAAGGCGCTCGCCGCGCCCTTCTATCAGGCGAAGTTCTGCCCGACCGGCGGCATCACCGAAGCGACCGCGCCCGAATGGCTGGCGTTCGATCCGGTGCTGTGTGTCGGTGGCAGCTGGATCGTCGGCGCGACCCATGCCGAAACCGAAACCCGCGCGCACGCGGCGGCGGGCCTGCGCGCCTGAAATCCTCCCCGCTCCGCGGGGAGGGGGACCAGCGCAGCTGGTGGAGGGGGGCGTCCACACTCGCAACGTCAGCGTGCGCGGACCACCCCCTCCACCATCCTTCGGATGGTTCCCCTCCCCATGAATGGGGAGGATTCGGGTACTACATCTCGCCCCGCGCGCGGCGGATGTCGTACCACTTTTTCACATTGGCATTGTGCTCGGCCAGCGTATCGGCGAACACGTGCCCGCCGGTGCCGTCCGCGACGAAATACAGCGCCTTCGTTTCCGCCGGATCGAGCACCGCGTCGATCGACGCCTTGCCCGGATTGGCGATCGGCCCGACCGGCAGGCCCGCCGAGGCATAGGTGTTGTAGCCGTTCTTCGCCTGCAATTCCGACTTGCGAATGCGGCGGCCGAGCGGCTTGCCCCTGGTGATCGGATAGATGACGGTCGGGTCGGCCTGTAGCCGCATGCCCGCGCGCAGGCGGTTGGAATAGACTGCGGCGACCATCCGGCGTTCGGACGGCTTGCCGGTTTCCTTCTCGACGATCGAGGCCAGGATCACCGCCTCGCGCGGCGACTTGACGACGGTCGTCGGCTTGCGCTTCTTCCAGGCGGCGGCGAGATAGCGATCCATCGCCGCCTGCATCCGCTCGACCAGATCGGCACGGTCGCCGTCGCGCGCATAGCTGTAGCTGTCGGGCAGGATGCTGCCCTCACCCGGCAGTGGCGCGGTGCCTTCCATCTGGGGTGCCTTGGCGACCGCCTCCTGCACCAGCACCGATGGCCAGCCTTCAGGCACCATGACGAAGCGTTGCAGCGTGCGACCGCCCTGCAACAGCTTCAGGACGTCGGCTTGGCTCAACCCCTTCGGAATCCGATACTCGCCGGCGCGGATCGGTTCGTCGCCGCCGAGAAACCGTGCGAACAGGCGGAAACGCCCCGCCGAGCGGATCGCGCCCGCCGCCTCCAGTTCCTCCGCCGCCGCCGCAAGGCTCGCGCCCTGCGGTACGGTCACGGTCAGCGTGCGCTGCGCCGGACCGGCCCCGCCCCAGCTCTGTATCACGAGGAACAGCGCGCCGATGGCGAGCAATCCGACGATCAGGCCAAGACAACCGATCCGGCGCATCGCGTCAGATCGCCTTCATCACCAGCGACGCGTTGGTGCCGCCGAAACCGAACGAATTGTTCAGCACCGCGCGGACCTGCCGCTTCTTGGCGACATGTGGCACGAGGTCGACCCCCTCGGTCCCCTCGTCCGGATCGTCGAGATTCAGCGTGGGCGGAACGATCTGGTCGCGCAGCGCGAGGATGCAGAAGATGCTTTCCACCGCGCCGGCCCCGCCCAGCAGATGGCCGATCGCCGACTTGGTGCTCGACATCGACGCACCCGACAAGTCGTCGCCGAACACGCGCTTGGCGGCGGCCAATTCGATCGTGTCGGCCATGGTCGAGGTGCCATGGGCATTGATGTAATCGATGTCCGACGGCTCCATCCCCGCCTTGCGCAGCGCCATGCGCATCGAGATTTCTGCGCCCTTGCCCTCCGGATGCGGGGCGGTGACGTGATAGGCGTCGCCCGACAGGCCGTAGCCGACGACCTCGGCATAGATTTTCGCGCCGCGCGCCTTGGCGTGCTCATATTCCTCGAGCACGACGACGCCCGCGCCCTCACCCATCACGAAGCCGTCACGGCCCTTGTCATAGGGTCGGCTAGCCTCGGTCGGGCGGTCGTTCATGCTCATGTTGAGCGCGCGTGCCTGCGCGAAGCCGGCGACGCCGAGCGGGTTGACCGTGCTTTCGGCACCGCCGGCCAGCATGATATCGGCATCGTCGTCGCGGATCATCCGCGCCGCGTCGCCGATCGAATGCGCCCCGGTCGAACAGGCGGTGACGACCGAATGGTTCGGACCCATCAGCCCGTACTTGATCGAGACCTGACCGGAGATCAGGTTGATGAGGCGACCATGGACGAAGTGCGGGCTGACGCGTCCCGGGCCACGCTCGTGCAGGTTGACCGATTCGATCTCTATGCCGGGCAGGCCACCGATCCCCGACCCGATCGAGACACCGGCGCGCAGCTTCGTCGCTTCGTCCATCTCGGTCAGACCGGCATCTTCCAGCGCCTGCCCGGCGGCGTCGATGCCATAGATGATGAACGGATCGACCTGCCGCTGAACCTTGTGATCGACGCGCTTGTTCGGATCGAAGCCATATTCATGGTCGGCCGGCTTTACCTCGCACGCGATCCGGCACTTCTGGTTCGACGCATCGAAATGCGTGATCGGACCGGCACCGGACTTGCCGGCGATCAGGTTCTTCCAGGCGGTTTCGACCTCGGCACCCAGCGGGGTCACGAGGCCGAGGCCGGTCACGACTACGCGGCGCATGGCATTACTCTCCGTTCAGATACTTAACGAACGACCCCCCGCCCATGGCTGTTCGCCGGGACGGGGGGCCGTGAAACTGTGGCCAGGCAGCGGGACGGCGGGGCCGTCCCCGCCGGATCAGCCCTTGTGCTCGTCGATATAGGTGATCGCGTCCTTGACGGTCGTGATCTTCTCGGCGGCATCGTCGGGGATCTCGACGCCGAACTCTTCCTCGAACGCCATGACCAGCTCGACGATGTCGAGGCTGTCCGCGCCCAGATCATCGATGAAGCTCGCGTCTTCGGTGACCTTTTCCGCTTCGACGCCGAGATGCTCGACGACGATCTTCTTCACGCGTTCGGCGGTCTCGCTCATATTCATTCCCTCTTCACATCCGGGGTGTATCGTACCTGAACGCCCCTAAAGCCCGTCCGGCTCCGGCGCAAGTCCGTGGCTTATGCCTTCGCAGCGAACAATCGCGCCAGAGTCGCGGCGTTGTAGGCATAGCCGCCCATCAGCCGCTGCACTCGCGTATCACCCTTTTGCGCGCCGGCCAGATTCATCATGCCGCTCATGAAGCTGTCGACCTGCGCAGTTTGCATGCGCGCAAGAAACGCATTCAGAACGGCGGGCGGCGTCTGGCTCAATTGTCGGTTGACGGCGATCGGATCGACACCCTTGGCAGTCAGCCCCGACGCCAGCGCTTCGACTGCGATACTGGTGACGACGATCTCGCCCGCACGGGCATCGGGCTTGCCGGTGCCGGGCTGGCAGGCAGCGGCATGGGCGCGCACCTTCTTGACCAAGGCTTCCGTCGCGGGCGCTGGCTTCTTGCCCTCCAGCACGCCGACGATCATGCCCTGTTGCAGACGCGCCATGTCGGCCTTCGGCATCTTGGTCGCGACGCAGCGGACGACATTCGCATCGCCGGTCGCCAGCATCGCCGCCATCAGCATCATGCTCATATCATCGCCATCCCGCCGTTCACATGGATCGTCTGGCCGGTCACATACCCGGCCTCCCGGCTGGCAAGATAGGCAACCGCCGCAGCAACGTCATCGCCCGTGCCCAACGCCCCGGCCGGAATCCTGGTCAGCAGGGCGGTTTTTTGCGCGTCGGGCAGCACTTCGGTCATTGCCGACGCAATGAAGCCCGGCGCGACGCAGTTGACGGTGATGCCGCGGCTGGCCAGTTCGGCGGCCATCGCCTTCGACATGCCGACCAGGCCGGCCTTCGACGCGGCATAGTTCGCCTGCCCCGGATTGCCGGTCTGTCCGACGACCGAGGTGATCGAAACGATGCGGCCGAACCGGGCCTTCATCATCGGTTTGGCGGCAGCACGGCACAGACGGAATGCCGCTTCGAGGTTGACGCGGATCACCTGATCCCATTCGTCGTCCTTCATCCGCATGGCGAGATTGTCGCGGGTGACGCCGGCATTGTTGACGAGGATGTCGAGCTTGCCGAGCGCGGCGACCGCCTGCGGCACGAGGCCGTCGACAGCAGCGCCATCGGACAGGTTGCAGGCGATCGCGACATGGTCGCCGCCCAGTTCGTCACGGAACGCGTCCAGCTTGTCGGCATTCGAACCCGACACCGCAAGCCGCGCCCCCTGCGCCGCGAGTGCCTTGGCAATGGCGGAACCGATCCCGCCGCTGGCACCGGTTACGAGGGCGGTCATTCCCGATAGGTCGAACATTGGTCAGTCTTCCTGATTTTGATTCACGCGAAGGCGCGAAAACGCGGAGGGGCGATAGTCATTGACGATCCGGCGCAGCCCCTCCTTGAGCGTTTCGCCGCCGAAGTTGAGAAGCAGCCCGATGGGCTGCTTGGTGAGGCGGAGATACGTCAGCAATTGCTTCGCGTGAACGGCGCTCAGCCGTTCAACCGACTTGATCTCGACCAGTATCGATCCGTCGACGATCAGGTCGATCCGAAATGCCGCCTCAAACCGAATGCCATCGAACATGACGTCGACCGGATGTTGCCGGACGACGTCATATCCCATCGCCGCCAATCGACCGGCAAGCAGCATTTCATAGACGCTTTCCAGCAACCCGGGTCCCAACTCGCGGTGCAGGCGAAGTGCGACGTCGACGATGTCGCGGCAGATATCCTCCCGATCCCTCATCTTCGTGCCTTGGCGCCTTCGCGTGAAACTGAATCCTAAACTTACAACCGCCCGACCAGCGCCTCGATATCGGCCATCGCCACCACGCTGGTCGCCGTCGCGTCCGGGGCAATGCGCTTGACCATTGCGCCCAGCACCTTGCCGCCCAGTTCGACGAAGTCGCTGACACCCGCTTCCTGCATCGCGAGGATCGATTCCCGCCAGCGAACCATGCCGGTGACCTGTTCGACGAGCAATTTGCGGATCGCTTCCGGATCGGCGACCGGGGCGGCGGTGACGTTGGCGTAGACCGGCACGACCGGTGCCGACAACGCAACATCGGCCAGCGCCGCCGCCATCGCGTCGGCCGCCGGCTGCATCAGCGGGCAGTGGAACGGTGCCGACACCGGCAGGACCACCGCGCGCTTGATCCCCATTTCCTTCGCCAGCGGCACGGCGCGTTCGATCGCGGCCTTGGCACCCGAAATCACGACCTGCGACGGATCATTGTCGTTGGCGACGGTGCAGATTTCGCCTTCGGCCGCCGCCTCGGCCAATGCCTGCGCCTTGGCCAGATCGGCCCCCAGCAGCGCGGCCATGCCCCCCTCGCCCACCGGGACCGCTGCCTGCATCGCCTGTCCGCGCAGCTTCAGCAACCGCGCCGTCGTCGACAGGTCGAGCGCACCGGCCGCACACAGCGCCGTATATTCGCCCAGCGAGTGGCCCGCGACGAAATCCGCCTTGTCGGCCAGTCGCATCCCGCCCTCGCGCTCCAGCACCCGCAGCGTGGCGATGGCATTGGCCATGATCGCGGGCTGCGCATTTTCGGTCAGCATCAGTTCGGCATCGGGACCATCGGCCATCAGGCGGAACAGATGCTGGCCGAGCGCCTCGTCGACCTCCTGAAACACCTCGCGGGCAAACGGGCTGGCGGCGGCGAGCGCCGCACCCATGCCGACCGACTGGCTACCCTGCCCTGGAAAGATGAATGCGCGCATCATATGCTCCTGCCGAAATCTTTCGCGCGGCCTAGTCGCTCCGGGTGATCGGGCGCAAGACTGCTTGCGTTTCACGGCCGATCGGCTAAGGGCGTCTGCCTCGGGGTGACGGGCGACCGCCGCCCCGGACTGCATTTGAAGACGACAGCCGGAGGGGCGTTCGCGATTGGCGCGACGTCAGCGATCGGCCAACAGACGGAAAAGAATATGGCTCTGTATGAGCACGTGTTCCTTGCGCGCCAGGATCTGGCACAAGCGCAGGTGGACGCGCTGGCGGAAACCGCCACCAAGATCGTTCAGGACATGAACGGCAAGGTCGTCAAGACCGAAACCTGGGGCTTGCGCAGCCTCGCCTATCGCATCGCGAAGAACCGCAAGGCGCATTACGTCATGCTCGAAATCGACGCGCCGGGCGACGTCGTGGCCGAGCTGGAGCGCCAGACCCAGATCAACGAAGACGTGATCCGCTTCATGACCGTCAAGGTCGACACCCATGAAGAAGGTCCGACCGTGATGATGCGCAAGAGCGAGCGCTCGGAGCGTGGCGACCGTCGCGGTGGCCGTGATCGTGACGACCGTGGTCCGCGCCGTGAGCGCGAGCCGTCGGCCGAAGTCGAAGCGTAAGGAACAGCACCCATGGCACGTCCGTTTTTCCGCCGCCGCAAGAGCTGCCCTTTCTCCGCCAAGGACGCTCCCCGGATCGACTATAAGGATGTTCGTCTGCTGCAGGGCTTCGTGTCCGAACGCGGCAAGATCGTCCCGTCGCGCATCACTTCGGTGAGCGCGAAGAAGCAGCGCGAACTGGCCCAGGCCATCAAGCGCGCCCGCCATCTGGGCCTGCTGCCCTACATCGTTAAGTAAGGAGCGCCCGACATGGACGTCATTCTGCTGGAACGCGTCGAGAAGCTCGGCGCCATCGGCGACGTGGTGAAGGTAAAGGACGGGTTTGCCCGTAATTTCCTGTTGCCGCGCAAGAAGGCGCTGCGCGCCAACGAAGCCAACAAGAAGGTGTTCGAGGCGAACCGCGAGCGGATCGTTGCCGACAACGCCGCCCGTCGCACCGACGCGGAAGCCGAAGCCAAGACGCTGGAAGGCGTTTCGGTCACGCTGATCCGTCAGTCGTCGAACACCGGCCAGCTCTACGGTTCGGTCGCGGTTCGCGATCTGGTCGAAGCGCTCGTCGCCGACGGCCACAAGGTCGACAAGTCGCAGGTCGTCCTCGACCGTCCGATCAAGGCCATCGGCCTGTACGACGTCAAGGTCGCGCTGCACCCGGAAGTCGTCACCATCGTGAAGGTGAACGTCGCCCGTTCGCCGGAAGAAGCCGAGATGCAGTCGCAGGGCGTCGACGTCATGGCGTCGATGTTCGAGCGTGACGACGCCGGCTTCACCGAAGACTATGACCCCAACGCCGAGCCGGGCGAAATCGCCCGCGACGAAGCGTCGGAAGAAGCGCAGGGCTGATCCCCTTCGCGTCGACCAACAGCGAAAGGCCGCCGGAGCGATCCGGCGGCCTTTTCGTTTGCGCTGATTGTTGGACGACGCTGGTCATCGGTGCCCCATCACGGGCATACTACGCATGTTCCGATCACGGCAGCCAGCGGGATGAGCGACAGGAACAGTGGGACAGCCTTGGCCATGACGAATGCCTTTGTTCGAAGAGGTTGTCGGTTCAATTCCGCAACGGGCAAAAGGTTTCGCTGCGATGAACGTCGGCAACCGTCGTGAAACCAACGCGGCACTGCTTGACGCCGTCCGCATTGCGGCGTACGAGCGCCCCTCCCCGCAAGCGGCCCCTTCGTCTAGCGGTTAGGACGTCGCCCTCTCACGGCGAAAACACGAGTTCGATTCTCGTAGGGGTCACCAGCGATTACAAGTACTTAGCAGCATCCTGCCATTGCCCTAGCGATCTGGGTAGATGTCAGTTGTCATACGCTCCAATATGTTCACGGACAGTTCTGGACGACCGGCGCTTTGCCAGATGCTGAAGCCGCCCAGGGACCAACCTCCTTTCCAAAATTCTCGGGTGACAGATCCGGGGAATGCGAAATGGACCGGTCCAGGCTGATCGAAGCCGACCATCTCGCGACCTGCACGACCCGCATCGCTGTCCCCTCAACCATGCGCCTTCCGGCAGACATCCGGCACCAGCAGGGGGACGGCCTCCCGCTTGAACCGCCCCCTTACGGACATGCTGAAATCTCCTTTGCATCGGGGGTGGATCGTCGATGCATTTCGACGTTCAAAGACGCACGCTCTGTCTCGGATAGATAGACCCGACGTACCAGCCACGCCGAAGTTACCTGAGTCAGGTAAACATAATTGTCGTCGGATTCGATCTATCGGATGCAATGACACGGCACCTGCAGGTAGAATTTGAAAATATTCGTTTTCTTTACTAGTTACTAACTTGTCGCATCGTCCAATGCATCAAGTGCCTCCCCAAGCTTTCGAGCTGAAGATGACAACGCATCTTCTTCATTTGCATCCAACGCCGGTACGATAACGCGTTCGATACCGCCGGAACCGATGATACACGGCAAGCTCGAACATAGTTCGTTATGACCAAAATGCTGATCGATCCATGCGCTGACCGGCAGCACGCATCGCTCGTTGCGAACAACGGCTTCGCAAATGCGCACGATGGCGGTTGCGACACCGAATGATGTGAAGCCTTTGCCTCGGACGATCCCGTATGCCGCGTCACGGACCTGCGCTCCGATCGCCGGTAGATCCAACGCTTTGGCAGCGTCATCAAAGTCGTGGAGCGATTGCCCGCCGATCCGAACGCTTGAAAATACGGCAACCTCGCTATCGCCGTGCTCGCCGAGAACATACCCTTCGATGGCGCTGGCCGATACATCAAGCGCCGCGGACAGAACCTGCTTGAGGCGACTGGTGTCGAGAAGCGTTCCGGTCCCGATCACCCGATGCCGGGGAAGTCCAGCATGGCGGATCGCCAGCGTGGTCATGATGTCGACGGGGTTTGAAGCGATGACGAGAACCCCGGAGAACCCGGCATGCGCCAGACGCTGTACGCACTCGATTACGATCCCCGCACTGGCAGAAGCCAAGGACAGGCGGCTTTCGCCGCCATGCGACGCCGCCCCGGCGGTGATGACCGCAATCCCGGCCGTTGCAGCGTCCGCGTAGGATCCAGCCCAGATCCGCGCCGGTCTCGCCAGTGCATTCGCATCGGTGATATCGGCAGCTTCGGCTTCGGCCAGGGCTCCATTGCTGTCGATCAGAACGATTTCGTGAAACAGAGCACGAAGCATCGTTGCGTAGGCCGCAGTCGCACCGACATGGCCGGCGCCGATAAATGCGATCCTGTTCGAAGATGGCGCTGCCGCGCGGGTAGTCACAGCATTACCGATTGCAGAAGCTGGGCTTGTTCGTGTCCTGTCCCCAGCAAAGCTGCGGCAGCAACCGGAATGTAGTTTCTCATCGTCATTTCCTTAAAATGGAAGAACAGGGCCGATCGGGGGTCCCGGCCTGAACGGTCACCGGAACCAGCGGGTCGTTTGGGATAACGACGGTGATGCCCATTCGGGTGATTCCGAACGGCAGTTTTCCAAAAGCGATCGGCATTCGGATGCAACCATGCGACGCGGGATAACCCGGCAGTTCGCCGGCGTGCAGGGCGCCCCTGCCCCGGCCAAGCCGTTGCATGAACGGCATCGCAACGTCCTTGTACAGGTTGGACACGTGACCCGCGTCCTTCTGAAGGACAGCGAACGCCTCTGTCGGCGTCGCGAACCCCTTCGCGCCCGTGGAAAACCGTCGACATGCCGATCGCTACGCCGTTGCGATAGGCATAGGCCTTCTGGGTCTTGAGGCTGACGATGATCGTGACCGGACCCTCGGGCGAAATGCCGGGTGCCCAAAGATATTCCCCCGGCTTCAGCGCCTCGATCCGGCCATCGGCGACGATGACCGGCGGGGTCTGCGCAGACGCGGTGGTTGGCGCCAGCAAGGCGAGCAACAGTCCGAACGCCTGCCTGGCGATGACGCCGGACCGGTCGCGGCTCCGCACGTCGGTCGCGCGGGTGATGGTCATCATAAGTCGTATCCGATGCTGACGGCTGACCCTGCGCGATCCCGGCGGGTCGGGCGCAAGCGACGAAGGGACCCTATCGACCGGAACGAGCCGGTATCAGCATCGGCAATTACGCAGCTGCGATCCGGGCTGGTGACGACCACCTCCGCCGAAAGATGCGATCACATCGTTCCGCCGATCAGATGACCGATCAAGGCGGTAACGGCCATTGCGAACGCCCCCCAGAAGGTGACGCGGCAGGTGCCGCGCCATACCGCGGCGTCCCCCGCCCTCGCCCCCAGCGCCCCCAGAACCGCCAGGAACAGCAGCGACGAACCTGCCACCCCCGCGATCAACCGATTGGCCGGCATCACAAAGACTGCCAGCAACGGCATCGCCGCGCCTACCGTGAAACTCGCGGCCGACGCCAGCGCTGCCTGTACCGGCGGGGCGCGGGCGCCCACCGTCAGGTCCAGCTCGTCGCGGGCATGCGCACCCAATGCATCGTGCGCCATCAATTGCGTAGCGACCGCGACCGCCGTCGCGTGGTCGACGCCTCTTTCGACATAGATCCCGGCGAGCTCGGCCAGTTCACCGACCGGATCGACGGCAAGCTCGCGCCGCTCCCGCCCGATCTCCGCGTGTTCGGTATCGGCCTGGGCACTGACCGAGACATATTCGCCCGCGGCCATCGACATCGCCCCCGCCACCAGTCCGGCAGTGCCGGCGATCACGATGTCGGTTGTCCGGGCGTTCGCGGCTGCGACGCCGAGCACCAGACTTGCGGTGGAAACGATCCCGTCATTGGCACCCAGAACCGCCGCACGCAGCCATCCGATGCGGTTGACGACATGCCCCTCGCGATGCGGGTCAGCGGACATGGAATATCTCTGTCAAAATAGGCGTGTTCATCGACATGGGTTGCCACCCCGATCTGGATACGAGCCGACACGGCGACACGCCGGACATAGCGGGTTATGAGTGTGACGCCAGCATCGGGAACTACATGGACCGCGCAAATCCCCGCGCCGTGCTTGCCTTCGCGTCCATCCGGCAATGTGTGAAACCACAATAGGATCGCTCGGCAATAGGGAGCAGGCCACCGTCAGACATCGAGGATGACGATCATGATCCACGCATTCCACGCCCTTCTCCAGCCAATTGCCAATATCAACCGACGGGTTTCGATCGGAGGTAGCGTGCTCTCGCTGCTCGTTGCTGGCGAGATCACCATGACGCTGCTCCGGCCGCTGGCCTGATATTGCGCCCGATCGCGTCGCGATGCGTTGAGCCGGCATGGGTTGCCGATGGTTCGGGTTACGACCCGGCCGGAGGCGTCCCGTCCCGTGATCGATCTTCGTACCCGCAAACAGACCGCGCCGCCGTCGTGAACGACGCCCTGCCCTGCGGCAGCGTACTGGATGCCGACGCCGTCGCCCGCCGGAATGCGGTCGTGGCCGAGGAACTGGGCCTGCTGATCGACGGGGCGATGGGCTATGCGATCTACATGCTGGACACGCACGGGCGGGTGACGATCTGGAACCGTGGTGCCGAGCGAATGAAGGGGTGGACCGAGGCGGAAATCATCGGTGTCGATGCCGCGATCTTCTACACCCCCGACGATGTCGCCGTCGGAAAACCGGCCGATGACCTGATCCGGGCGGCGACGTTGGGCCGCATCGAGGAGGATAGCTGGCGGCTTCGCAAGGACGGGTCGGAGTTTCTTGCCAGCGTGACGATCACCGCGCTTCGCAACGATGCGGGCGCATTACGCGGCTTCGGCAAGGTCATTCGCGACGTCACCGACCAGAAGGCGTCGGAAGCGGCAGTCGTCCGGCGCGAACATCATCTGCGGTCGATCCTCGCGACCGTTCCCGATGCCATGATCGTGATGGACGAACGCGGCATCGTATCCTCGTTCAGCACGACTGCCGAACGGCTGTTCGGCTATGCCAAGGCCGACGTGATCGGACGCAACGTCAGCATGCTGATGCCGCCTGCCGACAGACGCCAGCATGACGGCCATCTACGAACCTATCTGCGGACCGGCATTCCCCACAATATCGGCAATGTCCGCCTCGCGACGGCACAACGCGCCGATGGCGAAAACTTCCCGATCGAACTGGCCGTTGGCGAGGCCGTGATCGCGGGCGAGCGGATCTTCACCGGCTTCGTTCGCGATCTGACCCACCGCCACGAAACCGCACGGCGGATGCAGGAACTTCAGTCGGAACTGATCCATGTCTCTCGCGTCAGTGCGATGGGGACGATGGCCTCGACACTGGCGCACGAAATCAATCAGCCGCTGACCGCCATCGCCGCTTATCTCGAAACGATGCGCTCTATGATCGGCGATACCAGCGATGTCCTGCTCGGCGAGATCGCCGAAGCCCTCGACCACGCCGCGGCGCAATCGCTTCGTGCCGGCACGATCGTGCACCGGCTGCGCGCATTCGTCGATGGTGGCGACACCGGGTTCAAGGCGGAACGGCTCGACATGCTGGTGGAAGAAGCCACCAGCCTTGCCCTGCTTGGCGCGCATGAAGCGGGGGTCCATGTCACGATGACGATCGCGGCGGGGCTCGACACGGTGCTGGTCGACCGCGTCCAGATCCAGCAGGTGCTGGTCAACCTCATCCGCAACGCGATTCAGTCGATGGCGTCGTCGCCCGACAAGGAACTGATCATCGCGACCGCGGCCGATCGCAATGGCTGGATGCGGGTGACCGTGACCGATACGGGCACCGGCCTGTCCCCGGACATTCGCGACCGGTTGTTCGAAGCCTTCGCGACGACCAAGGAGGATGGCATGGGCCTCGGCCTGTCGATCTGCCGGACGATCGTCGAAGCGCATGGCGGCCGGATCTGGGCGGAAGCCGGCGCTTTGTCCGGAACCGCCTTCCATTTCTGCGTTCCGCTGGCGGGCGGCGACGATGTCTGATCGCGCCCGCACCGTCCACATCGTCGACGACGACGAAGCGATCCGGCAGTCGGTCGGCTTCCTGCTCCGCAAGGCTGGATATAGCGTTAAGAGCTATGTGTCCGGCCTGGAATTCCTTGCCTCTGTTACCCGCGAAACCGGCGGCTGCGCGCTGCTCGACGTCCGCATGCCGGAGATCGACGGGCTGGAGGTACAGGCAAGGCTTGCCCGGCAGAGTATCGCGCTGCCGGTCATCATGCTGACCGGCCATGGCGACGTGACGCTTGCCGTACGCGCGGTAAAGGCGGGCGCGGTAGAGTTTCTGGAAAAACCGTTCGAACGGACTGCGCTGCTGGCGGCGATCGACGAAGCACTGGGACTCGCCGGACGGACTGACCGCAGCCGGATCGCCGCCGCCGAAGCGACCGTTCGACTGGCCGCGTTGACGCCGCGCGAGCGCGATGTTCTGGATGGCATGGTACTGGGACGACCAAACAAGCTGATCGCGTTCGAGCTTGGCATCGCCACGCGGACGGTCGAGGTACATCGCGCCAACCTGATGGACAAGCTCTCCGCGCATAGTCTGTCCGATGTCCTGCGGATCGCGTTCGCGGCGGGCCTCGGCGACGACGGACCCGAGCGATAACCGGCCGCGCCCTCGTCTTCTACGTACAGACATGACCTTGCCGGCATGCGATCCATCCAGAAACCCAAGGATATTTGCATGCAGAATGAAACCAGCGCCGCGTCGCCGGGTGCGATCGGCGTTTCGCTCGTCGATGGGGACACTGCGGTTCGTCACGCCCGACAGCTGATGCTCCGTTCCGAAGACTATGCGGTTCGGTCGTACGCAACCTGTGCCGCCCTGCTCGCCGATCCACGCGCACGGGACTATCCCTGCATCATTCTCGACATGGAAATGGAGGCTATCGACGGCCTTGCCCTCCTCCGCGAAATGCGGACCAGTGGCTGGCGCGGCAGGGCGTTGTTGCTCGACGGTCTTGCCCCCGGCAGCCCGATGCTGACCGAGGCCGAACGTTACGGCGACACCGTGCTCCAGCGCGGCATCGGCGATCGCGCGCTGCTGGTCGCGATCGCCGCGTCGATCAATGGCGACGCCCCTGCGCGCAGGCCCGCCGGTTCGCCTTCGAGTGCCGACGATGCTTGACCGCCTCTTCACAGTCGCCGCTACGCGGATCGCCGGGTTCGCAGGCCAACCCGGTGCCTTCGCGACAGCGGTCGGGATCATCCTCCTTTGGTCTTTTACCGGGCCACTATTCGGTTATTCGGACACATGGCAGCTGGTCGTGAATACAGCGACGACCATCGTCACGTTCCTGATGGTCTTCCTGATCCAGAACTCGCAAAACCGGGACGCAGCGGCGATGCAGGCCAAACTGGATGAACTGATCCGGGCTGTCGACGCGGCTCGATCGCAGTTCATCGGGATTGAACACCTGACCGATCGTGAGATAGAAAAAGTGCGATCCGACCTGGAGCAGGAATGCGGCGATATCGCAGGCAAGGTTTCGCCGGTCGCCAGTCTCGCCAATCTCACGCGCCGCCTGTGACGACCGCCTAAAGCCCGTTCAGCCGAGAACGCGGGCAAGGAGCGTCGCCCGATCGGCCATATGATCCATCAGATCGCCAGCGTGCATCATCAGCGGGTCCTGCACGGCATCCATCGGCGGTCGAACGAACGCAGCCATATCGTGGATCAACGCGCGCTGGTCGTCGGAGCCGCCGGCCATCATTGCGATCATTGTCTGTTCCAGCGCGATCACCTGACTTCGTAAATGGACCAGTTCATCATCGGACAAGTGATGCCTGGCGTCGACGACGGGCGGTACGACCGTCACGCCGTAAGACAATGCCCCGCCCTAATTATCCCAACGCGCAAGCGCTTCGGCGCGAAACGCGGCAGCCGTCGGCTGGACGCCAGATTTACACATCGGGCGTGATCCGGACCGGTGTTCGGGTCAGCGACGTCAGTCGATCGCTATACGCATCGGCAATACCGGCATGCGAAGCGCGCGCGCCGCTGTCGATCGACGCCGCCGCCAGCGCCCGATAACGGGCGATGCGCGTGATGCAATAGGCGGCTTCGTCCGGGTCCGTGTACATCGCGATCTCCTGATCGGTGCGCCAGATGATCGGAATGATCGTCCTCGACCGGCTGTCCATCGCGATACGCCTTGGCGGGGCGAACCGCGACAGTCGGGATCTACATAGGGGTGACAGTCCGGAGTGCCGGGACGTTGGCGATAACGCAGTACCGACGTTCTCTGCTGCTTCGACGCACCTAGGACGTCGGCCTCCTCGCGGCGGATGCAACCTGCCCGCAGGTTCGCCTGGCCTGTCTTGCAACCCTCGCCAGATGCTGCTCTGCCGACGGTTGCCTCATTTCGCCCGTGACCTGCGCGAACCGCATATGTTCCTTCGCATGCATGCCGAACGCATGCACAATATAGTCGTCGAAAATCGTCGTCAGTGCAGTTTCCTGCCCTGCTTCGCTGAGCCAGTACTGCGACAAGGCCGAGGTTGTGAAGCTCAGCAACCTTTTCCCGCCGAGCAGGACGCCGCGGTCCTGACGCCGTACGTCTTCCGGCGATACACCAGCGCCGAATACGCGCTCGACATACCCCTTCATCATGGCAGGGGCCGAACCAAACCAGATCGGATAAATCAGGACGAAGACGTCACAGTCCCACAGGATATTTCTTTCTGCGATCACATCCTTTGCCAGCACCGGTGTTGCAAGGGTCGGTCGCTCGTTCGCATACAGTACGGGGTCGAATTGCATGGCATACAGATCGCGCAGCACCGTTTCCTGCCCGGCCGCGCGAACTTCCTTGCAATAGCAATTGGCGATCGCACGGTTGAAACTGTGCGGATCGGGATGACAAAGAATGACGGCATGCCGCCCGCCCTGGGCTACGGCCGGCTCCTGCATGTGCTTCATAGTGTCCGATCATTTTCGGAGCAGCGGCGGACGGCATGAGCCGCTCGGGCACTTGCCGGACTCCCGCTAAGGAAACCTTGGGATAGCCGCTACAGGCTTGAGGGCCGAGCCTCGGAAACTACGCAATTCCCGACGTAGAGGGGTGGCAGCTCCGTCAGAAGCAGGTAATCGAACAGACGGATCGCGGTCCGCACCTGCTTGACCGTGTCGGTGTCCCAATCGCCGGCCTTCTGGTGCTCGGCGATCGCGTCCTCGCTGGCTTCGCCCAGATCCTGCTTCGGACGGATCGGGGGCGGCGTCGGTTCGTCTTCCACGGCCGGGGCAGACGGGACAGGCGTGACGACCTCTGGCGCGGCGGCGGGCCCAGATCGTCCGAAAGCGAAGGGGCGTCGTCGCCGAGTGCTTCGTCGATTCACGCCTCGCTTTCGTCCTCGCGCCAGGATAGCCGCGCTGTCGCCTCGCGGCACGCCGCGGCCTTGGCCTTACAGATCAGGCGTTGAATGCGCCAAACATTGTCCGCCGTGACGGGGAAGCCGAAGGCCGCGCTATAGTCCGCCAGCTGTTCACCGGAGATGGTGCCGCCATTCTGGAGATCGAAGATGATGTTCGCGACGGTCTTGGCCTGCGCGGGGTTCCAGCCGTTCGCAACGAGGCGCTGATGCTCGTCGAGCGTCCAGCGTGCCGCGCCCCCGCCGCGGGCGAGGAACTCCCACGCCTCGGCATGAAGCGAATTGGCCGTGGCGTGATCGCCCGGGTCCGCCAGGCTGCCGGTCTGATCCTGTTCGATCAGCTGCAACTGCTAGCGCAGGGCATCGCTGGACACCTGCTTCATCTGCTCGCGGCTCATGCCGCTGAACTGACCATAGGCGTGCGCAAACCCTCGACTGCGACGCTTAGTCGGTCAGATATAAGGCGGGTGCGGTAAAAATTCCCGGTGCGTAACGAAATCGAGAGCGGAAGGGGCTGGCCGGCCACCATGATTTTCCGCCGCCAATAATAGCTGCCGCCGCGCAGTTTCAGGTTCGGCAATCCCACGTCATCGCCCCCAATGGGTACAACGAGGGGTACAACCGTGGGTACTACGGCTCCCGATCGCCGGGTTGGCTACGTGAAATCAATAACTTAGTGTGAGTTGGTCGGGGAGACAGGATTCGAACCTGCGACATCCTGCTCCCAAAGCCGAGGATATGCGCGATTTACCAAGCGTCCCGTTGTAAACCGCGCCGCATTTCGCCCTAGGCATATCAATCGCTTACCGGCGCAGTGTAAACTGCCGGACGTCATGCTAGCTACCCGCAGAATCCACACAAAGCCGACCCGGCCTCAAATAGGTACCAATTCGGCATCAGAAACGCGGTCTTTTTTGATGCCCTTGGTTAAGGTTTTTCGGCGTCGCTTACCGCGTTGAATATCCGTGCGGTATGCCAAATGCGGCTTGCCGTGGCTAAAACTAGAAGGATTCCGTAGTATGAGAGAAATACCCCAACGGCAGAGAGATAGTCGTTATCGTAAAACCTGCTAATGTAAGCAGTTAGAATTGACGCCGTAAGCACCACGCAAAAGTGAAAAAAGCTAGCCATTATCTTTCGTAAGTATGAGTTGTCCTTTCCCTTCTGCCGTATAGCTTCAAGAAATTTCCCGCTGGAGAACGCAAGCATAATAGCCATGCCCCCCAAGGCAAACCCAAGCAAGCTTGGGGTTACGTCAAGAGTGATGCCGGTCCATACCCGCTCGCTGCCATCTTTGGTCTGCCAAACTTTCGGCAACGTTAGAGTAAGAATGCCCGAAATCCAAAAGTACGTTGACCGTAAGATCTGCCACGTGCCGCCAAAGACGCGCCAGTAGCCCTGAAAGGCGTTCTCACCCGGCACGGAGGCGCTGGGCTTGGTCACGGATGAGTGAGAGGGCTGCTGTGCCAGCTTCAAGGGCAAGTGTAACAATCCGGGGATACTCCTTCGTTGAGCGCTTTTCCCGCTTGCCGTCGGCAGTCACGCCGGAACTTCTGACGTAACCATTTTCAGCCGCAACTTCCGCCCGGGTTTCGTTTTCGTCATTCAGATGGATGCCATCTGTTCCAGGTTGCCGTGCAAACGCATACTCAGCTTGCTTCAAATTTTGTTCGTCTAGTTCTCGTAATACTTCGTCTGCGTCGCCGCCGTCATGGTCACCCGGATTTGGCCGCTTGAGCAAGATGTACACTCGATCCAATCTCTCAAAACCCAACACCCTATCAATAGCGTCCTCGTCAGGCACCACTGTCACCGCATAGGTTTGTTTATCCTTATTGAGGGAACTTAAAAGCATTTCAAAAAGCTTGCCAGCCTGCCTTACAGATATCGTCTTACCTAAATCGTTTTTAAGCTCTACAGCAACCTTGTGTCGCTCAATATTCAATACGTAATGAAACGATCGGTTATTGAAGCCACGTTTGGCAAATATCTCTCGTAATGCGGCTTCAACGTCGACCTTCTTAAAGGTGGCTTTATCAATCGATGGCTCGGAGGAATCTATATCTGTCCAGACAGAAACAATGCCTTCCCGTAAATTATCGTATCCCTTGACCGCTATCGGCTTGGTTATGATTCCCCAGTCTCTACCTCGAATATTGACCGGCTTATTAGCCACCGCCGCTAGCGCGCTCTCATAAATGCCCTTTGGGTGGGGCGTTGCAACAATGTTAACAAAGCCAACCGAGATCGTCCGTTCGTCTGCCATGCCGCCCCCTAATTACGGGGAAGATTGAGCGAATCGTGGTAGCCGGTCAATCACGTATGCGAAATGTACAGGGCCAATTCAAACATAACGGATTGGCGTCAACAGCTAGCATTCCGCCGACAGCAGCCGGATTTACCGTCCAGGGCCGAGGCAATCCGCCGCTTGGTCAGCTTGGCTCTTGAACAGTCCGAATAGTCATCCGGTCGCTGGCGGCGGATATGTAGACCCACATTGACGCCAAAAGCGTTTCCCCGACTCATCTAAATCGGTCACCTTCCATCCGTGCTTCCAATCGGCAAATGACCGATTGCACGCGAGGGGCGGATCGAATGGCGGACGACAAGGAACAGGATCACCTCACCGATAACGTTGCACGGGAAGACGGCCGCGCAACGCTCGAGCCAGTTGCTGGAGGTCCAGACCCAGAACGGCCGGGCAAAGGCAACAGAACGGTAGCAGACGAAAGTCTGCCTGTTGCCCAGTGGCGCGGCAAACTTGACCTCGGTGGCGATGAACTGGACGTATACGTCCTCAGCACCGGAGAACGCGTCGTTGCGATGCGAAGCGCTGTCCGTTCTATCACGCAAACGGACGGCGGAGACCTGGCGACATATATAGGGGCGTCGTCGCTAAAATCGTATTTAAACAAGGATTTAATCCTGGAGCAATCTTTGCATTTCTCCATTCCCGGAACGCAGTTTGCGGGAAGAGGGATCACAACCGAGCATTTCGAATTGATCTGCCGGGGCTACGTGCAAGCTCTATACGAAGGCGCGCCCCTGACGGATCGTCAGAAAGAGATCGCGATAAAATGTGCGGTCTTAACTGCCGGCCTTACCCGTACCGGCCTCGATGCACTCATCGATGAAGCAACAGGCTACCAGTACGAACGAGCGGAAGATGCGCTGCAGGTTAAACTTCGGGCGTTCATAGCAGAGGAGTTGCGAGCGTGGGAAAAGACATTCCCGGACGAACTGTGGCAAGAATTTGGGCGCCTTACCAAGTGGCAGGGCGCATTGCATTCTAGGCCAAAGTGGTGGGGAAAGTTAGTAATTGAGTTAATATACGATACGCTCGATCCGGATGTTGCAGAATATCTAAAAGAGAATAAGCCTGAAAAGGGCGTTCACTGGCATCGTCAGTTGACTGACAACGTAGGTGTAAGGCAGCTAGTATCACGATGCTACGAAATCATAGGGATGGCAAAAACCTGTAACGACATGAGGGAGTTACGTGAAAAGGTCGCGGAACATTATGGAAAGACAATGATACAGCTTACCCTATCGCTACCTAAGCCTTCAGCAAAGTAGCAGGGTTTGCTTCAATGAAGCTGGAAGACGCAGCCGATATTTCTCTGCAAGGCGGGGTGGCGCGCCACCCCGCCAGCACTCACATCAACCCGATGTCGATCGTCACGTTGGTCGATGCGCCGGGAAGCAATGTCCCAAGGTCGATCGTGACGTTGCTCGTCACGTCGCTGGTCTTCGCCGTACCGACAGCTTGCGGAGCGTTGAACGCCTCGGCCGCAAAAGGATCGCGGTTCACGAAACCATAGAACGTCCCGACCGCAATGGCACCGCGGTTGATCATTTTCTCGGTTTCCATACGCCCCCGCCGGATGTTCACGACAAAGCTAGGGCCAGTATGTTCGGGATGAAAGTATGATCGGCTCTCTCGGTGTAAACGAGATGCTCTACCAACTGAGCTAAGCGCCCCCTCTCGGGGAACGGCCGGGATACCGTGGTTTTCGCGTGTTGCAATAGGGATTTCAGCGGAGGTCAGACGAACGGAGAGGAAACGCGGCGACATCAGAGTCCCGAACTATTCCCGGAGCGTTGTACCTGCCACTACAATCCCAAGCGTCAGGGCTGACCGGAGAAACGAACCATGGACGATCATCTCGAGGAGACCATACGCGTGAACACCGCTATCGCGCGGTTGGCCGATTTTGCCGATACGTACCCAGACGGCGAACAGATCGACGGCGACATGGAGTTGACTGTCGACGATGTCCGCTTGGTGATCGAGGCGGCCAAGCGCGGGGCCAACGTCGTCGAAATTACAGGGATTGGCCGCACCGAGTTGGTTCCGGACGATATCGGCAGAAGCGATACAGAATGAAGCGGCCGCGCGTGACCGTGCTACAGGTCGAGGCGACCTTCATCGTCCTTCTCTCCGCCGCCTCGCTTCTCTCCGGTCTGCGTGGCCTGTTCGACTGACATCAGCTGCGATGGGTACGGCGCGATCATGTCGAGCGCTTCTGCGGTCGGTGCGGCAAGCCAGCGCGCCTCATCCTCATCATGAAGGATGACCGGCATTGCCTTCGGATGCACAGGCCGGACTATTTCGTTCGGCTCGGTCGTCACGAATGCGAACACCGCCCCGGCCGGCGTCATTCGCCAGATACCTGCAAACGAAAAGATCGGCCGCGACGGCACGTCGAACCAGAATAGCGGCCGCTTCCCCTTCTCCCCCGGTCCGTACTCGCTGAAGGAGGTGACGGGCACGAGGCACCGGTGATGAGGTTGTTCCAACGACTCTCGCCAAAACTGGCTGTCCAGATTCCGGACGTTCGTGACATGGCTGGTAATTACCTTGCCGCTCGCCCCGCGCATTTTGCGGGGAAACCCCCAGTCGGGCTTCATCGCGTGGCGAAAGCCGCTTGTGCGGTTGCGATGAATGACGGTCGCCGGTCGCTTCGGAAACACATCGGCCGCCGGCAGATCGCCATAGGTCATGTAGCCGGGCTGGATGCCATATCGCTCCAACAGCGCCGCGCGCGACGCGGTCATGCGGTAATGATTGCACATCAGCCAACCATTGCACGGCACATATTCGCCGGCCACATCATATCCCGCCTCTCGCGCGAGCTGTACGAGCCGATCGTACATCGGCCCCCGGTGCATGTAATCGTTGTCACTGGGAAACGCAGCACACTCCCAAAATGCGGCAAGCGCCGCAGGACTGACCCCACACCGCGCCAATACCCGCAACGCAAGGCGCAACGGTGCCAGATCGTCCGGCTGTTGCCACGCCGCCGACCGGGCAATGGCCAGCGCCAGATGCGCCATCATTGATTCTCCGTCGCCCCACATATGAGAACGTTTCGCGAACAAACGTAGCGATGTCCAGTCTCGCCCGCAGTCAGCAGACCGGCCGGCGGGGTGGCACACCACCCCGCCAATTACGATCACATCAGCCCGATCTCGGTCACGACCGTCGTCGAAGCGCCCGGCAGCAGCGTCCCTTTGTCGATCAGGACGTTGCTGGTCGCGTCGCTGGTCGCTGTCGACCCCACCGCTTGCGGCGAATCATAGGCCGCAGCGACGAACGGATCGGTGTTCACAAACCCGAAGAACGTCGCGACCGCGCTCGCTTCCGGCGACGACAGGATGGCGGTCGCGCCTTTGCCGAACCCGCGCAGACCTGCGGAGACGGTGCCGCGCGTGACGATCCTGTTATCGGTCGCGAAGCTGTCCTTCTGGCTGAAGCTGTTGTTGATGTTGTTGGTGTCGAAATCGGCCGTCCGCATGTAGCGCAGACCAGTCATCACCGAGCCGGTGGTATTGGTCAGCTTGGCGGTGAAGCGCAGCGTGCTGCCGATCAACTCCGCGTCCTGGATGATCGCAAGGCCGGTCGGTGTCACGCCGGTCCAGCGGGTGCCAGCGTCGAAGGCACCCGGGATCTGATAATATCCGGTCAGCCACTGGTTGCTGTAACGCACGCGCGCGCCGTTGAAGGTATAGCCGACGTTGAAACCCTCGATCGCGCGGCCGTTCAGACTAACCTCCAGATTGGTCGACGGGCGATAGATGCCGACGCGCAGGAAGCCATAGGACGCCGCCGTATCCACGCCCTTGGGCGCATTATAGCCCGTGCCGATGCCGCCCCATTCATTCAGGCCGACCACGATGTCCGTGCCCAGCAGGATGCGCTCCTTGCCGCTGGTCACGACGGTATAGGCGGGTGCGGGCGCGACGAGTGGCTTCTCCGGCTCGACGATCGGCGGCTCCACGGTGACCGGGGGCACGGTGACCGCCTCGCACGCCTGCCGCACGCGATAGCTGAAATCCGGCAGGCCGGGGCACGGCCCATAGACGGTCGTCTTGCGCGGCAGCTTGGGGCTGACCTTCAGCGCCCAACCGTCCAACTTAATCAGGCCATCTGCGTTCGTGTCGGGGATGCGCGTCGGAATGGTGACGATGCTGCCGGTGCCGGTCTGGGCCAGCGCGGCGGGCGGCAGGACGCAGGCGCACAGCATCAGCAGCGCGGCAAACAGCCGCGCCGGGAAGGCGATTTTACGCATTTCTGTTTTCTCCAGTGGAGGAAGCGGCGACGCAGATGCGTCTCCGATGCGGGGTCAGGCGACGAACGGCCGATCCTGACGTAGCATTCTAGGTGTCCGCAGACGCGCGATAGTGCTCCGCTCCGGTTCGCAACGGAGCGCTATCGAAATTCCGAAAAGTCATCGTTCAGCGGTACGCGTTTCGCGTCGCGCATGGCCCGACGGGGTTTATCACCGTTGAAGCGCCAGACTCTATCCAGTTGCTTTGTTCAGCTTTTTCGATCCAGTCTGGACCTAGGGGGGAATCAATATGCGGTCCACGAGCGCGCGGATTCGAGTCGTCACGGCGAGTCTGGTTATGATCGCCGTGACCGCTGGTCTCTTATGGGAATTTGAACCACTATTGCGTTAAGTTTGCGCGTCGGCCGGCACGGCGCAGTCGCGGCTTGCAGCCATCAATTCGGCTCAAGGCGGGACCGGTCCGGCAGAATCATATAGGATTCCTATAGTAATTTCGTTTACTGCCGCACTGCAGCAAGCGGGGGCTAAATGATTAAGTACCGTTCAGACATTGACGGGTTACGCGCAATCGCGGTTGGCGGCGTAGTCCTGTTTCACGCGTTGCCTTGGTCACTTACGGGTGGCTTTGTCGGCGTCGACGTGTTCTTTGTCCTGTCGGGCTACCTGATCACCGCGATCATTTGCGGCGAGGCGAGGCGTGGAGAGTTCTCGATAGGACGTTTCTACGAGCGGCGGTTCCGCCGGATCATGCCGGCGCTGGTTCTCATGGCTGTTGCGACGACGATCGCATCGATCATCATACTTTCACCCAGAGGGCTGATAGATTATGGCAAGGCCTTAGTCGGCGTTGCTACATTCACCGCTAACATCGTGTTTTGGGAAGATACCGGTTATTTCGCGCCAGACGCGGGAGATATGCCGCTCCTTCACACATGGTCCCTTGCCGTTGAAGAACAATTCTACATCTTATGGCCGTTCGTTGCGGCTTACTTTGCGCGGAAGAAAAATCAGCGACCGCTCCGCATTTTCGTAATCCTGACCGTGCTCGTGTCGCTCGCACTGTCGACTGTCGGCGTCAAATTCTACAAAGACCTGACATTCTACATGCTGCCGACGCGGGCTTGGGAACTGGGTCTTGGCGCGATGCTCGCGGTTGGTGCGGTCCCTGCCATTCGGAAACAGGCGTACCGCGAGGCTGCTGCCTTGCTCGGCGTTCTCCTCATCCTAGTGCCGATGGTTTTTTATACCGAGGCAGTGCCGTTCCCCGGACCCTTTGCCTTGCCACCATGTCTAGGTGCAGTGCTGCTTATCCATGCGGGCGATAAGGCGCAAACACTGATCGGGCGCTTTCTGTCGCTGGGACCGATTCTCTACGTTGGCCTTGTCTCGTACAGCTTCTACCTCTGGCATTGGCCGGTACTGGTGCTGCCGCGTCTTGCGATGAACCGACCGCTTACGACCGTTGAGGCAATCGCGGCGATTGTTGCCGCGTTCGTGCTGGCAGCGCTATCGACAAAGTACGTCGAGTCCCGGTTCCGAGGTCGTGGGACGTGGCAGATGACGCGTAAGCAAGTGCTTCGGACGAGCGCTGGCACGGCAACCGTACTCGCGGCAATCGGCATCGTGCTGGTTAGCACGAATGGTTTGTTCGAATACGTCAGCCCCGCTGTACAGGCCGCCGAAATCGCAAATGACGACTACAATCCGCGACGTCGCGCCTGCCACGCGGAGCAGGCAGGCGCGAGCGGCAAGCTCGGCGATCTTGCCAAGTGTGTATCCGGAAAGCCGGACGCTACACCCGGCTATGATGTCCTGCTTTGGGGGGACTCACACGCCGATCACCTGATGCCCGGGATCGAAGCGATAGCGAACGCGCGCAATTTGGAAGTGCGGCAAGCCACCGTTTCCCGGTGCAGCCCCGTCTCGCAGTATGTCGCTTACGTTGAACATCCTGCCGCCTGCGCCAAAATCTATCAGACAGCGCTTGCAGAAGCGGCATCCCAGAAAGACCTAGATGCGATCGTCATCAGTTCGAGCTGGTCCGCCGTACTGCCGAAAATCTATGAAAAGGTCGCGCATCACGACGCCGTAGAGACGGAGCGGCTATTCGCTGGTGCGCTGCGCTCGATTGTAGCCGAGGTCCACAAGGCGGTTCCTGCCGCACGGATCATTGTTGTCGGCACAACACCCGAGTTCGACATTGTCCCGCCGAAATGCTTCGCGCGAGACGGGAAGTTGGGAATAGACGATACCGAATGTGCAGATCGCATCCCCACTGACGCGCAATGGGGTCCGGTCGCAGATCGCGTCATTGAAGCACTTTCTCGGGAAGGTGTTACCGTCGCCCTTCCGCGTAGAGCGTTCTGCCAAGGCGTGATGTGCCACACGCGACTAAACGGTCATATCCTCTACTACGACGACGATCACCTGTCCGTTGCAGGGTCCAGAGTCGCTGGCCCAGTCATCATGGCTAAGCTAAACCGCAGCGAGCGATGAGCCAAGTGCCGACGCAGCGATCGGAGAATCGTATGAAACCTGTCAAATGGACCCAACCCACCGACTTCAAGAAAGCCGCGCGGTACCGTGCTGCGGGCGCAGTCCTCGGCGTGCTGATCTTCGCCTGCCAGCTTGGGATGTGCGGGTGGGAAGTGGCGAAATTCTACCGGAACGGGGGTGAGCGCCCATCGTTCACGGTACCGTTTTGAGCGTTTACCAGATTATACGTGATTTAGTTCGCATGCTATGGCGTGGGATTAAGATCGTGGATGCTCGATTGGTGGCGCACTTCTTCGACCCGCCGGTAAAGCATGATCGGTGCCCCGGATGTGGAGGCACCGATCAATTCGATGGCGAAGATATGTGCCGATATTGTGACTCGATCTGACCGTATCAGGAATAGGCCCACTTCGTTTTCATGTCGGCGCGCATCTGCGTGATCTCTGCATCGGTTTGCGCAGCCGCCGAGAACAGGTTCTGCGCAACCTCACCGGCAAGGCCCGTCGTCGGATAGCGGCTCGCGGCACTCGTGGTGCCTTGAGCGTTGCCGATCGAATACCGGGCAGTCCCAGTCCAAGGCGACGCAGAGGTATGCGGCACAGCGGTCGCCACGCGGGTATCATCGACCCAAGCATCGCTCGTCCCGTCACCGTTGTGACGGAGTACGATCAAGTGCCAGACGCCTTCGGTGATCCGCCCGAGGCTAATATCCGCAGTGCTGGACGTATTGGCCCCGTAACGGAACGAAGAATCCGCCGTTGCCGGATCACGCTTGACGAGGGTCGCGTTACGCGTCGCCGTGTTGCTGACCTGCTCGGATGGGCCACCGATGATACAAGTCCCCGACCCGGCGTCGAACCGCACCAGCCAGACCTGCGTGAAGGCGGTATTGCCTCCCGTCAGAACCGCAGCAACAGGCACCGTCGCTCCGGACGCGTTCTGAGCGGATTCCAGCACCGTCGTGCCAGCTCCGTCCGTGCCGTTCTTGTTGAAACGGGCGACAGACTTGCCGTTAAGCGCGTTCAGCACCCGCGACGGGCTGGGCGTGACGGTTGGGGCCTTGGCAAGATCGCCAGCGTTCGCCAACGTGTTGCTGAACGTCGTGAAATCGCCGGATGCAACGCCCGCATACGAGGCGTCGCGGCTGAAGTCGAAGTTGCCGACAAGGGAAGGCCACGACTCGAAGGCATAGGCGCCAGCAGCCGGCGGCGCAGTGACGTTCAACGTGACCTGCTTGGTGACCGACTGCCCGACGCTATTCGTCCCGGTGATCGTCAGGGTGCGCGTACCGGCCGTGGCCGGGGTGCCGTCGATCAGATAGGACGTGCCGCTATACGGCAGATCAGACGGCAGCCCGGATACGGTCACCTGCTTCGCCCGCTTGCCATCATCGCCCGTCACCAACACGCCGCAGTTCACCAGCGGGTACAAGTCCAGCTTGAACGCCGTGCCCTGCGCGATGGTGATTGTGGACGGCACCGTGATGATCGGCCCGATTTCGACCGCGATCCGGTACACCTTGAACGCGCAACCCGACTTGATGCCGTACAGACCAATATTCAGACGGCCCGGTGTCGTGGCATTTACCGTCAATTCACGAGTCGATAGATTATAAGTGAAGCCCGCCGGCAGATCTACATAGAATTTGCCGTCAGTCGTACCGCCGGGTTCGTTCGGTTCTACCATGCAAGCTTCGAGCTTTTCGGTAAGCCCCGTTTCCCCCCAAAGCGCCATCTGGCTTGGCAGTACGACCGTCTTGCTTTCACCAGCTGCAACTTGGATCAGAGTTGGTGCAACCGATGGCCGGTAAAACTTACCGGGAATATAGTACTGCATGTTTTCGTATTCCAACCGACTCACGCCAGCGGGCCGCGAGACATTGTACATGTGATGGCTGGCGACAGGATGCTTCGGATTGGCGAGCAATTCTGCCGATCTCTTGCTGTACTGATACATCAGCACACCTTCGAGATAGAAGTTCACGACGCCTTGCGCATCAATATGCAGAGCGTGAGTTTTTGGCGTCGACCAATCGACGGTAATTGGATCACTGCCTGCCGAATCCGCAGCGGAGCGTGTCACGCCGTTCCATGCGTTGATGTTATGCTCAAGCTGACGACCATCGCCGGTACCGTCCTTGTGCGAACCGCCTTCGTAATCGACTTCGGTGTCGCCCCGTGTGAAGCCCATGAAGTCCATCCACCACCACGTCGGATGGTCTCGATAATTGCAGAACCTTTGTTCACGAGCCTTTGCTACAAACGGTGGGGTGATCATCACGTCGAATGCGCCGTGAATCATGCTCGACATGACGTTCTGGTTATTTATCGGAACGTGCGCCGCTTCACCGGCCACCATGTCGCGCTGACGTAGCGAAATCCTGCCGCCGGTCTGCACGATGATGTCGGACAGGGAGGCGATAGGCTCGCCACGATTGCTATCGAGGTGACCAGTCCAGTACGGATCAGCGTCAACACCACCCAAACCGCCCGATGCGCGCGGCTGCTGGCCGCTATCGAAGATCAGGTAGTTGCCGCGAGTGGTCGCATAGCGGCCAAACCGCTGCGAAGGTGCTGGCCCCATGATATCAAGCGGACCGTCGAAGTCATCACCGTAGACCAGCGTCATGCCCGCCTCCGGACCGGAGGTCGCCACCGTGCCGATCGTG
Source organism: Sphingomonas sp. Leaf67 (assembly GCF_001421965.1). Lineage (GTDB taxonomy): Bacteria > Pseudomonadota > Alphaproteobacteria > Sphingomonadales > Sphingomonadaceae > Sphingomonas. The sequence goes on from NZ_LMLP01000001.1 coordinate 350,789, forward strand.
ACGCCGCCGATACTTCCGCTCGGCGTAGGGGTAGGCGTAACGACCGCTGCCGCAGTCGAAACGCTGAACGTTCGCGGTCCGCCGTCGATCGTCGCCACGACGCTGGCGGTCGCGCCGGCACTCGAAGGCGACGTTACCCGCAACCGTAGCGTATCACCATTCGTGACGGTCGTCGCTGCGCTCGAATAGGCCGCACCGTTCTTCGAATACTGCCCGCCGTTGATCGTCAGCGCGGGCGACCCGACCAGCCCCGACAGGGTGACGGTGTTGCTTTCGATCACCGACGACGGAGCCGCGCCCAGCACAGGGACGAAGGTGCCAATTGATGGCGGAACGATAGACGAACCAGAATTTAGGTTGATTGCCGGCCACGCCGCCGCGCCGGAACTAATCATCGCATCTGCCAAACCATCCGGCACGACCATCGGATAAGGCTCGATTTGCAAGTATGCTGGCGGAAAGAAGATTATCGTTTTCATGTACTTCTCCAGTTCAGCGCGGCCACGCGTCGATCGCGAGGCGGCGTTTGTCGTCGCAGGCGGCCAGATCGAACCGGCCGTCGCGAATGGTGGCGTCGTCGTCGGCCGCCGTGGCGCTACCGTCCGCTTGGCGGTGCTGCGGCGTCGGCCGGCACGGGTCGGTCGCGGCGACCGGGGGCGGCGGCAGCTTCGGCAAGGCGGGCGTCGAGCAGATCGATTGCTTGCACCCGGTCAGCAGCGCGACAGCGCACGCGACCAGCATCAGTCTGGGCATATTCCCTCACGGTGTTCGTGCTTTCGAGTATGAGCGGCTGCCGGTTGGCGAGCCGATCGGCGTAGGATATCGCCGCCGCAGCGACGCGATCGGCGGCGTCCCGCTCCGCCTTCAGTTTGGCGGCATTTGCGTCGGCCAGATCCTGCGCACGGACCTGCCGTTCGTTGGCGAGGGTCAGACGGACGTCGGCGAGCCGGCGATCGGTCCACCACCACCCGGCCGCCAGCGCCGCGATCGGCACCAGCCACCAGACGCGGCGGAACAAGGCGAGTGCGGGGACCATCACCGGCACCCCACGCGATGCCACAATGCGATCAGCAGCGAGACGGCGACCATGAACAGGACGAATCCCAGTGGCAGCGGCCAGCACATCGCGATCAAGACGACGGCGGCGAACGATCCGTCAGCCGACCGATCGCTCTGCAACCACAGAGCGACGGCCACCGCGACCAGCAGGTAGAACGCGACCCACGTCACGCTTCATTCCTCGACAGGGCCTGCCCTGCGCGCGCCGCCATGCGGACCGGGCCGCCGATGACATCGACGCCGACCGGCCAGCGCGCGGCGATACATCGTTCCTTGTCGATCCGGGCGATCGTCACCGCGTCACCCTGATTGCCCCCAAGCACGCGATAGGCGTCGGCATCCTCGCCGACATAGAAGCCGACATGCCCGCCACCCGGCCGCTGGAACACAAGGATCGCACCGGGGGCGAGCCGTTCGAACCGCAGGCGCTGACCGTAATTCGCCCAGGCGGATGCCCGAACCGCGATCGGCGCGGTCGGCAGGCCGGCTTCCTGCATACAGGCGGCGACGAACAGGCCGCACCACGGCACGCTGTCGGCGTTGTAGAGGATGCCCAGCGCCTTCGTGCCGAGACGCTTCGCCCAGCCCATGATCGTCGGGCTGTTTGCTGGGCCGGGCGCTTCGCGCGTGCCAAGCTTCGCCCGCGCGGCCGCGAGCCACGCCGGTTCTACCGTCGTCATAGTGTTGCCTTTCAGGAATGCCGCACCCGGCGGCGGAAGATCAGTCGGCCTTCGGACCCGGCGCAAACGGCCCGGTCGCGCGCTGCACCCACGTCAGCGCGATCGAGATGATGCCGGCACCCAGCGCGCCGATCCCGGTCCCGGTCATCAGCGCCCACAGCGGCTCCGGCCGCTGCGAGATGACCAGCCCGGCCGTGAACAGCAGCGTCAGCACCGACACCGGCACGTCGACCGTCCATCGATGCGCCTTGCGATCGGTCTGAACGACATAGAACCGCACCGCGACACACGCGCAGATCGCGGCGATCATGCTGCCCGCCTCGAAGGGATAGCCGAGGAAATGCCAGACGGTCGGAACCGAAACAGCCATCGTCGCCCCCCTATCCTGTCCCATTGCCGCCGCCACCGGCACCAGCGCGCCAACGGTTGCCCCCGCTCGTCCCATCATCGCGTCGCCACCACGCCCAGCGCCGCGAGCAGGCTCAAGAGGACGATCCACGCCGGCCGCTTCAGGAGCGGCAGCGCGGTCCAGAAATCGACAGGATGCGGTCGCCGCCGAAGCTGCATCACCATGCCCGGCGCGGCCATGTAGGCGAGCGCAAGGCCGCTTAATCCGAAGGTGACCGCGACCGGGTCGATCAGCCGTTGCAGCATCAGCAGCGCGCCGGTGTCCGCCGGGCGCAGCGGGTTCCAGCCCCAAAGCACCAGCGCCGCCGCACCCGATCGAAGCGCGATGCCGGTGGCGAAGCACAGCACCATGCCGCGCCAGACGGTCACCGGGTGCCGCAGCTTATCGAGGTTCCGCCGCCGCCAGATATGGCCGATCAGGTCGACCGCCATCATCGTCGCCAGCACCAGCGCGGCGGTCATCACCGCAAGGTTGATGACGACCAGCCAGCCTTGCCCGTCGAAACTGGGCGGCGCGACGGTTGCGGGACCATCCGCCACCGCCTGCGCGGCATAGCTTTTGGCATAGGCGAGCCGGGTCATGCGGACGCGCCCCAGCGCGCCCGTGCGAGCGTCATCATACGAACAGTCCTTTCGTGTGTCAGGTCAGGCGGAGCGCGCTATTGCCACTTCACCGCGGCGTAGATCGCACGCATCTGCGCCACGGTCGTCGCGGCCGTCAGCTTCTCAACGGTCACCTGTTCAACCGCTTCGATCCGTGCAGTTCCGGCGTTCGACGTGTCGGCGCCGGCTGCATACCGCTCGATCGTCTTGACGATGTCGGCCTCACCCCGCGCAGCCGCCTCGGCCAGCGCGAACCGAAAGCGTCGGCCGCGAGCAACCGGTGCCAGTCCAAGCAACGCCGTGAGCCGTCCGGCCGCCGTGGTCGCCAAGGCGTTGTACGCTTCGACCTCGGCCTGTTTCATCGAATAGACCGCTTTCTTGGCACCACCGGGCGACATATAGCGCATCCGCCAATCCTCGGCGTCCTGCTTCACCTTCGCGATCAGGTCGGCACGTAGGAGAGCAGGCGACGGCTCCGGCATCGTGCGCGGCGCGAAGCCACTAGGCCCCAGTTGCCAATCACCGGGCGTGACGGACATGTCAGGACACGACACCGGATCGCAACCCTGCGGGCAGTTCATCATCAGCGTGTCCAGATCCTCGGCGCTGACGATACTGCGCACGACAGAATCGGACTGGCGAACGATCGCGTACCGCATCACTTCTTGAACTCCGAAACCGCGATGGACGCCCGGAACACGTAGTAAATGCGGGTCCCGCTCGACGTGCTCAGTACCAAGTCATAGGTGACGGGGCCTGCCGCCGGGTTATCGAGAAACCAGAACGAGTAAGGCGCACGGGCGCTTGCCGTGCTGACCGTGATCGGGTTCCCGACCCTCACCGTTTGCCCGTTCTGGGTGCGGTTGAGATACATTTCAGCCCCGCCCGCGCTTGTGCCGGCGGAAACGGATGTCTCGTACTGGATGTCGACGCGCGTGTACCCGAGGCCAGAGGCATTCAGAGCGGCGGACTGGGCGATCCGGACCTCGCCGTTGCTGGCCTCCTCGCTGCCGCCCGACACGGCCACGCTGGAGGTCACCGCCTGATTTGCGATCTTGTCCGTGATGATGCTGCCGTTGACCAGCAGGGTGCCATCCACAATCATATCGGCATCGACGTAGAAGACGCCGCGCTGACCATCCGACTTCGACAGGCGGACCCTAGTCGATCCGTCACCGGTGGCACCGACAACCTCCCAATAGACCGACGTGCGGCCATCGGCGGCGGCGAGTGTAGCTGCCTGCTGCTGCACCGTGGCGGCGGTGCCGTTATACTCGCTACGCAGCGTCTGCACGGTCTGCGCGACAGCCCCAGCCTTCGCATCGGCGATAGCTGTCGCCCGGTCCTCAATCCGGGCGGACAGGATGTTGCTGGTCTCATCAATTCGGCCGTTGACCGCGCCGATCGTATTGCCGAGGCTGCTCGCCGCTTCCCCGCGCAGCTGCGCTTCGAGCGTCGCCGTTCGGGTTGCCGCTGCATACCGGTTCGGCAGATCGGCGAGTGTGTTCTCGGTCGTTGCGATCCGCGCCAGCACGCCGCCGGGCGCGTTCAACGTGGCGTCTGCCTTGCCCGCCTTGATCTCACCATCGGTGGCCGGACGCAGTGCAACGCGGTGCCAGACCATATACTTCGGAGCCATGCCGCGACCAAAGCCCGACCACCCGTGCATGGCATGGACATTGAACTGGTCCGACCCGTCAAGGTCGACCATCTTCGTCCACGACCGGACCACGTTGGCGCGGTCGCCGACGACGCCATTCACGTCCGGGTCCGAACAGAAATCGATATTCCACCCGCCGCTGATCGTAACGCCGGCACCGCGCGCACCGGACCCGTCGAAGTCCGCGGTTACCTCGATCACCCATTTGCCGGCCCCTGCGGAGTAGACCGTCTGGACGAAACCGCTTTCGACATCTGCGTTGTCGTTCAGGGTCTGGACGCAGTACTGGCCGCCACCACGGCCCGGCGAGAGCCGGTTCGTCCTGAAGTTACCACCTGCGATCCACACGCTCCAACGGGCCGGCAGGATCGCACCATCGGGCCAGTAGTTAAAATTGTCGTTGAAGACGATGCTGGTGCTGACCGCCGATGCAGCCGCCTCCAATGTCGTCGCGCGGGACGCCAGTGCGCGGTCGGCGTCGGCATATGCACGGGTCACCTCTTCAGCTTTCGCCCCGATCCGGGCGTCGACTGTGCCGAGGCTGGCCTCGATCAGCAGTGCCCGCTCGGCAAACGCGGTATCGGCCCGAGCGAGTGCGTCGGTCGTTTCTTTGACCCGCGCGACGGTGCCCAGCAACACAGGCGAGGCGCGACCGACGCTGTACGGGTTCCATGCCGTCTGACCCTCACGGGCGGCTCCAACATACGGACGCAGAAACCAAGCGTAACTGTCGGTCTGCCCCGCTTGCGTATCGTATTTCCGCAAAATCAGATAGGCGCTGACTGCCCCATCCGGCACGCGCGCCGCAACGATGCCGGCGCGCGCATAGTCCGACAATGCGGTCCCGCCGGCGTTGACCGGACCGGTGAAAGGCGAGTGAATTGCCGACAGAAAATTGCCGGCCGCATTCCGAAATGCGAGGATCACCATCACCCGCGCGCGATGGCAATTCACCAGCGCGGAGAATTGAACATACTCACCCGCAGTGATCGGAAACGTTCGGCTTCCCCAATCAAGATATGCCGATTCGTCCGCCGTATTTGGCGGCCCATATTGGACGAACGACAACACGTTTTCACCGGGCGGATGGTATGGGTCGCCAGCGGCATTAAGACCCATATACGGCGCAGGATCGAGCGGACCACCGGGGGCATGAATGCCGGTCGCCCAGCCATCCGTGGTGTCGAGGTCACTGTTCGGCACCATGTTGCCGCCGCCGGTCGAGAACGTCGCCTCCACCGTGTCGACACGCCGCCCAACTGCCGCATCGCGATCGATCGCCGTCGTATCGACGCGGCTGATCTCTGCTCGCAGGTTCGTATCGTCGTAGCCGCCTTCCGCGACGATGCTGTCGATCCGCTGCGTCAGCGCGCGGTCAGCATCGACATAGGCGGTGGTGATCTCCTGCGCCTTTGCCAAAATACGATTGTCGACCGTGCCGAGGCTGGCCTCGATCACCTCCGCTCGCTGGGCGAATGCTTCGTCGGAGCGGGCCAGCGCGTCGGTCGTGATCTTCACGCCCGCACGCACGGCATCGTCCCCGTCGATTACACTGGCGGAAACAATATCGACCCGGCGGCCGAGCGCACGATCGTCATCCGCCCGGACCGTCTGCTCGGTGGCGATGATCGCGCGGATGTCGCGGTCGTCATAGCCGCCGCTTTCGGCCACGATCGAATCGATCCGCCGGGAAAGGGCTTCATCTGCCCCCTGCGCGCGGTCGACCTCGGCAGCGAAGTCGCGCACGGCGTGGTCGAGCACTCGATCGGCAGCATCAATACGCGCATTGGCGTCCGCCGCCGCTTGATTGGACTCCTGTCGGGCCGCATCAATCCGCTGATTGGCGGTCGCCACAGCAAGGTTGACCGCTGGAATGGTGACATCGTTGATCTGATCGACACGAGCCAGCAACGCATCTGCCGGCCGCCCACCGACAGCGTTCGTATCCTTCGACGTGTTTTCGCCGGTCACATCGGCGTAATCGACCGGGCGGCCATCGCCGACAACGGCACCCCATGGCAACGGCACATCGATAGCGACATCGTCGAGAACGTCACCCGCCACCAGCCTTGGCGTCGGCGGTGCCGTCCCAGTCCGGCCTAGCGCGAAGTCATGCTTCGCCGCCGTCTCACCCCGAAGGATCAGTTCGACGGTCATGTTGACCGGATCAACGGTGCGTTTCAGCACGACGCAGGGCTGATTAACCAAGCCGTCATCCGGCAGATGCACGATCAGCAGATCGCCGGCTCCGTATCGTCGCAGGCGCGGCTTGCAGGTCACAACGATTTCGCCCAGTTCCCGGGCGTCAAGGAGTTCATACGCTGCAAGCTGCGCCGCCTGATCCTTCGACTGGACAAGGTTGTACTGCCGTTCTTCGGCCTTCTCTTCGCCGTCCTCGGTCAGATAGGTGGCAATCGTCACCGCCGTCGAGGGCACATATTCCCACTTGTGGTCCGCCGACCGATATTTCGGCACAATCGTATTCAGCCGGCTTTCCCAGCCCTGCATCGCTCCGACTTCGACTTCGTCGGTCGCCAGATCATATTCAGTGATCGTATCGAGAGCGACGCGCGGCGCCGACAGCTTCAGTCCGAGCTTGCCCCCGATCCAGCAACGCTCCGCGCCGCCGGCCGCAAGGATGTTCTTCATGTTGTCGTCGCGGTTGCCCGGCTCGTGAATGACCCCGTCGACCTTCCAGCCATTGGCATCGCACACGTTAGCCAGCGCCGCGAAGTCGGCGACGCGAATCCCATCGATCGGGATGCCGGGACCGAACGTCTTGCGGTAGCGGGCGTCGGGGTTCGCCTCGTCACGCTCCCACGTGCCAAGCGCATAGCGAAGCCCATGGAGGCCGGGACAGCGCGACCATTCCCATGTCGCCTTTGCGGCGGCGAATGCCGCCGTGTCGGTCGGGTCGGCCCAGCGGTGCGGACCGCTGCCGCCGGGATAGGTGCTATCCTTGCGCGGATCGTAGCACAGCACGCCCCGCCACACGGCACCGGTCTGGGGAACCCCTGCCGCGAACCGCTTGCCGTCCTCATCAAAACGGAGGCACCACGATATTGCCGCATAGCTGGACAGCTTGTGCTGCGGCCCCCAGGTCTGCGACCCGACCCAATGCGTCGACAGCGCCGCCGGTTCGGGCGTCCGACCAAGCTGGTGATAGACGTACAGGTGTTTGGCCGCATAGCCGGTCGCGGCGTTGCCGTTCAGGGTGACCGGCACGAAGTCGAGATAGGGCGCGACGAAGCCGGCGACCGGCCCAGCGCCTGAATAGACATCGACCAGCACCATGTATGGGTTGTTGACCTTCGATACCTTGCCGCCGAACCCCTCTTGGTTGATCCGGTTGCCGCCGTAATAGGTCTCGCCGATCAGATATGGCTTGGGCTGGTTTGCCCCCAGCGTGATCCTGTTGACGCTCCCCGACATGGCGGGCGGCTTCTTCGCGGTAAGCTGCGCAGTGACGTTGGCCGCGACGGCGATGGCGGCGGCGATAGGCTGGTGCGGCCCCGGAATGAGGGCGGCGATGCCAGCAACGGTGCCAATGAATTTCGCAACGCCGCTCACAGTCGCCACGCCCCCTTGAATGCCTGTGGAATGATATTGACGATACCACTGCCCAGATGTTCGGCATGGTAACCGGCGACCATCTGGCCACCGCCGATCGAACCGGAACCCGTCTGCCCGGTCGACACGACGATCGCGTCGAACGGGTCGTCGCTGCCGCTGTCCATCAGCGCCAAATCACCGACCCACATCGCGGCCGGCGCGATACGCGGCAGCATCGAATCGAGCAGCCCGGCCAGATCGTCATGCCCGGTCGCGCGCAGCGCCTTCATCGCACCGACTGCCGAATAGAACCGGGGGATCGACGGCACCCTGTGCCCCAGTGCCCGCATCTGGGCGCGGGCGAGGTGAATGCAGGTTCCCCCGCTATCCCATCCGAACGGCCGGGCGCGGAAGCGCGCGACGACCGCTGCCGTCTGCTCTGCCCGAGCATGAAGGTTCATCATACCCGCTGCACCCCGCGCGGCGGCGACACGACGCCCCACGGTATCTCGACATCCATGCCGACCGCATTGTCGAACCCACGCTCGCCCGCGAACACGCGTTGGTGCGCGGGCGAGGTCAGCGCGTTGCCGTCGTTGCGGATCAGCAGCCGTTGCGACCGGGTGACGCACCCGATGTCGAGCGCGCGCGTGCCAGTCTGCCGGCGGATGACCGTCTTGTCGGTCTGCCAATCGGCCATCAGATCGGGTTCACCGATCAACCGTCCGGTGGCTTCATCGACCTCTCCAATCCACATTCGCAAACGGGAATTTTGATAGGCTGGCTGCGACAGTTCGACCGCAGCCGCGACGTTGCGCGGCAGGAACGTGATGGTGCCGGCGGGCAGTTCGTCGCCGGTCCCCTCGGTCAGCGCTTCGAACGCGTCGACCGTCCCGAACACGTCGTCGATCGACTGATATAGCTGCCCGGCATAGGGCACCATGCCGCCGTCACACAGCAACACGTCCCGGCCGGGCAGTTCGAGCTTCAGCAGCCCGACCAGCGTCACGCGATCCATCAGGCGGAAGTCTTCATCGGGGGCAGCTTCGCGACCGATACGGTGACGGCAACGTCTTCACCGTCGCCCGGCCGGCCGACCCAACCCGTGGATCGCGATCCGTCCCAACGGACATCGTAGGAGCCGACCAAACTAAGCGATTTCATCGCCGATTGGATCGCATCGGATACATCAAGCACCGTCATGCCGCTTCCTCAATCGTAAATTCGATACGGGTGTTGTGATCGACCGCGAGTTCCCAATCCTGCTCGCTTCCGTCGATCAGCCCTTCGATCATAGGCCGCGCCAGATACACGCGCGCCCCGTCAGCGAAGGATCGGCGAAGCATGGTGTCGTCGACAGAGAGCGTTGCCCGTCCGTCGATCCCGGCACCGGCATCGGCACCGTTGTTGTGCAGGTAATGCTGACCATTGCTCGACTCGATCGAGAACCAGAATCCCTCGCGAACGATCGCGTACGGCGGCAGTCCACGGATGCGGATCGACCCGCCGGTCTGTCCTGCACCATCTACCACAACGCCCGTCCCGCAACCCGACTGGTCGACGGACAACAGCGGATACGGCACGCGCAGCCCCTTGCGCTTGGCCCGGATCAGCCGCGACACGACCACCCGCGCACCGTCCTCATCGTCGAGTGGAGGCAGCGTCATGGCGATGCGGTAGTGGTTACCCAACCGGTCGACCCGGAGGGCGCTGGCACCGCGCTGGACGCCCCCTCTATCGACGATCGAGGCAACGGCACCGTTCGGCACGATGTTCGGCGGAAATTCGAGCATTATGCGAGCCGCTGCCTATTCTGCATTGCCGCCCGGCGGCTTGTCGTCCGCTGGGACTGGACATTCACGTCGCTGGAAATCCCGACGACACGTGAAGCGAAACCGGGTGCTTCTTCGATCCTGACCGTCGCCGGAGCGTTACGGCCACCGCGCAAAGCACTGTTCGGATGGATGGTGCCGGCGCTATCGGGCACGAACGGTTCCGGACCATGCTCACCGACCATATACCAGTTGCCGGGGCCAATTCGGCCGCCCGAAGCCTTGCCGCCGCCATAGGAAAGCCCCGCAAGTGATCCGGAAAAGTCCATCGGCTTTAGGTCATTGCCAAGCCCTAGGTCAGCACCGCTCGCAGTAACGCCACGTGCGGCAGCCGATACACTGGACGCGCCCCGCAATAGACCGCCAAGGAAGCCGACTATACCGCCGCCACTGCCGCCACCGCCGGACACGCGATCGGCCAGCGGTTTGATAAGCTGCTGTTGAACGGCGATCCGCACAAGATCGCGGATGATCGAGGAAGCCATATCGCGGAACGATTTGGCTAGGTTGCCTGCCCCCGTAACCGCATCCGCCATCCAGTCGTTCAGTTGCTCGAACCCGCTGACCTGTATGGCTTGGATCGATTCGTTGATGGAGGCGGCGGACCGGTCGAGATCACGCCGATAGGCGTCGAGCGGACCTTCATTATCGCGCTCGGCTTGCTGCCGCCGCTGACCGTAGATCGCATCGAGTTGGTCCTTACGCGCCCGTGCGTTCGACCATGCTGTGCTGGACGTGGCTTCCGTCGCGAGGATCAGATCAAGGTCCGCTTCCTCCTGCCGGCGTTGCAGATCGAGCAGTCGCAACGCTGCCGCGCGGCGCGCGGACGCGCTGTCGGCAAGGTCCATTTCGGCCCGGACGGTTTCCTGCGCCGCCTCGTTCGACGCCTTGCCCAAATCGTACCGTTCCTGCGCCAGTGCCGCCGACCGCCGCTGTTCGGCCAACCCCTCTTTCTGCGCCAGTTCGCCTTCCTTGGCCGCAATCAGCGCCGCACGCTTCGCCTCGTTCAGACCATCGTCAAGCGCCACCGACCGCGCATAGGAGGCGCGCTCTTCCTCGATCGCCGCCATCTCCGCGTCATAGCGCGCGGTGATCGCGCCGGTCAGGTCGGCGGTTGCTTCCAACGTCGCCACGCGAATGCGGCCGAGTTCGTCCTGATACTGCGCCTGCTCGCGCGCACGGTCCTCGGCAGTCTTACCCTTCGGTCCGCTGGAACGGTCGGGCTTCGGGCCATCCGCGCCGCCGAACGTGGGATTCGACGTGCCCGTGTCCTGTGCGGTCGCGTTGCGGATATCGGTGATGATCCCGCGCACGCCGTCATTCCACGTCTTCACGACCTCCATTTGGCCGCGCAGATCAGCTTCCGCCTGCGCGATCCGGTCATCCGCGCGCTGACGCATGGACGAACCGACCGCCCCCGGTGCTGTACCGCCCTGTGCCGCCGCGATCGACTCGATCGAGGCACGCTCGGACTTCGCACGCGAGAGGGCGGCACGGGCTGCGACCATATCGGCGCGCGCCTTGTTCAGCGCCTGAAGCGCCGCCTGTCCGTCCGCCTTGGCCTTCGCAATCAGTTCCTTGCGCAACTGCCCCGTCGCGGTCGCGAGTTGCAGCGACCGTTCGCGCGCGCGGTCCATTGCAGCGCTGGCGGCATCCTGCGCCTTGCGCACCGCGTCGGACGCCGTCGCCGTGCGGAACAAGAGCGGCCACAGCAGCGTCAGCAGCGAGATGGCAACCCCAAGCGGCCCGGCAAGCGCGATCAGACGCGTTCCCAGCATCCCCACCATGGTCGCGGCACCGGCCTGCAACGCCAATCGCCCCATCAGGCTTACAACCAGTCCCATGGGGTTGACGATCGCGGCGAGGGCAACAGGGATGGCACCCAGACGAAGCGCCAGCAGCGGCAGCGCCATTTTCGACAGTGTGACCATGGCGATCAGCACCGGGCCAAGCGAGGCGGCGAACAAGCCCGCCGCGATCCACGCATAATGAAACGCGGGCGGCAAATCGGCCAGCCACTGCATCCCGGCGGCGGCGGCGTTCTTGACCGCCGCGAAAACAGGCAGCAGGACTTGCCCCAGCTTGATCGAAAGGTTCTCGGCAGCGGTTGCCAGTCGCGCGCTCGCGGCTGCATCACCTTCAAGCAGAACCGCCATTTTCTGATCGGCGGTCACCTTGTCGATAGCACCGCGATAGCGTTCGATCCCGGCGGCACCTTGGTTCATCAGTGCGATGGCAGTCCGCATGCCGTCCGAACCGAACATCGTCGTGAGAGCATCACGACGGCCCTTGTCCGACAGCCCGCTCAACTTTTGTCGCAGGATTTCCGCGACCTCGGTCAGCGGCTTTGCCTTGCCGGTGGCGTCGAAGAACTCGATCCCGAGTTGCTTCATCATCCCGGCCGCTTCCTTCGACACCGGATTCAGGCTGGTCAGGAAAGTCTTGAAGCTGGTGCCGGCGTCCGACCCGCTGGCGAAGGTCGACGCGGTCGCCGCCAGCGCAACGTTCAAATCCTCGAACGGCACACCCAGACCGCCCGCAACACCACCGGCCTGACCGATAGCGAGACGATAATCGTCGAACCCCATCTTGGACGCATCCAGCGCCCCCGACACCTTGTTGACGATGTCCGGCAGATCGCTGCTCGTCTTCGTAAATTGGGCAAGAATATCCGTGGTCAGGTCCGATGCACCCGCCAGTTCCGTCTGCCCGACGACCGCGAGCCGCATCGCCGCCGTCAGGCCGCCATTCAGGATCGCCGCCGCCGACATGCCGTTCTTCGCCAGCATTTCGATCGCGCCGGCCGCCTCGATCGAACTACGACCCATCGCAGGTCCCAGCTTCATGGCCGTATCGGATAGCTGCTGTAGCTGGGCTGGCGAGGCGTCGAGCATCGCCGCCTGCACCCGGTTCATCGCCGTTTCGAAATCGCCCGCCGTATCCTTGCTGCGCTTGCCGACCAACGCCAACGGTACGGTGATGCCGGCGGTCAGCGCGACACCCGCGCGGGTCACCTTCTGCCCGACCGACGCGACGGCTTCGCCGGCTTTCGCCATCGCGGTGTTGATCCTGTCCGCCGCGCGCTCAACCGCGTTCCCCATGCTGTCGGTCGAGCGTTCGAGATCCTGTTCGGTCTTTTTGGCGCGCGCGCTGGCGGCCTTCATGCCGGACTCGAACGCAGCATCCTTAACGCTCATCGTCGTGACGAGCGATGCGAGAAGCTGCTGCATTCCGTGCCCCTTGGTACGATTGAAAAGGGCGCCGCGATCGCGACGCCCTTCGGCTGTCATTCAGTTCGGAAGGCTGGGCTTCCGCGCTCGCTTCACCATTTTGATGGTCATCGGGACACCTGCGGAACGCATGGTCTCGAACACGGCAAGCTGTTCCATCGGCGTCTGCCGGCCCCGCTTTTCGCGACCGAGCATCGTCTTGGCATAGTGCGGGAAAGCCCGCAGGTTGTCCTCACGGGCGAACCGCTCGGTCGACCAAGCGCCATACAAAACCCGCTCTCGATCGCGGCGGAGCGCATCAGCCGCGCCCCGCATGGCTGCCCCGTACGTCGCCTGACATTGGTCCCAGAACGACGACGGCGGAAACCCCGCCGCCGCCCACGCCCGTTCTAGGGCCTCCCAGTCCGTCCGCGCGTACGGGGCGCCGGCTTTTTTGGGGCAGCGCCGCCCTCCTCGACGACGCGATCGGCAGCGGCGGCAATAGCGGTGCCGATAATCTCGCCGAACCGTTTGAAGCTCAGATCGTCGATGATGTCGTTCACCTCCGCCATGCCGATCCCCGGATGATGCTTCGCGAGGCCATGAAGGGCGAACGACCGCAGCGTACCGATGCGCAGATCGCGCGCCGCTGCCGCCATCTTCGCCTTATCCTCAACATCGCTCAGACCGACAGACGGCATTGCGTCCTGAAGGATCGCAAAGAACCCCTTGTCGTGCTCTTCCTCCAACGCGCACTGGGCCGCCGTTCCGATGAACAGCGTCCAGCGCGCGCCGATGGCGTCGAACGGGACTTCACCACGCATTACGCGCCCGCCCCTTCCTCAGCGGGGACCGATGCGGCGGATGCCGTGTCGTCGGTCAGCGCGGGGAGCTTGCCACCCGCCTTCTCCTCGGTTGCGCCGGTAAAGCGGACGTTGACCGACTGTGTCATGCGGTCCCCGATCGGGACCGCGCGACCCCGGCTCTTGACGATCAGGAAGCCGTCGATGACCCACGACGTGTCCGCCGAAGCCGGCACGATTGCGCGATACGGGCGAACCTTCCCGTCATTGTGCGCGGCGCGGATCAGCTTGTCGGTATCGGAGCCAGGAATGTAGTTGAGCGTGATCGTGCCTTCACCCGGCTCGATCATACCCGCCTTATATTCCTTGCGCTTCTTGGGCGACTTGAAGTGGGTGACCTCGACATCGTCAGCGGTTTCCTCCGCGAACGGAATTTCCGTCACCTCGTCCAGTTCTTCCAAGACCATGGCTGCGTCACCCAGCCAGAATTCGGTGCCGTAGCCGGTTAAGGCTTCACTGTTGCCGTTGTCGTCCGCCATTATTTTGCTCCTGCCTTAGCCGTTGTGCCAAAAATTGATGTCGACGCTTTCGCGAAAGATTTCCGGACGAACACGTAGGTCCGCCCCCTGCTGGTCAGCCGCTCCGCTGCGCACGTTCGAAATCTCCGCCCGCTGAAACCGAACTGCTCCGACAGTTGCCGGAGTGACGAGCGCGACGATCAGCGCCTCGCGCACCATCCGCGCTTCGGTCGCCGACCGCGACATTATGTCGATCTGGACCAGCGTCGGCCGGGGTGACTGGAAACCTTTGAAATGGGCCGGTCGCGGGTCGGCGATCACCTGCAGCGAGATGGCTGGCACACCGGACAACCGCCGGCCCCACGCGATCTGATTGCCGACCAATTCCGCTACGAGGGCGACGCTGCGCGCCCGCGCCTCAACCGCGTCCTCAAAGGTCATTCGGCAGCCTTGCGTACTGCGGCCGCCAGAGCTGCTATGGTGACCCGGCCAGCTTCGTCCCGGCGACCCTGAATAGCCGGTCGCATGAACGGCTGTGCGACGTGCCGGGCGGTACCGAATTCGACAAATTTGGCGTAATAGACATCACCGTCGTCGGTCGATCCAACCGGACCAACGTAGACGGAAACGCCGCCCTCCACGCCGGGACGACCATACAATTTCCCGTCACGGTCATCTGTCACTGCGATACTGTCGCGCAACGCACCGGTATCGACAGGTGCCAGACGCTTCGCCTCATCGGCGATGACCTGTGCACCCTCGCGCAACGCTTGGCGCACAACCGACGCCGGCAGCCCCTTGGCCAACCGCTCCAGCTTGCGGTTCAGGTCGCGGAAGCCGGTGACTTTGACAGTCATGCTCGCGGTTCCGCGAGCATGATCCACGACAAACCCTCGACATCGATTTGCGGCTCTATCAGCACTTCGAAGCGTTCATCGCCAACGGCAATAAGGTCACCAATTACCGGCTGCGCAACCTCACTCCGCCGCACCTCGAACGTTTCCGTTCGAACGTCGATCTGGAACCCCGCGAACCGTTCGATCCGATCCGGACGGCTTCGAATTATCCTGACAGGAACCGGCGGCAGCGTACCGCCGCCGGCCCAATAGTCCGCCGCCACGGACCCCGGTGCACGGTACTGCGCGTCGATCGCCATGGCGAACGGGTCCATACTACGCCACCTGACCGGTCAGCAGCACGCGACCGACAACGTCACCGGCCGCTTGCGACTGCCGCGCCACGCCGATGAACGTGTTGCCGCTGGCAGCGGTGGTGACGTTGCGGGCGGTATTGTCCCAGTACAGCTTGGTCGTATCTGCGACCCATGCCTGTCCGGTCGCCTTGGCGAGGTCCCAGACCCCAACGCGCCGTGCTTCGACGGGGGCGCTCTGCGCGGCATTGGCGAGCGCAACGGCGAAGATAACGCCGCTCAATAGACCGGCACCGCTGGCGACAGGGTATGGGGCAAGAACCGTGATCGTCTCGCCGGGCTGAATGAAGTTACGTGCCATGGGCGCTTACTCCTGCGACGCCGCGCGACGGCGCGGCTTGGGGGCATCTTCCACTGCCGGCGCGCCGGTCTGCGGCGCGATCTCGGACTGGTGGGGGTTTTCCGGCGGGGCCGCTTCGGACGCGGCATCGCCGCTTTCGATCTTGTCGACCGGCACCGTCTTGTTCGCCTTCGCGGTGAAGTCCTCGGTAACGTCGACGGCAGCGTTGTCCGCGATCAGGCGAGCGGCGGCGTCATCCTCGACGTGCAACACCCCTTCATGCGGATGACGAAGCTGCCCGGCGACATGCGCCGCCGTCAGCAGAGAAACGAATTTCATGGCGTGTTCTCCTGAAACGACACGGGCGGCACTAAGGCCGCCCGGTCGGGATACGATGATGATCGGTGGTATCAGCCGGCAGCGGCGCCCGGCTGCTTGTATGCCGACCGCCAGTTGACCGCGCCGACGCCGTAATCGTGGCGCACCTTCCACTCGACACCGTCCGTGCGCCATCCGTCCTTGCTGTCGGTGAACGGTTCGGTTTCGCCGTTGAGGAACACGACCTCGATCGCGGGAGCGACATCGGGGTCGGCGAAGCCATAGTAGGCGTTGCCGGTCAGACGTGGCGAATCCACGATGTCCTCGAACAGACCGGCGACGATGTTTGGGCGTTGCAGCTTGTTGACCGCATCGGGATCGTACTGGCTGCCGTTCAGCACCTTGGCCGCGCCGGACAGCGCCAAAGCCAGCAGCAGGACCGCCGGACGAATGTCGAGGAACTCGTTGCCGCTGACATCCTTCTGCGACGCCATGGCGACGCGCATCGCATCGAACGCGGCGACGGATGGCGCAGCGCCAGAAGACGCCAGATTGCCGTGCCGGGCATCGAACAGCGGAATCCCGTCGTTCATGAGGGGGTTGCTGTTGAGCAACGCAAACACGTCGATTTCGATCGTCAGCTTGGCCGCCCGGCCCAAATCAACGGCCAGTCCCGAGAACACCTCCATATCGTCATTGACGATCGCCTGCCGCGACAGGTTGATGATGTTGCCCTTGGTCGAGGCGGTGATGGCTTCCTTCGCCAGATCGGGGATTGCCTTGTTCTTGAATTCACCCGCCTCGTTGACGTTGTCGAGCGCACCGAACGAACCACGTAGATACCGGCTATGTGGCCGGAAGTCGGTGACCGTGCCAGTGCCGCAGAACCGCGACCACGTATCCGGCGTGGTGGCGTAAGCCGCCTGAAGGATGCGATGTACGGCATTCTCGAACAGGACCGGGAAATCGCTTCCGGTCTGGGTGATGACGGCACCTTGCGAAGTCATCGCCTGTTTGACGATTTCGCTTGGATCGCGGGTGGTGATGTTCACCCCAAGGTTGCCGAGCGACTCACGCGCCAGATCGACATTGCGAACGCCGCGGAACTCGCCCGGATCGATCTTGACCTTTTCCCCCTTCAGAGCGGCCGCGCGCTCGACCAGCTTGTCAACGCCGGACTTCACCAGCAGCCAGTTGGTCGCACCTTCCCGAAACTTCTCCCGCTGGTCGACCGTCACGCGCGCAGGGGCACTGTGGCCGATGTTCTGCGCGTCGTCGGATTCGGCGAGCTTGTCGAGAATCTTCGTACGCGCTTCCGCCAGCGGCGTGCCGGCGTCGACCAGCCCGTCGATGAATTCGCTCGACAGCCGATGCTTGGTGCCGAGTGCCCGGATCGTACCGACTCGGGTACGCTCGGCGGTCACCGCATTCTGCACGTCGGCCGTGGTCAGGGCGATGGTCGACGTTTCGGTCGTGTTGGAACTGGACAGCGCCAAAGCGCCAGACTTCGGCAGAACGTCGTACGCGTCGAGTGCGATAGCCGAAGCCGAAATACGGTCGATTTCCGCTTGCGTGCCGCCTTCCTGCTGGAACTTGGAAATGGCGGCTACCAGCGCCGCCCGGGTCTTGTAGAGGTCCATCGTGTTCTCCTGTGGACGTAGTGAATCGGCGGGAGCCGTCCGGGGGGTCCGCAACACCGCCTTCGCGGAAATCAGCGGGGTGTTCTCGGGCACCTTGCGGAACCCGAATGCAGTGACATTGGCGGCGGCGGCGATCGTCACCGCGCTGCTGATCGAGGTGACGAAGTTCTGCGCCAGCGCATCCGTGGCGGTCAGCCACGTCTCTTCGTCGAGCATGGGGATGAGTTGCTCGGCATCCAGCCCGGTCTGCACCGCGTAGATGCCGACCAACTGGTCGCGGATGCGGTCCAGCTTGTCCGCTGCCCGGCGCAGTTCGTTGGCGTCGCCGCAGGCGCAATCCCACGGGTTGTGAATCATCACCAGCGCGTTGTCGGCCATGATGATGTCATCGCCGGCCATCGCCAGCACCGAAGCCATTGATGCCGCCAAACCATCGATATGGGTCGTGACGGCGCGGCCTTTCTTCTTTTCGCGAATGATCGCGTTGAAGATCGCCAGCCCCTCCATGACATAACCGCCCGGCGAATTGATGCGGATGTCGAGCGCGTCGTCGCCATCCGAGATCAACGGGACGAGCGTATTCGCATCGAGACCGTCCCAACTATCGCCGACGATCCCGTAGATCAGAATTTCTGCCATGTTACGCCTTTCGTGGTGCCGTCGGGTCGCTTTCAGCGGGGTTGCCGACCGCCGTGACGCGGCGGGGATCGCAGTCGAAAATCAGGCCCATCTCATCGAGCTTCTCAGCGTCGGCCTTCCATTCAGCCAGGAAGGTATCCGGGTCTTCGCCGCGACGGCGCGCGGCGGCTGAAATGGTGTCCTGCCCCGAGCGAATAGCGTCGCGGGTCGCCTTCACTTCTTCGGCCGGGTTGATCATCTCGCGGCCGGGGGGCGTCCAACGCACCTCGACGCCCTCGACGTTCTCGCCGACCATCGCGAGCGCTTCGATCATCCAACGCCCCACCGAACCACAGAACTGCGGGATGAACATCAGCCATTGCCAGTTCGCCAGTGACCGCTGGTATTCGAGCCAACCCATGCGACCACTGGAAAAGTTGACGTTCGACAGGTCGCCCGTCAGCGCTTCGTATGGCGTGCCAAGTCCTGCAGCGATGGCGCGCAAGGAAACCCGCGAATATTCGAGATAACCGTCGACTTTCGGCGGGTCGGAAAACTCGATTTTCTGCCCGTTAGGGAGATGGCTGATCGTACCCGGTTCGACGAAATCGAGCGCCGGGAAATCGCCTTGGGGTTCATCGCTACCGATCAGGGGCGAAGTCGCACCGTCCTCCCCGCCATACACGAAGCCGGCAAACGCGGCCGAAATCTTCTGCCGGGTTAATTCCGCATCTTCGTAATCAGCGAAATCTTTCATCCGCAGGATAACAGGCGCGAACCATGTCGCGCCATGCTCCATCTCCGGCCGGTCGGCCCGAAAGACGTGCGCGACGTTCTCCGCCGCTACGAACGTCGAAGCCGACGTCGACGCCGCCCGTCGCCGTGCGCCGGGATGGCGACCATAGACCCAGTAACCCTCGCGCCGCCCGATCGGGCTGAACTGAATGCCGTGGATGGTGTAGCCAGCATCAACACCGGGCGCGGCGGGCAACGGCCCATCCTTGCTCATGTCGAGGTAGTCTGTCTCAAGCACCTGAAGCTGAAACGGCAACGGCAACCGGTCAGCCGCCCGCCGCCAACGTCGGCGCAGCAGAACGCCCCCGCCTTCAACGATCGTCCGCGCCGCTTGCAACTGCATTCCGTAGAGGTCGTGTCGGCCCGTCGCATCGCACTGGTTGGTGTCGAAGTGGCGACGCGCGACCGAATTCAGCCGATCGTCGACCACGCCGTTGCGATAGACCTGAAACGTGATCCCCGTCCCGATCATGTTGTTCGCGATGGTCGCTACACCGCGCGCGGCGAAGGGGTTGTTCCGCACGAGGTCGCGAGCGATGCCGCGCAGTGCCATCGCGACGACGGGTGACAGTTCCGAATTGGCGTCCAACTGGGTTCGCCGCCAGCCCGCCGAACGTCGTCCATGGGTCGCGCCGTCATATTCGGCGCGTGCGCCACGGCCGCGAGCGATACGCTTCGGCACCGAAACCGGTGCGGCCTGCGGCGGGCGGCCGAAAAAGCGCGCAAGAAAACCGGGGGTCGCCATCCGCCTTACAACCCGTTCTTGTAATAGGGCACGCGGCGGCGAACGACACCGGTCTGCGCATCGGTCTGCATCCGCAGCGACGCCGCAATCACGGACTCGGCTTTCAGCATATGGTCAGCCGACTGATATTCAGTGCGGCGGCCATCGGCGAACGTAACCGAACGGATACCCGTGGAGATCGCAGCGCGGATCGCCGTCAGGTCAGCCTCCGTCCATGCCATCTACTATCTCCTCTTTGGTCCAAACGGGTTGCTTTTACCCGGCACGCGTGGCGCGGCGGGTCGATGTTCCGGGCGGCTCTCAACCTGCCGAGCAGCGTCGGCGGCATTGGCAATCGCCCGCGCAACCGATGGCGTCAGCAAGTCCCCCTGCCGATCGTCTTTCGGTGCGTATCTCTCGGCTTTCAGACGCGCCCAATCGGCGTCGTTTAGCGTGTCGAGCATCAACTTTTCTTGCGCGGCAACATTGTACACACGGCAATCGAGCCAGTGGTTCTGCCGACCAGCGAGCGGCTTCCAAGTCCGCCGGGGATTGCCGTTCACGGTTTCGGTGACGATGGTTTCTGACGTGACCTGCTCGAAATAATCATCAGGCAAGTCGACGTTGAAATGCGTGCGCCCGCGCGCCGCTACGATCGCACCGTCGCCCTCCTCTTCAGCAGCCTTGAGCGTCGTCCGCAGGAACCCATACCACGCCAGCTTGATGCCGAACGTGCCGACGATGTACGCCTTATCTTCGGCCCGTTTGCTGGCGCGCCCGGCGTTTCTGCCTTGTTGCTCGTACCGCAGATTTTCGCCACGTCCCAAGATTGGCAGGTTCCAGCCAGCGCGGCCGAAGACTGCTAAACGGTTGGGGTGCGCGCGGCAGAATGCTTCCGCCGCTTCCGTATTGTAACCTGCGTCACAGCAAATTTGATCGATCGGATAGGATCGACCGCCGGGGTAGGTCATGGGACGCCGGGCATAGCGGTCCAGTACGACCCATGCCCCCTCACCGCGAACGTCGGTCGGACCGGGTATGAACCGCGCGTCCAGCGTCCAGCTTTCCGCGTTGGGTCCCCACCCGACCAGTTCGACGTATACGCCGTCACCCTGCACGTCGATGCCGAGGGTCACGACCAGTACGCCGGCCGGCATCATCGCCGCTTGCCGCACGCCCCATCCCTGCTCACGCAAGTCACGGAGCTTTTCGTAATCGGGGGTGCCGCCCTTCAACTCGAACTCGAACCCATGGACCAGATTGGTCCACGCCTTCATCTTGTTGAGGTCGCCGAGCGATGCGACGAATTCGACCGCCATATCGGCCCACGTCTGGAACGATGAAATGATGCCGGTCAGGTGGAAGCCTCGCTTCACACTGGCCGGCATCCGCCCACGGGCAGCTTGAAAATCCTCCTCACTCAATACGCGGGCGATGTTCTCCCCCGCGATTTCATCGGACAGCCAGCCATCGGGCAGCTTCATGCCACCCTTCTGCCAATGTTCGACATGATCGAAGCCGCAGCACGGCGGGATCAGATGCGCCTGATCCGGCGCACCGTCCGGCCAGTGAATGTCACCCCATTCGGGAACGAACCTGCTGCCGCACTCCGGGCATTTCAGATAGAAGCGGCGACGATCGGACGCAGCATAGGCCCGGCCAATCTTGCTTGTGCCTTTGATCAGCGGCGTGCTGATCTTGAGCCGCTTTGATAAACCCTGTCGCTTCCAGACCTTCAATCGCTGGTCGACCATCGTCTCTGGGGAGCCTTGCCCCTCGACGTCGTCGGGATACTGGTCGAGATCGTCTTCGACAGCATAACGAACGGTGCGCTGGCGAAGTGACGCCGCCGATGTGGCACCGGCCAGCAGGACGAACCCGTTTGACCGCGAGAACCGAATTTTGCCTTTTGTCGACCCGTCCCCGTCCGCCGTACCCTGCGCCCGGATCGTACCTCCGCGCGCCGGATTGAGTTTCGGCGTAGCCTCGACCATCGGCCAGAATTTTTCCGCCGCCCATGCCAGCGCGGCAGTAAGCGTGCCCTGCACGAACAGCATCGGCCCCGGCGCGAGATCGGACACGAAGCCTATCCAGTTTTCAGCCGAAGCCGAACCGCCCGACTGGGCGCACTTGATGATGGACGCTTCCTCGCACGGGTCCTCCGGCGTGAGAGCATCCATAATTTCAACCAGTTCGGGGGCCGTTTCATGCCGCCAAGGCCCAGGAATCGGATCGTCGTCGGCGAAACGCCGGTTGGAACTGGCCCACTCCGAAACCTTCATGCGCCGGGGCGGCCGGAGACCGGCGGCCATTGCCCGGTCGAGCGCCTTCACGTTCCCCTGCAACGCATCGCCAGCAGTGCTGCCGAAGCGTTGATAGTCGAACACGCTCACTCCTGCGCCAATTGTTCCGCAACCTCGGCTTCAAGGGCCGCCTCTTCATCAGTGGCATCATCGGCAACCAGCGCACCGCGCTCGACGTCATCCGCCAACTGAGCAAACACACGGTCGATTTCCGTGATGCCAAGGGCCATGACTGCGCGGACGTCACGCTCGGCGGCCAACCGTTCGGAGATTGCCCGCCACATGGCGTGCATTCGTTCACGGGCGACCCGGCCCATTTCGGCTGCGCGCCGCTCCAACTCTACGCGAGGTGCCAGATCACCGGCATCGCGGGCATTCTTCATGCGCCGCTCGACCAACTGTTCCTCGGCAAGTTCGGTACGCACCAGTGCGGCACTCCGCACCGATAGACGAGGATCACCCCCTTCCTCTACTGGCTCGACAACTGCCGCAGCCAATGGCAGTCCGCCGGTTGGTCGACCACGCATAGGATCAACGCGAGCATTGATCCGCGCGTCGGTCCGTTCGACGTCGACTTTGATAGCACCGGTCTCCGGGCACTCGCCCATCACCAGCAGACCCTTTTTCGCCCAGTTCGAAACGGCCGACTTGCCGACGCCACGATGCGAGGCGAACTCGCCTTTCGTTAGCAGCTTCATGATCGGTCCCGTTCAAACGCGTGAACCAGTTCAGTTCACGAAGTTCATAATGCAAAAACGGCCCTGAACACCGAACCCGCGCGCTAAGCCACACCGCCCGAAGCGGAAAGACCGGGAAGGACCCAAGGCCCCCCCCTAAAACGCGCAACGCCCCGCCGGACCGAAGTCAGACGGGGCGTTGCAAGGCTCGGGGAGAGGGGGATTGCCGTGCCGTACCCGAAGGCCCGTCCCAGCATGACGGGAAATAGCCGAAAACAACGGCCAATGTGGACACCCTATATTTTCGGTTCCGACATTATACCGGCTTGACCGCCGTCCACCCGCAGAAGTCCTTGGTTTGCACACACACAGGCCCGACCGACTGCACGGGCATATCGCTTGCGCAGCCCTTCCGCCCCACGCGTGACCCCCATCGGCTTGCGCAGCCGCAGCCACGGCACCTGCTTGTCGCCGCGCGCGAGGCACCCGATCGCCAGCGCCACCAACCGCCGGTCGTCATCGGCAACCGCCGCCAGCCACCCGAACGCCTGCTCCATCTCCACCACCTCGCCCCGCGTCGCCGCCACCGTGCGCAGCTTCACATCCGAACTGGATAGGTCACCACCGCGTGCGTCATAGTCGCCCGCTGACGCTTCGCGCATGATCTCCGGCCATGCCGACCGCACCCGCTGCCACCCCGCTTCACGGTCGGGCAGACGCCACGACACCCGCACCGCCTCGACCAGACGGGCCTCAACCTCGGCAAACGACAGCAAGCTTCCGACAGCGGAAGGATCGGTTTCGACCCTTCCGGGTCCGTCAAACAGTCTAGTCATTGAAATGACACCATTTTCTAAAGACAATGGAAGGATTGGAAGGATTGGAAGGGTTTATGAGTATATTCGCTTGCGCATATGCGCGCGCATCCGCACCCGCATCAGAATATCGCACGCACCCTTCCAACCCTTCCGAACCCGCACAAATCCGCGCTTTTCCCGTTCCGGGAACCTTCCGCCACCCTTCCGAACCGGAAGCATCAGGGGGCAAGATAGTCATCGTCATCATCCGGCGGGTGCAATCGCCGGGCATCCGTATCATGCTCGATTACTCGACCCTGATCGTCAACGAAGTCCGATACGGCTCTAACCAGCTTCAGGTCCAGCCATTGGATGCCGTCGGACGCCTTCTTCTTGTGGCCCTTGTCGGTCATCGCTTTGGAAAAGCCCTTTTGCTTCCACTCGGTCTCGCCGGCCGCCTTCGACCATGCGACGAATACTTCGTACAGCACCGACGACTGGATGCGGCTCCCGACCACGGCTTCGGTGCATAGCTTCAGGAACCGGGACAGCGGGTCGCTATCCTCGCGATACTGTTGCGTCGCGGCCGACACCGCCTGCGGTTCGATCAGGCCGTTCGCCAGCCAGTCGAGCATCCCGCGCACGATGTGGTTCAGCACGCCCGGCGCTTCCGCCCGCAGCTTAGCCGGCAACTGCTCGTCGCGGTCGTTGTCCTCGACATGGGCGTCCCACATCACCAGCTTAAGCCGCCGCCAGATCCCTTCGTCGGTGCCGGGGACGTCGGGTCGGTAATTGCCGCCGATGAACAGCTTGAACAGCGGCACCAGATCGAAGAACCCACGATGCAGCGCACGCACCGCCATCGGCTCGCCGCCCGTTGCTGCCTTGATCAGCGCTTCGTTCAGCTTCGCCCCGCGCTCCGGCTCCGACGCGCGCAACATCCGCACGCCGCCCAGTCGCGCCAGATCGGGCGATGCCTGCTCGCCGCGTTTCTTGATGCCCTGATCGAGGAACGTCTCAATCCCGATCGTCCCCGAATAATCGCCCAGCGCGTACGCCCACAGGTCAATCGTCGTCGACTTCCCGTTCGCGCCCAGCCCGTACCAGAACCACAGCTTTTGCTCGCTGGTATCGCCGCTCGCGCCATAGCCGGCGCACTGGTGCAGGTAGCGCCGCATTTCGGCCTCCGGCTGCGCCCACACAAAGAACCCGTCATAGACCGGGCTGGTCGCGTCCGGGTCATAGTCGACCGGTGCCAACTTGGTGTTCAGATCGTCGCGACGATGCGGGCACAGTTCGACGCTCGACGATCGCGACCCATCCGGCAACCGCTCACGCGCGAACCGCAGCGTCCCGTTCAGGACGTTGATGGCATAGGGGTCGACGTCGAACGCCTCGATCGGCACCGTCAGCCACCGCCGCGACAGATTGGCGATGGCCTGCGGCTTGCCGGCAACCTCGCTCTGCCGACCGAACACCCGCATCATCGTGGAATGCAATTCCCACGTCTTCCCCTTGACCCGCCAGTGGTCGAGGCCGTGAGGATTGTCGGTTTCCAGCGCGAGCGTCTGTTGCTTTTCGCTGCCAGTCAATTGGTACTGGACGCCCGTGTCGTGCACCAGTTGCCCTTCGGTCTGGATCGCGCGGACCGTCTCGAACACCGCCGCGACCACCTCGGCCGGCGCGATATCCTTTTCCTGATCCAGCACCTTCCAGCGCCGCCCGTCCCAGCCCAGCCAGCCTTTGGCGGTCGTGAACCGGTAATCGGCACCGTATCGGGCGAAGAACCGTTCCGCGATGCCGAAATCGGTCATCGGGAACCCGGCGCACTTGAGCGACAGCAGGATCGGCCCCGGATCGAACCCACGCGCAATGCCATCGCCCAACGCCTGATCGATATCGTCGGGCTGAACATCCGCGATCGTCTCGCATCCTTCCCATAGCGTCTCGGCCGCTTCGGATTCGTCGATCAGCCCGGCACCGACGCGCCGCCCGACCGAGAAGGCAAGCCGCGTGGCAGCATCCTTGGTGCGGTCAATATGTTGGAGACGCCGCAGCATCCACGCGGCAGAGATTGTGCGCAGCCGCGCCCGGTCGACCTCCCCCAGCGATTGCTGGTCATCGACACTTCCAACCCGGAAGGGTTCGTTTTTTACCCGCCCGGCGGCGGAAGGGGCCGGCGCGGCGGCAGGCGCGGACCGCGCCCTGTTCCCGCGTTCCCGGCGGGAACGCGATGATGCCGCGACCTCTTCGAGGTCGCGAGGTTGCTGAAGTCCGGCTATCCATCCGCTTTCGATCGTCGCTGCCAGTTGCCGATCGTCGTCGTTGCCCGGATTGTCCCGCGCTGCCGCCTCGACACAGGTCCGCGCAAAGCCGCTATCGATCGCGCCGGCCGCGACCAGAGTCGCCACCTTGAACGCGCTGGTATTCAACTGGGCGTTGCGGTTGCCGCTACCGGCAGTGCGGATGTCGCGACATTCCGCCTCAACCGCCACCATCGCATATTTGCGAACATCGTCCGACACGTCGATCGCTGCCACAGCGACGCCCGGCCGGGCGCGGGCGGCAGGCTTCGCCTTACCGCTACCAACCTTTGCCGCACGCTCGCGCAACACCCGTTCCAGCGCCGCCGGCAGTGGCGCTACGGCGGCCGGATCGGCCCAATCACCCGTGATCCAGCGATAGGCACCTGGCCCCTTTTTGCCGCCTTGCTTCAGATCCCCGACGCGTTCGGAGGGCGGCGCGATCACGTAGCCGCCATGCCCACGAACATCGACGTGCTGCGGCAAATTGCCCCGGTTGCCGATCGGCTCACCGGCCGGCATCCGGTACCAATGATGCTCGCCACCGCTAGGCGTTGACGACACCAGCGTCGCCGGCAACGGTTGACCCATCTGCACGGTCAGAGCGGCCTTGAGCCGATCAACGCTCCATTCGTCGCGCGTGACCTCCCCGGTTTCTTCGTCGACCAGCTCGTCGACGCGCGGATCGAAATCGATATGCAGCAGCCCGCTGGCACCGGCGTTCAGCCCGATCTGGGCGACCGGCCACCTGCGCCACCACGCCTCGATCTGGACTTCGTCACAGGTCGCCTTGTGCAGTCCACCCGTGTTCGGAATGACCTTGTCGTTTTCGTCCCGATCGCCGCTGACCAGCGGTCGCCCGTTCTGGACGTTGCAGGGGAATACCGCCCAGCCCCGGCGCGCAAAAGCAATCGCTGCCTGCCCCATGGGCGACAACGCCGACACCGTATTCACGACGATGATTCCCCCGAAGACTTACCGGCGGGCGCTTTCACAACGCGGCCCACCAAAGCGCGACGGGCGACTGCCCGACGCTGATCGATCATGGCCCGGCTGCGCCAGTTTCAGTGGACGCGGCCGCGATGATCTCCCGTTCGATTCCAGCGATCAGGTGGCACCGCAGTTCGCGCTTCGCGCTTCCAAGCCTCTGCCACAGTCGGCCCGGCACAGCGGGACGGCATCGTCGACAAACGACTTCCCAGCCATGCTTTGGCAGACCGCAGGCAGGACAAACCGTCGCCGCCCGGTCGCGCAGGATGCCAGCTTCAGTCACAAGTGATCTCGATACCAAGACCACGCTCAATGACCGCCAACAGCGTGACGCCGGGCAATTTACCGTCCGCGCGCGCTCGCAACAGCACCGCCTGCCAGACTTGCGGCCAGCGAACGGCGACGTGCCGCACGAGGTCGCTGGGCGTTTCGAGCAGGGCCGAGGCCACCAGTTCAGCCGGCGTCGCCTTGACCATGATATTGACCGCCTTCGCCGTCGTTTTGACCGGCACCGGCGCTATCACCCGCTCCGGGGCAGACGGCATTGTGTCCGGCAACCGGTCGGGATTCGCAGCGATGAAACTGCGGACGGCAAGAACCGTCTCGGGCTTCGCGATCCGCGACCGCAGCAGATGAGAAAGCGTCTGCGCAGGCACACCGCTGGCCCGCGACAAGGCGGCTTTGGTGATGCCCAGTCGCAGGCAATAGCGATCGACTTCACCGCTAAGGGTAGCGCCGTTCACCCGGCCGGGCATAGCGTCTCTCCGGTGCTAACGATGGTGATCGTCCGCCGCGCGACGCCGCCGATATTCGGTGCGGAAACCCGCAACAGCCCGAAGTCGCGCAGCTTGCAGATTGTGTCGCTGACCCGCTGCGGCGTCATGCCGATCAGCGTTGCCGATATCTGGGCGTTCGTCGGACACGACAGGCCGCGCGCCGCGCAGCGTTCCAGCAGGTCCAGCACGTCGACCGCCGCCTGCGGCAGTTTGTCGAGGACGACCGGGTCCGCCGCGAACGGCTTGTTCGTCCGGGTCGCGATGTATTCGAACAATTCCGGATCGACCTTGCTGCGTACCTGATTGATCTGCACCGCGCCGGTTCGAGCCAGTAGCCGCGCTCGTTCCCCCAGCGCGGCACCAATGCGAGGAACGCGCGCATAGACGCACCGCCGGTTCGTAGCGGCCGTTATCGCCCAACTGGACAGGGCATTCGGCGAACAGGCGAACGCGCCACCCAGTTCAGCCAGCGGTTCAAGTACATCGATCGGCCGATGCGACGCGACAGTCTGGTGCATCATGCCGCCCGCCGCATCGTCCGCGCAGGCACCGGATCACCCCAGTGGCCACGTGCCGGCGAAGACCAGTCGCGCACCAGCACCGCATGACCGGTCGCTAGGGCAATCGCGAACCGTTCGTCTGCGCCGGGGATCAGTTCACCCGCGACCATCCGGTCGAGCTTGCCGAAGTCCACACCGACGGAGGCTAATGCTCCCCGCGCCGAAATAGACGACCGCGACAGAAACCACGCCGAAAGACGCCGCGCGCCTTCGTTCGGCACCTGCGCCGGCAGGTACAGCTTCGACATCACTTCCTCCCCGCGCGAACCGCGCTCTGTCGTGTTTGCATGGCGCTGATCGCACTGGCGCAGGCGTCCAGCGCGTCCGGTGGGATCGCCATTAATTCAGCGTCATCGAGCGAACCGGGCGATTGCCGGTCCGAAAGGGCCATGCTCAAAAGGTGCGACACCTTCAGCAAATTGCAGAGCGCGTCACCGTCCGCCGCACCCACGCACTCGGCCGGCACCGAACGCCGCCCGGCCCGCGCTAGAAAACCGTCGAGTGCCAAGGGATTAAGACCAAGGGCATTCGCGAGAAAGTCGATGCGTAGCGTCGACGTTTCGTCCCGCGCGTTCCGCACGGTCTTTTCGTCGCAGCCCAGCGCCTTGCCTACACGGGTCGGCCCGAGGCTCTGGCAAAGCGGCACGAGCATTGCCCGCGTTAATTCGCGGGCGTCGTCTTCCGTTATCGGGATAAAAGCCGGAGAGACCATTCCGCCGCTCATTGGCTAGGCCCTTTCGTATGCCCGACCCCGTCGTCATGCCCGCCGCAAGAGTCCTCACTCCGCAGATCGACACCGATCCAGACCGGACCGGGCGTGAGCGGGAACGCGGCGATGCGCTCGGCAATCCAGCTTGCCTCGACACCGTCTGGTGTCGTCAAAACCAGAATGCCGCCATTGCCATCCTTGCCCGTTTCGTTCCGCTCCACGGACGGGTTGGCCCGCGACGCGCGGACAGGGTGGCCGTTCAGGACGCTGGCGGCGTCGACCTTCAGGGAGGCTCCGTGGAGATTGGGGACACGATGGAAGTCTCGCCATCTACGGCGCGCTTTCATCGCAGCGAAGGGGAGCGCAACCGACGCTGCGCAAAGCAACAGCGCGGTGTTCATGCTGGCACTGTTTCTGCGACCTGCCCGGTCTCGAAATCGACCATCTTTCCTACGGCTTCCGCAGCAAGCCTCAGATGATCCGCGCGAGACGGGGGCATACCGATACGCCGCCAGCTATGGACGGTCGAAATCGGCAGCTTCAACAGCTTGGCGACGGCTGTTGTGCCGTCCAATCCCGCGAGTACGCGGCAAGTGATGTCAGGGGGAACCGTGTCCATAGCGCCGGTAATGCGATAATCGCAATTTCGTCGCAAGCAGAATTTTGCGATAATGGCATTTGCGATATTCGCAAGCGTCCGCTTCATAAACGCATGGCAAACATCCACTTACCTGATGACCTGCGTGACCTTCTGAAGCGCAATGGTAAGCGTCAAATCGACCTAGCTAACCTTCTCAATATCGACCCGACAGCAGTGTCGAAGATACTGACCGGTAAGCGGTTATTAAAAGCTCATGAAGCATCGGCAATCCTCGACTGGCTTGGCCCGGAGGTCACAGTTGACGCGCCAATAAACACCGCCATCCCGATCATAGGACAGGTCAGTGGCGGGAATTGGCGTGAAGCTATCCAGCACCCCATTGGCCATCTTCCGACACCGGACCCAACGATCCCGAAGGGTACGTTTGCCTTGCGGGTCGTAGGCGATTCGATGGATCAATACGTTGAGGACGGCGGAACTGTGGTCGTTGACCCCAATGACCGGGCGCTATTCCCCGGTCGGTTTTACGTAGTCCTAAACGACAGTGGAGAAACGACGTTCAAGCAGTTCGCAAACGAACCTGCCCGTTTAGTGCCCTGTTCGAGCAACCCCGTTCATGTCGACATAACGATCGGGGACGGTACGGCATTCTCGATCGTCGGCCGCGTCATATGGCGCGCCTCGCGGATGTAGCGTCTACTACTGCATCGAAATCGCGCCTGACCTGAACGTCGCCGGGAACAGTTATGAATAGCTGCCCACGTTCGTCGCGTGAAGCCAGCCCTTCCCCTTCAAGATCGCGGCACGCCTCGCTGTATCGTTCGCGCCACGGCCCAACCGGCCGATCAAAACACCTAGCTCGGTACCAAAACACAACGAACATCGCTGCCTGCCAATCCCCAATCTATGATGCAAAATAGGAACAAATGACGAACACAATCAACCCTCGAAACGTGAATTGCTATAATCGCACTTTTTACCGTTGACCTTTTAATTGCGATTATCGCATTGTGGCACTTGCCGGATAAGCCGGTCGAAGGTGCCATATGCAAACCCCATTCATCACTGATTTGCGTGCGGTAACGGTGCCGCTGACCGGACCGAAGGGTCCGGCCGCTGCCGTCTCGCTCCGCTATTTCGACGAAACGGGTCGCCACATCGGCAACTCGGTCATGTCCGCCACCGAACTGGCTGAACAGGCGCGCGCCCTGCTCGCGATGGCCGAAGCTGCGATGCTTCACGCCGTCGGCGCTGACGGTGCCGTGAAGCCGCCGCACCATCACTTCCCCATCATGCGCGACGTTCGCGTGGTGGAAGCGGCGTGATCGCCGCCGGCTGTTACGCGCTGTTCGCCAGCGCCTTCGTCGTCGCGGTCGGCTCGATCGCCGCGACCATCATCCCCCAGCGCCACCGCATCACCCGCATCCTTCGGCGCGGCCCGGAATGGAGCGTGGACCATGGATGAGTTTCCCCGCTGCCGCCTCATCGCCAGCCCTCCGACCGAGAGCGTGGAAGCGCCCATGTTCGCCCCGACCTATGTCCCGCTCCACAACGGCGAAGACGTGCTGGTCGTCGCAGCACCCGGCATCGCCGTGGCGACCAGCGAAATGGAAAGCGGCGCAAAGCTCCTGACCATTTTCCTTTATTCCCCGACGTACGACGACGATCCCCAGGACGAAGCGGTCGGCATGGGCCACAACATGACCGTCGAAACCGCGCGCGGCATCGCGGCGAACATCACGAAACTGTGCGACGAAGCCGAGGCCGCAGCCGACGCCCTCGCGACTGCCGCGATCGATAAGGCACGCGCCCGATGATCCGTCGCCCGACCCTGCGCCGCCCCAGTCTGGGCAGCATCCTGCTCGCAACCCTGTGGCTGGCCCTGCTCACCGCTGCAAACGCGACCGCATCTATCATGCGAGGCGTTCGGTAATGGCCGCCGTCGATAACCTCTTCGCACGCGGCGTTCGGATGCTTCACGAAGAGGCAATCGAACTGACGCTGGCGTCGCTGCTCGCCTACTGGGATCGGCACGAACACGTCGCCATCGCGTGGTCGGGCGGGAAGGACAGCACGGCCGTCCTGACCCTGATCGTGCACATGATCGACGCAGGTATGCTGCGCCGACCGAAGCGACTCTATGTGCTGTACGCCGACACCCGGCAGGAACTGCCTCCCATCCAAGCGTCCGCCGAACTCATCATGGCAATGCTTCGACGGATCGATTGGATCGAGGTGATCGTCGTTCGCGCCCCAATTGAAAAGCGGTTCATGCCGTACATTCTCGGCCGGGGCGTGCCGCCGCCGAACAACAACACGCTTCGCTGGTGCACGCGACAGATCAAGGTTGATCCGATGGCGGCCGCTATGGCGGTCGTGCTCGAGAGCTTGCCGGGCACTCTGCTGACCATCACCGGCGTTCGCGAGGGCGAGAGTGCCCAGCGCGACGGTCGCATTGCTATGTCCTGCTCCAAAGACGGAGCAGAATGTGGACAGGGCTGGTATCAACAGGTGCTGCCGAATGCGAAGGGCATCCGGGGTCGCACCGCGACCCTCGCGCCGATCCTGCACTGGCGCGTTTGCATCGTCTGGGACTGGCTCAAGGTTTTCGCCCCTCAGACCGCTTTCGGCGGATGGCCGACCGCGATCCTTGCCGACGCGTATGGCGGCGATGATGCGACAGAAATTAACGCCCGCACGGGATGTGTCGCCTGTCCGCTCGCCGCCGAAGATACCGCATTGCGGGTCATCTGCAGAATCAACGGATGGCAGCACGTCCATCCGTTGCAAGAACTGCGACCGATCTACCGGTGGATGCGCGAACCAGAGCAGCGGCACCGCAAGAGCGGTGTCGAACGCCTGAAGTCCGGCGCGATCGCGAAGAACCCCCAACGCATGGGGCCGCTGACGTTGGCCGCGCGTAGCATGGCGCTCGAACAAATTCTGGATATTCAGCGCCGGGTCTGTGTCGGCGCGGCGAGCGCCGGCAGGCCAGAACGTGGCATCGACCTGATCAACGCCGAAGAAGAGGCGCTGATCCGGGGCCTAATCGCCGCACGAACCTTCCCTGACAAATGGGGCGGCGACGAACCCAGCGCTGCGGCGTGGCTCGACAGCGTCTATTCGGACGGCTCGACCCAACCCATTCTCTTTCGCGATATGGTCGGATCATGAAGATGCCCGGCCCAGCCTTGGCTTCGGATTGGCCCGCGCTCGCGCGCGCCGCCCGCCGCATCCTCGACCAGCGCCGGACCCTCGACCCGCAACAGGTCGAAAAAGGCCGCCTAACCGCAGCCGACGCCACCGCCCGCCTGCGCATCGCCACGGCGCTGGTCGCGCAATGGGACAGCATCGCCGCTGGCCGACCACCCTATGACGCCGAGACGGCATGGATCGTCAGCAACGGCACCGAAGGCACCTATCCGCACGAACTGCGGACCGACCTGAACGCCG
The DNA here is from genome assembly GCF_001421965.1 of Sphingomonas sp. Leaf67. Taxonomy (GTDB): domain Bacteria; phylum Pseudomonadota; class Alphaproteobacteria; order Sphingomonadales; family Sphingomonadaceae; genus Sphingomonas. The sequence continues at coordinate 383,867 of NZ_LMLP01000001.1, forward strand.
CCGCCGATCGCGCGCGCACGCTGGCCGATCGCCACGGCGAGGATGCCGACGCCGCGCACTTCGCCGAAGCCGTCGCCGCTCTCGCATGGCACGCCCGCCCGCGCGACCATATCAGCCACATCCTCGACGTGGCCCATGCCAACGCCGCGTGGCGTGCGAGCAGGACAGAAGGGCGTGCCGCCGCATGACCGCACTGTCGCGCCTTGAGGGCTTGCCCGACTGGCCCGCGCGCATGACCGCGCCGGTCGCTGCCGCCTACATGGGCATATCGCAGAACACGTTCCTGACCCGCTTCGGTGCGGTCGGCGTGAAGGAAGGCGGCAACACCTTGTGGGCGCGTGCCCAGCTGGACCGGATCATCGCCGACCAGTTCAACCTGTCATCGCCGGCCGTTGCCGTTGGCGGCGACGATGCATACGCTGCATGGAAAGCGCAGCGAGGGAAATAGCCGTGGCCGCTGGCCTGCATATCGTCACGAAGCGCCGACCGGGCAAACCGGTCATTCACTACGTCTATGCATGGCGGGGCGGGCCGCTCATTCATCGCAAGGAAGGCGGACCCAAGCCGGCCATCACCGCCGCGCTGACCGACGCCGCCGCCGCCACGCGCCCGGCATCCGCAACGCCGTCCGACACGATCGACGGCCTGATCACGCGCTACACCGAATCGGCGGCTTGGAAGAAGCTGGCCGCCTCGACGCGGGTCAACTACGGCACGTGGCACGCGCGCATCAGCACCGAGTTCGGCAAGGCACCCCTGAAAGTGTTCGCCGATCGCCGCGTCCGTGGCGACGTGCTAGACTGGCGCGACCGCTGGGCCGAGCAGCCGCGCAGTGCCGACGCCGCGATCACCGCCTTTTCGGCGCTGCTAAGCTGGGCCGTCGATCGCGGGATGCTGCCGTTCAATGTCCTGTTCGACACCGACCGGCTGTACGAACAGGACCGCTCCGACATCATCTGGGAAGCCGAACACTTTGCGGCCTTCGCGAAGGAAGCATCGGTGGAGGTGCAGGAGGCGATCGACCTCGCCGCCGCCACCGGTCTACGCCGGGGCGATCTGGTCCGCCTGCCATGGAGCGCGATCGGCGATCACGCGATCGTCTGGCACACCGGCAAGAGTCGGGGCCGGACGATGGTGACCGTCCCGATCCTGCCCGAGACAAAGGCGATCCTCGCCCGGATTCGCGCGCGTCACGCTGCCGAGATGGCAGCGAAGCGGCCGGACCGGCAAAAGCCGCTGCCCGAGACCGTACTGTCGAATAGCTACTGGCGGCCATGGACGGCGATGGGGTTGGGATCGCGGTTCCGTGACGCCAAGATCGCCGCCGGCATCACCGTCCACCTGCACGACCTGCGCGGCACGTTCGCGACGCGGTGCATGATCGCCGGTCTGACCGATCAGGAGATCGCCGATATCCTTGGCTGGACGACGAAAGACGTATCGAAAATTCGCTCGAAGTACGTGTCGCAGCATCGCGTTGTGATCGAGATTGGGAAGCGGATCGCGGCGACCAAAACGGCGGCGGTGTAAACCGCCTGTAAACCGGGTCTGCCGGGCTATCGCTAAGTGCTTGTTTTTATGGTCGGGGAGACAGGATTCGAACCTGCGACATCCTGCTCCCAAAGCAGGCGCGCTACCAGACTGCGCCACTCCCCGACGAGGAGTTGCGCCTAGGCCGGTATCGGCCGCGATGCAAGCAGGCATTTGGTGGGCCCGGCAGGACTCGAACCCGCAACCTAGCCGTTATGAGCGGCCAGCTCTAACCATTGAGCTACAGGCCCCACCTGCGGGCGCAGCGATAGCGTCGCCGGCCACGCCGGCGCAAGGGCGTTGATGCTTGTGCCCTTTACGCGGAATCGCGTTCGACCAGAACCGGCTGCATCATCACCGACGGCGCATCCTCACCGGCGATGCGGCGGAACAGCGCGGACACCATGGCATCGGCACCGCGGGCAATATCCTGTCGCACGGTCGTGATGCGCGGCATCGCGCTGAGCGCCAGCGGCAGATCGTCATAGCCCACGACCGGCATGTCGTCGGGCACGCGGATGCCGCGATCGGCCAGCACCCGCAGCGTCGTCAGCGCAATCACGTCGGACGCCGCCGCGATGCCGTCGATCTCGCCACCGACGCGGTCAAGATGCGCGGTTACTTCCTGCACCATGATGTCGGAGGCTAGGTGGGTGTCGAGTTGGAGCGGCGGATGTTCAATGCCCGCAGTCGCCATAGCTGAGGCAACGCCTTCATAACGCTGACGTATTTCCGGTGCGCGGAGTTCGCCAAGGAACGCGATGCGCCGCGCGCCGCGCGCGATCAGGCGCTCGCCGGCCAATTTGCCGCCGGCGATATTGTCGGAGCCGACCGCACAATGCACCTGCCCCGGCAGATCGCTGCTGCCCCAAGCGACGAGCGGGCGATAGCGGCGGGCAACGCGTTCGATCGTATCGACCTGATCCGACTGACCGATCAGCAGGACGCCGTCCATCATGCCCGAATCGACGATCCGCTCCAGCCAGTCGGTCGCATCGGGAATGATCCGCGACAGCATCAGGTCATAACCGTCCTCGGTCAGCCGGTCGGCCAGAAAGCCCAGCATCGTCATGAAGAACGGGTCCGACAGATGTTGACGCCGCTCATGCCCGAGCGGCACGACCACGCCGATCACCCCGGTACGCTGGGTCCGCAACCTGCTGGCCATCTGGTTGGGGCGGAAGCTGTGTTCGGCGGCAAGCGCCTGTATCCGGTCCCGTGTTTCCGCATTCACCAACGATTTGCCCGCGAGCGCGCGCGATACGGTGCCCGGCGACACGCCCGCCAGCCGCGCCAGATCGGCAATGGTTCGCACCCGCGATATCTGTGCATCTTGCTCCATGCGGCTGCTTGTACGAACAAAATCTTGCGGTCCGCCAGCAAAATATCCGCGCATATTCAAACGTTGCAAACGATTGTGAAAGACGTTAGCCGGTTCCGGTGGCGCGCTTTACTTGCGATGTCGCGCGGTGGTGCGGCACAACGCCGGCCAGTTGAAGGAGAGGACCGAATGCATTCCGACACCATCGTGGCTGGCGTAGAATTGGGCGGCACCAAATCGATCGCGGTGGTCGGACGCGGACGGGAGATCATCGACCGGTTCCGCGTGCCAACGACCACCCCCGACGAAACGCTGGGCATCATCGCGGCGAAACTGGCGCAGTGGCGGCAGGAGCATCGCCCCGCCGCGATCGGCATCGCCAGTTTCGGGCCGATCTCGGTCGCCGATGGCATCATGCTCCCAACCCCGAAACCGCATTGGGCGGGTGCCGACATCGTCGGCCCGCTGGCGCAGGGCTTCGACAAGATCGCGTTCCATACCGACGTTACCGGCGCGGCACTGGGCGAAGGCGCGTTCGGGGCCGGGGCCGGCCTGTCCGATTTTCTGTACGTCACGGTCGGCACCGGCGTCGGTATGGGGATCATCGCCGGGGGGCGACCGGTGACCGGCATGATGCATCCCGAAGCGGGACATATCCGTGTTCGCCGTCGCGCGGACGATTCCTTTGCCGGCGCGTGCCCGTTTCACGGCGACTGTCTGGAAGGGCTGGTCAGCGGGCCAGCGATCGCGGCGCGGACCGGCGGGCCGGCGCATCTGCTGTCGGCCGACGATCCGGCGTGGCGCAACATCGCCGATGCATTGGGTGAGGCATTCGCGACACTGTTCCTGACGCTGTCCCCTGCCCGTATCATCGTCGGCGGCGGGGTCGGGCTGGGCCAGCCGCAGGTGCTGCCGATGGTGCGCGAACGGGTCGTCGCCGCGCTGGGCGGCTATCTGGGCTTCGTCGATGCCGGATCGATCGACGCGCGGATTGTTTCCGCGGCGCTGGGCGACGAGGCCGGTCCGCTGGGTACGCTGGTCATGGCGCAGGACGCGCTGGCGTAACGCCGCGCAGTGATCCACAGTTCGGGCGATGAACGACAGCACCGAAGAACCGTCCGGCGCATCGCGCGGCACGCAAACGCTGATGCGCGGACTCGATCTGGTCGAGGCACTGCGCGACGAACCGTTGCGCGTGGCCGAACTGGCACGCACGCTGGGCCTTAGCCGGACGACGACGCACCGGCTGGCGGCTGCGCTGGTCGAGCGCGGCTATGTCGCGCAGGCCGAGCGCGGCTTGCTGACGCTGGGGCCGACGCTGCTGCAACTGGGGTTCACCGCGCACCGGCGCATCGACCTGGTGCGCGTGGCGCGGTCGCGCATGGAGGCGCTGTCGGCCGATACCGGACTTTGCGTCTTTCTGGGGCGGCGCGACGGCGATCATTCGCTCCACCTCGACCGGGCGGCGGGGCGACAGCGGCTGGAAGTGTCGACCCGCCCCGGCGACCGGCGGCCGGTAGCGAGAACCGGGCTGGGCAAGGCATTGCTGTTCGACGAGCGTGACGATGGCCTTGCGCGGCTGTGCCGTGCGACCGGAGCCGACGATGCGGCCGCGATCGACCGGTGGGTTGCCGACATGCGCGCCGATATTGCGCGCGGCCACGTGATCCACGATAGCGTCGGCAATGACGGCATCCGATCGATCGCGGCGCCGATCCGTGACGTATCCGGGGATATCGTCGCAGCGATCGGCATCGCCACCGCCGCGCAATATCTGACCCCGGACAAGGTCGCAGCGATCGGCCCGCAGGTCGCGGCGACAGCGCGGGCGATCAGTCGCGATCTGGGCTATGCCGACCCCGATCCTTCGGTACCGGCGGCTTCATTTTCCTTGGCGCCTTCGCTGCCATGATAGTCCTTCAGGCTCTGTCCGCCGTCGAACCGTCCGGCATTGCTGTCGTCGTGCGGGTTGGGATAGGCACCACCGCCTGACTGACCGCCGCCGGGTGGCGTGTTGACGCCGTCGGGCTTCGCGGTGTCGGAGCCGTTTCCCACGGCCTGGTTGGGTTGCTTTCCGTCGTCGGTCATCGCGCGCTTCTCCTTCTTCGGGAAGGGGTTAACGCGTCGGTGGGCGATGTGGGTGCGCTATAAAAGCCCTCTCCCCGCTTGCGGGGAGAGGGTTGGGAGAGGGGCAGTCATGAGCCCTGTCGCTGATTGCGCCCCCTCTCCCCGGCCCTCTCCCCTGAAGGGGAGAGGGAGCAGGGTTACGCCAGCACGAAGCTGCCGTTCACGCCATCCGCCTCGGCCGATGGCGCGACCCATACATGGAAGCTACCCGGCTCGACCACCGGCCGGTTCTCCACCCCGATGAAGCGCAGATCGTTGGCGCGAAGCGTAAATTCGACGACCTTCGATTCACCTGGTGCCAATGTTACGCGCTGGAATGCCTTCAGTTCGCGCACCGGACGGGTGATGCTGGCGGCGACGTCGTGGATATAGAGCTGCACCACTTCGGTCGCCGCCCGGGTTCCGCTATTCGTCACCCGTGCCCGAACCTTGAGCGCGCCGTCGCTGTTCAGCCGCCCGTCGCCGAGGTCGAGGTCGCTATAGGCGATCCGGCCGTAGGTCAGCCCGTGCCCGAACGGAAAGCGCGCCGCATTCGGCCCCTCGCGATAGCGCGCCTTGTATTCGGCGAGCGGCCCCGGCGGGTTGGGGCGACCGGTGGCCTTGTGGGCATAATAATAGGGCTGCTGGCCGGTCGCATAGGGAAAGCTGACCGGCAGGCGGGCCGACGGACCGACATCGCCGAACAGAATGTCGGCGGTCGCCGGACCGCTTTCCGATCCGAGGAACCACGTCACCAGAATGGCGCGCGCGTCGAGGACCGGCTTGTCGAGCACCATCGCCCGGCCGTTGCGCAGCAGGAGGACGGTCGGCTTGCCGGTCGCCAGCACCGCCTCCGCCAGATCGAGTTGCGCCCTGGGAATGCCGATATCGACCCGCGACTGCGCCTCGCCCGACATGCGTTGCGATTCACCGATCGCGAGCAGGACGATATCGGCCTGTGACGCCGCGATCACCGCCGCCTCGATCCCGCCGGGGATCGGATCGGTGATGCCCGATCCGTCGACGGCGGTGACCATTCTGGGATCGGTGACGGCGGCACGGACGCCGGTCAGCAGGTCGACCGCCTCCGCATCAGAACCATAGACGTTCCACGTTCCGATCAGTTCGCGCTGCCCCTGCACGAACGGTCCGATCAGCGCGATGCGCTTGCCCGATTTGGGCAGGGGCAGCAGGTCGCCGTCATTCTTGAGCATGACGATCGACCGCGCCCCCGCCTCACGCGCCAGCTTCAGATGGGCGGCCGTGCGCACGCGCTGCTTTTCGCGGCGCGGATCGATGCGGCGGAACGGATTGTCGAACAGGCCGAGTTGTACCTTCAGCGCAAGCACGCGGCGGACCGCCTGATCGAGCCGCTCCATCGGGACCTCGCCCTTCGCGACCAGATCGGGGAGGTGTTTGAGATAGAAACCCGACTGCATCGACATGTCGACACCGGCGAGGAAGGCTAGCTTCGTCGCTTCGCGGGCATCGGCGGCGAACCCGTGCGCGATCAGTTCCTCGTCGCCGGTATAGTCGGACACGACCAGCCCGCCAAACCCCCATTCCTTGCGCAGGATCGTGTCGAGCAGCCACGGATTGGCGGTCGCCGGCACCCCCGACAATTCGTTGAACGACGCCATCGTCGTGGGTGCCCCGGCGGCGAACGCCGTCTGAAACGGGGGGAAATAGGTTTCGCGCAGCGTCCGTTCGGATACGTCGACGGTGTTGTAGTCCAGCCCCGCCTCGCCCGCGCCATAGGCGGCGAAATGCTTGGCGCAGGCCGCGACCGCATCGTCGGCCATCAGGCCGCGCCGGCCCTGAAAACCACGCACGCGTGCATCGGCCATAGTCTTGCCGAGCAGCAGGTCCTCGCCCGCCCCCTCGATCCCCCGGCCCCAGCGCTGGTCGCGGGCGATGTCGACCATCGGCGCGAAGGTCCAGTCGATGCCGGCAGCCGACGCCTCGACCGCCGCCGCGCGCGCGGTACGTTCGGCCAGATCGGCGTCGAACGTCCCCGCCTCGGCCAGCGGCATCGGGAAGACGGTGCGGAACCCGTGAATGATGTCGGCGGCGAACAGCAGCGGCACCTTCAGCCGCTGTTCCTTCATCGCAACAGTCTGCATCCGGCGCGCCATGTCGGCACCGTTGCCGTTGAACACGCCGGTCAGCCGCCCGGCGCGGACCTGCGCCAGCTGTTCGTCGAACGTCGCCGTCGCACCGATCGGATTGAGCGCATTCGCTGCACCGCCCGCCCATGCCGCCGCCATCAGCGTCAGCTGTCCGGCCTTCTCCTCGACGGTCATCTGGCCGACGAGCGCCTCGACCGATGCCGGCAGCCGATCGCCCGCCTGCGCCAGCAAGGCGCGCGCCGGAGAGGCGCTCCATGCGGCGATCGCGCCGGCACCCATCATAATGGCCCGTCGCGAAATGCGAATGTCTTCCATGCGATCCCCTCTGTGTCGTTGGCGCAACGAAACCGGCGCGCTTGTGTTTCGAATCTTTAGTTGAAGCGTGTTTTAAGATCATGTAACCGGTTACATCAAGAGCGATCGGCCGCAAGCCGACGGATTCGCCGCGAAGGGCGCGACGATGTGGGAGTGGAACTGAACAGGCATGGCGAACGCCACCATCCGCGATGTGGCTCGTGCGGCGGACGTGTCCGTCGCTTCGGTGTCGCGCGTGCTGAACGGCCATGACAATGTCCGCGCCGAACTGCGCGAACGGGTCGAGGCGGCGGCAGCCAGGCTCGGCTATATTCCGCACGCCGGTGCGCGTTCGCTCAGTCTCGCCCGGTCGAATGCGATCGGTGTCGTCCTGCCCGACCTGCACGGCGAATTCTTTTCCGAACTGCTGCGCGGCATGGACCGCGAGGCGTCGGCGCAGGGCCTGCAACTCTTGCTGTCGAACATGCATGCCGAACCGGCGCGCGGCGTGGAGGCGCTGCGGACGATGCGCGGGCGGGTCGACGGCATGGTGGTAATGGCGCCGCACATCGACCCCGATCAACTGTTCGCGCATCTGCCCACCGGGGTGCCGGTGGTGCTGGTCAACTGTGCGCCGCATCATCAGCCCCGCCCCGAACTGCGCATCGACAATGTGCGCGGGGCGCGGGCGATGGTCGATCATCTGGTCGCGACCGGGCGACGCCGCATCCTCCATCTCGCCGGTCCGATCGGCAATATCGATGCGGAGGAACGGGTCGGCGGCTACCGCGACGGCATCGCCGCTGCCGGGCTGCAACCCATGATCGAACGCGGAACCTTTCTCGAAGAGTCGGGCGTTTTCCTCGCTGAAAAGATCGTTCGGGAGGGGAACGACGTCGATGCGGTCTTCGCCGCGAACGACATGATGGCGATCGGCGTCCTGATGGGATTGCAACGCGCCGGGGTCGCGGTGCCCGACCGGGTCGCGGTCGCCGGGTTCGACGACGTACCGCTCGCCCGCCTGATCTCGCCATCGCTCACCACGCTGCGCATCGACATCGCCGACCTCGGCGCGCGCGCGATTGCCCGGCTGACCGACCGGATCGGTGGTTCCGACGACCGCAGCATCGAACTTCGTGCACCGACCCTGATCGTGCGCGAGACGACTTCACCAAGGGAAGACCCGGAAAACCGGGAAACAAGGGGAATTTACGCATGAGGAATACGATGTTACGCGCGGCACTTGCCGCTGCTACGACGCTGGCGACGGGTGCGGTGGTTGTGCCGATGGCACCCGCTTCGGCGCAGACCACGACGGCTTCGGTGCGCGGCACCGTCCGCGACGCCGCCGGTGCCGCCGTTGGCGGCGCGACCGTCGTCGCCACCTCGACCGGTACGAACCAGTCCTATCGTGCGACGACCGATACGACCGGTCGCTACACGCTCAACGGCATCCGTGCCGGTGGCTATTCGATCACGGTGACCGGTCCCGGTGGCGAAACCGCAACCAGCGAAGTCACTGTCGGCATCGCGCAGGCGGCAAGCCTCGACGTGACGCTGGGCGCGGCTGCCGCGCCGGGAACCCCCGACGAGACGGTCGCGGCCCCCGGCGACGATACGATCGTTGTAACCGGTCGCCGCCTGATCGAAAGCCGGACCAGCGAAATCGCGACCAACGTGACGCAGGAACAGCTCCGCACCCTGCCGCAGACCGATCGCAACTTCCTGTCGTTCGCCGCACTCGCTCCTGGCGTGCGCTACAATGACAGCGAAACCGACAAGGGCATTCAGGCAGGTGCGTCGACCGCGTCCCAGGTGAACGTGTTCATCGACGGCGTCAGTCTGAAGAACAAGCTGCGCGAAGGTGGCGTCGCCGGCCAGCAGAACAGCCGCGGCAACCCGTTCGGCCAGTTGGCGGTGCAGGAATTCCGCGTCCTGACCCAAAACTACAAGGCCGAGTATGAACAGGCCGGCTCGGCGATCATTACCGCTATCACCAAGTCGGGCACCAACGAATTTCATGGCGAGGCGTTCGGTCAGTATACCGACCGCAGCCTGACGGAGCGCAACTTCTTCGATCGTCAGGCCGGTCGCGAAAAGCCCGAGTTCGAGCGCAAGCAATATGGCGTCTCGCTCGGCGGCCCGATCATCAAGGACAAGCTGTTCTTCTTCGGCACCTATGAAGGCAACGACCAGAACCGTGCCTTCATCGTCGATGCGACGACCAACGCCAACCCAGCAAACCTTGCCGCTTTCGAACGCGCGACCGGTCGGAGCGTCAGCGAATTCGAAGGTAATTTCGTCAGTCCGTTCCGCGCCGATTTCTATTTTGGGAAACTGACTTTCACGCCGGACGACCGCCAGACGTTCGACCTGTCGTACAGCCGGCGCGAAGAAACCGACATTCAAGGTTTTGGCGGCACGACCGCGTATGAGTTCGCCGAAAACAAGATCAATACGGTTGATACGTACCTGCTGAAATGGACCTATCGAGGCGATAACTTCATCAACGAAGTCAATCTGAACTACCTGAATTACGTGTTCAACCCGACATCGTTGAACCCGGGCAGCCCGAGTTTCAATTACGAAAACACGATCCTGTTCGGTGGTCGTGATTCGACCCGGCGTGAAGTGCAGCAGGGCTACACGTTGCGTGACGATATTACCTATACCGGTCTCGACGACCACGCGATCAAGGTCGGCGCACGGGTCGAGATTACCGATATCGAGTTCTCGAACCTGGCGTTCCTGCAACCCGGTTTCGTCTTCCGGCTGGATACACAGAACAACACCGACTTCACGTTCCCCGCAGAGGCCCGACTGGGGTTGGGCAACGGGACCGTTCGCGGCTCAAATACACAGATCGGCCTGTACGCGCAGGACGATTGGGACGTTACCGATCGGCTGCAACTTAACGTCGGGGTGCGTTGGGACTATGAAACCAACGGTAGTAACAACGACTACGTAACGCCGGCCAACGCAGCCGCCGCTCTGCGCGCTTTGCCCACTACAAGCTACTTCAACCCGGAAAATTACATCAGCACCGGCAACAACCGCAAGCCGTTCGCAGGGGCAATCGCGCCGCGCTTCGGCTTCTCCTACGACATTTTCGACAACGCCAGCACGGTCATCTTCGGTGGGTTCGGCCGCTATTACGATCGTAACAATTTTAGCAACACAGTCGACGAACTGTCGCGGACGATCAACCCGGTCGGCGTGTTCCGTTTCTCGCGCGACGGCCAGCCGCGCAACGGACTGCCGACCGTGGCGTGGAACCCGTCCTACCTGACCCGAGAAGGCCTGCTCGCCCTCCGCGCGAACTCGACCAGCGGCCTGCCCGAACTGTTTGCGGTTCAGAACAATACGAAGCCGCCGGTGAACGACCAGGTCAGCCTCGGCATCCGCCAACAGGTCGGCCCGTGGCAGTTCTCTGCGACCGGTTCGTACCAGCGGGGCCGCAACGGCTACACCAACCTGTTCGCCACCCGTAACAACGGCGGGCTCGGCGGGTGCTGCAATACGGCACCGGTTGTCCCATTCGGTTATTCGAACGCCCTGATCGGGTTCGACGGCCTCGATACCCGGTACAAGGCGCTCTATTTCACGGCAGACAAACCATACACGGAAGTATCGGGCTGGGGCGTGAACGTTGCTTATACGCTGTCGAAGGGTGAGAAGAACGGCGGCGACCTATTCAGTCTCGATGAAGTGACGCCGGACGATTACGGTTGGCGTCCGCGCGATGGCGACGAACGGCATCGGGTCGTCGTATCGGGCATCGTTGATCTACCGCTCGGCTTCCAGTTCTCGACGCTCAGCACATTCGGGTCGGGCCAGGCCTATCAGGTCGTCGACTTCACCAACGGTGCCGATCCGGGTCAGCGGCGCTTCCTCGCTGCATATCCCGAAAAGAACTGCATCAAGGGCGTCTTTGCCTTCTGCGAAGTCAACCTGACGCTGGCCAACAAGCTGAAAATCCTCGGCGGCCAGACCGAGATCGCGGTCGATCTGCTCAACGCCTTCAACAACAATAACTTCTCCAGCTTCGATGGTGCGTTCAACAATCAGATCGATCCGGAGACGGGTCAGCCACGGGATGCATTCATTCCCGGTCGGATCGGCAGCAACCTGCTGACCCTGCCGCGGCGCATCCAGTTCCGCGTCGGCTACCGCTTCTAACCCTCCCTCCCCTGCCGGGACAGGCGTCACGCCTGTCCCGGCATTTCCGTATTCCGCAAGGGGCTTGCCTGTGATCGATCGCCGCCATTTCCTTGCCGCCAGCACCGCCGCGCTCGTCGCCGGGTGCACTGCACGGACCGGGATCGGCTCCGGGACCGCGCCCGACCTGATTTCGGATGTGCAGCAGCGGGCATTCCGGTTTTTCTGGGAAACCACCGACGCGGAAACCGGCCTTGCGCCGGATCGCTGGCCTACCCCCAGCTTCGCGTCGATCGCGGCGATCGGGTTTGCGCTGACGGCCTACGGCGTCGGCGAAAAACATGGCTGGATCACCCGCGTACAGCATCGCGCCCGCACGCTCGCCACGCTCGAATTCCTTGCTGCTGCGCCGCAGGGCGACGGCGAAACCGGGTTCAGCGGGTATAAGGGCTTTTTCTACCACTTTCTCGGCGTGACGAAGGGACAGCGGTTCGCCCGGTGCGAATTGTCGACGATCGACACGTCGCTGCTGCTGGGCGGCGTGCTGTTCGCGCAGAGCTGGTTCGATCGCGCCGACCCGCAGGAAGCGCGCATCCGCGATCTGGCTGAGCGACTTTACCGCGCGGTCGAATGGGACTGGATCGTGCCGCGCGCGCCCTTCGTTTCGATGGGCTGGCATCCCGAAAGCGGCTTTATCCGATCCGACTGGGATACGTATAACGAAGGCATGATCCTGTACGTGCTGGCATTGGCCAGCCCGACGCATCCGCTGCCGCCCGCGACCTGGGCTGCGCTGACGCAGAAGTTCGAGAAAAGCTGGGGCAATCGCTGGGGCGAGCCGCATCTGCAATTCGCGCCGATGTTCGGTCATCAGTACAGCCATATCTGGGTCGATTTTCGCGGCATTCGCGACCCCTATATCGCGTCCAAGGGCATCGATTATTTCGAGAACAGCCGCCGTGCGACCTATGCACAGCGCGCCTATGCCAATGAAAATCCGGGCGGCAAGGTCGGATATGGCGACGATTGCTGGGGGCTGACCGCCTGCGACGGTCCCGGCGACTTCACCGTGACGATCGATGGCAGGCAGCGCGAGTTCTTCAGCTATTCGGCACGTGGCCCGGGCGAACGCGACGACGGCACGCTGGCCCCGACCGCGGCGCTGGGATCGATCGCCTTCGCACCCGACATCGTCACGCCGATGATCGGCAGGATGCATGCGCGCTATGGTACCGGCATCTATGACAAATACGGCTTTCTCGACGCGTTCAATCCGACGCTGACCCGCACCGACGAACCGCTGAAACACGGCAAGATCGTGCCGGGCGTCGGCTGGGTCGATGGCGACTATCTGGGCATCGATCAGGGACCGATCGTGCTGATGATCGAGAATCAGCGCAGCGGCATGATCTGGGAAGTAATGCGGCGCAATCCGCATATCCGGCGCGGGCTGGAACGGGCCGGCTTTACCGGCGGCTGGCTGGGCTGAGTAGCCGCGCGTTGCTCGCGGCAGCGGTTCGCGCGCAGCCGATCGAACCGTTCCCAGTTTAGATGCGGCATGCCGGCTGGTGGGCTGAATGACGACGTACTGCGTGTCGGCGCGGCGGTCGGGCGTAGATTGCGTAAGCCCGGTGGCAGCGTCGATCTGCTGATCCGGGCGAAGGGCGACAGGGTATCGTGACGATCGATGACCAGCCGGTGCAAATCGCTGCTGCCGGTCCGCACGTCCCGGCCCCCACCGGACCGATCCGAATCACGATGGAACGCAACTGCCGACATCTCGTTTCGTTTGCGTGTCGTATACCGCGATGCGGGGCGAAGGGGGATTATGCGGGGCGTAAAGGCCAGTGGCGGGATAGCCGCGCTGCTCGTTCTGGGGGGCTGTAATCGACATCAATCGGCGCTGACCGTTTTTGGCGAAGAGGCGGCGACCGTCCGTCACCTGACCATCGTCATGCTGATCGGCGCGATCGTAATCGCCTGCGGCGTCGCAGCGCTGATGATCGCCGCCGTCCGCGCGCCGGAGGGTCGATTGACCTTGTCGGGCGGGATGCGGCTGATCGGATGGGTCGGTGGCGTGGTACCCGTGGTCGTGCTGCTCGGACTGCTGCTCTACAGCCTGCCCGCGATGCGGCCGTTGCCGGTGGCGCAGAACGATCTGCGCATCGCGGTCGAGGGCGAGCAATTCTGGTGGCGCGTCCAGTATCAGCCGCCGGGTGCCGCACCGGTCGTCACCGCCAACGAAATCCGCGTGCCCGTCGGTCGCACCGTACAATTCGACCTCACGGCCGGGGACGTGATCCACAGCTTCTGGATCCCGGGCCTTGCGGGCAAGATGGACATGATTCCCGGCCGAACAAACCGGCTGATCGTCCGCGCGACCAAGCCCGGCACGTTCCGCGGCGTCTGCACCGAATTTTGCGGCCTCAGCCACGCGCTGATGGCGTTCGATGTCGTGGCGATGAAGCCGGCGGCGTTCGACGCATGGCTGGCGAACGAGCGCCGCCCTGCCGCTCCCGCCGCCGATACTGCCGCGGGCGCACGTGCCTTTGCCGCCAATGGCTGTGCCGGTTGCCATGCCATCGCCGGAACCGACGCCGCCGGCGCGATTGGGCCCGATCTGACCCATCTCGGCAGTCGCAGCTCGCTCGGCGCGGGCACGCAGCCGATGACCCGTGCCGCGCTGGTCCGCTTCATCACGGATGCGCCCGCGGTCAAACCCGGTGCGCGCATGCCCGCCTACCCGCAAATGCCGCGCCAGGATGCGCAGGCGATCGCCGCCTATCTGGAAAGCATGAAATGAGCCTGCACGCGCAAGACGATCCCGCGCTCCGCGCCGCGCAGGAGGAACGCCTACGCAAGGTATGGGCACCACCGCAGGGCCTCTTCCTGCGCTGGACCGACTGCAACAACAACCGCGTCGGCGTGTGGTACACGCTGACCGCATTCGCCTTCATGCTGTTTGCCGGTGTGCTGGCGCTGATCATGCGCACGCAGCTGGCGGTGCCTGACAACGACCTCGTCTCGGCGAATACTTTCAATCAGCTGTTCACGCTGCACGGCTCGATGATGATGTTCCTGTTCGCCGTGCCGATGTTCGAAGCGGTGTCGATCATCCTGTTGCCGCAGCTGCTGGGCGCGCGCGACTTGCCGTTTCCGCGGCTATCCGCCTTTGGTTACTGGTCGTTCCTGCTGGGCGGGGTGTTCGTCGGGGGATCGATCTTCTTCAACGCCGCGCCCGATGGCGGCTGGTTCATGTATCCGCCGCTGACCACCCGCACCGACCTGTCGGGGCTGGGTGCTGATATCTGGATGCTCGGCCTGTCCTTCATCGAGGTGTCGTCGGTGGCGGCGGCGGTCGAGCTGATCGTCGGCGTGCTAAAATGTCGCCCGCCGGGGATGCGGCTGAACCTGATGCCGCTGTATGCGTGGTACATCCTCGTCGTCGCGGTGATGATCCTGTTCGCCTTCCCGCCGCTGATCGCGGGGGACGTGCTGTTCGAAATGGAGCGGCTGCTCAACTGGCCGTTCTTCGATGCGGCGCGCGGCGGCGATCCGCTCTTGTGGCAGCACCTGTTCTGGATCTTCGGCCATCCGGAGGTCTACATCGTGTTCCTGCCGTCGATCGCGCTGTTCGCGATGATGATCCCGACCTTCGCGCAGCGGCATCTGCTGGGGTATCCGTGGATCGTGCTGGCGGCCGTCGGCACCGCATTCCTGTCGTTCGGCCTGTGGGTTCATCACATGTTCGCGACCGGCCTGCCCAAGATCAGCCTCGCCTTCTTCTCGGCCGCGTCCGAAGCCGTCGCGATTCCGACCGGCATCCAGATTTTCGCGTTCATCGCGACGCTGTGGGCGGGCAAGGTGAAATGGTCGACGCCGCTGCTCTATGCGACCGGCAGCCTCGCCATCTTCGTCATCGGTGGCCTGACCGGGGTGATGGTCGCGATCGCGCCGTTCGACTGGCAGGCGCACGACACTTATTTCATCGTGGCGCACCTCCATTACGTGTTGATCGGCGGTACGTTGCTGCCGTTGTTCGGCGGGCTATATTATTACTGGCCGTTGATTACCGGCAAGAAACTGTCGGACCGGTTGGGGCGCATCGCCTTCTGGACGTTGTTCGTCGGCGCGAACCTGACCTTCTTTCCGATGCACTTCAGCGGCTTGTACGGCATGCCGCGCCGGGTCTTCACCTATCCGAGCGAACTTGGCATCGATTATCTCAACCTCGCCTCGACGATGGGGGCGTATCTGTTCGCGACCGGCACCGCGATCATCTGCTTCGATCTCGCCCGCTCGCCATGGCGGCAAAAGGCGCAGCGCAATCCGTGGAACGCCGGCACGCTCGAATGGCTGGCTCATCCCGATGACGAGGATTGGGGCATCCGTTCGGTGCCGCTGATCGAAAGCCGCTACCCGATCTGGGACCAGAAGGATTTCGTGAAGAAGGTCGACGAGGGCCGCTTCTTCCTGCCCGATGCCGAGGAAGGTCGGCGCGAGACGATCGTGACCAGCGTGCTCGACGCGCGCCCGCTCTATGTCGTTCGGCTGGGTACGCCCAGCTGGGTGCCGATGCTGACCGCGATCGCGCTAGGCAGCGTGTTCATTCTAACCACCTACCACCTGTATTGGTGGTCGCTGGCCGGCGCGATCGCGACGCTCGCGTTCGTGCTCTACTGGCTGTGGACGGGCACCGCCGAGATTCCGGAAAAGCCTTCCAAGCCGATCGGCCACGGCATCGAACTGCCGCTGTACGTTTCCGGTTCGGCGGCGCCGGGGTGGTGGGCGATGTTCATCACGATGATGGCGGATGCGACCGCGTTTTCGGGGCTGGTCTTCGGCTATTATTTCTTCTGGACGGTCCATCCCGAATTTCCCCCGTCGGGACCGGGCATGGATGGCCCCGGCACCTTCTGGCCGATGGTCGCGCTGACGTTGGCGGCGCTCAGCTGGGGCGCGACGGTCGCTGCGCGCGGGACCAACCGGCGCGGCATCGTCGGCGCGGCGCGGCTGTTGCTGGTCGTCGGCATCGCCGCCAGCCTTGCGGGCATCTGGGCGGGTTTGCAGGGGCCGCTGACCACCGGGCTGGATCCCGAACTACACAGCTATCCCGCGATCGTGTGGGTGCTGGTGATCTGGACCACCGCCCATGCCGGGATCGGCGCGATCATGCAGGGCTATACGCTGGCGCGCAGCATTGCCGGGCGGATGACGCCCCGCCATGACGCCGACCTGCGGAACATCACCGTCTATCAGCATTTCATGGCACTGACCGCCATCGTCACCTACGCGACGATCGGCCTGTTCCCGGGGGTCGCATGAAACGCGGGCTGCACGGCATGGTCACCCGGCTGAAGGTAACGCTCTGGACGCTGATCGTGCCGCCGACCGTCTGGGCGGTGCATTTTCTGTTTTCGTATCTGTGGGCGGCGATCCACTGTGCAAAGGTCGGCGGATTTCCGCGGCTGCCGATCCTCTATACGGTCGGCACCGTCCTGGCACTGTTGCTGATCGCCGCCGCCGGCATCGTCGCGCATATCCAGTCACGCGTACCCGGCGACACGCCGCCGCATGAGGAGAGCACCGACACCGACCGCGTCCGGTTCCTCGCCTTCTCGACGGTATTGCTCGCCGCGTTGAGCTTCGTCGGCGTCATCTTCACCGCCGCACCGGTCGTCTTCCTGACGGACTGCCGATGAAGCGCGTCAGCCTGATCGCCGGATTGGTGCTGTTGCCGCTCGGCTGGCTGGCGGCGGCACAGGCGGGCATGGTCGGGCATATGGCCGGACACATGATCGCGGTTGCGGTGGCCGCACCGCTGGTTGCGTTCGGGCTGACCGACAGTGCCTGTGACCCGGCCCGGCGCTGGCCGCACGTCGTCACCCCGCTCGCGATGTCGCTGGTCGAGCTGGCAACGGTATGGGGCTGGCACCTGCCCGCACTGCGGATGCTGGCGGACAGCAATATGGCGGCGATGATCGTCGAACAGGCGATGTTCCTCGCCGCCGGATGGCTGCTCTGGGCCGCCGTGCTCGGCACCGGACCCGATCGCCGCGCGGCGGGCGTCGGCGCGCTGCTGCTCACCTCGATGCACATGACCCTGCTCGGCGCGCTGATCGGCCTTGCCCCCCGCCCGCTTTATCCGGCGATGGCGCACGGGATGCACGACGCGCTTGCCGACCAGCAACTCGGCGGGGTCGTGATGCTGCTGGTCGGCGCGGCCAGCTATTTCCTCGGCGGCCTTGCGCTGCTCGCCACGCTATTGCGCCAACCGGAGCCGCAGCCATGACCATCCGCCTGACGTGGAAGCGCGTCATCGTCACGCTGCTCGGGCTGTTCGCGCTGGGCATGGCCTTTGCTTGGTCCGGGTTGTTCAACGTCGCCGCGTCGTCGGGGCATTGGGCGATCAGCGACTGGTTCCTGCACTGGGTGATGCGCAATTCGGTGCAGACCCATGCCGCCTTTTCCACGCCGAAGGACGCAAAGGACGATAGCGGCCTCGTCAGCGCGGCAGGCTATTATGCCGCGTCCTGCGCCTCGTGCCACGGCGCGCCGGGCGTGCGCCCACTGCCGTTGATGCAGAAGGCGACGCCGCCTGCCCCCGACCTGTCGAAAAACGCGAAGGAGTGGACCGACCGCCAGCTGTTCTGGATCCTCGAACACGGCGTGAAGTTCAGCGGGATGCCCGCCTGGGCCGCCAAGGACCGGCCCGACGAAGTGAAGCGCATGGTCGCGTTCGTCCGCCTGCTGCCGACGATGACGCCGCAGCAATATCGTGTGCTGGCAGGCAGCAATGCGCAGGGCTTCGGTGCCGCCAATGGCCGGTTCGACAGCTGCGCCGGTTGCCATGGCAACGACGGGCTGGGCCGGGGTCAGCGCGACATTCCGATCCTCGCCGGACAGGACCCGGCCTATCTTGCCGCCGCGCTCGAAGCCTATGCCACCGGCACCCGCCAGAGCGCGGTCATGGCCAATGCCGCCGCTCAGCTGACCCCGGAAGAACGCGTCGCCCTCGCCCGCAGGTTCGCGGCGATGCCCGGCATCGTGCCGGGTCGCGCCGGCAATGGCGACGCGGCGGCGCGCCAGATCGTCGAGCGCGGCCTGCCCGACAAGCAGCTTCCCGCCTGTCGCAGCTGCCATGACGCCGCCGGAGCCAAGCGCTTCCCGGTGATCGATGGCCAGCGCGCCGTCTATATCGCCGGGAGGCTCCGCCATTGGCGCGGCGAAAAGGAGGTGGTCGATGCGCGCAAGGATCAGGCGACGATGCCGGTCATCGCCCGTCGCATCCCGGAGGACATGATCGAACCGGTCGCGCGCTACCTCGCCGGCGAATGATGGCGGGCGGCCATTGCCTGCGCCGCCGGCCGCGATAGGGTGCGGCCGATGGCGCCCCTGTTCGAGCTCGACCCGCAAACGCTGCTGCGCGCCTATGCCAGCGGCATCTTTCCGATGGCCGACGATCGCGATGCGCCCGGCATCTACTGGGTCGAACCCAAGCTGCGCGGCATATTGCCGTTGGACGGATTTCACCTGTCGCGCTCGCTGCGCAAGCTGATCGCGTCGGACCGCTACCGGGTCACCGCCGATCAGGCGTTCGAGGATATCATCCGACTGTGCGCCGAAAGCGCGTCCGACCGGCCGGAGACGTGGATCAACGGTACGATCGAACAGGCCTTCAACCGGCTGCACGAAATGGGGCTGGCCCATTCGGTCGAGGTCTGGGACGGCGAGCGTCTGGTTGGCGGATTATATGGCCTCGCGCTGGGGCAGGCGTTTTTCGGCGAATCGATGGTCAGCCGCGCGCCCAGCGGATCAAAGGTCGCGCTGGCGTGGCTGGTCGCGCGATTGCGGGTCGGCGGCTTCCGGTTGCTCGACTGCCAGTTCCTGACCGATCACCTCGCGACGATGGGCGTGATCGAGGTGCCCAAGAAAACCTATTCCGTGCTGTTGGCAGGCGCGCTCGGGCTGGATTCGGCGGGCGCTTCCGGGCTGGCCTCGGCTGCGTTCGACGCACTCGATCGCCGCGCGGGTGCGCCCGGCGACGCGGCTCCCGCCCCGGCCGATACCGTGTCCGGCCCCCTGTCGGGGAAGGACATCGTGCAGCTCTTGGGCCACACGTCGTAAATCGGGTGGAGCACGACGTTCAGCGCCGGACGCTCCTTGAACAACCACCCCGAAAACGGTCGCCGCCATTTCGAATCCGTGCCGCGCACGTCCATCTGCACGAACGCGCCGGTATATTGCTCCTGCTCCCACGGCGCGGTGCGCTCGCAGGCACGCAGGCGGACGATCACATCACCGACGCGCGTCGCCTGACCGGGCTTGAGCGTCAGGTCGCGGGTTTCGCCGTTGCGCTTGTTGAGCAGGCCGACCACCGCGACCCGCTCGGCCATCGGCGTCGCTCCCGCCAGCAGGCTGCTGTCCAGCCCGGCATCGACGCTCACCACCTCGGGCGCATTGGGATTGGGACGCACCGATTCGGGCACGGCGACCTCGGCGGTGGCGGGCCGGGTCCTTGCCGACTGCCGATGCAGCCGCTGCCAGCCGAACCAGCCCCCGACCGCCAACACTATCGCAATCGCCAGCCCGGCCAGCCAGCGGCGTGGGTTCACGCGTCGGGGCTCCACGCCTCGTAATCACCGGTCGCCCGGACGCGTGCGCCACCCTTGTCGAGCACACCCGGCGGGCGATAGGCGAGCGCAGTGCCGGTCTGGTTCTCGATCGGCGGCTTCTGCCACTGGCGGACCGGCGGCAGCGATTCGTCGGGCGTGCGATCGATCTGATGGTGCAGCCAGCTGAACCATTCGGGCGGCACGCGGCTCGCGTCGTTCGATCCCGAATAGATCACCCAGCGCCGCGGATTGCCCATCGTGTCGCGACCACCCTCATAATAGGCGTTGCCGAGATGGTCGGTCCCGACCTGCGTCTTGCCGCGCAAGCCGAGCCACGTGCCGAAGGTGGCACCGTTCCACCAGGTGAAGACGTTCGCGAGGATACCCATAAGCGACCGCTTAGCGCCTGCCCACGCCCGCGACAATGGGGCGGATCATTTCCACGTCACCTTGTCGCCCGCCGCGATCCCCAGTTCGGCGGCACGTCCGCCGGCGATCTCCAGCACTGCCGCGATCGGCTCGCCCGATTCAACCCGCGCGCGCGACAGCGGCACGGCATTTTCGCCGATCGTCGCGATGGTCCCGTCGGCGCGAATGAAGATGATGTCGAGCGCGTTCGGCGTATTTTCCATCCAGAAGCTCGCCGCCCTGGGCGGTCCGCCATCGGGGGGATAGGGCGCGAACAACATGCCGGCATCGGGTGCCAGCCGCGGGCGATACATCAACCCTTGCTGTTGCTGCGCCTCGTTCGCGGCGACTTCTGATTTGAAGATATGCGCCTTGCCATCGGCGGTGGTGATCGTCACCGGCCGGACGGACATGCCGTGTTCCGAAACCGGATCGTTGCCGGGGGCTTCCCCCTTGCAGCCGTTCAGTGCCGCCAGCAACGCCACCGCCGCCAGTGCCGAAAATCGCAATCCCGTCACGCTGTCACTCGCCCGTTTCGACCGCAACGGCCATCGGCCCTTTTTGCCCCTCGACGATGCGGGCGACAAGCCGCTGTTCGGGCTCGACCTCCTCGATACCGCCCCGGCGCAGCGTTTCCATATGGACGAACACGTCGCCGGCCTTGCTGTCGCGGACCAGAAACCCATAGCCTTTCAGGCGATTGAACCACTTCACCGTCACCGGTTCGAACGGTCCAGCCTGTTCGGCCATCGCCGTCCGGTCGGGGCGGTCGACGGTGCGACGCACCGGCTCGACCGCCAGCGACAGGTCGATGTCGAGGATCTCGACCGCCTGCATCCCCCGGCTGCGCCGCGCGGCATTGCAGGTGACGATCGCCCCTTCGGGCAGGGTGCGGCGACCATGCGGCTCCAGCACCGAAAAATGGATCAGCACATCGCCGAGACTGGTGTCGTCGGCTACCGCGAAACCGAAGCCGCGGGTAATGTCGAACCATTTGATGATACCGCGCACCGACACGACGTCATCGTCCCGACTGTTGGACATTGCCGCAGCGACGGCCGGCTGGACCGCGCAATCATCGACAATCGTTCGCGCTTCTAGACGCATGATTGCTTACTCCCCCTGCCGCCCTTTGTACCACGATGTTTCATGAACGCGACGGTTTCTTTGCGCTTTACCGATCATGAACAGCGTCCTCCCCGTCGCCCGGTGCCATCGCGGCGATCCGTCTTGCCAGCGCAGGCGAATGGCCGGCGCGAACCATGGCACCGATCTGCTTTTCGCGGCGGTCGCGCTCGACCGGTTCGGTGGCGAAGGGACCGATCCGCTTGCGTCTGGCAAAGGCCATGGCCGACGCTTCCGCGCCATCGTCCAGCGTGTCGACGACCGCCTCGCTATCGTCGGTCCCGACCCCGGCGTGGCGAAGCGCGTCGCGCACCCGCCGCGCGCCCAGCCCGCGCCGGGTCATCGATGCCGCGTGCGCCTCTGCGAAAGCCCGATCATCGACGTAGCGCAGTTCCGCCATCCGGTCGGCCAGCGACTCAATATCGATCGCCCCCTCTCCACCCCGTTCGCGCAGTTTGCGCGTCAGATAGGTGGCCAGCTTTGCCCGGGTCGTGGCAAAGCGTTCGACATAGCGCAACGCCATCCGCTCCAGCGCGGGCTGGTCGATGGGCGGAAGGGGGCGGCGGGGGTCACGCGGCATGCGCCATGTTTGTGCCACACTACGCCGCGATTTTGAAATCAACTGTGCCGTGCGGCTCTTTGCCGCTATGGCGACACGCTTCGAACGCCGCGAACGCGTGCGAACGGTGCCGAGAGTTGGACAAGAATGACGACAAAACTTGAAGGAAGTGTTGCAATCACGCTGGAAGCGACCCCGACCGGCGACACATTGCCGCGCCGGCTCGCAGATTTCGCGACGCTGGGCGAGGCGATGGATTACGCCGCGCAGGGCACGCGCGGGCTGAACTTCTACGACGCGCGCGGCACGCTGAAACACCCCTACCCGTTCCGCGACATGCGCAAAGACGCGTTGCAACAGGCCTATCGCCTGATCGCGAAGGGCGTGCAGCCCAACGACCGTATCGCGCTGGTCGCCGAAACCGGTGCCGAGTTCGCCGCCTTGTTCTTCGGGGTGGTCTATGCCGGCGCATGGCCGGTGCCGCTGCCGCTGCCCACCTCGTTCGGCGGGCGCGAGGCCTATGTCGAACAATTGCGCGTCCAGTTGGACAGCTGCGATCCCAAGACCTTGTTCTACCCCGCCGAACTCGAAGCGATGGCTGGCGAGGCCGCGCGCATCGCCGGGGTCGAAGGCATTGATTGGGAAAGCTTCTCGGCGATCGATGCCCCGGTCGTCGATCTGCCGACGGCGTCGACCGACGACATCTGCTATCTGCAATATTCCAGCGGCTCGACGCGCTTTCCGCACGGGACCGAAATTACCCATGCCGCGCTGCTCAACAACCTTGCCGCGCACAGCCACGGCATGCAGCTGGCCGCGGAGGATCGCTGCATCTCGTGGCTGCCTTGGTATCACGACATGGGGCTGGTCGGCTGTTTCCTGTCGGTGGTCGCCAATCAGGTATCGACCGACTATCTGAAGACCGAGGATTTCGCGCGGCGTCCGCTCGCATGGCTCGACCTGATCAGCCGCAATCAGGGGAATTCGATCAGCTATTCACCGACCTTCGGCTACGACATCTGCGCGCGGCGCATGTCGAGCCAGACCAAGGCGGCGGACCGGTTCGACCTGTCGCGCTGGCGGCTGGCGGGCAATGGCGCGGACATGATCCGTCCCGATGTGATGCAATCATTCGTCGACGCGTTCGCCGATGCCGGGTTCAAGGCGTCGGCTTTCCTGCCGTCCTACGGCCTTGCCGAAGCGACGCTGGCAGTGGCGATCATGCCGCCGGGCGAAGGGATCATTGTGGAGCTGGTCGAAGAGACCGAGCTTTCGGGCCATGCCGGCCGCGCCGACCGTCCGCAGCGCTACCGCGCGATCGTGAATTGCGGGAAACCCGTCCGCGATATGGCGATCGAGATCCGCGAAGAGGACGGCACGCCGCTTCCCGAGCGCGCGATCGGCAAGGTTTGGTGCAAGGGGCCGTCGCTGATGAGCGGCTATTTCCGCGATCCCGAAGCGACCGCCGCATGCATGGTCGATGGCTGGCTCGACACCGGTGACATGGGCTATCTGTCTGACGGGTATGTCTATATCGTTGGCCGGGCAAAGGACATGATCATCGTCAACGGCAAAAACCACTGGCCGCAGGACATTGAATGGGCGGTGGAACAACTTCCCGGTTTCAAGGCCGGCGACATCGCCGCCTTCGCCATCACCACCCCCGGCGGCGAGGAAACGCCCGCAGTCCTCGTCCAGTGCCGCGCATCGGACGAGGGGGAGCGCCAGCGGCTGCGGGAGGAAATTCGCGAGCGCGTCCGGTCGGTTACCGGCATGAACTGCGTCATCGAACTGGTCCCGCCGCGCACCCTGCCCCGCACATCGTCGGGCAAGCTGAGCCGCGCTAAGGCGCGCAAGCTGTATCTGGAAGGCGAGATCAAGCCCTACGCGATCGCAGCCTGATCATCCGGGGAGGCATTTTTCGCTTTCCTACAGCCCCCCGCTCCCCTAACCACAAATCGGCCTTGCCCTTCCGGTTCGACCGGGATAGAGGCCGCGTCCGCACACGAGTGTAGCTCAGCTGGTAGAGCATCGGTCTCCAAAACCGAGGGCCGGGGGTTCGAATCCCTCCACTCGTGCCAGCGCACCCCGCGCCGACCCCGATATGGATGCCGACGATGTTCCGTGCGCTGTACGACTGGACGCTCCGCCTTGCCAATCATCGGCATGCCGTGCGTAGCCTCGCCGTCGTAAGCTTCTGTGAAAGCTCTTTTTTTCCGATTCCGCCCGATGTCGTGCTGGTGCCGGTCATCCTGCAGCACCGCAGCCGCGCCTATCAGATCGCGGCGATTTGCACGATTGCGTCGGTATTGGGCGGTATGGTCGGGTATGCGATCGGCTATTTCCTGTGGGATACGGTCGGGGCGTGGGTCATCAACCTGTACGGTTTGCAGGACAAGGCCGCGAAATTTCAGGCGGGGTTTGCGCAGTACGGCGCGGCGATCATCCTGCTCAAGGGGCTGACGCCGATCCCGTTCAAGCTGGTGACGATCGCGTCGGGGCTCGCCAAGTTCAATTTCGGCCTGTTCGTACTGACGGCCGCGATCACCCGCGCCTTCCGCTTTTTCCTGATCGCGTTCCTGCTGAAGAAATATGGCCAGCCGGTGCAGACGTTCATCGAGAAGCGGCTGACGCTGATCGGGACGTTGCTGGTCGTGGCGCTGGTCGGCGGGTTCGCGGCGGTCAGTCTGCTCTGAACCGGACCAAAGTACCGGCGACAAAGCCGCACGTATCCGCTAACGGCCCCGCCGTCCGACGCGACAACCGCGCGGACCAAAGGGGGTTTTCATGAAGTTTCAGGCAGCGGCCATCGTGGCCGCAACCATCGCGTTCGCACAACCCGCCGCCGCGCAGGACGCGCCGCAGCCCTATCCCGAAATGAAGGAGCGGGTCGCGCGCGATCCACTGCAGGGGCTGCGCGTCGAGGCACTGGTCGGGTACGACCGGCTGGAAGGCAATTATTACGAAGACGATACGAAATATTACGATGGCTATGACGGCATCGGTTTCGGCGGCGAGATCGGCTATGACGTCGCGGTCAGCGCGAAGGTGCTGCTCGGCGCCTATGCCGGGATCGGCAAGTCGACGCAGAAGCAGTGCGACGAAATCTTTGGCGATGACGAACTGTGCCAGAAGGCCGGCGTCGCCCAATATGCCGGTGTCCGCGTCGGCTTCCCGATCGGAGCGCGGTCGGTCGCCTATCTGCGGGGCGGCTATTCGCACGCCAAGCTGAAGCTCGATTACGATGCCGTGGGCACCTCGGACGACTTTTCGACCGACGAAAGCTATAGCGGCTATCATATCGGCGCGGGCGCAGAATATGGCATTGGCGGGCGCGCCTATCTGAAGGGCGACGTGGCCGTCACCCAATATTCGACCAACAAGACGCTGTATGACGGCGTCAATTTCGAACGCGTGCAGGCGACGGCCGGCATCGGCTTCCGCTTCTGAGAGGCGGTTTGGAACCGCGCGGTTGCGCGGTTTGCGGTGCCAGCCCAATCCTCTACCGACCAGCTATTCCGCGCGCCTCGTGGGTGGTCGGGCGAAGCGGCGGGCCGGCACCGCCTTCAAAAATCGCCCTTCGCGCGGTTCCAAACCAATCGTAAGTTCGCACGGGCGGCGGGTGTGCCGCCCCGTTGCCCCGCGCGCTTGCTTCCTCCGCCCTAGATCGCTAGATACCATGCCCAATCCGACAGCGTGGATGGGCAGCGCCGGTTTCCTGACAGGAACCGGACGGGGCCTTGTGTCCCGCCGTCGGTCAAACCGATAACGAAGGTCAGGCACGTGGCGAAGGTTACCCCAGTCGAATTCATGCGGCAGGTCCGGGCCGAAACCGCCAAGGTGACGTGGCCGACGCGCCGCGAAACCGTGATGACCGCGGTGATGGTCGTCATCATGACGACGTTGCTGGCGATCTTCTTCCTCGGCGTGGATTCAGCGTTCGACGCGATCGTCAAGGGCCTGCTGAAGCTCGCACAGTAACCGATCGGTCTCCCGCACCCCTTCGAAAAGTTCAAAGGATACGCATGTCGCGCTGGTACATCATTCACGCCTATTCGGGTTTCGAGGGCAAGGTCCGCGATTCGATCCTGAGCGAGGCGACGCGCCTCGGCCTCGATCATGCGGTCGAAGCGATCGAGGTCCCGACCGAGAATGTGACCGAAGTCCGTCGCGGCAAGAAGGTGCAGTCCGAACGCAAGTTCATGCCCGGATATGTGCTCGCGAAGCTGGACCTGAGCGATCAGGTCTATCACCTCGTCAAGAACACGCCGAAGGTCACCGGCTTCCTGGGATCGTCGGGCAAGCCGCAGGCGATCAGCGAGGCGGAAGCCACGCGGATGCTGAACAGCAAGGAAGAGGCCGCCGCCTCGCCCACCAAGCAAAAGATCAAGGTCGATTTCGAGATCGGCGATTCGGTCAAGGTGCTGGACGGCCCGTTCGCGAGCTTCAACGGTCTGGTCGAGGAGCTGGACTTCGACAAGTCGAAGGTGAAGGTTTCGGTGTCGATCTTTGGGCGTGCTACGCCGGTCGAACTGGATTTCGAGCAGGTGGAACGAAGCAAGTAAGGCGAAAGCCTGACTTGCTGTCCGCACACGAATAGCGAAGGCTATTCGTGAGACGGCGGACACCGGCCGGCGGGTACAACCCGACCGACGTTAGCGGCGTAGGGCGACAAGCCCTGCGCCGTTTTTTGCTATACAGCGTACTTCATGATGTGCATCTTACTCCAAACATTCGAGGCAACGAGAGCTGCCTCAAAGGGATCGTCGGATGACATTCAAGAGCGAAGTCAGAGATAGCACAATCAATGCACTACTCGAGAAAGCTCAAGATCGAAGCTACAAGCAATATCTTGCAAAACTAAATCTAAAGAAAGTTCGCGGATTTGTCGATGAGCCAATTTCTTTCGATTTTCCTGTAACAGCCATAATTGGACCAAATGGCGGTGGAAAGACGACCGTATTAGGTTCTGCGGGCATAATATATCGAGATATACCGCCCCGTGCATTTTTTTCTAAAAGCGGGAAGTATGATAGTGGAATGCAGGATTGGCCTATTGAATATGAGATAATCGATCGTGACTTATCTGCAAAGTCGTCCGTACAACGAACGGCTAGCTTCAAAAATTTGAAATGGAACCGTGACGCGCTCACACGCCAAACTTTGCTTTTCGGCGTGTCCCGCACGGTGCCCGCAAGTGAACGAAAAGAGTTACTTAGCTGCACCTCGCGAAAGTTTTCTGTCCCTGAAAGTCGTGTAGCCCCGTTTTCGCCGGAAATTAACGATGCTGTTTCCCGCATACTTGGCAAAGATGTTTCAGGGTTCAAGCAAATACAGGTTCATGCGAACGGCAATGTGACTTTGCTGACCGGGCAAACCTTAGATGGGGTTGGCTACTCGGAGTTCCACTTTGGGGCAGGGGAATCGAGTATTATTCGCATGGTCGCATCAATCGAGGCGGCGGATGACCACACGTTAGTTTTAATAGAGGAAATAGAAAACGGCCTTCATCCGGTAGCAACGATACGCCTTGTCGAATATTTAATATGGGCTGCTGAAAGAAAGAAAATACAAGTTATTTTCACAACTCATTCTAATGAAGCGCTACGCCCTTTGCCAAGCAAGGCCGTTTGGTCGGCAACTAAAGACAAACTTTTCCAAGGAAAGCTCGACGTATCCTCGCTGCGCGCAATAACTGGTCAGATCGAAACATCAGCCGTTCTGTTCGTTGAAGATGCATTTGCTAAGATCTGGATGGAGGCTATTCTCCGGCAGAGCGATAAACCTGTAATGGATCATTTCCAAGTACACGCAATGTCCGGCGACGGAGCTGCCGTCGCTATGAATCGGTATCATAATGCAAACCCGTCAGTTACGACACCATCCGCTTGCGTGTTGGATGGTGATTCGAGGCAAATCGACGATCCAGCGCAGAGCGTTTTCCGCTTACCAGGAGATGCACCTGAATCCTTCGTATTCGACGAGTGCATTAATCAGTGGAGCATAATAGGCGGCAAACTATCGGTGGCACTTCTTCAGAAATTTGAGGATAGCGACAAGATACTAGCAATATGCAGGGAAGTCCGAACCACAAATAAAGACAGGCATTTGCTATTTGCTCAACTTGGCGAAAAACTTGGGCTCGTTCCCGAGAGTACTGTTGCCCTAGCGTTCACGACACTTTGGGCTCAAAATAATGAAAGCTCGGTGAAATCATTAGTTGACCAAATTATAGATAATACCAAAAATATATAGTAATAAAATTCGCCAGAATTGATATTTTAGCTGGACTATTCAAACCGGCGCACTATTCCCCACCCCCGGCTCCCGCGTCGCCAGCGCATGCAAATACCGCGCCCGCTCCTCGGTCCCCCATTTCAACTTCCGCAACTGCCGCTCCTGCGCCCGGTCGAGCACGACCTCGCGATAGCCGCGACCGATCAGGCATTCCTCGACCGCGCCGACCATCGTCTGCTGCACTTCCTCGACATTCCCGCGGATGCGGCGGTGATAGACCATGGCGTAGTCGATCATCGGATTGTTCGGACTGAGCGTCTGGTTTTCGAGGATGCGGTCCTGATCGCGGGTGGCGGCGACGACTTCCTTCGTCGACTTCCAGTCCCGGATATCCGCCTTCGCACCCTGCACCGCGCATTCGCGGGCGTCGCGGCGATAGGCGTCGAACGACACGCCGGGCTTGCCCCAGGTGGTGGTCGGTGGGCGTGTGGCGGCGATGGCCGGGCCGGTGGTGGCGATCAGGGTCAGAATCAGGAACGCGCTTCGCATCGTCTTGCTGCCTCTTCTTGTACCTCTCCGGGATGGAAATTGCGCCGGATTGTGGAAGACAGCAAGGGGCGATGGGTGCGTTTCGGGGGTTTCGGGCGGGCGTTGCGCTCGATCGCCGGGTGACGCCGGCCTGCGCTGGCGGGACGATGCGGGGGCGCTGCCGATCCGGGCCGAGGCGATACTGTCGGGCGGGGGCGGTTGCGTCAGCTGCCCGCCCTCCCCTTCACCCGCAACGCCTGTTCGAGCAGCAAGTCCCAGCCGCCCGGTTCCCATTGGGTGCGCCGGCCGCCCTTGCGCCATTCCTCCTGCGCATATTCGACCATCCGCGCTTCCTCCTCTTCCAGCATCGCCCGGACGCCATTGGCCAGCGTGCGGCGTTCGATCCATGCGGCGTTGCTCTCGCCACGTTTGGGGAGGGCCTGCGGGTCGGCGAGTTCGCGTTCGCGGCGCGCCTTTTGCCCGATCATCTGCATCGCCTGCGCTACCGTCATCGGCGGGATGGCGGGTGGATCGTTGTGCCGCCAGTGATCGTGGGCGTTGCTTTCGGGCAGGCTGCTTTCGAGCAATGCCGCCTCCAGCCGCTCGGCCCCGATGGCGAGCGCGATGCGCAGTTCGCGGGCGAAGCCGGGGTGGCGGCGGGCGCGGGCGTAGAAGCTGCTGTGCGCGAAGCCGGCGGCCTGCGCGGACAGGCGGATATTGGCGGTGGCGCTGACGGCGGCGAGGAAGCGTTGTTCGGCGTCGCGATCGATCTGGCGACGCTTGCCGGGCGTGCGCAGTTGCAGGCGGCCGCGCGTGCGGACGACGTGCGCCTCGCCGGGCGGGGTTTGCGGATCGGACAGCGCGGCGGCGGCGAGGACCAGCGCCGCTTCCCACCGCTGGGCGAAGTCGGGGTCGGCGTTCCTCCGCTTGGTCAGCATCGAGCGGTTGAGCGCGAGCGTGCGTGCCGCCTCCCGCGCATTGCCGGTGCGGGCCAGTTCGGTCAGGAAGGCAGCGTTTTGCAGCGCCTGCTTGCGGGTATAGGGGCGTGGTTTCGGCTGGGGCATGGTCCCGAACGGATCAGACGGAATCCTACATTGCAAGCGCGCGGTGTTTCGGCTAAGCGCGCCGCTTCCCAAACGACAGTTTTGGAAACCATGGCGGGAGGCCGGTCCGGCAGGATCGCGCCGCACGTACCGCTAAACTTGAAAGAGAGTGAGACTCATGGCCAAAAAGATTACCGGCTATATCAAGCTGCAGGTGCCGGCAGGCGAAGCCAAGCCGTCGCCGCCGATCGGCCCCGCACTGGGTCAGCGCGGCGTGAACATCATGGAATTCTGCAAGACGTTCAACGCGCAGACTTCCAGCGGCGATATCGCCAAGGGCACGCCGCTGCCGACGATCATCACCGTCTATGCCGACCGTTCGTTCAGCTTCGAGACGAAGACGCCGCCGGCGACCTATCTCATCAAGCAGGCGATCAACCTGAAGTCGGGTTCGAAGGAACCGGGCAAGTCGGTTGCCGGCAAGATCAAGCGTTCGCAGCTGAGCGAGATCGCGACGATCAAGATGAAGGATCTGAACGCCAACGACATCGACGCGGCGACGAAGATCATCGAAGGTTCGGCCCGCGCGATGGGCCTCGAAGTGGTGGAGGGTTAAGACTGTGGCCAAGCTGACCAAGAAGGCGAAGACCCTCGCCACCGCCGTCGACGCGCTGAAGCTGCACGGCATCGATGAAGCGATCGCGCTGGCGAAGACCCATGCGACCGCCAAGTTCGACGAGACGATCGAAGTCGCGCTGAACCTCGGCGTCGATCCGCGTCACGCCGACCAGATGGTCCGCGGCGTCGTGACCCTGCCCAAGGGCACCGGCAAGACCGTGCGCGTCGGCGTGTTCGCGCGCGGCGCGAAGGCGGACGAAGCCACCGCGGCGGGTGCCGATGTCGTCGGTGCCGAAGACCTGATGGACGCCATCCAGGGCGGCAAGATCGATTTCGATCGCTGCATCGCGACCCCGGACATGATGGGTCTGGTCGGTCGTCTCGGCAAGATCCTGGGTCCGAAGGGCCTGATGCCGAACCCGAAGCTCGGCACCGTCACCATGAACGTCGCGGCTGCGGTCGAAGCGGCCAAGGGCGGCCAGGTCGAATATCGCGTCGAAAAGGCCGGTATCATCCATTCGGGCATCGGCAAGGCGTCGTTCTCGGCGGCCGATCTGCGCGAAAACTTCGACGCACTGGTCGATGCGGTGGTCAAGGCCAAGCCGACGGGCGCCAAGGGCAAGTATGTCCGCAAGGTCGCGGTTTCGTCGTCGATGGGCCCGGGGATCAAGGTCGACACTACGGAAGTAGCCGGAGCGTAAGCTCCGGGCCGCACCGCTTTAGCGTGAGCTAAAACGGAGACGGCGACAGGCCGGCCGGCGGGGGCGCAAGCTCCCCGACCGACGACGCGGGATGTAGTCCCGCGTCGGCTGACACATAGAATAGGGGTCGGAGGCTTTGCGCTTCCGGCCCTTTTTCTTGCGCGGCGTTTCTGTCGTGAGCACCCGACACAATGGATCCCGGCCTTCGCCGGGATGACGGCGGGATTGGGGATGGCGTTACCGCTCAGATATTCCCCTGCTCTTCCTCCGGCACGTCGTCGTCCGGGCCGTAATAGAGCTTCGCACATTCGGCGCGCAGGCAGCCGCCCTCGATGACGATATCGTCGCGGTAAGCGTCGCTGATAAACGCCAGCGTATCGATGTGCCGGTCCTCGAAATACATGGCGTGCACATCGTCGCGACCGGCGCCGTAGACGACGCGGCCGACCTTCGACCAGATCGAGGCCATGGTGCACATGCCGCAGGGTTGCAGCGTCGAATAGAGCGTCGCGCCGCGCAGCTCCATGTTGCCCTCGCTTTCGCAGGCGCGGCGGATCGCCATCATCTCGGCGTGGGCGGTGGCGTCGGGGAGTTCCTGCGTCTGGTTCGGCTGCGCCGACAACACGCGGCCGTCGCGAACGATGATCGAGCCGAGGGGGGAGCAGGACGGGTCGTCGCCCTTGGTCCGGGCGATGGCGATCGCCTCGCGCATCCAGTGTTCGTCTTGCGCGGTGAGCATCGGCAATTCCTTTCGCGCGGCCCAACGCATGGGCAAGCCGAAAGAATCAGGTGGCGGCGGCGAGGATGTCGTCGCTGGACGCGGGATGGACGTGCAAGGTGGCGAGCAGCGCCAGCACGGCATCCCACCAGCGCCAGAAGGCGGCCAGATCGGCGGCATCGCGGACATAGGGGGTGTGGCCAGGTATGAGGCTCGGCGAATGATAGGCGAAGTTGAGGACACGCACCCCCTCGCCCACCGCCACCCGGATCGCCTCCAGCGCGTCGGCCAGCGGCATGTCCTCGGGCGTCAGCGCGACGCGGTGGAGCAGGCCGAGCCGGGCGAGCAGACCCCGGCCGCGGGGAAACCGGCCTGCACTTTCGTACAGCCGCGCATCGCCGCGCCGCAGCCGCCCGGTGAAGACGGTCGTCAGCGGCAGTTCGACGATGCGCTCGTCGGGGCCGGTGTGGAACGCATCGTTGCCGATGCCGCGATAGTCCGGCCCGCCCTGTGCCCGATAGTCATAGCGGGCGCGCATCGAGCTATCGAGCGCATAGCCGCGCGCCGCCAGCAACCCCAGCGTCGCCGGCCCCAGGCCATAGCGCCCGGCCCGATAGACGATCGGGCGAGTCCCGAAACCCCTGGTCAGGGCGTCGGTCAGGCGGTCGAGCTTTGCGGCCTCCAGCGCGCGCGGGAGGTTGCCGGCAAAGCTGCTGTGCGCCGACAGGGTTTCGTCGAACGGCGGATTGACCCATGGGTGCAGCTGCGCACCGATCGTGGCGCGGCCATGCGCGACGACCGCGCGCAGCGCGTCGAGGGCGGCGGGATCGGTCGCGACCGGATAGTCGACCAGATAGCAGGTTTCGACGCGATGGTCGGCGAAACGGCGATGCGCGTCGGGCAGCGCGGCGACCGCGCCGACACCCCAGCCGTCGTGACGAAACGGCGCGCGCCAGTCGAACTCTTCCTCGGTATCG
The DNA here is from genome assembly GCF_001421965.1 of Sphingomonas sp. Leaf67. Classification (GTDB taxonomy): domain Bacteria; phylum Pseudomonadota; class Alphaproteobacteria; order Sphingomonadales; family Sphingomonadaceae; genus Sphingomonas. The sequence continues at coordinate 416,934 of NZ_LMLP01000001.1, forward strand.
ACGAAGACGGTGAAGCGTGTGCCGAACCCTTCGCGCCAGACGACCGGTCGGCCATCGGCGGGCCGGAACGGCTGCATCAGCGACGCTGCGCCCGTTCGATCTCCACCGCATGGGCGGCCGGCAGGCGCAGGGTCAGCGTCGCGGAACCGAACGCCAGCGTCCCGTCGAGTTCGCGCGCAAGGTTGCGGGCGAGGCGCAGCGCGAAGCCGGTGCCGAGCAGCGACATATCCTCTTCGCCGTCATCGACGTCGAACACGCTGTTGCCGGGCCATGCGTCGAGCGCCTGCGGCCGGTCGAGCACGATCGAGACATAGCCATCGCCTTCGAGACCGACCCGGACATGGATCGATTCGTCCCGCCCGCCCGCCGAGACGAGGGTCGCGAGCAGCCGGGCGAGAAGCCGTTCGACGGCGCGGCGATCCCCGGCGACGGCGATGTCGGTCGGATCGACCTCCAGCAGCGTGCCGCGCAATTCGCACAGCGACACGAGATCGGCGGCGATCACGTCGAACAACGGCCCGAGCGCGACGCGATCGTCGCGCAGGTCGAGCGCGTCGCCGTCGATCCGCGCGGCAAGATCGAGATCGTCGATCACCGCGACCAGATCACGCGAATGGTTGAGGATCGCACCGGCACGGTCGCGATAGACGGGCAGCACCGGCCCCAGCAATTCCTGCTGGATCATTTCGGCAAAGCCCGCGATCGCGCCCGCCGGGGTGCGCAGTTCGTGGACGAGCTGGCGCAGCTGGGCGATGCCGGCATCGCGGTTGAGATACGGTTCGGCGCGTTCGCCGTGATAGGGCCGCCGCGCGGTCCCGCGATAGCCGATGAACCGGCCGGTGGCATGGTCGAACGCGGGCACGCCCGACACGAACCATTCGCCGGTCGCATCGCTGTCGCCGCCGATGGTCAGACGGGCATCGCGGAACGGCGCGCGCTTGCGCAGCGCGCCGGCGGCGATCGCATCGAACCGGGCATGGCCGGGCGTCGCGCAGAAATCCAGCGACATGCCGATCAGCGGCGCACGGCTGACCCCGTCGACCCAACGGATCTGACCAGCGGCGTCGGCTTCGAAGCGGAAGCTGTCCTGCGGCGCGATTTGCGGCGGGGGCGGCGGCGCGCCGTCATGGATGCGTTCGAACGCCTCGATCCGCGCCATGACGTCGGCGATGCGGAACGGACCGGCGGGATCGGGCTCGGTCGCGGGATCGAGGAACAGCGGTTCCGGATCGATCGCCGGCGCAGTCACCGGAACGGCAGCGAGCGGCGGGACGACGGCGAGAACCGGCGCGGCGACCGGCTGCGGCGCGATCGGTTCGACCGGGCGTTCGTCGGACAGCACCAGATCGACCGATCCGAAGCTGTCGAGTGCGCGATGGACGGCGGGGTCGATGTCGCGGCGGTTGCGCACCACGCCGCGCGCCGGTGGCGACAGGCGGGGCAACAGCGCCTGCCACTGATCGACCGACAGGGTAGCGCCGCGCAGTACCGGCAAGGCCGCTTCGATCACATCGGTCGCCAGCAATCCGACCAGTTCGACCGGCGGACGGGCATATTCGAGGTCGCGGGCACTGGCCACGCGAACCGTTCGCGGGACATGGTCGCGCAGATCATGGAGCAAGGCGATGGCGCGGGGGTCGGCGGACACCCGTCCCCGGCCGATCAGGTCGACCAGTTGCCGCCACACCGACGCGCGCGCGCCCTCGCCCGACAAATCGGCAGCGAGAACCGTTTCGAGAGTGTCGTCGAAGTGCACCAGCCACCCATGAAAGCGCCACGCGAAGCCGCCGCGCTAAGGAACCCTTAACGAGGAGAAGCGCATTCCGGAACCGCTCAATTTCGGTACGTCGCAATGTGGGACAATTACGCTTCCGCGCAATTTTGTGATGCTGTAGGTTGCGCTTTCATTCGAACAAACCCACGGACCGCACTATATGGCTTTCGATCGTATCGACCGGCAGATCCTGTCGCTGTTGCAGGAGGACGGGCGAATGACGAACGTCGAACTGGCCGAGCGCGTCGGGCTGACCGCCCCCCCCTGTCTGCGCCGCGTGCGGGCGCTGGAGGAGGCCGGCGCGATCAAGGGGTATCACGCCGCACTCGACCCGCGACTGCTGGGTTTCACGATCACCGTGTTCGCGCTGGTCAGCCTGAAAAGCCAGGCGGGTAGCGATCTGGCGGCGTTCGAGGCGCATATCGCGACGATTCCCGAAGTCCGGGAATGCCATATGCTGAACGGCGAGATCGATTTCATCCTGAAGATCGTCGCCGCCGATCTGGAAAATTTTCAGTCGATGCTGACGACGCAGTTGATTACCGCGCCGAACGTCGCGAGCGTGAAGACGTCGCCGACCGTCCGGACGTCGAAGGCGTTGCCGGGGATACCGGTGGTTACTGAGTAGGTTCGTTTGGTGGTCGGCGGTCCGGAACCGTACCGGCGCTGGGCTTCTGTGAATGTGGGACTGCTGACGGGCGCACTTCTACCTGCTTCTGCAGGGAAGGTCCGGTGCGCGGGCCGCGCCCTTCGATCTAAACACGGCATCTAGCCGCATATCCGCGGAACCCTCTGCGCAGGCGGGCGTCCGACGCCAAGCAAACAACCGCCCTTGCTCAGGGCTCTGGACCCCCGCCTGCGCGAGGGTACGTCAGCGGGTCGGTGATCGGCGCTTTCGCTGAGCGGGATCGACAGTCAGTTCGCTGGACGAAGGAATAGTGTTCCATCCCCTCTCATCACTCCCGCGCAGGCGGGAGCCCCTATACGCCAACGTCGCGGATCGAGCCAAACCGTCGGCGTTTATGGATTCCCGCCTGCGCGGGAATGACGAAATTCCGTGATTATCGCTGAATGTCGATCGGTCCCAAGGTTTCGCCGGAGCCGGAGGCCAGTTGGGAAGGCTTTCCCACAGATCACCGACGTTCCCCAACTGGACCCCGGCCTTCGCCGGGGTACGGAAGAAGGAAGCCGCGCGCGAGACGTTCGCAGCGACCTCGCAGACCGGACAGGATCGGGAGCGCTCGACAATCCCCGCCACGCCCGGCATAGCCCGGCCATGGGTCTGACCTCGCTCGATATCGCCGTTCTGCTCACCGTTGGCGGTGCGGCGGTGCTCGGCTTCCTGCGCGGGTTCGTGACGGAGATCCTGTCGCTCGGCGCATGGGTGCTGGTCGTGCTGGCGCTCAAGCTGTTCCATACGCCGGTCGCCGCCGCACTGGTCGGGCCGACCGGCACCGCCGGGGGGGCAGCGACGCTCGCCTTCGCGCTGATCGCGGGGGTCGGCTATTTTGCCGGGCGGCTGGTCGCCAATGCGATCGGTGCGCGGACGCGGGCGTCGGTGCTGGGGCCGGTCGATCGGGCATTGGGGTTCGGTTTCGGTGCGCTCAAGGGTTTGATCCTGACCAGTCTCGCCTTTCTGCTGCTGTTGCTGGCGGCCGACTTCATCGGCGGCGGACCGACGCGGCGGCCGGTGTGGATCAAGGACGCGCGGACCTATCCGCTGCTCAACGCCACCAGCACCAGCGTGGTCGATTTCATCGATCGCCGCCGCCGGGGCGAGCCGGTGTTCGGCGAATAATCGTGCGACCGACTCGCCAGCGTCACGATCGCGCCCTACATTCGGTCGCGTGACCGCCAATCTGTACAATACCGAAATCCTCCGCCTTGCCGCCGAGACCGCGCAGGCCGTCCGCCTGCCCGACCCCCATGCCAGCGTCGAGAAACGATCGCCGATCTGCGGCAGCCGGGTGACGGTCGATGTCGCGCTGGACGAAGACGGTCGCGTCGCGGCGGTGGGCATGCTGGTGCGTGCGTGTGCGCTGGGGCAGGCGTCTTCGGCATTGCTGGCGCGCGGGATCGTCGGGCGGAATGCGGCGGAACTGGCCGCCGCTCGCGATGCGCTGGCCACCTGGCTGGCGGGGGAAGGCGTCGCGCCCGAGTGGCCGGGGTTGACGCTGTTCGAACCGGCGCGGCCGCACAGCGCGCGCCATGCCTCGATCCGGCTCGCGTTCGAGGCGGCGGCGGAAGCGGCGGCGATCGCCGGCCGGCGGGCGGCGGCCTGATGGAGCACGGCACCGCGTCGCTGTTACGGGATTTCGCGCCGCTGCTGGGCGCGGCGCTGATCTTCGTCCTGATCTTCCGTAAACTGGGACTGGGTGCGACGCTCGGCTATCTGGTCGCCGGGTCGGTGGTCGGGCCGGAAGTGCTGGGGCTGGTCGGCAACGCCGAATCCAAGCTGGCCATCGCCGAACTCGGCATCACCCTGCTGCTGTTCCTCGTCGGGCTGGAACTCAGCCCGTCGCGGCTGTGGCAGATGAAGCGCGATATCTTCGGGCTGGGGCTGATGCAGGTCGTGCTGTGCGGCGTTGCGATCACCGGCGTCGTGTGGCTGGCGACGCATTTCAGCTGGGCGGCGGCGCTGGCGCTCGGCCTGCCGCTGGCGCTGTCGTCGACGGCACAGGTGCTGCCGATGCTGCAATCGGCGGGGCGGATGAAGACGCCGTTCGGCGAGCGGGCGTTCGCGATCCTGTTGTTCCAGGACCTGTCGATCGTGCCGCTGATCACCATCGTCGCCGCGCTGTCGCGTAACCCGGCCGATGCCGCCGGGCCGCCGGGGTGGCAATTGGGGCTGTGGACGATCGGCGCGGTCGCGGGGCTGATCCTTGCCGGGCGGTTCCTGCTCAGGCCGATGTTCCGGCTGATCGGCAATATGGGCGAGCGTGAGATGTTCGTGTTCGCCGGACTGTTCACCGTCATCGCCAGCGCGGCGGTGATGCAGGCGCTGGGGCTGTCGACCGCGCTCGGTGCGTTCATCGCCGGCGTGATGCTGGCCGACAGCCCGTATCGCCACGAGCTGGAGGCCGATGTCGAGCCGTTCCGCTCGATCCTGCTCGGGCTGTTCTTCCTCGCGGTCGGCATGATGCTCGATCTTGGCGCGATCGTCGAGCGGCCGGTATTCGTGGTCGGCATGGCGATCGCGCTGATCGCAACCAAAGGGTTGGTAATTTTCGGCATCGGGCGGTTGTTCGGAATGCCGTGGCGCGGGGCGCTGGCGCTCGGCCTGTTGTTGAGCCAGGGCGGCGAATTCGGTTTCGTGCTGTTCGCGCAAGCGCAGAACGCGCTGCTGATCGCGCCCGAAGCGGCCAGCGTCTTCGGCGCGATCGTCACCCTGTCGATGGCGACCACCCCGTTCCTGATGATGGCGACGCGCCGCTTCCGCGCCGACCCCGACAAGAAGCGCGGCGACACCCCCGAAGGCCCGCGCCATGACGGGGCGAGCGCGGTCGTGGTCGGCTATGGCCGGTTCGGGCAGACCGTCGCGCAGATGCTGCTGGCGCAGGGGATCAGCGTCACCGTGATCGACCGCGACGTCGAGATGATCGAGATTGCCGGCAGTTTCGGCATGAAGGTCTATTATGGCGACGGCACCCGCATCGACCTGTTGCGGCTGGCCGGGGCGCAGGATGCGGCATTGCTGCTGTTCTGCGTCGATGGCGATCCGCTGGACGGTGATTCGGTCGCGGCGATCCATCAGGCGTTTCCGACGCCGGGCATCTTCGTGCGCGCGTTCGACCGGCGCGCGGTCATGAAGCTGGCCGGTGCGCCGATCGAGGGCGTGTTCCGCGAAGTGCTCGATTCGGCGGTGACGATGGCGCGTGCGGCAATGGTCTCGGTCGGCGTCGACGATGGCGAGATCGACCGGACCGAGGATCTGTACCGCAAGACCGATGCCAAACGGTTGCTGCAGCAGTCCGAAACCGGCGACATCCGCCAGGGCCGCGAGATGATCTTCACCCATGCGCGGGTCAGCGCCGCGACGGGGACGGTCCCCGACGACGCCGGATGAAGGGTGCGTTCGTGCCGGGGGATACGCCCTTTGGCACCGACGCTTTCCAGTCCGGCTGGCCCCCGCTCCCTATCGCGCTTAACGTCGCGTCAACCCGCCCGTGCGATACCGGCGGGCAACGCGAAGGGGCCGGCTGATGATCGACAATTTCTCGCTGGGCCTTACCCATTTCCTGATGCTGCTGGCGGTGTGGCACCTGTTGCGGCGCGATGATCTGGATCGCGAGGGCGAGCCGGTCAGGGTGGGCGTGAAGCGGGGCAAACGCCCGGGTGCGTGACCTCGTCTTCGTTGCGTTCCTGTGCGCGTTGTTCGCCGCCGGGTTGCGGCGGCCGTTCGTATTCGTGCTGACCTATGTCTATATCGACATCGTCGCGCCGCAGCGGCTGACCTATATCCTGCTCAATTCGGTCCCGATTTCGCTGATCGCCGCCGGCATGTCGGTGGTCGCGTGGATCGCGGTCGACGACAAGCGCGATACGCGGATCGCGCCGCGACAATTGCTGATGCTGGCGCTGCTCTTTTATTGCCTGTGGACCACGAAGACCGCCGATTTTCCGGTCGACGCGCAGTATAAATGGGAATGGGTGTGGAAGGCGCTGGCGTTCGCGATCTTCCTGCCGCTGACGCTGCGGACGAAATTGCGGATCGAATCGCTGTTGCTGTTCATGGTGCTGTCGGCGGCGTCGATCATCATCGTCGGCGGAATCAAGACGCTGGGATCGGGCGGCGGCTATGGCGAGCTCAATCTGATGGTGTCGAACAATGCCGGCCTGTACGAAGGATCGACGATCTCGACCGTCGCGATCGCGATCATCCCGCTGATCCTGTGGTTCACCCGGTTCGGCACGGTGTTCGCGCCCGACTGGCGGGTGCGGACCTTCTGTTATGCGCTGGCCTTTTCCTGCCTGTTGATCCCGGTCGGCACGTCGACGCGCACCGGGTTGCTGTGCATCGTGCTGCTGGGCGTGCTGAGCCTGCGCGACGTGAAGCGGCGGCTGACCTATCTGGCGGTGGCGGGTGCGGCGGGACTGCTGGCGCTGCCATTCCTCCCCTCCGCCTTTACCCAGCGGATGGAGACGATCGGCACCTATCAGGCCGACGCATCGGCATCGACGCGGCTGGCGGTGTGGGCATGGACGCTGGACTATGTGAAGCAGAACCCGTTCGGCGGCGGGTTCAACGCGTTCCTGCAGAACCGCATCCGCTATGAAAAGGTCGCGGTGGTCGGCGACGCCGGCAACCGCACGGTCGAGCGCAGTCTGGAAGTCGACAAGGCCCGCGCCTACCACTCGGCCTATTTCGAGATGCTGGGCGAACAGGGTTGGCCGGGGCTGATGCTGTGGCTGGCGATCAATCTGGGCGGGCTGTTCCGCATGGAAGTGCTGCGGCGGCGCTATGCCAAGGCGGGCGAAAATGAGGCGTGGGTGGTGCCGCTCGCCGCCGCGCTGCAGAACGGGCACATCATCTATCTGTTCGGCGCGAACTTCATCGCCATCGCTTTTCAACCCTTCGTCTTCATGCTGATCGGCGCGCAGATCGGCCTCGACACCTATCTGGCGCGCAAACGGACCGAGGCGGCGTGGCAACCGCTCCAGCGGCGCAAGACGGAGACGATGGCGGCATGAACGAGTTGAAGGCACTGACCGGCGCGCGCGGGATCGCCGCATGGTGGGTGGTGTTGTTCCACCTGCGCGGATCGATGGGCGCGCTGCACCCGGCGATCGAATCCGCGATCGCCAAGGGGTATCTGGCGGTCGATTTCTTCTTTCTGTTGTCGGGCTTCGTGATCTGGCTGTCATGGGGATCGCGGTTTCGCGAACGCGGGTTCGGCGAGGCGGGGCGATTCCTTTGGAAGCGGATGGCACGCATCTGGCCGCTGCATCTGTTCGTGCTCGCCTGCGCCGTCGCCCTCGCGATCGTGCTGGCCGCGAGCGGGCGCAATATCGACCGCTTCCCCTTTGCCGAATTGCCGCTGCATCTGGTGCTGCTGCAAAGCTGGGGTTTCGTCGAGCCGTTGGCGTGGAATGATCCGGCGTGGTCGATTTCGGCGGAGTCGGCGGCGTATCTGCTGTTCCCGGTGCTGGCGGTGACGGTCGACTGGCGGCGGGTGCCGAGCTGGACGCTGATGGCGGTGGTCGCGGTGCTACTGTTCGGGCTGCTGCCGTATGCCGGGCAGGATGGGCTGGGCGCTGACCTTCGGCGCTTCGCCGTGGCGCGGTGCGTGATCCAGTTCGCGGCGGGGACGGCGATCGGCGCGCTATGGGTCCGGTGGCAGCGGCGCGACGGGATCGCGGCGATTGCGGTGCTGCTCGCGGGGATGCTGGTGGTCGGATGGGGGCTGAAGCTGTTGCCCGAGCCCTATGCGTTTCCGCCGGCGCTGGCGTGTCTGTTGCTGGCGTTGGCGATCCTGTCGAACCGGCGGGGCAATCCGCTCGAATGGTGGCCGATCCATCGGCTGGGCGAGATCAGCTATGCGACCTATCTCGGCCATTTCCTGCTGTGGTTCGTATTCAAGCTGGTGTTCGTCGCCGACGCCGCGACCGCGCCGCCATGGGTGCTGGCGCTGTATGGGGTCGCGGTGATCGGGTCGTCGGAACTGCTGTATCGCTATGTCGAGCGGCCGGCACAGGGCTGGCTGAACCGGTTGTGGGATCGGCGGAGGGTTGCGGTCGGGGTTTGAGGGGCTGACGGCAGGCTCTTACCGTTGCAGGTACGAGTCGCCGTCCCCGCGAAGGCGGGGACCTATAGGCGCAACACTTCCGATCCGAGCGCGAACGTTGGCGCATCAGGGTTCCCGCCTTCGCGGGAATGACGAACGTCGGTTACAGCGGACACGGGGCGGAGGTTGCTCCGCTCCGCCCCGCCCCGTTCACGCCTCCGCCAGTTCGCTTTCCAGCGCGTCGATCATCGCCTTCGAAAAGGCCGGAATGTCGTCGGGCATGCGGCTGGTGATGAGGTTGCCGTCGATAACGACCTCCTGATCGACCACTTCCGCACCGGCATTTTCGAGGTCGGTGCGCACCGACGGCCAGCTGGTGACGCGGCGGCCGTCGACCACATCGGCTTCGACCAGCAGCCACGGGGCGTGGCAGATCGCGGCGACGATCTTGTCGTCGTCCATGAATTCGCTGACGATTTCGACCGCGCGTTCCTCCATGCGCATCTTGTCGGGATTGCCGACGCCGCCGGGCAGCAGCAGCGCATCGAACTGTTCGGTATCGACATCCTCGAGCGTCAGGTCGGGCGTGATCGTCCGCGCCTTTTCACTGTCGTTGACGACGCCCTGGATAGGATCGGTCCTGATCGAGGCGAGCGTCACCTGCGCCCCGGCGTCGAGCAGCGCCTGACGCGGATCGAACAGTTCGGATTCCTCGAACCCGTCGGCGGCGAGGATCAGCACGCGGGCATTGGCGAGGTCGGCCATCGGTAATCTCCTGTTACGGTCCGCCCCTAACCGGTCGGCACCGGCGGGGTTCCGGAACGAAGCGACGAGCCGAACATTGATCGGATCACCTGCAGGGAAAGCCCGATGGAACCAGCCGAAGACAACCTCCCCTGCCCCGCCGGCTGTACGTTTTCGGACTGCGCGGCAACCGGCATTACCCGCAAGAAACTGACGCACGGCTGGGGCTATTACGACGCGGACGGCGAACGCATCACCGACCGCGACGAGATCGACCGGCTGAACGCCATCGGCCTGCCGCCCGCCTATCACGACGCATGGTTCTGCACCGATCGGTCGGGGCATATTCAGGCGATCGGATGGGACGACAAGGGCCGCAAGCAGTATCGCTATCACCCCGACTTCCGCGAAGCGCAGGAAACGGCGAAATATGATCGCTGTGCCGCGTTCGGCCATGCCCTGCCCAAATTGCGGGCGCAGGTCGAACGCGATCTGGCCAAGCGGGCGCTGTCGCGCGAGCGGGCGGTGGCGGCCGTGGTGCGGCTACTCGATCTCGGCCGGGTCCGTGTCGGCAACGAAGGCTATGCACGGGTCAACAAGAGTTTCGGCGCGACGACGCTGCGCAAGCGCCACGCCAGGCTGTCGGGCACCTCGCTGAAGCTGCAATATAAGGCGAAGTCGGGCAAGCTGCGAATCCTGACGATCACCGACCGCTCGTTGGCCAGTTTCGTACGCAAGTGTCAGGATCTGCCGGGACAGCATCTGTTCCGCTGGGTCGATGCCGAGGGCGAGACGCATCCGGTCACGTCGGGCGACGTCAACGCCTATATCCGCGAGGCGATGGGCGGGGATTTCACCGCCAAGCATTTCCGGACGTGGGGGGCGAGCGTGCTGGCCTTCACCTCGCTGGCCGAGGCGGAGCAGGACATCAGCCTGAAGACGATGCTGGGGCCGGTGGTCGACGCGCTGGGCAATACCCCGGCGATCGCCCGCAAATCCTATGTCCATCCGCTGCTGATCGATCTGGTCAAGGACGGGCAGACCGCATTTCGCGAGACGCTGCGCCTGCCGCGCAGTGCCAAGCATCTCAACCGGCACGAACGCGGGCTGATCGCGCTGCTCGAAGAACAGGCGAAGGTCGCCGAAGCCGCCTGAAAGGATTGCATGACCGCCCAGAATAGTTCGGCCGCCGCGACGGTCGACAAGAGTTTCAGCGCCGATCAGGCGCAAGCGCAGGCGCAGCTGTTGTTGCAGGACAGCGCGCGGTGGATCGCCGACAACTGGTTGCAGGTGCTGGTCGCGCTGGGCGTCGGGGCGGCGATCGTCGTCGCGCTGCTGGTCGTGCGGCGCTGGGGCATGCGGCTGTGTCGCAACGATCGCGCCGGATGGGGTACCGTCGCCGGGCGGGCGGTCGCGCGGACCGGCCTGTTCTTCATGGTAACGCTCGCCGCCAAGCTGGTCGACGGCTATGCCAGCGCGCCGCCGATGGTGACCGCGACGATCGAGTTCCTGTTCACCGTCGCCGCGGTGTTCCAGGCGGCGATCTGGGCGCGCGAAGTGATCTTGGGCGTGGTCGAGCGGCGGACGGCGAGCGACCATAATCATGGTGAGGCGCTGGCATCGGCAATGGGGCTGATCCGGTTGCTCGTCACTTTCGCGCTGTTCGCCATCGCGCTGATCGTCGTGCTCGACAATCTGGGGGTGAACGTCACCGGGCTGGTCGCGGGACTGGGCGTCGGCGGCATCGCCATCGGTCTGGCCGCGCAGGGCATTTTCGCCGATCTGTTCGCCGCGCTGTCGATCATCTTCGACAAGCCGTTCCGGCGCGGCGACAATGTCAGTTACGACCAGACCAATGGTGCCATCGCCGAGATCGGGCTGAAATCGACGCGGATCCGGTCGATCACCGGCGAAGAGCGGATCATTTCGAACAAGAACCTGCTCGACAAGGAAATCACCAACAACAGCCGGCGCGAGCATCGCCGCGCGTCGTTCGTGATCGGTGTGACCTATCAGACCGATGCCGACACCTGTGCGCGCTTGCCCATGATGCTGCGCGAGATCGTCGAGGCCGAGCAACGCGTGTTCGTTCGCTGCGGCTTTATCGGCTTCGGCGCGTCGAGCCTCGATTTCGAGGTCATCTTCGATTCGCCCGGCGTCGACTATGCAGCCTTCTATGACGGGCGGACCGCGGTCGGCATTGCGATCCTGCGGCGGTTCAATGCCGAGGGGATCGAGATCGCCTATCCGACGCAGGTCAACATGACGGCACGGGCCGACGGCTCGATCATCGACCCTGCCCCTGCGGCAAGCTAATCTTTTCGAAGATAGGGTTTGGATTGCCGCTGCTTTGACCGGGCCGATTTGCAGTTTTCGGTGTGTTTCCGCTTGCGAGTCCCGGTCGTGCGGCTATGCTCCGGCCGGATAAGGAGAGGTCGGTGACGGCGATCACGGCGGAGGCGATGGCGGAACGGATCGGCAGCGAATGGCTGTCCGACTGGATGACGCTCGACCAGTCGCGGATCACCGCCTTTGCCGATGCGACCGACGACCATCAGTTTATCCATATCGACCCGGAGGCTGCCGCCGCGACGCCGTTCGGCGGCACGATCGCGCACGGTTTCCTGCTGCTGTCGCTGATGCCGAAGCTGGCCGCGAGCAGCGAGATGCCGGCGATCGTCGGCACGCGGATGGGTGTGAATTACGGTGGCAACCGCGTGCGTTTCGTCCGACCGGTCCGGTCGGGGGCGCGCATCCGCGGGCGCTTCACGCTGGTGGCGCTCGAACAGAAACGCCCCGGTCAGTGGCAGCAGACCATCAGCTATGCCGTCGAGGTCGACGGCAGCGATCAACCCGCGCTGATCGCCGAATGGATCAGCCAGATCTTCACCTGAACAAGGACCCGCCATGCGCTCAGCCGTCATCGTTTCGACCGCCCGTACCCCGATCGGGCGCGCATATCGCGGGGCGTTCAACAACCTGCCCGCGCCGACGCTGGCCGCGCATTCGATCCGGACGGCGGTCGAACGCGCCGGGATCGAGGGGGGCGAGGTCGACGACGTGCTGTTCGGCGCGGCGCTGCAACAGGGGCATCAGGCCGGCAATATCGCGCGTCAGGCGGCTCTGCGCGCCGGCCTGCCGACGACGGTGTCGGGCATGTCGATCGACCGGCAATGCGCCAGCGGGCTGATGGCGATTGCCACCGCCGCCAAGCAGATCGTGCACGACCGCATGGACATTTGCGTCGCCGGCGGCGTCGAATCGATCAGCCTCGTCCAGACGCCGCAGATGCGGATCGCCGCCGATCCCGAATTGCTGGCGATGCACGGCGACATCTATATGCCAATGCTCCAGACCGCAGAGATCGTCGCCAAACGCTATGGCATCTCGCGCGATCGGCAGGACGCCTATGCGCTCCAGTCGCAACAGCGCACCGCCGCCGCGCAGGCGAACGGACTGTTCGATGCCGAACTGGTGCCGGTGACCGCGACGATGAACGTCGTCGACAAGGCGACCAAGGAAGTATCGACCCACGACGTCACGTTGACCAGGGACGAAGGCAATCGCGCCGACACGACGCTGGAAGGGTTGCAGTCGCTCAAACCAGTGATGGGCGAACAGGCGGTCATCACCGCCGGCAACGCCAGCCAGTTGTCGGACGGGTCGTCGTCGTGCGTACTGATGGAAGAGTCGGTGGCCGCGGCACGCGGGTTGCAGCCACTGGGCCGCTATGTCGGCATGGCGGTGGCGGGCACCAAGCCCGACGAAATGGGGATCGGCCCGGTCTATGCCGTGCCCAAGCTGCTCGAACGCTTCGACCTGTCGGTCGACGATATCGGGCTGTGGGAATTGAACGAGGCGTTCGCGGTGCAGGTGCTGTATTGCCAGGACGTGCTGGGCATTCCCAACGACCGGCTAAACGTCAATGGCGGCGCGATCTCGATCGGGCATCCGTACGGCATGTCGGGCGCACGGATGACGGGCCATGCGCTGATCGAGGGTAAGCGGCGCGGCGTGAAGTATGTCGTTGTGACGATGTGCGTCGGCGGCGGCATGGGCGCTGCGGGGCTGTTCGAGGTGCTTTGAGGCGTTCCGCGTTCAACCGGGCGAAAGCGGTTCGGTTGAGCGCGCTGCCTGCAGGCGAAACTCGCAGGTCGAACCTTGGTCCCGGCATGGGCTGAACAGTGCGGGGCACTGTTCACCCGAAACGCCCTTGAAGGGGAGAGGGCCGTGGGTCAGCCGATGCGTTGCATCCAGCCGTGCGGGTCGTTGCTGCGGCCGCGCTGGATGTCGGTCAGTTGCTTGAGCAGCGCCTGCGTCCGCGCACCGGGTTGGCCGTCGCCGATCTGGAAGCTGAAGTCCGCCGACGACACCTTGCCGATCGGGGTGACGACAGCGGCGGTGCCGCAGGCGAACGCCTCGACCAGACGGCCGCTGGCGGCGTCGGCCTGCCACTGGTCGATCGAATAACGTTCCTCGCGCACGTCGATCCCGGCATCGCGGGCCAGCGTCAGGATCGAATCGCGGGTGATGCCGGGCAGGATCGTGCCGGTCAGCGGCGGGGTGAGCATCGTGCCGTCGTCGAACACGAAGAAGATGTTCATGCCGCCCAGTTCCTCGACCCAGCGGCGTTCGACCGCGTCGAGGAACACGACCTGATCGCAGCCCTGCCGGATCGCTTCCGACTGGGCGAGCAGGCTGGCGGCGTAATTGCCGCCGCACTTCGCATCGCCGGTGCCGCCCGGCGCTGCGCGGGTGAATTCCTTCGAAACCCATAGCGACACGCTCTTGGCACCGCCCGGCCAGTAGTTGCCGACCGCCGAGGCGATGACGCAATAGAGATACTCGGCGGACGGCTTCACGCCGAGAAACGTCTCGCTCGCGATCATGAACGGGCGCAGATAGAGCGCGCTGCCCTCCCCGGCCGGAATCCAGTCGCGCTCGGCCAGCGTCAGTTCGCGGCACGACGCGACGAACAGGTCCTCGGGCAATTCGGCCATGGCAAGGCGGTTTGCCGAGCGGCGAAAGCGGGCGGCATTCTGTTCGGCGCGGAACAGCGCGACGCCGCCATCGGGCAGCGTATAGGCCTTCAACCCCTCGAAAATCTCCTGCGCGTAGTGGAGGACAGCGGCGGCCGGGTCCATGACGATCGGCGCGCGTGCGCTGATTCTGGCGTCATACCAGCCCTTGTCCTCCGACCAGCGCATCGTCGCCATATGGTCGGTGAAGACGCGCCCGAACCCCGGATTGACGATCCGTGCCGCCCGCTCGCTCGCCGCGACCGGCGTCGCATGGGATTCGAAGGCGAAGGTCGGCTGCGTCATGGCGTCCTCATGGATGAATGCTTGCGGTGGCGTAGGCCGGATGGCAGAAATGGTCAACATGACTGCCCCAATATCGCCCGCCCAGCCGATGGCCGCATCGGCATTGTTCCTGCGCGAAGCGGAGGTACGGCGCGGGATCGAACTGCTGTATTTCGGCTATAGCCATCTGACGCGGACGATCGATGAGGAACTGGCCGCGCAGAATCTGGGGCGTGCCCATCACCGCGCGCTGTATTTCATCGCCCGCCGGCCCGACCTGTCGGTCAGCGAATTGCTGCGGTTGCTGGCGATCACGAAACAGTCGTTGGGGCGGGTGCTGAACGACCTGTCGTCGCGCGGCCTGGTCGAGAGTCGGGCAGGCGACCGCGATGCGCGGCAACGGTTGCTGAAACTGACGCCCGACGGACAGGCGCTGGAGGCGCGACTGTACGAAATGCTCAACGCGAAGCTGTCGCGTGCCTATTCGGGTGCCGGGCAGGACGCGGTCAGCGGCTTCTGGGCGGTGCTGGAGGGTCTGATCCCGGCGGGCGACAAGGCGGCGGTGGCGGCGCTGGGGCGGTAGGTCAGCGCGCTTCGTCGATCAGTCTCTTGTCGAGCCGCCGGGTCGCGGCGGCAGCATAGGTGCGGCAGCCATTCCGGTCGACCAGCGGCTTTTGGCCTGCCAGTCGTTCCGCCATGTCGCTTGCCGCCGGATGCGGGGTCAGGACAATGTCACACGGCAGCGCCGCCACCTTGGCGATCGTCGCGCGTAGCCGTGCGACATAGGCCGGGTGATCGCCAAAGCGGTAGGCATCCGACGATACGGCGGACAGGCTGTCGGCAAAGACGACGGTGCGGCAGATCTTTCCCGCACACGAACGCCACGACCAGCTCATGCCGTCGGGCGAGTGACCGGGGGTCAGATGCGCGGTCAGTCGGATCGGGCCGAGCGTAACCGGCTGGCCGTCGGTCAGGACGCCGGCGACCGGAACGCGATCGACCGGAGACAGGATGTCGCGCTGCGGATCGTCGCCCGCGAACCGGCCGCGTTCGATCACCTCACGCGCCGCGGCACTTGCGAGCAGTTTCGCACCAGTCGCGCGACGCAGCGCGGCGAGGCCGCCGGCATGGTCGATATGACTGTGGCTCATCAGCAGCAGCTTCACATCCTGCGGTCGGAAACCCAGCCTTCGGATGTTGCCGACGATAGACGGCACCGCTTCGGCCGTCGCGGCGTCGATGACGATATGGCCGTGCGGCCCGGCAATCAGCAGCACGGTAATGCCACAGGTGCCGATGTCGTAGACGTTGCCGAAGATGCGGACCGGCGGCGCGGGATCGCTCCAGCCGTCCTTGCCGGCGCATTGTCGCGCGCGGGCGGCGACGTCGGCGGGCGGGGTTGCGGCCGGCATCGCCGCGAGCAGGATCGCGCCGATCATCCTCTCGCCGCCGCCGCCATCTCCGCATTGCGCCGTTCGGACGCAGCGAGGGTCGCGGCGAGCAGGCGTTTCAGCGCGTCGCCTTCGTCGAGGACGTTCAGCCCCTGCCGCGTCGAGCCGCCGGGGCTGGCGACGCGATCGGCGAGCGTTGCGGGCGAGGCATCGCTTCCTGCCGCCATCGTCGCCGAACCCTGCACCGTGGCGATGGCGAGGCGTTGCGCCTGATCAGAGGGCAGACCAAGCGCCGCGCCCGCCGCCGCCAGCGCGTCGATGAAGCAGAACACGAATCCCGGCCCGCAGCCCGACAAGGCGGTTACGGCATCGAACAGCGTGGCATCGTCGATCCATTCGACCAGTCCGAGCGGCTGCATCAGCGCTTCGGCAGTCGACCGGGCATTGCCATCCGATCCGTGCGAGTGGAGCGCAACCACCCCCTGCCCGATCGCGACCGGCAAATTGGGCATGGCGCGCACGATCGTCGCTGCGTCGAACCGGCGGGCGAGCGCGGCTTCCTCGACACCGGCGAGGATCGAGATCAACAGCGGCACGCCGGCGAGGCGGGGGGCCAGATCGGGCGCGATCACATCGAGTTGCTGCGGCTTGACCGCCAGGACGACGATCGCCGGACGGGTTTCGGGCAGCGTGATCGCATGGGTAACGCCCGCCGGAACCTCGCGCGGGCTGCGGGTAACGACGGTGATCGCCGCCGGATCGACGCCGTCGGCGATCCAGCGGTCGAGCATCGCCCCGCCCATATTGCCGCAGCCGACCAGCCACAGCGGTCCGGGCAGTGCGGTCATGCCTCGCCCTGCGTCTCGATCATCGACGCGGCGATGGCTTCCTTCGGCGTCTTGCCGCCCCACAGCACGAACTGGAACACCGGGTAGAAGCGTTCGCATTCGTCGATCGCGGCGTCGATGATCAATTCGGCCTGATCGATGGTCAGCGCCGGCTCGTCGCCCAGCATCGCGGCATGGCGATACAGCAGGATGCCGCTCGACGACCAAAGTTCGAAATGCCCGATCCACAGCTGTTCGTTGATCAGGCCGATGGTTTCGTAGATCGCACTGCGCCGTTCATCCGCTACGCGAATATCGGGCAGCGCGAGGAATTGCAGGACGCCGTCCTCTCCGCGCCAGATCGCGCGGAGTTCGAATTCGGTCCAGCTACCCTTCACGTTCGCGACGATCTCGTCGCCGTCCCGTTCATGCTTCCAGCCGTGCGCCGCGAAATAGCGCTCCAGCGTATCGATCGGAGCGGCGTCGTCGCCGTCCTCTTCCACTTCGTCCAACATCATCCCCACGCCTTAGCCGCGCGCGTTGCCCCCGTCACGCGCCACGGCGGACGTGCGGCACGAATCAAAGCGCGCCTTCGCCGGCACCCGACGTGTCGGCCGTCAGCGGCTGTGCGACAGCCTGCTTGCCTTCCAATGCATCGAGCCGGGCGCGCAGCGCATCGGCTTCGTCACGGGCGGCGACGGCCATGGCCTTCACCACTTCGAATTCGTCGCGGCTGACGAAATCCATGCCGCCGAGAAACGTCTTGGCCCGCTCGCGCGCTGCCGCCTCGCCCTCGCGGGCCATGCCGGCGATGGTGCCGGCGGCGCCGTTCACGAACTTGGCGAAATCGTCGAACAGGCGGTTGTCGGACTGCATGGGAAATCCTTTTCGTTGGCAAAGGCGGGACGCCGCCTGCCGTCAAAGTGCGATTTGGGTGGAATGGGCCGGCGGCACAAGGGTTTCCGCATCGGGATTGCGCCGGTCGATCTGCCAGTTCAGCGCCGATGCGACCACCAGCCACGCCAGATACGGCACCAACAGCCACGCCGCGAGCGGACGGATGCGGCCAAAGGCGAAGGTCGTGGCAAGCGCGGTGAAGAACAGCGCGACGATCAGGATCAGCGCAAGGCTCACCTGATGCGCGCCAAAGAACAGCGGCGACCAGACGAGGTTCATCACCAGTTGCACGACGAACAGCGCGATGGCGATGCCCCGCCCCCGCGCGCCGCGCGCGCTGAGGATGATCGCCAGCGAGAAGCCCATCGCCACGTACAGGATCGTCCAGACGACCGGGAAGGCCCAGTTCGGCGGCCGCAGCGCCGGCAGGTCGAGCATCCGGTACCAGCCGTTATCGTCGCCGGCGACGACCAGCTGGCCCGACGTGAAACCCAGCAGCAGGATCAGCGGCACGCATATCACGGCCCGTCGCAGGAATTCCGAACGCAACTGCCACTTCGACGCGATCTCGTTCATCCCGTACCCCGGTGCCGGCCACACGCCGTGCGCAGCCGTTCAGGCGGCATTGCTTGCTGTGTGCGCTGCGTCATTGCAAGTGTCCGTAGTGGATTCGGGGGCGGTGGCGGCGATCAGGAACTCGATATTGCCCTCGGGCCCGGTAATCGGGCTGCGATCAATGCCAATCACCTGCCAACCGCTGTCGGTCAGCCATGCCGCGACCTCGTCACAGACGCGGGTGTGGATGGCGGGATCGCGGACCACGCCGCCCTTGCCGACCTCTTCGCGCCCCGCCTCGAACTGCGGCTTGATGAGGGCGAGCAACCGCCCGCCGGGCTTTACGAAGCCGAGCGGGACGGCCAGCACCTTCGACAGGGCGATGAAGCTGGCGTCGCAGACGACCAGATCGACGGGTTCGGGAATATGCGCGGGCGTCAGCAGTCGTGCACTCAACTGTTCGAGGACGACGACGCGCGGGTCCTGTCGCAGCTTCCATGCGAGCTGGTTGGTGCCGCTGTCGACGGCATAGACGCGGGTCGCACCATTGGTCAGCAGCACGTCGGTAAAGCCGCCGGTAGACGACCCGACATCGACAGCGATCGCACCGGTCACGTTCCAGCCGAAATGGTCGAGGCCGTGCGCCAGCTTGACCCCGCCACGCGATACCCAGGGATGATCACGCCCGCGCACGTCGAGCACGGCGGCGTCGGGAAGCTGCTGTCCCGGCTTGTCGACCTTGCGGTCGCCGACGAAGACTAGTCCGGCCATGATGAGCGCCTGCGCCCGGGTGCGGCTCTCGGCGAGGCCGCGATCGACGAGCATCTGGTCCGCGCGTTGCTTTGCCATGGACGGCGCATGGCGCGGCTTTCGGTTTGTCGCAACCCTCGATCCACTCGCCGATTGGCTATTGCCTATCATTGCAGTAGGAATATGTTTGCCGGTGAAGGCCGACCCGGCCCCGATCCCTCCCCTAAAGCTGACGGGTCGGCCTTCATCGACAGCGAACCGTACAGGAGCGTGACGATGGCGCAGTTTTCGACACCCCCGACCGCCTTGCCGACGGTGCTGACCGTGCCGGGATTGAATGGCTCCGGACCGTCGCACTGGCAGACCCTGTGGGAACAGTCGCGGCCGGACACGGCGCGCGTCGAGCTGGGATTATGGTCGCGCCCGTTGCGCAATGCGTGGGTGACGAAACTGGATCAGGCCATCCGGCAGGCGCAGGCGCCGGTGGTGTTGGCGGCACATTCGCTCGGTTGCCTCGCGGTCGCGTGGTGGGCGCAACTGTCGGGGCAGCCTTATGGCTGGCCGGTCGCGGGCGCGTTGCTGGTCGCGCCGGCGGATGTCGACCGGCACGGCGCACCGATGGAATTGCAGGGTTTCGCGCCGACGCCGCGCTTCTCGCTTCCATTCCCGTCGATCGTCGTGGCGTCGACCGACGACCCGTGGGTGTCGATCGAACGCGCGCATTCGATGGCGGCCGATTGGGGCAGTCATTTCATCGATGCCGGCCCGCAAGGGCATCTGAACGCCGCCAGCGGCATCGGCTGGTGGGAAGAGGGTCAGGAATTGCTCGAACGGGTCATTTCGGCATCGGGCGACGGGCATGGCCATGTCCGCCTGCCCAGCGACGCGCGGTCGGTGCTGGCGATCAACGCGACCGATGCGGCGCAGGGGCAGTTTTTGCGGTAAGCGCGATCGATTGGAACGCGCTCCCTACTGGGTTCGCGACGATCCTGTCCGGCGTCACCCTCGATCAGCTATGGGTCGACGCCGGCGTTGCGGTCGGCGCGACCGATTGCAGATGGCTTGCAAGGTCGCCCACGTCTTTCATCGGTGGCAGTTCGACGGGATCGGCCGGCATCGGCATCGCCAATCCGAGCCTTTCCCAAGCGGCGGCGACCAGATCGGCGACCTCTTCCTCATCGATCAGCAGGAACCGGGCGAAGTCGTCATCGGGGTGCGGAACGACACCACCGCCATAATAAGGCGCGACCAGTTCGCGGGTCAGCGCCGCGACCGACGCCGAGACGCCGTTGTCGCCGACCATCGCGTCGAAATCCGCCTCGCTCCACCCAGCCCGCTCGGCCTTTGCCGCGCGAAACCGCCGCCACATCCGCCAGTTGAACCAGCCGACCGCGATCACCGCCAGCGCGATGATCGCGACCGCCTTTTGCGGGCCGGTCATGCGCGGACTTCGGTGGCCCCGCTTTCGTTCCAGCGGAGCGCCTGCAGCACGGTGTCGACGATCTGCGGCGCGTTGAGGCCGGCCTCGTCATATTGCTTCTGCGGGGCGTTCTGGTCCTGGAATGTATCGGGCAGGCGCATCGTGCGCAGCTTCAGGCCGCCGTCGATCAGGCCGGCGTCGCTGGCGAAGGTCAGCACATGCGCACCGAGTCCGCCGACCGCGCCCTCCTCGACCGTCACCGCGACCTCGTGCGTGGTCAGCAGGCGGCGGATCATCGCCTCGTCGAGCGGCTTGGCGAAGCGCAGGTCGGCGACGGTGGTCGACAATCCCTTCGCCTCCAACGCGTCGGCGGCCTTGAGCGCTTCTTCCAGCCGGGTGCCGAGCGACAGGATCGCGACCTTGTGCCCTTCGCGGACCAGCCGCCCCTTGCCGATCTCCAGCTTCTGCGGCGTTTCGGGCAGCGCGACGCCCACGCCGTTGCCGCGCGGATAGCGAACCGCGATCGGGCCCGCGTCATATTCGGCGGCGGTATAGGTCATGTGGACCAGTTCGGCTTCGTCGGCCGCCGCCATCACCACCATGTTGGGCAGGGTCGCGAGATAGGTCACGTCGAAGCTGCCGGCATGGGTCGCGCCGTCCGCCCCGACCAGCCCGGCGCGGTCGATCGCGAAGCGGACCGGCAGGTTCTGGATACAGACATCATGCACGACCTGATCGTAGGCGCGTTGCAGGAACGTCGAGTAGATCGCGCAGAACGGCCGCATCCCCTGCGCCGCCAGCCCGGCGGCGAAGGTCACCGCATGTTGTTCGGCGATACCGACGTCAAAGAACCGACCCGAATGCGCCTTCGCGAACTTGTCGAGGCCGGTACCCGACGGCATCGCGGCGGTGATCGCGCAGATGCGGTCATCGGTCTCGGCCAGCTTGCTCAGCGTTTCGCCGAACACGTTCTGATATTGCGGCGGGCCGGCCGGGGCTTTCACCTGCGTACCGGTGATGACATCGAACTTCTGCACGCCGTGATATTTGTCGGCCGCCGCCTCGGCCGGGCCATAGCCCTTGCCCTTCTTGGTCACGACATGGATCAGGATCGGCCCTTCGGCGGCATCGCGGACATTTTCGAGGACCGGGATCAGATGGTCGAGATTGTGACCGTCGATCGGACCGACATAGTAAAAGCCCAATTCCTCGAACAACGTACCGCCGGTCGCCATGCCGCGAGCGAACTCATCGGTCTTGCGCGCGGCAGTATGCAGCGGGCGCGGCAGGCGGCGGGCGATCTTCTTGAACGTCTCGCGAATGCCCAGAAACTCCCGGCTCGACACGATGCGCGACAGATAGGCCGACAGGCCACCGACCGGCGGGGCGATCGACATATCGTTGTCGTTGAGGATCACGACCAGCCGGTTGCCCGCCTGCTCGGCGTTGTTCATCGCCTCATAGGCCATGCCCGCCGACATCGCGCCGTCCCCGATCACGGCGATGCCCTTGCCCGGCGTGCCCGCGATCTTGTTCGCGACGGCAAAGCCGAGCGCGGCCGAGATCGAGGTCGAGCTGTGCGCCGCGCCGAACGGATCGTATTCGCTTTCCGAGCGCTTGGTGAAGCCCGACAGCCCCCCGCCCTGTCGCAGCGTGCGGATCCGGTCGCGACGGCCGGTCAGGATCTTGTGCGGATAGCATTGATGGCCGACGTCCCAGACGAGGCGGTCGGCCGGGGTATTGAAAACATAATGGATCGCGACGGTCAGTTCGACGACGCCCAGACCCGATCCAAGATGACCGCCGGTCGTCCCGACCGCGCTGATGGTTTCCTGTCGCAATTCGTCGGCGAGTTGCCGAAGATCGCCGGCGGAGAGCTTGCGAAGGTCGGCGGGCGTCTGAACGGTATCGAGCAGCGGCGTGCTAATTGGATCGGCCATCATCCTTGCTTATCGCAGGTCAGCCACAGTGTCGATTGTCCGTGGCACGCCGTTCGGACAAAGCGCGACGATGCTTCGGGAAAGCGTCAGTCGTGCACCGTTCCTGCACAGTCCGCGCACGTACCCCGAACCTCGATCACCGGGCGGACGGGCGTGAAGCCGGCCCCGCTGGCGGCGGAGCGGACGCTGCCGGTGATCCGGTCGTCGTCGATATGCGTCGTCTGTCCGCAGCGGTCGCAGACGAGGAAGATGCAGTCGTGGATGCAGTCGGGATGACTGTTCGCCAGATAGGCATTGGCGCTTTCGACCCGGCGGGCGAGGTTCGCGTTCACGAACAGGTCGAGGATGCGATAGACGCTGTTGGGGGCCACCCGCCGCCCCTGCGCCTTCGACACGGCATCGGCGATGTCATAGGCGGAAGCCGGTTTGTCGAACGAGGTGAGCACATCGAAAATGCTCGCGCGCATCGCGGTCCATTGTTCACCGGCGCGGGTCAGCGCGACTTCGGCAGCCTTGCTCCACGCGGGGCCGTGATGATCGTGATGCTCATGCGCCATCGCAATGAGATAAGCGCCTGCACCGTTGGCGGCAAGCCGGTCAGCAGCCGGCGCGGCGGTTCAGATGATGACCGTACGCCAGCAGCGCGACGCCGCTCAGGGTCGCGATCGCTTCGGGCACCCCGTGCGGCAGGGTCAGGGCCAGCGCCATCACGGCGAGCCCGACGCCGCCGATTGCGGTCGGCAGACGCTGGCCGTGGCGGAGATAACCGGCTCCCAGCGCGACGATGCCGAGCAGCACCGCGAAGGCGAGGCCGAGTTCGTGGATCGCGGGATGCAGCAACGCACCGCCGACCGAGGCGAGCAACGCCATGATCGCGATCGTCGTGACGCAATGCACCGCACACAGCGCCGACAGCACGATGCCGGCGCGGTCGAGGCGACCTTCGTGCAACCAGGATCGGGCGGTGGAACTGCGCATCGCCGCCTTATGCTCCCGATCGCGCGAAGATACAACATATCGCTTCATCGCGGTTCCAACGCCGTGTCGGTGCTTTGGTTCGATGCAAATCGCTACGAACGCTATCGTTTCCGCGTCACCATCGGATCGGGCTTTTTCGGCGGTTTCCAGCCGGCGGGCGGTTCAACCCGCTGGCGGCTGGTGCCCAGTCCCATTGCGCCCGGTTGCTGGCGGGTCAGGCCAGCGGTGTCCGCAGCGATCGCCGCCTCCGCCTGCGCACCGCCGCGCAGCAGGTTGATCCGGTCGCGCAGCCGCGATGCGGTTTCAAAATCCATCGCGGCGGCGGCGGCCTCCATCTGCTGGCGCAGGGTGTCGATCGAATCGGTCATCGGACCCGAACGCACGAAGCCGCGCCGCGCCTCATCCCCAGTCGAACGCGAGCGGCGCTTCGCGAAAGGCGAAGCGATCGAGGTGGCGGGCTACGGCACCCTCGAGCGCGGTCAATTGTTCGGTCGAGGTCGCATCGATGCGGACGGTCAGGGCGTCGTCGGCGGCGTCGAATGTCACCAGCGCATCGCCGGGATGGTCGGCCCCGCGCGCGTCGCGGGGGAACACGACCGTGCCGTGGTTCGCGTCGAACGCAACGGTCAGGTTATGCTGCCAATGTTTGCAAAGCTGTTGCAGGTACCGGCTGGCATGGGCGGTCGCGACGATTGCGGTAGCGGTATGGTCGGTCACAGGCGTTCTACCTTTTGCGCGGCTTCGTCGAGGATGGCGGCGACCCGGTGGAGGGTTTCGGTGTCGACGTCCGCCGCCAGCCGATGATGGATCGCGGTGCGCAGGTTTGCACGGGCGCGGTGGATCGGACCGGCATCGGTGCGGGCGCGATGTTCGCCCAGTGCCGCAAGCCGATCGAATAGTTCGCCGACCTGCGCCGCATCGGTCGTCAATTGCGCCGTGCCTGACTCAGTCACCGCGAACCGCTTGCGCGTCCCCTCGCTCGCCTGCTCATCGATCAGTCCCATGTCGGTCAGCAGCGTCAACGTCGGATAGACGACGCCGGGGCTTGGCGCATAGGCACCGCCGGTCTTCCCCTCGATCGCGCGGATCAGGTCATATCCGTGGCGCGGCGTCTCGGCGATCAAGGCCAGCAGGACCAGCTTCAGTTCGTCACCGCCCAGCACCCGCCCGCGCGGTCCGCGCGGACCACCGTGTCGGCCACGCCCGCCCATGCCCGGCCCGCCGGTCCATGAATCATATCCAATTCCAAATCGCATCTTCATTCTCCGATATATCTTGAGCGGTAAGATATATCTGAACCGATCGTATGCAAGATCGGCTTTCGGGTTTTTTCGCGCACCCTATATTGCCGGCATGGCCGACCTTTTCGCCGACTTCGCCCCGCCCCCGCCCGAGACGCCGACCGGCGGGCCGCTCGCCGACCGGTTGCGCCCGACAACGCTGGCGGAGGTGGTCGGACAGGATCATCTGACCGGCGCGGATGGCGCGATCGGGCGCATGGTCGCGGCCGGCAAGCTGTCGTCGATGATCCTGTGGGGTCCGCCCGGCACCGGCAAGACGACGATCGCCCGCCTGCTGGCCGATGCGGTAGGCCTGCGCTATTCCCAGATTTCGGCGGTGTTCTCAGGGGTCGCCGACCTGAAGAAGGTGTTCGCCGAGGCGCGCGACCATGGCCGGATCGGCAAACGCACGCTGCTGTTCGTGGACGAGATCCATCGCTTCAACCGCGCGCAGCAGGACGGTTTTCTGCCCTATGTCGAGGATGGCACCGTCACGCTGGTCGGGGCGACGACCGAGAATCCGTCGTTCGAACTGAACGCGGCATTGCTCAGCCGGGCACAGGTGCTGATCCTGCACCGGCTCGACGCCGCCGCACTCAACGAATTGCTGATCCGTGCCGAGGCGACGGAGGAACGCCCCCTGCCCCTGACCGATGCCGCGCGGGCGGCACTGGTGGCGAGCGCCGATGGCGATGGGCGCTTCCTGCTCAATCAGGCGGAGACATTGTTTTCGATCCAACTGCCCGAACCGCTCGACCCTGCCGGGCTGTCGGCGCTGCTGCAACGGCGCGTCGCGGTCTACGACAAGGACCGGGAAGGGCATTACAATCTTATCTCGGCGCTGCACAAGTCGCTGCGCGGATCGGACCCGCAGGCCGCCCTCTATTACATGGCGCGGATGCTGACGGCGGGTGAGGAACCGCTCTATGTCCTGCGCCGGCTGACGCGGTTCGCCAGCGAGGATATCGGCCTCGCCGATCCGCAGGCGCTGGTGCAATGCCTCGCCGCCAAGGATGCCTATGACTTTCTCGGCAGTCCCGAGGGCGAACTGGCGATCGTCCAGGCGTGCCTGTATCTCGCCACCGCGCCCAAATCGAACGCGGCGTACAAGGCGCAGAAGGCGGCCTTCGCCAGCGCGCGCGAGACGGGGTCGCTGATGCCGCCGCAGTCGATCCTGAACGCCCCGACCCGGCTGATGAAGGATATCGGCTATGGCAAGGACTATGCCTATGACCATGATCATCAGGACGGGTTTTCGGGCGCGAATTACTGGCCGGAGGAGATGACGCCGAAGCGGTTCTACGAACCGACCGGGCGTGGCTTCGAACAGCGGATCGCCGAACGCATGGCGTGGTGGGACGAACGGCGTCAGTCATGAAGGACTGGACCGAGGTCGTGGCGATCGGCTGCACTTTGCCAGGCGTCGAGCCGGGCAGCAGCTATGGCCAGCCGGCGCTGCGTTTCAGGAACAGGACGCTTGCGGGCACGACCGCGCCCGGGTCCGACAGCTTCGTGCTTCATGTCGCGGAAGGTGAGAAGGACATGCTGATCGAGACCGATCCGGCGACTTTCTGGCAGACCGACCATTATCGCGGCTGGCCGGTGGTGCTGGTGCGCTACGGGACCGATGCCAGCGATCGGATCGCGACGCTGCTGCACCGGGCATGGTGGGACCGGGCGACGGTCACCCAGCGCAAGGCGTGGGGCGAGCGGCCCTGACCCGTCGCTTCACGCGGTTCGCGGCGATCGACTGGTCGGGACAGGCGGTTGCGCACCCGAAGGGGCTGGCCGTCGCCGCGGTCGGGGACGCCGGTCCGGAACTGATCGAGCGCGAAGGCGGATGGTCGCGTGCGGCGGTACTCGACTGGCTGGTCGGGTTGGCGGCAGCGCGAGCGGACATCGTGATCGGGCTGGACCTGTCGCCGGCGCTGCCGTTTGTCGACCTAGACCGCTATTTTCCGGGCTGGGACGCGTCGCCGCCCGATGCGCGGGCACTCTGGGCGATGGTCGACACGATGGCGGCGGACGATCCGTTTCTGGCGGCATCGTCGGTGGTCGCCGATGCGGAATTGTCGCGACATTTCCGGCGGCAGCGCGCGTGCGGCGACCTGTTCGGTGCCGGGCGCGGGCGGTTGCGGGTGTGCGAGGAACGGCAGTTGCTGGCCGGGCTGTCGCCGACCAGCTGTTTCAATCTGGTCGGCGCGGCGCAGGTCGGGAAGTCGAGCCTGACCGGTATGCGCGTGCTGCACCGGCTGCGCGGGGCGATCCCGGTCTGGCCGTTCGATCCGCTGCCCGATGCCGGGCCGGTGATCGTCGAAATCTACACGACCATCGCCGCGCGGGCGGCGGGGGTGCGCAAGGGATTGAGCAAGTTGCGCGATGCTGCGTCGCTGGATGCGGCGCTGGCGGTGCTGGGCAGCGCCGCGCACGTCCCGATCGCCCGTTACGACGATCATGCCACCGACGCGCTGTTGAGCGCGGCTTGGTTGCGGCAGGTCGCGGGTGATGGCGCGCTGTGGGCACCGGTCGGGCTGACGCCACAGGTCGCTCGGACGGAAGGGTGGACGTTCGGGGTGCGGTGAGGCGGAGACCGTCGCGACGAGCGGGTCGAATATCCCGCCTCACCCGCCGTTGTGCTGAGGCACGCCGCTTGGTACAGAGCGCGAGGAAGTGCCCCGTTACGTTAATGGTAAACGGCTTCCTTTGTAACGAAGAGACGCGGGTTCGATTCCTGCACGGGGCACCACCATCCCTTATTTCCCGCTCGGGCGGACAAGCTTAGCGCGGTGGCGCGAGCCGGTACCCGACGCCCGGTTCGGTCAGGATCAGCCGGGGATCGGTCGAATCCTCCTCCAGCTTCTGCCGCAGATAGCCGATATAGACGCGCAGATACTGACTGTCCGCCGATGGCGATCCCCAGCCGACCTCGAGCAGCCGTTTGTGCGTGACGACCTGTCCGGCGCTCATCGCCAGCGCCTGCAACAGGTCGAATTCCTTGCGCGACAAGCGGATCGGTTCGTCTTCGATCCGGACCGACCGGGCATCGAAGTCGATCGCCAGCGGGCCGCTGTGATAGGTCCGCGGCTTCACCCGCACGCTGGCACGCCGCCGCACCGCCGCGCGGATGCGGGCGGTCAGTTCGCCGATCTCGAAGGGTTTGTTGACATAGTCG
The DNA here is from genome assembly GCF_001421965.1 of Sphingomonas sp. Leaf67. Classification (GTDB taxonomy): domain Bacteria; phylum Pseudomonadota; class Alphaproteobacteria; order Sphingomonadales; family Sphingomonadaceae; genus Sphingomonas. The sequence continues at coordinate 444,690 of NZ_LMLP01000001.1, forward strand.
TCGGCCCCCCCGTCGAGCGCCGCGATCTTTTCGCTTTCCTGATGGCGCGCCGAAATCACGATGACCGATGCCGCGCTGATCGCGCGCACCGCGCCGATCACGTCTTTCCCGTCCATGTCAGGCAGGCCGAGGTCGAGGAGGATCAGTTCGGGGTCGGTCCGTCGTACCGCCTCGACAGCGGAATCGCCGTCGCAGGCGGTCGCCACGTCATAGCCCGCCGCACGCAATGTCGGCTCCAGCACCGCGACCAGCGACGGTTCGTCGTCGACGATCAGGATGCGGGTCATGTCGCGGGCATTCCGCTGGCGATCGGCAGTTCGATAACGATCTTCGTGCCTCCGTTCGCCACGCCCGGCGTCTGCGCCGCGATCGATCCGCCCAGCGCCTCGACGAAGCCCTTGGCGATCGCCAGTCCCAGGCCGCTGCCGCGGGGCGATGCCTCGCTCCGGCGCACCCGGTAGAAGCGCTCGAACACGCGGACTAGGTCGTCCTCCGGAATACCGCAACCCTCGTCGGCGATGCCGATGCGACAGCGATCGCCTAGATCCTCGGCGCTCAGCACGATGCGGGTGCCGTCGGGACCATAGAGGATCGCGTTGTCGAGCACGTTGATGAGCACCAGTTCGAACAATGCCGGGTTCGCCGACACGACCAGTCGCGGGTCCATGCCGACCGTTTCGAACCGGCGGTTGCCGGCGCGCGGACGCACGCGCTGGATGGCGACGCCGATCATCTCGGCAACGCCGAGCGTCTGCAACGATGCCGGGTCGTCGCCGACCTCCAGCTTGCTCATTTCGAGCAGGTTCGCCGTATAGCGATTGAGCCGTTCGCAATCGTCGACGATCTGACGCAAAAATTGTTCGAACGTGACGCCGTCCAGCTTGTCGCGATAGATCAGCAAACTCGACGCCGAGGCGCTGATCGCGGTCAGCGGCGTGCGGAAATCGTGGCTGACCGAATTGAGCAGCGCGGTCTTCAGTTCCTCGGCCTTCACCGTTGCGCGACGTTCGGCATTCTGTTCCGACAGGATGGCGCGTTCGAAGGCGACCGAGACGCTGCCGCCAAACGTCTTGAGCAGGGTCAGGTCCATCGGGCCGACGCCGGTTTCCTCCAGCAGCAGGACACCGATCGCGCCTTCGCTGCCGTCCAGCCGGATCGCCACCAGCGGACGCTCGACCAATATCCCTTCGTCGCTGGCAAGCAACGCGGCGATCATATCGTCGATCGCGCACAGGGTCTCGTCCGGACCGACGCGGTCGAGACCGCCCGGCCGCAGCCGGAAGATCGTCAGGCGTGCGTTCAGGATCGGTTCGGCGACGCGGGCCAGCGCGGCGGTGATATCGACGACCCGCCCGGCCGATTGCAGCGCCCGACTGAGGCGCAACAGGTTGGTCAACCGGGCGTTGCCGAGCCGCGCCAGTTCCGACCGGTCGCGCAACCGCCCGGCAAGGATGCCGGTCACGATCGCACACAGGTTGAAGATGAACAGCGGTGCCAGATCGCGTTCGGTGCCCAGCCGGAACGAGAAAGCAGGCTGGGTAATGAAGAAATTGAAGATCAGGAACGCCGCTACCGCCGCAATCAGCGCGCTGGACAGGCCGCCGACCGCCCCGGCGACAGTGACGCCCAGCATGAACACCAGCGCGGCAGTGACCTCGTCATAATGCGCGGCGACCAGATTGCCGACCAGCGCGAGGACGAGGATGACGGTCGCGGTCGAGGCGAGCTCGTGCCGGTTCAGGGACAGTTTCAGTCCACGCGAGGCAAGGTCGGCGGTGATCGGATAGGACGGCATAGCGAAAGGCTCACTCCCACGAACGCGCCGCGGCACGGCCCGTGCGCCCGGACCACGCGTAGCCGAGCACTGAACACCGTCCATACATAAGAAAGCTATAGTAACGGCTTAACGGGTCTTTGGCCTAGCGATCCGTTCGGGCATCGCCACGGCTGACTGCGCGGGACCAGTGTCCCGTCCGGCACCTTTCGCTGCCCCCCATATCGACGTCGTATCGGGAGAGGACCTATGCAGTGGCCGTTTATTCATCGTCAGCGTCTGACGGACGCGTTGCTCGACGCCGATCGTCGATTCAATCAGATCGACCGCGCGGCGCGGACCTATCGCGACGAACGTGACCGGCTGAAGGCGGCATTGTCCGCGGTCAGCAATTATCCGCATTGATGATGGTCGACATCGCCGCCTTCGTCGCGATTCCGATCGGCAACATCGTGATGACGATCGGCTTCCTCAAGCTGATCTGGGTATCGGACGGGGCGTTCGCCTATGCCGGCGGGGGCCGCGCGACGCGGAACCTGCCGGGTCTGGCATGGGTCGCGGCCGGGGCGGCGCTGTGTTTCCTGCCGCTGGCGCTGCGCTATCCGGGATAGCGTCGGTCGCCGGGCGGGCGGGTCAGGCGGCGTGGCAGCGTAGCCGCGCCAGCATGTCCTCCAGCGTCACTTCCGACAGCTGATCCTGCCCGTCGCCACCGCGCAGCACGCTGGCGAGGTTGAGCAGGATCTGCGTGACGTGATCGATCGACTGCAACCCGGTCAGATGCCGGCGCAGCGTCGCTTCGTCGCTGCCGAGTTCGAAGGCGAGGTCGCCCAGCATCCGCGAGGCACGCACCAGTTCTTCGGCCAGTGCGCCGCCCATCGGGATCGGCTGCGGAAAGGTCACGGGCGCGTTCATTTCGAGCACAGTTTCAGGACGCTGGCGGTCAGCGCGTCGGGCCCGACCGGCTGCGTGACCATACCCCGCGCCAGCGTGTGGCCGCCGCCGCCCTCCGCCGGGGAAAAAGCATAGCTGCCCGCGCCCAGCATCGCCTTCAGACCGCCGCCGCCGTCTTCGCTGCCGTCGATCATCAGCACGCCGACCGCATTGGCCCCCGCCGCCTTGGCCGCAGCGGCGAACAGCAGCGAGATCGACGGACGCTCGCCCGCGACCGGATCGCGCGCCAGCAACCGCAGCTTGCCCGACGGCCAGGCGTCGACGACGACGTGATGGTCGCCCTGCGGCGCGAAATAGATCGTGCCCTGCTCGATCTTCATCCCGTCCTGCGCAACGACGACCTTCGGCGCGACCTGCGTCCCGAGCTTTTCGACCATGCCCTCGACCAGACCCGGCCCGAGATGCTGCACGACGATCGTCGGCGGGCAGTTGGCGGGAAACGCACCGAACATGCCGAACATCGACGCGGTGCTCGACGCATCGCCGCCCAGCACGATCAGGCGACCGTTCCAGTCGATCGGTGCCGCGGCCTTTGCCGCCGGCCCCTTGCTCTTCATCGGCGCGTTGCGGGCCGACTTGATGCGCTTGCCCAGCTTGGCGATGATCGCGTTCAGTTCGGCCGGGGCCGCGACGCGCGGCTTGGGCAGGCAATCGATCGCCCCAAGCCGCAGTGCCTCGATCGTCTCGCCCGCGCCGTCGGTGGTGCGGGTGGAGAACATGATGACCGGCATCGGCTTCGATTCCATGATCTCGGCCAGATATTCGATGCCGCTCATTCCCGGCATTTCGACGTCGAGCGTGATGACGTGCGGTTTCAGCGACGCGACCATCGAACGTGCTTCCGCAGCACCATCCGCAAGGCCGACGACCTCCACACCCGGAATCCGTTCCAGCGCTCCCGAAATGAGCGCCCGCATGGTCAACGAGTCGTCGACGACGAGAACCTTGGTGCTTGCAGCCATGATGTCAGTGTCCCAAAAAGATTACGCGGTACTTCAGGCGGCTTCGGCGACCGGCTGGTCGACCAGACGGTCGAGCGCCAGCACCAGGATCATGCGATTGTCGATCGTCGCCAACCCTTCGAGGAAGCGCGAGGCTTCGGTGTCGCCCATGTCGGGGATCGGCTGCATCGCATCCGGATGGATCGATACGATGTCGTTGACCGCATCGACGATGATGCCCTGCAACTGTTCACCGATGCGCACGACGATGATGACGTGGCGGGCCGACGGATCGGTCATGCCCCAGTTCAGCCGGTGGCGCAGGTCGAACACCGGCAACACGACGCCGCGCAGGTTCACGACACCGCGGACATAGGGCGGCACGTTGGGCAGCGGCGTCGCCGGCGACCATGCGCGGATCTCGCGGATCGCCATGATGTCGACGCCCAGAATCTGGTCGCCCAGCTGAAAGGTGATAAGTTGGCGGGACATGCTCTAATCCTCGGGCGGGAAACGGGTCAGTGCAGCACGCGGCGAATGGCGGCCGCGAGCTTTTCGGGGTGGAACGGCTTGACGATCCAGCCGGTTGCGCCGGCATCGCGGGCGCGCTGCTTCTTTTCGTCCGAGCTTTCGGTGGTCAGCACCAGGATCGGCAGGCTGCGACGCCCTTGCCCGCGCACTTCGGCGATCAGGCCGAACCCGTCCATGCGCGGCATGTTGATGTCGGTGATGAGCAGGTCGGGCTGCACGCCGTCGAGCTTTTCGAGCGCATGGACGCCGTCCTCCGCCTCGATCACGCTATAGCCCAGGTCGGTCAACGCCACCCGCAGCAACATCCGCATGCTGGGCGAATCATCGACGGTCAGGATCGTCTTTGCCACGGTAGGCTCCCTCGGTACGAAATCAGTCATCAAAAAAATTCCACGTCGCCGACGGCGGCGGGTGGCGGTGGTGGTTTGCGGACCACGATCACCGGCGGTGCCGCATCGACGACCGACCGGCACCGGGCAAGCCCGACCGCCGCGCGAAACTCGACGCGGCGTGCCCGCGTCCCCCCGACGTCCTCGCCGACCAGCGCGATCCGCTCGTTGCGCAGGAAGGTGCGGGCAAAGGCGATGTTGGCACCTCCGATATCACGAAATCCTTCCCGCATCGTTGCACCGCCGAAGATTCGTGCGCGCAAACGCGATCTTGCGGCACCCATGGTCAACATTGCGTTGATAAGTACTTCCATCGCGTAAACGCCGTAGCGTTGCATCGATGCCTGGTCCGATGCCGTGCCGTCCGCCAGCAGGTAATGGTTGATGCCGCCGATCTGCGCGACAGGATCGTAGAAGCAGGCGGCGACGCAGCTGCCCAGCACGGTGGTCAGCACGACATCGGGTTCGCGGCTGACCTGAGTCTCGCCCTGCGCCACGGTGACCCGGCGCAGACCGTCCCGCGCGGACAGGGCGTTCACAGCGCACATTCGGCGAGCAGCCGGCCGGCGATGCGGCGCAGCGGCAATTGTTCGGCAACGCCGCCGATCTGCCACGCGATGGCGGGCATGCCGTACACGACGCTGGTCGCCTTGTCCTGACCGAAGGTCATCGCACCGGCGGTACGCATCGCCTTCATCCCCTCCGCGCCATCGCTGCCCATGCCGGTCAGGATCGCGGCGGTGGCATCGCGTCCGGCCAGACGCGCAACCGAATGGAACAGCCGGTCGACCGACGGGCGGTGGCCGTTGACCTTGTCGCCTTCGAGCAGGCGGCAATGCCGCCGGTCGCCGGTACCCGCCAGTTCCATGTGACGCTCGCCACCCGGCGCGAGATAGATCTTGCCGACGCCCAGCACCGCGCCGGGGCGCGCTTCCTCGACGCTCGGCGCGCACAGCCGGTTGAGCCGGGCGGCGAAGCTGGGCGTGAAGGTCGCGGGCATATGCTGAACGATCATCGTCGGCGGGCAGTTGGCGGGAAACGCCGACAGCAGTTCGATCAGCGCCTCGACGCCGCCGGTCGACGCGCCGATCGCGATCATCGATCCGGGACGCGGCGTATAGGTCGCACGTTCGTGGACGACCGGGGCCGCCGGCACGACCCGCGCGGCGGGCCGCGTCTGCGACGCCGCGCGGACCAGATCGGCAAGGTCCAGTCCGCTATGGTCGTTGTGCGCCATCAGCCGGTTCTTGTCGAAACAGTCGAACGCCCCCCGCTCCAGCGCAGTCAGGCTGGCCTCCGCGCCTTGCGCGGTCAGCGTCGACAACATCACGACCGGCGTCGGGCGCAGCCGCATCAACCGGTCGAGAAAGTCGAGTCCGCTCATCCCCGGCATCTCGATGTCGAGCGTCACGACATCGGGGTCGAGCGCCTTGATCTGGGCCCGTGCCTCGTCCGCGCTGGCGGCGGTGCCGACGACTTCGATCGTCGGATCGGCCTGCAGCTTGCGACGGATGATCGCCTGCATCGAATAGGAATCGTCGACGATCAGCGCGCGGACGGTCATGCCGACACCTTCTGATAGGCGGTGCGACCGATCGGACGGAATTTATCAATTACTGCGCCGAGCAACCGCTCCGAATGACCAATGTACAGCATCCCCCCCACCTCCAGTCGGTCGGCGAGCCGGGCCAGGAGCTTTTCCTTCGTCGGTTCGTCGAAATAGATCATCACGTTGCGACAGAAGATCGTGTCGAACCGCCCCTTGATCGGCCAGTCGCCGAGCAGGTTGAGCGGCCGGAACGCGATCGCGTCGCGCAATAGCGGGTCGACGATCAGATCGTTGCCCTCCCCCCGGGTCCATGCGCTGCGCAGCGCGGCAGGCACGGTCCGCATCGTTTCCTTCGAATATTGCCCGGCCCGTGCCTTTTCGAGGACGCTGGGCGACACGTCGGTCGCCAGCATCCGCAGATCGGCCTTGAGCAGTCGCTGCGCGAGGCTGCGGTCGGCACCGAACGCCGCCATCAGCCACGAATAGGGTTCCTCGCCGCTCGAACACGCCGCCGACCACAGGCGGACGCGGCCCCCCTTGTTCAGCCGGTCGACCAGCCCCGGCCAGATGCGCCCGACGAAATCCTCGAAATGATGGTTTTCGCGAAAGAAACTGGTGTGGTTGGTGGTCAGTGCATCAACCGTACGAGCGCGCTCTTCGGCATCGCGGCCGATGAACGCGACATAATCGGCGAAGCTCGACAGGCCGCAGGCGCGGACCCGCGGCGCGATCCGGCCATAGACGAGCTGCGCCTTGCCGTCGGGCAACAGGATGCCGACCTCCTGATACACCAGCGCGGCGATCGCGCGGTGGTCGGCCGTCTGGAAGTCGAACTCCCGTGTCCGGCCGTTGTCGAGGGCGGCGGTGGCGCTCATGCCGCGATGGCCGCCGGCGCGCGGTTGGCGAAGCGGCTGCGCGACGTCAGCGCGTCGACGTCGGCGATCAGCGCGACGCGCCCGTCGCCGAGGATCGTCGCCCCGGCCACGCCGTCGATCGCCTGATAATTGGCCTCAAGGCTCTTTACGACGACCTGCCGCTGATCCTGGATCGAGTCGACCAGCAGCGCGGCCTGTCCATGATCGCCCTCGACCACGATCAGCACCGCGTCGGTGGCGTTGCGCTGCGCGCCGGCGATGCCGAGATGATCGGCGATACGCAGCACCGGCACATAGGAACCGCGCACGTCGAGCAGCGTCCCCTCCGGCCCCAGCCGGTTGAGCGTCAGCTCGGTCGGTCGCAGGCTTTCGACGATGTGGCCGAGCGGAATGACGAACGTCTGTTCGCCGACCGTCACGATCATGCCGTCCAGCACCGCCAGCGTCAGCGGCAGGCTGAGCGAGAAGCTCGACCCGAAGCCTTCGCGCGACTGGATGCCGATGCGTCCGCCCAGGGCCTGGATGTTCTTGCGCACCACGTCCATGCCGACGCCGCGGCCGGAGACGTTGGTGATCGCCGCCGCAGTCGAAAAGCCCGGCGCAAAAATCAGGTTGTCGATCTCTTCATCGCTCAGGACCGCATCAGGCAGGATGATGCCCTTCTCGATCGCCTTGGCCTTCACCCGCGCCCGGTTGATACCCTGTCCGTCGTCGGCGACGGTGATGACGATGCGGCCCGACTGGTGCGCGGCCGACAGGCGGACGACGCCCTCGGCCGGCTTGCCGGCGGCGACGCGCACGTCGGGCATTTCGAGGCCGTGGTCGACGGCATTGCGGATCAGGTGGGTCAGCGGCTCGCCGATGCGTTCAACGACGGTCTTGTCGACCTCGGTCATCTCGCCGTCGACTTCGAGGCGGACACGCTTGCCGGTCTCGCCCTCCAGTTCGCGGACGATCCGCGGTACGCGGCTGAACACCGTCTTCATCGGCTGCGCGCGGATCGCCATCGTCGATTCCTGCAATTCGCGCGTCAGATGTTCGAGGTCGTTGAGCTCGGAAATCCCGCCCATCGCATTTTCCGCAAGACGCTGGGCGAGCATCGCCTGGGTGATGACCAGTTCGCCGACCAGGTTGACCAGACGGTCGAGCTTGTCGAGGTCGACGCGGATCGTCTGCGCCGCCGGGGCGACAGCCGCCGCGGCGCGCGGCGCGGCCTTCTCGTCCGCCGGAGCCGGAGCCGGAGCCGCCGGTGCCGGCGCAACCGCAGCCGGCACTGGCGCAGCCGCGGGCGGCGGGGGTGGCGGCGGAGCGACCGGTTCCTCGACCGCCGCTACCGGTGCGGCGACCGTGTCGAGCAAGTCGAACAGCGAATCGACATCGTCCATGATCGACGCTTCCGGCGCGCCCTTGCCGAGCGTGATCGCGTTGCTGTCCGAAAATTCGAAGACCGCACGGATATCATCCTCGGCAACGCTGGCGGGCAACGCCACGTCCCATGCCAGATAGCCGGTTTCGGGATCGAGCGCGTCGAGACCCGGCAGCGCGCTGCGATCGCACTGCGTCACCTTGCCACCCAGCAGCGTCAGTTCGCGCAGCAGCAGCAGCGGTTCGGCACCATGTTCGAACGCCTTGGCACCCGGTTCGTAGCGCAGCCGCCAGCCGTCATCGGCATCGGCGCCCTCTTCGGACGGGGCGACATCGCCCAGCATCGACATCAGATCGTCGAAGTCGTCGGAGATGGCCGGGGCCGGTTCCGCCGCAGCCGGGGCCGCCACCGCTTTAGCCGAGCTGCCATGGGCGGTATCGCCGCCCGCCGCCGCCGACAGCCGGTCGAGCATCGCCGCGTCGGACGGCGGCGTGCCACCATCGCGGGCGGCGGCGACATGGTCGGCCAGCATGTCGAACGCGCCCATGACCACGTCGAGCAGCGGTGAGGTGAGTTCCAGCGTGCCGTTGCGGATCAGGTCGAGCAGCGTTTCATATTGATGGGTATAGGCCTGCAGACGTTCGTGACCGAACGCCCCTGCCCCGCCCTTGATCGAATGTACGCAGCGGAAGACGGCGTTGATCGTTTCCGAATCGCGGTCGCCGTCGCGCAGCAACGCGAAATTGCCTTCCATCGCGGCGAGACCTTCCTCGCACTCCTGAAAGAAGATCTGCTGGATTGCGTCGAGGTCCATGGGTTCGCTCCGGAATCAGGCGGCGAGAAGGGTGTCGAGCGCGGCCAGCGTGGCCATGTCGGCAAAGGCGGGGCTGGCACCGACGACGCGGAAATCGAGGCCGGCAAGGTCCGCCGCCGCTTCGGTGGCGGCAAGGATCTGCAGGCAGGCCTGCCCGATCCGCTCGACCGCGGATGCGTCGAGGATGATCGACTGACCGGTGTCGATCGCGGCGCGCAGCGTCAGCCGAAGCGGAGCGGCGGCGGCGGTGTCGAGCACGGGAGCGAGTACGATAGGCATCGGAAATTCCTGTTCGGAAAAGACGTGGGTCGCCGGAGCGATCAGAATTCGGACCAGTCGTCTTCGTTGACGACCGGTGCAGCCGCAGCGGCTCCGCCACCGCCGCCAACAGCGACCTTCTTGCGCGATCCGCGGGCGATCTCACGGCCGACCTGCGCGGCGCGGGCTTGCAGGCGGTGCACCGCGCTCGGCATCTGCTGGACATGGCCGCCCCCGCCCATGCTCATGCCGCCGCGGTAGCTGCCGCTGTCGACCGTGAAGCGGGCGACCTGTCGCGCGAGCTCCTGTGCCTCTTCGGCAAGGGTCCGGGCAGCAGCGTTCGCCTGTTCGACCATCGCCGCATTCTGTTGCGTCACCCCGTCCATCTCGCCGACGGCGGTGTTGACCTGCTGGAGGCCGGTCGCTTGCTGATCGGCCGAGGTGGCGATGGTGCCGACCAGCGTGCTGATCTCACCGATGCGGTTGATGATCCGTTGCAGTGCCTTGCCGGTCTCGCTGACCAGTTCGACGCCCATGGCGACCTGTTCGGAAGAAGCGGTGATCTTGGACTTCACGTCCTTGGCCGCATCGGCCGACCGCTGGGCGAGTGCCCGGACTTCGCTGGCGACGACGGCAAAGCCCTTGCCCGCATCGCCGGCCCGCGCCGCTTCGACACCGGCGTTCAGCGCCAGCAGGTTCGTCTGGAACGCGATCCCGTCGATCACGCTGATGATGTCGCCGATTTCGCCCGAGGCGCGCTCGATGCCGTTCATCGCCTCCACCGCGCGGCGGACGACGTCCCCCGACTGTTCGGCTTCGTCGCGGGTTTCGATGACCACCATGTTGGCGCGGCTGGCACCGGTGGCGGTTTCCTTCACCGTGCTGGTGATCTGGTCCATCGCCGCGGCGGTCTCTTCAAGGCTGGCGGCCTGTTGCTCGGTGCGCTGCGACAGGTCGTCGGATGCCTGACGAATGTCGTTGGCTCCGTTGTTGATACCGCTGGTCGCATCGCGCACGGCCGACAATACTTCGGACACCGCGTCCATCGCCGCGTTGAAATCGATGCGGAGGCGTTCGTAATCCGACGGGAAACTCTGTTCGATGCGATAGGTAACGTCGCTGGCGGCTAGACGCGACAGCCCCTGCCCCAGCGAACCGACCACCTGCTGCTGCGCGGCCGCCGCTTCCTTCACCACCCGGCCGTTCTCGCGGAATACTTCCATCGCCCGCGACATGCGACCGACACAGTCCTTATGGTCGGCGAAGCCGATCGGCGTGGTCAGGTCGCCTTGCGCGAGCCCCTCCATCCGTTCGACCGTGCCGACATAAGGTCCGCAGACGATGTTACGGAAAAGAACGCCGAGCACGATGGCAACGATGACGGTCGCGCTGGTGATGCCCAGCAACACCGGTTCGGACAGCGTCTCGTTGACGGCCAGCACCGTCGTGACGAACGGGACGCACATCAACGCGACATACACGATCCCCATGACGAGGAATTTCGTGCGGATCGGTGCGTCCTTGCTGAACCATCTCATCGTCAACCTGCTCCCCCCCGAAACGCTTCCGCACGGACGCGCTGTCGTATCGATCCACGGGTAGTAGCGGTGAGGCGATAACTTACGGTTAACGTCGGGAATGCGCCGTTCCCGCCGCACACAGGACATCAATCCCGACCAAAAAAGAATACAAGATAATATCTTAGCAGCGGCGAATCACACCGTTCGCGCATTGACAACGCTGGACAGATTGGTAGCGTTACCACAGCCGGATCATCCGGCGAGAATGATGGACGGATTGAACCGTCAGAACCACTTAGGGGAGATTCCGTATGAAGGGCCACCTTCTTCGCACGCTCGCGCGCACGTCCTCGACCATTGCGCTCGCCGCATTGTCCGTCGCACCGGGCATCGCCGCCGCACAGACCACCGATACCGCCACCAATGCCCAGCCGGGCGCGACCGAAGGCACGGCGGGAAGCATCGCCCAGCCGACCGGTCAGGACCCCGTGCAGGAAGATGGCGGCGAGATCGTCGTCACTGGCATCCGCGCGTCGCTGAACCGCGCGATCGATATCAAGCGCAACTCGGCGGGCGTCGTCGATGCGATCTCGGCCGAGGATATCGGCAAGTTCCCCGACACCAACCTTGCCGAGTCGCTGCAGCGCATCACCGGCGTATCGATCAACCGCGTCAACGGCGAAGGCTCGCAGGTCTCGGTCCGCGGCTTCTCGGGCGGGTTCAACCTCGTCACGCTGAACGGGCGTCAGTTGCCCGCCTCCAACGTCGACACCAGCGGCGCGGGCGACTTCGCACGCGGCACCGGCCGCTCGTTCGATTTCCAGAATCTCGCGTCCGAAGGCGTATCGGCGCTGGAGGTCTACAAGACCGGCCGCGCCGCGATCCCGTCGGGCGGCATCGGCGCGGCGATCAACGTCGTCACCCGCAAGCCGCTCGATTCGCGCGAAACCGGCGTCACCGGGTCGTTCGGCGTGAAGGCGCTGCACGACGTCAGCACCAATGCCGGCGAAGGCGCCCGCGTCCTGCCCGAAGTGTCTGGGCTGCTCAGCTGGCGCAACGACTCGCGCAGCATCGGCCTGTCGGTGTTCGGCAGCTATCAACGGCGCGACAGCACCTCGGCACAGAGCGCGCCCAATTATTTCACCGTGGTACCGACCGCCAACGTCCTCAACCCCGCCGGCCCGTATGTGAACGGGCAGACGCAGATCGAGAACCGGCCGACCACCCCTTTCGCGCTGATCCCGAACGACAGCCGCTACCAGTTCTCCGAGAACAAGCGCGAGCGCATCAACGGGCAGGCGGTGCTGCAACTCGCCCCGACCGACCGGCTGACCTTCACCGCCGACGCGCTGTTCGCGCAGAACCGGCTGGAGGAGCAGCGCAGCGAGCAGACCAACTGGTTCAACCGCCCGTTCGGCCAGATCCGCTTCAACGGCAACGACGTGATCGCAACGCCCGACTTCATCGCGGAATCGATCAACGGCGTAAAGGATCAGGGGTTCGAACAGCAATTCCGCGCGACCAAGACCCAGCTGCAATCCTACGGCCTGAACGGCAAGTGGGAGATGACCGACAATCTGACGCTGAACCTCGATGGCTATCATGCCGTGTCGAAGTCGACGCCGGATGCCGCCAACGGCACGTCGGTGACGCTGGTGTCGCTCGGCGCGCCGGTCATCAGCAGCCAGGCGATCGACTATAGCACCGGCTTCCCGCAGGTGACGCAGACGATCAACGACACGATCAACGGCAACGGCAACGGCGTCCTCGACATCGGCGACCTCGGCACGCAGATCGCGCGCACCAACACCGCGACCCAGCGGCAGCGGATCAATGGCGGTCGCGCCGATCTCGGCTGGGATCTGGGCGGCGGTAGCCGGTTCGATTTCGGCGGCACCTATACCGATGCGCAGATGACCAGCGCGCGGGTGCAGACGCAGCAGCAGCTCGGCGACTGGGGCATTACCGATCCGGGCATCGTGCAACGGCTGGCGTCGAACGTCGTCAAGACTTTCTGCCTCGACTGCAAATTCGACACGTTCAGCCCGGCGGACGTGAAGCGGACGGCGTTCCGCGGCAATGCGGTCGTGCTGAACGACCTGTTCTCGAACTTCTATGCCGCCAACCCGATCAACACGACCGCCAATGATTTCGATAGCGTCGGCGAAAAGATCTGGGGCGTGTACGGCCAGATCACGTGGAAGGGCGAGATCGCCGGGCGCACCGCCAACCTGGTGTTCGGCACCCGGTACGAAGAGACCAAGGTCCGCTCGACCGCGTTGCAGGCGATCCCGTCGGCGATCAAATGGGATGCCGACAACGACTTCTCGTCGGTCATCTCGTCGTCCGCGTCGACGGTGACGCAGCGTGGCAGCTACACCAACCTGCTGCCGGCGGTCGATTTCAATATCGAGGTGTTCGACAACTTCATCGCCCGTGCGTCCGCCAGCCGCACCCTCGCCCGCGCCGATTACGGCAACCTGTTCGCATCGACCACGGCAGGTGCGCCGACCCGGCCGGTGGCGCTGGGCGGTCGTCCGACCGGCACCTCCGGCAATGCCGGGCTGCTGCCGCTGGTTTCCGATAACTTCGACGTGTCGGTCGAATGGTATTACAAGCCGTCGAGCTATGTCTCGCTCGGTTTCTTCGACAAGCGAGTGCGCAACTTCATCGGCACCGGCGTCTTCAACCGCAGCCTGTTCGACCTGCGCGATCCGTCGTCGGGGGCAGCGGGCACGCGATCGGGCACGGCGGCCGACCGGCTGCGCGCGCTGGGTGCCGACCTCAGCGACGTCAACCTGTTCACCTACACCGCGCTGCTCAGCCAGAACGGCGGCAATACCGCCCAGGCCGACGCCAATTTCCAGGCGAACCGGAACGCAGCGGGCGCGCTGAACCAGGATTACGTCAACAGCATCCTGCAATCGGTCGACATCTTCGCCAATGGACAAGACCCGCTCTACGACTTCGCGGTGTCGCAGCCGGTCAATAACCGCGACGGCCATATCTATGGCTTCGAACTGGCCGGGCAGCACTTCTTTGGCAACACCGGGTTCGGCGTGCAGGCGTCGTATACCAAAGTGTATGGCGACGTGAATGCCGACATCGCCGCCGACCCCAGCGTCAACGTGTTCGCGTTGACGGGGCTTGGCGACAGCGCCAATGGCTCGATCATCTATGACAAGAGCGGGCTGTCGGCGCGCGTGTCGTACAACTGGCGCGACAAGTTCCTTGCCGCAACCAACCAGGGCGACAGCCGCAACCCGTTGTTCGTCGCGCCGTTCGGCACGCTCGACTTCAACATCAGCTACGACCTGAACGACCGCATGGCGCTGTCGATCGAGGGCGTGAACCTGACCAGCGAACCGCTGGTGCAGTACGGACGCGATCGCAACGCGCTAGTGTTCGCGCAGGAACTGAAGCCCCGCTTCCTGCTCGGCGCCCGCTACCGCTTCTGATCGCGGTCAAGTTACTGGAAAGGGCCGTTCGGACTGCCGAACGGCTCTTTCCCTTGCCACCGCTTCTTCATAACGTGGCGGCACCCTGCCCCGAGGATCGCGATGCCCAACCCCGTGCTGCTCAACAATGTCGACCATCATGACCTGACCGTCACGGTGGTGCACGACGCCGCGCATGGCGATGCGGTGAATCAGGTGCTCCTGTTCCCCAACGAGTTCGAGGCGGCGCAGCGCGACTATCCGATCCTGTTCAGGCGCGACGATCGTGGCGGCATCTATGCCGTCGCGCTGCTCGGGCTCGACCCTGACGACAATCTGTTTCTCGGTTCCGACGGCGGCTGGTCGGCAAGCTATATTCCCGCCGTCCGCCAGCGCGGACCGTTCGTCGCCGATCCGTCGGGAACGGGTGTGCGCATCGACCTCGACGATCCGCGCGTGCGGCGCGACGGTTCGGGCGAGTCGCTCTATCTGCGCCATGGCGGCACTGCGCCCTATCTCGCGCATGTCGAAGCAGTGCTGGGCGTCATTCGCGAGGGGCAGGCGATCAACGCCCCCCTCTTCGCCGCATGGGAGGCAGCCGGATTGCTGCGCCCGACCGCGATCGACGTCGATCTGGGCGACGGCCAGACCTGTGCCATCGCCGAGATCCTCGTCGTCGCTGACGACCGGCTCGATACGCTGGATGCCGAAACGCTGGCGACGCTGCATCGTAGCGGTGCGCTGCGCGCCGCGTTCATGGCGTCGGCGTCGCTCGACAATATCCCGCGGCTGATCGAGCGGCGGCAACGGCGGTACGCCGCATGACCCACCCGCGCGTCGTCCGGTCGATCGAGGCGGCGCGCACGGGCGACTGGTCGCCGGCGGCGCTGGTCGCGGCGAACGAGCCGGTGGTGCTGCGCGGCCTTGCCGCCGGCTGGCCGCTGGTCGCAGCGGGGCGCGACGGCCCGGATGCCGCCATCGCCTATCTCAAGCGGTTCGATGGCGGGCGGCCGGTCGTCGCCTTTACCGGCGATGCGGCGATGGGCGGGCGGTTCTTCTACCGCGACGATTGCAGCGGGTTCAATTTCGATGCGAACCGGGTCGGGCTGACCGCCTGTCTCGACCGCATCGTCGGTGGACGGAACGATCCCGCCGCCCCCGCCATCTATGTCGGGTCGACCGACCTCGACCTGTATCTGCCCGGACTGCGCGGCGAGAACGACCTGCCATGGCCCGCCGGGACGCCCACGCCGATGGTCAGCATCTGGATCGGCAACCGCACGACCGCCGCGACGCATTACGACATGTCGAACAATCTGGCCGCGTGCATGGTCGGGCGGCGGCGCTTCACCCTGTTCCCGCCCGATCAGGTCGCCAACCTCTATCCCGGGCCGCTCGAACCGACGCCCGGCGGACAGGTGGTCAGCATGGTCGATCTGCGCGCGCCCGATCACGACCGTTTCCCGCGCTTTGCCGAGGCGCTGGCGCATGCGCAGGTTGCGGAGCTGGAGCCGGGCGACGTGCTCTTCTACCCGGCTTTGTGGTGGCACAATGTCGAGGCACTGTCGCCGTTCAACGCCATGATCAACTATTGGTGGAACGACGCTCCCGCCTTTGCCGACAGCCCGATGACCACCCTGCTCCACGCGCTGCTGTCGCTGCGTGAGCGCCCGGCGGCGGAGCGGGCGGCGTGGGCGGCGATGTTCGACCATTATGTGTGGAGCGGCGGGGAGGAAGCGCGCGCGCATCTGCCCGCCGCGATCCAGGGCGACCTCGCCCCGCTCGACGAACCCGCCGCCCGCCGGTTGCGCGCGCGCCTGTTGCAAAGGCTGAACCGATGACGCGCATGCGGATCGTGATCGCGGGCGGCGGCACAGCGGGGTGGCTGGCCGCCGCGCTGCTGACCCGGCAGCTGTCGTCGCTGGTCGAGGTGACGCTGGTCGAATCCGAAGCGATCGGCACGGTCGGGGTCGGCGAAGCGACGATCCCGACCATCCGTTCGTTTCACGCGCTGCTCGGTCTCGACGAAGCCGAATTCATGGGCGCGACCGGGGCCAGCTTCAAACTGGGCATCGCGTTCGAAAACTGGGCGCGGGCGGGCGACTGCTACATCCATTCGTTCGGTGAGGTCGGTCGATCGACCTGGATGGGCGATTTCCAGCATTTCTGGCTGGAGGCACGGGCGCAGGGCGCGGCGGGACCGATCGGCGCCTATTGCCTCGAACACGAGGCTGCCGAGGCGGGTCGATTCGCGACCGGGCCCGACGCGCCGCTCAACTATGCCTATCATTTCGATGCCGGACGCTATGCCGCCTATCTGCGCACCCGCAGCGAAGCGCAGGGGCTTACCCGGGTCGAGGGCAAGATCGCCCGCGTCGAACGCGCGGGCGAGAGCGGCGACATCGCCGCGCTGGTGCTGGCCGACGGACGGCGCGTCGCGGGCGACCTGTTCCTCGATTGCACCGGGTTCCACGCGCTGCTGATCGAACAGACGCTGGGCGTAGGGTTCGAGGATTGGGGCCATTGGCTGCCGACCGATCGCGCACTGGCGGTGCAGACGGTCGCGACCGGCCCCGCCCCGCCCTATACCCGCGCCATCGCGCACGACGCCGGCTGGCGCTGGCAGATCCCGCTCCAGCACCGGGTCGGCAACGGGCTGGTCTACAGTTCGCGCCATTTGAGCGACGATGCCGCCCGCGACCGGCTGCTGGCGTCGGTCGAGGGGCAGACGTTGATCGAGCCGCGGCTGATCCGGTTCCGCACCGGGCGGCGGCTGACGACATGGGAACGCAATTGCGTGGCGATCAGCCTGTCGAGCGGATTCGTCGAACCGCTCGAATCGACCAGTATCCATATGGTGATGATCGCGCTCACCCGCCTCGTCCAGTTGCTGCCGTTCGGCCATCCGGGCGAAGCGGCACGGGCGCGCTTCAACGAACAGTCGCGCCGCGAGATCGAGGCGGTGCGCGATTTCGTGCTGCTGCACTATCATCTGAACCAGCGGCCCGAACCCTTCTGGCGCGAACGGCGCGAGATCGCGCCGCCCGACACGCTGGCAGAACGCATCGCGCTGTTTGCGCAAGGGGCGCATGCCTATCAGTCGGCCGACGACCTGTTCCGCGTCGGATCATGGCTGCAGGTGATGTTGGGCCAGCGGCTGGAACCGGCGGCCCATCACCCGCTGGCAAAAATGATGCCGCCGGGGCAACTGGCCGCCGTGCTGCGCGACCTGAACGACGGGATCGCGGCCCGGGTGGCGGCGTTGCCGACGCATCAGCAGTTTCTCGATCTGTATTGCCGCAGCGGCGCGTGACCCGGGCGTCGGTGGACGGGCGCTATTCGCCGCGCCGATAGGGGCTGTGGATATTGTCCAGCCAGCCCGCGACCGTGCGCGACGCCGGCACCACCGTTCCGCGCGGACGACGGGCAGCGGCGATGTCGACCGTCACGCCCTCGAAATGCAGCCCGGCGCGGCCGTTATCGACCCAGCGTACGGTCGCCTCGACATGGTGGACCGTACCCATGGTGATCAATACCCGGTCGCCGGCGGCGAGATCGGCAAGGTTGTCGATGCATGTGCCCGTTTCGGACAGGTTGCGGACGCGACATTCGACGACCTGACCGTGGGTTTCGATCCGAGCGTTCAGGATCACGCTGTGGCGGCGCGGTCGTTCGACGGACGATTCATCTTCGTTCATGACGACCATATCCTGGCAGATCGTCCGTCGATGCCGGGCGAGGTACCCGGCACTCGCGAAATTGGTGCCCCTGGCCGGGCTCGAACCAGCACTCCTCTCGGAATCCGATTTTGAGTCGGACGCGTCTACCAATTTCACCACAGGGGCACGCAGCGGTCCGTTAGCGCAAGCGAAACGCCCCTGCAACCGTCAGGAAAAGACCTGATCGATATCGACGCTTCCGTAAGGGTCTTTGGGATCCGCGCCGAAGCGGTTCGGTCCGGGCGTCCCGTCGGTGACGAACAGGACGAACAGCCAGATCCAGCCGATGATTGGCAGAAACACCAGCAACATCCACCATGCCGAACGATCTGTATCGTGCAGCCGACGAAACGCGACCGTGAGCCCCGGAATGAATAGTGCGATGCTGCTGATGCCGCCGACCGGTCCGGTGGACTCCATGTCAAAACCAAACACAGAATCGATGATCGTCGCTACCACGCCGACCAGCGCCGAAAACAGGGAGAACATCCAATATTCCATCCGGCGCGATCGCCCGCGCACCTCGAAATACCGTTTCAAGGGCAGCAGCATCCATTCCATCACAATTCCCCTTCGTTACGATGTAGCAAGCGTCGCAACGCGGCGCTGGCGCAATGCTTCAATTGACCGGTGCCCGCCGCCGGTAACTCAGCGCTTCCGCGACATGCGCCCGACCCACGCCGTCCGCGCCTGCCAGATCGGCGATCGTCCGGCTGACCCGCAACACGCGGTGAAACCCGCGCGCCGACAGCCGCATCGTTTCCGCCGCCTGCGCCAGCAATGCCCGCGCCGCCACGTCGAGCACCGCTGCCTGTTCCAGCACGCCGCCGTCCGCCTCGGCATTGGTCCGCACGCTGGTTGCGGCATAGCGTTCGCGCTGCACCGACCGCGCCCGTGCGACGCGCGCCGCGACCTCCGCCGATCCTTCGGCCGGCGGCGGCAGGACCAGATCGGCGGCGCTCACCGCTGCCATTTCGATCGCCAGATCGATCCGGTCGAGCAGCGGTCCAGAGACCTTCGCCTGATAATCGGCGGCACAGCGCGGCGCCCGAGCACAGGCGAGCGCCGGATCGCCCAGATGCCCGCAACGGCACGGGTTCATCGCCGCGATCAGCTGCACCCGCGCCGGAAAGGTCACATGCGCGTTGGCGCGCGCGACGCTGACCTGCCCCGTCTCCAATGGCTGGCGCAGCGAATCGAGCACCGCGCGCTGAAACTCGGGCAGCTCATCGAGGAACAGCACGCCCAGATGCGCCATGCTGATCTCCCCCGGCTTCACCCGCAGCCCGCCCCCGGTCAGCGCCGCCATCGACGCCGAGTGGTGCGGCGTTCGGAACGGCCGCACCCGCGTCATCCGCCCGCCGGTCAGCGACCCCGCGACCGACGCGACCATCGACACTTCCAGCGCCTCGGCCGCATCGAGCGGCGGCAGGATGCCCGGCAGACAGGACGCCAGCAGCGACTTGCCCGCGCCCGGCGGGCCGACCATCAGCAGGTTGTGACCGCCCGCCGCCGCGATCTCCAGCGCCCGCTTGGCCGTCTCCTGCCCCTTCACCTGGCGCAGGTCGTTGCCGCTCCATGCGTCCTCCGCGCCGCCGGGCTGCGGATTGCCGAGCAGTTGTTCGCCCTTCAGATGGTTCAGCAGCGACAGCAGATCGGGTGCCGCGATCACCGGCGTGCCGGCCCATGCCGCCTCCGCCCCCTGTTCGGCCGGGCAGATCAGCGAACGCCCCTCGCCGCTTGCCAGCATCGCCGCCAGCAGCACGCCGGGCGATCCCGCGATCCGCCCGTCGAGGCTCAACTCACCGACGACGACAAAGTCGGCCAGCCCCTCGGCATCGACCACGCCCATCGCCGCCAGCAGGCCGAGCGCGATCGGCAGGTCGTAATGCGATCCTTCCTTGGGCAGGTCCGCCGGCGACAGATTGACGGTGATGCGTTTGGGCGGCAGCGCCAGCCCGATCGCGGCGATCGCGGCGCGCACCCGTTCGCGGCTTTCGCCCACCGCCTTGTCGGCCAGCCCGACCACGACGAACGCGGGGACGCCCGGTGCCAATTGCACCTGCACCTCCACCCGCCGCGCCTCCAGCCCGAGATACGCCGCCGTCGATACGATCGCGACCATGAATGCCCCTGTTCCCCTTGCACGGCGTGTCCCGCATCAGGTCGGCCCGGTCAAGCGACAGGACATCGCAGGCGTCTTGAACCGGCAACACACGGGTGGCATGGCAACCTATCATGCAGATCCTCCTCCTGGCGCTCGGTGCCTTGCTGATCCTCGCGACGCCGGTCGTCGCGGTGCTGCCGGGACCGGTCGGGATCTTCACCTTCGCGGCCGGGCTGGCGCTGATCCTGCGCAACTCCCGCCGGGCGCGCCGCCGCTTCGCGCGGACCATGCGCCGCTTCCCGCGACTGCGCGCGATGTCGGACCGGGCGCTGCGCCGTCCCAGTGCCAAACGGCGGCGACTGCGCGCGGAGACTGTCCTGTCCTCCGTTGACTTGGAGGCGGTGCATCGCTAAGGGGCTCGTCACGCGGCCGCCGTCACTGGCGGCTTTTTACGTTCTAGCAGTTTGAATACCCGGGGAATGAGTGATGAAGCGGACTTTTCAGCCGAGCAACCTGGTACGGGCCCGTCGTCACGGCTTCCGCTCGCGCATGGCGACGCCGGGCGGCCGCAACGTGATCCGCGCCCGCCGCTCGCGCGGTCGGAAGAAGCTGTCGGCCTAACCAAGATGCTTCGCCGCCGGGATTATCTGGCGGCGAATGCAGGACGCCGGGCGCCCATGCCCGGCTTCGTCCTGTTGGTGCGACAGCGCCGTGCGGACGAACTGGTCGAATCGCCCAATGCGATGCGAATCGGCATCACCGTATCGAAGAAGGTCGGAAACGCCGTCGTCCGCAACCGGATGAAACGGCGTTTTCGCGCGCTTGCCGCCGAAATGCTGCCCGACATGGGCGTCGCCGGTGCCGATCACGTGCTGATCGGGCGGGCAAGCGGCATCGAACGCCCCTTCGACGATCTGAAGGCTGATCTGACCAAGGCATTGCGCAAGGTACGGCGGTGACCGGCGACGGCGAATCGCCCCCGCCGGGCATCGCCGCGCGCCTGCTGATGCTGGGCGCGCGCGCGTGGCAATTGGGGCCGTCGCTGATCCTGCCGCCCTCCTGCCGCTATCAACCTTCCTGTTCGGCCTATGCAATCACCGCCATTGCCCGCTATGGCGCGGCAAAGGGGGGCTGGCTGGCCGCGAAACGCATCGCGCGCTGCCATCCCTGGGGCGGGCACGGCCACGACCCGGTGCCTTAGAGCCTGAGGATTTCGCGTGAAGAACGACCAGAAGAATTTCCTGCTGTTCGCGGTACTGGCTGCGCTGGTGCTGTTCGGCTGGCCGTATATCGCCAACCACTTCTTTCCGGCTGCCAATCCGCCGGTGACGAAGCTGGAGGACGGGAAGAGCAAGCCCGTCGCCAATCCGGCGACCGACCCGGCCGCCGACACCGCGAACGCGATTCGCGACCGGGCGCTCGTGCTGCGCGAAACCCCGCGCATTCCGATCGAAACGCCCGCCGTGCGCGGATCGATCAACCTGCGCGGCGGGCGGATCGACGATCTGGTGCTGGTGAAGCACAAGGAAACGATCGACGCGAACTCGCCTCCGGTCCGGCTGCTGTCGCCGTCGGGCACCGTCGACGCCTATTTCGCGCAGTTCGGCTGGAGCGGCACCGGCGTGTCGGCCCCGCCCGCCGACGCGCAATGGACCGCCAGCGGTACCAAGCTGACCCCGCAGACCCCGGTCACGCTGTCGACTACGGTCGGCACGCAGCGGTACCAGATGCAAATTTCGGTCGATGACGGCTATATGTTCACCGTACGCCAGAGCGTCGCCAATGCCGGACCGCAGCCGATCCAGGTCGCGACCTACGGCCTGCTCAGCCGCCGCGGCGCGCCGGTCGACAAGGATACGATGACGATCCAGGTCGGCCCGGTCTACGAAGCAGGCAACGGCGTGAAGTTCGACGTCAACTACAAGGATATCGACGAGAAGCCCGAAACATTCGCCACCAAGGGCGGCTGGATCGGCTTCACCGACCATTACTGGATGACCGCACTGATCCCCGATCAGGGCGTACAGCACACGCTGACGCTCAAGGGCGGCGACCAGCGGCATCAGGCCGACTATCGTTCGCCGACGCTGGCGACGCTCGCGCCGGGGCAGGCGCTGACACAGAGCGTCCGCTTCTTTGCAGGTGCCAAGGAAAACAAGCTGCTCAACGCCTACGAGGCGCAGGGTGTGCCCTATTTCTCGCGCTCGATCGACTGGGGCTGGTTCCGCATCGTCGAGGAGCCGATCTTCGTCTATCTCGACTGGCTGTTCCGTCTGGTGGGCAATTTCGGCGTCGCGATCATCCTCCTGACGGTTACGATCCGAGGGCTGATGTTCCCGATCGCCCAGCGCCAGTTCGCGTCGATGGCGGCGATGCGCGCCATCCAGCCGAAGCTTAAGGCGTTGCAGGAGCGGTACAAGGACGACAAGCCGCAGCTGCAGCAAAAGATGATGCAGCTGTACAAGGAGGAAAAGGTCAATCCGGTCGCCGGCTGTCTGCCGACGCTGATCCAGATTCCGATCTTCTACGCGCTGTACAAGGTGCTGTTGCTGACCATCGAGATGCGGCACCAGCCGTTCGTCGGCTGGATCAAGGATCTGTCGGCTCCCGATCCGGCGACGATCCTGAACCTGTTCGGCTATCTCGATTTCACCCTGCCGCACTTCCTCGCGATCGGCGTCGTGCCGGTGCTGCTCGGTATCTCGATGTATTTCCAGTTCAAGCTGAACCCGGCACCGATGGACGATATGCAAAAGCAGGTCTTCGGTCTGATGCCATGGGTGCTGATGTTCATCATGGCCCCGTTCGCGGTCGGGCTGCAGGTCTACTGGATCACGTCGAACCTGCTGACCATCGCGCAACAGCAACTGCTCTATGCGCGGCATCCGGCGCTCAAGCAGGCGGCCGCGAAGTGAACGACCTGCCACCCCCGCCGCCGGGCGACGACCGCTTCGATCCCGACCAGATCGAAGCGGCGCGCAAGATCTTTGCCGGACCGATCCAGTTCCTGAAGTCCGCGCCGGCGCTGGAGCATCTGCCCAGCCCCGACGTGCCCGAGATCGCCTTTGCCGGCCGGTCGAACGTCGGCAAATCGTCTCTGCTTAACGCGCTGACCGGCCGCACCTCGCTGGCGCGGACCTCGGTCACGCCGGGGCGGACGCAGGAGCTGAACTTCTTCGACATCGGCACGCCGCTGAAACTGCGGCTGGTCGACATGCCCGGCTATGGTTTTGCCAAGGCGCCCAAGGACATGGTCCGCAAGTGGCGCTATCTGGTGAACGACTATCTGCGCGGGCGGCAGGTGTTGAAGCGGACGCTGGTGCTGATCGACTCGCGCCACGGCATCAAGGATGTCGACCGCGACGTGTTCGAAATGCTCGACAAGGCAGCGACCAGCTATCGCATCGTCCTGACCAAGACCGACAAGATCAAGGCGACCGAACTGGAAGCGGTATACGAAGCGGTCGGCGACGAAGTCCGCAAGCGCCCCGCCGCGCATCCCGACGTCATCTCGACGTCGAGCGAAAAGGGCATGGGCATCGCCGAACTGCGCGCGGCAGTCATCGAGTCGATCGGCTAACCCTCCCGTCATTCCGGCCTTTGCCCGGATGACGGGTCAGCTACCCCTGCTTCGACGCGAACAACCCCGCCCCCAGCGCCACCGCGCCGACCGACAGCGCACAGGCCACGATCATCAGCACCCCGTCGCGCACCAGCAGCGCGATGCCGAACGCCATAATCGCCGCCATGGGCGCAGTGCTGGCAAAGGGCAGCAATTCCAGCGGCGGCACGGTCAGGCATAACAGGATCACCGCGACCCCGGCGACCTTCACCATTGGCCCCTTGGTCAGCGCCGGCAGCCGGTTATGAAACCATTGGTCGAGGCGTTTGGCGATCGGTCGCCCCTTGTCGACGACCATCAACAGCTTCCTGCCCGTCATCCCGCGATCGGCGAGAAAACCGGGCAACCACAAATGCTCGCGGCCCAGCACCAGCTGGACCGCGAGCAGCGCCAACACCGCCGCCAGCGCAGTCGGCAGCCCCGGAATGCCTCCCACCGGCGAAATCTCGATCATCGGCAACACGATCAGGAACGGTCCATAGGCACGGTGGCCCATCGCTTCGAGCATATCGCCCAGCCGAACCCGCTCCCCGCCGGCGTGCTCGCCGAGCTTCTGCAACCGGTCGAGCACATCGCCGACATTGTGCGGGTCCCCGCTTTTGTCGTTATCCGCCATACGATCGGCAACGGATCGTTTCGGGCGCAGTTCCGATGGCTCGACACGCTCCGGGCGACGTGGCACGAGCGGCTCCATGCTGAAGCTCATCATCGGGAACAAGGCCTATTCCTCCTGGTCGCTGCGCGGCTGGCTGGCGGCCAAGCTGTCGGGCCTGTCGTTCGAGGAAGTCGTCGTGCCGCTGTACGACGCCGACTGGGACAAACGTCGCGAAGGCGACGAATTCGCGCCGTCGTCGGGCAAGGTCCCGATCCTGTGGGACGGTGACGAGATCGTCGTGTGGGACAGCCTCGCGATCGTCGAGTATCTGAACGAGAAATCGGGCGGCGACAAATTCTGGCCGGGCGATCCCGCCGCACGCGCGATGGCGCGGTCGATGGCGGCGGAAATGCATTCGGGCTTCGCGCCGCTGCGCCGCAAGCACAGCATGAACGTCCGCCAGGTCTATGAACCGACCCAGCCCGACGACGATGTCGCCGCCGACCTGTCGCGCATCTACGAACTATGGGCGCAGGCACGCGCGCGGTTCGGACATGGCGGCGACTTCCTGTTCGGTGAATTCGGCGCGGCGGACATCATGTTCGCACCGGTCGCGACGCGGATCGTCACCTATTCGCTGCCCTGCCCGCGCTTTGCGATGGGGTACATCATCACCCTCATCAACCATCCGTGGATGCAGGACTGGATCGCCAGTGCGCAGGAAGAGGAATGGGTGCTCGAGCAATATGAGCAAGCGGTGAAGTAAAACTCCTCCCCGCTCGCGGGGAGGGGGACCGCCGCGCAGCGGTGGTGGAGGAGGTCTTCCCGCAACGCAACTGTGGTGGAGCAGGACACCCCCTCCCACCAGCTTCGCTGGTCCCCCTCCCCGTGCCGGGGAGGACTTACGCGAGAAACGCCGCGATCGCGTCGCCCAGTTCGCGCTTCACCACCGCGCTCATGTGATTCCCAGGCGTCTCGACCAGCCGCGCATCGGGCAGCAGGTCGGCCAGCGACCGGTGGCTGCCATTGTCGTCATCCTCTTCGCCGGCCAGCACCAGCACCGGCTGACCGATCGCCGCCAGTTGCTCACGCGAGGTATCGACGAAGGTGTCGAGGATGCCGAGCAGCGCCACCGGATCGCCGCCGGTGGTCTTCAGGAACGCCTCCGCCATCCATTCATTCGACCCGCGCTCGAAACTGCCGAGGTTGGTCAGGATGCGCCGGAAATGCGCCGCGCGCCGGCCGGTATCGAGCAACCCCTCCAGCCCCATACCGCTCAGCACCAGTTTGCTTGGGCTCGCCCCCATCGTCACCATCCGCACCGCTGTCCGCGCACCGAGCGAATAGCCACCCAGATCATAGTCTGTCAGCCCGAGATGCTCGATCAGCGCCATGCCGTCGCGGGCCAGCGCATCGGGTGGATAGGCGGCGGCGTCGTGCGGCCGCGCACTCAGCCCGTGCGCCCGCAGGTCGGGCATGATGACCCGGCGGCCGAGCGCCGCGACCTTCGCGGCATGGCCGTATTTGATCCAGTTGGTCTGCGCATCGCTGAAATAGCCGTGGATAAGCACAACCGGCCGCCCCTCGCCCAGTTCGCTCCATGCGATCTCGACCCCGTCGAAACTGGCGAAGCGATGCGTCGTGGGTTCAGGATGTGCCAAGTGCGTTCTTCCAGCGTTCGACGTTGGGGCCATGTTCATCCGCGCGATATTCGGGCAGGCCGCGTGTGTCGAGCCATTGCGGATGCCAGCTTTCGACCCCGAAATGATGGTGCGGTTGGAACCGTGCCGGTTCGTCGAAGCTGCCGATCGTCAAATCGATGTTGTCGCCATCGGGAAATTCGAAGCTGATCGGCGTCCCGCAGTCGCGACAGAAACCGCGCTTGGCGATCGGCGACGACGCGTACAGATCGGGCCGTCGATCCCACGCCACGTCGTGCTTGGCCACATTCTTGAACGCGATCGATACGCCGCCGGTCGCGCGCTGGCACATGCGACAATGGCAGAGATAGGCGTCATCGTCGCGGATCGTCACCGTATAGCGGATCCGCCCGCACTGGCATCCGCCCGACATGATCTCGGCCATGCGACATCCTTCCGTTACCACCCCACAACAGGATGGACCCTGCACGGGTTCCGATCATGGCCCGCGTCCGAATTAGCCGCTTCACCTGCTGCCCGATCCGCGATAGGTGTCGGCGCAACAAAAGAACAACAGGGGGAGGATGCCGGCCTGACCGGAGATCGACGCCATCGCCCCTGCCCTGCCCCATGAAGCGGTACCGCACAGCCGGTCCGAAGACGTCTATGCCATCGTCGTCGGATGCGTGATGATCGCGCTCGGGCTGGCATTACTGCGTGCCGCCGGACTGGTCACGGGCGGCATTGCCGGCATCGCGTTGCTCGTATCCTATCTGGTGCCGCTGCCGACCGGCGTGCTGTTCACACTCATCAACATCCCGTTCTTTCTGTTCGCCAAACGGGCGATGGGCACGCGGTTCATGGTGCGCACGATCGCGGTCAATGCCGGCATCGCGCTGTTCTCCACGATGGCGCGCTATGGGTTCCGGATCGTCGAGGTGCATCCGGCCTTTGCCGCGATCGCCGGCGGTACCGTCATCGGCATGGGCATCCTTGCGCTTGCCCGGCACGATGCCGGGGTCGGGGGAACGGGCGTCGTGACGCTGTGGCTGCAACGCACGCGCGGCTGGAATGCGGGACGGACGCAGATCGCGATCGATCTCGGCATTCTCGCGACGTCGTTCGCGGTGGTGGCGCCGGTGCAGGTCGCATGGTCGGCGCTCAGCGCAGCGGCGATCAGCGGCATCCTGATCGCATGGCACCGGCCCGGACGCTACACGGGCTATTAACGCCTGATGCCATGGCGTTTACGCTCAAGCCGCCAATACGGCCCCGTCATGGTCGCGCAGCATCGTTGCCGCGCGTTCGGTCGCGGCGCGAATGTCGTCGGCCAGCGATCTCACCTCGCGCGCCACGACCGCGAAACCGGAGCCGGCCTCGCCCGCCCGCGCCGCCTCGATCGCGGCATTCAGCGCGACAAGCCGGGTCTGGGCAGTGATATCGCCGATCGATGCGACGATCCCCGCCAATTGCGTCATCGCTGACTGCAACGCGTTCGTCTGTTTCTCCAGTGCCGTGCGGAAGCGATTGCCCTCGTCCAGCCGTGCCTGCACTTCGCGCTCCAATATGATCTGCCGGGTCACGTCGGTGCCGATCTTGACGATCTTCGACGGGCGCCCCTGCCGGTCGAGCACCGGATTATAGGTCGCCTGCAGCCACACATCCCGACCCTGTCGATCGACCCGGCGGTATAGTCCGCCCTCGAACGCCCCCCCGGACAGCTTGCGCCAGAATGCGGTATAGGCCGGAGATATGGCGTCGGCCGACGGACAGAAGATGCGGTGATGCCGTCCGCGAACCTCGGCCAGGGCATAGCCCATGATGCCGAGGAACGCGTCATTGGCCCACAATACCGTGCCGTCGAGCGCGAACTCGATCACCGCCTGCGACCGGCAGATCGCTTCCCATGCACCCCGGTGCACGGCATCGTCGCGGACGCTTCCCATATCCATGCGCAATCCTAACGCCGATCGGTTAACGACCCTTTAGGATATGCACGTACTTCGTAACGAACTGTGTCCGCGCGCGGACGGTCAGTCCTTTCGCAAGTGGCGACGTCCCAGCAGTTCGGCGATCTGCACCGCGTTCAGCGCCGCACCCTTGCGCAGATTGTCCGAGACACACCACAGCGCCAGACCGTTCTCGACGGTCGAATCCTCGCGTACGCGGCTGACATAGGTCGCGAATTCGCCGACGCATTCGATCGGCGTGACGTATCCGCCGTCCTCGCGCTTGTCGACCAGCATGACGCCCGGTGCCTCGCGCAGGATCTTCTGCGCATCTTCGGCCGACAACTCGTTTTCCATCTCGATGTTGATGGCTTCGGAGTGACCGACGAACACCGGCACGCGGACACAGGTCGCGACGACCTTGATCTTGGGATCGAGGATCTTCTTGGTCTCGACCACCATCTTCCACTCTTCCTTGGTCGAACCGTCGTCGAGGAAGCTGTCGATGTGCGGGATCACGTTGAACGCGATCTGCTTGGTGAACTTCTTGGGCTCGGCGCTGTCGCCGACGAAGATGTTGCGGCTCTGTTCGAACAGCTCGTCCATGCCGGCCTTGCCCGCGCCCGACACCGATTGATAGGTGGCGACGACCACGCGCGTGATCTTTGCCGCATCGTGGATTGGCTTGAGCGCCACGACCATCTGCGCGGTCGAGCAATTGGGGTTGGCGATGATGTTCTTGACGCGATAGCCGTCGATCGCCTCCGGGTTCACTTCGGGCACGATCAGCGGCACGTCGGGGTCCATGCGGTACAGCGACGAATTGTCGATCACGGTGCAGCCGGCGGCGGCGAACTTCGGCGCATAGACGGCGGTCGCTTCGCTGCCGATCGCGAACAGCGCCATGTCCCAGCCGGCCGGATCGAAATGCTCGATATTCTGGATCTTGTACTGCTTACCGGTCTCACCGAAATCGGCCATGTCGCCGGCCGAGCGCGACGATGCCAATACTGCCAGATCGTCGATCGGAAATTCGCGCTCCGCCAGGATGTTGAGCATTTCGCGACCGACATTGCCGGTCGCCCCGGCGACGACTACCCGATAACCCACTTGACTTCTCCGCGATCAAATCTTGCGCGCGGCATACCGGTTTTGCACCTTTTGTAAAGTCACGCGGGGACCAGCGTCGGCCCCGGCAGCACCTCCGGGACCAGATCGGGACGACGCCTGAACGGCTGTCGCTGCCAGTAGGCAAGGCTGCGCCATGCCCATTCGAGCGGTCCGATCGCGAACCATCGCGCCCATAGATTGGCGGCGACCGCACTCACCACGATCACCCCCGTCGCGATCGCGAACTGCCCGGCATGCCCGTACTTCGCCCACAGGTTCAGGCCATAGGGCGCGAACAGGATATGCAGCCCGATAATCTGTTCGAGGAAATAGACCGAGAACGCCATCCGCCCGACCGCGCGGAACGGATGGAGCAACCGCGTACCGCCAACGGTCTTCATCGCAAGGTTGACCGCCGCGACATGGCCGATGCTGACCGCGATCCGCGCCGCCTCCTGCGTGAACCAGATCGTCTTGGCCGTCGGCAGCAGCGGCATCATCTCGACCACCCCGATCGCCCGTGCCGTCAGCCCGAATCCATAGGTGGCGAGCATCAGCCCCAGATAGAAGCGCGACGTCCGTTCGCCCTGGATGATCCGCCACTTCCACAGCGCCACGCCGATCAGCATCGTGCAGAACGCTTCGATGACGACCATCGCCAGCAATCCCTTGCCGATCATGAACTTCATCCAGCCGTCCCAGTAATAGCGGGCATAGGGCAACCAGCCCCCGGCATGGGCCTTGCGCTCCTTGATCAGATCCCTGGCCATCTTCTCGTTCGGCGCGCGCTTTGCGATCTTCCGGTTCCATTCGGTCAGCGCCTCGGCGTCTTCCGCGGCGACCGGCCGTCCGGCAGCCTGCGCCGCTCGCGCCTGTTCGACCTTCGCCTGCATGGCCAGTCGCGGCACATATTCGGTTACGCCGCCCACCGCCATGACCAGCGCGAACAGGCTGCCGAGCGCCATCAGCGCCTTCGGCCCCAACAGACGGAATGGAAACAGGAACAGCGACGCGATCGCATACACGGTCAGAATATCGCCGACCCACAGCACGACGAACACGTTGATCAGCCCGAAGAACAACAGCCACAGCGTCCGGCGATAGAACAGGTCGGCGACCGCCACCGGCCCGTCGGGCCGCATCGCCCGCGCGGTCAGCACCATAAAGCCTGCGCCGAACAGCAATTCGAGCACGCCGCGCTGCGTCCCTTCGAGGAAGATCGAGACGAAGCCCCACGCGAACCGGTCGATCGGCATCCACCCGATCCAGCGGAAGTCGGTAAACAGCATCGTGACCGGCGACGCCTGCGTCGTCACGTTCATATAATAGATGGCAAGGATCGCCAGACCCCGCAGGACGTCCAGCACCTCGATCCGCGCACGGCCCGTGACCGGTGCGATTCCGCCCGCAACTTCCCCCATCGCCCGACTCCCCCAAGCCTATGCGCCGAAACGCTAGGCGTGGGGAAAGTCGGGCGTCAATACACTGTTTGGAGGTTACTTCTCGACGACTTGCCGGTCGAGGAAGTTCAGGATCGTCTTCCACAGATGTTCGCTGATCCCCGGCCCGCCGACGCGGTGGGTCTGTCCCGGATACAGCATCAGTTCGAACGGCGTCGCCGACTTCTGCATCGCCGCCATCATCGCTGTCGAATGTTCGAGCACGACGTTGTCGTCGGCCATGCCGTGAATCAGCAGCAGCGGGTCGCTGATCTTCGCCGCGTCACCCACCGTCGCCGATGCGGCATAGGCTTCGGGCACCGTACGCGGATCGCCCATATAGCGTTCGGTATAATGGGTGTCGTACAGTTCCCAGCGCGACACCGGCGCGCCCGATACCCCCGCCGCGAACACACCCGGCGCCTTTTCGAGCATCTTCAGCGTCATATAGCCACCATAGGACCAGCCATAGGTCGCGATCTTGTCCGGCGCGACGAACGGCAGCGTCTTCAGATACTCGGCACCGGCGATCTGGTCGTCGACTTCGACCGTGCCCATCGCCTGATGGATCTGGTCTTCGAACGCCTTGCCGCGTTCGGGCGATCCGCGATTGTCGATCTCGAACCAGATCCAGCCGCGATCGACCAGATACTGGCGCAGCGCTCCGCCCCATGCCCGGCGCACGACCTGGCTACCCGGCCCGCCATAATGCGAGAAGAACACCGGATAGCGCTTGCCCGGCTCCAGCCTGGGCGTGATCATGTTCCAGTACAGCGTCGACCCGTCGGCGGCCTTGATCGTTCCGAACTCGGTCGGACGATGGCTGGCGACATAGGGCGCATAGGGGTGATCGCCGGTCAGCGCATTTTCGTTGATCCACGCGATCCGCTTGGCGGCGGTGTCGGCCAGATAGGTCTGCGACGGCTGATCGGGGTTGGAGCGCGACACGATCAGCCGCAACGCCTTTCCATCCATCGACGCGCTGTACGACCAGCCCGGCTCGGTCATCCGCGTGACCACGCCCGGCTTCTTCAGGTCGACGCGGTATAGCTGCCGTTCGAGCACATCGTCCTTGTTGGCGAGGAAATAGACGCGGCCCTTCGCTTCGTCGACCCCCGCCAGGTCGGACACCATCCACTTGCCGCTGGTCAGCTGCGCCCATTTGCCGCCCTTCCAACGGTACAGATGCGCATAGCCGTCGCGTTCCGACGACCAGATCAGGCTGCCGTCCTTCATCAGGTGATAGGCGTCGGACAGGTTGACCCAGCTTTTCGGCCCGGTTTCCTCGGTGAACAGGATCGTCGCCGCCCCCGTCGCCGGGTCGACGCGCAGCATGTCGAGCTTCGTCTGCGTCCGGTTCTGCCGCTGGACCAACAGCGCCTTGCCATCGGGGGTCCAGTCGACCCGCGCCAGATAGATATCGGGATCGGGGCCGAGATCGACCTTCACCTTGCCCGACCCGTCCGGCTTCATGACATAGAGCTCGACCAGCACATTGGGCGTCCCTGCCTTGGGATAGCGCTGCTGATAGATGCTGGTGCCCTCCGCCCCGATCGCGGAGCGGGTAACGATGCCGACCGGTGCCTCGTCGAAACGTTCGACCGCGACCAGCCGGTCGTCGGGCGACCACCAATATCCGGTGCGGCGGTTCATTTCCTCCTGCGCGACGAACTCCGCCTCGCCGAAATGGACCGTATCTTTGCCCTCGGTCGTGACCGGCGTCTCGCGCCCGGTCTTCAGGTCGAGCGTCACCAGATTCTGGTCGCGCACGAAGCTGACATAGCGTCCCTCGGGGCTGACCACCGGGTTCAGTTCGCCGCTCTCGCTATTGGTCAGCCGGCGGACGCTACCGTCGATCGATGCGAGATACAGGTCGCCGTCGAGCGGCACGAGGATCGACTTGCCATCGGGTGCCCAGTCATAGGCGAGGATACCGCGCTTGCCGGTCAGCGAACGGTCGCGCTCGCGCTGCATCTTTTCGGCCTCGGACAGGGCGGCACCAGTGCCGACCTTCTTCGAATCGACCAGCATCCGCCATTCGCGGGTGGTCGTGTCCATCGCCCACAGATCGAACCGCTCGCGCTCATCGGCCCGGTTGCGCAGCAGCGTCACATATTTGCCGTCGGGCGACAGGCGCAGATTCTGCGGGGCCGCGCCGTTCAGGTCGGGGCTGGCAAAGACCCGTTCGAGCGTCAGGTCGCCCGGCTTCGCCGGTTCACTCGCCATGCCGGCCTGACCCATTGCCAGCAACGCCGCACCCATCAACCATTTGACCATATTGCCCCGTATGTCCTGCGATCCAACCGCGTCGATCGTATCAACGGTTATCGCTTCCCCGGGGGCGTAGGTAAATGGCGGAATTTGACCGAGTGGGACCTCGTGCCATCCCTTCGTCGCTCCCGCGCAGGCGGGAGCCTATAGACGCCGACGTCGCGCTTCCTGCCCGACCGCCAGCGTCTATGGATTCCCGCCTGCGCGGGAACGACGGAGGGATTTCCTTACATCGCCTCGCCCGGATCGACGCCCCACAGCCGCGCCTGCTCGACATAGCCGCCGCGCCCGCGCACGTCGAAGAAGCACCACGCGCCGTTGCACCGCGACAGCCGCCCGACCACGCCCGGGGCCGCGCGCCACACCACCGCCGCGCCCGATTGCGGCGATGCGCGCAGTTCGATCACCTCGCGCCCTACAAAGGCGGTGCGGCGGTCGCTCAGCAACCCGACCTGCAACCACCCGCGCGTACCGTCGGGGTCTTCGACCCGGCGCCAGTCCTGATAGATATCGACGACCTTGATCGGCAAGTCGGCCCGGCGATACACCCATTGCGTTGGGTAATTCTTGCCGGGACCGCTGCGCATCCGCGCCTCGCCCGCCGCGATCGACGCGTAATAAGGCGGCTTGCGGCGCTGCGCCTCCGCCGATCCGGTCGCCAGCACCACCAGCATCGACGCGACCGCGATCGATCGCCTTGCGAAGCGCATGTTATCGTCCCCTTTTGTCCGAACCCCGCCTCTATCGGCAACCGCACCGTGCCCGCAAGCCGTTGACGCAGGTTCGCCCAGTCGCCAATCCGGTACCCATGACCGTATCCGCTCCCCCGCCCCGCCATCCGCGAGTCCAGGTGACGCGGCGTCTGCCGGCGGCGACCGAGGGGCGGATGGCGACGCTGTTCGACACGGTGTTCAGCCCCGACGACCATGCCTTTACCCGCGACGAACTCGCCGACGCGATGGCCGATTGCGACGTGCTGGTCCCCGCCGTCACCGACGCGATCGACGCCGCGCTGATCGATGCCGCGCCCGATCGCCTGCGCCTGATCGCCAATTACGGCGCGGGCGTGAACCATATCGACCTGAAGGCCGCCCGCGCCCGCCGGATCATCGTTACCAACACCCCCGGTGTCCTGACCGAGGATACCGCCGACATGGTCATGGCGCTGATCCTCGCCGTACCGCGCCGGCTGGCCGAGGGCGAGAAACTGGTCCGGTCGGGCGAGTGGAAGGGGTGGAGCCCCGGCGGGATGCTCGGCCACCGCATTGGCGGCAAGGCGCTGGGCATCATCGGCATGGGCCGGATCGGTCAGGCGGTCGCGCGGCGCGCCCGCGCCTTCGGCCTGTCGATCCATTACCACAACCGCCACCGCCTGCCCGACGTGGCTGAGGCCGAACTGGGCGCGATCTGGCATGCCGATCTCGACGAGATGCTGGGCGTCATCGACCTGCTGACGATCCACACCCCGCGCAATGCCGACAGCGAAAACCTGCTCGACGCCCGCCGCATCGCCCGCCTGCGCCGCCACGCCTATCTCATCAACGCCTCGCGCGGCGGCATCGTCGACGAAGAGGCGCTGATCGACGCGCTGGAGGGCGCACGCCTCGCCGGTGCCGGGCTGGACGTCTGGGCACATGAACCGGCGATCGACCCGCGCCTGCTGGCGCTGCCCAATGTGGTGATGACCCCGCATATGGGTTCGGCGACGCTGGAAGGCCGTGTGGCGATGGGGGAAAAGGTGATTACCAATATCCGCGTCTGGGCGGACGGGCACCGGCCGCCGGATCAGGTGTTGGAGGGGTTGCGGTAAGGCGAATGTAGAGAGGCCGCTTTCGCTCGTTTGCAGACATTGGACGGTTCGCTATCGTCGACGGATGAGCGACGGTTACAACGGTCTGGGGGATCACGATAAGAAGGGTTGCATCCTTGCTGCGCTAACCGGTGTCGTCGCCCTGATTGTCGATTTCGGCCGATTTATGGGTGATCCGGTACCCGGCACTGAGAATTCGTGGTGGCGCTACATTCCGTTCACGATGTCGACGATCGTCGTAGTGATCGCGACGTTCGCGGTTGTCCGGGCAATTAGCGGACGCAAGGGGCGCTAACGCGCCGTTTCCGACCAATTACAAATATTCGACTTACTCCTCCACTGCCTCTAACAATGGCCCATCATGAGCGGCCGAACGCGACCTACCGCAGGCTGCGATCGAGCCGGATGGCACTCGAACGACCTTTTGAGCGGGGCAATAGCTATGCTTAGTCGATCAATCGCATCCACAATACTTCTACTTGCTTACGGCTTTTTGTCACTGTCAGCCGCGAGCGCGGCTAGCGCAGTCGTAGTCAAGCCGAGCAGCCCGTGGACGATCGATTATACCGAGGAAAGCTGTGCGCTTGTTCGGATCTTTAACGATGCTGACAACAAGGTTCGCCTCGAGTTGAAGCAATACGAACCAGATGGTTTAATGGTCGTATCCCTGACAGGCCCTCTTCGTCCGCGAGAAAGTGGCTTTCGCTATGCGTTTCTGCCTGATCCGGCGCTCCGCGAGATGGGTCCACCGGCGCATGCCAGACTTAGTGAGGGAGGGACGTTAACCCGCTTCACCACGGCCTCGCTAAGAACAATTTCAGATACCAATAAATTTTACCTTCAGATGAACACGCCTGATGGGAATAAAGAGTTCCAGCGGTTACCAATATGGCCAGCGGAAGATCGGAACGGCCGCTTCCGAGAAATCACCGGCTTGGTTTTGAAGAAGGCTTTTGCGCAAGACCTTACTGTTCTCATTGGCTCGATGACCTCTCCGATGGCGGCAATGGACAAATGCCTTGATGATCTAATCACCGGTTGGGGACTTGATGCCAAGATTGAAAAGAACCTGTCTCGTCGCGTTGCAATGAAAACATTTTCCTCACCAGATCCAACTTGGCCCAAAATACAGTCCTTCTTGACGGTATTAAAGTCGTCTCACTTCCGAGTTCGCTTCATGGTGGAAGGTGACGGAACGATGACATCCTGCCAAGTTTTAGGAGCCGCGAAAGGAACGCCGGAAGCAGCGGCGCTCTGCAAAGCATATCAGGATAACGCGCGTTTCGAAGGCGCACTCGACTCAAACGGGACGCCAGTTCCTAGCTACTTCATGACCGACATGAGTATACTTGGTGTAGCGCTGTAGCAGCCGACTTCCTTAGCTGAGAACGTCCGTTATCCACCAAAGCGGGCCATTCCATACTTTCCTACGAAGCCCATGCCTGCCAACATCGCTCACGGTCCTGCCAGACCCCCGCTCTTTGACACCGCCGCCATGCAACACACAAACACCGCGCAAGTGTGACTTTCGTGACCTTTGGCGGAAAACCTACCCTTCCAGCCCCGCCAGCCACTCGCCGATCATCGCCTGCCCCGCCCGCACCGCCGCCGGTCCCAGCGTCCGATATTCCTCGGTCAGGCTGCCGCGATGCTTTGGGCAATCGAGATAATCGAGCCACGCCTCAAACCGCGCATCCTCGCCCATCTCGGCATGGAATTGCAGCGCCAGCAGGTTGCGTCCCCGCCGGAACCCCTGCCGATAACGCGGCGTCGTCGCCAACAACTCGGTTCCGTCGGGCAGGTCGAACGTATCGCCATGCCAGTGCAGCACCGGCACCCCCGCGAGATGGCGCAGCGGACTCGTCAGGTCCGGTGTCAGGTCGACCGGCGCGAAACCGATCTCGCACCCGCTGCCCTTGTACACAGCGGACCCGAGCGCCGCCGCCATCATCTGCGCGCCGAGGCAGATGCCCAGCGTCGGCCGGTCCGCCACCAGCCGCCGCGACAGCGATGCGATCTCGCCCGGAATCCATGGATGTTCGTCGACATCGTACACGCCCATCGGCCCACCCATGACGATCAAGAGGTCGGGTGCGGTCAGGTCGGCGGTGGCGAAGGCCGGATCGGTCACGTCGATCCGGTCGATCGCATATCCCGCCGCCTCCACCGGGGCACGGTATCCGGCACAGCCTTCATAGGGAACGTGGCGAACGATCAGCGCGGACTTCATGCGGCACAGTCTATCGCGCCGCAGGTTAATGGCACCTGTAATGTTTCTTTGTGTTGCAATGGGACGGGTTTGGAACCCCTGCGGCGCAAAATCATTGGCCGGACGTAGCGTAAACAGGAGTAACCCGATGAAAAAGATCGTAACTATTGCCCTCGCCCTCGCCGCCGGCAGCTCGCTCACCGCCTGTTCGACGTTGCGCGGCGGCGCGATCGGCGCGGCGGGCGGTGCCGGCATCGCAGCGGCGACCGGCGGCAATGTCGAAAAGGGCGCAGCAGTCGGTGGCGTCGGCGGCGCGGTGGTCGGCACCGTCGCCGACGATTGATGCGGATCGACCGGGGCGGCACGACGCCGCTCCGGTCAACCGTTCAGCAGCGCGATCCGGGCGAGGTCCTTTTCCCGCCCGAACCGCATGAGCATTGCCACCATCTCGTCCCTGTCGGGCACCGGCACCGTCAGCCCGTCGTTGACGTCCATCATTACCCGCGATCGGGGCTGAACCGGCTCCCAGCGGCCCGCCCGATGGAGTTCGAAGCCCGCCATGCATTCGATCTCGACGCCATTCGCTTCCAACGCTGCATAGAAGCGCGACCGAAACAGGCCGTTATCGTCTGGTGCGCGGACCCGGACGCCGGGCAGTTCGCGGATCAGCGCGGCATCCTCGATCCCGATCAGGATATCGATGTCGCCCACCGCGACCGGCCGCCGGGCATGCAACGCGACCGCCGCCCCGGCGATCACCCACCACGGCTTCGTCGCGGCCCGCAACACGCCGGCCATCCTCGCCAGCGCATCGCAAAGGGCCACCGAAAGCCCGGTCATCAATTCCCGGTCAGGATGCGGTCGACCAGCTGCTTCACATTCGGCACGAACCCGTTCGAATAGAAGGGATCGCGCTTGAAGTTGTAGGCCGCGTGCCCCGCGAACATCAAATTCCGGTCGGTCGGCCCGCCATGTGCGATGTCCTGCAACGTCTTCTGGATACAGAAGCTGCGCGGATCGGCCAGTCGTCCGGTCGAGTTGGTCTCGCTGTCGGCCCAGCTCGAAAAGCTGCACTGTGACAAGCAGCCCATGCAATCCGCCTGATCCTTGCGAATGACGCCCTTCTCCTCGGGCGTGACGAAGACCAGCGTATTGTCCGGCGTCTTGAGCGCATCGGTGAAGCCGAGGCCGAACCATTCGCGCGCGCGAAGCAGATCGCCCTGCGTCACCCAGAAATTCCTGCCCTTCACCCCGACGTCGAGCTGGAAGACATGGTCGCCCGCTTCCTGCGTCGAAAAGGCGATCTGCCGCTCCGACCGCGCTTCGAGGCTGCGGAGGAACGGGTTGCGGACCGCCGACGAATAGAAGCCGGTCGGACTGAACCGGTGCAGCAGCACCTCGCCCTGCTCGATCTCCATCAGCTTCGCCTTCCACTCGGGCGGGATGGGGCTTTCCTGCGTCAGCAGCGGACGGGTGCCGAACTGGAAGGCGATCTTGCCCAGTTCGGGATTGTCGATCCAGTCGTTCCAGTCGCGCAGGTACCAGACGCCGCCGGCCATCACGATCGGCACATCGTCGGAAATGCCGCCCTCGCGCATCGTCGCGCGCAATTCCTTCACGCGGGGATAGGGGTCCTGCGGCTCCAGCGGGTTCTCGGCGTTCGACAGGCCGTTAT
Source organism: Sphingomonas sp. Leaf67 (assembly GCF_001421965.1). Lineage (GTDB taxonomy): Bacteria > Pseudomonadota > Alphaproteobacteria > Sphingomonadales > Sphingomonadaceae > Sphingomonas. Next base: position 483,241 of record NZ_LMLP01000001.1, read on the forward strand.
GCCCGCCGGCCAGCCACGGGTCCTCATACACCACCGCCGCCAGCCATTCCGCCGCCTTCGAATAGGCGCGCTTCCACAGCGCGCGGAACGCACGGCCCGACGACACGATCGGCAGATAGCTGACGCCGTAGGACGCGGTGATCTCGGACAGCTTGTACGGCATCCCCGCGCCGCAGGTGACGCCCGACACCAGCCCGCGCGTCCGCTCCAGCACGCCGTGCAGGATGCGCTGCGCCCCGCCCATTTCCCACAGGACGTTGATGTTGATCGCGCCGTTGCCGCCGGCGATCTCCCACGCGCGCCGAACCTGCTGCACCGCGCCCTCGATCGCATAGTCGATCAGTTCCTCATGGCGTTCGCGGCGGGTCAGCGCCTTGTACACCTGCGGGATGATCTTGCCCTCGGCATCATAGCTGTCGGCGTTGACCGCGGACACGGTGCCGATGCCACCCGCCGCCGCCCACGCGCCGGCCGAGGCGTGATTGGTCGCGGCAACCCCCTTGCCCCCCTCGATCAGCGGCCAGACTTCGCGGCCGTTATAGACGATGGGCGACAGACCTTTGAACAACATGACCTCCAGCGGGAACTTCGCAGCGGGACAGGCGCATCGCGCCACCGCATCGCGCCGTCATTACTGCCAGCCGCGCCCGAACGCGAGCAAATTGCGTGCGGACGTCTGGCGCGTCCGGTTTCGTTCAGCTTTGATAGATGCGGCTCGACCCGACACGTCCGTCCCGCCAGCGTAATTCCAGCACCAGATAATCGGCAAGGGTCGGGCACAGGACGTAGTGGGTCGGTGGTCCGGCCCGCCCCTCGCGCTCATCGCCCAGCAGCGCAATGACCTCCGAAGGAGTCCGCCCCTCCAAACCGACCCGGTAGCGCAGGTCAAGGATCATGCGGCAGCGGTCTTCGCTGAAACTGGTGTCAACCTGCTTCCACGCAACCGACGAAAACGGGCGCGGCCACGTCATCATCGTCCCCCCGGTGCACAGGCCGAGGAACCATGAAGCCACGAGAAATATGCTCAGAGCGAAGCCAGCGCCGCCGATCAGACGCCCCTTGCCCCGCATCGCTACCCCAACGCCCCCGGCCGCCCCAGCGCCCGCTCATACAACGCCTTGTACGCCGCGATCATCTTCGCCTCGTCGAACTCGGCATAGGCCTTGGCGCGGTTGCTCTCGCCGACATAATGGCGGGCCGCGGCATCGACCGCCAGCATCTGCAACCGGTCGCGCAGATGCACCTCCATCCGGTCGTTGCCCAGATACGGCCGGTTCGGTTCGGACACCATCCGCGCGATATCGCCGACCGGGGGCGCGACGACCGGCAGCCCCGCCGCCATCGCCTCCATCACCGAAATCGGCTGCTGCTCGCTCTTCGACGACAGCGCGAAGATATCGAACAGCCCCATATAGCGCCACGCCTCGGGCAGGAATCCGGGCAGGTGGACCCGGTCGTCGATCCCCATCGCCTCGGCCGCGTCGAGGATCGCCTGCCGCTCCGGCCCTTCGCCGACGATCACCAGCCGTACCTTGACCGAAATCCCGCCGACCGACCGTACCAGCAGCGGCAGATCCTTCACGTCGCGCAACCCGGCGACGCAGCCGATCACGATCTCACCCGGTTTGCGACGAAAGCCGGGGATCGCATCGGGTGCCGGTCCGTGCGCGAACCGCGCGACGGGCACGCCGTTACCGATCAGGTGCAGCCGTCCATCGGGCTGTTTCCACGCCGTCTGCGCAACCTGCAACAACCGCTGCGACGGCACGACCAGCGCGTCGGCCGCACCCAGCGCGAAGCGCCGATACAGGTTGCGCACCGGATTAAGCCGGGTCGCCTCATCCTCGTTGAAGCCGTCCTCGTGATGGATCACCGGCGGCGCACCCTTGGCGAACACGCGCCTGGCCATCACCCCGTCGATCGCGCCCCAGTTATAGGTCAGCACCAGATCGAAGCGGCGCATGAACTTCGCGATCGCCTCGAACCGCGCGACCGACGGTTTGCCGGTCAGCGGCGGCGGGTTCTGCGCGATTTCGTACCGGATATGGCTACCGATCGCGGCCTGTGCCTCGGTCCGCTCGGGTACGCCCGACACGATCGTGTGGACCGCGTTCGATCCCCACGCGTGCATCAGCCGCACCGCCCGCGCCTCCTTCCCGCCATAGGCGAAGGAGGAATGGAGGTGGAGAATGCGGACCGGTGCGCTCACGCCCCCGCCACCCGCGCCAGCAACCGGTCGATCGCCGCCGCCGCCGCCGGTTCGGTCAGCGTCGGGGCATGGCCGACCCGCTCAACGATGGTCAGTTCGGCGCCGTCGATCCGCTCGGCCATCGCCGCCCCGACCTGCGCGGGCAGGATATCGGACAATTCGCCGCGAACGATCGACACCGGCTTGCCCGCCAATGCCGCATAGGCGCGCCACATGTCCGGCCCCGCCTCGTTGCCCGGCACGCGGAACGGCTCGGCGATCTTCATGTCGTAGTCGAGGATGATGCGGCCCGCCGAATTGAGCCGGTGCAGCCGCTTGGCCATATGCAGCCAGTCCCGCACCTCATAGCCCGGATAGGCATCGCCATTATGTTCGGCGACCGCGCGCGCCGCGTGCATCCATGTCGGATGGCTGACCTGCCGGCCGACATAGCCGCGGATACGCCCCAGACCGACCGGATCGAGTTCCGGCCCGACATCGTTGAGCAGCGCCGCCGCGATCCGGTCCCGATCGGTCGCGGCCAGCAGCATCGTCAGGATGCCGCCGAGCGAGGTGCCGAACGCCACGACCTGCGGCAACTCGAGCTGGTTGAGCAGCGCCTCGACATCCTGCAGATACACCAGCGGCACATAGGTCATCGGATCGCGGGCATAGCCGCTCTCGCCGCGCCCGCGCATCTCGGGCACGATCAGCCGCCATTCGCCCGCCAGCCGGTCGGCGACATCCTCCCAGTCGCGCGCATTGCGGGTCAGCCCGTGCAGGCACAGGATCGCCGGCCGGTCGACCCGTCCGCCATAGTCGCGATAATGCAGCCGGAGGCCGTCGTTCGACCACCAATAGCCATCGGTGAAGCGTTGCTTGTCGGATAGCGCCATCGCCCCCCATATCGCCGCATGGCCGAAAACCCGCAACCCGCTCGCTATCGCCCCCGCACCGATATTCTGGGTCTGGGCGATCCGTTCTACGACGCCGTGGCCCCGGCGTCGTTCCCGGCGCACATCCTGCGCTTTCGCAACGACCACGCGGCGGCGCAGATCGGCATCGGGTCGGGCGACGGCACCGCCGACACCCTGCCCCTGACCGACGAAGCATGGCTCGACCATTTCGGCCGCTTCACCCCTCTGCCCGGCAGCATCCCGCAACCGCTGGCGTTGCGCTATCACGGCCATCAGTTTCAGTCGTACAACCCCGATATCGGCGACGGACGCGGCTTCCTGTTCGCGCAGGCGACCGACGACCGCGACCGTCTGCTCGACCTCGGCACCAAGGGGTCGGGCCAGACACCGTACAGCCGGTTCGGCGACGGGCGCCTGACGCTGAAAGGGGGCGTGCGCGAAGTGCTGGCGACCGAGATGCTGGAGGCGCTGAACGTCCCGACCTCGCGCAGCTTCTCGCTGATCGAGACCGGAGAGGAGCTGGTCCGCGGCGACGAACCGTCGCCGACCCGTTCGGCGGTGCTGGTCCGGCTGAACCACAGCCATGTCCGTATCGGCACGTTCCAGCGTCTCGCCTACGAACGGGATGCCGACGCGATGCGCCGGCTGGTCGACTATGTCCTGACCCGCCTGCATGGTCGCACACCGGGCAGCACGCCCGCGATCGACCTGTTCGACGAAGTCGTCGGTCGCGTCGCCACGCTCGCCGGGCGGTTGATGGCGGCCGGGTTCGTGCACGGCGTGCTCAACACCGACAACATCAACGTCACCGGCGAGAGCTTCGACTATGGCCCGTGGCGGTTCGCGCCTACATGGGACGTCGGGTTCACCGCCGCCTATTTCGACCATCACGGCCTTTACGCCTTTGGTCGTCAGCCAGACGCGATGCACTGGAACGTCATGCAACTGGCGGTGGCGCTGCGTACCGTGGTCGACGCACCGCCGCTGATCGAGGTGCTGGAAACCTTCCCCGAACGCCATGCGACGGCAGCGGCGGAGGCGCTGCTGTGGCGGCTGGGCGTCCGTCCCATCGATCCGGCCAGCGACCGCGCGCTCGCCGATGCGGTAACGACGGCGCTCGCCACCTCCCACATGCCGATCGACGATTTCTTTTTCGAAGCGTTCGGCGGCTGCCTTCCTGAAGGCGACGACGGGACCACGTTCGAGGAAGTCCGCGCGCGGCTGTCGGAGTATCGTCCGCGCCGCGACCGCAGCCATTCCTATTGGTCCGATGGCACACCCTGTTCGATGCTGATCGACGAGGTCGAGGCGATCTGGGCCGCCATCGCCGAACGGGACGATTGGACACCGTTTCATGAAAAGGTCGCCGCGATCCGCCGCATGGGGCAGGCGCTTGCCTGACGCCGGTCGATCGTAGCACATAACTGGCATCGTCGCGCGATCTGGTCCAAGGATGCGCGGCAAACAGGAGGCGGATACAACTACGCATGGCCGAACTCGTCTCGACCGAACCCGCAACCGGCGCGACCCTGTGGCGTGCCCCGATCGGCGATGCCGATACCGAAGTCGCCGCCGCCCGTGCCGGATGGGCCGGCTGGGCTTCGCGTTCGCTCGCCTACCGGATCGAGGCGATGCGCCGCTTCGCCAATGTCGTGCGCAGCCGGTCGGAGGCGTTTGCCGATGTGATCGCCCGCGAAACCGGCAAGCCGCTATGGGAAGCGCGGACCGAGGTCGAAACGGTCATCGCGAAGGTCGAGATCTCGATCACCGCATACGGCGAACGTACCAGCCAGCGGCGGCTGGAGGCACAGTCCAGTTCCCGCATGGCGCTGCGCCACAAACCACATGGCGTGCTGGCGGTATTGGGGCCGTATAATTTCCCGGCGCACCTGCCCAACGGCCACATCATCCCGGCGCTGATCGCCGGCAATGCGGTCGTGTTCAAACCGTCGGAGAAAACCCCGGCGAGCGGCGCCTTCCTCGTCGACTGCTACCGCGCGGGCGGCGTGCCCGAGGATTGCGTCCGGCTGTTGATCGGCGGTCCCGAACAGGGCCGTGCCCTGGCCAGCCATCCCGATATCGACGGCCTGCTCTTTACCGGATCGGCCCGCACCGGCATCGCGCTCAACCGCCAGTTCGCCGAAACGCCGGAGAAAATTCTGGCGCTGGAAATGGGCGGCAACAACCCGATCATCGTCTGGAGCACGCCCGACCTGTATGCCGCCGCCGTGCTGGTCGTGCAGTCGGCGTTCACCTCCGCCGGACAGCGATGCACCGCCGCGCGTCGCCTGATCGTCGAACGGCGGCTGGCCGAACCGCTGCTGGTCGAGATCAACCGGCTGTGCGAACGCCTGATCGTTGGCGAACCCCATGCCGATCCCGCACCGTTCATGGGGCCGGTCATCGACAACGAAGCCGCCGATCAGCTGACGGAGAGCTTCCTGTCGCTGACCTCGCGCGGCGGGCGTCCGCTTCGCTTCATGCAGCGGCTGGTCGACGGGCGTCCATTCCTGACCCCCGGCATCATCGACATGTCGGATACCGCCGAACGCAGCGACGTCGAACTGTTCGGGCCGTTGCTGCAAGTGTTCCGCGTCGACAGCTTCGAAGCCGCCATCGCCGAGGCGAACAACACCCGCTACGGCCTGTCGGCCTCGCTGATCTCCTCCGATCCGCAGCTGTATGACGGCTTCTGGGCCAATATCCGTGCCGGCATCGTCAACTGGAACCGCCCGACCAACGGCGCTTCCTCGGCCGCGCCGTTCGGCGGTATCGGCTGGTCGGGCAATCACCGTCCCTCCGCCTATTATGCCGCCGACTATTGCGCCTATCCGGTCGTCTCGGCCGAAGCCGAGCAGGCGCGCGCGTCGATCGGCATCGGGCTGCGCAACCAATAGCCCGCTAAACAATCCCTTCCCCGCTCCCAAGCAAGCGTCGGTTGCCTGGGAACGGCGTCGGCCGCATCTACGCTATCATGGCAACGCTACTCGATCCGACCGCGCGCGGGCGCGTCATTCTTGTCGGGGCGGGTCCGGGCGATCCCGGCCTGCTGACCGTCCGCGCGGTGGAGGCGCTCAAGACCGCCGACGTCGTCGTCCATGACGGACTGATCGACCCGCGCGTGCTCGACTTGGTGCCACCCACCGCGCAGCGCATCTCGGTCGCCAAGCAGCGCGCGCGCCACACCCTGCCACAGGAAGCGATCAACGCGCTGATCGTCGCCCATGTGAAAACGGGCGCGATCGTGATCCGGTTGAAGGGCGGCGACCCGTTCATATTCGGCCGCGGCGGTGAGGAGGTGGAGGCGGTACGCGCCGCCGGTCTGCCCGTAGAGGTCATTCCCGGCGTCTCGGCCGCGCTCGGCTGTGCGGCCGGCGCGATGTTGCCGCTGACCCATCGTGACTGGTCGTCGGCGGTCAGCTTCGTCGCCGGCCAGTGCAAGGGGTTGAGCGAGCAGGACTGGTCGGGCCTCGCCGGACAGGGCCGCACGCTGGTGATCTACATGGGCGTCGCGACCGCCGAAGCCATTGCCGACAAGCTGATGGCCGATGGCGTCGCCCCCGACATGCCCGTCGCGGTGCTGGAACGCGGCACCTATGCCGACGCCCGCGCACTGCGCACCCTCCTCGCCGATCTCGGCCCGATGGTCGCGCGGGAGGACGTGAAGAGCCCGGCGGTGATCGTCGTCGGGGAAGTCGTGCAACTGGCCGATGCCGAGGACAAGCTCGGCAACTGGGCGAAAGCGGCGGAGGCGCTAACATGAAGCTGCTGACTGGAAACGACCTCGCCAGCGGCGATGTGACGTGGTGGACCGGCCGCGACTGGTCGCGCCATGTCGAGGATGCCGCCGATGTCGGCGAGGACGGCGAACGCATCGCCTCGGTCGAGGAAGCGGCACGGCGGGTCAACGTGCCCTATGTGATCGACGCGGTGGCGACGCCCGGAGGCCCCCGTCCGGCGCATATCAAGGACCGCATCCGGGCGCTGGGTCCGACGGTGCGAACCGACCTGACGCTCAAGCCTGCCGATCCGAACGCCGGGGCGTGGGTCATCTAATCAAGCTCCTCCCCAGCATGGGGAGGGGGACCAGCCGCAGGCTGGTGGAGGGGGGTGTCCCCAAGCGCCGCGCTGGTGGAGAACCCCCTACCATCGCTGACGCGATGGTCCCCAGTATCGGGTCGGATCGTTCCCCGAACGATCCTTGACCATGCGGGGCATGGTCAACCCGATACTCCGTGCCGGGGAGGAAACAGGAAGAAGCGATGTACCAGTACGATACCTATGACCAGTCCATCGTCGATGCCCGCGTCGCCGAATTCCGCGATCAGGTCGAACGCCGTCTGTCGGGCCATCTGACCGAGGACCAGTTCAAGCCGCTGCGGCTGATGAACGGCCTTTATCTCCAGCTTCACGCCTATATGCTGCGCGTCGCCATCCCTTACGGCACGCTGTCGTCGGCGCAGATGCGCGTGCTGGCCGACATCGCCCGTACCTATGATCGCGGTTACGGGCACTTCACCACGCGTCAGAATCTCCAGTTCAACTGGATCAAGCTGGCCGACACGCCCGACATTCTGGAAAAGCTGGCGAAGTTCGAGATGCACGCCATCCAGACCAGCGGCAACTGCATCCGCAACATCAGTTCCGACCAGTTCGCCGGTGCCGCCGCCGACGAGACGACCGACCCGCGTCCATGGGCGGAATTGCTGCGCCAATGGAGCACCTTCCACCCAGAATTCAGCTACCTGCCGCGCAAGTTCAAGATAGCGGTGATCGCGGCGGACGAAGACCGCGCCGCGATGCGGCTGCACGACATTGGCCTGCGCATCGTCGAACGCGACGGCGTGGCCGGTGCGCAGGTCTATGTCGGCGGTGGCATGGGCCGCACCCCGATGATCGCGCCGCTGGTCAACGACTTCGTGCCGCTGTCGGACCTGATGAGCTATCTGGAAGCGTGCCTGCGCGTCTACAATCGCTACGGCCGCCGCGACAATATGTACAAGGCGCGGATCAAGATCCTGATCCACGAGATCGGCGTCGACAAATATCGTGCCGAAGTCGCCGACGAATTCGCGCATATCAAGACGCTGGGCATCGACCCGCCGCAGGCCGAATTCGACCGCATCGCCGCCTTCTTCGCCGATCCGGCCTTCGCCGACACGTCCGGCGATGCGCCGGTCGATCGGAGCGACGCCGGCTTCGCGGCATGGCTGGACCAGAATACGCATGCCCACAAGCGTGCCGGCTATACGATCGTCACGATCAGCCTGAAGCCGACCGGCGGCATCCCCGGTGACGCATCGGCCGATCAGATCGACGCGATGGCCGATCTGGCCGAGGCGCACAGCTTTGCCGAACTGCGCGTCACCCATGCGCAGAACATCGTCCTGCCGCACGTCCGTTCGGTCGATCTGCGCACGGTCTATGACCGGCTGGTCGCGATCGGACTGGCCGAAGCCAATCTCGACCTCATCACCGACATCATCGCCTGCCCCGGTCTCGATTATTGCAGCCTCGCCAACGCCCGGTCGATCCCGCTCGCGCAGAAGATCGCCGACCGCTTCGCCGATCCGGTGCGCCAGCGCGATCTGGGCGAATTGAAGCTGAAGATCAGTGGCTGCATCAACGCCTGCGGCCATCATCACGCCGGCCATATCGGCATCCTCGGCGTCGACCGGAAGGGTACCGAGAATTTCCAGCTGTTGCTCGGGGGATCGGGTGCGGAGGACGTTTCGCTCGCCAAGATCACCGGCCCCGGCTTCTCGGAGGACGGCGTAGTCGACGCGATCGAGCGGGTGACCGACCGCTATCTCGCCGAACGTGCGACCGGCGAGCGTTTCGTCGACACCTACCGCCGGATCGGCATGGAACCGTTCAAGGAGGCCATTTATGGGTAAGCGTTCTGCCGTTTTCCCGGCCGCACCGCACGCGCTTTATGCCGAACATGGCTATTCACCCGCCGTCCGGGCCGGCGAGCTGCTGTTCGTCTCGGGACAGGTCGGCGCGCGGATCGATGGCACGCCCGAACCCGATCTGGCGGACGAGATCGCGCTCGCCTTTACCAACCTGACTGTCGTGCTGGCGGGCGCAGGCTGCACCCCGGCGGACGTGATCGACGTACAGTTGTTCACGACCGATCCCGAAGCAGTCTTCCCGCTGCTGTTCGCCCATCACCCCGCTTATTGGGGCGAAGGTCCCCTGCCCGCGCTGACCGCCGCCGGCGTCACTTGGCTCGCCGGCTTCCGGTTCGAGATCAAGGTCGTCGCGCGCATTCCCCACGAAGGAGCCGCCGCATGAGCGAGCCGCTACGCCTGCGCGACGACGCCGCGCATGACGAACCCGCCGTCACGCTCGACGCCTTTCTCGGCCAGTCGAACGCGACCGCCGTCCGGATCGAGGCGGGCGACGATGCCCGGCTGCTGCTGCCGCATATCGACCGGCTGGCGCTGATCGAGGTCAGCTTTCCCAAGTTTCGCGACGGCCGTGGCTATTCCGCCGGACGTATCCTGCGTGAAGCAGGCTATACCGGCGAACTGCGCGCCGAAGGCGACGTACTGGTCGACCAAATCCCGCTGATGCGTCGCTGCGGCTTCGACAGCTTCGCGCCCGCCGCGCCGGTCGATCCTGCCGCGCTCGAACGCGCGCTGGAACGCTATGACCATGTCTATCAATCGGCGGCCGATGGGCAGGTGCCGGTGTGGAAATTACGTCATGGCTGATGCCGACCCCGATATTCGCGTCCGCGACCGGCTGGACATCGCCCCCCGCTTCACCGCCGCCGATGCGCAGGCGCTGAACGAACGCTTTCAGGGCGTATCGACGCACGACATGCTGACCGTCGCCTTGGGTGAGCGGTTGCTCGGTAATGTCACGGCGGTGTCGTCGTTCGGCGCGGAATCCGCGGTGCTGCTGCACCTGATCGCCTCCGTCGATCGCTCGGTCCCCGTGCTGTTCCTCGAAACCGGCAAGCATTTCCCCGAAACGCTCGCGTACCGCGACTTGCTGGTCGACCGGCTGGGCCTGACCGATTTCCGCAACCTGCGTCCTGATCCGGCGCTGCTGGCGGCAAAGGACGCGACCGGGTTGCGCTGGTCCTATGACCCCGATGGCTGCTGCGACATCCGCAAGGTCGAACCGCTTGCGCGTGGTCTTGCCGGGTTCGATGCCAGCTTCACCGGACGCAAGGCGTTCCAGTCGGCGACGCGTACCGCCTTGCCGCGCTTCGAACTCGACACGTCGGACACGGTCGGCCGGTTGAAGGTCAATCCGCTCATCACCTGGACCCCGGCCGATATCGACGCATACTTCGCCGAACACGACCTGCCGCGCCACCCGCTGGTTGAACAAGGTTTTCCCTCAATCGGCTGCCAACCCTGCACCAATCGCGTGAAGCCGGGCGAAGACCCGCGTTCGGGCCGCTGGGCCGGCTGGGAGAAGGTGGAATGCGGCATCCATACGCCCCTGCCCGATGGGGATCCGAACCTCCCGAGCTTCTGACCCGCGCTTGCCCCGCCCCGGTTTCCGGCGCAAAGCGGCGCGATGCAGCAATCGGCAGTCGCCTATTTCACCAACGGCCGGATCATCGTCGCGCCGGTTTCGCGCACCGGGTCGGGCGATACGATCGCCACCGACCCCAAATGGTTCGGCAAGTCGGCCAAGAAGGCGATCATCGCCCAAGCCATCGGCGAAGCGCTGACGGCATCGAGCGCGCGTGTAACCGATCCGACCCCCGAACAATGGAAGCGACAGTTCATTCCGTTTCAGGACGCGGCCGCGGTCAAGAACTTCAAGACGTTCATGCGCGAGGCCAAGCGCGTCGACATCGAGCGGACCGGCGAGACGCTGACGCTGATCCCGTTCGACAATCTCGGGGCGAACAATGGCTTCGAAGCGCGCGAGATCGAAGCGCGCAACGTCGCGGCGGACGATATCGAAGGCGTAGCGGGGACGTTGCTGATCCTGCTCGGACTGCGGCCGGATGGCGGCACATCAGTGGCAGGCGACGTGGACTGAATGCGCGCCGCTACGGCCGCCGCGATAGCTGCAGGAACATCCGACATCCACACCGTACCCCTGCGCCGGCGGGGGTACGGTGCCATGCAAAGCAAGCGGTAGCGTGTAAACCCTAGGCCCCCGCCTGCGCGAGGGCACGAGCGTGTATGGGTAACGTTGGCGGCACGGACGTGCCAAAACACTCCAACGTCACCCGAACAAAGGGCCACCGCTTACCGCCACCTTATGCCCAGGGCTTGGTCCGCACCGCATGGTCTGCCGCACGAGCAGTCAAGGCCATGAACGTGAGCGACGGATTGACGCACGATACCGACGCCATCTGCGCGCCGTCGGTCACGTACAGGTTCGACGCGTCATGTGCCTGGCTCCAGCCGTTCAGCACCGACTTGCGCGGATCGGCACCCATGCGGGCACCGCCCATTTCGTGGATCGCGTCGCCGGGGACATGCTCGCCTTCATAGCTGCGGACATTGGTCAGGCCCGCCGCCTTCAGCATCTTCTCGCCCTCGATGCGGGAATCGGCCATCATCTTCAGCTCGTTGTCGCGGAACTTCACGTCGAACTTCATCAACGGCACGCCGAACCGGTCGACCTTGTCCGTATGCAGCGACACGCGGTTGTCGGCATAGGGAAGGCATTCGCCGAACGCGCCCATTCCGAACTTCCACGGGCCATATTGCCGCATGCCGTGCTTCATGTCCTTGCCGAAGCCGACGGGTGCCATCGGTTCGCGCCGGGCGCTTCCCTGATAGCCATAGCCCCGACGGAAGCCGACGCCTTCCTCCCCCTTCAGGTTGCGGAAACGCGGGACATAGACTCCGCCCGGCCGCCGGCCATATTCGATCAGGTCGGTCATGCCGGGAATTTCGCCCTCGACCCCGACGCGGAAGATATGGTCCATGACATAGCGGCCCAGCGTGCCGCTGGCGTCGAAATGGCTGCGACCGCCGCCGCCCATCCGCGAGTTCATCAGGATCTGCGTCGAAGCCATCGCCGACGCGCACAGGAACACCAAGTTCGCCTGCACCGTCTCCGCCTGCCCCGTCTTGGCATCGATAAAGCGGACGCCGGTTACCTTCTTGCGTGCAGCGTCATATTCAAGATTCGTGACCACCGCATCCGACCGCAGCGTCAGCCGCCCCGTCGCCCGTGCCGCCGGCAGCGTCACCGCCTGCGTCGAGAAATAGGCACCGAACGAACAGCCATTGCCGCACTGGTTACGGAACTGGCACTTGCTGCGGTTCTGATCCGGCTTGTCCTCGGTCATGTTGGACAGGCGGCTATTGATCAGCTTGCGACCCGGAAACTTGGTTTCCAGCTCCTGCTTCAACCACTTTTCCGCGACGTTCATTGGCATCGCCGGCTGGAATTCGCTGTCCGGCAGGTACGGCAGATTCTCACGTGATCCCGATACGCCGATGTACTTTTCGACATAGCTGTACCACGGCGCGACGTCGTCATAGCCGATCGGCCACGTGCCATCGACACCCTCGCGCCTGTTCGCCTCGAAATCGTCGGCGCTCCAGCGGAACGTCCAGCGCCCCCAGATCAGTGACTTTCCGCCGACTGCCGCCGGGCGAATCCAGTAGAATTTCTCGCCTTCGTCGAACGCATAGGGGTTCAACCGATCGTCGTTGTAGAAGGATTGGTTGCTCGGTGATACATACCCATGTTTGGCGATGAAATAGTCGCTCTCCATCAGCGGCTTGGGCATTTGATTGCGCGCCGGCACCTCATAGGCCGGCTTGCCGTCATACGGATAGCCTTCGATATGCTCGACCATGTGGCCACGGTCGAGCATCAGGACGCGCAGGCCCTTTTCGGTCAATTCCTTGGCGGCGAACCCGCCGCTGACGCCCGATCCGATGACGATCGCGTCGAACCTGTTGGTGACTGCCATAAATCCCCTCCCAGGGTATTGGTTTAGTAACGCAGCGCCTTGAGCGTCCGGAAACTGGTGGTGACGTCGGGCAGATAGGGCGCGGGCGCCTGATCATTCTCGACATAGAAGTGGCGGACGCCGGCACTGCCGCGACGGCGGAACAGCGCGGCGAAATCGGTCTTGCCGGCGCCGACCGCGGTCATGCTGCCATCGGCGCGCGCGTCCTTGACGTGATACGCGTATAGCCGCGGCCCGAGCCGGTCGATCCATGCGCCGACATCTTCGCCGGCATGGCCGACCCAGTACAGGTCGAGTTCGATCTTCACCAGCGCCGGATCGGTCGCCTTCAGCAACCGCTCGTACAGGCTGACCCCGCCCGGCTTCACCGTGAATTCGAAGTCGTGGTTATGATAGGCGAAACCCAGCCCGGCCTTGCGCAGGTCGCGCGCGAAGCGGTTGAAGTTCGGCATCGCCGCATTCCAGCCGGCTTCGTCGCGATGCTGGTCGACCATGTACGGCAGAACGACCGTATCGGCACCCAGCGTCTTGGCCATTTCGACCTGCTTGTCGAACGCGCCGAGCAACGCTTCGTACGGCACATGGATCGACGGGGCCTTGAGGCCCAGCCGGTCCATCGTCCGCCGCAGCAGTTTATGATCCATGGCATCATAGCCGCCACCGCCATATTCGACTTCCTTATAGCCGATACGGGCAAGGTCGCCGAGCGTCTTGACCGGGTCCTTCTGGAACAGCTCGCGCACCGTATAGAGCTGGATCCCGACGGCCTTGATCTGGGCTGCCTGTGCGATGCCGGTGACGCCGAGTGCGGCGATGCCGCCTGCACCGGCCAGGACGTGCCTGCGATTGACGATCATGCGCTGTACACCTTGTTGACCTGCGAATAGGGAAAGGCACCGTTATATTCGCCCGGTACCGGCAGATATTCGCGCTCCTGCGTCATGCCAATTTCCGACGTATAATAGCCGGCGATGACCAGCTGGCGGAATGCTTCGAAGAAGGTCTTGCCGCCCGGAATCTGGTCCTTCATCGCCAGCGTCAGCAACGCGTCCTGCTGCGCCGGCGTCGCCTTGGCACCCGTGACCTTGTAATCCGCCATGCTGCGCTTCTCAATCGCATCCAGCCCGGCGACGATCGGCACCCGCTCGGCCGGATAGGACCAGTCGGCCAGCAGCTTCTCGATATAGGCCGGCACGCCCGCGGCGATCGCGCCCGGCGTATCGGTGGTCGGGATGACGCGTTCGCTCAAGCCCGTCATCAGCGCGCGTTGCGGCGCGGTGAACACGGCGGCGCTCGGCGGACCATCGCTGATCGTCGGCACGCTTACCGGTCCTTGCGCACCGACAGCGCGCGCGAGCGGCGCGTACAGCGCGGTGCCGAACATCGCCGCGACACCGGCCAGGGCCGTCCTGCGATCGATCATTTGCTGTTCTCCTTCAGGTCCTGCGCGATCGCGCTCTCGGGCAGCGGTCGTACCCAGATGTTGCGGAACGACACCGGCGAATCATGATCCTGCAACTGGATCGGCGCGGCGTCGCCATGCGCCTCGTACTTCGCGATCTGCCGCCAGATCGTCGTGCCGAGCATCGCCTGATGATTTTGTACCACCACCCCGTTCAGGATCGCGGTGACATAGGCCGGTCGCACCAGCGACCCGTCGGCGGCGAAGCGCGGCCGTTCGAACACGACGTCATAGGTCTGCCATTCGCCGGGTTTGCGCGACGCATTCACCAGCGGCGGCTTGAAGCCATAGACCGCGCCGACCGTGCCATCGGCATAGGTCGGGTTCTGATAGCCATCGAGGATCTGAACCTCGTAGCGCTGCATGAACCAGATGCCGCTGTTGCCGCGATCCTGCGACGTCTTGGTCGGCGGATTGGGGCTGCGGAATTCGAGGTGGAGCTGCACGTCGCCGAAGCTCTGCTTCGACACCAAATCGCCGCCACCTTTGCCACCCGGCCCCCGCGGCGGTACGGTCATCACACCGTCCTTCACCGGCCATGGCGTACCCTTCGGGGACCACGCGTCGGTCGAGCGCCCGTCGAACAGCACGATCGCATCGGACGGCGCACCGCCCGGCTGTGCCGCCGGCGTCACCACCGTCGGCGTCGGCCGGTCGGCGTCGTGCACCTTCCACTGTCCGCCCGGCAGTACCGGCGTATCCCTGAAACCCGGCTTGTCCTGCGCGCCGGCCGAGCCCGCCAGCGCCGTCAGCACCGATCCGAGCACCGTTATCGTACGGAGCCTCATCATCCCCTCCCCTTCATGCGTGATCGATCCGGCGATAGGCTGCGACCAGCGCATCCTCCCCCGGCCGACCCTTGATCGAATTGCCATGTTCCATGCCGATCACGCCGGCATAGCGCTTGTTCCGCAGCCATTTGACGACGGTGGCATAGTTGATTTCGCCGGTACCCGGCTCGTTGCGGCCGGGATTGTCGCCGAACTGGATATAACCGATCTCGTCCCAGCAGCTGTCGAGCGTCGGGATCAGATTCCCCGACTGGATCTGTTCGTGATACAGATCGGCAAGGACCTTGACCCCCGGACTGTTCGCACCGCGCGCGACGGCATAGCCCTGCGCTACGGTCTGCATATAGACGCCGGGATGGTTGGTCCGCGTATTCAGCGGTTCCATGACCACGGCGATGTCGTGCGGCGCGACGATATCGCCCGCGCGGCGCATCACGTCGATGACCCGTGCCGTCTGGATGTCCTGCGGCACCTTCGGGTCCATGAACCCGGTCACCACCGTCATCCGCGTCGCCGACAGCCGCTTGGCGACCTCGATCGACGCGCGGATGTCGTTCAGGAACGCTTCGCGCTCGGCACCGTCGTTCGCCCCCAGCAGGGGCCGCGACTGCGCCCATTTCGGCATGCTGGCGACGAACACGCCCATCGTCATGCCGCGCTGTTGCAGCGCCTTCGCCATCGCCGTCTGTTCGGCGATACTGCGCCCGGCCGCCTCATTATCTTCCCACGCCATGAAGCCCTGATCGGCGGCATAGGCGATCTGTTCGATCCGGTCGCCACGGCTGGCGAAGCTGCCTTCGTGCGGCGCGAATTTCAGCGAGAAGCGAGCAGCGTTGCTGCCACCGCCTTCGCGGCGTTGCGACGCACGTACGCCGGTGGCCAGCGTCGCGGCGGCGGCCCCTGCGATGACCGTGCGCCGCGACACGCCGCTCACTTGGCCGACGTCAGATAGGCGATGATGGCGGCACGCTTCGCCGGATCGGGCGTCGAGATCGGCATCCGCGTACCCGGCACCTTCTTGGCCGGTGCCGTCAGATACGCGTCGAGCGTCTTGGCGTCCCAGCGCAGCTTCGACGCCTTCATCGCCGGCGAATAGTTGAAGCCCGGCACCGACGCCGCAGGCCGCCCGACCACGCCGAACAGATTGGGGCCGATGCCATTGCGGCCACCCTTGTTGACCGTGTGGCACGCCTTGCAGGCGTTGAACGCGGGCGGTGCCGCGGTCTGGGCGGTGGTTGGCGTCGCCGTGGCGAGCAGCGCGGTCGCACCGGCCGCACCCACGATTGCCATACCCGTCAGCAGTTTCATCTTTACTCTCCCGCTTCCACTGGGGTCCATTTTCGGTCGGAGCTCGCATTCGCGATCACCGCCTCGATAAAATTCATCGTCCGCAGACCATCGGTCAGGCCGGGGACGAAGCGTTCGTCCTGCCCGCGAATCGCCGCCGCAAACCCTTGATACAGATTGGCAAAGGCTTCGATATAGCCCTCGGGATGGCCCGAAGGCGTACGCAGCATTGCCTGGGTCGATCCGGCCAGCCCCGGCCCGCCCGCCCGCACCACTTCGGCCGGCCGGTCGAGCCAGCGCAGCGTCAGCGTGTTCGGCTCCATCTGCGCCCATTCGAGCGTGCCGAGCTCGCCCGACACACGCAGTTTCAGGCCATTCTCCTCACCCGCCGCGACCTGACTGGCCTTCAGCGTACCGCGTGCGCCGCCATCGAAGCGCAGCAGCGCGCTGACATCGTCGTCGAGCCGCCGCCCGGCGACATGCGCGGTCAGGTCGGCCGACACCTCGCTCACCCGCACGCCCGAGACGTGCTCGGCAAGGTGAAAGGCATGGGTGCCGATATCGCCCAGACAGCCGCCCAGCCCGGCCTTCGCCGGATCGGTGCGCCATTCTGCTTGTTTGTTGCCTTGGCCATCGATCGGGGAACTTAGCCACCCTTGCAGATACTCGACCTGAACGAGCCGGATTTTTCCCAGATCGCCGCGCGCGACGCGGGTGCGCGCCTCTTCGACCAGCGGGTAACCGCTGTACGTGAAGGCCAGCGCGAATTTCGCCCCGCTCTTGCGCGCCGCGGCGGCGATGGCGCGGGCTTCGTCGCTGCTCATCGCCATCGGTTTTTCGCAGAAGACGTTGATGCCCGCTTCCAGTGCGGCGATCGCCATCGGCGCATGCAGGTGGTTCGGCGTGACGATCGCCAGCGCGTCGATCCGCTCGCCCTCCGGGAGCGCGCGTTCGGCGGCGATCAGCGCATTCAGATCGCCATGGACGCGCTGCGGATCGAGCCCGAGCGACACGCCGCTACGTTCGTTGCGCGCGGCGTCGCTGCTGAACGCGCCGGCCACCAACTGCCAGTCGCCGTCCAGCGCCGCCGCCTTGCGGTGGATTGCGCCGATGAACGCGCCCTCGCCACCGCCGGCCATGCCCAGCTTCAACGCCTTGCCGCTCATTCCGCCGACAATCCCATCAGCTTGCGGATCGCCGCGCGGTCGACGCCGCTCCTGGCGAAGTCGTCGAAGGCGTGATCGGTCAGCTTGATCATATGCGCCTCGATGAACGGAGCACCTTCGCTGGCACCGTCGTCGGAATTCTTGAGCGCGCACTCCCATTCGAGCACCGCCCAGCCGTCATAGCCATATTGTGCCATGCGGCTGAACACGCCCGAAAAATCGACCTGCCCATCCCCCAGCGAGCGGAACCGCCCCGGGCGATCGACCCAATCCTGATAGCCGCCATAGACGCCCGAGCGTCCGGTCGGGTTATATTCGGCATCCTTGACGTGAAAGCACGAAATCCGGTCGTGATAGCGATCGATGAAGTCGAGATAGTCGAGCTGTTGCAGCACGTAATGCGACGGATCGAACAGCAGCCGCGCGGCATTGTGCCCCTTCACCGCCTCGAGGAAACGTTCCCATGTCGCCCCGTCGTGCAGGTCTTCGCCGGCATGGACCTCGAACGCGCAATGCACGCCATTGTCCTCGAACACGTCGAGTATCGGGGTCCAGCGCCGCGCCAGTTCGGCAAATGCTTCCTCGACCAGCCCGGCGGGCCGCTGCGGCCACGGATAGACATAGGGCCATGCCAGCGCACCGGAGAAGGTCGCATGCGCCTTCAGCCCGAGGTTCGCGCTGGCCTTCGCCGCCATCTTGACCTGCTCGACCGCCCAGACCTGCCGCTCTGCGGGCTTGCCATGCACTTCGGGCGGTGCGAAGCCGTCGAACAGCGTGTCATAGGCGGGGTGGACCGCGACCAGCTGCCCCTGCAAATGGGTCGACAGCTCGGTCACTTCGATACCGTGCTGCGCCAGCTTGCCGCGCAGATCGTCGCAATAGTCCTTGCTCTCCGACGCGGTCTTCAGGTCGATCAGCCGCGTGTCGCACGGGATCTGCACGCCGACATAGCCCAAGCCCGCGGCCCATTCGGCCATGTTCTCCAGCGTGTCGAACGGTGCCTTGTCGCCCATGAACTGCGCGAGGAAAATGCCCGGCCCCTTCATTCCCGTCATGCCAGCGTCTCCTTGCGACGATCGTCGCGGAACGTGAATTGGAACAGCAGCGCGATCGCTGCGGCGGCGACCGCCGGATAGATCCACATGCCCTGCCAGTCGGCGATGGTCGGCGTGGCCGGCAACTGCGCATAGATCATCGCGCCGATCTGCGAGCCGAGCAGCATCCCGACGCCATAGGTGAACAGCGTCAGCATGCCCTGCGCCTGCGCATTGACGCCCTTCGGCGTGGCGATGGTGCCGACATAGATCGCCCCGGCGACGAAGAAGAAGTCGTAGCACACGCCGTGCAGCGCGACACCGAGATAGATCGCCCACAGCCCCGACCCGCCGTCACCGATCGCGAACAGCGCATAGCGCAGCGCCCACGCGGCCATGCCGACCAGCAGCAGCGGCTTCACGCCGAAGCGGCGATAGAGCCAAGGCATCGAGAACATGAAGACCAGTTCGGACATCTGCCCGATCGCCAGCGTCCCGCTGACATTCTCGATCCCCGCCGCGCCGACATAGGGCGAGGCATAGGCGTAATACATCGCCAGCGGCACCGAGATCAGCGTCGCACAGAGGATGAAGATCAGGAACGACTTCTGCCGCATCAGCCCGAATGCCTCGACGCAGAAGACCTGCGCCAGCACGCTGCCGCCCTGCGGCTTGTCGGCCTCGACCGCCGGCAGGGTGAAGCTGTAGACGCCCAGCGCGATCGACACGACCGCCGCGACCCAGAAGATCTTCGGGCTGGCGGACAGTCCCGCCCAGCCGATGATGAGGCCGGCGGCGATCCAGCCGATCGTGCCGAACGCGCGGACGAACGGGAAATTGTCGGTCCGATCGCCGAAGCTCTTGAGCGCGATCGTGTTCGCAAGGCCGACGGTCGGCATATACAGGATCATGTAGCCGAGCAGCAGCCACACGAACGTCCCGCCCTTTTCCGGGGTCAGCAGCGTCGGCAGCAGGTACAGCAGCACGCCGCCGACCAGATGCAGGATGACCATCAACATGCGCGGCGCGACATAGCGCACCGCGACCATGCCGAGCAGCAGCGACCCGACGATCGACGCGATCGGCCCCATCGAAAACGCGTTGCCGATCAGATTGCCGATTCCGACCGTCTGCATCACCAGGCCGAGCGTGACCTGCCACGCTCCCCAGATGAAGAACTGCATGAACATCAACGCGCTTAGCCGCGCGGTCAGACTTCCGTCGACCGATCGATCGGTCACGGGCCCGACACCCTCCGCTATGGCCATCAGCCACCCCTCCGCAGTATTGTCTGCTAATTCGTTTGCAACGCTAGGTAGGTCGACGCGCCCTGTAAAGACGCGATATCATCGACTTCCGCAAACCGTCGATTTACAGGCTGTTACATCCGGCGCGTGGGCGCGCCACGGTTTTGGCAGGCATTTCCATATGACGCGCAGTTTTCAGCCGATCCGTGAATGGCACGACGTCGATCGACTTTGGTTCGAGACGGAGATCGTGCCGCTGCGCCAGCCCGCGGTCCTTCGCGGCATCGCCGCGTCGTGGCCGGCGGTTCGGGCCGCCCGGCAGTCGGACGAAGCGTTGCGCGACTATATCGAGGCGACCGATCTCGGCAAACCGGTCCCCGCCTTTCTGGGGCCGCCACAGATCAACGGCAGATTCTGGTACAGCAACGACCTGCGCGGGCTGAACTATCAGCAGCGGATCGCCCCGATCGGCGAATTGCTGCGCGCGCTGATGAGCGTGCGGGACGAGGAACAGCCGCCGGCCTTCTATGCAGGCGCGGTGCCGATCGCCGAAAACTGCCCCGATTTCGCCCGCGACAATGTGCTGGGCATTACCGGTCCGGGCGCGGTCGCGCGGCTATGGGTCGGCAACCGCGTCACCGTGTCGACCCATTTCGACATGTCGGAAAACGTCGCGGTGGTGGTCGGCGGACGGCGGCGCTTCACGCTGTTCCCGCCCGAACAAGTCCGCAACCTGTATGTCGGGCCGTTCGACTTCACCTTTGCCGGGCCGCCGGTCAGCATGGTCGACCTGCGCAATCCCGACCTCGAACGCTATCCGCGCTATGCCGAGGCGCTGGAAACCGCACTGGAGGCCGAACTCGAACCCGGCGATGCGATCTACATCCCCTATATGTGGTGGCATCAGGTCGAGGGACTGTCGCCGATCAACGTCCTCACCAACTATTGGTGGGCCCTGACACCGCGCGATTGGCAGGGGTCTCCCTTCCGCACGCTGATGCACGCGGTGATGAGCATCCGCGACCTGCCCGAGCGCGAGCGCGACATATGGCGGACGTGGTTCGACCATTATGTCTTCGGTGCGGGCCATGACGCGGTCACCCACCTTCCGGCCGCCGGTCGCGGCGCGCTGGGCGAGATGACGCCCGACAGGGCGCAGCAGGTGAAGCATTACCTGATCGACGATTTGCGCCGTTAGGACGGGCTGCGGCAGAAGCGGTCGATGAACGCCATATGGTCGGGCATCGCCCGCACCCCCGCGTCCATCGCCCCGGCGATATGGGTCATGCGGCGATCGAGCTCCTCCGCCGACAAGATGTCGGCGATCGGGTGATGCCGCTTGGGGTGGACATTCTGCCCGTGCAGCACCGCCAGCCAGCTCGTCTCGCTGAACAGTTCGTTGTCGTGCCGGTACAGCCGCGCATTTTCGCGGAAGATGGCGATGCGTTCTTCCAGCGAAGCGGGGATCGCCATATCACGGCAGCGACGCCAGAGTGGGCTGTCGTTGCGGGCCGTCGCCTTGTAATGCAGTATCAAGAAGTCGCGGACCTGTTCATACTCCAACCGCGTGCGCCGATTGTAATAATCGATATCCGGCTGATTGAACGACCGATCGGGGAAGTTGGTCAGCAGCCGCGCAATCCCGGTCTGGATCAGATGAATCGACGTCGATTCGAGCGGTTCGAGAAACCCCGCCGCCAGCCCGAGCGCGACGACATTCCGATCCCACGCCTTGCGTCGCACCCCCGCCGTGAAGCGCAGGAAGTTCGGGTCCGACAGCGGTGCCCCGTCGAGACCGTCGTTCAGCATCGCCAACGCCGTGTCGTCGTCGACATAGTCGGAACAATAGACATGGCCATTGCCGGTGCGTGACTGGAGCGGGATGCGCCAGCGCCAGCCGACGCTGGTCGCAGTCGCGCGGGTATATGGCGTCGGATCGCCGACGCGGGCGCAGGGCCGCGCCACCGCCCGGTCGCACGGCAGCCATTCGCGCCAGTCGTCATAGCCCGCGTTCAACGCGCCTTCGATCAACAGCCCGCGAAAGCCCGAGCAGTCGATGAACATGTCACCCGCGACGCTGCTGCCATCGTCGAGCACGACATGATCGACATGGCCGTTCGCACCGTTCAGCGTGACGTCGACGATCCGCCCCTCGGTCCGCACCACGCCCGCCGCTTCGGCACGTTCGCGCAAATATTTGGCGTAGAGCGCGGCATCGAACTGAAACGCGTAGCTGATGCCGGCCAGCGGCGATCCGCGGCGCGACGGATCGGGCCGCATGAACTTGCCCGCCCGCGCCGCACCGACGCCGATGCTGAAGCGATCGAGCGGCAATGTGCCCCCCGCCTGGGCATGGCGATACCAGAAATGGTGGAAATGGATGCCCTCCATCTCCTGCCCATAGGTGCCGAAGGGGTGGATATAGCGCTCGCCGATCTGCCCCCAATCGACGAATTCGATGCCCAGCTTGAACGTCGCGCAGGTCCGGCGGACGAATTCATCCTCGTCGATGCCGAGCAGGCGATTGAAATACTGGATGTGCGGGATCGTCGCCTCGCCGACGCCGACCGTGCCGATCGCTTCGGATTCGACGACGCGGATCGCCATGCCGCTGCCGGCCAGCATATGCGACAGCGCCGCCGCCGCCATCCATCCCGCCGTGCCGCCGCCGACGATCACGATGCCGCGGATGTTCGCCTCGCTCATGCCGCCATCGCCGGTGCCGGGCAGTAGCGGGCGAGGAAGTCGCCATGCGTCGGCATCCGCGCCACCGCCGCCGCCATCGCGTCTCGCATCGATGCGAGACTGCGCGCGACATCGCGTTCGGGCAGCGTCGCGACGATCGGATCGGACGACGTCGGCACGATCCCCTGCCCCAGCATCACGGCGACCCAGCTCGGCCGGGTGAACAGCTCGTCATTGTAACGGAACACGCGTCCGGTTTCGCGGAACAGTTCGATCTTGTGAAGCAGCGTATCGGGCAGTCGCATGGTGCGGCAATGGTTCCAGAACGGCGTATCGTCGCGCGTGGTCGCTGCATAATGCAGGATGATGAAGTCGCGTACCTGTTCGAACTCGGTGCGCATATGGCGGTTATATTCGGTGCGCAGGATTTCCGGAATGTCGCCGCGCGGGAACAGCGAGATGAACCGGCTGATCCCCTCCTGAATCAGATAGATCGACGTCGATTCGAGCGGTTCGAGAAACCCCGCCGCCAGCCCGATCGCGATGCAGTTGCCCGACCAGAAGGTCTCGCGACATCCCGCCCTGAACCGAATGCGACGCGGATCGGCAAGCGCGGGCGCATCGAGACCGGCCAGCAGCGTCGCGCTCGCCGCTTCCTCGGTCGTGAAGGCGCTGGCAAAGATATGACCGTTGCCGACCCGTCGCTGCGTCGGGATGCGCCATTGCCAGCCGGCATCGCGCGCGGTCGCGCGGGTATAGGGGGTCGGCGGCCCGGCATGTTCGCTCGGCACCGCCAGCGCGGTATCGCACGGCAGCCAGTGGCTCCAGTCGACGAACCCGCTGCCCAGCGCCTCGCCCGCGAGCAGCGCCCGGAACCCGGTGCAGTCGAAGAAGAAATCGCCCGCGACCACGCGTCCGTCGGCGAGGGTCAGGCGGGTGATCGCGCCATCCGCCCCCTGCCCGACCGCACCGACGATCCCCTCGATACGAACGACCCCGCGCTTCTCGGCATAGCGGCGCAGGAACCGCGCATAGAGCGTCGCGTCGAAATGATAGGCATAGCGGATCTGCGACAGCACCGATCGGGGGTTCGGGTCGGGCAGCGCGAACCTGCCAGCCCGTGCCGCTACCGCGCACAGGCTGTATTCCTCGATCGGTTGCGGCGCGCCATGCTCGCGGGCGCGCAGCCAATATTGGTGGAAGTCGATCCCCTGCATGTCGACGCCATGCTGGCCGAAGGGATGGACATAGCGATCGCCCCTGGTACCCCAGTCGACGAATTCGATGCCCAGTTTGAACGTCGCCTGCGTTGCGGCCATGAACTCGGCCTCGTCGACGCCCAGCATCTGGTTGAAGGCGAGGATGTCGGGGATCGTCGCCTCGCCCACCCCGACCGTGCCGATCGCGTCGGATTCGACCAGCGTGATCGCGACGTCCTTCGGATCGAGCAGGCTCGACAGCGCGGCGGCGGTCATCCACCCCGCCGATCCGCCGCCGACGATCACGATCCGGCGCAACAGCGGCGCGCTCATACCATTCCCCGCTTCAGATATTGTTCGAGTTGCGCGCGATAGATGCGCGCGGGCGGCAGCTTCGCCACCGCCTGTTCGATGTCGCGCTCCATGGTCGACAGATATTGCCGCACGCGACCCGGATCGGCACGATCGGCCAGCCGGTCGTGCCGCCGGGGCCGCGATCCCAGCCCGAGATGCAGGATCGTCCAGTCCTCCGGGTGAAAGGGTTCGAGGTCATAGGCAACCAGCACCCCGCGATCGGCGAACATCGTCAGCTTGCGCGCCAGCTTCTCCGGCACCGGTTCCGCCGTCGCCGCCTGCCAATAGGGGCCGTCGGGCAGTCCTTCAGCGGTGAAGAACGCCCGCTGGAACAGGTCGGCGTGGTCGTGATCGTCGGCGAACCGGCGATCATATTCGCGAGCTTCTACACCCATGTCAGCCCGCGTCGGGATCAGCGTCAGCAGCCGTTCGATATCGCGTTCCAGCAGCAGCATCGGTGCCGGCGTCAGCGGTTCCACCACCGCCGCCGCCTGTCCGATGCCGACGCAATTGCCGACCCAGCCGTGCGACCGTCGACCGATCGTCGCCGCGACGTCACCGGTACCCGCCGCCGACACCCGCATCCGCCGGACGCGCCCTTTCAACGGGGTCTCGCTCTGCCAGCCATCGGGCGTCGCCCGCACCGTCCGCAGCGGCGTTTCGTCGGTGCCGGCATCGTCCTCGACCGCCAGCGCGATCCGTCGCGTCCCCTGCCAGTCCGGCGCAAGTGCCGACAGCAATACCGCCGGCGGGCCGCTGCCATCGACATACAGGTCGGCAGTCAGCAGCCGGCCATCATCCAGCAGCACGCCCGCGATCGCACCGTCCGCAACCTCGACACCGACGACCGTACCGCCGACCCGCTCGACCCGCCCCGCCGGCACCGCCGCGACGAACAGCGCGGCATAGTCGACCGGGTCGAATTGATAGCCATATTCGGCGCGCGCCAGCGGGTGCTGGCCGTCGCCCTCGCGCGGCGGATGCACGAATACGCCGCGCCGCGCCGCCTGTATCCCGGCGACATAGGGCGTGATCGCGTCCGTTCCGACCAACGCCAGATACTGATGCAGCTGAATCCCGTCGATCACCGGAAACGGCAGCGCAAATCCCTGCATCCAGCCGCGCCCGCCCCAATCGGCATAGCGCGTCCCCCAGGAAAAGCTCGTATCGCTCGTCACGATCAGTCGCCGCTCATCGACCCCGGCCGACAGGTTGAAGGCATAGGCCGATGGCGCGGTCACGCTGCCATAGAACAGGTCGCTCCCCCGCTGGTCGCCTGCATCGACGCGCACGATCGCGACCTGCGGCGGCAATTGCATCGCCAGCGCCGCCACGGTCATCTCGGCGGCCAGCCCGCTGCCGCACACCATTATGCGTCCGACCGCTGCAGAGGTTTCCAACGCCTGCATCGTGCGTCAGGCCGCCAGACCGGCCGCGGCCGGCGATCGGCGGATATAGTCGGCATGATCGGGCGTGGCCTGCACCGCCTGCGCCACCGCACGCCGCAGCGCCGCCGCCCGCGCCGCGATCGTCGCATCGCCCTGCGCCAGCACGCGCGGATCATATCCCTTTGGCATCAGCCTCTGCCCCAGCATCACCGCCACCCAGCTGGGCGGCAGGAACAATCCGAACTGATAGGGTACGACATAGCCGCGCGTCAGCCACGCATCGATCTTCGCCTGCAAGCTGTCGGGCAGGGTCAACGCGCGGAAATGCCGCCACATCTCGCTGTCCTCGCGCTCGGTCGCGACATAGTGGAGCAACAGGAAGTCGCGCACCCGTTCGAAATGCAGCGCCATCCGCCGGTTATATTCGGCGATATCGCCCGCATCGAAGCGGCGTGTCGGGAACAGCGCCAGCAATTCGGTGATGCCATCCTGGATCAGATGGATCGACGTCGATTCAAGCGGTTCGAGGAACCCGCTGGCCAGCCCGATCGCGACGACGTTGCGCTTCCAGAAATCGCGCCGTCGCCCCGTCGTAAAGCGCAGCCGTCGCGGCTCGGCCTGCATCGGCGCGTCGAGATTGGCGATCAGCTGGTCCTGTGCGTCGTCTTCGGAAATGAAGCTGCTGCAATAGACATGACCGTTGCCGACCCGGTGCTGCAACGGAATCCGCCACTGCCACCCCGCCGTTCGCGCCGTCGCGCGGGTATAGGGGCCGAGCGGCGAGCAACTGTCGGTCGGTACCGCGACCGCCCGGTTGCACGGCAGCCAGTTGCTCCAGTCGTCATAGCCCGACTGGAGCGCCCCTTCGATCAGCAGCCCGCGAAACCCCGAACAGTCGACGAACAGATCGGCTTCCAGCACCCGCCCATCGGCCAGCGTCACGTTGCGGACGTGACCACTCTCGCCGTGCAGCGCGACGTCGACCACCTTGCCCTCGATCCGCTCGACGCCGCGTGTCTCGGCATAGCGGCGCAGGAAGCGGGCATAGAGCGAGGCGTCGAACTGATAGGCATAGCCGAAGCTCGATTCGACCTGCCGTACGTCGCTGCCCGGATGGCGGAAGCGGTTGTGTTCGGCGGCGATCACCGGGAACGAATATTCGTCCAACCGGGTCGCATCGCCCAGTTCGCGCAGTCGCAGCCATTGATGGTAGAACGGGATACTGTCGTCGGTCGGTCCGTAATTGCCGAACGGATGGATGTAGCGGTCGCCGATTCGACCCCAGTCGCAAAACTCGATGCCCAGCTTGTACGTCGCCTCGGTCGCCCGCATCAGGTCCGCTTCCGCGATACCGAGCGTCGTATTGAACGCCCGGATGTGCGGCAGCGTCGCTTCGCCGACGCCGACCGTTCCGATTTCGTCCGATTCGATCAACTGTACCCGTACGCCCAGCCCCTGCAGCCTGTTCGCAAGCGCAGCGGCGGTCATCCACCCGGCGGTACCGCCACCGACGATACAGACCCGTTCGATCTCCTCCCGTCCGCTCACGCTGCGCCTGACCTGGTTTCCCCGAAATCCGCCATTCTACCGTCCTCTTCAACAGTCACGACACGCCGCACAAGATTTCGCACAGTTACCACTGTATTTCGCTGCGATGCAGCACGCATTGTATACGTAATGTTATTCTTATCGACAAAGAAAGCGTCGCTGGCGGACAATTGTCAACGATGTCGGCTAAATATGTTACCGCTATCTTGCCGGGGTAAATCGAATCCTTTATGCGTCCGATCGTTGCCCCACCATTGCCAGCCGCGTCGTATCAAGAAACGACAACGAGCAGCAAGGATTGGGCACAGGGGACACCAGGCGGCGCGCAAAGACGCCGCACAGGGAGGGGATTGATTGATGAAGATGCAGGTACTCGCGTATCCGTCGCGCTCGGCTAAACGGTTGCTGATGGCCACCTCGGCGCTGACATTGGCGCTGACACCGGCGGCTGGCTTCGCCCAGACGGCGATCACGCCGCCCGAAGAGAAGGTTCCCTCGCCGCTGGCAAATGCGCAGGATGCGACGCCCGAGGGTGAAATCGTTGTTACCGGCATCCGCGCCGCGCTCGAATCAGCCAAGGAAATCAAGCGCCGCTCATCGACCTTCGTCGATTCGATCACCGCATCGGACATTGCGACGCTGCCCGACCTTTCGGTCGCCGAAGCGATCGGTCGTATTCCGGGCGTGACCATCTCGCGGTTCCCGACCAATGGCGGCAGCCCCGACTTTCCATCCCCCGAAGGCCGCGGCAACCTTGTGCGCGGCCTCGGCTTCGTGCGTTCGGAATTCAATGGTCGGGACGCCTTCTCCGCCAATGGCGGTCGCTCGCTCGACTTCTCCAGCATTCCGCCCGAGCTGGTCGGCGGCGTCGACGTCTACAAGAACCAGAGCGCCGACCTGATCGAAGGCGGCATCGGCGGCACGATCAACCTGCGCACGCTAGAACCCTTTGACAGCAAGAAGGACCTGTTCGTCGTCGCGTTCGACGGCACGTTTTCCGACCTTCGCGAAAAATGGTCGCCGCAGGGGAGCATCACCGCGGGCAAGCGCTGGAAAACCGGCATCGGTGAAATCGGCATCCTCGGTTCCTATTCGCGCTCGCGGCTCGATTCGCGGATCAACGGCTGGCAGCAGAGCCCGCCGATCCCGCGCGTCCTCGACGCCAACGGCAACGTCCCCGAAACCGGCAACTTTAACGACGACAACCGGACCAACGAATTCATCGGTGCCGATCCGTCGCGCATCGTCGGCATCACGCCCGGCTTCCAGCTGCGCAACACCGACTTCGATCGCGACCGCATCAGCTATTACGGCGCAGTGCAGTGGCGCAACGACAGCCTCCAGGCGACGTTCAAGTATATTCGCGTCGAAACCAAGATCAACAGCACCGAACGGACGCTGGAATGGTTCCCCGACCATAATGGCGGCGTCCAGATCGGCGTCCAGAACATGCAGCTGAACAAGAACTGGGGTTCCAGCGGGCTGCCCATGTGCAGCGGCCCCGGCGGTCGTCCGGTCGCCCCCGGCGATTGCGAAACCCTGTATCCGGTACAGGGCGGCCTGATGGAATCGGGCCTCGTCACCAGCAACAACGATTCATGGACCGGTGCGCGCGGCCGCGACATCGGCATGCTCGGCGTCGGCAAGCAGGAAGAAGCGACCACCGAAGACTTCAGCCTGAACCTGAAATGGACCGCGAGCGAGCGGCTGTTCGTGACCGTGGACGGTCAATATACGAAGGCCGACGCCCGGCAACGGCAGATCTGGGGTGGCATGAACAGCTACTTCAACTATTCGGTGAAGCCGGACCTCGATCACCCGCGCGTCGAATTCTTCATCGATCCCACGCACCGCTTCAATCCCGGCAATACGCGCTTTTCTGGCGACCGTGATCCGGTGACCACAAACGGCGTCATCACCACGCCGGGCGTGTTCATTCCGACGCCGACCAGTTCAAGCGACTTTAACGGTGCCAATTTCCAGTTCGCCGCCGACCAGTTCCAGAACGGCGAAGGCGACCTGTACTCGCTGCGTGGCGACCTGAGCTACGACGTGTCGGGCGCGGACGGCCTTGCCGGCTGGTTCGACAGCGTGAAGTTCGGTGCCCGTTTCGCCGAACGCAGCCAGGTCAATTCGGAAATGGCGCTGAACTGGGGTGCGATCGCGCCGGCATGGGCCGGCGGCTATGGCATCGCCGGCACGTTCCAGAACCCGAACAAGGGTTTTGAAGCGGTCAGCTTCAAGGACTTCTTCCGTGGCGACGGCGTCATACAGGGCAGCAACACCGACTTCGTCTTCGTGAACCAGAATATCCTCAACGACTATTCCGCGTTTCGCAAATATATCGCCAGCGAACCACAGCTGGCGACACTGGGTAGCTGGGTCCCGCGCGGCATCGATAACGGCACGCGCTTCGGCCAGGGCGTCTATCGTCCGGAGGATACGTCGGACATCACGGAGCGGACGAAGAACGCCTATGTCCGCGTCGACTTCAAACATGATTTCGACGGCGGCATGTCGATCGACGGCAATATCGGCGTGCGGTACGTTCGTACCGAACTGCAATCGTCAGGCTTCCAGGCCTTCCGGCCGTTCAATCCCGATCTGCCGTCCTGCAGCCTTACCGGCGGTCCGGGGCAGCAGAATTGCCAATACACGTTCGACCCGGACACCGGTAAGCGGCTGCGCACCGACGACGCCGAAAGCCGCGACGACATTCGCGACTTCGCGCCGCAGGCAGTTGCCTATGCAGAGCAGGCCGCGATCCCGACCACGCTCAACCTCGTCGACGAACGGTGGCTGCCGTCGTTCAACATGAAGTTCAACCTCAACCGCGAGATGCTGTTCCGCTTCGGCTACAGCAAGGGGCTGAGCCGACCGAACGTGCAGGATCTGCGCGCGTCGCAGGAATATGTGGTCACCACCACCACCACCCGGTACGACCAGATCACCGACCGGAACGACCCGCTATTCGGCGTGGATCGCGGTGCGCAGGACGTCTCGGCCAGCGAAATCCGCGTCAGCCGCGGCAACCCGTTCCTGAAGCCGACGACCGCCGACAGCTTCGACCTTTCGTACGAATGGTATTTCAAGGGCGGCTATCTGTCGGTCGCGGGCTTCTACAAGAGCCTGTCGAACATCATCACCAACGGCGACCTGTCGCTGGGAACGACGACCCTCGACGGCAAGACCCTGAACATCGTCTACAACGGCGCGGTCAATCAGGCGAAAGCCAAGGTGAAGGGCGTCGAGGTCGGGTATCAGCAGTTCTTCGACTTCCTGCCGGGGCCGTTGAAGCATCTCGGCGTACAGGCGAACTACACCTTCATCGATGCGACCACGACACCGCCGGGCAACGGTGCCGACGCCAATGGCGACGGGGTGCCGGACGATGTGACGCAGGTGTTCCGCTGGGGCGTCAGCGACCTGCTCGGCCAGTCCAAGCACATCGCCAACGCGGTCGCGATCTATCAGGACAAGGTGGTCGAGGCGCGTCTCGCCTATAACTGGCGCTCGTCGTATCTGCTGACGTATCGCGACTATGTGACGGGCAACCCGATCTACGCGGAGGACGCCGGCTTCCTCGACGCGTCGCTGAAGTTCAATATCGGCAACCTTCAGATCCGCGGATCGATCGCCAATATCCTCGACACGAAGAGCAAGGCATATGGCATCATCGACACCGATGGCCAGAGGTACGACCGGTTCAGCTTCCTGAACGATCGCCGTATCGTGGTGGGCGCCCTGTTCCGCATCTGACGCGAACGCCATCAACAAATCGGGGGAGGTGCCACCGGCCCTTCCCCTTTTTTTGCCGCGTCAGGACCGGCCGGTCATTCGTCGAGGCCGCTGAACCCGCTGCCGGCATAGTCGCTGAACTTGGTTATCTGCGGCTCGAACTTCAGCGTGACCTTGCCCGTCGCACCGTGGCGCTGCTTGGCGATGATGAGCTCGGCGAGGCCATAGACCCGTTCCATATCCATCGCCCATTTGGCATGGTCCTCAAACACCTTCGCATCGTCGCCGTCGCGCGGGCGCTTCGGTTCCTTGGCCGCGACGTAATAGTCTTCGCGGTACACGAACCAGACCATGTCGGCGTCCTGCTCGATCGAGCCGGATTCACGAAGATCGGACAATTGTGGCCGCTTGTCTTCTCGCTGCTCGACGGCGCGCGACAACTGCGACAATGCCATCACCGGCACGCCGATATCCTTGGCCAGTGTCTTCAATCCGCGCGAAATCTCCGAGATTTCCTGCACGCGGTTGTCGCTGCCCTTGCCCGATCCCTGCAACAGCTGAAGATAGTCGACCACGACCAGCCCCAGTTCGCCGTCCAGCTTGCGCTGCAACCGGCGGACGCGGGTGTGTAGCCCTGAAATCGTCAGGCCAGCGGTGTCGTCGATATAGAGCGGCAGCTGTTCGAGATCGGCGGCGGCGTTGGCGAGGCGGGTGAAATCCTCCTTGCGGATCTTGCCCATGCGCAGCGCTTCGGAACTGATCGACGCCTGCTCCGCCATGATACGCGTCGCCAGCTGATCGGCGGACATTTCTAGCGAGAAGAACGCGACCTTGGCCCCGACCGACTTGCCCTTTTCCATGCCGGCGCGCTGATCGTCCATGTAGCGCTGCGCTGCGTTGAAGGCGATGTTGGTGGCGAGCGACGTCTTGCCCATGCCGG
This sequence comes from Sphingomonas sp. Leaf67, assembly GCF_001421965.1. Classification (GTDB taxonomy): domain Bacteria; phylum Pseudomonadota; class Alphaproteobacteria; order Sphingomonadales; family Sphingomonadaceae; genus Sphingomonas. Next base: position 515,098 of record NZ_LMLP01000001.1, read on the forward strand.
GGCGGCCGGCAAGGATGATGAGATCGCTGTGATGCATGCCGCCGATCCGGCCGTTGATCGAATCGAGCCCGGTCGTAACACCCGACAGACCGCCGCCCGAATTCATCGCGCGTTCGGCCATGCGGACCGCCATCGTCGTCGCCTGCGCGAACGACTTCACCGCATTGGTCGTATTTCCCTCGGCCGCGACCTTGAACAGCGCTTCCTCGGCAGCCTCGATCTGCTTCTTGGGATCGACCTCGGTCGAGGTGTCGGTGGCGTTTTCGACCAGCGTCCGCCCGACGGTGATCAGCGCGCGCAACTGGGCAAGGTCGTAGATCTGCTGCGCAAACTGGCGCGCACCGATCAGGCTGGCATTGCTGCCGGTGATCTCGACCAGATATTGGGTGCCGCCGCGCGCCGCGAGCAATTCGTCATTGTCGAACATCGGACGCAGCGTCACGGGGCTGGCGATCATGCCGGTGCGGCGCACATCGCGGACGCGTTCGAAGATGCGCGCATGGGCGGGATCATAGAAATGTTCGGTGTCCAGCCGCTCGACCATGTCGTCGGCAAGGCCATTGTCGATCAGCATCGCGCCGAGCAACGCCGCCTCCGCGTCGACATTGTGGGGCACGCGTGGTGGTTGCGGGGGAGTACCCCCGCCGATGCTGTGAACAGTGGCCATCGCCCCTTCTCCCAGACCTGAGGCTTACGCTCAACCGGTTGACAGCGCATTTTGCGGTGGACGCCACGCCACGAAGCGGCGACAGGAGGCCATGGCCGATCCCCGGATCATCGACGTCACCCTCGACGAGCGCACGATCCTGTGGCGCAGCGCCGATATCGAGCAGGAACGACGGATCGCGATCTTCGATCTGCTGGAGGCGAATCACTTCGCCCCGGCCCGTGTGTCGCCCGACAATTATGCCGGTCCGTATCGCATCGCACTATCGGTGCCCGAAGGGCGACTGGCGATCGATATCGCACGCGAGGACGGCAGCCTGCTCGAGACGCTGGTGCTGGGCATGGCGCGCCTGCGCCGCCCGATCCGCGATTATTTCGCGATCTGCGACAGCTATTACAAAGCCATTCGACAGGCGACCCCGCACGAGATCGAGACGATCGACATGGCCCGGCGCGGCATCCACAACGAAGCGGCCGAGGCGCTGCGCGAGCGGCTGGACGGCAAGGTCGAGATCGATTTCGACACCGCCCGCCGGCTCTTCACCCTGATCTGCGTGCTGCATATCAAGGGCTGATGCGGTTCAAGTCGATTCTCGTCGCGCTGGCGGTGCTGGCGCTCGTCGCGCTGTTCGCGTGGCGATGGTCGTTCGGCTGGACGCCCGAACGCGCCCGGTTTCCGGTGCAGGGCCTGACGGTCTCGGCGGCGGACGGCACGGTCGACTGGCCGACCGCCCGCGCGCGCGGGGCGGACTTCGCCTATGTCACGGCATCGCAGGGGACGCAGCGCGATGCGGCGTTCGAGACGAACTGGAACGGCGCGCATTCTGCCGGGCTGCGACAGGGCGCGCTGCACGTCTTTTCGCTGTGCGAGCCGACCGCCGATCAGGTCACCGCCTATCTGACCACCGTGCCGCGCGCCGCCGACGCCCTGCCCGCGACGCTGGCGCTCGACTTCTCCGAGGACTGCGCCACCCGCCCGACGCGGGCGCAGGTGTTGACCGCGATCCGTGGCTTTCTGGCCCCCGCCGAATATCATGACGGCCGGCCGATGATGCTGCGCATTTCGCCGGCGTTCGAGGACGAATATCGCATCAGCGCGGCGATCGTCCGTCCGCTCTGGGCGCAGCGGCGCTTCTTCGAACCCGCATATCTGGCGCAGCCGTGGCGGATGTGGCAGGCGAACCCGGCACGGCGGTTCGATGGCGTCGCGCGTCCCGTCGCGTGGAGTGTAGCCGCCCAATGACCGATCCCGCCGCCCTGATCGACGCCGCGCGCGCTGCCGCCGCCAACGCGCACGCACCCTATTCGCGCTTTGCGGTGGGGGCAGCGCTGTTGATGGACGACGGATCGATCGTCACGGGCGCCAATTTCGAAAATGCCAGCTACGGCCTGTCGCTCTGCGCCGAGACCGTCGCGATCGCAACCGCCTCCGCCGCCGGCCGCCTGCGCCAGATCGTCGCGATCGGCGTGATCGGCGGGGCGATGGACGCGGACGGCCGCGCCACCGGCACCACGCCGGTCAGCCCGTGCGGCCGCTGCCGACAGGTCATCAACGAAGCGGCGCAAATGGCCGGCCGCGACCTGCCGGTCCATTGCGGCGCGGCGGAGGGCGATGCGATGCGGACCTACCGCCTATCGGAGCTATTGCCCGACGCCTTCGGACCGGCCGATCTCGGGATCGACTAAACGCGGTCACCACGTCGGGTATGAAGCCGCTTGCCCTGCCCCCGCGATCCGGCGATGGAGCAGCCGGCAGCAAGAGGGTATGATATGACGATCCTGTCGGATCACTGGATTCGCGAAACCGCGCTGGCGACGGGGATGATCGAACCCTTCGTCGAATCGCAGCGGCGCGAGGGCTGCATCAGCTACGGCCTGTCGTCCTATGGCTATGACGCGCGCGTGTCGGACGAGTTCAAGATCTTCACGAACGTCGACTCGGCGGTCGTCGACCCGAAGGACTTTGCGCAGAACAGCTTCGTCGATCGCAAGACCGACGTCTGCATCATTCCGCCCAACAGCTTTGCGCTGGCTCGGACCGTCGAATATTTCCGGGTGCCGCGCGACGTGCTGGTCATCTGTCTCGGCAAATCGACCTATGCCCGCTGCGGCATCATCGTCAACGTGACCCCGCTGGAGCCGGAATGGGAGGGGCATGTCACGCTGGAATTTTCGAACACGACGCCGCTGCCCGCCAAGATCTACGCCAATGAAGGCGCGTGCCAGTTCCTGTTCCTGAAGGGCGACCAGCCGTGCGGGACCAGCTATGCCGACCGTGCGGGCAAATATATGGGCCAGCGCGGCGTGACGCTGCCCCGGCTCTAACGATGATCGGGCGGAACTGGACCGGGCGGAGCGCCGTCGTGCGATCGGCTGCATTGCTGCCGATCCTCGCGCTGTTCGGCCCGAAGCTGCCGATGCCATGGGCGTTCGTGCTTGGCGGAATGCTGATCGCGTGGTTCGCCTTCGTCTGCGCGCGCGTCGCGATCAACGATCATCGCAAGGCGTCCGAAACCCCGCCCTTCCGCCCGTTCCGCCGCTCGCGATAGGGCGGACGTGGCGGGGCGATCGTCTGCGGCACCTCCCATGGATGCTGCCCGCCGCCCCGCACCGTCGTCACCCGTGCGTCGGCCAGCGATATCGCCACCCCGCCGGTGCGGGCGAGCGTCGTCCGGTCGAGCTTCAGCCAGCGCGGGGTACAGCCGGCGGGCAGACGCCGGTCGCTGACGGCGATGTCGGCGTGGCGACAGGCGGCGACCAGTTCCGCCCAGGGCACTGAATAGCCGCTGCGGGTGGCCACGATCGTCCAGCGCCGGTCGCCCGCCTGCCGGGTGGCGATGCACAGGTCGGCGCTGCATTTGACGCCCGGCTGATCCGATAGCGGCGGCAATTCACCCTCGACACCGCCGCCTTCGCCCAGCGTCGATCGGACATAGTCGCCCGCCCGGTCGCGCAGGATCGCCATGCCGCCAGCCGGCGTCGCCAGCGCCAAATGCCGTCCGTCGCCGGTCACCAGCAGGTCGGGTGCGGGCGTCGCCAACGCCCAGAGCGCGCCAATCACCAGCGGCACCAGACCCCAGCGCCGGATGGCCGTGCGCCACAATGCGATCCACAGGCCGCCTGCCACCATCAGCGCGAACGCACCGTCGGGCATCGCCGGCAATGCGGCGACCGACCCCGGCGCCGCCGCCACCGTCCGGGCGATCCACAGCAGCAGCGCCAGCGACTGCTCGACCGCCCACCATGCCGGCGCGCCCAGTCCGCCGAGATCGAGCAGCAGCGCCAGCGCCTCCAACGGCATGGTGACGAAGGTCGTCAGCGGGATCGCCACGATATTGGCGAGCGCGCCGTACAGCCCGGCCTTGTGGAAATGATACAGGCCGATCGGCATCAACGCCGCCTCGACCAGCAGGCCGGTCAGCAGCAGCGATCCGAGACTGCGCGCGAACCGCCGCCAGACCGCTTCGTCGCGTTGCAGGAACCAGCGACGGACGCGGGGATGTTCGTGCAGCGCGACGATCGCGGTGACGGCGGCGAAACTCAGCTGGAAACTCGGACCCGCCAGCGATTCGGGAAGGACCAGCAGCACCAGCAACGCGCCCGTCGCGATCAGCCGCAACGTGATCGCCTCCCGCCCCAGCGACAGCGCGGCCAGCACCAGCAGCGCGGCGATACACGATCGCACCGTCGGTACGTCCGCGCCCGACAGCCAGGTATAGGCCAGCGCGGCCATGGCCCCCGCCCCCGCCGCCACGACCGGCAGCCGACACCGCAGCGCGATCGGCGGGAACAACGCAAACAGCTTCAGTACCAGCGTCATCGTACCGACGACCACCGCCGTCACGTGCAGTCCGCTGATCGACAGCAGATGGGCAAGGCCCGAGCGCCGCATCGCTTCGGCATCGGCTTCGGCGATCGAGCCGCGGTCGCCGGTCACGAACGCGGCGGCGATCCCGCCCTCGCTGCCATCGACGCGCGCGACGATATGGCCGGTCAGCGTCGAACGCAGCGCGGCATTGCCCGGATCGCCCGGCGCGACGACGCGGATCGGCGTGAAGCCGCGCCCGGTCGCGCCGATCCCCTGAAACCACGCGGTCCGCGCAAAGTCATAGGCACCGGGCAGTGCCGCAGTCGGTGGCGGCATCAGACGGGCGCGGAGCGATAGCCGGCTCCCCGGTACGACCCCGGGGGGTAGATCATCCTCGGCGATATTCACCCGCACCACCGGCGGCAGTCGCGCGGCTACGTCCGGACGCAGCGTCAGCCGCACCAGTTCGCGCGCCGGGAGCGGCTCGACCCGCTCGACCCGCGCCTCGAACGCCGCGACGACCGGCCGGGCCAGTACCGGTGCCGCGACCCGTTCCGCGCGCCACCAGATCAATCCGCAGCCGAGCATCACCAGCAATCCGCCGATGGTAATCGCCCGCGCCGTCCGCATCCCCCATGGCAGGACCAGTCCGGCGAGCGCCACCGCCAGCCCGGCCAACAGCACCGCCGCCCACCCCGCCGGCCCCGGCAGCACGAACCACGCCGCGATCCCCGCCCCCAGTGCGACCGGCATCCACAGCGGCAATTGCCCCCGCTCGGCCTCGGCAAAGCGTTCCAGCGCGCCGAGGAACCGAGCCCCGACGTGCGTGGTTTGAAGCAGGCGGGGTGCCATGCTAGGGGCGTTCGCGGCTGAGCTTGCCATATCTGTTCCACCCGATTTCTGGGAGCATCCGCGCTTGGGCGCAACCACTTCCGCGACGCCTGTCGTCACCCGTTTCGCGCCGTCACCGACCGGCTTTCTCCACATCGGCGGCGCACGCACCGCGCTGTTCAACTGGCTCTATGCCCGTCGCCATGGCGGTCGTTTCCTGCTGCGGATCGAGGATACCGATCGCGCGCGGTCGACCCAGCCGGCGATCGACGCGATCCTTGAGGGGATGCGCTGGCTCGGCCTCGACTGGGACGGCGACGCCGTGTTCCAGTTTGCACGCGCCGATCGCCATGCCGCCGTCGCACACCAGTTGCTCGACGCCGGCCATGCCTATCGCTGCTATGCCACCCCCGAGGAACTGACGGCGCTGCGCGAGGAACAGCGCGCCGCCGGCAGGCCGATCCGCTACGACGGCCGTTGGCGCGACCGTGCGCCCGAGGACGCCCCCGCAGGCGCGCCGTTCGTCGTCCGGCTGAAGGCACCCAAGGAGGGGTCGGTCACGATCGCCGATCAGGTGCAGGGCGACGTCACCGTCGCCAATGCCGAACTCGACGATTTCGTGCTGCTTCGATCGGACGGTACGCCGACCTATATGCTCGCGGTCGTCGTCGACGATCACGACATGGGCGTGACGCACGTCATTCGTGGCGACGATCACCTTAACAACGCCTTCCGCCAGCTCGCGCTGATCCGCGCGATGGACGCAGTCGAGGGCGGCTGGCCCGATCCGGTCTATGCCCATGTGCCGCTGATCCACGGTGCGGACGGTGCCAAGCTGTCGAAGCGGCACGGTGCGCTGGGCGTGGAGGCCTATCGCGACGAACTTGGCGTCCTGCCCGAGGCGCTGAACAACTATCTGCTGCGTCTCGGCTGGGGCCATGGCGACGAGGAGATCATCAGCCGCGAGCGTGCGACCGAGGTGTTCGACCTGTCGGGCGTCGGCCGATCGCCGTCCCGTTTCGATACGAAGAAGCTGTTGAACCTGAACGGCCATTACATCCGCGAGGCCGACGATGCCCGCCTGACCGCGCTGGTCGCGGAGCGGTTGCCCGACGGAATCGACCGCGACCTGTTGCAGCGCGCCATGCCGGTGTTGAAGGTCCGCGCCGCCGAGATCAACGAACTGGCCGCCAATGCCGCTTTCTTCTTCAGGTCGCGCCCGCTGGCGATGGATGACGGTGCCATCACGCTGCTGACGCCCGAGGCACTGGCGATCCTGACGCAGTTGCACGCCAAGCTTGACGCACTCGCAGCATGGGATACGGAGACGATCGAAGCTGCGGTACGCGAAGTGGCGGAGGCAGCGGGGTTGAAGCTGGGTGCCGCCGCGCAACCGCTTCGCGCCGCGCTGACGGGTTCGCGCACCTCACCGGGGATTTTCGACGTGCTCGCCCTGCTGGGCCGCGAAGAGAGCCTCGGCCGCATCGAAGACCAGATGGCCAAACCGGCCGCATAACCTAACAGGAGACGCCAGATGGCCGATAACGCTAAACTGCAGGTCGCGGGCAAGGACGTCGCATTTCCGGTGCGATCGGGCACCATCGGCCCCGACGTCGTCGATATCCGCAAGCTGTATGCGCAGACCGGCGCGTTCACCTACGATCCGGGCTTCACGTCGACCGCCAGCTGCGATTCGGCACTGACCTATATCGATGGCGACGAAGGCGTGCTGCTGCACCGCGGCTATCCGATCGGGCAGCTGGCCGAAGAATCGTCGTTCATGGAAGTCGCCTATCTGCTGCTGAACGGCGAACTGCCGTCGGGCGACGAACTGGGTAACTTCACCAACACGATCACTCGCCACACGATGCTGCACGAACAGCTCGCGACCTTCTATCGCGGGTTCCGTCGGGACGCGCACCCGATGGCGATCATGTGCGGCGTCGTCGGCGCGCTGTCGGCATTCTACCATGATTCGACCGACATCACCGACCCGACCCAGCGGACGATCGCGTCGCATCGTCTGATCGCCAAGATGCCGACGATCGCGGCGATGGCGTACAAGTACAGCGTCGGGCAGCCGTTCCAGTATCCCGACAATTCGCTCAGCTATACCGGCAACTTCCTGAAGATGACCTTCGGCGTGCCGGCCGAGAAGTATGAAGTGAACCCGGTCGTCGAAAAGGCGCTGGACCGCATCTTCATCCTGCATGCCGATCACGAACAGAATGCGTCGACCTCGACCGTGCGTCTGGCCGGTTCGTCGGGGGCCAACCCGTTCGCCTGCATGGCCGCCGGTATCGCCTGCCTGTGGGGCCCGGCGCATGGCGGAGCCAACGAAGCTGCGCTCAACATGCTGCGCGAGATCGGCACGCCGGAACGCATTCCGGAATATATCGCCCGGGCCAAGAACAAGGACGATCCATTCCGCCTGATGGGCTTCGGTCACCGCGTCTACAAGAATTACGATCCGCGTGCGACCGTGATGCAGAAGACGGTGCGCGAAGTGTTCGAATCGCTCGGAGTCAACGATCCGGTCTTCGAAACCGCGCTGCGGCTCGAAGAACTGGCGCTGTCGGACGATTACTTCATCGAAAAGAAGCTGTTCCCGAACGTCGACTTCTATTCGGGTGTCATCCTCTCGGCAATCGGCTTCCCGACCACCATGTTCACCGCGCTGTTTGCGCTCGCCCGCACCGTCGGCTGGGTCGCGCAGTGGAACGAGATGATTTCGGACCCCGAACAGAAGATCGGCCGTCCGCGCCAGCTCTACACCGGTCCCGCCCAGCGCGATTACGTGCCGGTGGGGCAGCGCTGAGATGCGTATCGTCCGGCGCGTGGTGATGATCGTTGGTGCGATCCTCGCGTTCGTCGGACTATTCTGGCTGGGTCAGGGGATGGGCATCATCCGCTGGCCCGCCAGCTCGTTCATGATCGACCAGTATCTCTGGGTCGTCACCGGATCGGTCGTCGCCGCGCTCGGCTTCCTGCTGGTCCTGATCGCACGGCGGTTGCCCGGCCGATAGGCCGCATCGACTCGGCGCGATGCGCGGCATCCGATCGATCCGCGCCGAATCCGAAAAAATCGGCATGTGCGTATTTTTTCGTGGATCGATGATCGTTGCCCGCGACGGGCCCGAAACGGCAAGTCACGGACAACCTTACAATTCCGATTTCGACGACCGCGCAAACGTTACCGTTGGTTAACCGCAAAAGTTACCGTCCGCTCGGGTACTTAAATCGATCTTAATCCCCGTCTGCCAGATGAATCGGCAGCTCTACTGGGGGCAAGATCGAATGACTTCTGCTTTTTGCGTACCCGCCAACTTGTCGATGGCCAATATCGGTGCCGTCGCCGATGAACTGCGCGTTCTTCCGCCGGATGGGGACATCGTCCTCGATGTTGCCGATCTGGCTGCCCCGGACCTCAGCGTCCTGCAGCTGATCGAAAGCCTGCGTGCGGAGGCCCGGCTGCATGGCGGCACCGTCCGCCTTGCCGCGCCCGCCAACGACACGCTCACCGCCCTGCTGCGCCGTGCCGGCTTCGCCGACGCACCGATGCCGGCTGCCGACCATGATTTCTGGTTTCACGGAGTATCCCTGCAATGACCGCCTCGATCCTCGCCGTCGATGATTCCGCCAGCCTGCGCATGGCGATCCGCATCGCCCTGTCCGGCGCCGGCTACACCGTCACCGAGGCCGGCGACGGTGTGGAAGGCCTGGCCAAGGCGACCGCGACCAAGTTCGACATGATCGTCACCGATCTGAACATGCCGAACATGGACGGGCTGTCGATGATCCGCGAACTGCGCAAGCAGCCGGCACAGGCCGGGGTGCCGATCATCTTCCTGACCACCGAATCCGATCCGGAGATGAAGAACCAGGCCAAGGCCGCCGGTGCCACCGGCTGGTTGGTCAAGCCGTTCGTCCCCGATCAGCTGGTCAAGATTGCCCGCAAGGTGCTGGGCCGGTGATGGCCGACGATCCGATCGCCGCCTTCCGCGTGGAGGCCGGCGAGGTGCTCGACCAGGTGGAACAGGGGTTGCTCGACCTCGGCCACCGGCTGGACGACATGGACCTCGTCAACGCCGTGTTTCGCGGGCTGCACACGCTGAAGGGCTCGGGCGCGATGTTCGGCTTCGACGCGCTCGCCGGCTTCACCCACCACTGCGAAACCGCGTTCGACCGCGTCCGCAAGGGACAGGTCCCCGCCACCGCCGGACTCGTCTCGGTCATCCTGTCGGCGCAGGACCATATGCGCGCGCTGGTCGAAGGCGATGCGCCCGCTGCCGAGGGCGACGCGATCCTCGCCCGCCTGCAACAGGCGATCGACGAAGCGTCGGGCACCGCCCCCGCCCCCGCAAAGACACCCGCCAGAACCGGATGGCAGATCGCGTTCCGCCTGCCGGTCGATGCGATGGCCAACGGCACCAATCCCCTGATGCTGCTCGACGAACTGCGCGAACTGGGCGACTGCACCATCGTCGCCATGACCGACAAGGTCCCGCCGCTGTCGACGCTGGTTCCGACCGAGTGCCATGTCGGCTGGAACGTCACGCTGGTCGGCGACGTCAAGCGCGACGATATCGAGGATGTCTTCATCTTCGTGATGGACGACATGGAATTGTCGATCGAGCCGCTCGCCGTAGACGACGCCGACGACGCGCCGGCCGAAGCGGCCGCAATCGACGAAGCGCCGGTCGCCGAGGAGATCGTCGCTATCGCCTCCATGGTCGCCACCGCACCGACCGCCGACAGCCCCGCCGCCCGATCGACCGCAAAGGCGGAGGAAAGTGTGCGCGTCCCCGCCGGGCGTCTCGATGCGCTGATGGACCGGGTCGGCGAACTGGTCATCGCCCAGAGCCGCCTGTCGCAATGCGCCAACCGGGGTCAGGATCTGGTGCTGCGCTCGGTTTCCGAAGAAATCGAACGGCTTGCCGGCGAATTGCGCGACACGATGATGGTGATGCGCATGGTACCGGTCGGATCGCTGTTCTCGCGCTTCCGCCGCCTGATCCACGATCTGGCGCGCGACACCGGCAAGACGATCGAATTCGACACCGCCGGCGAAGCGACCGAGGTCGACAAGACCGTGATCGAACGCCTGTTCGACCCGATGGTCCATCTGGTCCGCAACAGCTGCGACCACGGCCTCGAAACGCCCGACGACCGGATCGCCGCCGGGAAGCCCGCCGCCGGTTCGGTCAAGCTCGCCGCGCATCAGGCGGGGGGCGAGGTCGTCATCACCATCCGCGACGACGGCCGCGGCATCAACCGTGCCCGCGTCCGTGCCAAGGCGGAGGCGAATGGCCTGATCCAGCCCGATCAGGCGCTGAGCGACCACGACCTGCTCCAGATGATCTTCGCGCCCGGTTTCTCGACCGCCGCGACCGTTACCAGCCTGTCGGGTCGCGGCGTCGGCATGGACGTGGTGAAGCGGACGATCGAAGGCTTACGCGGGTCGATCGACGTGCAGTCGACCGAGGGCGAGGGATCGCTGATCGCGCTGCGCATTCCGCTGACGCTGGCGATCATCGACGGGCTGCTCGTGCGCGTCGGCACCGGTCGCTACGTCATTCCGCTGACCGCGGTCGAGGAATGTATCGAACTGTCGCTGGAGGACGACCTGCGCCATCGTGGTCGCAGCCTCATCACCCTGCGCGAAAAGCTGGTCCCGTTCCTGCGCCTGCGCGAGATGTTCGCCACCGACACCCGCCCCGATCCGTTTCAGAAGATCGTGGTCGTATCGACGCCGCAGGGCCGGGTCGGCCTCGTCGTCGACCAGATCATCGGCAACCATCAGACGGTCATCAAACCGATGTCGGCGCTCCACCGCGACGCCGCCACCTTTGCCGGCGCGACGATCCTCGGCGATGGCGAGGTCGCGCTGATCCTCGACATCGCCCAGCTCATCGCGCTCGGCCAGCCTCGTGAGGAGACGCTGCGTGCAGCCGGTTGAGAACCATCAGGCCGGCGGCCTGGTCCCATGGAACAGCGACGATCAGCTCGAAGTGCTGGTCTTCGACCTCGGCGGGCAGAGCTTCGCCCTCGAAGCGGTGCTGGTCCGCGAAATCCTCGACATGATGCCCGAAACGCGGGTGCCGGGTGCGCCGAAGCTGGTCGGCAACGTCATCAACTTCCGCGGGCGGATTATCCCGCTGGCCGACCTGCATCCCGCATTCGGCATGGAAGTATCGGCCTCGACCAAGGACAGCCGGATCGTCGTCATCGAGATCGAACTCGACGGCGTACCGACGATCATCGGCCTGCGCACCGATAAGGTGCACGAGGTCGCGACCTTCGCGGCAACCAGCAGCGAGACTGCGCCGGTCGTCGGCCTGCGCTGGCGGCGCGAACATGTCCGGGCGCTGGTCCGGCATGGCGACGACGATATCGTCGTGCTGCCCGACCTCGCAGCGATTTTCCAGTCGATCACCCGCGACAACGCCGTCGCTTCCTCCATTCACTGATCCCGGGGGGGATAGAATTATGCGTGCAACGTTAAAAATGAAGCTCGGCGTCACCTTCGGGGTGATGATCGCCTTGCTGCTGGCGGTGGTTACCATCGGCATTACCAAGATGGCGACGATGAACCAGAGCTTCGTCGAACTCATCGAAGGTCCGGTATCGCGCCAGAACCGCAACCTGACGATCAAGGTTACGCTCAACGAACTGCTGCGCCTCGAAAAGAACATGGTGCTGAGCGACGACATGACACTCGTCCGTCAGCTGGATCAGGAATCGCTCGCGAAGGTCGCCCAGCTCGATCAGATGATTGCGGTCGCGATCCAGAATACTGCCGAACGATCCAAGCCGGACTGGGCAAAGGTCGACGCGAATTGGCAGGAATTTAAGGGCTTCAATGCTCAAATCCGGACGCTCGCACTGGCCAACAACGATGCCGACGCGGCCCGTATAACGCTGACGACGTCGCGCGAACTGATGAAGAAGATGTCGGCGTCGCTGGACGTTCTCATTCAGCGCAGCACTGAGAAGATGGCCGAATCGCGGGCTGAGACCGAAGCGGCCTACAGCGGCGCGCGCACGATGCTGCTGACCGCGGCGGTGATTGCCGTCCTGATCGCCATCGGTGGCGCGCTGTGGATCAGCATGATCGTGTCGCGTGGTCTGAAGCGGGTCAGTGTCGCGCTGGACGCGGTTGCTACCGGCGACCTCGACAATGAAGTGACCGTTACCAGCAACGACGAGATCAAGGATCTGGTCGATACCGTCAATCGCATGACGGTTGCCCTGCGCAAGTCGGCGACGCTGGCCGACACGATCGCCAAGGGCGACCTGACCGTCGATCACACGCCGCTGTCCGACAAGGACCAGCTGGGCCATGCGATGGTGTCGATGGTCGAGCGGCTGCGCGGCGTGGTCGGCGATGCGAGCGGAGGACCAGCTGGGCCATGCGATGGTGTCGATGGTCGAGCGGCTGCGCGGCGTGGTCGGCGATGCGAGCGGTGCCGCCGACAATGTCGCGGCGGGCAGCCAGCAGCTTTCGGCATCGTCGGAACAGGTGAGCCAGGGCGCGACCGAACAGGCGGCGGCGGCCGAGGAAGCATCGGCGTCGATGGAGCAGATGGCGGCCAACATCAAACAGAATGCCGACAATGCCGCCCAGACCGAAAAGATCGCGCGCCAGTCGTCGAAGGACGCCGAGGCCAGCGGTGTCGCGGTCGAACGCGCCGTCGGCGCGATGCGGACCATCGCCCAGAAGATCGGCATCGTGCAGGAAATCGCCCGCCAGACCGACCTGCTGGCGCTGAACGCGGCGGTCGAAGCAGCCCGGGCCGGCGAGCATGGTCGCGGCTTCGCGGTCGTCGCTTCGGAAGTCCGCAAGCTGGCCGAACGCAGCCAGACCGCGGCGGCCGAGATCAGCGCGGTATCGGGCGACACGGTGCAGGCAGCGGCGCAGGCCGGCGAGATGCTGACCAGGCTGGTCCCCGACATCCGCCGGACCGCCGAACTGGTGTCGGAAATCAGCGCGGCGTGCCGCGAACAGGATATCGGTGCGTCGCAGATCAACCAGGCGCTGCAACAGCTCGATCAGGTGACGCAGCAGAACGCATCGGCCTCCGAACAGATCACCTCGACCTCCGAGGAACTCGCCGGACAGGCGGAGGAACTGCAGTCGAGCATCGCCTTCTTCCGGATCGACGATGGTTCGGTCGCGGCGACGAAACGCCCCGCCCCGGCCAAATCCGCAAAGGCCAAGACGGCACCCGCACCGAAAGCCAAGGCAAAGGCCAAGGCGAACTCGGTCGCCGACCAGCAGGCCCGCGCCCGTGGCTTCGCGCTCGACCTGATGCAGGGCGGGCCGGACGGGGACGACGCCGCCTTCGGACGCGCGGCATGACCGGCGCGGCACCGGTGCAGGTCGTTACCTTCGGCCTGGGGGAAGAGGTGTTCGCGGTCTCCGTGACCATGGTCCGCGAAATTCTCGACTATACGCCCGCCTTTCGCGTACCCGGCGGACCGGCTTGGATGCTGGGCCTGACCGATGTGCGGGGTCAGGGGGTGCCGATGGTCGACCTGCGCACCCGGCTCGGCCTGTCGCCGGTCGAACCGACGCTGGCCACCCGCGTGTTGATCGTCGACGTCGCTCTGCCCGACCGGACGCTGGCGCTCGGTCTGGTGGTCGACCGGGTGATCGCGGTCGCGACCTTCGAACGCGACCGACTGGAATCCGCACCCGATGTCGGGATGCGCTGGCGGTCCGACTATATCCAAGGGGTGGTTCGCGAAGCCGATGGCTTCGTCGTCATCGTCGACACGGCGGAAATTTTTTCCAACGACGACCCTGCGATCGCGACCCTCGCCGCCGCAGCCTGACCCCGGCACCGTGTCGCATCCGAAGGCGGGATGCGACACGGCCGGCGATCTACCCATAAACCCGAAAACAGATCAGAGGATGCCCATCATGTCGATGTTCGCGCAGTTCAAGCGTTCCGCCCGGCCCGCCACGGCGATTGCCGAGATCCACGCCCTGACCCGTTCCATCGCCGCCGGCGACCTGTCGCAACGGCTGCGCGAGGATGCGGCGACGGACGAGGCGCGCGACATGCTGGCGGCGGTCAACGCGTTGCTCGACGCCGCGCTCGCCCCCGTTTCCCGGCTCGATGCGGCGGTGACGCATGTTCTGGCGGAGCATGATCGCGGCGACATCGACGTGATGCTGATGACCGATGCCTTTCCCGGCGATGTCGGCCACATCGCGAGCCAGGTGAACCGGCTGGTCGGTGCGCATATCGATACGAAGAAGGCGGCGCTGGGCTGCGTTCGGGAGCTGGCGAACGGCCATTTCGATGCGCCGTTCGATCGCCTGCCAGGCAAGAAGGCGTTCATCCACGACACGATCGAAACGTTGCGTGGCAATCTGCGCATGCTGATCACCGAAATGAACCACATGTCGGCCGAACATGATCGCGGCGACATCGACGTGCAGGTCGCTGCCGAAAAATTCCCCGGCGACTTCCGCACGATGGCGATCGGCATCAATACCATGGTCGCCGGCCATATCGCGGTGAAGAAAAAGGCGATGGCCTGCCTCAAGGCATTCGGCGAGGGCGATTTCGAAGCGACGCTCGAACCCTTCCCCGGCAAGAAAGCCTTCATCAACGAAACCATCGAAACGCTGCGCAGCAATTTCAAGGAAATTTCCGGTGAAATCCGTCGCCTGATCGGTGCGGCAACCGCCGGCCGGCTGAACGAACGCGGCGACGCCGCGCGGTTTGCCGGGGACTATGCCGCCATCATCGCCGGCATCAACGGGATGCTCGACGCGATCATCCTGCCGATCGCCGAGGGCAATCGCGTGCTGGACCGGGTCAGCACCGGCGACCTGACCGGCCGGGTCGAGATCGCGTGCGAGGGCGATCATCAGCGGATGAAGGACGCCATCAACCGTCTGGTCGACAATCTGTCGAAATTCGCGAACGAGGTGGCATCCGCCTCCGATCAGGTCGCGGCGGGCAGCCAGCAGCTTTCGGCATCGTCGGAGCAGGTGAGCCAGGGCGCGACCGAACAGGCGGCGGCGGCCGAGGAAGCATCGGCGGCGATGGAAGAGATGGCCGCGAACATCAAACAGAATGCCGACAATGCCGCCCAGACCGAGAAGATCGCGCGCCAGTCGTCGAAGGATGCCGAGGCCAGCGGCCTTGCCGTCGACCGCGCCGTCTCCGCGATGCGCACCATCGCCGAAAAGATCGGCATCGTGCAGGAAATCGCTCGGCAGACCGACCTGCTGGCGCTGAACGCCGCGGTCGAGGCGGCACGGGCCGGCGAACATGGTCGCGGGTTCGCGGTCGTCGCCTCCGAAGTCCGCAAGCTCGCCGAACGCAGCCAGAGTGCCGCCGCCGAGATCAACGCCGTCTCGTCCGACACGGTCAAGGCCGCCGGCCAGGCGGGCGAGATGCTGACCAAGCTGGTCCCCGACATCCGTCGCACCGCCGAACTGGTGTCCGAGATCAGCGCGGCGTGCCGCGAACAGGACATCGGCGCGTCGCAGATCAACCAGGCGCTGCAACAGCTCGATCAGGTGACGCAGCAGAACGCATCGGCATCCGACCAGATTTCGTCGACCGCCGACGAACTGGCGGGCGAGGCGGAGGAACTGCAGACCAGCATCGCCTTCTTCCAACGGGCCGATGGCCCGGCGAAGGCACCGGCGACCGTGGCGAGCGCGCCCGCACGCCGCGCACCGGCCAAGGGCAAGGCGAAGGCGCCCAAGGCACCGGTCAAGGCGCGTGCCGGCAACATCGCCGAGCAGCAGTCCCGCGTTCGTGGCTTCGCACTCGATCTGTCGCAGGGCGGCAGCGATGCCGAAGACGCCGATTTCAGCCGGGCCGCATAACCGCCGCCCTGCGCCTTGCCCGCCCCCGGAGCTGACGACGTGACCGTCGCCGCCACGTCGATCGATTGGAACCTGCCCGATGTCCGCACTGCCCGCCCTGTCTCCCGATCAGGATCGACTGAGCCCGCTTAAATTCGCGCGGCTGTCGGCGCTGATCTTCGATAAGACGGGGATCAAGATGCCCCCTAGCAAGGCGACCATGTTGCAGGGCCGGTTGCAACGGCGGATGCGCGAGGTCGCTATCGACACGCTGGATGCCTATTGCGATCATTTGTTCGACGGCAGCGCGCACCCCGACGAGATGACCCACCTCATCAACGCGGTGACGACGAACAAGACCGACTTCTTCCGCGAACCGGGGCATTTCGACTTTATGGCGCAAACCGCGCTGCCGGCGCTGGCCGATACTGGCCAGCGCCGCATCCGGGCGTGGAGCGCCGCCTGTTCGACCGGGGCCGAACCGTACACGATGGCAATGGTGCTGGACCAGTTCGCGCAGAAGAGCGGGGTGGATTACGGCATCCTCGCCACCGACATCGATACGGCCGTGCTCGAAACCGCGCGGCGCGGCATCTATCCGGCGGAGCTCATCGAACCGGTGCCGGCGGCCCTGCGGCAACGCTATGTCGCCACGTCGCGCGACCGTCGCTCGAACCAGGCACGGATCGTCCCTGCGCTGCGCTCCGCGATCGGTTTCGCCCGGCTGAACCTGATGGATGCCAGCTACCCGGTCGGTGCGCCGATGGACATCATCTTCTGTCGCAACGTGCTGATCTATTTCGACAAGGAGACGCAGGAAAAGGTGGTGCGTCGGCTGTGCGACTGCCTGCGTCCCGGCGGCTACCTGTTCCTTGGCCATTCGGAATCGATCGCCGGCATGGACCTGCCGGTCTCGACCGTTTCCTACACCGTTTTCATGAAGGACTGAGCATGGCCAAGATCCGCGTCCTTGTGATCGACGACAGCGCCAGCGTGCGCCAGGCGATGACCGCCATTCTGAACGAAGACCCCGAGATCGAGGTGATCGCCGCTGCCGCCGATCCCTTTGCCGCCGCACGGTATATCCAGGAAGAGATACCCGACGTCATCACCCTCGACGTCGAAATGCCGCGCATGGACGGCGTGACGTTCCTGCGCAAGCTGATGAGCCAGAAGCCGATCCCGGTGGTGATGTGTTCGTCGCTGGTCGAGGAAGGGTCGGAAACGCTGCTGCACGCGCTGGAAGCAGGTGCGGTCGACGTGATCCTGAAACCGCGCCTGGGCGTCGCCGACCATCTGAACGATTCCAAGATGCGCATCCGCGACACGGTGAAGGGTGCCGCCCGCGCCCGGCTGCGGTCACGCAGCGCATCGGGCCGCATCAGCTCGCCCCCCGAAAAGCTGACCGCCGATGCCGTCCTGCCGCCGCCCACCGGCCGCGCGATGAGCCGTACGACCGAAATGGTGGTGTGCATCGGCGCGTCGACCGGCGGGACCGAGGCGCTGCGCGAGGTGCTGGAGGCGCTGCCCGCCAACTCGCCCGGTATCGTCATCGTCCAGCATATGCCCGAAAGCTTCACCCGCGCCTTTGCGAAACGGCTGAACGGCCTGTGCCAGGTCGATGTGAAGGAGGCCGAGGACGGCGATACGGTGATGCGCGGCCATGTGCTGATCGCGCCCGGCGGCCTGCGCCATACCCTGCTCGAACGGCAGGGCGCACGCTATGTCGTGGCGGTCCGCGAAGGGCCGCTGGTCTCGCGCCATCGCCCGTCGGTCGACGTGCTGTTCCGGTCGGCCGCGCGCAACGCCGGGTCGAACGCGGTCGGGATCATCATGACCGGCATGGGCGACGACGGCGCGCGCGGCCTGCTCGAAATGAAGCAGGCCGGTGCCCGCACTTTCGCACAGGACGAAGCGACCTCGATCGTGTTCGGCATGCCCAAGGAAGCGATCGCGCGCGGTGCCGCCGATCGGGTCGTACCGCTTCATAATATTGCCCGCGAATTGCTGATGGCCACGGCGCGATGATCGCTGCCACCGCCCCCAGCCGCCCTCTCGCCTAGGACCCACGTGATGCAGCATTTACGGATCGACACGGCTCAGGCGATGACGATCGAGGCAGCCGATCTGAAGCGGATGCTCGCCCTGATGGCGGCGAGCATGGACGCGCGCTTCGTTCGCGCCGGCACGACGCTCGCGACCGCGATCGACACGATCGATCGCATCATCACCTCGATCGAGGGGGTAACCGGGGCGCTCGACGAAAGCGTCGCGGGTATCGCCGTCACCAGCCTGAAGGACGTCGCCGCACGGCTCGACGCGCTGCCGGCGGTACAGGCCGAACGCGAAGCGGACATGGCGCGCATCGGCACCGCCTCGCGCGTGCTGCGCGACCATGTGATGGACATGCGGCAGGCGCTGCGCGTGCTGCACATCTATGGCATGAACATCAAGATCGCCGCCTCGGGCGAGCCCGCGTTCGTCGGCTTCGTCAACGACATGGGCCAGCGGCTGGCGGCGGGCGAGGAACACCTCGAAGGCTTCCTCGCCAAGCTCAAGGAATTGTCGGGCAGCGTCGGCAGCGTGCAGCAGGCCGGCCGCCTGCTCGCGACCGAGGCGAAGAAGATCCTGCCGGCCGTGCCCAAGCGGTTGACCCACGACGCCGACGCACTGCACGGCCATCTGGGCAATGTCGCCGCCATGGCGCGCGAAGTGGCGTCGATCGCCCGCACCGTGCAGGGCCGCGTTGCGACCATGCTGGGCGCGTTGCAGGTCGGCGACAGCACCCGCCAGCGGGTGGAACATGTCGTCTCGGCGCTGCAACTGCTCGACGGGCTGACGCTTGCCGAACCGGTGCAGGAGGAAGTCACCGGCGTCGTCCACCATCTGCTCGCCGCGCTGCTGGAGGCGAGTTCGGTCGATTTCGACCGCGACGCATCGCTGCTGGTCGCGTCGCTCAAGGCATTGCAGCCCGACACCCACGGGCTGCTGACCCTGATCGAGGACGATGGCGGCAGCAACGGCCGCCCGTTCCTGATGCAGATCGACCAGGCGGTCGGCGAGATCGCGATCCTCACCGGACAGTTGCAGGAGGCCGACCAGCGTTCGGCATCGATGCTGGGCCTCATCACCGAAACGGTCGACGAACTGACCGGTCGCCTCGAACATCTTCAGCGCGTCCAGTTCAACGTACAGGACATCGCCACCAACACCCGCCTGCTGTGCCGCCGCCATGGTGATCTGGGCAAGGCGGTGTCGGTCGTCGCGGGGGAGGTGGACATCTATGCCCATTCGCTCGGCAACGCGATGCGCGGCATCGGCCAGCCGATCCACGAACTGGCCGAGGTCAACGCCGCGCTCGCCACCAAGCGCGACAATAGCATCGGGGGCGACATGGGCGCCAAGCTGGCCCAGGCGCTGACCGTCATTCGCGAGGGGTGCCAGCGCACCGACATGGCGGTCCGCGAAGGCGGCGACGATGCCCGGCAGTTGATCGAGCTGTTGACCATCACCGGCGACGAAATCGGTGCCGAACTGGCGCTTGGCGCTACGATGCGACAGGCGGCGATCGTGCTGTCGGCCAGCACGCTGTCTCCCGACCTGTCCGACGACACGCTGGCCACGCTCGGCACGCTGCTGCCGCAGATCGCCACGCTCTACACCATGGCGCAGGAACGCGACATCCACGCCGCCAACGTCCCCCCCGGCTTCGCCGTCGCAAGCGCGGTCATCGAGGAAGACGAGGACGACGACGGGCTGTTCTAAGGGACCGTCCGACCGGACACGGCCCGCTTCGTACCGAAGCGGGTCGCTATCCCCGGCGCGGGGAAACCGCTAGAGCGCCCGCGTGTCCACCCCCGTGCCCCCCACCCGATCGCAGCGTCTGAAGGCTGCGACCACCGACCTGCACGACCGGCTCGATGCGCGGATCATGGCGCTCGATCCCTTCGCCGCGCCCGAACGCTATATCCGGTTCCTGCGGGTGCAGCAGGCGTTTCATGACGCGCTCGCCCCGCTCCACACCGAACCGGCGCTGCGGGCGCTGATCCCCGATCTGGCCGAGCATGATCGCTCCGCCGCGATCGCCGCCGATCTGCGCGACGTCGCACTCCCGCCACCCGCGCTGCCCGATGCCGATCCGGTGCCGGCCGACCTGCCCGCCGCGCTCGGCTGGCTCTACGTCGCCGAAGGATCGTCGCTGGGCGCGGCGTTCCTGATCAAGGCGGCGCAGCGTATAGGCTTCGACTCCGACCATGGCGCGCGCCATCTTGCCGGCCATCCCGATGGTCGCGCCGCGCACTGGCGACGCTTCACCGCCGTGATCGACGATGCGGCGATGACCGATGCGGAGGAGGCGCGGATGATCGATGCCGCCCGTGCCGCCTTCGCACGGTTCCGTGCGCTAACCGAGGCGGCCTTCGCCTGACGCGATGGCCAGCGTCTCGCGCACGCGGGCCAGCGCCATCTCGACCGGCTGCGCCTCGCCCATCAGCGCGAAACTGCCGGTCAGGTCGAACATGCAATGGCCGTGGACCGTCGCCACCAGCGAGCGGGCGAGGTGCGGCACTTCCGGTGCCGTTTCCGCCGGCAGCACCGCCGCGATCTCCCGTATGACGATCCGGGTAAGTTCGCCGCGCTGCCGGTGATCCTCGTCCGGCAATACGAAATCGTCGGGCAGATGATGGTCGTAGATCGCCAGCCACAGATTGCGGTTCGTGCGCGCGAACGCGAAATAGCTTTCGACCAGACAGCGGATGCGGTCGCCGCCGCTCGCCGCCAGCATCGCCTCCAGATCCCTGGCCCAGATGCCGAAGGTCCGCGTGTTCAGCGCGACGACGAACCGGTCGTAACTGCCGAAGACGTTGTAGAGCGTACCGATCGAATAGCCGATCCGTTTGGCGACCTCACGCGCCGAAAACCGTGCGAACCCGACCTCGGCCAGATGCCGGTGCCCCTCGACCAGCAGCATGCGTTCGATCTCCGCGCGGCTGTGATCCGACCTGCGTCCCATGGCGCGGGTGATAGCATCGAACGCGGGCGAAGCGACCGCGAAAGTGGCGGCTGTTTGGAAACGCGCGGTTGCGCGTATTGCGGTGCCGGCCCGCTCCCCCACCCGACCACCCACAGGGTACACTCGATGGGTGGTCGGGTGGGGGAGCGGGCCGGCACCGCTATGCAACTCGCCCTTTCACGAGTTTCCAAACGCATTCTTACGCCGCCGGCGCGTCGAACCGCCCCGGCAGCACCAGCACGAACCGCGCACCCTGTCCCGGCGCACTGTCGACCAGGATGTCGCCGCCCATCGCCCGTGCCAGCCGCCGCGCGATATACAGGCCAAGGCCGCTGCCCCCCGCCTCGGTCGGGTCGACCCGGCCGAACTTGGCGAAGATGCGCTCGTGATCGGCGGCGGCGATGCCCTTGCCCTGATCGGCGACGATTACGCAGGCATTGTCGCCATCGCGCTCCAGCCGGATCCACACCGTACCGGTCGGCGGCGAATACCGCACCGCATTGCCGATCAGGTTGACCATCACCTGCAACACCCGACGGAACTCACCATGCGCGGGCAGCGAATCGTCGAACGAGGGCCGGTCGATGCGGACATTGCCCTGCACCGCCCGCACCGCCAGCAATCCCGCCGCCCGTCGCGCGACATCGGCGAGGTCGATCGCCTCGTCCGCGACCTCGAAATCGGTCCGCTCGATCGCCGACAGATCCTCCAGATCGTCGACCAACCCCATCAGGTGGCGGCCGGCACTGGCGATATCGGCGGCATAGGCGACATAGTCGTCGCGCAACGGACCATCGGCCTGCGCCGACATGCTGTCGGCATTGGCGATGATCCGCCCCAGCGGATGGCGCAGCGCCCGCCCGATCCGCCGGCTGAACCCGTCGGGCAGGTCGGTGTTCGGCTCGTCCGCGGGCGTCGTGAAGGGGGCCGGTGGCGGCGGATCGATCGCATGGACCGCGCCGTCGAACCCGGCGAACTGACCGCGCGCGTCGATCCGCGGCACCGCCGACAGCCGGACCCGGTGCCGGGTGCCGCGAATACCCGCTTCCTGCCCCTCGAACCGCGCCTGCGACGCCAGCGCCCCCAGAATCGGAAACCCGCCCTCGCCATCGTCACTCAGCGAAAACAGGCGCGTGATCGGTTGCCCCAGCACCGTCTGCGAATCGAACCCGAACCGATCCCCGGCCTGATCCGATACATGGGTCAGGTGCAGCGCCGCATCGGTCGTCCACATCCAGTCGGCATCGGCGCGCAGGAAATCTGCGGCCCGGCGCGGGGCATGGACCGCTTCCCACGGCGCGCCCGCCTGCCAGCCGCTGACCTCCAGCCGGATGCCGAGCTCGTCGGGTTCGGCGCGCACCGTCAGCGTAACGTCGTCATCGCCATCGGCAGCGACGATCGCCCGGGTCAGCGGAATGCCCAGCCGCCGGACCAGCCGCACCAGCGCGGCGATCTGCGGTACCGCGACCGCCCGTCCCTGTCCGCCGCCGGCCCGGCGGTTCAGATCGGCCAGCCGCGGTTCGGCGTCGAGCAACAGCCCGTCCGCCGACAGCCGCCCGATGGCGGGCGCCGCGCCTAACCGCATATCGATCACTCAGCAGATCCCAACGCCAACATCGCGGCATGATATTCCGCATCCAGTGCCATCGGGGCAAGTGCCACACGCGCCGCTTCGGGCGTTACCGCCATGATACTGTCGATCCGGTCGGCGAATTGTTCGATATCGCGCAGCGGCTCGGCCTCGGTCAGGGCAAAGCCGATCCGCGCGATCGTCGCCCGATCGGTGGCCAGCGCCCGCAGCACGACCCACAGCCGCGCGCCGTCGGTGTCGATCACCAGATCGCGGACCCGGTCGAATGCCAGCCCGCTCGCCCGCGCGATGAACGCGACGAACAGCACCAGCCGCCCGTCGCCGATCGCCTCGGTCAACAGCGCGGGCACTTCCTCACCCTGTGCATCGATCGCCTGCGCCAGCCGCATCGCCGCGATCTCCAGCGGCACCAGTTCGCCCTGCATGTCGATCGCGCGGCGCACCGCTTCGGCCAGCGCGGCGTCGAGCGCACCGATCGCCTCGCCCGCCGGCACCGATTCGCGCAGCGCCGCCGCGACCCACCATGCGATCCGGGCATGGAGCGGCCGGACCAGATCGACTGCCGCGACGCCGCCATCGATCACCGACCCGCGCCGCGCCTGCGCCGCCAGCATCGCGATCGCGGCGGCGGAGACCAGCCGGTCGCTCGCCTGTGCCAGCCGTGCGATCATCGTCGGCCGGTCCCCGACCTCGATCACCATCGTCGGCAGCGCGCGGGCGATCGTGTCGAGCCGGACGCGGGCGAACAACTCGCCGAACAGTGCCGGATCGCGGAACAGCCCGGCCCGCCGGACGCGGCCGAAGGTCGACGGCACCATCCGCAGCCCCTGCGCCACCTCCGCCTGCCCGCGTGAGATGAGCAGCCTCGCGGCATGGTCGCGGATCTCTGCCTCGACGCTGGCGACGGTCGCGCGCATCGTCGCGTCGAGCCGCGCCGCCGTGCGATCGTCGATCCGGGCGTCGACGGGCAGGTGAAAATGATCGGCGGCCGCGCGCAATCGGCGATGGCCGGCGCGCTCTGCCGCCGCGACATGGTCGAGCAGATAAGCAGCGGAAGCATCGGCATCGCGGGTATCGAGCAGATCGTCGGACATGGTACTCGCATTAACCAATGGCGGTTAAGGCGATCCTAAGCCCGACGCCGCAAATGTTCGATAGCACTGGCAAGCGTGACGCCTGCATGAACGGCGACCAATGCCAGCCCCGCCGTCACGATTCCAGCCAGTGCGAACGGCGCGACCAGTACCAAAGCCGTCGCCGCCGTCGCCGCCCAGGGCGGTCGCGATGCCGGAATCCGCCGTGTCAGGATCGTCACGACGACCCCCGTCAGCGCGAGGACCGCCGCCGTCCCCGCCGACACGATCAGCGACTGGACCATCCCTATCCCAAGGATTCCCGCTACTCCAAGCACTTCCAGCCCACGTTCCTGCAGGGCGGCATGACCGTCCTCGCCGCGCAGCCAGCCGAGCAGCGAACCCGCCGACAGCAGCACCATCGCCATGAACAGAAGGACCGCCGCGCCGCCGACGTCCCAAAATGGGATCGCGGCCAATCCGAAAAGTCCGAGCACGCCGCCGGCGATACCGACCGCGACATCGGGCACCTTGCGCCGGACCAGCAACGGCAGGACCAGCCGCGTGACTGGCGTGAAGACGAACCGGTCGATCCATCCGGTGCGCTGTTCGGCCAGCGACGCCAGCACGTCCTTGCTGCGCACCTCCAGCGTGCCGGCATCGCGCTCGACGCCATGCCCCGACCGCGCAGCCTTGGCCGGCAGCAGGACGTGCTTCGCGCGCGCCTGGGTCGCGACGCGCAGCAACGTCGACTGGAAATCATATTCGCGCGGCAGCCGAGCGGCGTCCTCCAGCCGATCGACCGACAGCGTCGCGACCCCGGCCCAGCAATGCCCCGAATCAACCCGCTCGACCGATGTCGCATCGCCGGTCGGGGTGACCAGCAGCGTGTCGACCGGTTCGAGCGCCATGTTGGCGACGACCGCATCGGTCGTGACCAGCCCGTCGGCCAGCGCGACGATGACGGCCAGCGGATGCGCCTTCGCCTTCGCTTCCTCGGCCGATCGCACAATATCGACGGTCGTCCCGCGCCGCCCGATGCGATTGACCGCCGCCGCCAGCGCGGGTGTCATCCGCCCGACCGCGACCAGCAATTGCGCCGCGCCCGCCGCGATCAACAGCCGTGCCTGATATTCGATCAGGCTCATACCGCCGAACGGCAGGGTTGCCGCCAGCACGCCCGGCTGGTGTTCGGCTTCTTCGGTCGCGAAAATCAGGCCGGTGAGCATCGCGTCCGGTTAGGCGGTCACGACCCGCAACGCCAGCCCCGCCCGCGTTGCCCGGTACAGGGTGCCGCCGGTCAGCGGCGCGGGAACCCCCGTCGTCCCCGGAAAGGTGATCGGCAATCCTCTGAGCGACCGCACCGCCAGATACGCGAACCCCTCGGCCTCCAGTGCGTCGCCGTCCCAGCCATGGGCGTCGCTCGGCTCGACGACGACACCGGCGCGCTCGGCGATCATCCGCAGCATCACCGGATTATGGCGTCCGCCCCCGCCGACGATCAGCCGCGTCGGTCGTGCCGGCAGCCGGTCGATCGCCTCGGCGACGCAGGCGGCGGTGAACGCGGTCAGCGTCGCCGCCCCGTCCGCCGCCGATAGTCCCCGCGCGGGCTGGATCGTGAAGTCATGCCGGTCGAGCGATTTCGGGACGGCCAAGTCGAAGAACGGATGGTCGAGCATGGCGGTCAGCACCGCCGCATCGACCTGTCCCGACGCGGCCAGCGCACCGCCTTCGTCAAAGCGTGCGCCGCTTTCCGCCTCGACCCAGCTATCGACCAGACCATTGGCCGGACCGGTGTCGAACGCGACCAGGTCGTCGCCGTCGCCGACATAGGTGATGTTGCCGACTCCGCCGAGGTTCAGCACCGCGACCGGCCGCGCCATCCCCGCCGCCCGCGCGGCATGATAGACCGGCAGCAACGGCGCCCCTTGTCCGCCAGCCCGCACATCGTCGACGCGCAGATCGGCGACGACATCGATCCCGGTCGCCGCCGCCAGCGCCGCGCCGTCGCCCAGCTGCCACGTCCAGCCCTTGTCGGGACGATGGGCAACCGTCTGGCCATGGAAACCGATCACATCGACCGCCCGCGCCTCGATCCCCGCCCGCTCCAGCAGCGCGGCGACGGCGGCGGCGTGGGTACGCGTCAGCAACGTCTCCGCCCGCTCGATCAACGGATGCTCGCCCGGATCGTTGAACAGCAGCGCCAGCTCGGTCGCAGCGGACAAGGCAGCGCGGTCCTCATCGCTGTACGGCGACCCGACGAACGCCACCGGTCGCACATCGCTCTCACCATCGGTTTCGAGCAGCGCCGCGTCGATCCCGTCGAGCGAGGTTCCAGACATCAGACCGATCGCAAGCATGGACTTCTCCGCCAGGCGTTCATCCCGCCCCATACACGCTTCATACCACCATCCCGGCAAGCGCGAAGTCGAGATCCGTGGACTTTGGTGCGGTGCCGACGCTACACGACCGCATGACCGCATACACGTCCGACCTGCTGCGCACCCTGTCCGAACGGGGCTATATCCATCAGCTGACCGATGCCGCCGGCCTCGACGCGCTGGCGAACCGGCAGGTCGTGCCGGGCTATATCGGCTTCGATCCGACCGCGCCGTCGCTGCACGTCGGCAGCCTCGTGCAGATCATGCTCTTGCGCCGGATGCAGCAGGCCGGGCACAAGCCGATCGTGCTGATGGGCGGCGGCACCGGCAAGATCGGTGATCCCAGCTTCAAGGACGAAGCGCGCAAGCTGTTGGCCGAGGACGGCATCTCGGCCAACGTCGCGTCGATCAAGCGCATCTTCGAACGCTTCCTGACCTTCGGCGACGGCGCGTCGGATGCGATGATGGTCGACAATGCCGACTGGCTCGACGCGCTCGAATATATCCCGTTCCTGCGCGAGGTCGGGCAGCATTTCTCGGTCAACCGGATGCTGTCGTTCGATTCGGTGAAGTTGCGGCTCGATCGCGAACAGTCGCTGTCGTTCCTCGAATTCAACTACATGATCCTGCAAGCCTACGACTTCCGCGAATTGTCGCAGCGTCATGGCTGTCGCCTGCAAATGGGCGGCAGCGATCAGTGGGGGAACATCGTCAACGGCATCGAACTTGCCCGGCGGATGGACGGCACCGAGGTCTATGGCGTCACGACCCCGCTGATCACCACGGCCGACGGTGGCAAGATGGGCAAGACCATGTCGGGTGCGGTCTGGCTGCACGAGGACCAGCTGCCGCATTTCGATTACTGGCAATTCTGGCGCAACACCGACGACCGCGATGTCGGCCGCTTCCTGCGCCTGTTCACCGACCTGCCCCTTGACGAGATCGCCCGGCTGGAAGCGTTGCAGGGTGCCGAGATCAACGAGGCGAAGAAGATCCTCGCCAACGAAGCGACCGCCATGTGTCGCGGTGCCGATGCCGCGGCCGGTGCCGCCGAAACCGCGCGCCGGACGTTCGAAGAAGGCTTAGCGGGCGACACGCTCCCGACCTTCGGCGTCAGCGGCGCGATCAACGTCGTCGATGCGCTGGTCGCGCTGCACCTCGCCGCGTCGAAGGGCGAGGCACGCCGCCTGATCAAGGGCGGCGGCGCGCGCGTCGATGGCGAGCGGGTCGTCGACGAAGCGCAGGTCATCGCCGTCGACGCACCGGTGCGCGTATCGGCGGGGAAGAAGAACCACGGCCTGCTGACCCCGGCGGCCTGACTTCTCCCCACCCATTCCGTGCTCGAAGCAAACGGATGGGGACCGGATTGCAAAGACCCCCTATCCCCGCCGGATCAGCATCGCCCCCACCAGCACCAGCCCGACTCCGGCCAGCCGTACCGCGCTGATCGGCGTTCGCGGCAGACCAATCAATCCGAAGCGATCGATGACGACCGCCGCGACCACCTGCGCCGCGATCATGATCGTCAGCATCGACGCCAGGCCCAGCCGCGGCGCGGCGAACGCCGCCGCCGCGACGAAGAACGCGCCATAGGCTCCGCCCAGAAACATCCACGGCCGCGCATCGCGCAGGTTCGCCAGCGGCGTCCGGTCGGCCATCAACCACACGCCCGTCAGGATCACCGTCCCGACCGCGAACGACACCAGCGCCGCCAGCAACACCGACCCGATGCTCCGCCCCAGCGCAGCATTGGTCGACGGCTGCACGGCAAGGCCGATACCGCCGAGCAGGGCAACGATCAGGGGAGCAAGGGCGTTCATGGCTGCTGCGCTATCGAGTGGAAGCTGCCGACGCAACCAAACCTCCCGTCATTCCGGCGAAAGCCGGAATCCACGGCCGCGGTGCCGTTCCGTCCCCATCGTGACCACCCGACACAATAAATTCTGGCCTGCGCCGGAATGACGAATGTGTAGATGCACACCGCCCGCCCCCCAATCGTCATTCCCGCGAAGGCGGGAATCCATACGCGCCAACGGCCCGGCTTCACTCGCAACGTCAGCGCATATGGACTCCCGCCTGCGCGGGCGTGACGAATGTGCGGGTAGCCATCACCCCGACCGCAACCGCCCGACCCCCGCATCCCGCTCGAACAGATACAGCGCCACCCGCGCCGCCTGCCCCCTTGGCCCCTCCAGCCCGCCATCCCGATCGACCAGCAAGCGCGCATCGGCATTGGCGACCGGCAGCAACTCGCCCAGCATCTCAGGGCTGGCCAGCCGGAACATAGCCTCCCCCGATTGCCGCGTGCCCAGCAACTCGCCGCCACCGCGCAGCCGCAAATCCTCCTCGGCGATGCGAAAGCCGTCATTGCTCTCGCGCATCAGCGCCAGCCGCGCGCGCGACGTTTCCGACAGCGCATTGCCCCGCAACAACAGGCACACCGACTTGCCGCCGCCCCGCCCGACGCGCCCACGCAACTGGTGCAACTGCGCGAGGCCGAACCGGTCCGCCGCCTCGATCACGATCAGCGTCGCATTGGGCACATCGACACCGACCTCGATCACGGTCGTCGCCACCAGCACGCCGGCGCGGGCCGCCGAGAACTCGGCCATCACCGCGTCCTTTTCGAGCGGCTTCATCCGTCCATGGACTAGCGCGACCTTGTCGCCGAACCGCTGCCGCAGCGCCTCCGCGCGCGCTTCGGCGGCGGCAAGGTCGGACTTCTCGCTCTCCTCGACCAGCGGGCATACCCAATAGGCCTGCTTCCCCGCCGACAGATGCCGCGCAAGGCCGTCGATCACCGCGTCGAGCTTGTCCTCCGACATCACCACCGTCTCGATCGGCTCGCGCCCCGGCGGCATCTCGTCGAGGCGGCTGACGTCCATCTCGCCATATTGCGCCAGCGTCAGCGTGCGCGGGATCGGCGTCGCGGTCATCACCAGCAGATGCGGCGGCCGCACCGCCTTCGCCTGCAACATCATCCGCTGCGCCACGCCGAAACGATGCTGTTCGTCGACCACCACCAGCCCCAGATCGCGATACGCCACCGCCTCCTGAAAGATCGCGTGCGTGCCGACCAATATGTCGATCGACCCGTCGGCCAACCCCATCAGCACGCCCTCGCGCACCCGCCCCTTGTCACGGCCCGTCAGCGCGGCGACGGTGACGCCCGTCCCCGCCAACTGCCGCTGCAACGTCGCATAATGTTGCCGCGCAAGAATTTCGGTCGGGGCCAGCAGTGCGCCTTGCGCCCCGCCCTCGACCGCGATCAGCAACGCCATCAGCGCGACCAGCGTCTTGCCCGACCCGACATCGCCCTGCAGCAGCCGCAGCATCGGCTGGGTCTGCGCCATATCGCCCTCGATCTCACCGATCGTCCGCGACTGCGCACCGGTCGGTTTGTACGGCAGGTCGAGCTTTGCCCGCAGCCGCCAGTCGCCGGTCAGCGACCGCCCCTTGCGCGCCCGCGCCTCGCCGCGCACCAGCAACAGCGCCAGCTGGTTGGCGAACACCTCGTCATAGGCCAGCCGCGCGCGCGCCTTGGCATCGGCCGGATCGGCATGAATGCGTGCCAGTGCCTCCTTCCACGCCGGCCAGCCATGCTTGGCCAGCAAACTCGGCTCGATCCATTCGGGCAGGTCGGGCGCATGCTCGATCGCCTGCGCCGCCAGCAGCCCGACCCGGCGCGAGGTCAGCCCCTCGGACAGCGGATAGATCGCTTCACGCTCGGGCAACGAATCCGCTTCATCGACGGGCAGCACATGGTCGGGATGGACCATCTGCAATTCCTGGCCATACGACTCCAGCTTGCCCGACACCAGCCGCGTCTCGCCCAGCGGGAACAGCTTCTTCACCCAGCCCGACGATCCGCCGAAATAGGTCAGGTTGACGATGTTGCCATGCTTGTCCGCCGCATGGACCCGGGTCGGCCCGCGCCCGGCACTGACCCGGTAATCGGTCGCGGTCAGCGAAATCGCGATCACCCGCCCGGCATCCTGCACCATCAACTCGTCGCGCCGCAGCCGGTCGACCCACCCGGTCGGCAGGTGGAACGCGACATCGACCACGCGCCGCAGCTTCAACCGGTCGAGCGGCTTGGCCAGCGCCGGCCCCACGCCTTTCAGCGTGATGACTTCGGCAAACAGCGGGTTGAGCAGATCGGGACGCATGACTATCTGGTCCTATATCCGAACCGGCGGCCGCTGCCAGCGTCCGTCGGTCAATCGCCATTGGAGTCCCATGGACCGCGAGACCCGCCTCAAGCGCCTGAAATTCCGCAGCTGGCATCGCGGCACCCGCGAAGCCGACCTGATGATCGGCGGCTATTTCGATGCGCACGCCGCGACATGGAGCGACGCGGACATGGACTGGTTCGAGGTCTTTCTCGAGGAACAGGACGTCGACATCATGGCATGGGCGATGGGCGTACAGCCCGCGCCGGCGCAGTTCGACCACCCGGTCCTGCACGCGATGCGGAAAATGGATTTCGTGCCGGTATCGCGGTGAACTGAACGATCTCCCTCTCCCCGCTCGCGGGGAGAGGGCCGGGGAGAGGGGCAGTAACGAAGCGCCGCGCACTCCCCCTCTCCCAACCCTCTCCCCCATCGGGGAGAGGGCTATTAGGTAGCCGATGCCCGACCTCTCCAAGATCCTGTCCGCCCCCCGCTCGCTGACCCTCTCGGGCGTGCCCGCAGGCTTCCTGCCCGCCCTGCTCGCCGACCTTGCCCGTGGCAGCAAGGGCGACCTCGTCTACATCGCGCCCGATGAAGCGACGATGCGCGCCATCGCTACCACCGCCCCCTTCTTCGCCCCCGACCTCTCGGTCCTGCAATTCCCGGCATGGGACTGCCTGCCCTATGACCGCGCTAGCCCGACGCTGCGGTCGATGGCCGAGCGGCTGTCGGCACTCCACACGCTCCAGTCTAAGGCGAAGGGCCCCCGCCTGATCGTCACCACCGTCAACGCCGCGACCCAGCGGACGCTGACCCCGTTCCGCATCCGTCAGCTCGTCGCGCGCCTCGCGCCCGGCGAGCGCATCTCGCTCCCCCGTCTCTCCACGCTGCTGCAAGCCAACGGCTACAACCGCGTCGACACCGTCCACGACGCCGGCGAGTTCGCGGTGCGCGGCGGTCTAGTCGACCTGTGGCCCTCCGGCTCCGATTCGGGTCTCCGCCTCGACTTCTTCGGCGACGAGATCGAAACCGTCCGCACTTTCAGCCCCGAGGACCAGCGCACCACCGGCCGCGTCGACGGCTTCACCCTGCTCCCCGCCTCCGAAGCCTTGCTCGACGAAGAGTCGATCAAGCGCTTCCGCACCCGCTACCGCGAGAAATTCGGCGCGACCGCGACCGGCGACCCGATCTATCAGGCGATCAGCGACGGCCGCCGCCTGTCGGGCATGGAACACTGGCTGCCCTTTTTCGAAGAGCGGCTCGAAACCTTCTTCGACCACCTCTCCCCCGAAGCGGTCATCGTCCGCGACGCGGGCGTGCCGGCCGCCGCCGAACAGCGGTTCGAATCGATCGCCGACTATCACACCAACCGCGTCCGCGCGCAGACCAGCGATCCCGGCAGCTACCGCCCGCTGCTCCCCGCGGCGCTCTATCTATCGGCCGACGAATGGGTCGAGCGCCTGTCGGACACCGCCGCGCATCAGGTCACGCCCTTCCACGCCCCCGACAGCGCGACCTCGGTCGATTTCGAGGTCGACGGCCCCCGCGACTTCACCCCCGAACGCACGCAACAGGCGAACATCTACGAAGCGGTCGTCGATCACATCGCGGCGCTTCGCAAACAGGGCCGCAAACCGATCCTCGCCAGCTATTCGGAGGGTGCGCGTGAGCGGTTGATGGGCCTGCTCGCCGATCACGACCTGACCGGCGTCTCGACCGTCGAGACGTGGCAGCAGGCGCTGGGCGGTGCGAAGTCGACCGTGTCGTTCGTCGTCCTGCCGCTCGACCATGGCTTCACCGCCGCCGACGTCGCAGTCCTGACTGAACAGGACATGCTCGGCGACCGCCTCGTCCGCCGCGCCAAGCGCCGCAAGAATACCGACGCCTTTCTCCAGGAGCTCGCCACCCTCTCCCCCGGCGACCTTGTCGTCCATGCCGATCACGGCATCGGCCGCTATGTCGGACTGACGCAGGTGCCGGTGGCCAAGGCCCCGCACGACTGCGTCCAGCTCGAATATGCCGGCGGCGACAAGCTCTACGTGCCGGTCGAAAACCTCGAAGTCCTCAGCCGCTACGGCGCGGGCGAGGAAGGCGCATCGCTCGACCGCCTGGGCGGCGAGGCATGGCAGCGGCGCAAGGCACGGATGAAGGATCGCATCCGCGAGATCGCGGGTGACCTCATCGCCACCGCCGCCAAGCGCGCGATGCGCCCTGCCGACATAGCCGAACCCGACAGCGGCGGCTACCCCGCCTTCGTCGACCGTTTCCCCTATCAGGAAACCGACGATCAGGAACGCGCCATCGCCGACGTTCTCGAAGACCTCGGCGCCGGCCGGCCGATGGACCGCTTGGTCGTCGGCGATGTCGGTTTCGGCAAGACCGAGGTCGCACTGCGCGCCGCCTTCGTCGCCGCCATGGCC
This sequence comes from Sphingomonas sp. Leaf67, assembly GCF_001421965.1. Taxonomy (GTDB): domain Bacteria; phylum Pseudomonadota; class Alphaproteobacteria; order Sphingomonadales; family Sphingomonadaceae; genus Sphingomonas. Next base: position 547,888 of record NZ_LMLP01000001.1, read on the forward strand.
GGAATGCAGGTCGCGATCGTGTGTCCCACGACCCTCCTCGCCCGCCAGCATTACAACAACTTCAAGGCGCGCTTCGAAGGCTTCCCGATCGAAATCGGCCGCCTCTCCCGCCTCGTCACCGCGACCGAGGCGAAGAAGGTCCGCGACGGCCTGACCGACGGTACGATCGACGTCGTCGTCGGCACCCATGCCGTACTGTCGAAACAGGTCGATTTCAAACGTCTCGGCCTCGTCATCGTCGATGAGGAACAGCGCTTCGGCGTGACGCACAAGGAACGGCTGAAGGCGATGAAGGCCGACGTCCACGTCCTGACGCTGACCGCCACCCCGATCCCGCGCACGTTGCAGATGGCGATGTCGGGCCTGCGCGAACTCTCGGTGATCCAGACCCCGCCGGTCGATCGCCTCGCGGTCCGCACCTACATCATGCCATGGGACCCGGTCGTCCTGCGCGAGGCGTTGCTGCGCGAACATTATCGCGGCGGCCAAGCCTATTTCGTCACCCCGCGCATCGCAGACCTGCCCGATATCGAGAAATTCCTGACGGAAGAAATTCCCGAAATCCGCTACGTCGTCGCCCACGGCCAGATGGCCCCGACCGAGGTCGAGGAACGCATGTCGGCCTTTTACGACAAGCGGTACGACCTGCTCGTCTCGACCACCATCGTCGAATCCGGCCTCGACATTCCGTCGGCCAACACCCTCATCATCAACCGCGCCGACAAGTTCGGCCTGGCGCAACTCTATCAGCTGCGCGGCCGCGTCGGCCGGTCGAAGACCCGCGCCTATGCGTACATGACCACGCCCCCCGAACGGCTGGTCAGCGAGGCGGCGGAAAAGCGGCTAAAGGTCCTGTCCGACCTCGAATCGCTCGGCGCCGGCTTCCAGCTTGCCAGCCATGACCTCGACATTCGCGGTGCCGGCAACATGCTCGGCGACGAACAATCGGGCCATATCAAGGAAGTCGGCTTCGAACTCTACCAGTCGATGCTTGAGGAGGCTATCCTCGACGCCAAGGCCGGCGGCATCCGCGACGACAAGCCCAAGGACTTCTCCCCCGCGATCACCGTCGACGCGCCGATCCTGATCCCGGAGGACTATGTCCCCGACCTCGACCTGCGCATGGGCCTGTACCGCCGCCTCAACGACGTCGAGGACCGCGCCGGCATCGACGCCTTCGCCACCGAACTGATCGACCGTTTCGGCAAACTGCCGCTCGCCACCGCCAACCTGCTGCAACTGATCGAGGCGAAGCTGAACGCGAAGAAGGCCTGCGTCGCCAAGATCGACATCGGCGCCAAGGGTGCGATCGTCAGCTTCCACGAAGACAAGTTCCCGAGCGTCGAAGGGCTGCTCGCCTATGTCGACAAGCTGGCCGGCACCGCCAAGCTGCGCCCCGACATGAAACTGGTCATCAGCCGCAGCTTCGGCGACCCGCAAGCCCGCCTGAACGCAGCGCTACAGATTTCGCGGGGGCTGGCGAAGGCGGCTGGGTAGTGGCCGCAGTTCCCGTTTTTCCGTCAAGATCGGCCATTTCGAAGATGTTCGATCGGGAACAGGTTAGGGAAGGCGAACCCCGCAGGCGTCCGTCAGCCCAATCGGGAAGCCGATACAAGGTTGATTGCGATAGGCCGTAATAGAGGGTATCCGTCAACTCATCCTGCGGAGTGTCGATGTGATACCGGACAGCTTTGGCAACATTCCGCTCCAGAAGTGCTTCGGCTGCGGGGGGCTTTTTCCTGAAGAATCGGGCCCGACGCATAAATACATGCTTTCAACCGCAGGTTGCTGGTCTTCCTACGGCGATCTGCTGGCACGGGAATATGAAAGCCCGGTTCTTTTCGGGGCTGTTTATAGACTGACGGTTGACGCTTATGCGCTACAGCACCCCGGCGACATTGGTGATCGCCGAGCAATCCAGTCGGTGTGGGTGCATTATGCTGCCTTATATCTAGCCTTCGAGCAGAAACGTCCGCTCGCAGATATCCCGCCGGTCATGCAGAAGTTGGCTGGCGGTAGTTTCCTCCCGTTGCCGACAATCCCGGCGCTCTTCGAGGTAACGCACGCCGACGTCATCGCCGGGCCGGTCGCTAGCCATGCCGTTCTGGTGCGTGATTGGGCGCAATGCGCCTACCACGCCTGGAACGCTTTGCATCAGCCAACCAAGGACCTTCTCAATCGAATAGGGCTCTGATCGGGGAACCGCGCAATATTGCCATTTCTCGATCCCTTTCACGAAGGCCGGGCAGCGCATCGACCCACGACCGATGCCTTTTCCCGACTTTCCTACATCACAATAGGCTGCCAGCTTCTGCGGCACGCCGTATTTGGCCACGCTCTTTGACCCCGCCGCTCCCCAAGTCGCGCAAATAGCGCGCAAGTGTGACCTTTGTGACCTTTGGCGCGCGCCCGCCCAAAAAAGCCTAATAATTCAACTGCAACTGCGTCCGGAACACATCGCCTTCGGCCCGTCCCGATCGCCGCTCGTCCGCCTCGGCGCGTTCCATCCGCGCATAGGCCAGCGTCAGTTCCAGCGCCGGCACAGGCTGGAACTCGATGCCCAGTTCGATCTCGTCGGTCTCCAGCCGCGGCGCGTTGACCGCCGCTTTCCAGCCGCCGCGATAGGTCTGCCAGCGAACATAAGGCATGAACGGCCCGACCGCCGACTGCCGCACTCGCGCGGTGCCCTGTACATAGCCACCGTACAGCGCCTTGGTCGTGATGCCGCGCAGCACCGGGTCATATTCCGGCCCGCGTCCCCAGTTCCATTCGGCCTGCAACCCGAAGGGCTGCGGATACAGGATCGCGTGCAGCCCGATGCGATCGTCGGCAAAGGCGACCGGGCTGACCCCGCCGGTGCGGATTTCGGGCTGGACGCGATTGGTGTAGCCGCTCGCCCCGACCTCCAGCACCTGCTTGCCGCCGATCTCGAACGGCCACGTCGCAAGGGCCACCGCCATCACCGCATCGTTCGCTTCCTCGCGATTGACACCCTGTCCGTTATACACACCGATCCCGAATGCGCCGTAATTGCCGAACAGCTTCTGCCCGTCCTTGGTCAATCGTTCCCAGATATCGTCGACCCGCTGCGGCGTATAATAGGCGACGACACCGATATCGCGCTCGCTCGGCACCCCGCTGTTGATCGCGTCGCTGCGGTCGAGCGTCAGCCGGTTCGACGACGACTGCATATTCTCCCACCCGAACGGCACCTTCGACTGGCCGAAGCGCAGGCGGAACCGCTTGTCGGTGTCGAGGAACGCATCGAAATAGGCATCGCGCAGTTGCAGGAACCCCTCGCGCCGCTCGCCGACCGACTGGTTCGATACGGCGGTCGCGAAATCGGGCTGAAGATAGAAGGACACCCGATCACCCAGATCGCCCTGCAACACCAACCGGATCCGGCGAAAGGTGAAGCCGGTATCGTCGCCGATGCCGCTGTCGTGGACCGAGCGCAGCCGGGCGATCCCGTCCGGTGCCGTGCGATCGCCGGAGATGATCTCGTTCAGCCGCAACTGGGTATAGCCGCGCAGCCGGATGCGGTCGTACCATTTCTCGCGCGACGGTCTGGCCGGGGCGGCGGCGACCTGCATCGGGGCGGCAGGCTCGGCCGCGACCGGAGCCGGCGTCGTCGCGGGCGCAGCGGCCATGACGGGCGGTTTGGCCGCCGTCTGCGCCGCCTTCATCTCGGCGATGACCGCCTTCAGCTCGTCGATCTGGCGCTGAAGCTCCTGCACCGTCTGCGCCGCAGCGGGCGGTGGGACCATGAAGGATGCGACAAGCGCCGCGGGCAGGAAGGGCTTCATGGACCCGCGCCATGCCGCTGCGGCACGACGCGGGTCAAGCGGTGATTATGACGCTTCGATGACGTCCTACATATGCAACGTACGACCGTACGCCGCGAGCACCGACTCGTGCATCGACTCGGAGATCGTCGGATGCGCGAACACCGTCTCGGTCAGCTCCTTCTCGGTCGTCTCGAGCTGGCGGGCGATGACATAGCCCTGGATCATCTCGGTCACTTCCGCGCCGACCATGTGCGCGCCCAGCAGCTCGCCGGTCTTGGCGTCGAACACCGTCTTCACAAAGCCTTCGGCCTCGCCCAGCGCGATCGCCTTGCCATTGCCGATAAACGGGAACTTGCCGACCTTGACGCTATAGCCCGCTTCCTTGGCCTTCGCCTCGGTGAAGCCGACGCTGGCGACCTGCGGCCGGGCATAGGTGCAACCGGGGATGTTGTTCTTGTCCATCGCGTGCGGATGGACGTCCTTGTTGCCCAGCGCCTTGGCGATGGCTTCGGCAGCGATGACGCCTTCATGGCTCGCCTTGTGCGCCAGCCACGGTGCGCCGGTCACGTCGCCGATCGCCCAGATGCCCTCGACATTGGTCTTGCCATAGCCATCGGTCTTGATGTGACCGCGCTCGGCTTCGATCTTCAGTGCTTCCATGCCGATATTCTCGGTGTTGGGCACGATGCCGATCGCGACGATCGCGTGGCTGAACTCGACCTGTTCAACCTTGCCGTCCGGCCCCTTGATGGCGGCCTTCACCCCTGCCGGGCTCGCTTCGAGCTTTTCGAGGCCCGACTTGGTCTTGATCGTCATGCCCTGCTTGGTCAGCGCCTTGTGCATGAACTCGCTGACCTCGGCATCCTCGACCGGCATGATCCGGTCGAGCATCTCGACGATCGTCACGTCGGCGCCCATGTCGTTGTAGAAGCTGGCGAACTCGACACCAATCGCGCCCGACCCGATGACCAGCAGCTTGGTCGGCATTTCGGGCGGCACCATCGCATGGCGATAGGTCCAGATCTTCGAACCATCCGCCTTGGCAAACGGCAGGTCGCGGGCACGCGCACCGGTCGCGATGATGATATGCTTGGCTTCGAGGTCGGAGGTCTTGTCGCCCTGCTTGACGCTCAGCTTGCCCTTGGCAGTGATGGTGCCGACGCCTTCATGGACGACGACCTTGTTCTTCTTCATCAGCCCCTTGACGCCGGCATTCAGCTGCCCGGCGACCTTGCGGCTGCGATCGACGACCTTGGCGAGGTCGAACGCCGGCTTCTCGTTCGACAGACCGTATTGCGCGGCGTGCATCATGTAGTGGTAGATTTCGGCTGAGCGCAGCAGCGCCTTGGTCGGAATGCAGCCCCAGTTGAGGCAGATCCCGCCCAGCCGCTCGCGCTCGACGATCGCGACCTTCAGGCCAAGCTGGCTCGCGCGGATCGCCGCGACATAGCCGCCGGGGCCGGAGCCGAGCACGATCAGGTCGTAAGATTCAGCCATCACTTTACCTTTTCGCTCGATGCTGCCCGGTCGAGCAGCCGTAATGATTGCAGGAAGATATCAGGATCAGGCGGCGATCACCCGCGGCTTGCGATCCTCGTCGATCGCGACGAACACGAAACGCGCCTGCGTCACGCGGTCGACCGCCTCGCCGAACCGGTCGCGACGCCATGCCTCGACCTCGATCGTCATCGACGTGCGCCCGACCTTGACCAGATCGGTATAGACCGACACCTCGTCGCCGACCGCGACCGGCGCATAGAATTGCATCGCATCGACGGCGATGGTCACCGCACGCCCCTTGGAATGACGCGCCGCGACCAGTCCCGCCGCCATGTCCATCTGCGACATGATCCAGCCGCCGAAGATATCGCCGTACGGATTGGTATCGGCGGGCATCGCCGTCACGCGCAGCGCGGGCTGGCCGACCGGCGGCACGGCGTTATTCTCGACCATCCAGCACAGCCCCCTTGGCGCGTTCCTCGGCCATGGCGCGCTGCACCTGCCGAATACCCAGCACGATGACGATCGCCATCGCTACCCACGTCACGGTCCAGATATCGCGCCGCCCCAGCGGATAGGACCATGCCGACAGCCAGCCGATCCCCCATGCCGCCACCACCCCGGCGACGACATGCACGATCTCGGTCAGCAGCCGGGTGCGCATTTACGCGATCAGGCCGAGCGGCGACTCCACCAGCGCCTTGAAGAGCTTGAGCATTTCCGCCCCGTCCGCGCCGTCGATCGCGCGGTGGTCGAAGCTGCCGGTGGCCGTCATGACCGTCGCCACACCCAGCGCATCGTCGACGATGTACGGGCGCTTTTCACCGGCACCTACCGCGAGGATCATGCCCTGCGGCGGGTTGATGACCGCTTCGAACTGCTTGATGCCAAACATGCCCATGTTGCTGAGCGACGCGGTACCGCCTTGATATTCCTCGGGCTTCAGCTTGTTCTCCTTGGCGCGGCCGGCCAGGTCCTTCATCTCGCTGCTGATCTTCGCCACGCCCTTGTTGGCGGCGTCGCGGATGATCGGGGTGATGAGACCGGTCGGCGTCGACACCGCCACCGACACGTCGGCACGGCTGTACTGCACCATCTCGTTACCGAGGAAGGTGACGTTGCACTTCGGGCTGTTTTCCAGCGCGACGCCCAGCGCCTTGATCAGCAGGTCGTTGACCGACAGCTTCACGCCCCGCGCGTCGAGCGACTTGTTCAAATCGCCACGCAGCTTCAGCAGCGCATCGAGACGGATATCGACCGTCAGATAGATGTGCGGAACCTGCTGCTTCGATTCGGTCAGGCGACGCGCGATCGTCTTGCGGATGTTCGACAGCTTCTCGACCGTGTGCGGAATCGAATCGTCGAACCACACCGCCGCGGGCTTGGGCGCTTCCGCAACCGGAGCGGGCGCAGCAGCGGCGCTCGGTGCGGACGCAGCCGATTCGACCTCGGGCGCGCTCGCCGCACCCGGCTTGGCATGCTCGACATCGGCCTTGACGATGCGGCCGTTCGGCCCGCTGCCGGCGATGCCCGACAGTTCGAGACCCTTGTCGGCGGCGATCCGGCGCGCCAGCGGGCTGGCCTTCACACGACCACCACCGCTCTGCGCGGCGCCGGCACCGGCCGGACGGCCGTGGTCCGACGTACCCGCAGGCGCCGGCGCGGCTTCGCTGCCGGTCTTGTTCGGATCGGTCGGGTCGGGCTTGCCCTTGAACTGGTCGTCGGCGGGCTCGGGCGTTTCCGCCTTCGTGGGCGCGGCGTCGATCGCCGACGCATCCTCGCCCTCTTCGAGCAGGATCGCGATGACCGCGCCGACCTTCACATTGTCGGTACCCTCGGCGATCAGGACCTTGCCGATGGTGCCCTCATCAACGGCTTCGAATTCCATCGTCGCCTTGTCGGTTTCGATTTCCGCCATGATGTCACCGGATTTGACGGTGTCACCTTCCTTCACCAGCCATTTGGCCAGCGTCCCCTCTTCCATGGTCGGGGACAGGGCGGGCATCTTGATCTCGATCGGCATGGGGCAGATTGGTCCTCTCAGGCTCGTCGCGCCTCTTCGCTGTCGGGCGCGTCCGGGTCAAGCCCCGGTACAGCTTGCACGACGCCGCCGAACCGGCGCATGAACGCCGTTCCGGAGCGGAGGACATCGTGCGGACATATCTGGTCGTCGTCGACGAAAGCCCCGAAAGCGCCGTTGCGCTCCGTTTTGCTGCCCGTCGCGCGGTCAAAACCAATGGTGGCGTCGAAGTATTGGCGCTGGTCGAGCCGCAGGAATTCGCCCCATGGGGCGGCGTGCAGGCGACGATCGAGGAGGAAGCGACCGAACGCGCCGAAGCCTTGGTACAGGCGGCGGCAGGCACGCTGATCGCCGAGTCGGGACTGCAACCGCATCTGACGGTCCGCACCGGCGACGGCCCGCGAATCGTGCGCGAGATGATCGCCGCCAATCCCAATATCGCCGCGCTGGTGCTGGGTGCCGCCGCGACCGGATCACCCGGACCGCTGGTCACCCATTTCGCCGGAACCGACGCCGGCGCCCTGCCGGTCCCGTTGATGATCATCCCCGGCAGCCTCGATCGCGCCGGGATCGACCGCCTGAGCTGACCACCGGACAGCCGGCGTTCAGCTTGGCAAGACCATGCAATGCTGGGGAATACCGTGCGGGGGAGAGCGTCGCTTGCGAGTCGCGCTCGATCCCCCGCGGGCTGCTGCTGTTCGCCGGATGTCCGGCAGCGTCCTCTCTTATTATTCAGCGCAGCGCTGGTGAGGGGCCGTTAGCGCGGAAGCGGCACAAAAAAAAGGGCCGGCAAAGCCGACCCTGTAAAGTTTTAGGAGAGGATGCCTGAAAGGCACAGTCGTTGTGCACCGCACCCGGTCCGTTAGCAATTGCAAAAAACGAAACCAAACATTCTATTTAGACAATTTAACGATCCGGCCGGTGGGTTTTCGCGCGCAACGGGTATCTGCCGAAACCGGTTGAGCCGCTGCGGATAAGGTTGCATCCTCCCGCAAATGCGCCAGATTCTGCTCCTGCCCGCCATGTTGCTCGCCATCGCCGCCCCGGCCCGTGACGCCCCCAAGCCCGATCGGCTGCGCGCCGACGTCGCCAGATTGGTCGGCTTCGGCACGCGCCATACCGCGTCCGACCCGGATCATCCGACGCGCGGCATCGGCGCGGCGCGGCGGTGGTTCGCCGACGAACTGACCCGGATCGGACGCGATTGCGGTGATTGCATCACCGTCGCGAACATCGCGCGCGGCTTTACCGGTCCCCGCGCGCCGCAGGGTGTGAACGTCGTCGACGTGCTCGGCTTCCAGCAGGGGCGCGATCCCCGCCGAGTCGTCGTCGTCATGGGCCATATCGACAGCCGGGTCAGCGACGTGATGGACGCGACCAGCGACGCGCCGGGCGCGAACGACGATGCGTCGGGCGTGGCGCTGGTGCTGGAGGCGGCACGCATCCTGTCGAAGGAGAAATTCGACGCTACCATCGTCTATGCCGCGCTATCGGGCGAGGAACAGGGGCTGTGGGGGGCGCAACTCCTGGCCGACACCGCCCGCGAAAAGGGCTGGGTGGTGACTGCCGTCCTGAACAACGACATCGTCGGCAACACCATCGGACAGGATGGTCGCCGCGTCGCCGACCGGGTGCGCGTCTTTTCGGAAGGCATTCGCGCGTCCGAATCGATCGATCAACAGATCGCCCGCCGCGCTGCGGGTGGCGAGGATGACGGCCCGTCTCGCGCGCTGGCCAAGACCGTCGATGTCGTGGCGACGACCCTGCCCGGTGGCGTCGACGCGTTTCTCGACCGGCGGCCCGACCGCTTCGGCCGGGGCGGCGACCACGAACCCTTTCTGAAGCTGGGCTATCCCGCGATCCGGTTTTCGGTCGGCGTCGAGAATTACGATGCGCAACATCAGGACCTGCGCCGCGACGGAACGCGAATCTATGGCGACACGATCGACCGGATGGACTTTCCCTATTTGGCGAAGGTCACCGCACTGAACGTCGCGACGATCGCCCGACTGGCTACGGCACCGGCCGCCCCCGTGACCGCATCGATCGACGGCGCGCTGTCGACCGACACCACGGTCCGCTGGTCGCCGGTCGCGAACGCGGCCGGCTATCGCATCCGATGGCGGCGCAACGATGCGCAGGCATGGACCGACCAGCGCGACGTGACCGGCGTCGAAGCGGTGCTGAAGGGCGTCATCGTCGACGATCACTTCGTCGCGGTGTCGTCGCTGTCGGCGAACGGCGCGGAGAGCGTACCGACTTTCGCCGGCCGCCCGCCACGCTGAAACCCGTCTACCGCCGCAACATCTTCGACCGATACACCCGCCGCGGCGCAGCCCGCCGCGGTTCATAAATCACGACGTCCTCGGTCGTCGTCGTGACCACCGTCGGATGCTCGACCGTTACCGTCGTGACCGTGCGGGGCGGATAGTAATAGCCATCGGCGATATAGCCCGCCGCCGGCCCCTCGGTGGTGGTAGTCGTCGTGGTGTAGCTGCGCGCGACGGGTGCCGCACCGACATGCCGCTCGACATAGCGCGTACGGGGCGGCGGAGGCGGTCCGATCGGCTGCACCTGTTCGCGCATCGGGCCGAACACGACCTCCGGTGCGACGGGCATGTCGTCGAAGCCGTCGTCATAGCGATCGTCGGGCGCGATCGGCACGTCTTCATACGGCAGCGGATACTCCGCCCCGTAACCCGGCTGCGGCGGTGGCGGCGGAGCCGGAGCGCGGCGATCCTCGGCCCGGTCGATCGCGGTGCCGGCCAGCGCGCCGGCCCCGGCTCCGAGCACCGTACCCCCCAGCCGGTTGCCGCGCCCGGCGATCACGTTCCCGGCCACTGCGCCCGCGACGCCGCCGATCACGGCCCCGCCGACCCCGTCATCGCGCCGTTCGGCCGCATAGCGTTCATAGTCGCGATCGTCGCGGACATAGCGCCCGGTATCGCGCGCGTCCCAATCGAGCCCGCTGCGAACGTCATAGACCCGCCCGTCGCGATCGGCGAGCACGGCATCGTCATAGTACCGATACCAGCCATAGCCCGCCTGCGGCCGGGCCAGTCCATAGCCCGACCAGTCCTGGATGAAGAAGCTCGGCGCGACCCAGTAGCGAGGCAACACCCAGCCGCGCACCGGCGGGCGATACGCCGCCCATCCGCCCGGCGCATAGGTGCCGCCGACCCAGCGCCCGCGCACTTTCCCGCCCCAACGCGGTCCGGGCAGGTTCACGCGCGGCGCACCGGCCTGAACCGCCGGCCCGCGGGGCAGCGCCGCAGGTGCCTGCCCCACGCGCTGCGCCTGTGCGACACCGATGGTCAGGCCGGAGGTGGCAAGCAGCGCGATAGCGGCGGCGAAGGACGACGTTTGCATCGGCCGAAAACTCCCTGAACGGCGAAACAACGGTTCGACGCCCTATCACGCCGCCCGGTTCCCGGCCAATCCGGTGCCGGTGTGCCGCCCGTCCCGCGCCGGGTCAGGCGATCCGTGGCCCCAGCACCGCGACCAGTGCCTCACATCCCGCCCGATCCGCATCATCGAAGCGTCCCGGCAACGGACTGTCGAGGTCGAGCACCCCGATCAGCCGCTCGCCGACCACGACCGGCACCACCAGTTCGCTGCGGCTATCGGCGTCGCAGGCGATGTGACCGGGAAACGCATGGACGTCGGCCACCAGCTGGCTTTCGCGCGAAGCAGCAGCCGTTCCGCACACCCCGCGCCCCATCGCGATGCGGATGCACGCCGCCTTGCCCTGAAACGGGCCGAGCACCAGTTCGTCACCGACCAGCCGGTAGAATCCTGCCCAATTGAGATCGGGCAAATATTGCATCAGCAATGCCGACGCATTGGCCATGTTGGCGATCGCGTCGTTCTCGTCCGCCGTCAGTGCATCGAGCGCGCCGAGCAGGTCGCGGTACAGGTCGCCCTTGGCGCCGGTGGCAATATCGAACTGGTACATGGGGGGCGATGTAGGCGGAAGGCCGCGCCGTTCCAATCCTCCCCGGCACGGGGAGGGGGACCAGCCGCAGGCTGGTGGAGGGGGATCGCCGCAAACGGACCCATCGGTGGATACGCCCTTCCACCACCACTACACGGCGCCCCCCCTCCTGCTGCTATCAGAAGAGGATGTGCGCACTCAGTCCTCGCGCACCCGCCCCCGCCCGGCCTTGACCTGCGACCGGCCCTTCTTGGCATCGACCCGGCGCACCTGCGACGCCTTGGTCGGTTTGGTCGCGCGGCGCTTCTTCGGCACGATCGTCGCCTCGCGGATCAGGTCGAACAGCCGCTCGCGCACCTCGCGCCGGTTCATCTCCTGCGATCGCGACCCATCGGCGCGCAGCGTCAGCACCCCTTCCTTGGTGAGTCGCGATCCTGCCAGCACCGCCAACCGGTTCTTGACCGCATCGGGCAGTCCCGGCGACGCACCCACGTCGAACCGCAACAGGACCGCGCTGTCGGTCGTGTTGACATGCTGTCCGCCCGGACCCGACGCGCGGGTAAAGCTTTCGACCAGCTCGCCGCTATCGATCGAGATCGACCGGGTGATCGGGATGCGCGGCACCTAGATTTCGTCGAACCCCGCCGCGACGAAGCTGTGCGGCCACGGCGCGGTCACGTCGATCGCAGGCTTGTTGTCGCGCGGCACCATCAGGCCGACGGCGTGGAGCAACATGCCGCTCCGCCCGCCCTGACCATAGACCGGATCGCCCGCCACCGGACAGCCCAGCCCCTCGGCCATGTGTACGCGGATCTGGTGAGTGCGGCCCGTTTCCGGGAACAATGCGACCAGCGCGCGGTCGCCGACCGTCCGCAGGACGCGCCAGTTGGTCCGTGCCGGCTTGCCCTTCGCATCGCCGACCATCCGCCAGCCGTCCTCGACGCTGCTGACCTTGGCCAGCGCCATGTCGATCTCGCCCGATTCCCCGGCGGGGATACCGTCGAGGATCGCCAGATAGCGTTTGGTCACCCGCCCCTGTTCGAACGCCTGCTGGAACCGGGCGTGCGCCTTGGGATTGCGGGCCAGCAACAGGCAGCCGCTGGTATCGCGATCCAGCCGGTGCACCGGCGTCGGTTCGCGCTGGAAGGTGAAGCGCAGTTCGTCGGCGCGGCTGACGATGCTGGGCGATCCGTCGCGTGGCGGATCGACCGGCAGGCCGGCGGGCTTGTCGAGGACGATCGCTTCGCCGTCGATGAACAGGACTAGGTCGTCGAGCATTTGCCTCCCTTGCCATCGTTGGCGACGCCGTGCCAGTGCGCTCGCGCGGTCAACCGCCCCAGCCGGAGACCATCGTGCGTCGATCCTTCGTCCTTGCCTGTATCATGACCCCGTTCGCTGGCTGCGCGCCGGCGACGCAGCAGGCCCCCGCGCCGGTCGCTGCGCCCTCCCCGGTCGCCACGCCGGCCGCACCGCCACCGGCAGCGATACCGACCCCGTCTGCTCCGGTCACCGGCCCGGTCGCGCTGTGCGGACGCGGCACCGTCCAGCGCACCGCCGACGGTCGCCTCTTCCATCATTTTCCCTATCCCGACACACCGGCAAGCACGCTGATCGACGCCCCCCCGGCGTTGGGCGCGTCGTGCAAGGTCCATCCGGCGATGCTGCCCGACCTCACCCGCCTGCTCGCCGCCGCCGATGCCGATCCGGCGGTCGCGGGCACGGTGCGCGCGGTATCGTGCCATCGTTCGGTCGCGCTCCAGCAGCTGACCTTTTGCGGCGGCATCGGTCCGGACGGGTCGGGCAGCTTCGCCGAACGCGCCTGGGCCTCCGCCCCACCGGGGTTCAGCGAGCATTCGACCGGCTATGTCATCGACTTCGGCAGTGCGAGCGCGCCTGCGTGCGATGCCGACGCCTGTTTCGGCGCCACCCCTACCGGCCGCTGGCTCCGCGCCAACGCCGCCCGATTTGGTTTCGAAATGTCGTTCCCGGCGGGCAACAAACAGCAGGTGAAATGGGAACCGTGGCACTGGCGCTGGGTCGGCACGGCGGCAAGCGAAGCCGGCGCGGCCCCCGCCCGGACGATGTTCGCAACTGCACGAACGAGGTTCCCGGCCGAGCCGAAGGTCGATTGAGGCCGGTCTCACGGCGCGCACATCGTCGTTCCCGCGCAGGCGGGAACCCATAGCCGCTGACGTTTCGGATCGATCGCAGACGTCGGCGATTATGGATTCCCGCCTGCGCGGGAATGACGATCCCGGAGGACCGCGCCGCTACTTCCTCGCCGCCGTAACCCCAGCATCGGTCTGCACCACCGGCTTCATCGTCCCGTCGGGGTTGTAATGGAGCCGCTCGACCGTCACCGTACGCCGCCCGATCGCGCCGTTCAGATCGCCGATCGCCAGCGTGGCGTTATGCAGGAACAGATACCAGTCGCCCTTGAACTGCTCGATACCCGGATGGATGGTGAAGCTGTATTTCCCCGACCCGGTCAGCTCGCCGCGATAGGTCCATGGCCCCTTGATCGACGGCGCAGTCGCATAGGATACGCGTTCGTCGCGATGCTTCGACCGGTCGAGCGAGGCGTAGGTCAGGTAATAGGTGCCGTTCCGCTCATGCAGCCACGGCCCTTCCTCGAAATGCGGCGGGGTGATGTCGGTGATCGGCCCGTCGATCTCGATCATGTTGGGCTTTAGCCTGGCGATATAGCATTGCCGGTTGCCCCATGCGATCCACGTCGTCCCGTCGCGGTCGGTGAAGACGGTCGGATCGATATCCTCCCAGCTATGCGTGCCCTTCGGCGTCATCTGGTTGGTGATCAGCGCCGACCCCTTGGCATCGACGAACGGGCCGGTCGGCTTGTCCGACACCGCCACCGCGATCGCCTTGCCCGGATGGGTGTCGTCATGTTCGACCGCGGCGTAGAACCAGTATTTGCCGTTCTTGTGGATCGTCTGCGATGCCCAGGCATCGGCCTTCGCCCATTTGAAGTCGGCGACCTTCAGGATCGGGCCGTGATCGGTCCAGTGGTGCATGTCAGTGGTCGAATAGACCAGCCATTCGCGCATGTTGAACATCTGATCGCGTTCCGCCTGATCATGGCCGACATACAGGTACAGCCGGTCGCCGACGACCAAAGGCGCGGGATCGGCAGTGAACTTGTCGCGGATGATCGGGTTGCTGCCCGCTACCGGTGCCGCCCCCTGCTGCGCCGGCGCTGCTCCCGCAACCGCCGCCAACGCCACGGCCATCCATCCCAAAATGCGCACGCGCCTCTCCCGTCCTTGTTTTGACGGGATGATAACCGATAGCGCTACCATTCCAACCATCTACGGTCATGGCCGGGCTGATTTCCGACCCGCTGCACCGTCGATGGAAAAGGGGCGACCCGTGGGCCGCCCCGTTCCTTCTTATCCGAACACCTTGGCGGCCAGTTCGGCGATCCGCTTGCCCTGATGCCTGGCACCGCCCAGTTCGATCTCGGTCGGCTGACGGCTGCCGTCGCCGCCGGCGATCGTCGACGCGCCATAGGGCGTGCTGCCGTTCACTTCGTCCAGCCCGGTATGGCCTTCATAGGCATAATCGAGCCCGACGATGGTCATGCCGTGATGCATCAGGTTGGTGATGATCGAGAACAGCGTGGTTTCCTGTCCGCCATGCTGGGTCGCGGTCGAGGTGAAGGCACCGCCGATCTTGCCGACCAGTCCGCCCTTCGCCCACACGCCGCCGGTCGTGTCCCAGAACGCGGCCATCTGGCTCGACATCCGGCCATAGCGCGTGCCGGTGCCGACGACGATCGCGTCATAGTTGGTCAGTTCGTTGGGGTCGGTCAGCAGGTCGTGATGATCGGCGACGACGAAGCCCGCGGACTTGGCGACCTCATCGGGAGCCGTCTCGCGGACGCGGCGGACATCGACGTCCGCTCCGCCTGAACGGACGCCTTCGGCGACGGCGTCGGCCATCTTCGCGATATGTCCATAGGACGAATAATACAGCACCAGAACCTTGGCCATGTGGCGATACTCCCGTTCGATTGTTCGGTTATTCGGAATCGACCAGGACGATTTCGGCGTCCCTGGTCGCGGTGATGGTGACGGTCTGCCCGCCGACCAGCGCGGCACCGTCGCGCGCCTCGAAGGCGACTCCGTCGATGGTGATCGCGCCGGTTGCCGCGACCAGATAGGCGTGACGCCCTGCCCCCACGCTATGTTCCACGCTTTCCCCGGCCTTCAGCGTCGCGCCCAGCACGCGGGCGTCGGCACGAATGCGCAGCGCATCGCCGTCATCGTCGAAACCGCTGGCCATCACGACGAACTTGCCGGAGCGCTCGCCCTTGGGAAACGGCTTGGCGCCCCAGGTCGGCGCGCCGCCCTTTTGCCGTGGTTCGATCCAGATCTGGAAGATTCGGGTCGTCTCCGGCTCCAGATTATATTCGGCATGGCGCACCCCGGTCCCGGCGCTCATCACCTGTACGTCGCCCGCCGCCGTACGGCCCTTGTTCCCCAGCGAATCCTGATGGGTGATCGCACCCGAGCGGACATAGGTGATGATTTCCATATCCTTGTGCGGATGCGCGGGAAAACCGCTGTTGGCGGCGATCTCGTCGTCGTTCCACACCCGGATCGCACCCCAGCCCATCCGCTGCGGGTCGTAATAGTTGGCGAAGCTGAAATGATGGCGGGCGTTCAGCCAACCGTGATCGGCATGGCCCAGGCTGGTGAAATCACGTTTGTCGATCATCGTCGATCTCCTTGCTTGACCCCCAAGATAAGCAGCCCGATCATGACGTAAATGGAAACGTCGGAAACCGATCGTTTCGCGATGGAGGATATATGCGGCTTCCCGATTTCGAAGCATGGGCGATGTTCGCCTGCGTGGTCGAGCATCGCTCGTTCAGCGCTGCCGCCCAGTCGATCGGCGTATCGAAGGCGACGGTGTCGAAAGCCGTCGCCCGGCTGGAAGTGTCGCTCGGCACCACCCTGTTCCACCGCACGTCGCGCCGGCTGACGCTAAGCGACGCCGGTCAATCGCTGGCGGAGCGTGCCGGCCGCATCCTGGCGGAGGCGCAGGCGGCGGAGGAACAGGCGCGCGACGCCGCTGCCGCCCCGACCGGGCTGGTGCGGGTCGCCGCACCGATGTCGTTCGGCCAGACCCATGTCGCGCCGGCCGTCGCCGACTTTCTGAAAGCGCATCCGGGCGTCGAGATCGACCTGACCCTGTCCGACGCCAAGGTCGACATCGTCGCCGACGGCATCGACATCGCGCTGCGAATCGCCGAACTGCCCGACAGTTCGCTGCGCGCGAGGCGGCTGGGTCCGGTCGCGGTGCGGATCGTCGCCTCGCCGTGCTATTGGCAGGAGCGGGGCCGCCCGACCCATCCCGCCGATCTCGGCGGTCATGCCTGTTTCCGCTACACCAACATGCCCAATCCGCTCTGGCATTTCCGGCGCGGCGAGGAAGAAGTGAGCGTCCGGCCCGGCGGCCCGCTGGCGGTGAACAATGGCGAGGCGATGCTGCCCGCGCTCCGCCTCGGTCTCGGTGTCGCGCGCCTGCCCGACTTTCTGGTCGATGCCGATATCGCCGCCGGTACGCTCGAACCGGTGTTGCCCGACTGGTCGAACGGGGCGGTCGCGTTGCACCTGTTGACCCCGCCCGGCACGCTGCGTCCGGCCCGCGTCGGGGTGCTGATCGACTTTTTTTCCAGCCGCTTCCGGACCCTTTGCCCCCGCGGTTAGGAAGGAAATCATGCCCGCTACCTTAACCAACAGATTTCATGGAACATTTCGCATTAGTGGGAAATTAACCTTTTGCGTTCAGAGGTGTTTACGTTAATGTTTTGGTCGCGCGCAGGGTTTTGGAACGCGTGCCGCGAAACGGGGGACTGCCGATGCGCGTGCTACTGATCGAGGACGAGCCGAATACCGCCAAGGCGATCGAGCTCATGCTGACGACCGAAGGGTTCAATATCTACACGACCGATCTGGGCGAGGAAGGCCTCGATCTGGGCAAGCTGTATGATTACGACATCATTCTGCTCGACCTGAACCTGCCCGACATGCACGGCTATGACGTGCTAAAGAAGCTGCGGGTCGCGCGCGTGCAGACGCCGGTCCTGATCCTGTCGGGCATCGACGAGATGGATTCGAAGGTCCGCTCGTTCGGCTTCGGCGCCGACGATTACGTGACCAAGCCGTTCCACCGCGAGGAACTGATCGCGCGCATCCACGCCGTCGTCCGCCGGTCGAAGGGGCATTCCCAGTCGGTGATCCGCACCGGCAAGCTGGCGGTGAACCTCGATGCCAAGACGGTCGACGTCGACGGCGCGCGGGTCCACCTGACCGGCAAGGAATATGCGATGCTCGAGCTGCTGTCGCTGCGCAAGGGCACCACGCTGACCAAGGAAATGTTCCTCAACCATCTCTATGGCGGGATGGACGAACCGGAACTCAAGATCATCGACGTCTTCATCTGCAAGTTGCGCAAGAAGCTCAGCATGGCCTGCGAAGGCGAGAACTATATCGAGACCGTCTGGGGCCGTGGCTATGTGCTGCGCGAACCCGATGAAGTGGGCGAAGCCGCCGTCGCCTGACGAACTGGTTTCCACCTCCCCCGCGCGCGACATCACCCCGGCGAAAGCCGGGGTGATGGCGTTGCGGGCCGGGTGAAAAAACCGACGAAATGACTTCAACCGCAATCGAAAGCGGGACCCCGGATCAAGTCGGGTCCGCTACGAACGTCGCGCGCTCAACCACAGGGTGACCGTACCCCCGCGCAGGCGGGGGTCCAAGAGCCAAGCAAAACAACGGCTTGTACCAGCGACCCTGCCGAGGTCCAAATTACGCTCGCGGCGGCGAAACCATCGCCGTCAGCGCAAAACCCTAGGTAATCGCACCACCCATCGCCAACCGTTTGCCGTTGGTGATAATGACCCGATCTCCGAGCCGCGTCACCGCAAACAGCTTTTTCGCAAAAGCGGTGGGCACGCCGATGCAGCCATGCGTCGCCCCTCCTTCCTGTACATCGCTGCCATGGATCGAAATGCCGTCATTGGTCAGCCGCAACATGTACGGCATCGGCGCGTCGTACAGGTTGCTGACATGGTCGGCATCCTTCTCGGTGATCTTCAGCGCGCCGAGCGGCGTCGGTTTCCAGTCCGCCCCGTACAGCACGACCGCCGCACCGATTTCATAGCCATCGCGGAACACCGACAGCACCTGCGCATCGAGGTCGATGGTCACGACCAACCGCCCGGTGGCGGGCGCACCGTCCTCATCCCACACCCAGCGGCCATGGGTGAACGGCCCCTCGATCGGCAGCACCCGGCGAACGACCATCGCTTCGGGTGCGGCAAGCGGCGACGGGGAAGGCGTCGGGGTCGGCACCGACAGAGCAACCGCCGTCGCAGCGACCACCGGCGCGGCCTTCACGACAGGCGGGCTGGCGCGCAGCAACAGCGACGCCCCGCCCGCAGTCGCCCCCGCGACGCCGATCAGCAACGCCATCCCCAAACCGGTCCGCCACGCCACCTGCATCGATTCTCCTGTTCACGATCGATCTACACCGCCGGACTTACCAATTCCTCCCCGGCACGGGGAGGGGGACCAGCGCAGCTGGTGGAGGGGAGCCTCCACACGCAGGACGGTTGCGTTTGCCACACTCCCCGTACCCCCGGACCTGGAGAATATTACCGCCCGGCCTCGGCCTTTACCTTCTCGACGATCGGCCACGCCTTGTACCCGCCGACCCATGTCTCGATGACCTTGGTCGCGCGCAGGTCCGCCGCGCTCGCCGCGACTGGATCGCGATCGACGACCAGGAAATCGGCCTTCTGTCCCGGCAGCAGCGATCCGAAGCGCTGTTCGGCGAACCCGGCGAACGCCGCATCCTGCGTGAACGCCTTCCACGCCTGCTCGCGCGTCACCTTTTCCTCGGGACGCCACCCGCCCGGCGGCTGGCCACTGGCATCCTCGCGCGTGAACGCCGCCGCCCAGCCGATGAACGGGTTCGGATGTTCGACCGGATAGTCCGATCCGAACGCCAGCCGCCCGCCATCCCGCAGCACCGTCGCCCACGCATAGGCCCCGGTCAGTCGCGCCGGCCCCAGCCGGGCCTCGGCCATCGTCCGGTCGCCGGTGGCATGGACCGGCTGCATCGACGCGATGATCCCGTTCCGGCCCAGCCGCGGCAGGTCTGCGGGATCGAGCACCTGTGCATGTTCGATCCGCCAGCGGCGATCGTCCTTGTACGACGCCGCCAGTTCGTCGATCGCGTCGAGCACTTGGCCGTTGGCACGGTCGCCGATCGCATGGATGGCGAATTGAAACCCGTCCATCGTGCCCCGGCTCAACAGGTTCAGCAGCGTCGTATCGTTGATGAACGACAGCCCGCTCTGCTTGGGCGCATCGGCATAGGGCGCCTTCAGCCACGCCCCGCGCGACCCCAGCGCGCCATCGGCATACAGCTTGATCCCGCCCATGCGCAGCCGGTCGCCATACAGCCACGGCGTCGGCCCCGCGCCGGCGATCGTGAGCGCCGGTTCGAGCCCGGCGGCATAGCTCATGATCCGCACGCGCAACTGGCCGATATCGCCCATCCGCCGGAATACCAGCCAGTCGTCGACCGACGTTCCCATGTCCGCCGTCGCGGTAATACCGTTCGACAGCAGCATCTCCTGCGCCTTCAGGAACGCGGCATTGCGTTCGCGCGGCGACGGTTTGGGTTTGGCGGCGTCGAACAGGCTGGCGGCATTGTCGACGAACACGCCCGATGGCTGTCCATTCGGCAGCAATTCGATGCGCCCGCCCGCCGGGGCAACGGTCTTGGCGGTGATCCCCGCCGCCTTCATCGCCGCGCCGTTCGCCCATACCGCATGGCCATCGGCACGTTCGAGCAACACCGGCTTGTCCCCGGCCGCCGCATCCAGTTCGGCAGCGGTCGGGAACCGCCCCAGCCCCCATGCCTCCTGGTTCCAGCCACCGCCGACGATCCACTGCCGGTTGCCGTTGCTCCGCGCATAGGACTGGATCGCCGCCTGCGCATCGGCCAGCGACTTGGTGTTCGACAGGTCGAGTTCGAGGGCGCGATAGCCCAGCGACATCACATGGCCGTGCGCGTCGATCATACCCGGCATCACGACCCGCCCGCCCATGTCGCTGCGCCAGTCGAGCTTTTTCGGTGCCTTCTCGCCCTTGGGCACCAGCCGCACGACCTTGCCCTCGCGGTCGATCAGGATGCCGCCGAACCGCACCACCTTCCCCTGCGAATCCAGCGCAACGCCGTTGATGTTGTCGACCAGTCCGTCAGCCTGCGCGGTCCCGGCCAAGAGCAGCGCGGCGACGGTCAGGGCATGGCGAATCATTTCGCGATCCTTCGCACCAGCGCGCTGGTATCCTGCCGCCCGCCACCCATGGCCTGCACCTCGGCATAGAATTGGTCGACCAGCGCCGTCACCGGCAGCGTCGCGCCGTTGCGCCGCGATTCGTCGAGCGCGAGCCCCAGATCCTTGCGCATCCAGTCGATCGCAAAGCCGAAATCGAACTGATCCTGCGCCATGGTGGGCCAGCGATTGACCATCTGCCAGCTCTGCGCCGCACCGCCCGACACCGCTTCCAGCACCTTGTCGAGATCAAGGTCGGACGTCTGCGCGAACCGCAATGCTTCGGACAGGCCGCCCAGCACACCCGCGATGCAGATCTGGTTGACCATCTTGGTCGTCTGCCCCGCGCCCGCGTCGCCGACATGCACGATCCGCTGCGCATAGGCCTGCATCAGCGGTTCGGCCGCCGCGAACACTTGCGGCGTGCCGCCGCACATGATCGACAGCTTGCCATTCTCGGCCCCGGCCTGTCCGCCCGACACCGGCGCATCGAGGACCAGCAGCCCCCGCGCTCCGCCCGCCTCGGCGAGTTCGCGCGCGATCGCCGCCGACACCGTGGTATGATCGGCAAACAGCGCGCCGGTTTGCATCGCGCCGAACGCGCCATCGGCGCCTAGCGTCACCTGCCGCAGATCGTCGTCATTGCCGACACAGGCGAACACCGCGTCCGCCCCCGCGGCGGCCGCCGCCGGAGTGTCGGCGACGTCGCCGCCATATTTTTCGCTCCACGCCTCCGCCTTGGCGCGAGTGCGGTTG
Source organism: Sphingomonas sp. Leaf67 (assembly GCF_001421965.1). GTDB lineage: Bacteria > Pseudomonadota > Alphaproteobacteria > Sphingomonadales > Sphingomonadaceae > Sphingomonas. The sequence continues at coordinate 569,259 of NZ_LMLP01000001.1, forward strand.
TAGACGGTGACCTGATGGCCGGCGGAAACGAGGTGACCGGCCATGGGTGCGCCCATGACGCCGGTGCCGATGAATGCGAGTTTTGCCATGGGGCTGCGGTCTATGGACTTCGCGCGGCGCGGGAAAGAGGCGATGTGATCGGGCGCACGCTTCCCGCGCGCCCGTCGTCACTCCCGATCTCCACCGTCCTTCCCGTGCAGGCGGGAATCCATAAACGCTACCGGTTCGGCTCCATACCAAACGTCAGCGCATATGGACTCCCGCCTCCGCGGGAGTGACGCCAAATGGCAGCTGTGACGTTCCGTTACGCCGGCTGCCCACCCCCGCCGGTCGCGCCGAAGATCTGCCCGGTCGAAAAGCTGTTCGACGGGTCCGCCGCCGCCACATACAGCCCGGCGATCTCGGCGGGCTGCCCCGGCCGCCCCAGCGGGCTGCTCTTGCCGAACGTCTGTTGTTTCTCCGGCGTCGCACCACCGCTTACCTGCAACGGGGTCCAGAACGGCCCCGGCGCGACCGCATTCACGCGAATCCCCTTCGCCGCCAGTTGCTTGGCCATCGCCTTGGTAAAGTTCAGCACCGCCGCACGGGTCAGCGCGTAATCGACGATATCGGGCGACGGATCGCCCGCCTGCTCGGACGAGGTATTCACGATCACCGACCCCGCCCCCATCCGCTCGACCGCCGCCTTGGTCAGCCAGAACGGGGCATAGACGTTGGTCTTCATCGTATCGTCGAAATCCTGCGAAGAGATCGACGCGATATCCGGCCGGGTCTGTTGCCGCGCGGCATTGTTGACGAGGATGTCGAGCCCGCCCAGTTGCGCCGCCGCCTGCTGGACCAGTTGCCGGCAAAAGCCTTCGTTGCGCAGGTCGCCGGGAATCGCCACCGCCTTGCGCCCCGCCGCACGGATCAGCGCGACGACTTCGCGCGCATCGGGTTCTTCGGCGGGCAAGTAGTTGATCGCGACATCCGCGCCTTCGCGGGCGTATGCGATGGCGGCGGCGCGACCGATGCCGCTGTCCCCGCCGGTAATCAGCGCCTTCTTGCCCGACAGTCGCCCCGACCCCTTGTAGCTTTGCTCGCCATGATCGGGCCGGGGATTCATTTTGGACGCGAGACCTGGCCATGGCTGACGCTGCACCGGAAACGGCGGTTTGGGATAGGCGGCGGGTGCGGCGGTGGTCGGCTGCGTACCCTGCGCGACGGCAGGCGCGGCGCTGGCGGCGACGCCGGCAAGGGCGGCGCCGGCCACGAAGGTGCGGCGATCGGTATCGGTCATGGTTCGGCTTTCCGGCTGGAGCGATTTCACCCAAGCAGACGCGCGCCGGGTCGACGGGTTCCCCTTTTCCGCCAAATCGGCTACCCGCCCGCGATGTCTACCAACCCGATCGCTCCGTCCGCCCTGCCCCTAACCGTCGACGATGTTCGTACCGCGGCGATGCGGATCGGCGGCTCGATCGTGCGCACGCCGACGCTCATCAGCCGGACCCTGTCCGACATGACCGGCGCGACCGTTTATCTGAAATTCGAAAACCTTCAGTTCACCGCCGCTTACAAGGAACGCGGCGCGCTCAACACCCTGCTGCAACTCGACGAGGCCACCCGTGCGAAGGGCGTCATCGCCGCCTCCGCCGGCAACCATGCGCAGGGCCTTGCCTATCACGGCAACCGGCTGGGCGTGCCCGTCACCATCGTGATGCCGCGCCCGACTCCGACCGTGAAGGTCATGCAGACGCAGAGCCACGGCGCGACCGTCGTACTGGAGGGTGAAACCTTCGACGCAGCCTATGCCCATGCGCTGAAGCTGGAGGCCGAACAGGGACTGACCTTCGTCCACCCGTTCGACGACGCCCGGATCATGGCGGGGCAAGGCACCGTCGCGCTCGAAATGCTCGCGGACGTGCCCGACATCGACATGCTGGTCGTGCCGATCGGCGGCGGCGGCCTCATCAGCGGCATGGCGACCGTAGCCCGTGCGGCCGATCGCAAGATCGAGGTCGTCGGGGTGCAGGCCGAGCTGTTCCCGTCGATGTACAACCGCCTGCACGGCACCACGATGGAGTGCGCGGGCGATACGCTGGCGGAGGGGATTGCGGTCAAACAGCCCGGTGGGCTGACTGCGCAGGTCGTGGCGGCGCTGGTCGACGACATCGTGCTCGTCAGCGAACGCCAGCTGGAAGAAGCCGTCAGCCTGCTGGTCCAGATCGAGAAGACCGTGGTCGAGGGGGCCGGCGCCGCCGGGCTCGCCGCGCTGCTGGGTCATGGACAGCGGTTCAAGGGCAAGACTGTCGGCATCGTGCTGTGCGGTGGCAATATCGACACGCGCCTGCTCGCCAACGTCCTGCTTCGCGATCTCGCCCGGTCGGGTCGTCTCGCGCGGTTGCGCATCCGGTTGCAGGACCGCCCCGGCGCGCTGTTCCACGTCGCGAAAATCTTTCACGAACACGCGGTCAACATCATCGAGGTCTATCATCAGCGCGTCTTCACGACGTTGCCGGCCAAGGGTCTCATCACCGACATCGAATGCGAGACACGCGACCGCGACCATCTCGACCGGCTGATCGACGGCCTGCGCGCGGGCGGCTATGAGGTGAGCACGGTCGAGCTGGCCTAGCGCTCCATGTTCCGGAACGGGAAGCGATCGCGCGGATAAACAATCGCGACCCGCTTTCCGTCGGTTAGGATAATCGCCATATCTTCGGCGCTAATCCCGTTCGGCATGTCTGATCGAAGGAACCCTGGGTGACCGCGCCGTTTCGTTTCCCCCGCTTCTTCGTCACCTCTCCCGCGCCCTGCCCCTATCTGCCGGGGCGGCAGGAACGAAAGGTCTTTACCGAACTCAACGGCCCCCATGCCGACGAACTGAACGAAGCGCTCGGCCGAATCGGGTTTCGCCGCAGCCAGTCGGTCGCCTATCGCCCCAGTTGCGTCGGGTGCAGCGCCTGTGTCTCGGTGCGGGTCGTCGCCAGCGACTTCACGATGAACGCAACCCAGCGCAAGCTGATGCGCCGCCACGCCGATCTCGACATTCGCGCGTGCAAGCCATGGGCGACCGACGAACAATTCCGCCTGCTGCGGCGCTATCTGTCGGTGCGGCATCCCGGCGGCGGCATGACCGCAATGGACGAAACCGACTTCGCCGACATGGTCGAACATTCGCCGGTGAGTTCGTGGGTGATCGAATATCGCGAGCCATCGGTCGACGGCGTACCCGGCCGGCTGGTTGGCGCGTGCATCACCGATGAACAGGCCGACGGGCTGTCGATGGTCTACAGCTTCTTCGAAACCGATCCCGAGGCGCGCGCCGGCCTCGGCACGTTCATCATCCTCGACCATATCCGCCGCGCACGCGCCACCGGCCTGCCCTATGTCTATCTCGGCTATTGGGTGCAAGGGTCGCCACGCATGACGTACAAGACCAAGTTCCGTCCGCTCGAAATCCTCGGACCGGCGGGCTGGACGGTACTCGACGACGCGACGGCGGCCGCGGCGGCAGCGGTAGGATCGGCGGGCACGGCGGTTCCCGCATGATCTCAGCGCTGGTCGCACTGGCGTTCGTCGCGCAGTCGGCGAGGCCACCCCTTCTCGACCAGCGTCGCATCGACCTGTTGCAATTCGAAGTCCGCCTGCCCGATACGCTGAGCACTGCCGAGCGGACCCGGGCCGTCGCGACCTTCACCGCCGACACCCGCACGATCCGCGCCTGCCCCGACGCCGCCCGCATCGCCGCGCGCTACAGGAAGGACCGGATTTTCTCCGGCACGCTGACCTCGCGCCCGAACGTCCCCTATGCCGTATTGCCCGCGCCGCTCCGGATCGAACTGGCGAAGGTACCGACCGGCCGCGCGACCCGCCCGTTCGGATCGGGCAAGGAGTTGCGCGTCCTGATCGCCTGTTCCGAACCGAAACTGCCGCGAAACGCCGCGTCGCAAGGGACGATCTAAGGCCCCGTCCGTGGGTCTTCCGGACGATGTACTTCCTCTCGTCACCCTCGCCCAGGCGGGGGTCCAAACACGCCGACGTCGCTGGTCTGACCGAAGCAGCAGCGTCTATGGCTTCCCGCCTACGCGCCAAGAATGAAATTCGCCAAACCCACAACACGAAAAGGCACCCGACCCACCAAGGGTCGGATGCCTGTCCGAATCACCCACCGGCACAGCCCGATCGGGCCGCACCGACCGCGAATCAACCCTGGCGGGCCTTGAAGCGGCGGTTGGTCTTGTTGATGACGTAGATACGGCCGCGACGGCGGATCACGCGGTTGTCCCGGTGGCGATCCTTGAGCGACTTCAGCGAATTGACGATCTTCATGTCACGGCTCTCAAACGGCAAAAGGGCCGCTCGCACGGCCGGAAAAGAGGCGTCCAGCTATCGCCGGCCGGGCCATTCGTCAAGAGCGGAACGGCGTGCCGATCGAAACACCATCGCAATGAACCCTTCCGCCGCCGATACGCGTTGGGCATTTCAGCAATCGGTCGTGTCGTAAACGAAGGTGAGTCGTATGAACAAGGCGTTCGGATTCGGGGTGATGGCCGTAGCGGCGGTTCTGGCATCGGGCTGTACCACCACCGGATCGCGCGTCCGCCCGGTCGATGTCACCCGCTTCCACCTGAGCCAGCCGGTCGCGCGGGGCAGCTTTTCGCTCGAACCGCTGTCGACCAACGGCAGCGTCAGCCCCGAATTTCAGAACTATGCCAATGCCGTCGGTCGCGAGATGGAAAAGATCGGCTTTGTCCGTGCCGGCACCGGCCCGTCCGACCTGATCGTCTCGGTCGGCTTTACCCGCGCCACCCGAGGTTTCGTCGAGAAGCGCCCTCCGGTGTCGATCGGCATCGGCGCGGGCGGTGGCGGCGGTGGCTGGCGCGGCGGTGGCGTCGGTCTGGGCGGCGGAGTCGGCTTCGGCATCGGCGGCGGGCAGCGAGAGGTGGTCGGGACGGAAATGATGGTCCAGATCCGCCGCCGCAGCGATTCGACGACCATCTGGGAAGCGCGCGCGCTCACCGATTCGCTGGAAAACACGCCGGGTGCGCAGCCGGTGTTCCAGGCGGATCGTCTGGCAAACGCGATGTTCCGCAACTTCCCAGGCGAGTCGGGAATCACTACGACGGTGAAATGAGCATCACCATCAACGCCGCGTTCGACAGCGGCAATATCCGCTTGGTCGCCATTCAGGGCGACGTGATCGATCTGGAGATCGTCGCCGACCGCGCGTCCGACTTCTACCAATGGTTCCATTTCCGCGTCGCCGGCGCACGCGGCCGAACGCTGACGTTCCGCATCGTCAACGCCGGCGGATCGGCCTATGCGTTCGGCTGGCCCGGTTACGCCACGCGGATGAGCACCGACCGCACGGCATGGCGACAGGTCGATACCGGCTATGCCGACGGCGTCCTCACCTTCAGCGCGACCTACGACACCGATCTCGCGTGGTTCGCCTATTTCGCGCCCTACACCATGGATCGCCACGACGACCTGATCGCGCGCATCGCGGTGCGGCCGGGGGTCGTCCACCGCGAACTGGGCCAGAGCCTCGACGGTCGCGCGATCGATTATCTGACGCTCGGCGATGGCCCGTTGCAGGTCTGGGCCTATGCCCGCCAGCATCCCGGCGAATCGATGTGCGAATGGTTCATGGAGGGGCTGCTCGAACGTCTGACCGATCCGGCCGACGCGGTCGCTACCGATCTGCGGCAGCGCATGGCCTTCCACTGCGTCCCCAACATGAACCCCGACGGGTCGTATCGCGGCCATCTGCGCACCAACGCCGCGGGCGTGAACCTCAACCGCGAATGGCACGCCCCGTCGGCGGAGCGCAGCCCCGAAGTGCTGTGCGTCCTCGGCCGCATGGACGAGACCGGCGTCGACATCGCCATCGACGTGCACGGCGACGAAGCGATTCCCGCCAACTTCATCGCCGGCTACGAAGGCATCCCCAACTGGACCGACGAGCATGGCGCGCGCTTCACCGCGTTCGGCGCGGCATGGGCGGCGGCTACGCCCGATTTCCAGACCAGGCTCGGCTATCCCATATCGGCCGCCGGACGGGCGAACCTGTCGATGTCGACCAACCAGATCGCCAACCGCTTCGGCGCGCTCGGCATGACGCTGGAAATGCCGTTCAAGGATCACGATCCCAATCCCGATCCCGAATTCGGCTGGTCGCCCGAACGGTCGAAACGGCTGGCGCATAGCTGGCTGGAGGTGCTGGCGGACATCACGCGGTGATCGTCCGTCCGGGCGGCCTCGATCATCCGGCCACCGCAGCGCTGCTGGCGGCGCATCTCGTCGATATGCACGCCAGTTCGCCGCCGGGCAGCGTCTACGCGCTCGACCTGTCAAGGCTGGCGACGCCCGACATCGCGTTCTTCACTGCATGGGACGGCGAAGGCCTGCTCGGCTGCGGCGCGTTGCGCACGCTCGGCGACGGTACGGGCGAGGTGAAATCGATGCGTACCGATCCCGCGGCACGCGGTCGTGGCACCGGGCAGGCGATCCTCGACCACATCGTCGGCCATGCGCGGGCGGCGGGCCTGACCGGCCTGCTGCTCGAAACCGGCACCGGCACGATGTTCGATGCGGCCCACCGGCTGTACGCCCGCAACGGCTTCGTGCCCTGCCCGCCCTTCGGTGGCTACGTTGCGACCGCCTTCAACCGGTTCCTCTCCCGCCCGCTTTAGGCTAGTCGCGACCCCGACAACCGCAATGGAGGCCACATGCCCACGCTCGTCCTGATCCGCCACGGCCAGTCCGCCTGGAATCTCGAAAACCGCTTCACCGGCTGGTGGGACGTCAACCTGACCGAGAAGGGCGAGGGCGAAGCCAAGGCAGCGGGCGAGTTGCTCGCCGAAAAGGGGCATGATTTCGACGTCTGCTTCACCAGCTATCAGACGCGCGCGATCAAGACGCTGAACCTCGCGCTGGAGGCGATGGGCCGCCTGTGGCTCCCGGTCGAAAAGGACTGGCGCCTGAACGAGCGGCATTATGGCGGCCTGACCGGGCTCGACAAGGCGGAGACCGCGGCCAAGCATGGCGATGAACAGGTCAAGATCTGGCGTCGCAGCTTCGACGTGCCGCCGCCGCTGCCCGAAGCGGACAGCCCATGGGACCTGTCGGCCGACCGCCGCTATGCCGGGATCGACATTCCGCAGACCGAAAGCCTGAAGGACACGATCGACCGCGTCCTCCCCTATTGGGAAAGCCGCATCGCCCCCGAACTGAAGGCCAGCAAGCGCGTCCTGATCTCGGCACACGGCAACTCGCTGCGCGCGCTGGTCAAGCATCTGTCGGGCATTCCCGATGACGAGATTACCGGCCTCGAAATCCCGACCGGTCAGCCGATCGTGTACGAACTGACCGACGATTTGACGCCGACCGACCGCTACTATCTCAGCGAGCGGTAAGCGCGTCTAACGTACCCATACAGATTACCGTTTGGTTCGAGCAGCTTCGAGCGAAGTCGAGAAGCGTCCGTCGAGAACGCCCCGTTTGGGGAAACCCTTTCGGCGACGGCTCTCGACAAGCTCGAACCTCTGCTCGAAGCAAACGGAGGGCATAAGGTCAGGGCCGCAAACCCCTTTCCTACACGCCCCACCCCCGCCAAACTCCCCTCTGGCCCCAGACCCCGGCCGCCGCTCTTTGACCTCGCAAAACATCCACCGCACAAACTGCTCACGAGTGTGACCTTTGTGACCTTTGGGCATTTGAATACGCCGCCGCGGCATCCTTCCGCTTGCCCTGTTTCGGCCCCTTGCCTAAGCAGCGCCCTCCCCCAAGCGTTACGGGCAGACAATGAACGACGCACCGTTGGTCGGCATCATCATGGGCAGCACTTCCGATTGGGAGACGATGCGCCACGCCGCCGAAACCCTGACCAAACTCGGCGTTCCGCATGAGACGAAGGTCGTCTCCGCGCACCGCACCCCCGCCCGGCTGGTCGACTATGCGACGACCGCGGTGCAGCGCGGGCTGAAGGTCGTGATCGCCGGTGCCGGCGGCGCGGCCCACCTGCCGGGCATGGTCGCGTCGATGACCCGCCTGCCCGTGCTGGGCGTGCCAGTCGAATCGCACGCGCTGAAGGGCATGGATAGCCTGCTGTCGATCGTGCAGATGCCCGGCGGCGTTCCGGTCGGCACGCTGGCGATCGGCAAGGCGGGGGCGATCAACGCCGGCCTGCTCGCCGCCTCGATCCTCGCCACCGCCGACGATGCGCTGGCCGAACGGCTCGACGCGTGGCGGTCCGCGCAGACCGATGGCGTGGCGATCGATCCGCAATGACACCGCTGCCCCCCGGATCGACGATCGGCATCATCGGATCGGGCCAGCTCGGCCGGATGATCGGCGTCGCCGCCGCGCAGCTCGGCTACCGCATCCATGTCTATGCACCCGACAGCGGCCCGGCCAACGACATCGCCTTCGCGCATAGCCGCGGCGACTATGACGATATCGACGCGTTGCGCGCCTTCGCCCGGCAGGTCGACGTCGTCACCTACGAATTCGAGAATATCGCCGCCGCCCCGATCGAGACGCTGGGCGACAAGGTCCGCCCGTCGGCCCGCTCGCTCGCGGTCGCGCAGGACCGGGTCCGCGAAAAGCGCTTCGTCGAGGCATTGGGCGGCCGTCCCGCCCGCTGGGCCGAGGTCGCCGACCGCGCCGCGCTCGATGCGGCGATCGACACCGTCGGCTGCCCGGCGGTGCTCAAGACCACCCGCTTCGGCTATGATGGCAAGGGGCAGGCCCGGCTGCTGTCGCCCAACGACGCCAGCGCGGCATGGCTGGCGATCGGCGGCGGACCAGCGATCCTCGAAGCGTTCGTCGACTTCGAACAGGAATTCTCGGTCGTGCTGGCACGCGGTGTCGATGGTACGGTCGCGCTGTATCCGTCACCGGTGAATGTCCACAAGGACGGCATCCTCGACACCTCGACCGTCCCCGCCCCGTCGATCGAACCGTGGCGGGCCGAGGCCGAGGCGCTGGCCTGCAAGGTGGCTGACGCGCTCGACCATGTCGGCGTGCTGACGCTTGAATTCTTCTGCGGGGCCGACGGCGCGGTGTTCAACGAAATGGCCCCGCGCGTCCACAACTCGGGCCACTGGACGATCGAGGGTGCGGAGACGTCGCAGTTCGAGAACCATGTCCGCGCGGTGTTGGGCCTGCCGCTCGGCGGCACCGGCCTCACCGGGACGCGGGTCGAGATGACCAACCTGATCGGCGACGATGTCGACCAGTGGCAGGCACTGCTGACCGAACCCAGCGCGCATCTACACCTCTACGGCAAGAACGAAGCCCGCCCCGGCCGCAAGATGGGCCATGTGACGCGGGTCAAACGCTAAATCCTCCCCGCTCTGCGGGGAGGGGGCTTCCCCGACCGGATCACTCGCGGACTTCCCCCCTCCCTCCCGGCAACGACTTACGCTTCGACCCCCAACTGCCACAGCACGAACGCCATCTCCTCGGCCGCCTCGCGCAAACTCTCCCACCGCCCCGACTTGCCGCCATGGCCCGCGCCCATATTGGTCTTGAGCAGCAGCACATTATCGTCGGTCTTGGTTGCGCGGAGCCGCGCCGCCCACTTGGCCGGCTCCCAATAGGTAACGCGCGGATCGTTCAGTCCTCCCGAAATGAACACCGGCGGATAGGCCTGTGCGGTCACATTGTCATACGGGCTGTACGACCGGATCAGTTCGAACGCCGCCTTGTCCTCGATCGGATTGCCCCATTCGGGCCATTCGCCGGGCGTCAGCGGCAGGCTGTCGTCGAGCATGGTGTTCAGCACATCGACGAACGGTACGCTCGCCACCACCGCGCCCCATAGCTCGGGGTCGGAGTTCATTACCGCCCCCATCAACTCGCCACCCGCCGATCCGCCGGCAATCGCGATCCGCCCTTTCCCGGTGAAGCCGAGGTCGATCAGCCCCTTCGCCACATCGACGAAGTCGTTGAACGTGTTGGTCCGCTTCTCCAGCTTGCCGTCCAGATACCATTGCTGGCCAAGGTCGTCGCCACCCCGGATATGGGCGATGGCGAACGCCATGCCGCGGTCGAGGAACGACATGCGGCTGGTCGAGAAACCCGGCGGGATCGCATAGCCATACGCGCCATAGCTGTAGAGATAGAGCTTGCCCGTCCCGTCGCGCGGGAAGTCCTTCGGGTACACCACCGAACACGGGATCGCGGTGCCGTCGCGCGCAGTGATGTGCAGCCGCTCGGTCGCATAGCGGGCGGAGTCGTAGCCCGACGGGATCGTCTGCACCTTGCGGACGGTCAGACCGCCGCTTGCGACGTCATAGTCGTAGACGGTGCCCGGCGTGACCATCGATTCATAACCAAGCCGCAGGGTATCGACGTCATATTCCGGATTGTCGCCCAGCCCGACAACAAAGCTCGCCTCCGGAAACGCGATCGGCCGCGCCGCCCCGCCCGCATAGTCATGCAGCCGGATCTGATCGAGCCCGTCGAGCCGCCCTTCGACGACGAACAGCTTCGCGAAGGTCGTGATCCCGGTCATGTAGAAATGCGGGTCGGCCGCGATCAACTCCTGCCAGTCGCCGGGCCGTTCCAGCGGCGCGGTCGCAAGTCGGAAGTTCGGATGGGTGTCGTTGGTGTGGATGAACAGCGTGCCGTCATGCTCCTCGACATCATATTCGACATGTTCCTCGCGCGCCCGGACGAGGATCGGTTCGGCGGTCGGATCGTCGGCCGGGATCAGCCGTACCTCGCTGGTGACGTGGTCGCCCGCCGAGATGACAAGGAAGCGCCGCGACTGGGTCTCGCCGACCGATACCCGCCAGCCCTCATCGGCCTCGTGATACAGTTCGATGTCCTGCTCGATGAGAGTGCCGATGCGGTGCAGCCGGGCATTGTCGGTGCGCCATTGTTCGTTGGCCAGACCGTAGAGAAAGCCGGTGGAGTCGGCCGTCCACACCAGTTCGGACAGCGTTCCCGGGATCACGTCGGCCAGCAATTCGCCGGTCGCCAGATCCTTGACCTGCGCCTCGAACCGCTCGCCGCCGTCATCGTCGATCGCATAGGCGAGCAGCCGCCCGTCGGGGCTGACCGACAGCGCGCCCAGCCGGAAATATTCCTTGCCCTCGGCCAGCGCCGGTTCGTCGAGGATCAGTTCGTCGGCACCGCCCGCCACCGGCTTGCGCCACCAGCGGCGATACTCGCCGCCGGTTTCGAAATCGGACCAGTACCACCAGTCGCCGTCGCGTTGCGGCACGGTCGCGTCATCTTCCTTGATCCGTGCCCGCATCTCGGTGAACAGCGTATCGATCAACGGTTGATGCGGGCGCATCACCGCATCGAAATAGTCGTTCTCCGCCTTCAGATAGGCGAGCACGTCTTCGTCCTCGACCTTCGGATAATTCGGGTCACGCAGCCATGCCCATGGATCGTCGACGACGATGCCATGGCGTTCGAAGGTGTGGGCACGTTGTTCGGCGATCGGCGGAATGGGTCTGGTCATAGGACGCCCATATGGGACGCGCCGTTGCCGACGTCGAGTTCGGTTGTGCTTTTGTGACGCGGTCGTGGCTGGTAACCACGCGGCCATGACCAACAACTACCACGAACGCCTTGTCGCCCTGCGCACCCGCCTCGCCACGCTGAACCTCACCGGGTTCGTCGTGCCGCTGACCGACGAACATATGAGCGAATATGTCGGCGACTATGCCCAGCGCCTCGCCTGGCTGACCGGGTTCAAGGGGTCGGCGGGCAGCGCGGTCGTGCTGCGCGACACGGCGGTGATGTTCACCGACGGCCGCTACACGCTGCAGGTCCGCGAACAGGTCGACGCCGCCGACTGGCAGTTCGTGCAGGTGCCCGCGACGTCGATGACCGACTGGCTGCGGGGTGCCGTGCAGGCCGGTGATAGGATCGGCTATGATCCATGGCTGGCGACGGTCGATTGGGTCGCGTCCGCACGGGAGGCGCTGGCCGATGCCGGCGCGGAGCTGGCGGCGATCGACACCAACCCGATCGACGCGCTCTGGCGCGATCGCGCCGCCCCCTCGCCCGCGCCGATGGGTGTGCAAGACGATGCGCTGACCGGTCGCACCTCTGCCGAAAAGCGTGCGGCGATCGGCGAATGGCTGACCGAACGAAGGGCGGACGCGGTGATCCTGTCGGCGCTCGATTCGATCGCATGGACATTCAACGTGCGCGGGACGGACGTGGCGCATACCCCGGTCGCGCTCAGCTATGCGATCGTTCATGCCGACGGCACCGCCGATCTCTTCGCCGCGCCCGGCAAGGTCGGCGACGATGTCGTCCGCCATCTCGGCAACGCGGTGACGGTCCGGCCGATGACGGCGTTCAAGGACGCGCTCGGCCAGTTCGCCGGCAAGCGCGTCGCTGCCGACCCCGATCGTGCCGTCGCGGCGATCCACGAAACGCTGCGACTGGGCGGCGCGACGATCGTCGCCGAACGCGATCCGACCGTTCTTGCCAAGGCGATCAAGAACCCCGTCGAGATCGCCGGCCACGCCGCAGCGCAGGCACGTGACGGTGCGGCGATGGTCCGCTTCCTGAAATGGTTCGAGGAAACCGCACCGTCGGGCACGCTGACGGAATTGTCGGCATCCGACCGGCTGGAGGCGATGCGCGCCGAAACCCGATGCTTACGCGACCTATCGTTCGACACGATCAGCGCCACCGGCGCGCACGCCGCCAGCCCACACTACAAGGCGACGGTCGAGAGCGACGCGGCGATCCTGCCCGGCCAGCTCTATCTGATCGATTCAGGCGGGCAGTATGCCGATGGCACTACCGACATCACCCGCGTCATGCCGGTCGGGGCCGTGTCCGACGAAATGCGCGACCGCTTCACGCGCGTGCTGAAGGGGCATATCGCGATCGACACCGCCATCTTCCCCGACGGAACGCTGGGCGGGCACATCGACGGCTTCGCGCGACGGCCCTTGTGGGAAGCAGGGCTCGATTACGCGCATGGCACCGGCCACGGCATCGGCAGCTATCTGTCGGTGCATGAAGGACCGCAGCGGATCGGTGCGCCCAATTATCCGGGCGGCGGACCGATGGAGCCGCTGCGCGCCGGCATGATGCTGTCGAACGAGCCGGGCTATTACAAGGCGGGCGAATACGGCATCCGCATCGAAAACCTGCTGCTGGTAGTCGAACGCGACATCCCCGGCGGCGACCTGCCGATGCTGGGATTCGAGACACTGACCTTCGTGCCGATCGAGCGGACGCTGATCGTACCGGCGCTGCTGACGCCGACCGAGCGGGCGTGGGTCGATGCCTATCACGCTCGCGTCGCCGACCTGCTGACGCCGCTGCTCGACCTCGAGACAGCGGCGTGGGTCGCTGCGAAGTGCGCGCCGTTACAGGTTGAGTAGCGCCGGGTCGCCGCCCTTCGCCATGATGTTGATCGAGGTCGATCGCTCGGCGGCATAGCGCAGCAGCGCGTCGGGACCGCCCGCCTTCGGGCCGGTGCCCGACAGTCCTTCGCCGCCGAACGGCTGCACGCCGACGACCGCGCCGATGATCGAGCGATTGACATAGACGTTGCCCGCCGGAACCAGCGCCGCGACTTCCTCGGCAAAGCGGTCGATGCGACTATGGATGCCGAGCGTCAGGCCATAGCCGCGCGCCGCCAGCTTGCCCGCAACATCGGGGAGATCAGCCGGATCATAGCGATAGATGTGCAGGATCGGGCCGAATACCTCGCGTTCGAGGAAGTCGGGGTTGGGCACTTCGGCGATGACCAGCGCGAAATAGGTGCCGCGTTCGTCCCAACCGCGCACATCGGCGCGGAACAGGATCTTCGCCTCGCGCTCCAGCCGTTCGACATGGGCGTTCAGCGCGCCACGGGCATCGGCGTCGATGACCGGGCCGATATCGGTCGCCGGATCGGACGGATCGCCCAACACCATGCAACCCGCCGCGCCGACCAGCGTCTCGATCACCGCATCGGCGGTATCCCTGGGCAGGTACAGCAGGCGCAGCGCCGAACAGCGCTGTCCGGCCGAGCCGAAGGCCGACAACAGGACGTCGTCGACGACCTGTTCGCGCAGCGCACTGGTGTCGACGAACAGGCCATTCAGGCCGCCGGTTTCGGCGATGAACGGCAGGATCGGGCCGTTGCGGTTGGCCAGCGTGCGGTTGATCGCCCACGCGGTATCGGTGCCGCCGGTGAAGGCGACGCCGGCGATCGCGGGATGCGTGACCAGCGCCGCGCCGACCTGTGCGCCATCGCCGGGGAGTAGCGCGAGCAGGTCGGGATCGAGGCCGGCGGCGTGGAACAGGCGGACCGCTTCATGGGCGACCAGCGGGGTTTGCTCGGCGGGTTTGGCGAGAACGGCGTTGCCGGCGGCAAGTGCGGCGGCGACCTGTCCGGTGAAGATCGCGAGGGGGAAATTCCATGGGGAAATGCAGACGAAGACGCCGCGACCGTGGAGTTCGATCTGGTTCACCTCGCCCACCGGACCCGGCAGCACGGTCGGGCCGGCGAAGCGGGTTTCGGCCAACAGTGCGTAATAGCGGCAGAAATCGATCGCTTCGCGGACCTCGGCCACGGCATCGTTCAGCGTCTTGCCGGCTTCGGCGGAGAGGATGGCAATGAAGCGGTCCATCTGCGCGTCTAGGGCGTCGGCCATCGTGCGCAGCACCTTGCCGCGACCGACGCCGCCAAGGGCGTTCCAGCGGGGTTGGGCGGTGCGGGCGAGTGCTGCGGCCTGGTCGATTTCGCTGGGGGTAGCGGGGCTTACCGAGCCGATGGTGCGGCTGTGGTCGACGGGGCTGACCATGGTTGCGGCACCCACACCAAGGGTCGATTTGCCGCCGATCAGGGGGGTGGCGTGGATGTTGGCGAAGGTGTCACGTACCGATGCCGCCCCGGACCGGACCGAGGCGATCGAATAGTCGCGGCCAAGGGGGTTGGCGCGGCCGGGATAGATGTCGGATGGGGACGGAAGGCGCGGATGTTGGCGCGGGGAGGCCGCCACCGCCGCGACCGGGTCGGCGACCAGTTGCGCCGCGGGGACTTCCTCGTCGAGGAGGGCGTTGACGAAGCTGCTGTTCGCACCGTTTTCGAGCAGGCGGCGGACCAGATAGGGGAGCAGTTCCTGATGCCCGCCGACCGGCGCATAGGCCCGCAGGATCAGCTGGTTATCGCCGGTTCCTGACGCGGCGCGGTACAGCCCCTCACCCATGCCGTGCAGGCGCTGGTGCTCGATCGCCACGCCCGCGCGCGTCGCCATGTGCCGCACCGCCATCAGGCTGTGGGCGTTATGCGTCGCAAACTGTGGGTAGAGCGCGGGCGCGGCGGCGATCAACTTGTGCGCGCAGACCAGATAGGACAGGTCGGTCGCGGCCTTCGACGTGAACACCGGATAGCCGGGATGCCCGGCGATTTGGGCGCGCTTGACCTCGCTGTCCCAGTACGCGCCCTTGACCAGCCGGACCATGATCCGCCGCCCGGTGTCGCGCGCCAGCCGTTCCAGCCCGTCGATCACGCCACGCGCACGCTTGCCATAGGCCTGCACGACGACGCCGAGACCGGTCCAGTCGCCAAGCTCGGCCTCACGCGCCAGCCGGTCGATCAGCTTGAGCGACAGCGCCAGCCGGTCGGCCTCCTCGGCATCGATCGCGAGGTTCAGGTTGTGGCGGGCACCGATCAGCGCGAGCCGCTTCATCCGCGGATAGAGGTCGGCGAAGACGTCCTCCTCGCGCACCGCTTCATAGCGCGGACACAGCGCCGAGAGTTTGACGGAGACGCCATGCCCCTGTTCGGGGGTACTGCCGGGCGCGCGGGCACGACCGACGGCATCGATCGCGGCGGCATAGATATGTTCGTAGCGATCGGCATCGGCGGCGGTCCGTGCCCCCTCCCCCAGCATGTCGAACGAGCAGAGATAGCCTTCCTTGGCGGCACGCTTCAGCGCCGCCTCGATCGTCGCGCCCAGCACGAACTGGTCGCCCATGATGCCGACCGCCGCCGCCAGCGCGCGACGGATGACCGGTTCGCCCAACCGCCCGGCCAGCCGCCGGATCGTTTCGCCGACCCCCGCCGGACCTTCGTCGCCGACCAGCTTGCCGGTAAGCGTCAGGCCGATGGTCGAGGCGTTGACGAACAGGCTGGACGATTGCCCAAGATGCGCCGCCCAGTCGGCGGTCCCGACCTTTTCGGCGATCAGCCGGTCGCGGGTCGCGGCATCGGGCGTGCGCAACAGCGCCTCGGCGAGGCACATCAGCGCCAGCCCTTCCTGCGTGCCCAGCGAGAATTGCTGGAGGAAGCCTTCGACCACGCCGGGCTTGGCGGCGGCGGCACGGGTGCGCTCGACCAGCGTCGCGGCCTTGGCGACGATCTCGCTGCGGTCGGACTGGGTCAGCGGCACCTGTGCCAGCAACTGCGGCAGCAGGACGCTTTCGTCGGTGAACTTGTCGGCGTCCAGGGCATCCCAGTCGATCGCGGGCATTCGTCTCTCCGTGTGGCGGTTCCTCGGTATATCGCGGTTTGTAGCGAAGGTGTTTCGTATGATTGCCGGGTTTGGCGATATTCCTTGCCCATTCCGGACGTTCGCCGCCAGAATATTCATTATCCATCGTCATCCCGGGGCAGGCCGGGATCCATGGTTCCGCAGGTGCCGACGCCGTCGATGTTGCGGATCGGTGGATCCCGGCCTGCGCCGGGATGACGAGGGGGAGATCATGCTTGGGCCAAACAAGGGAAGCCCGATGGACCAGACCGACCGCAAGCTGCTGCGCGTGCTACAGGGTGACGGGCGCATCACCAATCAGGCGCTGGCGGCGCAGTGCGGCATCTCCCCCGCTGCCTGTTTCGAACGGGTGCGACGGTTGCGGGAAAGCGGCGTCATTCGCGGTTATGCCGCGCTGCTCGACCCGGAGAAACTCGACCGGTCGCTGCTGGTATTCATCGAAGTGCTGCTCGACCGGACGACCGACGACGTGTTCACCGCATTCGGTCATCACGTTCGCGACCTGCCCGAAGTGCTGGAATGTCATATGGTTGCGGGCGGTTTCGACTATCTGTTGAAGGTTCGCATGGCTGACATGGCGGCCTATCGCGCGTTCCTCGGCCGGACGCTGACGACCGTGCCGGGGGTGCGCGAAACGCGGACCTATGCGGTGCTGGAGGAGGTCAAATCGACGACGGCGCTGCCGCTGTGATCGGCCGGTGGCGGCGTGTGAACCGCGGCCGCCGCGCGGTTCGTGGTGGCGAAGGATCGCTTGACCGCCTTGCAGCCCCCAACACGGTTGCGCCGGTTCACCGCTGTGGTAGCTTTCCTGTCGATATCCTGAACGGGAGACGAAACCATGGTCGCGATTGCTGCTGCCCGCTGTTCGGTTCTTGCCCTGTCCGACGGGGCACCGCCGCCCGTGCTGCGCGAGGCGGTGGACCGGTTGCGCGCGACCCTGTTGCCGCTGGGGCGACAGACCGATGGGGATCGCAACCTGCTGGGTGCGCGGATCGACCGGTTCGTCGGGGAGGCCGATCGGCAGGTGATCCTGCTGGCGCACGGCGCCGGATGCCGTGCGGCGGCGTGGTGGGCGCGGCTGTCGCCCGCCCATTATGTCGAACGGGTGGCGGGGGCGATTCTGGTCAACCCGACGATGGAGGCGGGGGCGGATCGCTTTGCCTCCCCCGCGACGCTGCTGCCGTTCCGATCGGTGACGGTCGACCGGACCGGGCAGATCGAGGCACTGGCCCGCGAATGGGGCAGCGAGTTGCTGGCACCGGAGAGCGCGGTGCGCGGCGGCGGGCTGATCGGGTTGATCGAGCGGTTGAGCGGTGCGGTGGTTGCGCATGACGTGCGGACCGCGGAGAAGCTGGCGCGGTTGCGATAGGGTTGGGTTTTCGGGGCCTGGGCTTTCATGCTGCCCCTTGCCCCTTCCGTTTGCTTCGAGCGAAGGTTCGAGCTTGTCGAGAACCGTAGTCGAGAAGGGGTTGTCCCGAACGACCAAGTTCTCGACGGACACTTCTCGACTTCGCTCGAAGCTGCTCGAACCGAACGGGGTTGTTGGGGATTCGAGTGTTACTCCGCAGCCGTTCGTGCTGAGTAGAGGCTGGGCGAACTCGAAGACCCGTATCGAAGCACCTGCCACGAACGGTCCTTCGATACGCCATTTCGACAGCTCAATGGCTACTCAGGACGAACGGCCGCTCGGATAATCGGCAAGGCTTGGCGTAACGCCTACCGCCGCCGCGGCATCAGCGCGTTCCGCATCGCGAAGCTCGAATTGATCCGCGTCACGCCGGGCAGGCGCGACAGGATGTCGGTGTGCAGCGCCTCATAGGCCGCCGCCGAATCGACCGCGACGCGTAGCCAGTAATCGGACTGGCCGGTCATCAGCCAGCATTCCTGAATCTCCGCATGGCGGCGCACCGCGGCTTCGAAACGGGAGAGATATTCCTCGGTCTGGCGCTCCAGCGTGACCTGTACGATCACGGTCGCACCATGGTCGTTGGGGTCGGTGCGGGTGACGACGGTGTAGCCGCGAATGACGCCGGCCTCTTCGAGCAGGCGAACGCGGCGCAGGCAGGCGGAAGGCGACAGGCCGACCTCCGCGGCGAGAGCGTTGTTGGTGCGCCGCGCGTCGAGGCGGAGCAGGTTCAGCAATTTGCGATCGATCGCGTCGAGGTTCATCGAATCTTGCTTTCCTGCCGCAGGATGTTGCGCAATCGGCCGAATATGACCGATCCTGCACGACAAACGCATCCTCTGCACGTGATTTGGTATTAGGATCGGAATCGGAGATCATGCCGCCATGACGTTGTTGACCATCGACCTCGACGCCCTTGCCGCCAATTACCGGATCGTCGCGCGCACCGCCGCGCCGGCGCGGGTCGCAGGGGTGGTGAAGGCCGATGGCTATGGGCTGGGTGCGGCGCTGGTCGCGGGGGCGCTGTATGGCGCGGGGTGTCGCGATTTCTTCGTCGCGCTGACGGCGGAGGCGAGCGCGCTGCGGCCGTCGCTACCCGCCGATACGCAATTGTTCGTGCTGAACGGAATCGCGCCGGGCGAGGAAGCGGCGCTGATCGCGGCGGAGGCGGTGCCGGTGCTCAACTGCCCGGCGGACATCGCGCGCTGGGCGGCGGCGGCGCGGATCGTCGGGCGGCGATTGCCGGCGGCGGTGCAGGTCGACAGCGGCATGTCGCGGCTGGGCCTTGCCCCCGGCGACGTGGCGGCGCTGGCGGCGGATGGCGGGCCGCTCGCCGATCTCGAAATCGTGCTGGTGATGAGCCATCTGGCGTGCGGCGACGAACCCGATTCGGCTGCGAACGCGGCGCAGCGGGCGCGGTTTGCCGAACTGGCGGCGATGCTGCCCCCCGCGCCGCGCTCGCTCGCCAATTCGGGCGGTGCGTTTCTGGGTGCCGGATTTCATGGCGATCTGGTGCGGCCGGGGATCGCGCTGTACGGCGCGGCACCGCAGATGGGGCGCGACAATCCGATGCGGCCGGTGGTCGCGCTCGACGCGCGGATCGTGCAGTGGCGCGACGTTCCGGCGGGGACCGGGGTCGGCTATGGCCTGACGTCGGTCGCGGCGCACGACCGGCGGATCGCGACCCTGTCCTATGGCTATGCCGATGGCTGGCCGCGATCGCTCAGCAACCGGGGCGCGGCCTATGTCGGTGGCTATCGCGCGCCGATCGCCGGGCGGGTGTCGATGGACAGCATCTGCATCGACGTGACCGACGTGCCCGGCGACGTGCTGGCGGCGGCGGGCCGGGCCGAGCTGATCGGACCGAACCAGACGATCGATCGCGTCGCCGCCGATGCCGGCACGATCGCCTATGAAATTCTGACCGGGCTGCGCCACCGCCATGCGCGCCGCATTCTGGGCGTTCGGCAAGAGGGGGCAGTGCAATGCGCGTCGTGATCCTGGGCGCGGGGGTGATCGGGGTCACCTCCGCATGGTATCTGGCACAGGCGGGCCATGAGGTCGTGGTGATCGACCGGCAGGCGGGGCCGGCGCTGGAGACCAGCTTCGCCAATGCCGGGGAGATTTCGCCGGGCTATGCCTCACCATGGGCCGCGCCGGGCATTCCGGCCAAGGCGGTGAAGTGGCTGTTCATGGAACACGCCCCGCTGATCCTGCGGCCGCAGTTCGACCTGGCGATGTTGCGCTGGCTGGTGGCGATGCTCGGCAACTGCAATGCGCGCGACTATGCGGTGAACAAGGCGCGGATGGTGCGGCTGGCCGAGTACAGCCGCGACCAGCTGATCGAGCTGCGCGGCGCGACGGGCATTTCCTATGACGAGCGGTCGCAAGGCACGTTGCAGCTGTTCCGCGAGGAAAAGCAGCTGGCGGGGATCGACAAGGATATCGCGGTGCTGAAGGCCGATGGCGTCGCCTATGAGGTGCTCGACCGCGCCGGGTGCATCGCCGCCGAACCGGGACTGGCGGGCAGCAACCAGCCGCTGGCGGGCGGGCTGCGCCTGCCGGGCGACGAGACGGGCGATTGCTTCAAGTTCACCAATGCACTGGCGAAGATGGCAGCGGATGCCGGGGTCGAGTTCCGCATGGGGACGACGATCACGCGGCTGGTGCGGCAGGGCGACCGGATCACCGGCGTCGAAACCGATGCCGGACCGGTGACCGGCGACGCGTATCTGGTGGCGATGGGCAGCTTCTCGCCGCAGCTGCTGGGTCCGGTGGGGTTGCGGGTGCCGGTGTATCCGGTGAAGGGCTATTCGATCACCGTGCCGATCGTCGACGCGGGCCGCGCGCCGGTGTCGACGCTGCTGGACGAGAGTTACAAGGTCGCGATCACCCGGCTGGGCGACCGCATCCGGGTGGGCGGCATGGCGGAGATTTCGGGGTTCAACAACGACCTGCCCGAAGCGCGGCGGGCAACGCTGGAATATTCGCTGGGCAGCCTGTTCCCCGGTGCCGGGGACACGTCGCGGGCGAGTTTCTGGAGCGGCCTCAGGCCCATGACGCCCGACAGCACGCCGGTGGTCGGACCGACGAAGTTCGGCAACCTGTTCCTGAACACCGGGCACGGGACGCTCGGGTGGACGATGGCATGCGGATCGGCGGCGGTGATCGCCGACCTGATGTCGGGCAGGCGCGCCGCGATCGAGACGGCCGACCTGTCGATCGCGCGCTACTGATCCAGCAGCGCGGCCAGCGCCGGGCCGGTCAGCGGTTCGGCGCACAGGAACCCCTGATACAGCTGGCACCCCTCGGTCGCGAGCGCGTCGCGCTGTTCGACCGTCTCGACCCCCTCGGCGATGATCGTCAGGTCGAGCGAGCGGGCCATGTCGATCACGCCGCGCACCACCACCCGGTCGCGGTGCGACCCGACGATGTCCTGCGTCATCCGCCGGTCGAGCTTGAGATAATCGAGCGGTAGCGCCTTCAGATAGGCGAGGCTGGAATAGCCGGTGCCGAAATCGTCGATCGCCACCCGGCACCCCGCCGCGCGCAGCGTCGCGAGCAGCCCGGCGGCCTCGCCCAGTTCGGCGATCAGGCCGCTTTCGGTCACCTCGACGGTCAGCCGGTCGCGCGGGAACCCGCTGGCATCGGCGCAGGCGAGCAGCGTTTCGGCGAAATCGGGCCGGGCGATATCCTCTGCCGTGACGTTGATCGACAGGCGCAGTCGGGCGAGCGGCGGTGCCCACGCGGCGGCGATGCGCAGCGCCAGTTGCTGGACATGCCCCGACAACGCCCCCGCCAGCCCGGCATGGGCCGCAGCGGCGAACAGCAGTTCGGCCCCCAGTTCGCCGCGATCGGGATGCTCCCACCGCGCCAGCGCCTCGACGCCGACGATGGCACCCGACAGCAGATGGACCTGCGGCTGGAACCGGATGCCGATCTCACCCCGGTCGATCGCGCGGCGGATGCCGGCGGACAGCGAGCGGTCGTCGTCGGACGCCCAGCGCTCCGCCACGTCGTCGGCAGGAACGCCGGGCAGCGCGTCGCGCATCCGGTCGAGCAGCGCCGCGCCGTCCTCGCCGGGGCGGGCGATGCCGAACGCCTGTTCGAGGAGCAACGTCACCATCGTGCTGCCCGCGACGAACGGGCGGGCCAGTGCCTGTGCCAGTGCCGTTTCCAGGCCGGCGTCCGCACCGTGCGGCAGGAGGACGGCGAATTCGGTACCGCCCAGCCGGGCCAGCGCCGCGCGTGCGACCCCGGCGTCGCGCACCGCGCGCTCGATCCGGCGCTCGACCGCGCGCAGCAACGCATCGCCGACGCCGCGCCCCTGTTGCCGGTTGATCGCGTCGATGCCGCGGATCGTGAGCACCCGTGCGCCGGGCAGTTCGCCCCCCTTGATCCGGCGGTCGAGCCAGCTGCGTGCGCCAGCGAGGTCGCGCACCGATCCCAATGCCTCGCGCACCGCCGCGCCGATATCGCCGACGCGGGTCAGCGGCTCGACCAGCGCGTGCAGCCGATGGGTATGCGGGTCGCGCGCGACATGCTGCACGACGCGCCCCAGCCCCGGCAGGTCGTGCGCGAAGGCGGTCGCGGGCAGTGCGTCGCCCAGCCGCCGGATCGCCGTCAACGCCGTCCGTCGCCCCGCCCGGCCGATCGAGCGCAGCGCGGTCCGCGACGAACCGAGTTCGCGCAGGCCGAGCGCCTCCGCCAGCGCCGGCGTCAGTTGCAGCGTGCCGCGTTCGCCGTCATGCCGCCAGCCGAGCGCCGCCCCGCCGCCGGCCTGCGGATCGTGCCAGCCGCCGCCCATGCGGATGACGTAGCGCTCGGCCGATCGCACCGCCTGCAACAACATGTCGGCCGCGATCGGGCTGACGAGGAAATGGGTGGCTCCGGCATCGTGCAACGCGCCCAGTTGCGGCGAATCGCCGCGCGCGACCAACACCAGCAATGCGTCGCCATGGCCGGCGACCTGCGCCAGTTCGGCGGTGGCGGCGATCGCCTCCTGCACCGCGCCGCGCGCATCGATGATGACGATCGCCGCACCGCTGGCGGCGACGCGCTGGCGCAAACCCTCGGCCCGGCGGGCGGCGACGACGTGCCAGCCGCCGCGCGACAGGATCGCGGCCAGTTCGTCGCGTTGCCGGAATGACAGCACGAACAGCGTCCGCTCGCGCGTCGCATCGTGGCCTTGCCAACCGGTCATGCCCCCCGTCATCGTCCGACTGTATGAGGCGACCGGCGTGGCGGCAATGGACACTTGCGGTCCGCCACCGGACGATGGCGATGTCGCCGGGTAGTGCCCTGCAAGCCACCCCGTCCGCGAAGCGCAGACCCGCCATGCGCCGCCAGCCCCCTTCCCGCTGCCATCCTGGCGGTGCGCCATGCACCCGCGCCTTGCCCTGCCCCGCATCCACCCCTAACTTGGCCCACAATGTCCTGCGCCCCCAATCTCATCGATGCGCATGGCCGCACCATCCGGTACCTGCGAATATCGGTGACCGATCGCTGCGACCTGCGTTGCCGATATTGCATGGCGGAGGCGATGACGTTCCTGCCGCGTGCCAAGGTCCTCAGCCTCGAAGAGATCGCGCTGATCGCCGAGCGGTTCGTGGCGCGCGGTATCGACAAGATCCGCCTGTCGGGCGGCGAACCGCTGATGCGGCGCGGCGTCACCGAATTGTGCCAGCGGCTGGGGGGGATGGTCGGCGGCGCACTCGACGAACTGACCATGACCACCAACGCCACGCGGCTGCGCGATCATGCTCCCGCGCTGGCCGATGCCGGTATCCGGCGGATCAACGTCAGCCTCGACAGTCTCGACCCCGATACCTTCCGCTATGTGACACGGCACGGCGACGTCGCGCAGGTGGTCGACGGCATCGCCGCCGCGCGCGAGGCAGGCATCGCGGTGAAGATTAACATGGTGGTCCTGAAGGGGCTGAACGAGGATCAGGTCGGCGAGATGCTCGACTGGTGCGGCCGCGAGGGGCACGACCTGTCGCTGATCGAAACGATGCCGCTGGGCGCGATCGACGAGGATCGGACCGACCGGTTCGTGCCGCTGACGCGGGTGTTCGACACGCTGGCGCAGCGCTTTACGCTGACCCGTGACGCGCATCGCACCGGCGGGCCGGCGCGCTATTGGCGGGTGGGCGAACATGGCAACCGGCTGGGGCTGATCTCGCCGCTGACCGACAATTTCTGCGGCGGGTGCAATCGCATCCGGCTGACGACCGAGGGCAAGCTGTATCTGTGCCTCGGTCATGACGATCATGTCGATCTGAAGGATGCGTTGCGCACCGGCGGGCTGGATGCGGTCGATGCCGCCCTCGACGCCGCGTTGCCGCGCAAGCCCGCCGCGCATGATTTCCGGATCGAAGCCGGGGCCGCCCCGGCCGTCGCCCGTCACATGAGCGTGACCGGCGGATGACGCGCCTTGCCCTGCTCGCATCGCCGACGGCGCAGTCGCGCGCGGCCGAAGAGACGCTGCGCGCCCGCTACGACTTTCGCGGGGTCGAGGATGCCGACCTGATCGTCGCACTGGGGGGCGACGGCTTCCTGTTGCAGGTGCTGCACATGCTGCTGGAACGGCGGCGGACGGTGCCGGTGTTCGGCATGAACCTCGGCACGGTCGGGTTCCTGATGAACGAATGGCGGATGGACGAGCTGGACCGGCGGCTGGGCCGCGCCAAGCCGTTTCGCGTATCGCCGCTGACCATGACCGCGACGACGATGGACGGCGATGTCCGCGTGCTGCCCGCGATCAACGAGGTGTCGCTGCTGCGCGAGACGCGGCAGACGGCGAAGCTGGAAGTGTCGGTCAACGACCGGGTGGTGATGCCCGAACTGGTATGCGACGGCATCCTTGCCGCCACACCGGCCGGGTCGACGGCATATAACCTGTCGGCCAACGGCCCGATCCTGCCGATGGGATCGGCGATGCTGGCACTGACCCCGATCAGCCCGTTCCGGCCGCGGCGCTGGCGCGGGGCGATCCTGCCCGACAAGGCGCGGATCACGTTGAAGGTGCTCGAACCTGAAAAGCGTCCGGTATCGGCGGTTGCCGACCAGCGCGAAGTGCGCGACGTGGCGCGGGTCGATGTCGTCATCGACCGGGTGCGCGACCTGACGCTGTTGTTCGACCCCGAACACGCGCTCGATGACCGGATCACGATGGAGCAATTCGCCGGGTAGCGTTCGGGTTGCCCGAAGGGCACGAAGAAGAAATTGGTTTGCGCAGAGACGCGGAGGCGCGGAGAGGTTGCGATCTACGCAGCCCGCACCTGCGCCGGCGGCCGAGTTCCATGCTTTCAGAACGCTCAAGGTCTTCCGCTCGCGCGCGACCCGCTCGGTGCTACCCCTCTCTGCGCCTCCGCGCCTCTGCGAAAATCTACCTGACTTCTTCGCGCCCCTCGCGCCTTCGCGTGAACCCCACCTTCTTCCGTGACCAAAATGCCCGGAAAACCGTACCCTCCCGGCATTCTTCCGAAAATTCGGAAATAACCGCTTGCAAACCCCGAATCCGCTGGTAGAGACGCGGCCTCGCAGTTGTTCCCTGATAGCTCAGCGGTAGAGCTCTCGACTGTTAATCGAGCGGCCGTAGGTTCGAATCCTACTCAGGGAGCCAGCGACACCACCGGAAAATTTGGATTTTCCCCGCCAGGGGTACCGCGATCTCGCGGTGACCTTTTTTCCGATTTGCGGCGTCTGCGATCGACGATCGATCGAACCCGGAAATGCTTCGTCATATACAGCTGAACCGGCGTTCAGCATCGGGTAATCTCCGATACGGCACGGTCCGTCGTGCTGCGTCCACGGACCCGAACCCGTGGCAGATCGTTGTTCCGGCAATGGACGATCGCCATGGGTCGGTAGCCATGGCGGCATTGGAGAAACTGATGTTGCTGCACCCTCCCCACCGTGTCCGCCTTCGCGCGATCGGCACGACTCTTGTCGGAGCGCTGGCACTCGCCGCCTGCGCGACGCCGACTCCCTATCAGCCGGCATCCGGCTCCGGCTTCTATCGCAACGGTTATAGCGACCAGCAGGTCGAGCCGAACCGCTATCAGGTGAGCTTTTCCGGCAACAGCCTAACCTCGCGCGAGACGGTCGAGCGGTATCTGCTGTATCGCGCCGCGCAGCTGACGCTGGAGCGTGGCTATGATTATTTCCTGATGGCCGACCGCGACACCAATTTGCGCAGCCGGACCTTTTCGACGCCGGGCGTCGGCGGGTTCGGTGGCTGGGGCGGTGGCTTTGGATGGGGCGGTTGGGGTCCGGCATGGCGCTATCGCAGCCCGGCATTCGGCTGGCGCGCATGGGACCCGTTCTGGGGCGATCCGTTCTTCGACCGCTCGGTCGATATCCGCACCGTCGACAAATATGAGGCGATGGCGGAAATCGTGCTGGGCAAGGGTCCCAAGCCCGCCAACAACATCCGCGCCTTCGACGCGCGGGCAGTGTTGCAGAGCCTCGGGCCGAGCGTGATGGAGCCCGAACCACGGCGATGAAGCTGCGACAGGGGTAGAAACAGGAAGGCCGCCGTTCCCATGGGGACGGCGGCCTTTTCTATGGCGCTGACGAATTACGCCAAGCGATCCATCGTATCCCCGCGCAGCCGGGAATCCAGGGTTACGAACCGGGACGCTCTTGGGCCTGGATCCCCGCCTCCGCGGGGATACGGTAGGGTGCGGGACCGGCCGGGGGCCTAAGCGACCAGCGCGCCGTGGCAGTGCTTGTACTTGCGGCCCGACCCGCACGGGCAGGGTGCGTTGCGGCTGACGCGGCCTTCCCAGCTGGCAGGATCGTCGCCCAGTTCCTCGTCGGGCACCGGTGCCGCCATCTGCAGCATCGGCACGCGGGTGGTGATCAGGCCCTGCGCGCCCTCCCCGCCCCAGCTGTCGTCCTCGCCGGTCAGCGGGTCGATATGAATCGTCAGAAAATCTGGCAGCTCGGGAAGCTCGGGCGGCGCCTGGAAATTGAAATTGGCGTGCGCCATCGTCCGGGTCACGTCCTCGCGGATACTGGCGAGCATCCGTTCGAACAGCGCGAACGCTTCCTGCTTATACTCGTTGATCGGCGTCTTCTGCGCATAGGCGCGCAGGTGGATCACCGCCCGCAGCGCGTCGAGCATCGCCAGATGCTCCTTCCAGTGATGGTCGAGCGTCTGGAGCAGGATCGACTTCTCGATCTGCGTCCAGCTGTCGGCATCGAGTTCGGCCGACTTGGCATCGACCAGCGCGTCGGCTTGGGTACGGATGCGTTCCTCGAGCGTCTCCGCGTCGAGACCGTCCTCGTGCGCGATCCAGTCGGCGACCGGCGCATCGACGCCGAGCAGCTCCTGTGCGCGTTCGCGCAGCCCTTCGACATTCCACTGCTCGGGATAGCTGTCGGGCGGGACGGCGTCGCCGACGACGGTGTTGACCGTCGCATGGCGCATGTCGACCACGACGTCACCGACCGTCTCGGCATCCATCACGTCGGCGCGCTGTTCGTAGATGACCTTGCGCTGGTCGTTCATCACGTCGTCATATTCGACGACCTGCTTGCGGACGTCGTAATTGCGCGCCTCGACCTTCTTCTGCGCGGTTTCGATCGCGCGGCTCAGCCACTTGCTGCCGATCGCCTCGCCATCCTCGATATTGTTGCGCATCATCTTGGCGAACAGCGTGTCCGGCCCGAAAATCCGCAGCAGATCGTCGTCGAGGCAAAGGTAGAATCGCGACAGGCCCGGATCGCCCTGCCGCCCCGAACGGCCGCGCAGCTGGTTGTCGATACGGCGGCTTTCGTGGCGCTCGGTGCCGAGCACGAACAGCCCGCCGGCCGCCAGCACCTGCTGCTTTTCCTCGATGATCTCGGCGCGGATGCGCGCGGCGGCGGCGTCATATTCGCCCGTCCCCTCGACCAGATCGGGATGTTCGTCGAGCATCCGGAATTCGAGGTTACCGCCCAGCTGAATGTCGGTGCCGCGCCCGGCCATGTTGGTGGCGATGGTCACCGCGCCCAGCCGCCCCGCCTGCGCCACGATATGCGCTTCGGATTCATGATAGCGGGCGTTCAGGACCTTGTGATCGACGGCTTCCTGGGTGAGGAATTCGGACAGCAGTTCCGATTTTTCGATCGAGACCGTGCCGACCAGCACCGGCTGCCCCTGCGACGCATGGTCGCGGATCTTCTTGGCGATCGCGCGGAACTTGTCGTCGAGCGTCTTGTAGAATTCGTCCTCTTCATCGACGCGGCGGACCGGCACGTTGGTCGGGATCGACACGACGTTCATCTTGTAGATGTCGAAGAATTCGGGGGCTTCGGTCGCCGCCGTGCCGGTCATGCCCGACAGTTTCGGGTACATGCGGAAATAATTCTGGAAGGTGATCGAGGCGAGCGTCTGGTTCTCCGGCTCGATGTTCACGCCTTCCTTGGCCTCGGCGGCCTGGTGCAGGCCATCCGACCAGCGGCGACCGTCCATCATGCGGCCGGTGAATTCGTCGATGATGACGACCTTGCCGTCCTTCACGATATAATCGGTGTCGCGCTTGAACATGATGTTCGCGCGCAGCGCCTGATTCACATGGTGCACGACCTGCGTGTTTTCGAAGTCGTAGAGGTTGGCGCCGAACAGCAGCCCGGCATCCTCCAGCATCCGCTCGACCTTTTCGGTGCCGTCCTCGGTCAGCACGATCGACTTCTGCTTCTCGTCCTTTTCGTAATCGTCCGCGCTCAGCCGCTGCACGACCTCGTTCACCGACCGGTACAGGTCGGACTTGTCGTCGGTCGGGCCGGAGATGATGAGCGGGGTGCGCGCCTCGTCGATCAGGATCGAATCGACCTCGTCGACGATGGCGAAGTTGAACGGCCGCTGCGTCATCGACGCGCGGTCGAACTTCATATTGTCGCGCAGGTAATCGAAACCGAATTCGTTGTTGGTGCCGTAAGTGATGTCGGCGGCATAGGCGGCGCGGCGTTCGTGATCGGGGATGTTCGGCACGATCACGCCGGTGGTCAGGCCGAGAAAGCCGTAGACCTGCCCCATCTGCGCCGCGTCGCGCCGTGCCAGATAGTCGTTGACGGTGACGACATGGACGCCGTCCCCCGGCAGCGCGTTGAGATAGCAGGCGAGGGTCGCGACCAGCGTCTTGCCTTCGCCGGTGCGCATCTCGGCGATCTCGCCACGGTGGAGAACGATGCCACCGACCATCTGCACGTCGAAGTGGCGCATGCCCAGCACGCGGCGCGCCGCCTCGCGCACCGTTGCGAACGCTTCGGGGAGCAGCGAGTCGAGCTTCGCGCCATTCGCGAGTTGCTCGCGGAACTTCGGCGTCTGCGCGGCGAGGTCCGCGTCGGACATGGCGGTCAATACGGGTTCGAACTCGTTGATCTTGTTGACGATCGAACCGAGCGACTTGACGTAGCGGTCGTTGGACGACCCGAACAACGATTTGGCGAGGCCACCGAACATGGGCGAAATTCCTTGGATACAGGCGGTGCGCGCCGCGCCGGAAATCGGCGGCTGCGCAGAATGAAAAGGTCGGAAAAGCGCGGGTGCGCGCTATTCGTGGGTGCGCAGCGTGCGTGCGCGGACCGCGACATGGGGCGCGGGCGTCAGGAACAGCGGCTGTGGGTCTCGCAGCAGCGGCTGGACGGGTCGGACGGTCGTGGCCGATCCGGCCTCGACCACCGCAACCGCAACATGTGCGGCTACGACCTGCGCCTGAGCCACCTGCCGCGCATTCGCGACTCCCACGCCGGGGAGCAGGCCGGTCAGGCCCGTCAGCAGCGCGGAAAGGAACAGCAGCAAACGCAAGCGATACGTCCGAACGTTATGGTTTCGCGACGGGTCGCCCGGTCGCGTGTTGTTGAGACATAGGGAATGGGCGGCCCTGCGTCCACCCGGCGCGCGTCATTGCTTCGGCTGGAAGGCCATGCTCGTGGTCATGGTCGCGTGTCGCGCCGGCTGGCCCGGTTTCGGTTCGTACCCGACGGGGTATGAACAGGGCTCGATGGTATCGCGCCGAGACGATCGACGTTCACAGCGCGAAACCTTGCCCGTAGCATCCACGGTCAGTCGCTCAATCTGCGTGAAATAGGGCGGAATGTCGCTGGTCGCGCCGCGTGCTGGAGCGGGCCTGAACGGTACCCCGTCCACTTCGAACACGTTGGACAGGGTCAGGATGCCGGGACGAAAGCCCGACAGTCCCATATTGGCGAAACCGGTATACTGCCCGTCCTTCTGCTGACAGGCATGGAAACTTTCGCCGTTCATGCCGCTGCCAGTCGTCTCGCACGCCAGAACGGCTCCCTTCTCGCCCAGTGTCAAGCGGATGACCATGGCGAAGGGCGACAGGGGCGACGCTACGTCATTCGGGCTGCTCCACTGGATGCGGCGCTGGAATGTCGACGTCGTCGGCTGGCCGTTGGCGTCGGTCGCCGGCGTGAACCGGGCGCGTTCCCGCATGACGTTGCAACTGGTGGTATCGAGCGACGCCGAACCGCTCGACTGCACGATGGTGCAACCGGTGACCGCACCCTTCGCATCGATCGCCATGCGCATCACGACGGTACCCGATTCATTCGCGTTCAGCGCTTCCGCCGGATAATCGTCCTGCGTCACCCAGGTGGCCGGATCGATCGGCTTCGGATCGGTTTGCCCCATGGCCCCGCCCCCACAACAAAGCGTTGCAACCGCCGCGCCCATGCGTAGGAACCGTCGCATCTCCACCCCCTGCCCCGTATCGGGCGCAGGCTAGACCGGACACCGCGCCCATGTCGACTGCCGTATCGCCGCTCGCCACGCCCTTCCCCGCGCTGCCGCCGATCGGGGGCGTGACGCTGCGGGTGGCGCGGGCGCAGTACAAGAATTGGGACCGGTGCGACCTGACCTTCGCGACGCTGGCCGAGGGGACGGCGGTCGCGGGCGTGCTGACCAACAGCAAATGCCCGTCGCCCGAGGTCGAATGGTGCCGCCGCGCGCTGGTGCTCGGCCGGGCGCGGGCGCTGGTGGTGAATGCCGGCAACTCGAACGCCTTCACCGGCGACCGGGGCCGTGCGGCGGTCGAGGCGATCGCTGCGCGCACCGCGCAGGCGATGGCGTGCCAGCCGTCCGACGTGTTCGTCGCCTCGACCGGGGTGATCGGCGTGCCGCTGCCGATCGACAAGGCCGAGGCCGGGCTGGATGCCGCCTTCGTCGCCGAACCCTGTGGCTGGGAGGCGGCAGCGGAGACGATCGGCACCACCGACACCTTTACCAAGGGCGCGTTCACGACCGCGCGGGTCGGCGATCGCACGGTCAAGCTGGCCGGGATCATCAAGGGGTCGGGCATGATCGCGCCCGACATGGCGACGATGCTCGGCTTCGTCTTCACCGACGCGGCGGTCGATCCGGCGTTCCTGCAAAGCGTGCTGGAGGCCGCCAATCGCCAGACCTTTTCGTGCATCACGGTCGATGGCGATACCTCGACCAGCGACACGGTGCTGGCGTTCGCGACCGGTGCGGCGGGGGGCGAGCCGATTACGTCGTTCGACGATGACGGCGCGGATGCGTTCGCGGCGGCGCTGCACGACCTGTGCCGGCAGCTGGCGCATCTGGTGGTGCGCGACGGCGAAGGCGCGTCGAAGTTCATCGCCGTCACCGTCGAGGGTGCGGACAGCGACGGCAGCGCGCACCGCATTGCGATGAGCATCGCCAACTCGCCGCTGGTCAAGACCGCGATTGCCGGCGAGGACGCGAATTGGGGTCGGGTGGTGATGGCGGTCGGCAAGGCCGGCGAACCGGCCGAGCGCGACAAGCTGGCGATCCGCTTCGGCACGACACAGGTTGCCGAGGGCGGTGTGGCGGTCGCGGGCTATGACGAAGCGCCAGTAGCGGCGCATCTGCGGGGACAGGAGGTCGAGATCGGGGTGGACTTGAATCTCGGCGAAGGTCGCGCGACGGTGTGGACCTGCGACCTGACGCACGGCTATATTTCGATCAACGCCGATTACCGGAGTTGATCGAACGTCGGCAGATCACCGTACGCCGATGATCCGCCTGTACCGACGCGATATTTCCTGATGATCGGCCTGGGTCAGCGCGCCGCCATTTTCTGCGGTACGTTGTTCTACGAAATCGCGCAGCCGAAGGACTTGGGCGGTACGTTGCCGCTTCATGGTCGGCGTCATACCGCCGTATCCAGGATAATAGATCAAATGATCCAGTTGACCCGACGACAGCGCGGGAAATGACCCGGCGTACCGATCATTCACCGGATTCGAATATTGCGCAAAGGCCGGACCGGCCAAACCCAAACCGACCATCGCAACGATTATTCGTTTGTACATCGGGCGCTCCATCCGCTGTTCGCACCCACGAACGTATCGTATATCGGATGCGTTGCAACGGTCGATCCTGAACAGCCAAGTTGGGGCGGGCCAACCGCCCGCCCCAACTTGCTATCCTTTAGCCCAGCTCACCCTCTAACCATGCCTTCAACTGGCTCTTCGGCCGCGCGCCGAGCAGGTCGGCGACCGGCTGGCCGTTCTTGAACAGCTTGAGCAACGGGATCGACTGGACGCCCATCGAACCGGCGGTGTCGGGGTTGGCCATGATGTCGACCTTGGCGATCGTCACCTTGTCGCCCAGTTCTTCGGCGATTTCCTCGAGCGCCGGGGCGATCATCTTGCACGGGCCGCACCAGTCCGCCCAGAAATCGACCAGCACCGGCTTGTCGGATTGCAGGACATCGGCGGAAAAGCTGGCGTCGGTTACGGTCTTCGTCGGCATGGGAGTCTCCTTCTGGACCAACATCTATGAACGGCGGGGCGGCACCTCAAGCTTCGCGTGGCAAGCTTTGTTCCGTTGGCACCAAGCCCGGCTTGTGCGCCGCCAGCAGGTCGGCGGGCAGGACGAACAGCTTCGGCCCGGCGGTATAGAGCAGCGCCGCCTCGATCGACCGGTCGGGAAAGATCACGGCGAGCGCGGCGGCATAGGCGGCCATCTGTTTGAGATGATAGACCGGAACGTCGTCGATCGCGGGCGGTACGCGGCGACCGGTCTTGAAATCGACGACGCGGACGACCGTCTCGCCGATGCACAGGCGGTCGACGGTACCGGCCACGACCTGCGTGCCGACCACGGCGGCGATCGGCGCTTCGGCGAGTGCGTCGGGGCCGAACAGATCGGTGAAGACCGGATCGTCGAGGATCGCCATTGCGTCGCGCGTCACCCGATCGCGTAAGGTCGCGTCGTCCACGCCGGCCGCCCCGGCCAGCCAGCGTTCGGCGGCGGCGGCGCGCTGATCGCGGGGCAGGTCGGGCAGGCGTTCGAACAGCTGGTGCAGCAACCGGCCACGCTCGGCGGCGGCGCGCATCGTCGCGGTCGGGGGTGGATCGGACACTTCGTCCTCACCCAGCGCGGAGGGTGCCAGCGGGCGCGGCGGGCGTGCTTCGGCCGGGGCCGGGGCGCGGAGCCACGCGGGGGCGGCGGTCGGCGCGGGGGCGGTCGTACCGCGACGGGTGCGGGCGACGACCGGGGTTTGCCGGGTCAGGCCGGTGAAGACGCGTTCGCCCTCCCCCTCGCCCACGCCCAGCGCGTCGAACGCGGCGGCGGCGGCGCTGTACCAGCTGAGCGCTGGCGGCACGCCCTGACAACGGGCGGACGGCGCACCGGCGATGACCAGCCGTTCCTCGGCACGGGTCGCGGCGACGTAGAACAGCCGCCAATGTTCCTCCAGTTCGCGTTTGTCGATCGCGGCGACCGCATCATCGACCGGCGTACCCCGCTCGCCACTGCGCGGGCGGAACACGGGGAAGGCCGCGCCGTCATGGCCTTCAGGCGTCCACGCCACGACGTCGCGGCGGCTGTTGGCGGGATCGATCGCCGCGTCGGCCAGCAGGACCAGCGGGGCCTGCAATCCCTTCGACCCGTGCGCGGTCATCACCCGCACCGCGCCGCCGGCGGCACCGGCGTCGCGCTTGATCTCCACCTCGCCCCGGTCGAACCACTCGACGAAGCGTTGCAGCGAGGAGGTGGCGACGGTCTCGAACGACAGCGCGGCACCCAGCAATTCGTCGATCGGATCGCGTGCCTCTTCGCCCAGCCGCGCGATCAGCTTGCGCCGCCCATCGAGTTCGCCCGACAGCAATTCCTCCAGGAACCGATAGGGGGTGGCGAAATCGGCGCGGCGCAGGATCCGCGACAATGGCTCGACCGCGTCGCTGCCGCTCTGGCGCAGCTGCCGCCAGAGGCTGCCGCCCTCGCGCAAGGCCCCGGCCAGCAACTGTTCCTGCGTCCAGCCGATCAGCGGCGATACCAGCAGGTTGGCGAGGCTGAGATCATCCTCGGGCTGGAGCGCGAAGCGGATCGCCGCCAGCAGATCCTGCACGGCGAGCGGCGCGTCGAGCCGCAACCGGTCGACGCCCGCGACCGGCACCCCCTCCGCATACAGCCGCGCGACGATCAGCGAGGCGAGGTCGCCGCGCCGCTTGACCAGCACCATGATGTCGCCGGGCTGGAGCGTCCGTCCCTTCGATTCGAGCGGAAGTGTGCCGATCCAGCCCTTGATCGCGCGGGCGATATCGCGCGCGATGACCCGGGTCGAATCGTCGATCCAGCCTTCCTCGTCCTCGCCCGCCGCCTCGACCACGGTCGGTGCCCACAGGGTCACGGTGCCGGGCCCCGGCACTTCGCTGTCATGCGTTTCGGGCGTATCGATGCCCATACCGGGATCGGGCAAGGCGGCGATGGCGGCGTCGACGAACTCCAGCACCGGCCGCGTCGTCCGAAAACTATGGGTCAGCGACAGCGTGTCGAGCTCGCGCGCGTCGCCGCGATAATCGTCGGGCAGCGTCGCGCGGCGGGTAAAATCACTGTGCGCCGCGCGGAAATAGATCGGGTCGGTACCCTGAAAGCCGAAGATCGCCTGTTTGTAATCGCCGACGACGAACAGCGTCCGCATCCCCGCCGCGCGCACCGCGTCGCCGCTGAAATATTCCTCGACCAGCGAGCGGACGATCGCCCATTGCTGCGGATTGGTGTCCTGCGCCTCGTCGATCAGGACATGCTCGGTGGTCTGGTCGAGCTTGAAGCGGACCCAGTCGCCGATGCCCGGCTGGGCGAGCAGCTTGAGCGTCTCGCGGATCAGATCGTCGAAATCGACCGTCCCCGCCCGCCGCTTGGCACGGACATAGGCATCGGCATAGGCGCGCCCGGCCTCCAGCGCGCCGGCCAGCGCATCGGCGTAAGCAGCCTGCGCGCGGATCGACAGCAGTTCGGCGGCGCGGGTGCCGACCGCATCGGCGAGCTCGTCATAGTCGGGATCGGCGGCGATCAGCTTGGCCGATGCCTTTTTCAGCGTATCCTTCTGGGTAAAGAACATGCCGCGCACATCGCCCAGCCGCAGTGCGCGTTCGGCGGGGGGCTGCGCCAGCCAGTCGAGGATCGCGCCATGCAGCTTCAGCCCGGTGGCGGTGCCCCAGGCGCGATTGGCCTCGGCCAGCCGTTCGAGCGCGTCGCAGTCGAACTCGTCGTCGCTGCACGCCCGTGCGATCACCTCGTCCACGTCCCCCGACGGCAGGTGAAAGGCGCGGCGCAGGAACGGCTGGATACCGCTCGGCAACTCCGCCATCGCCTGCGGATTGCGCGCACATTCGCGCAGGAATCCCTCTGCCGCCCCCTCGCCCATCCGCAGCGACATCGCGGCGATGGCGTCGCCGATCCGGGTCGAACCGCTCCGCTGTTCCTCGACCAGCAATTCGGCCAGCGCCTCGCGTGCCATCCCCGCTTCCTCGCGCGCCTCCAGCGGGCGGAAACCAGGGACCAGCCCCGCCTCGACCGGGAAACCGGCGAGCAGGCTCTGGCAGAAGCCGTGGATCGTCTGGATCCGCACCCCGCCGCCCGGTGCGTCGAGCACGCGGGCGAAGAGGGTACGGGCGCGGGCGAGCAGCGCCGGATCGTTCACATCCTCGCCCAGCGCGAACAGATCGGCCTTCAGATCGGCGGTGGGCAACCGCACCCAGCGCGCGAGCCGACTCGCCACGCGTTCGGCCATCTCCGCCGCCCCGGCCTTGGTAAAGGTCAGGCACAGGATCGCCGCCGGATCGACCCCGCGCAACAGCAGCCGGAACACCCGCGCCGACAGGACGTGCGTCTTGCCGGTGCCCGCCGACGCTGAAAGCCACACATGGCGATGCGGGTCGCTGGCCGCCGCCTGATCGTTCTTCAGCCGCTGAAGCGCGCGGACTTCACTCACGGCCATACCATTCGTCGCGGCGCATCAACTGGTCATACTCGGCATAGGGGGCATATTCGGGGACGAGCTTGGCGACGAACGCCTCGTCGCCGGTCAGGAAGCGGGCGACGGCGTCTTCGAAATGCCCCTTCGCTACGCGCACGAAATCGCCGGCGACCACCCGCCCCTTCGACCCGTCGGCATTGACCGGTGAGGTCATCTTGCCGAACCGGTCGCCGTCCTTGGTCAGCGACCAGTATTCGAACGCGGTGGCGGTACCGCGCACCCCGCCGAAGCAGCCGCGCTCCGCCATCAACCCCAACAGCCCCAGTTGCAGGCTGTAGCCAGCTGCGACCGCCTTCGCGCTCGGGGCCTTGCCGGTCTTGTAATCGATGATGGCGAGGCCGCCGTCGCTGGCGCGATCGATACGGTCGGCCTTGCCCGAGAGTTCGACGCCGGCGATTTCCAGCGTCCCGCCGCATTCGACGCCGGCGACGATCCGCCCCTCGGCGAGCTTCTCATGGGTGAAGGCCGCGACCCAATCGATCGCCTCGCGCAGGCGCGGCACCCACAATGCGCGCAGCAACGGGTGGGTGCGCGGATCGTCGGACAGCGCCTGCAACCGGCGGTGCAGCTTCCCCGGGTCCAACCCGTCCTCGCGCGCCCAGCGTTCGAGGACGCCATGCACCGCCGTACCCCGCCACGCGGCGGTCGGATCGGCATCGACCGCATCCAGCGGCGACAGCCGCAGCATCCGCCGCGCGTAAAAGGCGTAAGGGTCGGCCTTCAGCCGGTCGACCTCGGTCACCGAAATCCGACGCGGGCGCAGCCCCACCGGCGGACGCGGTGCCGGACGCGACGCGGCGGCATAGCGATCGGGCGTATCGATCGCCCGCGCCCAATCGCGCAAATGCCCGGCACGCTCGAGCCCGTCATCCAGCGCCTGCAACCGCAACCACAGCCGTGAGGCGATGGTCGGCGCGGTCGCATCGCGCGCGGCGCGGGTCAGGATCACGTCGCGCGCCCCCAGCGCACCGGCAAAGTCGTGCGCGGCAAGGCCGATCCGGCGTTCGAGGCCGGGCAGCTTCAGATCGGCGCGGATGCGAGGGGCAAGCCACGGATCGGGCGACGGCAATTGCGGCCAGACCCCTTCGTTCAGGCCGCCGAGGATCATCAGGTCGGCGGTCTGCAAACGCGCTTCAAGCAGACCGAGAATGGCGAGCCGGGGATGCGCCCCCTGCGGCGGACGCACCGCAACTTCATCGAGCAGGGTGCGCAACAGCGCCGGCAGCGTGCGCGGGTCGATCGTCGGCGGTCCAATCGGTGCCTGTTGCTCCAGCGCGGCGATCAGTTCGGCGGCGGCGCGCCCTTCGGGCCGGCTCCATGCCGCATCGCCCGCCAGTTCGCTCGCGGTCTCGCGCAGCAGCACCAGCAGGTCGGCCAGCGGTTGCGCTCCGGCGGCAAAGGCGGTCGCCAGCGGCGTCAGCAACGGGCACGCCATGTCCCAGAAGGGCTGCGCGGCGGACCGGATCGCGGCATCGCGCGGCTCGCCCTCGCGCAGATGGCGGTCGATCCCCGCCAGCCCCGGCGCGGGGCGCGGCCCGCGCAACGCCCGGTCGAGCCGGCGCACCCCGTCGAGCCATGTGACGCGCTGTTCGGCCTCGCCGCTGCGCACCAGCGGATGTTTGAGCAGCGCCAGCAGCGCGACCGGCGCGAAGCCCTGTGCCGCCGCCTCGACCACTGCCAGCAGCAACGTGCCGGGGGCCAGCAGCGACAGCGGCTGCCCGGCGGAATCGTCGACCGCCACGTCCCAACGCGCCATATGCGCCGCAACCCGACGCGCGAGCATCCGATCGGGGGTGACCAGCGCGGCGGTACGACCCGGCCTTTCCAATGCCTCGCGCAGCGCGATGGCGATCGCCTGCGCTTCCTCGGCCGGGGTCGCCAGTTCGACCATCTTCACGCCCGACAGGCGGCGGTCGGCGGCGGGCACGTCGATCCAGTGATGGGTCCGGTCGGCGGGGCTGAGCGCGGTGGCGATGGCGCGGCTGCGCGTCGGGGTCGCGTCATGCTCGCTCGCCGCCTGCCAGCGGACGAATTCGCGGCGGTTGACGCCCATCCGGTCGAGCAACAGCTTCAGATGAAATTGCGGATGCGTCTCGATCGATCGCTTGCGACGGCCGGTCACCGGATCGGGATCATGCGGCCCCAGCGACGCCCATTCGTCGTCGTCCATTGCAAGGTCGAGGCCCGGCAGAACCACCATCCCGCTCGGCAGGCCGGCGACGCAGCGCTGGATGCGGGCGAGCGCGGGCGCGTTGGTCGCGATCCCGGCCGCGCAGACGAACCCCTTGGGCGGGACGGCCGTCCAGCGCGCGGCCAGCCGCTTGAGCAACCGGGTCCGCCGATCGGCAAGGTCGATCCGCCCCAGCGCCGCCAGTTCTCCCGGCCAGCGATCGAGCACGATGCGGAACAGTTCGAGCGAGCGCTCCCAGTGCGCCGACAGCGTTTCGTCGAGGTCGAGCGTCCGCAGCGCCGCCGGGTCGACCTCCTCGACCAGCAACTGGTCGAGCGTCGCGGCCAGATCGCCCGCCAGCCGCACCGCCTCCGCCCCGTCGACCGGGCGACCGGCGCGCTGCCGCTCCTCGGCCACCAGCCGGGCGAGGATCATCCGCCGCGCGAGCGGATCGATCGCGGGTGGAATCGGCGCGGCATCGGCCGGGTCGGCGAAACTGCCGGCCCCTTCGTCAAGCTCCGGATCGCCGATCGCGACCAGCCGGGGCAGCAGCAACCCGCCGCCGCTGGCGCGCACGAACGCCTCCTGCACCGTCCGCTTGGCACGGTTGGTCGGGACCAACACCATGCCCTGCGCGAGGCCGACGGAGTCGCCGCCGAACCGGCGGATCAGCCCCACCGCCAGCGCATCGGCGAACGCGCGGTGGATCGGAATGGTATAGAGGCCGAGGCGCCTTATGGTGGTGGCTCGCTCCCCCGCCCGGCCACCAACGGCAGTATCCTGATGGGTGGCCGGGTGGGGGAGCGGGCCGGCACCGCCTGAAAACTCGCTCTCCCGCGAGTTTTCAAAAGCCCCCTCAGCCATCGGCGAGGAAGGCTTCGGTCATCGGGATCGCGCCGGGCGTGCCGACGTCGAACCACAGCCCCTGATGCACCGCCCCGAATGCCCGGCCCGCCTCGATCGCGCGGTTCCAGAACAGGTTGGTCGAAAACGCGCCTTCGGGCCAGTCCGCAATGACCCGCGGCGACAATATCTGCACGCCGGTGAACACGAACGGCGCAAGCCGGCCGGGCTTGCGGCGGCCGGTGATGCGGCCCATCGCGTCGATATGGAAATCGCCCTGCCCGCGATGACCATGCGCCAGTGCCTGTGGCACCAGCAGCAACAGCGCGTCCATCTTCGCATCGTCCCACAGCGCGCTCAGCAACCGAATCGAATCGACCGGACCATCGACCCACAGATTGTCCGAATTGACGCAGACGAACGGCTGGTCGCCGATCAGGTCGCGCGCCTGCACCAGCCCGCCGCCGGTCTCCAGCAACTGCGCGCGTTCGTCGGACACGGCGACGTCGATGCCCTTCACCCGGTGCTTGAGATGCGCTTCCATCGCATCGGCAAGGTAATGGACGTTGACCACCGCGCGCTTGACCCCCGCCCCACGCAGCCGGTCGAACACATGGTCGATCAACGGCTTGCCCGCGACCTCGACCAGTGGTTTCGGGCGCATCGCGGTCAACGGGCGCATCCGCTTGCCCAGCCCCGCCGCCAGCACCATCGCGGTTTCGGGCACCTGTGCCTGCGGATGGGGGCGGATCGAACGGAGCGTGGTCATGCGAGTTCCTGCGGATCGCCGCGCTGGTGCGGCGGGATGTTGAGATCGAACCAGCGCGCGACGCCGGCCAGCGCCGGATGGGCGAGATCGCGTTCCAGATAGCGCCACACGCGCGGGCACAGCGCGCCATAGCGCGGCTTGCCGTCACGCTGCCACAGCCGGGTGAAGATGCCGAGGATCTTCGCATTCCGCTGCGCGCCGAACAGGTGATAGGCGGCGTCGAACCCCTCGCTCACGCCGGTCGATTCGCGGTAGCGGGCGATCATCGACGCCTCGACCACCGCCGGCACGTCGCGGCGCGCATCCTGCAACAGCGACACGAGGTCATAGGCCGGGTGCCCGGCCAACGCGTCCTGAAAATCGAGGAGACCCAGCCGCGTATCGTCGAGCAGCATCAGGTTTTCGGCATGATAGTCGCGCAGGACGGTCACTACCGGCATGTCCGGCAGCGCGTCGAACGCCGCGTTCCATGCCGCCGTATAGCCATTAATGTCGACGGCCAGCCCCAACGCGTCGCAATACCATTCGATCAGCAGAAGGGCTTCGCGCAGGATGAACGCACGGTCATAGGGCGGCACGGGCGCGGCTTCGTGGCGTTGCAACCGCAGCAACTGGTCGACCGCCGCCGCATAGAGCCGCCCCTCGCTCTCGGGCGCGGCGTCGACCGTCTCGCGCATCCGCATGTCGCCGAAATCCTCCAGCAGCATGAATCCTGCGGCAGCATCGTCGGCAAGGATCGCGGGCGCGGCAAAGCCCCGTTCGGCCAGCCACGCCGCCATCCGCGCGAACTTGCGCGTATCCTCGGGCGGCGGCGCGTCCATCAGCACCGCGGTCCGCCCGGTCCCGATCACCCGATAGTAGCGGCGGAACGACGCATCGACCGCCAGCGGCAGGATCTGCGCATCGCCCCAGCCGGCCTGGGTCAGGAATGCAGGTGCCGCATCGCGCGGGTTCAGGTCAGCGGCCATCGGCGTTCCCAAGCGTCCGGCACCCGCGCTGTCAAGCGCCGCCCGCCGGCGTCGTCGAACGCGAGCGTCAGCCATAGCGCGTCGGGCCACGGATCGTCGCCCAGCCGTTCGGGCCATTCGACCACCAGCGCAGCATCGTTCCGCGCCTCGTCCAGCCCCAGTTCCAACGCCTCTTCGGGGTCCTCAATGCGGTAGAGATCGACGTGCAGCACGCGCATCCGCACCTCGGGCGGGTCATAGGGCTGGACGATCGCGAAACTCGGCGACGGTGCCTCCCCCTCCAGCCCCAATGCGGCCAGCAGCCCGCGCGCGATACTGGTCTTGCCGGCGCCCAGCGGCCCCGACAGCGCGACGACATCGCCCGGCCGCAATACGGACGCCATCCGCGCGCCGAACGCGTGCGCGGACGCTTCGTCGGACAGGTGGATCACGGCTCACGCGGCAGGTCGATCGTGACCAGCGTCCCCAGCCCCTTTTCCGACACCAGCTCGATCGTGCCGCCATGCGCCTCGACCGCCTGCCGCGCGAGGGGCAGGTCGAGGCTCAGCGCGCGTTCGCCGACCCGTGCCGCCCCTGCCTGCGCGAACCGGTCGAATGCGCGGGCGACGGCGTCCTTCGACAGGCCCGGCCCGTCGTCGGACACGACGATCCGCGCCTGTTGCGCATCGCCATCGACGTGCAGCAGCACGCGCCCCCCCTGCCGCAAGCCACCCAGCGCATGGTCAAGCAGATGGCTGATCGCCTGCCGCAACCGTCGCGCATCGCCCAGCATCACGCCCGCCGATGGCAGAATCTCGACCGCCAGTTCGATGCCGCGCGCCGTCGCGGTCGGACGCGCCGCTTCAGCCGCTTCGTTGGCGATCATCTTCAGCGCAACCGTGGCCCGCGCAACCGGCAGCGTTTCGTTGGCGGTCAGGTCGAGCGTGTCGTCGATCAGCCCGCTCAACCGTTCGACCGATTCGAGGATCGCGTCGGTATAGCGTCCGCCATCTTCGGTCAGCTTGCCGGCATAGCCCGCCTGCAACATCTCGGCAAAACCCTTGATCGACGTCAGCGGGGTGCGCAGTTCATAGCTCATCGATGCGACGAAGGCGTTCTTGACCCGGTCGGCCGCCTCCAGCGCCTCGTTCCGGTCGCGCAGCGCCTGTTCCATGCGGCGGCTGTCGGAAATGTCGAGCATCGTCAGCAGCGCATTGCCATCGGGCAGCGGCACCGCGCCGAATTCATAATGCCGCCCGTCGGCCATCGCGAACCGGCCCGAACGCTGCATCCGCTGCTGCGTGGCGAAGCGGACCAGTTCCGGGATCAGCGCGGCACGGCCGGGGTTGGCAAGGCTGTCGGCGACCCGCTCGGCCAGCGCATCGACGCGCGGATGCCCATCGAGGAACGCGTCGTCCAACCCCCAGACCTGCCGGAACTTCGCGTTCCAGATCTGCAGGCGACCATCGGCGGCGAACACGCCCAAGGCCTCAAACAGATTGTCAAACGTCGCGGTGCGGACGCGCAGCAGCGTGTCGCGCGCACTGGCCAGTTGCACTTCCTCGGTACGATCCTCGAAGATCAGCAGCAATCCGCCCTCGGGCAGCGGCTGGGCGACGACGCGCAGATGGGTGCCGCCGGGCACATGCCATTGCTCCTCGATCGCGCCTTCCGCCGCGCGGAACCAGTCGCGACGCTCGGCCTTCCACCCCGGAAAGTCGCGGACTTCGGGCAGGCGCTTGGCCTCGCGCATCCGGTCCAGAACACGGTCGAATTCGGGCCGGTCGGCCAGCCATTCGGGCTTCATCGCAAAGGCGCGCAGGAAGGGCTGGTTGTAGAACACCAGCGTCCGGTCGGGTTCGAATTGCGCCACCCCCGCCGACAACCGGTCGAGCATTGCCCGCTGCGCATCGCGACTGCGCTTCAGCGTGCCGCGCGCTTCCTCGATCTCGTGCACGTCGATCGCGAAGCCGCCGGTACCGCCATCGCGCAGCGGCATGTCGTGGACGCGCAGCATCCGCCGTTCGCCGTTGATCGTCGCCGGCATCGCCGCCTGTTGCGGCTGTCCGGTATCGCGCGCGATCGACGCGCTGGCCAGCGGCCCGCCCATGCCGACTCCTTCGACCAGCTCGACCTGTCGCGCGATCACCTCACCCGCGTCCAGCGCATCGACGGCCCGGACATAGGCGGTGTTGACCATCGCCAGCCGCAGCGAATCGTCGCGATACCACATCGGCATCGGCGCGGCCTCGATCAGGCTGGAAAGCGCATCGAACGCGGCGCGATATTCCTCCGCCTCCGCGCCCAGCGTCGCGATCTCGTCATGGAATTCGGTCGCATCGAAGAACCAGACCAGTACCCCGCCCGGCGTATTGAGTTCGGGCGGCGCGCGGTCGCCGATCGCGAACAGCGAGCGCGCCGATCCCGTGGCGCGGATGACGGTGCGGAACGGCTTGCCCCCGCGCAGCGCGGCATTGATCGCATCGAGCAGCCGGTCGGCGCTGCCGGGTTCGAGGCCGTTGTCGGGATTGCCGAGATCGGCGACGGTCCCGGGCAGCTCGCTTTGTCCCAGCCGGTCGGCGAGTGGCCGATCGATCGACAGCCGCCCGTCGGCCCGCACCACCATCGCCAGCGCCGGCGATGCCGCCAGCGTCGACCGCAGCGAATCGAACAGCACCCGGTCGGCGAGCGCCCGCCGCCGTGCAGACACCCCGGCATAGAGCGCCCAGACGCTGCCGACGATCAGCACCGCCAACACCGCGCCGCAGATCACCGCGGCCATGGTCGTGACGGTAATCACGGGCGATCTCCGGCGGGCGGCAACAGAAAGGCAAGCATGAACACCGCTCCTGCCTAGTCCTTCGCCGTCATATAAAAAAGGGGCGACACCGCATGGTGCCGCCCGGAATCGTTCAACCGAAACCTCGGCGGTATCCGATCACATACGGAAGCTCGCACCGGCGTAGATGAAGCGCCCAACGCCCGAAATCGGATAGTTCAGCGATCCGAGGTTCGGCGTCTGTTCGAACAGATTGTTGACGCCCCCGTAGAAGCGGAAGCTGTCGTTGATCCGCACTTCTGCCCGAATGTCATGCTGGAAAAGTTCGGGGTAGTAGAAGTAACGCGGGTCGGACAGGTCCGGGTTGTTTGCCAGCTCCTCGGTCGTGAAGCGACGGGTCTTGCTGAAATAGACGAGGCCATAGTTCAGCGACAGCGCGTCGATGGTCCACGTCACGTTGCTCGACCCGCGCCAGCGGGGATTATAGGCTTCGAGCGTATCAATATCGACGTCGGCACCCACCGTGGGCACGAACGAGAGATTGTCGAGATAGCCTGCATTCACACTGACGTCGAAGCGACCCAGATTGCCCGGCTGGAACGTATAATTGACCCCGATGTCGGCCCCCGACGTGCGGAAGGCGGCAACGTTGGCCGGCGTTACGTTGAAGCCGATGCGACGCTGGGGATCGTCACCGTCGCCAAGCACGTAACCAGTCTGGGTCGAGCGGAAGACGTTCGCGCAGAACGGGTTGTCGATCGTCGGTTGATCGACGCACAGCTGCGCCAGTTCGGTCGGGGTCGGCGTGTTGATCGCATCGCTGATGCGGATGTCGTACCAGTCGGCCGTGATCGTCAGTCCGGGGATGAACCGCGGACGCAGCACGACGCCTGCGGTCCACGTCGTCGCCGTCTCCTCGGTCAGGTTACGATTGCCGCCCTGCGTACCCCGACGCGAGGTCGTGGCCGAAGGAACCTGCGACGGGCTGAAGCTGGCGATCTGTCCCGGCGTCAGACCGAGCCCGGCGAGCAGCGTCTGGCAATTCGCCGCCCGGAACTGCGTTCCCTGGTTCCGGTTCGCGAGATCGCATGGATCGGTGACGAAACCGAACGTGCCGGTCGCGGGCAGGAA
Organism: Sphingomonas sp. Leaf67; assembly: GCF_001421965.1. Classification (GTDB taxonomy): domain Bacteria; phylum Pseudomonadota; class Alphaproteobacteria; order Sphingomonadales; family Sphingomonadaceae; genus Sphingomonas. The sequence continues at coordinate 614,026 of NZ_LMLP01000001.1, forward strand.
CAGTTCGCCGATGTTCGGCGCGCGCACCGCCTGCGAATAGGAACCGCGGAAACGAATATCGGGGATCGGGGCATAGATGCCGTCGAACTTCCACGTGCGCGTCGAGCCGACCGTCGAATAGTCGGACAGGCGCGCCGCCGCGCCGAACGACAGCAGCTCGGCGAACGGCATGTCCGCCAGCAACGGAATGTTCAATTCGCCGAACACTTCCTTGACGTCGAAGCTGCCCGCGCTCGGCGGGAGCGCGGCGAAGTCGCGCAATTCACCGTTGACGATCAGCGCATCGGGGTCCGACCGGCTGCCCTCGCGCCGATATTCACCGCCGAACGCGAAGCCGATTGGGCCGCCCGGCAATTCGAAGATGGCGCGGCTGTCGCCCGAGATCGATCCCGATACGACATGCTGGTCGACCGCCGCACGGTTGACGTTATTGGCAAGGACGAAATCGAGTGCTGCCTGCGACGCGACGCCATTGCCCAGCAGGTTGAGCGGACGACAGGCGCTGCCGGCCCCCGGCGTAAAGGTCGTGGCAGGCTGGTCGAGCGCCGTCGCATCCAGCGTCGAACGGCAGACGATCGAACCGTCGGGTGCCCGGACCGCGTCGATCGCCGCCGCATAGCGGTCACCGATCAGGTTGGACGTCTGCGTCGACCGGGCGTTGGTACGGCCATACACGTAGGATACTTCGTAGCGCGTGTTCTCGGCGATCTCGCCATCGAACCCGACGACACCACGCCACGTATCGCGCCGTACCCGCTCACCGCGGATGCCGAAGTCGAAATTGTCGCGCGAAATATAGGCGCCATCCGGCGCTGCGTTCGCGCCGAAGCGATCCGCGAGGAACGCGTTGTCGCCGTTCAGATACGTGAAGAAATCGAAGCTCGGCTGTCCGACCGAATAGGCACGGGTCCGGACGAACTTGCCCTCTGCGAAGAACCGCACCTTGTCCGAAAATTCAAAGCTGGTCAGCAGATTGACGGCGTGGCGCTCGATTGCCGGATACAGATCGCCGAAATAGCCCGCGGTCGGCGTATTGGACGAACCGCCCTGCGCACGACCGCTCGACCCCGGCAGGAAGGTGCCGCCGTCATAGATGCGACCGCTGCCCGTGAAATCGGGAACGCCATCCAGATTCAGGTCGACCGCACCGTCCGGCGCGCTGTCGGCCCAGCCGAGGTTGGTATAGACGATCCGATCGGGCAAATTGGGATTATCGAACGGGTTACCATCGGGACCCGGGCGGAAATCGTTGATGTTCTGCCACAGTTCCCGATAGCGGCTGGGATCGCCCGAAAATGGCCGCGCAAAGCTGCTCAGCCGTTCGGTGTTGCTGTATTCATAGGCTGCGGTGATGTTGCCGCGTCCGTTGGCGAAATTCTTGCCCGCGACGATCGATGCCAGCTGGTTGCCGGCATCGCCATCATCCGAGATGCCGCCCTGCAGGCGGGCCGAAACCCCTTCGAAATCACGCCGCAGCACGAAATTGACCACGCCGGACACGCCATCGGCACCGTAGATCGCCGACGCGCCGCCGGTCAGCACGTCGACCTTTTCGATCAGGTCCTGCGGGATCGAATTGGTATCGACCGCCGCTGTGTTCGGGATGCCGGCAACGTGGCGACGACCGTTTACGAGGACGAGCGTGCGATCCACGCCCAGATTACGGAGGTTCAGGAAATTGGCGCCCGTGCCGTTCAGTTCCGTCGGACTGCCCCCGCCCGACCTTGCGCCGCCAACCGATGCCGTAAGTGCGGGATTTCGGATCAGTACGTCGGTGATGTTGTTCAGACCGGTTGCCTCGATCGCAGCGGCGTTCACCGATACGATCGGGTTGGCGACCTCCAACTCAGGACGTGCGATACGCGAACCGGTAACGACGATTTCCTCGCTGGTATCGACCGTACTCTGCTGGTCATCGGCGACAGGAGCCGCGTCCTGTGCCGTAGCCGATGCAGCGGCGAGCAGTGCGGTAATGGCAAGGACGCTGCGGGCTGCCCCGAGGCGCCAGCGCGAAATCGGTTGTTGCATGGTTCGGACCCCTTTTTCCGATGTTTGCGTATTCTTCATCGATACGCTTTCATCGTCGGCATCAACCGCCGGAACCGCGACTGGCTCCCGCGCGCTGCGTTTTGCGTCTGCGTGTTGTACGATCGCAACACGCCGCCATCTACCAGCAACAAAAAGGGCGGACATCCAACCGGATGCCCGCCCCTTTGACGCTTGCGATCCGATCGAATCAGTAGCGGTAATGGTCCGGCTTGAACGGCCCTTCGACCGGCACACCGATATAGCTCGCCTGCTTCGGGGTCAGCTTCGACAGCTTCACGCCCAGCTTTTCGAGATGCAGCGCCGCGACCTTTTCGTCGAGGTGCTTGGGGAGGACGTATACTTCGTTCTTGTAGTTCTCACCCTTCGTCCACAGTTCGATCTGCGCCAGCACCTGGTTGGTGAAGGACGACGACATCACGAACGACGGGTGCCCGGTGGCGCAGCCGAGGTTCACGAGGCGGCCCTTGGCGAGCACGATGATCTGCTTGCCGTCGGGGAACTTCACCAGGTCGGTGCCCGGCTTCACTTCGTCCCACTCATAGTTCGACAGGGCGGCGATCTGGATCTCGCTGTCGAAGTGGCCGATGTTGCAGACGATCGACATCGGCTTCATCGCCTTCATGTGATCGGCGGTGATGACGTCGGCATTGCCGGTCGCGGTGCAGAAGATGTCGGCGCGGGTCACCGCTTCGTCCATCGTCACGACCTCGAACCCTTCCATCGCCGCCTGCAGGGCGCAGATCGGATCGACTTCGGTGACCATCACGCGCGCGCCGCCGTTGCGGAGCGACTGCGCCGAACCCTTGCCGACGTCACCGAAGCCGGCGACGCAGGCGACCTTGCCGGCGAGCATCACGTCGGTCGCGCGACGGATCGCGTCGACCAGCGATTCCTTGCAGCCGTACAGATTGTCGAACTTCGACTTGGTGACGCTGTCGTTGACGTTGATCGCCGGGAACGGCAGCTCGCCCTTCTTGGCGATTTCATACAGCCGGTGGACGCCGGTCGTCGTTTCTTCCGACACGCCCTTCAGGTTCTTGACGGTCTCGGTCAGGTATCCCGGACGCTTGGCGATGAACGCCTTCAATGCGCGCTGGAACTCGACCTCTTCCTCATTCTCGGGCTCGCCCAGCGTTGCGCCGGCTTCGAGCTTCGCGCCCCACAGCGCGAACATGGTGGCGTCGCCGCCATCGTCGAGGATGATGTTGGCGGTCTGGTCGCCCCAGTTGAAGATGTCGCCGACATAGTCCCAGTAATCGGCGAGGCTCTCGCCCTTGATCGCGAAGACCGGAATGCCCTTGGCCGCGATTGCGGCGGCGGCATGGTCCTGCGTCGAGAAGATGTTGCACGTCGCCCAGCGGACGTCGGCACCCAGCGCGGTCAGCGTTTCGATCAGCACCGCGGTCTGGATCGTCATGTGCAGCGAACCGGTGATCCGCGCGCCCTTCAGCGGCTGCGACGCCCCGAATTCCTCGCGCAGCGCCATCAGGCCCGGCATCTCGGTTTCGGCGATCTCGATTTCCTTGCGACCGAAATCGGCGAGGCCGATGTCGGCGATGACGTAATCGGTCTGCTTGTCGGCAATGGCGGTGGCCATGGATACTCCTGGAGCTTGGGCCATGGGCACGCCCATGGCGGATGACTGCGCCTCTACCGACCCGTCGGTCGAAACGCAAATGCGAATATAAAGATTTCTTTATATCTGGTTCGTGACGCTGGAATGCGAGGGGTAGGCGGCAACCGCCCGGTCATGGGCGACTAGCGAACCGCCCCTAACAAACCATTGTCAGGCGGTGCCGGCACCCGGCGACAACAGGCGCGTATCGATGCCGGCCCGGTCGTATCCCGCCCGCCAGCGCTGCGCGGTCGGCACGTCGAACAGCAGCGCGGCATCGCCATCGACGTTCATCCAGCCATGGCGCGACATTTCGGCATCCAACTGCCCGCCCTCCCAGCCGGCATAGCCCAGCGCGATCAGAAACCGTTCCGGCCCGCTGCCACCGGCGATCGCGCGCAGCACGTCGACCGACCCCGACAACGCCCATTTGCCGGCGACGTCGATCGTATCCTGCCCACCCCAGCCGGCATCGTGCAGCACGAAGCCGCGCCGCGTCTCGACCGGTCCACCTTGATGGATCGGCACGTCGGGTGCCGCGCCGGGTTCGATCTCCAGTTGCGCCAGCAACGTATGCAGCGTCAGCCCCTCGATCGTATCGCCCACGCCGATCCCCATCGCGCCATCGGCGTCGTGGCTGCACATCGCGATGACGGCATGGTCGAACCGGCGGTCGCCAATGCCGGGCATCGCCAGCAACATCTGTCCGGTCAGGAATCGGGTCTGGTCCATGATCGGACGACGCTAATCGTCCGGCGGCTGCGGCGCCATGCTTGAAAAGGGCCGCCAGCGCTCCCACGCTTCGCCCGTGCGCAACGAATGCGCGGATACTCCCGGAGGAAAATGATGACGATAAAGATCGGCGACCGCCTGCCCGACGCCAAACTAGTCAAGGTTACGCCCGACGGCCCCGATCAGGTGTCGACCGGCGACTTCTTCGCCGGCCGCCGCGTCGCGCTGTTCTCGGTACCCGGTGCCTTTACCCCGACCTGCTCGGCCAAGCATCTGCCGGGCTTCGTCGAACAGGCGCAGGCGTTCCATGACAAGGGCGTCGACGAAATCGCCTGCACCGCGGTCAACGACGCCTTCGTGCTCGACGCCTGGGCAAAGGCCGGCAACGCGACCGACACGGTGACGATGCTGGCCGACGGCAATGCCGATTTCGCGAAGGCGACCGGCCTCGACATGGACAGCTCCGCCTATGGCATGGGCACCCGGTCGCAGCGTTACGCGATGCTGGTCAATGACGGCGTGGTCGAAGCACTGCACGTCGAGGCACCAGGCGAGTTCAAGGTCAGCTCGGCCGAAAACCTGCTCGCCTCGATCTGAGAGTCTGTTTGGAAGCTCGCGCGATAGCGAGCTTCGAGGCGGCACCGGCCCGCTCCCCCACCCCACCACCCAAATCAGTATCATTGCATGGGTGGTGGGGTGGGGGAGCGGGCCGGTGCCGCGAAATGCGTCTCGACGCATTTCCAAACGAACTCTGACGCACGACCGGTTTCGATACGCGCGTGTCGGAACCGGCCGGTCGGTCCCGGGTTGATCAGTGGTTACGCAACCATATCGAACGGGAAAGGGACGCGTCATGACCAATTCGACCACCACCAAGGATGTCGCCAACGACGTCGCCGAAGCTTCGGGCAGCTTTGCCGAAAAGGCATCGGCGACCTACACATCGGCCAAGGAAACCGTAAGCGACGCCGCCGCCAAGTCGCGCGATGCGGTGGCGGATGCCGCCAAATCGACCGCCGAGACGGTGAAGGCGCATCCGGGTGCCACCGCCGCAATCGTCGCCGGCGCTGCCGCCGCGATCGCCGGAGCCGCCTTCGGCGCATCGAAGCTGATCGACAAGAAGCGCGAAGCCGACGCCACGCCGAAGGTTCCTTCGTCGGCGACCTGATCCTCCTGACCCGGCGCACCGCACTGCGCCGGGTCTTGACCTGCGTTACGGGATCGACTTAGCCACGATCGATGACGCAGGCTTCCGATATCGTTGCCGAACTCGATCGGCTCTACACTGCCTCGGTGGCGCGGTTACGCGCTGCGCTCGACCGCTACCTGACCGACGGCATGCCCCCGCCGTCTTCCGCGCGGGTCGACGGCACGTTCGCCTATCCCGAAATCCGCCTAACCTATCGTGGTGGCAGCGAACGGCCGATGCCCTCGCGCGCCTATGGCCGGCTGACCACCCCCGGTGAATACCGGATCAGCGTGACCAAGCCCGCGATGTTCGCCGCCTATCTGACCGAACAGCTCGAACTGCTGATCGCCAACCACGACGTCACGGTCGAGGCGGTCGGCGGTCGGCAGGAAATTCCTTTCCCCTACGTCCTCGACGCCGGGCATGCGCTCAGTCTCGATGCGGTGTCGGCGTCCGAACTCGCGCGGTTCTTCCCCGCGACCGAACTGGCGCATATCGGCGACGAGATCGCCGACGGCCTGTGGACCGCGCACGACGACAGCCGTCCGCTGGCGCTGTTCGACGGGTTGCGCACCGACTTTTCGCTGGCCCGGTTGCGCCATTATACCGGCACCCCGCCCGAACATATCCAGCAATATGTGCTGTTCACCAACTATCACCGCTATGTCGACGAATTCGTGCGCTGGGCCGGCGAACAGTTGAAGCCCGCCGCTGATGGCATGCCCAGCCGCTATACCGCGCTGTCGGGGGCCGGCGGCGTGCTGGCGACCGCCGAGGACGATGCCGAACGCATGGTCAGCGACAGCGCGTGGCGGCGGCATCAGATGCCCGCCTATCACCTCGTCGCGCCCGACGGCAGCGGCATCACGCTGGTGAATATCGGCGTCGGTCCGTCCAACGCGAAGACGATCTGCGACCATCTGGCGGTCATGCGGCCCGAAGCGTGGCTGATGATCGGTCATTGCGGCGGCCTGCGCCCCAGCCAGCGGATCGGCGATTACGTGCTGGCGCACGCTTATCTGCGCGACGATCATGTCCTCGACGACGTGCTACCGCCCGAAATCCCGGTGCCGGCGATCGCCGAGGTTCAGGTGGCGATGGCACGCGCGGCAGAGATCGTGTCGGGCCAGTCGGGCGACGAACTGAAGAAGCGGCTACGTACCGGCACCATCGTCACCACCGACGACCGTAACTGGGAATTGCGCTTCAGCCGCTCGGCGCTGCGCTTCTCGCTGTCGCGCGCGGTCGGCATCGACATGGAATCGGCTACGATCGCCGCACAGGGATATCGCTTCCGCGTCCCCTATGGAACGCTGCTGTGCGTTTCCGACAAACCGCTCCACGGCGAACTGAAGCTACCCGGACAGGCCAACCGCTTCTACGAACGCGCGATCAACGAACATATGCGCATCGGCATCGAAGCGTGCGAGCAATTGCGGCAAGAGGGTGCCCGCCTCCACAGCCGCAAGCTGCGCGCATTCAACGAGCCGCCGTTCCGGTAAAGGATGTGCGGGAGGGCGGCACGACATCTCCGTTCCCGACAGCCACACCGACCGCCTGCTAACCTGTGGCGGATTGACATTCAGCGATTACAACGGATTTTCGTCATTCCCGCGCAGGCGGGGACCCATAGCCGCTACGCTTTTGGCTGGTTCGGCGACTTCGGCGTATAGGGACTCCCGCCTGCGCGGGCGTGACGATGGGGCCGCGGTCGGGCACGGCGGTCCGCAACGGGTCGAATGTCGCCTGACCCTACACCTTGTACCGATCCGTGGGGATCTGCGCCTCCGTCGCTGCCGCGCTCTTGTGGAACAGCGCCTTGTCCTCGGGCCGGAACGCCCAGCGCCACAGCACCGCGAAGTAGATGGCGAGCATCACCGGAATGCCGAACAGCAGTTCCGCCCATTCATAGTGCTTCGGCAGCCGCATGATCAGCGATCCGGCCACCGCCGCCGCCAGCACCGCCCACACGAACGCCGGCCGGAAATCGCGGACACTGACGCCGAGCAGCTTCGACAACAGCCCCGACTTGATCACCGATCCCAGCGCGACCGACAGCGTCAGTGCCATCGCCGGCCCGACCGCCGCGTAATTCTGCGGCAGGCCCAGCGTACGCATCAACGCAACCAGCGCGAAACTCAGCAACACCTGAAACGTCAGCAGCCCCAGCGAAATCATCAGGTTACGGTGGCGCGCGATATAGACCAGCGCCGCTTCGGACACCGCGCCCTTGGCCGCGAAGACTTCGGCGAACAGCAGGAACGACAACGCGCCCGCGCCGCTCACGAACTCGCGACCGACCACGCCCATCACGCCCGACGCCGGAATGCTGCCGGCCAGCGCCAGCGCCGCCTGCGCGGTGATGATCCAGAAGCCGACTTGACGCACCTGTCGCGCGACCGCCGGCTTGTCACCGGCGGCAAGGCTGTGGGTGATGACCGGCCCCAATACCGGATCGAAGCTGGTCTTCAGCTTCTGCGGCAACGACGCGACCTGCTGCGCCATGTAATAGATGCCGACGATCGCCGGCCCGAACAACAGCCCCAAGATGAAGCGATCGACGTTGCGCGTGCCCCATTCGATCGCATCGGCACCTGCCAGCGGCATGTTGCGCTTCACCAGCGCCAGCATCGGCCGCAGATGCGGCGACCACCCGATCGGCAGGCCATAGCTGCGGACGAACGGCACGATCGATGCAACCAGCGCCGCCGCCATCGACAGCACATAGCTCATGATGAGGCCGTCGCGGGTCGAATAATAGCTCAGGCCCCACGCCGCGATCGAGATCGTCCACGGTTCGATGACCGCGCGCGCCGTCACCGCCGCCTTGACGTTCAATCGATAGGCGAGCGCCGCCAGACTGACGTCGGACCATGCGATGGCAAAGACGATCAGCGGCAACAGCCGTTCGAACCCGATCACCTGACTGTTCGGATACATGATCTGCGGAAACACGAACAACACCGCGCTGGCCGCGACCGACAGGATGAAGGCGACCGCCAGCGCGTCCCACACGACATGCGCATGGGGCCGATCGGTCGACGACAGCGCCTGCGCCAGCCCCCGTTTCAGCCCCAGCGTCGCGACCAGCGCGGCCAGTTCCACCACCAGGACCGCCAGCGCGAACCGCCCGACGATCGCCGGCCCATAGATGCGCCCGGCGATGAACAGGAACGGCAGCCGCGCGACCAGCCGCAGGACGAATCCGAACACGTTGGTCCGCCCGCCTTTGGCAAGTGCGGCGATGTCGTCGGTGGGCTGGGTCGGCGCGTCGGTCATACGTCGCGCGAAGGCTGGATCATCGCGGCGTCATACGCGAGGGGGGCGACCCGCCATAGCCCCCGTTGCGCTTTGGCGACGAGGTGCGGCTTGGGGGCAACGGTCGGGTCCCGATCGCCGCGCTGGCGCTTAATGCGCCGCGCCCCAGCTCGCCCCCGTCCCGATCTCCACGCCCAGCGGCACCGACAGCTGCACCACCGGTTCGGCGGCGGTCTCCATCACCCGGCGGATCACCGGTGTCGCCGCCTCGACCAGACCCTCGGGCAGTTCGAACACCAGTTCGTCATGGACCTGCAACAGCATCCGCACCTCGCCCAGGCCCGCCTCGGCCAGTGCCGGCCCCATCCGCACCATCGCGCGCTTGATGATGTCGGCGCTGGTCCCCTGGATCGGGGCGTTGATCGCGGCGCGTTCGGCCCCCTGGCGTTCATGCTGCACCTTCGACTTGATGCGCGGAAAATGCGTCTTGCGGCCGAACAGCGTGGTGGTGAAACCCGCCGTTCTGACACTCTGCGTCGTCTCGGCGATATAGCGGTTGATGCCGGGGAAGCGGTCGAAATAGCGATCGATCATCGCCTGTGCCTCCTCGGCACTCACGTCCAGCCGCCCAGCCAGCCCCCAGCGACTGATGCCGTAGAGGATGGCGAAGTTGATCGTCTTGGCCCGCCCGCGCGTGTCGCGGTTGACCTCGCCGAACAGCTCCTGCGCGGTGATGCTGTGAATATCGTCGCCGCGCGCGAACGCGTCGCGCAACTGCGGCACGTCGGCGATATGCGCCGCCAGCCGCAGCTCGATCTGCGAATAGTCGGCCGCGAGGATGACGTTGCCCGGTTCCGCCACGAACGCATCGCGGATCTGCCGCCCAACCTCGGTACGGATCGGAATGTTCTGCAGGTTGGGATCGGTCGACGACAGCCGCCCGGTCTGCGCGCCGGTCAGGCTGTACGACGTATGCACCCGCCCGGTCGCCGGATTGATCTGCGCCTGCAACGCGTCGGTATAGGTGTTCTTGAGCTTGGTCAGTTGTCGCCAGTCGAGCACCTTCGCCGCGATCACCGCGCCCGGCGAATCCTTGTCGGCGGCGATCCGCTCCAATTCGGTGACGTCGGTCGAATAGACGCCGGACTTGCCCTTGCGGCCGCCCTTGATCCCCAGCGTGACGAACAGCACGTCGCCCAGCTGTTTCGGCGATCCGATGGTGAATTTCACGGCCGCCAAGTCGTGGATCTCGGTCTCCAGCGCGGCGATCCGGGTCGAGAAATCGTCGGACAGCCGCGCCAGCACCTGCGCATCGACCTTGATCCCCGCAATCTCCATCTCGGCGATCACGCGGACCAGCGGGCGGTCGACCATCTCGTAGACGCGCGTCGCCTGTTCATATGGCAGGCGCGGCTTGAACCGCCGCCACAACCGCAATGTCACGTCGGCGTCCTCGGCGGCATAGCGGGTCGCGGTCTTCAGATCGATTTCGCCGAAACCGACCTGCTTCTTCCCCGTCCCCACCACGTCCTTGTACGCGATGCAGCTATGCTGGAGGTGCGTCGCTGCCAGTTCGTCCATGCCGTGCCCATGCAGCCCGGCGTCTAGGTCGAAACTCATCACGATCGTGTCGTCATAAGGCGCGACAGCGACCCCGGCGCGCGACAGGACGATCATGTCGTATTTCAGGTTATGCCCGATCTTCAGGACGCTGGGGTCTTCGAACAACGGCTTCAGCGTCGCCAGCACGAGCTCGCGCGACAATTGCTCGGGGCGCTCGGCGAACATGTCGGTCCCGCCATGGCCGATCGGCACGTAGCAGGCGAGATTGGGATGCAGCGCCATGCTGATCCCGACCAGTTCGGCGCGGGTCGCGTCCAGACCGGTCGTCTCGGTATCGATCGCGACCCAGCCCTGATGCCGCGCCACCTGTACCCAGCGGTCGAGCGCCTCCTGCGTCACGACCGTCTCATAGCCGTCATGGTTGCAGGCCGGTTCGTCCTCTTCGCCCCCCGGTGCCGTGGCCGGTGCGACCGGCTCGTCGGCGACGCTCGACAGCTTGGTCAGCAGCGTGCGAAACCCGTGATGTTCGAGGAACGCACGCAGCGGCGCGTCGGGTATGCCCTGCATCGCCAGCGCGTCGAGCGGTTCGGGCAGGCCGCCATCGCATTTCAGCGTCACCAGCACCTTCGACAGCCGCGCATTGTCGGCATGGTCGATCAGATTGTCGCGCAGCTTGCCCTTTTTCATGTCCGGCGCGGCGGCGAGGACGGCTTCGAGATTGCCATGCTCGGCGATCAGCTTGGCAGCGGTCTTCGGCCCGACGCCGGGCACGCCCGGCACGTTGTCGACCGCGTCGCCCATCAGCGCCAGCACGTCGCCCAGCTGCTCCGGCCCCACCCCGAATTTCTCGCGGACATGATCGGGGCCGAGCGTGCGGTTGTTCATCGTGTCGAGCATGTCGACCGACGGATCGGTCATCAGCTGCATCAGGTCCTTGTCGGAACTGACGATCGTCACCGCCCACCCCTGCGCCAGTGCCGCCTGCGTATAGCAGGCGATGATGTCGTCGGCCTCCAGCCCCTCTTCCTCGATGCAGGGAATCGAAAAGGCCCGCGTCGCGTCGCGGATCATCGGGAACTGCGGGACCAGATCCTCGGGCGGTGGCGGGCGATGCGCCTTGTACTGGTCGTACAGGTCGTTGCGGAACGTCTTGGACGACTTGTCGAGGATCACCGCCATATGCGTCGGTCCGTCCGCCTTGTGCAGTGCATCGGCCAGCCGCCACAGCATCGTCGTATAGCCATAGACCGCCCCGACCGGCTCGCCATGCTGGTTCGTCAGCGGCGGCAGCCGGTGATAGGCGCGAAAGATATAGCCGGAGCCGTCGACGAGATAGAGATGGGGCATGGCCGGGGAGATAGCAGCGCGGGGGAGCGCTTGCGAGGGGGTAGCGCCTTCCTTCGCTACCCCCGGCTTGGTGCGGAGGCAGGCTCCTCCCCGTACCGGGAAGAATCTGGAAGCCCCCCTCCCCGCGCGACCGATTGACACATCCCCGCCATTGTGGCGGATTGCCGTCACGGGCCGCTGCGGACGCCCGTTCAGACGGGTGCCGTCCAAGTTCCGCTCCATCGGTCGCGTTCGCGGCCTGTAGGAGCGTTGCTTTATGCAGATTGCCCCCTCCCGCCCCCCGGCCATCGGCCTGATCGCGCTGTTCCTCAAATTCCTGCGGTTCGGCTGTCTCGCCTTTGGCGGGCCGGTCGCGCAGATCGCGATGTTGCGGCAGGCACTGGTCGAGGAAGAGGGCTGGATCGATCGCGGGCGGTTCAATCGCCTGCTCGCGGTGTTGCAGATCCTGCCCGGCCCCGAGGCGCATGAACTCTGCGTCCATTTCGGCGTGCTGGCGCGCGGCCGGATCGGCGGGCTGCTCGCCGGACTGGGCTTCATGCTGCCCGGCTTCTGCCTGATGCTGCTGGTCGGCTGGCTCTATGTCTCGGTCGTGCAGGGCAGCGTGGGCTTCGGCGGCATCCTGCTCGGCATTCAGGTCGCGATCCTTGCGGTGATTCTGCGCGCGGTGGTGCGGATCGGCCAGCATGTGATCGAGGACCGATTGCTGGCGGCGATCGCGGTGGCGGCGGCGATCGCGACGCTGATCGGCGTACCGTTCTGGATACCCTTGCTGGTCGGCGGCGGTGTCTATGCGGCGATGGCCCGGCCGGCGATGATGATCGCGATCGGCATGGTTGGCCTTGTTGCTGCCATCGGGGCGATAAGCATCGCCACCCCCGCCCCGGCCGGATCGATAACGCAACCGCTGACCATCCTCGCGTTGTTCGTCGCCGGCTTGAAGGGCGGGCTGCTGACCTTTGGCGGGGCCTATACCGCCATCCCCTATGTCCGCGCCGATACCGTCGGGCGGGGCTGGATCGGCGATGCGGCGTTCCTCGACGGGGTCGCCTTCGCCAATGTCATCCCCGCGCCACTGGTGATCTTTGCGACCTTTGTCGGGTTCGTCGCGGGCGGCCTCACCGGCGCGCTGGCGATCACGCTCGGCATGTTTCTGCCGGCCTTCGCCTTTTCGCTGCTGTTCTTCGAACGGCTGGAGCGAATTGTCGACGCGCCCTCGCTCCGCCACGCACTGACCGGCGTGGCGGCGGCGGTGGTCGGCATCATCGCGGCGACCTTCGTGCAACTGGCGGTGGCGACCGGCGCGCGAATCGATGCGGTCGCCATCGGCGGAATCCTGTTCGCGGTCGCGCTGGGGTTGGCGTGGCGGCTGAAGGGTGGCTGGGTGACGCCTGTGATCGTGGGCGTAGGGGCGGTGACGGGGTGGGCGTTGCTCTGACCGAACGGCGTCGTCGACAGGTCGTCTCGCCTAACTCCCCGACCCATGGTAGAGTCAAACCGCTTCGTTCATCGGGGGGGTGACACATGGCAACATTGGCAACGGCATCGACGGCAAGAACGCCGGAACATCGCTTCTTCCTGTTTTCGGCGATCGCCATGGCGACGGTCGACATCGCCGGCTTTTCACTGAATTTTTTCGCGGGTCGCTCCAGCCTTTCGCTTCCGATCATCTATCATCTGCACGGCGCGGTCTTTCTCAGCTGGATCATCCTGTACGTCGCGCAGAACGTCCTGATCTATGGCGGGACGGTACGTGGTCACCGGCAACTCGGCTGGCTCGCGCTGGCGTTGCTGCCGCTGATGACGGTGCTCGGTATCGGCATCACGATCCTGTCGGCGCGGCATCATGGCGGGCCACCGATCCTCGATCTCAATTCCTTCCTAATCGGCAATCCGGTCGGCATCCTGTACTTCGTTTCGGTCAGCAGCGTCGCGATCGCCCTGCGGCGGCGGACCGACTGGCACCGTCGGCTGATGTTCTGCGGCATGGCGGCAATTACCGGTCCCGGCTTCGGACGATTGCTGCCCATGCCGTTCCTGATCCCGTGGGGATGGTGGGCCGCGGCACTGATCGCGCCGTCCATCTTTCCGGTGATCGCGATGGTTGCCGAGCGCCGCCGCACCGGACGGATTCACCCGGCATGGCGGTGGGGATGGGGTGCGTTCGTGGCCTGCTTCCTGCTGGCGGAAGCCTTCGCCTTCAGCCCATGGGGCATCGCACTGACCCAGGCGGTGGTGGCGGGTACGCCCGGCGCGGCGCGGCCGATGGCGGCGTTCTTTCCGGGATAGCGAACGGCCCCGGAATCGCTTCCGGGGCCGTTCTTTTCTCTGGCCCGACATGGCGAAGCCACGTCGTCGGTCCTCGCCTTGGGCAAGGCCGGTCGGGCGGACCCTGTGCGGCTCGGCGTAGCTGACGCTACGCCGTTGCCCGGTCCGCCTGCCCGGCCCGCTCGCTCAGGCTGCTGCCTTCGCGCGCGATGCCTTCTTCCGTTCGTTCGGATCGAGGTGGCGTTTGCGCAGACGGATGTTCTTCGGCGTCACTTCGACCATCTCGTCGTCGTCGATATACGCAATCGCCTGTTCCAGCGTCATCTTCTTCGGCGGGGTCAAGCGGATCGCGTCGTCCTTGCCGCCCGATGCGCGGAAGTTGGTCAGCTGCTTCGCCTTCATCGGATTGACCTCAAGGTCATCCGTCTTGGCGTTCTCGCCGATGATCATGCCTTCGTACAGCGCCTCGCCGTGCCCGACGAACAGGATGCCGCGCTCTTCGAGCGGACCCAGTGCATAGCCCTGCGCTTCGCCGGCACCGTTCGAGATCAACACGCCGTTCTTGCGGCCGTCGATTTGGCCCTTGTGCGGGCCGTACTTCTCGAACAGCCGGTTCATGATGCCGGTGCCACGCGTGTCCGACAGGAACTCGCCATGATAGCCGATCATGCCGCGCGACGGGGCGGAGAAGGTGATGCGGGTCTTGCCGCCGCCCGACGGACGCATGTCGGTCATCTCGGCCTTGCGCAGGTTCATCTTCTCGACGACCGTGCCCGAATATTCCTCGTCCACGTCGATGATGACGGTTTCGTACGGCTCGGTCTTCTTGCCGTTCTCGTCCTCGCCGAACAGCACGCGCGGACGCGAGATGCCCAGTTCGAACCCTTCGCGGCGCATCGTTTCGATCAGCACGCCCAACTGCAATTCGCCGCGGCCCGCGACTTCATAGCTGTCGCGATCGGCCGCTTCGGTCACCTTCACGGCGACGTTCGATTCGGCTTCGCGGAACAGGCGGTCGCGGATCATCCGCGACGTGACCTTCGTGCCTTCGCGACCCGCCATCGGCGAATCGTTGACGGCGAAGCGCATCGACAGCGTCGGCGGATCGATCGGCTGCGCGTGCAGCGGCTCGGTGACCTGCGGGTCGCAGATCGTGTTCGACACGGTGGCAACGGTCAGGCCGGCCAGCGAGATGATGTCGCCCGCCTTGGCTTCGTCGACCGGCACGCGGTCGAGGCCGCGGAACGACATGATCTTCGATGCGCGACCCGTCTCGACGATGTTGCCGTCGTTGTCGAGCGCGTGGATCGGCTGGTTCAGCTTCACCGTGCCCGAATTGACGCGGCCGGTCAGGATACGGCCGAGGAAGTTGTCGCGGTCGAGCAGCGTGACGAGGAAGGTGAACGGAACGTCCTCCACTTCCACCTTCGGCGCGGGGACGTGCGACACGATCGTCTCGAACATCGGGATCAGCGTGCCTTCGCGCGCGTCCATGTCGGTCGAGGCATAGCCGTTGCGGCCCGAGGCATAGAGCACCGGGAAATCGAGCTGTTCGTCGTTGGCGTCCAGCGACACGAACAGGTCGAACACTTCGTCCAGCACTTCCTGGATGCGCGCGTCGCTGCGGTCGACCTTGTTGACGACGACGATGGGCTTGAGGCCCAGCGCCAGCGCCTTGCCGGTCACGAACTTCGTCTGCGGCATCGCGCCTTCCGACGAATCGACCAGCAGGACGACGCCGTCGACCATCGACAGGATGCGTTCGACCTCGCCGCCGAAATCGGCGTGGCCGGGGGTGTCGACGATGTTGATGCGGATCGATTCATCGCTGCCCGGCGGGGTCCAGTCGACCGAGGTCGGCTTGGCGAGAATGGTGATCCCGCGCTCCTTTTCGAGGTCGTTCGAATCCATGGCGCGTTCCTCGACGCGCTGGTTGTCGCGGAACGTGCCGGACTGACGGAACAACTGATCGACGAGCGTGGTTTTGCCGTGATCGACGTGGGCGATGATTGCCACGTTGCGAAGGCTCATACTATTTCCTGGATCGTGCGGGAGTGCAGTTGGGCGCGCGCTTAGCGTATTTATCGCGATTCCGCAAAGGGGACGTTTTTGCGGTGCAGCGTGGGGGCCTTAGATTGGTTCACGCGAAGGCGTGAAGCGGTTGCGCGACCGGCGGCCGGCTCGCGTTCGGGAGACACAGCGCTATCGGAGACGCAAGCTAGAGGCTGGTGGCGCGGGTAACAAATGCCCCGAACGAGTCTCCTCCGCGTCTTCGCGCCTTCGCATGAAGCAACCTTCCTTCTTCCTGATCGCAGGCGAAAGATGTTCGCGCAGGGGCGCGGAGGCGCGGAGAAGGTGCGTTCGACGCCGTCGTAGCGTCTCCCGACCGCACCCACCCTCAGCGCCTCTGCGCGAAAACCGCCGCTACTTGCCCGGCGTGACGCGGACCATGACGACGCCATGCGCCGGAACGGTCGCCGCAAACCGGCCCGCCATCCGGCCGAGCGACTTGTGCGCCCACAGGTCGCGAACCTCGGCCCTTACGCCTGCCGGATAGCCGATCTCCGGCCACGTCGCCGTGATCTGCGCCGGTGCCTCGCCCCGGTTGAACAGGACGACGGCGCGCGATCCGTCGACCAGCGTGCGCGACCACACTTCCTGATCGCCGTCGTCGCGGACGCGGCGGCCCTGCGCGCCCAGCGCATCCTGATCGACCGCGATGACGTCGTGGTTGAGCAGGATCGCCTTCGTCGCGTCGCTCATCGTCGCGATGTCGTTGCCGGCGATCAGCGGCGCGGCCATCATCGCCCACAGGCTGAAATGCGCGCGATATTCGGTGTCGCTCATCCCGCCATTGCCGACTTCGAGCATGTCGGGATCGTTCCAGTGGCCGGGGCCGGCATGGGCATAGAGCGGTTCGTTGATGTCGACGATGTCGGTCATGCCGATCGACCATTTCTCACGCCCCTTCCACCCGTCGCGGATGTCGGCGGACGTGCGCCACAGATTGCCGATCTTCTTCGCCCATTCCCACGGCCGGTTGTTGCCCCATTCGCAGATCGCCAGCACGATCGGCCGCCCGCTGGCCTTCAGCGCATCGGCCATCAATGCATAGGCTTCCTCGGCATTGCGGACCCCGGTCGAGCACCAGTCGTATTTCAGATAATCGACGCCCCAGCGGGCATAGGTCAGCGCGTCCTGATATTCATGGCCCTGGCTGCCGGGCTTGCCGCCGCACGTCTTGGCGCCGGCATCGGAATAGATACCGAACTTCAGCCCCTTTCCATGGATATAGTCGGCCAGCGCCTTGATCCCGCTCGGGAACTTCTCGGCATTGGCGGTGATGAAGCCGTTCGCGTCACGTTGCCCGTGCCAGCAATCGTCGATGACGATATAGGAATAGCCCGCCGCCTTCATCCCGTTGCCGGCCATGGCGTCGGCCATGTCGCGCACGATCTTTTCGGTGATGTTGCAGCCATATTTGTTCCAGCTGTTCCACCCCATCGGCGGGGTGAGCGCGAGGCCATTGGCCATCCGCGCCGGATCGAGCGACGGGCGCAGCGTATTGGGATCGACGAACTGATCCTGCGCCCGTGCCGTCTGCGTCATCAACGCGATCGACAGGGCGGCGGTCCGCAACAGGCCTTGAAAACGCTTTGTCATATCAATCCCCTCTGCCGTGCTGGCTATCGTGGATGACAGCGTGAGACAAGAGGTTGCGCCCGCTTGGTGTATTACCTAAATACCACAGTTGAATGATACCGCGTTCGCATGGCATCACCCGGCGGACGACGTGGAGGAACTATGGCGACGCAGACTGAAGAACCCGCGCTGGTGCTGACGCCGCCCGATCCGGTGCCGACGGTTCCCGCCGCCAAGGCGGCCGGGCTGGTCCCGGTCGACGACGTCAAGAAGACCGAATTGCAGACCCGCGTCGACGATTTCATCGACCAGCTGGTCGCGCAGGACGTGAATTCCCCCGAATTCGGCAAGCGGGTCGACGCGATCAGCAATCTGGGCGCGCGCGAGATTCGCGAGGCGGCGGGCCAGTCGAACCGCTTCCTCGACCGGCCGGTGCGGGCGATGGATCAGGAATCGGGCGTCGGGGCCGATCTGGCGCAGTTGCGCCGCACGATCGAGGATCTCGATCCGGGCCGTCAGGGCAATCTGCTCGAACCGAAAAAGCTGTTCGGCATGATCCCGTTCGGCAGCAAGGTCCGCGATTATTTCGACGGCTATAAATCCGCGCAGAGCCATATCGCCTCGATCCTGAAGCGGCTGCAATCGGGCAAGGACGAGCTGTTGATGGACAATGCCGCCATCGACACCGAACGCGCGAACCTGTGGACCGCGATGGGGCGGCTCGAACAGATGATCTATCTTTCGCGCGAGATGGACCGGAAGCTGGAGGACAAGGCCAACGAGCTGGATCACACCGACCCGGCCAAGGCCAAGGCGATCCGCGAAACCGCGCTCTTCTATGTCCGGCAACGCAGCCAGGACCTGCTGACGCAGATGGCGGTGACGGTGCAGGGCTATCTCGCGCTCGATCTGGTCAAGAAGAACAATGTCGAGCTGGTGAAGGGTGTCGATCGCGCCAGCACCACCACCGTCGGCGCGCTGCGCACCGCGGTGACCGTCGCGCAGGCGCTGACCAACCAGAAGCTGGTCCTCGAACAGATCACCGCGCTCAACACCACCACCGCCAACATCATCGATTCGACCGGCAAGCTGCTCCGCTCGCAAACCGCGACGATCCATGAACAGGCCGCCGCCTCGACGATTCCGGTCGAAGTGCTGCAACGCGCGTTCCAGAACGTCTATGACACCATGGACGCGATCGACACGTTCAAGCTGAAGGCGCTCGATTCGATGAAGACCACCATCAACACGCTCGGCAGCGAGGTCGAACGGTCGAAGGGCTATATCGCCCGTGCCGAGGGCGCGTCGCAGAACGCATCGGGCCAGGGCGAGACGTTCAAGCTGGAGGCGATGTAGTCCCATGTCGCGCAGCGACGAGGTATTGGAACGCGCCAGCCTGACGCTGGAACGCGCGCGCGAACGCCACGGCGTTGTCGCCCCGCGCGCCCGGCGGCGGCGTGAGGCGGAGGTGCTGCGCCGCGTCGGCCGCATCGCGCTCGCGGATGGCGCGATCCTCCTCGCCGCGCTGGTGCTGGGCTGGTTCGTGCCGCTGGGCGTCGGCGGCGCGCTGCTGGTCGTGGCGCTGCTGATCGCCGCCACGGTGCTGTTCGCGGCGCTGCCGGTCACGCGACCGGTCGCCGTCGAGCAACTGGTGCAGGCCCCGATCAAGTCGTTGCCGGCGCAGACCGAACGCTGGCTCGCGACGCAGCGCCCGGCCCTGCCCGCGCCGGCGATCGGCATCGCCGACTCGATCGGGGTGAAGCTCGACACGCTGTCGGCGCAACTGGCCACGCTCGGCGACGACGAACCGATGGCGGCATCCGAAGTCCGCAAGCTGGTCGGCGAACAACTCCCCGAACTCATCCGCGGCTACCAACGCGTCCCCGAACCGCTCCGCCGCGTCGAACGCAACGGCCGCACCCCGGATCAGCAACTCGTCGACGGCCTGCGCATCATCGACGGCGAAATCGCCGCGATGACCCAGCAACTGGCGCAGGGGAATCTGGACAGTCTGGCCACGCGGGAACGGTATCTGCAGATCAAGTATCAGGGGGAGGAATAGGACGTTCTGCCGATAGGTGGATCGACCTTACCGGCTAAGATTATACTCGACACCGCCGCACGGGGCAGACGGGTCATTGATGCCAGACTTAAACACGACGTTGACGGAACGTCCAAAAATCCCGGTTCGGTTGACCACATCGGCGCTTTTCGCCTGCATGTATCCGATCAAAAGGGTGTCATTCTTGATCCAGCGGACGTTCACGCCATACGCGCAATCACTACGCCGTGCCCCGTAGAAATAGGCCACCCTTTCCGACCATCCGACCGGCCAATTCCGCCGGATGTCGACCTGATATCCAAAATCGGTAGTTGCCCCGCCGTTTGTTTCCGTCACCGTTGCGACCAGCCCGCCATCAGCGTTAACGACGCGTGCTACCTCCACCCGCGAAACACAAGAATCGAGCAACAGGCAAAATCCGAAAGCTAGCCCAAGGACCATTAGTCCGCAGCAGCCTCCGCGTCTCATCCGGCGTTGATCGTCGTCCACGACACTACGTTAGCCCGCCTGCTGCACGAGTAGAACCTAGGGCGCCCGTTTTCGACTTCGTATTTGCCTTCGCGGGATCGCGAACGGGCAAGGAACCACTTTCCTACAGCGCCACGTCGCGCCTACCATCCGGCCGGCTCTTTCTAACCGTCGATCCTTCCGCACCCGATCCCGTCCGGAACGCGCCGCTGCACAAACACCGCGCAAGTGTGACCTTTGTGACCTTTGGCTGAAAACCCCAATCTTTTCAGTCCCGCTCCACGTCCCAGTCGTGCCGCTGTACCATCACCGCAGGTACCGCCCGCCCCCGTCCGTCCAACGACGGCCGGAACCGGAAAGCCCGTTCGATCTGGCGACAGGTCGCGATATCGATCGCCCGATTACCGCTCGACCGACGGATGCGACAGTCGGTCGCCCGGCCATTGGGCTCGACGACGTAATCGACCTCGACGGTCCCCACGAAACCATCCTCCGCCAGTTCGGGCGGCAATCGCGCGCCCTGCAACGATCCACCGATCTGCTCGGGCGGGGTGTCGCCCCCGCCGCCGCCATCGCCATCCCCCGCACCGCCACTGCCAAGGCCATCGCCGACGCCGCCCGCACCGGTCCCCGGCCCCACCCGATCGGTCGCGCCCGACGACGCGTCGCTGCCCGGTCCGGCGACCGGCGCGGTCACGACCGGCGGCGGCACCGGCAGCGGGACGACCGGCGGCGTGGCGACGATCTCGGTCGCCTTCGACCGGAGATTGGGCGGCGCGGCGCGTCCCTCCGGCCGCCCCTGCCGCACGACCTGCGGCACCGGCGGCGGGGGTGGCGGATCGGGCGGCGGCCGCAGAATGTCGAACGTCGCCAGCGCACGCTGCGCCACCCGCGGCACATCGACGCCCAGCCCGACGATCAGGGCCCAGCCGAGCAGGACATGCAGTGCGATGGTCACCCCCATCGCACCGATCCGCGTCCGTTCGGGAAGTGTCGCCTGCATCGCCATCGCCCTGGCACAACGCCGATGAATGGCGGCTGATCCGCGCGCGCCTACCGCTTCCCCAACGCCACAATCGCCCGCTCGCGCAGCCGTTCCACCGCCGCCGCAT
Source organism: Sphingomonas sp. Leaf67 (assembly GCF_001421965.1). Lineage (GTDB taxonomy): Bacteria > Pseudomonadota > Alphaproteobacteria > Sphingomonadales > Sphingomonadaceae > Sphingomonas. The sequence goes on from NZ_LMLP01000001.1 coordinate 635,328, forward strand.
GGATGCCCGGCGCCGCCGCCATCACCCCGAAAAACTGCGGGCGTGGCTGGTTGAAGCGTAGCTTGCGTCCGATCGCGTCGGTCACCGTCGCCCCCGCCTCGCGGGCCAGCAGGATGCTCGCCGCCACGTCCCACTCATTGCCCCAGCGGATGGTGGCGAGGAAATCGGCCTCGCCCGCCGCGACCATCGCCATGCGCAGCGCGATCGAATTGGGCTTGGCGACCATCAACAGGTCGCGATCCGCCTTTGCCAGCGCGTCGACCGGGGTGCGACTGCCGGCAAAGTCGCTGCGGGTGCTGACCGCCAGCCGCGCGCCGTTCAGCCACGCCCCGCCGCCGGTGCGCGCCGTCCAGCGCTGCCGCCGCGCCGGCGCGTCGAGGACGCCCAGCACCGGCTGACCATCCTCGACCAGCGCCACCGATACCGCCCAGCCGTCGCGCCGGCGGATATAGTCGCGCGTCCCGTCGATCGGATCGACGATCCACACTTGCCGCTTCGCCAGCCGGATGGCGTCGTCGGCGGTCTCCTCCGACAGCCACCCCGCTTGCGGAAGCAACGCGCTCAGCCGGTCGCGCAGCAACCGGTCGACGGACAGGTCGACCTCGCACACCGGATTGCCCGGCGCCTTTTCCCATGTCGCGAAATCACCGTGCCAGCGATCGTGCGCGAGCGCCGCCGCTTCGGCGACGATCGCCGTTACCGGTTCGAGCAGCGCTGCGTCAGCCACCCGCCACCGTCATGCCATCGACGCGCAGCGTCGGCACGTTGACGCCCTGCCGATGCTCCAGATCGCCCGCCGCGGTCAGCGACGCCAGCATCGGGCGCAGATTGCCGGCGATGGTGATGCCCGATACCGGCCGCGTGATCTCGCCACGTTCGATCAGGAAACCCGACGCCCCCCGACTGTAATCACCGGTGACGCCGTTCACCCCCTGCCCGATCAGTTCGGTGACCAGCACGCCGTGCTCGATATTGGCGATCAGCGCCTCGCGCGTCCCGGTGCCGCCCGCCAGATGGACGTTGCCGGTCGTCACCCCCGGCGGCCCGCTCAACCCCCGTGAGGCATGGCCGGTCGGCTCCAGCCCCAGCTGCCGCGCCGATGCGCTGTCGAGCAGCCATGTTTCCAGCACGCCATGATCGACCAGCGCCATCGGCGACACCGGCAATCCCTCGCCATCGAACGGCCGCGCGCGCAGCCCATGCGGGCGGTGCGGATCGTCAAGGATCGACAGGTTCGGCGGCAGGATCGCATGGCCCAGACAGTCGCGCAGGAAGCTGGTGCCGCGCGCGATCGACGGGCCCGAGATCGCGCCGAGGATATGCCCGATCAGGCTGCCGCCGACGCGCGGATCGAACACCACCGGCATCGCGCCGCCATCGATCCGCACCGGGTTCAGCCGCGCGACGGCGCGTTCGCCGGCACGACGACCCACGCTCTCCGGCTCCTCCAGCATCGCGCGGTGCCGCGCCGAATGATGCGCATAGTCGCGCTGCATCGCCGCGCCTTCGCCCGCCAGCACGCTGGCCGAAATGCCGTGGCTGGTGACCGCATAGCCCTGCGCAAAGCCGTGACTGGTGGCGAAGGCGACGACCGCGCGGTTATAGCCGGCCGAACCGCCTTCCGAATTGCTGACGCCCGATACCGCCCGCGCCGCATCCTCGACCGCCAGCGCCGCCTCGCGCAGCACCTGCGGGGGAACGTCGCCGCCATCGTCGAGGTCGAGGAGCGGGGCCGCGCCGTGCAGCAACCGCTCGGCCGGAGCGAGGCCCGCCCAGCGATCCTCGGGCGCGGCGCGGGCCATCGCCACCACGCGTTCGGCCAGCGCGTCCAGCCCGGCATCGGACAGATCGGACGTCGATACGCTCGCCGACCGCTGGCCCACGAACACGCGCAGGCCCAGTTCGCTGCCTTCCGACCGGCCGACATCCTCCAGCTGCCCCAGCCGCACCGACACCGACAGCGCGGTATCGGCGACGAGGATCGCATCGGCGGCATCCGCGCCATGACGCTTGGCAAGGTCCATGGCGGCGTGCGCCCGGTCGACGGCTTGGGACGGAGTCAGCATGGGGGGCAGATGGGAAGCCGAAGCGCGCACGGCAACGCTCATGCCGCCTGCCCCACCACCACCAGCCCGAGGAAGATCAGCAACCCGGCATCGCGGTTCGAGCGGAACCGCCGCAGCGTGTTCGCCCCCTCCTCCGGTTTGAGCGTCGCGACCTGCCACAGCAGGTGCAGCGCCCCCGGCAGCAAGGCCGCAAGCGCCAGCGGGGTCGGGAACACCCGCCACACCGCCCCTGCCCAGCACGCAATGGCGACGACATACAACAGCGTCACGCCGGGCCGCACCCGGCTGCCCATCGCCCGTGCCGAGGACCGTACCCCGACCATCGCGTCGTCCTCGATATCCTGACACGCATAGATGGTGTCGTATCCGATCACCCACGCGATCGACCCGGCATAGAGCAGCGCCAGCGGCAGCCAGTCGTCGGTGCCCATCTGCGCCCATGCGACCGGCGCCGCCCACGAAAACACCATGCCGAGCCACGCCTGCGGCCACCACGTGATCCGCTTCATGAACGGATAGGCGGCAACCAGCGCGAGGCTCGCCAGCGCCACGATCGCGGCGGTCAGGTTCAGTTGCAGCAGCACGACCAGCCCGATCAGGCTGAGGACCAGCAGCCACACCCACGCCGCCTTCACCGACACCGCACCGCTCGCCAGCGGGCGGTTGGCGGTGCGCGCCACCTGCCGGTCGAGATCGCGGTCGACGATGTCGTTATAGACGCATCCCGCCCCGCGCATGGCGATGCTGCCCAGCAGGAACCACAGCAGCATGTCCCACCGCTCGACCGCCCGCCCCGACAACGCCATCGCCCATGCGCCGGGCCAATAGAGCAGCCACCAGCCGATCGGCCGGTCGAAGCGCGCCAGCAAGGCGAACGGGCGTGCGGCGCGCGGCAGGATCGCGATCAGCCCGCGATGTTCGGTATCGGCAACCTGTTCGGACGCGGCGGCGGGGTTCGGGGACGGCATCCCGCCCTGCTGCCACGACCGTGCGCGAAGCGACAGGGGGAATGCGCCGCGACGCGCCGATGGCCCCGTCGTCCGGCGGGACGGCGGGGCGGTCGATCAGTGCTTGGCCTGCGCCTTGGCCTGCTTGGCATAATGATGGTGCATCGCGACGCAGCCCGCCGCCGCGCCCAGCAACCCGTGGCCCTTGCCGACGAAATGCCCCGCGACCGCGCCGGCGGCAGCGCCGCGGACACAGCCCTTGGCCAGCGCCGGTTGCGCCGCCAGCATCGCCAGCGGCAGGACGATCAGTGAAAAGGAACGCATGTTGCACCTCCGTCGAACACCATGTCCGATGCCGGATACAGTGCCTGAAATAGCGGATTTGTTGCGTTAAACCTTCGTCACCTTGCGGTCACGAAGCGGTCGCGCGGCTGCCGGATCGCGGCTACAGACGACCCATGGACCTCGACCAGTTGCTCAGCCACTATTTCGGCACGACCGACCCCGAAACCGCCGATCCGGCGACGATCGATGCCGCGCGCGAACGGATGGCGATCGATTTCGGCATCGAACGTGATCCGTCACGCCGCTTCGCGCTGTGGACGCTGATGGACGCGATCGGCGAAGCGCCACCCCCGGCCGAAGCGTTCGAGAAGGAACCGGCGCTGCGGGCAGCGGCGGACCGCTATCTCGACGCCGCCTACCGGATCGAACGCGACGCGGAGACGCCTTGATGCCGTGGGTCATGCTGGCCGTCGCCGGACTGCTCGAGATCGTCTGGGCCTATTACATGAAACTGTCGGACGGCTTTTCGAAGCCGCTGCCGACCCTTGCCACCTTCGTCGCGATGTTCGCCAGTTTCGGGCTGCTGTCGCTGGCGATGAAGCAGCTGCCGCTCGGCACCAGCTATATGGTGTGGACCGGCATCGGTGCACTGGGCGCGTTCGTCGTGGGTATCGTCCTGCTCGGCGAAGCGGTGACCCCGCTGCGCCTGATCGCCGCGGCGATGCTGCTCGGCGGGCTGGTACTCATGAAGCTGGCGTCCTAACCCCGCGCCATGCCCGCCACCCCCGCCTGGCCGACCGATTCGTCGCCCCGCCTGTTCGTCGAACAACCGCTCGGCCCGGGCGTGCAGGTCCGGCTGGACGGCGCGCAAGCGCATTATCTGCTGTCGGTGATGCGGGTGAAGGACGGCGACACCGTCCGCCTGTTCGACGACGCGACCGGCGAATGGCGCGGAGTCGCGTCGCAGGTCCGCAAGCGCGATCTGGTCCTAGAGGCGACCGACCATCTCCGCGATCGGGAGGTCGTGCCCGATCTCTGGCTGTGCATCGCCCCGACCAAGAAGGGCCGCATCGACTGGGTGATCGAGAAGGCGTGCGAACTGGGCGTCGATCGCATCGTGCCGGTGCTGACCCGTCGCACCGTCGTCGACCGTCTGAACCTCGACCGGTTGCGCGCGCATGCGATCGAGGCCGCCGAGCAATGCGGCCGCACCGCCCTGCCCGCGCTCGCCGAACCGGTGAAGCTGCCCGCGCTGCTGCGCGACTGGCCGGCGGAGCGCACCCTGTTCTTCGCCGACGAAACCGGCGGCGTACCGGCGGTCGCGGCGATGCGGGCGCATCCCGGCCCCGCCGCGATCCTGATCGGTCCCGAAGGGGGCTTCGATCCGGAGGAACGCGACGCCGTCCGCGCGCTGCCCCAGGCGGTCGGCATCGCGCTCGGCCCGCGCATCCTGCGCGCCGAAACGGCGGCCGCCGCCGCGACCGCCTTGTGGATGGCCGCCGCCGGCGACTGGTAGCCGCGCTATACCCCTATCAACGACAGCCCCCTAGCGTCGCACCGTCCCGCCGTTTATGGGCGCGACCATGAGCACGAAGACCGTTTCGGACACCAGCGCAGCGGTTATCGAGGACCGCTCGCAACTGATCGCCTATTTCGCCGGGGGCGAGAAGCCGGCCGAGCGCTGGCGGATCGGCACCGAACACGAGAAGTTCGTGTATCGCACCAGCGATCACGCCGCCCCCTCCTATGACGAACCGGGCGGCATCCGCGACCTGCTTGCCGGGCTCGAACGCTTCGGCTGGCGTCCGGTCGAGGAAGGCGGCAAGGTCATTGCGCTCACCGGCAGGGACGGTTCGGTCAGCCTCGAACCCGCCGGACAGTTCGAACTGTCGGGCGCGCCGCTCGAAACCCTGCACCAGACCTGCGCCGAAACCGGCCGGCATCTCGATCAGGTGAAGGCGGTCGGCGACGAACTGGGCCTCGGCTTCCTGGGTCTGGGCATGTGGCCCGACAAGCGCCGCGACGAACTGCCGATCATGCCCAAGGGCCGCTATGGCATCATGCTGAACCATATGCCGCGCGTCGGCACGATGGGCCTCGACATGATGCTGCGCACCTGCACCATTCAGGTGAACCTCGACTATGCGAGCGAGGCGGACATGGTGCAGAAATTCCGCGTCGGCCTCGCGCTGCAACCGCTCGCGACCGCGCTGTTCGCCAATTCGCCCTTCACCGACGGCCTGCCCAATGGGCAGCTATCCTATCGCTCGCACATCTGGTCGGACACCGATCCGGCGCGCACCGGCATGCTGCCCTTCGTGTTCGAGGACGGGTTCGGCTATGAACGCTATGCCGACTATGCGCTCGATGTGCCGATGTACTTCGTCTATCGTGACGGCCGGTATATCGACGCCGCTGGCCTGTCGTTCCGCGACTTCCTGAAAGGGAACCTGTCGGTCCTGCCGGGCGAGAAGCCGACGATCGACGACTGGGCCGACCATCTGTCGACCGCCTTCCCCGAAGTGCGGCTGAAGACCTTCCTCGAAATGCGCGGCGCCGATGGCGGGCCTTGGGGGCGCATCTGCGCGCTGCCCGCCTTCTGGGTCGGATTGCTGTACGACGGGCAGGCGCTCGATGCGGCATGGGATCTGGTCAAGGGCTGGTCGATCGACGACCGCCAGACGCTGCGCGATGCGGTGCCGACGCTGGGCCTCGATGCGCCGCTGCCCGGCGGCGGTCGCCTGCGCGACGTGGCGGGTGACGTGCTCGACATCGCCGGACGCGGCCTTTCCGCCCGCCGTCGCCTCGGGCCATCGGGCGAGGACGAGAGCGGCTTCCTCGAACCGCTGCGCGAGGTCGTCCGCTCGGGCAAGGTGCCAGCGCAGGTGCTGCTCGACAAATTCGCTGGCCAATGGGCCGGCGACCTGTCGAAGGTGTACGACGACTACAGCTTTTAACGCTCCACTAATTCCGATACCAATTTTCGATATTCACCGAACTGCCATCGTTTCGGCGCATAGCTGTCATCGACGACGCATAGGCGACCCCGGTCCGCGCTTTCGCGTTTCCGGGAGGGAATTCCATGTTGTCCGTTATCACGGCAGTGCGCCGCCGCGCACGCCTGTTGCTTGCCGCGTCGCTCGCGTCGTTGATCCTCGCCGCCCCCGCCACCGCGCAGCAGATCGCGCTGGACGCTGCGGCCGATGCCGATACGACCGATCAGGCGGACGGCACCGTCGTCGTCACCGGCAAGCGCACGACCCGCTCAGCCGTCGTGCTCGAAGCCGCCGAGATCCAGAAACTCCTGCCCGGCGTCAATCCGGTCAAGGCGATCCAGACGCTGCCCGGCGTCCAGTTCGAAACCGCCGATCCATGGGGCAATAACGAACAGAATATCGCGCTGTCCGTCCATGGCTTCAATCAGAACCAGCTGGGCTTCACCCTCGACGGCGTGCCGCTCGGCGATCAGTCCTATGGCAATTTCAACAGCCTGTCGCCGCAGCGCGCCGTGATCAGCGAAAACGTGGCGCGCGTCCGCCTGACCGCCGGCGCCGCCGACCTCGCCACCGCCTCGGCCAGCAATCTGGGCGGCGGTCTGGAAACCTATACCAGCGATCCGGCGGCCGACATGGGCGGCCGCTTCGGCCAGACCTTCGGCAGCTACGACGCCAGCCGCAGCTATCTGCGCTTCGACACCGGCCGGTTCGACGCGCTGGGTGGCAGCAACGCGCTCTACATCTCGGGCATCCGCCAGAACGCCCGCGCGTGGGAATTCGACGCCCGGCAAAAGGGGTGGCAGGCCAACGCCAAGTTCGTCCACTCGACGCCGACCACCACGCTGACCGGCTATTTCGCGTACAGCCAGAAGGACGAACCGAACCAGGATTCGGTCGCGCGCAACACCGGCAGCTTCGAACCCTATTACCGCACCGTCCTGTATCCGAACTGGCAGGGCGCGCTCGCCTATCTCGACGCGAACGGCGCACCGCCGTCGAACAATCCGGCCAACTATCTCAACTATTATGGCGATGCGCAGCGCACCGATTATCTCGCCTATCTCAAGCTCGAACAGAAGCTGGGCGACGGCATCGTCTTCAAACTCCAGCCCTATTATCACGATGACGATGGTCAGGGGCAGATCGTCGGGCCGATTTCGGTCGCGGGCCTGCCGGGGCTGTTCCGCATCTATTATCCGGGTCAGAATCTGAAGCAGGTCTTCGGCAATTCGGGTTATGCGCTGCGCACCACCGAATATGGCATCAACCGCGTCGGTTCGCTCGCGGCATTGACCGTCACCAGCGGCGACCATGTGTTCGACATCGGCGGCTGGTACGAACATAATCGCAACACCATCTTCCGCCGCTGGTATGCGGTGCCGGTCGGCAGCCCGCCCTCGCCATACGAATATGCCGATCCGTCGCTGCGCCGCCTGACCCAATATGCCAGCATCACCGAATATGACCTGATCCAGCTGCACGTACAGGACCGGTGGCAGGTAACCCCGGCCCTCGCGATCGAGGGCGGGTTCAAATCCAGCCTGCAATTCGCCGAAGGGCGCATCCCGGTCCAGCCGCGGCCCGGCGCACTGCCCGGATCGTCGACCGGTTTCCCGGAGGGTCAGCTCAACACCCGCAAATGGTTCCTGCCGGCAATCGGTGCGGTGTGGGACGTGACGCCGAACGATCAGGTCTTCGGCCACATCCAGAAGAATGTTCGCCAGTTCCAGGCATCGGTCGCCGCCGGCCTGTCGCCGTTCAACGTCGGCAGCCAGCAGGCGTTCGACCAGATCAAGGCCGATACCCAGCCCGAATCGTCATGGACCTACGAAGCCGGCGTCCGATCGCGCCACAATGTCGACCTCGGCCCGGTCACCGCGATCGAGGGGCAGTTGAGTGCCTATCACGTCGATTTCAGCAACCGCCTGCTGCAGATCAGCGCGACGCCGGTCATCGCCTCGGTCATCGGCGGCGTGTCGATCCTCCAGAATGTCGGCGGCGTCACCACCAACGGCATCGATGCGGCGGCGACGGTGCGGTTCGGACCGGGCTTCTCGATCTACAACGCGCTGTCGTACAACCGCTCGCGTTACGACGACGACTATGTCAGCGGCACCACCACCATCGCGACCGCGGGCAAGGACGTGCCCAACGTCGCGCGCTGGCTGAACAAGACCGTCGTCACCGCCGCGTCGGGTCCGTTCGAGGTGCAGGCGATCGGCGATTTCGTCGGCCGCCGCTTCGCGACCTATACCAACGACCAATCGATTTCGGGTCGCTACCTGATCAGCCTTCAGGCGAGCTATGCGCTGCCCGAAACGCTCGGGCTGGGGCTGCGCAACACGCGGCTGTCGGTCAACATCACCAACCTGACCGACCGCAAGGGCATTTACGAGATCGTCGTCGGTGCCGCCGCGCGGACCTTCAACACCTATGCCCAGCCGCCGCGCATGGCGTTCTTCACCCTGTCGGGCGGGTTCTGATCGCATCGGGCGGGGGGTTACGGCCCCGCCCGATCCCGATACGGGCAAAGGCGCGCGGGATAGCGCCATGGCGCGTCATCCAGCCGCTATAGGCGCGATAGACCGGATCGAGGCCGAGATGCCGTTCCTCGGTCCGGGCACGCCAGTAATAGACGCTGCTGACCGCCGCCATGATCGCGGTATTGCGCGCCGCTTCGGTACAGTTATCGGCGGTCGTCAGGACGGGGATCGTCGAAATCCACCAGAACAGGTTCTTCGACAGATAGGCCGGGTGCCGGCTAAAGGCATAGGGTCCGTGCGTCAGGATGCCGCGATGCGTCAGGTTCGAGAACCGCAACCCGAACGCCAGTGTCGCCCACGCATAGATCGCGGTCAGCCCGACCAGCACCGCGCCGACCAACCACAACGCCACCGGCTGCCCGGCGAACCAGTGGGTCCAGTCCGACGTCCCCGGATGATAATCCAGCGGCCCGCCATCGGCCATCAGGATGAACGGCGGATAGCAGATCAGCGCCGCCGCCCATCCGGCGGCATAGGGCGTGGCGCTGCGAATATGGCTGTCGAGCGGCCGCATCGCGAGGATGTATCCGGCGGTCGCCACGCCCACGTCGATCACGAACATGAAGGTGATCAGCCAGTTGGCCAACGGCACCGGTCCGGTCACGATGTCGGCGCGCTGGGTGCGGATCAGTTCGCCGAACCCCGGCGGCACGATGGCGAGCATGAACGCGAGGAAGAACGCCTTCACCGCCCAGCCGCGCAGATGGTTGTATATCGCCGCGTGGTCGATCGGCTCGGGCAGGTGCATCATCCACGCCCCCAATGCCCAGCACCCGTCCTTTGGTTCGACCAACCGCCGGTCGATCCACAGCATGTACGGGATCGACAGCACGAACAGCGGCACGGCCGCCCATTCGAACACCCACATCGAAAAGGCGAACCCGCCCTCCCAATAAAATCGCCCGGTCGCATAGATGCCGGCGATCACGCCCCAGGTCAGCCACAGCCCCGCCAGCTTCGTCAGGCTGATCTCGACCGTCTCGCGCCACGGCCGGACATGGTCCCAATCGATGCCGGTCGACGGGTTGCGGTGCACCTTGTCGACCAGCAGCGACCACAACACCATCGGCACCGCACAGGCGACGACGTTGACCAGCGCCGCATACGGACCGTCCATCCCGTAATGCCACGCGACCGCGATCCAGCCGCACAATCCAGCCAGCCCGGCCAGCCCGACGCCCGCCGACACCGCCGATGCGGGCCGCGATTCGGGTTCGGCTTGCACAGGCAACGGGTTGGCGTGATACATGGCGTCATCCGCTATCACCGACATGGTAAGCATCCGGTGAAGCATATCCGCGTCCGAAGGAAGTCCCCGCCCTTGCGTACCCATTTGCTGCCTGTCCCGCTGAGCGTATTGCTGCTGACCACCGCCCTGCCCGCCACCGCCCAGATCAACCCGCCGGGCAACACGCTGCCGCAACCGACCCCGATCGTCGACACCGTCCCCGCCGCGCGCGACATTGACTATCCCGGCACGATCAAGCTCGACGTCGACGCGACCGACACCGTGCAGGGCATCTTCCGCGTGAAGGAAACGATCCCGGTCGCCCGCAGCGGTCACATGGTGCTGATGATGCCGAAATGGCTGCCCGGCAAACACGGCCCCCGCGGCGAGATCGAGAAGCTGGCCGGCCTCGTCGTCCGCGCCAATGGCCGCGAGCTGCCATGGACCCGCGACGTGCTCGACATGTTCTCCTTCCATATCGACGTGCCCGCCGGCGCGAAGAATCTCGACGTACAGTTCCAGTTCCTGTCGGCTCAGCAAGGCGATCAGGGCCGCATCGTCGTCACCCCCGAAATGCTGAACCTGCAATTCGAAGCGGTGAGCCTGTACCCTGCCGGCTATTACACCCGCCGCTTGCCCGTAGAGGCGTCGGTGCGCTATCCCGCCGGCTGGACCGCCGCATCGGGCCTGCCGTCGAAGGTGCAGAACGGCGTCTATAAATATGACCGGACCAGCTACGAAACGCTGATCGATTCACCGGTCTTCGCCGGCAAATATTTCAAGCGGTTCGCACTGACCGACCGGGTCGGGTTGAACATCGTCGCCGACAAGCCCTCCGAACTGGCCGCCACCCCCGATCAGGTCGCGGCGCATACCCGGCTGGTCGAACAGGCGGTGAAGCTGTTCGGCGCGCAGCATTACGACAAATACGAATTCCTGCTGTCGATCACCGACAAGATGGGTTCGATCGGCCTTGAACATCATCGTTCGTCCGAAAACGGCGTCGACCCCGGCTATTTCACCGACTGGACTGCGGGGCCGGGCGAACGCAACCTGTTGCCGCACGAATTCACCCATAGCTGGGACGGCAAGTACCGTCGTGGGGCGGATTTGTTCACGCCCGATTTCCGTATGCCGATGCGCAACTCGCTGCTGTGGGTGTATGAGGGGCAGACCCAGTTCTGGGGCTATGTGTTGCAGGCGCGCTCGGGGCTGGTGTCGAAGCAGGATACGCTCGACGCCTATGCCGACATCGCCGCCGCACTGGACGCGCGCGAGGGGCGGCAGTGGCGGCCGCTGATCGACACCACCAACGATCCGGTCATCACCGCCCGTCGTCCCAAGGGCTGGCCCAGCTGGCAGCGTTCGGAGGATTATTACAACGAAGGCCTGCTGGTGTGGATGGAGGTCGACTCGATGCTGCGCAAGCAGTCGGGTGGCACCAGGTCGATGGACGATTTCGCCCGCGCCTTTTTCGGGATGCGCGACGGCGACTGGGGCGTGCTGCCCTATACGCTGGCCGATGTCGCAAAGACGCTGAACGGCATCCAGCCCTATGACTGGGCCGGCTTCCTCGACAGGCGGCTGAACGCCCGGACGGACCGTGCCCCGATCGACGGTTTCGCCGCCAACGGCTATCGCCTGACCTATACCGACACCCCGACCCCGTATCTGAAGGGGCGCGAGAAGAGCGCGGGCGGCGTAGCGCTGACCTATTCGCTGGGTCTCGGCGCGAACAAGGACGGCAAGGTCACCAGCGTGATCTGGGGCAGCCCGGCGTTCAAGGCCGGGTTCGAGATCGGCACGACGATCCTCGCGGTCAACGGCAGCGCCTATACCCCCGATCGCCTGCGCGATGCGGTCGGCGCGGCCAGGGGCGCAAAGGAACCGATCCGCCTGACCGTCAACCTGAACGAAGCGGTGCGCGAGGTCGCGATCCCCTATCACGACGGGCACCGGTATCCCCGGTTCGAAAAGGTCGGTTCGGGCGACAATGGCCTCGATCGCCTGCTTACCGCGAAATGATGTTCGGCCGGATGATCCCGATCCGGGACCATCCGGTTGTCACCTTTGACGATTCTAAACAAAACCTGCTTCAACCGTTCGTAAATGCGGCTAAAGGGCGCGTCGTACGCGCGTCCGTGCCAGACAAGGGAGACTATCAATGCGCATCGACATGGTGCCGACCGGCGACAATCCGCCGAGCAGCCTGAACGTCATCATCGAAGTTCCGACCGGTGGCGAACCGGTAAAGTATGAATTCGACAAGGCTTCGGGCGCGCTGTTCGTCGACCGCATCCTGCACACGCCGATGCGCTATCCGGCGAATTACGGCTTCGTGCCGCACACCCTGTCGCCCGATGGCGATCCGCTCGACGCGCTGGTCGTGTCGCGCTCGCCCTTCATTCCCGGCTGCGTCGTCCGCGCCCGCCCGATCGCGGTGCTCAACCTCGAGGACGAAGCCGGCGGCGACGAAAAGCTGGTGTGCGTGCCGGTCGATTCGACCTTTCCCTATTACAGCAACGTCGGCGAACGCGCCGATCTGCCCGAAATCGTGTTCGAACAGATCGAACACTTCTTCACCCACTATAAGGACCTCGAAAAGAAGAAGTGGGTCCGGATCGGCACCTGGGGCGGTGCCGAGGAAGCCAAGCGCATCACGTTGGAAGCGATCGAACGCTACAACGCAGCCAAGGCGCAGGGCGAAGAACCGCACGACTACGACGTACCGGGTCGTTGAGCTTATGCGGGCGGGGATTTTCCCCGCCCGTTTTGTTTGCGGCAAAGGGACACGATCCCGCTATGCCGTATCCCGCCGCTTCGTCCGCCGCCGCTTGACCGGCGCCCGGCGCCCCGCCTCGACCGCCAGCGCCGCCCATTCGGCCAGCAGGTCGGCATCGTCGAACACGCCATCGGGCACCCGGCGATAGTTCATCGTCGCAACGCTTCCGTCCTTCCGCTGATAGGTGAATCGCGTGCACCCGGCGGCGTCCCAGACCGGATCGGCCACTGCATCCGATTTGAACCACAGCGCATCGTCGAGGACGATCGCGAAGACCATGCCGTCGAGATACAGCGTCGCACCGCCCATCATCCGCCGCCAGGTGACGCGCCCGACGGGTGCCAGCGCCTCCTCGACCCAAAGCAGCAAGCCTTCGTCGGCGCTCATGCCCCCGCTTCGCTCTGCATCGCCGGCACCCGCCGCCGCACCGCGACCACGCACCCGGCGACGATCAGCAGCGCACCGATGACGGTGTAGGGCGACACCGTTTCGCCGAACACGATCCAGCCGGCCAGCGCGGCCCAGAGGAACGCGCTATATTCGACCGGGGCCAGCACCTGCGCCTCCGCCCGCGCATAGGCCCACGCGAGCGCCATCACCGACGCGATGTTCAGCAGGATCGCTCCGAACAGCGGCGGCAGTTGCGATCCTGCCGGCATCGCGCCCAGCCACGGCGCGGCCGGCAACAGCATTCCGCCGATGACGAGATTGGCGAAGAAGGCGACCTCGACCGGGTCGGCGACCTGCGCCTGTCGCCGCAGCAGGATCAGGCTGCCGGCATAGAGTATCGACGCAGCGACGCAGGCGAGACTGCCGAGGACTGCCTGCGTCGAGGCATCGGCCTGCACCTCCCCCGCCGCGATCACCAGCACGCCCGCCGACGCGACCACCGACCCGACGATGGCCGCGCGGCGGATCGTCTCACCCAGAAACAGCGCGGCCAGATACAGCGCGATCAGCGGCGCGAGGAAGGTCAGCGCCACCCCCTGCGCCATCGGAACGCGGGCAAGGCCCCAGAAGAACAGCACCACCGACGATCCGGCCGCGACGCCACGCCCGATATGCAGCGCCAGCGTCGCCCGCACCGGCCAGGGTCGCCTGACCGCAACGAACAACACGCCGCACAGGATCGCACCGCCGATCGATCGCCACAGGACGGCGTTGTAGGCGCCGCTGTCGATCGACAACTGCTTCATCAGCGCGTCCATCACCGTATAGACCATGATCCCGCCTCCGGCGACGAGCAAGGCGCGCAAGCTGGACGGGGCGGCAGACATCGGCGGACCTTTGCGAACGGCGGACGGGATCGCTGTCGCGTGCGCGCCGATTTGATGCAAGGGCGGGGATGCGGATGGTATAGGCTCGTCACCGGGCGCCTCGCCCGTGAAGGACAACGTCATGGCCAAGAGCCAGCAGAAGTCGAACAAGGAACTCCGCAAGCCCAAGGCGGCCAAGGTGAAGACCATCGCCGCCAACGCATCTACCAAGGACAAGCCGGTCGGCATGGTGACGATCAAGAACTGAACGGGTCCGGCGCCCGGCCGTCCCCATCACCGGACGGCCGGACCGCTTCCGAACGGCGCGGCGGTACGATACAGGAACCGCATGTCGCTCAATCTCGGCCAACGCATCGCGCCGCCCCGCTTCCTCGTCTTCGCGCTGGTCGCGGGTGCGATCGGGGGGTGGAGCATCCCTACGTTCGGCTGGCGCAGCGGGGTTCCGCTGGCGTTCGATGCCGGGGCGGTCGTGTTCCTGCTGTCGTGCATCCCGCTCCTCGGCGCATCGACCGATGCGATGCGGGCCGCTGCGATCCGCAACGACGCCAACCGCCCGCTGCTGCTGCTGCTATCCGGGGCGATCGCGATTGTGGTGCTGGCGGCGATCGGTGTCGAACTGGGACAGCGCGGCAGTCCGGGCGCGGGCGTCGTGGTGCTGGTCGTGGCGACGCTGCTGCTGGCATGGGCATTCGCCAACACCATCTACGCGATGCACTATGCGCATCTTTTCTACACCGCCGATGCCACCGGCAAGGACAGCGGCGGCATCGACATGCCCGGCACCGACGAACCCGATTACTGGGACTTCGTCTATTTCGCCTTCACGCTCGGCATGACGTTCCAGACCTCGGACGTATCGATCACCTCGCGCATCATGCGCCGCACGGTGACCGGCCATTGCCTGATCGCGTTCGTCTTCAATCTGGGCGTGGTCGCGTTCAGCGTGAACGTGCTGGGCGGGTCATAGGCGTTAGCCACGCAGGCCACTCCGTTCGTCCTGCGTAGCCATCGGGCGACGTCGAAATGGCGTATCGAAGGACCGCCCAGGGTAGTTCGATACGAGCCTTCGACTCCGCTCGGGCGCTACTCGGCACGAACGGTCCGGCGGGATTGGGCCGCCGCCTACTCCGCGGCCTGCGGCATCCCCGCACTCGCCGCATCGATTTCCGCCGCCTTGGCCTCGACCAGCCTGACGATATGCTCGATCATGTCGGGGTCCTGCACATGGTGGTCGGTGACCCCCGACAGATAGACCATGTGCCTGCCATTGCCACCGCCGGTGATGCCGATATCGGTCTCGCGCGCCTCGCCGGGGCCGTTGACGACGCAGCCCAGCACCGACAGCGACATCGGCGTGCGGATATGCTGCAACCGCTCCTCCAGCGCCTGCACGGTGCGGATCACGTCGAATCCCTGCCGCGCGCAGGACGGGCACGACACGACGCGCACCCCGCGATTGCGGATGCCCAGCGCCTTCAGGATTTCGAAGCCGACGCGGATTTCCTCTTCCGGCTCGGCCGACAGCGATACGCGGATCGTGTCGCCGATCCCGAACCACAGCAGCGACCCGATGCCGATCGAAGACTTGACCGTGCCGCCGACGAACCCGCCGGCCTCGGTAATGCCCAGATGCAGCGGGCAGTCGACCATCTCGGCCAGTTGCTGATACGCCGCGACCGCCATGAACAGGTCGGATGCCTTCACCGCGACCTTGAACTCGTGGAAGTCGTGGTCCTGTAACAGCTTGATATGGTCCATCGCCGACTCGACCAGCGCGTCGGGGCATGGCTCGCCATATTTTTCGAGCAGATGCTTTTCGAGGGAGCCACCGTTCACGCCGATGCGGATCGCGCAGCCATTGGCCTTGGCCGCGCGAACAACTTCGGCGACGCGCTCGTTCGACCCGATATTGCCCGGATTGATGCGCAGGCACGCCGCACCCG
This sequence comes from Sphingomonas sp. Leaf67, assembly GCF_001421965.1. Lineage (GTDB taxonomy): Bacteria > Pseudomonadota > Alphaproteobacteria > Sphingomonadales > Sphingomonadaceae > Sphingomonas. The sequence continues at coordinate 651,395 of NZ_LMLP01000001.1, forward strand.
CATCGGCGGCTTCCAGCGCGCGCTTATAGTGGAAATGGATGTCGGCGACGATCGGCACACGCGCGGCGCGGGTGATCTGCCGAAGCGCGGCGGTGCTCGGCACGTCGGGGCATGACACGCGGATGATGTCCGCGCCCGCCTCTTCGCAACGGCGGATCTGGTCGATCGTCGCCACCGCATCGGAGGTGTCGGTATTGGTCATGGTCTGCACCGTGACCGGCGCGTCGCCGCCGACGGGGACGTTGCCGACCATGATCTGGCGGCTTTGCCGGCGGTGGATATCGCGCCATGGGCGGATCGACATGGTAAATTCTCGCTAACGCTTCGGTTATTTGTTCCCAGTATAGGGCGGCATTGCGTCAGGCGAAAGTCGCGTGACGCAATGCCGCAGGGGACTTCAGCAACGCATGACACCGGCGGGCCGCCATTACGGGCTGGACTGGCTGCGCATCGCCGCATTCGCCATGCTGATCCCCTATCACATCGCACTGGCGTTCAGCCCGTGGCACTGGATCGTGTCGACCGGCCACGCCTATCCCGCGCTGGTCGTGCCGATGGCGGCGCTGACGCCGTGGCGGCTGGGCCTGTTGTTCGCCGTTTCGGGCTATGCCAGCGCGATGCTGTTCGCGCGGGCCGGCGGCTGGTTGGCATTTGCCCGCGATCGATCGCGGCGGCTGCTGGTCCCGCTCGCGTTCGGCATGGTCGCGATCGTGCCGCTCGAAATGTGGGTGCGCGTGCGCGAAAGCAGCTATCCCGATGGCTATCTGCATTTCTGGCTGTTCGATGCGTGGGCGGTCGGCACGCGGTGGGGCGTCGAGTTTCCCAGTTGGGAGCATCTCTGGTTCCTCGTCTATCTCTGGGCCTACACGATGATCGTGGCCGGCGTCACGGCATCGCGCCCGGCGCTGGCATGGCTCGACCGGGTGGCGGCGTGGTTGTTGCCCGGCATGCGCCTGTTGTGGGCGCCGATGGCGGCGACGGCGGCGGCGCGACTGGCATTGCTGTTCCTGATCCCCGAACGGCAGGGGCTGTTTCGCGACTGGGCGGGCCATTCGCAGTTCCTGACGCTGTTCGTCCTCGGCTTTCTGATCGCCCGCCATCCGCCGCTGTGGCGCTCGCTCCACCGGTGCTGGCCCCTCGCCGCGCTGCTCGCGCTGCTGGCGGGCGGCGTCGCGATGAGCGTGGAAGTCACCTATCCCGGCACCGCCATACCACCGCACGCGGTAATGGCTGCCAGCCGCGCGGCCCGATCGGTCATGGCATGGGGGATGGTCGTCACGCTGTTCCACCTCGCCGACGCCCATGCCAATCGCGACCATCGCTGGCGGCGGACGCTGGGACAGGCGGTGTTGCCCGCTTATCTCATCCATCATCCCGCGATCGTGCTGGCGACGTGGTTCACCCTGCCGTTGGCGCTGGCCCCGCCGGTACAGGCGGCGGCGATCCTGACCGCGACGATCGCCGTCTGCGCCGCGACCGTCGCGCTGGCCCGGCTGGTGTCGACGTTCGGAATCCTCGTCGGCGTCGCCCCACGCCCGGTACGACAGGGTGGCAGCCGACCCGCGATCTGCTAGCAGGCAGGCGTGTAACCGTAGCAGGATGAAGCCATGTCGAGTGCCCCCGCCCCCCGCTGGACCCTGTTGGTGCATGGCGGTGCCGGCATCCTGACCCGCGACACCGTCAGCGCCGCGACCGACGCCGCCGCCCGTGCCGGCCTCGACGCCGCACTGGCCGCCGGCGAAGCGGTGCTCGCCTCGGGCGGCAGCGCGCTCGATGCGGTCGAGGCGGCGGTCGGGGTGCTGGAGGACGATCCGACCTTCAATTCGGGGCGTGGCGCGGTCTTCACCTTCGACGGCGCGATCGAACTCGACGCCGCGATCATGGACGGCGCGACCCGCGCCGCCGGTGCGGTCGCCGGCGTCACCCGCACCCGTCACCCCGTCAGTCTCGCGCGCGCCGTGATGGAACACAGCCCCCACGTCCTGCTCGCCGGCAAGGGTGCCGATACCTTCGCCACTGAACAGGGCATCGAACAGGTCGATCCCGACTGGTTCGTCACACCCGAACGCCGCGCGCAGCTCGATGCGATGAAGGCCAATCCCGATGGCTGGTTCGATGTCGACATGAAATACGGCACGGTCGGCGCGGTCGCGGTCGATGCCGCCGGCCATGTCGCCGCCGCGACCTCGACCGGCGGCGTCACCGGCAAGCGTTGGGGCCGTATCGGCGATTCGCCGCTGATCGGCGCCGGCACCCATGCCGACGACCGCGCCTGCGCCGTTTCGGCGACCGGGGCCGGCGAATTCTTCATCCGCATCGGTGTCGCGCACGAGATTTCGGCGCGAATCCGCTTTACCGGCGAAGACTTGCAAACCGCCGCCGACGTGGTGCTGGCCGAAACGCAGGCGCTGGCCGGCACCGGCGGCGTCATCGTCGCCGGCCCCGACGGTGACGTCGCGTGGAGCTTCACCACCCCCGGCATGTATCGCGGTCGCGCCGGCAGCGACGGCACCCGCCGCGTCGCCATCTATGGCGAGGAGGGATAGTCCCGGTTTTCATGCCGTACGACAGGCTTTAAGGGGCAACCCGATGATTCGCCGCCTGTTCCTCTCGCTCGCCTGCCTGTTCGCGACCTCGCCCGCCTATGCCTATTGGGAATATGGCCACCAGAGCGTCGCGACGATCGCGCGGCTGAACGTCCGGCCCGATACCCGCGCCGCGATCGACCGGATCCTGCGGCATCAGGGGCTGCTCGAAACGCCGACCTGCCCGGCTCGCACCATCGAGGAAGCGAGCGTGTGGGCCGATTGCATCAAGCCACTCGGCGAGCGGTTCAGCTACGCCTATTCGTGGCATTACCAGAATGTCGACGTGTGCAAACCGTTCGACCTGAAGGGACCGTGCAAGGACGGCAACTGCGTCTCGGCGCAGATAACCCGCAACCTGAAGCTGCTGAAGGACCGCGACGTCCCGATGCGCGAACGGGTGATGGCGCTCGCCTTTCTCGTCCACTTCGTCGGCGACCTGCATATGCCGCTTCATGCCGGCGATCGCGGCGATCTGGGCGGCAACTGGGTACGGGCCGATTACGGCATCTATCACCCCGACCGGTTCAATCTCCATTCGATCTGGGACGGTCCGCTCGCCGAACGTGCGATCAGTACCCCGCCCTCGATCCTGCGGGTCTACACCCCCGCCGAACGCGCGCCGGTACAGGCCGGCACCGTCGTCGACTGGAGCCGCGACAGCTGGGAGGTCAGCCGCGAATATGTCTATGCCCCGGCACTGGGCGGCGATGGCTGCGGCCCCAGACCCGCTGGCCGGGTCAGGCTCGACGACGCCACCGTCGCCCGGCTGATCCCCATCGCGCAGGGTCAGGTCAGGAAGGGCGGCCTGCGCCTCGCCCGGCTGCTCGACGAGGCACTGGGCTGACGCGACCGATCCTGCCCCATTGCGCCGCACGCCCGCGCATGTCAGCTTGCCGCCTGCCAACGACCGCGACCACGCGGCGAGCGATAGGGGTGAGGATGCGGATTTTCATGACGATTGCGGCGGCGACGCTGCTGGCCGGATGTGGGCTGAGCCCGGCGCAGGGTGGCCCCGAACTGGTGGTCAGCGGCCCGAGCGAGGCGGTCGCCGCCTTCGTCCGGCAACAAGGTGCGCAGAAACCCAGCCGTGCCACGACCTTTCCCCAGCCGGCCGGTGCTGGCCGGTCCAGCGCGCGCGTACTGACCCCCGCCGGCACCGGTGCCGACACCCTCCGCCAGATCGCGCGACAGGCGACGCTGGCCGGACTAAGCGCGGCGATCGTCGCCGCGCACTGACCCGCCGACCGAAAAAACGAACGCCGCGTTAACCGAATCTTGGGGGTCGGCTGGCAGGTCCGGTGCATGGTATCGACCTGTCGAACCCTGTGGATCACGTTGCTCGTCGCGTTCGGTGCGTTGTGCGCCACGCCGGCGCGTGCGCAGGCAGGGATCGGCGGCACGCCGCTGACGACCTGTGTCAGCCGGGTCCAGCCCGGCGACACCGTCCGCGGCGTGTTGGCCAATACCGGCCGGTTCGACTGTACCACGCGGCAGATCGCGTTCGGACGCGGCGATTACTGGATCCTGTCCGGTCGTCTTCCCGCGCCCGCCGATCCGGCGGCGGCGGTACGCGTGCGACAGGTCAGCCTGTGGCAGGACAGTCTGGCCGTCTATGCGATCGCCGCCGATGGCCGCATCACCGGCTCGCTCGACGACAATGTCGGCATCGACCGCCATATCCAGCTTGGCGCGATCGTCGAACATCGTTTCACGCCCGATGGCGCGCCCGTCGAACGGGTCCTGTGGCGGGTCGGCGGGGCCGCCAATATGCGTGGCATCGTGGTTGGTGCCCGCGTGACCGACGACATCGAAAGCCAGCGTTCGAACATGCTGCTCGCCGCATTCTATGCCGGCTTTATCGGGCTGTGCGCCGGCCTGCTCTTCTACAATTTCGCGCTGTGGCGGGTACTGCAGCACGACTTTCAGATCGCCTATTGCGGGCTGCTTGCCTGCCTGGTGATCTATGCGTTGTCTTCGTCGGGCGCGCTGGCGTGGCTGTTGCCCGGCCTCGCCAATAATCGTCGCATCCTGACCAGCTATCTGGCGCTGTCATGGGGCATGGCCTCGGCGCTGGCATTTTGCGCCTGTTTCTTCGAACGCCGGATCCTCGACGGCTGGCCACTCCGGCTGATCCAGATGGTCACCGTCATCTTCGGACTGCTCGGCGTGCTGCTGATGGCGGTCGGGCCGATCGCCATCAACCCGCTCGACCGCATCTTCTCGCTGACGATGTGCTTCGCGCCGGTCGCTGTCGGCCTCGTGGTGTGGCGCGCGTGGCGGCGGCGCAGCGACTATCTCTGGCTGTTCGCGCTCAGTTGGGCGGCACCGGTGGGAATGCTGGTCGTTCGCTCGCTCTACAATATCAATCTGCTGTCATGGAACTTCTGGATCGACAATTCGACGATGGTGGCGATGAGCGTCGAGACGCTGACCGCCAGCGCCGCCATCGCCTATCGCATCCGCGTGCTCAGCCACGAACGCGACGAAGCGGTGCGGCAAGAAGCGATCTCGCGCGAGTTGGCGGATACCGATCCGCTGACCGGCCTGCTCAACCGCCGCGCCTTCCTGTCGCGAGCGATTACGGCACCGGGTTCGCGTACGCTGATGCTGTTCGACATCGACCATTTCAAACAGGTCAACGATACGATCGGTCACGACGGCGGCGACGAGGTGTTGCGCCAGTTCGCCCGTACGCTGCGGTTACACGCACCGCCGGGCGTATTGGTCGCCCGCATGGGCGGGGAAGAATTCGCGTTGTTGGGCGAAGAATCGGCGATGCCCGATCCCGACGTGCTGCTCGCCAATGTCCGCGCGCAGCGCCTGCCGTTCGACCTGCGCGTGACCAGCAGCATCGGCATCTGCCACGGCCCGCTGTCGGACGAGAATGACTGGAAACGGCTCTATCGCCTTGCCGACAAGGCACTGTTCCAGGCCAAGGCTGCCGGTCGCGACCGCGCCGGACGCGCACCGTTGTCGATGGCGGCCTGACACCCCGATTACGCGCGACGCAACCCGGCTTGCATGTAGCGAAAGCGCTGCTTACACAATTGTAAATGAGCAGCGCCGCACCGATCCTCGACCGCTACGCCCATCCGGTTCGCTGGGACGAACCGATACCACCGATGTCGATGGTGACGCTGTTCGAGGAAGCGGCCGCCCGTCGCGGCACCGCGCCGCTGATCGACTTTCTCGGCCGCCATTACAGCTATGCCGAAACCAGGAACGGCGCGGACCGCGTCGCGTGTGGCTTGGCCAAGCTCGGCTATGGCCCGGGCGACCGGATCGGGCTGTTCCTGCCCAATGTCCCGCATTACGTCGCCGCCTATTACGGCATCCTCAAACTCGGCGCGACGGTCGTCAACTTCTCGCCGCTCTACACCGCGCACGAACTGGCGGCGCAGGTCGAGGATTCGGGGACGAAGCTGCTGTTCACCCTGTCCGCCTCGGCACTGTTGCCGACCGCGCTGGAGGTGCTCGCGCGCAGTTCGCTCGAACGGCTGGTCGTCGGATCGATCGCGGGGGCGCTGCCCGCCGCCAAGTCGCTCTTCTACCGCTGGTTCCGGTCGCAGGAGGTGACGCCACGTCCCGACGACCACCGGGTCAGCGCCTTTTCGGCGCTGATCGCCAATGACGGTGGTTGCAGCATGCCGGCGATCGATCCCGAACGCGACCTCGCCCTCATCCAGTATACCGGTGGCACGACCGGCAGTCCCAAGGGCGCGATGCTGACCCATGCCAATCTGTCGGCCAATGCCCGACAGGTCGCTTGGCTCGACCCCGACGGTAACAGCCGGCTCGACCGCATCCTCGGCGTGCTGCCGATGTTCCATGTCTTCGCCAACACCTGCGTCCTCAACCGCACCGTCGTGACCGGCGGCGAGATCGTGATGCTGCCCCGGTTCGACGCCGGACAGGTGTTGGCCGCGCTCGATCGGACCAGGGCGACTGCCCTGCCCGGCGTCCCGACCATGTACCGCGCCCTGCTCGACCATCCGCGCCTCAAGCAGACCGATTTCTCGTCGCTGCGCTATTGCGTCTCGGGCGGTGCGCCGATGCCGCCCGAACTCAAGCAACGGTTCGAAGCGGCGACCGGCGCGACCCTTGTCGAGGGGTACGGCCTGTCGGAAAGCTCGGGCGTGGTGTCGTGCAATCCCTATGCCGGGCCGCAACAGGCCGGCAGCATCGGACAACCGATCGCCGGCACCCGCGTCCGGCTGGTCGACAAGGAAGATCCGACCCTCGACCCGCCCGTCGGCGAACCGGGTGAGATCGTCGTTGCCGGCCCACAGATCATGACCGGCTATTGGGGCCGTCACGACGCCGACGACGCGACCTTCGTTACCGATGCCGACGGCGTTCACTGGCTGCGGACCGGTGATGTCGGCACGATCGACGACGACGGCTTCATCCGCATCGTCGACCGGTTGAAGGACATGATCGCGGTCGGCGGGTTCAAGGTGTTCCCGAGCGAGATCGAGCGTGTCCTGTACCACCACCCCGCCGTCCGCGAGGCGCTGGTCGTCGGCCTGCCCAGCGACTATCGGGGCGAAAGCCCGCATGCCTATGTCACGCTGGCCGACGACGCCGATGTCGACGGTGACGCGCTGAAGGCATGGCTCAACCCCCAGTTGGGCAAGCACGAACGCGTCGACGAGGTCGTCGTCCGCCTGACCCTGCCCAAGACGATGATCGGCAAGTTGAGCCGCAAGGACCTGATCGCCGAAGTGATGGCAGAACGGCAGGGATAGTTGGTTCACGCGAAGGCGCGAGGGCACAAAGAAGTGAGTGGTTCGCGCAGAGCCGCGGAGACGCGGAGGAGGCGTTGCGCGGGCGCTTGGATCCCGTCCGGCGAAGCCCCTCTCTTGCTACACGAAAGATAGAGGGCTGCTGTCGCGGCAAGCGCCACCTCTCCGCGTCTCCGCGGCTCTGCACGAACCACTCCCTTCTTATCTCCGCGCCTTCGCGCCTTCGCGTGAACCCGAATCCTTCCTACCGCGGTCGAAATCCGGTACAGGGCCGCCGATGACTACCACCCCCAGGACCTTTCACGTCAAGTCGTTCGGCTGCCAGATGAACGTCTATGATGGCGAGCGCATGGCCGAATTGATGGCGGCGCAGGGCATGACCGCGACCGACGATGCCAATGCCGCCGATCTGGTCGTGCTCAACACCTGCCACATCCGCGAAAAGGCGACCGAAAAAGTCTATTCGGACATCGGCCGCCTGCGCAAGCACGGTGCCGACCCGATGATCGCCATCGCCGGCTGCGTCGCGCAGGCGGAGGGCGCCGAAATCGTCCGACGGGCGAAGGTCGACGTCGTCGTCGGCCCGCAGGCCTATCACAACCTGCCGAAGCTGGTCGCCGACGCCGCCGCCGGCAAGCCCGCACTCGACACCGACATGCCGCCCGAATCGAAATTCGGCCACCTGCCGGCGCGTCGCCGCAGCGGCCCGAGCGCGTTCCTGACCGTGCAGGAAGGGTGCGACAAATTCTGCACCTATTGCGTCGTGCCCTATACCCGCGGCGCGGAAATCAGCCGCCCCTTCGCGCGCGTCGTCGACGAGGCGAAGGCGCTGGTCGATGCCGGCGCGCGCGAGATCACGCTGCTGGGACAGAATGTGAATGCGTGGGTCGACGGCGACGGTCGCGGTCTCGACGCGCTGATCCGCGAACTCGACCGCATCCCGGCGCTGGAGCGCATCCGGTATACGACGAGCCACCCCAACGACATGACGCAAGGGTTGATCGACGCGCACCGCGACGTCGAGAAGCTGATGCCGTTCCTGCACCTGCCGGTTCAGGCCGGCAACGACCGCGTGCTGAAGGCGATGAATCGCAGCCACACCGCCGACAGCTATCTGCGCCTGCTCGACCGGGTTCGCGTCGCCCGCCCCGATATCGCCTTGTCGGGCGACTTCATCGTCGGCTTCCCCGGTGAAACCGATGCCGAGTTCGAGGATACGCTGCGTCTGGTCGACGCGGTCGGCTATGCGCAGGCGTTCAGCTTCAAATACTCACCCCGCCCCGGCACCCCCGCCGCCGACATGGCCGGCGAAGTCCCGCTGGCGGTGATGGACGAACGGCTGCAACGACTGCAGGCGGCGCTGTTGCGCGATCAGAAGACGTTCAACGACGCGACGATCGGCCGGACCTGTCAGGTGCTGGTCGAACGGCAGGGCCGTCAGCCGGGTCAGATGCTCGGCAAGTCGCCGTGGCTACAATCGGTCCATTTCATGACCGACACGAAGATCGGCGACATGGTCGAGGTCGAGATCGTCGCATCGGGTGCGGTTTCATTGTCGGGCGTGGAGCGCGTGCGGGCGGCAGCGTGAGCGACCTCGCGACGCGCGGGGGCATCGGCGACGACCTCGCCTATCTCCGCGCCACCTATCCGCAGCCCGACTGGCGCACCCATGCCAATTTCGGCCAGCTCGCCGATTTCTGGCTGCACATCCACGCTTCGCTGCGCGCGGAGGCGGCGGCGGTCGAAACCTCGCTCGCCGCCTTTCGCGACGGCAGGCTCGACGCACCGGCGTTCCAGCGGCGGTTCGTCCCCGACCTCAACCGTTTCCTCCAGCATCTGAACGCGCATCACCAGATCGAGGACAGCGCCTATTTCCCCAAATTCCGCGCGCTCGATCCGCGCATGGCGCGCGGCTTCGACCTGCTCGACGCCGATCACCATGCGATCCACGATGCGCTGGACCGGAATGTAGAGGGCGCCCGGACCTTGCTGGCGGCGCTCGGCGGAGCGGGTGCGCTCGACCGCGCCGCCGCCGATTATGCAGAGCGATCGCGAACGCTGCTGACGATGCTCGGCCGCCATCTCACCGATGAAGAGGATCTTGTGATCCCGGCGATGCTCGAACATGGCGAGCGTCGCGTCACCTGAAAAATCAACCTGTTGATACTTTGTATCAGCAACGAATGCTCCGGCGTTGCATTGTGCTGGCGACCCCTTTCATCAATGGAAACCCAGCATGACGACCCCCGCACAGGGCTATGCCGCGCAGTCGGCCGACAGCAAGCTCGCTCCCTTCTCGTTCGAACGCCGCGATCCGCAGCCGAACGACGTCGCGATCGACATCCAGTATTGCGGCGTCTGCCATAGCGACCTGCACACCGCGCGCGGCGAATGGCCCGGCACCCTCTACCCCTGCGTTCCCGGACACGAGATCGTCGGCAAGATTACCGCCGTCGGCTCCGACGTCACCAAGTTCACCGTCGGCGACACCGTCGGCGTGGGCTGCATGGTCGACAGCTGCGGTGAATGCCCGTCCTGCCATGAGGGCGAGGAGCAATATTGCACCGGCACCGGCTTCGTCGGGACCTATAACGGCCCCGACCCCGTGCTCGGCGGCCATACCTTTGGCGGCTATTCGGACCACATCGTCGTCGATCAGGACTTCGTATTGAACGTTCGGCACGACGAGAAGGACCTTGCTGCCGTCGCGCCGTTGCTGTGCGCCGGCATCACCACCTATTCGCCGCTCAGGCACTGGAAGGTCGGTCCGGGGCAGAAGGTCGGCATCGTCGGGCTCGGCGGCCTCGGCCATATGGGCGTGAAGATCGCTGCCGCGATGGGTGCCGAGGTCTATGTCTTCTCGACCTCGCCCAACAAACGCGACGACGCGATCCGACTGGGTGCCAAGGACCTGATCGTGTCGAAGGATGCCGACGCGATGGGCGAACATGCCGGAAGCTTCGACTTCATTCTGAACACCGTTGCGGCATCGCACGATCTCGATCAGTTCCTCGCCCTGCTGAAACGCGACGGGACGATGACGCTGGTCGGCGTGCCGGAAACGCCGCATCCGTCGCCATCGGTCGGCAACCTCGTCTTCGGCCGCCGGTCGCTTGCCGGCTCGCTGATCGGCGGCATCGCCGAAACGCAGGAAATGCTCGATTTCTGCCATCAGCACGGCCTGACCGCCGATATCGAAACGATCGCAATGGACGAAATCGAAACCGGCTATGACCGGATGCAGAAGAGCGACGTGAAATATCGCTTCGTCATCGACATGGCGACGCTGAAGTAAGCGCGAACGGGGGACGGCCACGTCCCCCTTCGTTTTGGCCCCTTCGTTTTGGCCCCTTCGTTTTGGCCACTTCGTTTTGGGCTGTCCCACCGCCCTCCGCTCTGCCACACTCGCCGGCGATGCAGCAGCACCGCGCCGCCTTTCGCCCCTCCGTCCGCCTTCGTACGTTGCAGGCGTAATGCGCTGTTCCCACCTTTGTTATGCTCCTGTCGGCCGGACGCATCCCGCGTTCCGGCCGCTTTTCGAAAGGATCGCATGAGCCGAAAGCCCGTTCCCGCCCAGGCCGGTCAGCGCGCCCGCGCCGAAATCAGCTTCGACAAGCCGCAACTTCTCGCCCGCCTGTTCGGCGAATTCGACGCGAACCTGCTGGCGCTTGAGGAACGGCTGGGCGTCTACATCACCGCCCGCGGCGACCGGGTGGGGATCGAAGGATCGGCAGAGGCGGTGGCCCATGCCCGCGAAGTGCTGAACGAACTGCATCGCCGCATTCTGCGCGGTGAGGAGGTCGATCCCGGCCTTATCGACGCGGTGATCGCCATGTCGTCGCAACCCGCGCTCGACGGCATCTTCCGCGCCGAAAGCGGTCAGGGCGCGCCCTCGATCATGATCCGGACGCGCAAGAAGACGATCGTCCCGCGCACTGTCGCGCAGGCCAGCTACATGCACCAGCTGCTCGGCAACGACATCATCTTCGCACTGGGGCCGGCGGGCACCGGCAAGACCTATATCGCTGTTGCGCAGGCGGTGGCGCAGCTGATCACCGGCAGCGTCCAGCGCCTGATTCTCTCGCGTCCGGCCGTCGAGGCGGGGGAGAAGCTCGGCTTCCTGCCCGGTGACATGAAGGAGAAGGTCGATCCCTATCTCCGTCCGCTCTACGACGCGCTGAACGACTGTCTGCCAGCAGAACAGGTCGAACGCCGCATCCTGTCGGGCGAGATCGAGATCGCGCCGATCGCGTTCATGCGCGGCCGGACGCTGGCCGATGCCTTCGTGATCCTCGATGAAGCGCAGAACACGACGCCCGCCCAGATGAAGATGTTCCTGACCCGGTTCGGCCAGAACAGCCGGATGGTGGTGTGCGGCGATCCCAACCAGACCGACCTTCCCGGCGGCGTCCAGGCATCCGGCCTCGCCGACGCCACTCGCCGGCTGGAGGGGATCGAGGGCATCGCCTTCGCCCGTTTCGGCGCCGGCGACGTGGTGCGCCACCCGATCGTCGGCCGCATCGTCGAGGCCTATGAAGGCAAGGACGCTTGAGTCGAGGGATATCCCGCATTAGGTTGCGGGATATCCTGTTCGGAGGTCGCGATGGCGTCGCTATATATCAAGGACTCGGCAACTGCCGATCAAGCTGCTCGCTTGGCCGAGCGGCTTGGTATCAGCAAAACGGATGTCGTTCGCCGTGGACTGATGGCGCTGGAAAACCAACTGTCTCCTGACGAACGACGCCGCGCCTTTCGCGATCGGATTGCGAAATGGCGTGCCGAGAATCCCCTGCCGCCTCTCACGGGGCTAAAAGCGGATAAAGCGTTTTATGACTGGCTGAGCGGCGAGGAGGAAGTTTGACCCTCTTTGTAGATGCGTCGGCCTTGGTATCCGTACTGACGGACGAACCGGATGCGGCGTCGCTGATCGACCGGATGGCGGATGACGGGCATCTGCTGTCGTCGGCAATCGCGGTGTGGGAAACGACGATGGCGGTTGCGCGCAATCGAAAATGCCAGCCATTGGAAGCATTGGCGCTCGTCGAGCTGTTCTGTCGGGACTTGGATATTGCCTTGGCTCCGATTGGTCCGTCCGAGTCCTCGATCGCCGTCGAAGCCTACCATCGCTACGGCAAGGGTCGCCACGAAGCGAAACTCAACATGGGCGATTGCTTCGCCTATGCCTGCGCCCGTACCAACAATGCTACGCTGCTCTACAAGGGCGACGACTTCGCAAGGACCGACCTTAGATGATCGATATCGCCGTACAGGCAGAGGCCGAATGGCCGCAGGATCAGGATTGGGAGGCCCTCGCCACCCGCGCCGCGACCGCCGCGATCGGCCGTACGCCGCAGGGGGTGTGGCTGACCGATCCGGCACTGATCGAGATCGCGGTGCGCTTGACCTCCGATGACGAGGTGCAGACGCTCAACCGCCAATATCGGCAGAAGGACAAGCCGACCAACGTCCTGTCCTTCCCGATGATCCAGCCCGATCTGCTCGACACCGTCACCCAGAACAGCGACGATGGCGAGGTATTGCTCGGCGATATCGTCCTCGCGCACGGGGTGTGTGCTGCCGAGGCAGCCGAACGCGGCATTTCGGTTGCCGATCATGCCACGCACCTGATTGTCCATGGCTGCCTGCATTTGCTAGGTCATGATCATCAGAATGATGCGGAGGCGGAAGCCATGGAGGCGATCGAGCGTTCGACGCTCGCCCAACTCGGTCTGCACGATCCCTATCCCGTTACAGAGGACTGACACGACCATCATGGCCGACGTTTCGACCAGCACCCCGCCCGGCGACAGTAGCAGCTCCGAAGGGGGCATATGGCGGGGGCTGCGCTCGCTGATCTTCGGTACCGATGCCAGCGAGACGCTGCGCGAACGGATCGAGGAAGTGATCGCAGCGCATGAGGACGAGAACGACGCGCCGGTCGCGGGCGATCTTTCGCCGATCGAGCGCAAGATGTTGCGCAACATCCTGCATTTCGGGGAACGCGATGCGGGCGACATGGGCGTACCGCGCGCCGACATCGTCGCGCTCGAGGAAAACACCCCCTTCGCCGATGTGGTGAAACTGTTCGCCGAAGCGGGCCATAGCCGCCTGCCGGTCTATCGCGAAAAGCTCGATACGATCGTCGGCATGGTCCATGTGAAGGACGTCTTCGCGATACTGGCGAAGGGCGAGGAGCATCCGCCGACCGCGATCGGCCTGTTGCGGCAACCGCTCTACGTCCCGCAATCGATGGGGACTCTCGACCTGCTCGCACAGATGCAGGCCAGCCGCACCCACCTCGCCATCGTGCTCGACGAATATTCGGGCACCGACGGCCTCATCACCATCGAGGATCTGGTCGAGGAGATCGTCGGCGAGATCGAGGACGAGCATGACGATGCCCCGACCGACCTGTTCGTGCCGCTGGAGGGCGGCGCATGGGAGGCGGATGCCCGCGCCGAGCTGGAGGACGCCGCCGAACTGATCGACCCGCGCCTCGGCGAGATCGAGGAGGACGTCGAGACGCTGGGCGGCCTCGCCTTCGTGCTGGCGGGAGAGGTGCCCAAGGAAGGCACCTGCCTTGACCATCCGTCGGGCTGGCGCATCGAAATCATCGCCGCCGACACCCGCCGCGTCCTCCGCCTGCGACTCCACCCCCCGGTAGCGACCGAGGAGGAGTAAGGCCGCCCCAAATGTTGGGCTCAGAGGGAGGTCGCAGCAGCGGCAATACCGCTAAGTGCCAAAACCGATCACCAACAACGATTCAATCGGTTTTACAGTACGATCCGATTTCGATATTCGAACAGTCGCGGACCGGTTCGTAAGCCCCCTTCGAACCGGTCCGACGGGCCGCCGGCGCTCCTCCCTTGTCACCGGCGGCCCCTTTACATCGGAACGTCCGCGCCCCCTTCCCCCGTCGCCTGCACCGCCCTATTCATCGGCCATGCGCAAACACGTCATCCGCTTCGGCCTCGTGCTGCTGGTCCTGATCGCCGGGCTGGTCTTCTACATCACCCGGCCCGACCGGGCGCAGTTGAGCGAGAATGCGGTGGCGGGGCGCACGCCGCAGCTGACCCAGGTCCGCGACCAGTGGTTCCCGACCGTCCGCGTCGCCGATCCGATCGGCTGGAAGGACGGCCAGACCCCGACCGCCCCCGCCGGATTGCAGGTGCAGCCCTTCGCCAAGGGCCTCGACCATCCGCGCTGGCTGTACCGCCTTGCCAATGGCGACGTGCTGGTGGCCGAAAGCAACAGCCCCCCGCGCGAGGGCGGCGGCATCACCGGCTGGTTCATGCGGCTGTTCATGAAGCAGGCCGGGGCCGGCACCCCGTCGGCCAACCGCATCACCCTGTTGCGTGACGCCAATGGCGACGGCACGGCGGAGGCGCGTTCGGTGTTCCTCACCGGGCTGAACTCGCCATCGGGCATGGCGGTGGTCGGCGACTGGCTCTACGTCGCCAATACCGACTCGCTGGTCCGCTATCCCTTCCGCATCGGCCAGACCCGCATCACGGCGGCACCCGAGAAGATCGTCGACCTGCCCGGCGGCGGCAATCACTGGGCGCGCAACGTCGTCGCCGATCCCGATGGCAAGTCGCTGTACGTCAGCGTCGGTTCGGCATCGAACATCGCCGAAAACGGCCTCGACATCGAGAAGAACCGCGCCGCGATCTGGCAGGTCGATCCGGTGAAGAAGACGTTCCGCATCTACGCCTCGGGCCTGCGCAACGCCAACGGCATGGCGTTCGAACCGCGCAGCAAGGATCTGTGGACCGTCGTCAACGAACGCGACATGCTCGGCTCCGACATGCCGCCCGATTATCTGACCAAGGTCGAATTCGGCGGCAACTATGGTTGGCCGTGGCATTACTGGGGCGGCTATATCGACGAGCGGGTCCAGCCGCAGCGCCCCGACCTGCGCCAATATGTCGCCCGCCCCGACTATGCGCTCGGCGCGCACGTCGCCCCGCTCGGCCTCGCCTTCACCGTCGACATGCGGCTGGGCGAGCGGTTCGGCAACGGCGCGGCGATCGGGCTGCACGGGTCGTGGAACCGGGTGCCGCCCTCGGGCTACAAGGTCGTGTACGTGCCCTTCGCCGCCAACGGCTTCCCCGTCGCCAACGCCAAGCCGGTCGACCTGCTGACCGGCTTCCTGACCGCCGATGGCAAGGACGTCCACGGCCGCCCGGTCGCGGTGATCGCCGACCGGGCCGGCGCGATGCTCGTCGCCGACGATGTCGGCAACACCATCTGGCGGGTCAGCCAGCCGCTCGCGGCCCGCTGACCCGGTCGGGCCGGCTACTTCAACAGCGCCGGCCCATCCCTGCCCAGCTTCTCCTTGATCTTGTTCGCGAACATGGCGAGCATCGGCGGCAGGTCGAGTACCGCGTGGACATGCGCGTCGTGCATCTCGCAGCGCGCCTGCACCGTCTGCCCCATGCCGCTGACCGTGAAGTGCAGCGTGTCGCCGTCCCAGCTCTTGCCGTGCAGCGTGCCGCCGGGGATCATGCCCGCCAGCTTGTCGATACCGCTGTCGATCCGCTGCCGCACGCCCGCGCGTCCGAGTTGATGGGGAATATCGACGGTCACCGGTTGGTTCATTGGGAAACTCCTTCGCGCGCCGATCTAGTGCGCGGTGCTGTTCGAAAACAGGTTCATCACGATCACGCCCGCGATGATGAGCGCCATGCCGAGCATCGCCGGCAGGTCGAGCCGCTGCCCCTGCCAGACCCACGCGATGCCCGCGACCAGCACGATGCCGACCCCCGACCAGATCGCATAGGCGATGCCGGTCGGCACGCTCTCCAGCGTCCGCGACAGGCAGTAGAACGCGATCGCATAGCCGATCACCGTCACCAGCGACGGCCCGATCCGCGTGAACCCGGCGGTCGCGCGCATGGTGGACGTGGCGACAACCTCGGCGACGATCGCGCTGGCGAGCCAGAGATACGGGTTCATGCGCACGAGATAGGGTTTGGAGGTGAGGGATTGAAGCGCCGTCCGCCCCCTCGCAGCGAACCCCTGCGAACATACCGTTCGCGTACCCCCGCGCAGGCGGGGGTCCAGGGTCTCAAGCGCAAACCGTTGTTTGCTTGGCTCTGGACCCCCGCCTGCGCGGGGGTACGGCGGACTCGGGGTTAGGTGTGCGACTCTTGCGGAGGTTTTTTCCAAGGATGATGACTCCGCGCTCCCCCCTTGCACCCACCCGCCACAAGCCGGATAGACGCCGCGTGTCCGCTCTCCTCGCCCTGCTCGCCGGCCTGACCTCGGCCCTCGGCTTCGCGCCGCTTCAATGGTGGCCGGTCACGCTGGCCGCGTTCGCGCTGTGGCTATGGCTGGTCCACCGCGCACCGACGCTGAAGGCGGCGCTGTGGCGCTCGTGGCTGTTCGGCGTCGCCCATTTCACCATCGGCAACAACTGGATCCAGCACGCCTTCGACTTTCAGGACCGGATGCCCCCCGCGCTCGGCTATGTCGCGGTAGTCGGGCTGGCGCTCTACCTCGCCATCTACCCGATGCTCGCCGGCGGCATCGCGTGGCGCGTCGGCAGGCGCGGCGAACGCCCCGATCTCGGCTTCGCGCTGATCGCCGGCGCAGGCTGGATCGCCACCGAATATCTGCGCGCGATCGTCTTCACCGGCTATGCGTGGAATCCGATCGCGGTGATCTGGGTGCCCACCCCGCTCCGCGCCCTCGCCGCCTATACCGGCACCTACGCCCTGTCCGGCCTGACCGTCGTCGCCAGCGCGCTGCTGCTCCTGCCTCGCCCGAAAGTACGTGCCGGTGTCATCGTCGCCCTCACCCTGCTTATGCTGGTCCCCGGCGACATCGCCCGAACCCCCGCGACGGTCGCCACCACCGCTCCGCGCGTCCGCGTCGTCCAGCCCAATTTCCCGCAAGAGGTCGTCCGCAGCGAAGGCTATGACCAGCGCCTGCTCAACCGGCAGATCGAGCTGTCCGGCACCCCCGGCCCCGCCCCGCGCCTGATCGTCTGGCCCGAAGGCACCGTCAATTTCTACCTTGAGGACGGCTATCCGCCCGAATGGTATCAGCAATCCCCCGCGCTGCTGCGCGCGCGCATTGCCAGCACGCTGGGGCCGCGCGATGCGGCGCTGGTCGGCGGCACCGCGCTGTTCTTTTCGCGCGAACGGCAGGTGACCGACGCCGGCAATTCGGTGTTCGCTATCACCCCCGATACCCGCATCGTAGGCCGCTATGACAAGGCGCATCTGGTGCCCGGCGGCGAGTATTTGCCGATGCGCTCGATCCTCCAGCCGCTCGGCCTCTCGCGCCTCGTCATGGGCGATGTCGACTTCCGCCCCGGCCCCGGTCCGGCGACGCTGGCGCTGCCCGGCTTCGGCCCGGTCGGCATGCAGATCTGCTACGAGATCATCTTTTCCGGCCAAGTTGTCGACCGCGCCCACCGTCCCGCGCTGCTCTTCAATCCATCGAACGATGCGTGGTTCGGCCGCTGGGGACCGCCGCAGCATCTGGCGCAGGCCCGCCTGCGCGCTGCGGAGGAGGGGCTACCCATCCTCCGGTCGACCCCGACGGGTATTTCGGCGGTGATCGACGCCACCGGTGGCCTCGTCGCATCCATCCCCCCGGGTCAGGCGGGCGCGATCGAAGTCCCGATCCCCGCCCCACACCCCCCGACCCTGTTCGCGCGGGTCGGCAACTGGATGGCATTGCTGGCGATAGTTTTGCTGTGCGGCCTCGCGATTGCCATCCGCCGTCGCGCGCGCTAGGGCGACGATATAAGGAAAGCTTTATATGCGGCATGGCAACGGCCGCGCGCTTTCCCTCTAGCCTAGAGGAAGTCCATGCGTTCCAATTATCTCTTCACCTCGGAATCGGTTTCCGAAGGTCATCCTGACAAGGTCGCGGACCAGATTTCCGATTCGATCGTCGACCTGTTCCTGTCGAAGGACCCCGAAGCGCGCATCGCCTGCGAAACGCTGACCACGACCCAGCTCGTCGTCCTCGCCGGTGAAATCCGCTGCAAGGGCGTGTTTGAAAACGACCAGTGGGCCGATGGCGCACAGGAAGAGATCGAGCGCACCGTCCGCGAAACCGTGAAGAAGATCGGCTATGAACAGTCGGGCTTCCACTGGGAAACCTTCCGCTTCGAAAACAACCTGCATGCGCAGTCGGCGCATATCGCGCAGGGCGTCGACGCGTCGGGCAACAAGGACGAAGGTGCCGGCGATCAGGGCATCATGTTCGGCTTCGCCTGCGACGAAACGCCCGACCTGATGCCGGCGACGCTCGATTACAGCCACAAGATCCTCGCCCGGATGGCCGCCGACCGCCATTCGCGCGCCGCGCCGTTCCTCGAACCCGATGCCAAGAGCCAGGTCACGCTGCGCTTCGAAAACGGCAAGCCGGTCGCCGCGACCGCGATCGTCGTCTCGACCCAGCATGCGCCGGGCTATGACGAGGGCGACAAGGAAGCCGAACTGCACAAGTATGTGAAGTCGGTGATCGCCGATATCCTGCCCGCCGACCTGCTGTCGGATGCGACCGAATATCACATCAACCCGACCGGCAGCTTCGAAATCGGCGGCCCGGACGGTGACGCCGGCCTGACCGGCCGCAAGATCATCGTCGACACCTATGGCGGCGCGGCTCCGCACGGCGGCGGCGCGTTCAGCGGCAAGGACCCGACCAAGGTCGACCGGTCAGCGGCGTACATCACCCGCTATCTTGCGAAGAACATCGTCGCCGCCGGCCTCGCCAAGCGCTGCACGATCCAGCTCGCCTATGCGATCGGCGTGTCGAAGCCGCTGTCGCTGTACGTGAACACGCACGGTACCGGTACCGTCGCCGACGACGCGATCGAAACCGCGATCGCCGGCATCGCCAAGCTCGGCGGCCTGACGCCGCGCGGCATCCGCACGCACCTGTCGCTCAACAAGCCGATCTACCAGCCGACCGCCGCCTATGGCCATTTCGGCCGCAAGCCCGAGGGCGATCTGTTCCCATGGGAAAAGACTGATCTGGTCGACGATCTGAAGGCCGCACTGGCCGCCTGATCCGGTCCGGGCCAGACGGCTCGACACGGACAAGAAATTGCGGGAGGTTCGCCGACAGGGCGGACCTCCCGTTTTCATGTCCGCCCGCCAAGGGGGACGTGATGCGGCGGTTTGGCATGGGACTGTGGGCGATCGGTCTGTTGATGACGGCGGCATCGGCTCCGCCGGCGGTGGCGCAACTGCAGAGGAATGCGATAGCCGCGCCTGCCGACCAGCCCTATCGCTTCAGGCATAGCGGGCTGACCATCCCGGCGATGCTGGAGGGAATGCCGCGCGGGCGAATCGAACAATTCGGCACCGACGAACTCGACGTATTCGCCAATTATGAGCGCGGGTCGGACGCGATCACCCTCTATGTCTATCGCAACGTCAGCGGCGCGGTACCCGTCTGGTTCGACCGCGCCAGTGCCTCGATCGAAACGCGGCGGGACATGTACGGCATCGCCACCGCCGCCGGTCCCGCGACCGCATTCGCCCCGCCGGGGCAAAGCGTCGCCAGCGGCCTGATGGGCGCGTGGTCGGTCTCGAAGCCGCCCTATCGTGGCACCGGGCTGGCGCTCCTGCCGATGGGCGACTGGCTGGTGAAGGTCCGCTACAGTTCGGCGACGCTCGACGGCGCGGGGATTGCCGCACGGTTGCCGGCCATCCTGTCAGCGCTGACCTGGCCGACCGGCCTTGCCGCGGCGGCTCCCGCCCAGCCGATTGCGGATTGTACGACTCCGCTCGACTTCCCGAAAAAGGCGAAGCTGGTTCGCGATGAGAAATCGAACATGATGTCGGGGCTGCTGGGCGGGATGTTGCAGTCGATGGCTTCGGACAAGCTGGCGGAAAAGGACACACCCGACGCCGACGCGCAGAAGCCGGCGACATGGTGCCGCGATCCCGGCCCCAGCCCGGTCGGTGCCGTCTATCGCAGGGACGCTGCCCTTGATTCCTATCTGCTGGCGTTCAGCGATGCGGGTCGCGGGGCTTGGGTCGCGCCCGATATGTCGGGCCTGCTGCTTGGCAAGAAGGGGGGCAAGCGCTGGTCGGTCGCCTTGGTCGACATGGCGGAGACCTCGAACTACCCGCCGCTGACCGCCCTGCCCCGTCCGGCGGAAGTGCTGGCGCTGGTCCAGCAGCCCGCCATCTCCACCACGCGTACGTGGGGCAACAAGACGATTACCATCAACGGCGGCGCAATGACGGGAAGACATTGAACGGACGGGCAATGGACGGATCGGCGTTCGGAGTTTGTCTCACGACATCATCCGTCGCCCCAGCGACGGCCTAAGGCGGGATCGACATTCAGTTCGCTGGGCGCAGAAATAGTGGTCCGTCCCCTTTCGTCACTCCCGCGCAGGCGAGCGTCCATAGACGCCAGCGTCGCGGATTCAGCCAAACCGTCGGCGTCTATGGATTCCCGCCTGCGCGCGAATGATGAAGTTCCGTGGTTATCGCTGAATGTCGCTCGGTCCTAGGTCTTGCGCGGCGCCTGCCGCCCGTATTCATCGGGAAATCCCAATTCTTCGCCGGGACAACGTCGCAAGTTGGGCGGGTCGGACTGCCGTCGCAAAGTTTGCGACCCGATCCGGAGCGCTGCTCCCTTCCGGCCGCAGCGCAGGATTTCCTACACGCTACCGCTCCGGTATATCCGGAGCAGAAGTGCAAACCCGATTGCAGGCAATGTCGATCGAGTTCGAAAGATCTTTGACAGGTATTTGAATCGACTGGTCGATCGGCCCGACGTCACGAACGCGCCAACTGCGCACGAGTGTGACTTTTGTGACCTTTGACCTTCGCGCCGGCCACCCTACGCCGCCTCCGGCAACACCTGGGTGACCACCGCCTCGGCAATTAGCCCGATCACCGCCCCGACCGCCACGTCGATCGGAAAGTGCGTCCCCCGCGGCACCTGAATCGCCGCCACCGCCGCCGCCCCGGCATAGGCTGGCCCGGCCGCATCCGGATATTCCCGCGCCACGGCCCGCGCGACCGCGACCGCACCCGCTGTATGCCCCGACGGAAACGAGTTCTGCGGCCCCTCGTCGGTATCGCCGGGCTTGGGCCGGTGATCCTCCCGGTCGCTGAACAGCTTCGGCCGCGCCCGGTCGACATTGGCCTTGATGACCGCCTTCGCCAGCGTCGCAAGGCCGTGGGCGGCCAGCATCCGAACCCCAGTCCGCGTCAGCCGGGCATCGCTCCGCCACAATCCTACCGCGATCGTGGTCAGGTTGATCGCGACCATCGGCGGCTGGTCGGCCACCTCACTGAGCATTCCGGCGAACTTCACCATCGGGTGATCGTGCAGTTCGCCCGCCACACCGCGACCCGCATCGATATCGGCATCGACCAGCCGCTTCGCCTGTTGTTTCGCCTTGCGCTTCTTGCCCATGGTAACCGAACCACCGGCGGACGCGGAAGCTCCCTTGTCGGATCACCACCCCGCCGGGTAGGAGCGCGGCGATGAACGATCCGACTACCATCCGCCGCCTCTATGGCCGTCGACAGGGGCACAAGCTGCGCGAGGGGCAGGCTTCGCTGGTCGAGCAACTGCTGCCCCGCGTATCGGTACCCGAAACCGGTCCGCTCGACTCGCGCACCCTGTTCGGCGACGATCGCCCGGTCGAGGTCGAGATCGGTTTCGGTGCCGGCGAACATCTGGCGGGTCAGGCATCGGCGCGGCCGGACCACGGTTTTGTCGGCTGCGAACCGTTCCTCAACGGCGTCGTCGGCGCGCTCAACCACATTCGCGACGGCGAATTGGCCAATGTCCGCCTGCACATGGGCGACGCGCTGGAGGTGATTGAACGCTTTCCCGACGCTTCGCTCGAACGCGTCTACCTGCTGCACCCCGATCCCTGGCGCAAGGCGCGCCACGCCAAGCGACGCATGATGAACCACGGCCCGATGGACCTGATCGCCGCGAAACTGCGGCCGGACGGCGAGTTCCGGCTCGGCACCGACGATCCGACCTATTGCCGCTGGGCAATGATGATCATGGACCAGCGCCGCGACTTCGCATGGCAGGCGCAGACCGCCGCCGACTTTTTGACCCGCCCCGCCGACTGGCCGGAAACCCGCTACGAGCGCAAGGCACGGCGGCAGGGTCACGAAGTCTGGTATTTCCGGTACATCCGCCTCTAGACCGCGACAGGGCTGGCCACCCGGCCATTCCCGCCGAAGATGCGCAGGTAGCGGGCGATATCGGCGGGATCGCCGGTCGCCTTGGCGGGGTTGTCGGACAGCTTGACCGCCGGGCGGCCATCGGCGCTGACGACCTTGCACACCAGCGAGATCGGCTCCAGCCCCTCACCGCCCAGCGGATCGCAGCCGCGAAAGTCGTTGGTGAGGTTGGTGCCCCAGCCGAAGCTCATGCGCACGCGTCCGTGAAAATGTTCATAGGTCGCGATGATGCTGTCGACGTCCATGCCGTCGGAAAAGATCAGCAATTTCGAGGCGGGATCGACGCCGCGTTCCTGCCACCAGCGCAGGATCTGCTCCCCGCCCTCGATCGGCGGCATGCTGTCGGGGCGGAAGCCGGTCCAGTCGGCCAGCCAGTCCGGGGCATCGCGCAGGAACGCGGCGGTGCCATAGGCGTCGGGCAAGGCGATCAGCAGGTTGCCGCCATAATGGCGTTGCCATTCCGCCAGCACGCGATACGGCGCGGCAGCGATACCGGCATCGTCGTCGGCCAGCGCCGCTTCGACCATCGGCAGTTCGTGGGCGTTGGTGCCGATCGCCTCAACCCCGGCCTGCATCGCCAGCAGCACGTTCGAGGTGCCGACGAACCGCGCGCCCAACCCCTCCTGCAAAGCCTCGACGCACCAGCGCTGCCACAGAAAGCCGTGCCGCCGCCGCGTGCCGAAGTCGGACAGGACCAGATCGGGCAGGACGCGCAGCCGCTCGACCTTGTCCCACAACCGCGCCTTTGCCCGCGCATAGGTGACGTCCAGCGCGAACCGGCCATGATCGCGCAGCGCCGCCCGCGCCCGCAATCCGTTGATGATCGTCAGCGCCGGGATTTCCCAGAGCGAGGTTTCGGCCCAGGCGCCTTCGAAATGTAGTTCATACTGTCCGTCGCGCACCGACAGATCATAGGCGGGCAGGCGAAACCGGCTCAACCAGTCGACGAAATCGGGTGAAAACATCCGCCGCACGCCGTAAAAGCTGTTGCCGGCCAGCCAGATCAGTTCCTGTTTGGTGAAGCCGACCGTCCGGGCATGGTCGAGCTGCGCGCGCAATTCGGCTTCATCGATCACCTCGGCCAGCCGCACCGATCTGCTCCGATTGATGACGGCAAAGGTCGCGTGGACGTCCGGATGAACCTCCCGGATCATCTGCACCATCAACAGCTTGTAGAAATCGGTGTCGAGCAGGCTGCGCACCACCGGGTCCAGCCGCCAGCCATGGTTCCATACCCGGGTCGCGATATCGGTCATCACCATCGTTCAGCCTTTCGGAACATGGACATAGAGTTCGGCCGGGCGGAAGGCGCGCCCCGCCTCGAACGCGCCGGTCGCCCGCAACGCGCCGCGTTCGAGCATCCGGCGGCGAAAGGCCGGCTTGTTGAGCGGCCGTCCCAGCACCGCCTCATGGACCACCTGCAATTCGCGCAGGGTGAAGTGCTCCGGAACCAGCGCAAAGGCGTCGTCATCGATCGTCCGGCGCAACTTGGCGATCGTCATCGCGATGATGTCGTCATGGTCGAACGCCAGCATGACCGCACCGCCATCGACCGTGATCGAGCCATCGGCGCCGATCGTCGCCAGACACTGGTCGGCATGGCGCGGTACCGTGGCCAGTCGCGCCGGCGTCAGCAGCGCGCGATGCGCGATCGCGATGATCCGC
Source organism: Sphingomonas sp. Leaf67 (assembly GCF_001421965.1). Classification (GTDB taxonomy): domain Bacteria; phylum Pseudomonadota; class Alphaproteobacteria; order Sphingomonadales; family Sphingomonadaceae; genus Sphingomonas. The sequence goes on from NZ_LMLP01000001.1 coordinate 675,593, forward strand.
ATGCGGGGGTCGCGGTTGATGGTGCCGAAGGCATGCACTTGTTCAACCGCGATGTCCGCCAGCCCCGCCTTTTGCCCCAGCACCCGCACCGCCGCCGCTTCGAGCGATTCATCGATCGCGACGAAACCGCCGGGCAATGCCCAGCGTCCGACGAAAGGCGGCCGGGTTCGCCGCGTCAGCAATACGCAGGGGCAGCCACCCGCAACGCCCAACAGGACGCAATCGACGGTGATCGACGGCCGGGCATAGGCCGCCGGATCATCGCCGGTCAGGAGCGAAGGCTCTTCCATCCGCCTTGCATATATGCATATAGGATATATGCAAGGCGAAGCCGAAGGAGACGGGCAATGGTCGCGGTCATCATCGTCGTGGATACGCAGGCGGATTTCATCCTGCCGGACGGAGCGTTGCCGGTCCCCGACGCAGAAGCGATCGTCGCGCCGCTGGCCGCATGGTTGCAAACGCGGACCGCACGCGACACGGCCGCGGTCGTCTTCACCTACGACACCCATTTCGTCGAAACCTATCCGACGAGCGCGGAGGCCGAACAATTCCCGATCCATTGCGTCCGGGGAGGCGCAGGCTGGCGTAACCTGCTGGATCCGTTGGCGATCGATCCCGCGATCCCGTGCCGGACGCTGGAGAAGGGCGTGTTCGACATGTGGGCGGAAGCCAACCTGCCGCTGTTCGATCCGCGCGCTGCCGCGCCACCGATCGACCGTGACGCCTTCTTCGCGGCCCTGCTTGACCGTGGCATCGACCAGGCGATCGTCGTCGGCGTCGCCGCCGATTACTGCGTCCGCTGGGCGATCGACGGCTTTGTCGCGCGCGGGTTTACGGTTTCCGTGCCGTCAGCGTTGACGCGCGGTATCGAGCGTACGATCGAACATGTCGTGGACCAGTATTTCACGGGACGACCGGTTTCGACGCAAGCAGCGTTCCAAGTCCAGCTTCCTCAATCACTTGGTAATAATATTTGATGCATGTTAGGTGGAATGCGCCGCTATCGAACGACAGTGGGAACAAGGGTTGATCGATGACGCATATTCTTGTCGCTGACGACCATCCGATGTGCGCCACCGCGCTCGGCATGGCGGCACGCGCGGTCGATCCGACCGTGACCAAGGATTGCGCGACGACCCTTGCCGAAGCGGAAAGCCTTGTTCGGCAAAAGAATTACGATCTCGTCCTGCTCGATCTCATGCTGCCGGACGTGCAGGGGTTCGCCGGACTTGCCCTGCTGCGTGCAGTGCGGCCATCGGCGACGATCGCGATCGTATCCGGCCGGGAGGAGCCGACCGTGATCGCACAGGCGCGCGCCCTCGGCGCGCAGGGTTTCATTCCCAAATCATCCTCGATCGACCAGATGATGGATGCCATCCGCAGTCTGCTGTCCGGCAAGCACTGGGTTCCGGCCGGTGTCGAGGACATGCCGCACGCCGATCCGCGTATCGATCTGGCCGAACGGATGGGGACGCTTTCGATCGCCCAGTTGCGCGTGCTGCGCGCGATCGCCAACGGCCACCAGAACAAGCAGATCGCCTATGACCTGCAACTGGCCGAACCGACCGTCAAATCGCACCTGTCAGCGATTTTTCGCAAACTGGGCGTGACGAACCGGACGCAGGCGGTTCTGGCGCTACAGGCGTTCGACGCCTGAAGCCGCTTCCGGCCACGCTGGGGCATCGGTATCGCCCCGTGGATGAGCACTGACGCGGGGTCCGTTTTCGATCGGAAACGGCCGGGCCACCTGTTCTTCTCGTCAATCCGAGCGTGCCTGCGGAGGCGACCCGGTCCTGCTCGTAAGGAAAAGCGGCACCCCAATCCCGTCCGGAACGACCATCGCCGTCGTGGTTCAAGGTCGACAGGTCCTTCGCGCACTCCGCCCAAAGCACCGGCGGTCAGACCGGTTCGGCCATCGCACGCTGGGCCGCCTCGATCACCGCGGTCGCACAACGATCGATCTCGTCCAGCGCCGCCGGATCGATCGTTGCGTCGTCCTGCGCGTCCTCGATCGCCTGCAACGCCGCGACCAGTTCGATCGCCCCCATGTTGGCTGCGGCTCCGCGCAGCGCATGGGCTTCCCGCCGGGCGAGGTGGATGCGGTCATGTCCGACCAGCGTGCGCAGCCGCGCCGGGGTCCGCGCCGCATCCTCGATCAACAGCGTCAGCAACGTGTCGCGCTGCGCCGTTCCGAGTGCGCTGGTGATCGATTGAATGCGGTGGGGGTCGATGGCACCGGGCGAGGGGATGATCGGACGTTTGGCAGGCATCGCCACCTGGTCGAGCACGGCGCGTAGTTGCGGTACGTCGACCGGCTTGGCGAGGATACCATTCATCCCGGCGCGAAGGATCTCGGCGCGGCGTTCGGTCGAAAGATCGGCGGTCAACGCATGGATCGGCACGCCGGCCCCCGCGCCGCTCCACGCCCGGATCGCGCGCGTCGCGGCGATCCCGTCCATCACCGGCATCTGTACGTCCATCAACACGACATCGACCGGATTGCCCGCCGCCGCCGTGACATACTCGACCGCGCGTGCGCCATTTTCGACGGCAATGACGTGATGCCCCAGCCTCCGCACGATTTCCGCGATCAGATAGCGATTGGTATCGTTATCCTCGGCAACGAGGACGGTCGATGCCGTCATCCGCCCCCCCGCCGGCGTTGCGTCCGATCCGGGTACGGGCGCATCCACCGACAGTCCGACCTGTCCGGCGGCCGGCAGTGGCAGGTGGAACCAGAAGCGTGAGCCGGTGCCGGGGCGGCTGACGACGCCGATGGTGCCGTTCATCGATTCGACCAGCATCCGGCTGATGCTGAGGCCCAGTCCGGTGCCGCCATAGCTGCGGGTGGTCGAGGCGTCGGCCTGGACGAAGGGTTCGAAGATCGCATCCAGTCGGTCGTCGCGGATACCGACCCCGGTATCGGCTACCTCGAACCGCCAGCAATCGCCGGCTTCGCGCGTCGCAGTGATGCGGACCGATCCGTGCCGGGTGAATTTTATCGCATTGCCGACCAGATTGGTCAGCACGCGTTGCAGCCGCGCCGGATCGCCGATGACCCGCGCATCGGGTACGTCGAAGTCGAGCGACACGGCGTGATGCTTGGCTTCGGCCGCGAACATGCCAGTCACCGTCGCGAGCAGTTCGCGCGGTTCGAACATGATCGCCTCGGGCTGGCTATGCCCCCCTTCCAGTTTCGAGAAGGTCAGAACGTCGTCGACGATATCGGACAAGGTCCGGCCCGCCTGTTCGAGCGAGTCGAGATGCCGCATCCGCTGGACCCGGTCGGGTGTGTCGCGCAACAGCTGTGCAGCGGCGAGGATCGAGGTCAGCGGGGTGCGGATCTCGTGGCTGATCGTCGCGGTGAACGTCGCCTTGGCGGCGAGCGCGCGTTCGGCATCCTCGCGCGCCGCGCGAAGATCGGTCATCACCGCGACCTGTTCGGTCGTATCCTGCAACACGCCGAACAGGCCGACCAATTCCGCCCCCTGCCCCCGTTCGGCCTGTCCGCGCGACGCCACCCAGCGGATCGCGCCATCGGGCCGGATCAGCCGGGCGTCGAAGGCGAACGATCCGCCGGTCGTGATCGCCCGGTCGATCTGGGCCCGGACCCGTTCCCGGTCGTCGGGATGGTACAAGTCGAGCGACTCATCCAGCGACGGTTCCTCGCCCGGCGGCAGACCATGAATGCGAAATATCTCCGGCGACCACAGGTTACGCCTGTCCGTCAGATTCAGTCGCCAGTGGCCGAGCCGAGCCGCGCTTTCGGCCATGGCGAGCAACCGTTGCTGCTCCTCCAGCTGGGTGACCGATTCGATCGCCCTGCTCTCGGCCGCCCGCCGCTCGCCGATGTCGCGGATCGAGCCGATCAGCTCGCAATTATGGCGGCTGTCGCCGATCAGGCGGAACGCCCCCTCCAGCCAGACATAGTGACCGTCGCGGTGCTGCATGCGGTAGCGAAAGACAGTGCTTTCGCCGCCGGGGACCAGCGCATAGGTCTGGCGGCGGACGCGGTTGCGATCGTCGGGATGGATCGGTGCATAGGGCGTGCGCGCGATCATCTCCTCCGGCGTATAGCCCAGCAGGCGCAGCGACGCCGGGGAAGCGTAGCGGCGGATGCCGTCGCGACCGACGCGGACGATCAGGTCGGTCGAATAGTCGGTCAGCATCCGCAATTGTCGTTCATTGTCGCGGATCTCGTTCATCGCCAGCGACTGTTCGTAGAGGAGCGAGGCAACCGGAAAGCTGGTCATCGCGATGATGCCGATGAGCAGCTGCAGGAAGAGGACCCGGTCGGCGACCGAGTCGAACGCGGCGACGATCGGCCCGATCCCGTTAAGCGTACCGATGGTCGCGATGGTGCCGATAATCAGGATCGAGGCCGACACGCCGACGAAGCGCGACAGCAGCGCGGCGAACACGCCGCAGGGTAGCAACAGGAACAGCGAGGGGTTGCCGCTGGTGCAAAAGACCACCAGCGCGGCGATCGTCGACATCGCGACCGGCAGCGCGAGCGTCGGCGACAGGATGCTGAGTTCCTCCGCCAGCGCGCGTCGCGTCGCCTTCAGCGCCGGCAGGAGGACGATCAGCCCCATGGCGATGGCCGCAAACCACTGGACCGCATGGTAGGGGACGACCACGCCGTGCAGGAACCAGCCGAACACCTCGGCCAGCAGGGTGCTGACCGTAGCACCGATGAACGCGGTCACGATCACCAGCCCATAGCCGCGCAACGACCGGGGATCGGGATCGAACCGCCGCAACAGTCCGGCGACCAGCAGGATGACCACGGCGTCGATCGACGCATAGACGATCAGCGGCAGCAGCGGCAGCCCGACGAACACTCCCGCGGCGACCAGCGTGACAACGGTGATGACCGTAATGCTCGGCCAACGCCTGACCGGACGTCGCGTCAGCGTGGCGACCGCGATCGGCGTGGCCGGCCAGATCAGCAACGCCCCTTGCAACAGCGGCACGACCCCCAGGGTCAGTGCGGTCACGAGGAACAGGATCGCCACGTAGCGGGGCATGTCGATCGGCGGCTGGACCACCGGGCGGCGCATATCACGCCGCGGCCAATGGTCGTCGACCGGCCGCTGCGGCGCACCGGGCCGAACCGGCGCGTCGGGCGATGGGGTTGGCGATTGGCCGGTCATGCTAGATCATCTGTCCGTTTGCGGAAGGTCCCGATGTTGACCGATCCGTGGCCCCACGGCAACGTAGGTACGAAGCCGCTGATCCTAGCCATTCCCGGACCGCGCCGATCCGGATCGCGCCCAGCGTCGCGCCAGCACGCGTCCGGCAAGGGCCGGCAGGCCGGGCCGCAGGAACAGCCAGTCGCGGATCGCCGGCCCCCGTTCGGCACCGATCAGCCCCTTATACCCGCTGTCGCCGGCACCCCAGTCGACATGGGTGACGCCGTCGGCGACGGCGCGGACGAGGTTGCGGTAATAAAGCAGCCGCCCCGGCGAGCGCTGGCCGTAGGTCGCGTCATAGCTGTTGGCGACCGCATATTTGTGCTGGCCGGCATTGATATCGAACGAGAAGGCGGCGGGCTTTCCGTCCATCCGGAGCAGCGCGATCCACATCATGCCCGCCAGCACCGGATCGGTCGCCGCCGCCCGCCAGAATCGACCATGGCCGGTCTCGGTAAATTTGGCGTCGCGACCATCGGTGCGGTCGGCAAGCCAGCTCGCTGTCTCGATCGTGGCGAGATCGTCGAACAGACCGGACTGCCAGTCCGCGCCGCTGGCGAACGACCAGTCGGGAGTGCCGAGCGCCGCCAGATGCTTTTCGTTGAAGCGATTCTTGCGCAGCGTCGACAGCCGCGGCCAGACGCCTTCGGCCTGCTGCGCAGCGATGTCGAGCAGATAGCTGTCGGCGATGAAGCGCGGCAGGGCGCGCCAGCCACCGGCGCGCGCCGCGTCCAGCAGCCCGGCGAGCATCGGATCACCGTCATAGACCGGTCCCAGCCGGAACCCGCGCACCTGCCGCCCCGCTTCGTCCAGCAGCGCGGCGAAATCGCCCGGCCCGGCATCCTGCGCGACGGGGCCGCTGCGGAACGGCCAGTAGCTGCCGGGCACCTGCGCCATCCGCAACGGCGCCGGTCCCAGTCCGATCAGCGGCAGCGCCGCCATCGCCTGCCCGCCACGTTCGACCAGCAGCGTCCGCGCCGTACCGCCATAGGCGTCGATCGCCGCCGCATACCATCGGCGGCGCAGGAAGCGGTGGGTTGGCGCGGCCGACGCGGTGACGGCATCGATCGCATCGGGCAATCCGGCGATCATCCGGGCAATGGAGGGGGAAGCGGGCGACAACATGGGCGGCATCATGCCCATAACCGGTTACGATTGGGTAGCGATCCCGGGTTGCGCACGCCACACGACCTTGCCCGGTCCGGTCCGCCGCTGCATAGCAAGCGCGTGGAATTCGAACCTGTCCTGTCGACCGTCGCCAAGACGATCCAGACCGCCATCGCGCCGGTCTTCCTGTTGGCGGGGATCGGCGCGATCCTGAACGTCATGGTCGGGCGACTGGCGCGGATCGTCGATCGTGCCCGCGACCTCGAAAAGCTGCACCCGTCCTCGATCGGGCCGGAACATGCGCGGCACGTGTTCGAACTGCGGCTGCTCGACCGGCGCATCCGCGTCATCAACAATGCGGTATTCCTGGTCGTGCTGTCGGCCGTCGCCAACTGCACCGTCGTCGCCATGCTGTTCATCGCCGAACTGCTCGACCTCGGCCTCGGCAAGGCGGTGGCGATTGCCTTCGTCCTGTCGATGGTGTTGCTGATCGGCGGGCTGGTCTGGTTCCTGTTCGAGGTGCGCATGTCGGTCCATGCGATTCGCGTCCGCGCCGAACTGCTGGAGCGCGAGCGGACGTGACGCCGCGCCGTGAGCGAACGCTGCTGCAGGTGGCAGTGGCGATCGCCTGTCTCGTCCCACTGTCGGTGGCGACGCTGAGCATCGTGCGCGGCGCGGCGTGGCTGCAACCGGCTCCCGCGATCGATCTCGACAGTCATTTCCGCTATCTCTCGGGCATCTTCCTCGTCCTCGGCCTCGCCTTTGCCAGCTGCATTCCGGCGATCGAGGGTAAAACCGGCCGGTTCCGGCTGCTAGGCGCGATGGTGGTCGGCGGCGGCCTCGCGCGACTCGTGTCGCTGCTGACGATCGGCATGCCATCGACAGGACATGTCGTCGGGCTTGGTATCGAGCTTGCCGTCGTGCCGCTGCTGCTGTTGTGGCAGACCCGTATCGCGCATCGATATCGGCAGGCGATAACCGCATAAAGTTCCGCCAGGAGGCCCCGTCCGGCGATAGCAATTTTTCTGCGTTCCCGAAAAGTTCGCTTGCATTTCGCGAACCCGGCGGATCGCCGCGCGTCGCGTCGGGAGCGGCGGTCGAGCCGGTCGAGCCGCGCGGCAAAGGTTGTAATTGCCGACTTGCGCGTCGGCCGCTTTCCTACAATTAGTGGTTCCGGACGCAGGACGGGCGCTATGTATTGTGTCACGCCTGCTGGAACCTCCAATGCCGCCGATACTTGTCAAGGGCGATGGCATGCGCGGACGTTCCGTAGAAATCGACAGGGGCATCGCTCCGTGCTAGAACACAAGAGGAACGGGACGATGACCTTCCAGGATAGTCAGGATGCCCAGATGAACGAACTGCAATTCGCCGATCCGGCCCCCGCCGCCCCGGCCCCGGAACGCACCAGCCACACCGTCGACGCGCAGCTGCACGCGGTCGAGGTCGACCATTCGCGCGACGCACTGCTGACCGATTTCGGCAAGGACACACTGAAGGACCGCTATCTGCTGCCGGGCGAATCGTATCAGGATCTGTTCGTGCGAGTCGCGTCGGCCTATGCCGATGATGCCGCGCATGCCCAGCGGCTGTACGACTATATCTCGAAGCTGTGGTTCATGCCGGCCACGCCGGTCCTGTCGAACGGCGGCACCGGGCGCGGCCTGCCGATCAGCTGCTATCTCAACTCGGTTCCCGACAGCCTCGAAGGCATCGTCGAGACGTGGAACGAGAATGTGTGGCTGGCGTCGCGCGGCGGCGGCATCGGCACCTATTGGGGCAGCGTGCGCGGCATCGGCGAGCCGGTCGGACTGAACGGCAAGACCAGCGGCATCATCCCGTTCGTCCGCGTCATGGATTCGCTGACCCTCGCGATTTCGCAAGGGTCGCTGCGTCGCGGGTCGGCCGCCTGCTATCTCGACGTCAGCCATCCGGAAATCGAGGAGTTCCTCGAAATCCGCAAGCCCAGCGGCGATTTCAACCGCAAGGCGTTGAACCTGCACCATGGCGTGCTGATCCCCGACGCGTTCATGGAAGCGGTCCGCGACGGTACCGAATGGGCGCTGAAAAGCCCCAAGGACGGATCGCAGCGCGCGGTCGTCGATGCGCGTTCGCTGTTCCAGAAGCTGGTCGAGACGCGGCTGGCGACCGGCGAACCGTACATCGTGTTCAGCGACCATGTGAACAACACGATGCCCAAGCATCACCGCGATCTGGGCCTGAAGGTCTCGACGTCGAACCTGTGCAGCGAGATCACGCTGCCGACCGGCAAGGATCACCTCGGCAACGACCGCACCGCCGTGTGCTGCCTGTCGTCGCTGAACCTCGAAACCTGGGACGAATGGAACGGCGACAAGCGGTTCATCGAGGACGTGATGCGTTTCCTCGACAACGTCCTGACCGACTATATCGAGCGCGCACCCGACGAGATGGCGCGTGCCCGCTATTCGGCCAGCCGTGAGCGGTCGGTCGGTCTGGGCGTCATGGGCTTCCACTCGTTCCTGCAGGCGCGCAGCTTGCCGTTCGAAGGGGCGATGGCGAAGGCATGGAACCTCAAGATTTTCCGCCACGTCAACGCGCAGGTGAACGAGGCGTCGATGCACCTCGCCACCGAGCGCGGGCCCTGCCCCGACGCCGCCGACATGGGCGTGATGGAGCGGTTCAGCTGCAAGATGGCGATCGCGCCGACCGCGTCGATCAGCATCATCTGCGGCGGTACCAGCGCCTGCATCGAACCGATCCCGGCGAACATCTACACCCACAAGACGCTGTCGGGGTCGTGGTCGGTGAAGAACCCGTATCTCGAAAAGCTGCTGATCGCGAAGTCGAAGAACAGCGATGCGGTGTGGAACACGATCCTCGAGCGCGGCGGTTCGGTGCAGCACCTCGATTTCCTGAGCCAGGAAGAAAAGGACACGTACAAGACCAGCTTCGAGATCGATCAGCGCTGGCTGCTCGAACTGGCCGGCGACCGTGCGCCGTTCATCGATCAGGCGCAGTCGCTGAACCTGTTCATCCCGGCCGATGTCGAGAAGTGGGACCTGCTGATGCTCCACTACCGCGCATGGGAACTGGGCATCAAATCGCTCTATTATCTGCGGTCCAAGTCGGTGCAGCGCGCCGGGTTCGCCGGTGGTGTCGAGGCGGACAATACGTCCGAGCTGGCCAAGTTCGATCTGGGCGAGACGACCGATTATGACGAGTGCCTGGCCTGTCAGTAAGCGGGCGGCAGCGATTTGCTCAAGCAAATCGCTGACTCGCCACGTCGGGCAGCGGGGCGGCGCACCCGTCCCGTCTGACGGCGTGGCGGTTCGGGCCATGAAAAAGGGGGCACGCGGCCCCCTTCCCCGTCGCGATGTTCGCGATCGATCAGATGGCGGCACCATCCTCTTCGGTTTCGAACGTAACCGCGACATCGGCATTTGCGGACAGCCGGACGGTGTTGCCTTCGACCTCGGCGACGAGGCCGCCGTCGATATAATGGTGATGCCCTTCATGCGAGCTGTCCGCCCCTTCGACCTGTGCGCCGCTGTCCTTCTTGGTCAGCTTGATGCGGTCGCCTTCGACGCGGTCGACGGTGCCGACATGGACGCCATCGGCACCGATGACTTCGGCGTGTTCGTTGATGTTGCTGAGATCGGCCATGCTATTTCTCCATTGGGGGCGGCGGTCAAACGCACGTCCCCGCAGTTGGTCGCATGACCGCGAACGTCATCATCATGCTGGCCGTGGCGCTGGTCGCGGGTGGCATCGGCCTGTGGCTGCTGCTTCGCCTCCGGTCGCGGGGGACGCAGCAGAGCCGCTATGCCCATGGCATGACAGGGATGATGGCGTTGGCGCTCGGGATCATCCTTGCGATCTTCGGGATCGCGCAGTGGTCTTGGAACAGCACGCCATGAAAAGACCTGACCGCACCCCCGCGGAGGCGGGGGTGCAGAGCCACAAGCGACGACGTTCGCGACCCTAGGCTCCCGCCTGCGCGGGAGCACCAAAATTTCAAAGCAAACCAAAGTTTCCCCGGAGTAACCCCATGTCGCTCACCGAAGCCCGCAAGCAGTACAAGCCGTTCGAATACCCCTGGGCGTTCGATTTCTGGAAGCGTCAGCAGCAGATCCACTGGATGCCCGAAGAGGTGCCGTTGGGCGAGGATTGCCGCGACTGGGCGCAGAAGCTGACGCCGCACGAGCGCAACCTGCTGACGCAGATCTTCCGCTTCTTCACCCAGGCGGATGTCGAGGTGCAGGACTGCTACCACGAAAAATATGGTCGCATCTTCAAGCCGACCGAGGTCAAGATGATGCTCGCCGCCTTCTCCAACATGGAGACGGTGCATATCGCGGCGTACAGCCACCTGCTCGACACGATCGGGATGCCCGAGAGCGAATATGGCGCCTTCCTCGAATATAGCGAGATGAAGGACAAGCACGATTATCTGCAGAATTTCGGCGTCGATACCGATGAGGATATCGCCAAGACGCTGGCGATGTTCGGCGGCTTTACCGAAGGATTGCAGCTGTTCGCGTCGTTCGCAATGCTGATGAACTTTCCGCGCTTCAACAAGATGAAGGGCATGGGGCAGATCGTGTCGTGGTCGGTCCGCGACGAGAGCCTGCACTGCGAAGGGATCATCAAGCTGTTCCACGCCTTCTGCAAGGAACGCGACTGCATGACGCGCGCCGTGCGCGACGACATCGCCGACATGTGCCAGACGACGGTGCGGCTGGAGGACAATTTCATCGATCTCGCCTTCGAAATGGGGCCGGTCCACGGCATGACCGCGAAGGAGATCAAGAAATATATCCGCTACATCGCCGACTGGCGGCTCGGGCAACTGGGTATGAAGCCGATCTATCTGATCGACGAACATCCCCTGCCGTGGCTGGCCCCGCTGCTGAACGGCGTCGAACATGCGAACTTCTTCGAACAGCGCGCGACCGAATATTCGAAGGCGGCGACGCGCGGCAACTGGAACGAGGTCTGGGACGGCTTCGACAAGCGGCAGAAGGCGAAGGTCGTGGCACCTGCGAACGAGGAAGCCAGCGGCATGGGCGACATGTTCGGGGGCGTGGCGGCGGAATAAGCGCGGGGCAAGGGGCAGCGCAAGCTGCCCCGAGCCGGTAGACGCGACCGGCGGCATGGCCTTCGCCCGTGGCCGCTGCGCCAAAGGTCACAAAGGTCACACTCGCACGCTATTGGCGTGGCATTCGATCTGCGATGTCGAAAAGCGCGGGTGCTGGCCGGAGCGGCGGCATGATGGCCAAGGCCGATCATGTAGGACAGTTGAAATGATGCTGGTTGCCAAGGGCGTGGCGGCGAGCCCTTGCATCCTTCCTGCGCAGATAGGAATCCGTCGGCGCTGGCGTTCGTGCCGGAGTTGCCGGGGCGGCGTGTATGGGTCCCCGCCTGCGCGGGGACGACGAACTGGCAAGGTCGAAGCTTCCCCTCGTTACGACAGACCGGCGCTCGCCTTACCGCCCGCGACGCACCGGTACCCGGAAGTCGACGGGCTTGTCGGCGACCCATTTCACGAACTTTGCGACTGCGGGTATGTCGCGTAGCGTGTCGAGATCGGCGAGCGGGCCGGCGAGTTCGGTGTTGGTCGCGCTGGCGTGGATGGTGCGGTGGCAGATCGGGTGGACGGGGATCGTCTCGCGGCCGCCCTCGCTCTTGGGCACGCGGTGATGCCATTCGACCTGCGTGCCGATCGGGCGGCGGCAGAGCGCGCAGGCCATCGGATCGAGCGTGCGCGCGACCAGCGCCTCGGCTGCGGCCAGTCCTGCCTTGCGCTTCACGCGTCCGGCCATCGTCTTCTTCCCCTGCTGCGAATGCTATGGAAATCGGTATTGCCACCAGCTTCGGCAAGCGCATGGGTGTGCCGCCAAGTTACCGATCCGCGCCCGTCAGATGAACCGCAGATGAAGGAACCGTCATCGAACCGTGCGGGTTGTATCGCGGCAAGTTCAGGAAAAGGGAGAAGACCCATGAACCGCTTTCCATTGTTGATCGCCGCCGCCGCGACTGCCTGTATCGCTACGCCATCGCTGGCAAAAGATCGTTCGGTACCGGTCTATTCGGACTATAATCCCTATTATCTCGATTATAAGACCGACATCTCCGAAGCGAAACGCGAGTTGCGCAGCGATCTGCGCCGCGCCAAGGACGCATCGTCGCGGGAAGATGCGTGGCACGAATATCGCCGCGAGGTCGCCGACGCCGAGCATGATTTCCGCAAGGAAATGGCGGAGCGTGGCATGATCGTCCGTCGCGGTCGGGTGACCGTCGAGGAATAAGCGTTCCCGTTGTCCTGCGGGAAACAGGCCGTCGGGTTCGCGCCCGGCGGCCTTTTTCAATAAATCTTGCCGAATTTCCAGCCGGTCAGCCGCAACATGGCCATGCCGGTGGTATAGATCGGCCCTTCATTCGGGTTTGCGCGTTCGACAATCTTATAGTCGTGCCCGGTAACGCGTTCGACCAACCATCGCGACCCATCCAACATTCGTACGCCTGTATCCCGCACCTCGTCCTGCATAAACGGATCGTTCGAAGCCAAGTGCGTGCCTAGATCGGTGATTTCACGCGGTGTCAAAAAGCGATCAACGCGATCGGCGACGGCGTTCGCGGCGAATCCGGCCCTCCCCTCCAGCCGATGCGCGATCAAGCGCGGTCGTGGCGAGGTCAGCCCCTCGATTCGAACCGTCACGGCCGGATGGAATGTCGGGAGCCATGTAAACCGCAGGGCGTCGCCGTCGCCTAAACGCGACCGCTGGTACAGCGAAGGCTCACCGGCTACGCTGAACGGCTGCTGATACCTGTCCGCGTGGGGCTGGGTGATGCCTGTTCCTGCATGCCCCGAAGCGCAACCGAACGCCCGTCGCTCACATTGGCTTGTGAAATAATCCGTTTGCACCGCAATCATGAACAGCAATGCAGTCAGCATCGTCGATCCTTACCGGTCAGGTCGATCATGCACCTAGCCAGCAGATACCTCAAAGAAAAAGGCCCCGAGCCATCGCCCGGAGCCTCATTCCGTACGCAGATACCGGGGCGGGTCCCGATACGCCGGACCCGCCCGAACACGGCCGATACTTAGAAGTGGGTCGTCAGACCCAGCATCGGACGGAAGCTGTGTGCCGAGCCGAAGGTCGACACTTCGCCGCGCAGGCGGACACCCGAGTTGCCGGTGATGCCGCCCAGACCGATGTCCTTCGGACCGACTTCGAAACCGGCGCCGTAGGTCATTTCGTGATAGTCGCGGCTGGCGGTGCCGAACCGGTCGAAATTGACCCAGCGATAGCCGACCTTGCCGTAGATCAGGCCCGAGTCACCGGCGCGGAAGCCGAAACGGCCGGCTGCGCCGTAATCCCAATCGATGTCGCCCGACACGCCCTTCGAAACGCTACCTTCGGCACCGACGAACACCGGGCCCAGCGGCACGTTGAAGCCGACGATACCTTCGACCAGTGCGCCGTTCAGCTTGTCGTTACGCGGAACCTGCGGGATGCCGGCATCGGTACGCTCGGAGTCGAACTGCTCCCAGCCGCCCATGACGGCGACATAGGGTTCGAAACCGATGCCGCTGGTGCCGTCCGGTGCGGTCACGGCGGGGGCGGGTTCGGTGGTGGTCGTCGTCGTCGTGTCCTGCGTCGTGGTCGACATGTCCTGCGCGAAGGCAGGGACAGCCACGAAAGCGGCAGCGGCTGCAGCGACGGTGAAAAGCTTACGCATACAAAACCTCATCAGCGTTTACGGTCCCGGCATCGAAGCTGTGCCGGTTTGTCCGTGGCCCCTCTGAACCCGGCAGCACCGGCGAGGTTGCATTGCATCGCAACACTGGCGTCATGAAACTGGGATGTGTGGTATAACGGCCACGGTATCTTTCAGAGCGATGAACGAACCATGGCGGCACTGCCCGGACCATGGTGGCAATATGGCGAGGATGGTGCGACGTCGCGGCAACACCCGCAACGATCGCGGACCTGACGGATTGGTGATCCGGTCGCAGGGTGCGGCCGGACCCGCAAAAATGGCGGATGGAGGCGGTATGCGACCCCAGATCATCATCTTGGGTGCCGGCTTTGGCGGGATCGCCGCAGCACAGGCGCTGCGAGGAACCGACACCGATGTGACGCTGATCGACCGGACCAACCACCATCTGTTCCAGCCGTTGCTGTATCAGGTGGCGGGCGCGGCGCTGTCGCCGGCGGACATCGCGACCGCCAATCGCGCTCTGCTGCGTCGCAATACAAACACGCGCATATTGATGGCGGAGGCGTGCGGGGTCGACGCTGCCGCCAACGAACTCTGCCTTGCCGATGGACGGCGAATTCGCTTCGACTACCTGATCCTGGCAACCGGTGCGGGCTACAGCTTCTTCGGGAACGATGGCTGGCGCGACCATGCCTTCGTCCTCAAATCGATCGATGATGCGCTGGCGATCCGGGCAGCATTGCTGGGTGCGTTCGAGCGGGCCGAGCAATGCGACGACCCGGCCGAACTACGACGCCTGCTGACCTTTGCCGTCGTCGGTGGCGGGCCGACCGGGGTCGAACTGGCCGGCACCATTGCCGAACTGGCGCGCACGACGCTGGCACGCGATTTCAGCCGGGTCGATCCGCGCGCGACGCGGGTGGTGTTGTGCGAGATGGGCGATCATATCCTCGGTGCTTTCGACCCGAAACTGTCGCAGGCGGCCCGCGCGATGCTCGAATCGCTCGGCGTCGAGGTGCGGACCGGCGAGAAAGTGCAGGCGATCGACGAACGCGGGCTGACGGTCGGCGACCAGCGGATCGATGCGGCGGCGGTGCTATGGGCAGCGGGAACGGAAGCACGCCCGGCGGCCGCATGGCTGTCGGCCGATGCCGCGCGCAACGGCGCGGTGAAGGTGCGGCCGGACTGTTCGGTGCCGGGCCATCCCAACATCTTCGCGATCGGCGATGTCGCCAGCTTCGATACCGGTGACGGCCCCCTGCCCGGCCTCGCGCCCGTCGCCAAGCAGCAGGGGCAGTTCGTCGGCGCGTTGCTGGCGGCGAAGATTGCCGGACGTACGCCGAGCGACACGTTCCGGTATCGCGATTACGGGACGATGGCGGTGATCGGCCGGTCGCGCGCGGTGGCGGAGATTGCCGGGCTGAAACTGAACGGCTTCATCGCGTGGCTGGCATGGTCGCTGGTCCACCTGATGCTGCTGGTCGATTTCCGCAGCCGCGTGTCGGTCTATGTCCACTGGGCGTGGTCGTGGTTCACCTATGGCCGGGGGGCGCGGCTGCTGACCGGCTATGCGCCCGATCCGGGGGAGCGCCCGCGCACGGCGGGGTTGCCGGAGATCGAGGCGGAAGCGCGGGCGGCGGAGTAACCGAGCCGCTGGTCGTACCCCTGCGCGGGCAAGGGTCCAGATACCGTGGCCGGTCGCATGAATGGCGGATCAGCCGTACCCTCGGCGGAGGCGGGGGTCCAGAGCCAAGGGCGTTCCGATCCGTCACCCTGGGTCCCCGCCTGCGCGGGGATACGGTCCGGGCTGAGGGCACAACCAATCGCAAACTGCCTGCCCGCGGTACCTGCGCGGGGATACGGTTTCCGGCGCAGGCACCACCAAACGCAAACGGCCCGCCCGCATCGACTGCGGACGGGCCGTTTCCGGTTCGGCGCAGCGGATCAGCCGGCGCGATTGCCCGCCATCGGGAAGCTGCCGAACGCGCCTGCGCCGACCGTCCCCGAAATGGTGTCACCCTCGACGGTCGCCTCGCAGTCGAGCGTCATCGGCATCGGCACGACGATCGCGACCTTCCACGACAGCTTGTCGCCATCGACCTTGCCATCGGTGATCTCGGTCGATCCCATCGCCCCGGAATAGCTGCCGGTGAAGCTGCCACCGTCGCTCTTGACGGTCAGCGTCGCCTGCTGGTCGCCCATCGGCGACTTGGTGATCGTGTTCCAGCTGCCATCGACATTCGCCATCTTCGCTCTCCCTACTTTGCCGCGGCGGCCGGAGCGGACGGCGGCGTTGCCGCTACCACCTCCACCGGCAGACCGAGCGCGTCAAGCTGCGGCCGGACGGTCGCCGCATTGCCGACGACCACGTAAACGAAGCGATTGGGATCGAGTGCCCGCCGTGCCGCAGCGTCAAGCTGCGGGATGGTGAGCGCACGATATTTTTGCGGCAGGGTCGCCTGATAATTGTCGGGTCGGCCGAGGAAGTCGTTGGACTGCATCGCCCCGAGCACCGCACCTGCCGTTTCGTACGTGCCGGCCAGCTGACGGGTTTCGCCGTCGATCGACCGCTGGAACTCGACCCGGGTAACGCCCTGCTTGCCGAGGAAGCCGCTGATCTGTTCACGCAGCGACGCGATCGCCGGACCGGTCTTGTCGGCCTGCACCGGTGCGGTGATGACATAGGGGACGGCGTTCTGCATCAGGCGATAGCCACCGCCCGCGCCATAGGACCAGTGCTTCGCTTCACGCAGGTCCATGTTGATCCGACTGAGGAAGCCCGAACCGAGCACGGTGTTGGCGGTGGTGGCCGCCAGCGTGTCGGTCTTTGCCTCAAGGGGCGTCATCTGCGCCGCGACGATCAGCGATTGCGGCGAATCGGGGCGGTCGATCAGCACGATCTTGGGCGTCGTCACCGCTCGCAGCGGCGGGAAGGCCTTGGTCCCCGCCGGGCCGGTCGCGCGCCAGTCGCCAAGACCGGCGTTGAGCGCGGCCTGCACCTCGGTCAGCGGACGGTCGGACACGACGAAGACCTTCGCCTTGTCCGGCCGCAGCCACGCACCGCGCCATGCCATCAGATCGCCGCGGGTCAGCGACGCGACCGCCGCCGGATCACCGACGCCCGCCGCCAGCTTCGCATAGGGCGAGTCCGCGCCGTAGAGCAGCGGCGGCAGGGTCATGTCGGCCAGCCCCTGCGGATTGGTCCGCTGCTGGCCGATCTGCGCCAGCACCTGACCGCGCACCCGCTCGATTTCCGCCGGATCGAACGCCGGATTGCGCAGCACATCGGCGAACAGCAGCGCCGAACTGTTCAGATTGGCGCTGGGCGTCGAGAAGCCGATCGTCGTCTGGTCGGCCGAATTGCCGCCATAGATCGACATGCCGAGCGTTTCCTTTACCTCGGCCAGCGCGATCGAATTGCGGGTGGTGGTGCCTTCGTCGAGCACCGCCATCGTCATGCCGGCAGTGCCGAGTTTGCCCGGCACGTCGGCGGCGATCCCGGCGTCGAAGGCCAACGACACCTGTGTGACCGGAACGGCGGTGCGCTGGGCGTAGACCAGTTCCATACCGTTGGCGAGGCGGCTGCGCGTCACCGTGGGGAATTGCAACTGGCCGCCGGCATCGGGCACGGCGGGCATCGCGCCGCGCGTGCCCTTTGCCGGACCTTCGGCCGGAGCGGGTACGCCGTTATCGGCGACCTTGGGGACCGCCTTCGCCTCTTCATAGCCTTCGCGGGCACCGGGAACGACGACCAGCGTATAAGCCGGGCGCGACATCCACTTCTGCGCGGCGGCACGAGCACGGTCCGGCGTCATCGTCGCCAGCGCGGTCAGTTCCTTCTTATAGAAGCCCGGATCGTTCGAGTAGAGCTGCCCCTGCGCCAGCGCGACCGCCTTGCCCCCGAAGCCGCCGACCGACTCGAGACCGGAAATGGTGCTCGACACGTTGGTGGTGGCGACGCGCGCCACCTCGTCGGCGGTCGGGCCGGTGCGCAGATAGTCGGCGATGATCTGGTCCAGCTTCGCCTCGACCAGCTTCGCATCGACGCCGGGGCGGACCACCGCGCGGACGACGATCATCCCGGCCTGCGACAGCGACTGGACACCGGCCGACACCTGCACCGCCAGCTTGTCGCGCTTGACCAGTTCATTGTCGAGCCGCGACGAGGCAAGCCCGCCGAGCGCGGTCATCGCCACGTCGAGCGCGGGCGCTTCGGGATCGTTCAGGCCCGGCACCGGCCAGACCTTCATGATCATCGTCGCGGCGACGCGGTCCTTCATTTCTTCGCGCACCGGCGCGGCCAGCGTCGGCACGTCGATCCTGGGCAGGACCGATTCCGGCCCCTTCGGAATCGCACCGAAATATTTCTCGACCAGCGGACGGGCCGTCCTGGCGTCGATATCGCCCGCCAGCACCAGCACCGCATTGTTCGGACCGTAATGGCCACGGAACCAGTTCTTCACGTCGTCGAGGCTGGCGGCGTCGAGATCGGCCATCGAACCGATCACCGAATGACGATAGGGGTGGCCGACCGGGAAGATACCCTCGGTCATCTTGTAGCGGACGAGGCCGTAGGGCTGGTTGTCGCCCTGCCGCTTTTCGTTCTGCACCACGCCGCGCTGTTCATCGAGCACGCCCTGCGTCACCGCGCCGAGCAGATAGCCCATACGATCGGATTCGAGGAACAGCGCGCGGTCGAGCGCAGGCTTCGGCACCGTTTCGAAATAATTGGTGCGGTCGTAGCTGGTGGTACCGTTCAGGTCGGTCGCGCCGATCGAGCGCAGCGGGTCGAAGAAGTCACCCGGCGCGTTTTCCGAACCGTTGAACATGAGATGTTCGAACAGATGCGCGAACCCGGTCTTCCCCGCCGGCTCATGCTTCGACCCGACGTCGTACCATACCGACACCGCGACGATCGGTGCCTTGCGATCGGTGTGGGTGATGACGGTCAGGCCGTTGGCCAGCGTGAATTTTTCGTACGGAATGTTCACCGGCGCGACCAGCGCGGACAGCGGCGCGGCCTTGATCGGCGCGGGCGCGGCGGCGGCGGTGGACTGGGCAAACGCACTGGACCCGACAAGCGCCGTGGACGCGAGCAGGACGGACGCGACGGTACGAAACATGAAACCCCCAGACATTATCGATAAACGGAATGACGGTGTATGGGGTGGTTTTGTGTCGTGCAAGCGGCATCACGTTGCCGGTCGCCCTCTCCATTTTTACGCGCATGTAACTTATGATGTCTTGGGAGCGATCGCGCGGTTTGGCGGTTCTCATCCCGCGATCCGTGATTATGTTGCAACGCGCAATGACCACTCCATTCGAAACGCTTCGCACGACGCTGCCATGGGCCGACAAGGTCGACCGCCTGCTGGCGATCGGTTGGGAAGATATCGGCGGGCTCGTCCTGGCCATGGGGGGCATCGCCTTTCTTACTGCGGTCGGAGCGTTGCGATCACGGTGACCCTTCGCGCGGCAATTGCCGGCGCGTCGCGACATTTTGGCGGACATGTCTTGGTCCCGGTAGAAAGGTAAGTGCTTCATGATCCGAGCGATGACGGCCCTGCTGGGCGGGACGCTGCTGGCCGCGTGCGGAACGTCGGGGAACAGCGTGCCGTCGACGAACGCGACGGAGCAGGTCGACCTGCGGCATCTGGTCGAGACCGAGATCGCCGGCAACGGGATCGAACGCTATCCGCTGGAGGGCACGGTGATCCCGACGCCATCGGATAAACAGTCGCGCTATGAGCTGTTGCGTCAGCGCAAGACCGCCGGCGGCACGACGATCGCGATCCTGCGCCAGCAGCGCGGCGACCGCTTCGTCTATGCCCGCACCGAAGTCGACTGCGAACGCAACCTGTTCCACGTCGTCGGGGTCGCCGACACGCGCGCCCATGTCGAAACCAACGTCGCCCATGACGGGCCGCTGCGCCCGACCGCCGGGCTACCGCTGCGGCAGGAACTGTCGCGCTTCATCTGCCAGCGGGCGCAGGCATAACGGCTATTCGCCCGCCGGCGGCACCGCCGGCGTGGCGATCTCCGCTTCGAACGCCGGATCGGGATCGGCCACGGGCAAGGTCCCGCGCCGGCGTTCGAAGCTGGTCAGCAGGAAGAACAGCAGGTTGCTGCCCTGCGTCAGCGCGCCACCCGCCAGCAACAATCCCGCCATCGCCGCGCGCGGACCGTCGATGATGTGGCTCATTTCCAGTGCCGCCGACAGGAACAGCAGGTCGCGATTGGGCACGATCGGCAGGCGGCTGATGACCATCTGTACGGTCAGGAAGGTGATCCACACGCCCCACGACTGATCGGGCAGCACCACCGCCCATTGCGTCGCCTGTAGCAGCACGACGATCAGGATCCGGGCGACGTGGATCGCCAGCACGGTTCCGGCGACACGCCATGACACCGACAGGATCTGGCTCCGCAACCGCAGCAGCAACGGCGTCAGGAACGCCGCGACCAGCAGGCCGGCGAGGATCATCCCCCCCGCCGAATGGAGCCAGTCGGCGATCCATTTGGCGCGACCGGTCGCCATGAAGATGATGAGCAATCCCGAGGTGATCGCCGCCGATGCCAGCGCGGACAGGATCGCATTGTCCTTGATCGCCAGCAGCAGCGTCCTCGACGCGATGCCGAGCCGCTGGCGTGCCCAGACGAACAAATAGAGTTCACCCGAATAGCCGACGAACGCCGAGTTGAAGACCCGCTTGCGCACGAATACCGGCAACGCGCCCGGCAGGGGTCGTCCGAGCAGGCGGCGGAAGATCCCGACCTCCGACACCGGCAGCGCCATGAACATCACGACGAACAGGATGTAGAACCACGGTGTGCGCGGCAGGGCGGCGGCGACGTTGCTCCACCCGATCGCGCGGACCTTCAGCACCAGCCACAACAGCACGCCAACGAAGAACAGCGCGCGGAACACCTTGCCTGCCCAGGCGGCGGCCGGGGTCTGCGACCATAGGTGCAGCCGCTGTCCGTGTTCGGCGAGGGTCAAGCGAACACTCCCGCCGCCCGCGAATCGGCGACGAACGTCTCGAACGCGGCGCGGGTCTCGGGATCGAGCCGGAAGCGCGAATGACGCCACGTGCCGCCGGGAAGCAGCGAGCGCAGCGCATATTCGATCGCGGCGGCGGGCGTGTTGCGGACCCGGCGTTCGAAATGGGTCCGCTCCCAGGTGTTCGATCCGTGGAAGGCGCGGACGAACAGGCCGGGCGCGTCGAGCACGCCGATACGGTCGATCGGCCAAGCCCCAAGAAAGTCGGTATCCTCGCCGCGCCGTTTTTCGGGATAGCGTGCCAGCGGATCGGCGCGGTGGACGATGCTGCCGGGGACGCCCGGCTCCAGCGTGCCGACATAGGGGTGATCGAACCAGCCGGGCGCGTCGAGATGCATCAACGTGCCGCGCAGGACGCAGGCATCCTTGCCCTGTTCGAGCACCGCGACCTGACGCGCGAGCCGGTCGGGGTGATACCAGTCGTCATCGTCCCACTGTGCGACGATCAACCCGCGCGCGAGGTCGAGCGTGCGGTTGCGCAGACGTCCGAGCGTCGTCTCCGGCGTCTTGGCGACGCGGTCGTAGATCAGCCGGTCGGCGGGGATGTCGGCGAACAGCGGCGTATAATCCTGATCGCCGTCATCGACGACGACCAGTTCGCGGTTCGCCCAGCGTTGCCGCAGGAAACAGTCGACCGCCCGCCGTGCCAGCGCGGCACGGTTCGCGGTCACCATCACGCAGCTCACCCGCGCGCCGTCATCCGACCAGTTCATCGCCAGCGCCTTAGCCGCAGCATGCGCACTCGACAATCGGGTGGCGCTGTCGACCCCGCACTGGTAGCCGAACGGCGATGCGGATCATCTTCGTCCTGACCTATCCCAGCCATCACGGCGTCGCGGATACCGCCGAATGGCTCCGCTGGGACAATCGCGACAAGCGGATGCCGGGCATCCTGACCGAACTGGGCGTCGAGAGCGAGCTATGGGCACTGGCCCCCGCATCCCTCACTACCGTTGCGGCGCTGGGCGGGGTCGCGCCCTACCCGATCCGGCTGTTCGCGCCGTCGAACCCGACGGCCAGGACGCGCGATCAAGTAAGCGACGCGATGATCGCGGCGGCGCGCGCCGATCCGGCCGATCTGTTCGTGCTGGTCGGCAGCAATGGCGGTGCGGGGTTCGACCTGTTCGCCCGGGTGCTTCGGCCCGATCGGCGGCGGTTCGCGGTCATCATCGGCGGCGATTACTGGAGCCGGATCGTGCCGGATGCCGCGTTCGTCTTTCCCGAAACATCGGTACAGGAGGCGAAGCTGACCCATCCCGGCTGGCGTTTCTGGCGGCGGTCGGTGCCGGCGGCACGGATGCAGCGGCTGCCCAAGACGATCGACACCGATCGCTTCGCGCCCATGGCGGCCGGGAAGCGGTTCGACGTGATCGCCACCAGCCGGTTGAGCCCGTACAAGAAGTTCGACGAGATCGCGGCGCTGGCCGAGACGCTGCGGGTGGCGGTGATCGGCGACGGACCGCAGGCGGCGGAACTGCGCGCACGCTTTCCGAAGGTCGCATGGCTGGGGCACGTTCCCAACGGGCAGGTGCCGGCGATGCTGGCGCAGGCGCGGCTGTTCTTCCATGCCGGACGCCGCGACTATTTCCCGCGCGCCATTCCGGAGGCGATGGCGTGCGGTCTGCCGGTAGTGGCGTTCGACGACCGGATCGGGGCGGATGTCATCCCCGATACGTGCGGGCTGCTGGTCCGGGACAATGACTATCGCGACAAGGTGGCCGCCCTGCTGGCCGATCCGGCGGCGGTCGAGGCAATGGGTACGGCGGCGCGGGCGCATGCGGTCGCGACGCATGGGCCGCGATCGTCGGAGGCGGCGTGTCGGACGCTGATCGAGGTCGCGGCGTGACGCGCTGGACCTTCGTCATCGCCTATTACAACGAAGTCGATTTCCTGCCGGCGACGCTGGCGGCGCTTGCCGGGCAGACGGTGCCGTTCCGGCTGGTGCTGGTCGATAACGGGTCGACCGACGGGTCGGATGCGGTCGCGCGCGGGTTCGCCGCGGCGGGGATCGAGGTCATCCATCGGTCCGAAGCGCGGCCGGGCAAGATCCATGCGCTGGAAACGGCGATGGCCGAATTGACCACCGAATTCTGTGCGTTCGGCGATGCCGATACGTGGTACCCGCCGCACTATCTGGCCGAGGCGCAGCGAGCGTTCGATGCCGACCGGCGCGTCGTGGCGGTGATGGCGCTGGGCGTCGATGCGTTGGGGCAACCGTTGCGGCGGGCGCTCTATTCGGGGATCGTGACGCGACTGCTCTCGAAGCAGACGCATACCGGCGGTTATGGGCAGGCGTTTCGGACGCAGGCGCTGGTGAAGGCGGGCGGCTTTTCGGAAGCGCTCTGGCCCTATGTCCTGCTCGACCATGAGGTCATGCAGCGCGTCGCGAAGCTCGGACGGGTGGTCTATCCCTTCCGCTTCTGGGCAACGCCGTCGCCGCGCAGGGCGGACCGGCGGCGGGTGCGGTGGACGCTGGCCGAGCGGCTCTTGTACCATGCGACGCCGTTCGCGGCGAAGGACTGGTATTTCTACCGGTTCCTTGGGCCGCGGTTGAAGGCGCGGGGGATTACGCATCTGAATTTGCGGGATAAACCCTGGGAAGCGCAGCCGTAGCGGTTTCAAAGGTCACAAAGGTCACACTCGCGGGCGTTTTGTGGTGTCGTGAGATCGTGGCTTTGCGGGCGGCAGGTTCGGCGGGAAGAAAGAACGCCGAAGGGTATGGCATGGTCGGGCGGTTGTAGGACAGAGTCGTTTCTCGTCACCCGAGATCGCCCTCACCCTTCCCACCCGGCTGCGCCGGACGGGCCCCTTCTCTCTCCCGGTGGGAGAGGGAGGAAGCCGCGCAAGGGTCAGGGTGACGGGTCGGTGGGCGTGATGAGCCGCAGGCCCTATCGCTCTATTCGGAACAAGCCTTCGCGCACGACCTCCAGCCGCGCCCCGACCGCGCTCGCCGCGCTGGTCAGTTCACCGGCTGCCCTTGGGTCGTCGGCCTCGATCTCCACCATCGTCGCCCCGTCGCGCAGCGCCCTGGCCAGCCGGATGGCGGGCCAGGGGCAGCGCATGCCGCGGGCGTCGATATGCGTCACTTGCTGTGGTCGAAGGGGTTTTTGGGTGCCCGCATGTTCAGACGCACGGGCACCGCGCCGAAGCCGAATTCCTTGCGGATGCCATTGATAAGATAGCGTTTGTAGCTTTCGGGCAGCTGATCGACGCGGGTGCCGAACAGGACGAAGCTGGGCGGACGGATGTTGTTCTGCGTGATGTAGCGCATCTTGATGCGCTTCCCGCCGGGGGCGGGCGGCGGGTTCGCCTCCAGCGCGCGGTCGAACCAGCGGTTGAGCTGGCCGGTCGAGACGCGGCGGCCCCATGCCTCGCGCGTTTCGAACGCGGCCTGCATCAGCACGTCCAGCCCCTTGCCGGTCGCGGCCGAGACGGTCAGCAGTGGCACGCCGCGTGCCTGCGCCAATCCTTCGTCAAGCGCGCCCTTCACGCCGTTGAACAGCGACGAGGCATGTTCGGCGATGTCCCATTTGTTGAGCGCGATCACCAGCGCGCGGCCCTCTTGCAGCACGCGGTCGGCGATCTTGATGTCCTGCAGTTCGAGGCCGCGGGTACCGTCCAAAAGCAGCACGACGACCTCGGCAAAGTCGATCGCGTGCAGCGCGTCGGCGACGGAGAGCTTTTCGAGCTTTTCCTGAACTCGCGCCTTCTTGCGCATCCCCGCCGTGTCGATCAGCCGGACCGGCCGGACGCGACCATCGGGGGCGGTCCATTCCCAGTCGACCGCGATCGAATCGCGGGTGATGCCGGCTTCGGGACCGGTAATCAGGCGGTCTTCGCCGACGAAACGGTTGATGAGCGTCGACTTGCCCGCATTCGGGCGACCGACGATCGCGAGCTTGAGAACCGCGGTTTCAGGGTCGAACTCGCCTTCGTCCTCGGGCTCCGGCTCGTCCTCACGCTCGACATAAGGGCGCAGCGCGTCGAACAGGTCGGCGACGCCCTCGCCATGTTCGGCCGACATCTGCACCGGATCGCCAAAGCCCAGCGCCAGCGATTCGAGCACGCCGTTCTCGCCCGCGCGACCCTCCGCCTTGTTGGCGACCAGCACGACGGTGCCGTCGGCGGAGCGCAGCCAGCGGGCGATTTCCTCGTCCAGCGGCGTGATGCCGGCGCGGGCGTCGATCATGAACAGCGCGACATCGGCCATTTCGACCGCCGCCTGCGTCTGCATCCGCATCCGCCCCGGCAGGGTCGCGGCGTCCTCATCCTCGAACCCCGCCGTGTCGACGATGGTGAAGTCGAGGCCGAGCAACGACGCCTCCCCCTCGCGCCTGTCGCGGGTCACGCCCGGCTGATCGTCGACCAGCGCCAGCCGCTTGCCGACCAGCCGGTTGAACAGCGTCGACTTGCCGACATTGGGACGGCCGATGATGGCGACGACGGGTAAAGGCATGGGAATTCCTGGGGTGCGGGGTTGCCGCGATAGTAGGGAAATTGGGTCGGGGGGTCGAGGGTGCGCGCTTGCACCCGCACAGCCGTCATTCCGGCGCAGGCCGGAATCCATTGTGTCGGGTGCTCGCGATGGGGCCGCGACCTCACCCCATCCATGGATTCCGGCCTGCGCCGGAATGACGAAGGGGGTGAGGCAGGTAGGCTACTTCCAGGCGGTCAGCTGCCCCGCATCGTCGAGCAGGTAGAGCGTGCCGTTGGCGACGATCGGCGACAGCGAATAACCGGCCTTCGACCGGGTATCCTGCGTCGTCGTGATGCTGCCATCGGCGGTCGAGACCGACACCAGCTGCCCCTGCGTATTGGCGAGGATCAGGCGGTTGCCCGCCAGGATCGGGCCGACCCAGCCGATCGGGTTCTTGCGCTTCTTGAGGTTGCGGAAACCGGGCAGCTGCTGGACCCAGCGCAGCTTGCCGCTGCCGCGCGAGATGCACAGCAGGCGGGCATCGTCGGTGACGACGAAAATCCATTCGCCCGCGACCCATGGCGTCGAGATGCCGGCGAGATTCTGTTCCCACAACCGCTGACCGGACGTCAGTTCGAGCGCGACCATGCGCCCGCCCTGCCCGACCGCATAGACGCGGCCATTGTCGATCACCGGTTCGGCATCGATATCGGCCAGCGCCGACACCGAGGTCGAGGCCGAGGTGCGCGACAGGCTGTCACCCCAGACCGACCGGCCGTTTTCATAGCGATAGGCGTTCAGTTCGCCCGACGAGAAGCCGGCGACGACCGTGCCCTGCGCCGAGGCCGGGGCGGCGACGCCGAACACGCCCTGCGACTCAAGGCTGCCCGACTGGGTCCAGACGACCTTGCCATCGGTCTGGTCGAGCGCGAACAACTGGTTGTCCTGACTGACGACATAGACCTGTCCGTTGGTGACGGTCGGTGCGCCGCGCAGCGGGCCGCCGGGCTTGGCGCGCCACACTTCCTTGCCATCGGCGGTGTCGAAGGCGACGACATCGCCAAGGCCATCGGTGGCGAAGGCGCGGTTGCCGTCGACCGACACGCCGCCGCCGAAGCGCGCGCGGCGATTTTCGTCGCCCTTGACGGTGGGGGCGGTCCACACGGTCGCGCCGGTATCGGCGGCCATCGCCGTTACGAGGCCGTTGACGTCGATCACGTACAGCCGGCCATCGGCGACGACCGGCGCGGCGGCAAGCCGCGTACGGGTATCGCCGCCCTCGATCCGGACCGACCAGCGTTGGCTGAGCGTATCGGCCAGCGCGACATGGCCCATCGACTTCGACGGATTGCCGCCGGGCTGTGCCCAGTTGGCGTTGGTTTCGGCGAGCGGCAACACGACCTGAAGATTGGCGAGCGCCGGATCGACCTCCGCCAGATTTTCCGATGCAAGGATCGGCACGCGCTGGCCGACGATCGGGGTGCGCGCCGGGCCCTTGCCCTTCAGGGCGCCGCAACCGCCCAGCAGCGCCAACGCCGCGACCGCCGCCGAGAGTTTGAGATGGGTCTTCATCGAAGGGGTTCCGGAAACTGGAGAAGCGTTATTGCGCGGCGGTCTGGTTGGCCGACGCATCGACCGCGTCGACACCCAGCGACCCGGCCATCTGCACCGCCCGCCCGCGCACCGATTGCGGCACGCCGTCGGTCTGCGCGATCAGGGCAAAGGTCTGGCCAGCCTGTTGCAGCTTGTTCTGACGGAGATAGGCGACCGCCACCATTTCGCCCGCGCTGCCGAGCCACGGGCTGCCCTTGTCGGCGAGGCCGCGCAGCCGGTCGATGACCTGTTGCGGTTGCAGGCTGTCATATTCGACGGCAGTCTGGCGGACCAGCGCCATGTCGCGGAACGGCTGTGCCAGCGAGTCGTCGGCGGCGACCTTGCCAAAGGCGGCGGCGGCCCCCTTCAGGTCGTTCTTCGACAGCAGCAGATCGGCCTGCGTCAGCAGCGCGGTGGCGCGGACGGCGTCGCGATCGGACGTCGTCAGCTTCGCGACCTCGGCGGTCCCTTGCGCAACGCGGCCCTGTGCGATCTCGTCGAGCGCGGTGGCCAGCTTCTCCCCCTGTTCGGCGGCGAGGGTGTTCTGATGATGCTGCCACCAGGTCCAGCCGCCGAACGCCGCCAGCGCCGCCAGCACCGCGACGATGATCCACAGGCCGTAGCGGCGACCGATCGCGCTCATCTGCTCGCGACGCATTTCGTCATCGACTTCGCGGATGAAGGCATCGTTGTTCTGCGGGGTCAACGCCAAGGGAACAGCTCCAGGGGATGGGTCAAGCGCGCTCCTTTAGCCGAGCGTCGGCGGAAACGAAAGCGAATGGTCGTAGGGGGCGTGCCGGGCGGAGACCATGGCGGAGGGCGGGTGTTCGCAGGATGAACGGGGCGTTCGGAGTTGGCTTTCACCATCGTCATTCCCGCGCAGGCGGGAATGCATATGCGCCGACCTCCGGGCAGGAGCCGCTGGCGTCGCGTCTATGGATCCCCGCCTTCGCGGGGATGACGCGGGCGGACGACCTCAATCCTTCGGCGCGTAGAGCTGGTCCGGTCCCGGAAAGACGCGCGAGCGGACGTCGGCGGCATAGGTCTGCACCGCCGCCGAGATGCGACCGGCGATGTCGTCGAACGTCTTCACGAAGCGCGGGGTGCGTTCGAAGAAGCCGAGCATATCCTCGGCAACCAGCACCTGCCCGTCGCACTGCGCCGACGCACCGATACCGATCGTCGGTACCGCGATGCGGCGGGTGATATCGATCGCGATCGGTTCGACCACCCCCTCGATCACCACCGCGAAGGCTCCCGCTTCGGCAACGGCGACGGCATCGGCGACGATCTTCGCCGCTTCCTCCGGACTGCGGCCGCGTGCGCCATAGCCGCCGAGCTGGTTCACCGCCTGTGGCGTCAGGCCGACATGGCCCATCACCGGAATCCCGCGCTGCGACAGGAAGGCGACGGTGTCGGCCATCGCTGTGCCGCCTTCCAGCTTCACCGCCGCCGCGCCGGTCGCCTTGAGCAGCATCGCCGCGCTTTCGAACGCCTGTTGCGGACTGGCTTCATAGCTGCCGAAGGGGAGATCGATCACGACCAGCGCGTGATAGCTGCCGCGCACGACCGCCGCGCCATGCGCCGCCATCATGTCGAGCGTGACCGGCACGGTCGACGGCAGGCCGTAGATCACCTGCCCCAGACTGTCGCCGACCAGCAGCATGTCGCACCCCGCGTCCATCAGCTGCGCCATGCGGACGGTATAGGCGGTCAGCATCACCAGCGGGGTCTTGCCCTTGGCGGCGCGGATCGCGGGGATGGTCAGCCGCTTCATCGGCGCGGGGGTCGGCGTCGCGCGGCTGGTCGCGGTGTCGATGGTGAAGGTCGTGGACATGGTCAGCGTCCTAGCGGAACGCCCCTAGCGAAGCCACCCACGGGCGTCGGCATGGCGCGCAACCGCCAACTGGCCCAGCGCGATGGCGAAGATCACCAGCGGAAACGGCACGACCGCCGCCGCGCCCTTGACCGCGATCAGGTCGGTCGCGGCAAAGACCCAGCCGAACTGCACCGCGACCGCCAGCAGCGACAGCGCGAGGAAGAGGCTCGCAATCCGCCGCCGGAGCATCAGCGCGATCCCGCCGAGCAACCCGCCCCAGGTGGCGATGGCATAGATCCAGACGAACCAGTCGGGCAGCGCGAGGAAAAAGCCGCGCTCATAGTCGGGTAACGCCGCCAGCTGCGCCGGCCCGGTCGTCGCATGGCCGTAAAAGGCGAAAACACCCGCCGCACCCCACAACGTCATCAGCAAGGCGACGACGCGGAACCAGAGCGGCGGCAAACGAAAAAGGGTTTCAGCCATGTCTCTCCCACAGGCAAATCGCTGCGGTATCGCCATCGGCCCCCGAGCAGCTGCAATCGTAGCGCAATCAGTCCGCCGAGAGCAATCGTCCGGCGTAGCGATCGGGTTTGAAACCGACCTCGATCCAGTCGTCGGCGACCAGCACCGGCCGGCGGATCATCGACGGTTGCGCCAGCATCAGGTCGATGGCGCAGTCGGCGGTCAGATCGGCCTTGTCGGCATCGGGCAGCTTGCGGAACGTCGTGCCCGACCGGTTGAGCAGCGCTTCCCACCCCAGCGCCGCGACCCAGACTTCGAGCGTCGCGCGGTCGATGCCGGCCTTCTTATAGTCGTGGAACCGATGCGCGATGCCTTGCCCGTCGAGCCAGACGCGCGCCTTCTTCATCGTGTCGCAGGCCGGAATTCCATATATCGTCAACGCCACTGGCAATCCCTCTGCTAGAGCCGCACATGAAAAAGACAGCACGTTCGCATCTGCCCAATAGCTGAAGTTCGCGTGAAAGTGCTATCGTCGCCGTATGGCAGCAACGGTGTCTCAAGGCGTCTATCACCACGGCAAGCGACACCGGTTCTCCGTGACGGCCGCGGACGACAGCCCTGAAGCATTCCAAGCGGCGCTCGCCGAATTAAACGACAAGGTGCGCGCCTTCACGCAAGCAACAGCGCCGAGCGTAGATCGCAATCCTACCGGAAGCGGAAAGGCGGCTGACTACCAAAAATCGTCGCTTTCAGTAGTTCGACCCATTCGAGCTTTTGCTTACAACCGTGCCGGGTTGCTCGCAATTGGGGATGCCGTACAGCGTCAGGGTCACGGGTCGCCTCTTCGAAGGGTGGACGTTCGCGTCTAGCTTGGCGACGCGCCGCGGTCGATCATGCCACTGCGCGTAGGGTGCGGGGCTGGTCGCGGCCGGCGGTTTCCGCGACGCTGAACCGGGCGACGTGGCGGGTCAGCGCTTCGGCTTCGCTGGCGAGGCTGCGCGCGGCGGCGGTGGCTTCCTCGACCATGGCGGCGTTCTGCTGCGTGACCGCGTCCATCTCGCTGACGGCGATGTTGACCTGTTGCAGCCCGGACGATTGTTCGTCGGCACCGCGGGCGATCGTCGCGACCAGATCGGCGATCTCGGCGATGCGCGCGACGATGCGTTCGAGCGCGCTGCCGGTCTGCCCGACCAGCGTGACGCCGATCTCGACCTGGCTGCCGCTGGCGTGGATGCGCGACTTGACGTCGTTGGCGGCGTCGGCCGACCGCTGGGCCAGCGCGCGGACTTCGGAGGCGACGACCGCGAAGCCCTTGCCCGCATCGCCGGCGCGCGCGGCCTCGACCCCGGCGTTGAGGGCGAGCAGATTGGTCTGGAAGGCGATGCCGTCGATGACCGAAATGATCTCCGAAATCTCGTCCGACGCGCGCTTGATGCCGCTCATCGCCGTCACCGCCTCGCGCACGATGCGAACGCCGTCCTCGGCATCGCCGCGAGTCGCGCTCATGGTCGTATTGGCCTGTGCCGCCCCCGCTGCCGTGCGCCGGACCGTGGCCGTGATCTGGTCGAGCGCGGCGGCGGTTTCCTCAAGGCTTGCCGCCTGTTGTTCGGTGCGGCGCGACAGGTCGTCAGACGCGCTGCTGATCTCGGTCGCGCCGGTGCGGATGCCGCCCGCCGAGCGCGTGACCGAGCGCATCGCGTCGGCAACCGCCGCCATCGCCGAGTCGAAATCGCCGCCGATCTTGGCGAAGGTACCCGACAATTTGCCGCCGATCCGGGTGTCGAGCCGGCCATGGGCCAGCGCGTCGAGCCCCGATCCGACCGTCGCGACCACGCGCTGCTGCTCGGCCTCGCGATCGGCGGCGACGATCGCCGCGTCACGGAAGGTTTCGAGCGCGGCGGCCATTTCGCCCACCTCATCGATGCGGTCGCGGCCGGGAATCGGAGTCGCGGTGTCGCCGGCCGCAAGCGCGCGCATCCGGGCCGACAGTGCCTCGACCGGTTGCGAGATCGAGCGGCCGATGCGGAAGGCGACGAAGGCGACGACCAGCAGCACGGCCAGCGCAAGGGCGCTCTGATACAGCGCCGCGCTCCACACCGCCGCATTGACGCTGTCGAGATACACACCCGAGCCGATCACCCAGCCCCATGGCTTGAACCCGGCGACATAGGACAGCTTCGGTTCGTCATGCGACTTGTCGGGGGTCTTCCACATATAGCGGACGAAGCCCTCACCCTGGGCCTTCACGACATTCGCCATCTCGACGAAATGTGCCTTGCCGGTGGCGTCGCGGTTGTTGGTCAGGTCGGTATTGTCGAGTTCGGGCTTGGTCGGGTGCATCAGCATCGTCGGATGCAGATCGTTGACCCAGAAATACTCTTTCCCTTCGTAGCGCATGTCCTTCAGCGTCGACAGCGCGGCCCGCTGTGCCTCGGCACGGCTCATCCGCCCGGCCAGTTCGGCGTTATGATAATAGGCGACGACCGACCGCGCGGTTTCGACGACCTGTCGTGTATTGCGCTCGATATCGGCGTGCATGATCGCCGACATGCGAAACAGACTGATACACAGCAGCGCGACAAGTCCGATCGCCGCCATTGCACCGATCAAGTTGACGCGACCCCGGACCTTCAACTTCATTGCACCGCCCTTTTCCCTCGTCGGGGCACGATGCGCCGAATTGCTGAATATCTTCTTTACAGGTCACCGATCCCGTTCGCGCGTCGCCCCTTCGGCCGGTTGCGACAAAGTGCCGGTCCGCTGCACGACAGCCATTGACGATCGCAAACCCTGCCGATAGCGTCTGCGAATGAGTATCAATAGCGAGGCTCTATGTACGATCTGATCGACCGGCCGGTATCGATATTGTCGAACGGCGACCGCTTCCTGCTCGAAGCGATCCGGCTTTGGGTGGCGGCGCGCAGTGCGTGCCAGAACCCGTCCGCACTGCTGGCGGCACGCTTTGCACAGGCGGGCGCGCTCGACGCGCTGGGCGATTTCGACGCGTGGATGACGCAGTTGTCGGGCCATGCCCGCGTACCGATCCAGATCAACTGTAAATGCGGGCTTGTGACCGATGATGAATCGGTTCTCTTGACCTTGGCGCGCGATCTCGTAACGGGTCGCGATGCGAAGGCACGGACCACGCTTTCGCTGCTGGTCGCCGACGGGGCGATCGCACCAACCTTTTGCGCGCTGGCCCGGACAGCGGCGATGCTCGGCCAGATCGGGCTGCCGCCGGGGACCAGCGTCAAGACGTAAGGATTATCGATGACCGACCGCACCGCCGTCGTCCACGGCCTCGAACCCACCAACGCGCTCAGCGTCGAGCGCGTGCGTTCGGTGCGTCACTGGAACGAGCATCTCTTCAGCTTCACGATCACCCGCCCGCCGAGCTTCCGCTTCCGTTCGGGCGAGTTCGTGATGATCGGCCTGCCCGGCGACAACGGCAAGCCGTTGCTGCGTGCCTATTCGATCGCCAGCCCGGCCTATGCCGAAGAGCTGGAGTTCCTGTCGATCAAGGTGCAGGACGGCCCGCTGACCAGCAGGCTGCAACAGATCGTACCCGGCGACGAAGTCTATCTGGGCAAGAAGCCGACCGGCACGCTGGTCACCGACGCGCTGAAGCCCGGCAGCCGCCTGTTCATGCTGTCGACCGGTACCGGCCTTGCCCCGTTCCTGTCGCTGATCCGCGACCCCGACGTATATGAGATGTATTCGTCGATCGTCGTCGTCCATTCGGTGCGCCGCGTGTCCGACCTCGCCTTCCGCACGACGATGGAGGCGAACCTTGCCGGCGATCCGCTGGTCGAGGATCAGGCGGCGCAGCAGTTCACCTATGTTCCGACGGTGACGCGCGAGGAATTCCACACCACGGGCCGCATCGACGCGCTGGTCGAGAATGGCACGCTGTTCAGCGCCCGCATCGGGGGGGCGCAGGCGTTCGACCCGGCGACGGACCGCATCATGCTGTGCGGATCGACCGAGATGATCCGCGACTTTTCGGAATATCTGGAAGGTCTCGGGTTCGAGGAAGGGTCGAACGCCAAGCCCGGCGACTATGTGATCGAACGCGCGTTCGTGGGGTAGCGCCGGGTTACCCGGCAACCCCGTTTGTCCTGAGTAGCCGCTAAGCCGGTCGAAGGGGCGTATCGAAGGACCGCCAAAGGTACTTCGATACGGGTCTTCGGCAAGCTCAGCCCCTACTCGGTACGAACGGTTCGTAGTCGGGGAAGCCGGGGTGAGGAGAAGGGGGCGGCACCACCGCCCCCTTCTCGCTTCAGTAGCTGATCCGCACCGTGCCGAGCACCGTGCGCGGCGCGATGAAATAGCCCTGATCGAAGTTGATCGCGCTCAACGCCTTCGCATCGTTGATGTTGCGGACATTGGCACTCAGTGCCACGCGCGGGGTCAGTTCGTAGCGTGCCATCAGGTCGAGCGTCGCATAACCGTCCTGCGTGATCCGCACCTGTTGTCCGGTAGTGGCGGTGACACCGTCCGGCTCCAGATACATACGGCTCTGATACTGGCCCGACGCGCCGATCTTCAATGCCGGCAGCATCGTCGGCGACCACACGACGTTCAGGCGCGCGGTGTTGCGCGGCACGAAGGTGCGGACCGGTTCGTCATTCTCACCGCGTACCCGCATGGCGGTGAAGCCGCCGGTCGCTTGCAGCCCGGGCGCGACCTGTCCGCTGACCTCCAGTTCGATCCCCTGCGACGTGGCATCGACGCCGCGATACAGCGTCTGACCGATCGTCGCGTCGAAACCTGCGGACTCCGCCGTATTCTTCTGCCGTGCCTGGAACAGGGCTACGCTGGCATTCAGGCGGCCGTCGAACCATTCGCCCTTCACACCAGCCTCCAGATTGTCGCCTTCGATCGGGTCGATCAGGCGGCGCTGCTCGTTCGCCTGCGTCTGCGGATTGAAGATCGTCGCGAAGCTCGCATAGGCGCTGATATTGCCCGTCAGGTCATAGGTCGCACCGACGAACGGCAGGAAGCGGGCACGATCGAAATTGGTTGGCGTGGTATAGGACACGCCCTCGCTGAACGCGCGGGTGGCATTGCCGCCGACCATGACCTTCAGCGCATCGGTGGGGTTCAGGCGGACGAGGCCGTAGACGGTCTCGCGCCGGGTATGCGTGTCGAGGCTACGGTCGAACGCTGGGAAGTTCGGTTCCGGGAACGACCCGTCGAAGCCGCTGAACAACGGCAGCGAGATACCGATCGTCGCGCCGTCATAGGCAGAATCCTGCGTGTAGCGCTGCGCCGAGCGGTTCACGCCGAACATCACGTCATGGGTACGCCCGAACAGTGAGACGGTGCCGCCGATATTGGCGTCGATCGTCAGGTTGCGCGCAAAGGACTGGAAGGCGCCGGGATAGCTGACGATGCCGAGGCCGGTGGTGCGATCGGGCGCGGTATTGATGTCGTTGTCCGTATTGGCACCATAGACGTAGAACAGCTTGTCATCCTCGTCGATCGCGCGACGCTGTACGGACAGCTTCGCGGTCCAGTCGCCGAACCGGTGGGTCACGTCTCCGAAGATCTGGCGATCGGTGACATTGAAGCTGGACCAGTCGGGCGAGCTGTTGGTCGAGCGGGCATAATCGATCCGGCTGCCGTCGCTGTAATAGAGCGGCAACGCGCCCCACATCGCCGCGCGGCTCTTGTGGTTCTGATGGCCGTAGCCGGCGCTGATGACGGTGTCGGGGCCGAGATCGGCCTCGACGATGCCATAGCCGGTCCAGCGCTGGAGGCCGTAGCGGTCGAGATGGCTGTCGGTGTCGAAATAAGAGCCGACCACCCGCGCCCGGACCGAGCCGCTGCTGGTGAGCGGCACGCTGACATCGCCGTCGAGCCGCAGATGGTCGAACGAACCATATTGCGCGCTGGCCGAGGCGGCGAAATCGCGGGTCGGGCGCTTGCGGATGAAGTTGATGACCGCCGACGGATTGCCGGTCGACGACAACAGGCCCGGCGCGCCGCGCACGACCTCGATCCGGTCGTACATCGCGGTGTCGATCGAGCCGTTCTGGATGCCGAAGGCAAAGGGCAGCCCGACGCCATCGATCTGGAAGGTCTGAATGTCGAAACCGCGGGCCGAATAATAGAAGCGGTCGGTTTCCTGCGCCTGCACGTTCACGCCGGGAACCGTTGCCAGCAACTGGTTGATATCGTTGAGCTGGAAATCCTCGATCTGCGCGCGGGTCACCACGCTGACCGATTGCGGCGTCCCGCGCTGGCTGAGCGGCAGGCGGGTGGCGGTGGTCTGCGCCTTGACCGCATAGTCGGCGCCGCCCTCGGTCCGGGTGCCAGTGACGATGATATCGTCGCCCCGCTGCGGCTCCTCGGTCGGCGGCACTTCCGGAACGGCGGTGGCGGCGGCGAGGAGGATGGCGAAAGCGGACATACGAAGCGATTCCCTGAATGTTTCGCGCCGGGTACGCCGCCACTACTGCTTTTGCAAGTGACTATCAGTAGCTGGCGATCAGGTCGGTCCGTCCGCCGTCAGGAAGCGGCCGAGCACGACGACGTCCTGCCGCGTCAGCCCGATCGCACGGTAAAAGCCGAGCGCCGCGTCGTTGTCGCTGCGGACCATCAACTGGAGCTTCGGCGCGCCCGCGTCGCGCAGCCAGTCCTCCGCAGCGGTGAACAACGCGCGGCCGATGCCCTGCCCCTGACGATCGGGCGCGACCGCGAGATAATAGAGCCAGCCACGATGCCCGTCGTGGCCGACCATGACGCTCCCGATCGTGTGGCCTTCCTCGCGGGCGAGCAGGATCGTCGACGTCGCACCCGACAGCGCCCGCGCGACATCGGCATGGGGGTCGTTCCATGGCCGGGTCAGCCCGCACGACTGCCACAATGCGACCACCCGGTCGGCATCGTCGGCGATGGCGGGCGCGATCACCGGGCGGTGCAGGTGCTGCCCGCCCATAAAGCGTTAACATTGTCCCTGTCGTCATAGGTGCCCGACAGGCCGCCGCTGGTGAATTCGCGGCCAAGGCTGGTTTCCTCGACCGGCGCGTCGATCGACGAATCGACCGTCGCCCGCTTCGCGCCGATGCCGACGCCGCTCATTGTCGTCAGCCCACGCCCGCGCGCCGACCAACCCACGAAGCGACCTTCCTGAAAATAGACGGCGATCTTCGGATAGGTGGCGATGTCGAGCGGGCCTTCGCCGCATGTCTCGTTGCGCGATCGTTCGGGCAGGCTCTGGGTCGCCGCTTCGACCACACGCAACACGATCTCGCTGGGGCTGCCGAAGGGGAGCGCGCGGCTGCTGGCCCCGGCGACGGTTTGCAGGCCGTCGGGGGCGAGGTTTAGCGCGATCGCGTTGCGCGCCGCTGCCTCCGCCCCGGCCGGCGCATCGCAGCGGACT
Source organism: Sphingomonas sp. Leaf67 (assembly GCF_001421965.1). GTDB lineage: Bacteria > Pseudomonadota > Alphaproteobacteria > Sphingomonadales > Sphingomonadaceae > Sphingomonas. Next base: position 712,343 of record NZ_LMLP01000001.1, read on the forward strand.
CGGCGGACCGGTCCACCGTCCGCCATCATGTCGAGCGTACCCCCCTTGCCCAGCGCCAGCCGGTAGCGGCGCTGTTCGGTGATGCCACCACGGTCGCCGACGATATCGATATCGACCGCCCCGGCATCGGCGAGGGTGATGCCGCGCACCGGCAGCTCGCGGTCGCCCATCGTGATCGCGTTCGCCGCGACGACCAGCCGGTTAGTCCCGGCGGGATCGGCGGCACAGGCGGCACCGTCGCTGTCCCATATCCCGACGAACCGGGTCGGGATCGTCACCAGCGTTTCGGGGGTGGGCGACGGCATCGGCAGGATCGAGTCGTCCTGCGTCAGATTGACCGACGCATCGGGTTCATCGGCCTGTCCGCATCCCGCCAGCAACGCCAATATCCCGATGGTCCACCGCCGCATCGCTCTACTCCCGTTACCCGTGGTTCGGCAGGACTGCCGTATTTGACGCTGCGACGAAAGGGGTCAGCGCGGCGACGGCACCGATCCGACCGCCACGACCGGCGGCCTGAACGATGCAAAATAGGCCTTGGCCGGCAATTCGATGACCGTCACTCGTCCGGCATTGGCGCGTTCGAGGGATTGGGTGAAGGAGCGCGGCTTCTTCATCAGTTTCCTGTCCTCGATCACGGTCAGCCCCGATCGACGCGCGGCCTCGGCAACGAAATGAACGCAGTTGCGGCGGTTCAGGTTATAGTGCGAATCGCCGTTTTCGCCCCATTCGTCGATCAACGACCGGACGGCGGCATATTGCGCATCGCTCAGCACGACCGAGAAATGCGCGTTACTGCGGTCGATATAGGATGGTTTGGGGCGGTCGATCCGTCCGCCGACCGATCCGGTCAGCAATGCGGGAGTAATCGCCTTGGCAGTAAAGCCATAGGTGCCATCGGCTGCCGGCCCGCCGGCATCGGGGGTGCCCGAAAAGCTAAAGAACGCATGCGGAAAGCTCTGCCCGAATTCCTGCGACCAGAAGGTGATCGTCACCGCCGCCTGCGCCGGGACGACGGCCTGCACCGCCAGCAGCAGCGCCGCGATGACCCGCAGCACGGGTCGGAACCACCGATTGGTCGTCATGCCCCCTTGCATACCGAACGCGGCGTGCCGGCACCAGCCGACACGCCGCGTCGTTTACAGTCGGTACCGTACGGTCAGTCGGCCTTGCCGTCGCGGGCCAGCTTCGCTTCCTGTTCGGGATCGTATCCCGACGAGGGTGCGGGGCGGTTGTTGTGGATCGGCTGGGTCGAGGCGGGCGGGTCCGACGCGTCCATCGATTCGTCGAGACCGCGGTCGAGCCGCGCCTCGCTATCGCCGGGATCGCTTTCCATCCGCCCGGCGATGCTGTGATCGCCCCCCGCGTCGCCCTGACCCCGCGGGGTGTGCGCTTCGCTTTCGTCGCCGTCGGGGGCGACCGACAGCGACGAAAGCGCCTTGTCGTCGATTCCCATGGTGTCGTTGGTCATATCCCTCACTCCTTCGGGACAAAAACGAAACGATCGCCCGACGCGTTCCCCGCATATGAAAAGACCCGGCGGTTTCCCGCCGGGCCCTTCATGCCGTCATCGATGACCGGATCAGTCGCGGTTGCCCATGAACGACAGCAGGAACTGGAACATGTTCACGAAGTCGAGGTACAGCGACAGCGCCCCCATGATCACGGCCTTGCCAGCGAAATCGGTGCCGGCGACCTGATAATACAGCCCCTTGATCCGCTGCGTATCATAGGCGGTCAGCCCCGCGAACAGCAGCACGCCAATCGCGCTGATGATCATGCTCATCATGCCCGACTGGAAGAACAGGTTCAGCAGCGACGCCACGATCAGGCCGACCAGACCCATGATCAGGAACGTACCGAACCCGGTCAGGTCGCGCTTCGTCGTATAGCCGTAAAGGCTGAGCGACAGGAACGAGACCGTGGTCGCGAAGAAGGTCAGCGCGATCGACGCTCCGGTGTAGCGCAGGAAGATCGTCGACATCGACAGACCCATGATCGCCGCGAATGCCCAGAACAGACCCTGTGCCGCACCGGTCGACAGACGGTTGATGCCGAAGCTCAACACCATCACGAAGATCAGCGGCGAGAAGATGATCGCATATTTCAGGATACCGGGCTGGTAGAACACCGCCGCCGCCGGCGAGGTGTCGCCACCCCACGAAAACAACAGCGCGACGATGCCGGTCAACAGCACGCCCGACGCCATGTAATTATACACCGAAAGCATGTAGGACCGCAGCCCTTCGTCGCGCGCCATGTCACGGTCGCGCGTACGGGTGATCGGTGCGGCCGACGTCCGGGGATCGGACCAGTTCGCCATTGTAAACTCCTCTTTCCGGCACTCATGCCGGCTGTTCGAAATATCGTCCGCCAGCGTGGCGATTTCAAGCCAAACGCGGAGAGCAACATTTTGTTACGCTACCGGGAGAATCCGCCATGCACCGTCTGTTTATCGCCCTTCGCCCGCCCGCCAAGATGCGCGACGCGCTGTTCGACATCCAGGACGGGGTCGAGGCGGCGCGGTGGCAGAACGACGAGCAACTGCACCTGACGCTGCGCTATATCGGCGACGTCGAACGGCCGGTGGCGGAGGATATCGCACTGGCATTACAGGCGGTTCGCGCACCGGCGTTCGATCTGGCGCTGTCGGGTGTCGGACAGTTCGATGCGGGCCGGCGCGGCCGGGCGCTATGGGCGGGAGTGACGCCGCACGACGCGGTGACGGCGCTGCATCGCAAGGTCGATCACGCCCTCGTCCGTCTCGGCCTGTCGCCCGAGAGTCGGGCGTTCCTGCCCCACATCACGCTGGCGCGGCTCAACAAATCGAGCGGGCCGACCGAACCGTTCCTCGGCGCGAATGCAGGACTGGCGTCACCGGCGATGCGGTTCGATCACTTCATCCTGTACGAAAGCCACCTCGGCAATGCTGGAGCATGGTACGAGGCGGTGGCGCGCTATCCACTTGATCCGCCCGTGACAAGCGGCTGACGGATCGTCCCGTCGCGGGACGGGCGCAAGCTGTCGTTTCGTTCATGAAACCGTCAGGCGAAGGGTGCGTTAAACTGGCCGACAACGACATGGACGAAAGGACATTCCCCCATGCGCAATATCATGTTGGCTCTCGCCGCTGCATCGCTGATGGCTCCCGTCGGCGCGACCTATTCGAAGCATGGCATCTCGGTCGGCAAGTCCGAGGCCGAGGCGCAGCGTCGCGGCAAGTATCGCGAATGGCGCGGTCGTGACGGTCGCCGCTATTGCCGCAAGCCCAATGGCACCACCGGTCTGGTCGTCGGTGGTGTGGCCGGCGCGCTGGTCGGACGGACGATCGACAGCCGTGGCGACCGTACGCTCGGCACCCTGCTCGGCGCTGGCGCAGGCGCACTTGCCGGCCGCGAGATCGAGCGGAGCGGCAGCCGTGGCCGCTGCCGTTGAACCTTATCGGGCGTGAGGAATTCTGAGGGGGCGGGTCCGGCAACGGGCCTGCCCCCTTTTCCCATCGCAAAGGTTCCCGCATGATCCGCAGTGCATCCGCCCGTTACGAAGGTCTTGGCAAGGACGGCAAAGGCCATGTCTCGACCCAGTCCGGCGTACTCGACAATCAGCAATATAGCTTCAACACCCGGTTCGAGGACGGCAAGGGCACCAATCCGGAAGAACTGATCGCTGCCGCCCATGCCAGCTGCTTCACCATGGCGCTGAGCTTCGCGCTCGCCGGTGCCGGCTATAGCGACGGCACGCTGGAAACCACGGCAAAGGTCACGCTGGACAAGGATGGCGACGGGTTCAAGGTGACCAAGTCGGCACTGACCCTGATCGCCAGCGTCCCTGGCATCGATCAGGCGAAGTTCGAGGAAATCGCGGCCGGTGCCAAGGCAGGCTGCCCGATCTCGAAGCTGCTGAATGCCGAGATCACGCTGGACCACACGCTGAACGCATGATGCGAACCGGGCCGGGGCAAGCTGCTCCGGCCCTTTTTCTTGCCGCCCCGATTTGCGGCAAAGCCTTCATCCTTTTCGGCTATGACGCTGCCACATGCTGCGCGTTCTGACCCTGGCCACGCTGTTCCCCGATGCCACCCGGCCCAATTTCGGGGTGTTCGTCGAACGGCAGACACGGGGCCTGGCCGCACTGGGTGACGTCGAGGTTCGGGTCGTCGCCCCGATCGGCATCCCCCCCTTCCCCCTCTCGCTCCACCCGGGCTACCGTTCGCTCGCGCGCCTGCCGTTGCGCGAGGACTGGAAAGGTCTGGCAGTCGATCGTCCGCGTTTTGTGAACCTGCCCGCGACACGGGGGCGGTTCCATGTCGGCGCGCTGGTCCGGTGCCTGACCCCGCATCTCGACGCGCTGCGCGAGACGTTTCGCTTCGATGTGATCGATGCCGAGTTTTTCTTTCCCGACGGACCGGCGGCGGTGGCGCTGGGGCGGCGCTATGGCGTGCCGGTGTCGATCAAGGCGCGCGGGGCGGATATCCATCATTGGGGCCATGCCCCGGCGACCGCGGCGCAGGTCCGTGCGGCCGGCGAGCGTGCCGATGGCTTGCTGGCCGTCTCGCAGTCGATGGCCGACGATATCGCCGCCGCCGGGATCGACCGTCCGGTTCGGGTCCATCGCACCGGGATCGACCGCAGCCGGTTCGGTGCGCTCGATCGGGCGGCGGCGAGGGCGCGACTGGGGGTCACCGGCGCGCTAGTCGTATCGCTCGGCGCGCTGATCCCGCGGAAAGGCCACCGCATCGTGCTGGAGGCGGTGGCGGCATTACCCGGCGTCGCCTTGTGGATCGTAGGCGGTGGTCCCGATCAGGCGTCGCTGACGGCGCGTATCGCTGAACTGGGTATCGGCGACCGGGTCCGGCTATGCGGGGCCATGCCGCACGACGCGCTGCCCGACCTGCTGGCGGCAGCGGACGTCATGGCGCTGGCGTCGTCGTCGGAAGGGCTGGCCAATGCCTGGGTCGAAGCGCTTGCCAGCGGGACGCCGATCGTTATTCCCGATGCCGGGGCGGCGCGCGAAGTGGTCACCCGTTCCACTGCGGGGCGAATCGTAGCGCGCGATGCGGCGTCTTTCGCGCAAGGGATTGCGGCGATCTTGTCGCAGGCCACTGATCCGGCGACGACGCGGGCGACCGTCGATGCCTATAGCTGGGAGCGCAATGCGTCGGAGCTACGCGACCATCTGGCCGGACTGGTCGATCAGAAGGGGTAGAAGGCCGCCGCGATCCAGCGACCTTCGTCGCGCAACACGCCCCATGCGCGTGCCGCCGCCCGGCTGTCCATCGCCTCGATCCCCAACCCCCGCGCATCGAGCGCGCGAACCAGCGCGCGCGGCGGCTGGCGCAGGGTAGCGCCGGTGCCGAGCAGCAGGAACTCCGGGACCGGATCGATCGCCAGTATCGCCGCCAGCGCATCGGCATTCAGCACCTCGAACGCGGGCGGCTCCCACAGATCGGCGCGCTGCGGCGTCATCAGCAGCGCGGGGTAGATGCCGTCATCGACCCGGAACCCGCCGGTGGTCAGGCCCGAAACGACCGGACCGTCGCCCTTGCGGGTCCGGTCGAGCTTCACCGCGCGCCCTTTTGCGGGACCGGTTCCTTGACCGTCCCCTCCCCCACCGGCGCACCGGGCTGTAGCCCCAGCGAGATCAGCAGCGACGACGACACGTAGATCGACGAATAGGTACCGACGATCACGCCGAGGATCATCGCGGCGGTGAAGCCACGCAGCACATGGCCGCCGAACACGATCAGCGCGGTCAGCGCCAACAGGATGGTCAGCGAGGTCATGACCGTCCGCGGCAACGTTTCGTTGACCGACAGATCGATCAGCTCGCGCATCCCCATCTTGCGGTATTTACGCATGTTTTCGCGGATACGGTCGTCGATCACCATCTTGTCGTTGATCGAATAGCCGATGATGGTCAGCACCGCCGCGACGATGGTCAGGTCGAACGGCATCTGCGTCAGCGCGAAAAAACCGAGCGTCATCAGCACGTCGTGAATGATCGCGACCGCGGTCGACACGCCGAACTGCCATTCGTACCGGAACCACGAAAAGATCGCGATGCCGACGATGGCCAGCAACACGGCCAGCACGCCGTTGGTCACCAGCTCGTCGGACACCTTGCCCGACACGGTCGAGTAGTTGCTGAACGTCGCGCCGGGGAATTCGGTCGACAGCGCGGTCTTCACGCGTTCGACCAGCCGGTCGGTCGCGCCCGCGTCGCCTTCGGGTACCGGCAGGCGGATCGACACGAGCGTCGGATCGCCGAATTGCTGGATCGCGGGTTCACCCACCCCCAGCCGTTCGATCGTCGCGCGTACCCGGTCGATCGCCGGCGGGGTGGCGAATTTCTCTTCGATCGCGACGCCGCCCATGAAGTCGACGCCGAAATTGAGGCCACGGACGAACACAAGCCCGACCGCGAGGATGCTGAGGATCAGCGTCACGGTGAACGCGATCTTCCGCACCGCGACGAAGCGGATGTTGGTGTTGTCGGGGACCAGCTTGATGAGACGCATGACGGCCGGGCCTTAGATATGGATGTCGGTCGGACGGTTGCGGCGCATCCATCCGGCGACCAGCATCCGCGTGAAGGTGACGGCGGTGAACACCGAACTGGCGATGCCGAGCAGCAGCACGACCGCGAAGCCGCGAATCGGGCCGGAGCCGAGGATCAGCATGATCCCCCCGGCGATCGCGTGGGTCACGTTCGCCTCGAAGATCGTGCGGCTCGCTTCCTTGTACCCCAGTTCGAGCGACTGGAGCACCGAACGCCCGCGCCGCCGTTCCTCGCGGATGCGTTCGTTGATGAGCACGTTCGCGTCGACCGCGGTACCGATGGTCAGCACGAAGCCGGCGATGCCGGGCAGCGTGAGCGTCGCTTTCAGGAACGCCATCACCGCAAGGATCATCAGGATGTTCAGCACGACGGCGATCGTCGAATAGATGCCGAACCGGCCATAGGTCATGACCATGAACGCGATGACCGCGACGGTGGCGATGATCGCGGCGGTGACGCCTGCCTTGATCGAATCGGCCCCCAGTTCGGGGCTGACGGTGCTTTCCTGCACGACAGTCAGGTCGACCGGCAGCTTGCCCGAACGCAGCGCGATCGACAGCTGGTTGGCGCTGTCGACGGTGAAACCACCGCTGATCGTCGCGCTGCCGCCAAGGATCGGTTCGTTGATGTTGGGCGCGGAAATGACCGAATTGTCGACGATGATCGCAAACGGCTTGCCGGTATTTTCCTGCGTCACTTTCGCGAAGCGGCGACCGCCTTCGGAATTGAAATTGATCGTGACGTTGGGCTGGCCGTTCTGGTCATAGGTCTGCCGCGCATCGGCGAGCTGATCGCCCGAGATGATCGTCGACCGCTTGACCGCAATGCCGCCGCCCTGCGCCGGATAGGGCAGGATCTGGCTGCCGGCCGGTGCCTGTCCACGGGCAACCGCCTGCGGATCGGCGGTCAGGTCGACCAGCTTGAATTCGAGCCGCGCGGTCTTGCCGAGCAGGTCCTTCAGCGCCTTCGGATCGGACAGGCCGGGGACCTGCACGACGATGCGGTTGGTGCCCTGCTGGATGATCGTCGGCTCGCGGGTGCCCAGTTCGTCGATACGGCGACGCACGACCTCGGTCGCGTCCTTCATCGCATTCTCGACGGTCAGGCGCAGGCCGGGCTGGGTCGGGGTCAGCACGAAGCGCGTGGTGTCGCGTACTTCGATATCCCATTCGCGCTGGCCGGTCATGCCCGCGCCGCCGCCGGTCAGGCTGAGCAGCTTTTCGCGTGCGGCATCGACCTGGCTCGCGTCGCGGACCATGAAGCTGATCTGCCCGCCCCGCGTCGAGATATCGCCGATCGCGACGCGCGGCTGGCGGCGCATCTCGGTCGAAATGCGTTCGCGCATCGCCTCGATCTGGGTCGCGGCGACGTCTTCGGTCTTCGCTTCGAGCAGGATGTAGCTGCCTCCCGCCAGATCGAGGCCAAGATTGATCGTCTGCGACGCATACCATGAAGGCAGCTTCGCCCGCATGGATTCGGGCAGCAGACTCGGGATGGCGAACAGCGACAACAGGATGACGGATGCCCAGATGGCGATCCGTTTCCAGCGCGGAAAGTCGAGCATCAGTCGTTCGCGGGTTTGGCGCCGGCGGGCGGCGTGACTTCGGCGATGGTCGCCTTGACCACGCGGACGCGGGTGTTGGCGGCGATCTCGACCTCGACGAACGTGTCCTCGACCTTGGTCACCTTGCCGATGATGCCGCCGGCGGTGACGATGCTGTCGCCGCGCTTCACGGCGGCAATCGACGCCTGCAGCGTCTTCATCCGCTTCGACTGCGGACGGATCAACAGGAAGTAGAAGGCGACGAAGATCAGCAGCAGCGGCGCGACGCCGATCAGCGTGCCGAAGATACCACCCGATGCCGCGGGCGCGGCGGCGGACTGGGCGAAAGCGGAAGGTACGAGCATTGCTGGCCTGAATGTCCGAGATAGCGGACGCCGCGAACACGGCATCCTGTCAATTGCGGGCAGCTATCATCTGCACGGGTCGCACGCAACATTTGCCCGCTCGCACGCTTCGGGCTTGCATGGGCCGAAAAGCAGGCCTAAAGGCACGCCCTCTCTGATCGGGGCGTAGCGCAGCCTGGTAGCGCATCACACTGGGGGTGTGGGGGTCGCAGGTTCGAATCCTGTCGCCCCGACCAGAGAGTTCGGGCGAATCACTCGCCCTCCCCCTTATTTCGCCGGCACTTTTACCCGCAGCACCGCGTCCGGCGCGTCGTGCAGCCGCAGGGTCAGCATGTCCTGCGTGCCCGGCACATCGACCGATCCGCCGACGAACCCGGCGGGCAGCGGCGTTGCATCCTTCATGTCCGGGGTCGTCCCGATCGCGGCGACGACGAACAGGTCGCGCCCGCTCACCGTACAGCGCTCGCGACAGGCGATGCCGGTCAGCACCGGCAGGCGGACCAGCGTCCCCAGCGGCTGCCACGCCCCCGCCGCACCGCCGCGCCATGCCCGGAAGCGCAGCGATCCCGCCGCGCCCGCGCCGAACGCCGCTTGCGGCGCGATCGTCGCCACCGCGATATCGTCGCCGATCCGCTGTACCGCGCCGGACGCGATGGTCAGCCGCCTGGCGACGTCACCGTTCGCGATCTCGATCCCGTCCTCGCCGCCGCTCAGACCACCGGCGATGCGGGTCGAGAAGGTCAGCGTCGCACCGGTCGGCACCAGCCCGTCGGGCAGGTCGATCGGCAACGCTCCAGCGGGCGGCGCATAGACGACACGCCGGTCGAGCAACGTCGCGACCGGCCGTGCCGGCGCGACCGTTACGGCCACCGTTGCGGTACGACCATCGCGTAGTTGCACCGCCGCGCCGTCCGCCGGTTCGGTCACCGCCTGCCCGGCGGTCAGCGTCAGCCGATCGCCCTCCCCGACCCGCGTCAGCGCACCCGCCGCGAAGCGCGTACCGCCCAGCGTCAGTCCCGTCACCTGATCGAGCCGTGCCCCCTCCAGCACGCCGTCCCGGTCGCCGGCATGGATGGTGAACCGATCGAGCCGGCTCGGCTCGGCGCGACCGGTCAGCGCAATCTGATCGGGGGCGACCGCGCCGAATCGAACGACGGTCAGCGTCAGCGTCCCCGGCCGGGTCTTGACGAGGGGCAGCGTCACGTCGAGCACGTCGGGCGCGGCCGACTTCCACGTCAGCGAGCGACTGAGCCCACCCGCATCGCGCAGCGTCAGCCCGGCGACGCATGCCGCCGCCCCGCCGCGCAGCACCAGCGGATGGTCGCGCCCGACGATCACTGTCGCATCGGGCTGCGCGGTCCACGCACCGGGACCGTCGAGCTGCGCCGGCACGCGCGGACCGCTGAACGCGTCGAAGCCCCAGCGTCCCTGTACCACCGCCTCGGTCACCGGCCCCGCCACCTGCGACCCGCCATTGGCCAGCACCAGCCCGCCACGCTCGGCATCGGCGGTCAGCGGCAGTGTCGACACCCGGCCATCGACGGCGGTGACGCGCAGCACCAGATCGCGCGCATAATCGGTGGCGAACAGCAGCGACGCGTCATCGATCGGCAGCACCAGATCGGGCTTCGCCAGACAGAGCGCCCCCGGCGCACTCGACCGCCACAAAGGCGGCGGTGCGGCGCCGATCGGCGGCAATGGCGCGACCAGCACCGATCGCGGATTCTGGAAAGACGGGGCGCTGTTCAATTGCAGGTGGATCGCCTGCCCCTGCCCCAGCGCCAATGCGGGAAGATATTGATATTGCGCGGTACGAAACGCCCCGAACAGCCGCGCCAGATCGCGCGCCAGCCCGATATAGGGGCTGTAATAGCCCGCCCCACCCTCCCGCGTCGCCGCCACGCGATACGCAAGGTCGACCGGGGTGCCGGTCAGCGTTTCGGTCAGGGTCGCGCCGCGTTGCGCCTGCAACACGAGCGAGTCGCGCTGCTGGGTCAGGCACGCCGCCTGCAACGCGCGCTGGCGCAGCAGGCAATCGGCGTTCAGCTTGATCCGCAGCGCATCGGCCAGCACCGGCGCGGCGGTGGCGAGCCGTTCGGGCGCACGCTCACCGATCCGGCCGATCGCGCCGACGAACGCATCCAGCCGCTGCCGGTCGAGCGACGCCTGATACAGATCCTGCGCCGCGCGTACGAACACGCCCGGCCGCCCGCGCACCGCGCCACGCACCGCCGAAAAGCCGCCGCCCGCTTCGGGGGCGAGGAACAACAGCACCTGCTCGGCACCCTCGGGCACCGTCACGGTCAGGACGTTCTTCTTCTTGTTCCACGTCTCGACCGACGTGAACCAGTCCTTGGGCGGCGGATTGGTCGCCCCGCGCAGGAAAGCGACGACCAGCAGATAGCGCGCCGATTGATCGGCAGGCAGCAACGCCTTCGCCGTCAGCGTATCGCCCCCGCGCAGCGCCGGAACCGCCGCGACCGGCAGCTCGACGTCGCCCCGCCGGACCATGACCGACACGTCGGGACCGGCCAGATCGAAGCCGTTCTGCTGGGCATGGGCCGTATCGGCGAACAGCGCCGAGAGCGCGGCGAGCAACAGGAGAACGCGAACCATGCCCGCCCCTATAGCGGACGCCCTATGGCGCGACCAAGGCCGCATCGCGCAAGCCGCGCCATACCCGGATCGCCTGCACCGTTTCCGCCACGTCGTGGACCCGCACGATCTGCGCGCCGCGCTCGACCCCGGCCAGCGCCAGCGCGACCGATCCGCCCAGCCGCTGGTCGGCCGGTGCCTCGTTCGACAGCGCACCGATGATCCGCTTGCGACTGGCACCCAGCATCACCGGACAGCCAAGGCCATGGAACAGCGCCAGCCCGTTCACCAGCGCCAGATTGTCCGACAGCGCCTTGCCGAAACCGATGCCGGGATCGACCACGATCTTCGCCCGGTCGACTCCGGCGGCGACGACCGCCTCGACCCGCGCCTCCAGCCAGTCGAACACGTCGAGCAGCGGGTCGCGATAGCCGCCGCAGCCATGCGGGCCCTGTGCCGGGGCGGGCGAATGCATCAGCACCACCGGGCAGCCGCTCGCCGCTACTACGTCCAGCGCGCGCGGATCATAGGCGAGCGCGGCGACATCGTTGACCAGATGCGCGCCCGCCGCCAGCGTCGCCGCCATCACCGCCGCCTTGCGCGTGTCGACCGAGATCGCGACCCCCGCCGCCGCCAGCCGTTCGACGACCGGCACGACGCGGGCGATCTCATCGCCCTCCCAAACCGTCGCCGCCCCCGGCCGGGTCGATTCGCCGCCCAGATCGATCAGCGCCGCCCCCGCCGCCGCCATCGCGACGCCGACCGCCGCCGCGCCGGCGGGATCGTCGACATGGCGTCCGCCATCGGAAAAACTGTCCGGGGTAACGTTCAGGATCACCATGACCTGCGGCTGATCGAAGCGCAGCACGCGGTCGCCGAGCATCAGCGGCGTACGGGGCGAGGTGATCCGTCGGTGCAGCAGCCGCGCCCGTTCGGCCTTGGCCGGCGACAGGCTGGCCACCCATGGTTCGAACGCCTCGACCGGGACGACCGACCGCGCGCCTCCACGTTCGCGCACCTCATAGGCGGCGAACCACAGCATCCCGCCCGCCAGCCGCAGCGCGCCACCATCGGGCAACCCGACCGGCGTGTCGACGAAACGGACCGGGCGGAGATACATCAGGGCTGCGTCGCGAGCAGCCATTGCTGGCGCAGCGCATCGACCGGGGTCAGCCCGTTCGGCCCCTCGCTATGCCAGAAGGTCCAGCCATTGCACGTCGGCGCATGTTGCAACGTCGAACCGAGCTTGTGGATCGACCCGGCCGCACCGCAATCGGACAGCAACGAGCCATCGGCCAGCACCGTCGCGCGGAACCGGCGCTTCGCATCGGTCACGATCGACCCGGCGGGCAGCAGGCCGTTTTCGACCAGCACCCCGAACGCCACGCGCGGCGGCCTGGTCGGCGCGCGCATTGCCCGGATCGCCGATTCGTCGAGTGGCAGCGCCGCCTCGATCCGCGCCGTCGCCGCCTCGACATAGGTCGCGTCGCGCTCGATACCGATGAAATGCCGTCCCAGCCGCTTGGCGACCGCACCGGTCGTGCCGGTGCCGAAGAACGGGTCGAGCACGACGTCGCCGGGATTGGTCGATGCCAGCAGCACGCGGTACAGCAAAGCCTCGGGCTTCTGGGTCGGATGGACCTTGGTCCCGTCCTTGCGCAGCCGCTCCGGCCCGCCGCAGATCGGAAATTCCCAGTCGGACCGCATCTGCAGTTCGTCGTTCAGCGTCTTCATCTGGCGATAGTTGAAGGTGTAGCGCGCCTTCTCACCCATCGATGCCCAGATCATCGTCTCATGCGCGTTGGTGAAGCGCGTGCCCTTGAAATTGGGCATCGGGTTCGATTTGCGCCACACGATGTCGTTCAGGATCCAGAAGCCCTGATCCTGTACGATCGATCCGACGCGGTAGATATTATGATAGCTGCCGATGACCCAGATCGTACCCGCGGGCTTCAGGATACGACGCGCCTCGGTCAGCCAGTCGCGGCTGAACTTGTCATAGGCGGCGAAGCTGTCGAACTTGTCCCAATCGTCGTCGACCGCATCGACCTGGCTGCCATCGGGCCGCAGCAGGTCGCCGCCCAGTTGCAGATTGTAGGGCGGATCGGCGAAGATGCAGTCGATCGAGTTCGCCGGGAGCGAGCGCATCGCGTCGATGCAATCGTCCATCAGAATACGGTCGAGCGGCAGCGTGACCGTCGCGGGGGCCTTTGCCCGGATTTTTGTCGCTACCATCGTCGCCAGTCCCCCTTGAATCGGCTCCATTTCGGGGAATCGGCGAGTCGCGGTCAAGAGGGAATGCTTGACTCTCGTCCCGTGCCGGATTCGTTCCGGCGACGAATCGAGTCGCGGAAGAGCAGATGTTGAGTCTGCCGGAGTCGGCAGGACTCAAGATGTGGTAGGAAACGGTTCGTCGCAAATCCTCCCCGGCACCGGGAGGAATTAAAGCAGCATCGCCTGCGCGACCGGCGCGAAGCTCCGGCGGTGCAGCGGCGTCGGGCCGAGCGTCCGGAGCGCCTCCAGATGCACCTTCGCCCCGTACCCCTTGTTCGACGCCCATCCGTACCCCGGATGCCGCACGTCCGCCTCTATCATCACCGCATCGCGGGTCTGTTTGGCGACGATCGACGCCGCCGCGATCGACAGGCTGATCGCATCGCCGCCGATCACCGCGACGCTCGGGTGCGACCAGTTGGGACAGCGATTGCCATCGACCAGCACCATACCACACGCCATGCCGAGCGCATCGACGGCGCGTTCCATGGCGAGCATCGTTGCCCACAGGATGTTCAACCGGTCGATTTCCTCGACGGTCGCGATGCCGACGCCGATCGTCGCGCAGTCGAGCAGCCGGGCGTGAAGGTCGGCACGGCGCTTCGCGCTCAACTGCTTCGAATCGTTGAGGCCGTCGGGGATGCAATCGCGGTCGAGCACCACCGCCGCCGCGACCACCGGTCCGGCCAGCGGGCCGCGACCCGCTTCGTCCACCCCCGCCACCGGCCCGACATGGCGCGCCTCGTGGCTCCAGTCAGGCATCGGCGATGCGCCATGGCGGAAAACGCCGCATCTCACCCGCCTGATACAGGCAGACCTCGTTACCCGCCGGATCGAACAGCCGCGCCTCGCGCCAACCCCATGGCCGGTCGATCGGCTCCTGCGCGAACGATACGCCCTGCCCGCGCAGATAATGGACGATCACGTCGAGATCGCCGACCTCGAAATAGACCGCCGGCACCTTGCGTTCCTCGGTCATCTCGATGGAGAAGGTCGCCCCGCCCTCGGTCTCGAACCGGGCATAGCGGCGGCTGGAGCGAACGATGGGTTTCAGGCCGAGCAGGCGATAGAAATGCTCGCTGACCGGCACGTCGTTGGCGGGCACCGTCACCTGGTTCAGCATCGGCGACCAGCGCGACTGGTTGAGGTCGAGCCGAACGCCCTGCTGCGCCATCGGCCCCGCCCCGCGCCCCAGTTCGTCGGCCCCCAGCATGGCGATGCGCACGAAGCTGCGCGCGCGGCCGATCGCTTCGGCCAGCGTCCATTCCTTCGCGAGTTCGCACGCGATGGCGGTCGACAGCGTACAGCCGGTGCCGTGCGTCGCCATGCCGTCGACGCGCGGTGCCGACCATTCGACCAGCGGCGCGGTGCCGGGTTTGCGCTGGTGCAGGCGGTCGATCACGACTTCGCCCTCGCCATGCCCGCCCTTTTCCAGCAGCGCGCAGCCGTGACCCTGCACCGCATCGGCCCCGCCCAGCGCCTTCAGTTCGGGCAGGTTGGGCGTCGCTACCGTCGCCACCGCCATCAGCCGTTCGAACGCCGCGACCGTGGCTTCGTCGGCCAGCCGCGCGCCGCTGGTCGCGATCATCACCGGGTCGAAGACGACGGGAATGCCGGGCAGGTCACGCAACCGGTCGGCCAGCGCATGGGCAGTGCGCGCCGATCCGATCATGCCGATCTTGATCGCATCGACCCCGATATCGCGGACCACCGCATCGATCTGCGCCATGACCATGTCGGTCGGGACGGCATGGACGGCATCGACGCCCAGCGTGTTCTGCGCGGTGATCGCAGTGATCGCGGTCATGGCGTGGCAGCCGAGCATCGTCGCGGTCTTGATATCCGCCTGGATACCGGCGCCCCCGCCGGAGTCGGAGCCGGCGACGATCAGAATGCGGGGTGTGGTCATGGGGTTGGCGTTAGCAGCGGTAAGGAGCCGTTAAAAGTCCTCCCCGCCTGCGGGGAGGGGGACCAGCGAAGCTGGTGGAGGGGGCGTGCCACGCAACGCTACCGGCCCGTGTGCCGACGTCCCCCTCCACCGTCCTGCGGACGGTCCCCCTCCCCGTGCCGGGGAGGATTATTTGCGGCGCGTCGGTCGGTCGACCAACTCGCCTTTGCAGTTCGGGCACACCTCATCCAGTTCGTCCGCGCAATCGGCGCAAAAGGTGCATTCGCGCGAACAGATGAACGCGCCGTGCGCTGCGGCCGGCAACGGCGCGGCGCAGCGTTCGCACGCGGGCTTCATGTCCAGCATCAGGCCGCCGCCTGCCGCACCGCGTCGCAGATGCGATCGACGACCTGTTCGACATGCCCGGCATCGTCACCCTCGGCCATGACCCGGATCACCGGCTCGGTCCCCGAAGCCCGCAGCACCAGCCGCCCGCGCCCGGCCAGTTCGGCCTCGACCCCCGCCACGACATCCCTGACGCGCGGATCGTCGAGCGGCTTGCCGCCGGCAAAGCGGACATTCTTGAGCAATTGCGGCAACGGGTCGAACCGGTGCAGCACTTCGCTGGCCGGCGCCCCGGCGCGTTGCACTTCGGCCAGCACCTGCAACGCCGCGACCAGCCCGTCGCCGGTCGTCGCATAGTCGGACAGGATGATATGCCCCGACTGTTCGCCGCCGACATTATAGCCCGACGTCCGCATCTTTTCGAGGACGTGCCGGTCGCCGACCGCGGTGCGGACCAGCCCCAGCCCCTGCGCCGACAGATGCCGCTCCAGCCCCAGATTCGACATGACCGTCGCGACCAGCCCGCCGCCCTTCAGCCGCCCGGCGCGTGCCCAGCTGGCGGCGATCGTCGCCATCAACTGGTCGCCATCGATCACTCGGCCCGCTTCATCGACAACGATAAGACGGTCGGCATCCCCGTCCAGCGCGATGCCGATCTGCGCACCCGATGCCACGACCGTTTCGGAAAGCAGTTGCGGCGCGGTTGATCCGACGCGGTCGTTGATGTTCTTGCCATCCGGCATCACGCCGATCGCGATCACCTCCGCCCCCAATTCCCACAGGGCAGCAGGTGCGACGTTGTACGCCGCACCATTGGCGCAATCGAGCACCAGCTTCATCCCGTCGAGCCGGAGGTTTTCGGGGAACGTCGCCTTGGCGAAGTGGATGTAGCGGCCGCGCGCGTCCTCGATCCGCTTGGCGCGGCCGATATCGCCCGGCGCCGACAGCTCGATCTCGTCGCTGTCGATCAACGCCTCGATCGCCAGTTCGTCGGCATCCGACAGCTTGTACCCGTCCGGCCCGAACAGCTTGATGCCATTGTCGTGGAACGGGTTGTGGCTGGCGGAGATCATGACGCCCATGTCGGCGCGCATCGAATGGGTCAGCATCGCGACCGCCGGGGTCGGCATCGGCCCGACCAGCACCACGTCCATGCCGACCGAGGTGAAGCCCGCGACCATCGCGTTTTCGAGCATATAGCCCGACAGCCGCGTGTCCTTGCCGATCACCACGCGGTGGCGGTGATCGCCGCGCCGGAAATGCGCGCCGGCGGCCATGCCGATCCGCATCGCCATCTCGGCGGTCATCGGCTTGGTGTTGGTCAGGCCACGTATGCCGTCGGTACCGAAATATTTCCTTGCCATCGTCCCATACGCCTTCAGGTTGAGCCTTTGCGTGGCGCGGCTATTACCGCCACTTTGTTAAAAGGGCGAGCATGTCGCAGGCGACACGAATTTTGGCGGGATTGGGTGCCGGGCTGGCGCTGGGCATCGTACTGGCCGGGCAATCGCCCGACACCGCGCTGTCGGGCATCGCCATCGCCGAACCGATCGGGACCGCATGGCTGAACGCGCTGCGCATGACGATCGTGCCGCTGGTGGTGGCGCTGCTCATCACCGGCATCGCACAGACGGCGGAGGCGGCGCGGGCCGGGCGGATCGCGACGCGGTCGTTGCTGCTGTTCATCGTCATCCTGTGGACATCGTCGGCGCTGGGGGCGCTGGTCACGCTGTCGCTGCTCTATTTCTTCCCGCTCGGCGAAACCGCGGCGCAGGCGCTGCGGGCGACCTTCGGCACCGCCGCCCCGGCGGCGAAGGTCCCGCCCTTCACCGATTTCCTCGTCGCGATCGTGCCGACCAATCCGGTATCGGCAGCGGCGAACGACCAGTTCCTGCCGCTGATCCTGTTCACGCTGGTGTTCGGCTTCGCGATGACCCGGTTGCCGCAGGACAATCGCCATGTGCTGGTCCGGTTGTTCCAGGCGATCGCCGACACGATGCTGATCGTCATCAACTGGGTATTGTGGCTGGGACCGATCGGCGTGTTCGCGCTGGGGTATGTCGTCGGCGCGCGCGCCGGCACCGCCGCGTTCGGGGCGCTGGTCCATTATGTGCTGGTGCTGATGGCGGTCGGCCTGTCGATCTGGCTGCTTGCCTATCCGCTCGCGCGGTTCGGCGGACGGGTGTCGATCGGCCGTTTCCTGAAAGGCACCGCCCCGGCACAGGCCGTCGCGATCTCGACGCAAAGCTCGCTCGCGTCATTGCCGGCGATGCTCAAGGGGTCGGGCGACCTCGGCGTACCCGTTGCGACCTCGGGCGTGGTGCTGCCGATGGCGGTGGCACTGTTTCGCGCGACGGGGCCGGCGATGAACCTCGGCGTCGCGCTCTATGTCGCGCATGTGTTCGGCGTACCGCTGGGCGCCGGACAGATCGCAGCGGGGATCGCGGCGGGGGCGATCACCACGATGGGCGCGGCGAGTTTGCCGGGGCAAATCAGCTTCGTCTCCTCGATCGCGCCGATCGCGGTGGCGATGGGCGTGCCGGTCGAACCACTGGCGCTGCTGGTCGCGGTGGAGACATTGCCGGATATCGTGCGGACGCTGGGGAATGTCACGATGAACGTCGCGGTGACGACGGTGATCGGCGAGCGCGTCGGGGATGAGCGAATGACCGAGGCCGATGCGATTCTGGCGGAAGGCTAAGTTCCTCCCCGCTCCGCGGGGAGGGGGACCGTCCGCAGGACGGTGGAGGGGGTTGTCCGCATACGGAACGGTAGCGTTACGTGGACGCCCCCCTCCACCAGCTTCGCTGGTCCCCCTCCCCCTTGCCGGGAGGATTTGGCGTTCCGCTCGCGCCAGCGAGCCGGAACGGCCCACCACTACCCTACTTCATCAGCACCAGTTCTTCGGCCATGGTCGGGTGCAGCGCCACGGTCTGGTCGAACTGATCCTTGGTCAGCCCGGCCTTCACCGCGATTGCCGCCGCCTGCAAGATCTCCGGCGCATCCGGCCCGATCATGTGCAGCCCGACGATCCGCCCGGTCACGTCGTCGCAGATCATCTTGTACAGCGCGCGTTCGTTGCGCCCGGCCAGCACGTTCTTCATCGGACGGAAGTCGGATAGATAGACCTTGACCGATCCCAGCTTCGACTTCGCCTCGCCTTCGGTCATGCCGACGCCCGCCATCGGCGGATGACTGAACACCGCCGCCGGGATGCAGTCATAGTCGATCGTCACGTCCTTGCCGCCATAGGTCCGGTCGGCGAACGCCTGTCCCTCGCGAATGGCGACCGGGGTCAGCTGTACGCGGTTGGTCACGTCGCCGACCGCATAGATCGACGGACAGGTCGATTGCGCATGATCGTCGACCTGCACCGCGCCCTTGTCGTCCAGCGTGACGCCCGCCGACTCCAGCCCCAACCCGTCGGTATTGGGCACGCGCCCGGTCGCGAACATCACCATGTCGACCGTCACCGGCTCATGGCCCGACATCCTGACCGTCAGGCAGCCATCCTCGCCCTTCTCGATCCCCTCGAACGCGGCGTGGAAGCGAAACTCGATCCCCTTGGTCATCGAGATTTGCAGCAACCGGTCGCGGATCGATTCGTCGTAACCGCGCAGGATCACGTCGGTGCGGTTGATCAGGGTCACGTGTGCGCCGAACTGGTGGAACACGCCGGCAAATTCGTTGGCGATATAGCCCGCGCCCGCGATCAGGATGCGCTTGGGAATCGCGTCGAGATGAAAGGCTTCGTTCGACGTGATGCCGTGTTCGGCACCCGGGCAATCGGGCACCGCCGGCCGCGCACCGACCGCGATCAGGATGCGTTCGGCGGTCACTTCGCGCCCGCTCGCCAGCTTCACCGAATGCGGGCCGGTGACGGTCGCGCGCTCATGGATGATCTCGACGCCGTGATTTTCCAGCGTGGCCGTATAGGCGCCGTTGATCCGGTCGACTTCGCTCAGCACATTGTCGCGCAGCCGTTGCCAGCTGAAGTTGCACTGCGCCGGCACGTCCCATCCGAACGCGTTCGCATCGCGCAGATCCTCGGCGAAATGCGCGCCGTACACCAGCAGCTTCTTGGGCACGCAGCCGCGGATGACGCAGGTGCCGCCGACGCGATATTCCTCGGCCACCGCCACCTTCGCGCCATGCGCCGCCGACACGCGGGCGGCGCGGGTGCCGCCCGATCCCGCGCCGATGACGAAAAGATCGTACTCGTAATCGCTCATGCAAGTCCTGCCCGTGCCAGAAGGTCGTTGGTCGACGCATCGAACGTCTGACCACCGCGATCGGCTGCCTTCGCCATTTCCTTGCCCAGCTCGACGCCGAACTGGTCGAACGGATTGATGCCGAGCAGCGCCGCGTTCACGAAGGTCCGCGCTTCGTAGAACGCGATCAGCGCCCCCAGCGTGCGGGCGTCGAGATCCTGCAACAGGATCGTCGACGACGGCCGGTCGCCGGCATAGGCGCGCGCCGGATCGTCGTTATGCTTGCCCGCCATCAACGCCGCACCCTGTGCGAAGGCATTCAGCAGCAACTGCCGGTGATGGCCGGGGTCGAGCGTGTCGCCCGCCTCGACCACCGCGACGAATTCGAGGGGGACGATCCGCGTCCCCTGATGCAGCAGCTGGAACACCGCATGCTGTGCATCGGTGCCGACCCCGCCCCAGGTGATCGCCGCCGAATTGCGGCCGAGCGGCTCGCCGGCTGCCGTCACCGACTTGCCGTTCGATTCCATTTCGAGCTGTTGCAAATACGACGGCAGCAGCCGCAGCCGCTCGTCATAGGCAAAGGTCGCACGCGTCTCGCACCCTGCCACCTGCGAATAATACAGGTCGGCAAAGGCGGCGAGGACCGGTGCGTTCTCGTGAAGGTCGGCAAGGCGGAAGTGGCGGTCCATCTCGGCCGCGCCTTCCAGCAATTCTTCATAGGCCTGGAAGCCCAGCGCCAGCGCGAACGGAAAGCCGATCGACGACCACAGCGAATAGCGCCCGCCGACACTCTCCATGAATGGCAGCACGCGGGTTTCGTCGACGCCCCATTCCACCGCCTTGTCCGGCGCGGCGGTCAGCGCGATGACGCGGCCATAGGGGTCCTCGACCCCGCCTTCGCTCATCCATGCCAGCGCCGACCCGGCGTTCAGCATCGTCTCGGTGGTGGTGAAGGTCTTGGACGCGATGACCAGCAGCGTGGCGGCCGGATCGAAGCCCTTGAGCGCCTCCTCCATCGCCACGCCGTCGACGTTCGACACGATCGCGACGTCGTACTTGTCCTCGTCGCGACCCAGCGCGTCGAAGATCAGGTCGGGGCCGAGCGCCGATCCACCGATGCCGACGTGCAGGATGTGGCGGACCGGGCCGAACGCATCGGCCTCGATCGCGTCGATCACCTGCCGCATCCGCGCCTGGAACGCGCGCGCCTGCGCGACGTCCTCGGGATTGCCCTCGCCACGTTCGGCGGTGTGGGTCGCGGCGCGGCCCTCGGTGACGTTGATGACCTGTCCGCTGAACAGTGCGTCGCGCTTGGCGGCCAGTTCCATCGTCGTCGCCAGCCCGGTAAAGGCCGAGAGCGCGGCATCGTCGAGATGCGTCTTGGCAAAATCGAAATGGATGCCGCCGACGTCGAGCGTCAGCTTGCCCAAACGGTCGGGGTCGTTCGCGAACAGTTCGGTCAGCCCGGTTTGCTTCAACGCTTCGATCGCGGACCAGTCCTGCATCGCCATATCGTGCCTCATCTGTCGTCGGTTGACTTGCCGACTGCCCTAGGGCGGATGACCGGGGCAGGTCCACACCCTTCTATCGTCACCCAACCGCTTGACGCCCCGCCCCGCCCCCCGCATGGGCGAAGCATGGCTCTCGACACCGTCCCCGCGACTCCCGCCAGCTCCAAGCCGAAGCGTTCGGAAGGGGCCGACCTGATGGTCTTCCTGCTGAAGCTGGCGATCGTGGTGTTCATCATCCGATCGTTCCTGTTCTCGCCCTTTTCGATCCCGTCGGGGTCGATGCAGCCGCGGCTGCTGATCGGCGACTATCTGTTCATCACCAAATGGAACTACGGCTATTCGCGCTATTCGCTGCCGTGGAACCTGCCGCTGATCCCGGGTCGCATCCTGCCGCGCACGCCGGCACGGGGCGACGTGGTGGTGTTCAAGGCGCCGCCGACCGCCAGACAGGATTATATCAAGCGCGTGATCGGCATTCCCGGCGACACGGTGCAGATGCGCGGCGGCCAGCTGTTCCTGAACGGAAAGGCGATTTCGAAGCAGCGTATGCCCGACTTCGTCGTGCCGGTGTCGCCCAACACCGACTGCGCGTATGAATTCCAGCGCGTCGTCGCCGAAAAGCCGGTCTGCGCCTATCCGCAATTCCGGGAAACGCTGCCGGGCGGAAAGAGCTACAACGTCCTCGACCTCGGCACGACCGAAGCCGACGATACCGGCGTGTTCACCGTGCCGACCGGTCACGCGTTCCTGATGGGCGACAATCGCGACGACAGCGCCGACAGCCGCTTCCCCGCGCGCGAGGGCGGCGGGATCGGCATCGTGCCGCTCCAGAATATCGAGGGCAAGGCGGTCGTGAACTTCTTCTCGACCGATGGTTCGGCGCAGTGGCTGCTGCCATGGACGTGGGTTTCGGCCGCACGGTGGAGCCGGATCGGGGAAGGCTTCTGAGCGACGCCCTGACCCGCTGGGTCGAACAGGCGCTGGGCCGCGCCCCGACCCGCATCGACGAATATCAGCGGGCCCTGACCCATGGCAGCACCGCGCAGGCGACCTATGAGCGGCTCGAGTTTCTCGGCGACCGCGTGCTCGGCCTGTCGGTCGCCGAATGGCTGTACGACCGCTTTCCCGCCGAAAGCGAGGGCGCGCTCTCGAAACGGTTCAACGCGCTGGTCACCGGCGCGGTCTGTGCCGACATCGCGCGGGCAATCGGCGTCGTTCCCCATCTGAAACTCGGCAAGCAGGCGCGCGACGATGGCGCGGGCGACAGCGACAATGTGCTGGGCGACGTGATGGAGGCGCTGATTGGTGCCTTCTATCTCGACCACGGCCACGATGCCGCGCGCGCATTGGTCCGCAACCTCTGGTCGTCGCGGATCGATGCGCAACTGCGCGTACCGCGCCATCCGAAATCGGCGTTGCAGGAATGGGCCGCCGCGCATAACCGCCGCCCGCCCGAATATGCGATCGTCGACAAGAGCGGCCCCGGCCACGCTCCCCGTTTCACCGTTCGCGTGACGATCGGCAAACTCGCCGCGGTCGAGGCGACCGGCACGTCGAAGCAGGAAGCCGAGACCGCGGCGGCAAAGGCGATGCTGGCGCAACTCGGCGGATAGGCCGGTCCCGCTGCCCGGTGTCGGACAGCGCCCGCCCCTGTCGCCTTATTTCGCCGCGCCGGTCTGTTTGTCGAATTCGGCCTTGGTCACGTTCAGCATCAGCCGGTTGCCCTTGACCGCGAACACGTCCGCCGGGATCATCGCCCGCGAACCGCCCGACAGCAGCTGAACACCCTCGGGCTTCACCGCCTCGATCGTGCCGAGCGCCGCGCCCGACGAATCATACACGTTCGCACCGACCAGCAGATCGGCGGCGACGGCCGGAACCATGCGATTGGTGTTGCGCCGCGTCGGTCGGGCGTTGGTCGTCGTGCCCGCTTCGTCGCGCAGATTGTCGAGCGCGAATTGCTGATCGCGATCGCTGGTCGCGCTGCGCGACGTGTCGTTGCCCAGCCGGCCGTCGGTCGACGGGGCCGCGCCGCCGGGGGTCTGGGCCTGCGCCGCGCCCGCGCCGAATATCAGCGCCGCCGCGACCAAAGCGAACCTTGCCGTCATGCTTCTCTCCTATGTCGATCGCATCGAACGATATTGTTTGCGCTAACGCTACGCCCGCGCACCCGACGTGGCAAAGGTTTCCGTCGTTACCGCCCGCCCAGCACCCGCAACTCGATCCGCCACCACCCGATCGCCCACAGCGCGCCGAACAGCCAGCCTGCCAGAACGTCGCTGGGCCAATGCACGCCTAGATAGACCCGGCTGCCCCCGATCGCGACGACCAGCAGCACCGCCGCGGTCATCGCACAGGCACGCGCCGCCGGACGCTGCAGCAACGGCCATGCCAGCGTCGCCAGCGTCAGATAGACGATCGCCGAATTCGCGGCGTGGCCGCTGGGGAAACTGTTCGACGTCTCCGTCATCAGATGCGGGACCAGATCGGGCCGTGCCCGCGCCACCCCATGCTTGAGCGCCACGTTGGCGAGCATGCCACCGGTACAGGCCAGCGCGACCAGCGCCCCGGTGCGCCACCGCCCCATGCTGGCCAACAGCAGCGTGACGAAGACGATGACGATCGTCAGTACGGTCGTACTACCCAGCGCGGTAACGTCGCGCACCATCGACGCGAAATGCGCCGAGCCGACCGGTGCGCCATCGCTTCCGCGCAATGCCAGCAGCAACCGCCGGTCTAGCGCGAAGGTATCGCCCTCCACGACCCGCGTACCCAGAAAGAACAGGATCAGCAGCAGGCATCCGGCCATCGCGACGCCGATGATGCTCCACGGCAACCGGCGGGACGGACGAGGTTCGGAGTGCAGCGGATCGACCATGCCCGACCGAACGCGGAACGCGATGAAACGGATGCCCGTCGTTACGCAAATCGCGTCAGGCGGCGACCGGCCGCGCCACCGGTTCGATCGCGCCCGGAATGCGGAACTGCGCCAGCGACCGCGCAAGGGCATCGGCCCCGGTCAACAACCGGGCCAGCGTCTCGCCCGCCTCGCCCGCCGCCACCGCGTTGCGTTCGGTGACGCCGGCGATGTCGCGCATCCGCGCGTCCACGTCCTGCACGTCGCGCGCCTGCCGCTCGGCCGCGCCCGCCAGATCGGTGACCAGCGTCGACATCTCCTTCACATCGCGCAGGATCAGGGCCAGCTTGCCGCTGGCCGCCCCGACCAGATCGACACCCTCGACCGCGCACGACCGGGCGGAGGACAGCGATTCGGCGATATCGTGACTCGCCACCCGCAACCGCGTGGCGAGCTGGCTGACTTCCCGTGCGACGACCGCGAAACCATTGCCCGCCGCGCCGGCACGGGCCGCCTCCATCTGCGCGTTGAGGGCCAGCAGATGCGTCTGTTCGGCGATCGACCGGACCAGCCCGCCGATCGCGCCGATCTGTTCCGAACTCTCGTCGATCCGTGCCATCGCCCGCACCGCCTCCGCCACGGTCCGGCGCGACTGTTCGGCGGCCTGCCCGGTCGAATGCGCGACCTCGGCGACCCGCCGAACCCCGACGGTGTTGCGGTCGATCAGGGCCGTGACCTGCGTCAATCGATCGCCGACCACGCCGATCGCGTCCGACTGTTCGATGGTCCGCTGGGTCAGTTGTTCCGCGACGACGACGACGCTGCGAGTCTCGCAGTCGACCGCCCGCACCATTTGGTCGACCCTGGCCAGCAAGCCACCCAGTTGCGCCAGCGCCGAATCATAATCCTGTTTCAGCACCGCCGCATCGCCCGACAGCCCGGCGTGCAGGCGGAAGGTCAGGTCGCCCCGTGCGATCGCTGCCAGCCCCGCGCCGATGATGCGGATGGTATCGCGGTCGCGCTCGGCATCGATCCGGACGCGCCGGGCCGCGTCCTCGGCGTCGCGCGCATGGGCGTCGGTCAACCGCCTCGCTTCGGCTTCCAGCCGTTCGTTCTCGATGCCGGCAACGCGGAATACCTCCAGCGACCGGGCGATCCGTCCGATCTCGTCGCGCCGCTTGCGATGCTCCGGCGGTACGCTGACCGCGAAATCGCGCCGTGCCAGCGCATCGACGATGCCGGTCAGCCGGGCCAGCGGGACCGCGATCGACTGCGTCAGCAGCCATCCCATGGCCGCCGCGATCGCCATCAGGCCGATACCGCCCCCGCCCAGCGCGACAAAGGCCTGGGTCATGGTCTCGTGCAATTCCGCCGCGCGGATGGCGATGCGCCGTTCCTCGCTGTCGCGTACCGCTTCGACCATCTTGTTGATGTATGTGACGCGCGCCTTTGCACCCGCCGCGATCAGCACGTGCGCCGCTCGTTCCCGCCCGCCCGGCTCCCGCGCCATCGTTACCAGCGGGTCGCTGTAGTGCCGGCTCCAATCGGCAAAGGCGATGAGCGCGTCGCGCAGCAAGGCGCGTTGTTCCGGCCGATCGACCAGCGTCAACAAGGTCCGCATCGACCCGACGAACTGCGCGCGCCCTTCGTAATAGGTGTCGAGATAGTTGAAATTGCCGGTCAACAGCACGCCGCGCAGTTGCGAGTTGACGCGGATCACGCCCTTTTCGGCGACATGCGACAGGCGGATGATCTTGGCGCTTTGCTGGTTCAGGTCCGCTGCACGTTGGATCGAATCGATCTGATGCGCGACCAGCGCGATCATCGCGATCGCGGTTGCCAGCAGAATGCCGAACGCGATCGTCAGCTTCGCGCGGGTGGAGCCGTCCCGAAACCGGATCATCGCTCTTTGTACCCGCATCAACGGTCACATCCCCCTTTGCCGGTCCCATGGCCGTTGGCACCGACCGGACCGGTCAGGACGCCGGTCTCGCAATGCCATTCTCGCGATCAGAATAAGGGAAGATGGCTAACAAGCTCCTAACGCGGCAACGACTTGCCCTGCCAAGATCAAGCGTCCCTGTTACCGCTGGATTTTCATGACCAATATTTCCATCCATTACGCTCTTAACCAAACAACAAATAAATCCTGCCAGATCGCATCAATAGCATTCGGGGAGGATGAAGATGGGTTTGGGTTTGTCGGCGACAGCATTGGCATGGGTATTGGCCGCGGCACCGGCGCTCCCTGCGGAGCCGCCGCAGCAACCGGCGGGTGCGGATACCGTGACGACCGGCGTCGCCAAGGGCCGCGACCGGCTCGACAGCGCGACCTCGACCAGCGTCCTGCGCGAAGCCGAGATCGCCAAGCTCGCACCGCGTTCGATCGGCGAATTGCTGCGCGACATTCCGGGCGTGCTGGCAGAGGCGCCGACCGGCGACGGCATCTCGAACATCACCATTCGCGGCCTGCCGCTTTCGTCCTCGGGCGCGAAGTTCATCCAGTTGCAGGAAGACGGCCTGCCGGTGATGGAGTTCGGCGACATCGTCGGTGCCAGCGCCGACACCGCGCTCCGCGTCGATCTGAACCTCGCGCAGGTCGAGGCGATCCGCGGCGGCTCCGCCTCGACGTTTGCGTCGAACGCGCCGGGGGGGATTATCAACTTCATATCGAAGACCGGCGAGCGGGACGGCGGCGCGGTGGCGCTGAGCGCGGGTCTCGACTTCGACCAATATCGTGCCGATTTCGACTATGGTCGCCGGATCGACGCGCAGACCCGATTCCATATCGGCGGCTTCTATCGCCAGGGCGAGGGCGTGCGCCGCATCGGGTTCGACGGGCAGCGCGGCGGCCAGATCAAGGCGAACGTCACCCGCGAATTCACCGGCGGCTACATCCGGTTGTACGGCAAATATCTCGACGACCGCTCGCCATCCTATGATTCGGTGCCGCTGGGCATTTCCGGCAGCAACGACGACCCCGAACTTCGCGCCGTCGCCGGGTTCGATCCGACCCGCGACACGCTGTCGACCCGCGCGCTGCAATCCTTCGTCGTGCTCGACGAACGCAACCAGCCGATCGTCGAGGATATCCGCAAGGGCCAGCACGTCCGGCAACTGGCATTCGGCGTCGAAACCGCGATGACGCTCAGCGACTGGACGGTCATCGACCGCTTCCGCGTGTCGAGCCGCAGCGGCGGGCTGGTCGGCCCGTTCACCGCGCTGTACCTGACCCCGGCGGCGGCCCTCGCCCGGCTCGGCGCGACCGGCGGCAGCTTCCGCTACGCCAGCGGTGCGAACGCCGGCAAGGCGATCGTCGATCCGACCGCGCTGAACGGCAACGGGCTGATCGGCATCTACAACATCCGCGACCGGCGGCAGGCCGATGTCGGCAACGTCACCAACGACCTGCGCGCCAGCCGCGTGTGGAAGGTCGGCGACGGCGACCTGACCACCACCGCCGGCTTCTATGTCGCGCGGCAGGCGATCGACACCTCGATCCTGTACGGCACCGCGATCACCGAAGTGAAGGGCGGCGGCGATGCCGAGTTGCTCGACGTGTTCACCAGCGCCGGCGCGGCGCGCACGGCGGGCGGCATCTATGCCTATAACCCGTTGTCGGGCACGCAGCGCCGCACCCTGCGGCTGAACTACAGCGTCAACGCGCCGTTCGCGTCGGCCAATTACAAGATCGGCCGCGTGTCGATCGGCGGCAGCCTGCGCTACGACTTCGGCAGTGCGAGGGGGCAGGTCTTCGGCGTCGAGCTGGGGGGTGGTCGGGTCGGACAGGTCGCCCGCGACATCGATGGCGACAGCGTGATTTCCGCGCCCGAACAGCGCGTCGGCGTGACCCCGACGGCACCGGGGCTGGTCGACTATCGCTATCGCTACCTGTCCTATTCGACCGGCGTGAACTTCCGCATCGCTGAGCCGCTGGCGGTGTTCGCCCGCTACAGCCATGGCGCGCGGGCCAATGCCGACCGCATCACCTTCGGTTCGGTCATCGACAATGCGACCGGCCGGCTCGCCATTCCGTCCGCCGCCTACGACCCGGTGAAGCAGGCCGAGATCGGCGTGAAATACCGCCAGCCGAACCTGACGCTGAACCTGACCGGCTTCCATGTCGACGCGCAGGATTCGAACATCAACACCTCGACCGGAGCGGTGATCGCCCGCGATTACAATGCGAAGGGTCTGGAATTCGAAGGCGGGTTCCGCATGGGGCTGTTCAGCCTGAACGGCGGCGCGACCTATACCGACGCCACCATCGTCCGCGACCGGGTGGATCCGACCGTCAACGGCAACAAGCCGCGTCACCAGGCCAGCCTGATCTTTCAGGCGACGCCGCAGATCAGCACCGACCGGTTCGCGGTAGGCGCGGTGTTGATCGGCACCACCGACAGCTTCGCGCAGGACGTCAACCTGCTGAAGATGCCGGGCTATGTCACCACCAACGCCTTTGCACAGGTCCATGCGACCGACCGGCTGCTGCTGTCGCTCAACGCCACCAACCTGTTCGACGTGGTGGCGCTGACCGGCATCGACGAGGA
Organism: Sphingomonas sp. Leaf67; assembly: GCF_001421965.1. Lineage (GTDB taxonomy): Bacteria > Pseudomonadota > Alphaproteobacteria > Sphingomonadales > Sphingomonadaceae > Sphingomonas. Next base: position 741,043 of record NZ_LMLP01000001.1, read on the forward strand.
TCGCATCCCGACCAGCGGCATCGTGCGCGGACGCCTGCTCAACGGCCGCGCCATTTCGGCCACGGCACGGTTCGATTTCTGAAGGTGCGGTGGTGAGCCCGTCGGGATTCGAACCCGAGACCTACAGATTAAAAGTCCGTTGCTCTACCAACTGAGCTACGGGCCCACGAAGCGACGTCCCCTAATCTTGCGGGCGGGCGCGGTCAACCAGATGATGGAGTTGCCGCACCGTCCGCCCGCTCACTGGATCGCGCCAGTCGCCCGCGATCCGGACGAGCGGGCCGAGCACGAAGTCGCGCTCGCGAAAGCTGATATGCGGCACGGTAAGCCCCGGCCCCGACCAGCATCCCCCCGACCACAGGACGATATCGAGGTCGAGGACGCGCGATCCCCAGCGCCGTCCGCGCCGCCGCCCGAACGCCTGCTCGATCGCCTTCAACCGGATCAGCAGCGCCGCTGGCGACAGATCGCTGTCGATCAGCGCTGCCGTGTTGGCATAGCGTCGCAGCGACGGCCCCAGCGGCGCGCTGCCGATGACCGGCGCGACCGCGCTTACCCCCTTCAGCGCCGCGATCGCCGCGCGGATCGTCGCGGTCGGACCGCCATGCCGCCCCCGCCGGTTCGATCCGATCGCTATCGCATAGGTTGAGGTCGTCATCGCCCGCGCCTATCGCGCGGACATGGAAATCACCACCCCCGCCCCGCTCGACCCCGACGCCGCCGCCCATGACCCGCTCGAAGCCGCGCCCGCCGCCGAGCCGTCCGCTGCCGAGCCGTCGCGCGACTGCCCGCGCTGCCCGCGCCTCGTCGAGCTGCGCGAAACGCTGCGCGTCGAACATCCGACATGGTGGAACGCGCCGGTGCCAGTGCTGGCCGATCCCGATCCGTGGCTGGCGATCATCGGCCTCGCGCCGGGATTGCAGGGTGCCAACCGCACCGCCCGCCCGTTCACCGGCGACCGGTCGGGGCCGCTGTTCTGGGACACGCTGATCGCCGCCGGGCTGGCCGAGGGCAGCTATAGTGGCCGGGTCGAGGACGCGCCGGTGCCCAAGGGGATCGCGATCATCAACGCGGTCCGCTGCCTGCCGCCCGAAAACAAGCCGTCCCCGGAGGAAATCCGCACGTGCCGCCCGTTCCTCGACGCCGATCTGGCGGCGATGCCGTCGCTGCGCGTCGTCGTCGCGCTGGGTGCCATCGCGCACCAGTCGGCGGTCAAGGTGCTGGGCGGTCGCCTGCCCAAGGCGCCGTTCGCGCATCTGGCCGAACATGCCATGCCCGGCGGGCGGACGCTGATCGATAGCTATCACTGCTCACGCTACAACCAGAATATCGGGCGACTGACGCCCGAGATGTTCGCAGCGGTCTTCGCCCGCGCGATCGAACTGCGCGAGGCACGCTGAATCCGCTTGTGCGTCGGCACCGGCCCGGTAGCGTGGCCGGCAGAGAATATAGGGGGAATTGCCACATGGATCGCCGCCATTTCGTCGCGCTGATGGCGCTCGCGCAGCTGGCCGGCAGCTTTCCGGCGCTGGCGCAAAGCGGCCCGGCCGGCGATTTCGCGCGGCTGTCGAAACGCTATCTCGACGGCATGGCAAAGCTGCATCCGGGCTATGCCACCGCGCTCGGCAATCACGCCCATGACAGCGAGGTCGAGGATCTGTCCGCCGCCGGTCGCGCCCGCGACGCGGCGTTCCTGCGCGCGACGCTGCTCGAACTGAACGCCATTCCGCGCGACACGCTGTCGCGCGACGATCAGGTCGATGCCGCGCTGCTCGACAACGACCTACGCTATCAATTGTGGACGCTCGAAGTCCTGCAACCCTTTGCGTGGGACCCGCAGGGGGCGGCCGGCACCATTTCGGGCGGCCTGTACGCGCTGGCCGCGCGGGACTTCGCGCCGTGGCCGCAGCGGTTGCGCGCGGCGACGCGGCGGATGGAGCAGGTGCCGGCCATGTATGCGCAGATGCGCACCAGCATCGTCCCCGAACGTGTTCCCGCCATCTACGCCACCACCGTCGCCAAACAGAATGACGGCATCCTGCAGATCGTCGAGACGATGCTCGCGCCGCATCGCGGCACGCTGAACCGCGGCGACCGTGCGAAGTTCGACCGCGCCGTCGCGACGCTGAAGACCGCGACCGCCGAACAGCAGCGCTGGCTCGACACGGTGCTGGTGCCAGCCGCCAGGGGCGAGTTCCGCCTGTCGAGCGAATTGTACGATCAGAAGGTGAAATTCGCCCTCCTGTCGCCGCTGTCGCGGACCGAGATCAAGGCCCGCGCCGTCCGCGCCGCCGCCGACACACGTGCCGAGATGTACGAACAGGCACGCATCGTGCTGCGCGGCCGTCCGAAGGCCCCGGCCACGCCCGCCAAACCAACCCCCGCGCAGCAGCAAAAGGCGATCGAGGCCGCCCTCGAAATGAGCTATGCCCGCCGGCCGACCCGGTCGCAGGTGATGTCGAAGGCGCGCGCGACGCTGGAACAGGCGACGGCATTCGTGCGTGAGAAGAAACTGGTGCGGGTGCCGACCACCCCGGTCCAGATCATCGAGATGCCGAAATTCCAGCAGGGCGTCGCCGTCGCCTATTGCGACAGCCCCGGCCCGCTCGAAAAGAATCTCGGCACCTTCTATGCCGTGTCGCCGATCCCGGCGGACTGGACCGAGGCGCAGACGACCTCGTTCCTGCGCGAATATAACGACTATATGCTCCACGACCTGTCGATCCATGAGGCGATGCCGGGCCATTATCTTCAGATCGCGCACAGCAACGAGAACAAGTCGGTGCTGCGCGCGGTATTGTCGTCAGGTCCGTTCGTCGAAGGCTGGGCGGTCTATGCCGAACGGCTGATGGCCGACGCCGACTATCTCGACGGCGATCCGCTGTTCAAGCTGACCGTGCTCAAGATGCGGATGCGATCGATCACCAACACGCTGCTCGACATCGGCATCCATACCGAGGGGCTGACCGAAGCACAGGCGATGAAGCTGATGATGGAAGGTGCGTTCCAGCAGGAGCGCGAGGCTGCCGGCAAATGGACCCGCGCCCGGCTTGGGTCGACGCAGTTGCTCAGCTATTTCGTGGGGTATAGCGAGCATATGGACATGCGCCGCGAAGCCGAACGGCGCGCGGGCGGCAGGTTCGATCTGATGCGCTACAACAATAGCGCGATCTCACACGGATCGCCGCCGGTGCGGTTCGTCCGCGCGCTGATGTTCGACGAGCCGATCGCCTAGAGTCCTCCCCGGCACGGGGAGGGGGACCGCCGCGAAGCGGTTGTGGAGGGGGCGTCCACGCAACGCAACGCAACGGTTGCGTTGCTTGGACGCCCCCCTCCACCAGCTTCACTGGTTCCCCTCCCCGTGCCGGGGAGGATCAGTGCGCCGCGATCGTCAACCTTGCCCGCTTCCTCCGCGATCAGTCGGCGAACAGCAGTACCGGCGTTTCGATCAGCCGCTTCAACGCCTGGACATAGCTGGCGGCGTCATGACCGTCGACGACGCGGTGATCGCAACTGATCGACAGGTTCATCAGCTTGGCCTTGACGATTTCCTCGCCGCCACCGGCGCGCGCGCGGAACACCGGGCGTTCGACGATGCGGTTCGGGCCGATGATCGCGACTTCGGGGCGATTGATGACCGGGGTGGTCGCGATGCCGCCGAGCGGCCCCAGCGAGGTGACGGTGATCGTGCCGCCCGACAGTTCCTCCGACTTCGCCTTGCCGGTGCGTGCCGCCTCAGCCAGCCGGACGATCTCGGTCGCGAGCTGCCACGGGTTCAGGTCCTGCGCGTCGCGGATTACCGGAACCATCAGCCCGGCATCGGTCTGCGCCGCCATGCCCAGATGCACCCGCCCGAACCGCGTCACCACCCCAGCCTCGTCGTCATAGCGCGCGTTGAGCATCGGGAAATCGGACAGCGTGCGGCAGATCGCGACGATCAGCAGCGGCAGCATGGTCAGCTTTGGCCGGGACCCACGCGCCATGTTCAGGTCGCCGCGCATCGCCTCCAGCGCGGTGACGTCGATCTCCTCGACATAGGTGAAGTGCGGGATGTGGCGCTTGGCCGCCGCCATGTTCTCGGCGATGCGGCGGCGCATGCCGATGACCTTGACGGTTTCGTCCGGGCGGGCGCGCGATACGTTGGGGGTGTGATAGCCCTGTGCGCTGCCGTAGCGGAGGTACGCGTCGAGATCGGCATGGCGGATGTGGGGACCGTCATGGTGGACGGCGGACAGGTCGATGCCGAGGTCGGCTGCGCGGGCGCGGACGGCCGGTGAGGCCAGAACTCTTCCCCGTTCATGGGTAGAGGGACCGTCCGGCGTAGCCGGATGGTGGAGGGGGGTGGCCTCTTGCGGGACGGCAGCTGGCGTTGCGTCCAGCGGCGCGCCCCCTCCACCATGCTGCGCATGGTCCCCCTCCCCGTTCCGGGGAGAGGTTGCAACCTCCTCCACACCCGGATTTTCCGCCTCGACCCGCTCGGGTTCGGCCGGCTGGACGACCTCTTCGGCCGTCTCGATCACGACCAGTGTCGCGCCGATCGCCACCTGGTCGCCCGGCTCGCCCGCCAGTTCGACGACGGTGCCCGCGACCGGGCTTTCCATCTCGACCGTCGCCTTGTCGGTCATCATGTCGGCGAGACGGCCGTCTTCCTCGACACGGTCGCCGACGGCGACGTGCCATGCGACGATCTCGGCCTCGGAAATGCCTTCACCGATATCGGGCAGGCGGAAGGAGAAACGTGCCATGGCTTGTCAGTCCTGCATGATTTTCTTGAGCGCTTGTCCGATGCGGACCGGCCCCGGGAAATACGCCCATTCGAGGCTATGCGGATACGGCGTGTCGAAGCCGGTCACGCGCTCGATCGGCGCTTCGAGATGGTGGAAGCAGCGTTCCTGCACCAGCGCCGACAGTTCGGCACCGAAGCCGCCCGTCCGGGTCGCCTCGTGCACGATCATGCAGCGGCCGGTCTTCTTCACAGACGCCTCGATCGCCTCGATATCGAGCGGCACCAGCGTGCGCAGATCGAGGATTTCGGCGTCGATCCCGGCTGCTTCCACGGTCGCCTGCGCGACATGGACCATGGTGCCATAGGCGAGAATGGTCAGGTCGCCACCTTCGCGCACGACCTTCGCCTTGCCCAGCTCGATCCGGTAATAGTCCTCGGGTACCTCACCTTGCGGGTGTTTCGACCAGTTCTGCGCCGGCTTGTCCCAATTGCCGTCGAACGGGCCGTTATAGATGCGCTTGGGTTCGAAGAAGAGGACCGGGTCATTGTCCTCGATCGCAGCGATCAGCAGCCCCTTAGCATCATAGGGCGTCGACGGGATCACCGTCTTGATGCCCGATACGTGGGTGAAGATGCCTTCGGGCGACTGGCTGTGGGTCTGTCCACCGAAGATGCCGCCGCCGAACGGCGAGCGGACCGTGATCGGCGCGATGAAATCGCCGGCCGAGCGATAGCGCAGCCGGGCCGCCTCGCTGACCAGCTGGTCGAGCGCGGGATAGATGTAATCGGCGAACTGGATTTCCGGCACTGGACGCAGGCCATAGGCCCCCATGCCGACCGCGACGCCGATGATGCCGCATTCGGTGATCGGCGTGTCGAACACGCGGGTCTTGCCATATTTGTTCTGAAGGCCCGCGGTCGCGCGGAACACCCCGCCGAAATAGCCGACATCCTCGCCCATCACGATGACGTTCGGATCGCGATCCATCATGACATCCATGGCGGAATTGATCGCCTGGATCATGTTCATGCGCGCCATGTCAGTGGCCCTCCTTGCGCGCCCAGGGGCGGCCGGAGGCTTCCTCCTCGGCCATCATCTGCGCCTGCTGCTCGCGCAGGTGCCACGGCATTTCCTCGAACACGCCGTCGAACAGCGTGTCGAGCGGCTGGTGCAGGCCGTGACCGAGAATGCCGTTGGCTTCCGCTTCCTTCTGGGCAGCGCGTACGCGTTCGGCGACGTCGCGATCCATTGCCGCGTGACGCTCGTCGTCCCACTCGCCGATCGCGATCAGATGTCCTTTCAGCCGCGCGATGGGATCGCCCAGCGGCCATGCCGTCGGTTCGCCCGCCGATCGATATTGCGACGGGTCATCGGAGGTCGAATGGCCCTCGGCACGATAGGTGAAATGCTCGATCAGCGTCGGACCGGCATTGGTCCGTGCCCGCTCGGCCGCCCATGCCGTCGCGGCATAGACCGCGAGCGCGTCATTGCCGTCGACCCGCAGGCCGGCGATGCCATAGCCGATCGCCCGCGCGGCAAAGGTCGTCGCCTCCGCCCCCGCGAACCCCGAAAAGCTGCTGATCGCCCACTGGTTGTTGACGACGTTGAAGATCACCGGCGCGCGATAGACCGTGGCGAAGGTCAGCGCGGAATGGAAGTCGCCTTCCGCCGTGCTCCCCTCCCCGCACCACGTCGCCGCGATGCGGGTATCGCCCTTGGAGGCCGAGGCCATCGCCCAGCCGACCGCCTGCGGATATTGCGTCGTCAGGTTGCCCGAGATCGAGAAGAAGCCATAGTCCTTCGACGAATACATGATCGGCAGCTGCTTGCCCTGCAGCTTGTCGCCGCGGTTCGAGTAGATCTGGTTCATCATCTCGACCATCGGGTAATCGCGCGCGATCAGGATGCCCTGCTGCCGATAGCTGGGGAAGGTCATGTCGTCGCGGTCGAGCGCCATCGTGCCGGCGACGGCGATCGCCTCTTCGCCGGTGCATTTCATGTAGAAGCTGGTCTTGCCCTGCCGCTGGGCGCGGAACATGCGCTCGTCGAAGGCGCGGACCGTCGCCATGTGGCGCAGCATCCGGCGCAACACGTCCGGGTCGAGGCGCGGGTTCCACGGGCCGACCGCCTGCCCCTGCGCATCCAGCACCCGGACCAACGTGTAGGACAGTTCGTGGAAGCTGTCGGGGGCGGCAGTCGTGTCGGGACGCGGCTGCGCACCGGCGGCGGGCACGGCCACGTCGGCAAAGTCGACCGCGTCGCCGGGACGGAATTTGGGTTCGGGCACATGCAGCGCAAGGCGCGGCAGATTCGTGCGGCTATCGCCGGTCATGCACTCTCCATGTCGCTTCCACGTCGCCGGTTTCGGTCGCGTAGACTCGTTACAAGCGCTTGTTATATAATTTCAACGCGCTTGGCGAGAGGGAGGACGGGTCCGGTGGGCGCTTTCGTCGAAATGGCGTGAGGTTACGACCGAAATTCCTCCCCCATTCATGGGGGCAGGGGGGACCTTCCGCAGGACGGTGGAGCGGGTATCCGCACTCGCAACGGGTCCGTATGCGGACGCCCCCCTCCACCAGCTTCGCTGGTCCCCCTCCCCGTGTCGGGGAGGAATTACTGGACCGGGAAGCCGCGGCGCTTGAACAGCGCGGTCACGTCCGGGTCGCGTCCACGGAAGGCGCGATAGGCTTCCTTGCGGTCCGTTTCGTTGCCGGTCGACAGCAGCGTCTTGCGGAAACGATCCGCCGTTGCCTTGTCCCAGACATTGCCGGTCGCCTCGAACGCGGCCCAAGTGTCGGCGTCCATCGCTTCCGACCACAGATAGGAATAATAGCCCGCCGAATAGGCATCGGACGAGAACAGGTGATTGAACTGCGGCAGGCGGTGCCGCATCACGATCTCCTTGGGCATCCCGATCTGTGCCAGCGTGTCGCGCTCGAACGCCGCCGGGTCGGTCACCGGCGTTTCACGGTCGTGCAATGCCATGTCGACGATCGCCGACGACAGATACTCGACCGTCGAGAAACCCTGATTGAAGGTCGACGACTTTTCGATCTTGTCGACCAGCGCCTGCGGCATCGGCTGGCCGGTCTGGTAATGTTTGGCATAGCGGTCGAGTACGTCGCGGGTCAGCAACCAGTTTTCGTTCACCTGGCTGGGATATTCGACGAAGTCGCGCGGCGTACCGGCAAGACCCGGATAGGTTACGTCCTGCAACAACGAATGGATCGCATGGCCGAATTCGTGGAACAGCGTCGTCGCGTCGTCGAGGCTGATCAGCGTCGGCTGTCCGGCCGCGCCCTTCACGAAATTATTGTTGTTCGACGCCAGCACGTTGGTCTCGCCGCCCAGCTTCTGCTGGCCGCGATACCGGGTCGCCCATGCCCCCGATCGCTTGCCCGAACGCGCGAACGCATCGAAATAGAACACACCGACATTCTTGCCCGTCCGCGCGTCGGTCACGACGAAGGTCCGAACATTTTTTTCGAACACCGGAATCTGCCCGGTATTCTCGGTGAATTTCAGGTCGTAGAGCCGTCCCGCCGCATAAAAGGCACCGGCAAGGATATTGTCGAGTTGCAGATACGGCTTCACCTCGCTTTCATCGAGGTCGTACTTCGCCTTGCGCACCTTTTCGGCATAGAAGCGATAATCCCATGGCGCGATCGTGATGGTGGCGCCGTCCTTCACGGCAAGCGCCTGCATGTCCGCCACTTCCTCCCGCACGCGCGCGACGGCGGCGGGCCAGACGCGCATCATCAGCGCCTTCGCATTGGCAGGCGTGCCCGCCATCGTATCGTCCATGCGGAGATAGGCGTGGTTGCGGAAGCCGAGCAGTTTTGCCCGCTCCTGCCGCAGCTTCAGGATCGTGGCGATCGTCGCCTTGGTATCGTTCGCGCCGCCATTGTCGCCGCGCATGGTGAACGCCCGCCAGACCTTTTCGCGCAAAGCCCGGTCGGTGGCATAGGTCAGCACCGGCGCGACCGACGACCGCGTGTTCACGATCGCCCATTTACCGGCAAGGCCGCGTTCGTCGGCCGCCGCCTTCAGCGATGCGACGAAGCTGTCGGGCAGGCCCGCCAACTGCTTTGCATCGTCGACGACGATCCACGTCTCCTCGTCGGCAAGGACCTTCTGGCTGAAGTCGTTATAGGCGACCGACAGCTGCTGGTTCAGGCCGCTGACCTGCTGACGCTGCGCATCGGTCAGCAGGCTGCCGCGCCGGACGAAGCTGCGATAGGTCCGCTCCAGCAGGCGCAATTGCTGGGGGTTCAGATTCTGTTTGGCGCGGCTGTCGTACGCCGCCTTGATCCGGGCGAACAGTTTCGGGTCGAGGAACAGTTCGTCGTTGAACGCCGACAGTTTGGGCGACCATTCGCGGTCGATCGCCTGCACCTCCTTCGTCGCGAGGTTGCTGGTATAGACGCCCCACATCGACCCGACCCGGTCCATCATGTTGCCGGCCAGTTGCAGCGGTTCGATGACCGTCCTGAACGTCGCCGGTCGCTTGTCGTCACGGATCGCGTGGATCTCGCGGCGCATCTCGGCCATCGCCACCGGGAAGGCGGCCGGGAACATCGCCGGCGTCACCTTGTCCCATGGCGGCACCCCTTGATACGGCCCGCCCCATTTCGCCGTCAGCGGGGTGGTGTCGATGGCGGCGACGGCAGTCGGGGTTTGCGGCATGGCGGCTCCATTCGCCGGAAGCGCGAAAGCGGTCGTGGCAAGCAACGCGCCGAGACGTACGATCATCAACAGGTCCGTCCTAAATATCGAATATCGGCAAACTGAAAGATCGGGAGCCGCTTGGCAAGAACGGCGTTGATGCGGCAACGAAACGATACGGGGCCATCATGCACATCACGACCATCGCCGAACTCGACCGCGTCCGCGACGACGCGCGCAAGCTGGTGACCAAGCGCGCGCTGGTATCGGCGGGTGCCTCGGCAGTGCCGGTGCCCGGCGCGGACCTGATCGTCGACGCCAATATCCTGACGAAGTTGCTGCCCGACATCAGCAACCGGTTCGGGCTGAGCGAGAAGCAGGTTCAGGCGCTCGAGCCCGATCGGGCCAAGCAGGTGCTGTTGATCGCCGCCAATCTGGGCAACGGCGTCATCGGCCGGTCGATCACCCGGCGGGTGGTGACGATGTTGATTCGCCGGGTCGGCGCGCGCTATGCCAGCAAGTCGTTGTTGCGGCTCGTGCCGTTCGCCGGGCAGATCGCGGCGGCGGGCATCAGTTTCGGGGCGATGAAACTGGTCGGCAATTCGCATATCGACGATTGCTACGAGACGGTCCGGCGGACGCTGCCGGCGTAGGGCAGTGCTGTTCGTCATTCCCGCGCGGACGGGAATGACGAATGGCTGGCGTCCGTAGGATCAGTCCGCCGGCACCAGTTCGATCACGTCCAGCAGCGATTCGAACCGCGGATAGGGCAGCACCAGCCGCCAGCGCCGCTCACCGATGCGTTCCAGCACGCCCGCCATGTCGCGGTCGCGGTCCTGCCCATATTGCAGCGCCGCCCGTTCGTCCCCGAGCAACAGCGTACCGAGGAAGACCGTCCGGTCGCCATCGGCGAACAACAGCCCGACCGGGCGCTGCGAGCCGGTTTCCTTGTAGAAACTCCGCACCCGCCCTTCGTCGGCGATGCGGCAGTCGAACGGCGGATAGGCGGTGAAATCGCGCATCGCGCTGCCCGCCGCGCCGAGTTTGAACACCCGGCAACGATAGCGTCCGGACGGGGCTGTGCCGGTCAGCGCCAGGTCGGGTTGAAACAATGCGCCCTGTTCGGCGATCGCCGCCGGATCGGCGGCACGGGCGCGGGGCAAGGCCGCCATCCACGCCTCGCGCCAGCGTCGCAGCCGGTCGCGATCGGTCGGCGTCGCCACGCGCCGCCAGTCGTCACCGGCGGCGGGACGCTCCGACGGGGCGGTGCCGGCCGATGCCGCCCCTGCCCCGCCGCCACAACCGCCGGTCGACAGGCCGAGCATCAGCCCGGCGATGCACGCGCTCCGCTTCATGCTGCAATCATGCCGCGGACCAGCCGCCGTCGATCGACAGGTTGGTACCGGTGATCGCCTTCGCCTCGTCCCGGCACAGATAGAGCGCGAGGCTTGCGACCTGTTCGGACGTGACGAATTCCTTGGTCGGCTGTGCCGCCAGCAGCACGTCGTTCATCACCTGTTCGCGGGTCAGGCCGCGCGAGGCCATGGTATCGGGAATTTGTTGTTCGACCAGCGGGGTCCAGACATAGCCGGGCGAAATGCAGTTGGCGGTGATGCCGAAGGTCGCGACTTCCAGTGCGACGGTCTTGGTCAACCCGGCCAGCCCGTGTTTGGCGGTGACGTAAGCCGACTTGTTGGGGCTGGCGACCAGGCTGTGCGCCGACGCGGTGTTGATGATCCGGCCCCATCCGCCCTTTTTCATATGCGGCACGGCGGCCCGGATCATGTGGAAGGCCGACGACAGGTTGATCGCGAGGATCGCATCCCATTTGTCGATCGGAAACTCCTCGATCTTCGCGACATGCTGGATACCGGCATTGTTGACGACGATGTCGACCGATCCGAACTCCGCCGCCGCCTTGTCGACCATCGCCGCGATCTGGTCCGGCTTGGTCATGTCGGCCTTGTCGTAGCGCGCCTCGGCGCCGCTCGCCTGCGCCAGCGCGGCGCGTTCGGCCTCGATCTTCTCTTCGTCGCCGAAGCCGTTGATGACGACGGTCGCGCCCTCTGCGGCAAATGCCTTCGCATAGGCGAGGCCGATGCCGGAGGTGGAACCGGTGACGATCGCGGTCTTGCCCTTCAGGAACATAGATTATCCTTGGCGTTGATGGAGATGCGGGGTGAGGTCGAACGCGGCGGTCCGACCGTCGAGGATGTTTTCGGCGACGACGCGGGCATTGGCGAGCGTGACGGCGATCGCCGCCCGACCCGCCGCCCAATGCTCCTCCATCGCGCGTGCCGAAAATTCGAAGTCGCGCGCCCCGCCCTCCCAGTGATTGGCGCGGTAGATGAGGTGGACGAGGCTCAAGGGGTGTTCGTCGGCCATCGCCTCCAGCGCGCGGACATCGGCATCGTCACGCAGTTCGACCGGCAGCTTGCCGACCATGCGCCGGATCAGCTCGCGCTCCTGCCGCAGGCGCAGCCGGTCGGCGGTCACCTGTCGCGTTCGGCTGGAAAAGCGGATTTCCTTTTCGCGGGCGACGACATCGCCGATCGTGCGCGGCAGCAGCGCTTCGGCGGGAAACAGATCGACCTGAAACACCAGCATCGGATCGCGCTGATGGTCGAGGATGTGGGTCAGCGGGGTGTTGGATACCAGCCCGCCGTCCCAATACCAGCGCCCGTCGATCTCGACCGGCGGCAAACCCGGCGGCAACGCGCCCGACGCCATGACGTGTCGCGCATCCAGCCGTTCGCGCGCGCTGTCGAAATAGACGAAGTTGCCGCTTTCGATATCGACCGCCCCGACCGACAGCCGCACCGGTCCGTCATTGACCCGATCCCAGTCGACCAGCCGGTCGAGCGTTTCGCGCAACGGCGTCGTGTCATAGTAGCTGAGCGCGGCAGCGGTACCGGGCGCGGCGAATTGCGGAGGCAGCCCGCGTGGACCGAAGAAGCCGGGCACGCCGGTCGCGAGCACCACCCCCGCCGACCATTCATGCACCCATTCGCGCACCCGGTCGTCGGGCAGGATCGGGAACCACGGCAGCACGCCCGCCGCCTGCGTCCAGAAATCGCGGAGCCGCGCGACGCGGTGTTCGGGCGGGTTGCCGGCAAAGATCGCGGCGTTGATCGCACCGATCGAAATCCCGGCGACCCAGTCGACCTCGATCCCGGTTTCACCCAGCCGTTCGATCACCCCCGCCTGATAACTGCCGAGCGCGCCACCGCCCTGCAACACCAGCGCGACGCAGTCGGGGAGTGGCAGGCCGGGCGGGGATTGTCGGCGCAGGCGGGGATCGGCTTCGGCCATCGGGGACACTTTGTGGGTTATACGAATCGGTTGCAACGCCCCTACAACCGATTTCGTGCACGCCGGTTGCAACGCAGTTGCCGTTTCGCGCATTTCAGTACGGACCTTTAACGAACGGACCGCCGCCCATGCGCCTCGACGATCTCGATCCCGCCAGCAATGTAGAGGATCTCGGCCGGGGTGGTGGCGGCGGCGGCGGTTTCAACCTGCTGGGTTTGCTGCCATTGTTGCTGGGACGTGGGCTCGGCTGCGGGACGATCGGTATTCTTGCCGTCGTCGCCATCGCATTCCTCGTGTTCTCGGGTGGCGGTGGCCTGCTGACCGGCGGGCAGGCCCCGACGACGCAACAGGGTTCGCAGCAAGGCAATGTTCCGTGCGATACCGCCGAAGAGCTGTTCGCCTGCCGCGTCCTGCAATCGACCAACCAGACCTGGACAGCGATCTTCCGCGAACAGGGGCAGCAATACCCCCTGCCGACGATGCGCTTCTACCAGCAGGGCGCGCAGTCAGGATGCGGCGCGGCGCAGTCGGCGATGGGTCCCTTCTATTGCCCGCCGGATCGTGGCGTATACCTCGACACCAGCTTCTTCCGGGAGTTGTCGCAGCGGTTCGGCGCGGCGGGCGACTTCGCGCAGGCCTATGTCATCGCGCATGAGGTCGGCCATCATATCCAGAACCTGACCGGACAAGCCGAGACCGTCAGCCGTGCCCAGCAGACGCTGCCAAAGGCGCAGGGCAACGCCCAGTCGGTACGGCTGGAGTTGCAGGCCGATTGCTATGCCGGCGTCTGGGCGGCACGGAACCGCAACCGCCTAGAACCGGGTGATATCGAAGAAGGGCTGCGCGCTGCTCAGGCGATCGGCGACGACACGCTGCAGGGGAACAGCGCATCTCCCGAGACCTTCACCCATGGCACGTCGGCCCAGCGGATGAAGTGGTTGCAGCGTGGGCTGCAGAGCGGCGACCCGGCGCAGTGCGACACCTTTTCGGGTGCGATCTAATGAGCGTTGCGTTCCGGCGGGAGGATGACGACGAACATAAGGAGCCGCGCTTCGAACTGCCGTTGCCGCCCGGCCCCAATCTGGTGACGCGGCGCGGGCTGCAGGCGATGGCCAATCAGGTCGAACGGCTGGAGGCCGAACTGGCCGGGGCCGATGGCGATGCCGAGCGGACGACGGCGATCAAGCGCGATTTGCGCTATTGGCGGACGCGGCATTCGACGGCCGAGATCGCGCCGATCCCCGAGGACGAGGTCGCGTTCGGATCGCGGGTGACCTATCGGTTGAACGGGCAGCGCAAGACGATCGAACTGGTCGGCAGCGACGAAGCCGATCCGGCGGCCGGGCGTATCCCGTTCACCGCGCCGCTCGCCGTCGCGCTCACCGGGCTGATGGCCGGCGAAACGGCTGATTTCGGCGGCCGGAGCGATGCGATCGAGGTGATCGAGACGGGTCCGATCGAATCGTGATCCGCATTCTGGTCGACGCCGATGCCTGTCCGGTCAAGGACGAGGTGTACCGCGTCGCCGAGCGGCTCGGCGCACGCGTGGCGATCGTCAGCAACAGCCAGTTGCGCGTGCCGTTGGTGCCATGGGTCGAACGGGTGGTGGTATCGGACGGGTTCGATGCCGCCGACGACTGGATCGCAGAGGCGGCCGGCAGGGACTGCGTGGTGGTAACGGCCGACATCCTGCTCGCCGACCGCTGTCTGAAGGCCGGCGCCACGGTCATCGCGCCCAACGGCAAGCCGTTCACCGGCGCGTCGATCGGCGGCGCGATCGCGACGCGGGCGATCATGGCCGATCTGCGTGCCGGCGGCGAGCAGTTGGGCGGGCCGCCGCCATTCGGCAAGACCGATCGATCACGCTTCCTGCAATCGCTCGACGCCGCGCTGGTCCGGCTGGCACGGGGTTGTTAGAGGCTGTTTGAAAACTCGCGAGAGAGCGAGTTTTGCAGGCGGTGCCGGCCCGCCCCCCTCCCGGCCACCCGTCAAGATATCGTGTGGGTGGCCGGGAGGGGGAGCGGGCCGGTACCGCAAAATGTGCCACAGCGCATTTTCCAACGGACTCTTAGGAGCAACGCCATGGCCGAAAAATTCGAACGTCATCGCCAGCCTTGGCGACCCGATGAAATCCAGAAGCTGCATCAGCTTGCCGGCAAGGGCATGGCGCTGAAGGCGCTCGCCAAGGCGCTGACGCGCAGCGAGGAGTCGATCAAGCAGCGCGCGAAGGAAGACGGGTTGAAGATCACCAAGCTGCACTAGGACCGATCGATATTCAGCTGTCAGGCCAGCGAACTTATCCCTCCCTGACAAGGGAGGAGCTGGGGGTAGGTTGGTCTGTGGCTGGCGGGTCGCTCCCTCGCGGGCCAACCCACCCCCCGACCCCTCCCTTGTCAGGGAGGGGAGTGGTCGAAACCTTACTGAATTTCGATCGGCCCTAGATCCTCCCTGCAAAGCGGGGAGGAATTTATAGCTTTACCAGCATCTTGCCCTTGTTCTTGCCGCTGAACAGGCCGAGGAACGCGTCGGGCGTCGCCTCCAGTCCGTCGACCACCGTCTCTTCGCGCTGGAACTTGCCGCTCGCTACGAGCTCGCCCATGCCCTGATGGAATTCGCCGATGCGCCCAAAGAAGTCGCTGACGATGAAGCCCTGCACACGGATACGCGCGGCGATTACCCGCATCAAATAGCGCAGGCTGGTCGCATGCGACGCATTATAGCCGTCGATCATGCCACAGATCGCGAAGCGCGCGCCCTGCCGGGCATGGGCCAGCGCCGCGTCGAGATGATCGCCGCCGACATTGTCGAAATAGACGTCGATACCGTCCGGTGCGGCAGCGCCCAGCGCCTTCACCAGCGGCAAATCACCCTTGTAATCGATGACATGGTCCGCCCCCAGCGAGCGGACCCAATCGGTCTTCGCGGTACCGCCCGCCGAACCGATGACGGTCATGCCTTTCGCTTTAGCGATCTGCACGACGGTCGATCCGACCGCACCGGCCGCCGCCGAAACGAACACCGTGTCGCCGGCTTTGGCCTCCGCAACCGCCAGCAACCCGAACCATGCGGTCATGCCGGGCATGCCGAGCGCGCCCAGAAACGCCTGATCGGGAATGCCGAGGTCGGGCAGCTTCTGCACACCCTTGGCCGCGACGATCGCCTCGTCCCGCCATCCCGCCATGTGCTGAACCTGCGTACCGACCGGCAGCTCCGCCGCCCGGCTCTCGATCACCTCGCCGACCGCGCCACCCTCCATGGGCGCATCCAAGGCGAAGGGCGGCACATAGCTTTTCCCGTCGTTCATCCGCCCGCGCATATAGGGATCGACCGACAGCCAGCGATTGGCGACGCGCACCTCTCCGTCCGCCAGCTCGCGCGCCGGCAGGTCGCGCAATGCGAAATCCTCCGCCACCGGCATTCCGTTCGGCCGTCGCACCAGATGCCAAGCCTTCGCCATTCTCAACGCTCCATATCAGTTTCGTTCCGCTACGTAAGGCGCGACACCCCTAAAGCAAAGGGGGCCGGTTTCCCGACCCCCTCCGCCTGTCGCCGCTGCGAACCGATCAATAGGTTCCGGGGAAGCTGCGATTGAGGTTCGTCTCGCTGTCGCTCAACGACGTGGCGGACGTGCCGGTGCCGGTCGTGCCGGTATTGGTCGTGCCGCCGATGCCGGTGCCGGCCGTGGTCGACGTGCCCGAACCGAGCGCCTGACCAGTGGTCGCGGTCGATCCGCTGCCATATTGGCCGGTCGTACGGTTGGTATCGGTGTTACGGTCGTTGCCGAAGCGGTCATTGCCATAGCCGCGCTGCGCCGACGACTGGCTGCCGAACATCGCCTGCTGCTCTTCCTCGTCGCGCCACGCCTTCTTGGCTTCGCTGGCGGTCTTGCGCAACTTCACCTTGTCATCGATCGATTCGACCCAGCGCGACGGGATCGAATGATGATGGCCACCGGCAGCGGCATCGCTCTTGGTCAGGATGATGCGATCGCCGCGCACCTTGTCGACGACGCCGACATGCTCGCCATCGGAGCCGAGCACTTCCATATGCTCGGTAACGCGGGTCAGGCTGTCGCGCTGCGTCTGACGCTCGGTCCGGAACGCGGTGAATTCGTTCTGGAAGCGGGTCGCATTTTCCTGACGATATTCATCATAGTCGCGGTCGAACGCGCTGACCTGCGTGTCGCGCCACGAGCGATAGGCATGGTCGCTGTGCCGGTCGTCATAGCGCGACATCTGCTCGTCATAGCGCTGGTCGCGCTCGCGCCGACGTTCCGCGTCTTCGTCGCCGAACCACGACCGGACCTCGTCGCCGGCCCGTGCAAGGAAGCCGCGATCCTCGGCATCATAGTCCCGATCGCTGCGATTGCGATCCTGGTTGCGGTCTGCGCCATAGCGGTTGTCGCCGCGGTTCCGTTCGCCATAGCGGTTGCCGGTACCGTAGCGGTTGTCGTCGCTGCCATAACGGTTGCTGGTACCGTAGCGGTTGTCGTCGTTGCCATAGCCGCCCTGATAGCGGTCGCCCTGCGATCCATAGCTGCTGGACCCGCGGTCATTTTGGTCGAAGTCGCGGCTGGCATAGCCACGGTTCCGGTCGGCACCATAGGTCGAACCCGAGGAACGGCTGCCCGACGAACTGCCGTAATAGTCCCGGCCGCGCGAGCCATCGCGGTCGTCGCGCTGCGACGACGATCCGCCATAATTCTGCTCGCCATAGCCGCGCGAGCCCTGTGCGCTGCCATAACCCTGCGAGCCACCATAGCTGCTGCGCGAACGATCGTCGCGGTCGCGCCAGCGTCCGTCGTCGCCCGACCGGTCGTTCCACGATGAGTCTTCGTTGCGCGGATAGCGATCATAACCCATGGAAATCTCCTGCAGATGTTTCATGTTATGGCGGCGCAGCAGCGCGGGCTGCCATGTCGTATGCGAACAAGCGCCGACCCTGCGGTTGGTTCCAATCGGGATCATGGGCCGCGACGAAGAGCGCCGCGCGAGCGATCGATCGCCATGCGAACGGGCGATCGGATTTTGTCGCGGCGACTGCGCGAGAGCCGTTGCATCCGCCAAAACTGCCCGCTACAGAAACGGCCCCGGCATGGCCGGATGAGGGGCGGGGCTGTAGCTCAGATGGGAGAGCGCTGCAATCGCACTGCAGAGGTCAGGGGTTCGATTCCCCTCAGCTCCACCACCCCGCACACCCGACCATCACGCCTATCCAGACGTGATGGTTTGCGCGCTGGCGCCCGGCTGCGTTTCGCCATGCGCATCGATAGCAGCGCATTACCCCACTAAAGTAATGGGATTATAGTCTCCCCGTCATCGCTTTCTACTATGGGCGCTGCAACGGCTGCCCAGGCGGCGACGAACGGGAGACCGGGTTTGACGAACTACATCGCATCGCTGGCGGCCATTGCGCTGGTCGGGCTTGGCGGGTGTTCGGGCAATCCGCCGGCCGCCGACGCTTCGATCGAAACGAACCTGACGGCCGTCAACAACGACGCGTTGGTGTCGAACGACAGCGCGCTTCTGGTCGATCCGACGCCGACCACGACCGGCAATACTACCGGCCTTTGAGTTTCGCCGCGCTTCGGCGTGGTGTCCGCGACGCTTTGGTAGCTCCCTAAGCGTAACCTTGGTCGGGCGTCGTCAAGTCGCCCGACCTTTTTTGTTTCGAAGCGATCCGCATGTCCCAGCCCGACGAAGACCGCCGCCAGATCATCGACCACGCCACCCGTGCCCTGTCGACCGCGCGCATGGCATGGCGGCGGGCGCAACCGAGCCGGCAGCAACCGGCGATCTTTCCGTCGCGAACCACGCTGACACAGTCGGTCGAGTATCTGTCGCACGCCCTGTTCCCCGGCCGAATCGGCGGCTTTGCGGGCGACGCGGCTGGCGAAGACCGGTTCGTTGCCGAGCGACTCGACGCCGCCTTTGCGTTGCTCGACGAAGCGATCCGCGCCGAATTCGCCTATTGGCAGGATGTTTCGGCGATCGACTTCGCACCCGAACGGCCGGCGGAGATATTGCGGCTGTTCGCCGGCACGCTGTCGCGCGTGCGGGCGCTGATCGATACCGACGTCGCCGCGATCTTTCGCGGCGATCCGGCGGCACGCAGCGTCGATGAAATCCTGATCTGCTATCCCGGCGCGGTCGCGATCCTGCACCATCGGCTGGCGCACGAACTCGACTCGCTGGGCGTGCCGATCGTCGCGCGGATCGTGTCGGAGATCGCCAACGAACGTACCGGCATCGACATTCATCCCGGTGCGACGATCGGTCCCGGCTTCTTCATCGATCATGGCACCGGCGTGGTGATCGGCGAAACCGCCGTCATCGGCGCGCGGGTGCGGCTGTACCAGCATGTCACGCTCGGCGCGCGAACCCCGCATCGATCGCAGCCCCGTTCCGCCAGTGGTCCGTTCGCGCAGCGCGTGGCCCGGCATCCGATCGTGGGGGACGATGTCGTGATCTATGCCGGAGCGACGATCCTTGGCCGGGTCACGATCGGTGACCGGGCGGTGATCGGTGGCAATGTCTGGCTGTTGCAGGACGTGGCGGCGAACAGCGTCATCATGCAGCCGGAGGCGGTCGTCGCAGGCTAGGGTCGCCGGAAGCGCTTCGTCAGCGCCCCGCTTGCGCGGGGCGAATGATCCGGGGCCGATCGTCCCCCGGACGATCGGCTCTCCGGATCATTCCCACTCGATCGTGCCCGGCGGCTTGCTGGTATAATCGTAGGTGACGCGGTTGATGCCCTTCACCTCGTTGATGATGCGGGTTGCCACGCGCGGCAGGAAGTCGCCGGGAAACTGGAACGCCTGCGCGGTCATGCCATCGGTCGAGGTCACCGCGCGCAAAGCGAGGACATTGTCATAGGTGCGGCCATCGCCCATCACCCCGACGCTGCGCACTGGCAGGAGTACCGCGAACGCCTGCCAAATCGTGTCGTACAGCCCGGCCTTACGGATCTCCTCGAGATAGATCGCATCGGCCTTGCGCAGAATGTCGCAGCGTTCGCGCGTCACTTCACCCGGAATACGGATGGCGAGGCCGGGT
Organism: Sphingomonas sp. Leaf67; assembly: GCF_001421965.1. Lineage (GTDB taxonomy): Bacteria > Pseudomonadota > Alphaproteobacteria > Sphingomonadales > Sphingomonadaceae > Sphingomonas. The sequence continues at coordinate 760,799 of NZ_LMLP01000001.1, forward strand.
CCGGGGAACGGGTGGCGGCCGACGAAGATGTCGGGCAGGCCCAGTTCGCGACCCAGCGCGCGGACCTCGTCCTTGAACAGCTCGCGCAACGGCTCGACCAGCGCCATGTTCATGCGCTCGGGCAGGCCGCCGACATTGTGGTGGCTCTTGATCGTCACCGACGGGCCGCCGGTAAAGCTGACGCTTTCGATCACGTCGGGGTAGAGCGTGCCCTGTGCGAGGAACTGCGCGCCGCCGAGCTTGTTCGCTTCAGCCTCGAACACGTCGATGAACGTCTTGCCGATGAACTTGCGCTTGGCCTCCGGATCGGTGACGCCGGCCAGACCGTCCATGAACAGGTCCTGCGCATCCACATGGACCAGCGGGATGTTGTAATGGCCGCGGAACAGGCTGACGACCTGTTCGGCCTCGCCCGCGCGCAGGATGCCGCCGTCGACGAACACGCAGGTGAGCTGGTCCCCGATCGCCTCATGCAGCAGCAGCGCCGCGACCGAGCTGTCGACACCGCCCGACAGGCCGCAAATGACCTTGGCCGAACCGACCTGGTCGCGGATTTCGGCGATCTTGAGTTCGCGGAACTCGGCCATCGTCCAGTCGCCCGACAGCCCGCAGACGTGGCGCGCGAAATTGGCGATCAGCTTGGCGCCATCGGGCGTATGGAACACCTCCGGATGGAACTGCACGCCATAATAGTGCCGGGCGTCGTCGGCGATGATCGCGAACGGCGCGCCGGGGCTGGTGGCGACGACGTGGAAGCCGGGCGCGATCGCCGCGACCTTGTCGCCATGGCTCATCCACACCTGATGCCGCTCACCCGTGGCCCACAGGCCGTCGAACAGGCCGCAGGTCTCGGCCACTTCGACATAGGCTTCACCGAACTCGCCCGAATGGCCCTTCTCGACCTTGCCACCCAACTGCTCGGTCATGACCTGCTGGCCGTAGCAGATGCCGAACACCGGCACGCCGGAATCGAAGATCGCCTGCGGCGCGCGCGGGCTGCCGTCGTCGCAGACCGAGGCGGGACCGCCCGACAGGATCACGCCCTTCGGCTGCATCCGTTCGAACGCTTCCCCGGCCTTCTGGAACGGAGCGATTTCGGAATAGACGCCGGCCTCGCGCACGCGACGCGCGATCAGCTGCGTCACCTGGCTACCGAAGTCGACGATCAGGATGGAGTCGGGGGTCTCGTTCATCCGCACCCGATAGCAGAGCTTCGGGGGTGTGCCAGCCCTTTGGGGGTCGTCGGTGTGGTCAGGAAGAATTCGGGCTCACACGAAGGCGCGAAGACGCGAAGAGAAGAAGAAGGGAGTTTTCGCGCAGAGGCGCGGAGGCGCAGAGAGGTTGCGGATCTGGCGATCGTTCTGCGATCGGTAGACGCCTTCGCCCCCTGCCAATGAGTTGAAGGCCGCTGGCGCGGCGGAGAGGTTCCACGACCGCAACCCCTCCGCGTCTCCGCGCCTCCGCGCGAACCACTCTTCTTCTCTTTGCGCCTTCGCGCCTTCGCGTGAACCTTACCCGATCGGCTTCACCTGCATGCCGGTCCACTTGGCGATGAACGCCCACAGATCGGCGGTTTCCTCGATCACCTTGTCGGTCGGCTTGCCCGAACCATGGCCGGCGCGGGTCTCGATCCGCACCAGATGCGGCTTCGGACCGATGTCCTTCGACTGGATCATCGCGGTGTATTTGAAGGTATGGCCGGGCACCACGCGGTCGTCGGTGTCGGCGGTGGTCGCGAGGATCGCCGGATAGGTCACGCCGGCCTTCACATTGTGATAGGGCGAATAGCCCAGCAGGTTGCGGAAATCGGCTTCCTTGACGGGCACGCCGTAATCGTCGACCCAGTAGCGCCCGGCGGTGAAGCGGTCGAAGCGCAGCATGTCCATCACGCCGACCGCCGGCAGCGCCGCCGCGAACAGATCGGGCCGCTGGTTGACGACGGCACCGACCAGCAGGCCGCCATTCGATCCGCCCTGGATCGCCAGCTGCCCCTTCGACGTGATCCCTTGCGCGATCAGGTCTTCGCCCGCGCCGATGAAATCGTCGAAGACATTCTGCTTGTTCAGCAGCTTGCCGCCGTCATGCCATTCCTTGCCATATTCGCTGCCGCCGCGGATATTGGCGACGGCGAGCACGCCGCCCTGTTCCAGCCATGCGATACGCCCGGCAGAGAAGCCCGGCAGGATCGGCACGTTGAACCCGCCATAGGCATAGAGCAGCGTCGGTGCCGGACCCTTCACGTCCTTGCGCCTTACGATGAACATCGGAACCTTCGTCCCGTCCTTCGATGCGTAGAAGCGTTGGCGGACGTCGTACTGCGCGGGATCGAACGCTACCTTCGGACTGGCCCAAGGGGTCACCGCGCGGGTCGCGACGTCGTAGCGATAGATCGTCGTCGGCGTCGCGAAGCTCGAAAAGGCGAAGAAGCCTTCGTTGTTGTCGAGTTCGCCACCGACGCCGCCGACCGTGCCGATGCCGGGCAGCGCAATGCTGCCATCGGGTTTGCCGTCGAGCGTGAAGCGCTTCACCTCGGTCTTCGCATCGACCAGATAGGCGGCCATGATCCGGCCGCCCACCAGCGACGCGCCGTTCAGCACGGCCTTGTCCTCGGCGACCACTTCCTTCGGTGCCGGATTCACCGCAGCCATGTCGAGCGTCACGATGCGCAGGCGCGGCGCGCCCTGCGTCGTGGTCAGGTACAGGGTGCTGTCCTTCGACCCGATCGACGACCAGTCGACATTGTCGATGTTGACGATCGTCCGCGGCGTGTCGTTCGGCTTGGTCAGGTCGAGGACCGCGATTTCGGTATGGTCGCCGGGGCCGCTGGTCGAGATGATCAGCCAGCGGCCATCGTCGGTGATGCCGGGATAGAAGGTGAAGCGCGGCTGATCGGGGCGCTCGTAGATCAGCCGGTCGGCAGTCTGCGGCGTGCCTAGCTTGTGGAAATAGACCTGCGCGTTCAGGTTCTGGCTCTGGAACTCCTGCCCCTTTTCCGGGGTCGGGAAGCGGGCATAATAAAAGCCAGATCCATCCTTCACCCATGACGCGGTCAGGCCGTATTTGACCCAGTCGATCTGGTCGTCGAGCGTCTTGCCCGTATCCACGTCGAGCACGCGCAGCTTGCGCCAGTCGCTGCCGCCGTCCTGGATCGAATAGAGCAGCCGCTTGCCGTCCTTCGACGGGGCCCATTCGGCCAGCGCCGTCGCGCCGTCCTTCGACCAGCCATTGGGGTCGATCAGCACCCGCCCTAGCCCGTTCACACTGTCGCGGACGTACAGCACCGACTGGTTCTGCAACCCCGAATTGCGGCTGTAGAAATAGCGGCCACCTTCGCGGTTCGGCACACCGAAGCGTTCGTAATCGAACAACCGGGTCAGCCGCTGCTTTAAGATGTTGCGGCCGGGCAGCGTCGCCAGATAGGCGTCGGTGACCTTGTTCTCCGCCGCGACCCATGCGGCGACCTCGGGGTCGTTGCGAACGTCGTTTTCCAGCCAGCGATAGGGATCGGCGACCTTCACCCCGAACTGCTCGTCGACCTGATCGACGGTGCGGGTCTGCGGATAGGCGATGCTCTGGGCAAGGGCGGTCGTGCTGGTCATCAAGCAGGCAATCGCGACAAGGGCATGGCGGTACATCGTTGCTCCATGGACAGGCGGCCGGACCGGTATCCGGTGTTACCGACCACGATAGGCCCTGCCGCTCCCCACGCAACCCCGGGAACGTCCCAACGGAAAAGGGCGGCCGTACCGAAATACGACCGCCCTTCGCTGTCATTCGATCGAAAGCCGATCAGGCGGCTTCGTCGAAATCCTCGTCGTTCATGACCGGACCCGAATCCTGGCCCTTGGCCGACACGTCGCGGTCGACGAATTCGATGATCGCCATCGGCGAGGCGTCCGACGCGCGGATGCCGGCCTTGATGATGCGGGTATAGCCGCCGTTGCGATCGGCATAGCGGGTCGCCAGCACGTCGAACAGCTTAGTCAGCTGCGCATCGTCGAGCAGCCGGGCATGGGCCAGACGACGGTTCGACAGGCCGCCCTTCTTCGCCAGCGTGATCAGCTTTTCGACGTAGGGACGCAGTTCCTTCGCCTTGGCGACGGTGGTGGTGATCTGCTCATGCTTGATGAGCGCGGCCGACATGTTGCGGAACAGCGCAATACGATGGGCCGAGGTACGCTGCAGCTTACGGCCGCCGACGCGATGACGCATGGATATTTCCTTCGTTCGTTAAGGGGCCGTGTCACGGAATCCCCAGAGCAGGTGGCTGTTGGAGGCCGCCACCGGTTCGCCTCTTCGCGGCAAAGGTCACAAAAGTCACACTTGCCGCGTATTCGTTTGCCACGTCGGACACGGGCGAAGCCCGTGTCGTCGGACGGCCTGAAAGGCCGCCGGCCGGGCTGGTTCTGTCTCCGGGGCAGGCTCGCCTGCCCCGGTGCAAAATCAGCCCATAATTTCCTGCTCGAGCTTCTTCGCCATCTCTTCGATGTTCTCCGGCGGCCATCCGGGGATGTCCATGCCGAGGCGAAGGCCCATCGACGACAGCACTTCCTTGATTTCGTTCAGCGACTTGCGGCCGAAATTCGGGGTGCGCAGCATCTCGGCTTCGGTCTTCTGGACCAGATCGCCGATATAGATGATGTTGTCGTTCTTAAGGCAGTTGGCCGAACGAACCGACAGTTCGAGCTCGTCGACCTTCTTGAGCAGGTAGCGGTTGATCTGCGCGGTATCGCCCTGACCTTCGCTCGCCGGTGCTGCCACCTGCGTGCCGACAGCGGCGGCGCGCGGCAGTGCCGAGTCGTCGAAGTGGACGAACAGCGCCAGCTGGTCCTGAAGGATGCGACCGGCATAGGCCAGCGCGTCTTCCGGGGTCACGGTGCCGTCGGTTTCGACGGTCAGCGTCAGCTTGTCGTAATCGAGTTCCTGCCCGACGCGGGTGTTCTCGACCTTGTAGCTGACCTGACGGACCGGCGAATACAGCGCGTCGACCGGAATCAGACCGATCGGCGCATCGGCCGGACGGTTGCCGGCGGCAGGCACATAGCCCTTACCGACGTCCGCGGTCAGTTCCATGTTGAGCGTCGCACCATCGTCGAGATGGCACAGCACCAGATCGGGGTTCATCACCTCGATATCGCCGGTGACGGCGATGTCGCCGGCCTTCACTTCGGCCGGGCCGGTGACGGACAGCTGGAGGCGCTTCGGGCCTTCGCCCTGCATCCGCAGCGCGATCTGCTTCACGTTCAGCACCATGTCGGTCACGTCCTCGCGGACGCCGGCAAGGCTGGAGAATTCGTGAAGGACATTCTCGATCTTGATCGAGGTTACGGCGGCGCCCTGCAGCGACGACAGCAACACGCGACGCAGCGCGTTGCCGAGCGTCAGGCCGAACCCACGCTCCAGCGGCTCCGCGACAAAGGTCGAACGGCGCTTGGGATCGCCGCCCGGCTTCTTCTCGAGGCCGCTCGGCTTCTTGAGTTCCTGCCAGTTCTTAGCGTTGACGGACACGGGCTTCCCCTAGCTTGGCGGCGCGGAAAGGACGGGTCCGCGCCATGAAAGAACGGCCCCGCCGGACGAACCCGGCGAGGCGGCAGGCACGGATCAGACGCGGCGACGCTTCGACGGACGGACGCCGTTGTGCGGGATCGAGGTCACGTCGCGGATCGACGTGATCTGGAAACCGACCGCCTGCAGCGCGCGAAGGGCCGATTCACGACCCGAACCCGGACCCTTCACTTCGACTTCGAGCGTGCGCACGCCGTGGTCGGCAGCCTTGCGACCGGCGTCCTCGGCGGCGACCTGCGCGGCGTACGGGGTCGACTTGCGCGAGCCCTTGAAGCCCATCGCGCCGGCCGACGACCACGAGATCGCATTGCCCTGCGCGTCGGTGATCGTGATCATGGTGTTGTTGAAACTGGCGTTCACATGCGCGACGCCGGCGGTGATATTCTTGCGCTCGCGACGGCGAATGCGCTGCGGTTCACGTGCCATTGTTGGAAATCCTGACCTGTATATCGTGCGTGGTACGGAGATCGGGAGGCGGTCAGCCTCGAACATGTCCCCGACGGAGAAGAAGTTAAAAACAGTCCCCCGGACTGTTTTTTACTTCTTCTTACCCGCGATCGGCTTCGCCTTGCCCTTGCGGGTGCGCGCGTTGGTGTGCGTGCGCTGACCGCGGACCGGCAGGCCCTTGCGGTGACGCAGGCCACGATAGCAGGCCAGATCCATCAGACGCTTGATGTTCATCGCGGTCTGACGACGCAGATCGCCTTCCACGGTGTGGCTGGCGTCGATCGCCTCACGGATCTGGAGCACTTCCTGATCGCTCAGATCCTGCACGCGGCGTTCCGAAGCGATACCGAGCTGATCGGTCAGCTGCTTGGCCTTCGCCGGACCGATGCCGTGGATATACTGCAGCGCGATGATCACGCGCTTGTTGGTCGGGATATTAACACCCGCGATACGTGCCATGAATTAAATTCTCCCAGCTCCACGGAGTGTCGCATGGCAGCGACCCTCCATCTCGTAGCGTTGCGCCCCTTCACGCATGATCGCGGCGAACGCACGGAAGCGTCACCGTAAACCAGTATGTCGGGGTAGAGCGCTGATACGGACCGATTCCCATGGTGTCAACCGCCCAACGGAACCAAAAATCGGGTAGGACGTGCGCTGCGGAACCGGCGCGCGATGCCATCCGCTGGGGCCATCACGATTTCGCCAGCCCCCGAAACACGTCACCCCGACGAATGCCGGGGTGAGGATAGAGAACCATCAAAAAAGCACGTACCAACGCCCGCCCCGTCAGGCGTCGAGGATTGACGCGATCTGTACCGTGACGTCGTCCATGTCCGCCATGCCGTCGACACGGTGAACGATCCCGCGCGAATCATAAAGCGGCAGGATCGGCGCAGTCTTCGCACGATATTCGACCATGCGGGTCCGCACCGTCGCTTCATTGTCGTCGGGACGACGCTTGAAGTCGGTGGCGCCGCAAACATCGCATACGCCGGCCACGGCCGGCTGCTTGAAGCGGTCGTGATAGCCCGCACCGCAATTACCGCAGGTGAAGCGGCCGACGATCCGTTCGACCAGTGCGTCCTCGTCGACGACCAGCTCGATCACGTGGGTCAGCTTGCGCCCGCGATGTTCGAGCAGCAGATCGAGCGCGTCGGCCTGGGCCGCGGTGCGTGGATAACCGTCGAAGATCGCGCCCTGATCGCCCAGCTGATCGAGCCGTTCGCCGATCAGCGCCGATACGATCGCGTCGGACACCAGTTCGCCGGCATCCATCACCGCCTTGGCCTGCAACCCGACCGGACTACCCGCCTTGACCGCTGCCCGCAGCATGTCGCCGGTCGACAGCTGCACCATGCCGCGCGCCGTTTCGAGCCGCGCGGCCTGGGTGCCCTTGCCCGCCCCCGGCGGTCCGAGAAGGATGATGTCCATAGCTGCCCCCACTTAACCCTGATGCATCCGTAATGCGCTTACCCGCGCAGGCGTCCACCCTTCAGCTTCGCCTTCTTGATCAGGTCGCCATACTGGTGCGCCAGCAAATGCGACTGGATCTGCGTTACCGTGTCCATCGTGACGTTGACCACGATGAGCAGGCTGGTGCCGCCGAGATAAAAGGGAATCGACAGCGCCGACACCAAATATTCCGGCAACAGGCAGATGATGACCAGATAGGCCGCGCCGATGACCGTGATGCGGGTCAGCACATAGTCGAAGTAATTCTCGGTATTCTTGCCCGGGCGGATGCCGGGAATGAACCCGCCATAGCGCTTCAGATTGTCGGCGGTCTCTTCTGGATTGAAGACGATCGCGGTGTAGAAGAACGAGAAGAATACGATGCCCGCGCCGTACAGCAGCATGTAGAGCGGCTGACCATGCGCCAGATATTGGTTCAGGGTGATGATGAAATCGCCCCACCGGCTCTCCCCCGCCGTCGCCTGTCCGGCGAACTGGGTGATCGTCACCGGCATCAGCAGTAGCGACGACGCGAAGATCGGCGGGATGACGCCGGCGGTGTTGATCTTGAGCGGCAGGTGGCTGCGATCGGCCTGTACGCCGCGCGCCGTCTGACGCTTGGGGTACTGGATCAGGATGCGGCGCTGGGCACGCTCCATGAAACAGATGAACAGGACGAGGCCAGCGACGGCCGCGATGATGCCGATCAGCGTCAGCGGGTTCATCGTGCCCGAACGGCTGCCCTCGAACAGCTGCAACAGCGTCGTCGGCAGATGCGCGACGATGCCGGCCATGATAATGAGCGAGATGCCGTTGCCGATGCCGCGGCTGGTGATCTGCTCGCCCAGCCACATCAGGAACATCGTGCCGCCGATCAGCGAGATGACCGCCGCGATGCGGAAGGCCATCCCCGGCTCGATCACCGCCTGCGCGCCGGCCGATGCGCCGAACGCTTCGAGACCGACCGCGATTGTATAGCCCTGGATCGCGGTCAGCGCGACCGTGCCGTAGCGGGTATATTGGTTGAGCTTCTTGCGGCCCGACTCGCCTTCCTTCTTGATGGCGGCGAGCTGCGGGCTGAGCGACGTCGCGAGCTGCACGACGATCGACGCGGTGATGTAGGGCATGACGCCCAGCGCGACGACCGACATGCGCGTCAGCGCACCGCCGGAAAAGGTGTTGAAGAAGTCGAGGACGCCGCCCTGCGTCTGGTTGGCGAGCAGGCCCAGCTGCGTCGGGTCGATGCCCGGCAGCGGCACATAGCTCAACATGCGGAACACGATCAGCGCCCCGAGCGTAAACCACAAGCGCTTCTTAAGCTCGGTCGCCTTACCGAATTTCGATAGATTGAGATTGGTCGCAAGACCGTCTGATGCGGCTGCCATGGAAATGTCCCGAATGATGCTGGCGGGCCATGAGCCCACCCCCCGGGCGACCATATAGGGGTTGCAGCCGGGATGTCTAAGGGGTGGTTTACCCTACCCCTTTTGGTTCATCCCGTTCGGTTCGAGTAGCGATCGAGCTTGTCGAGAGCGTGTATCGAGAACGCATTTTCCCAGGCGGGAGTTCTCGACGGTCGCTTCTCGACTATGCTCGAAGCTGGTCGAACCGAACAGGTGGGAACGTTACGCGTGCGCGGCCTTCTTGGCAGCGAGCGTCTTGCCCTTCTTGGCAGCGGCCTTTTCGTGCGCGGGCACGACTTCGATGACCGACACCGAACCACCGACCTTTTCGACCGCTTCGATCGCCGACTTCGACGCACCGGCGACGGTGAAGGTCAGCTTGGCGGTCAGTTCGCCCTTGCCGAGCAGACGGACCCCGTCCTTGCCACCACGGGCGAGGTTGGCTGCCTTCAGCGCCGCGTGATCGAGCGCCGCACCGGCTTCGATCTTGCCGGCGTCGATCGCCTTCTGGATCGCGCCGAGGTTCACTTCGGCATAGTCCTTGGCGAAGATGTTGTTGAAGCCGCGCTTCGGGATCCGCATGTGAAGCGGCATCTGACCGCCCTCGAACCCGGCGATCGAGACGCCTTCACGGCTCTTCTGGCCCTTCTGGCCGCGACCAGCGGTCTTGCCCTTGCCCGAGCCGATGCCGCGTCCGACGCGCATCTTGCTCTTGCGGGCGCCGTCATTGTCGCGGATTTCGTTGAGTTTCATATGTGCACTCGCTTTCGCTATGTTCGCGCTTGATAAAAGAGGAAGGGGGCCGCTTAGCCCCCTTCCCCATGCTTGTCACCGGTAAAGATGAAGGGCCTCAGCCCTCTACCGATACCATGTGGTGCACCTTGCGGATCATGCCGCGCACCTCGGGGGTGTCGGTCAGTTCCACGGTCTTGTGCATCTTGTTGAGGCCGAGACCGATCAGCGTTGCACGCTGGTCCTTGGTCCGACGGATCGGCGACCCGGTCTGGGTGATCTTGACGGTTGCCATCGCTCGTTACTCCACGATCGCCGCGGCATCAGCCTCGGCGGTCTGCGATCCACCACGACCCAGCAGGTCGGCGATCTTCTTGCCGCGACGCTGCGCCACCGACTTCGGCGACGACTGATCGTTCAGGGCTTCGAAGGTCGCACGGATCATGTTGTACGGGTTCGACGTGCCTACCGACTTCGTCACGACATCGGCAACGCCGAGCGATTCGAAGATGGCGCGCATCGGACCACCCGCGATGATGCCGGTACCGGCCGGAGCCGACCGCAGCGTCACGCGACCGGCACCGAAGTGACCGTTGCCGTCATGGTGCAGCGTGCGACCGTCCTTCAGCGGCACGCGAACCATGGCCTTCTTGGCAGCGGCGGTCGCCTTCGAAATGGCTTCCGGCACTTCGCGCGCCTTGCCATGCCCGAAACCGACGCGACCCTTGCCGTCGCCGACGACGACGAGCGCGGCGAAACCGAAGCGCTTGCCGCCCTTGACGGTCTTCGACACGCGGTTGATGTGCACGAGCTTTTCGATCAGCTCTTCGCCACCATCGTCCGGACCGCCACGACGGTCGTCGCGACGACCACCACGATTGCCGTCACGGCCACCGCGACCACCGCCGCCGGGACCACCCGGACCGCCGCGACCGCGACCGCCGCGGGGACCACGGCCCTGCGGCTGCTCGCCACCCGGCGCTGCCGACACGTCGGCGGCGGGGGTTTCGGCCTGATTGTTTTCGTCAGCCATGTCTTAGAACTCCAATCCGGCTTCGCGGGCGGCCTCGGCCAGCGCCTTGACGCGGCCGTGGAACAGGAAGCCGCCACGGTCGAACACGACCTGCGTCACGCCGGCGGCCTTCGCCGCTTCCGCAACGCGGGTACCGACGCCCTTGGCGGCATCGATGTTCGCGCCCGATGCACTGCGCACGTCCTTTTCCAGGGTCGAGGCGGCAGCGACCGTGTGGCCGGCTGCATCGTCGATGACCTGGGCATAGATGTGCTTGCCCGAACGATGGATCGACAGCCGCGCACGGCCGCCCGAACGCGCCTTCAGCGCGGTGCGATTGCGCCGACGGCGCTTCTCGAAGAGGGAGAGACCCTTGGTCATTACTTCTTCTTCCCTTCCTTGCGGAAGATGAACTCGCCGTCGTACTTGATGCCCTTGCCCTTGTACGGCTCGGGCTTACGCCAACGACGGATCTCGGCAGCGATCTGACCGACCTTCTGCTTGTCGATCCCGCTGATTTCGATCGTGGTCTGATCGGGCGTCTTGATCTCGATGCCTTCCGGCACGTCGATGTTGACGTCGTGGCTGTAGCCGAGCTGCAGCTTCAGGTTCCTGCCCTGGGCCGCGGCGCGATAGCCGACGCCGGTGATCAGCAGCTTCTTGGTGAAGCCGGTGGTCACGCCGGTGATCAGGTTCTGCACGAGCGTACGCTGCATGCCCCAGAACGCGCGAGCGCGCTTGGTTTCGTTCGCCGGCTGCACCGAGATGGTGTCGCCTTCGACGGCATAGGCGATGTCATCGGCCAGCGGCAGCGTGAGCGTGCCCTTCGGACCTTTGACGCTCAGCTCGCGCCCTGCGATGTTGGCGGTGACGCCGGCCGGAACCGGGACTGCCTTCTTACCGATGCGGCTCATCAGAAGACCTCCGCGAGCACTTCGCCACCGACATTCTGTTCGCGCGCTTCGGCGTCGGACAGAACGCCACGCGGCGTCGAGACGATGGTGATGCCAAGGCCGTTGCGGACCTTCGGCAGTTCCTGCGAACCCGAATAGACCCGACGACCAGGCTTCGAGACGCGCGCGACGTGTTTGATCGCCGGCTGGCCTTCGAAATACTTCAGCTCGATGCGGATGCCGGCCGCGGGGCCCATCTGCTCTTCGCTGTAGCCACGGATATAGCCCTCGCGCTGAAGCACGTCGAGGACACGGGCCCGCAACTTGCTGGCAGGCGTCAGGACGGAGTCCTTGCGCGCGCGCTGGCCGTTGCGGATGCGGGTGAGCATGTCACCCAGGGGATCGGTCAATGCCATTGCTGTGTTCCTTACCAGCTCGACTTCGTGACGCCGGGGATCAGGCCCTTATTGGCCAGTTCACGCAGCATGACGCGGGCGAGACGGAACTTGCGATAATAGCCGCGGGGACGACCCGTCAGCTCGCAACGGTTGCGGATGCGGGTCGGATTCCCGTTGCGGGGAATCTCGGCCATCTTCAGCCGCGCGATCAGACGCTCGGTCTCGTCGAGCGACTGGTCGGCTGCGATCGCCTTCAGCTTCGCATATTTGGGTGCGAACTTCTTGACGAGCGCACGACGGCGCTCGTTCTTGTTCACGGAACTCAGTTTCGCCATGGACTTAAGCTCTCTTCGTTAAAGCACAGACCGCTCCCCGGCGAAGGGGAGCGGGTTGGTTATGCCGCCTTCTTTTCCTCGGCGCCCTCTTCCTGCGGGAAGGGGAAACCGAACAGACGCAGAAGCTCGCGAGCCTCTTCGTCGGTCTTGGCGGTGGTGGTCACGATCACATCCATGCCGCGCACCTTGTCGATGCGGTCATAGTTGATTTCGGGGAACACGATCTGTTCCTTGATGCCGCAAGCATAGTTGCCGCGGCCATCGAACGACTTCGGGTTCAGCCCACGAAAGTCGCGAACGCGAGGAAGTGCGATGGTGATGAAGCGATCGAGGAATTCGTACATCCGCTCGCGACGCAGCGTGACCTTGCAGCCGATCGCCATGCCTTCACGCAGCTTGAACTGCGCGATCGACTTCTTCGCCTTCGTGACGACAGGCTTCTGGCCGGCGATCAGCTCCATTTCGGAGCTGGCCTGCTCGACCTTCTTCTTGTCCTGCGTCGCTTCGCCAACGCCCATGTTCAGGACGATCTTGTCGAGGCGCGGGATTTCCATCACGTTCTTGTAACCGAACTTCTCGGTCATCGCCTTCACGATGCGATCGTCATAGATCGACTTCATGCGCGGCGTGTACTTATCAGCCATTGATGACCTCCCCGCCCTTTACGGCGACCCGGACCTTCTTGCCGTCGCGCACTTCGAAGCGCACGCGGGTCGGCTTGCCGTCGACGACGTGCGCGACCTTGCTGACGTGCATCGGCGCTTCCGAACGCACCAGACCACCCTGCGGGTCGGCCTGGTTCGGCTTCTTGTGGCGAACGGCGATGTTCACGCCGGACACGACGACCTTGCCATCCTTGGGCAGCGACTGGGTGACCTGACCGGTCTTGCCCTTGTCCTTACCCGACAGGACGATCACGGTGTCGCCCTTCTTGATCTTCGCAGCAGCCATTACAGCACCTCTGGGGCGAGCGAGATGATCTTCATGAAGCCCTTCGAGCGCAGCTCGCGGACCACCGGGCCAAAGATACGGGTGCCGATCGGCTCCTCGTTCTTGTTGACCAGCACCGCGGCGTTGCCGTCGAAACGGATCACCGAACCGTCGGTGCGACGGATGTCCTTGGCGGTCCGAACGATGACGGCACGGTGCACGTCACCCTTCTTCACGCGGCCGCGCGGAGCGGCTTCCTTGATGCTGACGACGATGACGTCGCCGACACCGGCCGTGCGGCGCTTCGAGCCGCCCAGCACCTTGATGCACTGCACCCGCTTCGCGCCGCTGTTGTCAGCGACGTCGAGATTGGATTGCATCTGGATCATGGATGCGATTCCTTACCCTATGGGGCCGATTCCGACCGGACCCCGCCTTGAAAAATGAACCCCCGGCTGCGGACCACGCCGGGCCGGGGGGAGCGGCCCAATAACCGCCCCATGGCGAAAAGGCAAGCGCCCTTCCGCGAATGTCCGTCATATCCGGATCTGACCCCGGAATTGCGTCGGGGTGAGAAGCCGATGGCACCCACCCCGTGCAAAGGCTTACGCCTCGGCTGCGACTTCCGCCGGCGTCGCGTGGGTGTTCACCCGCTCGATCACCTTCCAGGTCTTCAGCTTCGAGATCGGCGCGGTCTCTTCTATGCGCACGGTCTCGCCTTCGCGATATTCATTGCCCTCGTCATGGGCATGATACTTCTTCGAACGGCGGATGATCTTGCCGTAGAGGGGGTGCTTGACCTTCCGCTCTACCTTGACCACCACCGTCTTGTCGGTCTTGTCCGAGACGATCATCCCGGTCAGCACGCGCTTCGGCATGTCTCTCGTCCTTACTTGTCGGACGAGCGCGAACGCTCGCCCTGCAGCGTCTTGATCCGCGCGATGTCGCGACGGACTTCCTTCACGCGGGTCGGCTTTTCCAGCTGGCTGGTCGCCGCCTGGAAACGGAGGTTGAACGCCTCACGCTTCAGGCTCGACAGTTCATCGACCAGCTGGTCGTCGCTCTTGGCGCGAAGATCGGTTGCCTTCGTCATTCTCAACCCTCCAGGTGCGAGGTGTCGCCCAGACGGGCAACGACCTTGACCGCGATCGGCAGCTTCATCGCGGCGCGTTCGAACGCCTCCGCGGCGAGCGGGCCGGGCACGCCGTCCAGTTCGAACAGGATGCGACCCGGCTTGACGCGGGCGACCCAGAATTCGGGCGAACCCTTGCCCGAGCCCATGCGGACTTCGGCAGGCTTCGACGACACCGGCAGATCCGGGAATATCCGGATCCACAAGCGGCCCTGGCGCTTGATGTGACGCGTGATCGCGCGGCGAGCCGCCTCGATCTGGCGGGCGGTGATCCGCTCCGGCTCCATCGCCTTCAGGCCATAGGACCCGAAGTTCAGCGACGTACCGCCCTTGGCATCGCCATGGATACGGCCCTTGAAGGCCTTGCGGAACTTGGTGCGCTTTGGTTGCAGCATCTCAAATTATCCTTAGCGGCGGTGATCGTCGCGCGCGGGGCGCACGCCGGAGGTCTGAGCCTCCATCATCAGCCGGTCCTGCGCCATCGGGTCATGGCCGAGGATCTCACCCTTGAAGATCCAGACCTTGACGCCGCAGACGCCATACGCGGTGTGCGCCTGTGCCTCGGCATAGTCGAGGTTGGCACGCAGCGTGTGCAGCGGAACGCGACCTTCGCGATAGCCTTCCGAACGGGCGATTTCCGCACCGCCCAGACGACCGCCGCAAGCGACGCGGATGCCGTCGGCACCCAGACGCATCGCCGACTGCACCGCGCGCTTCATGGCGCGACGGAAGGCGATACGACGCTCGAGTTGATCGGCAATGCCCTGCGCGACGAGCTTCGCGTCGATTTCCGGCTTGCGGATCTCGACGATGTTCAGCGACACGTCGGACGAGGTCATCGAACCGAGCTTCTTGCGAAGCTTTTCAATGTCGGTGCCCTTCTTGCCGATGATCACGCCGGGACGTGCTGCAAAGATCGAGATGCGGCACAGCTTGGCCGGACGCTCGATCACCACCTTGGAGATCGCCGCCTGCGGCAGCGCCTTCATGATGAACTGGCGGATCTTCAGATCCTCCAGCAGCAGACGGCCATAGTCGGCGCCTTCGGCGTACCAACGGCTGTCCCAGGTGCGGTTGATCTGCAGACGCAGACCGATGGGATTGGATTTGTGACCCATTACGCTTCCTCCACCTCGGACACGACGATGCGCACGCGGCTGAACGGCTTCAGGATGCGCGTCGACTTGCCGCGACCACGGGTCGCGAAACGCTTCATCGTGATCGACTTGCCGACCGAGGCTTCCTTGACGACAAGTGCGTCAACGTCGAGGTTGTGGTTGTTTTCCGCATTCGCGATCGCCGAAGCGAGGCACTTGCGGACATCGATCGCCATCGCCTTCTTCGAGAAGGCGAGGATGTTCATCGCATCGCCGACCGGACGGTTGCGGATCAGTGCGGCGACGAGGTTCAGCTTCTGGGCCGAGCCGCGGACCTGAGTCGCGACCGCCAGAGCTTCCTTGTCACCGACGCGGCGCGGTGCTGCCTGCTTGCTCATCAGCGCTTGCCCTTCTTGTCGGCGGCGTGGCCGGGGAAGAAGCGCGTCGGCGCGAATTCGCCGAGCTTCATGCCCACCATGTCCTCGTTGACCGAAACCGGCACGAACTTGCGGCCGTTATAAACGTTGAACGTCAGGCCAACGAACTGCGGCAGGATCGTCGAACGGCGCGACCAGGTCTTGATCGGACCCGAACGGGTGCCGGCGTCCTGCGCCACTTCCGCCTTCTTCAGCAGATTGAGGTCCACGAACGGACCCTTCCATACGGAACGAGCCATCGCTTAGCCCTTCTTCTTCGCGTGACGGCTACGGATGATCATCTTATCCGTCGCCTTGTTGTGCCGCGTGCGCGCGCCCTTGGTCGGCTTGCCCCACGGGGTGACCGGATGACGACCGCCCGAAGTCCGGCCTTCACCACCGCCGTGCGGGTGGTCGACCGGGTTCTTGGCGACGCCGCGGGTCAGCGGACGCTTGCCGAGCCAGCGGTTACGACCGGCCTTGCCCAGATTCTGGTTCTGGTTGTCGGGGTTCGACACCGCACCGATCGTCGCCATGCAGGCGGCGTGGATGTAGCGCTGCTCACCCGAGTTCAGACGGACGATGACCATGCCCTTGTCGCGACCGACGACCTGCACATAGGTGCCGGCCGAACGGGCGATCTGACCGCCCTTGCCCGGCTTCATCTCGACGTTGTGGACGATCGTACCGACCGGCACCTGGCCCAGTTCCATCGCGTTGCCCGGCTTCACGTCGGTCTTCTTGCCGGCGACGACCTTGTCACCGACGTTCAGACGCTGCGGCGCGATGATGTAGGCGACGTTGGCCTTGCCATCGGTATCGCCATAGTTGACGAGCGCGATGAACGCGGTGCGGTTGGGATCATATTCGATCCGTTCCACGGTGCCTTCGACATCCCACAGCCGACGCTTGAAGTCGATGATGCGATAGCGCTGCTTGTGACCGCCGGCGATGCCGCGCGAGGTCACATGGCCCTTGTTGTTGCGGCCGCCCGACTTGGTCTTGCCTTCGGTCAGCGCCTTGACCGGACGACCCTTGTACAGGGCCGAACGATCGATCAGGACCAGGCCACGCTGCGACGGCGTGGTCGGATTATATTGCTTGAGTGCCATGTTACTTGGCCCCCTCGGTAATGTCGATCGACTGGCCGTCGGCCAGGGTCACGATCGCCTTCTTGAAGTCCGACCGGGTGTAGGGCGCGCCCTTCCACTTCTTGGTCTTGCCCTTGGTCACGATCGTGTTCACGCCGGTGACGGTGACGTTGAACAGTGCTTCGACCGCTGCCTTGATCTCCGGCTTCGACGCCTTGTTCGCGACCTTGAAGACGACGGCGTTATGCTCGGAGAGCATCGTCGACTTTTCGGTGATGTGGGGGCTAAGCACCACGTCGTAATGACGGATGTCGATAGCCGACTGTTGCTGCTTAGCCATTGAAGCGGGCCTCCAGCTTTTCGACGGCGGCGCGGGTGAGCACCAGCGTGTCGTGCTTCAGGATGTCATAGACGTTCGCGCCACCGGCGGGCAGGACATTGACCTGACGCAGGTTGCGAGCGGCCAGCGCGAAGCTGTTTTCGACGGCATCGCCATCGATCACCAGCGACTTCTTGCCGAAGCCCAGCTTGGCAAGGCTGCCGAGCAGGACCTGCGTCTTGCCGTCCGCAACGGTCAGACCGTCGAGGATGACCAGCGAACCCGCCTTGGCATGGCTCGACAGCGCCATCTTCAGACCGAGCGCGCGAACCTTCTTGTTCAGCCCCGGGTTGAAGTCGCGGACGCGGGCGCCGTGCGCCTTACCGCCGCCGACGAACACCGGAGCGCGGCGATCACCGTGACGGGCGACACCGCCGCCCTTCTGGCGACCCAGCTTCTTGCCGGTGCGGGCAACGTCTGCACGCTCGCGGGTGCCGCGGGCGGTGCCGCGACGCTTTTCGAGCTGCCACGTCACGACCCGGTGCAGGATGTCCGCACGCGGATCGAGGCCGAACACCTCGTCGTTCAGCTCGATATCGCCGTTTTCGACGGCATCGAGGGTCTGTACCTTGACCTTCATGATCAGCCCTCCTGGCCGTCGGTCGCAGCCGATGCGGCGGCGTCGTTGCTGTTGGCGCTCTTCAGACCAGCGGGATACGGAGCGTCGGCATGGCGCGCGACCTTCACCGCGTCCTTGACCGTCAGCCAGCTTCCCTTGTGACCGGGAACCGAACCCTTGATGAAGATCAGCCCGCGCTCGACGTCCGTCGACACGACCTGCAAATTCTGCTGCGTGCGGTTACGGTCGCCCATGTGGCCGGCCATCTTCTTGTTCTTGAAGACCTTGCCCGGATCCTGACGCTGACCGGTCGAACCGTGCGAACGGTGCGACACCGACACGCCGTGCGTCGCGCGCAGACCGCCGAAGTTCCAGCGCTTCATGGCACCCGCAAAGCCCTTGCCCTGCGTACGGCCCGAAACGTCGACCAGCTGGCCGGCAACATAGTGATCGGCGCCGATGGTGGCACCGACATCGAGCAACGCATCGTCCGCCACGCGGAACTCGACAACGCGCGCCTTCGGGGTCACTTCGGCCTTGCCGAAATGGCCGCGCTGCGGCTTGGCGACGTTCTTCGCCTTGGCGACGCCGGCACCGAGCTGCACCGCGACGTACCCGTCCCGATCCAGTTCACGACGGGCGACGACCTGCACGTCTTCCAGCTGCAGGACGGTGACGGGCACGTGGCGCCCATCGTCCTGGAACAGCCGGGTCATACCCATTTTCTTCGCGATCACACCAGTACGCATGACCAACTCCTCCAACAGAGGCTCGTCTTGACGACGAGCTTGCCTAACGAAAAAGGCTCCGGTGCGCGGTCACCCGCCTCCGAAGCCCCAGCCCTTGCGATCTGCACGCCCCCGCCAGGGCCAGACATCGCCGAATTGCTCCATGAGGGAGTTGCATCGACGATAGCGGGGACGCGGACAACGGCATTTGCCCGGAAGCGTCGTGCCGTTCGGTATCCCTGTGGTTGCTTTCCCGGCTTCGACCGTGCGCGTGTCATTTCACATACGCGGGAAGCGAAAGCGCGACACAGGGCGGAATCACCCTGCGTCGCGGAAGCCGGCTATTACGCCAGCTTGATCTCTACGTCCACCCCTGCCGCGAGGTCGAGCTTCATAAGCGCGTCAACGGTCTGCGGGGTCGGCTGCACGATGTCAAGCAGACGCTTGTAGGTCCGGGTCTCGAACTGCTCGCGCGACTTCTTGTCGATGTGCGGGCCGCGGTTGACCGTGAACTTGTCGATGTGCGTGGGCAGCGGAATCGGTCCACGGATCAGGGCGCCGGTGCGACGCGCGGTGTCGGCGATATCGCCGGCCGCCTGGTCGAGCACGCGATGGTCGAACGCCTTCAGGCGAATACGGATATTGTTGTCCATGGTCCTACCGATGCGAAAGAGCGGGCCGTTGGGACGGCTCTTGATTAACAAAAGGCTTGGTGGAAACACCGGCCAAAAAGCGGGGTGCCCTCATTAAATAGCAAACGGCGGCCCCCGTCTCCGGGGACCGCCGCCTGTTCGAGTCGCTATATTACTTGTCGATGCCGCTGACAACCCCTGCGCCGACGGTACGACCGCCTTCACGGATGGTGAAACGCTGGCCGACGTCCATGGCGATCGGTGCGATCAGCTTCACGCCCAGCGCGACTTCGTCGCCCGGCATGACCATTTCGGTGCCTTCCGGCAGTTCGATGGTGCCGGTCACGTCGGTCGTGCGGAAGTAGAACTGCGGACGATAGTTGGCGAAGAACGGCGTGTGACGGCCACCCTCGTCCTTCGACAGCACGTACACCGACGACTGGAAGTCGGTGTGCGGGGTGATCGAGCCCGGCTTCGCCAGAACCTGACCACGCTCGACTTCGTCACGGGCAACGCCGCGGATCAGCGCGCCGATGTTGTCGCCGGCCTGGCCCTGGTCGAGCAGCTTGCGGAACATTTCGACGCCGGTGACGACGGTCTTGCGGACCGATTCGTGAATGCCAACGATTTCGACTTCTTCACCGACCTTGACGATGCCGGTTTCGACGCGACCAGTGACCACGGTACCACGACCCGAGATCGAGAACACGTCTTCGATCGGCATCATGAACGGCTTGTCCAGCGGACGCTCCGGCTGCGGGATCGACTCGTCGACCGCCGCCATCAGCGCGAGAACCGCTTCCTTGCCGAACACGTCGTTCGAACCCGACAGCGCGCAGGTGGCCGAACCACGGATGATCGGAATGTTGTCGCCGTCGAATTCACGCTTCGATAGTTCTTCGCGGATTTCCATCTCGACGAGTTCGAGGATTTCCTCGTCGTCGACCAGATCAACCTTGTTCAGGAAGACGACCATGGTGGGAACGCCGACCTGCTTGGCGAGCAGGATGTGCTCCTTGGTCTGCGGCATCGGGCCGTCGGTGGCCGACACGACGAGGATCGCGCCGTCCATCTGCGCGGCACCGGTGATCATGTTCTTCACATAGTCGGCGTGACCCGGGCAATCGACGTGCGCATAGTGGCGGGCGGCGGTTTCGTACTCGACGTGGGCGGTCGAGATGGTGATGCCGCGCTCGCGCTCTTCCGGAGCCTTGTCGATGTTGGCGAAGTCGACGGCGACGCCGCCCGACGTTTCAGCCAGCACCTTGGTGATCGCGGCGGTCAGCGAGGTCTTGCCGTGGTCGACGTGACCGATGGTACCGATGTTGAGGTGCGGCTTGTTCCGCTCGAATTTTGCCTTAGCCATTTTCCTACCTTCTGATTCGAATTCGGTGCCGCCGGGGCCACGCGAACGCGGCCCTTTAGCGGGTGTTGTTTCGTAATGCCAGCCCCCGTGCGGGGGAGCCGACAAGGGAGTAAATCCCTTGCCGTCGGTCGGGACGGTCTTCTGACCGCCCCGCCGGCCGGCCTTTCGGCGTCTCGGAGCTAAGCAAGCTTTAGCTCCGTGCGCCTCAGGCCATCTTCGCCTTCACTTCGTCAGCAACATTCTGCGGCACTTCGTCATAGTGCGAGAACTGCATCGAGTATTGCGCGCGACCCTGGGTGAACGAGCGGAGCTGGTTCACATAGCCGAACATGTTGGCGAGCGGGACCATCGCTTCGACGGTCTGCGCATTGCCGCGGCTGTCGGTGCCCTGGATCTGGCCACGACGGCTGTTCATGTCGCCGATGACGTCGCCCAGATAATCTTCCGGGGTAACGACCTCGACCTTCATGATCGGCTCGAGCAGCTTGATGCCGGCCTTCTGGGCCGCTTCGCGCATCGCGCCACGCGCGCAGATTTCGAACGCCAGTGCCGACGAGTCGACGTCGTGGTACTTGCCGTCGATCAGGTGGACTTCGAAGTCGATGATCGGGAAGCCGATCAGCGAACCGGTCTGCGCCGTCTCGCGCATACCCTTTTCCACCGACGGGATATATTCGCGCGGGATGTTGCCGCCCTTGATCTCGTCGAAGAACTGGTAACCCGTGCCGCGCTCGCCCGGAATGACCTTGACCTTGACTTCGCCGAACTGGCCCGAACCACCCGACTGCTTCTTGTGGGTGTAGGTCAGTTCGACCGGCTTGGCGAGATATTCGCGATACGCCACCTGCGGTGCGCCGACATTCGCCTCGACCTTGAACTCGCGCTTCATGCGATCGACGAGGATTTCGAGGTGAAGCTCACCCATGCCCTTGATGATCGTCTGGCCCGATTCGTGATCGGTCGACACGCGGAACGAGGGATCCTCGGCAGCCAGACGATTGAGCGCAATGCCCATCTTTTCCTGGTCGGCCTTGGTCTTCGGTTCCACCGACAGTTCGATGACGGGTTCCGGAAACTCCATCCGCTCGAGGATGATCGGGTTGGACGTGTCGCACAGCGTATCGCCGGTCGTCGTTTCCTTCAGACCCGCGATCGCGACGATGTCGCCCGCACGCGCTTCGTCGATGTCCTCACGCGAGTTCGCGTGCATCAGGAGCATACGGCCAATCTTTTCCTTTTTGTCCTTCACCGAGTTCAGATACCCGCCCTTGGTGAGGGTACCCGAATAGATGCGGGCGAAGGTCAGCGTGCCGACGAACGGATCGTTCATGATCTTGAACGCGAGCAGCGACATCGGCGCGTCGTCGGCCGGCGGACGCGAATCCGGGGTCTCGCCGTCAAGCTTCACACCCTGCACGTCCGGAATGTCCAGCGGCGAAGGCAGATAGTCGACAACGGCGTCGAGCAGCGGCTGCACGCCCTTGTTCTTGAACGCCGAACCGCAGACGATCGGCACGAAGCTCATCGCCAGCGTGCCCTTGCGGATCAGTGCCTTCAGATCGGCGACCGACGGTTCATTGCCTTCGAGATAGGCTTCCATCAGGTCGTCGTCCTGCTCGACGGCCATTTCGATCAGTTCGCTGCGATACTTCGCGGCCTTCTCGGCCATGTCGGCCGGGATGTCCTGATATTCGAACTTCGCGCCCAGCGACTCTTCGAGCCAGATGATCGCGCGGTTCTCGACCAGGTCGACGAGACCCTTGAAGCCGCCTTCGATACCGATCGGGAGATACAGGACCGCCGGACGTGCGCCCAGACGTTCGATGATCGAATCGACGCAGAAATAGAAGTCGGCTCCGGTGCGGTCGAGCTTGTTGACGAAGCACATGCGCGGCACGCCGTACTTGTCGGCCTGACGCCACACGGTTTCCGACTGCGGCTCGACGCCGGCAACGCCGTCGAAGCAGGCGACCGCGCCGTCGAGCACGCGCAGCGAGCGTTCGACTTCGATGGTGAAGTCGACGTGGCCCGGCGTGTCGATGATGTTGATCAGGTGCTCTTCACCCTTGCCCTCTTCCGCACGCCACTTGCAGGTGGTTGCCGCCGAGGTGATGGTGATGCCGCGTTCCTGCTCCTGCTCCATCCAGTCCATGGTGGCGGTGCCTTCGTGCACTTCGCCGATCTTGTAGGACTTGCCGGTGTAGTAAAGAATACGCTCGGTGGTGGTCGTCTTGCCGGCGTCGATGTGCGCCATGATGCCGATGTTGCGATACCGTTCGAGCGGATGGCTGCGGGCCATGATCGTGCTTCCTTAGCAATGTGGGGAGCGAGGCATGTCGCCCGCTCCCCACGATATAGTCGGTTGCATCAGCGGTGAAAAGCCACCGCCGAGACTTACCAGCGGTAGTGCGAGAAGGCGCGGTTCGCTTCCGCCATGCGGTGCGTGTCTTCGCGCTTCTTCACCGCGTTGCCGCGGTTGTTGGCAGCGTCCATCAGCTCGCCCGACAGGCGCGCCGACATGGTGTTCTCGCTGCGATTGCGGGCCGAGGTGATCAGCCAGCGGATTGCCAGTGCCTGGGCGCGTTCGAAGCGGACTTCGACCGGGACCTGATAGGTCGCACCGCCGACGCGGCGCGAACGTACTTCGATGTTCGGCTTCACGTTGTTCAACGCATCGTGGAACACGCCCAGCGGATCGCGCTTCGCGCGGCTCTCGACGGTTTCGAAGGCCGAATAGACGATGCCTTCGGCGACGGACTTCTTGCCGTCCAGCATCACCGAATTCATGAACTTGGTCAGAACCTCATCCCCGTATACGGGATCAGGCAGGATTTCCCGCTTTTCGGGACGACGACGACGAGCCATCAGATATTCCTTCAATCTTCAGCCGGTTCCCGAACCTGTCGGGGGCTTACTGGGGGTAGATGGACCTCTGGCCGCGCTGGTGATCAGCGCGGCGCGGGATCACTTCGGACGCTTGGCGCCGTACTTCGAACGCGACTGGCGACGATCCTTGACACCCTGCGTATCGAGCACGCCGCGCAGGACGTGGTAGCGAACGCCGGGAAGATCGCGCACACGACCGCCGCGGATGAGCACGACCGAGTGCTCCTGGAGGTTGTGGCCTTCACCCGGAATGTAGCTGATGACTTCGCGCTGGTTGGTCAGGCGGACCTTGGCCACCTTGCGCAGAGCCGAGTTCGGCTTCTTCGGGGTCGTCGTGTAGACACGGGTGCAGACACCGCGCTTCTGCGGGTTCTGGTCCATCGCAGGGACCTTCGACTTGGCCTTCTGCGGTTCGCGGCCCTTGCGGACCAGCTGGTTGATCGTCGGCATGAAGCCCTTCACCTTATCTTGCGGTTACTTTGCCGGAGCCGTTCCTGTCAGAAATGCGCAAAGGCCACGTGTGCGAATCGCCACGAGGCCGATGTCTCCAGCAATGTTCAGCTCTTTCAACCCACATGCAGGCCAGCGACGGCTACGACGCCGACCCAGCGGGACGGGCGGCCTATATAGGCGGCACCCCGGTCGGTCAATGGCACGCGGCGGACCGCCGCATGTACGAACGGGCGGCGAGGCCGCTGCCCCGCCGCCCGCCACAGGCCCGTCGATCGGACGCGATCAGTTGGCGCTGTTGCCCATCGTCGCGTTCATCGCGTCGGGGGTGTTGCCCATCATCGCGTCGCCCGCGGTCGTCACCGAATTGGCTTCGGTCTCCATCGGATTGATCGCGATCATCTCGTTGCCGACCTCGCCATCGTTGCGGAAGGCGGCATTGGCATAGGCATCGTTCAGCACGACATTGTTGTCGTTGGTCGTCGTGATCTCCTGCCCCCCGCAGGCGCCGAGCAGCGCAAGGACGGGCAAGGTGGCAGCGGCGGCGAAGCGGGTCATGACATTCTCCCAGCAGGATTTCCCGGTCAACGTCAAAGCCCGCTGCCCGTTCCGTTAGCGTCCGCCACCGCGCCGACCGGTCCGCGCGGCGACCGATGCGATTCCGACCGCTAGATCCGGTGCCGCCACCGCAACGGGCGGACACGGCACCGACCGCGCCCCGATCGATGTACCCGGACGAACCGAGAGCGTAGAGCCGACGGCCGCCACCCAAGCAGGTTGACGCGCTTTCGCCGGACGGTTCGGGACGTTAGGTAGCGGCGATGCGTATCCTGCTTGCCCTGATCCTGCTGGCCTTCGCCGTGCCCGCGTCCGCCCAGTCCGCCACCCGTGCGACACCCGGTTATGTCCGGGTCCGGTTCGACACATCGGCGGGGCCGATCATCGTCGCGCTCGACGTGAAGCGGGCACCCGCGACGTCGAGGAATTTCCTCGCCTATGTCGATGATGGCCGGTTCGACGGCACGATCTTCTACCGGTCGGCGCGGCGCAAGGCCGACCCGTCGCTGGGCTTCGTGCAGGGCGGCATCCGCACCGATGCGCGACGCATCCTGCCGCCCTTCCCCCACGAACGGACCGACCGGACCGGCGTCAAACACGTCGACGGCGCGATCTCGATGGCGCGGCGGCCCGAACCCAATTCGGCGGGCGGCAATTTCGTGCTGCTGGTCGGCGCGATGCCGAGCATGGATGCGAAAGGCGACTTTCCCGGCTATGCCGCCTTCGGGCGGGTGGTCGGCGGCATGGCGACGGTCAAGCGCATCCTCGCCAAGCCGACCGGCGGCGGATCGGATGCGATGAAGGGGCAGATGATCCTCGACCCGGTTCGCATCCTCCGCGCCCGCAGGCTGGACGGGACTCCGAAGCCGACCGGCCAGCCCAAGGTGTGGCTGATCGACGTGCGACGGTGAGACTATTCTGCTCGTTCGTCCCGACTAGCCGCTGAGCCTGTCGAAGCAGCGCATCGAAGGACCGCGTTTGGGGCGGTGCTTCGATACGGGCTTTCGACAAGCTCAACCCCTACTCAGCGCGAACGGAAGGTGGCGAAGCCCCTCACCCCGCCGCCTGCATCTCCGCCACCGCCGCATCGTCCAACTGGCTCGCCCGCAGATGCGCCGGGCGGTCCGCCAGCCGCGCCAGATAGGCCATGAAGGGGTCCAGCTTCGGCAGCGTCCCGAACTGCGTTCCCCACATCACGTGCGACCCGACATAGACATCGGCGGCGGTGAAGCGGTCGCCGGCGATATAGTCGTGCGCCGACACCGCCTGCTCCAGCACCGCGACGACCCGGTCGTAATCGCCATAGCCGACCATGCGCTGCTGATCCTCGCTCGGCGTCACCCCGAGCGACCGGTTGGTGATCGCCTGTTCCAGCGGCCCGGCGGCAAAGAACATCCAGCGATAATAATCGGCGCGTTCGTCCGCCGTCGGCGTGAGGCCGGCGGCGGGAAAGGCGTCGGCGAGATAGGCGCAGATCGCCGCACATTCGGTGACGACGCGACCGTCATGGACGATCGCCGGCACCTTACCCATCGGGTTCAGCGCGAGATAAGCATCGGCCTTCATCGAGCCGCCATAGCCGAGCACCTCGACATCATACTTGGCACCGACCTCCTCCAGCATCCAGCGGGCGATCCGGCCACGCGACATCGGGTTGGTGTAAAGCGTCAGTCCGGTCATTCTGCATCTTCCCCGCGATTCGCCCTGGAACAAAGATGGAACTTATCCGCGTTTCGCGTCAAGTTCGTGATGCAGGAACGCCGTGGTGCGCTCCCATGCCAGCTTCGCCGCCGCCGCGTCGTAGCGCATCGCCGAGGTGTCGTTGTTGAACGCATGATCGACGCCCGGATAGACATGGGTCGTCGCGTTCCTGCCCGCCTTGCGCAGCGCCTCTCCCCATGGAAGCGCGGTCGCATTCACCCGCGCATCCTTTTCGGCGAGTTGCAGCATCAGCGCCGCGCGGACCTTCGCCGCCTCGGCCGGATCGGGGGCCGGGCCGTAATAGCTGACCCCGGCGGTCAGCGCCGGATCAGCCACCGCCAGCCGGTTGACGAACGCGCCACCCCAGCAAAAGCCGACCGCACCGGCGTGCGATCCGCCCCGCTGGCCGCGTGCCTTTGCGAGGAAGGATTTGGCCTGCGCCAGCGCAAGGTCGTAATCGATCGTCCCGATCAGGGTGCGGGCGCGATCCTCATCGGCGGGGGTGCCCCCCTGTGGTGCTAGAAAATCGGGCGCAATCGCACGGAAGCCCGCCAGTGCGACGCGACGTGCGACATCCTCAATATGCGCGTTCAGCCCGCGATTTTCATGGATGACCAGCACGATCGGCAGCGGCTGCTTCATGCCCTTCAGCGCCGCGAAATAAGCGGTGGCCGGTTGGCCGGCCTCGGTGCCGCTGCGTTTGGCGGTATCGAGCCGGCTATCGGTCGGCGCGATCTGTTGCGCGGCGGCGGGCGATGCGGCGATGCCCGCGATCAGCGTTTCGGCAGCGGCGACAGACCCCGCCAGTGCCACCATATCGGCCATGAACGCGCGCCGGTCGCGATGTTCGTGGGTGAAGGCGTCGTAAAGCGCGATCGCGCGGGCACGAAGGTCGGACATGGCTGCTCACTCCACCGGGGATGCCGGCAACCTAACCGACTGGTCGGTTTACGCAAATAGCCCGGCCGCTCGATAAGAGCGACCGGGCCATCATAAGCGCGGATGCGCTTTAGCAGTTCAGCGCTTGAACGGATCGAAGAACGAGCCCGACGTTTCGGGCAGTTCGCCGCGTTCGGCCAGTTCGGCGTCGCGGGCGGCCTGGGTACGTTCGTTACGGAGCTGTTCGATCAGCGCCTCGCGATCGCCCTCCAGACGGGTGTCGGCGGGGGCTTCGATCCCGGCCGCCTTCGCGGCCTTGCCGACCAGCGCGTCGAGTTCGCGCTGCGAACACAGGCCCAGCGTAACCGGGTCCTTCGGCGTGATGTTACCGATGTTCCAATGGGTGCGGTCGCGGATTGCGGCGATCGTGGTGCGGGTGGTGCCGATCAGCTTGCCGATCGCGCCGTCGCTGATTTCCGGATGGTTGCGGATGATCCACGCGATGCCGTCCGGCTTGTCCTGCCGCTTGCTCACCGGGGTATAGCGCGGGCCCTTGGTCCGGCGGACCTGATCGGGTCCCTTCATCATCACCAGACGATACTCGGGGTTCTTCTGCCCCTTCTCGATTTCGTCCATCGTCAGTTCGTGCGCGCGGACGGGATCGCGACCGGTCAGCTTGGTCGCGGCGGTATCGTCGGCAATCGCCTGCACTTCAAGAACGTGAAGGCCGCAAAAATCGGCGATCTGCGGAAAGGACAAGGCGGTGTTGTCGACCAGCCAG
Organism: Sphingomonas sp. Leaf67; assembly: GCF_001421965.1. GTDB lineage: Bacteria > Pseudomonadota > Alphaproteobacteria > Sphingomonadales > Sphingomonadaceae > Sphingomonas. The sequence goes on from NZ_LMLP01000001.1 coordinate 788,624, forward strand.
GAAGCGGTCGCGTGCGGCATCAGCGGCTGGGCCACGACGGGTCTCCGAAATAGAAAGGGCCGCCCAAACCGGGCGGCCACGTTGGGAACGGACTTAGTACCGCTTGCCGAAAAGGGCAAGCGGTCGCGGGTTTTGGCGCTTTGCAGCGCGTTTCAGGCTGTGGACGCAACCGTCAGCACGATTTTGCCGACATGATCGCCCGCCTCCATGCGTCGATGCGCCTCGTCCGCCCGATCAAGGGGAAAGGTCTTGTCGATCACCGGACGCAGCCGCCCTGCCTCGACATGCGGCCACACGGTCCGCGACAGTTCATCGGCAACCATTTCCTTGAACGCCGCATCACGGGCACGCAGCGTCGACCCGGTCAGGGTCAGGCGGCGGCGCATGATATCCCAGAGCGGAACGGTGGCGCTCGCCCCGCCCTGCACCGCGATCGAGACGTGGCGGCCATCCTCGGCGAGGCATTTGATATTGCGCGGGACATAGTCGCCACCGACCATGTCGAGCACGACGCTGACGCCCTTGCCGCCGGTGATGTCGGCTACACGTTCGACGAAATCCTCGGTACGGTAGTTGATCACGTGCGCTGCCCCAAGGTCGAGCGCCGCGCGCGCTTTCGCCTCACTGCCGACGGTTACGATGACCTCCAGACCGAAGACGCGACCGAGCAGGATCGCCATCGTGCCGATACCGCTGGTGCCGCCATGGACCAGCACCGTGTCCCCGTCCGCCGCATACCCACGTTCGAACAGGTTGGTCCACACGGTGAACAGCGTTTCGGGCAGCGCCGCCGCCTCGACCATCGACAGCGCTTCGGGCACGGGCAGGCACTGGCCGGCCGGGACCGCGGCATATTCGGCATAGCCCCCGCCCGCCAGCAACGCGCAGACCGATTGCCCCAGCCAATGCAGATCGACGCCCTCACCCAGTGCCACGACCTCGCCCGATATTTCGAGACCGGGGATCGACGATGCGCCGGGCGGTGGCGGATAGCCGCCGGTGCGTTGCAGGACGTCGGGCCGGTTGACCCCGGCGGCGGCGATGCGGATCAGCACCTCCCCCTGCGCCGGTTGCGGCGTCGGGCGTTCGACGATCGTCAGCACTTCCGGGCCACCCGGTTCGGCCGGATCGATCGCACGCATCGCCGCTGGCACGTCCATATAGTCTTCCCCCTGCACCGGCGCGTTATTGACATCGTCGGCCACAGGGTCAACGCTGCTTGCAATGGAACCCGACGAAAATGTTAACCATGTTCGTGGCAACCTGCTCGCCATGCTGTTGCGCGAGGATCTTGACCCGTTGTCTCAAGACGAGCTGACCGCGCGAATCGACGCGCTGGAAGGCGAGATCGTGCGATGCCGTGCGCGAATCGACGCCGCGCGTAGCCACCGGTCCAGTGCCGACGCGCTGTTCCGGTCATGAGATGTTCCGCCCCCCGCTTGATGCCGGGCGGCGGCGTACCGACATGGTGGAAGACCCGGGACACCGGGACGCAGGGCCGGCGCGTTCCCGCCGGCCGACCGGAGTGAATTGAATGCCATCCTTCGCATCCGCATTGGAATCCACGCTGCACAAGGCGCTTGAGGCCGCATCCTCGCGCCGGCACGAATATGCGACGCTCGAACATCTGCTCTTCGCGCTGACCGACGATCCGGACGCGGCGAAGGTGATGACCGGCTGCGGCGTCGAGCTCGACGAACTGCGCACCACCGTCGCGCATTATCTCGACACCGAACTCGACACGTTCAAACTGGACGCCGCGACCGATCCGTCGCCGACCAGCAGTTTCCAGCGCGTGGTGCAGCGCGCGATCCTGCACGTCCAGTCGTCGGGCCGCGACGAAGTGACCGGCGCCAACGTGCTGGTCGCGATGTTCAGCGAGCGCGAGACCTATGCCGTCTATTTCCTGCAACAGCAGGACATGAGCCGGCTCGACGCGGTCAGCTTCATCAGCCACGGCGTCGGCAAGGGCGGATCGACCGCCACCGAAACTCCTAGCCCCAAGGGTACCGAGGAAAAGGAAACGCCGAAGGTGGCCGACAAGGGCAAGGGCGAAAGCGCGCTCAAGCAGTTCTGCGTCGACCTGAACGAAAAGGCGAAGATCGGCAAGGTCGACCCGTTGATCGGTCGGTCGGCCGAGGTCGATCGCACGGTACAGATCCTGTGCCGCCGGTCGAAGAACAATCCGCTGTATGTCGGTGATCCGGGCGTCGGCAAGACCGCGATCGCGGAAGGGCTGGCGCGCAAGATCGTCGAGGGCGACGTGCCCGAAGTGCTGTTGCCCGCTGTCATCTACTCGCTCGATATGGGCGCACTGCTCGCCGGCACCCGCTATCGCGGCGATTTCGAAGAGCGACTGAAACAGGTCGTGACCGAGCTGGAGAAGCTGCCACACGCGGTGCTGTTCATCGACGAAATCCACACCGTCATCGGCGCTGGTGCCACCAGCGGCGGGGCGATGGACGCGTCGAACCTGCTCAAGCCTGCGCTGTCGGGCGGGCAAATCCGCTGTATCGGCTCGACCACCTACAAGGAGTTCCGCAACCACTTCGAAAAGGATCGCGCACTGCTGCGCCGGTTCCAGAAAATCGACGTGAACGAACCGACGGTCGAGGATACGATCAAGATCCTGACCGGCTTGCGCACCGCGTTCGAGGAGCATCACAAGGTCAAGTACACCCCCGATTCGATCAAGTCGGCGGTGGAACTCTCGGCGCGCTACATCAACGACCGCAAGCTGCCCGACAAGGCGATCGACGTGATCGACGAAGTCGGCGCGATGCAGATGCTGGTGCCGGCCCCCAAGCGCAAGAAGACCATCACCTCGAAGGAAATCGAGGCGGTCATCGCAACGATGGCGCGTATCCCGCCGAAAACGGTTTCGACCGACGATACGCGCGCGCTCGCCAATCTCGAACTCGACCTGAAACGGGTGGTGTTCGGACAGGACGATGCGATCAAGGCGTTGTCCTCGGCGATCAAGCTGTCGCGTGCGGGCCTGCGCGATCCCGACAAGCCGATCGGCAACTATCTGTTCACCGGCCCCACCGGCGTCGGTAAGACCGAAGTCGCGCGCCAGCTGTCGGAAATCATGGGCATCCCGCTCCAGCGGTTCGACATGTCCGAATATATGGAACGCCATTCGGTCAGCCGGCTGATCGGTGCGCCTCCGGGCTATGTCGGGTACGATCAGGGTGGTCTGCTCACCGATGCGATCGATCAGCAGCCGCATTGCGTGCTGCTGCTCGACGAGATCGAGAAGGCACATCCCGACCTGTTCAACATCCTGTTGCAGGTGATGGACAATGGCAAACTGACCGACCACCACGGCAAGACCGTCGATTTCCGCAACGTCATCCTGATCATGACAACCAATGCGGGCGCGTCGGACATGGCCAAGGAATCGATCGGTTTCGGCCAGATCGATCGCGAGGATGTGCAGGAAGAGGCGGTGCGCAAGCTGTTCACGCCGGAATTCCGCAACCGGCTGGATGCGATCGTGCCGTTCGGCTACCTGCCGCCGGAAGTCGTCGCGCGGGTGGTCGACAAGTTCATCCTTCAGCTTGAACTGCAGCTGGCCGATCGCAGCGTTCATATCCGCCTCGACGAAGCGGCGAAGACGTGGCTGACCGAAAAGGGCTATGACAAGCTGTACGGTGCGCGTCCGATGGGTCGGTTGATTCAGGACAAGATCAAGCAGCCACTCGCCGAGGAACTGTTGTTCGGCAAGCTGGTCCATGGCGGTGAGGTCAGCGTGACGCTCAAGGACAATGCACTGGCGTTCGAAATCACACCGGCCGCTCCCAAAAAACCTCGCAAGGGCGGCAAGGCCAAGGCTCCAGCCGAAGCGTAACGCCGTTGTCCCGCCGCCAGCCACGACTGGCGGCGGGCAAATCTTAAACACTCTATCGTAGAATTCTGTTGCGGATCGACAACGAAACGTCTGGCCGGTCAAGTCTTCTACTCGATCGGTTTGCCTGTCACTCCGTACGGAACAGTATCGTGTCCGCAACCGTCGCAAAACTGATCGAAGGGGTCGGCCAGGCCGACGCGATGATCGCGCTCTACGACCCCGCCGGACTGATCCTGTTCGCCAATCCCGCGTTTCGGCGCGCCTTCTTTCTCGGACCGGACGAGCGGATCGACTGGGTGTCGATGATGCGTCGGAATCATGCCCATCGGCGCGGTCCGATCGTGTCGCACGATGATTTCGAGGTCTGGTTAAGCTCATCGCTATCGCGCCGCGGCAAGGTGCCGTCGCTGTCGATCGAGACCGACATGCATGACGGAACGTGGCTGCATATCGTCGAGCAAACCTTGCCTGACGGCCATATCCTGTTCACCGCGCTCGACATTACCCGGCTGGGGGAATCGGAGCGTGCCCTGCGCCAGGAACGTGACATCGCGTTGAAGTCGGCCTCGACCGATCCGCTGACCGGGCTGTCGAACCGGGCGCACATCATGGAATTGCTCGGCTGCCGGATCACGGCATTGCAGGCCGGTCGTTCGACCGACACGGCGGCAATGCTGATCGATCTCGATCATTTCAAACAGGTCAACGACCGCTTCGGCCATGTCGCCGGGGACCAGGTCCTGCAAGCCTTCGCACGGACGGTCCGCGCCGGCCTGCGCACGTGCGACGCGTTCGGACGGATTGGCGGCGAGGAGTTTCTGATCCTGTTCCCCGATCAAGGGATCGCCGATGCCGAAACGGCGGTCGGCCGCTTGCGCGACAAAGTCCGCGAGGTTTCGGTAATCGCGACGCAGCCGGACTTCCGAATCGATTTCTCTGCCGGCATGACCATGGTCCGCGCCGACGATACTGTATCGACCGTCTATACCCGCACCGACCGCGCGCTCTACGCCGCAAAGGCGGAGGGGCGCGGCCGGCTGAAGCTGGCGGGTTGATCCCCTGCCCGATCGCCGCTCGACCGGGCAGGTATGATCCTTTTACTGCAGCACCACCGTCACCGCGCGACGGTTCTGCGCCCATGCACCTTCGTCCGAACCGAGCGCCAGCGGGCGTTCCTTGCCATAGCTGATCGTGGTGATCCGCGACGGCGAAATGCCGCGGGTCGCCAGATAGCTGGACGCCGCATTGGCCCGGCGATCGCCGAGGGCGAGGTTGTATTCGCGGGTACCGCGTTCGTCGCAATGCCCCTCGATCGTCACGCGCACATTCGGATAGCGCGCCAGCCACTGTGCCTGGCTGTCGAGTACCGCGCGTGCCGACGCATCAATATCATATTGGTCGAGACCGAAATTGATCGTGTCGCTTGCCACCGACTGCTGAAAATCGGCGCGCGATCCCGGCACGACGCCCGTGGTGCCGGTGCCCGTTCCGGTATTGCCGGTACCGGCGTTCGAATCGACTGTCTGGCCCGGTGCCGGCGGCAGCACCTCGGGTCGCTTCTTGGCGCAGCCGGCGGTCGTCAGCAGCGCCGCGCCGACGATCAGCGTGGTCGAAAACTTGGTCATCAAAACCTCCCTTGGTCGTATCGCACCCGCTACAATGCCCCTGTACCGGAGTTGCCCCTGTTGGTGAAAGCCTCAGGACCGGATCGGGCCCCAGCTCGGGTCCGACCCGTCGAGCGCGGTCGGAATGCGGCGGATGTTCGATCCGGTCAGGTCGACCGACCAGATCTGTGTCTTGCCCGATCCCTGTGCGCTGCGGAAAAAGGTCAGCACGCGGCCATTGGGCGACCAGCTCGGTCCTTCGTCGCCCCAGGCATCGCTCAGCAGCTTTTCGCCACCGCCCGAAGGGGACATGATGCCGATGCGGAACGATCCACCGCCTTGCCGGGTGAAGGCGATCAGGTCGCCGCGCGGGCTCCAGACCGGCGTTGCATAGCGCCCGCCGCCAAAGCTGATCCGCTGCTGGTTCGATCCGTCGGCGTTCATGACGTATAGCTGCTGGGTGCCCGAGCGGTCGCTTTCGAATACGATCTTCGACCCGTCGGGCGAATAGCTGCCGCCGGTGTCGATGCCGGGCGCATTGGTCAGCCGCTGCGGACTGCCGCCCGCTGCCGGCACGCGGTAGATATCGGTATTGCCGGCCTGCGCCATCGAGAACAGGACATAACGGCCATCGGGCGAGAAGCGCGGCGCGAAGGTCAGCGACGCATTCTGCACCAGCAGCCGCTGCCGCCCGGTGCCGAGATCGAGAATGTAGATCGCCGGCCGGTCGTTGACATAGCTCATATACACGATCGACTGCTGGCCCGGCGCGAAACGCGGGGTCAGCACGATCGACTGGCCGTTGGTCAGGAAGCGGTGGTTGGCCCCGTCCTGATCCATGATCGCCAGCCGCTTGATCCGTTTGCCCTTCGGCCCGGTTTCGCTGACATAGACGATGCGGCTGTCGAAATAGGGGCCTTCGCCCGACAGGCGGGTATAGACGGCATCGGCGCATTTATGTGCGGCGCGACGCCATTCGGCCGGCGGCACGTTGAACCCCTGCCGCGTCAGTTCGGTGCGGCCGAACGTGTCGTAGAGATAGCAGCCGATCGTCAGCGTGCCGTTCGCCTCGGCACGGACATAGCCCTGCACCAGCGCCTGCGCGCCGCTCCACACCGCATAATCGGGCGACTGGACCTGTGCCATGGCGACGGCGGGAAGGCCGGCGGGGCCGGCGGGCTTGAACAGGCCGGAATTGCGCAGGTCGCCCGCGACGATTTCCGCCAGTTGCCGCCCGAGCGCATCGGTCGACCCGGCGGGGGTCGAGGCGACCTGCGGCGTCGGCATCACCGGCACCGCGATCGGCAACGGTTCGGAGATACCGCCCTCGATATCCACCTCGACCTGCGCGAACGCGGCGGGCGCGGCCAGCACGCCTGCCAGCGCCGCACCAAAAGCCAGGGTCTTTCTACGCATAAATCCTCTCCGGTCAGCCGGGTAGTTTGTAGTTGATGATGATCGTTTTCCAGCCGCCTTCATATAGTTCGTCTGGGAGTTCGTAAGGTGCGCACTGGATGAACGCGGCAATCGCCATTTCACCAACCCGCTGGGCGTACCGCTCGTTCTCGCCATCGACGCCGGTCTGGCCACGAATGGTCGGCTTGGCCGCAAGCGTACCGTCGGGACGCATGTTCAGCACAACCTTGGAGGTGATCTGGTTGGCACCGGGTCCGGGGCTGGGCACCCGATTGGCGCAGGGCTGCACTTGCCGGCGGATTGCGGCGCCCAGGCCAGCGACCTGCTGCGTCGAAACTGCCGTACCGCGCGGTGCCTCCGCCTTGCCAGGCTTGGGCGTGTCGGCAATGCCCTTCAGGAAATTGTCGCCCAGACGCCCGCCTCGCGGCCGGGGGGCGGTCGCCTGCGCATTGGTGCCTTGCCCCTTGGTCGCGGCGGGTTTGGCGGCTGCAGGTTTCGCCGGAGCCTTCGCCGCTGGTGCGGGCCGTGCCGGTGCCGGCGCGGGACGCTGCGCCGGCCTGGCCGGAGCCGGCTTCGGTTCCGGCTTGGGCGCGGGCGCGGGTTTCGGCGCAGGCTTGGGGACCGGCTTCGCCACCGGCTTGGGAGCCGGAACGGGCTTCCGCGCGGGCTTTGGTTCAGGGCGCGGTGCCGGCTGCGGACGCGGTGCCGGCGCCGGCGGCGCGGGTGCGGGTTCCGGAGCCGGTTCTTCCACCGCCTCGGGCGGGGCGGCGTCTTCCGGCGCGCCGGTGTCGGGGGCCTGGGCAACCGCCGGAGCGTCGGTCTGGGCAGGCGCGCTCTGCTCGGCGGCGACGTCCTCCGCAAAGCTGACGTCCATCGGCTGGCTCTTCAACTTCACCGGATTCGGCGTGGCGAGGAAGCCGACCGACAGCAGGCCGAACAGGACGGCATGTCCCGCAACCGCGATGCCAAGCCCGATCTTCTCCGCCTTCTGCATCGCGTTACTGCGCCACGCTGATCAGCGACACCCGGTTCAGCCCCGCGCGGTTCAGTTCGCCGAGTACGCCGTTGACCCGGCCGTAATCGAGCGCGCGGTCGGCGCGCAGCATCACCTGTCGTGGTTCGGTCGCCCCGGCACCCGCCGCCGCGATCTTTTCCAGTTCGCCGGGCAGATTGTCGGCCGACACTTCGACATCGTCGAGATAGGTCCGGCCATCGGCATCGATCGACAGCGTCACCGGCTGCTGCGTCTGTTCGACCGCCTTCGCGCGGCTGTCGGGCAGGTTCACCGGCACGCCCGCGGTCATCAGTGGCGCGGTGACCATGAAGATGATGAGCAGCACCAGCATCACGTCGACCAGCGGCGTGACGTTGATCTCCGCCATCGGCGCACGACGCCCTTTACCCTTCGCGGACGGCAGGTTGATGCCCATCGTTCAGACCCCTTCGAGCTGACGCGACAGCGTGGCATGGAACGCGTCGGCAAAGCGGTTCAGCCGCGACTCGATCCGGTTCACGCTGTGGCTGAAGCGGTTATAAGCGATGACGGCGGGGATGGCGGCGAACAGGCCGATCGCGGTGGCGAACAATGCCTCAGCGATGCCGGGCGCGACGACGGCCAGCGACGTATTCTGTTCGGACGCGATCGCGGTGAACGACCGCATGATGCCCCACACTGTGCCGAACAGCCCGACGAACGGTGCGACCGACCCGATCGTCGCCAGCACGTTCAGCCGGTCGGCCAGCGTCTCGCTCTCGTCCGCCACGCTCGATGCCATCGCGGTGGCGAGCCGTTCGCGGGTGCCGTCGCGATCGATCTGCTTCGATGCGGTCGAGCGACGCCATTCGCGCACCCCCGACGAAAAGATGCGGGCGATGGCGGTGTCGCGCGTCCCCTGCAACCGGTGGAAGGCGTCGATATCCTCGGCCTGTTCGAACTCGGTTTCGAACCGGTCGATGTCGCGCCGCACCTTTCGCGCGCGGACGAGGAAGCCGATGATGATCGCCCACGTCCAGATGCTGGCCAGCAGCAGGCCGAGCATCACCGCCTTCACCACCCAGTCGGCGGCGAGGAAGAGCGCGACGGGCGACATGGTCGCGGCGTCGGTGTTCACGAGTACGTCCATCATGCCCCTTTTTCGGTTGCGACCAGGCGCTGGAAGGTGTCGACCCACGCGGCCGGTTGACGACGCGGACGCCCGTTCGGGGCCACGAACGCAACCTCAACCCGGGCCGATGCCAGTAAGAGTGTGTCGCGGATGACTGTCTGATGAATATCGACCGCCGCCGCGCGCACGCGTTCGACGGTACTGACCACGACCAGCGCATCGTTCAGTCGCGCGGGCGCCCGCCAGTCGAGCTGCATCGAGCGGACGGCATAGGCCCCCTCACCCGTTTCGTGCGCGGCGCGTTGATCGATACCGGCGATCATCAGCATGTCGCTGCGCGCGCGTTCGAAATAGCGCAAATAATTCGCATGATAGACGACACCCGACAGATCGGTGTCCTCGAAATAGATGCGAACGGGAAAGCGATGCGTACCGCCCGTGAAGCGGCCGCCGGCCGGCTGGTCGGGGTCGGTCATTCGTCCGCTTTAACCACTGCGACCGGACGGGGAAAGGGGTGAAGGGCCCGTCCGACCCGTCAATCCGCCGGCGATTCGTTCAGGACCGTGACCTGGGTAAAGCCGGCCGACTGGGTCAGATACAGGATACCACCGATCACCCGGTACGGGGCCGCGACCTTTCCCAGCACCGCGATCGTGACCGGGCGGTCCTTGTCCGGCAACGCCTTGAGCGCCGCTGACATCGCGTCCTGTTCATCGGGCAGCACGAACTGCACCCCTTCGATGTCGATCCGTGCGGCGGCATCGCCACGCATCGTCACGCCGATCGTGAGCGGCGTTTCGGCGGCACCAACGGGCGCGTTTATCAAACCCAGCGCAGCCGACGTCAGCAAAGTCTTCTTCATGGCGATTCCTCAGTCGAACAGACCGTCCTGCGATCCGGCCGGCGGTTCGAAGCCGAGATGCTTCCATCCGCCGGCGTTCAGGCAGCGCCCCCGCGCCGTGCGCGCGACCATGCCGATCTGGATCAGATAGGGTTCGATCACTTCCTCGATCGTGTCGCGCGGTTCGGACAGGCCGGCGGCCAGCGTCTCGACGCCGACCGGGCCGCCGCGATACACATCGGCGATCATCGTCAGATAGCGGCGGTCCATCGCATCAAGCCCCTTGGCATCGACCTCCAGCCGGTTGAGTGCGGCATCGGCGGTGCGCGCATCGACGGTCTCGACCCCCGCGACATTGGCGAAGTCGCGGACCCGGCGCAGCAGGCGACCGGCGATCCGCGGCGTACCACGGGCACGCCGCGCGACTTCGGTCGCGCCGTCCCTCGCGATGCCGAGCCCCAGCAACCCGGCCGCGCGGATGACGACGCGGGTCAGTTCGTCGACGGTGTAGAACTGCAGGCGAACCGGAATGCCGAAACGGTCGCGCAGCGGCGTGGTCAGCAACCCCTGCCGGGTCGTCGCCCCGACCAGCGTGAAGCGCGGCAGGTCGATGCGGACGCTCCGCGCCGACGGCCCCTCACCGATCATCAGGTCGAGCGCACGGTCCTCCATTGCCGGGTACAGTACTTCCTCGACTGCCGGATTCAGCCGGTGGATTTCATCGATGAACAGGACGTCGCCGTCTTCGAGGTTGGTGAGCAGCGCGGCGAGGTCGCCCGACTTGGCGATGACCGGGCCAGACGTGGCGCGGAACCCCACGCCCATTTCGCGCGCGACGATCTGCGCCAGCGTCGTCTTGCCGAGGCCGGGGGGACCGAAGAACAGCACATGGTCAAGCACGTCGCCCCGCCCGCGCGCGGCATCGATGAACACCCGCAGATTTTCACGCGCCGCCTGCTGCCCGACGAATTCGTCCAGCGCCTTGGGGCGGAGTGCTGCGTCGACGTCCTCGGGACGGCGAAGCGGGGTGGTCATGCGGTCGTCGGTCACGCGTGTTCCCTAGCTGTTCGCGTGGGAGGAAGAAAGCTGCTTCAAAATCCTCCCCGTGCCGGGGAGGAGCTTTAGGTGCGGGACGCTTTTCGCAGCGCGAGCCTGACCATCGCGTCGAGACTGGCACCCGCGCCCAGTTCCTCCGCCGCCTTGCCGACCGCCGTCGCCGCTTCGGCCGGCCGGAAACCGAGGTTGAGCAACGCCGACACCGCGTCCCCCTCGACCCCGTCACCGCCCGCCGCGGGTGCCACCACCCCCGGACCGATCGCGATGCCGCCGACCTTGTCCTTCAGTTCCATCGCGATACGCTGCGCCAGTTTCGGGCCGACGCCGTTGGCGCGGGCAATGCTCGCCTTGTCGCCGCGCGCGATCGCGGTGCGGACTTCCTCGGGCGACAGCGTCGACAGAATGCCGAGCGCCACCCGCGCGCCGACCCCCTGCACGCCGGTCAGCAGCCGGAACCAGTCGCGCTCGTCCGCCGTGGCGAAACCGACCAACCGGATGAAATCCTCGGCGACCAGCATCTCGGTATGGATCGTCACGCTGCCGCCGACCGGCCCCAGCGCCTGCAACGTCCGTGACGACGCGCCGACCAGATAACCGACGCCGTTCACGTCGATGACGGCGTGGTCGATGCCGGAGACGGACAGCGTGCCTTTGAGATGGGCGATCATGCAGGATTTCTCTCAATACACCGTATCCCCGCGCAGGCGGGGATCCAGGGCGACAATCGACGCCGGTTCTGTATGGCTCTGGATCCCCACCTGCGCGGGGATACGGGCGCGGCAAGGGTCACGCCCCGATCCCTGTCGACCGCCGCGCCCGCGCATGGGCACTGGCAAGGTGATGGGCATGGGTAATCGCCACCGCCAGCGCGTCGGCGGCATCGGGACCCGACAGCTTCACGCCGGGCAACAAATGGCCGACCATCGCCTGAATCTGCTTCTTGTCCGCGCCGCCGGTGCCGACCACCGCCTTCTTGACGATGCTCGGATGATATTCACCGATCGGAAGTCCTGCGGTGGAGGCGGACAACAGCACGACGCCGCGCGCCTGCCCCAGCTTCAGCGTCGACTGCGCGTTGCTGTTGCCCAGCACCTCCTCGACCGCCGCGCCATCGGGGCGTTCGGTGCGGATCACCTCGCCCAACGCACCGAACAGCAGCGCGAGACGGCGGGGAAGCTGCATCGAGGGGTCGGTACGGATCTGGCCGTTGGCGATGTGGCTGAGGCGGTTGCCATCGGCCCGGATGATGCCCCAGCCGGTGGTGCCGAGACCGGGGTCGAGGCCGAGGATCAGCACGTTCCAGACCCTCCCCGTTCACGGGGAGGGCGACCAGCGTAGCTGGTGGAGGGGGGCTTCCGCGAGCGCTGTGCTGCGAGGTGCTCCCCCTCCACCACCGCTGCGCGGCGGTCCCCCTCCCCGCAGGCGGGGAGGATGAAAGGCGTCAACCCAGCTTCTCCATGACCTCGTCGGACACTTCGTAATTGCCCCATACGGTCTGGACGTCGTCGTCGTCGTCGAGCGCGTCGAGCAGCTTGAACAACGTCGCCGCATCGTCCTCGCCGACCGCGACCATCGTCTGCGGCCGCCATGCCAGCTTGGCACCCTCCGCCTCGCCCAGCACCGGTTCCAGCGCCTTGGCGACTTCGTGGAGATCGCCCACGGCAGTCCAGATTTCGTGGCCGTCCTCGCTCGACGTCACGTCCTCGGCTCCTGCTTCCAATGCGGCTTCGAACACCTTTTCGGCGTCGCCGGCCTTGGCAGGATAATTGATCAGGCCCACCCGGTCGAAGCCGTGGCTGACCGAACCGGCGGTGCCCAGATTGCCGCCATTCTTCGACACGGCGGTCCGCACATTGGTCGCGGTGCGGTTCCGGTTGTCGGACAATGCCTCGATGATCAGCGAAACTCCGGCCGGGCCGAAGCCCTCGTAGCGGATTTCCTCGTAATTCTCGAGATCGCCCTTCGACGCCTTGTCGACCGCACGCTGGATATTGTCCTTGGGCATCGACTGCGCCTTGGCGGCGTTGATCGCCGCGCGCAGGCGCGGGTTCATGTCGGGATCGGGCAGGCCCATCTTCGCCGCGACGGTGATTTCGCGGCTGAGCTTGCTGAACATGCCCGACCGCTTCTTATCCTGCGCACCCTTGCGGTGCATGATGTTCTTGAATTTGCTATGGCCTGCCATCGGTGCCTCTTTATGTTCTGTGTCCGCTCTTAGGCGGACGGCGCGCGTTGCGCCAGCGCGTCGATTTTCGCCTCCAGCGCCGCCAGCCGGTCGATCACGTCGACGTCCAGCTTGGCATGCAGCGCGAGGATGTCGATCTCTGCGCGCAGGTTGGTTTCATAGTCGAGCCGCGCCGCCAGCCGATCCTTTTCCGACTGCCGGTTCTGGCTCATCATGATGACCGGTGCCTGGATCGCGGCCAGTGTCGACAACATCAGGTTCAGGAAGATGTAGGGATAGGGGTCGAACGCCAGCCCGAAATGCGACAGCACGTCGGAATTGAGCAGCATCCACCCGAGCAGCACCGCCGTGAAGGCGATGATGAACCCCCACGACCCGCCGACCGCCGCCACCCGATCCGCCAGCCGGTCGCCGACCGTCGAGCGCAGGTCCGATTCGTCGGCCGCATCGCGCGAGACCGGCGCGCCGCGTTCGATCGCGGACAGGACATGGGCTTCTTCCTCGCCATGCGGATCGCCATGCCCCTTGAGCAGGCGCGTCGCGAAGTGAAAGACGCTGGCCATGTCGCTGCCCCCTTGTCCGGTGTTCAGATACCGAGTGCCTGTTTATAGGTTTCGAGCAGCATGTCCGCTTCGTCGCGGTGATGCTTTTCCATCCGGCGCAGGCTGATGATCTTGCGCATCGTCTTCACGTCGAACCCGGTCGACTTGGCTTCGCCATAGACGTCCTTGATGTCGTCGCTGATGCCCTTCTTTTCTTCTTCCAGCCGTTCGATACGTTCGATCAGCAGGCGGAGCTGTTCCGCCGAAACATTGTCGGTCATGCGGTCCTCGAATTTCACGCGAATAGGGAACGGGCGCGCCTAGCCGATCCGCGCGCCCGCCTCAACCGATCAGCGCGGCTCGGTGATCGCCGGCGGGTCGCTGGCCGGGAAGCTGTCCTCCAGCGCCTCGTCGAGCGCGTCGTCGGTCTGGTTCCGCGCGACGCTTTCTTCCATTTTCGCGATCTGCTCCGGCGTGGCAGGAAACTGGTGCGTCGCCTTCCACCGGGCATAGGGCATGCCGTACACCGCCTCACGTCCCTCGTCCTTCGACACGCCCGCCGCTTCACCCAGCCAATCGCCGAGGCAGTTGCGGCAGAAACCGGCCAGTCCCATCAGGTCGACATTCTGCGCGTCGGTGCGATGTTGCAGGTGACGCACCAGACGCCGGAACGCCGCCGCCTGTGCCTGTTCGCCCATTGAATCGATTGTTGCCATGACATTGGCCTCCAAGGTTGATCGTTTACGAATAAGGGCTAGAGGCAGGCGCGCAACGCCCGGAGAGTGATTATGACCAAGGCCATTAGCCCCCGTTCGCGCAAGGTTCGCGTTCTCGCCACGCTCGGTCCCGCCAGCAACACCCCGGAAATGATCGCGAAGCTGTATGAAGCCGGCGCCGATGCATTCCGGGTGAATATGAGCCATGGCGACCAGCAGTCGAAGATCGCGGTGATCGAGGCGATTCGCGGGCTGGAGCGCCAATATGGCCGCCCGACCACGATCCTCGCCGATCTGCAGGGACCCAAGCTGCGCGTCGGCCGCTTCGCCGAGGGCAAGGTGATGCTCGAAACCGGGCAGCGTTTCACGCTCGACCGGTCGAACGAGCCGGGCGATGCGACCCGCGTCGAATTGCCGCATCAGGAAATCTTTGCCGCGATCGCGCGCGATGCCCGTCTGCTGCTGGACGACGGCAAGCTGGTGTTGCGCGTGCTCGACCATGACGATCAGAAGATCGTCACCGAGGTCGTGGTCGGCGGCGCGCTGTCCAATTCGAAGGGGCTGAACGTCCCCGATGTGGTGCTGCCGATGGCGGCGCTGACGCCCAAGGATATTTCCGACCTGCACTTCGCGGTCGAACAGGGCGTCGACTGGATCGCGCTGTCGTTCGTGCAGCGGCCGGAGGATCTGGCGGAGGCGCGCAAGTTGATCCAGGGCAAGGCCGCACTGCTCGCCAAGATCGAGAAGCCGTCGGCGGTCGCGCGGCTGGAGGAGATCGTCGAGCAGTGCGACGGCGTGATGGTCGCGCGCGGCGATCTGGGCGTCGAATTGCCGCCGCAGTCGGTGCCGCCGCTGCAGAAGCGCATCGTCGAGACCGCCCGCCGCCTCGGCCGCCCGGTGGTCGTCGCGACGCAGATGCTCGAATCGATGATTACGTCACCCTCGCCGACCCGGGCGGAAGTGTCCGACGTCGCCACCGCCGTCTATGACGGTGCCGACGCGATCATGCTGTCGGCGGAAAGCGCCGCGGGCAGCTGGCCGGTCGAATCGGTCACGATGATGAACGACATCTCGCACGCGGTCGAACGAGACCCGGCGCATGGCGACCGCGTCCACTTCACCGTGCTGCGTCCCGATCCGACCACCGCCGACGCGCTGGCCGAAGCCGCCAAGAACATCGCGGCGACGGTCGATGCGAAGGCGATCCTGTGCTTCACCAAATCGGGTTCGACCGCGCGCCGGATCGCGCGCGAGCGTCCGGCGGTGCCGATCATGGTACTGACCCCGCAGATCGATACCGCACGCCGGCTGGGGCTGTTGTGGGGTGTCCACGCTGTCCATACGCGGGATGTCGCGTCGTTCGAGGAAATGGTGGCCAAGGCCAAGCGCATGGTGCTGCGTCACAATATCGCGGGTGCCGGCGACCGCGTCGTCGTCTGCGCGGGCGTGCCGTTCGGGACGCCGGGGTCGACCAACGTGCTGCACGTCGTGCAGATCGTCGGCGACGAATTGAAGAACTACAAAAAAGCCGAGGCGTAAGCTGCAATTCCTCCCCGGCAAGGGGAGGGAAATCATTGCCGAAGGCGATGGTGGAGGGGGCGCTCCACGAGCGATCCGTACGCGGAAATCTCCCTTCGCCAGCGTCGCCGGTCCCCCTCCCAGTGCCGGGGGGGGTTACGCCTCTTCTACCCGTACATCGACGTCGAGCACCTCGTCGCCCGCGCCCATCCGCACCCCAGCGATCGGCGCGGCCGCAGCGGCGTCCAGCGCCACCGCGACGCGGATATGATCGAGGCCCGATCGGCCACCCATAGCGGGGTCGAACGCATACCAGCCGTCCGCCACGAACGCCTCAGCCCAAGCATGCGGCGCGGCAGTACGGCGCGCGTCATCGCCCGACAGGCTGTACCCCGACACATAGCGCGCAGGAACGCCCTGTGCGCGGGCAGCGGCGACGAAGATCTGCGCCATGTCACGCGGCGACAGCCGGTCGTCCGCCGTCGCGTCGACCGCGCTGCGGATCGTCGGCGTGGGTCGCCGGTCGAGCGGCCAACGGGCATGGATCGCCGCCGCCAGCGCCGTCATCGCCGCCAGATCATTGCCTGTCGCCAGCGCGGCGATCGCGTCATCGGCGATCGTCAGCGGCGTCGTCCGCAGGAACAGATCGGGCGGAAACGGTTCGTCGGTGCCCTCAATCGGCCCATCGCTCTCGCTCAACAGCGCTTCGCCGGTGACGATCAGGTTCAGCGTCTCGACCGGCCCCTCGGCATACAACATCCGCGTCCGATTGCCGTAGCCGTCGATGCTCTCGCGCAACCGCGCGTCGCAGTCGACGTCGATCCGCCAGTTCACCACCGTCTGCTGACTGGTATCGCCGGGGAACAGGCGCAGCAGCTGGACGATGCGCGCCTGCGGTTCGGTGAAGTGATAGTGCGTTTCGTGTTGGACCGACAGCCGCATCAGATGAAGCGGAACTGGCGGGCGATCGCGGCGTCGAGCATCGCATTCTCCCGGATGAAAGCGGTCAGATATTCGTGGAGGCCGTTGACGATGACCTCATGCGCGCGGGTCTTCTGCATCCGCGCCAGCCGGGCACGCGCCATGCGATCGGCCTCCCCCTGAAAGCCGGTGCGCTTGCCCAGCATGTTGAGCATATCGACCGTTTCATCGACGCACGCTGCCAGACTGCGCGGCACCTCGCCCCGCGACAGCAGCAGCTCGATGACGCTGGCCGGCTTCAATCCGTCACTGTAGAGCCAGCGATAGGCGGTGACCGCCGACACGGTCTGCAGGATCGTCGTCCATTGATCGCGGTCGATCGCACCACCGATCCGCTCCCCCTCGGGCAGCAACAGGTGATATTTGACGTCGATCAGTCGCGCGGTGTTGTCGGCCCGCTCGATCGCAGCACCCAGTTGCACGAACCACGTCGCCTCGTTCTTCATCATGCGCTGGACCGCGCCTTCGAAGCCTCGCGCCTCGGCCTTGATCGCCTCGACCAAGTCGAGAATGTCCTCGCCCTCCTCGCCGCGCGGCGCGTTGAAGACGATCCAGGCGCGATTGATCGCGGTCCATGCGTCGCGGGTCAGCGCGGTGCGCACCGCCTTCGCATTGTTGCGGGCGGCGTCGAGGCACCACAGGATAGACCCCGGATGGCTGCGGTCGCAGGTCAGGAACCGCGCGACCGATGCCTGTCCGACCGGCTGGTCCGTCGCGGCGAAACTGTCCTCGGTATAGCTGACCGCCAGCGCGCTGGCCCATGCCGCATCGCCCGCCGGGCGCGACGACAGCGCGTCGAGCCGCACCGTCGCCTCGACCAGCCGTGCGAGAAAATCGGCGCGTTCGACATAGCGGCCAAGCCAGTAGAGCGAGGCGGCGGTACGGGAGAGCATCGCCATGTCAGCGTCCCCCCTGCGACTGGGTCATGCCGCCCAACGTCTGCGACTGCATCGGCGGATCGTCCATCAGCACGAAACTGTCCTTGGTCCCGCCGCCTTGGCTGGAATTGACGACCAGCGACCCTTCCTTCAGCGCGACGCGGGTCAGGCCGCCCGGCACGACCTGTATCTTGTCGGCACCGGTCAGCACGAACGGACGGAAGTCGACATGGCGGGGTGCCAGCCCGGCATCGGTCAGTGTCGGCACCGTCGATAGCGCCAGCGTCGGCTGCGCGATGTAGCGCTGCGGCTCGGCGATCAGCGCGCGGCGGAAATTCTCGATCTCCGCCTTCGACGCGGTCGGTCCGACGAGCATGCCATAGCCGCCCGATCCATCGACCAGCTTCACCACCACTTCGCCCAGATGGTCGAGGACATATTTCAGCGCGTCGGGCTCGCGGCAGCGCCACGTCTCGACATTGGGGAGCAAAGGCTCGCTCTCCGCGTAGAATTTCACGATCTCGGGCATGTAGCTGTAGATCGCCTTGTCATCGGCAATGCCGTTGCCCGGCGCGTTGACCAGCGCGACGTTGCCCGCGCGATAGGCGGCGATCAGCCCCGGTACGCCCAACAGCGAATCGGGCCGGAACACGACGGGGTCGATGAAGTCGTCGTCGATCCGGCGATAGATCACGTCGACCCGGACCCGCCCGGCGATGGTCTGCATCCACACCACATCGCCATCGACGACCAGATCGGCCGGCTCGACCAGTTCGATCCCCATCGAATCGGCGAGGAAACTGTGTTCGTAATAGGCAGAATTGAAATGCCCCGGTGTCAGCACCACGCAATTGGGATGCGCGCCGGCACCCGGCGGTGCGACCGATCGCATCGTTTCGAGCAACAGGTCGGGATAGCTGTCGACCGCCGCCACCCGGAAATTGCGGAACAGTTCGGGGCACAGCCGGATCATCGCCTCGCGATTCTCCAGCATGTACGACACGCCCGACGGCGTACGGGCATTGTCCTCCAGCACGAAGAATTCGTCCGGCCCGGTCCGTACCAGATCGATGCCGCAAATATGCGCCCACACGCCGTGCGGCGGCCGGATGCCGGCGATTTCAGGACGGAATTGGGCGTTACCGAAGATCAGGTCGGCGGGCAGCACGCCGGCTTTCAGAATACGGCGCTCGCCGTAGATATCGTCGAGGAACGCATTGATCGCCTGCGTCCGCTGAATCAGCCCCTGGGACAGGCGGGTCCATTCGTCGGCCTTGAACACGCGCGGCACGATGTCGAACGGAATGATCCGCTCGGCCGCCTCGCTCTCGCCATAGACGGCAAAGGTGATGCCGAGCTGGCGGAAGGTCGCCTCGGCCGATTGCAGGCGTCGT
The DNA here is from genome assembly GCF_001421965.1 of Sphingomonas sp. Leaf67. GTDB lineage: Bacteria > Pseudomonadota > Alphaproteobacteria > Sphingomonadales > Sphingomonadaceae > Sphingomonas. Next base: position 807,713 of record NZ_LMLP01000001.1, read on the forward strand.
TTCAACTCGTGCGGCGGCACCTCGCGCATCCACCGCGCCAGAGCCGCAAGGTCAGCGCGCGGATTGTCCGGCCCACCATGTCCCCAGATTTCATCGAACGCTTGCCCCATTCGTCCCCCAACGCCGCCTGCCGCTAATTTCTCCCTATGCTGCGTTGCGAAGCGCGCGCTGGCAAGCAAGTTCGGGGTCAGGAGACGATATCGGTGAGGGTCGCCGGTGTAAGTACCTGCGGCAGAACCCGGGCATCGCGGCTGCCCGGTGCATAAAATAGATACAGCGGTACGCCGGCGCGGTTATGCGCCTCGATGAAACGGCCCAGCACCGGGTCGCCATCGGTCCAGTCGCCGACCAGCACCTTCACGCCGCCCTTGCCGAACGCGTCCGCGACCACTCGAGTCTCGATCGCGGCACGTTCGTTGACCTTGCACGTGAGGCACCAGTCTGCGGTGAAATAGGCGAAGACCGGCTTGCCCTCGGCCCGCAGCGACGCCAGTCGCGCCTCGCTGAACGGTTCGGCCCCGGCGATGCCGGTCGGTGCGGCACCGGCGGGCGGCGCGCGATGCACCAGCATGGCCGAACCGACCGCAAGCACTAGCGCCGCCAGACCCGGCCACCATGGCCGATCGAGCCCGCGCAACTGCCGCCGTCCGGTCCACCACAGGCCGAGCGCCGCCACCAGCAGCGCCGCCAGTCCCGTCGCCATCCCGTCGACCCCCGCCTGTCGCCCCAATATCCATGCCAGCGCCAGCGCCGTCAGGAACATCGGCACCGACAGGCATTTGCGGAACACGTCCATCCACGCACCCGGTCGCGGCAGGCGACGGCGCAGCGCCGGCACGAAGCCGAGCAGCAGGAACGGCAGCGCCAGCCCGAAGCCCAGCCCGGCGAACACCGCCATCGCCGCGACCGGCGGCAGGACCAGCGCCGATCCCAGCGCTGCGCCCATGAACGGCCCGGTGCACGGCGTCGCGACGAACGCGGCCAGCGCGCCGGTCGCGAACGCCCCGCCCCGCCCGCTGCGTGCCCCCACCTGCGGCGTCGGGAGTTCGAACAGCCCGGCAAGGTTCAGCGCGATGCCGCCGGTCAGCACCAGCAACAGCAGCACGACCCGCGGATCGGTCAGCTGAAACGCCCAGCCCGCCGCCACCCCCGCCGCCCGGATCGCGAGCAGCACACCGCCGAGCAGCAGGCACATCGCCACGGCACCGGCGGTGTACGCCACCCCCTCCGCGCGCGCATGGGACGCCGACTCGCCCGATCGGGCAAGGCTTAACGCCTTCAGGCTCAGGATCGGAAAGACGCACGGCATGATGTTGAGCAGCAACCCGCCCAGCAACGCCCCGGCAAAGGCGATCAGCGCGGCGCGGATCGGTGCCGGTTCGGCGGGCGCGGCGACGACCCCCGGTGTCGCGCGAATCTCGAACCCCTGACCTTGTCCGGTCGCCAGCACGCCTTCGAGGACCGCCGGACGCCCGGTGCCTTTCGTCGCGACGACGATCGCGTCGCCGTCGCGCCGGATCGTCTGCGGCGCGTCATAATCGACGGCATCCTCGGTCAGCGGAAAGAAATAGGCAGTGCTGATTGCGACATCGGCCGGGAACGGCACCCGCAACCGCAGTTGCTCGCCGGGCTGGAACACGGCCGGCGATCCGATCGGTTTGGGCAGGGCCCGCCGCCAGCCGTCGAACGCCGCACGCCGTGCCGGATCGATCACACCGTCGCCGATAGTCAGATCGGCGGTCAGCACCGCCTTTTCCGGCACGCAGATTTCCCGGGTGCAGACCAGATAATCGATCGCCAGCCGGATCGGCAGCCTCGTACCGACGGCCAGTCCGGCCGGCACCCGCAGTTCGGTCAGTAACGTCCAAGGGCGTTCATAGACGTAGTTCATGATGCCTGCAACGGTCAGCCGTTCGGGCACCGGATAGCGAAGGTCGCCGAAGCTCGCGCCGGCCGGCAACGTCCAGTTGAGCCGCGGCTGGGTCCCCACCGCACCCGGATTCTGCCAATAGCCGTGCCAGCCGGCATCGGGCACCGACACCAGCGCGATCGCGACGCCCGATCCGGCAGCGGGCGAGTCGCTTTCGGCGACGATCCGCATCTGCACGTGACGCTGCCCCGGAACCTGCGCCGCCGCCGGCCCGGTACCAAGGACCAGCGCCAGCAGCCCCGCGAGCAACAAGGCGATTCGACCCGATACTATTCTTGCTGCTGTCATGGTCGGGGAGTAGCGGAGTTCCAGGACGGATGCACCGTCCGCGGAGTACCCGATGCGCCTCGTTTCCCTTGCCGCGCTGTTGCTGGCAACCGCTACCCCCGCGCTGGCGCAGACCGCCGCGCCTGCCGCCGCCGATCCGGCCCCGCCGACCTATCCGGCGACCCCGCCCAAGCTGATCGTCGCGATCTCGGTCGATCAATTCTCGGCCGATCTGTTCGCCGAATATCGCGGTCGGTTCACCGGCGGTTTCGCCCGGTTGCTGCAGGGGGTGGTATTCCCGTCGGGATATCAGAGCCATGCCGCGACCGAGACCTGCCCCGGCCATTCGACGATCCTCACCGGATCGCGTCCGTCGCGCACCGGCATCATCGCCAATGACTGGATCGACCAGCGCAGCAACACCCGTCCGGGGTTCAAGGTCTATTGCGCGGAAGACGAACGCGTCCCCGGGTCGACCTTCGACAACTACACGGTGTCCGACGCGCACCTGATGGTGCCGACGCTCGGCGAACGCATGAAGGCGGCCGATCCGCGGACCCGCGTCGTGTCGGTCGCGGGCAAGGACCGCGCGGCGGTGATGATGGGCGGCCACAAGGTCGACGAACTCTGGTGGTTCGGCAAGGACGGCTTCGTCAGCTATGCCGGCCGGGCGATGCCGCCAGTCGTGGCCCGCGCCAACGCCGCCGTCGCCACGCGGATCGCGACCGCACAGCCGGCGATGACGCTGCCCACCTTCTGCCAGCCGCTGGCCCGCGCGGTACGGGTCGGCGACAAGACCGTCGGCACCGGCCGGTTCGAACGCGCGGCGGGCGACGTCGCCAATTTCCGTCGGTCGCCCGAATATGACGCGGCGGTGCTGGCACTTGCCGCCGGGCTGATCCAGGATATGAAACTGGGTCAGGGTCCGCAGACCGACATCATCTCGATCGGCGCGTCGGCCACCGACTATGTCGGCCATGGCTATGGCACCGAGGGCAGCGAGATGTGCCTGCAACTGACCTCGCTCGACCAGAGCCTCGGCGAATTTTTCCGCGTGCTCGATGCGACCGGCTTCGACTATCAGGTCGTGCTGACCGCCGATCATGGCGGCAGCGACGCCAGCGAGCGGCTGGCACATCACGCCGTACCCGACGCGGTGCGCCTCGACGGTGACTTCACCGTCGAACGCATCGGCAAGGCGATCGGCGAGAAGCTGAAGATCGCCGGTCCGGTGCTGTTCGGCGGAGTGAATGGCGATGTCTGGTACGACATCAAGCTGACGGCGGCGCAGAAGGCTGCGGTCGAACGCGAGGCGATCGCCATGTTCGCCGCCCATCCGCAAACGCAGGCGGTGTTCACCCGCGCGCAGATCCTCGCGACGACGGTGCCGAACACGCCGCCCGAAACATGGTCGCTGATCGAACGGGCCCGCGCATCCTATTATCCGGCGCGCTCGGGCGATCTCCTGGTCGCGATGAAGCCGCGCGTGCTGACCATCCCGCACCCGGTCGCCGGCACCTCCGTCGCGACGCATGGCAGCTTCTGGGACTATGACCGCCGTGTGCCGATCCTGTTCTGGCGAAAGGGTCAGGGCGGGTTCGAGGAGCCGTTCGGCGTCGAGACCGTCGACATCCTGCCGACGCTGGCCGCGACGATCCGCCTGCCGGTGGCGAAGAACGAGATCGACGGCCGTTGCCTCGACCTCGATCCGGGCGAGGGAACGACCTGCCGGTAATCGTCCGGCATCGGAGGACCATCCGTCGGGGACGATGCCGGACGGATGGTTCGATCAGGGCAGCGTCACCGACGCCGTCGCTGCCGACGACGGATCGAGCCGATCCTGCAACGACTGGACGATCGCCGCCGCCGTCCGTTGCACCCTGCCGTCGAACACTTCGCGACCATTGACGACGATCCGCACCCGCTGGTCGAGATTCAACAGCCGGTCGGACAGGCGGACGACCGTTCCGGCAGGGACGCTGCCGGTCAGCGTGATCGTCTGCCCCTTTACCACGGCCTCGATCCGGTCGCCTGCCTTCGCCGCCGCCGCATTGGGAATGCGAAGCCAGTAGAAGCGGTCGTGCGTGACATCGTCCTGCACCCACACGATCCGGTTCGGCCACGGATTGCGGGTGAACTGCGCCATCCAGGGCAGCGCCTCCGCATCCTTCCGGTTCATCCAGTGAGGCAGTCCCGGATAGATGCGCGTCATCGATACATAACCGCCCGGATCGGCGGCGTGGAGCCGCTCCAGCTCCGCCCCGCGCTCGGCAGCGATTCGGTTGCGATCATAGGCACTGTCCGCGCCACCCATGAAGATCGCGAACGGCAGGTTGCGGAGCGACGCGACCCCCGCCTCGTTCGGATGCCCCGCCATCATCGCCGCCGCCGCGAAACGATCGGCCATGCGCGGTGCCAATTGCCACACGCCATCGCCGCCCGCCGAATAGCCCATCAAATAGACGCGATCGGGATCGACTCCGTTGATCGCGACCTGCGCATCGATCAGTTGCTGGAACAGCGGGTCGATCTGCGGCTCATGCCACAAATTCCACGTATCGGTCGGTGCCCGCGGCGCGAGATAGATGCCCTCCGCCGGTTGATACAGGGTGATCTGGTTGCGCCACTGCTGATCGTTGACCGCCGGTGGCGCGTTGCCGCCGCCGTGCATCGATATCCACAGGCTGCGTTTGCCGAACGGCGCGTTGCCGAACGACCGGCTTTCCCAGCGCAGCGTCCGGTCGCCGATCGTGATCGCCTTCGTGTCCATCGCCGACTTTGCCGACGCGGCCACTTCCCGCGTCCGGGCAGCCGCGATCAAATCGATCGCCGTCTTCGCTTCGCGTCGAGACAGCGGCCGATGCAGCGCCGGCGCGTCCGCGTTCCTCTTGCCCGCACCGGTGAGCCAGTCGGACAGCGCGTTCAACGAATGGGCCGGCGGCGATTTGGAGGAAGCCGCAACCGGTATGGTCAGGAGGAGCAACGGAGCGAGAAGAGAATGTATACGCATGCGATACGCCTACTGGCTATCAGACCGATGTCGAGGCGAAAGCACTGCACCATTTGGGTGACGTTGCTGGCTGTCACCGCCGTTCGAACTTGCGCACCCCCGGTCCCAGGCGATTCACGCCGATGGCGACGCCGTCGCCGGTATAGTCGGCGACGAACGCCGGGCTCTTGGTCATGCCCGGGGCCAGTCGCGCGTCATTCTCCTCGACGCGCAGCCCATTGGCCGGAAATGTCCGCTTTTCCGCCCCCACGACGATGAAGCCGGTCCAATTCTCCTTCGCCTTGCCCTGTACGAAGGTGTTGCGCGCGATCAGCCCGGTCGCGCCTTCGGGCAGGTCGATCATGTAATTGGTCTTGGTGCCGCGGCTATCATCGAAGCTCGAATCGACGATCTCGATGCGGGGCGCGCGAATCTTGACGTAATGGCCGCCGGTGCCGCGTTCGAAGCGCGACCGCCGGATCGTGATCGAGCCGTTGTTGCTAAGATAGACCGAATGCGAGCAATCGACCGTCTCGTCGCATTGCCCCAGCCCGGCAAAGGTCGAGCGGTCGATCGTGATGCGCTGCTGCCCCTCGGGATTGCCGCCGAGAATCCCTTCCTGACTGTCGAGAAAGGTTGAGTTGGTGACTGTCAGGTCGCCGATTTCGGTCCGGATGCCTGCGCCATTGCCATCGGGTACGCGGATGCCACGAAAGATGATGCCGTCGACCGTCGACCGCCGTCCGCGCAGGACGAACGTCGCCTTTCCCTCGCACGCGCCGCCATCGAAGATGACGGTGCCCGGTACGCGGGCACGATAGGTGATGTCGCCGCCGGTCTGGACGGTGCAGTCGCGATAGGTGCCCGGCGCGATCAGGATCGTCGCGGTGTCATCGCGCACCGCCGTCACCGCGGCATCGATCGTGGCATAGCCGACACCGGTCTGCTCGATCACGAACGGCGCGGTGCGCTCCTGCGCCGGCAGCGGCGCGGCGGCAAGCAGCAGGATCAGGGGCGATACGATACGAACGTTCATCCGGCGAACCTCGACAATGTCGGACCCGCCATGCGCCGCCGCAGCGGTCGGCGGAAGCGCTAAATCAGCCCTGTCCCCGTCCCGCCGTGACACGCATGATCAGACGTTCAGCCGCGCGCGCATTTCCTTGCCCGGCTTGAAATAGGGCACGCGTTTCGCATCGACTTCGACCGCTTCGCCGGTGCGCGGATTGCGGCCGGTGCGGGCTTCGCGGGCACGGGTCGAAAAGGCACCGAAGCCGCGCAGTTCGACGCGCCCACCGGCATGGAGCCGTTCGGTAATGGTGTCGAAAAAGATCGAGACGATCCGTTCCACATCGCGCAGTGGCAGTGTCGGATTATCCTGCGCAACCTTTTGAACCAGTTCGGATCGGATCATCTTTTCCTCGGCAATCCAGATATCTACGCCAAAATTATCTCGGCTGGGCAACGAACGCCTACCCTGAATTTATTTGCGGCGACAATCCGCCTTTCGAATGAACGAAAAACGGGGCGCTCCAGTTTGGAGCACCCCGTCGATCGTCCTGCAAAGGAAGGCGAAGCTTACTTCTGCTCGCCCCGAGCCTTCAACGCTTCGCCGAGGATGTCGCCGAGCGACGCACCCGAGTCCGACGAACCGTACTGCGCAACGGCCTGCTTCTCTTCGGCGATCTGCATCGCCTTGATCGAGAAGGTCGGCTTCTTCGAACGATCGAAGCCGGTGACCATCGCGTCAAACTTCTGGCCGACCTGGAAACGCTCCGGACGCTGTTCGTCGCGGTCGCGGCCGAGATCGGTGCGCTTGATGAAGCCGGTCGCGCCATCGTCGCCCTGCTGCACTTCGAGGCCCGCATCGCGGACTTCGAGCACGGTCACGGTCACGATCGCACTCTTGTTCAGACGGTCGCCCGCCTGCGCCGCGACCGGGCCGCCACGCTCAAGCTGCTTCATGCCGAGCGAGATACGCTCCTTGTCCGGCTCGATCGCCAGCACGACGGCCTGAACCGTCTCGCCCTTGCGATGCAGGTTCAGCGCGTCTTCGCCCGAAATGCCCCATGCGATGTCCGACATGTGGACCATGCCGTCGACGTCGCCGTCCAGACCAATGAACAGGCCGAATTCGGTCGCGTTCTTGACTTCGCCCTCGACGGTCGAGCCGACGGGGTGATCCTCCGCGAACTTCTCCCACGGATTGGCCTGCGCCTGCTTGAGGCCCAGCGAGATGCGGCGCTTGTCCTGATCGACTTCGAGAACGATCACATCGACTTCCTGGCTGGTCGACACGATCTTGCCCGGATGGACGTTCTTCTTGGTCCAGCTCATTTCCGACACGTGGACCAGACCTTCGATGCCCGGCTCCAGTTCGACGAACGCACCATATTCGGTGATGTTCGTGACGCGGCCCGACAGCTTCGCGCCGACCGGATACTTGGCACCGGCGCCATCCCACGGATCGCTCTCAAGCTGCTTCATGCCGAGCGAGATGCGCTGCGTGTCGCGGTTGATGCGGATGATCTGAACCTTGACGGTGTCGCCGATGTTCAGGACTTCCGACGGGTGACCAACGCGCTTGTACGACAGGTCGGTGACGTGCAGCAGGCCGTCGATACCGCCGAGGTCGACGAACGCACCGTAATCGGTGATGTTCTTGACAACGCCGTCGATGACCTGACCTTCGGCCAGGCTCTGGATCAGGCCCGAACGCTGCTCGGCGCGGGTTTCTTCCAGCACGGCGCGACGCGACACGACGATGTTGCCGCGCTTGCGGTCCATCTTCAGGATCTGGAACGGCTGCGGAATGTCCATCAGCGGGGTGACGTCGCGCACCGGACGGATATCGACCTGCGAACCCGGCAGGAACGCAACGGCGCCCGACAGGTCGACCGTGAAGCCGCCCTTGACGCGACCGAAGATGACGCCCTCGACGCGGGCGGTCTTGGCGAATTCGGTTTCCAGCTTGTCCCACGCGGCTTCGCGACGGGCGCGGTCGCGGCTCAGCATCGCTTCGCCGTTCGAATTCTCTACGCGGTCGACATAGACTTCGACTTCGTCACCAACCTTCAGATCGGCCTTCTGACCCGGCGCAGCGAATTCGCGCAGCGGCACGCGGCCTTCGGACTTCAGGCCGACGTCGATGACGGCGAGGTCGTTTTCGATCCCGGTGACGGTGCCGATGACAACGCGGCCCTCGAAGCTTTCCGAGGCGCCGAACATGTCGTCGAGCATCGACGCGAAATCGTCACGGGTGGGATTTGCCATGCTGGCCATATAAATCTTGGTTCCTGAACGTACTGATTTCCGGCCGGCCGGTTGTCTCCGGCGGTCTTTGACCGGGATTGCCGCGCGCGCCGAATACGACACGCGGCATTCGGCGACCCCGTCGTCACGAAAGGCTTGCCCCGGCTATGCGGAAAGGGCGCGCAAGCACCCGGCCCTCGCGAGTCTGTGCTCGTCGAACCGGCGCGCCATACGCTTTTTGGGCGGAGGGTGCAACGGTTTGAGGTTCGCGCTCGGGTAGAAGAAGGGATTGGTTCACGCGAAGGCGCGAAGGCGCGAAGACGCGGAGAAGAAGCGCGAAGGTTGGATTTCGCGCAGAGGCGCGGAATCGCAGATAGGTTGCGATCGCGGCGACGTCCTGCCGCGCCAGCGGCTGTCATCTATAGTTGCAGCGATATCGAAAGGCTGTGCCGGACAACCATCCGCCGTCCACCACGCAACCCCCTCTGCGACTCCGCGCCTTCGCGCGAAATCCAACCTTCTGCCCTTACCTTCGCGTCTTCGCGCCTTCGCGTGAAAACAAGATCACCCGCGCCGCGCGCCCGGCCGATACGGTTTTGCCGAATGCCGCGGCGGTGCGCTGTTCGTGCGCCGCTGCGGCGCGGCGGGCGGGCCGGCCATCTGTTCGAACATCAGATCGTCATCGGGCGTCGCGGTGCGCTTGACCGATGCGACGAACTTGCCGGCGATCGCCTTGGGAATTTCGAACGCCGACTCGTCGTTGCCGATGCGGATCGCACCGATCTCGCTTTTGGTAATGTGACCGCGGCGGCACAGCAGCGGCAACAACCAGCGCGGATCGGCATTGTGACGGCGGCCGACATTCATGCGGAACCACACCGTATCCTCGAAGCCCGGACGCGGCCCTTCCGGACGCTCCCGCCGTTCGGGTGCACCGGCTGCCGACAATTCCTCGGGCGCGGGCAGCTTGGCGCGATAGGCGCGAACCAGCAACGCCGCAATATCCTCGGGCGACTTCTCGGTCAGCAACCGCGCACCCAGCTCGACATCGGCCTCGTCGAATTCGACCGGCTCCGCCAGCTTGGCGAGCAGGCGCTCGCGATCGGCGGCATGGATCTGTTCGGGCGTCGGCACGCCGATCCATTCGGCGTTGATCTTCGCATCGCGCAACAGCCCTTCGACCCGGCGACGACGCTGGAACGGCACGATCAGCGCAGCAATCCCCTTCTTGCCCGCACGACCGGTCCGACCCGACCGGTGCTGCAACGCCTCGGCATCGCGCGGCAGTTCGACGTGGACGACGAGGCTCAGCGACGGCAGATCGATCCCGCGCGCGGCGACGTCGGTCGCGACGCAGACGCGGGCGCGGCGGTCGCGCAGTGCCTGCAACGCGTGATTGCGCTCCGACTGCGAATGCTCACCCGACAGCGCCACCGCGTCGAAACCGCGCTCGACCAGATTGGCGTGCAGGTGCCGCACCGCCTCACGCGTCGCGCAGAACAGGAACGCGGTGTCCGGTTCGTGCAGGCGCAGCAGGTTGACGACCGCATTCTCGATATCGTTCGGGGCGACGGTCATCGCCTGATAGCTGATGTCGCCATGGCCCCGCTCCGCCTCGCGCGTGTCGATGCGGAACGCGTCCTTCTGGTACCGCTTGGCCAGCGCGACGATCGGCTTGGCCAGCGTCGCCGAGAACAGCATCGTGCGGCGTTCGGCGGGCGTACGGTCCAAAATCCCTTCGAGATCCTCGCGAAAGCCCATGTCGAGCATCTCGTCGGCTTCATCGAGGATCGCGACCTTCAGGCTCGACAGGTCGAGCGCCCCGCGTTCGATATGATCGCGCAGCCGGCCCGGCGTCCCCACCACGATGTGCGTGCCGTGGCTCAGGTTGCGGCGTTCGCGCGCCGCGTCCATGCCGCCGACGCACGACACGATGCGCGCGCCGTTCTCGCCATATAGCCACTGCAGTTCGCGCGCGACCTGCAACGCGAGTTCGCGGGTCGGAGCGATGGCCAGCGCGAGCGGCGCGCCGGCGCGCGGCATCTTGTCGTCGGCGTCGAGCAGGTCGCGCGCCATGGCAAGGCCGAAGGCAACGGTCTTGCCCGATCCGGTCTGGGCGGACACGAGCAGGTCGCGTCCCTCGGCTTCGGGGGTAAGGACGGCCGCCTGCACGGCGGTCGGGGATTCATAGCCGCGCGCGGAAAGCGCCGCGGCTAACGGTTCGGGCAACGTCGAAAAAGGCATAAAGCGCCAAATGGCCCCAAATTGCGGCCACTACAAGGCCAAGACGGCGGCTTCACACCAATGCATGTAGCGTGACGTGCAAATTCCCGGCTGCTGCCGGTTCGGTCGGGAAGCGTACACGCGCCGTTGTCGGCTCCGGCGCGGCCACCCACATCGGTCTTTCGAAAGGAATTTTCATGTCGATCGATCGCCGCCGCCTGCTGGAACTGACCGGATTATCGGGACTTGCCGCCCTGATCGGTTGCGCGCCCGAGACAAGCGAGGCCGCGCCCGGTTTTCCGTTCAAGCTGACCGATGCGCAGTGGAAGGCCCGTCTGACACCCGCACAATATAATGTATTGCGCCAGGAAGGGACCGAGCGCCCCTATAGCAGCCCGCTGAACGGCGAGAAGCGCAAGGGACAGTTCGCCTGCGTCGGGTGCGGCCATCCATTGTTCGCGTCGATGACCAAGTTCGAAAGCGGGACCGGCTGGCCCAGCTTCTACGCACCGCTGAACGGCGCGGTGGCGACCGCGACCGATCGCTCGATGCTGATGACCCGGATCGAAGTGCGGTGCGCACGCTGCGGCGGACATCTCGGCCATGTGTTCGACGACGGCCCCAGGCCGACCGGCAAACGCTATTGCATGAACGGCGTGGCGATGACCTTCCGCCCGGCCTGAAACGGCGCACGGCCCGCAATACCGGTCGGTACGGCGGGCCGTGCAGCAGTTCGGTGGAAGCCATCAGTCGTTGAGCGCGACGACCTGCCGGGCGTGCTGCGGCTGGATGCTCGCTCCACCGGTCGGGGCCGGCGGATCGACCTTGGCGATTTCCATCGGCGCCGCGAATTCGGCGGGGACAGGTGCGTGGCCGGCATAGATGAAGCCATTGGCAGGATAGGCAGAGGTGCCGAGCCCGCCGAGTGGACCGAACCATACCTTCACTTCGCTCCAGTCGCCCGCTGCCGACACATCGATCGCGCGGACGTCGCGTTCGATGCCGCCGCGCTGCGACCAGTTGGCGTGGGTGAGCAACACTTCGCGGTCGCTGACGACCTTCGACACCATGGCGACATGACCTAAGCGCATCTTCGACGTTGCTGCGAACGACAGTACCGCGCCTTCCTTCGGCGCATGGCCGCGTTCGTACTTGCCGGCCGCCTGACCCCACCACGTATGGGCGTTGCCGAAGATTTCGACGCCGGAGATTTCGCGGGCATAGGGGGCGCATTGCCAGAACCGGGCCTGCGCCGGGGCTACCATCGCCAGGGCGCACGAAGCCACCAGCGCAAAACGCGCTGCCAAAGCACCAAAATTCATCTGATCCCCACGGCCCAACGAATGTCGTGAGCGGCATGAAGCAGGGTTTGATGGCCACGGAAACCCCATGGCCCGCCGATCGGGAACCAATTCGGACGAAGCGTGTTGCGGCGGCGATGACTGGCAGATGAACCGATCCGGCCGCCACTTTCCTGCTCCGCCCTTTACCATTTCAACGCTTCGTCGGGTTCGCGCCGATGCGACGAACCGCATGACAAGGATGTTGCAATGCAGCACCCGGCATGATCGGATGTGTCGTCGACCGGGTTGCGACATGTTCGTTCAGTAAGCTGTTAACCGTTTCCGCGTAACATCCGGTCGTTGGCTATTTGGGCGGGGAGTTGATGATGGCGATTGCACGCAGACCAGCCGAAGGGGCGATGACGCTGGCCGAAATGAAGGAATTCGCGACGTTTTCGTCGGCGACGCAGCGGTACATCCGTCGCTCGCTCGACATCGGTCTCGACCGGGACGACGCGATGCGGCGCTGGTCGCGCGACGTCGTGGAAGCCGCCAGCATCCGCGCCCAGGCCCGCATCTACGACCGCCTTCCCGATATCCGTGCCTGCATCCCCGAAGACAGCGGCCTCGATGCGACCGAGCCGTTCATGACGCCACTGCTCATGGTTACCGCCTTCGATCTGGGTCAGGGACGGCTGACGACGTTCGGCGCCTATCGCTTCCTGTACGAACGGCTGGTCGGTGCCGAGGCGCGGCCGTGGCTGCCCGCCGCCTTCTGCGCATCGGCGGCGCTGCCGCATCTGCATCCCGAACTACGGCGCAAGCTGTTGCAGTCGCTCAGCGAAGCGGCAGCGACCGCATCGGGCTGGTCGCTGCGGCCGCCCGCATTCTATCCGGCATGGGTCGAAAAGGTCGAAGCCGGCGCGCCGATGCATTGATCGACCGGCGGGTTCAGCGGCACGCGCCGCCGAACCCGCGTGCCGCCTGATCGAAGTGGAAATGGTCGCGATGGGCGGCGTTGTAATCGGGGGACAACGCCGTCGAAAACACGCCGCACGCCCCGTCGCGAACCTCGCGCAGGAACGCCGCCTTCGCCGCGTCGTCGCGCCCCTCCCCCGCCGTCCAGTCGCCGACGACACTGATCCGGCGACCATCGCCCAGCACGAAGGCGGCGATATCCAGCGCATTCGCCGTCGCATGCTCGCTGAACGCGCCGGTGTCGCGGCCATAGAGCCGCCGGCAATTATAGCTGCCGAAATTCTGGATCCGGGCGACCGGCGATCCGAAATGCTTCCGGGCGGCCGGCTGTACGACCTGCCATTCCCATAGCGCCATGGCGGTCGCCACCCGGCACGAGACACCGACATCGGGCGTGATGGCGATGGTGCGCGATCCGCCGCCGCGCATCCGCACGGCGTCGTCATAGCCACATTGTGCCGATCCCTCACGCGGCGGCAGTACGGTATAGCGGACCCCCGCCGCATCGAGCAGCGCCCGACAGCCGGCAAAGTCGCCGCGCAGTTCCCCGATCTTGCCGCGCGTGAACATGCCGATCGGCTGCGACAGGTCGAGCGGCGTCCATGGCACGTCCTGCGGCCGGCTGCGCGCAAAGGCGTATAGGGCGAAGGCGATCGCGGCGAGGATCGCGAACCACACCAGCGCACGGATGCCTGCCGACAGCGCCTTCACCCCCGCACCGCGCGCGATGCCCGTTCGGCGGTAACCGGATAGCCGAGATCGTCGGGAATGCAGATCCAGTCACCATCGGTACGGGTTTCGACCCATGGCATGATGGTCCGCACCGACCAGCGCGCCGCCGATGCGAAGGCCGCATCGACATCGCCATGTTCGGCCAGCCGCTCCAGCACCCGCCGCGTCGGAAACAACAGGGTCGCCTCTCCCCTGTCCGCCGCCGCCAGGGCAGCCGCCGCCGTCGTCCACAGCACGCGGCTATTCTCGGTCGCATCGACGCGCGCGTCCGGGGCATGGTCCGGCAAGCGCGCCAGAAAGAAATGCGTGTCGAACACCCGAACCGGTACGTGCGTCGGCCGCCACCGCGCATAGGGCACCAGCAGGGTCGGATCGACCGGCCCCAGGTCGGCAATCGCGGCACCCCTCGCCAACGCGACCCGCATCGACTCGACATCGCCGACGATACCGATCGCGATCCCTGCCTCCTCGATCGTTTCGCGGATCGCGGCCAGTCGCGGTGCCAGATCGCCATCCCCCATCGCCAGTGCCAACGCATGGTCGCCGGCGTCGATCCGGCCACCCGGAAACACCAGTGCCCCGCCGGCAAACGCCATCGTCGCCGCACGTTCGACCATCAGGATATCGGGCGGGCCATTGAATCGGTCGCGAAGGACGATCAGCGTGGCGGCGGGAATGGCAGCGGTCATCCACCCCGACGTGGGGAGCGGCGGACACGATGTGAAGTCAGTTCGGCGGCACGATCGGCGGCCCAACCAGCAACCGCCAGCCCTCGGGCAGATAGTCGAGCGACATATAATAATAGAACACGCACGACCGGTCGGGCCGATAGCTCGCGCCCTTCAACAGCCCGATCGCGATGCCGCCCAGAAACACTGGCCCCCCGCTGTCGCCACCACGACATCCCGACCCGGCAACGGCGACCCAGGTCGGCAGGCACGGCCCACCGCACAGATCGCCCGATGGCGCGAAATCGACCATCATCACCTCGGCACAGCTATAGCCGCTATTCTCGCCCCGGTGGCACACGATATCGCCGACCCGCGTGGCGGCACGACTGCGCTGTCCCTCGACCGTCCGGATCTGCGTCCGGGCCGCGTCGGCAAAGAACAGCGGGCGGGCCGCCTGCGGCGTCGCGTTGACCTGTACGTCGTGAAAGCCCCAGCCCCATTGTCCGACGAACGTCGTCGGCGTGACCGATCGGTCGGGGCCGATATGGTCGAGTTGATTGGGGCAATGCGCGGCGGTGACGATGCCGGTCTGTGCGCCATCGGTGACGACGAAGCCGGTCGTGCAATAATAGCGGCGACCGGTGACCGGGTCCGGCCCGATCAGCCGCGAGCCACCAATGACTTCCCCGGTAAGGTCGAGGTCGGGCCGCCCGGTCGTCGCGATCCGAATCGGCACGCCGGTCAGGTCGGCGATCCGACGCCGCAATGCTGTGACATCGCCGGCAGCATCGGCTGTACCGATCTGGACCAGCAGCGCTCCCTGTCGGGCATCGACGCCGATCGCCGGCGGGCGCGTCAGCATCGCACGGATCGCCGCCTGATGCCGGTTGAGGGCGTCGAGCAGTTCTACCCGGGTCGATTTCGCCCCGATCCGAAAGCGGACCGGAACGACCAGATCGCCCGCCCGGACCTCGCCATCCGCGACCGGTCGATTGCCGGTCAGCAGCACCGATACCGCGCCATCCGGCTCGATCGCGACGCCGGTGAGCCGATCGCGATAGCGGCCTTCGATCCAGTCGGTCGCGGCGATGCTGGCGACCTGCTTGCGCAGCAGGATCAGTGCGGCCGCCGGGTCGATGCCACGAAGACGCGCGACCTCGGCGGCATCCTGCGCCAACGCCGCCTCGCCCGAAACGATCGTGGCGGCATCCTGCGCCGCGACGGGATATCCCGCCACCATCGCAAGCGCCGCCACCATCCAGCGCAGCATGGCGGTCAGTCGAGCCTGCGCGCCAGTTCCTTGTTCAGCGCCAGCGCCGCCAGCGTACCCACCGCACCCGACAACAGGTACAGGCCCGACGCGATCAGCCCCAGCTTGTCGGCCAGCGCCAGCGCGACCAGCGGCGCGAAACCGGCACCGAACAGCCATGCAAGGTCCGAGGTCAGCGCCGCGCCGGTGTAGCGCGAATCTTTGGCGAAGTTCGCCGCGACCGTGCCCGACGACTGGCCGAACGACAGACCCAGCAGGATGAAGCCGGTGATCATGAACGCGATTTCGCCGGCATCGCCACCGTTCAGCAGCAACGGTGCAAGTCCGGAGAACAGCGCGATCGCGACCGCGCCGATGCCCAGCAGCGTCCGGCGACCGATATGGTCGGCCAGCACGCCGGAAATGATGATCGCGAAGATGAAGAAGACGGCGCAGGCGGTCTCGATCCACAGGAAGCGCGCGATCTCCTGTTCGGTGAACAGCAGGATCCACGACAGCGGAAACACGGTGACCATGTGGAACAGCGCAAAGCTGGCCAACGGCACCAGCGCGCCGATCACGATCGTCTTCCATTCGCGCGCCACCGTCGGCAGCACCGGCGACGCCTTCAATTCGCGATTCTCGAATAGCGCGGTATATTCCGGCGTAACGACGATGCGCAGCCGGGCGAACAGCGCGACGACGTTCAGCGCGAACGCGACGAAGAACGGATAGCGCCAGCCCCAGCTGATGAAATCCTCGGCGCTCATATAGGCGGTGAAGAACGCGAACAGCGCGCTGGCGACCATCAGGCCGAGCGGCGCGCCCAGCTGCGGGATCATCGCATACCAGCCGCGCCGGTCCTGCGGCACGTTGAGCGCGAGGAGCGACGCAAGGCCGTCCCATGCCCCGCCGAGCGCGATACCCTGCAGGATGCGCAGTGCCGACAGCAGGATCGCCGACCACACGCCGACCGCGGCATAGCCGGGCAGGAAGCCCATCGCCACGGTCGCGGTGCCGAGCAGGAACAGCGCCATGGTCAGCTTCGTGCCGCGACCATGCCGGCGGTCGACCCACATGAACAACAGCGTACCGAACGGACGGGCGAAAAACGCCAGCGGGAACAGCGCGAACGAATACAGCGTGCCGGTCAGCCGATCGACGAACGGAAAGACCAGCTGCGGGAACACGATGACCGATGCGATCGCATACACGAAGAAGTCGAAAAATTCCGACGTACGCCCGATGATGACGCCGATCGCGATCTCTTCGGACTGGACGCTGATCTGCGCCTCGCCGTTCGGGGACGCGTTGACGGCCCGGGCATCGGCCTCGATTTCTTGGGAATGGACGAAGGCCTCGGCCATAGGGACTCCAAACGTTGCGCGGACGAAGGCGCGGTAAGACTGACTGCTCGCCCGTTATCGCAATGCACCAAACGCGGGGATAGGACAAAATGTCCTATCGCAGTGCAGCATCGCTCGGCATAGGTCGCCCCCATGATCCTGCCCCGCTCGATTCCGTGGCATCGGCCACTGCGCTCGCTCCTGCCCCTCGCGGCCCTGCCGCTGGTCGGCGGCTGCAACATGGTCGTGCTCAATCCCGCCGGCGACGTCGCGCGACAGCAAGCCGACGTCCTGATGATATCGGTCGGGCTGATGCTGCTGATCATCATTCCGGTGATGGCATTGACCGTCTGGTTCGCGTGGAAATATCGCGCGACCAACGAAAAGGCGACGTACAAACCCGATTGGGACCATTCGACCGGTCTGGAGCTGATTATCTGGTCGGGGCCGCTGCTGATCGTCATCGCGCTCGGCGCACTGACGTGGATCAGCACCCACCTGCTCGATCCGTATCGGCCGATTGGCCAGATTTCGGCCGGCAAGCCGGTACCGGAAGATCAGCAGCCACTGGAGATCCAGGTCGTCTCGCTCGACTGGAAGTGGCTGTTTATCTATCCCGAACAGGGCATTGCGACCGTCAACCGGCTGGTCCTGCCGGTCGACCGACAGGTCCGGTTCCGCCTGTCGTCGTCATCGGTGATGAACACCTTCTACGTGCCTGCGATGGCCGGCATGATCTACACCATGCCCGGCATGGAAACGAAGCTGCACGCGGTGATGAACAAGGCGGGGACCTATGACGGCATGTCGGCGCATTATAGCGGTGCCGGCTTCTCCTATATGAACTTCAAAACCACCAGCACCGACCAGGCCGGCTTCGATCGTTTCGTCGCAGGCGTGAAGGCGATGCCCAACCGCCTCGACACCGGCCGCTATCTGGTATTGGAACGACCGAGCGAGAAGGTCGCGCCGATGGGCTTTGGCGGCGTTGAACAGGGCCTGTTCACCCGCATCGTCCAGATGTGCGTGAAGCCCGGCACGCCGTGCATGACCGAAAGCATGCAGCATGGCGGTCACGACGGCGCGCTGGGCGGCCCGACCAACAATCGTCTGCCGCCGCAGGGCGAGGACACCAAGGGCGCCCTCGAAAAAGCCCCGTCCGACTATGGCGTCAGCCCGCACAGCAGCGGCGACGCGCCCGAAGGATCGAAGGCCGCGCCCGGCAGCAACAAGCCGGGCAGCGCCAACAACCGTAACATGACCCGCATCGCACCGCTGGCGATCCCGGGCCGCCGCGCTTCGGCGCAAGGCTGAGAAACATCATGTCCGATACCCTTACCAAGCTGATCTTCGGTCGCCTGACGATCGAAAGCTTCCCGATCCACGAACCGATCATCGTCATGACCTTCGCGGCGGTCGCCATCGGCGGCGCGGCGGTGCTCGGCGCGCTGACCTATTTCAAGCTGTGGGGCTATCTCTGGAAAGAGTGGTTCACGACGGTCGATCACAAGCGGATCGGGATCATGTACATGATCCTCGGCATCGTCATGCTGCTGCGAGGTTTCGCCGACGCGATCATGATGCGCAGCCAGCAGGCGATCGCCTTCGGCCAGAACGAAGGGTTTCTGAACGCCCATCACTATGACCAGGTGTTCACCGCGCACGGCGTCATCATGATCTTCTTCGTGGCGATGCCGCTGGTGACGGGTCTGATGAACTACATCGTCCCGCTCCAGATCGGCGCGCGCGACGTGTCGTTCCCGTTCCTGAACAATTTCAGCTTCTGGATGACCGCCTCAGGTGTCGTGATCGTCATGGCCAGCCTGTTCGTCGGCGAATTCGCCCGCACCGGCTGGCTGGCGTTCGCGCCGCTGTCGGGCCTCGATTACTCGCCGGACGTCGGCGTCGACTATTATATCTGGGCGCTCCAGTTGGCGGGCGTCGGGACCTTGTTGTCGGGCGTCAACCTGATCGCGACCATCGTCAAGATGCGCGCGCCGGGCATGGGCTTGATGAAGATGCCGATCTTTACCTGGTCGGCGCTGGTCACCAACATCCTGATCGTCGCGGCCTTCCCGGTGCTGACCGCCGTGCTCGCGCTGCTGTCGCTCGACCGCTATGTCGGCACCAACTTTTTCACCAACACGTTGGGCGGCAACCCGATGATGTACGTGAACATGATCTGGATCTGGGGCCACCCGGAAGTCTACATCCTGATCCTGCCGGCGTTCGGCGTGTTCTCGGAAATCGTGTCGACCTTCTCTGGCAAGCGGCTGTTCGGCTATACGTCGATGGTCTACGCGCTGCTGGTCATCACCATCCTGTCGTATCTCGTGTGGTTGCACCACTTCTTCACCATGGGGTCGGGGGCGAGCGTCAACTCGTTCTTCGGCATCACCACGATGATCATCTCGATCCCGACGGGCGCGAAGATCTTCAACTGGCTGTTCACCATGTATCGCGGTCGTATCCGCTACGAACTGCCGATGCTGTGGGCGATCGCCTTCATGCTGACCTTCACCATCGGTGGCATGACCGGCGTGTTGCTCGCGGTGCCGCCCGCCGACTTCGTACTGCACAACTCGCTGTTCCTCGTCGCTCACTTCCACAACGTCATCATCGGCGGCGTGGTGTTCGGGATGTTCGCGGGCATCAACTACTGGTTCCCCAAGGCGTTCGGCTTCAAGCTCGACAAGAAATGGGGTCTGGTCAGCTTCTGGTGCTGGTTCGTCGGCTTCTGGGTCGCCTTCACCCCGCTCTATGTGCTGGGCCTGATGGGTATCACCCGCCGCCTGCGCCACTTCGACGATCCGAGCCTGCAGATCTGGTTCGTCATCGCCGCCGTGGGTGCCGCGATCATCGCGGTTGGCATCGCCGCCTTCCTGATCCAGATCGCCGTCAGCATCATGAACCGCGAAAAGCTGCGCGACTTCACCGGCGATCCTTGGAACGGACGCAGCCTCGAATGGGCGACCTCGTCGCCGCCACCGGACTATAACTTCGCGTTCACGCCGGTCGTCCACGACATGGACGCATGGTACGACATGAAGAGCCACAAATATGCCCGGCCGACCGACGGCTTCCAGCCGATCCACATGCCGAGCAACACCTGGGCCGGCATCGTGCTGGCGGGCCTGTCGACGGTCTTCGGTCTGGCGATGGTCTGGTACATCTGGTGGCTGGCGGCACTGTCGTTCGTCGCGGTGATCGGCGTCGCCATCTTCCACACCTTCAACTACAAGCGCGACTTCCACATTCCGGTCGAGGAAGTCATCGAGACGGAGCGCCGGCGTACCGCCGACCTCCAGGCCGCGGGGGCGTAAGGAATATGGGTTCGTCGGTTCAAGTCCCCGCAGGCGCGTCCGAACGCGCCTTCCATCTGGCGGAGGAGCATGAGCATGAAGCCGGGTCGAGCACGATGCTCGGCTTCTGGCTCTACCTGATGAGCGATTGTCTCATCTTCGCCATGCTCTTCGCCTCCTATGGCGTCTATTCGGGCAGCACCGCGGGTGGCCCGGACGCCAAGGAGCTGTTCGACCTGCCGCTCGTCGCGCTCAACACCGCGATGCTGCTGTTCTCGTCGATCACCTATGGCTTCGCGATGATCGCCGCCGAAGAGGGCAAGAAGGCAGCGACGCTGCGCTGGCTTGCCATCACCGGCGTGTTCGGACTGTGCTTCCTCGGCATCGAACTCTACGAGTTCAGCCACTTGATCCACGAAGGCGCCGGTCCGCAGCGCAGCGCGTTCCTGTCCAGCTTCTTCACGCTGGTCGGCACGCACGGCCTGCACGTCACCTTCGGCATCGTCTGGCTGGTGACGCTGATGGTGCAGGTCGCCAAGTTCGGGCTGGGGGCCGCCAATATGCGCCGCCTGATGTGCCTGTCGCTGTTCTGGCACTTCCTCGACGTCGTCTGGATCGGCGTCTTCACCTTCGTCTATCTGCTGGGAGTGCTGTAATGGCCGGCCACGCTCATCACGACGCGCATGGTCATGGCGGCCATGGCGATGCGCCCGCCCACGGCTCGCGCCGCGAATATATCACCGGTTTCCTGCTGTCGGTGGTGCTGACTGCGATCCCGTTCGCGCTTGTCATGACCAACGCCTTCGCCGATACCCGAATCACCGCCGGCATCGTCATGATCAGTGCGATCGTGCAGATCGTCGTGCACATGATCTATTTCCTGCACATGAACACGAAGTCGGAGAATGGCTGGACGCTGATGGCGCTGATCTTCACCGCCATCCTCGTCGTCATCGTGCTGTCGGGGTCGTTGTGGGTGATGTACCACATGAACCTGAACATGATGCCGCAGATGTCCGGGGAAATGAGCGGGATGTGACCCGAGCGGGGGGCATGCGGCGCATCCTGATCGGAATCCTGATCGGATGCGTCATCGCCGGCCTCCTCGCGCTGGGGGTGTGGCAGTTGCAGCGTCGGACGTGGAAACTGGACCTGATCCAGCGGACCGAGACGATGCTGCGCTCCCCCCCCATCCCCACCCCGCCGCCATCGGCATGGGGCACGATCGGCACCGACGACGTTTACCGGCCGGTCACCGTTACCGGTCGCTATCGCGCCAAGGCAGACACCTATACGCAGGCTGCGACCGCCCTCGGCAGTGGCTTCTGGGTTCTCACCCCGCTCGATACCGGGCGCTTCACCGTTCTGATCAACCGCGGCTTTGTGCCGCCAGATCAGCGCGGCAAGGTTTCGCCACCCGCGGGCACCGTCACCGTCACGGGATTGTTGCGCGTCACCGAACCGGGCGGCGGCTTCCTGCGCAGCAACGATCCCGCCACCGACCGATGGCATTCGCGCGACGTCGCCGCGATCGCGACCAGACGCGGCCTGTCCGGCGTCGCTCCCTATTTCATCGATGCCGCCGCGACACCGGGCGCGCCTTGGCCGCGCGGCGGCCTGACGGTGGTCAATTTCCGCAACAGCCATCTGGTATATGCGCTGACCTGGTTCGGTCTCGCCGCACTGCTGGCGGGCATGACGTGGTTTGTCGCGCGGCCGAACAAACGGGCGTAACATGCGCCCGATGCAGCCCGCCGCCGCCCCGACTCCCTATGTGCCGCCCGCCGAGGGTGTCGGACGCAACATGCTGCTGCTGGTTCAGCTGCGCTGGCTGGCGGTCGGTGGGCAGTTGGCGACGATCCTCGTTGTCGACGGGTTGCTGGGCATCCATCTGCCGCTGGTGCCGATGGCGGGCGTCCTCGCGGCGCTGGTGCTGCTCAACCTGCTGACCCTCGCACGCCGGTCGCGGTGGAGCGACACGAACCTGCCGCTGTTCGCCGCACTGCTGTTGGATGTCGCCGCGCTGACCGCACAACTCTATCTGTCGGGCGGGGCACGCAACCCGTTCGTGTCGCTCTACCTGTTGCAGGTGGTCATCGGCGCGATCCTGCTCAACGTCTGGTCGAGTTGGGCACTGGTCGCGATCACCAGCGTCGCCTTTGCGCTGATGGGACCGTTCCACCGTCCGCTGCAACTTCCGCCGACCTATGCGAGCAGTCTGTCCGATGCGTTCCTGCTCGGCAACTGGATCAATTTCGTGCTGGCGGCGACGCTGCTGGTCGCGTTCGTGACGCGGATCGCCGCCAATCTGCGCAACCGCGATACCAAGGTCGCGCAACTCCACCAGCGTGCGGTCGAGGAGGAGCATATCGTCCGCATGGGCCTGCTGGCGAGTGGCGCGGCCCATGAGCTGGGCACGCCGCTATCGTCGATCTCGGTGCTGCTGGGCGACTGGAAGAACGAACCGGCGGTGCGCCGCGACCCGCGTTTCGCTGCCGAGGTCGACGACATGCGATCCGAAGTCGCGCGCTGCAAGGAGATCGTGTCGGGCATCCTGTTCGCGGCGGGTGAGGTGAAGGGCGAGGCCCCGACCCGAACCACGCTCCGCACCTTCCTGACCGCCACGCTCGACCGCTGGCGCGGCACCGATCCCGCCCGCGCTGCGTTCGACGACCGACTGGGACCAGACGTGCCGATCGTTGCCGATCGTGCGCTGGCACAGGCGCTGACCAACCTGCTCGACAATGCGGTCGAGGCCGGCGGCCGCAATATCGCGCTGGTCGCGCTGCGCGACGGCGCGATGCTCCGGCTGACGGTGCGCGACGACGGCAACGGCTTCGCCGACCGTATTCTTTCCAGCCTCGGCAAGCCCTATAATACCAGCAAGGATCGGCAGGGGGCCGGCCTTGGCCTCTATCTCGCGACCAACGTGCTGCGGCCGCTCGGCGGAACGATCGAGGCGGTGAACCGTGATAGCGGCGGTGCGGAGACAACGCTGATCCTGCCGATCGAGTCGCTGGCGCTGGAGAAGACGAAATGACCGACCGTCGCCTGCTGATCGTCGAGGACGATGCGACGTTTGCCCGCACGCTGTGTCGCTCGTTCGAACGGCGCGGCTATGCGGTGGAGGTGATCGGCGGCCCCGACCGGCTGGACGATGTCGCGCGCGGCTTCGAACCCGAATATGCGGTCGTCGATCTGCGGCTGGGCGGCGCATCGGGCCTAGCCTGCGTCTCCGCGCTGTCGGCGATCGACTCGACCATGCGGATCGTCGTGCTGACCGGATTTGCCAGCATCGCGACGGCGGTCGAGGCGATCAAGCTGGGGGCCACCAACTATCTGACCAAGCCCGCGAATACCGACGAAATCGAGGCGGCCTTCGCCAAGGTCGACGGCAATCCCGAAGCCGACCTGACCGCCGCGCCGACCTCGATCAAGACGCTGGAATGGGAACATATCCACCAGACGCTGGCCGATACCGGCTTCAATATCTCCGAAGCGGCGCGCCGGCTGGGCATGCATCGCCGGACGCTTGCCCGGAAACTGGACAAACGGCATCTTTCCTGACCCATGGGGGTTCGAAACCGTTCCCCGCTTGTGGTAACAGGTCGCCAGGGGGCAACGGTTCATCGTGCGGAAGGTTGGGATCCGTATAGGACGACCACCGTACCAACAGAGTCTGGGATGAAAGCGATTACCGATCACCGCCTATGTTTCGCCCGTGCGCTGCGGCGTGCCCTGTTCGCCGGCGCGGGCCTGACGCTCGCGAACGTCGCTTCGGCGCAGGTCCTGCCGCCGCCGGTCGTGCCGACCGTCCCGATGGCCGCGCCGATGGTGCAACCGATTCTTGCGCCCTTGCCGCTGCCGACACTGACCGCCGCGCAGGAGAGCGAGCTTGCCCGGCTGCTCGCGCGCGATGCGGTGGCACAGGGGCTGAAGGACCGCGAGCCGCTGCTGGGTGCGCTGAGCGGACCGGCGCTGGTGCAGGCGGCGCTCGACCATGCCCATGCGGTCCGCGCCGGTCGGCTCGACACCGCCGATTTCCAGAAGGACTGGGCGATGCGCCCGCAATCCTATGACCCGCTGCCCGCGTTTCGCGATGCGGTGGCGAAGGACCGGCTGGCGGCGTGGGTCGCGTCGCTGCCGCCGCCCTATGCCGGATATGACACGCTGGTCGCGGGCCTTGCGCGCTATCGCAAGATCGCCGCGAATGGCGGCTGGCCGATCGTTGCCGCCGGTTCCGACCTGCGCATGGGCGGACGTGGTCCGCAGGTCGCGGCGCTGCGCAAGCGGTTGGCAGTCGAGGATTCCGAATTGTCGGCCAGCGGCGACAGCTTCGATCCGGCGCTGCTCGACGCCGTCCGCCGGGCGCAACGCCGCTATGGCCTGAACCCTGCCGGACAGGTTGGCGCACAGACCATCGCTTCGCTGAACGTCCCCGTCGGGGAGCGGATCAAGCAGATCAAGGCAAATATGGAACGGTGGCGCTGGCTGCCGACCGAGCTGGAAAAGAACCGCATTCAGGTCAACATCGCCGCGGCGGTGCTGACGGTGTTCGACGGCGATCAGCCGGTGACGTCGATGAAGGCGGTGACCGGGCGACCGGGCGACGAGACGCCGATGCTGACCTCGACGATCCATTCGATCGTGCTCAATCCGCCATGGAACGTGCCATCGTCGATCGCCGACAAGGAATTGTGGCCGAAGGAACGCGCCAATCCCGGCTATCTGAAGCGCAACGGGTTCCGCGTCATCGAAACCGAAGGCGGCGGGCGTCGCCTGCAACAGGCGTCGGAGCGGAGCGCGCTGGGCCGGTTCAAGTTCGATTTCGACAATCCGTTCGCGGTGTATCTGCACGACACGCCGGCCCAGTCGGGCTTCGCCAATTTCGACCGGCTGGCCAGCCATGGCTGCGTCCGGCTGGAAAAGCCTGAGGATCTGGCGCGGCTGTTGTTGCGGACCACCCCCGACTGGTCGGCCGGGCAGATCGACACGACGCTGGCGTCGGGCAAGACGGTACGCGCGCGCGTTGCCGACCCCGTAAAGGTCTATCTGCTGTATTGGACCGCGTTCGCGACGCCCAACGGCACGATGAGCTTCCGCGAGGATCCGTATAAATGGGACGGCGTGCTGGCGAACAAGATCGCCGCCCGCGCCGAAGCCAGCCAGTTGGCGGCACGATAAGGGGATGGCGATGAAGAGCGGATGGCGTGCGATGCTGCTGGCGGGCAGCGGCCTGTTGCTGACGGCCGGGCTGGCAGCCTGTTCGAACGACAATGTCGACGAGGCACCGATCGAAAACAGCGCGTTCGATGAGGAAGCGCCACCGCCGACGCCTCTGCCCGAGGAAAATTACGAAGCCGCGCCGCCGGTGATGGAGAATCTGAGCGCGGTCGCACCGGCTGAGGAACTCCCCCCACCCCCGCCGATCGAGCCCGATCAGCAGGTGCTCGACGACGCATCGGCGACGGGCATGACGTCACGCTCAACGCGCGGCGAGGAAAAGGCGACGGACGACGCCGCGGATGCCCCGGTCGACGATGCGATGTCGAACCAGCAAGGTCAGTGAAGTTTTGGTATCGGCCATGCCCATGGCCGATACCGGGATTGCGGCGTCGGAATGGAGGCGGTGGAACGCGAGACTTTCGTAAAAGTCACTCGCTCGGGAGCCTGCCGCGCCTCGTTCCGGGCACTTCGACGCCACCCGCCTCGTTCCTGACGCTGCTCCCAATTTGCGGCAGGCACCGCGTGTTCGGAATGGCTACGGTGTTTGCAGCATGGTTCGTGCGCGATCGCAGACCGAGCAACCTTCACCAAGCGGTCAAAGCGGACTACATATCAGGCGGTGCCCACGCTTCAGGGCGGACCGCGTCGCCGCCGCCCAGTCCACTGCAACCGTCGGCCAACAACACGACCATCAACGACCGTTCAGGCCGCCTGCGCAGCGACCTCCACGACCGCAGCAGCATCGGCATAGGCTTTGTCGAGGTAGAGGTTGGCGAGTTCGTAATGCGCATGCACAACCTGCTCATGGTCGGCCTGCTGCGCCAATTCCAACTGCTGTTCCGCACGGCGTACAAAGTAGGACATTTCGTCCGGTCCGATCAAAGACACGACAACCTCTCAAGGGCGTTTGCCGCCCGCTTATTACACTCGCCCGGTGCAACCGGACCTCGCTAAAACGCTTGGCGGCTACGAGGGATGCCTGTCGCTGCAAATTCTGACGTAGTGATTACAATGGCATCCGCCGGATCACATCCGGCGATGCTTTCCGCCATAGCGCCCGCCGATATACGCGCCCAGCCGATTCATCTCGCTCGCAGCCGCAACCACCGCGTCGGACTGACACGGCAGCGGGTCGCGGTCGTGCTCGGCCGCGCGACTCGCGACCTTGGCCGCCAGTTCCTCGATATCGGCGCGCGACAGCAGGTTCTTCTCGCGCAGCAGGCAGAGCAGGCTTTGCAGGATCACCATGCTCTTTTCGCCGGCAGCATAGCCCGGTTCGATCGGATTCATCGTTCCTCTCCTTTATGTTATGCCGGAGAGCATATGCCGATCGGGCGATGATGCAAGCGGGCGAGCCTAGTTCAGCCCACCGCCCAGTGTCCGATACAGGGTCACCAGATTGGTCGCCCGGGCAAGGCGCGTCTGCACCAGCGTCTGCCGCGCGGCATAGCTGGTCCGCTGCGCATCGAGCGTGTTGAGGAACGAATCGATTCCTGCCCGATAACGCGCATCGGACAGGCGCTCGGCGGTCGCCGCCGCCCGTGCCCGCGCGGTCTGGGCCGACAATTGCTCGCCGATCGTGCCGCGCGTCGCCAACGCATCCGCAACCTCGCGAAACGCGGTCTGGAGCGTTCCTTCATAGGTGGCGACCGCCGCCAGCTGCTGGCCCCGCGCAACCTCGACATTGCCGCGCCGCTGCCCGCCATCGAACAACGGCAGCGAGGCGGCCGGCGAGATCGAGAAGTTCTGTGTTCCCGCACCGAACAGCCCGCCCAGCGCGGTGCTGATCGTGCCCAGCGTCGCCGTCAGCGAGATGGTCGGAAACAGCGCCGCACGCGCCGCGCCGATATTGGCGTTGGCCGCATAGAGGCGCCGTTCGGCCTGCAACACATCGGGTCGCCGCAACAACACCGCCGACGACACGCCGGTCGGCAGATCGGTCAGCACCGGATCGCGGTCGCCCAGTTCGGTCGGCAGCTGTTCGAGGGGGATGGTCGTGCCGGCGAGCAGGTTGATCGCGTTCTGGTCCTGCGCGATCTGTGCGGTCAGCGCCGCGATGTCGTTGCGCGCCTGCTGGTACGTGGTTTCGGCCTGCTGCACCTCCAGTTCGGAGATGACGCCGACGCGAAACTGCGCACGCGTCAGTTCGAGCGTCCGCCCGAAACTGTTCAGCGTTTCGCGCGACAGCCGCAACTGATCCTGATCGGCCGCCATCGTCAGCCAAGCCGTCGCCACTTCGCCGACCAGCGCAATGCGCGCCGCCCGCTGTGCTTCCTCGGTCGCGAAATATTCCTGCAGCGCGGCCTGACTCAGGTTGCGGACCCGGCCGAACAGGTCGAGTTCGAACGCCGAAAAGCCGACCGACGCCTGATAGATTTCGAGGTTGCTCGTCTGCGCCGGCACGCCGCCGACGCCGGCACCAGTACCGCCGCCGCCGGTTCCACCCGTACCGCCGGTCCCGGTCCCGGTTCCGCCGGTGGCACCCCCTGCCCCGCCCAACGCGCCGAACGGATTGTTGGTATAGGTGACGCCGCCATTGACGCCGGTCGCCGGCACCTGACTGGCGCGGGTCACGCGATATTGCGCACGGGCGACCAGTACGTTGGCGGCCGTGACGCGATAATCGCGGTTATTGTCGAGCGCGGTGGCGATCACCGCCTGCAACCGCGGATCGGTGAAGAAATCGCGATAGGCGATCGCGGTCACGTCCGCCTGTTCGGCCCCCAGCGGCGGATACGCCCCGCCCTGCGGCAGGGTCAGCGGGATCGCCCCCTCCGGCCGGACATTGCCCGGCGCGAAGTTGCATCCCGCCAGCGCAGTGGTGGCGGCAAGGAGGATCAGGCTACGCAGCGTCATCACATGGTTGCTCATGGTCATGCCCCCTGCGGCGCAGGTTCGCCGCCATCGGAGGACCGGTTGCCGCCATCGGGTTCGACGTCCCGGTTGGCGGACGGGGTGCCCTTGTCACCGCCATGGCCGAACAGGCGCAGGACGACGACGAAGAACATCGGCACGAAGAAGATGGCGAGGATCGTCGCCGACAACATGCCGCCGACCACCGCGCGGCCGATCGCATTCTGTCCGCCGGCACCAGCACCGGTCGACAGCGCCAGCGGCAGCACGCCGAAGACGAAGGCGAGCGAGGTCATCAGGATCGGCCGCAGGCGCAGCCGTGCCGCCTCCGCCGCCGCGTCGATCGGGTTCATGCCGTCGGCCATCCGCTCTTCGGCGAATTCGACGATCAGGATCGCGTTCTTCGCCGACACGCCGATCGTGGTGATGAGACCCACCTGCAGGTAGATGTCGTTATTCAGCCCCGTCAGCCACGCCGCCAGCAGCGCACCGAGAATGCCCAGCGGCACCACCAGCAGGACCGAGATCGGCACCGACCAGCTTTCGTACAACGCGGCAAGGCACAGGAACACGATGAGCAGCGACAACCCGTACAGCGCCGGCGCCTGTCCCCCGGACAGCCGTTCCTCGAACGACAGGCCGGTCCATTCGAGCGCGGTGCCCGGCGGCAGCTTGGCATGGATTTCCTCCATCGCCTCCATCGCCGCACCGGTGCTCAGGCCAGGCCCCGGCGAACCCTGCAGCTGCATCGCCGACTGCCCGTTATAGCGGGTCAGCTGTACCGGCGCATTGGCCCATTCGAGCGTCGAGAAGGCGGTGAACGGCACCATCTGTCCGGTCGCATTGCGCACGTACAGGTCGCCGATATCCTCCGGACTTAAGCGATAGGGCGTATCGGCCTGGATATAGACGCGCTTCACGCGACCACGGTCGATGAAGTCGTTGATATAGCCGCCGCCCCATGCGGTCGCGATCGTCGAGTTGACGTCGGCAAGGTCGAGACCCAGCGCGCGCGCCTTGTCCTCGTCGATATTGACCTTCAGCTGCGGCGCATCGTCGAGGCTGAGCGGACGCACCTGTGCCAAGCGGCCATCCTGCGCGGCCATGCCGAGCATCATGTTGCGCGCCTGCAGCAGCCGGTCGTGGCCGATGCCGCCGGTATCGACCAGCTGCACGTCGAACCCGGTGGCGTTGCCCAGTTCCTGTACCGCCGGCGGAACCAGTGCGAAGATCAGCCCGTCCTTATACCCGGCAAAGGTGCCCATGGCGCGACCGACGATCGACTGCGCCTTGTTCTCAGCCCCGCTGCGCTCGTCCCACGGCTTCAGGTTGACGAATACCAGACCGGCATTCTGTCCCTGCCCCGCGAAGCTGAAGCCATTGATCGTGAAGACACCTGCGACGTTGGCGCTTTCCTGCTTCAGGAAATGATCGCGCACGAGATTCAGGCCCTTTTCGGTACGACCGCTGGTCGAACCCGCCGGACCCTGCACCAGCGCCAGCACCGTGCCCTGATCCTCGTCGGGCAGGAAGCCCGAGGGCAGGCGCGTGAACACGAACACCATGCCGCCGACAATCAGCAGATAGACCAGCATCGAGCGTTTCCAGTTGCGCGTGGTGCGCCGGACGCCGCCTTCATATTTGTTCTGCCCGCGTTCGAACCGGTCGTTGAACCAGCGGAAGAAACGCGCCAGCAGGCCATTGCCCTGTTCGTGCTGGTGCGGATCATGCGGCTTCAGGATCGTCGCGCACAAGGCGGGTGTCAGGATCAGCGCGACCACCACCGACAGCACCATCGCCGATACGATCGTGATCGAGAACTGGCGATAAATGACGCCGGTCGACCCGCCGAAGAACGCCATCGGCAGGAACACCGCCGACAGGACCAGGCCGATACCGACCAGCGCACCGGTGATCTCGTCCATCGACTTGCGCGCGGCTTCCCGCGGGGACAGCCCCTCGGTCTGGATCAGGCGTTCCACGTTCTCCACGACGACGATCGCGTCATCGACCAGCAGGCCGATCGCCAGCACCATGCCGAACAGCGTCAGCGTGTTGATGGTGAAGCCCGCGACCGCCATCACCCCGAAGGTGCCGAGCAGCACCACCGGCACCGCGATGGTCGGGATGATCGTCGCCCGCCAGTTCTGCAGGAACAGGAACATCACGAGGAAGACGAGCACCACCGCCTCGATCAGCGTGTGGATGACCTGTTCGACCGACAGGCGGACGAACGGCGTCGTATCATATGGATAGATGACCTTGACGTCGCTCGGCAGCGTCCGGCCGATTTCCTGCGCGCGCGCCTTGACCAGCTCGACCGTGTCGAGTGCGTTGGCACCCGCCGCCAGCCGGACGCCGAAGCCCGATGCCGGCTTGCCGTTATACTGCACGTCGAAGCCGTAATTCTCGGCCCCGATCTCGACCCGCGCGACGTCGCCCAGCCGGACGACCGCGCCGGTGGCATTGGTCTTCAGACGGATATTGGCGAATTGTTCGGGGGTTTGCAGGCGCGACTGGACGCTGACCGTGGCGTTCAGCATCTGCTCCTTGGGCGCCGGCAACGCGCCGATCTGCCCGGCGGAAACCTGCGCGTTCTGTGCCTGCACCGCCGCCGTGACATCGCCGATCGTCAACTGATAGCTGTTCAGCTTCAGCGGATCGACCCAGATGCGCATCGCATATTGCGCGCCGAACACCTGCAACTCGCCGACGCCGGATACGCGGCTGATCGGGTCCTGAAACTGCGAGACGACCATGTCGGACAGGTCGTTGTTGCTGTGCGATCCGTCGGTCGACACGAGGCCGACGACCACCAGGAAGCTGGCGGCGGACTTGGTGACCTGAATCCCCTGCCGCTGGACCTCCTGCGGCAGAAGCGGGGTCGCCGCCTGCAGCTTGTTCTGGACCTGCACCTGCGCGATGTCGGGATCGGTGCCCTGTTCGAAGGTCAGCGTGATCGACACCGTCCCCGCCGAGGAGGACGAGGACGAGAAATAGCGCAGATTGTCGATGCCCTTGAGCTGCTGCTCGATGATCTGGGTCGTCGTCCGTTCGAGTGTTTCCGCATCGGCACCCGGATAGGTGGCGGTGATCGCGACCGCGGGCGGCGCGATTTCGGGGAACTGCGCGATCGGCAGACTGCGGATCGCGATCGCGCCGGCCAGCATCATGACGACGGCGATAACCCATGCGAAGATGGGTCGGTCGATGAAATAACGGGACATCAGCGGTTACTTCGCCTGTGCCTGCGGACCGCCCGCAGCACCGGGGGCAGCGCCCTGCGGTGCCGCGCCGGCGGTCTGCGGAGTCCATGGATAGCCCTTGACCGGGGTGCCGGGCTGCAACATCTGCGCGCCTTCGACGACCACCTTGTCGCCGGGCTGCAATCCGCCGGTCACCAGCCATGCATCGCCGATGGTACGGTCGGTGGTCAGCGGACGCGGGGCGAGCTTGCCGTCGGCGCCGATGACCAGCACCGTCGCGCTGCCCTTGGGATCGCGGGTAACCGCCCGCTGCGGCACCAGTATCCCGTTCGCCTTGGTCCCCTGCGCCAGTTCGGCGCGGACATACATGCCCGGCAGCAGCAGACCGCGCGGATTGGCGAAGACCGCCCGGATCGCCTGCGTCCCCGTGGCCGGGTCGACGGTCACGTCGGTGAACTTCAGCGTCCCCTCAATCGGATAGGTGCTGCCATCCTCCAGCTTCAGCCGGACCCGCGCTGCCCCGCTCCCGCGCGACAGGTCGCCGTCCATGATCTGCTGGCGCAGCTTCAACAGGTCGGCGCTCGACTGCTGGATATCGACATAAATCGGGTCGAGCCGCTGGATCGTGGTCAGCGCCTCGGTCTGCGCCGCCGACACCAGCGCGCCGGTGGTGGACACCGACCGGCCGATCCGGCCCGAAATCGGCGCGGTGATCGTGGTGCGCGACAGGTCGATCTGCGCCTGGCGCAACGCGGCCTGCTGCGCGGCGATGTCCGCCTGCGCCTGCTGCGCGCCGGTCACCGCATTCTCATATTCCTGCCGGCTGATCGCGTTGATCTTGACCAGTTCGCCATAGCGCCGGGCCAGATTGCGGGTGGAGGCGATCGATGCCTGCGCCCGCGACAATGCGGCCCGTGCGCTCGCCACCGCTGCCTGATAGGGCGCCGGGTCGATGCGATAGAGCGGCTGACCCTGTCGGACGGTGTCGCCCTCCTGGAACAGGCGGGCGAGAATCAGGCCGTTGACCTGTGGCCGGACCTCCGACGTCTCATACGCCGCCGTGCGACCGGGCAGCTGGGTGGTCAGCGTCACCGGCTGTGCCTGAACGGTCACGAAGCCGACCTGTGGCGGGCCTTGTGGTGCGCCCTTTTGCGGTTGCGACTCGCCGCCCCCCCCGCCACAGGCAGAAAGAATGAGCGCCAGTGCCAGTGGGGCCATGCGATTTTTCATGAACGTCCTCGACGGATGTGCTAAACGTGAGTGATCGATCACTCACACATTGGCTGCGCGTACGCCGCCCGGCGGAAACTGGCAAGGGCTTACAGGTGAATCTGACGTGAATTTGTTGCAGTGCGGGGTCGCATGTCGGGCGAGCAAAGCCACGGCCCGACGCGAAAAACTGGTGACAGTGGCGCGGACGCTGTTCGCCGAACATGGCTTTCACGGCACCGGAGTCGCGCAGATCGCGGCGGTTTCCGGGATCAAGGTCGGGCAGATCTATCGGGATTTTGCCGACAAGGAAGCGATCGTTGCCGCGATCGTCGAGGGCGACCTCGCGACCTTTCTGCACGAGGCGGAAATCGAGCAGGCGGTCGAAAGCGGCGACGTCGCTGCGATCCGTCAATGGCTCCACATGTTTTTGCAGTGCGGCAGGGATATCGAGTCGGGACAACTCATGCCCGAAATCATCGCGGAGGCCGCCCGCAACGACCGCATCAAAACGATCGCGCACGATATCAACCGCAGGGTGAAGCAGGCGCTGTTGCGGTCGCTGACCGGACTGGCCCCCCGGCCGGAGCAGGCCGAGTCGCGCGCCGAACTCGCCGAGATGATCATGACCGTCGGTGCGGGGATAATGCATCGCCGTATCGCGGACCCCGATTTCGATGACGCCACGGCATATCGTCGCCTGACGACACTGGTCGAGCGCTGGGTTGACCAATTGTTGGACAGTAGGACGTACCCGAGTCTCCAAAAGAACCATTGCGGATTTGTTGCAGTGGACTAAACCGGTTCGGCGCACTCCCTTGCGCTGCCGTCGCAGGCCCCGTCCGGTCCCCCGGGCGGGGCTTGTCGTTTCAGGCCTCATCGCGACAATCCGCGCTCCAGGACGATGAACGACAGCGACTGGCGCGGCAGGCCGAACCGCACGTCGTCCATCGGGAACGGCCGGCTCTCACCGGTCCTGACATAGCCCTGCCGCTCATACCATGCGATCAGCTCGCCGCGCGCGGCGATGACCGTCATCTCGATCCGCCCGGCACCATGCGCGCGCGCCGCATAGTCTTCCGCCGCCGCGACCAGCCGTCGCCCGAGTCCGACGGCCTGCACGTCCGGACGTACCGCCAGCAGGCCCAGCGCCGACAGCCCCGGCGCGATGCGCGACACCTGTACGCAGCCCGTTGCGTCGCCGGTCATCAGGATCGTCCGGTCGGGATCGGCGATCACGTCCGCCAGCGCGGCCCGATCGGTGCGTTGTCCGTCGAGCAGATCGGCCTCGTGCGTCCATCCGGCCCGTGCCGCATCCCCGCGAAACGCCGATTCGACCAGATCGTGCAGCGCCGGGATATCGGCCGCCGTCGCCACGCGGATCATGTCCCCGCCCCCCAGCCGCCGCCCATCGCCTGATACAGCGCGACCAGCGCGGTCAGCTGATCGGCGCGCACCTGTTCCAGCGACAGTTCGGCGCTGAACAAGGCGCGCTGCGCATCCAGCTGTTCCAGATACGGGCTATATCCCGCACGATAGCGATTGGTCGCATGGCGCAGCGCTTCGGCGGTCGCGGTCCGCTGCGTCTCCAACGCGCGTCGCTGCACCGCCAGCCGATCGACCGCCGCCAGCGCATCCTCGACCTCGCGGAACGCGGTCAGGACGCTGCGCTGATAGGCGAACGCCGCCTGATCGCGCCGCGCCGTCGCCGCGTCGTAATTGCCGCGCAACTGCCCGCCCCGGAACAACGGTGCCAGCACGCTCGCCCCGATCGACCAGATGCCGACCGGATTTGGCAAGGCACTCGACAGCACCTCGCCGGTCGATCCGTTCAGTCGCAGGGACGGCAGGAACTGCGCCCGCGCAGCCGACAGCGACGCATCGCTCGCCGCCAGCGTCGCTTCGGCCTGTGCGATGTCGGGCCGACGGCGGAGCAGATCGGAGGGCAGCCCCGCCGGGATCGGCGGCGCGACCAGCGCGTCGAGCGAGCGCCCCCGATCGATCGCGCGCGGCGGCGTTCCGGTCAGCAACGCCAGCGCATTTTCCTGCCGCCGTGCCAGCAGTTCGAGTTGCGGCAGCGTCTGCGTCACCCCGGCATATTCCGCCTCGGCCTGTCGCAGTTCGAGTTGCGACGTATAGCCCGCCTCCGCGCGCGACCGGGCAATCCGCAGCGCCTCGCCGCGCGACGCGATCGTCGCCCGTACCGTGGCGATCCGGGCGTCGAGGCTGTGCAACGTCACATAGCCGCTGGCGGTGGCGGCGGCGACCGCCAGCCGGGCGCTGTCGGCGGCCGCCGCAGCGGCATCGCCGGTCAATCGCGCCGCCGCGATCGTCTGCCCGACCCGTCCGAACAGGTCGATCTCATACGCCGACTGGAACACCGGTTGCAGCGACGTGCCGGTCGATGCCGTCCCGAACGCGTTGAGCGCACGCTGTTCGATCAGGCCGACCCCGGCATCGAGCGTCGGGAAGCGCGCCGCCCGCGCCACCCGCTCCTGCCCGCGCGCTTCCGCGACCCGCGCGGCGGCGATGGCGATGTCGGGATTGTTGGCCAGCGCCGCCTCCACCAACCGGGTCAGTTCGGGGTCGCCGAACGCCTGCCACCAGGTCGCGGTGATCGGCGCGCTGCCCGGCAGCGGCGTCCGCCACCCCCCCGGCGGCGCGATTTCTGCAGCCTGCGGCCGGGGCCGTTCGGCCGGGGCGCACGCGGCCAGCAGCGCCAGCGTCGCCCATGCGATCCGCCGCTTCATCGTGCCGCCGGCGATACGCCGCTGCCGGTATCGACCCGCGCCTCGACCGACATGCCCGGCCGCAAGCGCCCGAACAGCGGATCGCGCGGATCGATCGCGATGCGCACCGATATGCGCTGTGCGACCTTCACGAAATTGCCGGTGGCATTGTCCGCCCGGATCACTGCGAACTCATTGGCGGCAGCAGGCGCGATGCGTTCGACCCGCCCCCGCAATTCGGCGCGGTCGAGCGCGTCGACCCGGACGCGGGCCGGCTGGCCCGGTGCCATTCGCGCCGTCTGCGCTTCCTTGAAATTCGCGGTGACCCAGACGGTCGGCGGCACGAGGAACATCATCTGCGTCCCCGCCGTGACATATTGCCCCAGCCGCACGCCGACCTCGCCCAGCCGCCCGTCCTGCGGCGCGCGGATGACCGTGTTCGCCAGATCGATCTCGGCCAGCCGCACCGCCGCGCGGGCATTCTCGACCGCCGCGTTCAGCCCGCCGCGCCCGACCGTCACCGTCCGAACCTGTTCCTGTGCCACGCTGCGTTGCGCCTGCGCCTGCAACACGCCCGCCTGTGCCGCGCGCAGTGCCGCCAGCGTCTGGTCGCGTTCGCGCAGCGACACCGACCCTTGCGCCACCAGATCGTTGACCCGCGCCATATCGGCCTGCGCCCGGGCCAGCTGTGCCTGCGCATTGACGACCGCCGCTGCCTGTCCGCCCAGACTGGCCTCGCTCGACCGTTCGCTCTGCTGCGAATTGGCGAGGTTGGCCTGCTGTGCCGCCAGCCCGGCCTGTGCCTGATCGACGCGCTGACGATAGATGCGGTCGTCGATCCGGGCGAGCACCTGTCCCGCCTTCACATCCTGAAAATCGCGGACCAGCACCTGCGTGACATACCCGTTCACCTGCGGCGCGATGATCGTCGTTTGCCCGCGCACATAGGCGTTGTCGGTCGCCTGAATGGCGCTGCCGAACGGCCACAGCCCCCACGCGTACAGCGCCAGCGCAACGCCGCCCAGCAACAGTGCGACGAACCCGATCGTCGATTTCAACGACCCGCGCGGTGGTGCCCATCCCCGCGCCCGCGCCGGTTCGCCCGGCACCTCGACCGGGTCGACCAGTCGCTGTTTTTCGTCTTCGGTGAGTTTCGTATCGGTCATGACATCTGCTGCTGTCGCATGCGTTGAACGGCGGCGAGATCGGCGGCGAGCGGGTTCACGCCCTTCCACCGGAAGCGCAGCCACAGCGCCCCCAGCCACACCACCATCGCCGCCGACAGGATGGCGACGGCAAGGAACACGTCGTTATAGGCAAGAATATTGGCCTCGCGCGTCACCTGTTGCCCCAGCAGCCCCGCGCCCGACGCCTGTCGCAGCGTCGGATCGCCGAGGACGCGGGTATAGGCACCGCCCAGTTGCTGGATACGCTGCACGACCAGCGGGTCGGTGACGGTCAGGCTCTGGGTCAGTTCGAACGCATGATATTTCTCGCGCACGATCTGGAACGACCCGAGAAGCGCGGTACCGGCCAGGCCGCCCATCGTCTGCGAAATGCTGAAGATCGCCGAGAAGCTGATGATATGGCTCGGCCCCCGCGCCAATGCGCGGAAGATGCCGATCATCACCATCGGCCCAAGGAAATAGAGCGCGGCAAAGGCGATGATCGCCTGACTGACATACAGGCTCGACGGCCGGGTCAGGTTGGTCGAATCCGAATCCATCCATGCGCCGATGCCGATCAGCGCGATCGCGATCACCACCGGCTTGTACAGATCCTGCATGTTCAGCGTCTTCAGACAAACGACCAGCCCGGCGATCGACGCCAGCGTCATGACGAGGCTGAGCGTCACCATCTGGTCGTTGCCCATGCCGACCACGGTCAGCAAGCCGACCGTGCCGAACGTCTGTTCGGACAGCAGGATGCGCAGCGACGCAGCGACGATCGCGAAGCGGACGATGTTGCGCCCCAGCATCCAGCGGGTGTTGAGCAGCGGATTGGCGCGGTTATGCTCGATCAGCAGCGCACCGCCGATCAGCGGGATCGCGGCGGCGGTGGCGTATCCCAGCCACGGCGTCGACCACCACTGGATGCGCCCCTGCACCAGCACCGCGCACAACAGCGCGATCCCCGGCGCGAACAGCGCGAAGGTCAGGAAATCGATCCGCTCGAACGCCGGCGTCCGGTCCGACGGCGGCAACCGCAGCAGCGCGACCGAAGCGAGGCACATCAGCGTCAGCCCGAGTTCGAACAGGAACAGCGCTTCGATCCGCCCATCGGCCAGCAACAGCGGCGACAGGGTGCGCGCCAGCGGCAACGCCACCTGCGACGCGCCGAACCCGATGATCATCCCCGACAGCCGCGCGGCGGCGGGCAGCGCCTGCATGATATACAGGAAGCACAGCGTCGTCAGCGCGCTGCCCGCGACCCCCGCCGCACCCCGCACGATCAACTGCACGCCATAGCTGTGCACGAACACCTGCAACACGTTCAGGATCAGGAACGCGATCAGGAAGATGCGGGTAAAGCGCTGCAGCCCGAATTGCTGGCGGAACTTGATGAGCAGCATCGACATGCACACGCTGGTCATCGAATAGATCGCGGTCAGCCACCCGCCCTCGACCGGGGTCAGCCCCAGCGATCCCTGAATCTGCGGCAGGTTGGCGATCAGCAGTCCGTTGTTGAACCCGCCGGTAATCCCCAACAGCATGCCGATCGCGAAATAGCCGATCCGACGCGCGAACGGGTGCTCGGGCGTGGCGGGCGAACCGGGCAGGAACGGCCGTTCGTGCGGCTTGAATTTATAGGCCGTGGCGATCGCCGTGGCTCCAGATCGGGATAGTGCACGGCAACAACTTGTAACGGAACGGATCG
The DNA here is from genome assembly GCF_001421965.1 of Sphingomonas sp. Leaf67. Classification (GTDB taxonomy): domain Bacteria; phylum Pseudomonadota; class Alphaproteobacteria; order Sphingomonadales; family Sphingomonadaceae; genus Sphingomonas. The sequence goes on from NZ_LMLP01000001.1 coordinate 846,035, forward strand.
TTCCGGTTGAGGAATGGACGCCGATTACGCCCTTCCTTATGAGGGAGAGGAGAAGGACTGGCATCCCCGCACCCATCGGCTAGGATCGCGCGATGCGCACCCTGTTCCTCGCCGCCGCCCTCCTCGCCACCACCGCCACCGCCCAAACCCCGCTCGAAGCGCCCCTGCCGCCCGTCCGCCCATGGCACGGGGCCAGCGAGAAGCTGGTCGCCAAACCGACCGACCCTTGGATCACCCCGGCAGAAGCCAGCGCCTTCGCCACCACGCCCAGCTACGCCGAAACCCGCATCTGGCTCGACAGGCTGGTCGCCGCCTCGCCGCTGCTGACCATCGAAACCTTCGGCAAAAGCCCGCAGGGCCGCGACCTCTATGCCGTCCGCGCGCACAAGGGCGCGGCGGGCAAGCCGGTCGTGCTGGTGCAGGCAGGCATCCATGCCGGCGAGATCGAGGGCAAGGACGCCGGGCTGATGCTGCTGCGCGACATCGCGCTGCGCGGCAAGGACAGCCTGCTCGACAAGGTCGATCTGGTGTTTGTTCCGATCTACAATGTCGACGGCCACGAACGCTCCGGTCCCTATAACCGCCCGAACCAGCGCGGCCCCCGGGACATGGGCTGGCGCACCACCGCGCAGAACCTGAACCTCAACCGCGACTATCTGAAGGCCGATGCGCCGGAGACGCAGGCGATGATCGGCCTGATCCGGCGGCTCGACCCGGTTCTGTATCTCGACCTGCACGTCACCGACGGCATCGACCATCGTTATGACGTGACCTATGCCTTTTCCGGCTGGCGCGGTTACTATGCGCGGTCGGCGGCGATCGGCCGGTTCCTCGACACGCGGTTGCGCCCGGCAATGGATGCCGCGCTCAAACGCGGCGGCCATACGCCCGGCTATTATGTCAGCACGCTCGACAATCGCGAGCCGGAAAAGGGCATGAGCCAGGACGTCGACACGCCGCGTTTCTCGACCGGCTATGGCGACATCGCCCACATCCCGACCGTGCTGGTCGAGACGCACTCGCTCAAACCCTACCGCCAGCGCGTGCTCGGCACCTATGTCTTCGTCGAGGAAGCGTTGCGCATCGCCGCCGGACAGGCATCGGCCCTGCGCACCGCGATCGATACCGACCGCGCCGACCGCCCGGCGACCGCGACGATGACGTGGCGGGCGAACCCGACCCCGCTCTACAGCGTCGACTTCCTCGGGCTAGCGCACGACAATTACCTGTCGCCCGCGTCGGGCCGCGACGAACTGCGCTGGCTGCCCAAGCCCTTGACCTTCAGAATGCCGGTGTTCGGCAGCCTGCCCGACAAGGTGGTGACCCTGCCGACAGCATGGTGGGTGCCCGCCACCCTGCCCCACGTCATCGACCTGCTGAAGCTGCACGGCATCCGCTACGAGACCGTTGACGCGACGCGAACGCTCGACCTCGACATGGCGCGCGCGACCGAACCGAAGCTGCAAGCCGCCAGCGAAGGCCATGTCCCGCTGGACGCGACGATCGTCCACGAACGCTGCCGCGAAACCATGCCACCCGGATCGGTCCGCGTCCCCGCCGACCAGCCGCTGGGGCTGCTCGCCGCCTTCCTGCTCGAACCCGAAAGCGAGGACGGGGTGCTGGCGTGGAACATGGCCCCGGCGATGCTCGCCCGCACCGAATATATCGAGGGCTATGCGATCGCTCCGCTCGCCGACCGGATGCTGGCGACCGATCCGAAATTGAAGGCCGAATTCGACGCCAAACTCGCCGCCGACCCCGCCTTTGCCAGGGATGCCACCGCGCGGCTGCAATGGTTCTATGCCCGCACACCCTATTATGATGCGCGCTACCTGCTGTATCCGATCGGGCGCGAGGTGAATTGACCGATACTGGGTCCGGTGGACATTTCGGCGAAATTGGACGAACCCTGCCGGCCAACTCTCGTCATCCCCGCGCCGGCGGGGATCCATAAACGCCACGACCGCGGATCGAGCCGAAACCGTCGCGTTTATGGATTCCCGCCTGCGCGGGAAGGACGAACTGGGTCGATCGACCCCGAAGAACGCGATGGAGAGCCTGCCCCCATGACCGCACCGTCGATCATCGTCGTCGAGGACGATCCCGCGCTCCGCACGCTGACCGCACGCGCGTTGCAGGAAAATGGCTATCTCGTTCGTACCTGTTCGGCGGCACCCGAAATGTGGCTGGCGCTGGAACAGGGGCCGGTCGACCTGATCCTGCTCGACATCATGTTGCCGGGCACCAGCGGCATCGACCTGTGCCGCCAGATCCGGCAGAACAGCGCCGTGCCGATCATCTTCGTGTCGGCCAAGGGCAGCGAGGTCGACCGCGTCATCGGCCTCGAACTCGGTGCCGACGATTATCTGCCCAAACCCTTCGGTACCCGCGAACTGATCGCCCGTGTCCGCGCCGTGCTGCGCCGGGGCGAATTGAACGCGCAGGCGGCGCAGCGCGAGGAAGGTATCTACAACTTCGAAGGCTGGACCGCCAACCTGCCGCGCCGCGAACTGACCTCGCCGACCGGTGCCGCCGTCGACCTGACCGGGGCCGAATTCGACCTGCTGGTCGTGCTGCTCGACCATGCGCAGCGGGTGATCGCGCGCGAACGGCTGATCGAATTGTCGCGCACCCGGCTGGGCGATTCGTCGGACCGCAGCATCGACGTGCTTATTAGCCGCCTGCGCCGCAAGCTGTCGACCGCGGGCGGCACCCCGCCGATCGTCACCGTGCGCGGCGTCGGCTATATGCTGAACGTACCCGTAGAGCGGCGCTGACGCGGTGGAGGTGCGGCGGATACCGACGCTCCCGGTCGGCCTGATCGGGCGGATCGTCGCGATCCTGCTGTTGACGATCGTCATCGAATTCGGCGTCTCGGTCCTGTTGTACGAACGCGCCAGCCAGTTTTCGGTGCGCGACGACGAAGCCCGCCGGCTGGCCGAACATCTGGTGATCGCGCGGCGGATCGTCGAGGAACGCACGGTCGGCGAACGCGCCGGCATGGCGGCCGAACTGACCACCGAACGCTATGCCGTCCAGTGGCGCGCGACCGCGCCCGAACTGCCCGCCAGCGGCACCGAACTGCGCGAGATGGAACAGCAGGTACTGGCATGGGAACCGACGCTGGCCCCCACCGGCCTGCACCTGACGCTGATCGGACAGGGCCGCCGATCGGTGGTCAGTGGCGCGCTGCGGCTCGACGACAAAAGCTGGCTGTATTTTCGCACGCTCGAACCGCTGCGCGCCTTCGACCTCGCCATCGGCCGCATCCTGCTGGCGCTGATCCCGGCGATCGCGTTGATGGTGGTCGGCGGGCTGTTGATCCGGCGGACGCTGCGCCCGATGCGGCAACTGGCCGACGCCGTCGACCGGTTCGGACCCGGCAGCGGATCGTCGCTGCCGATCGTCGAGGAAGCGGGGCCGAGCGAGGTGCGCCGCCTCGTCGTCGCGTTCAACGGGTTGCAGGCGCGCATCCACCGCCTGATCGACGAACGCACCCGCGCGCTGGCGGCGGTCGGCCATGATCTGCGCACCCCGCTCGCCCGGTTGCGGCTGCGCACCGATGCCATTCCCGACCGCGACGTCCGCGAAACGGTGCAGACCGATCTGGCGGAAATGGAGGCGATGGTCACCTCGCTGCTAGCGTTCCTCGGCGGGGAGAGCGAGCCCGAACGCCCGGTGCTGGTCGACCTCGCGGTACTGTGCGCCAGCATCGTCGACGACGCCGCCGACCATGGCCATGACGCGAACTATACCGGCCCCGATCATTTCGAACGTGCCGTGCGGCGCTCCAGCTTCCGCCGCGCGGTCGTCAATCTCGTCGAGAACGCGATCCATTATGGCGGCAGCGTCACCGTCGCGCTGGCGGTGGAGAATGGCGCAACCGTGGTCCGGGTCGAGGATGACGGCCCGGGCATTCCCGACGAATCGTTGAAAGACGTGCTCGAACCCTTCGTCCGGCTCGACGCCGCGCGCAAACGCGACACGGTCGGCTTCGGTCTCGGCCTGTCGATCGTACAGCGCGCCGTGGAAGGCGAAGGCGGGCGGCTGGAACTTCGCAACCGCGCACGTGGCGGGCTGTGTGCCGCGATCATCCTGCCCGCCCCGTTCGATGCTCAGCAATAATTCGTTACACCACAGGCGAACGCAGCAAGAATCCTCCGTCTATACCCTTTCCCAAGGGCGCAGGCTTGCGACCGGCCGGAAAGTTTCAGGGAGACGAGCGTGAACGACGTGATCGGCCGGGTATTCGGGTTCGAAAAGGATGTGTTCGGCAGCGATGCCGACCTTTATTCGAAGCTCGCGACCGATGGGCAAAGCCCGAAGGTCCTGATGATTTCCTGTTCCGATTCGCGCGTCGTGCCCGAACATATCCTGCAGGCGAAACCGGGCGACGTGTTCGTCATCCGCAACGCCGGCAACATCGTCCCGCCCTTCACCCAGCAGAATGGCGGCACCACCTCGACCGTCGAATATGCGGTCGCGGTCCTCGGCGTCACCGACATCATCGTGTCCGGCCATTCGGGTTGCGGCGCGATGGGTGCGCTGATGAAGCCCGAAACGCTGCAAGGACTGCCCAGCGTCGCCGCATGGCTGCGCCATAGCCATGCCGCCCACTCGGTGGTCGAAAACAGCTATCCCGATCTCGACGATGCTGCCGCGGTTCGCGCCGCCAGCCTCGAAAACGTCGTGGTCCAGATTTCGCACCTGCGCACCCATCCGGCGGTCGCGTCGCGCATCGCCAAGGGCGAATTGACGCTGCACGGCTGGTTCGTCGACATCCATGCCGGCTCGATCCTCGCGCTGGACGGCACGACCGGCCGGTTCGCGCCGATCAACCCGGATCGGGCGCTGCCGGTGGCATTGCCCGCCGCCAAGCGGCTCGCCGCAGATTTCGTCACGGCGGAAGCCGCCGAATAGCCGTTCCCGCGAGATCGGCGGGGCGAACCTTCCCTCCCCCGTTCCGTCGATCCCGGGCACCGCGCCGGGCGTGCTTCCCCCAAGCGCGCCCGGCGCACCCCGTTTCAGAACAAGGCAATGCCGGCCATGTCGCAACCCTCCCTGCTCGCCAATCTGCGCCAGGATGCACCCGCCTCGATCGTGGTGGCGCTGGTCGCGCTGCCGCTGTGCCTCGGCGTCGCCCTGGCGTCGGGCGCGCCGCTGTTTTCGGGACTGATCGCGGGCATCGTCGGCGGCATCGTCGTCGGCTCGCTCAGCAAATCGCCACTGTCGGTCAGCGGCCCCGCCGCCGGTCTGACCGTGATCGTGCTCGACGCGATCACCAAGCTGCCCAGTTTCGAAGCGTTCCTGCTGGCCGTGTTCCTCGCGGGCTGCATGCAGATCCTGCTGTCCTTCTCACGATCGGGCGTGCTCGGCGAATTCGTGCCGTCGTCGGTCATCACCGGGATGCTGGCGGCGATCGGCCTGATCCTGATCCTGAAACAGGTGCCGCACGCGATCGGCTATGACGGCGATCCGGGTGGCGATTTCGCGTTTCGTCAGGGCGACGGTCTGAACACCTTCAACACCATCCTCTTCGTCGCGCGCGAACAGGTGGTGTGGGGTGCCACGATCATCGCCGCGATCAGCATCGCCTTCCTGTTCTGGTGGGACAAGAACAAGCCCAAGGATGGTCCGCTGCGTTTCGTTCCCGGCCCGCTGGTCGTCGTCGTCGGATCGATCGCGATCAACGCGCTGCTTGGGCTGGTCGCTCCCGCCATTCAGGTCAAGCCGACCCATCTGGTCAGCGTACCGATCGCCGATGGTCTGGGCGGATTCGTGAAGCTGTTCAGCCTTCCCGACTTCGGCCAGATCGGCAATGCGACGGTATGGACGGTCGCGGTCACGCTGGCGATCGTCGCCAGCCTCGAATCGCTGCTGTCGGTGAAGGCGGTCGACGAACTCGACCCCAAGCGCCGGGTCACCAACAAGAACCACGAACTGCTGGCACAGGGCACCGGCAACATCATTTCGGGCCTGATCGGCGGCCTGCCGGTCACCTCGGTCATCGTCCGGTCGTCGGCGAACGTCGATGCGAACGCCGCGTCGAAAATGTCGACGATCCTGCACGGAACATGGCTGTTGCTCAGTGTCCTGCTGGTCCCGGCGCTCCTCAACCTCATCCCGCTGTCGGCGCTGGCTGCGGTGCTGATCCAGACCGGGTACAAATTGACCAAGCCAGAGCTATTCGCCAAACGCTGGAAACAGGGGATGACCCAGTTCGTGCCATTCGTCGTCACGATCCTCGCCATCCTGTTCACCGACCTGCTCAAGGGCATCGTCGTCGGACTGATCGTCGGTTTCGTGTTCGTCATCGCCCGCAATTTCCGCCCGGCGGTGACGTTCGTACAGGACGGCGAAGGCCCCGGTGCCAGCTGCATGGTCCGCGCCAAGCGCAACCTGTATTTCATCCACAAGGTCGAACTGACCCGCGAACTGGAAAAAGTCCCCGACGAGTGCACGGTGGTGATCGACCTGTCGGCGACCAGCTATGTCGATCTCGACAATATCGACATCATCAACGGCTTCATCAAAAATGCGCAATATCGCGGGATCAACGTGCTGGTGCGCGGCGATATCGGTGAAAAGACCGCGCCGCAGATCATGGCGCCGCGCAAGGAGGTTGCGTACGCATGAGGGAATACAAGCATCTCCTCCTCGCCAACAAGGCGTGGGCCGCCGAACGGCTTGAGGAAAATCCCGACTATTTCGCGCGCCAGATGGCGGGCCAACAACCCGAATTCCTGTGGATCGGCTGTTCGGACAGCCGCGTCGCCCCCGACCAGCTCACAAATACCGAGCCGGGCGGCATGTTCATGCACCGCAACATCGCCAACCTGATCCACCCCGAAGACCAGAATTTGATGTCGGTGGTCCAGTTCGCGGTCGAGGTGCTGAAGGTCGGCCATATCATCGTCTGCGGCCATTATGGCTGCGGCGGCATCCATGCCGCGCTCGACGGCGGCGTACAGGGCCATGTCCATGACTGGCTGGCGATCGCCCGCGATGTGATCGACAACCATCGCACCGAACTTGATCTGCTGCCCCCGGAACAGCGCGCCAACCGGCTCGTCGAACTGAACGTGCGCGACCAACTCGTGGCGCTGGCAAGGACCGACGTGGTGCAACGGGCGTTCGCCGCGGGCCAGCCGCTGGAACTGCATGGCTGGGTCTATGACCTGCGCGACGGGTTGCTGAAACCACTGATGGAGATCGACGCAACGACGCCACTGGGCGCGGTGCCGACGCCGGAGAAGGTTCTGGTCTGACCAGCCAACTGTTGTCGGTAGCGTCAGAGATGCAGGGGCGGTGACCCAATAACAGGCGCACCGCTTCCCCAAATCCCGTTCGGTTCGAGCAGCTTCGAGCCTGTCGAGAAGCGTCCGTCGAGAACTCGATTGTTTGAGGCAACCCCTTCTCGACTACGGTTCTCGACAGGCTCGAACCTCCGCTCGAACCAAACGGGGGATGGAGGGAGAGGAAAACGTCTCACCCTCACCGTTCGTCCTGAGTAGCCGCTGAGCCCGTCGAAGCGGCGTATCGAAGGACCGACCCACATCATTCGACACGAGCTTCCGGCAATCCCGACGCAGCACAACGGTTGCGAGTGGCGAAGATCAAAAGCCTACCACGCCACCCCGATCTTGCCAAAATGGTCCCCGCCTTCCTGATACCGAAACGCATCGGCCAATTCGCCCAACCCGAAGCGCCGGTCCACCACCGGCCGTATCCCGGTCACCTCCAGCGCGCGGACGAAGTCCTGCTGCTCGCGCCGGCTGCCGACGATCAGCCCCTGCAACCGCGCCTGTTTCGCCATCAGCGCCGCCGTCGGCACCTCGCCGCCGCGACCGGTGAGCACGCCGATCAGCGAAATATGCCCGCCGACCCGCACCGCCGCGATCGACTGCGCCAGCGTCGCCGGGCCGCCGACCTCGACGACATGGTCGACGCCGCGCCCGTCCGCCCACTCGGCAACGGTCACACCCCATTCGGGATCGCTGCGGTAATTGACGGTGAAATCCGCGCCCATCGCCGCCGCGCGGGCCAGTTTGTTGTCGCTCGACGAGGTGATCGCGACCTTCGCACCCATCGCCTTGGCGATCTGCAATGCCCAGATCGACACGCCGCCGGTACCGAGCAGCAACACCCGCTCGCCCGCCTTCAGCCCGCCATCGACGACCAAGGCGCGCCATGCGGTCAGGCCGGCGGTGGTGATCGTCGCCGCTTCGACCGCGTCCCAGCCCTTGGGCGCAAGGGTGAAGGCGCTGGCGGGCAGCACGACCACCTCCTGCGCGAACCCGTCGATGCCGTCGCCCGGCGTCCGCGCGAAGTCACCGATGGTCGGCGCGCCGTCCTGCCAGTCGGGGAAGAAGCACGACACGACCAGATCGCCGACCGCAAAGTCGCGTACCCCCGCGCCGACCGCCTCGACCGTGCCCGCCCCGTCGGCCATCGGCACCCGCCCGTCCTCGGCGGGCGACTTGCCACTGGCGACGATATAGTCGTGGAAGTTCAGCGAGCTGCCATGCAGTTTCACCCGGATTTCACCCGGCCCCGGCTGTCCCGGATCGGCGCGATCGACCAGTTCCAGCCGGTCGAGCCCGCCGGGCGCGCGCAGTTCGACCGCCTTCATGCGTCGTCTCCCGCGGCATCGACCACCGCCTGCGTCATGCCGTTCGGCGACAGGATTTCGATCCAATAGCCATCGGGATCGGCGATGAACGCGATATCCTCCATCCGCCCCTCATCGGGCCGCTTGCGGAAATCGACGCCCAGTTCCTCGAACCGCGCGCACGCAGCGGCGACGTCGGGGACGCTGATGCCCAGATGGCCGAACCCGCGCGGATCGTCATTGCCGTTGTGATAACCCGAGAAATCGGCATCGTCCTCGGTCCCCCAGTTATGGGTCAGCTCCAGCGTCGTCTCGCGGCTGAACACGAACCGCGCGCGTTCCTTGGGATCGGCCGGCACCGTCTCGCCATCGCGCAGGAAACCGAGGAAATAGAGCGAGAACGCCGCCTCCTCGAAATCCAGCTTCTGCAACAGCGTCATGCCCAGCACGTCCTGATAGAAAGCGATGCTGGCGCTCGGGTCGCGCACGCGCAGCATGGTCTGGTTGAGGGTAAAGCCCTCGGTCCCTTCGGGTCGGGTCATCGCAATTTCCTTCAACGATCGGTGGGGATGCCTGCCATCCCGGCGATCGCACGGGCCAGTTCGGCCTCGCGGAACGGCTTGGTCAGGCGCGGCAGGTCGGGTGCGAGGCCGTCGATATCGGCATAGCCCGATACGATCAGCACCGGCAGTCCGGGATGCCGATCCTCAATCGCTCGGGCCAGCCAAACGCCGGTCCGGCCGGGCATCAGATGATCGGTCACCACCAGGTCGAAGCGCCGCTGCGCCAGCATTTGTTCCGCCTCGGTCGCGCTGTCGGCCTCGACCGCTTCGTAGCCGAGGCTCTGGAGCATGTCGGCGGTCGTCATCCGCACCAGCGCCTCATCATCCACTACCAGCGCCCGGCCCCGGAACCCGGTCTCACCGCCGACCTCGTCGTCGCTCGCCTCCGCCGGCCGCGCGACTTCACCGCTGACCGGCAGCCACAGGTCTATCCGGGTGCCGAGCCCCGGCGCGCTGACGATCGCCATCGTGCCACCCAGTTGCAGCGCCAGCCCATGGACCATCGACAGACCCAGCCCCGTCCCGCGCCCGATGCCCTTGGTCGAAAAGAACGGCTCGACCGCGCGCGCCGCCGTCTCCCCATCCATGCCCGTGCCGGTATCGATCACCGACAGCCGGACATACTGGCCCGGCTCCACCCCAGCCGCCGCCGTCGCTGGCGGATCGGGCGCATCGGCGGCGATGGTCAGCGTGCCGCCATCGGGCATCGCGTCGCGCGCATTCACACACAAATTCAAGATCGCCATTTCCAGCTGGTTCGCATCGGCCAGCGCCGGGGGCAGATCGTCGGCAATAGCGCTCCGGACGCCGACCGGCGATCCGACGGTACTGGCAATCAGATCGGTCATCCCGCCGACCAGCGCCAGCAGATCGACCGGTCCCGACTGCAACGGTTGCCGCCGCGCGAACGCCAGCAGCCGATGGACCAGTGTCCGCGCCCGTTCCGCCGATTGCAGCGCACCGTCGACCAGCCGCGCCTCCCGCGGCGACAGGCTGCCGCGCCGTTGCAACAGGTCGAGGCTGCCGAGGATCGGGGTCAGCAGATTGTTGAAATCATGCGCGACACCACCGGTCAGCTGGCCCATCGCTTCCATTTTCTGCGCCTGGCGCAACGCGGCCTGCGCCTCGCCCAGCGCCGTTTCGGCCCGGCGGCGCTCGGTCACGTCGGTGACGAACTGGAACGCGCCGATCTGTTGCCCCGCGCCGTCGCGGACCGAATTGAACTTCATCTCGTATACGCGGCGCATATGGCCACGGGCCGGGTCTCCGAACTCGGCTGTCGCGGTATATTCCTCGCCCGCCAGCGCCGGGTCCCATGCCGCGCGCACCGCGGCCTGCTGATCGGGCAGGTCGGCGAGCAGATCGAGGATATTGTCGCCGACCTGCGGCCGCTTGCCGAACACCGCGTCGAACGCATCGGCCCCGGCGCGGTTGATCGCCATCCAGTTGTAATCGAGGTCGATGACGTTGACGATCGAATCGGTCGTCTCGACGATCGATGCGAGCAGGTTGCGCTCGGCCGTCCGCTGATCGACGCGCAATTCCAGCGTGCGGTTGAACTGGCGCAGGTCGTTCAGCGCCGTGGTCAGCTCGGTCTGGCTGCGTTTCAGCGCCGCATCGGACAGCACCCGCGCCGTCGTCTCGTTGGTGAAGATGAACAGTCCGGCGATATCGCCCCGCCGGTCGAGGATGCGCGAATAGGAAAAGCTCCACCACGTGTCCGCCGCACCCCGGTCGGTGTCCAGCTTCCACGGCACATCGACATAGCGCGGGCTATTCCCGGCAAAGGCCGCGTCGATGATCGGCATCGCCTGTTCGAGGCCATCGGCCCAGACCCGGTCGAAGCGTTCGCCCATTGCCCAGTCGAGCCGTGGCCCCAGCAACGGGAAATAGGCGTCGTTGAAAAAGAACCAGAGTTCCGGTCCCCAGCACAGGATCATCGACTCGGGCGAATTGACGACCAGGCTCAGCGCACTGCACAGCCCGTCGGGCCATCGCTCCGGCGGCCCCAGCGGATGATCCGACCAGTCGCGGGCGCGGATCATCTCCGCCGCGCGACCGCCGCCGTTCAGGAACGGCGCGATCGTCATGCCGGCCCCAGCGCCAGCGCATCAGCCGTCGCGCGCGGAATTCGCACCAGCGACCCGTGCCGCGCGCCCGCCGGCATCGACAGTCGGGCGCTGACGTCGCGCCACCGCACGAAATCGCGCGTCGCCGCCGCACCCCATTTGCCGTCGCGATAGACGTCCCAGTAACACACCGTTTCACCATCGATCGCGGTCGTCATCGGTCCTTCGACCCAGGATGGGGTGAACGGCGTGCCCAGCTTCCCGAACGGCCCGGTCGGCGACGCGGCCGACGCGACCTGCAGATATTTGCGCGGCGGTGTCAGCGTCTCGTCCTTGACGATCAGGTGCAGCCGGCCACCCGTCGCGCGCGCGAACGTCCCGTCGATCACGCTGAACCCCGGATCGTACAGCACCGCCGGATCGGTGAACGACACGAAATCGCGAGTCTTCACAAACCATAGCCGGTGGTTGTGCCCGGATTCAGACGTCCCCGCCGTCTCCGCGAACCGCCCAGCGACCGTGCTCGACCAGAAGAGCACGAACGCCTGCGCCTTCGCATCCCAGATCGCCTCGGGCGCCCAGCAATTGCGCGTGCCCGGCACGCCCGCCATCACCGGCAGCGCGCGCTGCGGCGACCAGTGGCGCAGGTCGCGGCTGGTGGCGTGACCGATCGTCACCCCATCCCATGCGGTCGTCCACACCATATGCCACGGGGCGTCGCGCCCGGCCCCGCGAAACACAAACGGATCGCGCATCAGCTTCGCCTCGCCGACCATCGGCGCCAGATAGCTTTGCCCGCCGCCCAGTTCGCGAAAGGCGAACCCATCGTCGCTGATTGCGAACTTCAGGCCCGTCGCCTCGCCCTTGCCGGTCCCGAAATAGGCGAAAAGCTGCGGATCGTCGGTTCGCGCGGCCATCGCCCGCGACGCGATCGGCAGGGAAGCAAGCGCGCCGATCATCGTCCGCCGGTTCAACCACATAGCTCGCGCACTCGTCCCTCTCATGTCGAACGGCACGATTGCCGCACTCGGCGATCGACCGCAACCATCGGTGCGCCAATGTCACAGCATGGGCGGTATTCGTATCCCGCACGGTTGACGCGCATCGTATCACGGGCAACGATCGTCCGTCCGTCCGTTCGAAAGGCTACCCCTTGCCCGCCGTATCCCGTCTCGCGCTGGTCGCGCTGTTGCTCGCCTCGACGCCCGCTTTCGCCGATCCGATCCGCCAGACCAAGGGCGACTGGCAGGACAAGTTCCGCCAGCTGGAGGGCGAGGACTGGCCGACCCCGACCGATTATCGCAACGCATCGGGTGCGCCGGGCTATCGCTACTGGCAGCAAAAGGTCGATTACGACGTCAAGGTATCGCTGAACGAAGCGACGAAGGTCGTGACCGGCACCGAGACGATCCGCTATCGCAACAACTCGCCCGACGCGCTGCCCTATCTCTGGCTGCTGCTCGACCAGAACCAGTATAAGCGCAGCTCGATCGCACAGCTGTCGCAGACCGTGCCCGATGCGACGACGATCAGCATCGGTGACATCCGCCGGGCCGAGGCGATGCAGAAATGGGAAGGTGGCTTTACCATCGCCGCGGTGCGCGGGCCGGACGGACAGCCGCTCGCCCACCGCGTCACCGATACCCTGCTGCGCATCGAACTGCCGACCCCGGTCGCTGGCAATGGCGGCGAGGTCACGCTGTCGATCGACTGGTCGTTCCCGATGGCCGAACAAAAGGTCGTCGACGGCCGCTCGGGCTATGAATGCTTCACGCAGGCGGGCGAGGACGGCAACTGCATCTTCGAAGGGGCGCAGTGGTTCCCGCGCCTCGCCGTCTATTCGGATTACGAGGGCTGGCACAACAAGGCGTTTCTCGACGCCGGCGAATTCACCCTCGAATTCGGCGATTACAAGGTCGCGCTGACCGTACCGTCCGATCACGTCGTCTCGGCGACCGGCGTGTTGCAGAACGCCGATCAGGTGCTGACCGCGACCCAGCGCCAGCGGCTGGAAGCGGCCAAGAGCGCCACCGCACCGATGTACATCGTCACCCCCGACGAAGCGCTCGCCGCCGAACGCAGCCGCGCCTCGGGCACCAAGACATGGACCTTCGCCGCGCAGAATGTTCGCGACTTCGGCTGGGCATCGTCGCGCAAGTTCGCATGGGACGCGATGAACGTGCGGCAGGATTTCGCCGCCAATCCCAACGTCATGGCGATGTCCTTCTACCCGAAGGAAGCACGTCCGCTCTGGGATGCGTACTCGACCAAGGCGATCGCCCATACCATCGACGTCTATGGCAAGTTCGCCTTCCCCTACCCCTATCCGGTGGCGCAGTCGGTCAACGGGCCGGTCGGCGGCATGGAATATCCGATGATCACCTTCAACGGGCCGCGCCCGGTGAAGGACGCCAAGACCGGCCAGCTGACCTATACCGAACGCGCCAAGACCGGCCTGATCGGTGTGGTGATCCACGAAGTCGGCCACGACTGGTTCCCGATGATCGTCAACAGCGACGAACGCCAATGGACGTGGATGGACGAAGGGCTGAACACCTTCCTCCAGTTCCAGGCTGAAAAGCTGTGGGACAAGGACTTCCCGTCGCGCCGTGGCGAGCCGAAGGACATCGCCGAATATATGCTGTCGAACGATCAGGTCCCCCTGATGACGCAGTCGGACTCGGTGCTGCAATTCGGTGCCAACGGCTATGGCAAACCCGCCACCGCGCTCACCATCCTGCGCGAAACGGTGCTGGGGCGTGACCTGTTCGACCGTGCCTTTCGCGAATATGCGACCCGCTGGCGCTTCAAGCGGCCGACGCCCTACGACTTCTTCCGCACGATGGAGGAAAGTTCGGGCGTCGATCTCGACTGGTTCTGGCGCGGCTGGTTCTATTCGACCGACCATGTCGACATCGCGCTCGACAAGGTGGTTGAGGGCCGCATCGCCGGCCGCGATCTGGACGCCAATGCCCGCGAACGCCGCGCGCTGCGCGCTGCCGAGAACACGTCGCTGACCGTGCGCAACAATGCCGGGCAGAAGACCGTGACCGAACGCGATCCGTCGACCCGCGACTTCTACGACCAGCAGGACGACCTGGCCGTCAGCCCGCAACAGCGCCGCGACCTTGCCGAAAAGCTCGACAAGCTGACGCCCGAACAACGCGCGGCGTTCGACGTGAAGGACAAATTCTACCGCTTCTCGTTCCGCAACATCGGCGGGCTCGTCATGCCGATCCCGCTGAAACTGACCTTCAGCGACGGCAGCAACACGATCGTCCGCATCCCCGCCGAAGTGTGGCGCTACGATCCCAAGGCGGTGACGTGGCAATATGTTACGGCCAAGACGATCACCGGGGCGGAGGTCGATCCGCTGCTCGAAATCGCCGATGCCGACCGGTCGAACAATGTCTATCGCGGTGCCATCCGCCCGGCAGTGCTGGAGATCGAGGATATCGAGGATCTGGCGAATCGCATGAAGGACTTCGACGTGCAGGTGAAACCCGGCTCGCTGCGCACCTATCCCGCACCGGTGGCGAAATGAGGGGGGCGCTTGCGGTCCTCGCCGCCGTCGCGGTGATCGCCCCGGCACAGGCGCATCGCGGCCACGACTCGCTCAGCGTCGTGACGCTGGCCGATGGCACGGTCACCGTGTCGCACCGCTTCGAGGCGCACGACATCGAACCCGCGCTGGCGAAGATCGCCCCGCAGGCGCAGACCAGCCTCGACGATCCCGAAGCGATGGCGGCACTGCGCACCTATATCGAGCGCCGCTTCGTCCTGACGATCGACGGCAAACCGGTTCCGCTGACCTACGCCACCACCGACCTGTCGCACGCCGAGGTCCGCATCGACTATACCGGCCGCGCGCCCCGCAAGCCGAAGTCGGTCGCAGTCCGCTCGAGCGTGTTGACCGACGTCTATCGCGGACAGGTCAATCAGGTGAACGTCCGGCAGGGCAATGTCGTGAAGTCGCTAACCCTGCGCGGCGCGGGCACGGGTGGTGTGACCCTCTAACCATCGCCCCCGTCACTCCCGCGAAGGCGGGAGTCCATTTACGCTGACGTTCCCCCTCCTGCCCGACCGGCAGCGTCTACGGATTCCCCGCCCGCGCGGGGAATGACGGAGGATAGGATCGAATGCGAAACCCGGCCGTACCCCCCCCCGCCCACACGGCAACGACGAAGGGGTCGCCGACGTCCCTACCCCTCGCATTCCACGCGCATCTCCCGCGCACTCGCCGCCGTCATCCCGCCGCGATGCATCGCGCACGCCCGCCCGTCGCCGCCGATCGCGACGCTGAACGGCAACCCCGCCGTCTTCGCCAGCAAATCGCCGCGCAATTCGGCCAGCCGCTCCATGTCGGGCCGCCACAACTGCTCAGCGGGCACCACGCGCAGCATCGCGTCGGTCACGCGCCCGCGATCGATCGGCACCACCAGCACGCGGTACGCCCCCGCACCGGCCGCGATCGCCGGCAACTGCCGCAACTCGCCGTGGCACGGCGCACACCATGAGGCGACGAACAGCAGGATCGATCGCGGGGGATAGCGCGCCGGTTCGGCCGGAGCGGCTCCGGTCAGCAGCAGCGCGCCGGCGATCAAGGTCCGATATCGTCGCATTCGTCCATCCCGCCCATCGACGCTGTCACATTGGCGTGCTTTGTTGCCGGGGGACAAGGGGATGACGAATGATCGACGCGATTTTGCACGGGCTGATGGCAGTGGCACAGGCAACCGCGCCCGCACCCGCCGCGCCGGCCAAACCGGCGACGCTGCAGGCACAGTTCGATGCCGCCAACGCCGCCTATGAAGCCCGCCAGTGCAGCGACGCGATCAAGCTGTACGACGCGATCGAGGCACGCACCGCCGGGTCGAAGAACGCCCTGCTGGTCGGCGCGGTGAAGGTGCGCAAGGGCATCTGCGTCACCCGCAGCGGCGATGCGCAGGGCGGCGCGGCGCTCATTCGGCAGGGCCTGCCCGCCCTGACGAAGAACGGCGCCGAATTCACCGCCGACCTGCGCGACGCCCATCTGGCGCTCGGCACCGCCGCGTTCGATGCGTTCGACTATGACGCGGCGGCAGCGTCGTACCGCGACGCGCTGGCGCTCGCGACCGGGATCGATCGGGTCGCCCCGCTGCTCGCACTGACGCGGACGCTCGCCTTCGACCGCGATGGCAAGGCGCTGGCCTATGCGCAGGAAGCGCGCGACCTCGCGACCAAAACGCCCGGCATCGGCAAGGACGTGCTGGCGCTGATTCAGACCCGCTACGCCCGCGTTCTGCTGAACGAAGGCAAGAAGGCGGAAGCCTATACCGTCCTCAAGGACTCGCTGCGCAAGCAGGGCGGCCTCGACCAGCGGGTGAGTTCCTCCGAAGTCGCCACCCGCGCCGACCTCGCGCTGGCGGCGCTGCTCAACGGCGACCGGCAACAGGCGCAGACGTACATGGCCTATACCGGTGCTGGCCGGATGAAGGACGACGCGTTCTCCACCGCGATCGAGATGAAGCCTGCGTCGTGCGGTGCAGCGACCGGCCTGAAGCCCGACGATTTTGCCGTCGTCGAATTTTCGGTCAGCGACACCGGCACCGTCGAAGCCGTCAACCCCATCTACACCACCGGCGGGCGCGACGTCGCGCTGGCCTTTGCCCGCGCCGTATCCGACTGGTCATGGTCGCCGACCGAAGCGGTGAAGATCCCGGCCTTCTTCCGCAGGGCCACCCGTATCGAACTGCGCTGCTCGACGGCGGTTGAGCGCCCCTCGATCGGTGAACCGCTGAACGAAGCCTTTGCCGACTGGATGCGCGCGCAGGGAACGACGAACGACTGGTGGGAACAGAACCGGGCGCGCGCGCTGCCACTGGTCCGGGCCGACGCGACCCGCGCCCGCGCAGCGAACGACCGCTCCGCGCTGCTGGCGGCCGATGCCTGGCTGGCGCAATCGGCGCTCGCACCCGAAGCGGAACGCAGGGCTGCCGCCGTCGAAGCCATCGCACTCGCCACCACGATGCGGGCGCCTGCACCCGTCATGACCTATCTCATGCTGGCGCAGAACGACACGCCCTATGACGCCTTCCCACGCAAACTGATCGCGCTGCTGAACCGGCCGGAAATCAACCGCGACCCGCTGTCCGCCGCGACAATCCGGATGATGCTGGCGACGCATGCCTATCCCCCCACGCCGAAGGAGGATGTCGAGCGTCTGCTCGCCGCGGTCGTCGCCTCGCCGCTGCCCGAAAATCATCCGCTCAAGGTGGCGGCGCTGCTGCGGCAGGCCGATCTGCTGGCGCAACGGGGGGAGGTGGCACAGGCCAAGGCCAGTTTCGATCGTACCGGCCTGACCAGCGATCAATGCGCGTTGATCGCACCGACCCCGATGATCCAGCGCAACGGCGCGACCAGCAGCCTCTACCCGACCGAAGCGGTGCAGATGGGGTTCCAGGGTTGGGCGCAGGTCGAATTCGACATCGCCGCCGACGGGCGCACCATGACCCAGCGCACCATCGCCGCCTATCCGCCGTTCGTGTTCGGCGATGCCGCGCAGAAGATGGTCGGCGCGACGCGCTATCGCAGCAGCTTCCGCCCCGAAGGCAACACCGCCTGTTCGGCTAATATCCAGCGATTCCGGTTCCAGCTTCCCGGCTGAGCGGAAGCGTGACGGTGGCGACCAGCCCGCCGCCGTCCGCTTCCCCCAGCGTCAGACGCCCGCCATAGAGCGCCGCCAGATCGCGGACGATGGCAAGGCCGAAGCCATGGCCGTCGCCGCGTTCGTCCAGCCGAACGCCGGGATCGGTCGCCCGCACCCGGTCGGCGGCAGCGATGCCGGGGCCGTCGTCGCTGACGGTCAGCACCGCCATGCCCCCCTTGACCGCCGCCGACAGCTGCACGCTCGACCGGGCATGGCGCGCGGCGTTGTCGATCAAATTTCCGACCAGTTCGTCCAGATCGGCCGCATCGACCGCCACCGACACCTCCGGCACGTCCGTGCCTACGGTCAGCCCCCGATCCCGGTGCAGCGCCGCCACCACCGCCGCCAGCCCCTCGACCGCGGGTTGCAGCGCGGTCGCCGCGCGCCGGTCGACCGTCCCGCCGCGCGCGCGGGCCAGATGGTGCCGGATCGTCGCATCGATCCGCGCCACCTGACCGCCAAGCGGGTCATCGCCCAGCTCGATCGCCAGCGTCGCCACCGGTGTCTTCAGCGCATGGGCAAGGTTCGCCGCCGACGCCCGCGCGGTCACCAGCGCCGCCGCATTGTCGCGGACCAGCGCGTTCAGCTCGGTCGCCAGCGGGCGCAATTCGTCGGGCTGATCCTCGGGCACATCCGCCGCCGCCCCGCCGCGCACCGCCGCCACCCGGTCGCGCAGCGCCCGCAGCGGTCGCAACCCCAGCCGCAACTGCACCAGGGTCGCCACCGCCAGCACCACCGCCACGATCGCCAGCGTCAGCAGCAACGGCAGCATCGCGCCGCGCAACGGCTGGTCGATCTGACGGCGCGGCACCGCCACCGCCACGCGCCCGCCATCGCCGGGCAGGTCGAGCATCAGCCCATGCACGCGCGTCGCATCGGGCAGGATCAGGTCGAACGGCGCACCAAATCCCGGCCCCCGCCCCGGCGGCGGTCCGCGATCCGGCCGGCCGGGCGGCCCGCGTCCCGGCACCGCGTCCAGCGCCGGCAGGCCGACACCCACCGTGCCGCCCGGCGTATCGATCCGCCACACCGCATCCGCCCCGATCGCCGTCGCCAGTCCCGACCGGTCGAGCAGCGCCCGATCGATCGTCCCGTCCTCGCGCACCACCGCGCGCAACAACCGCAACCGGTCGCCCAGCCGCGCGTCGATATTGCGCGTCACGAAATGGTCGAGCACCCCGCCGATCGCGAACCCCGCCACCGGCAGCGCGACCAGCGTCGTCGCCACCGACAGCGCCAGCATCCGGCCATGGATCGAACGCGGGATCGCCCGGGCCAGCCTCACGCCGCCCCCGCCGTCAGCCGGTATCCCCGCCCCCGCACCGTCTCGATCAGCGGCGCGCCGATCTTCTTGCGCAGCCGCCCGATAATGACCTCGAGGCTGTTCGAGTCGACATCGGCATCGCCCTCATAGACCCGCTCCATCAAATCCAGCCGCTCGATCACCGCTTCCTTCGCCAGCATCAACGCCGCCAGCACCCGATATTCGAGCGCGGTCAGCTTGATCGGCAGCCCGTCCAGCTCGAACACCCCGGTCTGCGTCTCATAGGCCAGCGGACCGCAGGTCACCCGCGTCGCGCCATGCCCCGCCGCCCGCCGCACCAGCGCGCGCAGCCGCATCATCAATTCCTCGACCCGGAACGGCTTGGTCAGGAAGTCATCGGCCCCCGCCTTGAACCCGGCGACCTTGTCCGACCATCCGTCGCGCGCGGTCAGGATCAGCACCGGCAGGTCGCGGCCACCCTCGCGCCATCCTTTCAGCACCGCCGTCCCCTCGCGATCGGGCAGCCCCAGATCGAGCACCGCCACGTCATAGCGTTCGGTATCGCCCAGATGCTGCGCGTCGATCCCGCTCGCCACCAGATCGACCGCGCAATGTTCCGCACGCAACGCCCGCGCGATGGCAGGCCCCAGATCGGGATCGTCCTCGACAAGCAGAATACGCATGATCGTCCCACTTTCCTTCCCGGCCACACCCGTTCCTGCTGAGCAGGGGCCGAGCGACGTCGAACACTCGCATCGAAGCATTTGGCGCGAAATCCTTCGACAGGCCCGACGACACTGGCAAGAACCGTACCGCCAATGCCGACCGCCCTTAAACCGAAACTGAACCGCGGGGTTCAGCGTGGCGAGGGGGCGAATCGCTAGAACGGCTTCATCGAACAACGAATGGAGCGAAACACATGGCTAAATTTTCTCTCGGTGGTCCGGGCAAGCTGGGTCTGGGCGTGGCGATCGGCCTTGCCATCGGCGCGGCGGGCGGGGCGAGCGCGGTGTCGCTGACCCGGCCGGCGGTCGAAATGGCCCCGACCATCGCCACCCCGGTCGCCAAGCTCGCCAGCGGTAACGGCGTCGTCACGGTCAAGGGCCGCGTCGCCGAAGTCTTCGGCGACCGCTTCGTGGTACAGGACGGCACTGGCCGGACGATGGTCGACGCCGGGCGCGACGCCTCGGTGACCAAGGGCGCACCGGTGCAGGTGCAGGGCCGCTACGACGACGGCCAGCTCCGCGCCTCCTATCTGGTCGACGCGAATGGCAAGGTCACCCCGGTCGGCCCACCGCCGCCGCGTCCCGGCCACGGCCCGAAGCATGGCCCCGAGGGCGCACGCGGTCCCGGTGGTCCGGGTGGCCCCGGCGCACCCTGTGCCCCCGGCGCAATGCCACCGCCCGCCGACGGCAGCGCTCCCCCGCCGCCACCAGCCAACGGCCAGCTTCCGCCCCCGCCCACCGGCGCGGCACCGGCCGGAGCCCCGCTCGCCGCAGCCCCCGCCCCGGCCCGGACGGGAGCGACCCGCTAAGCGTCAAGCGACTTACCTGTCACCCCGGGCTTGATCGAGACGTCTGCGAAAGCCGCCAGCTGAGCCAAAAACTCTCCGTACCCCCGCGCAGGCGGGGGTCCAGAGCCAGGCAGAACAACGGCTTGCGCTCGGGACCCTGGACCCCCGCCTGCGCGGGGGTACGGCAGGGGGCAGGAATCGATACTTTCGCAGAGGTCTGGGTTTGATCCGCGGTCCCGCTTCTTCGGCCCCTGCCCGAAGAACAAGCGGGACCCCCGTTCAGGTCGAGAACACCGCGAGCGTCCCCCCCCAACCGTACCCCGTCGAAGGCCGGGGCCCAGTTGGGTGGAGGTTGGCAACCTACCGAAACGTCTTCCCAACTGGACCCCGGCCTCCGCCGGGGTATGGCTAATCCTTCACGGCTATCAGCCTGCCCAAGAGGCCCATGACCCAAGCGGGATCGATATTGAGTTCGCCGGGTGCAGGAATAGCGCTCCATCTCTTTCGTCACTCCCGCGCAGGCGGGAGTCCCTATACGCCAGCGTCGCGGGTCCAGCCAAACCCCCGGCGTCCATCGATTCCCGCCTGCGCGGGAATGACGAAATTCCGTGGGTATCGCCGAAGGTCGATCGGTCCTGGTCCGTGGTGACGGTGCGAGAGGCGCGACGCCCAACACCCCCCGAGACAAACCCACGCAACCGGTGTACGGCGGCCCGCCGCTGCCCGGAGCTTCCCCATGTCCCTCGGCCTAGATTTCGGCACGACCAATTCCGTCCTCGCCCGCGCGACGGCCGACGATGCGCAGTTGGTCCCGCTCGACGGTCCCGACGGTGCCGATCCGGTCTTCCGCTCGGCGCTGTGCTTCTGGCAGGACGACGTTCCCGGCGGCATCGCGGTGGAGGCCGGTCCGTGGGCGATCGACGAATATCTCCATTTTCCGGAAGGTTGCCGCTTCCTGCAATCGTTCAAATCGGTCGCAGCCAGCCCCAGCTTCGACACCGCACCGATCTTCACCAAACGCTACCGGTTCGAGGATCTCGGCCGCGCCTTTCTCGACCGGCTGGCGGCCCGCGCGCAGGGTGCCCTCACCAACGCGAAGCGGATCGTCGTCGGCCGCCCGATCACCTATGCCGGCCACCGCCCCGACGAAGCGCTCGCCCGTCAGCGCTACGACGCGATGTTCGCCGCGCTGGGTGCCGAAATCCTCTATGTCTACGAACCGCTCGGGGCCGCGTTCAGCCATGCCGCGACCTTGCGCGAAGCCGCCACCATCCTCGTCGCCGATTTCGGCGGCGGCACCAGCGACTTTTCGGTGGTCCGCCTCGAAGCGCCCGGTGCCGACCGTCGCGCCCAACCGCTCGGCCATGCCGGGATCGGCATCGCCGGCGACCAGTTCGACCGCCGCATCCTCGACAAACTCGTCCTGCCGCTGCTCGGCAAGGGCGGCACCTATCGCTCGTTCGACAAGGTGCTGGAAATCCCGGCGGGCCATTTCACCGACTTCACCGACTGGTCGCGCCTCGCGCTGATGCGCAACCGCAAGACCATGGCCGAACTCGACAAATTGCGCCGCGCCGCGACCGACCCCGACGCGATCGAACGGATGATCGCGGTGATCGAGGGCGAACAGGGCTATCCCCTCTACGACGCGGTCGGACAGGTGAAGCGCGCCTTGTCGAAGGGCGACGCCGCCACTTTCACCTTCGCAGGGGGCGGCATCGCGATCGAGGCGGAGGTTACCCGCGACCAGTTCGAGCACTGGATCGCCGACGACCTCGCCCGCATCATGGCGACCGTCGACCGCGCGCTCGACGCCGCCGGGTTGGCAGCCAGCGCGATCGACCGCGTGTTCCTGACCGGCGGCACCTCGCTCACCCCCGCCATCCGCCGCGCCTTCGCCGACCGGTTCGGGCAGGACCGGCTGGCGTCGGGCAACGAACTGACCTCGGTCGCCCACGGCCTCGCGCTGATCGGCCAGCAGGACGACGCCGCGGCGTGGACGGCGTGACGCTTTCCTACAACCGCGACGAATGTCATTCCCACGCCGTTCTTTGACAGGTCTGCCCGCCAACCACGTCATCCCGGCGAAGGCTGGGATCTCCCGGTGACAGCACGCCACCATCGCCGCGAGAGGCTTCAACCTGCACCGCAGCGACGAATTGCAGCGACCGTGTCAACTTCCGCACAGCCAACGCCGCATCGTCACCTTAAAAGCCGTTCCAGATGAACGACCTACTAACACCACCCGCCTGCTACAAACCCTGACACACTGTCAACTTCGTCAACTTCCGCGCGCCCGCACCATCAGCGCCCGCGTGACCCCATTGGTCCACCCGAAGCCGTCCTGCAGCGGATATTCGCCGCCCCCGCCCGGCCGGACCTCCTCGACGTCATATTTCTCGACCAGCTTGCCCGACGCCGCATATTCGCGCGCGACGCTCGCCAGAAACCGCTGCGAAATCGTGTCCGCCAATGGCTTGTGGCCGGTACGGTCCAGCCCGCTGACCGCGATCCATTGCAGCGGGGCCCAGCCATTGGGCTTGTCCCATTGCTGTCCGGTATCGACCAGCGTCGATCGCAGCCCGCCCGGTGCGAGCAACTGTCGCTCGATGGTCGCCGCCACCCGGTCGGCGCGCGCGCCCGTCGTCAACCCGACGAACAGCGGATAGGCGGTTGCCGCCGTCACCCCGCCGCGAAGCTGCCGGCGCTTGACGTCGTAATCGCCATAGCGCCCGCCGGCCTCGCTCCACAGCCAGCGCTCGATCGCCGCCCCGCGCTTCGCCGCCCGGTCGGCAAAGTCCCGCGCCGTCGCCGCGTCGCCGGTCTTGGCCGCACCATCGGCGATCGCCCGCTCCATGCCCCACAGCAAGCTGTTGAGATCGGCCGGCAGGATGTTGGTCGTGTCGATCGTCGTCAGCGTGGTGCCATCGGCCAGCCAGCGTGACGAAAAATCCCAACCGCTCTCCGCCCCGGCCCGCAGCTCACGATACACTTCCGCCACCGGTCGGCCGCTGGCCTTTGCGGTTTCGACATCCTCGCGCCACGATTCGTCCCGTGGCGTGGTCCGCGCATCCCAATAATGTTGCAGCACCGCGCCGTCGGGCAGCGTCACCGACCGCTCGGTTGCGGTGAAGAACGCATGTTCGCGCTTCAGCGCCGCCACCCGCCGCGCCAGCACCGCCGGGTCGGTTTCCTTCGACAGCCCCATCATCAGGTACAGGAACGGCGGCTGCGACCGGCTGAGATAATAGCTGCGCGTGCCGTTGGGCACATGGCCGTACCGCTCGACCAGATCGGTGAACGCCGCGACCATCGATTCGATCAGGTCCTGCCGGTTGTCGGCGGCAAGGCTCAGCATCGTGAAATAGCTGTCCCAGTAATACATTTCCCGGAACCGCCCGCCGGGCACGACGAACCGGTCGGCCACTGCCAGCGCACTCGATCCCGGCGGCGGTGCCACCGGATCGCGAGTCAGATGCGGCCACAGACCGGCGATATGCCGCTCGATCGGCAGGCGCGGGCCGTGATCGGACTCGGGAACCGGCAGCAGCCCGGGCACGTCGAAATTGGCCAGGACGAACGCCTTGAGCGCCGCATCGTCCCGGAAGTCGCCGCGCCGGAAATCGGCAAGGATCGCGGCATCGGCGCGCTTGGGCACCGCATCGACGAAGGTCTTGCCGTCGGGAAAGATGCGCCGCATCTGCACCGCCTCGAACAACGGCCCGAACCGGTCGGCCGGGGTCGCCAGCCCCGCCGCCGGGGCCGTGACGGCGACCGGCGGCGCCGGACCGGACGCAGCGCATCCGGCCAGCAGGAACGGCGTCAACAGACGATACCGGCGCAGCATCTCACGCCACCGTCTGCTCGATCACGCCGAAGATCGGGTGATGCCGATCGTCCTCGGCCCAGATGCGGACGGTGTCGCCGGCCTTCAGGAACGGCGTCTCCGCCTTGCCGCCGTGGATCGTTTCGACCGTGCGGATCTCTGCCAGACACGAATATCCGACCCCGCCACCGGCTACCGGCTTGCCCGGTCCGCCATCCGCATCGCGGTTCGACACCGTGCCCGACCCGATGATGGTGCCGGCACCCAGCACCCGTGTCTTCGCGGCATGGGCGATCAGCGTGCCGAAATCGAACGTCATGTCCTCACCCGCGTCCGCCCGGCCGAACGGCTGCCCGTTCAGATCGACGTTCAGCTTGCGGTGCAGCTTTCCCTCGTTCCACCATTCGCCCAGCGCATCGGGGGTGACGAACACCGGCGAAAAGGCGGAAGCCGGCTTCGACTGGAAAAATCCGAACCCCTTGGCCAGTTCTTGCGGGATCAGCCCGCGCAACGACACATCGTTGGTCAGCCCGACCAGCCGCACCGCCGCCAGTGCCTCGTCGCGCGACGCGCCCATGGCGACGTCGCCGGTGACCACCACCACCTCGCCCTCGAAATCCAGACCCCAGCCATCGTCGCCCGCCGGGATCGGGTCGCGGGGGCCGAGGAAGCCGTCCGACCCGCCCTGATACATCAGCGGGTCGCGCCAGAAGCTGTCGGGCATCTCCGCCCCGCGCGCCTGCCGCACCAGCGCGACATGGTTCACATAGGCCGATCCGTCCGCCCACTGATACGCCCGCGGCAGCGGCGATGCGGCCTCGCGCTCGTGGAACCGGTCCTTGGGGATCACGTCATGGTCGAGATCGGTGGCAAGGTTGCGCAGATCGCCCTCGACCCGGTCCCAATCGTCCAGCGCCGCCTGCAACGTCGGCACGATCGCGCTCGCATCGGCATACCAGGCAAGGTCGCTCGACACGACGACCAGCCGACCGTCCCGGCCGTGCTTGAGGCTGGCGAGTTTCATGGATGCGCTCTCCTGATCGTTGTTTTTGTGTCCCGGTTCTGCGCGCCCGCACCAGCGATGTCGAGGGCCGGGCCGCACCGATTCTTAACCAGTTGGGCATATCGAAAACCGATCGCCCATTCGCAGGACCGCCGCCATGCTCCGTGCCGAAGATTTGATCCTCGAACATCTGCAACTGGCGTCGGTGGCGACCGATCTTCTGCGCCATGCCGAGGCGCGACCGATCGATCCGGCACCGATCGCGACGACGCGCTGGTCGCTCAGCCGGCAGCTGTTCGCCCATCTCGCGACCGAGGACCGCGTACTCTACCCCATGCTCCGTCGCAGCGCCGACCGAAAAACGGCGGAACTGGCCGACCGGTTCGCCACCGAACTCGGTGGCCTCGCCGACACGTTCAGGGGCTATATGCTCGACTGGACCGCCGAACGCATTCAGCGCGATCCCGACGGCTTCGAACGCGACACCCGCACGCTGTATGCCCGGCTCGGCGAACGCATCCGGCGCGAGGAAGCCGAACTCTATCGTCACATTCCTGACACGCGATCCGTCGCCAAGGTGGACGTAGCCGCGCGAGGGGCCTAGTGCAGCGCCGATACCGACAGGCATGAGGGTTTCAGGACGTGGCGAACGTAGCGGTGATCGGCGCCCAATGGGGTGACGAGGGCAAGGGAAAGATCGTCGACTGGCTGGCGGAGCGCGCCGACATGGTCGTGCGGTTTCAGGGCGGCCATAACGCCGGCCACACGCTGGTCGTCGGCGGCACCGTCTATAAATTGTCGCTGCTCCCCTCTGGCATCGTCCGCGGCACCCCGTCGATCGTCGGCAACGGCGTCGTCCTCGATCCGTGGGCGCTGAAGGCCGAAATCGAACGCCTGCGCGAACAGGGCGTCTCGGTCACGCCCGACACGCTGATGATCGCCGAGACGTGCACGCTGATCCTGCCCTTCCACCGCGACCTCGACGGCCTGCGCGAGGATGCGAGCGGGGCCGGCAAGATCGGCACCACCCGTCGCGGTATCGGCCCCGCCTATGAGGACAAGGTCGGCCGCCGCGCGATCCGCGTCTGCGATCTCGCCCATCTCGACGATCTCGAAGCGCAGCTCGACCGCCTGACCGCGCATCACGACGCGCTGCGCGCCGGCTTCGGCGAGCCTCCGGTCGACCGGGCACGGCTGATCGCCGAACTGCGCGAGATCGCCGATTTCGTCCTGCCCTATGCCGAGCCGGTCTGGCGGATGCTGGCGCAGGCCAAGGCGACCGGCAAGCGCATCCTGTTCGAAGGGGCGCAGGGCGTGCTGCTCGATATCGACCACGGCACCTATCCGTTCGTCACCTCGTCCAACACCATCGCCGGCACCGCCGCCGGCGGTTCGGGCATGGGGCCGGGCGCGGTCGGCTTCGTGCTGGGCATCGCCAAAGCCTATACCACCCGGGTCGGCTCCGGGCCGTTCCCGACCGAACTCGAGAACGAAACCGGCGAGCGCCTCGGCGTGCGCGGGCATGAATTCGGCACCGTGACCGGCCGCAAGCGTCGTTGCGGCTGGTTCGACAGCGTGCTGGTGCGACAGGCGGCGGCGGTCGGCGGCATCACCGGCATCGCGCTGACCAAGATCGACGTCCTCGACGGGTTCGAGGAAGTGGCGATCTGCACCGGCTATCGGCTGGGCGATCAGGTGCTCGACTATTTCCCGCCGCACGCCGCCGATCAGGCGAAGGTGGAGCCGGTCTACGAAACCATGCCCGGCTGGTCGGAATCGACCGCCGGCGCTCGCAGTTGGGCCGAACTGCCGGCACAGGCGATCAAATATATCCGCCGCATCGAAGAGTTGATCCAGTGCCCGGTGACGCTGGTATCGACCAGCCCGGAACGCGACGACACGATACTCGTGCGCGATCCTTTCGCCGACTGATCGCCCCTCGACGGCACACGGCAAAAGGCCCGCCCGGATCGCTCCGGACGGGCTTTTTTTGCGGCTGGCTGTTACCGCGGCGTGCCGGTCGTTCCGGCGGGCGGCGTCGTGGTCGGCGCATCGCCCGTCGTGGTCGGCGGGGTCGTGTCGTCGGTCGTCGTCGTGTCGCCCGTCGTCGATTCGCCGGGTCGGGCCGGACTTTCGGGGACCGGGTTGGTCGGGCCGGTCGTCTGCGGCAACGGCTGGGTCGGACGGGCCGGATCGACCGGACCGGGGGTACTGTTCGGTGAAGTCGGCTGGTTCCGGGTGGTCGGTACCTGCGCGATTGCGGTGGTCGCGCCGCTGAGGATCAGCAGGCTCGCGAAAATGGTCTTGCGCATCGAGTGTCTCCTTGCATCAAGCAGGGGACTCAAGTCGCGAACGGCCCGAAGGGTCCGTCCGCTTCACTCAACCCATCGTAAAATATGGTCATTCCTGCGCCGGACCGTGGCTCACCGGCGGCCGGCCATCACCCGATCTGCCCGCGGTGCCGTAGTTTCTGATCGGCCAGCACCAGTGCGACCATCGCCTCGACCACCGGTACGCCGCGAATGCCGACGCAGGGATCATGCCGCCCCTTGGTCGCGATCGTCGTCGCCTGCCCATCGGGCCCGATCGTCTCGACAGGCGTCAGGATCGAACTGGTCGGCTTGAACGCGACCCGCAACGTCACCGGCTGGCCAGTCGAGATGCCGCCAGCGATGCCACCGGCATGGTTGGCAAGGAACGACGGCCCACCTTCACCCGGCCGCATCGGATCGGCATTGGCCTCGCCCGACAGCGCCGCCGCCGCGAAGCCGTCGCCGATCTCCACGCCCTTGACCGCATTGATCGACATGGCCGCGCTCGCCAGTTCGGCATCCAGCTTGGCGTAGAGCGGCGCGCCCCAGCCCGCCGGCACGCCCTCGGCACGACAGGCGACGACCGCGCCCAGCGACGATCCGGCCTTGCGCGCACCGTCGACCAGCGCCTCCCAGCGCAACGCCGCCGCCGCATCGGGGCAGAAGAACGGGTTGCGACCGATTTCTGACACATCGAAGTTCGCCGGGTCGATCGCATCGCCGCCGATCGATTCGACCCATGCGGTGATGGTCACGTCGGGGATGACCAACCGCGCCACCGCGCCCGCCGCGACCCGCGCCGCCGTCTCGCGCGCCGACGACCGCCCGCCGCCGCGATAGTCGCGAAAGCCGTATTTGGAGTCATAGGCATAATCGGCATGGCCGGGGCGATACGCCTTGGCGACGTCCGAATAATCCTTCGACCGCTGGTCGACATTCTCGATCATCAGGCTGATCGGCGTCCCCGTCGTCCGGCCCTCGAACACGCCCGACAGGATCCGCACCGCATCCGGCTCGCGCCGCTGGGTGGTGAACCGGCTGGTCCCGGGCCGCCGTGCGTCGAGGAACGGCTGGATATCGGCTTCGCTCAGCGACAATCCCGGCGGGCAGCCGTCGACGACCGCTCCCAGCGCCGGACCATGACTCTCGCCCCACGTCGTGAAGCGGAACAGGTGGCCGAAACTATTGTGGCTCATGCGTCCTCCCCCAGCGCCGCAAAGGCGCGTGCATGGGCAGCCGTACCGGGCGTGTGGATGCACGGCCCGTCGTTCAGCCGGATGCCCATGAAATATTCCCCGGCATAGGGGCTGTCGAAGCCCGATGCCGTTATCGCCTCGAACCCGAACCGGCCATAATAGGCCGGATCGCCGAGCACGAACGCCAGTTCGACCCCGGCGCTGCGCAGATGGGCGATGGCGGCGACGACCAGCGCCTCGCCCACGCCCTGCCCCCGCGCGGTCTTCGCCACTGCCAGCGGCGCGATGGCGACGGCCGCAACTTCGCGCGTGTCGGCGGTCACCTGCATCCGGCTGGCGGCGATCATGCCGACCACCGCGTCGTCATCCTCGGCGACCAGCACCAGCACCAGATCACCTTCGATCGCCAGTTGCTGGACCAACCGCGCCTCCTGATCGCGCGGGAAACAGGTGCGCAGCAGCGCATCGACCACCGGTGCGTCGGCGCCGCTCGCCGCGCGGATGACGCTCATGACCGTCAGGCCAGCGCGATGTCGGGGGCGTCCTCGGCCTTCATGCCGATGACGTTGTAGCCGGCGTCGACATGATGAATTTCGCCGGTGACGCCGCTCGCCAGATCGCTCAACAGATACAGCCCCGCCCCGCCGACATCGTCGATCGTGACGTTGCGGCGCAGCGGCGAATTCAGCTCGTTCCACTTCAGGATATAGCGGAAATCGCCGATGCCGCTGGCGGCCAGCGTCTTGATCGGACCGGCCGAAATGGCGTTCACCCGGATATTCTCCGGGCCCATGTCCATCGCCAGATATTTGACCGACATGTCGAGCGCCGCCTTGGCCACGCCCATGACGTTGTAATGCGGCACGACCTTTTCCGACCCGTAATAGGTCAGCGTCAGCAGCGATCCGCCGTTCGGCATCAACGCCCGCGCACGCTTCGCGACGGCGGTGAACGAATAGACGCTGATGTTCATCGTCATCAGGAAATTGTCGAGGCTGGTGTCGTAATAATGCCCGCGCAGTTCGTTCTTGTCCGAAAAGCCGATAGCGTGGACGACGAAATCGATCGTCGGCCAGCGCGCGGCGATGGTGTCGAACGCCGTGTCGAGCGCGCCCATATCGGCCACGTCGCATTCGATCAGGAAGTCGGAACCCAGTTCGCCCGCCAGCGGACGGACGCGCCGCTCCAGCGCCTCGCCCTGATAGGTGAAGGCCAGTTCGGCTCCTTGCGCGGCCAGCTGCTTGGCGATGCCCCAGGCCAGCGACCGATCATTGGCGAGTCCCATGATGACCCCGCGCTTGCCCTGCATCAAACCGTTCACGCGACTTTCCCTTTTTCGTCTGTAGCCGCACCCTCTAGCGCAGGGTCGGGCGTTTCCGCCAGCGCCGCGTTCAATTCGCCGCCGATCACCACGCCAAGTCCCACGATGTAGAAGAAGAACAGCGCGATCATGACGCCGGCAAGGCTGCCATAGGTGCGGTCATATCCGCCCAGTGCGTCGATCGCCAGCGGCAGCAGCTGCGTGGTGCCGATCCATACGGTCGCCGTCGCCACCGCCCCCGGCCATTTCGGACAATTCGACGTCCGGTATTTCTTGGGGCTAAGCGAATAGAACAGCGTGTAGAGTGCCACGAACAGCGCCAGTGCCGGAAACAGCTTCGCGATCGACAGATAGGCCGCGTAGGGCTGCAGGAACGGCAGCACGCGGTAGATCAGCTGCTCGACGCCGACCAGCACGACTTGGAGGCTGAACGCGATCATCAGCATCAGCACCGATCCGACGATCAGTCCGATCGATCCCAGCCGATATTCCCAGAAGGGCCGCGAAAACGGGATGCCATAGGCCTGCCGCAGGATCGATCGCACCGTTTCGATGAAGCCGGTCGTCGTCCACAGACCGACCAGCGCGCCGAGCCACAGCAGCGATCCCGATCGTGCCTGCAACACGTCAAGGATCGGCTGTTCCAGCACCACCGCCACGTCGCGCGGCACGGTTTCGAGGAAGGCGGTGACCGCATGGATGCTGTCGCCGCTGCGCCCGACCGCGCGCGCGATCGCCGCGGCGACGATGAAGAACGGGAACAGCGTCAGCAGCGAAAGATAGGCGAGATTGCCGGCATGGGTGAAGCCGTCGTTGAACGTCCCGATCGCGACACGCTTCACCACCTCGATCGCCCGTGCCGAGGGGCGCAGGCGCGACAGGGCGGGTCGGCCCCGATGACGGCGGACCTCGGGACTTTCCGGGGACGGCTGATTCATGCAATGCGCTCCGGCCGGGTCAGGACCGCATCAAACGCCGAAGCGTGCGCGCGGGTCCGTCGTCCGCCCGTCCCAATCCTCGACGAACGCCGTCAGCGCGGCGTCGTCGGCGGGCAGATCGACCATCAGCGTCACCAACTGATCGCCCCGCGTCCCGTCCTTGCGGTGGAAACCGCGCCCTTTCAGCCGCAGCGTCTTGCCCGAGGTCGCGCCCTTGGGCACGCTCAGCATCACCGCGCCCTCGACGGTCGGCACGCGCACCTTCGCCCCCAGCACCGCCTCGGCCAGATTGATCGGCAGGTCGATGCGGATATCGTCGCCGTCGCGGGTATAGAAACGATGCGGCTCGACCTCGATGGTGACGATCGCGTCGCCCGGCCCGCCCGGCCCCGGATCGCCCTTGCCGCTCAGTCGCATCTGCGTGCCGCCATCGACCCCGGCGGGAAGTTTCAGGTCGATCGTCTTGCCATCGGCCAGCGTAATACGCTGCGGACTGAGCGTCGCCGCATCCTCGAACGGCACTTTCAGCTTGTAGGCGACGTTGCCGCCCTTGGGCTGCGGCCGCCTGCCGAACCCGCTGGCAAAGCCGCCACCGCCGGAGGCACCCGTCCGTCCGCCGAACAGCCCTTCGAAAATATCCGAAAAGTCGCCACCCTGCGCATCGCTGCCCATGTCGAAACCGCCGCGCCCGCCCGGCCCGGCGCGAAATCCGCCGGCCCCGCCGCCGCCCGCACCATAGCCGAACGGCGACGCCGGATTGCCGTCGCCATCGATCTCCCCCCGGTCGAAGCGCGCGCGCTTGTCCTTGTCGGTCAGCAGGTCATAGGCCTGCGTGACCTTCGAAAACCGGTCGGACGCGGCTTTATTGTCCTTGTTCCGGTCGGGGTGCAGCTCCTTGGCGAGCTTGCGATACGCTTTCTTGATATCCGTCTCGGTCGCGTCGCGCGCTACACCGAGCGTTGCATAGGGATCAGCCATGGTCCGGTAGCTAGGGCGCTACGCGGCGCTCGGCAATGGTCCAAACCCGCGAAACGGAAGCAAAACGACCCCCGGTTCAACGTCGGTTCACGCCGGTGGCGGCACCGGGAGCACCTGGCTGCGTTGGCAGCGCGATCTACCCCTGGAGAACCGGCCCATGATCCATGCCCCGATGTCCCGTCGCCGCATCCTCGGCGCGACCGCGCTGATGCTGCCGGTCGCCATCCTCGGCGGCTGCGCCACCCCGCTCGGCAGCTATGGCGTCGAGGCGGGCGTGCGGCGGCTGCTGACCCTGTCGAGCCAGCGCGCATTCGAACGGCTGATCCGCCCCGGCGGCTTTTACGACGATCAGCTGACGCGGCTGACGCTGCCGGAAACCGCCGGGCAGAACAACGTGCTGGCGGCGATGCTGCGGACCAATGCGGTGCGCTCGCGGGTCGCGCTGGCGCTGAACGATATCGCGGTCGACGCGGCCGATCGTGCGACGCCGGTGGTACTCGATTCGATCCGCGGCCTGACGCTGGCCGATGCGGTGGCGGTGCTGCGCGGCGGGCCGACCGCCGCCACCGACCTGCTCGCGCGATCGGCGCGGGGCGCGGTGATCGACGCGATGTTCCCCGAATTTTCGCGCGGCCTTCGCTCCGATACCGCCGAAATCCTGTCGGCGATCGTCGCGGCGCAGACCGGCATCGATTACGGCGCGCTGGCGCACAGCGCCGCCGATCAGGCCGGCAACGCAATCTTCCGCGCGATCGGCCGTGAGGAAGCGGCGATCCGGGCCGATCCGCGCCGGACCGGCGATCCGGTGCTGACCGCGCTGCTGCTCGGCACGCGCTGACGCTTGGCAAGGGCCGCGGGCGGGCGGATAAGCGCGCGATGACCGCGCCCGCCCCCACCCCGCCCGCCACCGAACTCGACGTCGTGATCGTCGGCGCCGGGCTGTCGGGCATCGATGCCGCCTATCACCTGCAAACGCGTTGCCCCGACGAGAGCTACGCGATCTTCGAGGCGCGGGGGGCGATCGGCGGGACATGGGACCTGTTCCGCTATCCGGGCGTGCGGTCGGATTCCGACATGCACACGCTGGGCTTTCCGTTCCGGCCATGGCGCGACCGCAAGACGATCGCCGCCGGCAACGATATCCGCGAGTATATCGAGGATACGGCGCGGATGTTCGGCATCGACCGGCATATCCGCTTCCACCACCGCATCGTCGCGGCGGACTGGTCGTCGGCGGATGCGCGCTGGACGCTGCGCTGTCAGGCGGAGGGCGGCGAGCATGTCGTCCGCTGCCGGTTCCTGTTCATGGGATCGGGCTATTACAACTATGCCGGCGGCTACGCTCCGCAGTTCGAGGGGCAGGAGACGTTCGCCGGACGGATCGTCCATCCGCAGCAATGGCCCGCCGATCTGACCGTCGCGGGCAAGCGGATCGCAGTGATCGGCAGCGGTGCCACGGCGGTAACGCTGGTGCCGGCGCTCGCCGAACAGGGCGCACAGGTGACCATGGTCCAGCGGTCGCCAAGCTATATCGTCGCGCATCCGTCGCAGGATGCGCTCGCCGACTTGCTGTATCGCTGGCTGCCAGTCGCGGCGGCGGGGCGGCTGGCGCGGTGGAAGAATGTCGCGATGGGGCTGGCCGCGTTCCAGTTTTCGCGGGCCTGGCCCAAGCAGATGCGCGCGTTCATCCTGAGGGGCACGCGCGCCGCGCTGCCACAGATGCGCGACGTCGACCGGCATTTTACCCCGAGCTACGACCCTTGGGACCAACGGCTGTGCCTCGTGCCCGATGCCGATCTGTTCAGGGTGCTGAACGACGGATCGGCGGCGATCGTCACCGACACCATCCGGCGCTTCACGCCCGAGGGGCTGGAACTGGGATCGGGCGAGCGGGTGGCGGCGGACGTGATCGTCACCGCGACGGGGCTGAGACTGCATCTGATGGGCGGGGTCGCGATCACGGTCGACGGCGTGCCGTTCGCGGCGCAGGACCAGATGATCTATCGCGGGATGATGGTGTCGGGCGTACCCAATCTGGTGTTCGCGATGGGCTATACCAACGCATCGTGGACGTTGAAGGTCGACCTCGTCTCGCGGCGCATGTGCCGGGTGCTCGACCATATGCGGCGGCGGGGCCATGACTATTGCGTGCCCGCCGCGCCGGGCGCGGGGATCGAGCGGCGACCGTTGCTCGACTTCAGTTCGGGCTATGTCCAGCGGGCGGAGGCGCGGTTGCCGGGACAGGGATCACGCAGTCCGTGGCGGTTGCGGCAGAATTATTTCCTCGATTACGCGGCGTTCCGGTTCGGGCGGCTGGACGACGGGGTGTTGCAGTTTCGGAAGGTGACGAAGGTTACACATACCGCACCCCGCTGACCCCATATTACTATTGCGAGTCGTTTGCATTTAACGCATGACTGTCCGGTCACACCATTGAAGACGGATCATGGCCCCTGCCCCATCCCCACCCCGCACCGTCGCAGCACCCGCCGGCAGCATGCGGTCGCCGATCCGTTCGGCGCTGGTCACCACGATCGCGCGCTGCTGGCGGACCGCGCGGGACGAGCGGGAGAATGCGCAGAACTGCCTGTACGCGTTGCTGCGGCCGGTCGGGCTGGACGTGCTGGCACCGGTGTTCGACAGCCTGTTCAGCATGTACGAAAGCGCGCTGGGCCGGCCGATCGCGACCGGGCGGCGCGGGGCCGCATCGGCGGACGAACGGCTGGTGCTGGGGATGCTCGATGGCACGCGCCCGCGCCGCGACTGCCTGCAATGCGATGCCGGCAGGGCATCCGCGCTGGATTGCGCGATCTGTTCCACGCGGATCATGTTGACACTTGCCATCGACGACCGGCGCCGGATGGCAGTGCTTTAGAGAACAACCCTCTGTTCGAGCGCGGCGTCGTCGCGGTCATCGGCCAATTCAATCCGGTCACGGCCGGCGCGCTTCGCCCGGTACATGGCGAGGTCGGCCCGGTGCAACACGGCGGCGGGCGGTTCGTCCCCGGTCGCCGCCGCGACCCCGCCGCTGATCGTGACGCGGATCTCCACGCCGTCCACGTCGATGACGGCGCGCGCCACCGCCTGTCGCAAGCGTTCGGTGATCGTCGCCGCATCGCCCAGACCGCTGTCGGCGAACAGGATCGCCAGTTCCTCGCCGCCATAGCGCGCGACGCAATCGACGGCGCGCACCCCGCCGGCCACGCGCGCGGCGACCGCCTGTACCACGATGTCGCCGGTGTGGTGGCCATAGCCGTCGTTGACGCGTTTGAAATGATCGATGTCGAGCATCGCCACGGCATAGCCGCGCCCGCTGCGCATCGCCGTCTCGCGCGCCGCCTCCAGCCGCGCCAGCAGCGTGCGGCGGTTGGCAAGGCCGGTCAGCGGATCGGTGCTGGCCAGTTGCGACAAGGTGACATTGGCCGATCGCAGTTCGCCGGTCCGCTGTTCGACCATCCGTTCGAGCGCGCGGGTCCGCTGGCGCAGCACCATGGTCCGCACGTGGACGATGCCGAACACGCCGGCCAGCCCGACGACCGCCATCGCCAGCCGCACGAACCATCGTTCATGCCACGCGCGCGCGACGATCAGGTCGACCGACGTCGTGACCGTGCGCGGATGCACGCCCGGAATCTGTGCCTGAAGCTGCAACACGTATTCGCCGCCGGGCAGGTTGGTATAGATTGCGGTCGCCGGCACCGGATCGGGCAGTCCGACCCAATCAGTGTCGAACCCCTGCAACCGGTACCGGTAATGCACCTCCTGCGGCGCGGCATAATCGGTCAGGGCGAAGGCGACGCGCAGCGCATGGCCATCGCTACGGATCGCCTGCCGCCCGGGAAACGGGTTGAACGGCAGGGTGCGGCCGTCCTGTTCGATATCGGTCGGGGCCAGTGTCGGCGATCGCACCGATCGCGCGGTCAGCATCCGGTCGGGCCGCAGCACCAGCAAGCCGCCGGTCCCGCCGAACAGCAGGTCGCCGTCGCGCGTGATCGCGGCGACGCGCTGATTATACGTATCGGGGGGAAGACCGTCGCGCCGGCTGACCACGCGCACCCGGCGCCCCTGTGGATCGAGCACCGAGATGCCACTGGCCCCCGTCGCCCACACCCGGCCGCGCCGGTCGGGCAGGACCGCTGCGACGTTATCGCTGGCCAGTCCCTGCGCCTCGGTAATCGCGCGGAAACGCAGGCCGCCCGGCGTCGCCGTGCCGCGCGCGACGCCGCCATAGGTGCCGACCCACAGCGCGCCGCCCGACTGCACGATCGAACCGGTATAGTTTTGCGGCAGGCTGGCCGGATCGGCCGGATCGTTGCGATAGACGACGAAGCGTCCGGTCGCCGGATCGAACCGGCTGAGCCCGCCGGGCGTCGCGATCCATGGCCGGCCGTCGCCCGGATCGACGATCTTGATGACTTCATTGTTGGCGATCGTGGTCGGGTCGCCATCGACATGACGATATTGGCGCAGTTGCCGGGTGCGTGCGTGCCAGACGAACAGCCCCTTGTAGGTACCGATCAGCAGCAGGTCGCCCGATCGCGCCAGCGAGATTACCGGCAGGTCGCCGGGCAGCGGCACCGGCAGCGACCGGGGCGTCATCGTCGCCGGATCGATGGCGACGATGCCGCGCGCACCGACCAGCACCGTCCCGTCAGGCTGTTCGAGAAACGCGGTCACATCCTGTCCGGCCTGTTCGCCCGAAAGGCGCAGATGGCGGATGGTACCGCCGACACGATCGATCCGGTCGATCACCCCGTTGCTGAATCCGGCCCAGATCCGGTCGTGGCTGTCGACCATCAGCCCGCGTACGTTGCGATCGGCCAGCGACCGGCGGGGATCGGGCATGGCGTTGGTCACGGTGAAGATCGAATCGAGCGCCGGGTCGGTATGCGACGCCCCGACATCGGTCGCCGCCCACAGGCGGCCGGTACGGTCGATGGTCACGTCGCGGACCGTGTCGCCGGCGAGCGAGGCGTGATTGGCGGGGATGTTGCGCACCGCGCTGACCGAGAACGGCGCACGCGTCGCGATGCGCAACAGGCCCATGCCATCGGTAGCGGCCCAGAGCGTCCCGTCCGGCCCGGTCGCAAAGGCGCGGATGGTGCGGTGGCCGATCAGCGGGGCATCACCCGAAAGCGCGCGCGGCCGGACGAAGCGGCCATCGGTCAGCTGTACGATGATGCCCTGCGCGCCGGTCCCGATCCACAACCGGCCGAACGGCCCGCGCTGGATCGCCCACACATCGCCGATCGTCGGGGTCGCGACGCGGGAAAAGGCGCGGTCCCGTGTCCGGCGGACGAACAGTCCCTTTTCCCCGCCGGCATGGATAGTGCCGTCGGCATCGCGAAAGACCGCCAGGGCACCGCCGGCCAGATCGCTGCCGGGTTCCGTCAGCGACACCACGCGGTTGCGCCGCGCGTCGTAGCGGAACACGCCATGGTCCGACGCGATCAGCGCCCCGTCCTGTCCATCGGACGCCAGTGCGAGGATGCGGGTGCCGATGCCGACCCCCGCCGCCCCCCGCAACGCGACGAACGCATTCGAAACGGGATCGAAGCGGACCGCACCGCCGACATTGGTACCGACCAGCATCCCGCCATTCGGCAGGGGAATGAGCGCACGGATATAATTGTCGGGCAGGCTGGCCCGGTCGCGCAAGACCTGTCGAAAGACCTTGAGCCGTTGGCCGTCATAGCGGGCGAGCCCGCCGCGCGTGCCGATCCACATCAGCCCGTCGCTGCCCTGCACGATCGCGGTCGTCGTGGCATGCGGCAGTCCGGCGGTCGCATCGAGCGTCAGGAACCGTGCGGTGCGCCAGCCGTCCCACGCATCCGCCGGCGCGGCCGCCATGACCGGCCGGGCCACCGCAAGGACTGCGAGAAGCAGAAGATGAACGAGAAAATGTCGCATCGAAGTTCCTGCGCGTGTCTGTATCCACGCGTGATTGCGACCTGCTTAACACGGGTACAGCATTCTGGAACTTTGCGACGAACCGTTGGAACCAATCTTGGCAGCCGCGACGGCGCGCGACTGACGCAGCAGCGTGGCCGCCCGAGCAGGAACGCCACCCGACCGCCGCCGACACCCGGCGGTCGGGCAACGTGGTTCAGCGCGTTTGCATCCGGATACCGACGCGGAAGCGGCGACCCAGCAGGTCCGAATAGGTCGGGTTCGCCGCCAGACCGGTTTCCGGCAGCAGCAGCGGCCAGCGGTCGAACAGGTTGGTCACGTTGACGAAGAACTGCGCCTCCGCCCCGTCCCAGCGGATCTTCTGGGTCAGGTTGAGATCGGCGTAGAAGGTGCCCGAGACGCGGTTGTCGTCATAGGTAAAGAAATTGGCGTCGTTTGGCGGGCAGGCGGTCGAACATTCGATCCCGTTCGCGGCATAGCGTCCCGCGCTGACGCCGCGACCGACCGCGGTGATCGAGAAGTCGGGCGTGTCATAGGCCGCACTGACGCGGTAGATCCATTTGGGCGTGCTGAACTGACCACCGTTCACCCCGACCGAATTCAGCACCACCGTGCCCGGCACGCCATTGTCGAGCAGATTGTCGATGTAGCGCGTGGCGATACCGCGCACCGTGAAATTGCCCTCCGCCCTGGCGAACAATTCATCGAGCGCGAGGCGATAGGAAGCGTCGATATCGACCCCCTTCACCAGCTGGCTCGCGGCGTTGAACGGCTGGCTGCGGATCAGCAGATAGGGCTGTGCCGGATTCTGCGTGCGGACCGGATCGACCGAGATCGCGTCGCAGAACGACTGCTGGTCCTGCAAATAGCACAGGTCCGCGATCTGTTGCGCGCTGAAGGTCGTGATCGCCTGCTTCACGTCGATGCGGAAATAATCGACCGACAGGTTGAAGCCGGGCAGGAAACGCGGCGCGATGACGACGCCGGCATTCCACGAATCGGCCTTTTCGGGGCCAAGCGCGCGATTACCGGTGACGAAGCCCGAATAGCTGAACGTCGCCGGCCCGTTGGCGCCGTCGGCGGTGTAGATCGGGTTGCGAATCGCATCGCTGTTGGCCGAGCCGCCCTGGAACAGGTCGTTCAGGTTGGGTGCGCGGATGTCGCGCGAGCGGGTGGCGCGGAAGCGAATGTCCTCGATCGGCTGCCATGTCGCGCCAGCCTTCCACGTCGTGACATAGCCGGCGGTCGAATAGCGTGTCGCGCGGGCGGCACCGTTGAATTCGAGCCCCATGCCCAGCGGGACCACCGTTTCGACATAGGCTTCCTTCACGTCATATTCGCCATTGGTCGGCAGGTAGTTGCCGACCGACCAGCGGTTCGACGTGATCGGGCGGCCATTGGCGTCGGTCGAGGAAACCGGCTGGAACTCGGCCGGCACCGAGCCGCGGATCTTTTCCTTGCGATATTCCGCGCCCAGCGCGACGCTGACATCGCCCGCCCAGGTCGCGAACGGCGTGACCGAGACGTTGAAGGCGGCGTTATATTGCTCGATCAGCTCGTCGCGATACGGATTGCCGAGGATATAGGCAAAGGCGGCGGGGTTCGCGACGCCCACGCCCAGCCGGTTCAGCGGCACGCAGGCCGGGTCGTTGTTGTTCGGGTTGGCGTCGACGTTGATGAGGCACTGGATCGACCCCGCCGCATAGCCGGCGGCATTGCCAGCGGGCGCGAATACGGCGGCGGTCGCGTTGTTCATCGCCGCGTTGTTCATGATGTTGCGCAGCTGCGAATGCTGGTCGGTCCGGCCATATTGGCCATAGAGGTTCCACGTCGCGCGCTTGCCGAACACTTCGGTCGAGCCCTCCGCCCCGATCGCATAGCGTTGCACTTCCCGCTCGTTGTCGACGGCGCGGAACGGCAGGTCGGCGGCGGTCGTAGCCAGCGTGACGCCAGTAACGCCGGTCAGCGCCGCGCGCCCGAGCGCGTTGTAGAGGAAGGCGTTGCAGGTCAGCGGTGCTGCGGCCGACGTCGCCGCGGCACCGCAACCGGTGGCGTTGAGCGCGACGCCGGTCGACAGGTTCGGCCCGGCGTTGAAGAAGATCTTCTGCTGGTTATACGCCCCTTCCGCGAACAGCTCGACGCCGTCGGCGACTTCGTAGCTCAGCCGCCCGAACACGCCGTGGCGATCGTCGCGCGGGTCGAGGCCGATGCGGCGGCCCGAATCATTGACCTGCCACGATCCCCCCTGCGTCAGCGTCGGCGGGGCGCTGCCGGTGGGCGACGGGAAGGTGAGCGCACCATATTGGTAGCGCAGGACCTGCCCGCCATCGCCGAAATACAGGCCGCGCAGGCTGTTGGCGGTGGCGCCCGCCGACGCGGTGATCAGGCCGCCCGGCGTCGAGTTGGCGGCACCCACCTGACGACGGATCAGATAGCGCGGCGTCGTGCTGCTGGTGGTCCAGGCGGGGTCCTGGATGCGGACATAGCCGGTCGCGTTCCAGTCGCGATCGACCTGAAAGATGCCGTCGCGGTGCGCGACCTCTCCGCTGAGCAGCAGGTGCCCGCGCCCGCCACCGAACGACCAGCCGCCCGCGACGCTCATCGAATAATTGCCGCCGTCGCCCTTGTCGGTGACGCCGTTGTCGATCGCGACCTTCAGGCCGGTATAGTCCTTGTCGAGGACGTAGTTGACGACGCCAGCGACCGCGTCGGAGCCATAGGCCGACGACGCGCCGCCGGTGACGACCTCGACGCTCTTCACCAGCGCCTGCGGGATGGTGTTGACGTCGACCAGTCCGGTCACGGTCGAGCCGACGGAACGGCGACCGTCGAGCAGCACCAGCGTCCGCTCCGACCCCAGATTGCGCAGGTTCATGGTGTTGATGCCCGCCTGCCCGCTCGACAGGTTCAGCCGCGAGTTCGCCGGGGTAAAGCCGCCCGCGAGCGCCGGCAGCTGGTTCACGAAATCGGCGATGTTGTTCGACGGCGAACCGTTCTGGATATCCTGCTGCGTCAGCACGGTCAGCGGGGTCGGCGCCTGAAACCCGTCGCGGACGACGCGCGATCCGGTGACCAGAATGTCGGGACCGCCATCGGCCTGCGGCCCTGCAGGGGCCTGCTCGACCGCGACCGGATCGGCGCTTTGGGCAAAGGCCGGCGCGGCGACGCACAGCGCGACGAGGCTGGAGGCGCGGGCAAGGGCAGGCAGATACCGCCGAAAGTGCATCGAAGTCGTCATAATGGCCCCCTATGGCCCCGGTTCGGGCCGATACATTGACATTGCGCTTTCCTGCGGCATCCGCCGACCCGGTCGTTCGCGCGCCGGTCGTGTCGGATATCGGCGAAGCTGCGCGTCGGCAGGGATGCGCGTCAAGCGAGACGTGATGCTATCGTTTCGGCAGGGCATAGACGGGTGTTATGGTTTGGTGACCGGCTTCCGCTTCGTCACCCCGGGCACGACCGAGACTTCTGCGAACGTCGCGCGCCAAACCAAACCGAGCCGTACCCCGGCGAAGCCCGGCGTGACGATGAAGTTGGCGGATTACGAGAGGCCAACGATGCCTATGCCATAAACATGCCCTATGGCGCGGACAGTGGTTGTCATACCCGGTCGCCGGTACGCTGACATAGGATCGGCCCGTCGCCGTCGGACGAGGGACGGCACAACGCAAGGGACGCCGATGATGCACCGCCGAGCCTTTCTGACCGGATCGGCCGCCGCACTGGCGCTGACCCCGTTCGCGCTGGAGGCACGCGCCTTCGCGCCGCGGGGCGACACGCTCACCGCACCGGTCGAGATCGTCGACGACGTGCACGGCGTGCCGCATATCCGCGCCGCGACGATCCCTGACGCCTTCTACGGACAGGGCTATGTCGTCGCGCGCGACCGGTTGTTCCAGATCGATCTGGCGCATCGCCGTGAACTGGGCCGACTGGCCGAGGCGTTCGGCGAGGATTTCGCGAAACACGACGCGACGGCTCGGCTGTTCCACTATCGCGGCGACCTGCATGCCGAACTGCGCCGCGTGCCCGGCGACGTGCTGGCCTGCGCCCGCGCCTATATCGCCGGGATCAACGCCCGCATCGACGAGGTGCTGGCCGATCGCACGCTGCTGCCGCAGGAATATGCGATCCTTGGCGTGACCCCGATCAAATGGGCGATCGAGGATATGGTGCTGGCGCGCGGCAGCGCGATCGGCAACGCCGATGACGAAGTCCGCCGCGCGCAGCTGGCGGCGATCGGACTACTCGACCTCGACGCGATCGTCGCGCCGCTGCGCCCGGCGTGGCGGATGACCGTCCCTGCCGGACTGGACGTGACCGCCATGTCGCCCGCCGATCTCGGCGTGTTGCGACAGGGCGGCCTGCCCTTCGGTCCCGATACCCCGGTGCGCGAGCCGGCGGAGGGACCGGCCG
Organism: Sphingomonas sp. Leaf67; assembly: GCF_001421965.1. Lineage (GTDB taxonomy): Bacteria > Pseudomonadota > Alphaproteobacteria > Sphingomonadales > Sphingomonadaceae > Sphingomonas. Next base: position 888,643 of record NZ_LMLP01000001.1, read on the forward strand.
AGCGCGCCAATGCCGGCAGCAACGCATGGACCGTGGCGGGCAGCCGCACCGCGACCGGCCGCCCGATCCTCGCCAACGATCCGCATCTGGGCATTGGCGGGTTCGGGCCGCGCCATGTCGTGCATCTGAGCGCACCGGGACTGGACGTGATCGGCGGCGGCGCGCCGGGGCTGCCGGGGATCATGCAGGGCCATACCGATCGCTTCGCGTTCGGCCGGACCAATTTCCATATCGATCAGCAGGACCTGTTCATCCTCGACCTCGATCCCGCCGATCCCGAACGCTACCGCCATGACGGCGGGTGGAAGCGGTTCGAGCGGGTCGAGGTGGCGATCCCGGTCAAGGGCAGCGCACCCTATGTCGCGACGCTGCGCTATTCGGTGCAGGGACCGGTGGTGATGCACGATCCGGCCAAGCGGCGCGCGAGCGTGCTGGCGTCGATCGCGATGCTGCCGGGCGGCGGCGGATCGTTCGCGATGATCGCGATCAACCTCGCCCGCGACTGGGCATCGCTGCGCAAGGCGTTCCGCCTCCACCCCTCGCCGACCAACTTTCACTATGCCGATATCGACGGCAATACCGGGTGGCAGGTGATCGGCTTCGCGCCGGTGCGCAAACAGGGCGACGGACTGCTGCCGGTGCCGGGCGACGGACGGTTCGACTGGACCGGCATGACCGATTTCACCGCGCTGCCCAACGAGTATAATCCGAAGAACGGCTGGTTCGCGTCGGCCAACCAGAACAACCTGCCGGCAAACTGGCCGCGCGACCGCATCCCCGCCTTCTCGTTCCGCGCGCCCTATCGCTACGAACGGATCGCCGAGGTGCTTGCCCGCCAGCCCAAGCATAGCGTCGCCGACAGCGTGGCGCTGCAATTCGACACGCTGTCGACCCCGGCGCGACAACTGGTGGCCTTGCTGCCCCCCACCCCCTCGCCCGCCGGCGACATGCTGCGCCGCTGGGACGGGCGGCTGGCGGCGGACAGCGGTCCGGCGGCGCTGTTCGAAATCCTGTGGCGCGACCTGTCGCAGCGGATGCTGGCGACGATCGTCCCCGCCCGGGCCAGGCCGCTGGTGACCGAAATCGATCCCTCGGTGCTGCTGGACTTGCTGCCACAGCATCCGGCGATGCTGCGCGATGCGCTGGCGTCGTCTTGGGAGACGGCGCAGGGCTTGCTCGGTCCCGATCCGGCGACGTGGCGCTGGGGGCGGCTGCATCAGGTACGGATCGCGCATCCATTGTCGCGTATCCCGGCGATCGCCGCCGCCTTTCCCGCGATCGAGGGCAGTGGATCGGGTGGCGACAGCTTCACGGTCATGGCCCGCTGGCTGGGCGACGGCCCCGGCTGGCGCGTCGGCGGCGGGGCGAGCTATATGCAGGTCATCGATGTCGGCGCGTGGGACAATTCGCTGTTCCTGAACCTTCCCGGCCAGTCGAACGACCCGCGCTCGCCCTATTATCGCGACCAATATGCACCGTGGATCGAAGGGCGGATGCTGCCGCTGCTGTTCAGTCGCGTCGCGATCGATGGCAAGGTCGCGCGCCGGATGACGTTGAAGAGGAAGAACCGATGACCCGCCTGCCGCCGATCGCGCTGTGCGCGCTGTTGATCGGCGCCGCGCCGGTACCCGACGTCAATGTCGTGATCCGGGGCGGCACTATCTACGACGGTGGCGAGGGCCAGCCGATCACCGGCGATGTCGAGATCAGGGGCGACCGCATCGTCTATGTCGGGCGGTCACGGGGCACGCGGGCGGCGCAGATCGTCGATGCGCGCGGGGCGATCGTCGCGCCGGGCTTCATCGACGCGCATACCCATCCCGACAGCTATATCCGCTCCCCCGACGCCACCGCGCGGCTTAACCTGCCATGGCTGGCGCAGGGGGTGTCGACGATCGTGATCGGCGTCGACGGATACGGCACCCCCGACGTCGCGGAGGATGCCGCCGCGCTGACCAAGGCGGGCATCGGCACCAACGTCTCGCCGTTCATCGGCTTCGGCGCGGTGCGCGGACGCGTGCTGGGACAGGACGACCGCGCCCCCTCGCCCGCCGAACTGGCGCAGGAAAAGGCGCTGGTGGCAAAGGCGATGTGCGCCGGCGCATACGGCCTGTCGACCGGGCTGTTCTATGCTCCGCAAAGCTTCGCCAAGACCGACGAAGTGGTCGCGGTCGCGCGCGAGGCGGCGATCCGGGGCGGCATGTACGACACGCACCAGCGCGACGAATCCAACTATACGATCGGCCTGCTCAATTCGACGAAGGAAGCGATCGAGATCGGGCGGCAGGCGGGGATGCCGGTCCATTTCGCGCATCTCAAAGCCCTCGGCGTCGACGTGCAGGGCAAGGCACCCGAGCTGATCGCCGTGATCGAGGCAGCGCGCAACGCCGGGCAGAACGTCACCGCCGACCAATATCCGTGGCTGGCATCGGGGTCGAGCGTCGATGCCGCGCTCGTCCCGCGCTGGGCGAATGACGGCGGTTATCCGAAACTGATCGCCCGGCTCGACGATCCGGCGACGCTGGCCAAGATCAAGATCGAGATGGCCGAAAATCTGCGCCGTCGCGGCGGCAGGGAATCGCTGCTGCTGACCAGCGGGGACATGCCATGGACCGGCAGGACGCTGGGACAGATGGCCGACCAATGGGGCATCGATCCCGTAGACGCGGCGATTCGCATCCTGCGCGTGGCCGATGCGACCGGCAAGGAACCCGCCGGCGTCTCGGTCGCCAGCTTCAACATGATCGACGCCGATGTCGACCGGATCATGCGCCAGCCATGGGTAGTGACCAGTTCGGACGGATCGAACGGCCATCCGCGCCAGTACGCGACCTTTCCCCGCAAATATCAGGTCTATGTCCGCGAGCGGAAGGTGCTGACGCTAGGCCAGTTCATCCGCCAGTCGACCGGTGCCACCGCCGACATGTACCGGATGGCGGGGCGCGGGTATCTGAAGCCCGGTCGCTATGCCGATGTCGTGGTGTTCGATCCCGCAGGCTACGCGCCACGCGCCGATTACGTGAACCCGCGGGTGCCGAGCGTCGGGGTCAAGGCGTTGTTCGTGAACGGGCGGATGGCGTTGAAGGACGGGGCGACCACCGGTGCCGCGCCGGGACGGGTGCTGCTGCGCCCGACGCCCGCGCACTGTCCTGCGACCTGACTCCCCTCGCTTCCGGCGCGGGGAAAGCTCACCATAGCTTCCATCTATAGGTCGACATTTTCGCGCGATACGGCGATCCGCCCGCCCCGGCCCTATCCCATCGTTCCGACAGTCAGCAGGTGCGCGATGATCCCCGGACCCTTTCTCCTCTATCTCGGCCATTCCGACGACGCGGTCGGCATCAAGACGTCGCGGGGCGTCGCGGCGTTCCGGCCGGACGATTGCGTCGGGGAATGGCGGCATAACGATTGCCCGCTGACGCTGGGCCTGCCGCGCATGGATGCGGCGCAGGGGCGCGCAGCCGGGGCGAATACGCTGATCCTCGGCATTGCCAATGCCGGCGGGACGATGGGCGACGCGCTGATCGAGGACGCGCTGGCGGCGATCGCGGTGGGCATGAACATCGCCTCCGGCCTGCACCAGCGGCTGCGCGACGTGCCGGAGATCGTGGGCGCCGCGCGGCAAGCCGGCGTGCAGTTGTTCGACGTGCGCGATCCGCCGGCCAACCTGCCGGTCGGCAATGGCAGGCGCCGCGCGGGCAACCGGTTGCTGACCGTCGGCACCGATTGTTCGGTCGGCAAGATGTATACGACGCTGGCGTTGCGTGATGCGATGGTCGCACGCGGGATCAGCGCCGATTTCCGCGCCACCGGCCAGACCGGCATTCTGATCGCCGGGTCGGGCGTACCGGTCGATGCGGTGGTCGCCGACTTCATCTCGGGCGCGATCGAGACGATCACCCCGGCGCGCGACGATGACGGCTGGGACCTGATCGAGGGGCAGGGATCGCTGTTCCACCCGTCCTTCGCCGGCGTGTCGACCGGGCTGCTCCACGGCGCACAGCCGCGCGCGCTGGTGCTGTGCCACGATCCGTCGCGCGACCATATGCGCGGCCTGCCGCATTACGCCCTGCCCGACCTCGCCACCTGCCTCGCCGCCAACCTGTCGGTCGCGCGGCTGACCAGCCCCGACGTGCAGGCGGTCGGCGTGGCGCTCAACACCGCGAAGCTGGGCGAGGACGAAGCGCGCGCGCTGTGCGCCGAAACCGGCGCGGCGCTGGGCCTGCCGTGCACCGACCCATATCGCTTCGGCGCGGACCCGATCATCGACTGGATGCAGACATGCTTCGACATCTCGACGTCGCCCATGACCGTTTCGGCCTGAGCACCCCGTTCCGCATCTCGCGCGGGGTCAAGACGGCGGCCGATGTCGTCACGGTGACAATTGCGCAGGGCGAGGCGATCGGGCGCGGGGAGGCGGTTCCCTATGCACGCTATGGCGAGACCATCGACGACACCCTCGCTGCGATCCGCACGATCGGATCACACATCGCCGCCGGAGCGACCCGTGCCGACCTTGCCGCGCTGCTCCCCGCCGGCGCGGCGCGCAACGCGGTCGACTGTGCGCTGTGGGATCTCGAAGCGCGCCTCGCCGGGACCAGCGTTGCTACGCTGGCCGGGATCGCCGAGCCGGCCGCGCTGCCCTCCGCGATCACCATCGGCCTCGATCATCCCGACGCGATGGCGCGCGCGGCGGCGAAGGTCGCGCACGTCCCGCTGCTCAAGATCAAGGTCGACCGCAGCGATCCCGCCGCACAGATCGCCGCCGTCCGTGCGGCTGCACCCGATCCCCGGCTGATCGTCGATCCCAATGAAAGCTGGACGTTGGACACGTTGGAGGCACTGAAACCGCGTCTCGCCGAATGGCGCATCGACCTGCTCGAACAGCCGCTGCCGGCGGGCGAGGACGGCGCGCTGGCCGGGTTCGACAGCCCGGTCCCGGTCTGCGCCGACGAAGCGTTGCACACCGCCGCCGATCTCGACGCACTCGCCGGCCGCTACGCCGTGGTCAACATCAAGCTCGACAAGACCGGCGGCTTGACCGAAGCACTGGCGCTGGCGAACGCGGCACGCGCAAAGGGGTTCGGGTTGATGGTCGGGTGCATGGTCTGTTCGTCGCTGGGGATCGCCCCCGCGATGCTGCTCGGGGCACAGGCCGCGTTCGTCGATCTCGACGGGCCGCTCTGGCTCAGCGAAGACCGCACCGGCGGCGTCATCGACCGGTACGGCATGTTGTCCCCGCCCGCCCCCGGCTTCTGGGGCAACGCCGCCTGATGCGCGGCTGGTTCGCGATTCCGCTATGGAAGCGCGTCGTCGGCGCGCTGCTGCTCGGCATCGCGATCGGATTGCTATGGCCACAGGCCGCGGCGGCGATCAAGATCATCGGCGACCTGTTCGTCCGCCTCATCAAGATGCTGGTCGTGCCGGTGGTGCTCGTCACCATCGCCGCCGGCATCGCATCGCTCGGCGATCCGCGCCGGCTGGGCGGGATCGGCGGGCGGACGGTCGCGCTGTTCGCCTTCACCACCCTGCTCGCGGTATCGATCGGCATGGGGTTCGGCCTGTTGCTGCAACCGGGCGACGGCATCGTGCTGGCCGGGGTCGCGCCGCATGTGCCGGGACCGGCGGTGACGCCCGCCGACCAGCTGCTCGGCATCGTCCCGGTCAACATCGTCGATGCGCTGGCCAAGGGCGACATGCTCGCCATCATCTTCGTCGCGGTCCTGCTCGGCATCGCCAGCGTCGTGTCGGGCGAAGCGGGCAAGCCGGTCGTGGCACTGTTGCAGGGGCTGGCTGCCGTCCTGCTCCACCTCGTCCGCATCGTCATGGAGGTGACACCGTTCGGGGTGCTCGCGCTGATCGCCAATGCGGTCGCGGCGAACGGCATGGCGGTATTCGTCAACGTCGGCTGGCTGGCGCTGTGCGTGATCCTCGCCTCATGCACGCAGATGCTGGTCCATGCCGGGCTGCTGCGCTTCGTCGCGCGGTTGCCGGTGGCGCGCTTCTTTCACGGAATCATCGATGCGCTGGTCGTCGCGTTTTCGACCGCCTCCTCCTCGGCGACACTCCCGGTGGCGTTGCGCGTGGCGCAGGACCATCTCGGCATCGCCCGCCCGATCGCCTCGACCGTGCTGCCGCTGGGGGCCAGCATCGGCAAGGACGGGACGGCGATGTATGTCGGGCTGCTTGGCCAGTTCGCGTTGCAGGCGCTGGGCATCGTCCCCGACGCATGGATGCTGGGCGTCATGCTGCTGACCGGTGCGCTCGCCGCGTTCGGGACGGCGCCGGTACCGTCCGCCTCGCTGTTCATGCTGGCGGCGATGCTGGGTGCGGTCGGGGTCGGCGCGGAACAGACCGCATTGGTCGTCGGGCTGGTGCTGCCGTTCGACCGGCTGCTCGACATGACGCGGACGGTCCCCTCGGCCAGCGCCAACCTGACCGTCGCGACGTTGGTGGCGCGCGCCGAGGACGGGCTGGACGAAGCGCGCTATCGCGGGCAGGCAGCCCCATGAACCTGCGCCACATCGAAATCTTCCACGCCGTCTACGTCAACGGATCGGTCAGCGCGGCGGCCCGCGCGCTCAACATCTCGCAGCCTTCCGTGTCCAAGACGCTGCGCCATGCCGAGACGCTGCTCGGCTTCGAACTGTTCCAGCGGACCAACAGCCGCCTCGTGCCCACCGAGGACGCCCATGCCCTGTTCGGCGATGTGGCGGACATTCAGGAGCGGGTCCGCGCGCTTCGCGAGGCGGGCCGCAACCTGCGCAGCGGCGGCGGCGCGACGTTGCGTATTTCGGCGCTGCCCAGCCTCGCGCTCGGCGCGCTGCCGACCGCCGTCGCACGGTTCATGGCGAAGCGCCCCGACGTGCGCTTCGACCTGCAAACCGTCCATCATGACGACCTGCTGCGCAAACTCTACGAACGCGAGACCGATATCGCCATCGCCGCCGAAGTGCCGCGCGGCGCACCGCTGGGCAAGATATGGCTCGGCGAAGGCGAGCTGGTCGCGTTGTACCGCGAAGCCGACCTGCCCGATTCCCCGCCGCGCATCGAACTGCCGCAGCTGGCCGGGCGGCCGTTCATCACGCTCGCCGCCAGCGGCCCGATCGGCCAGCTGTTCGCGCAGGAACTCGACCGGCTGGGGCTGGAACTGCACGACATCGCCTCCGCCCGCACCTTCTACATCGCCGCCGCGCTGGTCCGGGCGGGCGTGGGGTTGAGCGTGGTCGACAATTTCACCGCCGAAGCGTCCCTCTCCGAAGGTCTCGCGATGCGGCCGTTGAAGCCGTCGCTGACCTTCGACCTCCACGCCATGCACCTGCTCGACCGCCCGCCCAGCGCACTGGCCAGCGAGTTTCTGGGCGTATTGCGGGAAGTGATCGAGGGGCCGTAACCTTCCCTGTCCCGACGGGGAAGGGAGGGAGCGGCAAAGCCACGGAAGGGTGAGGGCGATCCCACCCGCCGGGGAATGCAGGCCGGGAAGCGGGACCCAGGCCTCCGCGAGACCTCTGCGAAAGTACCGACTCCTGTCCCCTGCCGTACCCCCGCGCAGGCGGGGGTCCAGGGTTCCAGGCACAAGCCGATGTTTTGCTTGGCTCTGGCCCCCCGCCTGCGCGGGGGTACGGCGCATTTTTGGCCAGGCTTGCGACGTTTGCAAAAGCTCGATCAACCCCGGGGTGACGATCAGGCAAACCTGTCACGCTTTCCTACACCACCCCGCCCCGCTACCACCGCAAGGCTCTTTCCCATCGCCATCCCCGCCCTTCCGCGCCCCAACCCAAAACGTCACACCAAAACGCGGCAAGTGTGACCTTTGTGACCTTTGAAACGCGCGAGATCTCCCAACCACCTGATTCCAAACGCAAAAAAACTATATACCGCCCGCCGCATCGAACTCCGCCACCACCGCATCCCCGGTCGCCGGCCGCAACGCAAAAATCCCGCTGTCGAAATGCCGCGTCGGATGCACCCGGTTGGTCAGCAGCGTCCATGCCAGCCCGCGCTCGAAATCGATCCACAGCCCGGTCCCGGTAAAGCCGGTATGGCCGATCGTGTCCGCCGAACACGCTTGCCCGCCCGACCATCCGGGAAAGCGGATTTCCCAGCCCGCCGTCCGATGCCCTTCGACCGGCGTCCGAATCGCATCGAGCATCGCCGCCGACGCCCCGCTGCCGTCGAGCAGCCCGAGCGCGAAATCGAGCACGCCATCGACCGTCCCGAACAGCCCGGCATGACCGGTCCGCCCGCCCATCGACGAGCAATTCTCGTCATGCACCTCGCCGACCAGCACCCGCCCGCGCCACTGACAATGCTCGGTCGCGACCGCCGGTCCGGGCGGCGGACCCCAGCTAAGGCCCGACCCGAGCGGCAGCGCGTCCAGCCCGGCACCGATGATCCGTTCGATGGCCAGCCCCAACAGGATGAAGTTGATGTCCGAATAGACCGGCGGTCCCTGCCGCCACGCCCGCTGCAACACGAACGCGCGCAGCCGGGCGGGATCGTCGCCATAGGTATAGATCGGCTCGACCGCCGGCAGGAAGGTGCGATGGACCAGACAGTCGCGGAACGTCAGCCGCCGCTCGGCGGCGCCCGCCACGTCATATTGCCGCAGGTCGGGGATCGCATCGGTCAGCGGCCGGTCGAGGTCGATCCGGCCGTCTTCCGCCAGTTGCAGCACGAAACGGGTGGTCGCGATGACCTTGCTGACCGAGGCTAGGTCGAACCAGTGGTCGCGGGTCAGCGGCTCGACCGTCGGCACGCGCTGCGCCAGCCCGGCGAAGCGCACCGTGCGCCTGCCATCGGCGGTGACGATGCCGAGCGTCGCGCCCGGTATCCGCCCGTCGGCGACATGGGCGGCGGCGAGGGCAAAGGCGCGGTCGATCATGCGTCGTCCTTCCTCGCACGGATGCGGGTCAGCGCCGGCAGGATCGGGATCGCCGCCAGGCTGAGCGCACCCGACAGCAGGAAGAACCCGTCATAGCCGATGACCCCGACCATCGATCCCCCTGCCCCGGCCAGCATCCGCGGCAACAGGAACGCAAAGCCGGTCAGGAACGCATATTGCGCCCCCGGATAGCGCGGGTTCACCAGCAGCGAGAGATAGACGACGAACACCGCCCCCGCAAAGCCGTTGCCGAACTGGTCGAGGCCCGTGGCGACATACAGCATCGCCTCGCTCACTTGCTGGTGCGCCAGCCAGACGAAGCCGAAATTGCCGATCGCGGCCACCACCGCCCCGACCGCCAGCGCCCATGCCATCGGCCGCCGCGTCACCATCCAGCCGCCCAAGCCCACCCCGACCATGCTCGCCACCAGCGCGACCACGCCATCGGCGCGCCCGATCTGGCTGAGCGAATAGCCCAGTTCCTTGATCATCGGTTTGGACAGGTTCAGCGCCAGCACGTCGCCCATCCGATACAGCGACACGAACGCCATCAGCACGATCGCCGCCGTCCGATACCGCCAGAAGAAATCGACATACGGCCCGATCGCGGTCGAGGTCCGCGCCCGGTGCGTGGCCGGCAGCGTCCGGATCCACGGCACCGCCGCCGCCATGGCAAGGAACGGCACCATGCACAGCCCCAGCACCCATGGCGTCACGTTGCTCGTGGCATCGATCCCGATCGATGCCGCCGTCTGCAACAGGGCATAGCCGACCGTCGCCGTCACCGCCGCGACCACGCCCAGAATCACCGCCCCGCCCAGCACCCCGGTCGCCAGCGCCACCATCCGCCCGCCACCCCGCGCCGCATCGGGCCGCATCGCCACCAGCATCGGAAACGGCAGGAACGCCGCCACCGCGATCGCCAGATAGGCCAGCGCCCAGCCGCCATGGTCGGCCAGCAACAGCGCCCCGCTGCCCGCCGCGACCATCGCGCTGCGATATCCCCACAGGTTCGCGGCGACGATCGGCCCCTGCTGGTCCTGCGTCGGGAACAGCTCGATCCGCCACGCGTCCGCCGCCACCTCCAGCGTCGTGGTCCAGAAGGCGAGCAGCACCGCGAACAACGCGGTCAGCGGCAGCGACGCATCGTCCGACGTCCACGCCATCGCCGCCATCGCGGTGACGATGCCCAGCTGCGCCAGCATGATCCACCCGCGCCGTTTGCCCCAGAAGCGCGCGAACCCCGGCACGTCATAGCGGTCGAGCAGTGGCGCCCACACGAACTTCAGCGTCGGCAGCAACTGCACCCATGCAAAGAAGCCCAGCACGGTCAGCGCCACGCCATGCGCCTGCAACCGCAGCACCAGCACCGTCGAGAACATGTAGAAGGGCAGCCCGGCGGCAAAGCCGAGCAGCCCGTACACCAGCATCGCCCGCCGTCCCGGCAGCGTCGGAAGGGAGGGGACCGCGGCGGCGGCGGATGCGGTCATGGCGGCTCCGGTCGTGACAAAGCGCGAACCTCCGACGATCGCGCCGACACGTCAACCGGGCCATGACCGGCGCTGTCGCCTCACCGGTGTCGCAGCCCCCATTGGTCGTAGCGCAACAGGCGGTCGCCGAGCCGGAAGTCGCCACCGCCGTCATGCTCGACCGTCGTCGCATTGCCCGCCATCCAGTGCGGCACCCGGATGCGGTGGATCGACTTGCCGAACGGCCCGGGCAGCGGCGGGTCGAGGTCGATCAACAGGTCGCGCCCGCCCAGCCGGGTCACCGCCTTCTCCGCATCGCGCCAGTCGAGTTCGCTGAAACGCTGCGACAGGTCGAGCGCGACCTGCGCGGCGGTCTGTCCATCGGCCGACACCCCGCCCGATCGCATGGCGGCATGGTTCTGCCACGCCGCGCCCTGATCGCGCACCACCTCGGCCAACGCGTCGGGATGCAGCGCGCCTTCGACCAGCCGGCGGTTGTCGCGCGGGATGACGATGTCGGGCGTCGCCTCGATCCGCCGCAGCGTCGCTTCGAGCTGGACAAGGTTGGGATAGACATGCCCGCCAAGGCCATGAAACCCGCCCTTGCGCGTCAGCAACGGCGTCAGATCGCGCTCGGCCGGCCGCAGCACGATCGTGCGCGCCTCGGCAAAGGCACCGCGCTCGCGCACGTGCCGGTGCAGCCGTCCGATCCGCTGGAGCAGCACGTCGATCGGGGCCAGATCGGTGATGAGCAGATCGGCATCGATGTCGAGCGACTGTTCGAGCGTCTGCGTGCCGACCAGCACCCGCCCGCCCGCACCGCGCGTCTTGCCGAACGCGCTCTCCACCGCCGCGTCGAGCAGCCGCCGGTCGTCGGGCGCGAACCGGCCATGGTGCAGCGTCGCGACGTCGCCGACCCGGAACGCCAGTTCGGGCGCGCGTGCCGCCACCGCCTGCGCCACAGCGGCCGCGCCGCCGACGCTGTTGCGCACCACCAGCACCGCCGCGCCGGCGCGGGCCGCCGCCACCGCGCGTTCGGCGATGGCGACCGGATCGTCGATCTCGCCCGCCGTCTCGATCCGAACCTGCTTCTCGTGCCCCGCCCCGGCCACGGCGCGGACGGCATCACGACCGGACAGCGCCGGATAGGGGACCGCCACCGCCTGATCGTGCGACATCATCGGCTGCCGCAGCAGCTGCGCCCGCGCCCGCGCGCCGAGCGTCGCCGACAGCAGCAGCGCATGACCGCCCACCGCGACATGATGGGTCAGCAACCGGTCGAGCAGCCCGGCCATGTAGGCGTCCGACGCATGGACCTCATCGACGACCAGCAGGCTGCGCGCGAGCATCCCCGCACGGAACAGCGCGTGGCGCACCGGCAACGTCGCGAGCAATGCCTGATCGATCGTCCCCACCGCCACCCGCGCGGCGAGGAACCGGTTGGCCCGTTCCGCCGCCCAACGCGCGTCGGGCTTGCCGCCCGCTTCGCCATCGTCCCAGCGCACGGCATAATCCGGCAGCGCCTGCCCGGTGGCGTCGCCCGACTGCAGATAGCCCGGCACGGCGAGCACCGCTTCCGGCGCATCGGCTCCCCATACCGATTTCAGCATGGCGTCGACGCGCCGGTGCAACTGCACCGCCGCCGACCGCGTCGGCAGCGCGAAGAACAGGCCGTCGACCCGCCCCCGCCGCCGCAGTTCGATCCAGCGCCACAGCGCCGCCTCGGTCTTGCCCGACCCGGTCTCCGCCTCGATCAGCGCGACGGGGCCGAGGTCGTCGGCGGCGGCCTGCGCCTGAAAGGCGAAGGGGGCCTTGCCGAACGCCGCCTTGAAATCGCCGGGCGGCGTGGCCGACGGCACCAGTCCGCGCGCCTGCGCCGCTGCCGCCGCGGCCACCTCCCGCACCGCAATCCGGTCGGTGCCGTACGGTCCCTCGATCGGAAAGCGGTCGCTGTCGGACCCGAGCCAGTCGGCCAGCGTCACCAGCCCGGCAAACAGCGCGACGAAGCGCGGTGCCTGCGGCAGCGGCTCGCCTGCCGCCCATGCCAGCGGCCAGCGCGCGCAGACGGCCGCGATGACCGGCAGCACATCGGCGGCAGGATCGTGACCATGCTCGGGCATCCAGCATCCGGCGAACTTCATCCAGACACCGGTATCGGGCGGAAAGGCAAACGCATCGACCGGCCTGCCATGATGCGCCATCACCGCCGCGAAATGCTCGGCCGCACCCCATGCGTCGAGCATCGCTCCGATCGCCCGCGCCGCCTCCCCCGCCCGTAACTTCGAATGGTTCAGCAGCGCCGCGACCGGGCCGGTATGGCCGATCTTCTGGTTCGCCTTCGGGTCGATCCGCGCCTGAAATCCGCGATTGGCCTTGCCCAGATCGTGCAACGCCGCGAGTGCGATAAGCCGCGCACTGTCCTGCCCCGTCAGTGGCCGCCCCGCCGCCGCTTCGAGTGGCCGGGTCCAGCCCGGCAACAGCGCCGCCATCGCGGCACCGACGTCGAGAATATGGTCGACCAGCGGCAGGATCGCGGTCACCCGGCCATCGGCGTCCCTTGCCAGCTTCGCCCACACCTCACCCATGCCCGCTCCTTTGACCTCCCCATCCTGCACCGTTTCCCGCCAGCGATGCGACCCCGAATGATCCGAAACGGATAGAAGCCGCCAGCAAAGCGGATGCAACTTTCGTTGGCAGCGCGCCCGCCAGCCCGCAGTCTTGGCGGCAGGAAAGGGGGCGCTCCGCATGGCCGACACGCAATCCACCGGCCGCGCCCATGCGCGCGCCGGACCGCCGGGGGTCGGCCAGTTCGTGTCGCTACGCGGGCGGCTGTGGATGGTCGAAGCCGAACCCGACGGGCCGCTCGACGGTCATCTGCTCGCCTGTATCGACGACGATGCCAGCGGCGAGGAAGCGCGCATCCTGTGGAGCGCCGAGGTCGATGCACGCCTGCACGACGAAGAGGCGTGGGACGCGCTGACCCGTGGCGGCGGCGATGCGGCGAGCTTCTCGGCCTATCTGCGCACGGTCCGCTGGCGCACCGCGACCGCCGCGGAGCGCGACCTGTTCCAGGCCCCGTTCCGCGCCGGCATCCGCCTCGATCCCTATCAGTTGCTGCCGCTGCGCAAGGCGCTGCGCCTGCCGCGCGTGAACCTGCTGATCGCCGACGATGTCGGCCTCGGCAAGACGGTCGAGGCCGGGCTGGTGCTGCGCGAGATGCTGTTGCGGCGGCGGGTCGATTATACGGTGGTGTTGGCTCCGGCGGCGATGACGCTGCAATGGCGCGAGGAGTTGCAGACCAAGTTCGGGCTGGCGTTCGAGATCGTCGATGCCGCGCATCTGGAGGCGCTGCGGCGGCGGCGCGGCTACGGTGCCAACCCGTGGGCGGCGGGGTCGCGGTTCATCCTGTCGCACCGGTTGCTGGGGGAGGAAGCCTATGTCGCCGGGCTGCGCGACCTGCTCGGCGGGTTTCGCGCGCGCTCGCTGCTGATCCTCGACGAAGCGCATCATGCGGCATCGGCGGGCGGCGGACGCTATGCGATCGAGAGCCAGTTCACCCGGTCGCTGCGCGACCTGGCCGACCGTTTCGAACACCGGCTGTTCCTGTCGGCGACGCCGCATAACGGCCATCCCAACAGTTTCGCGACGCTGCTCGAACTGCTCGATCCGCAGCGTTTCACCCGCGGGGTGCCGGTGCGGCCCGCCGATCTCGAACCAGTGATGGTGCGCCGGCTGAAAAGCGATCTGCGCGCGCTGGGGGAGGCGTTTCCGCAGCGGGTGGTCGAACCGGTCGGCTTGCACGACCTGCCCGCCGATGCGCCCGAACTGGTGCTGGCGGCGATGCTGGCCGAGTATCGCGCCCTGCGTGAGGCACGGATCGCGACGCTGCCCGGCGCACAGGCGGCGCGGGCGCGGCTGGGTTTCGTCGGGTTGCAGCAGCGGTTGCTGTCGTCGATCCCGGCCTTTGCGCGCACGTTGCGGGTGCGTCTGGACGGGCTCGACCGGGCAATAGTCGAGGCGGTCGACGCCCCCGAACGTGCCGAGGACGAAGCCGCCGCACTCGACCTGCTGGCCGAGCGCGAGGCGGCGATCGCGGTGGAGGCCGGTCCGCTTGCCGCCGAACGCGACCATGCGCTGGCGATGCTGGCCATCGCCGACGCCGCGCGCGGCGGACCCGATGCGCGGGTGCGGTGGATCGTCGACTGGGCGCGGTCGCACCTGCTCGACGACGACGGGCGGTGGCGCGACCGGCGGCTGATCCTGTTCACCGAATATGAGGATACGCGCCGCTGGTTGCAGCGGCAATTGTCGGTACTGCTCGACCCGACCGATGCGCTCGAGGCGCGGCGGATCGACAGCTTTACCGGCGTCACCTCGACCGAACGGCGTGAGGCGGTGAAGCGTGCCTTCAACGATCCCGACGATCCGCTGCGCATCCTGATCTGCACCGACGCCGCGCGCGAGGGCATCAACCTGCAGACGCAGTGCCACGACCTGATCCATGTCGACCTGCCATGGAACCCGTCGCGGCTGGAACAGCGCAACGGGCGGATCGACCGCAAGCTGCAACCAAGCGCCACCGTCACCTGCCGCTATTTCGTCTATGCACAGCGGCCCGAGGACGTTGTGCTCGACGCACTGGTGCGCAAGACCGAATTGATCCGGCGGCAGCTGGGATCGGCCGGACAGGTACTGGGCGACCGGATCGCCGACCGGCTGGCGGGCGGCGGCATCGATCGCGCGGCGGCGGCGACGCTGGCCGGACGCATTCGCGATGCCGAGGCCGACGACCGCGTGCGCGCGGCGGTGCGTGATCTGGACGACGGGGCCGATGCACGGCTGGCACGGCTGCGGCGCGAACAGGCGGACCTTGCCGCCGCACTGGACAAGGCGCGCGAGCGGGTCGGCATCGATCCGGACGAATTGCAGTCGGTGGTCGGGCTGGCGCTGGCACGGTCGGGCGGCGGCTGGCACCGGCCGGCGGCGATCGGCACGACGCCGGTGTTCGCGCTCGACGAGGGCCGGATGGTGCAGGATGCCAGCTGGGCACCCCTGCTCGACGAATTGCGCGTTCGCCCGCTCCGGCCCGGCGAACGCCCCGGCGACTGGCGCGCCGATGCCGCGGTCCGGCGGGTGAGCTTCGCGCCGGCGATCCTGCCCGACGGCCGCGATGCCGGCGACGTTGTACAACTGCATCTCGAACACCGCCTCGTCCGCCGCCTGCTCAGCCAGTTCCTGTCGGCGGGGTTCCGGCAGGGGCTGGAGCGCGCCTGTGTGATCCGCTCGCCGGCCGCATCGGCACGCCGCGTGATCCTGATCGGCCGGCTGGCGCTCTACGGGGAAAAGGCGGCGCGACTGCACGAGGAAGTGCTGAGCGTCGCCGCCGAGTGGCGCAAGGATGGCCCGTTGCGGATACTGGCCGAGGGGCGCGAGGCGGAGGGACGGGTCCTTGACGACCTGATCGCCGCGCTGAAGACCGCCGAGGATGCCGACCCCGCCATCGCGACCCACGCGACCGCACGGTCGGCCCGCGACATCGCCGGGCTGCGTCCGGCACTGCTGGCGCGGGCGGCGGCGCGTCGCGAGCGGGTCGCCACCGAACTCGCCCGGCGCGCGGCGGCGGAAGCGCGCGGGCTGGAAACGCTGCTCGACGCGCGGCTCGCCCGCATCGGACGCGAACGCGGCACCGACGACGCGCAGTTGACGTTGCTGCTCGACCCGGCCGAGGCGCGACAGCGCGCCGCCGACCGCCGCTCCTGGGAACGCGCCACCGCCCGGCTCGCCGAGGAACGCGTGCGCGAGCCCGAACGACTGCGCGGTGCCGCGACGATCCATGCCACCCGCGTCGAACCGATCGGTCTCGTCTATCTCTGGCCCGCCGCATGAGCCGGGCCGATGCCCATGGGCTGCACGACTGGATCGGCTATCTCCAGCCGGTCGGGCTGGTCGTCGCCCCCGCCGCGCTTGCCCGGATCGGGGCATGGCCGGCACCGCAGCACGCCCGCGATTCCACGGCGGTCGCTGCGGCGCTGGCGGACGCCGATCCGTGGCGCTTGTTCCACGACATCCTCGGCTGGCCCGCCGACCGGGTGGCCGGTGCCCCCGGCGGACCGGCGATCCCCGACACGCTGCGTATCGCCTTTCCCGAACAGGACACGCTGCTCGAACCGCATGGCGTCGTGCTGACCGCCGACGGCGCGCCGCAATTGCTGGTGCGGATCGAGGACGTGATCCTCGACCGGCGCGCCACGCTCGACGGATGGGAAGCGACCGCGCAGCAACGCTTCGAACGGCTGCTGCGCGAAACCGGCATCCTCGCCGGGGTCCTGATCGGCCTGCGCGAGACCGGGCGGCACGATGCACCCGCCGAACGCGTCCTGCGGCTGGTGGTCGCGCCGCGCGGCGAGGTGTCGGGGCATATGAGCTGGCCGCTCGACGCGCTGGGGAGCGTCGGCGGGCGGGCGATGCTCGCCGGGCTGAAACTGTTGCTCGACGCCCATGCGCTGTTCACCGGACCGCCCTCGCACCGCCTGCCCGCGCTCCTCGCCGAAAGCCGCGCCGCACAGGCCGATGTGTCGGCGCGGCTCGCCGGGCAGGTGCTGGCCAGCCTGCACGAACTGCTGCGCGGTCTCGACGCCGCCGCGCCCGAGCGGGTCCGCGCGCTGGCCGGCGACCGCCCGCAACATCTCTACGAAGCGATGCTGACGGTGCTGCTGCGGCTGATCTTCATCCTCTATGCCGAGGATCGCGCGCTGATGCCGTCGGCCCCCGGCGGCGCGGCGGCGGCACTGTATGAACAGGGCTATGCGCTGGGCGCGCTGCACCTGCGACTGCGCGAGGGTGCCGCGCTCTATCCCGACACGATCGACGACCGGCGCGGTGCGTGGGGGCAGCTGATCGCGCTGTTCCGGCTGGTCGATCGCGGCCATCTGTCGGGATTCATGCAAGCGCGCGGCGGCAAGCTGTTCAGCGAGGCGGCCTTTCCCTTCCTGCTCGGCCGCAACGCGCCGGGCGATCCGGAAACGGTGCTGCCGGTCGGCGACGGCTGTGTGCTGCGCGTGCTCGACGGACTGCTGATGCTGGGCGGCGAGCGCGTCGCCTATCGCTCGCTCAGCGTCGAACAGATCGGATCGGTGTACGAAACGGTGATGGGCTTCACCGTCGAGCGCGCGGCCGGCACGGCGCTGGCGATCCGCGCGGGCAAGGGCAACCGCGTGCCGGTATGGGTCGATCTCGATGCACTGGCGGGCGTTTCCGGCAGCGAGCGCGAAAAGCGGCTGAAGACCATGACCGGACGCGGGAGTTTCGCGCCCCCCGTCGCCCGTGCGATCCGATCGACAGCAGACGCCGATGCCCTCGCCACCGCCCTTTCCCCCATCGTCGACCGCCGCGCCTGCCCGCGTGGGCAGCCGGTCGTGGCGGGAACGCCGATCCTGCAACCGACCGACGAACGCCGCCGCACCGGCAGCCATTACACCCCCGCCGCGCTGACGCGCCCGATCGTCGCCCACGCGCTCGCCCCCGCTTTCGCCCGGATCGGACCCGATGCCGGCCCGGCCGACATCCTCGACCTGAAGGTCTGCGATCCCGCCGCCGGATCGGGCGCGTTTCTGGTCGAGGCGTGCCGGCAACTGGGCGAACGGCTGGTCGCGGCATGGAGCCGCTGGCCGGCGCAGCGCCCGACGATCCCGACCGACGAGGACGAACTGCTCCACGCCAAGCGGCTGGTCGCGCAGCATTGCCTGCGCGGCGTCGATCGCAACCCGCTCGCGATCGATCTCGCCAAGCTGTCGCTATGGCTGGAAACGCTGGCGAGCGCGCATGAATTCACCTTTCTCGACGCAGTGCTGCGCGCTGGCGACAGTCTGGTCGGCCTGCCCAATCCCAAGATCGTCGCGGTGACATGGAACAAGGTGTCGGGGCAGCACAGCTTCGTCGAGGCGATCGTGCGCGACGGGATCGACGCCGCCGCCGAATTGCGCCGCCTGATGCGCAGCGAGGCTGAAATCGCGCCCTATGCCGCGCAGGAACGTCGCCACCTTGCCGCGACCATCGCGCTCGAGCGGGCGCAGCTGGTCGCCGATGCGGTCCTGTGGTCGTTCTTTACCGGGACCGGCGCACGCGACCGCGATGCGCGGCTGGCCGAGGTGCAGCAATGCGTGCTGTCCCCCGGTGCGGCCAGCTGGGCACAGCTCGTCGAATGGCAGGCGGCATTGCGCGCGCCACCGATCGGCATCACCAGCTTCCATTGGGAACTGGCGTTCGAGGATGTGTTCGCCCGCCCCGATCCGGGGTTCGACGCGATCATCGGCAATCCGCCCTTTGCCGGCAAGAACACCATCGCCGCCGGCCATGCCGCCGCCTATCCCGACTGGCTGAAGACGCTGCATGCCGGGGCGCATGGCAATGCCGACCTGTCGGCGCATTTCTTCCGCCGCGCGTTCGGACTGCTGCGCACCGGCGGCAGCTTCGGGCTGATCGCGACCAACACCATCCGGCAGGGCGATACGCGCGAGACCGGCCTGACCCGGATCCTGCACGACGGCGGCGTCATCTACCGCGCCGTCAGCCGCCATGTCTGGGAGGGTGAGGCGGCGGTGGTGGTCGCGCAGGTCTTCGTCCGGCGCGGCGGGCACGATGACGGTCCGCCGATGCTCGACGGACGACCGGTGCGGCGGATCTCGGCGTATCTGATGGAGGGTGATCTGGATGGGTCGCCAGCGTCGTTGCGCGCCAACGCGGGCAAGGTGTTCGAGGGCAGCAAGGTCTATGGCGCCGGCTTCCTGTTCCGCGACGACAAGCCGGCCAGCACCGACAACACGCTCGGGGCGATGGATCGATTGCTCCGGGCGCATCCGGACGCGCGGCAAGCCGTTCGGCCGTTCCTCGGCGGTGAAGAGGTCTATAACGACCCGTTGCACCTGCCCTTCCGATACGCGATCGACCTGACCGGCCTGTCGCTGGCACAGGCGACCGAACGCTACCCCGCCTTGGTCGCCTTGGTGCGGGACGTCGTGAAACCCTATCGCGACACGGTGTCGCGCCCGCGGACCCGCGATCACTGGTGGCTGTTCGAAGAGGCGAGGCCCGGCCTGTACGCAGCCATCCATCGGCTGCCGTTCGTACTGGTCACCAGTTGCGCCGCCACGCCGCACTGGGCGCTGGCACGCGTGCCGACGGGTGGTTTGTTCGGCAACACCCTCGCGGTCTTCGCCCTGCCCTCCTTCGCCTCGTTCGCAGTCCTGCAGTCGCGCGTTCACGAAGTCTGGACCCGGTTCTTCGCGTCGACGCTCGAAGACCGGCTGCGCTACACCCCGTCCGACTGCTTCGACACCTTTCCGCTGCCCCCGGACCACGCCGCCGACACCGCGCTCGAAGCAGTCGGGCAAGCCTGTCACGATCACCGCGCGGCGATGATGGTCGCGCGTGGCGAGGGGCTGACGCCGACCTACAACCGGTTCCACCGCGCCACCGACACCGCGCCCGACATCGCGACGCTGCGCGACCTGCACGCCGCGTTGGATCATGCGGTTCTCGCCGCCTATGGCTGGGACGATCTCGCCGCCGAAGCGGCACCGGTCCCGCTCGATACCAATCGCGAGGACGACCACCGATACCACGACCGACTGTTCTGGCCCGCGCCGTTTCGCGACGCGGTGCTGGGGCGACTGTTGCGACTGAACGAGGAACGCGCGGCGATGGAGCGACTGTTGTGAATGCCGACGGGGTGCGCGCCGAACTGGTCCGGCGGCTGCGACGCAATCTGATCGGCCCGTGCGAACGCGACGATGCCGATCTTGCCGCCGAACGGCTGCCGCCCGGCGAAAACCCGTCGCGCTGGTATCTGGCGGGATTCATCGCGCCGTCGGGCGAATTGACCGTGGAGCCGGAAATTCCCGCCGATGCCGAACCCGACGATATCGAGCGCTATCTGTTCGACGATGCCGGATTCGGCGCCGGCGGGGCGGCGGGCGATCATGACGAACCCGATCCGCCACCCACGCGTCGCCGCTACCTGCCGAGCAGTATCGGCCTGTCGACGATGGTCGATGCCGCTGTTCGCACGATCGATGTCACCGTCGACTGGGGCGATTATGTCCCCGAACCGCCGCTGCCGCCCGATATGCTCGACAGCGGCGGCGAACCGCATGGCCAGCCGATCGGCTGGCGGCGGGTGCCGCGCAGCCATGGCATCGCACTCCCCCTGCCATCGGTCGACCACGGCATCGCCCACCATCCCCTGCCCGGCACCGCCGCGACCGCCCGGCCCGGCGGCGCGCTGGAACTGGCGGTACGGGCGCGGCCGTTCGCGCTGGCACTGCCCGATGGCACGACGCGCGCGGTACAGGTCGTGACGGTGTTCCTGGTCAACAAACGGCTCGAACCGCCGTCGCGCTATCGCGACCTTGCCTATGCCTATCAGGTCCGCCTGACGCTCCGCTGCGAAGCGGGGTTCGTCGCGCAGCACGACCTGTCGCGGATCGCCCGCGACGATTGGGACGACCAGCTCGCCGACCTCCATTATCGCGACAGCGCCGCCTATGCCGCCGGGCTCGGCTGTGCGGCGGCACACTGCGTGGACGACGACGGCACGGTCCGCCAGGTCCACACGACCCATATGCCACTGGCCTCGGTGGAACGCACGGTCGCGGCCGGGGTCGATGCGGTGCCGTTCGGCATGGACCGGCTCGCCGAACTGGCCCGCGGCGACGGTGCGGCGTTGCAGACGGCGCTGCAACCGCTGCCTGCCGCCTATGCCGGCTGGACGGAGGGCCAGCACGCCGCCGCTGCCGCCACCGACATCGCCGGGGCACCGCAACGGGCCCGCACCGCCGCCGCGCTGATCGCCGCGCAACACGAAGCGCGCGGCCGGATCGCCGCCGGCATCGACCTGCTGGCGACCGATGCGCGCGTGCGACAGGCGTTCGAGATCGCCAACCGCGCCGTCGCCGACGCGACCCGCGCCCGTCGGCCGGGCGACGTTCGCCCGGCATGGCGCCCGTTCCAGCTCGCCTTCCTGCTGCTCAACCTGTCCGGCATGGCCGACCGCCGCCATGCCGACCGCGAGATCGCCGACCTGCTGTTCTTCCCGACCGGCGGCGGCAAGACCGAAGCGTATCTGGGCCTTGCCGCCTTCACCATCGCGCTGCGTCGCCTGTCGGGGGACGGGCTGCTCGGCGCGGGCGTATCGGTCGTCATGCGCTATACGCTGCGGCTGTTGACGCTCGACCAGCTGGGCCGGGCGGCGGGGCTGGTCTGCGCGCTCGAACTGCTGCGCACCGGGGCCGAGTACCGCGACGCCGGCGGCCGTCCGCTGCTCGGCGACTGGCCGATCGAGATCGGGTTGTGGGTCGGGTCCGACGCCAGCCCCAACCGGCTGGGGCGCAAGGGCGACAAGCGCGAGGGCACCGCCGTCCGCCGCGTCCGCGCCTATACCAGCGGCCGCGACAGCCGCGCGCCCGCCCCGATCAAGGCATGCCCGTGGTGTGGCACCGCCTTCACCCCGCAAAGCTTTCGCTGCGTGCCCCATGCCGATGCGCCGACCAATCTCGAACTGCGCTGCGTCGACCTCGCCTGCCCCTTTACCGGCGACCGGGCGTTGCCGGTGGTGACGGTCGACGAAGCGATCTATCGCCGCCTGCCCGCGTTCCTGATCGCGACCGTCGACAAATTCGCGGCGCTGCCATGGATCGGGGCGGCGGGGGCGTTTTTCGGCCATGTCGACCGTGCCGACGACAGCGGCTTTTACGGTGCGGCCGAACCCGGCCGGGGTCGCGCGCTGGACGGCGGCCATCGGCTCGACCCGCCCGACCTGATCGTGCAGGACGAACTGCACCTGATCTCCGGCCCGCTCGGCACCGTCGCTGGTCTGTACGAAGCCGCGATCGACCGCCTCGCCAGCCGTAGCGTCGACGGACAGCGGGTCCGGCCGAAGATCATCGCGTCGACCGCCACCGTCCGCCGCGCCGGCGACCAGATCCGCGCGCTGTTCGACCGCGGCGAAACGCGCATCTTTCCCCCGCCCGGCATCGACCGCCGCGACAGTTTCTTCGCGCGCACCTGTCGCGAAAGCGCGACCGATCCGGCGCGCTGGTATGTCGGCATCGCCGCCGCCGGGCGCGGGCCGAAGCTGGTGTTCCTGCAGGCGCTGGTGACCCTGCTCGGCGCGGCGCAGGGGTTGGCCGATGACGGCGGCGACGCCGATGCCTATCGCACGGCGCTGTGCTATTTCAATGCGCTGCGCGAACTGGGCGGCGCGCGTCGCATCGTCGAGGACGAGGTCGCGAACCGGCTTGCCGGCTATGGTACGCAGCGGCGACGGATCGAGCCGGTCGACCGGCCGTTCGGCGACCGGCTGCTGGGCGAACCGGTCGAACTGACGTCGCGCGTGTCGACCGATCAGGTCGCGGCGGCCAAACGGCGGCTGGAAACCGGCTTCGACGGGCCGGACCCGGTCGATGTGGCGCTGGCGACCAACATGATCTCGGTCGGCCTCGACATCGATCGGCTGGGACTGATGCTGGTGCAGGGCCAGCCCAAGACCGCGGCGGAATATATCCAGGCGACCAGCCGTGTCGGCCGCAATCCGGCGCGCCCCGGACTGGTCGTGGCGGTGTTGAACATCCACCGCCCGCGCGACCGCATGCATTTCGAACAATTCAGCCACTTCCACGACACCTTCTATCGCGCGGTCGAGGCGACCAGCGTCACGCCATGGTCGGCGCGTGCGCTCGACCGGTCGCTGGCGGCGGTGGTGGTGGCGATCGCCCGCCATCTCGATCCGGCGCTGACACCCTCCGACGCGGTCGCGGCGCTGGCGAGCGCACCCGCCACCCGTGCGGCGGTGGTCGCGCATCTGGTGGATCGCGCGCCCGCCGGAATCGATGGCGGCCGCGACCGGCTGGCGGCGACGATCAAGGGGCTGCTCGACGACTGGATCGCGATCGCCGGCGAGCAGACCGGCGCGGGCGGACGGTTCAGCTACGAGGATCGCCCGCAACGCCTGCTCCATCCTCCGCTCGACCCCGTGCTGGGCAACCTGTCGCCCGCGCACCGGCGGTTCCAGGCCGGATGGAGCATGCGCGACGTCGAACCGGCGGTGCTGGTCCGGCCGCGCGGACCGACCGGCGAACGGGTCAGCGGCGCAGGAGACATGGCATGACCGGCAAACCCGTGACGCTGCGCCAGTCGCAACTGGTGCTGGGCTTCGGTCCCGGCGCGATGATCGACCTGCCGACACGGTCGGTGGTCATCGGCGGCCTCGACCTGTGGCATATGCGCGAACGCGGCAGTTGGCGTCCGATCCACGAACCGCGCGCGGCGGCAGTGCTGGAGGCGCTGCTGCGCGGCAACGGGCGGCTGGCCGATGGCGTCCGCCTGAGCTTGCGCACCCCGCCGGCGCATGACGAAAATCGTACCGGACCCGGCGAACCGCCGGGCATCGAGGCGCGCATTTTCCCCGCATGGTTCGTCGCCCGCGATGCCGAGGACGCGGGCGACGTCCGTCGCCGCCGGCTGGTCCGCTGGCGCGACCTGAACCCGCGCGGCCGGGCCGAGTTGATCGACGATGACGGGCGCCGTCTGGCGGTGACGCCGATCCGCTTCGTCGCTGGCTGTCACAAGGGGCATTTGCAGGACATCGACTGGGCCTATGCCGTGCATGTCGACCTGCCCGGGCGCTGCGTCCAACCGCTCTGGCTGGAGGAGCGCGGGACGTCGGGCGATCCCGCCTCGACCCGGATCGTCTGCGGATGCGGTGCGGCGCTGTCGCTGCGCGATGCACAGGCCGATGGCCGGTTCGGCAAATGCCGGGGCCGCCGGCCGTGGCTACCGACCGACGACGTGGACTGTGGCGAAAATCTGCGCTTCCTGACCCGGACCGCGACCAACGCCTATTTCCCGCAGGTACTGACCGTCATCTCGCTGCCCGCCGGCGAGGACGAGCTGACCCGACTGGTCGAGGCGCATATGGACGCGATCGACTGGGTGACGACCGAAGCGGAGATCGCGATCGCCCGCCGCGCCAACCCGGCGTTGCGCGCGGCGCTGGCCGGATGGAGCGATGCCGACATCGTCGCCCGTGTCGCGCAACTGCGCAGCACCGGCCATCAGACCCTGGCCAAAGCCCCCAAGGTCGCCGAATTCGACCTGCTCGCCTCCGGCCTGCCCGCCATCGGCAGCGACACCCCCGACGCCCGGCTGTTCGCCCGCACCCTGACCCGCGCCGAATGGGACGGCGATCGGCCGCGCCTGTCACCGATCGCCACGGCGGTCGCGGTCCACCGGCTGCGCGAGGTCGCCTGCCTGTACGGCTTTACCCGGTTCGAAGCCGCGCCGACCGCGATCGACGGCGATCTGGAGGAACTCTACATCGCGGTCGAGGGCGCGGCGCTGGCCGTCGATCTCGAATGGCTGCCCGCCGTCGAGGAACTGGGCGAAGGCATCTTCCTGCGCTTCGATCCACAGGCGATCCGGTCGTGGCTGACGCGTCGGGCAGTGGCGGTGCGGGGGGAAGCGTTGCTGAGCGGATGGGACCGCTGGCGCAGCGGTCAGGCCTATGGCGACAAGCTGCGCTTTCCCGGCCTCGCTTATTACGCGATGCACGGCTTCAGCCACGCGCTGATGACCGAGATCGCCCTCGACTGCGGCTATCCCGCGACCGCGCTCAAGGAACGGCTATATGCGATCGTCGACGACGACGGCGAACGCTTCGGCCTGCTGCTCTACACCGCCTCGACCGGCACGCAGGGGACGCTGGGCGGCTTGGTGGCGGTGTTGCCGCGTCTGGGGGCAATCGCCGAACGCGCGCTCGACCGGCTGGCATTGTGCAGCGGCGATCCGATCTGTGCCGAACATGATCCCGACGCCCATGCCGACGAACGCGCGCTGAGCGGTGCGGCCTGCCATAGCTGCCTGCTGGTCGCCGAAACCAGTTGCGAGGCGCGCAACCTCTACCTCGACCGCGCGCTGACCGCGCCCACGGTGCTTACGGATGGGGCTGCATTATTTCATGAATGACGTTTTCAACGAAACTAGGTTTTCAACGAACATGCTACATTACGAGAAAGATCGCTCATCCGTAAGTGTTGCGTATGAACGCGAATCAGGCAAGTTAATGAACGTCATGCTTAGCCCTTTCCACCACTTGAGCTCCCGACGAACGAGGCGGGGCTATTTCCGTAGCCGCAGCCATGATCGGTTGCTGCAATGGTGGTCGAAACGCTTTGAAACTCCAGAGCAGTTTGGGTTGCAGGTGAGACCGGTACGGTGCCTCCGGCGATGGCGCTTAGCGACGAGTTCGGGAGGTCGGCCTGGACGCGCCCCTCGGACGACATCCGTTTCTGCGCTGACGCGCGGCTAGACCCATGCTTTTTTAAGTGAGGCAGGCTCCCCCGCACCCGCGGGGAAATGATTGATACTGCTGCAATATTTCCGTCCGATTTCGTTACATCTCCGCTTGCTTGCCTGCTCACATTCCAAGCAAGTTGTTGAACCGAGGGGGGGCTCATGATCGGTTGGCAGGACGAGGACGGCCGGGTGCATCGCGGTTCGCTGTTCGCGGCCTTCGCGGCGCTGGCGGACGGGCAGGCGTGGAGCTTTCCGGCACTGCGCCCGCACCACCGCGAGCCATGGCATGCGTTCACGGTACAGATCGCGGCGATGGCGCTGATCCACGCCGATACCGACACGCTGCCGACGGGTGAGGCGGCATGGCGCGACCTGCTGACGGGCCTGACCCCCGACCTGCCGGAGGCGTGGGAACTGGTCGTCGACGACTGGTCGAAACCGGCGTTGCTGCAGCCGCCGACGCTCGCCCCGACCGACCGCGCCGCGTACAAGAATCGCATCCCCACGCCCGACGCGCTCGACATGCTGGTGACCGCGAAGAATCACGACCTCAAACAGGAGCGCATGGCCGGCGCCAGCGATGAGGACTGGCTGTTCGCGCTGGTGACGTTGCAGACGACCGAAGGGTTTCTGGGTGCCGGCAATTACGGCATCTCGCGCATGAATGGCGGCTTTGCGTCGCGCATGAGCCTCGGCATCCGGCCGCTTGGCGGTGCGGCACGGGCGTTCCGGCGTGACGTCGCGCGGCTGGTCGCCGATGCCCGCGCGCGCGCCGACCGGCGGGCCGGCACCATGCTGCTGTGGACCGTCCCGTGGGACGGCACCCTGTCGCTGGCCTATGACGGGCTCGACGAACTCTATGTCGAAATCTGCCGCCGGGTACGGTTGCGGCGCACGCCTGCGGGCATCGAGGCGCTCGCCGCCGGGTCGAAATGCGCCCGCGTCGCGGCATCGGACCTGAAGGGTGCGACGCTCGACCCATGGGCACCGATGAAGGCGGACGGAACGACCAGCCACACCCCCAGCGGCGCGGGCTTCGGCTATCGCCAGATGGCGACGCTGCTCGACAAGACGAAGATCACCCTCCCCCGGCTCGCCAAGGCCGACCCCGCCGACGACCGGGAAGGGCTGGCGATCGTCGCCGCCGCACTGGTGCGCGGACAGGGCAAGACCGAGGGACTGCACCGCCGGACGGTCCGCACCCCCGGCGCATTGCGCGATGCAGAAGGCCGACCCCTGCCGATCAACCGCATCGGTGAGGTCGCCGGCAAGCGCGCCGAAGAGGGATTTCAGGCCAGTCGCCGCCTCAGCCGCGCGTTGATCTCACTGGTACAGGGCGGGCCTGACAAGGCGCGGCTGGACGATGACTCCGCCAAGAAAAAGATCGAACGCTGGATGAACCGGTTCAACGAAACGGTCGACGGCATCTTCTTCGACGGACCGTTCTGGGCAGAGGTCACCGCGACCGACGACAATCATCGCATGGCCTGGCGGACGACGCTGCGCGACATCGCCACCGACACCTTCGCCGTCGCCGCCGAAGCCGCGCCCGGTACCGAGGTCCGCCGGGTTCCGGCCCGCGCCCGCGCCGGATCGCTGCTCCACTACGAGATGAAGAAATGGGTCGAGGAGGCCGAACATGGCGAGTAACCCCGCCGCCACGGGCGCAGCCCCGACAACGGCGACACCGCCCGACGACTGGATGCGGTCGATCTCACGACAGCTGCACGGCATGTCCAGCGGCGACCGCGCGGCATTGCGTCGGATGGAACTGACGAAATCGCCCGCGGCCGATGCGGTCGCGATCAAGATGTTGCTCCGCGCGGAAGTACCGCAATCGCGCATCGAGCAGGACTGGACCCGAATGCGTCTGATCGGCCATTTCGCCGGTCTGTTGTCGGGTACGGCCGCGCTGTATCCGCATGACGAGAAACGCGGGGTCGGCGCTGCCTTGTTCGAGGCTGGCGTTTCGGAAAAGCGGCTGCTGCGCCTGCTCGCCAGCCGTGGCGAGGCGCTGGTCGATCAGTTGGCGCTCGCCATCCGCATCCTGTCGCGGGGGCGCCAGCCGGTGAATCTGTGGGACATCTATCACCTGCTGGGCGGCGATCCGGTCAAATCGGACAGCGCCCGGCTGCGCATGGCGCGGCACTATTACGCCGCGCAGGCCAAATCGAACTGAAGGGATTTCGCATGACGACCACCGCAACCGACGGCATCGTGCCGAAATTCATCCAGATCCATTTCCTCGCGGCATGGCCGGGTGCCTTGCTCAACCGCGACGATGCCGGCCTTGCCAAGCGCCTGCCCTTCGGCACCGCCACGCGGACCCGTGTGTCGTCGCAATGCCTGAAGCGGCATTGGCGCATGGCCGACGACCGCCACGCGCTGCATGAACTGGCGAAGCGCAACAGCGTAGAGGGCGTCCGCTCGAAACAGGCGATCGAACGCGAGGTCACCGGCCCGCTGCGCGCCCGGTTCGACAAGGATATGGTCGACGCGGTCGAGGAAGCGTTCATCACCAAATTCTATGGCAAGAACGCCAAGGACAAGCAGCAGCGGCAGGCGTTGCTGTTCGGTCGCCCCGAACTGGCATGGCTGGCGTCCGAGGCCGAACGCCTGCTCGCCGAAAGCGCCAGCGCAGCCGGGGTGAAGGCGGCGGCCGAGATCTGGGTCAAGGAACAGAAGAACAATCTGAACCAGTTGCGCGACCAGAATTTGCTGGCGGCATCGCTGGAGGCCGCGCTGTTCGGGCGGATGGTGACCAGTGACACCAAAGCCAATCGCGACGCGGCGATCCATGTCGCCCATGCCTTCACCGTCCATGCGATGCAGGCCGAAACCGATTATTTCACCGTCGTCGACGACCTCAGCGACCGGGAACAAGGTGACGATGCCGGGGCCGCGGGCGTATTCGACACCGAACTAACCTCCGGATTGTATTACGGTTATGTCGTGGTCGACGTACCCTTGCTGGTATCGAACTTGACCGGTTGCGACCGCAAGGACTGGACCGGCGACCACGACCGGACGCTGGCCGCGCAAGTGGTCGAGCATCTCGTCCACCTCGTCGCTGAAATCTCGCCCGGTGCGAAGAAGGGATCGACCGCGCCCTATAGCCGCGCCGAACTGGTGTTGATCGAGGCCGGCGACCGCCAGCCGCGTACGCTGGCCAACGCCTTTCGCGACGCGGTCACGACCGATCACGATCCCGAAGGCTCGCTCGGTCAACGCACGGCTCAGGCGATGGCAAAGCACCTTACCGACTATGATACTCTTTACGAAACCGGCGAAGCTCGCCGCCATACCGCTATGCCCGACCTTGCCCTGACCGGCATCGCCAACGGCCCTCTGCGCGCGCTGGCCGCATGGGCCGGATCGGTCGTACGGGATGCGACTGCGTGAAACATCTGCTGCTCGATTGCGACGCGCCGTTGATGAGCTTCGGCGGCGATCTGGTCGATGCCTATGGCGTGGTGCGCGATTTTCCGTCGAAGTCGATGGTCGCCGGGCTGTTCGCCAATGCGCTGGGATGGGAACGCTTCGACGTCGATGCCCATGCCGCGTTGCAGGCGAGGCTGGTGATCGGATCGGCGCGGGTGGTCGAGGGACGGCGCGAGCGCGAGTTCCAGACCGCGCAGCTCGGTGCCAATGATCGCGGCTGGACCACCCGCGGGCGGGTGGAGAGGCGCGCGGGCGGTGCCGACACCTATAAATCGCCGCATATCCGCTATCGCGACATGGACGCCGATGCCCGCGTCCTGATCGCCTGTCGGCTGGAACCGGCGGACGCCGCGCCCGATCTCGATGCATTGGCGGAGGCACTGTGCCGCCCCGAACGTCCGCTGTTTCTCGGCCGCAAGCCGTTCCTCCCGTCGCGCCCGCTGTTGCTGGGCGAGGTGGAGGCCGATACCATCCCCGACGCGCTGACGCTGGGGTTCGCGAAGATCGAGCTTCGCCACCCCGCCGCAATCCGCGCACAATGGCCGTTCGGCGAACCGACCGGCGGCGTCGTTGCACCGGATGCGCAGACCGAGGAACTGACCGACGAACGCCACTGGCCCGCCGGGGTTCATGCCGGGCTGCGTCGGGTGATGGTCGGCCGGCTCGACTGGCCGGGGTTCACGCCATGACCCTGTACCTCGCCCGTATCGGCATTGATGTCCGTGCGCTGGCGGCGTTCGCAGTGGCGCGGCGGCTGAGCGACGAGGATTTTGGTTATGCGCTGCATGCCGCGCTCCTCGCACGGTTCGGCGATGCCGCGCCGCGCCCGTTCCGGTTCCTGCCCGACCATGGGAAGGGGCCGCATCTGCTGGGCTATGTTCAGGATCGTGCCGCGTTCGACGACGCCGCAGCACTGCCAACGGCCGATACCGATGTCCAGGCGGTGTTCGACGGCGATCCCAGGCTACAGCCGATGCCCGGGACCTGGCGGGAAGGCGCGCGCTACGGCTTCGAAGTGCGGGTGCGCCCGGTCGTACGGTTCGGCAAGACGGTTCGCGCAGAACGTGCCGGCCGATCGGACGCATGGCAGCGCAACGCGGGCGAGATCGACGCCCATGTCGCCGCGCGCGAACGGATCGAACGGGCGGGCGGCGACCCCGACACCGTCGACCGGGCGGCGGTCTATATCGACTGGCTGACAACGCGCCTCGCCGGTACCGCGACGCTGGACCATGCCGACCTCCGGCTGTTCCGCCGCACGCGCGCCTTGCGCAATACGCACCGCAGCGAAGGACGCCGCACCCACCGGGTCGAGGGGCCGGACGCGCTGATCGGCGGAACGCTGACCATCGCCGATCCGGCGGCCTTTGCCGGGTTGCTGGCCAAGGGGATCGGGCGGCATTCCGGCTTCGGCTATGGCATGTTGCTGCTCGCCCCGCCGACCCGGGCCGGGTAGATGCTGTCCGGCCGCCTCGGCCTTGAAAAGGCTCGGATTCCCCATGCCGACCGGCAGGGGCTGGTATGGCTGGATCGCGGACGGCTGGAGGTGGAGGATGGCTGCCTGCGGTTCGTGACGGCGGGCGGCGGGGCGCTGGGCGCGGGCGATTACCAGATTCCGTATCATGCCATCTCGATCGTGTTGCTGGGGCCAGGGTCGAGCGTTACCCATGACGCGCTGCGCCTGCTCGCCCGCCATGGCTGCGCCTTGGCGGCGATCGGCGACGGGGCGGTGCGCTTCTACACCGCGCCGCCGCTGATGCCCGACAGTTCGGCGCTGGCCCGCGCGCAGGTCCGCCGCTGGGCCGATCCGAAGCTGCGCATGGAAACCGCACGCGCCATGTACGCGATGCGCTTCGGCGAGATCGTTCGGACCCGCGACATCGCCGTGCTGCGCGGACAGGAGGGCGCGCGGATCAAGCGCGCCTATGTCCTTGCCGCCGAACGCCACGGCATCGTGTGGAACGGTCGCCGCTACGACCGCGAAAACCCGGAGGCCGGCGACCTCGCCAACCAGGCGATCAACCATGCCGGATCGGCGATGACCGCCGCCGCCGCGGTCGCCGTCGCCGCGACCGGCGCGATCCCGCAACTGGGCTTCGTCCACGAGGATTCGGGGCAGAGCTTCGTGCTCGATATCGGCGATCTGTATCGCCACGACGTGCTGCTCGACATCGCCTTCGGCGCGGTGCGCGAAGCGCGGGCACGGGGGGCGGCGCCGATCGAACGGCTGGTCCGCAAACGCGCCGCACTGCTCTTCCGCCAGCGCAGCGTGATCCCCGGCATGATCGACCGCATCAAGGCATTATTGATGCCGGCCAGCGCGACGGAGCCGCCCGGTCCGTCCGCCGTCACGCCGCTATCGTCCGATCACGGCTGACGCCGTGCCGCTGACCGTCGTCATCACCCGCGACGTCGAGGACCGCTATCGCGGCTTCCTCGGCTCAGCGATGCTCGAACTCGCCCCCGGCGTCTACGCCCAGCCCCGCATGAGCGCCGGCGTGCGCGGCCGCATCTGGACCGTCGTCGAGGAATGGCACACCCGCCTGCGCCGTGGCAGCATCGTCATGTGCTGGGCCGAGCCGGCATCGGCGGGTGGCCTCGGCCTGTCGGTCCTTGGCGAACCGCCCAAGGACGTGGTCGCACATGACGGCATCCTCCTGGTCCGCCGCGCATTGTCGGGACGCCAGATCCCCGAACCGCCGGGGTAAGGTTCTGAAGGGTGCGCGACAGGCGATCTTTGACATTGTGAACGAAACGAGGCAGTTGACCGGCAGAGTCTCCCCCGCACCCGCGGGGATCGACCCTTCCAATCGGATTGGGTAATCGACTTCCCCCCGTCTCCCCCGCACCCGCGGGGATCGACCCCCGCCAACGCAAACTGCCATGTCATGTCCGCTGTCTCCCCCGCACCCGCGGGGATCGACCCTCGGGCTTGCGGGCGACGGTGGCGGCACTGGCGTCTCCCCCGCACCCGCGGGGATCGACCCTGGTGCCGGATTGCGGCAGTCGCTTCCTCGCCGTCTCCCCCGCACCCGCGGGGATCGACCCGCCGACGAGGTCGCGAACCTGGTCGCCGAAGAGTCTCCCCCGCACCCGCGGGGATCGACCCGCCGCCGAATATTCCGGATCCGACTGGATATCGTCTCCCCCGCACCCGCGGGGATCGACCCTCGCCGGCTATGATCTCGAAAACGCGCGCGAGGGTCTCCCCCGCACCCGCGGGGATCGACCCGCACTTCAGGTCGCTAAGAGCCTCAACCTTTCGTCTCCCCCGCACCCGCGGGGATCGACCCAGGGTGCCGGCCGGGTCAAAGCCCGGCCAGCGGTCTCCCCCGCACCCGCGGGGATCGACCCGATCCTAGCACCTTGCGGAATATCAGGGGGGCGTCTCCCCCGCACCCGCGGGGATCGACCCGACCCGTTCGACTTCTACGCCGAGATCGAGGAGTCTCCCCCGCACCCGCGGGGATCGACCCGCATTCGGGGCGCTGTGCATCGCGGTCGGCAAGTCTCCCCCGCACCCGCGGGGATCGACCCGAGCAGCGCGGCACCCTGTCGAGCATTACTTCGTCTCCCCCGCACCCGCGGGGATCGACCCCATGTGCAGTTCGGCAACACGCTGGGCGCTACGTCTCCCCCGCACCCGCGGGGATCGACCCTGCGAGAAAATCGGCCCGATCGGCCCGACCTTGTCTCCCCCGGACCCGCGGGGATCGACCGCATCCAAGTCTTGCGTTCCCAAATGCTTTCCAGTCTCCCCCGCACCCGCGGGGATCGACCCGCTCGGCACTGACGGACCACGCCTACCGGTTGGTCTCCCCCGCACCCGCGGGGATCGACCCGACGTTGCTCTCGATCGCGCTCGACAGCGCGGGTCTCCCCCGCACCCGCGGGGATCGACCCGTGAGGAAACGCTTCGGTTCGTCTACGAGGCCGTCTCCCCCGCACCCGCGGGGATCGACCCCGGGCGGGGATGACGTTCATCGACGGTGCGCCGTCTCCCCCGCACCCGCGGGGATCGACCCCGAGGACCCCGAAGGCGAGCCGGTCGACGGTAGTCTCCCCCGCACCCGCGGGGATCGACCCGCCACCTAACGGCGGTAATCCGACTCCCACAGGTCTCCCCCGCACCCGCGGGGATCGACCCCTTGAAGACCCGGTTGAGGAAATCGAGCGCCGGTCTCCCCCGCACCCGCGGGGATCGACCTTCGGCAATGGTCTTGCGCGGCTGTCGCGGTTCGTCTCCCCCGCACCCGCGGGGATCGACCCCTGCGGGTCGACTATCCGGTGGTGATTACTGGGTCTCCCCCGCACCCGCGGGGATCGACCCGGCGTGAGCATGGCGATAGACTTCGACGCGATGTCTCCCCCGCACCCGCGGGGATCGACCCGGATTCGGCAGGCAGTGATCCTATCACCGTCGGTCTCCCCCGCACCCGCGGGGATCGACCCTTCCTGCGCATCGGCATGTTCGTGCCCCCGCTGTCTCCCCCGCACCCGCGGGGATCGACCCGGCGCAGATCAATTCGAGCGGGAACGGCGACCGTCTCCCCCGCACCCGCGGGGATCGACCCGCTGCGAGCAAGGCCGATACCGCGCTGGACAAGTCTCCCCCGCACCCGCGGGGATCGACCCTGGTGACCAGTCGTCAGCTTGGCATGACGATCGTCTCCCCCGCACCCGCGGGGATCGACCCGCTGGCATGGCGTGCGCTCAATGCCGGAATGCGTCTCCCCCGCACCCGCGGGGATCGACCCATGACCACCATCATCGCAAAGCACGGCAAGACGTCTCCCCCGCACCCGCGGGGATCGACCCGCGACCGGGACGGGCTGGCATAAGGACATAGAGTCTCCCCCGCACCCGCGGGGATCGACCCCGTCCGCCGGCTGCAGCTTGATTTCGCCATCAGTCTCCCCCGCACCCGCGGGGATCGACCGCAGGTCGGCAACATCAAGCGTGGCGCGTCGACGTCTCCCCCGCACCCGCGGGGATCGACCCCTGATCGCCTACAAAAAGGGCACCGCCAACGCGTCTCCCCCGCACCCGCGGGGATCGACCCCAGTCG
Source organism: Sphingomonas sp. Leaf67 (assembly GCF_001421965.1). Classification (GTDB taxonomy): domain Bacteria; phylum Pseudomonadota; class Alphaproteobacteria; order Sphingomonadales; family Sphingomonadaceae; genus Sphingomonas. The sequence continues at coordinate 922,853 of NZ_LMLP01000001.1, forward strand.
CCCAAGGGCAAGGCCGTGCTGGAGGCGTCTCCCCCGCACCCGCGGGGATCGATCCCGGCTGTACGCAGGCGAATGGATGGCCTCGACGTCTCCCCCGCACCCGCGGGGATCGACCCTGGGCTTCGCGATCACGTCGGGCCGCAGCTACGTCTCCCCCGCACCCGCGGGGATCGACCCCAACAAGAACCTCGCGGCCGTCCTTAAAAGCTGTCTCCCCCGCACCCGCGGGGATCGACCCGACCCGAATGCGCTGGCATGGCGCTACGGCTGGTCTCCCCCGCACCCGCGGGGATCGACCCAATCCCGGATTCAGTGAGGGGGGAGCCGGTGCGTCTCCCCCGCACCCGCGGGGATCGACCCCGTCGTGCCATTATGGCGGATTGCGACGACTAGTCTCCCCCGCACCCGCGGGGATCGACCCTACGAGGCTACCGACAAGCGTTTGGGCATTGGGTCTCCCCCGCACCCGCGGGGATCGACCCGACACCTCTCCCACCGCACCCAGTTGCAGCCCGTCTCCCCCGCACCCGCGGGGATCGACCCGCCGGGGGTTATCGCCCTTCGTGATGTTGCTGGTCTCCCCCGCACCCGCGGGGATCGACCCAACGGACAGGTCGGCACCACGTTGGCGCTGATGTCTCCCCCGCACCCGCGGGGATCGACCCTGCCAGCGGCGGTCAAGCGCCAGACCGCCAATGTCTCCCCCGCACCCGCGGGGATCGACCCTCCTTTTCGGCCGCCACGTTGCCGCTTTCGGCGTCTCCCCTGCACCCGCGGGGATCGACCCGACCGGTCGGCGGATAGCCCGATCAGCACCGTGTCTCCCCCGCACCCGCGGGGATCGACCGTATCTGGGACGCGTCCAGCCCATCCGGTGCCGGTCTCCCCCGCACCCGCGGGGATCGACCCCGGGCGAGCGCGTCTTCCGCGTGATTGCGCCAGTCTCCCCCGCACCCGCGGGGATCGACCCGCGGCCAAGGCGTCGGGCTTTTTCAAGCTCGAGTCTCCCTCCGCACCCGGGAATGTTCAATTCAGACTCTGTAGACGTTTTCTGGCGAGGAAGATGTCGAGGGTGATCTCGAGCATCTGTTGGGTCTTGGAGGCGCGCTTGGTTCGGCGGTTGAAGCGGGCCAGCATGTCGCGAAACGAGGCGTTTTGGACGATTCGATCAGATGCGTCTGCGCCTTGGTCTGTTGGTGGGTTCGGGCGCGCCGATCCGCGCGAAGGCGAGGTGGTAGCAGGAGTTGGCGTCGGTGAAGATGGCGCTGATCTGGCCGGGCCTGTCAGGAATTTCGTGTGCGGACGGGCATAACGGGAACGAAGGAGCCCCGATATGTCTCGACGCAAAGAGCCTGCGATACCGAATGATCTTCTGGATCAGCTGTTGGCCGGGGTGACGGCGCCGGCAATTCGCGCAACGGCTACGGTCGGAAGACGATCACGACTGATACGGGCAAGCTGGCGATCGACGTACCGCGCGACCGGCAGGCTAGCTTCGACCCGCAACTGATCGCCAAATACCAGCGGCGCTTCCCCGGCTTCGATGAGAAGATCGTGTCGATGTACGCGCGGGGCATGAGCACCCGGGAGNAGCTTCGACCCGCAACTGATCGCCAAATACCAGCGGCGCTTCCCCGGCTTCGATGAGAAGATCGTGTCGATGTACGCGCGGGGCATGAGCACCCGGGAGATCACCGGGCACCTGCACGATCTGTATGGCATCGACGTGTCGCCAGACCTGATCTCGACGGTGACCGACGCCGTGCTCGACGAGGTGGCGACCTGGCAGCAACGGCCGCTCGATCCGGTCTATCCGCTCGTCTTCTTCGACGCCTTGCGGGTGAAGATCCGCGACGANCGCCGTGCTCGACGAGGTGGCGACCTGGCAGCAACGGCCGCTCGATCCGGTCTATCCGCTCGTCTTCTTCGACGCCTTGCGGGTGAAGATCCGCGACGAAGGCATGGTGCGCAACAAAGCCATCCACATCGCGCTGGGCGTTCGCGCCGATGGCACCAAGGAGGTGCCGGGCCTGTGGCTAGAGCAGAAGCCGAACGCCCGGACGATGATCCGGGGGATCATCGTCAGTGAGGCTGGGCGCCAAATTCTGGCTCAGGGTCATGAACGAGCTCAGGAACCGCGGCACCGAGGATATCCTCCTTGCCGTCGTCGACGGGCTGAAGGGCTTTCCCGATGCCATCACCGCCGTATTTCCGGAGGCAGTCGTCCAGACATGTATTGTCCATCTGCTTAGAAATTCGATGGATTTCGTCTCCTGGAAGGACCGCAAGGGCCTCGCGACAGCGCTGAAGGAAGTCTACCGCGCACCCAGCGCCAAGGCGGCCGAGCAGGCGCTGACGGCCTTCGAGGCCGGGCCCTGGGGCACCCGCTACCCGGCCATTGGCCAGAGCTGGCGGCGCGCGTGGGCCGAGGTGATCCCGTTCTTCGCCTTCCCCGACGAGGTCCGACGGATCATCTACACCACCAACGCCATTGAAGCGCTCAACTCAAAGCTGCGCCGGGCCGTGCGTGCCCGGGGGCATTTCCCCAGCGACGAGGCCGCCACCAAGCTGCTCTACCTGATCTTGAACCGCTCGGAGAAAGAGTGGAGGATGCCGCCACGTGAGTGGACCATGGCCAAGGCCCGGTTCGCCGTCATCTTCGGCGAGCGCTTCATCCGCGCCATGGCGGCGTAATGTGCATCCGCCCGCCCGCACACGAAATTACTGACAGTCCCTCCACGGCTACTGCCTCCTCTTCGATCGTCAGCGTCGTGGACCTGGCCTCTTTGGGTCCGGTCCGCAGACCGACCGTCAATAAACGTTTGCGCCACTTGGCGATCGTCTTCTGGTCGACGCCGTGGCACCTTGCCAGCGCTCTCAGGCTCTCTTTACTATGTTATATCGCTCGACGGACAACCTCGGTCTTCGTGGCGCTCCCGCGCAAAACCTGGCGCTTCCTTCCACTCGCTCGTGGTTGTCGCACCACCAATCACCGGGAGCAAACAGCTAGACTGACGTATGATACGTGGGGTGACCATATGCCTTCCTGACAACGGCGGGCATCGACCCGCTGAGGATCGCCTCCCTTTCCCCAGACGGACCAGACGTCTGCGGTTTGATCGGCGCTGCATCCATGCGGGCTACCCGTCGTAGCAATCTTGACGACCGGGCAACGCGACGAAGGCCTTGAAAACCCGGTTCGGCGTTCGCCTCTAGCCGGGACCACGCGGTTGGTTGACCACGGTGCCCGACGAAATGCTTCTCCGCTCGACAGATTCAGCGTTTGAGCAATCGCGAATGGCCCGTCGCGCTTGCCGGATGGCCTAAGGCGCCATCGAACGGTAGAAAATAACCGATGCGGGCAGTCGCCTGCACCGACTCCCGCTCGACCACCGCGATGGCTCAGTCGATGTTGCCATCGACCTGCGCGCGCGGAATGCTCCCGGGTTCGCGGTCACGCAGCTCCGGGAAAGACGATCAAACCGCTAGTTTCGGGCTTTGCGTGCTGCGTACCGGGCATCTCGCGCCGCTTTCAGTTCCGCTGCCGTCGGTACCTTCGGAAGCTTCGCCTTTGCGGCTTCTGCTTCTGCAAGGGCGGCTGCTTCAGCGGCCGCTTTTGCCTGTTCCGCGGCTTCCTTGGCCAAGGCAGCGGCCGCGAGCTTCGCAGCCTGCCGCTCGGCCTGCGCAGCTTCTCGTGCTTCACGGGCAGCTTTACGCTCTGCCACGACGACTGGGTCAGGTTCGGGTCGTTGACGATACTGCTTCAACGCCTCCAGTTTGGCTGCACGAGCAGCAGCAGTACGCTCGTTGAAATCAGGGGTCTTGAATGCCGGCATCAATATGTCCCAAGGACGGGGCAATATCGCCCCGGAAACCATATAACGCTTTACGCCGTTCGCAGAAGAGGCATCCGGTCGTAAATTTACGAACACTCGCCGCCGTTACCGATCGCATCTACTCGCCGGAACGTGATCAACGACGCGCATGACACGGTCCGAAAATTCTGATCGACGGCATTCGACCACAACGCGGTACCGGCATTCTCGTCGGACTGTCCCTACATCGACGTATCAAAGGAAGCATGCCTTGAACATCCCGACACCGCGCGCCAGGCAGCTGTGCGTTTCGACCAGCCGTGACGATTGAAAAGCTCAACATGACCGTAAACCCAGGCGCAGCGTCGGTCTATCGCGGGCGGTCACCTGCGCTTGACGCCTTGCGCAGCGGTGCCGCTCGTGCGGAACGGCTCTATATCGGCCGCGCCCTTCGACTTGGACTACATATTGTACCAGCGATGGTGGCGCTGAACGTGCTTCGGGAGCTCGACCTGTTGTTCACCTACGCCATCAACGAACGCGCTACCCGGTCAGGGCTGGCAACCTGCCCAGCCGATGCGCCGTCGAGGATCAAGCTATGCGTGCTTTCGTCGATCTGCCCGACCAGCGCCAGTGATCGGGACCGATACCGCACAAATGCTTTGGACAGAGTACGCCTCGATCGCACTGCATGCCATGCGTCGGGGCACTCGCCGATGGCAACTGGCATGGACGATGATCGGATCGCCAAGATGCTGTCGGCAACGGTTTGTTGGCATGTCCTCACCGCTGAAAAACTCGGAGCTTCCGATCGAGGTACGGTAACAAGCCGTTGAGCCTCGACGCAGAGCGCTTGCCTCACCAGACTCACCCCTTTGATACAGCTTCCACGCGCAGGATGGAAAGGCCGCCCCGCAACGAGAAGCATCTTACCGTGATCGAACGGCCGACCATTCTTTCGAACTGCGGCCGCATATCTATCCCGGCACGGTTCGCCGCTACCGGGTCCACGTCCCGGAAGGTTACAAGGCGCGGCAAACCCGAACGGATTGCTCCGCATTCCGGTCGTCCTCGACGCACGGATCTGCCGTCACGCGACACCACCGCCTACAGGCTCGTTCGTCACGACAGGCCACCGGGCAACGCATTGTCCCGATACGTTGCGGATTCGTAATCCCGACCATCGCGAGGAATATGATGCCGTTTCCGATGATCGCACGCATGACACCGGACGAACTCCTGCCGGCGCAATGCGACGGATGCCGACGCCGGAGCGATACTCCCATAGGCCGTGCAATCGATATGGCCAGATCAGCGCCCGCAACCATGAACGTTCGCAGGGCCATTCGACATTCTCAGGGAACACGATGGACCGCCGCCAATCAGCGGCTCCTGCCACCGACCATCCAGAATTCCGCCGGTGACACGACGACTGCCCTTTACCTAAACCTATGGCTTGGTTAGCTTTATCTTTAGAAAAAACACAGGAGGGCGCTTGTGGGAGCGTACGGGCCGATCGGGGCGAACGAGATGCAGCGGCAGGCAGCCGTCGATCGGACCGGCATCACACGGCGTGCCAACAATCCGGCACTGCAGTCGATCGTCGAGGACGCGGCCCGGCTTGCCAAAACACCAATAGCGGCGGTGACGATCATCGATCGTGCCCGACAGTGGTTCGCGGCTCGGATCGGGCTCGACGCGGAAGAGGGTCCGCGTAGCGAAGCGTTCTGCGCCCATACCATCTTGAGACCCGGCGAGCCTCTCATCGTGCTGGACACGCTGGCGGATGTTCGGTTCGCAAGAAATCCAGCAGTGATCGAGGCACCGCATATTCGCTTCTATGCAGGTATACCGCTGGTCAACCGCGCAGGGTACGCGCTTGGCGCACTCTGTGTGGCCGACACGGAGCCGCGATTGGATACGTTCGACATCTACGCGCTGAGCCATCTTGCGAGGACGGTGGAGCGACTGGTTAGTTCGACCTGATCCCCCGGCGAGCATCCTGTGCCAATCCATCGAGCCCGATCGCGATTACCGGCCCAAGGCCGCGCGGCCGGTCGGGCGACGACTGCCCGGCATCTACCGATCGCCCGACGGCGGCTTTCCTGCCGCGAACTGTTCGTCGCTGGCCAGTGGATCGTCGGTGATCCCGTCGAGCGGCGTACGCGCCACATAGGTTGCCCGGCCGAGCAGTTGTGCGCCGAAGGGTAGGGTTACGAGCAGGAAGAGGATCGTCAACAATCCCGTCTGCGGCCGCGCGACTTCGCCCAGCAGCATCGCGCCGACGATCACCAGCGCCGTGCCGAGCGTCCCCGCCTTCGTCGCGCTGTGCATCCGTTGCAATGCGTCGGGCAGGCGGACGAGGCCGATGGCGGCGACCAGCAGAAAGGCGACCCCGGCCGCCATCAACAGCACACCGGCGGACATCGACAGGGAAATTTCGGCGAGCGCCATGGTCAGGGCTGCTTTCGCTGTTCGAGGAAGAGAGCGAACGCGGACGTCGCGACGAAGCTGACGAGCGACAGGACCAGCGCGACGTCGAGAAAGCCGCTGCGCCCCGTTGCGACGGCGGTCAACGCGGAGAAGGCGACCGCGATGGCGGTCAGCATGTCGAACGCGACGAAGCGGTCGGCCGGCGTCGGGCCACGCAGCATCCGCCACGCCGCCAGCGCCAGCGCGACGCCGAGCAGTGCCATCAGCCCCCACGCGATGCCGGCCAGATCGAACGCGATCATGCCGCCAACTCCCGTATCCAGCGTTCGTACAACCGCCGAAACCGCGCGATCGTCGCGAGTGGATCGGGCGCGTCGAGCACGTGGAGATACAGCCGGCGGCGATCGCCCGACACATGCAGGCACGTCGATCCGGGCGTAAGTGACGTGAAATAGGCGAGCAGCGCTACCGCCCATGGCTGTCGAAGGTCGGTCGTCATCACGAGAATGGCGGGCCGGTTCCGCAACCGGGGGCGCAACACTACCGCCGCCACCCGAAACGACGAGAAGACCAGATCCCACAGGAACACCGCCAGCAGGGCTGGGACGGCAACGATCCGCCGCACGATGGTCATAGCCCCAACTCCGTCAAGGTGCGCGCCGAGGTTCGTGCGACGACCCACAGCGATTGTGGGAACAGCCCGATGGCAAGCGTCGCGGCGGACAGCACCGCCATCCCCGCCTTCATCGCGGTCGGCACGCGGCGCGGCTGGCGATCGGTCGGCAGCGCCTTCCAACAGGTTTCCGACCACAAATTGGCGACCGAAACGATCGTCAGCAGCGCGGCGATCAGCGCGATCAGCGCCAGCCAGCCCATGCCGGCATCAACCGACGCCCGCAGGACGAACAGCTTTGCCCAGAAACCGGAGAGCGGTGGAATACCCGCCAGCGACAGCATCGGCACTGCGAACAGAAATACGAACCACCGGTCCGACCGCACCATGCCGCCGCTACGCTTCAGGTCCCAGCTGCCGGTCGCGCGGCGGATCGCACCGATGCCAAGGAACAGGTTCGCCTGCACGATCATTGAATGAATCATGGTGAAGGTCGCCGCCGCCAGTCCCATCGCCGACCCGATCGCCAGCCCGGCCGCCATATACCCGACCTGCGCCACGACATGATAGCCGATCAGCCGGCGCATGTCGGTCTGCGCCAGCGTCGCCAGCGCGCACAGCAGCATCGTCACGGCGGCCAGCACGGCGATGACCGGATACAGCTGCGCCGCGCCGCTGCCGAACATGCCGGCCATCACGAGCATCAGCGCGAAGAAGCCCATCTTCGTCATCAACGCCGCAAACACCGCCGCAACCGTCAACGGCGCGGCGGCGTAGGAAGCGGGGAGCCAGACATGGAAGGGGGCAAGACCGGATTTGAGTGCAAAGCCCGACAGCAGGAGCGCCGCGGCGACGCCGGTCGTGACGCTGGGCGGGCGCGACTTGAGGATCGTCGCGAGGCTGGCCATGTCGAGCGTGCCGGTCACGCCGTAGAGCAGCCCGATGCCGATCAGGATCGCCGTCGCACCGACCATGCCGAACACGGCATAGCGGGTCGCACCGCCGACCTGATGCCGCCGCCGGTCGAGCAGGATCAGTCCCAGCGCCGCGACCAGCGCCAGTTCGAACCAGACATACAGGTTGAACAGGTCGGTCGTCAGCAACGCGCCGTCGACCGCCCCGATCAGCGCCAGCATCAACGCGTCATAGCCCGCCCGCCGCCGCCGGTCGCCGATGTCCGCCCGTGCGAAGATCGCCGCGGCGCAGGCGACCAGCGCCACGACGGCGACCAGCGCGACGCCCGGCAGGCGCGCGGCAAAGCCCACGCCGATCCCGCCCGGCCAGCCCCCGAAGATCGTGACGGCAAGGCTGTCGCGATCGAGCGTCCGCAGCAACAGCGCGAACGATGCGAGCACGGTCAGCGCGACGATGCCGCCCGCGAACGGCTCAACCAGCCGCGGCCGCCGGCGCAGCACCATCGCGACCGCGCCGCCGGCCAGCGGCAGGACGACCGGCGCCAGCAACAACAGGGCGTCGGGCATCATGACGGTTCGACCGGTTTGGTCGTGGGCCGTGGTTCGACCAGATCGAGATCGCGCGCGTCGAGCGATCCCGTCGCGTGCCACCCGCGCAAAACGACCGTCGCGAGGATGACCGTCAGGGCGAGGCCGATGACGATCGCGGTCAGGATCAGCGCCTGGATCGTCGGATCGGCCGACACGCCGAGCGTCTTCGCCCCCTCCCGGATCAACGGCGGTTGCCGCCCGCCCCGTCCACCGGCGACGAACAGCATCAGGTTCGTGCCGGTTGCCAGCAGCGCCAGCCCCAGCAGGATCCGCACCAGATTGCGCGACAACACCATATGCAGCGCACAGGCGATGACGATCGCAGCGGCGACGGCGTGGAGCAGGATCATCGTACCGCCTCCTTCTGCAATCCGAAGAGATAGGTCAGCACCGCGCCCAGCACGACCAGATAGACGCCGATGTCGAACAACAGCGTCGTGCCGAGTTTCGGCAACCATCCGCCCGGTTCCCACCATGTATGGGTCAGATACGCCCCGCCGCCGATCATGCCCGGCAGGCCGCTGGCCACCGCCAGCAACAGTCCGGCCCCGACCAGCACGGTCGGTGGCATCCGCAAGCTGCGCGCTGCGGCGATCGGCCCGCGCGCCAGCGACAGGACGGCGAAGGCGAGCGATGCGACCAACCCGCCGATGAACCCGCCGCCGGGCTGGTCATGGCCGCGCCACAGGATCGCGACCGATGCCGCCAGCAACAGCGCGAACAGCGGCCCCGCCGCCATTGCAAAGCCGAAATGGACGTCGCCACGGACGGGGCGGTCTTCGTCGCCCGGACGGAAGAACAGCGCCGATCCCAGCAGCGCGGCGGCGGCGATGACCGCCGTTTCGCCCAGCGTATCGAACGCGCGGAAATCGACGAGGATGACGTTGACGACATTGTGCCCCCGCCCGGCGATATAGCTCATCCGACCGAAAAAGTCGGAGGCCGGCGCACCATGGATCGCCGCCGCCGCGTCCAGCGTCGCGACCAGCAGGACCAGCGCCAGCGCCCCGGCGAGGCCGGCATCGACCCACCGCTGCGCCGGGTTGCGCGTCCGCCCGGCAATCAGCGGCAGCGTCGCCAGCATCGCGGTCAACAGGACGACCAGCAACGCCTCGACGGTGAACTGCGTGATGGCGAGGTCGGGCGCACCGCCGGTCATGAACAGGATCGCGACGGCGAAGCCGGTCAGGCCGACGGCCAGCATCGTCGTGATCAGGTGTTGCGACCGCGCCGCGACGACGGCACCGACGACCGCCGCCAGGGCGATCGCGGCATCGGCCAGATGCGGCATCTCACCGACCGCGATCCGCACCGGCGCCCCGACCGCGACGATCGACCACCCGGTGATGCCGGCGATCGTGGCGAGGACGATGCCCAGCAAGACGCGCAGATCGCTGTGTTCGGTCCAGTTGACCGCATGCGCCGACAGCCATGGCAGCGCCCGCTGACTCGATTCCCACAGGCGTTCGATCGCAAAGCGTTCGAACCGGTCGCTATCGCGCAGGAACAGGTGAATGCGACGCCAGAACACCGAGATGGCGATGCCGACGACGACGACCAGACCACTCAGCAACAGCATCGGCGTGACGCCGTGCCATACCGCGACATCGACCGGGATCGGCCGACGATAGACCGCCGCGACCGCCGGGCTGACGACCACGCGCTCGATCCATCCCGGATTGAGGCTGAGGAACAGGCCGAGCAGCGACAGGAACAGCGGCGGCAAGCCCAGCGACAGGCTCTCGCGATTCTTGAACTCGATCGGCGCGCCGGGCTTCAGGAAGAAGGGCCGCAGCGTCACGACCGACGCGACGGCGACCATCACCGCATTGACCAGTACGGCGATCGCGATCGGTACGCTTTCCCAACTGCTCTCGATCTGCGCCTGGAACAGGAATTCCTTGGTAATGAAACCGAAAAAGGGCGGTATCCCCGCCATCGACAGGCTGGCCCCGATACAGGCGAGGGCAGTCAGCGGCATTTTCCGGGCGAGTCCGCCCAGCGCGCGCAACGATCCCTGTCCGGTCATGTGCAGCACCGATCCGGCGCAGAAGAACAACGCCGCCTTGTACAGCGCATGGGCGATCAGGAAGCCGATCATCGCCACCGTCGCGGTCGGCCCGTCCAGCCCGACCAGCAGGACGAGAATGCCGAGCGAGGCGATCGTCGAATAGGCGAGCGCCGCCTTGAAGCTCTCCGCCCGCAACGCCTGTACCGCCGCGACCAGCATGGTGATGCACGCGACCGCAATCATCACGTTGCGGCCCCACACCGTTGCCGCGATCACCGGTTCGAACCGCGCGAGCAGATAGATGCCGAGCTTCACCATCGTCGCGGAATGCAGGAAGGCCGACGCCGGCGTGGGGGCCTGCATCGCGTTGGGCAGCCAGAAATGGAACGGGAACTGGGCCGATTTGGTGAAGCCGGCGATCATCACCGCGACGATGATCGGTGCTGACCAGCTACTCGCGATCAGCTCCGGCGTGCGATCGATCGTCTGCGCGAGCGAGAAGGTGCCCAGCACATGCGCGATCATCGCCACCGCCGCGACCAGCGCCAGCCCGCCGCCCGCCGTCACCTGCAACGCCATCAACGCTGCGCGCCGGGCCCGCGCGGAACGGCTGTCGAACCCGATCAGCAGGAACGACAGAATGCTCGTCGCCTCCCACATCGTCACCATCAGCAGCAGATTGTCGGCGAGCACGGTGCCGAGCATCGCGGTCATGAACAACAGGATCAGCGTGAAGAACCGTGCCCGCTGATGCCGTGGCTTCCCCGTCAGATAGCCGCCGGCATAGACGATCACCAACGTCCCGATCCCGGTAATCAACAGGCAGAACAGGAACGAAAATCCATCGAGCCGCAATGTCAGGTCCAACCCGACCGAGGGTGCCCAGTCCTTGCCCTCGCCCCGCACCCATCCACGCTCGACGATGTCGGACATGCGGATAAACGCCGCGAACAGGCCGAGCGGGAACAACGCGATGATCAGTCCGGCACCACGCCCCATGAACCGGGCGATCTGCGGCAGAAGGCAGCTGCCGACAAGCGAGACGAGGAGCAGTACCAGCATCCGACTGCCTTCGTACAACCGCCGGGATCAAGCAAGTTTGGCGCTTGCTAAATCACATTCCGCGTTTTTTTGACGCGAAGACGCGACGAAACGTCGACAGGGTGGAACGGCCCGGGGTTCCGGCGATGCCCGGCATCGTGGGGATGGTAGCGGACAAGATTGGTAACCACAGCATCCGTCAGGATGGAGTAACGTTGCAGTTAACGTGACGTGTTGCGGGGGCAGCATGGGCTAAAACGAGACAGTTCCAAAATAATCGTTGGTTGTTAACGCGTTCCGGGCAGTTAAGGACGCCGATGATAGCGAAGGGGACTTTTGTGGGCGTCTCGTATTTTTCTCCGCCGCCGACAGGGGCCAATGATCCGGAGCGCGAGCGTGCCGTGATCGAAACGGGTGTGCTTGAGGCCAGGGGCGATGCGGTGCTGGAAGCGATCTGCACCAAGGCTTGCCGGCAAGTTCTCGGCAAGGCTTCGTTGCTGTCGGTTCTGTACGGCGAGACACAATATGTGATCGCTGCGCATGGATTCGCGATCGGCGCATATCGTCGCAGGAATTCGCTGTCGGGGCATGCGCTGTACGCTGACGACGATCTGTTCGTCGTGCCTGACCTTTGCGCTGACAAACGATTTGCCGAGAACCCGTGGGTAAATGGTGAGGTGGGCAGGTTCCGCTATTACGCGGCATCGCTGATCCGCCCGCACGGCCGACTGCCCGTCGGCGTCATCAGCGTCCTCGACGACAAGCCGCGCCCGTCCATCTCGTCGGCGGAGCGCAACGCCATGTTGGCCGCCGCCGTTGAGGCAGCCGCGCGGATCGTGCAAATTTCGCACGATCGGAACACTGCCCCCGTCCCCACCCCGCCGGGCGACAGCTGACGTCCATCGCAACCGTTGGCATCGATGACGCTCCCGAAGTTGTCGGCGTCGATGCATCCCCCCCGGATGCCGATACTTCGTTTTCCATGTGACCGGCCCCGGGTCGCGTCAGCGCCCTGCGTTCCCGATTGCCCGAAGGAAAGCGCGCTCAGGCGTCCGACAAACGCAGATGCGTTCAGGAAGCGGCCGACACCGGTGGTTCGAGCGTGCCGGCCCAGCCGATCAGCAGTATAATCAATATGGCAGCGGCGAACTCGATCGACAGGCTGATCCGTAGCGCGCGCACGTCGCCGCTGGCGGCAAGGCGCGGAGTCAGGACGAAACGGTTGGCCGCGGCGAGCGCCAGCATCAGGGCGAACAGCGCCAGCTTGGCGAGCAGCAACCGTCCGTACAGGGTGTCGCCGAGCCGGGCGACCCCATCGATGCCGACCATCATGGCTGCGTTGACGATGCCGGTCAGCAGGATCGTGGCGACGATCGCCGTGCCCATTCCCGCAAAACCCGCGAGTGCATCCCCGGCCTGCCCCGATCGGCGCAGCGCCAGTCCGACGAACACCGTCAGCGCCCCGATCCACGCCCCCGCTGCCAGAATATGCAGGATGTCGGCGACCAGATGCCGCCAGCCCGCCGCCCCCTCGTGCATCGCGCCATGGCCGTTCCACGCCAGCGTTGCGCTGGCGATCGCGGCCAGCAGCGCGACGAGGGTGAAGCGGGGCCGTGGCACGAGCAGCGCGACCAGCATCGCCACCAGCGCGGCATTGCGGATCACGAAGGCGGTGCCCGGCGTCGTCTCGCGCACCAGCATCCATAGCAGGTCGCGATCGAGCGATCCGACCCCCGCCCCGGTCATCTCCGCCGCCATCAGGGCGAAGGCGACACCGGACAGGAGCAGCGCGGCGACGGTGGTGACGATCAACCCCCGCCGCCCGGCCAGACCTTTTCGGGCGAACAGCGCCAGCCCGAACGTCGCCGGCAGGACTGCCAGCAACAGGCCGCGCACAACGACGAACGCGGCCGCGTCCAAGGTCAGCCCACCGTGATCGTGTAGCTGCCGGTCACCCGGTGGGTATCGGTCGATACCACATGCCAGTCGACACGGTAGCTGCCACGCGGCAGCGGACGGGCCAGCGTCAGCACCAGCGAACTGCCGTCATTGCCGACCTTCGCGGTGGCGGGGATGCGGTGCGGGCCCATGCCCGGCATCGGCAACATGGTCAGTTCCGCACCGGACAATGGCGCGACCAGCTTCTCGGAAAAGGTCAGCGTCAGCGTCTTGGGACCTGCCGCGACCTTCGCGTCGGCGGCCGGCGTCGCCGACACCAGCTTGGGATGGGCAAATGCCGGGGCAGCGAACAGGGCAGCAGCGGCGAAACCGGTCAGGATGTGACGCATGGGCAGATACTCCGGATGGGGGACGGCGAACCACCGTCCCCGATATGTACGCAGGCGAAGCGATCGCCCCTCAACCGATCATTCCGGCGCGTGCGCCACGATGAAAACCAGCGTCGCGCATGTTCGATGCGTGCAGCGGGCGTTGGCGGGTCATGACACCTCACATCTCGCTAGACGATCGGACGACGGCCGGCGCGTGGCAGGCGCCGGCCGAGGGTAGTTCAGTAGGAATAGCCGACGCGGACCATGAACTGGCGCGGCGCGCCGGGCAGCGTCCACAGCCGCGAATAGGAGCTCGGGAAATAATGTTCGTCGAACAGGTTCGTCACCTCGCTCGACACGCGCAGCCGCTCGGTTGGTTCGTACGACGCCATGACCCGGGTCAGCGTATAGGCGGGCAGATAGTAGAATTCGCCGTTCGCAAAGCGGAAGCCGGTCTCGCCCAGCCGCTTGCCGACGTAGTTCACGCCTGCACCCAGCGTCAGCCGGCTGCTGCCGATATCGAAGTCCTTGAACAGCAGCGCGCTGCCGCTGTTCTTGGGAATGTTGAGCAGCGGATCACCCTCGCGCAGGCCGAAGCCGAAATTGGGGTCGAGCGCGTTCTGCGCCACTTCGGCATCGATATAGGCGTAATTCAGCTGGACCCGGAACCCGGCCGGCAGGTTGCCCGACAATTCCGCCTCGACGCCCTTGCTGCGCGCCTTGCCCACCGCCAGCGAAAAATTGGCGTTGATCGGGTCGGCGGTCAGCACGTTGTCCTTGGTCGTCTTGAAAAAGGCGAGCGTACCGGTCAACCGCTTGCGTAGGAGCGATATCTTCGCCCCGGCTTCATAGGACACGGTGCGTTCGGGTTCGAAGGCGTTGTTGTTCGCGTCGGTCCCGTTGTTCGGGCGGAAACCGCGACCGTAATTCGCGTAGATCGAGACATCGTCACCGAACAGATAGGTCGCGCCGACCGACGGGCTGAACGCGGTCTTTTCCTGCATCGTGCGACGCGCAGCGACGCGGTCGTCGACGATCTGTTCGAAATTGTCGAAGCGACCGCCAAAGCGGACCTTCAGCGCATCGGTCACGTCGACCTGATCCTGCAGATAGGCACCCCAGCTATTCTGCCGTTCCACATAGCTCTGGAACCGGCCGGGGACGGGCAGCTTGCCATAGACCGGGTTGAAGATGTCGATGCGGTTGCCGAGTGCCAGATTGCCGGCAGTCTGCGACGCCACGACGGGCGGGCGATAGCGGTTCTGGACGACATCGAGCTGGTAATCGTCCCAGTCGGCGCCGACGATCATGTGATGCTGCAGCGGCCCGGTGCCGAATTCTCCGCTCACTTCCCCGCGGAAGGTCAGGTCGGTCGTCGAATAGTCACGTTCGCGGCGCTGGCGCGACAGGGTGGTGCCGTCGGTATAGATGCGCTGACGCCCGGCAGCGAGTTCGGCTTCGGTCGACACGCCCTTGAAGAAGGTGTCGCGATAGCCGACGCCCAGCACCAGCGACCAGTCGGGGCTGAAGTCGTGCTGCAACTGCGCCTGATGGCCCATGGCGCGGACATGGACCGGGCCGTCGCCGGGCTCGCCGAAAAAGCGTTCGCGCGGCACGAGCTTCAGGTCGCCGGTCGGCGCGACGATGCCGCGGTCGAAGACGACCTTCTGATCGATATATTCGAATTCATAGCTGATCGAGCTGTCCTGCCCGAGCTTGGCGAGGATCGACGGCGTGACCGTGACCTTCTCGCTCGACAGGAAATCGCGGAAGCTGTCCGCGGACTCGGCGGCACCGGTCACGCGCACCGCGACCCGGTCCGACAGCGGTACGTTGAAATCGCCTTCGCTGCGGAAATTGTTGTAGCTGCCCGCCGACAGGATCACGCCACCATGCAGGTCGAAACCCGGCTTCTTGGTGATGATGTTGACGGTACAGCCCGGCTCACCGCGCCCGAACAGCGCCGAATTCGGCCCCTTCAGCACCTGCACCTGCTGCACGTTCGACGTGTCGCGCGCGCCGCCATAGCCGCGGGCGGCGTTGAAGCCGTTGACCAGATAGTTGCTGCCCGCACCTTCGTCACCGCTGAAACCGCGACAGGCGAACACATCGAACAGACCGCCGAAGTTGTTCTGCCGGGCGATGCCGGTCGCGAAGTCGAGCGCGTTGTCGAGCCGGGTGATGCCGGCATCCTTCAACGTTTCCGACGACAGGATCTGGATGCTCTGGGGCACCTCGATCGTCGGAACGTTCGCCACATATTGCTGGCGAACGCCCTCGACGACGATCTCGCTCTCGCCGGGCTGCCCCGCCTCCTCGGGCGCGGTTGTCGAGGCAGTCGTGGCGGCGGCCAGTTCCTGTGCCGACACCGTGGTCGGTGCCAGAAGCGCCAGATTGGCGGCGCTGAAGAAAAGCAGATGTCGGTTGCGCATTTGAACCCCCAAGCGTGAAACGGCTATCGCGTCGTCCTCGACCTGATGGCGTCCCGACCTTCGTCCCGGTTTCGATGGACCGGCTGGTCGATGTAGCGCCACCTCTGCGGCATCTGCATCATGCGGGGGGGGCTCAAGCATTTTGTTGCGAAGCTGTGACACCTTCGGAACGAAATGCGGCTTTGGGCGTGGTGCGCCGACGCATTCGTGCCGTCAGCCGACGGGAAGCTGATTCCTGGCCAATTCGGCGAACCACGCGATGCCGATCGGCGTCACCGCGTCGTTGAAGTCATAGGCCGGGTGATGGAGCGCCGCGACATGGGTGTCGTCGCGCTGGCCCATCCACAGATAGGCACCGGGCCGGGCACGCAGCATGAAGGCGAAGTCCTCCGACGTGAACGCGGGGGCCGGTGCTTCCAGCGCATCGCCGCACACCGCCCGTGCCGCCGCCAGCGCGATCGCGGCGCTTTCGGCATCGTTCACCGTCGCGGGATAATAGCGGATATAGTCGACCGCGATCTGCGTCTCGCTCGACCGGGCGACCCCGTCGCAGATCGCGCGTAGCGACTCCTCGATCCGGTCCTGCACTTGCGGAGAGAACGTCCGGACGGTGCCGGTCAGCGTCACCGTCGCCGGAATGACGTTGTGCGAATCGCCACCATGCACCTTGGTCACCGACAGCACCGCGCTTTCGGTCGGCGGCAGGCGGCGGGCGACGATGGTGTTGAGCTGCTGGACCAACGTCGCCGCGGCGAGGATCGCGTCGGGCGTCTGGTGCGGCATGGCGGCATGGCCGCCCTTGCCGGAAATCACGATGTCGAACCGGTCGGCGGCGGCCATGATCGGCCCCGGCCGGGTACGCGCGCTGCCCAGCGGCAGGTCGGGCCAGTTATGGAGCGCGAACACCCGATCACACGGAAAACGGTCGAACAGCCCGTCGCGAACCATCGCATCGGCCCCGCCCTGCCCTTCCTCCGCCGGCTGGAAGATGAAGTGGATCGTACCCGAAAATTCCCGCGTTTTCGCCAGATGACGCGCCGCGCCGATCAGCGTCGCGCTATGTCCGTCATGACCGCAGCCATGGAACACGCCCGGCGTCTTGCTGGCATAGGGCAGACCGGTCTGCTCGGCGAACGGCAGCGCATCCATGTCGGCGCGAAAGCCGATCGCACCGTTGCCCGGACCGTTGCGCAGCGTACCGACCACGCCCGTACCCCCGATACCGGTCGTCACCTCCAGCCCGGCGGCGCGCAGCGCTTCGGCGACGATCGCGGCGGTACGGTGTTCGGCAAAGCCCAGTTCGGGGTGCGCATGCAGGTCGCGGCGCAACGCGGCGAGGTCGGCAAGATCCTGGTCGTCGATACGCATCGTCGGGCGCCTTTCGTGGTTAGCTCCGTTCGTCGAACAGCGCCTCGATCGGGTCGTAGCGTTTCACGATCGGAGATTTGAGTACGATATAGCTGAAATACTTCTCGATCCCGAAATCGCTTTCAAGGATCGATTCGATCAGCTCCTGATATTGCGACACGTTGCGGGTGATGAACTTGACCAGATAGTCGTATCCGCCGCTGACCAGATGGCATTCGACGACCTCGGGCACGTTGCGCGCGCGCTGTTCGAAACGCGAAAAGTCGCCGGTGCGGTGATCCTTCAACGTGATCTCGGTAAAGACGGTCAGCGTCTCGCCCAGCTTGGCGAGCGCGACATGTGCGCCATAGCCGATGATATATCCCGCCTTTTCCAGCCGCTTGACCCGCGACAGGCACGGGCTGGGCGACAGGCCGACCGCATCGGCCAGATCGACGTTCGTGATCCGCCCGTTGCGCTGCAATTGCGCAAGGATGCGGAAGTCCAGTCGATCGAGTTTGGGCGATGGTGTCATACAGGAGACTTTATCTCATCATTCCGTTACCGCAACGTCTATCGTAGGGCCGCGCGAACCTCGGCCATGTCCGCTACCTGATCCAGCGTCCGCGTGAGCCGCTCAATCAATGCAGCCATATCGGTTTCATCGCAACTGATCGCGGGTGCCAGACCGATCGTGCCGTCGGCGAAGGCGCGAAAGATGATGCCGTTGGCATAGCCGGTCCGCGCCAGCTTGTCGGGCAGGCCGACCGCCGGGTCGAACCGGGCCTTGCTCACCTTGTCCGCCACCAGTTCGATGCCGGCCAGCATCCCCGCCTGACGGACGTCGCCGACCAGCGGATGATCGGTGATCGCCGCCAGCCCGGCGGCCAGTTGCGGCGCACGGGCGATCCCGTTGGCAAGGATGCCGCCCTCGTAGAGATCCAGCACCGCCAGCGCGACGGCAGCCGATACCGGATGCCCCGAATAGGTCGCACCATGTCCGACCGGCAGGTGATTGTCGGGACCATCGGCGATGCCGGCATAGATCTCGTCGGTCATCAGCACCGCGCCCATCGGCGCGTAGCCGGCGGTCAGCCCCTTGGCGAGTGTCATCAGGTCGGGGGTCACGCCCTCGGTTTCGCAGGCGAACATCGGCCCGGTACGGCCGAAACCGGTGATGACCTCATCGGCGACCAGCAGGATGCCGAGTTCGGTGCAGGTCGCGCGAATCGCCTTCAGCCAACCCTTGGGCGGGATGATCACCCCGGCCGACCCCTGCACCGGTTCGGCGAAGAAGGCCGCGACGTTGTCGGCACCGAGTTCGGCGACCTTCGCCTTCAGCGCGGCGACGCTGGCGTCGATCACCGCCTGCGGTTCGCTGCCGACCGCGTGGCGATAGGGATAGGGTGCCGGGATATGATGCTGCCAGTCGTGCGGCAGGTCGAACAGCCGGTGGAACGCGGGCAGGCCGGTGATCCCCGCCCCGTTCGACGACGATCCGTGATAGCCCTTGTCGAGCGCGATCACCTGTTTCTTGGTCGGGCGGCCCTTGGCATTCCAGTAGTTGACGATGAAGCGCAGCGCGGAATCGACCGCATCCGATCCGCCGAGCGAGAAATAGACTCGCTCCAGCCCCGGCGGCGACAGCTCGGCCAGCCGCTCGGCCAGCCGGATCGCCGGTTCGCTGGCGAAGGAGAAATAGCCGGTGGCATAGGGCAGCCGTCGCATCTGCTCCGCCGCCGCCTCGACGACGCTTTCATGACCATAGCCGATATTGACGCACCAAAGGCCGGCAAACGCGTCGAGCAGCCGGTTGCCGTCGCCATCGGTCAGGTACATGCCCTGCCCGCTGGTCAACACGGTCGCGCCCCGCGCCTCGTGCCCGCGCCATGCGGTGACCGGATGGATGAGGTGGCGGCGGTCGGCCTCGATCAGCGAATTGGAAAACATGGCTGGCCCTGTTGTCTGATGATGGGGCCAGTGTAGGGGCGGACGACGATGGCGGGAGCGATCCCGCGCGCCGTGCGACGCCGCCAAGCTGCCGAACTTCGCAGGCGTGCGGCAGATTATGCCGTGGGTCGCCTATCGTGATTCCAGCCAGAGCAGAATCTTTGCCAGGGCCGCGCGCTCGGCCCCGCCTTGACCGTACCCCCGCGCAGGCGGGGGCCCAGGGTGCCGGGCACAAACCGTTGTTCTGCTTGGCTCTGAAACCCGCCTGCGCGGGGGCACGGCGATTGTGCGGTTAAGCGCGAGACCGACGCCGGCTCAGCCAATCGCCGCGGCAATCGCCTTCCCGCACTGCTCGGTATTCGCCGACCCTTTCAGGTCGCGGGTCCGGCCGCTGTCGGTGGCCAGCACCGTTTCGATCGCCGTCACGATCGACTTCGCTGCGTCATGCTCGCCGAAATGATCGAGCATCATCGCCGCACACCAGATCTGCCCGACGGGATTGGCGATGCCCTGCCCCGCTATGTCAGGGGCCGAACCGTGCACCGGTTCGAACAGCGACGGCACGCTGCGATCGGGGTTGATGTTGCCGCACGGCGCGATCCCGATCGTGCCGGTGCAGGCAGGACCAAGGTCGGACAGGATGTCGCCGAACAGGTTGGACGCGACCACGACGTCGAAGCGATCGGGGTTCATGACGAACTGGGCCGCGAGGATGTCGATATGATATTTGTCGGTGCGGATGTCGGGGTAGCGCGCGGCCATTTCAGCGACGCGGCTGTCCCACCACGGCATGGTGATGGCGATGCCGTTCGACTTGGTCGCCGACGTCACATGCTTGGCCGGACGCTTCTGCGCGAGGTCGAAGGCGTAGCGCAGGATTCGGTCGGTGCCGATGCGGGTCATCACCGTTTCCTGCAACACGACCTCGCGATCGGTACCGGGAAAGGCGGTGCCGCCGATCGCCGAATATTCGCCCTCGGTATTCTCGCGGACGATCATCATGTCGATGTCGCCCGGTTTGCGGCCGGCCAGCGGGCACGGCACGCCCGGCATCAGCCGCGCCGGGCGCAGATTGACATATTGATCGTATTCGCGCCGGAACTGGATCAGCGAATCCCATAGCGAGATGTGATCGGGCACGGTGTCGGGCCAGCCGACCGCGCCGAAGAAGATCGCATCGACATCGCCGATCCGCGCCTTCCAGTCTTCGGGCATCATCCGGCCGTGGCGGACATAATAATCGCAACTCGCGAAATCATGCCATTGTTGCTCGACCGTGAAGCCATGGGCCTCCGCCGCCGCTTCCAGCACGCGGATGCCTTCGGGAATTACTTCCTTGCCGATCCCGTCTCCGGGAATGACCGCAATCCGATAGTTGTTCACAGGCCCTTCAATCCCCCCCAATGGAACGCTTTCGTTTCCAGATATTCATCAATGCCTTCGCGGCCGCCCTCGCGGCCCAGGCCCGATGCCTTGATCCCGCCGAACGGCGACATCTCCATCGCGATGCTGCCGGTGTTCAGCCCGACCATGCCGAACTCCAGCGCCTCGCCGACGCGCCATGCGCGGTGCAGGTCCTCGGTATAGAAATAGCTGGCGAGACCGAACGGCGTGGCATTGGCAAGGTCGATCGCCTCCTGCTCGGCCGAAAAGCGAAAAATCGGCGCGACCGGGCCAAAGGTTTCCTCCGACGCCAGCCGCATGTCGGCGGTGGCCCCGGTCAGCACCACCGGCCGGGCAAAGCGTTCATTCTCCGCGACGCCCTCGGGCGCGGCGGCGATCTTCGCGCCCTTCGCCAGCGCGTCGGACAGGTGATCGGCGACCTTCTGCGTCGCGGCGGCGTTGATGAGCGGGCCGATCGTGACCCCCTCCGCCCGGCCGTCGCCGACCCGCAGCGCCCGAACCGCCTCGCCCAGTTTCTCGACGAAGCGGTCGTGGATGCCGTCCTGCACCAGAATGCGGTTGGCGCAGACGCAGGTCTGGCCGGCATTGCGGAATTTCGACGCCATCGCGCCGGCGACGGCGGTGTCGAGATCGGCATCGTCGAACACGATGAACGGCGCGTTGCCGCCGAGTTCGAGGCTCAACCGCTTCAGCGTATCGGCCGACTGCTGCATCAGCAGCGATCCGACCCGCGTCGATCCGGTGAACGACAATTTGCGCACTACCGGCGATGCGGTCAGCGTCGCGCCGATCGCCTGCGGCAGGCCGGTGACCATGTTGACGACGCCCGCCGGCATCCCCGCCCGTTCGGCCAGCCTGCACAGCGCGAGCGCGGTATAGGGGGTCAGCTCGGACGGCTTGATGACGACGGTGCAGCCCGCCGCCAGCGCCGGCGCGACCTTGCGCGTGATCATCGCCGCCGGGAAATTCCATGGCGTGATCGCCGCACAGACGCCGACCGGCTCGCGCGTGGCGAGGATGCGGCGGTCGCTGGTCGGGGCCGGAATGGTGTGCCCGGAAATCCGCCGCCCCTCGCCCGCGAACCATTTCACGAACGACGCGGCATAGGCGATCTCGCCCTTCGATTCGGCCAGCGGCTTGCCCTGTTCGGCGGTCATGATCGCCGCCAGCGTGTCGGCATGGTCGAGGATCAGCGCGTGCCAGCGTTCCAGCAACGTCGCGCGATCATCGGCGGTCCGCCGCTTCCACGCCGGCAAGGCGGCCGCTGCGGCGGCGATCGCCGCCTCGGTATCGGCCGCCCCACCCGCGGGGATCGTGCCGACCACGTCGCCGGTCGCCGGGTCGGTCACGTCGAGCGTGGCCCCGTCCTGTGCCGCGACCCATTCGCCGCCGATCAGCATCGATTCGATCAGCAGCCCGGTGCCGCGCAGGTCGTCGTTGCTCAGCACAGCGCCTGGCTCACGATCGCGAACGCCGTCGCCGGGGCGGTCGCCGGCGGCTCCGCGCCCTTGACCATCGTCACGACCCGTCCGACCCGTACCAGTCCCAGTTCCTCCAGCCATGGTCCCAACCCGCTATTGCCGTGAATGTCGAGCCGGATGAACTCACCACTGCGCGAGCCGATCCACTGCGCGATCAGCGCCTGCGCGCGGGTCCGGTCGGGGGCGATGACCGGACCAACCACATACCCGCGCCCGAACCGGCGGAACAGCGCGACGCCGGTCACCTCGTCCCCGTGGGTCAGCACCACGCCATGCGCCTTTTCGCGCAGCACCGTCATCACCGTCGGGCGGTCGAGACCGCTGGCGGCGCGCACCAGCGCATCGACCAGTGTGCCGTCGCGCTCCCCCATCGGCCGGATGCGCTCGCCGGCCGCCAGCGGCACCAACGGTGCCTGGAACGCCGCGCCTTGATGCTGCAGGATTTCGCCGATCCCGGTGAAGCCCAGCTTGCGATAGAGCGGCAGCCCGTCCTCGGTCGCGTTCAGCTGGATCGAACCATCGGGGCCGATCGCATCGGCGATCTGGTCCAGCACCGCTTCCATCACGATCCGACCGATGCCCGCACCGCGATGCCGCCGCGACACGATGACCATGCCAAGCGTGACGATGGCAGGGCCAGCGCGCCACCACATGGTCGTGCCGACGATTTCGCCGTTCAGTTCGGCGACGGTACCGGTGCCGACCGTCAGCATGTCCGACAGGTCCTCGGCCCGGTGCGGCCATTGCTCCGCCTTCGACAGGGCATGTACCCCGGCGATATCATCCTGGGTCATCGGCCGCAGGCGCATCGTCCGGTTTTCGGCGGGCGGGGGATCGGCACTCGTCTGCATCGTTTCGCGTTCCATCATGTCCTCGACCCATGGTGTAACCGGCCGAAGGGCGCAGGAGGTGCCGCGCCGCGCCGCAACCGGCATGGTATCGCGCATAAATCGGCCGTCGACCGGAATATCCTGCCGCCGGGACCCAGACCACCGTCCGTCCCTACCCAGCGAACGACGATGGTCGAACCCGATGGAAATACAGGGCGGGCGGTACGCTGTGCGGTGGCCGGGGCAGCGATCGGCACATATGCCCTGTCGTCCGACCAACTAAGGTGTAACGATGCCGGTACGGTTGGAGCAGATTATGCCGTGCCGAAGCAGCATCGCTTCGATGGGGGACGCGGACACGCGATGAAGCTGGAATCCTATTGGCTGGACAGCGGCGAACGCTTTGCAGGGGCCGAACATGGCCCGGTGCCGGTGCGCGCGTCGGTGGTGGTCGTGGGCGGCGGCTTCACCGGTCTTGCTGCGGCACGCAAGCTGGCGATGGCCGGTGCCGACGTCGTGGTGGTCGAGGCCGGGCGCATCGCGGGTGAGGCATCGGGGCGCAATGGCGGCCAGTGCAACAACGGTATCGCCGGCGACTTCGCCGCGCTGACCAGCCGGTTCGGGATCGATCGCGCGACCGCGATCTATCGCGCGTTCGACACCGGCGTCGACCGGGTCGAGGCGATCGTCGCCGAAGAGGGCATCGCCTGCGACTTCGCGCGCAACGGCAAGCTGAAGCTGGCCGACAAGCCCGAACATGCCGCCAAGCTCGCCCGGACCGCGGAACTGCTGTCGCAGACGGTCGAACCCGACATCCGCCTGATCGCCAAAGCCGACCTGCCCGACGAGATCGGGTCGGACGCGTTCTACGGCGGACTGTTGTTCCCGCGCAGCGCTTCGTTGCACATGGGCCGGTTCGCCGCCGGGCTTGCCGGTGCCGCCGTCCGTCACGGTGCGAAACTGTACGAGGATGCCGCGCTCACCGGCATGGAGCGGTTGTCCGGCGGTCGCCACCGACTGACGACAAAGCGCGGCGTGATCGAGGCCGATGCGGTGCTGCTGGCGACCGGTGCGTCGATGACCGGGCCGTTCCGCTGGCTGCGACGACGGATCGTGCCGATCGGCAGCTTCATCGTCGCCACCGAACCGCTGGGGCCGCTGGCGCATGAGATCATGCCGGGGCGGCGCAACGGCACGACCACACGCAACGTCGGCAATTATTTCCGCCTGACCGCCGATGACCGGCTGATCTTCGGCGGGCGCGCCCGCTTTGCGTTGTCCAGCCCGCGCAGCGACACGCGCAGCGGCGCGATCCTCGAAGCGGGAATGCGCCGCATCTTTCCGCAGCTGGCCGACGTCCGCATCGCCCATACGTGGGGCGGGATCGTCGACCTGACTGCCGACCGGCTGCCGCGTGCCGGATCGCGCGACGGCATCTATTACGCCATGGGCTATAGCGGTCACGGCACGCAGATTTCGGTGGTGATGGGCGAGGCGATGGCGCGGATCATCGGCGGCGCGCCGGCAGTGGACGAAAACCCGTTCCACGCGATCGCATGGCCGGCGGTGCCGGGACATTTCGGCCCGCCATGGTTCCTGCCGGCGGTCGGTGCCTATTATCGTTATCAGGACTGGCGGCATTGATCGGCCGGCGCGACGCGATCCGCCTGATCGGCGGCGGCGGGCTGTCGGTCGGGCTGGGTGCCTGCGGGTTCGAACCGGCGCGGCCCGAGCCGGTGGGTGGACGGTTGCGCGTCGCGGTGGCGGTCTCCTCGACCGCCGATACGATGGACCCGGCGCGGCAGACGGTCGTCACCGATTTCTGCCGCTGCGCGATGGTCTATGACGGGCTGACCACGCTCGACGACCGGTTCCGGCCGCAGCCGGCTTTGGCCGAGGCGATCGAGACCGCCGATGCGCGCGACTGGTCGATCCGGCTGCGCAAGGGCGTGCGGTTCCATGACGGATCGCCGTTGACCGTCGCCGACGTCGTCTATTCGCTGCGCCGCCATCTCGACCCGGCCGTCGGATCGAAGGCGAAGGTCTTCGCCGACCAGTTCGCTTCCGTTCGCGCCGATGGCCCCGACCGGGTGCGCATCGTGCTGAAAACGCCCAACGCCGACCTGCCGACGATCCTTGGCATTCAACAGTTCCAGATCATCCGCGACGGCACGCGCGATTTCAACCGTCCGATCGGCACCGGCCCGATGCGGATGGTCGAATATATTCCGGGCGTCCGCTCGCTCGCCGCGCGGTTCGACGATTACTGGCGCGGCGCGGTGCGGCTGGGCGAATGCGAACTGTTCGCGATCGCCGACGACAGCGCGCGGATCAACGCGTTGCTGTCGGGCGATGTCGACCTGATCCATGCGATCAATCCGCGCATTGCCCGCCATCTGACCGGCGCAGGGTTCAAGCTGCTCGAAACCAGATCGAGCGGCTATACCGACCTGATCGCGCGGCTGGACCGGGCACCGGGCAACCATCCCGATTTCGTCGAGGGTCTGAAACTGCTCCTCGACCGCGAAACGATGCGGACGGCGATCTTTCGGGGCTATGCGACGATCGCCAACGACCAGCCGATCGCGCCGACCAACCCCTATTACGACCCGAGTGTGCCGCAGCGGCCGTTCGATCCCGAACGCGCGCGCTTTCTGTTCCGGCGCGCCGGGCTGGCGGGCACGCGGGTGCCGATGGTCACCTCGACCGCCGCCGACAAGTCCGACGACATGGCCGTCCTGATCCAGGATGCGGCGGCGCGTGCCGGCATCGGCTTCGACATTCGTCGCGTGCCGTCCGACGGCTATTGGACCAACAGCTGGATGAAAGTGCCGTTGGGGTTCGGCAACACCAACCCGCGCCCCACCGCCGACATCATCTTCACGCAATTCTTCGAATCCAACGCGCCTTGGAACGAGAGCGGGTGGAAGAACGGGCGGTTCGACCGGCTGCTGGTCGCGGCGCGCGGCGAAACCGACGAGGCCCGCCGCAAGTCGCTGTATGGCGAGATGCAGCATCTGGTCCATGACCGTGCCGGCATCGGCATCCCGCTGTTCCTCAGCCTGCTCGACGCGCACAGCCCGCGCGTGAAGGGGCTGCGCCCGATGCCGCAGGGGGGATTGATGGGGTTCGATTTCGCCGCCCATGTCTGGCTGGAGGGCAAATGACGCTCTCGCCCCTCGCCTCGCTGATCGTGCGCCGGGTCGGCGCGTCGCTGGTCACGCTGCTGTTCGTGTCGCTGGCGGTGTTCGGCATCGCGCAGTTGATGGAGGGCGACGTGGCCGAGGCGATCCTCGGTCAAAGCGCCACGCCAGAGGCATTGGCGGGCCTGCGCGCAGCGATGCATCTCGATCAGCCGGCATGGGAACGCTATCTCGACTGGGCGACCGGCGTGCTGACCGGCGATCCGGGGCGCTCGCTCATCACCGGGCTGCCGGTGTGGGAGATGATCGCCGCGCGGCTTGGCAATTCGCTGACGCTGGCCGGGCTGACCGCGTTGGTGTCGGTGCCGTTCGCGCTGCTGCTCGGTATCGTCGCGGCGGTGAAACGCGGCACGGCGTTCGACCGCGCGATCAGCATCGCGACGATCGGCATCGTCTCGGTACCCGAATTCCTGATCGCGACGCTGGCGGTGATGTTGTTCGCGGTGACGCTGCGCTGGCTGCCGGCGCTGTCGTCGACGCGCGACGTGCATTCGACATGGGATCTGGTCCGCGTCTTCGCCCTGCCGGTCTTCAGCCTTGCCTGTTTCGTCATGGCGCAGATGGTGCGGATGACGCGTGCGGCGGTGATCGACGCGCTCGACACCTCCTATGCGGAGGCGGCACGGCTGAAGGGCTGCTCGCCCGCGCGCGTCGTGCTGCGCCATGCCCTGCCCAACGCCGTCGGGCCGATCGCCAATGCGATCGCGCTCAGCCTGTCGACCTTGCTGGGGGGCGTGATCGTGGTCGAGATCATCTTCAACTATCCGGGCGTCGCGCGGCTGATGGTCGATGCGGTCGCGACCCGCGACCTGCCGCTGGTGCAGACCATCGCGATCATCTTCTGCATCGCCTATCTGGTGCTGGTGACGGCGGCCGACGTCGTCGCGATCCTCGCCAATCCACGGTTGCGCCGCCGATGAGCCGGCTCGCGACCAGCGGCCGGATCGGCCTTGCCCTCGTGCTGCTATGGGTGGCGGTGGCGCTGGCCGGCCCGGCGCTCGCCCCGCATGGCGTGGGGGAGATCATCGACCTCGACGTGTTCGGCCCGATCAGCCGCATGGCCCCGCTCGGCACCGACTATCTCGGCCGCGATATGCTCAGCCGGGTGCTGTACGGCGCGCGCTATACGGTGTTCATCGCCTTCGTCGCGACCGCCATCGCCGTCGTGACCGGCGTGCTGCTGGGTCTTGCCGCGGCGGCGGGGGGATGGGTCGACACGCTGCTGTCGCGGCTGTTCGACATCGTCATCGCCATTCCCAGTCTGATGTTCGCGCTCGTCGTGATCGCGGCGACCGGCGCGTCGATCCCGGTGCTGATCGGGACGCTGGCGGTGATCTATACCCCCGGCGCATTCCGCACCGCGCGGTCACTCGCGCTCGGCGTCATGGCGCTCGATTTCGTATCCGCCGCCCGCGCGCGGGGCGAACGCCTGCCCTATATCGTGGTGCGGGAGGTGCTGCCCAACGTGACCGGGCCGCTCGCCGCCGATTTCGGGCTGCGCTTCGTGTTCGTCGTGCTGCTGCTCAGCGGGCTGTCGTTTCTGGGGCTGGGCGTACAGCCACCCGATGCCGATCTGGGCGCGCTGGTCCGCGAAAATATCGCCGGCCTCGGCTTCGGTGCGCCCGCCGTGCTGTTTCCGGCGGTGGCGATCGCCTCCCTCACCATCGGGATGAACCTGTTGATCGACTCCCTTCCCGGACGGCGCCGGCGATGACCGCTCCGCTGGCGCGTATCGAGCATCTGCGCATCACCGCCGCCGGCGAGGACAGGCACGAGATCGTGATCGTCCCCGACTGCACGCTGTCGGTGGCCCCGGGCGAAGTGCTGGCGCTGATCGGCGAATCGGGGTCGGGCAAGACGACCATCGCGCTGTCGCTGCTCGGCTATGCCCGGCCCGGTTGCCGCATTGCCGGCGGCGTCATCGAGGTGGCGGGCCAGCGGCTCGACACGGCGAGTGCCGAGGAACTGCGCGGCGTTCGCGGTCGCACCGTCGCCTATGTCGCGCAGAGCGCCGCCGCCGCGTTCAATCCGTCGCTGACGATCATGGCGCAGGTCATCGAGCCCGCGCTGATCCACGGCACGCTCGACCGGGCGGCGGCGGAGGAGAAGGCGAAGGCGCTGTTCCGGCGGCTCGCTTTGCCCGATCCCGACGGCGTCGGCGCGCGCTATCCGCATCAGGTATCGGGCGGGCAGTTGCAGCGGCTGATGGCGGCTATGGCGCTCATCACCGATCCCAAGCTGGTGATCTTCGACGAACCGACCACCGCGCTCGACGTGACGACGCAGATCGAGGTGCTGAAGGCGTTCAAGGACGCGGTCCGCGATCTGGGCACCACCGCCGTCTATGTCACCCACGACCTGTCGGTGGTGGCGCAGATTGCCGATCGCATCGCCGTGCTGAAGGGCGGCGAAGTCCAGGAACTCGGCACCACCGAACAGATCCTGTTCGCCCCGGCCCATGACTATAGCCGCGCGCTGGTCGCCGCCGCCGCGCCGCGCAAGCCCGCCGACGTTCCCGTGACGCAGGACCGGCCGCTGCTCGACCTGTGGGGCGTCGTCGCCGGCTATGGCGGGACCAACCATGACGGCAGCCCGCGCGTAAAGATCCTCGACGGGATCGACGTGTCGATCCGGCGCGGACAGGTGCTGGGCGTGATCGGCGAATCGGGCTGCGGCAAGAGCACGCTGGCGCGCGTCGTCGCCGGGCTGCACGCGCCGACCGCCGGCCGCATCCTGCTGGACGGCAAGCCGCTCGCCCCCGTCGTCCGCCGCCGCTCGCGCGACGAACTGCGCCGGGTGCAGATGGTGTTCCAGAGCGCCGACACCGCACTCAACCCGGCGGTCAGCGTCGGTGCGGCGATCGCCCGCCCCCTCGCCTTCTACCACGGCATGGATCGCCGGTCGGCACGGGCGGAGGTCGCGCGGCTGCTCGACCTCGTCCGCCTGCCCGCCGCGCTTGCCGACCGGTTGCCGGGCGAATTGTCGGGCGGGCAGAAGCAGCGCGTGAACCTCGCCCGCGCGCTGGCGGCACGCCCCGAGCTGCTGCTGTGCGACGAAGTGACCTCGGCGCTCGACCCGGTCGTCGCCGAAGCGGTGCTCGACCTGCTGATCGAATTGCGCCGCGAACTCGGCCTCGCCTATATGTTCATCACCCATGATCTGGAGATCGTGCGCGCGATCAGTGACGATGTGCTGGTGCTCTATGCCGGCCGCATCGCCGAACGGGTGACGCGCGACGGGGTCGGCCATGGCGCGCATCACCCCTATACCCGGCTGCTGACCGCATCGGTGCCCGAATTGCGCCCCGGCTGGCTGGAGGAAACCCCCGCCCGCGACGCGAACACGACCGGCGGCGCGCGGATGCGCGAGGTCGGGTGCAGTTTCGTATCACGCTGCCCGCTGGCGATCGATGCCTGTGCCACGCAGATGCCGCCGTTGCTGGCGGAGGGCGATCGGCATATCTACTGCCACCGGTCGATCGAGACGCTGGCGGGGCGGTAAGGGGGCGGACTGTCCGTCACCCCGGGTCAGGCCCGGGGTGACGATCAAACCACCGGCCCGATCAGGCGACCGCCGGCCGCCAGATCGCATAGACCTTCTTCACGTGTTCGCGGCTTTCCCACGAACATTCGGCGCCATGCTCCACCAGAAAGATATCGCCCGTGGCAAAGGTCCCGCTGACCCCCGCCTCGTCGACGAAGGTCACGCTGCCGTCCAGCAAGTGCATCAGTTCGTGATGGCGATAACGCATGGCGACGCGGTGATAGGGCGTCGAATCCCATGTCCCGCAAATGAAGACGCCGTCACTCGACAGGTAATCGGTATGGTTGCGGCAGGACGGCGTCGGCCCGACCAGCAGTTCGGCAAGCGGCGGGTTGGACGGGGTCAGCGCCGCATCCTCGTCGATCGGTACCACCGCGTCGGCGGCGGGCGTTTCGATCGCGTAGCGCATCGCCAGCGCGCGCGTCGCGGGTGCCGCCTCCCAGTCGAAGGCGACACCCGAGGGGACGACCGCACTGTGCCCGGCGACCAGCGTCGTGGCGCCGATGCGCAGCGATCCGGCGACGACGATCACGAACTCGTCGCCCGGCAGGCCGGCGACCGACCCCGCGCCGCCGTCGAGCGCGACCAGATCGACCCCGCACGGCCCGTCCGCCAGCGGCAATGCGGCGCGCGCCGTCGCATAGTCGCCGGTGGCGCGCACCTCCGCCGTATCGGCAAAGGCGCGCAGATCGATGAAAGAGCGGACCTTGTTCGCCACGCTCACAGCCCGACCAGTCCCGGCAGACCGGCGATGCTCGGGATCTCCTTGACCTGATAATAGGCGTTCAGCGGTTCGTGACCGCGATTGACGAACGCCTTGTCCTTGATGCCCAGATCATGAGCGGTCATCAGATCGTACCGGAAGCTCGACGAAACATGCAGGATGTCCTCCGGTCCGCAGCCCAGCTGGTCGAACATATATTCGAACGCCTGCATCCGCGGCTTGTACGCCTGCGCCTCTTCGGCGGTGTAGACGGCGTGGAACGGTGCCTCCAGCTTTTCGACATTGGGCGGGATCAGGTCGACCATCGAGTTCGACAGGATGACCAGCGGATATTCGGCGGCGACGCGCTTGAGCGGTTCGACGACGTCCGGGTGCGGCCCCCAGGTCGGCACGGCGGCATAGACCTTGGCCGCGTCGCTGTCGCGATAGTCGATGTTCCACCGCTTGCAGGTCCGGCGCAACGCACCCTCGACGACATCGCGATACGGCTTCCATGCGCCGAGCACTTCGTCGAGGCGATAGGCGGAGAAATCGTCGGTAAAGCGCTGCAGATCGGCTTCGGCGACCCGATCGGCGTACAGACGGCGGGCGACCGGCGCCATCTCGAAATAGATCAGCGTGCCATAGCAATCGAACGTGATGTATTTAGGACGAAGCACGGTAGCCCCCTTTGCGAAGTTATTGCGGAATGGTGGTGATATTGGCGGCAGGAGTGCGGCAGAAACACTTGTTTTGCCCGGCCGGATGCCGCGAAGCGAACGACGTTGCGGATCGTCCGGCATAATATGCCGAGCCTCCATCCATCCCGGACACAGGTGATTGTCGCCTCCACGGCGATGGCGCGGACGCCATTGCGGCAGGAAATCGCGCGGCGCGAGCGGATATGGCCGGCAACGCCGCCCGCCCGCGGCGGGAATGCCGTTTTGCGGCATGTTTTCGAAAGCGTCTGCCGTTCGCTTGCCCCTAGACTTGCGATCGTAGGACGACATCTGGTCGTGCCGCCCGTATCGGGCGACGGACATACGGACGGGACGGGCATGACGGGCGACAGGTCGGGACAATTCTATATCGATGGCGGCTGGTGCGATCCGGTCGGCGACGCCCCGCGCATCGCCGTCATCGACCCCGCGACCGAAACGCAGATCGGCACGATCGCCGCCGGGTCAGCCGCCGATGTCGACCGCGCGGTGGCAGCGGCCCTGCGGGTATTCGCCTCCTTTTCGGTGTCCCCGGTCGCCGACCGGATCGCGCTGCTCGAACGGATCGCGGCGCTGATGGAACAACGCGCCGAAGCCTTTGCACAGGCGATCGCGCTGGAAATGGGTGCGGCGATCGGCTTTGCCCGCGCGTCGCAGGTTCCCTTCGCCATCGCCCATGTCCGCGCGCAGATCGACGTGCTGCGCGGCTATCGGTTCGAACGGCCCGATGCAGGGTTCACGCTGGTCAAGGAAGCGATCGGCGTGTGTGCGCTCATCACGCCGTGGAACTGGCCATTGTATCAGATCACGGCAAAAGTTGCCCCGGCCATCGCCGCCGGATGCCCGGTGGTGCTGAAGCCCAGCGAGATGTCGCCGTACAGCGCGTTGCTGTTCGCCGAGGTCGTGCACGACGCCGGATTGCCGGCGGGCGTGTTCAATCTGGTGAACGGCACCGGCGAAGCGGTCGGCGCAGCATTGTCCGCGCATCCCGATGTCGCGATGATTTCGATCACCGGATCGACCCGCGCCGGCGTACTGGTCGCGCAGGCGGCGGCGGTCAGCGTCAAGCGCGTCGTGCAGGAACTGGGCGGCAAATCGCCGAACCTGTTCCTCGACGATGCCGATTTCGGTGCCGCCGTACCGCGCGCCGTGATGGCCGGCATGCGCAATGTCGGCCAGTCGTGCAGCGCACCGACCCGGTTGCTGGTCCCCGCCGCCCGGCTGGACGAGGTCGAGGCACTGGCGACACAGGCCGCCAGCGAATGGCGCGTCGGAGCGCCCACCGACGAGGCGACGACGATGGGCCCGATCGCCAACGCCGCGCAGTACGCCCGCGTGCAGGCGATGATCGAAGCGGGCCTGACCGAGGGGGCCAGGCTGATCTGCGGCGGCCCCGGCCGCCCCGCCGACCTCAATCGTGGCTATTATGTCCGTCCGACAATCTTCTCGGGGGTGACCCGCGACATGCGGATCGCGCGTGAGGAGATTTTCGGGCCGGTGCTGTGCATCATGCCCTATGCCGACGATGCGGACGCCGTCACGCTGGCCAACGACACCGTCTACGGTCTTGGCGCGCACGTCCAGTCGGGCGATGCGGCACGCGCGCAGGCGGTTGCCCGGCGCATCCGGTCGGGACAGGTCCATATCAACTATCCGGCATGGACCGCGCACGCGCCGTTCGGCGGCTACAAGCAATCGGGCAATGGCCGCGAATATGGCGTCCATGGCTTTGAGGAATATCTGGAAACCAAGGCGATCCTGGCATGACGACAGCAACCCTGACCCACAAGACGCAGACCGACGGCGCGACGCTGTCGACCGTCGAGACGCCGTGCCTGATCCTCGACATCGATCGGATGGACCGCAACATCGCCCGGCTGCGCGCGCATCTGTCGCCGATGGGGGTCACGCTGCGTCCGCATCTGAAGACCGGCAAGTCGATCGAGGTCGCGCAACGGCTGATGGAAAGCCCGGCGGGACCAGCGACGGTATCGACGCTGAAGGAAGCCGAACAATTTGCCGACGCCGGCGTCCGCGACCTGATCTATGCCGTCGGCATCGCCCCCGACAAGCTGCCGCGCGTCCTCGCGCTGCGCGAACGCGGCGTCGATATCGCGGTGGTGCTCGACACGGTCGAACAGGCGGAGGCGGTCGCAGCCGCATCGGTGGCGGCGGGCACCGCCATTCCCGCGCTGATCGAAATCGACTGCGACGGCCACCGCTCGGGCGTGTTGCCCGGCGACAGCGCCGCGCTGATCGCGATCGGTCGCGCGCTGGTGGCCGGCGGCGAACTGCGCGGGGTCATGACCCATGCCGGCGGCAGCTATGCCGCGCGAAGCCCCGACGAACTACGTCGCTATGCCGAGGCCGAGCGCAAGAGCGTGGTCGATGCGGCGGCGACGCTGCGGGATGCCGGTCTGCCCTGTCCGGTGGTCAGCGTCGGATCGACCCCGACCGCGCATTTCGCCACCGACCTGACGGGCGTCACCGAGGTGCGGGCCGGCGTGTTCGTGTTCTTCGACCTGGTGATGCACGGCATCGGCGTCTGCGCGATCGACGATATCGCCCTGTCCGTGCTCGGCACCGTCATCGGGTTTCAGAAGGAAAAGGGCTGGATCCTGATCGACGCCGGATGGATGGCGATGTCGCGCGATCGCGGTACCGC
Source organism: Sphingomonas sp. Leaf67 (assembly GCF_001421965.1). Taxonomy (GTDB): domain Bacteria; phylum Pseudomonadota; class Alphaproteobacteria; order Sphingomonadales; family Sphingomonadaceae; genus Sphingomonas. The sequence goes on from NZ_LMLP01000001.1 coordinate 956,818, forward strand.
CAGACAGCCGGTCGATCAGGGCTATGGCGTGGTCTGCACGCCCGACGGCACCGCCTATCCCGACCTGATCCTCGCCGATGCCAATCAGGAACACGGCATCATTACCGTTCGCCCCGGATCGGACGGCCAACTGCCCCCGCTGCGCATCGGCGACCGGGTGCGCGTGCTGCCCAACCATGCCTGTTCGACCGGTGCGCAGCATCCCGCCTATCATGTCGTCCATGGCGACGATCCGGCGGTCGTCGCGACATGGTCGCGTTTCGGGGGGTGGTGAGATGCGCGACATGATCCAGCCGGTGCTGACTGGCGACGCCCCTGCCCCCGCCGGCCATTATGCGCAGGCGGTCCGCGCGGGCGACCACCTCTATATCTCGGGCCAGCTTCCGATCCGTGCCGATGGCGCGAAGCTGGACGACATGGCGTTCGAGGCGCAGGCGGCGCAGGCGATCGACAATATGTTGGCGATCCTGCACGCCGTCGGCGGAACCGCCGATCATCTGGCACGGGTCACCGCCTATATCGTCGGCGTCGACAACTGGCCGCGCTTCAACGCGGTCTATGCCGCAAGGCTCGGCAACGCCCGCCCGGCGCGCACCGTCGTGCCGGTACCCGAACTGCATTACGGGTATCTGGTCGAAATCGACGCGGTCGCGCTGTTCCCGCGCGACTGATTTCTCTTCTATCGGTGGAGCATTCCATGGCGAGCATCCCGACCGACGCCCCCTACCCCGCGCGAACCGCCCCGCCCCCGGCAACGGCGAAGCCTGCGGCGGCGGCGCGGCTGGTCAGTATCGATGCGCTGCGCGGATTCGTGATGGTGCTGATGCTGCTCGACCATGTGCGCGAAGGTTTTTTCCTGTGGGTGCCGATCGGCGATCCGGTCGACGCGCTGACCGTCTCGCCTGCCAGCTTCTTCAGCCGCCTGACCAGCCAGATCTGCGCGCCGGTCTTCGTCGCGCTCACCGGGCTGGGCGCCTATCTCTATGCGCAGAAGCACAGCAAGTCGGACACGACCGCCTTCCTGCTAAAGCGCGGCATCTTTCTCGTCCTGCTCGAACTGACCGTCGTCAATTTTCAGTGGCGCGCGGAATTTCCGCCGACGATCGTCTATCTGCAGGTCATCTGGGCGATCGGCCTCAGCATGATCGTGCTGGCCGGGCTGATCCGCCTGCCGCATATCGTCATCGCCGCGATCGGCGTGGCGATCGTCGCCGGGCATAACCTGCTCGATCCGATCGTGCTGCCGCCAGAACATCCCTTCTACGCCATCTGGTCGCTGCTGCACGAACGCGGCACGATCACCATCGGCGGGCTGCCGATCCGGTTCAGCTATCCGGTGCTGCCGTGGATCGGCGTCATCTGCCTCGGCTGGACCGCCGGGCCATGGTTCGCGCGCGGCGACGTCGCGGCACGGGGGCGGACGCTGGTGCGTGCCGGCCTGGCAATGCTGGCGGCATTCGTCGTGCTGCGCTTCGCCAATGTCTATGGCGATACGCCGTGGTTCGTGGTGCCGGGTTCGTCGCTGCGCACCGTGATGAGCTTCCTCGCGCTGACCAAATATCCGCCGTCGTTGCTGTACGTGCTGGCGACGCTCGGCTTCGGCCTGTTGCTGCTCGCGCTGTTCGACCGGATCGCCGATGCGCGGGTGACCGGGTGGCTGGCGGTGCTGGGGGGGGCGCCGATGTTCTTCTATCTGTTCCACCTGTATATCCTGCGCACCGTGTACCTGATCGCGCTGGCGATCTGGGGCACGAACCATGGCGAGGTGTTCGGCCTGCCCTCGATCGGCTGGATCTGGCTGATGTGGCTGTTGCTGATCGTGCCGCTCTATTTCCCGACGCGCTGGTTTTCGAACCTGAAGAAGCGCCGCAAGGACATTCGCTGGCTCAAATATCTCTGAGCGTCCTGTCCTGATCTGTTGGAGCCTTTCCACATGCCCGCACCGCTGACGTTCGTCGATTCGACCCCCGACCTGCCCGATTCCGCCGATGTGGTGGTGATCGGCGGGGGCATCGTCGGCAGCTTCACCGCTTATTATCTCGCCAAACGCGGTTTGAAGGTCGCGCTGATCGAAAAAGGCCGGATCGGTGCCGAACAGTCGAGCCGCAACTGGGGCTGGTGCCGGCAGCAGAATCGCGATGCGCGCGAACTGCCGATGGCGACCAAGGCGCTGGATCTGTGGGAACAATTCGCCGCCGACACCGGCGAGGATACCGGCTTCCGCCGCTGCGGTCTCCTGTATCTGAGCGACAACGAGGCGGAGATCGCGGGCTGGGCGCGGTGGCGCGATTTCGCGAAAACCGCGGGCGTCACGACTCATATGCTGTCGGCCGCCGAAGCGAGCGAACGCGGCCGGTTCAGTAACAAGGCATGGAAGGGCGGCGTCTTTTCCCCGACCGACGGTACCGCAGACCCGTCGCGCGCGGCCCCGGCCGTCGCACGCGCGATCATGGCGCTGGGCGGGACGGTGCACCAGCAATGCGCCGTGCGCGGGCTGGAAACCGAAGGGGGGCGGCTGTCGGGCGTGGTCACCGAACACGGCGTCATCCGCACCAAGATCGCGGTCCTGTCCGCCGGGGCATGGGCATCGTCCTTCTGCTACCAATATGGCATCCGTTTTCCGCAGGCGACGATCCGCCAGACGGTAATGGCGGTCGGGCCGGGTGAGGACATTTTTCCACCGGCGATGCACAGCGAATTCATCTCGATGACCCGGCGCAGCGATGGCGGCTACACCCTGTCGATCAGCGGCAGCGGCAAGGTCGATCCGACGCCGCAGTTCCTGCGGTTCTCGACCCAGTTCCTGCCGATGTTCGCGCGTCGCTGGCGCAAGCTGTCGCCCGGCGGGCTGGAAGGCGTGCAGTCGGGCCATGAGAGCGTGAAGCGCTGGAAGCTCGACCGGCCGACGCCGATGGAGCGGATGCGTATCCTCGATCCGACACCGGACGCCGCGACCGTGAAACGCACCCGTGCCCGCGCGCTGGAGATGATGCCGCGCCTGAGCGAACGGGCGGTGACCGGGGCATGGGCGGGCTATGTCGACAGCACCCCCGACGGCGTGCCCGGCATCGGCGAGATGGCGGCGCTGCCCGGACTGGTCCTCGCTTCCGGGTTCAGCGGCCATGGCTTCGGCATCGGACCCGGCGCCGGCCATCTGATCGCCGATATCGTCAGCGGGGCCGAACCGATCGTCGACCCCAAACCCTATCACCCCGACCGCTTTGCCCAGTCGGCATGGGGCAAGGTCGCCGAATTCTGATCGCGGCGGTCGTCCCAAGGGAGGATCGCCACCCCGTTGCCTGACGAAGCCGACGCGCTACACCCGTCCCCAAAGTCGAAGGGGACAGGGATGATCGTCGGTATCGATCTGGGGACGACCAACAGCGCGTGCGCGATCTGGCGCGACGATGCGCCGGTGATGGTGCCCAATGCGCTGGGCGACTATCTGACCCCCTCGGCGGTCAGCATCGGCGAGGACGACGCGGTGCTGGTCGGGCGTGCGGCGCGCGACCGGATGGCGACCCATCCCGACCGCACCGTCACCAGCTTCAAACGCCGCATCGGCACGCGCGAGACGGTGAAGCTCGCCAAACGCGATTTCGACAGCGAGGCGCTGTCGGCCTTGGTCCTCGCCAGTCTGAAGCGCGATGCCGAAGCCTTTACCGGTGAGCGCGTGACCGAAGCGGTCGTCACCGTCCCCGCCTATTTCAACGATCGCCAGCGCAAGGCGACACGGCGTGCCGGCGAACTCGCCGGGCTGCCGATCCGCCGGCTCATCAACGAACCGACCGCCGCCGCACTCGCCTTCGGCATCGCCGACCGCGCCGATCACGAACCGTTTCTCGTCTTCGATCTGGGCGGCGGCACGTTCGACGTGTCGATCGTCGAGATGTTCGACGGGGTGATCGAGGTCCGCGCATCGGCCGGCGACAACCGGCTGGGCGGTGACGATTTCAACGACTGCCTGATCGCGCTGGTCCGCGCCTCGCTCGATCCGCAGGGGCTGCTGGCGACGCTCCCGCCCGACCGCGCCGCCGCGTTGCTGGCGCAGGCCGCCGAACGCTGCCGCCGGGCGCTGAGCGACGGCGACAGTGCCGATTTCGGCGTCACGGCGGGCGATACCGCGCTGACCGTCCCCGTCACCGCCGGCGCGTTCGAGGAAGCGGCAGCGGGCCTGCTCCAGCGCATCCGCGAGCCGGTGCTGCGCTCGCTGCGCGACAGCAGCATCGCCGCCGCAACCCTGTCCGAAGTCGTGCTGGTCGGCGGGGCGACGCGGATGCCGATCGTGCGCCGGGCCGTCACCCGGATGTTCGGCCGGTTCCCCGCGACGACGGTCCATCCCGACCATGCGGTGGCGATGGGCGCGGCGGTGCAGGCCGGGCTGCTGGCGCGCGATGCGGGTCTCGACGAAATCCGGCTGACCGATGTCTGCCCGTTCACGCTGGGTGTCGATACCAGCGAGCCGGACGGGCGCGGCGGGTTTCGTACCGGGCTCTTCTCGCCGATCATCGAACGCAATTCGGCGGTGCCGATCAGCCGCGTCTCGACCTTCTCGACGCTGTCGAACCAGCAGACCAAGGTGCAGTTCGGCGTCTATCAGGGCGAGGCGCGCGAGGTATCGGGCAACGTCAAGCTGGGCGAGATCACCGTGCCCGTCCCCCCGCGCCGCGCGGGCGAGGTCACCGTCGAGTGCCGCTTCAGCTACGATACGTCGGGGCTGCTCGAAATCGACGTCAGCGTGCCGGAGACGGGCATGACCCGCAATCTGGTGATCGTCGATGACGAGGACGCACCCGACCCCGCAGAACTGGAGAAGCGCCGCGCGGCACTGGCCGCGCTGAAGGTCCATCCGCGCGACGATGCGGTCAATGCGGCGCTGCTGGCACGGGCGCGGCGCGCGTATGAATCCTTTCTCGGCGACACCCGCGCCGCGATCGGCCATATGCTCGGCCAGTTCGAAACCGCGCTGGCGACGCAGGACGACCGCATCATCGCCGCAGCGCGCGAGGCATTCGGTGCCGCACTCGACCAGATCGAAGGCGAGCGCTTCCTGTGAGGCACGGCATCTGGGCGACGCTCGACCTCGATCCGACCACCGACCGCAGCGCGATCCGCAAAGCCTATGCGGCACGGTTGAAAGCGATGGACGTCGATGCCGATCCGGCCGGCTTCGCGGCGCTGCGCGCGGCGCGCGACGCGGCGCTGGCGGCGGTGGAGGAGGCGGCACCGGCATTCGAGACGGAAACCCTATCCCCCGACATGGCGGAGGCCGAACCGCCGCCCGACGCCGGGATCGATCCGGAACTCGCCGCCTTTCACGAAGCGATCAACGTCCATTTTCAGGCGCTCGAATCGTTGCTGTTCCTTGGCCACGATGCGCCACCGACCGCCGAGGAGCTAACGGCGATCGAGCATCACGGCCATGCGCTGCTGGCCGACGCCCGGCTCGAACAGGTCGATTTCGTGACCGGTGCGGAACGCTGGTTCGCGGAAGTCCTGTCGGCAAGCATTCCGCGCTCCGACACGCTGTTGGAGCCTGCTGCCGCCGCGTTCGGCTGGATCGATCGTCGAAACGACTACGCGCTGTCGCCGGAGGCCGTCGAGATCGTGGAACGGATCGGGACGAAGCGTTTCGTTCATCTGGTATCGCAGCCCGATCACCGATTTCACCGGGCGTGGACCGGGCTGGTGGGGCAGGATCGAGGTCGGTTCGAATGGTTCAATCAGAATACGCGGACCAGCGAATTGCTACAGATCGTTCGCGAACGGCATCCTGCTGCAGAACAATGGCTCGACCCCGCCCGGGTCGCTCGATGGGAGCAACGTCGATCGAAACGGCAATGGGCGGGAACTGTGACATGGCTGATCATTTTCTTGCTCGTCGTCGCCTTCCGCATATTGAACGCCTGGAATTCATCGGAGGAACCCCAGTCACCTAAATGGACGGCACCCGCGTCGGCCGGCTTCATCGCCGAACCGAACCAGATAGCCCGCGACCTGACCGGCGAAGGCATCGTCCCGGTCAGCAACCGCAACCCGAAACTGGCTGCCGAAATCCGGGCGACCGTAGCCGCGTTGAGTTCGGTGTCGAGTGAACCGAAAGCGCGTCAGATCATCAACGAGCTTGCTGGTCGCCGCATTCTTTCGGGACTGGCCAACGCACCCGATGCGTTGCTTCGGGACGTCACACAGTTCGAGATCGACGGAAAACGGGCGTTGTTGAAGGATCAGCCGTTGCTGACAGCGACCCCGGAGCGGTGCAACGAGTTCCAGTTTCCCGCGCACTACACCGTGCTGTTCCCCGACCAACGTCCACGGCAGGAGAAGCTGATCCATCGCGCCATCATGGCGTCGGACCAACGGCCCGTAACGACGTCGCAGCTGTTTATGATACCGGGCTCGATCGTCGATGAAGTTCGACGCGTCTCCGGTCTGCCCGAAGATCGGCTGCGCGAAGCATTGACCGGCAAGGGAGAGGCGCGCGAAGTATGTCGCACGGCGATCGCCCTACGCGAAGTCGCGCTCACTGCTGGCAAATCCGGAATGGTCCTCCTGCGCGCCATGCAACCAACGGTCAGCCCGGCAAAACCGAACCTATCGAACTGATCGGAGGGGAGAGTTCTCCCCCCGGCCACTGCCGGGGGAGAATGGTGCGGTCGAGAAGACTCGAACTTCCACGGCCTTTCGGCCACAACGACCTCAACGTTGCGCGTCTACCAGTTCCGCCACGACCGCACGTGAACACCTTGGGGTTGCCCCCTTGGCTGGCAGGAGCGTGCCCCTAGCAGCGCGTTCGTGGTCGTGCAAATGCTTTTGTGGATTGGAGCGATTTCCGACCAGATTGAACCACCGTCATCGCCCTGCGGGCGACCGCTGACGCGGCGGGACGCTTTCGATCCCGGGCGGCGTTGCTCGTCGGCCACGATGCTCTGGCATCGCGCCCTCCTCCCGCCTTGCCCCGAACCGAAATCGCCGCCGTGCCGGCGATCCAATCTGGTCGGAAATCGCTCTATTTGCCGCGCGCCGCTGCGCGGGCAATCGCGATGGCTTCGGCGGCGGTCATCACCTCGCCCAGACCGCTGCCCGACAGCGCCGCACGCTCTGCATCGCGGACGCGTTCGAGCGCACGGGCAAGGCGCGTCGCGTCCCAGCGGCGCAGCGCCGTGGCGGTCGTCGCCTGTTCCTTGAAAAACACCCGGTGGCGCTCCATCACCCGGTCGACGCTGTCGCCATCGTCGATATCGGCGCGCATCTCGGCCAGCGACAACAGCCGCCGGGCGACCGCGCGCAGCACCGGGATCGCCCCGCCCGGCATTTCGGGCAGTGCCGCCGCCGCTGCATCGCCCGCGATCATCGCACTGACGATGCCACCCAGTTCGGCATCGGCGATCGAGGCGCCGATCGCATTGAACGCCTCCCCATCCGCATCGCGCGGGCGCTCGGGCGATGCGTCCAGATACAGCGCCAGCTTCTCGATCTCGCTGGCCAGCACCGCACGGTCGCCCGCCGTCACCGCCGCCAGCCGGTCGGGCACGTCGCCCAGCAGCCGAAGCCCCTGATCGCGGGCCATCGTCACCGCCAGCTTCGCCGCCTGCGCCGCGTCGGGCACGTAGCAGGCAACGGCGACGGCGTTGAGCGAGGCGGTGACCAGCTTCACCAGCTTCGACGTGCCCTTGACGCTCGGCGCGATCGCCGCGACCGGATTGCCGGCGCGCTCTGCCGCCAGCAGCAGCGTCACCGCCTCGACCGATTCCTCGCCCATGCCGGTTACGCGGATGCAGCGGGCATCGCCGAACAGCGACATCGACGCGGCTTCGTCGGCGAGCAGCCCCGGACGGCTTTTCAGCATCGCCCCGTCCATGTCGACGCGCTCGGCCCCCTCGCCCACCCCCTTGGCCAGTCGCGCGGCCAGCGCCATCGCGCCCGCCGTGTCGGGTCCGTGGAACAAATAGAGCCGGATATCGGGGCCGGGCCGGTCGAGCTTGGCCGCAACCTGCTCGGGCCGGAGCTTCACGAGCCCTTCTTGGGCAGCGTCAGCGCGATCCGCGTCACGATCTGGTCGGCGACGATCAGCGACAGCCGTTCGAGCGCGGTGCGCTCCGCCGCGATGGTTGCATATTCGGAACGGACCACGTCGATGCCGGCATCCGATCCGGCCGTCGCGTCGAGCGTCACCGCACCGTTGGTCAGGTCGATCAGCTGATAGCGCGCGCGCAGCGTCCGCCGTTCGCGCGTGATCGAATCGTCGCGCCGCACGCCCAGACCGGTGATATCGTCGTCGAGTTTGATTTCGAGCCGATAGCGCGTCGGCCCTTCGGCACGCAGCCGGTCGCGCAGGGCGTTGGCGACCAGCCAGCCATTCTGCCCGGCAATCGGCGCGACCTCGACCCCTGCCAGCGTCTGGCGGACCATGCCACCCTCGCCGCCAGCATAGAGCGGGCGCAGGCCGCACCCGCCGAGCAGGAGCGCCACGCCAAGGACGGCGGCGCGGATCATGCGACGATGTTCACGAGGCGGTCGGGCACGACGATGACCTTGCGCGGGGCCTTGCCGTCCAGCGCGCGGACGATCTTCTCGCTCGCCAGCGCGGCGGCTTCGGCGTCTTCCTTGGCCGCGCCCTTGGGCAGGACAATCGTGTCGCGCAGCTTGCCGTTGACCTGCACCGCGATCGTCGCTTCCGCTTCGACCAGCATCGCCGGATCGACCATCGGCCATGGCGCATCGGCGATCAGGCCGCTGCGCCCCAGTTGCGACCATGCCTCTTCGGCAAGATGCGGGATCATCGGGCTGACCAGCAGCAACAGCGCGTCCATGTCGGCGTCCGACATGCCTTTCGCCTTCTCCGCCTCGCCCAGCAGCGTATAGAGCTTCGCCACCGCCTTGTTGAACTGCAGCGCGGTGATGTCGTCGGCGACGCCAGCGATGGTGCGATGAACCACGCGGGTCAGCGATTCCGGGCTGTTGCCACCGGCCACGTGCGCCGCAACCAGCTTCCACACCCGCTTGACGAAGCGTTCGGCACCTTCGATGCCCGCCTCGCTCCACGGCAGATCGCGCTCGGGCGGGCTGTCGGACAGCATGAACCAGCGCGCGGCATCGGCACCGTAGCGATCGAGAATCGGTTCGGGATCGACCGTATTCTTCTTGGACTTCGACATCTTCTCGATGCGGCCGACGGTGATCGCGTCGCCGGTCGCCGTTTCGATACCGTCGGTCACTTCCGACGGGGCAAGCCAGCGACCATCGGCCGACTTGTACGTCTCGTGCGTGACCATCCCTTGCGTGAACAACCCCGCAAACGGCTCCTTCAGGTCGATCAGCCCGACATGGTTGAGCGCCCGCGTCCAGAAGCGCGCATAGAGCAGGTGCAGGATCGCATGTTCGACCCCGCCGATATACTGCCCGACCGGCAGCCAGCTTTCGGCTGCCGCGCGATCGAACGGCTTGTCGTCGGGCTGGCTGGCGAAGCGGATGAAATACCACGACGAATCGACGAAGGTGTCGAGCGTGTCGGTCTCGCGCCGCGCCGGGGCACCGCAGCCCGGGCAATCGACAGCTTTCCACGTCGGATGGCGGTCGAGCGGGTTGCCGGGAATGTCGAATGACACGTCATCGGGCAACTTGACCGGTAGCTGCTCGACCGGGACCGGCACCACGCCGCACGCGTCGCAATGCACGATCGGGATCGGCGTACCCCAGTAACGCTGGCGGCTGACGCCCCAGTCGCGCAGGCGCCATACGGTCGTGCCCTTGCCCCAGCCGCCCGTTTCGGCCCGGTCGATCACCGCGCGCTTGGCGGCGGCAACGTCCATGTCGTTCAGGAAGTCGGAATTCACCAGCCGCCCCGGACCGGTATAGGCTTCGGTCCCGTCGAACACCGGGTCGGCCACGTCGCCATCGGCGACGACGCGGCGGACCTGCAACCCGTATTTCCGTGCGAAATCAAGGTCGCGCTGGTCATGCGCCGGCACGCCCATCACCGCGCCGGTGCCGTACTCCATCAGCACGAAATTCGCGATATAGACCGGCAGGTCGATCGACGCATCGAAGGGATGCCGCATCCGATAACCGGTATCGAACCCCAGCTTCTCGGCCGTGTCCAGCTCGGCGGCGGTGGTACCGCCCTGCTTGCACAGCTCGATGAACGCCGCCGCATCGGGATTGCCATCGGCCAGCGCCCGCGCGATCGGATGATCGGCGGCGATCGCGACGAAACTCGCGCCGAAGATCGTGTCGGGGCGCGTCGAATAGACTTCGATCGACTGGTCGAAGGGCGCGACCGGCGCAAAGGCGAATTGCAGCCCCTCCGACTTGCCGATCCAGTTTTCCTGCATCAACCGGACCTTGTCGGGCCACTGGTCGAGCGCCCCCAGCCCGTCGAGCAGATCGTCGGCGAAGTCGGTGATCTTCAGGAACCACTGCGACAGCTTGCGCTTCTCGACCAGCGCGCCCGACCGCCAGCCGCGCCCGTCGATCACCTGTTCGTTGGCCAGCACGGTCATGTCAACCGGGTCCCAGTTGACCGCCGATTCCTTGCGATAGACGAGTCCACCCTTGAGCAGTTCGAGGAACAGCGCCTGTTCGTGGCCATAATATTCGGGATCGCAGGTCGCGAACTCGCGCGACCAGTCGAAGGCAAGACCCAGCCGCTTCAGCTGCGCCTTCATCGCCGCGATATTGGCATAGGTCCACTGCCCCGGATGGACCTTCTTTTCCATCGCCGCATTCTCGGCGGGCATGCCGAACGCGTCCCACCCCATCGGGTGAAGCACTTCGTGGCCCGTCATCCGCAGGAAACGCGCCAGCACGTCGCCCATCGTATAGTTGCGGACATGGCCCATATGGATGCGCCCCGATGGATAGGGAAACATCTCGAGGACATAGCGCTTCGGCTTGGGCGACGCATCGTCGGCCACGAAGGTGCGGGCATCGTCCCATGCGGCCTGCCAGCGCGCATCGGCCTCGCCGGGCGAAAAACGGGGGGTCATCGATGCGTCGCTCAGCCGGTCACCGCCCCGCGGCGCAGATCGCGTGCGCGCGTCAGGATGATATCCTCCAGCTTCTGCACGGTCGCGGCCTCGACCGGGGCCTCGATCCACTGGCCGCCGCGATTGATCTGGCGCAGCGCGGCGACGCGCAGCGCATCGGCGCGCAGGTCCTGGTCGAGGATGGTGACCGTCACCTTGGTCCGCTCGGTCGGCGTCGCCGGATTGACGTACCAGTCGGTGACGATGACGCCGCCGTTCGAATCGGTCTGGGTCAGCGGCATGAACGACAGCGTGTCGAGGCTGGCGCGCCACAGATAGCTGTTGACGCCGATCGTCGTCACCTTCGACGCGGCGAGATCGCCCGCGACACGCCCCTTGCCACCGCTGCACGCGGCCATCGGCAAGGCGAAAGTTGCCAGCAACGCGATCAGCAGCGGGCGGTTCATTAGCGGTTCCTTGACTACAGGCCATTACGGCAGTTCGCGCCGCTTCTATAGGAGGTGCCGCGGACGCGGCAAGCGGGTTGGTGACACGCGACCGGAACCGGGCGGGCGCGGGCGGTGACGGTCCCGGATTGATGCAGGTTCGGGCGTAGTCGGACAAATATGTGGGTTCGATGCAACAGGTCACGGGAAAGCGACCGGGCGCGGTGGTGCCACGCAACCGAATCGTGGTAGCGCCATTGGCGGGGAGTGAGGGAAATGATGACGCGTGGCAGGATCTCGGCTGGCATAGGATTGGGGGCGATGATCGCCGCCGGTCTTGGTGCGTCGCCTGCACTGTTCGCGCAGGAACAGCGCGCACCGCGCGTCCTGAAGCGCGTCAATCCCGACTCGATGCCGCTGGTGGCATTCGGATCGTTCACCCCCGCCGCTGCCGACCCGCGCCTGACCGCGGCATTGTCGCGGACCGCGCTCAACGCACCGGGGTTTCAGTTCACGCCGTCCGAAGGGGCGGTGATCGGCAACCGTTCGATCAAGGTCGCGGTACGCGGTCGCTCGCTCCAGCCGAATCGCCTGCCTGAGCGCATCGCTGCGGCGGCACCGGTGCAGACGCTCAACCCGGTCGCCTATAATCTCGGCGTTTCGGTCGGCTGGAAGCGGCTGGCGGTATCGGGCGATGTGACGCGTCTCGATCTGGCCGGGCAGCCGGGGAGCCGCGAGCAGATGGGCGTCGGCGTCAGCTATTCGGGCCGCAAGTTCACCGGCCGCGTCGGCGCGATCAGCGACCGTCCGCTCGCCGATCAGCCCGCGCTGATCGCCGATGCACCGGCCTATTCGCTCGACATGGGCGGATCGTACAAGCTGACCCGCAACCTCGATGTCACCGCCGGCGTCCGCTACCGCTCGGAACGCGAACGCATGTTGCGTATCGCCCGCGACAATCGCGACAGCCAGGCGATCTACGTCGGAACCGCCTTCCGCTTCTGATTTCACCCGACTTCTCCCCGCCCGTGGGGAGGATTTGGCCGCGCCCCGCGCCGGGACTAACTGAACTGCCGCCACCGCACCAATCGTTGCGTCGCCCCCGATTACGCGTAAGCCGCTGTAACAAACGGGAGAGATCATGGCGGCGGTCGATATTGCGGGACTTGGGAAGCGCTACGGCGACACCGTGGCACTGGCGCCCAGCGACCTGACCATCGCCGATGGGGAATTCGTCGTGCTGGTCGGCCCGTCAGGCTGCGGCAAATCGACGCTGCTGCGGATGATCGCCGGACTGGAAACCGCTACCGAAGGCCGCATCCTGATCGGCGGGCGCGATGTGACCGACGCGCCACCCGCCGAACGGGGCGTGGCGATGGTGTTCCAGTCCTATGCGCTCTACCCGCATCTGACCGTCGCCGGGAACATCGCCTTTCCGTTGAAAGTCGCCGGCCTGCCGAAAACCGAAATTGCCGAACGCGTCGCCGAAGCGGCGGCGATGCTCGACCTGACCGGCCTGCTCGACCGCCGCCCCCGCGCCTTGTCGGGCGGGCAGCGGCAGCGCGTGTCGATCGCCCGTGCGATCGTCCGCCGGCCGCAGGTGCTGTTGCTCGACGAACCGCTCTCCAACCTCGACACGTCGCTTCGCGCGCGGATGCGGCACGAATTCGCGCGCCTGCACCAGCAGCTGGGCGCGACGATGATCTACGTGACGCACGACCAGCTGGAGGCGATGACGCTCGCCAACCGCATCGTCGTGATGAGCGCGGGGCGGATCGAACAGGTCGGTGCGCCGATCGACGTCTATCGCCGCCCGGCAAGCATCGCGGTGGCGGCCGCGATCGGATCGCCGGGCATGAACCTGTTGCCCGCCACGCTCGCTGCCGTCACCCCGGGTGGAGCGACGCTGCGCCTGACCGACGGCGCGCTGGTCGCGACGGCGGCACTGGTCGGCATCGACGATGTCGGCACGTCGGTGACGCTCGGCGTACGCCCGGAACACCTGGTGCCCGATGACGACGGGCCGTTCGTCGGCGCGGTCGAGCTGTTCGAACGACTGGGACCGTTGTCGTTCGCGCATCTCGGCGCGCGCGGCGATGTCGACACGATCGTTGCCCAGCTGCCGGGCGACCGTTCGGTGACGCTTGGCGAGACGCTGCATTTCTCGATCCCGCCGGGCGACGCCCATGTCTTTGCCACCGATGGCCGTGCCTATCCCTTGACCCCGCCGCCCAGCAGCCCGGTCAGATAATAACGCTGGAGCAGCAGGAAGATCAGCAGCACCGGCATCGTCGTGACCACCGATGCCGCCATCATCAATTCGCCGTCGGCTGCGTGTTCGCGGGCGATCGCGGCGACCGCGACGGGCAGGGTATAGCGTTGCTGATCGGCCAGGATCACCAGCGGCCACATGAAATCGTTCCAGCTCGCCAGAAAGGTGAACAGCGCCAGCGTGACGACGACCGGCGTCAGCAGCGGCAGGACGATCGCGCGAAAGATGCGCATCTCGCTCGCCCCGTCCATCCGCGCCGCATCGATCAGTTCGTCGGGGATCGCCAGCGTCGCCTGCCGCACGAACAGCACGCCGAAAATCCCCGCCAGCCCCGGCAGGATCACCCCGGCATAGCTGTTGACCAGCCCCAGATGTCGAAAGATCAGGAAGAGGGGGAGCATGGCCACCTGTCCGGGAACCACCAGCGCCGCGATCAGGAGTTTCAGCAACCGCTCGCGCCCACGAAACCGCAATTTCGCAAAGGCATAGCCCGCCGGCACCGTCAACAGCAGCCCGAGCAGCGTCGACAGCATGGCGATGCCGAAGCTGTTGCGCAGCGCCGGCAGGATGCGATAATCGAACCAAGCCCCGTCGATCTGCCGCCGGACCAGCAGTTCATGATAATTCTCCAGCGACCAGCGCGACGGCCAGAGCGGGATCGGCAACGTGCCCGACTCGCCGCGCGGCATGAACGACACGACGACCATATAGACCAGCGGCGCAACGGTCAGCGCGACCAGCGCGACGACCGCGGCATTGGCGACGACCGTGCGCAATTTGCTCACAGCCATTCGTTGCGCCTGCCGATGCGGGTCTGGACCCAGGTGATGAGGAGGATCATGACGAACAGGATGAAGGCGACCGCACTCGCCTGTCCCAGGTTCCACCATTTGAACCCTTCCTCGAACATGAAATACAGCACCGTCGTCGTGCTCTGCGCCGGTCCGCCCAGCGTCATGACATAGGGTTCGGCAAAGATCTGCAGGAACCCCGCGACGCTCATCACCGCCGCCAGCAACAGCGTCGGCCCGATCGCCGGCAACGTCACATGGCGGAACCGGAGCCACCGCCCCGCCCCGTCCAGCCGTGCCGCCTCCATCAGCTCCTGCGGCACCGCCGCCAGCGCGGCCGTGAACACGATCATATTGTATCCGAAGATCTTCCACGTGACGAAGATCAGGATGGCGGGAATCGAGCTGTTGGGATTGCCCAGCCAGTCGACCGGCGCGATGCCGATCCGCGCCAGCCCCTGATTGAGCAGGCCGAACCGTTCGTTGAACAGGAACCGCCACACGACGGCGGTCGCGACCACGCTGGTGACATAGGGCGCGAACAGCGCGACTCGCCACAATGGCTTCCACCGGACCGTCGCGTCGTTCAGCAGCAATGCGGCGAGCAGCGAGGTACCGATCGCCATCGGCACGCCCAGCACCGCAAAGATCAGCGTGTTCTTCAGCGACCGCCAGAATAACGGCGTCGCCAGCAGTTCGACGAAATTGTCGATGCCGATGAAATGCAGATTGCCCGGATCGGCCAGCGCATAGATCGAATAGTTGGTGACCGACAGCGCCATCGCCGCGATCGTCGGGATCACCAGCACGATCAGGATGATGGTCAGCACCGGCGCGGTGAACAGCCATGCGGCGCGCGACTGGCGGGTCATGCGATCTTCCCGGCATCGACCAGCGCACGGCGCCGCGCCAGCAGCTGATCGACCCGTTCGTCCAGTGCGGTCAGCGCCTGGCCGATCGTTTGCAGTCCGCGCACCACCCGTTCGGCGGCCAGCTGGATCTCGCCCTGAATCCGTTCCCATTCGACCACCGGGGGGATCGGTGCCGGCTGCGCCATCTGTTCGCGAAACGCGCGCAGTACCGGCAGCGCCAGTTGCGGCGAATCCCATGCATCCAGCCGGGCGGGCAGATTGCCGATCATCCGCTGAAACGTCAGCTCGCTGGTGCGCGATGTCATGTGCCGGACCAGCGCCCAAGCCTCGGCCGGCCGGTCCGTCGTGGTCGACACGCACAGCGCGGCACTATCGCCCGACACCGGCCCCGGCCCGTTCGGCCCGGCCAGCCGCGCGGTGCCCCAGCGATCGGGCGCGATATCGGCGGCGCGGCGGCGCAGGTCGAGCAACGTCGTCGGCGCGCTCGGCCAGATCGCGAAAAACCCCTGTGCGAACGCGGCCAGCGGGTCCTGCACCTCGGTCGACGCCGCGCGCGGGGCCAGTCCCTCGGCAAACAGATTGGCGTAATAGGCAAAGGCTTCGCGCACCGGTTCGGACCGGAAATTGCCGCGGGTCGCCTGATCGCGCAGCATCGTCGCGCCCGCCTGCGTCATCATCGTGAGCAGCGCACCGGGCCAGTTGAGCAGCATCAGGAACACATAATTGTCGGGCCGCCGCCGCTTGATCGCCCGCGCCATCGTCAGCCACCCGGCCCAGTCGAGCGGCGGCGTCGCATAGCCGGCCTCGGCGACGATGTCGGTGCGATAATACTGGACCTGCGGCGCGACCGACCACGGCACCGCATGATCGACGCCGTCGATGCGCAGCGCGTCGCGGATGCCGGGGAACAGTCCGGCGGTCAGCGCGGGCGACGGGACCGGTGCCACCGCGCCGATCATCGCAAATTCGCGCACCCAGCCGTTGAACAACATCAACACGTCGGGCAACGCCCCCCCCGCATACGCCGTCAGCAGCTTTTCGTGCGACGCGGTGGTCGGCAGCGACTGGACCTCGACCGGGATGCCGGTGGCGGCGGTGAAGCCGGGCATCAGGAACGGGGAATAGTCGCCCTCATAGCTCATCGCCCAGACGCGCAGCGGCGGCGGCCCGCTCGTCTTGCCGCAGCCGGCGATCGCAAGCGCGGGAAACAGGCCGAGCATCGCCCTGCGGGTCGGTCCGCCATGATCGTCGCCGCTCTGCACCCGTCGATCTGTGCCGGATCGCGGAGTCGGACGCCAGCCGACGTGACAGCTAAACCACAAGAAACGCGCCGATATTCCGGTCCACCGCGTACCGAACCGAACCCTTTTCGGCCGTCTGATGTTTTGCATTCCGACCAGTCTCGACGCCAAGGGGTGCGATGGTCGGGGGAAGTACACCATGTCGATCGTCACACGCCGTCACCTGCTTGCCGGGGCGGCGTTGCTCACCGCAGCATCCGCACAGGCCCAGACCGTAGCCGTGACGCCGCAGCCCCCCGAAGCCGCGACGAGCAACGACGACGGCGGCGAAATCGTCGTCACCGGATCGCGGATCGCCCGGCCAGACTATGCCGCGCCCAACCCGGTCGTGTCGCTGGGGGCCGAGGAACTTCGGCGATCGGGGACGACCAACGTCACCAATTTCCTGCAACGCGTGCCCGCGCTCACCAACTCGCTCGACAGCACGCGCACCGCCGGCCGCAACCAGGCTGATGGCGCGCTGGGACAGGTCGGGCTGAACCTGCTCGACCTGCGCGGCCTCGGCCCGAACCGGACGCTGGTGCTGGTCAACGGCCGTCGCCACGTCGCCGGACAGCCCGACACCGCCGCCGTCGATATCAACGCGATCCCGACCGACCTGATCGAACGGGTCGACGTGCTGACCGGCGCGGCCTCCGCCGTCTATGGTGCCGATGGCGTATCGGGCGTCGTCAACTTCGTCCTGCGTCGCGATTTCGACGGGATCGCCGCGCGGGCGCAGGCGGGCATTTCCGAACGCGGCGATGCCGGCAACCGCTTCGCCTCGCTGATCGCGGGACGCAATTTCGCCGAGGGGCGCGGCAATCTGACGCTGGCCTATGAATATAACGCCGACGATCCGCTGGCGAACGACGACCGCGATTATCTGGCGCTCGCCCAGCGCCAGTATTTCGTGAACCTCGACGGCTACGACCCGACCCGCGCCGGCAGCTACAAGATCGGACCGGTCACCGACCTGCGCTATCCCTATGGATCGAACCAGGGCTATGTCGTGATCGGCGATCAGGTGTTTCGCGGCGACGGCGCGATCTACACCCCCGGTCGTTTCCTGCAGAATGACGGTTACTCGATCGGCGGCGACGATACGCCGGTCGCGGGCTATGTCGGCGACATCCTGCCACGCACCGAACGCCATGCGATCAACGCGCTCGCCCATTTCGATGTCTCGGACGCGTTCAAGCTGTCGGTCGAGGGCAAGTTCGTCCAGAGCGAGGTGACCAGCTTCAGCGGCTATGGCGGCAATTACCCGGCCACCATCGCGCTCGACAATCCGTTCATTCCGCTGTCGATCCTGACCGCCGCGCGCGCCGCCGGCCTTACCTCGGTCGATATCAGCCGCAACAATTTCGACATCCCCCGCCGCGGCGAGCGCGACCGGCGGCGGACGTGGCGCGGCGTGGTCGATCTTGCCGGGCGGATCAGCGACCATGCCAGCTACGACCTGTCCTATACCTATGGCCGCACCGATGTCCGCGCGACCAAGCTGAACGACCGGCTCAACACCCAATTCCTGAACGCCCTCGACGCGGTGCGCGACGGCAGCGGCGCGATCGTGTGCCGCTCGGCCGACGCGCGGGCGGCGGGGTGCATTCCGGTCAACACCTTTGGCGGCAATACCGTCGATGGCCGCTCGTTCGGCTATTATCTCAGCAACCCGGTCAGCAACGCGCGGATCGAACAGCATGTCGCCAACGCGTCGCTGACCGGCGATTTCGGCCAGTTCTTCGAGCTGCCCGGCGGCCCCGTCGCCTTCGCCGCCGGTGGCGAATATCGTCGCGAATCGAGCCGCTTCCGCCCGGCACAGGCGCTGATCGACAATGCCTTCTACCAATATGACGAATATATCATCCCGACCCCGTCGGACGGCAGCTTCGACGTCTGGGAAGCCTTTGGCGAGGTCAACGCGCCCTTGCTGAAGGAAGTGCCCTTCGCCCATCTGCTCTCCGTCGGTGCGGCGGGTCGCCTGTCCGATTATTCGACGATCGGATCGACCCGCGCGTGGCAGTTCAACGGAATCTACGCGCCGATCGCCGCGATCAGCGTTCGGGGCTCCTATGGCCGCTCGGTCCGTGCGCCCAATATCGGCGAGCTTCAGCGGCCGCTGTCCGGCACCAGTAACTTCTTCTCCGACCCTTGCTACGTCGCCAATCGCAGCCGGGGCACCCAGTATCGCACGGCGAACTGCCAGACGCTGATTACTGCCGCTGGCGGGAATTTCGCGAACTTCACGGCCCAGAGCAATCCCGACGCGACGATCTTCATCCCTGGATCGGTGGCCGGCAATCCCAACCTGCGGCCGGAAGTCGCAAGGACATGGACGGCGGGCGTCGTATTGCGACCCGATTTCGTGCCGGGCCTGTCGGTCGCAGTCGATTGGTACGACATCGACCTGACTGATGCGATCATCAATCCCGATCCGAACAACTATGCAGCGGCGTGCGTCGATCAGTCGACGCTCGACAATGTGTTCTGCCCGCAAATCTCGCGCGCACAGGGCAGCGGCTTCATCAATGGGTACGCGATCACGCTTCAGAATGTCGCCGCCTTCCGGACCGCCGGAGCCGAGCTGAACGTCACCTATCGCTTTTCGACCACGCGCATCGGCGATTTCGACCTGCGGCTGGTCGGCGGCTATCTCGACCGGCTTGAACAGGTGGCGACGCCGGGCGCGGTGGCCGAGAACAATGTCGATCAGCCGTTCCGTCCGCGCTATACCCTCGCCTTTTCCCCGACATGGAACAGCGGCGCGTTGACGCTCAGCTATAATCTGCGCTGGCAGAACGGCGTCCGCCGCTTCTCGCGGATCGATACCGACAGCAACCCCAGCCTCGTCGATCCGCGCTATCTGCGGTACAAGGAATTGTGGAGCCACGACGTGCAGGCGCAGGTCGCGGTCAACGACGATTTCTCCTTCTATGGCGGCGTCAACAATCTGGGTGACCAGCGGCCCGATATCGGCTTCGAAACCAATGTGCCGATCTCGCCGGTCGGCCGCTATGTCTATGCCGGTGCCCGCCTGCGCTACGGCGGGCGCTGAGGGTCGGTTTGGAAACTCGCAAAAAGGGCGAGTTTCAAGGCGGTACCGGCGCGTTTTCAAACGGCCTTTGTGCCGGTACGGTTGCGACGCTTGATCGTGGGCGTGGTTCTGGCATGGGGCGGGGATGCTGCATTCCGCCGATCCGTTCGTCGCGTCGTACGACGTCGTCATCCCGTGTCATAACCGCGCGCACGTCGTCGCCGATGCGGTGGCGAGCGTGCTGGCGCAGGTGCCGGCACCCGAACGCGTGATCGTGGTCGATGACGGGTCGAGCGATGACAGCGCCGCCACGATCCGCGCTATTGCCGATACCGACCCGCGCGTGGTCGCGATGATCCTGCCGCGCAACGTCGGCGCATCGCAGGCGCGCAACAGCGGCGCGGCGCTGTCCACTGCCGACTGGATCGCGTTCCTCGACAGCGACGATGTCTGGCTGCCCGGCGCGGCGCGCGCCCTGCTCGGCAGCGTGGTGAGTGCCGCCAGCGACATCGTCGTCGGCTGGTTCGCGCGGGTCGAGGGCGATGCCGCGCCCGGTGATCCCGAATGCGGCTGGGACGGTGACTGCATCCGTGCGGGCCTTGCCAGCGGCGGGGTGATCGGGCCGAGTTGGTCGGTGGTCCGCCGCACGCTGGTCGAGCGCGTCGACGGGTTCGATCCCAGCTTCCACAATTGCAACGATTGGGATTTCTACACCCGGGCCGGGGCGGCGGGGGCCCGCTTCGCGCGGATCGACGCCTGTGTCGCGCAGTACCGCACCGTCGCCGGCAGCCGGCTGGTCAACGACACCGCGATCGGCGAACGCAATGCCCGCCGCGTGTTGGGGCATCCCTATCTGGCGGGGTTCGCACCCGGCGAGGCGGAGCGCGTCGCTGCCGGCTGATCGGTCCGGTTTCGCTCCGGTCATGACCGACGAATACGGTAGCATCGCGTCCTTGTTGTTTTCCGGCAGCCTCCCGGTGACTTTCCGTCGGCGATGCGATAGGGTTGCGCTCATGCTGACCCGTGCCTGGTCCCTGTTGCTCATGCTGCTGCTGTCGTCGCTGGTGCTGGCGACCACGGTCCATGCGAGCGAATCGGCCGGGCCGGCGACCGTCGAATGTTCGGGACCGGTCCATAGCGATGCCGATACCGGCCCCGATGGCAGCGACAACGACAAGGCGGCGCTGCACCATCACGGCAACTGCCACGCCGGGACGTTCAGCGTTCCGCAGCGCGGCGCGCTGAACCTGTTTTCGTTGGTGACGGTCAATCCCGCTACGCTTGCGCAGGTTCGTAGGACACCGTCACGCGCGATCGATCCGGCGCTGCGGCCGCCCGCCGCCTAACGAACGCCACCGGCCGGTTACGACCGGCCTGACGCAGTTCGTTGGGATTTCTCCATCATGCAAATCTGGTTCGCGGCCATGTTGGTCGCGGCGTCGTGTGCCGGTCCGGCCATGGCGCAAACCGCCCCCGCCGACACGGGGCCGGTCTATACGCTCGATCAGGCGGTCGCGGCGGCGGGCGGGGCCGCACCGTCGATCGACGGCGCCACCGCCGCAGTCGATGCCGCCGAACAGGCGCGCGCCGTCGCGGCGCTTCGCCCCAACCCGCAGGTGCAGGCGCAGGTCGAAAATATCCTCGGCTCGGGTGCCTATCAGGGACTGCGCAGCGC
The DNA here is from genome assembly GCF_001421965.1 of Sphingomonas sp. Leaf67. GTDB lineage: Bacteria > Pseudomonadota > Alphaproteobacteria > Sphingomonadales > Sphingomonadaceae > Sphingomonas. The sequence continues at coordinate 978,158 of NZ_LMLP01000001.1, forward strand.
CGAGACGACGCTCGGCATCGCCATCCCGATCGAACTCGGCGGCAAGCGTAGCGCGCGGGGGGCGGTCGCCGGGGCGCAATTGTCGCGTACCCGAATCGAGGCAGCCGTCATCGCCGCCGACCTGCGGCTGCGGATCACACAGCTGTATGTCGGCGCCCTGGCCGCCGACCGCCGCGTCGCGACCGCGCGCGAACAGGCCCGGATCGCCACCGACGCACTCCGCGTCGCCATGATCCGGGTCGAGGCCGGCCGCACCTCACCACTGGAACGGCAGCGGGCCGAGGTCGCCCGCATCAATGCCGAGGCCGGGGTCGAACGCGTCGAGCGACTGGCGCAGGCGGCGCGCACCAACCTGTCGCGCCGGATCGGTCATCCGGTGGCCGGGCCACTGGACGACCGCCTGCTCGATCGCCTGCCCGCCGATACCCACGGCCCCGTGGCGCCCGTCCTGCCCGACGGCACGCTCGCGCTGGCGGCGGCACGAGCCGATATCGCCATCGCCGATGCCGGCATTCGCCTCGCCCGCGCTGCCCGCGTTCCCGACCTCAATATCGGTCCGGCGATCCGGCGGCTGGAGGCGACCAACGATACTGCTGCTGTGGTCGCATTGTCGCTGCCGATCCCGCTGTTCGACCGCGGTCGCGCGGCGATCGCGCAGGCCAGCGCCGAACGCACCCGTGCCGAGGCGCAGGCCCGCGTCACCGCGCTCGATGTCGCGCAGGCGATCACCGATGCGCAGGTACAGGCCGCCAATGCCGCGACCACCGCGCGCACCGCCGCCGGCCCGGCATTGGCAGCGGCGCAGGAGGCCGCGCGCATCGCCCGTATCGGCTATCGCGAGGGCAAGTTCGGCCAGACCGAATTGCTCGACGTCGAACGCACCCTTGCCGAAACCCGGCTCGCCGCGATCGATGCGCTGGCCGAGTATCAGAATGCCCGTGCGCAGTTGGAGCGACTGACCGCCCCTGCGCCGTCGACGGAGACACCGTGATGAAATTGCGCACGACCCTCGCGCTCGCCTTGTTGCTGTCGGCCTGTAACGCCGCCGACGCCCCGACCAACGATGCGTCCGAAGCCGAGCATGGCGAGGAACATGGCGGCGAGCATGACGAAGCGACCGTCACCCTGACCGCCGAACAGATCGCGCTGGCCGCCGTCGAACTGGCCCGCCCGACCAACGACGGCGCGGCGACGATCGAAATTCCCGCGATCGTCGAGGGCGATCCGCAGGCGACGCAGGTCGTCTCCGCCGCGATCGGCGGACGGGTCGTCGCGCTCAACCGCAATCTTGGCGAAAGCGTCGCGCGCGGGCAGACGCTCGCCGTGATCGAAAGCCGCGAGGCGGCGCAGATCAAGGGCGAGGTACAGGCCGCCCGCGCCCGCCTGACACTCGCCAACAGCAATCTCGCGCGCGAACAGCGCTTATTTGCGCAGAAGGTCACGCCCGAACAGGATTTGATCGCCGCCCGCACCGCCGCGACCGAGGCGCGCATCGCGTTGACGCAGGCAAGCGCTATGATGGCCGCGACGGGCGGCGGGGGCGGCAGCCTCAACCGCATCGGCATCGTCGCCCCGATCGGCGGACAGGTCATCGCCCGCCCGGTGGTGCTGGGTCAGACCGTCGCGGCGGACGCCGAACTGTTCCGCGTCGCCAACCTGTCGCGGGTCGCGCTGTCGCTCAGCCTGAAGCCTGAGGATGCCAGCCGCATCGCGCCGGGGAATGTCGTCACCGTCACCGCGCCGGGCCGGGAAACGACCGCCCGCGTCCGCTTCGTCTCGCCCGCGCTCGACCCCGAAACGCGGCTGGTCCCCGCCATCGCCACGCTCGACAATCGCGGGGGCCAGTGGCGGGTCGGCGAACCGGTGACCGCCGCGATCCGCCTGACCGGCAGCGAAGGCACCGGCGCGATCCGCGTGCCGACCACGGCAGTCCAGACCGTCGAGAATCGCTCGGTCGTGTTCGTCCGTACCCCGACCGGGTTCAGGGCGGTTCCCGTCGAACTCGGCACCGCATCGGGCGGCGCGGTGGTCGTCCGCAAGGGGCTGTCGGGTAACGAACAGATCGCCACCACCGGCAGCTTCACGCTCAAGGCCGAACTCGGCAAGGGTGAAGCCACCCATGCGGATCACTGATCGATGATCGCCCGTATCGTCGCGTGGTCGGTCGCGCAGCGTTGGCTGGTTCTGCTGCTGACCCTCATCGCCACCGCCATCGGCGCATGGTCGCTCTATCGCCTGCCGATCGACGCCGTGCCCGACATCACCAACAACCAGGTGCAGATCAACGTCCGCGCCCCCGCCCTCTCGCCCGAACTGGTCGAGAAACAGGTCTCGTTCCCGATCGAGACCGCGCTCGCCGGCACCCCCGGCCTCGAATATACCCGCTCGCTCAGCCGCAACGGCTTTGCCCAGATCACCGCCGTCTTTTCGGAAGACACCGACACCTATTTCGCCCGGCAACAGGTCGGCGAACGGTTGCAGGGGGTGCAGGAAAGCCTGCCGCCGGGCGTCACCCCCGAAATGGGGCCGATCGCGACGGGCCTTGGCGAAGTGTATATGTACACCGTCCGGCTACAGCATCGCGGCGACGACCTGCACAAACCCGGCGAGCCCGGCCAGCAGCCCGATGGCAGCTATATCACGCCGGAGGGCGAACGGCTGGTCAGCGAAGAGGACAAGGCGACCTATCTGCGCACCGCGCAGGACTGGATCGTCACCCCGCTGCTGAAAACCGTGCCGGGTCTAGCCGGGGTCGATTCGATCGGCGGCTATGCCAAGCAGTTTCTCGTCGTACCCGATATCCAGCGGCTGGCGGCGCTGAACCTGACGCTGACCGACCTTGGTACCGCGCTGGAACGCAACAACAGCAGCGTCGGCGGCGGCTTCGTCGATCGCGGTGGCGAGGGGCTGGCAGTCAGGTCCGACGCGCTGGTGCGCAGCGCCGCCGACCTGTCGCGCATGGTCATCGCCACCCGCGAAGGCGTGCCGATCACGCTCGATCAGGTCGCGACCGTGCGGACCGGACAGGCGGTGCGGATGGGATCGGCGTCGGAAAACGGCACCGAAGTCGTCGTCGGCACCGCGATCATGCGCATCGGCCAGAACAGCCGCACCGTCGCCACCGCGGTCGCCGACAAGCTGAAATCGATCAACGCCTCGCTGCCGCCCGACGTGGTGGTGCAGCCGGTGCTTGACCGAACCGCACTGGTCAACGCGACCATCGCCACCGTCGCCAAGAACCTTTCCGAAGGGGCGGTGCTGGTCATTGTCGTGCTGTTCCTGCTGCTCGGCAATTTCCGTGCGGCGGTGATCGCGGCGCTGGTCATCCCGATCACGATGCTGCTGACCGGGTTCGGAATGTTGCACGCGGGTGTGTCGGCCAACCTGATGAGTCTCGGCGCGCTCGATTTCGGGCTGATCGTCGACGGTGCGGTCATCATCGTCGAAAATGCGATGCGGCGTCTCGCCGATCGTCAACATGCCGAGGGCCGGCTGCTCACCACCGACGAACGGCTCGACACCGTGACGGCGGCGGCGCGTGAGATGATCCGGCCCTCGGTCTATGGGCAGGCGATCATCATCCTCGTCTACCTGCCCTTGCTGACGCTGTCGGGGGTCGAGGGGCGGACGTTCGTGCCGATGGCGCTGACGATCATCATCGCGCTCGCCTTCGCCTTCGTGCTGTCGCTGACCTTCGTCCCCGCGATGATCGCGCTGCTGCTGTCACGACGGATCGAGGAGAAGGACGGCCGGATCGTGTCGTGGCTGAAACGCCGCTACGAACCCGGCCTCGACCGCGCGATGAAGCGCCCGTCGCTGACCATCGGTGCGGGTATCGCCAGCCTGATCGTGGCGCTGCTCGCCTTTACCGGACTGGGACAGGTGTTCCTGCCGCAGCTCGACGAAGGCGATCTGTTGATCCAGGCGCTGCGCATCCCCGCGACCTCGGTCCAGCAGAGTCAGGCGATGCAGGTGCCGATCGAACGGCTGATGTCGCGCCAGCCCGAGGTGCGCTTCGTCTATTCGAAGACCGGTACCGCCGAACTCGCTTCGGACCCGATGCCGCCCAACGCGACCGACATGTTCGTGATCCTGAAACCCCGGTCCGAATGGCCCGACCCGCGTCTGCCCAAGGCGGAACTGGTCGAGCGGATCGAGCATGATCTTTCCAAGATTCCCGGCAACGCGTATGAGATCACCCAGCCGATCCAGATGCGCTTCAACGAACTGATCGCGGGGGTGCGCGGCGACATCGCGGTGAAGGTCTTCGGCGACGATTTCGACGCGATGAACCGCACCGCCGAACAGATCGCGGCGGTACTGCGCCAGACGAAGGGCGCGGCGGACGTGAAGGTCGAACAGACCACCGGCCTGCCGATGCTCGACATCCGCGTCGACCGGATGGCGATGGCACAGCGCGGCGTCACCGCGCAGGACGTGCAGGACGTCATCACCGCCACCATTGGCGGGCGGCCATCGGGCGTGATCTTCGAGGGCGACCGGCGCGTGCCGATCGTCATCCGCCTGTCCGACAGCCAGCGCGCCGACCTGCAACTCCTGCAACGCGTACCGGTGCCGATCGCGGGCGGCGGCAGCGTACCGCTGTCGAGCGTGGCCGAAATCCGCGTCGTCGACGGCCCCAACCAGATCAGCCGCGAAAACGGCAAGCGCCGCGTCGTGGTGCAGGCCAATGTCCGCGGCCGTGATGTCGCCTCGGTCGTCGCCGATGCGCAGGAGGCGATCGCGGCAAAGGTCCGCCTGCCCTCGGGCAGCTATCTGGAATGGGGTGGTCAGTTCGAAAACCTCGCTTCCGCCACCGCCCGGCTGAAACTGGTCGTCCCGGCCTGTTTCGTGCTGATCCTGTTGCTGTTGTACGGGGCGCTGCGATCGGTTCGTGACGCCGCGATCGTGTTCACCGGCGTCCCCTTCGCGATGGTCGGCGGGGTGCTGCTGCTCTACGTACGCGGCATCGATTTCTCGGTATCGGCGGCGGTCGGCTTCATCGCGCTGTCGGGGATCGCAGTGCTCAACGGGCTGGTGATGGTCAGTTCGATCCAGCAACTCGTCGCGAACGGCATGGCCCGGGCGGAGGCGGCACGGACCGGGGCGATGCTTCGTCTGCGCCCGGTCGCGATGACTGCGCTGGTCGCCAGCCTCGGCTTCGTGCCGATGGCGCTCGGATCAGGGGCGGGGGCGGAAGTGCAGAAACCGCTCGCCACCGTCGTCATCGGCGGGCTGATCTCGGCCACGCTGCTGACGCTGTTCGTGCTGCCGACGCTGTACGTCCGGTTCGGCGAACGGCGCAGCGTGGCGCATCCCTGACCGTTTTCGGCGCGCCGGCACCCCCCGGCGCGCCGATTAGTCGGAGCAGACAGAAAAAATAATGGAACCAACATGCCAGTAGCAGTTGGCAACCGAATGCAATGTTGCGAGTTTGCTCGCCATGACGACGCAATCCCCTGATATCGCCGACGTATCGTTCACGTCGCGCATGCTCCCCTTGGTTTGCGCTTCGGCACAAATCCTGACCCCCTTGCTGCCGATGATCGACATCGGGCGAACGATCGGCGATCAGTCGAACGCCGTCCGCACGCTGGTCACGCCCGCCGGCTGGGCGTTCGCGATCTGGGGCGCGCTCTACACCGGCGCGCTGGTGTTCGCGCTGTATCAGGCGCTACCCGCCCAGCGCGACAATGTGCTGATCGCCCGGTTGCGCGGCCCCGCCGCCGGGGCGTTCTTCGGCAACGCGCTATGGGCCGCCTATGTGCAGGTCGCCGGGCTGGGTGTGCCGTCGGTCGCGATCATTCTGTTCACGCTGCTGTGCCTGCTCAAAAGCTACCGCATTCTCGCCGCATGGCCATCGGGCTTCACCCCCGGTGAGCGGTGGTGCGCGGTCCTGCCCCTGACCGCGCTGGCCAGCTGGCTGACCGTCGCGTCGATCGTCAACATCACCGCGACCCTGCGCGCGCACGGCGTCTATTTCGGCGGCGAAACGCCGTTCATCGCTGCGGCGGTGGTGGTCGTCGGTGGCGCGATCGGGTCGGCGGCACTGGTCGCCGGCCGGGGTTGCCCGCCCTATGCGCTGGTCTTCTTCTGGGCGCTGTCGGCGATCTGGGCATCGGGCGGGCAGCGATCGGCGCTGGTCGCGATCGGCGTGGTCATCGCCACGCTGCTGGTGCTGATCGGCACCATCACCGGTCTGCGCAATGGTGGCTTCGCCCATTGGCTGGGACGCGGGGTACCACGCCCTACGGACGAAATCCGGAACCAGGCCCGCGTGTGAATCGCACCCGCTCGCCCACCGGCGGGGGAAACCGCCGGTCCGGACGACCGATGGCATAGCGACTCGGCGTCCGGCACCCGTGCCGCTACGCCGGCCTCACCCTGCGCGCAGCGGTCCCAGATCGCCCAGTCCCACCGTGCCGCTGGCCATCGCCAGCATCCGGTCGAGCGACACCTTGGCCCGCTGGCGCAAGCCCTCCTCGATCTCGATCCGCGGCGACAGGTCGCGCAGCGCGATGTAGAGCTTTTCCAGCGTGTTGAGCGCCATATACGGACAGATATTGCAGTTGCAGTTCCCGTCCGCACCCGGCGCGCCGATGAATTGCTTGTTCGGCAACGCCTTTTCCATCTGGTGGATGATGTGCGGCTCGGTCGCGACGATCAGCGTGTCGCCGGGGAAGTCGGCGGCATAGGCGAGGATGCCGCTGGTCGACCCGACATAATCGGCATGGTCGAGGATGATCGCCGGGCATTCGGGATGCGCCGCGACCGGCGCGCCGGGATGCTGCGCCTTCAGCTTCAGCAACTCGGTCTCGCTGAACGCCTCGTGCACGATGCACACGCCCGGCCACAACAACATGTCGCGCCCGGTCTTGCGCATCAGATACCCGCCCAGATTGCGGTCGGGACCGAAGATCACCTTCTGATCGGCCGGCAGCTGCGCCAGAATCTTTTCGGCCGACGACGAGGTGACGATGATGTCGGACAGCGCCTTCACCTCGGTCGAACAGTTGATGTAGGTCAGCGCGATATGGTCGGGATGTTTGGCCCGGAACGCCGCGAACTGGTCGGGCGGGCAGCTGTCCTCCAGCGAACAGCCGGCATCCATGTCGGGCAGGATCACCGTCTTGTCGGGCGACAGGATCTTGGCCGTTTCGGCCATGAAGCGCACGCCGCAAAACGCGATGACATCGGCATCGGTCGCCGCCGCCTTGCGGCTGAGGTCGAGGCTGTCGCCGACGAAATCGGCAAGGTCCTGAATCTCGGGCCGCTGGTAATAATGGCCGAGGATGACGGCGTTGCGCTCACGGCGCAGCCGGTCGATCTCGGCCAGCAGGTCGGTGCCGGTGGGCATTTCGGTGCGCGCGTTCATTGTCGTCTCCTGTGAACCTGCCCGTAGGTCGGTCCCGACCGCATCGCAAGCGGGACGTCCTCCCCTGCCCGCCAAGGGAGCGGAGCCGAAACCTCACCGCCGATTGGCGACCACCTCGGCCGGGTCCGCCGAAACATCCCAGCGCTCGTTGTTCCGAACGGCTCGTTCGGCCGGAAAGGTCACGACGACCCGCACATTCCGCTCGCCCGCCGTCGCCAGCGGTGCGGCCAGCAACCGGGCCAGCCCGGCACGCGCCATCTCCCGCGCCTGCGCCAGTCGCTCGGGACTGCGCGCCTCGCGTTCGGCACGCGTCTGCGCCACCGACGACACCCGCTGCGACAACGCCGCCGCCGCCTCGCGCGTGACATACAGCCCGTTGGTCTGAATCAGCGTCCGCGCTGCTTCGTCGACATTCGGCCGCGCCACCGTTACCTCAGGCGCATCGACCACCAGCGTCCGGGTATCGGCCGACCAGCTCAGCTGCCCGTCCCCGATCCCGCCGACATCGACGAAATAATCGACCGAATACGGCATCTTGACTACCTGATCGGACCGCAGCCAGCCAAAGCCGCGCACGTCGCTCGCCGTCGCCTGCAACGTGCCCGACAACGACGCGACCTTCAGCGCGCTCGCCCCCGACAACCGAGCGGTGATGATCCGCGTCACCGCCTGCCCGCTGTCCGGCTCTGTCGTGACGGTATAGCGCTCTTCATAGCGTTGCCACAGCAGCCAACCGCCGACCGCCAATGCCAGCAGCACGACGACCGCGACGACCAGCCGCAGCGCCTGTGGCCTCACCTGCGATGCCATGTCGCGCCCTCCTGTCGCACCAATCCCCGCCGCTCCATGTCGATCAGATGCGCCAGCACCGAACGCTGCGCCGCACCGACCAGCCCCGGTGCCAGTCCGACATACATCGCCGAAACCATCGTCGGCACGTCGTGCATGCCGCGTTCGATCGCCCGGACGATCTGCCCCTCACGCTGTCGACGATGGCCGAGCATACTGCGCACCAGCCGTTGCGGCGTCGCTACGACGTCACCGTGCGCCGGGTAATAGACGCGATCATCACGTTCGAGCAGCTTCGACAGGCTCGCCATGTACTCGCCCATGTCGCCATCGGGCGGCGACACGATCGTCGTCGACCAGCCCATGACATGGTCGCCGCTGAACAGCGCACCGCTTTCGGGCAAGGCAAAGGCGAGGTGGTTCGATGTATGGCCCGGCGTCGCCACCGCGACCAGCGTCCACCCGTCACCCGCCACCGCCTCGCCATCGGCCAGCACCCGGTCGGGGCGATAATCGATGTCGAACGCTGCGTCCGAACGCGGCCCTGCATCGTCCATCGTCAGCGGCGCGCAGCCGATGATCGCCGCACCGGTCCGCTCGGCCAACGGTGCCGCCCCCGGACTGTGATCGCGGTGGGTGTGGGTGCACAGGATGGCGGCGACCTCGCGCCCGCCGACCGCCGCCAGAATGGCGTCGAGATGAACGTCGTCGACCGGCCCCGGATCGATCACTGCCACCGCCCCCGTGCCGCCGACCACGAAGCTCTGCGTGCCGCTATGGGTGTAGGGCGAAGCATTGCGCGCCAGCACGCGCGTCACCAGCGGTTCGAGCGGCTGGGCGATACCGGGGGGAAATTCGGCCATTACCGGGACAGATGGCGGCTGACCGCCGACGATACAAGGCGATCGGGCCGGCCGGCGCGAAGCCGACCGGCCCTGCCACGAACGAACGGGGCAGAACGTCCGTGGACCCGGGTATCAGTCCTCGTCGTCCAACTGGGACTGAAGTTCGCTAATGCTTTCGTCGATGCCTTCGAGCGCGCTGGTGCGTCCTGCGGCCGGCATGTCCCGGTCCGCCGCGATCGACGCGCGGGTCGACCGCAGGCTGGCCAGCGCGGTCCGCAATCCCTGCCGGGCATAGATACGACCCTGCGCCGCCTGTGCCTCACCGCGTGCCGCCGCCGCTTCGCCGCGGGCTGCCGCCGCCGCGCCCAAAGCCGCTATCCGGGCACCGTCCTGCGCGCGGCGTGCCGCTTCGCGGGTGATGATGCGGATGCGGTCGGAGCAGATGACGGTGACCTGCTTGCCATCCTTGTTGCGCGTCACGCTGGTCTGCGTGCCGGGGCCGCAATTGCCGGCGACGACGTTCACTTCGGGGATGTCGTTGACATCCTGTCCGATCAGCTTGCCGTCGCCGTCGAACCGCTGGACGACGATCTTGCGGACCTCGCCATTCCCGCGCTTGCCCGACGTCGCAGGCATGGCGGGCATGGCCGGCATCATGACCGTCACCGGCATCGGCACCTGCGGCGTGGTCGCCGGGACCGCGGGTTTCGGCAAGGGCGCGGGGCTCGCAGGCTCGGCCGGCAGCGTCGCCGCCTGTGCGGGCACGATCGCCGCGACCGGGGCCAGCACCGCCGCCGCCTTCGCCTCGACTGCTGCGATCTCGACGCCCGTCGCATCCTCCATCTTGCCGCGCAGAGTCTCGGCCGCCTGCGTCCCCGACGCGGTGATCCCTAGCCCCAGCACGGCCAGCGCCAGCGTCGCGCCCCCGGCGATCCGCCTGGTGGCGGGCGACATCACCCGATGCTTCGACAACATGACAAGCCTCCCTTTCAGTTCATGGACGCCGTGCAGGTGACAGGCGGCCGACAGCCCCTGCCCATGCGCGGACTTGACGATGGCGGTGGCATAGGCGTGGCGGACGCCGGGCGTGGCGCGGGCCAGCACCATCGCGTCGCACGCCATCTCCTGATCGGCGCGGAAGGCCCGAAAGGCGCGCCACGCGACCGGATTGAACCAGTGGCACCCCAGCACGACCAGCGCGACCCAGTTGGCGAGCAGGTCGCCACGCGCATGATGGCCCAGCTCGTGCGCCAACGCCAACGCCTGTTCGCGCTCGTCATAGCGTTCGCGGAAATCGACCGGCATCGCGACGTAGCGGTGCACCACGCCAAAGGCGAGCGGCCCGGCGGCATGGCGCGTCTCGATCATCTTGACGTGTCCGTTCGCCACCCCCTTCGCCCGCCCCGACGCCAGTACCTTCGCACAGAAGCGGCGATGCTGGACGACATGCCAGGTGACGAACGCGATGGCCCCCAGCAACCACAGGGCGACCACCGCCAGCGGCACGTCGGCCATACCCCACCCCTGCGGCAGCGCCGGGATGTCGGCGACCGGCACGCCCAGCGAAAACACCCCCGGCTCGGTCGCGGCACCGATCGGTGCGATATCGACCGGCCGCCACGCATCGGGAATCGGCGGCAGGATCATGCGCAGTGCCGGCAGCGCCCATAGCGCATAGGCCGCCTGCGGACCGAACCGCCGCGCGACCGGACCGCGCAGCACCAGCACCATCAGCATCAGCAGCGTCGCCGCCGCGATCGTCTCCACCGCCCATCCGATCATTGTTTCAGCGCCTTTAACAGAGCCTCGATCTCGTCGATTTCCTTCGCGCTCAACTGGTCGCGTTCGGCCAGATGCGCGACCAGCGGGGTCAGGCTGCCACCGAACAACCGGTCGATGAACTTCTGCGATTCCCCCGCGACATATTCCTCGCGCGCGACCAGCGGGCGATAGCGGTAGCGCCGCCCATCCTCCTCCGCGCCGATCACGTCCTTGGCGAGCAGCCGGCCCAGCAGCGTCTTGACGGTGTTCGCGCTCCAGTCGCGCAACGGGGCGACGCGTTCGATCACCTCCTGCGCGGTGAGCGGGTTCTTGTCCCAGAGCACTTCCATGACGGCATGCTCGGCATCGCTGATTCGTTCGGCCATGGGCAATGACTACACCCGTGGTCGTTACGTTTACAAGTGTAATTTGTTTACGCCATCCAACCTGTCGGAACCGCTTACACTCCCGCCGCGTGGTGCAGGGCGGTTAACCGCAATGGCCGATGGAAACGTGCAATGTTCGGAACTGGCACGCGACCTGCAATGGTCAAGGCACCCGATGCGTTCGCGCTTCAATCGGGCGGGCCAGCATCCTTGCCGGTCCGCCCACCCGGGTCTCCCTCACCGACAGCCATGCCATTCCGCCGCCGGCGTTGAACTGGCATATGATCGCTTCGACCGGGCGGAACATCCGAGTGAACGTCGCCCCGGCGAGGGCGGGCGCCTGCAGCGCCCCTCGCCACGCTTTCACGAAGATATCTCAGTCTTCGTCAGTCCGCGGTCCGCGCGCACCCCGGATGGGTCAACCTCCGTTACCCCAAATGAAAAACCCGGCCGCACCATCGTGCGACCGGGCCTTCCCGACGGTCCAAAACCTGAAACCTCAGGCCGCCTTGTCGCCGCCCAGCAATTCGGCCAGCTCGCCGCTCTCGTACATCTCCATCATGATGTCCGATCCGCCGACGAACTCGCCATTGACGTACAGCTGCGGGATGGTCGGCCAGTCCGAATAGGCTTTGATGCCCTGGCGGATGCCCTGATCCTGCAACACGTCGACGCTTTCGAACTGGGTGTTCAGATGGTTCAGGATCGCCACCGCCCGGCTCGAAAAGCCGCACTGCGGGAACAGCGGGCTGCCCTTCATGAACAGCACCACCGGGTTGCTCTTCACCACCGCGTCGATGCGGGCGTTGGTATCGTCGGTCATCGTCATATCCTTCTCGTCGCCCGGCGGGCGCTTCATGCCTGTGGAGTGGGGACGCCGGTCGTCAGTTGCAATGCGTGCAGTTCGCCGCCCATCCGTTCACCGAGCGCGGCATAGACCGCGCGCTGCTGTGCGATACGCGGTTTCCCACGGAAACTTTCCGACACGACCCGTGCCGCATAATGGTCGCCATCGCCCGCCAGATCGGTGATCTCGACCACCGCATCGGGAATGGCGGCGACGATCAGCGCCTCGATCGCCTGTGCCTCCATCGGCATTACATGCTCTCCAGCAGCTGCCGGCGAGCTTCGACCGTGCAATCGGCCATCGCCTGGCGAATGTCCGACTCGCCGCAACCGACACCGGCGGCGGCCAGATCGGATATCAGCTTGCGGATCACGTCCTCGTCACCGACTTCCTCGAAATCGGCCTGCACGACCGACGTCGCATAGGCGTCGGTTTCGGCCGGGGTCAGTTCCATGCGTTCGGCGGCCCATTGGCCCACCAGCTTGTTGCGCCGCGCGGTCACGCGAAACGCCATTTCCCCGTCACGGGCGAATTTGGCTTCGAAAGCGCGCTCCCGGTCGTCGAACGTCGTCATGGCAATCCCCTAATGGTCCCTCCCCAGCGAGATAGGACGCGGCCCGGTTCTACGCAACGGCGCAGGGTAAGGCGGGTGGCACACCCCGACGCCGAGCTACGTCAGCCGCCGTCGTCCCGAACCCATCCCCCATCGTCATCCCGGCAAAGGCCGGGATCCATAACCGCAACGGTCACGCCTCCATCGCCAAGCTGCGCGTCTAAGGTTTCCCGCCTTCGCGGGAAGGACGAAATTCATGCAGGTTCGACGTCACGCAACCCCTTTGCGTCTCCGCGTCTCTGCGCGAACAACTCCCCTCTTCTCCGCGCCTTCGCGCCTTCGCGCCTTCGCGCCTTCGCGTGAACCCAATCTACGGCACCACCACCAGCTTGCCGATGACCCGCCGCCCCGCCAGCGCCGCAATCGCATCGCCGCCGCGCTCCAGCGGGAACACCCCCGTCACCTTCGGTGCGATCGCGCCCTCGTCCCACAACCGGAACAGTGTCGCCACATGCGCCGCATTCGCCGCCGGATCGCGCATCGCGAACGCGCCCCAGAAGACGCCGCACACATCGCAACTCTTGAGCAGCGTCAGATTTAGCGGCAGCCTCGGTATCCCCGCCGGAAACCCGACGACCAGATAACGGCCTTCCCACCCGACGCTGCGCAGCGCCGGTTCGGCATAGTCGCCGCCGACCGGATCGAACACCATGTCCGCGCCCTGCCCGCCGACCGCCGCCTTGAACGCATCCGCCAGCGCCTTCGACGCGGCCTTGTCGAGCGGCGCGTACGGATAGACGACGACCTCGTCCGCCCCTGCGCTGCGCGCCGCCGCCGCCTTTTCCTCCGAAGACACCGCCGCGATCACCCGCGCCCCGAACGCCTTGCCCAGCTCGATCGTCGCCAGACCGACCCCGCCTGCCGCGCCCAGCACCAGCAACGTCTGCCCCGCGGCGATCCTCCCGCGATCGACCAGCGCGTGGATCGCGGTGGCATAGGTCAGCAACAGCGCCGCACCATCTTCGAAACTGCGGTTCGGTGGCAGGCGGTGGAGCGCGGCGGCGGGCAGCACCAGTTTCTCGACCATCCCGCCATGGCCGGTGACCGCGATCACCCGATCGCCGACCGCCCAGCCCTCGACACCCTCGCCGACACTCTCGATGACGCCCGCGACCTCACCCCCCGGCGCGAACGGGCGCTGCGGGCGGAATTGATAGCGATCCTCGATGATCAGCACGTCGGGATAGTTGACGGCACAGGCGCGGACGGCGACGATCACTTGGCCCCCGCCCGCTACCGGCTCGGGCAATTCCCCGATCGCGAGGCGTTCAGGCCCGCCCGGCTCCTTCGACAGCAACGCCCGCATCACCGCTTCTCCCATTGAGCCACGGTCGGGCATTCGCCACGCCGGACTCATATTTCGAAATCGCGGTATCTTGTGCCAGCGTCATGCCGATCTCGTCCAGCCCTTCCATCAGGCACCGGCGACGAAACGGATCGAGGTCGAAGGTGAAGCGATCCTGATACGGCGTGGTGACGGTCATCGTCTCCAGATCGACCGCGATCGGCTGATCCTTCGCCACCTCGACCAGCCGGTCGATCGCCGCTTGCGGCAGCACGACGGTGACGATCCCGTTCTTGATCGCATTCCCGGAGAAAATGTCGGAAAAGCTTGGTGCGATCACCGCCTTGACGCCCATGTCGCCCAGCGCCCACGCGGCATGTTCGCGGCTCGACCCGCAACCGAAATTCTCGCCTGCGATCAGGATCGGGCTGCCGGCATAGCGCGGATCGTCGAAGATATTGCCGGCTTCCGCCCGCACGCTCTCGAACGCGCCCTTGCCCAGCCCCTCGCGCGTCGTGGTCTTCAGCCAGTGCGCCGGGATGATGATGTCGGTGTCGATATTCTTGGCACCCCATGGATAGGCACCGCCCTCGACCTGCGTGATCGCTTCCATCCTATGCTCCGTCGCGGGGCACTACCGGCTTCGCCACCGCCGGCCGCACGCTCGACGCATAAGCCGCCGCGACTCCGCTCAGCACCGCGCCCGCGATCAGCGCCATCAACACCTTCTTCATACGCCTTGCTCCGTCACCAGTTCGCGGACATCGGCCAGCCGCCCGGTCACCGCCGCCGCCGCCGCCATCGCCGGCGACAACAGGTGCGTCCGTGCGCCCGGCCCCTGCCGCCCTACGAAATTGCGGTTGCTGGTGGAAGCGCAGCGTTCGCCCGGCGGCACCTTGTCCGGGTTCATCGCCAGGCACATCGAACAGCCCGGTTCGCGCCATTCGAAGCCCGCTTCGGTAAAGATGCGGTCGAGCCCCTCGGCCTCGGCCTGTCGCTTGACCAGCCCCGATCCCGGCACGACCAGCGCCTGCTTGATGCCGCCCGCGACATGGCGACCCTTCACGACGCTGGCGGCGGCGCGCAGATCCTCGATCCGGCTGTTGGTGCAGCTGCCGATGAAGATATAGCTGACCGGTACATCCTGCATCCGCGTGCCCGGCGTCAGCCCCATATAATCGAGCGATTTCTGCGCGGCGACGCGCTTGCTGGCGTCGGCGAAGCTGTCGGGCGACGGCACCACGCCGGTGATCGGCACGACATCCTCGGGGCTGGTGCCCCAGGTCAGCGACGGGGCGATGTCGCTGGCATGCAACTGCACGACACGATCGTACCGGGCATCGGCGTCGGTCGGCAGCGTTCGCCAATAGTCGACCGCCCGGTCCCAATCGGCCCCGGTCGGGGCCATCGGCCGCCCCTTCAGATACGCAAAGGTCGTCTCGTCGGGTGCGATCAGCCCGGCGCGCGCCCCGCCCTCGATCGACATGTTGCTGATCGTCAGCCGCCCCTCGACCGACAGGCCGCGAATGACCTCGCCGGTATATTCGACGACATAGCCGGTGCCGCCCGCCGCGCCGATCTTGCCGATGATCGCCAGCACGACGTCCTTGGCCGACACGCCATAGCCCAGCGTCCCGTCGACGCGGATCTCCATCGTCTTCGATTGCTGCAGCAACAGCGTCTGCGTCGCCAGCACATGCTCGACCTCGCTGGTGCCGATCCCGAACGCCAGCGCGCCCAGCGCCCCGTGCGCGCTGGTATGGCTGTCGCCGCACACCAGCGTCGTCCCCGGCAGGGTAAAGCCCTGTTCGGGTCCCACGACATGGACGATGCCCTGCTGCGCGGCGGTCGCGTCGATATAGCGGATGCCATATGCGGGCGCGTTCTTCTCCAGCGCCGCCAACTGGCTGGCGCTCGCCGGATCGGCGATCGGCAGGCGGTTGCCGTTCGCGTCCACCCGCGCCGTCGTCGGCAGATTGTGATCGGGCACCGCCAGCGTCAGGTCGGGCCGCCGCACCCGCCGTCCGGCGGCGCGCAGGCCGGCAAACGCCTGCGGGCTGGTGACCTCGTGGACGAGATGCCGGTCGATATAGATCAGGCAGGTGCCGTCATCGCGGCGTTCGACGACATGGTCGTCCCAGATTTTTTCGTACAGGGTTTGCGGACGGTTGCTCATGGGCGCGCGTTAACCGAAAACAGTCGCCAACAAAAGGCCGCACGACATTTTATTACCGATATCGCTGGATTGCATACGGGTGCATCGAGCCTGATGCGGTGGAGCGGCAGGAGAAGGTTCGTTTCACGCGAAGGCGCGGAGACGCGAAGGAAGAAGAGAGGTTGTGGACGTGGCGGTCGCCGCCTGTCCGGCGAAGCCTCTCTTCCTTTTGCCGCGAGCGCCGAAAGCCGCTGTCGCGGCGGATTTTACCGCAGGCGCAGTACTTTGCGCCCTTCGCGCCTCTGCACAAACCAATTCTGGTACTTCTTCCTTCGCGTCTCCGCGCCTTCGCGTGAAACCAATCTTCTTATCGAGCGCCCACCGCGAACGTCATTCCTGCCTTCCCTGAAAGTGCGTCCGTGGACAGGCGGGGCTACCCCTCGTACGCCGCCGTCGTCTTCGCCCGAACCTCCTCGGTCGTCACCCCCGGCGCGCATTCGATCAGCCGGAACGGGCTGTCATGGTCGGCCCGCTGGAACACGGCCAGATCGGTGACGATCATGTCGACGACATTGCGCCCGGTCAGCGGCAGGGTGCATTCGGGGATGAACTTCGGATCGCCGTTCTTCGACGTGTGCTCCATCACGACGATGATCTTCTTGACCCCGGCGACCAGGTCCATGGCCCCGCCCATGCCCTTCACCATCTTGCCCGGAATCATCCAGTTGGCGATGTCGCCGCCTTCCGACACTTCCATCGCACCCAGCACGGTCAGGTCGATATGCCCGCCGCGGATCATCGCGAAGCTGTCGGCGCTGCTGAAATAGGCCGATTGCGGCAATTCGCTGATCGTCTGCTTGCCAGCGTTGATCAGGTCGGGGTCTTCCTCGCCGGCATAGGGGAACGGGCCGATGCCCAGCATCCCGTTTTCCGACTGCAACGTCACCTCGACGCCGTCCGGGATATGGTTCGCGACCAGCGTCGGGATGCCGATCCCCAGATTGACGTAGAATCCGTCCTTCAGCTCGCGCGCGGCACGCGCCGCCATTTCATCGCGGGTCCAGGCCATGCGGTTACTCCTTGCGCGCGCCGGGATCGGTCCAGCGCAGATCATTGGGGAAAACATCGTCGAAATCGCCGGCCAGCGCGGTGCCGTACACCGGGTTGGGCAGCACGAACCAGCCATTGCCCCACAGATTGGCGACGGCCGGCGAATCGGCGGCGGCGCGGCGCTCGGCGGGCTTCAGCCCGGTGTTGAACAGGTCGCTGAAATCGCCCAGCTGATCGCCGACCAGCGCGACAACGCAGTATCGGCTGGCGATAAGTGCGCGCCGGGCATCCTTGCCCGACCCGCCCGGCGCATCGCCCTTCAGGAACAGCGTTTCGCGATGTCTGGCGGGGCCGAGGCCCGCGCGGTTCAGCACGCCTTCGGTAAATTCGGCGGTCGCGGCATTGCGGTTGGTGTTGAACACCACGGTCACGCCCGCCGCGCGCAGCGCCGCCAGCCCCTCGACCGCACCCGGCACGGCGCGGGTCGCGCGCCCGTCGGACCGCTCCCACCGTTCCCAGCGCGCGGCATCATAGCCAAGGCCACCGCGCGCATCCGAATACTCGTACCCGGTGTTCAGCAGCACGGTTTCGTCGACATCGAACACGACCGCCGGCTTGCCGGTGCAGGGCAATTGGGTCGGCTGCGCGAGCGTCGCATTGGCGGTAAGGACCGCCGAAAGCGGCATCCGCCGGAGCGTCGTCCGGTCGCGCAAATACTGGTTCACATAGCGGACCAGCCCGGCATAAGCCTGCCGGCTCGCCGCCGCCGCCTCGCCCGACCCATAGAGATACTGCATCCCCGCCGGCACACCTGCCACGGTGGCCGGCGCGACCGGCGCGGCGGACTGGTTGCCGACCGCCACGACGCATCCCGACAGCGCGAAGGCTCCGACACCAAGAGCAAGCGTACGCGCCACCCCTTTGGTCAAACCGCGTGGCAGCCCCATCACACCCGCTCCCGCACCGTGCGGAACTCGATCTGCTTGTCATACGGCGCGCCGACAATCATCCGCTTCACATAGATGCCCGGCAGATGGATCGCATCCGGGTCGAGCGACCCGACCGGCACGACTTCCTCGACCTCCGCCACGCAGAAATTGGCGGCGGTCGCCATCGGCTGGTTGAAGTTGCGCGCGGTCTTGCGGAAGATCAGGTTGCCGGCCTCGTCCGCCTTCCACCCCTTGATGATCGACAGGTCGGCGCGGATGCCGCGTTCGAGGATATAGTCCTCGCCGTCGAACTGCTTCACTTCCTTGCCTTCGGCGATCAGCGTGCCGACCCCGGTCTTGGTATAGAAGCCCGGAATCCCCGCCCCGCCCGCGCGACAACGTTCGGCGAGCGTGCCCTGCGGACAGAATTCGACCTCCAGCTCACCCGACAGATATTGCCGTTCGAACTCCTTGTTCTCGCCGACATAGCTCGAAATCATCTTGGCGACCTGCCGGCTGCGCAGCAGCTTGCCCAGCCCCTGTCCGTCGATCCCGGCATTGTTGCTGGCGATGGTCAGCTTCTGGACGCCCGACGCCTCGATCGCGTCGATCAGCCGTTCGGGAATGCCGCACAGGCCGAACCCGCCCGCGCAGATCGTCATCCCGTCGTGGAGCAATCCCTCCAGCGCCGCCTCGGCACTCGGGTACAGCTTGTTCACTCGCTCTCTCCCAACTGGTCGCGTCGCCGATGTCGCAGGGTCGACCGGGCGGGTCAAGAACCTGAACCGCCCTTCAACTTCGCCGCCGCTCTGGCGTCGACCGGTGGCCCGCGATAGCGTGGGGCCATGACAACTCCACGACCCGGCGGCCGCATCCTCGTCGATGCCCTTGTCACCCATGGCTGCGACCGCATCTTCCACGTCCCCGGCGAAAGCTTTCTCGCGGTCCTCGATGCGCTGCACGACACGCCCGCGATCGATCTGGTCACCTGCCGGCAGGAGGGCGGGGTCGGCTTCATGGCCTGTGTCGATGGGGTGCTGACCGGCCGGCCGGGCGTCGCCTTCGTCACCCGCGGGCCCGGTGCCACCAACGCCTCGATCGGCGTGCATGTCGCGATGCAGGATTCGATTCCGATGCTGCTGTTCATCGGCGACGTCGATCGCGGAATGCGCGACCGCGAAGGGTTTCAGGAGGTCGATTTCCTGACGATGTTCGCACCGCTCGCCAAGCTGGTGCTGCGCATCGACGATCCCGCGCGCATCCCCGAATATATCGCCCGCGCATGGCGCACCGCGACCTCGGGCCGCCCCGGCCCGGTCGTGATCGCGCTGCCCGAGGATATGCTGGTCGAGGAAGCGGTAGCGGTCGACCGCCCGCCGCTCGCGAAACTGGAAACGGTGCTCGATCCTGTCAACTTCACCGATATGCTCGACCGATTGCGCCGGGCCGAACGTCCGGTCGCGATCGTCGGCGGCGCGGGCTGGGACAAGGCGACGGGGGCCGCCTTCAGCGCCTTCGCCAAAAGCTGGGGTATCCCCATCGCCGGTGCGTTCCGGCGACAGGACGCCATCGCCAACGACACCCGCGCATGGGCCGGCAATCTCGGCTACGGCCCCTCGCCCAAGCTGGTGCAGCGGATCAAGGCCGCCGACCTGCTGCTGGTCGTCGGCGCGCGGCTCGGCGAAGCGACCACCGACGGCTACACCCTCGTCACCCCCGATCATCCGGGGCAAACGCTGATCCATGTCCATCCCGACCCGGCCGAACTCGACCGCGTGTACCGCGCCGACATCGCCATCGCCGCCGACCCGTTCGCCTTTGCCGACATGCTCGCCCGCGCAGAACCGCCGGCCAATCCGCATCCCTCGGGTGCCGAAGCCCATGCCGAATGGCTGGCATGGTCCACCCCCGCCCCGCGCGACGTCGCCCTCGACCTGGGCCAATGCGTCGCGGCGATGCGCGAGCGCCTGTCGGGCCATGACACGATCATCTGCAACGGCGCGGGCAATTTCTCGGGCTGGTGGCATCGCTACTGGCACTATGGCTGGTCGGGTACGCAGCTCGCCCCGACTTGCGGCGCGATGGGCTATGGCGTCCCCGCTGCCGTCGCCGCCGCCTTGCGCGAACCCGACAAACTGGCAGTCGCGGTGGCAGGTGACGGCGACTTCCTGATGAACGGACAGGAACTTGCCACCGCCGTTCAGCACCGCGCCAATCTGCTCGTCATCCTCGTCGACAATGGCGGCTACGGCACGATCCGGATGCATCAGGAGCGCGAATATCCCGCGCGCCTCAGCGGCACCGCGCTTCACAACCCTGACTTCGCCGCCCTTGCCCGCGCATACGGTGCGTGGTCCGAAACCGTCGAGACGACCGACCAATTCGCCCCCGCCCTCGACCGCGCGCTGGCGCGAACCGGCGTCCGCCTGCTCCACTGCAAGACCGAGATCGAAACCATCACCCACAGCACGACGATCGCCGCCATCCGCAATCGGTAGCGTCACCCGCTGCGGTACCGCCGGACCAGGGCCGATCGACATTCAGTTCGCTGCGCGTAAGGAATAGCGTTCCATCCCCTTTCGTCACTTCCGCGCAGGCGGGAGTCCATATACGCCAGCGTCGCAGATCGAGCCGAACCGTCGGCGTCGATGGATTCCCGCCTGCGCGGGAATGACGAAATTCCGTGGTTATCGCTGAAGGTCGATCGGCCCTAGTTCGAGACCTCTACAGCAGTCGCACGTCGAGGCAGAAACCCCGTACCCCCGCGCAGGCGGGGGTCCAGAGCCAAGCAAAACAACCGCTTGCGCTTGTGACACTGGCCCCCCGCCCGCGCCGGGGGTACGCTTATTGATCAGTGATCGCGACTTTTGCAGAGATCGCAAACACATCCGGCATGACGGTCGTGAACCTATGTCGGCCCACCCGGACCCGTGTCGGGCAACGGTTCCGATCGGACCGTTCGATCACACCGCCGCAACGCTACTCCACATCGACCGCCAACCGGTCCAGCCACGCCTGCGCCTGCTTGCGCTCGCCGACCGCCTGCGGCCCGACCGGGCCGCGCGATTTGATGAATTCGTGGTGCAAGGCGAAGGGCGGCATCCCCAACTGCTCGCGCATCGCGTCGATCTCCTCGCCGATCTGGACCAGTTCGTCGACGACCGGGGCGATCGCCGCGCGGGTACGTCGATCGCGGTTATGATCGAACAGCCCCTGTTTGCCCGACGCCGCTGCCGTCAGCGCGACGATCAACGCGTCGCGATACTCCGCCTCGCGCTCGACACGCAACGTTTCGGTACGGGCAAGTCGATCCGCTCTGGCCATCGCCGTTCCTATCGCGTCCGCTGCCGACCCGCAACGCGCGGCCTGCCGCAGCACGACGCCCGATACGAAAAGAGCCGCCCCGGTTTCCCGGAGCGACCCTTTCGCACCATCCGCCAACTACACGACGGTATGCGGTGCGGATCGGCTCAGATCTTGTCGCCGAGCGCGCCCTTGACGCTGCCCTTGACGTCCTGTCCGGTGCCCTTGGCCTGCTGGGCCTCGCCTTCGGCTTCCAGACGCTCGTTGTCGGTGGCCTTGCCTACGGCTTCCTTGACGTTGCCGGCGATCTTGTTGCCGGCTGCGGCGAGCTTGTCGGTGAGTTCACCCATGAAAGGCTCCTGTAGGTTGGCGAGGTTTCCCTCGCTGGATTGCGATTATACAAAGCGCAACCGCACCCACCGGTTCCATTAAACTTACTTCATATCAGGCCCGCCAGCGGGCTCGACGGATCGGCATAGCGCCGCCGCTGCATCCGGCCGGCCAGATAACCCATGCGCCCCGCCTCGACCGCGGCCTTCATCGCGCGGGCCATCAGCACCGGGTCCTTGGCCTCGGCGATGGCGGTGTTCATCAGCACCCCGTCGCAGCCCAGTTCCATCGCCACCGCCGCGTCGGACGCCTGTCCGACACCGGCATCGACCAGCACCGGCACCTTCGCCCCCTCGACGATCAGGCGGATCGTCACAAGGTTCTGGATGCCCAGCCCCGACCCGATCGGCGCGCCCAGCGGCATGATCGCGACCGCCCCCGCATCCTCCAGCCGCTTGGCCGCGATCGGATCGTCGACGCAATAGACCATCGGCAGAAAGCCTTCCCTGGCCAGCACCTCGGTCGCGCGCAGCGTTTCGACCATGTCGGGATACAGCGTCCGCGCCTCGCCCAGCACCTCCAGCTTGACCAGATCCCAGCCGCCCGCCTCGCGCGCCAGCCGCAGCGTGCGGATCGCGCTGTCGGCATCGAAGCAGCCGGCGGTGTTAGGCAGGTAGGTGATCTTCTTGGGATCGATAAAGTCGGTCAGCATCGGCGCCTTGGGGTCGCTGACGTTCACCCGGCGCACCGCGACCGTGACGATCTCTGCGCCCGACGCCGCGACGGCGGCGGCATTCTGTTCGAAATCCTTGTACTTGCCGGTGCCGACGATCAACCGCGAGGTGAAGGTGCGGCCCGCCACGCTCCACGTATCGGCCGACGCCGCGACCCGCTGATGATCGCCGCCCCCGACGAAATGCACGATCTCCAGCTCGTCGCCATCCTCGACCTTCACGTCCTTCAGCCTCGAACGCGGCACCACTTCCAGATTGCGCTCGACCGCCACCTTTTCGGCGACCAGCCCGATCTGCGCGGCCAGCTCGGCGATGGTCAGCCCGTCGCGAACCCGCATGTGATCGCCGTTGACCGTGATGCTGATGGTGCCGTCGCTATGCATGTCGTCTCCTGTCGGGGCGCCGTTCTCTCGACTTAGGGCGCCCGGTCCGGCTATGGTGCGGTGCATATAGGGACCGCGACCAAGCGCCCGCAACCGAAAGCCTGCCCGCCCGTGCCCGCACCGACGCCCGCCACCGTCTTCGTCCTCAACGGCCCGAACCTGAACCTGCTGGGCCTGCGCGAACCCGACATCTACGGGTCGGACACGCTCGACGACATCGCCGGGATGCTGGAGGATCGCGCCCGCGAACTGGGCCTCGCCATCGACCTTCGCCAGTCGAACCACGAAGGCCATCTGGTCGACTGGCTGCACGAGGCGCAGGCGGACGGGGCAAAGGCGGTGCTGCTCAACGCCGGTGCCTATACCCATACGTCGATCGCGCTCCACGACGCGATCAAGGCGGTGAAGACCCCGGTGATCGAGGTCCATCTGTCGAATCCGCATACCCGCGAGGACTTTCGCCACGTCAGCTTCGTCGGCCGCGCCGCACGCGGCACGGTGGCCGGGTTCGGCGCGCTCTCCTATCTGGTCGCGCTTGAAGCGGCCGCCCGCATCTGACAAGGGCGCGGTTTTTTATACTCAGCGATACCATTGGGGGTTACCATGGCAGACGACAATCAGGGCGAAGGAACGCCGTTCACCAGCCACGCGATGCGCGTCGACATCGACCTCGTCCGTGCGCTGGCGCAGGTGCTCGACGAAACCGACCTGACCGAGGTCGAGGTGGAGGACGGCGCGCGCAAGGTCCGCGTGGTGCGCAAGCATGCGCCGGTCGCACAGGCGACCTACGCCCCGGCCTATGCCTCGCAACCCGCGCCGCAGCTTGCCAGCGCCGCGACGACCACGATCGAGGCCGCTGCCGCCGTCGCGCCGGTCAGCGCCGTGCCGCCGGTGACCTCGCCGATGGTCGGCACCGTCTATCTCGCCGCCAATCCCGATGCGAAGCCGTTCATCGCGGTCGGGCAAAAGGTCGCGGCCGGGGACACGCTGGTCATCATCGAAGCGATGAAGGTCATGAACCCGATCGTCGCCCCCGCCGCCGGCACCGTGACGCAGATCCTCGTGTCGAACGGCCAGCCGGTCGAATTCGACCAGCCGCTGGTGGTCGTGGAATAACATGCCCGAAATCAAGAAACTGCTGATCGCCAACCGTGGCGAGATCGCGCTCCGCATCCACCGCGCGTGCCATGAAATGGGCATCAGGACGGTCGCGGTCCATTCGACCGCCGATGCCGATGCGATGCACGTGCGCCTCGCCGACGAAGCCATCTGCATCGGCCCGCCGGCGGCGACCGACAGCTATCTCAACATCCCCAACATCATCTCGGCCGCCGAGATCAGCGGCGCGGACGCGATCCATCCGGGCTATGGCTTCCTGTCGGAAAACGCCAAGTTCGCCGAGATCGTCGAGCTGCATAATCTGATCTTCGTCGGTCCCAAGCCCGAACATATCCGGGTGATGGGCGACAAGGTGGAGGCGAAGCGGACCGCCGGCAAGCTCGGCCTCCCCCTCGTCCCCGGCTCCGACGGCCCGATCGCGGACGTCGACGAGGCCAAGGCGATCGCCGCGTCGATCGGCTATCCGGTCATCATCAAGGCCGCATCGGGCGGCGGCGGGCGCGGCATGAAGGTCTGCGCATCCGAGGACCAGCTCGAAACGCTGATGCAGCAGGCGGGCAGCGAGGCGAAGGCGGCGTTCGGCGACGCCACCGTCTATATGGAGAAATATCTCGGCAACCCGCGCCATATCGAGTTCCAGGTGTTCGGCGACGGCAACGGCCACGCCATTCATCTGGGCGAGCGCGACTGTTCGCTGCAACGCCGCCACCAGAAGGTGCTCGAGGAAGCGCCCTCGCCCGTGCTCGGACAGGCCGACCGCGAGCGCATGGGCGGCATCTGTGCAAAGGCGATGGCCGATATGGGCTATCGCGGCGCGGGCACGATCGAATTCCTGTGGGAGGACGGCGAGTTCTATTTCATCGAAATGAACACCCGCCTGCAGGTTGAACATCCGGTGACCGAAATGATCACCGGCCTAGACCTCGTCCGCGAACAGATCCGCGTCGCCGAAGGGCACGGCCTGACCTGTCGGCAGGAGCAGATCCGCTTCACCGGCCACGCGATCGAATGCCGCATCAATGCCGAGGACCCGCGCACCTTCGCGCCGTCGCCCGGCACGGTGAAGCATTTCCATGCCCCCGGCGGGATGCACGTCCGCGTCGATAGCGGACTGTATGCGGGCTACAAGGTACCGCCCTATTACGACAGCATGATCGCCAAGCTGATCGTCTATGGCACCACCCGCGAACGCTGCCTGATGCGCCTGCGCCGCGCACTGGAGGAATTCGTGATCGAGGGGATGAAGACCACCATTCCGCTGCATCAGGCGCTGCTAGACGACCCCGAATTCCAGCAGGGCGACTATACGATCAAATGGCTCGAGGAATGGCTGGCAAAGAACGACTGACGTAAGATCCTCCCCGCCCGCGGGGAGGGGGACCATCCGCAGAATGGTGGAGGGGGATGGCCCCAAACGCAACCGTGGTGGACGCGGACATCGCCCTCTACCACCGGCTACGCCGACGGTCCCCCTCCCCGTACCGGGGAGGAAATCATGAAAGCCACGATCTACCACAACCCCCGCTGCTCGAAGTCCCGCGCGGCTCTGACGCTCCTGACCGAAGCCGGCGCCGACGTCACCGTCATCGAATATCTGAAAACCCCGCCGACCCGCGCAGAACTGGCCGACCTGTTCAACCGCGCCAACCTCACCCCACGCGAGGCCCTGCGCACCGGCGAAACCGAAGCCAGACCGCTGAAGAACGCCACCGACGCCGCCATTCTCGACGCGATGGCCGAGCACCCCATCCTGATCGAACGCCCGATCGTCGAAACGTCCAGGGGCAGCGTCCTCGCCCGTCCGCCGGAACGGGTGCACGAAATCCTGTAACCACCTCCCCATCCCGTCACCCGGGCTTGGCCCGGGGTGACGACAGATCGACGCCCCGCATCGTCATTCCCGCGAAGGCGAGCGCGCCCGCATCCGCCCTTTCCTACACGCCGCCGCCCTGCCAGCATCGCCCTCCCGCTCTTTCCCATCGTCCGCCCGCCGCCCGTCCCAACCGGTGTCCGACACGCGCGCCACAAACCGCGCGCGAGTGTGACCTTTGTGACCTTTGGCCACGTCACGCGCCGCTAACCCTTGGAACCGTCACGATAGGATGCCATGGCGGGCATATGGCACGTCATACTCCTCCGCTCGAACCCGGTCGTAACTGCTGGCGGATCGAGCGCGCGACCCGCGCGACCGTGCTGGTCGATGCCGACAATTATTTCACCCATGCCCGCGACGCGATGCTGAAGGCCAGGAAGCAGATCATGCTGATCGGCTGGGACTTCGATGCGCGCATCCGGTTCAAGACCGATCCGGAGAGCGAAGGCCCCGACAAGGTCGGCGAATTCATCAGTTGGCTGGTGCGCCGCACGCCGGGGCTACAGGTCCATATTTTGCGCTGGGACACCGGCGCGATCAAGACGCTGTTCCACGGCCGCACGCTGGTACGGATCGCCAAATGGATCGGCGATCCGCAGGTCCATCTCCGCCTCGACGGGCATCACCCGATCGCCGGATCGCATCATCAAAAGGTCGTGGTCATCGACGACAGCGTCGCCTTTTGCGGCGGGATCGACATGACCGTCGATCGTTGGGACACGCGCGAACACCTCGACAACGATCCCCGTCGTCTCGAACCCGATGGCACGCCCTACCAACCATGGCACGACGTCACGACGGCGCTGGAAGGGCCGGTCGCGGCCGCCCTTGGCGACATGTGCCGCCGCCGCTGGGCAGTGTCGGGGGGCGAGGTCCTGCCCGCCCCGACCGGTACCGGCGATTGCTGGCCGACCGGGCTGGACGCCGACTTCACCGAAATCGACGTCGCCATCGCCCGTACCATCCCCGAAATGGCCGAACAGGAACCGGTGCACGAGATCGAGACGCTCTATCTCGACCTGATCGCCCGCGCCGAACGCTTCATCTACGCCGAAAGCCAGTATTTCGCCTCGCGCAAGGTCGCCGAGGCGATCGCGAGGCGGCTGGACGAAGCCGACGGCCCCGAAGTCGTGATCGTCAACCCGACCACGGCGGAGGGCTGGCTCGAACCGGTCGCGATGGATTCGGCGCGCGCCCGCATCTTTCAGGCGTTGAAGGAACGCGACCGCCACGACCGGCTGCGCATCTACCACCCCTTCACCGCCGGCGGCACCGCCATCTATGTCCATGCCAAGGTGACGGTGATCGACGACCAGCTGCTGCGCGTCGGCTCGTCGAACTTCAACAACCGTTCGCTGCGCCTCGACACCGAATGCGACGTGACCATCGATGCCACCCGCCATGTCAATGCCGACGAACGGCGTACCATCGCCGGCATTCGCGACTCGTTGCTGGCCGAGCATCTTTGCACCGATTGCAAGACGATCGAGGCCACGCTGGAGCGTACCGGCTCGCTGATCGCGACCATCGAGGAACTTCGCGGCGAAGGCCGCTCGCTACGCCCCTATGAAGTGCCGGACCTCGGCGCGGTCACCGAATGGCTGGCGGACAACAAGATCCTCGATCCCGAAGGTCCGGGCGAGATGTTCGAAGGGTTGTCGCAGCGCACGCCGCTGCTCAAGAAGCTGAAGAAGCACCGCCCGCATCTCCACCGCGCCGACGATACGCTGTCGCCGGTGATGACGGCGGTCGCGGTCGGCGGCACCGTCGCCGGCGGCACGTTGCTTGGCATGATGCTGTGGCAGGCGTGGAAGAAGCGGAAAGTTTGAGCCGCTCGTCTTCCGGTCAGGAGACCGCTTGATGCTGTGGGTGCTGGCCGGATCGACATGGGCGATCGCCCTGCTGTCGCTCATCGCGCTTCGCTATGAGGTTCCGATCCGCTTACGGCAAGCGATAGGGATCGTCGCGCTTGTTCCGCTCGCGATAGTGGCGTGGCGCTGGTGGTCGGGAATGGCAACGCCGACTCTCGACACCGCATTCTTTGTCATGATGGGCGGACTGTTCTGCGACGACCTTGTTACCAAAATCGGAGAACGTCGCTCCGCAGTGCTGGACCGCGCTGACGGGCAAGGTACAAACTGAAAACCGAAGCGGGGACCGACACTGGCCCCCGCCCCGCAACCGGACTTAGTTGCTGTCCGAATTGTCGTCGGTGGCGATGATGACGCCGCCGGCGACGATCGCGGCTGCCAGCAGTGCGAACACGATGCCGCCGCCGGCCAGCTTCTGGCCACCCTTGGTCGGGGCCGACGCACGGACCGAATTCGCAACCGACAGCGACTGCGCGTTCGATGCGGCGTTGGCGGCGACCGGGGCTGCGACCAGCGTGGTTGCCGCGATTGCCGTCAGAAACTTCGAAACCATTCAGATTCTCCCTTGCTCGGCATGACGCCCTGCTACGCCAGCGACCGGCGATGCGGATCACCGACGTCTAGCGCTATGCAAGGTTCCCACAGCAAACGGGTTAATCGAAGCGGATTAAATCCAGCCGATCATAATTGTTCTTCGCCTGTACCTATTTTGCAACGCAGCAGAACCACCGGAAACACATCGGCAACGATCACAAACCGGCTGGCACCGCCTGCGCGCGCACGCTAGAGGCACGCCCATGACCCAGATCACGTCCGAGATCGTCGCCGAACACGGCCTGAGCCCCGAAGAATATGCGCGTGTCCTGCACGCGATGGGCCGTGAGCCGAACCTCACCGAGCTTGGCATCTTCTCGGTCATGTGGTCGGAACATTGCAGCTATAAATCCAGCCGCATCCATCTGAAAAAGCTGCCGACGACCGGCCGTCAGGTCATTTGCGGTCCGGGTGAGAATGCCGGCGTGATCGATATCGGCGACGGACAGGCGGCGATCTTCAAGATGGAGAGCCACAACCACCCGTCCTATATCGAACCCTATCAGGGGGCGGCGACCGGCGTCGGCGGCATCCTGCGCGACGTGTTCACCATGGGTGCCCGGCCGATCGCGAACCTCAACGCGCTGCGCTTCGGCCGGCCCGATCATCCCAAGATGCGCCACCTGATCGCGGGCGTGGTCCACGGCATCGGCGGCTACGGCAACTGCGTCGGCGTGCCGACCGTCGGCGGCGAAGTGAATTTCCACCCCGCCTATGACGGCAACATTCTCGTCAACGCGATGACCGTCGGCATCGCCGACACCGACAAGATCTTCTATTCGGCGGCATCGGGCGTCGGCAATCCGATCGTCTATGTCGGGTCGAAGACCGGCCGCGACGGTATCCACGGCGCGACCATGGCCTCGGCGGACTTCGGCGAGGATGCCGAGGAGAAGCGCCCGACCGTGCAGGTCGGCGACCCCTTCACCGAAAAGCTGCTGATCGAGGCGTGCCTCGAACTCATGGCCTCCGACGCGATCGTCGCAATTCAGGACATGGGCGCCGCGGGCCTCACCTCCTCCTCGGTCGAGATGGCGTCGAAGGGCGGGGTCGGCATCGAACTGGTCATGGACGACGTGCCGCAGCGTGAGCGCGGCATGACCCCGTACGAAATGATGCTGTCGGAAAGCCAGGAGCGGATGCTCATGGTGCTCAAGCCCGGCCGCGAGGATTTCGCGCGCGCGATCTTCGACAAATGGGAGCTCGACTTCGCGGTCATCGGTCACGTCACCGACACCGGCCGCATGGTGCTGAAATGGCAGGGGGACGTCGTCGCCGACATTCCGCTGGCGCCGCTGGCCGACGATGCCCCGCTCTACGATCGGCCGCATGTCGCCACGCCCAAGCCCGCCGAGCTGACCGACGTCCCCGAATGCACCGATCCGGCCGCCGACCTGCTAAAGCTGATGGGATCGCCCGACATCGCCAGCCGCCGCTGGATCTGGGAACAGTACGACCACATGGTCGGTGCGAACACCGTGCAGCGCCCCGGCGGCGATGCGGCGGTGGTGCGGGTGCATGGGACGCAGAAGGCGCTGGCGATGACCACCGACTGCACCCCGCGCTATTGCTTCGCCGACCCGGTCGAGGGCGGAAAACAGGCGATCGCCGAGGCGTATCGCAACCTGACCGCCGTCGGCGCGACGCCGCTGGCGGTTACCAACTGCCTGAACTTCGCCAATCCGCAGCGGCCCGAGATCATGGGCCAGATCGTCGGCTGCCTCGACGGGATGAGCGAAGCCTGCCGCGCGCTCGACTTCCCGATCGTGTCGGGCAACGTCTCGCTCTACAATGAATCGAAAGCGACCGGCGGCGGCTCGGCGATCCTGCCGACCCCGGCGATCGGCGGCGTCGGGCTGCTGGCCGATTGGGAGAAGTCGGCGACGATCGCCTTCAAGCAGACCGGCGACATCATTCTGCGCGTCGGCGACCGCACCGGGCCGCTCGGCCAGTCGCTCTGGCTGCGCGAACTGCACGGCCGTGAGGAAGGCCCGCCGCCGCCGGTCGATCTCGACGCCGAACGCAGCACCGGCGGCTATATCCGCCGCGCGATCCTGTCGGGCAAGATCACCGCCTGCCACGACGTCAGCGACGGCGGCCTTGCGGTAACGGTCGCCGAAATGGCGCTGGCCGGCAATGTCGGCGCGATCCTCGACCGCAAGCTGCCGTTCGACGACATCGCCCGCTCGCTCTTTGCCGAGGATCAGGGCGTCTATATCGTCACCGTCCACGACCATGCGCTGCTCGAATTCCTGCAGGGCGCGGAAAAGGCCGGGGTCGATGCCGAACCGATCGGCCGGACGATCGGCAGCCGCATCATCTTCGAACTGACCGATGGCGATTTCGCCGTCGCGCTCGACGATCTGCGCAAGGCGCATGAAGGCTTTTTCCCGGCACTGATGAACGGCGACGCCGCCCTTGCCTGAACCGACGCCCATGGGCCGTATCGCGACGATCGATACGGTCCGGGGCGTCGCCGTCATGGGGATCCTGTTCCTCAACATCCTCGCCTTCGCCCTGCCCGAAGCGGCTTATATCAGCCCGCGCGCCTATGGCCTGAACGGCGCGGCCGACCGCGTCGCCTATTACGCCGTACTGATCCTGTTCGACGGCAAGATGCGCGGACTGTTCTCGTTCCTGTTCGGCGCGTCGCTGCTGCTGGTCACCGACCGGGCGGAGGCCGCCGGGCGCGATCCGGCGGCGGTTCACTACGCGCGTATGGGCTGGTTGTTCGTACTCGGCCTCACCCATGCCGCCCTGCTCTGGCGTGGCGACATCCTCGCCCATTATGCGTTGATCGGGTCGGCTGCCTATGCGTTCCGCTCGCTCGGCCCCGGACGGCTGCTAGCGTTCGGTATCGCCTTCGCGCTGATCGATGCGCTGCTCATGGGCTCGATCCCGCTCGCCTATCTGTCGATACGGGCGAGTGATGGCGCGAAGGCCGTGCAGAACCTGCGCGATTTCCAGGACGCGTTCGGCGTCCCCGCCCCCGCCGTCCTTGCACGGGAGTTTGCCGTGTACCGGGGAAGCTATGCCGGAATCCTCGCCCACAATCTGGCGGAGATCGCCGAAAGCCTCAGCAACACGCTGATCATCGGCTTCGAAACCATTGCCTATATGCTGTTCGGCATGGCTGCGCTGCGCAGCGGGATGCTCGACGGCCGCTGGTCGCGTCGCCGGCTGTGGCGATGGGCGATCGGCGGGACGGGCATCGGCCTGCTCGGCTATGGGGCGATCGCGGTCTGGATGGCGTCGCGCGACCTCGACGTGCTGGCCATCGTCGCCGGGCCGATCGCGCTGGCCACCCCGGTCCGCGCGATCATGATCCCCGGCTGGGCGGCCACGATCGTGCTGCTGGCCGCCGGCGGCGGTCCCATCGCGCGCCGATTCGCCGCTGCCGGGCGGATGGCGCTCAGCAACTATCTCGCCACCAGCATCGTCATGTGTTTCGTCTTCTACGGATGGGGCCTCGGCCAGTTCGGCCACTGGTCGCGCGCGTCGCTCTATCTACCGGTGTTCGCGATGTGCGCCGCGATGCTGCTCTGGTCGCCATGGTGGCTGGCCCGCTGTCGCTACGGGCCGTTCGAATGGCTGTGGCGGTCACTCGCACGCCGGCAATGGCAACCGATACACAGTTCGTCGACGACCTGAACACGACGAATTGATGCGAATGATCCGCAATAATTGTTGCGAACGATTTTCACTACCAGTATGAACCGACCCAACGGAGCGAGGGTCGAACATGGTCGTATGCGTCTGCAATGCCATTCGGGAACGCGATGTGCGCGAGGCTGCGCGCGGCGGCGCGAACAGCGCCTGCCAGGCGTATCGCGCGCTGGGATGTCAGGCGAAATGCGGTCAATGCGTGCCGTTCGCGCGAGCCATTATCGACGCGGAGCGCGCGGCTGCGTAGCGTTCGCAGCTATCGAAATCGGCGGAAATCAGCCACGTTGATGCTGTCCCTGTCGCGTCAAACCGCGTAGACGCCGTCCATCACAGGATAAGGACGAACGACGTGAAGGGCGACGCAAAGGTCATCGAATTTCTCAACGAGGCGCTCCGCAACGAGCTGACCGCGGTCAACCAGTATTGGCTGCATTATCGCCTGCTCGACCATTGGGGCGTCTACAAGCTCGCCCAGTTCGAACGCCACGAATCGATCGACGAGATGAAGCATGCCGACCGTCTGGCGGAGCGCATCCTGTTCCTCGACGGCCTGCCCAACTTCCAGCTGCTCGGTCGCCTGCGCGTCGGTGAAACGGTCGAGGAGATCCTCAAGGCCGATCTCGCGATCGAGGTCGAAGCGGTCGCGCAGCTGCGCGAAGCGGTCGCCTATTGCGAAAGCATCCGCGATTTCGTCAGCCGCGATCTGTTCGCGGAAATCCTGATGAACGAGGAAGAGCATGTCGACACGCTCGAAACCCAGTTCGAGATGATCGAGCGGATGGGCATCCAGAACTACATTCAGCTCAACGCCAAGTCGGAATACGACAAGCACGGGCTGTAACGCCGATGGCCGGCCGCGCATCGTCGCGGTCGGCTTTTTCGAAACAACGGACGGTCGGAAACGCCGTTCTTACAGCGCGACCGGCCGCTTGCCGAACCCGGTCGACTTGCGCTGCGCCAGCGGGTTGCTGTCGCGGTCTAGCGACGCCAGCGTCGCCTGAAACGTCGGGCGCAGCCGCGCGACATGCTCCAGCGCCTCGGTCGGCTTGTCATGCGTCTCGACGCATTTGCGGGCGATCAGCTCGATGCCCTCCGCCATATCGGCCAGCGTCTCCGCGCCGAACTGCCGCGACTCACCCTTCAGCGTATGCGCCGGCAGGACCATCGCCACCGCATTCTGTTCGCGCATCGCCTGTTCGATCGCCAGCAGCGACTTCAGCCCATCCTCACGGAAGTATCCGAGAATGCGGATGAAATTCGCGCCCAGTTCCCCCCGCGTCTGCGTCAGTACCCGCTGATCGATCAGTCCGTCGTTCATGGCCATCCCCGTCACCCAAGTCGCACGCCGTGTCCGGCATGGACGAGCACCCGTATTGAAATGGCGTAAACAGACGGTTGACGGGGCGGGTCACCGCCGCATTTTCAAGCCAGTAACAGCCCCGCCAGCGCCGCCGACATGAGGTTCGCCAGACTGCCCGCGATCAGCGCGCGGATGCCCAGCCGCGCGATCATCGGCCGCTGATTGGGGGCGAGGCTACCGGTCACCGCCATCTGGATCGCGATCGACGAGAAGTTGGCGAAGCCACACAGGGCGAAAGTGATGATCGCGATCGTCCGCGTCGACAATTGTCCGCCGGCTTCCCCGAGCGAGATATAGGCGACGAATTCGTTCAGCACGACCTTCTGCCCGAACAACCCGCCCGCGATCCCTGCTTCGTTCCACGGCACGTTCAGCAGGAACATCAGCGGCGCGAAGACATAGCCGAGCAACCGCTGGAAGCTGAGGTCGGCGATCCCGAACCAGTTGCCGATCCCGCCGAGCAGGCCGTTGGCCAGCGCCACCAGCGCGACGAACGCCAGCACCATCGCGCCGACCGCCACCGCCAGCTTCACGCCGGTCTGCGCACCCTGTGCCGCCGCCATGATGATGTTGGCCGGACGTTCCTCGTCATGCGTCGCCTCTGCCAGCGCGATCGAATCCGCCTCGCGCCCGATCCGGTCGGCATCGCCCAGCGGCAATTCTCCGGCAGGTGGCTCGGGCGTGTCGGGCATGATGATCTTGGCCATCAGGATGCCGCCCGGCGCCGCCATGAAGCTGGCCGCCAGCAGGAAATCGATGCGGATGCCCATCGATGCGTACGCCGCCAAAATCGTGCCGGCGACGCCGGCCATGCCGCT
Organism: Sphingomonas sp. Leaf67; assembly: GCF_001421965.1. Lineage (GTDB taxonomy): Bacteria > Pseudomonadota > Alphaproteobacteria > Sphingomonadales > Sphingomonadaceae > Sphingomonas. The sequence goes on from NZ_LMLP01000001.1 coordinate 1,012,244, forward strand.
GGTCATCACCGTGAACAACTGCGCCGGGGTCAGCCCCGCCAAATAGGGCCTGATCACCAGCGGCGATTCGCTCTGTCCGACGAAGATATTGGCGGCAGCGCACAGCGATTCGACCTTGCTGACGCCGATCACCTTTTCGATGCCGCCACCGATCCAGCGAACCACCAGCTGCATGATGCCGAGATAATAGAGGATCGACACCAGCGACGCGAAGAAGATGATGACCGGCAAGGCGGCGATGGCGAAGCTCGTCCCGCCGATTTCCGGACGCGCCAGCGGGCCGAACAGGAACGACGTGCCGGCATTGGCATAGGCGAGCAGGTTGGCGACGCCCCCCGACAGGAACCCCAGCACGCCCTTCCCCCATGGCGTGTAGAGCACCAGTACCGCGATCCCTGCCTGCAACGCGAACGCCGCGCCGACCACGCGCAACCGGATCGCGCGGCGGTTGGTCGATAACGCAAAGGCGATGCCGAGGATCACGACGATGCCGGCGATGCCGATGAGGAAACGTGTCATGTAAGCGAAGTACCCTGCCCCGCCGCCCGCCCGGACGGCCCCAAACCGTCGCGATATGCCATGCCGGTGTCGCGGGGGCCAGCGGTGACAAACGCTTTTGCCATCGGCGGTTTTCGGGACTAGCAAGGGCCATGACGACACCTGCAACGACGATAGCTGCAATGCCCGCGCCGGCGACGATCACCATGCCCCGCGCGCTGTTCATCTTTTCGATCTTCTACGGCGGCATGGTCTGCATCGCCGGCGTGCTCGGCAACAAACAGGTCGCGATCGGCCCGCTGGCGGTGGAGGCAGGCATCTTCGCCTTCCTGCTGCTGGTCGTGGTGTCCAGCGCGGTCGCCGAACTGTACGGCGCGTCGCGCGCGAAGCATCTGGTCTGGTTCGGGTTCCTGCCGCTGCTGGCGTCGATGCTGCTGGTCGCGATCGTCCTCGAACTGCCCGCCGCCCCCAGCATGGAGGCCGACCGGCTCGCCGCCTTCGACCTCGTCATGCGTTCCAACCTGCGCATCTGGATGGCGGGCATCGTCGCGTACGGCGTGTCGCAGACGCTGAACGTCACCATCTTCGGCTGGCTGAAGCGCGGGCAGGGCAAGCTGCTCTGGCTGCGCGCGGCGGTCGCCAGCGTCCTGTCGCAGATCGTCGACACCCTGATCTTCATCTCGGTCGCCTTTTACGGCGTATTTCCGATCGGGCAGCTGGTCGTCGGGCAGATGCTGGCCAAGGTCACGTTGTCGATCGTCCTAGTCCCGCCGCTGATCTACGCGTTCGTCGCTTTGGGACGACGGCTGGATCGGGCGAGGTAAGCAGGATTCGGTTTCACGCGAAGGCGCGGAGACGCGAAGAAGTGGTTTTGGTTTCGCGCAGAGGCACAAAGAACGTGAAGGGGTCGCGCTCGCCGCGATAGCGGCTCTCCTTCATCAGACGCAGGTCGAGAAGAGGCTTCGCCGCACAGGCCGACCCAACCCGCTCCACGCCCCCTTTGCGCCCTTTGCGCCCTTTGCGCGAAAATCCTCTTCCTCCTCCGCGCCTCCGCGTGAACCCAACTTCTTCCCTCTTCCGCACGACCCCGCTAAAGGCGCGGTCATGACCCACGCTCCCGATCCGAAGATGCTCGCCAAGGCGGAAACGCTGACCGAGGCGCTGCCGTATCTGCAACGGTATGCCGGGCGCACCTTCGTGGTGAAATATGGCGGACACGCGATGGGCGATCCCGAACTGGCGCGCGATTTTGCCGAGGACGTGGTGCTCCTCAAGCAGGTCGGCATCAATCCGGTCGTCGTCCATGGCGGCGGCCCGCAGATCGGGGCGATGCTCAAGCGGCTCGGCGTCGAATCACGCTTCGTTGACGGCCTGCGGGTCACCGATGCGGCGACCGCCGAGGTCGCGGAAATGGTGCTGGCGGGCAAGATCAACAAGGAAATCGTCGCGTGGATCGCGCAGGCCGGCGGCAAGGCGGTCGGCATTTCCGGCAAGGACGCCCGGTTGGTCACCGCCGAAAAGGTCGGGCGCAGCGAACCCGATCGGTCGCAGGGGATCGAACGCCATGTCGATCTGGGCTTCGTCGGCACGCCGGTCGCGGTCGACCCGACCATCCTCCACAGCCTCGCGCGCGACGGGTTCATCCCGGTCGTCGCACCGGTCGCGCTTGGGGCCGATGGCGAGACCTACAACATCAACGCCGACACCATGGCCGGGGCCATTGCGGGCGCGATGGGCGCGTCGCGCTTCTTCCTGCTGACCGATGTCGCGGGCGTGCTCGACAAGACCGGCGAACTGCTGAGCGACCTCAACCCCGCCCGCATCGCCGAACTGAAGGCTGACGGCACGATCAAGGGCGGCATGATCCCGAAGGTCGAGACCTGCGTCAACGCGGTCGCGCAGGGCGTCGATGCCGCTGTCATCCTCGACGGGCGCGTGCCGCACGCCATGCTGCTTGAAATCTTTACCGAACAGGGTGCAGGAACGCTGGTCCGCGCCTGAAACGGGACCGGATCGCGCCGCGATCCGACCGCTGAAGGCTTGGAGCCGGGCGCGCGCGTCCCTATAGTCGAGAACCATTCGCGAAAGGCCAAGCGTTGAACGTCCTGCTCGATATCATTCAGGTGCTGCTGAACGTTCTGTGGTGGATCATCGTCGTGCAGGCGATCCTGTCGATCCTGATCTCGTTCAACGTCATCAACACCCATAACGACTTCATCCGCTCGCTGTATCGCGGGCTGATGACCGCGACCGAGCCGGTCTATCGCCCGATCCGGAAGATTCTTCCCGATTTCGGCGCGCTCGACTTCGCGCCGTTCGTGGTGCTGGTGCTGATCGGCATCCTGCAGGGCATCGTCCTGCCGGCCATCGGTCGCGCGACGCAGGGCACCTTCATCTAATCCCGGCTCGGGCTGACGAAGACCGCCTCGATCGGCAGCCCGAAAAGTTCGGCGATCCGGAAGGCCAGCGGCAGCGACGGGTCGTAGCGGCCTGTCTCGATCGCGTTGACGCTCTGCCGCGATACGTCGAGTCGCTCGGCCAGATGCTGTTGCGACCAGCCCCGCTCGGCGCGCAGCGCCTTCAGGTGGTTATCCACGCGCGCGTTCCCGCCATCCCGCGACGCCCCGCGCGCATGCCGCGATGCCCAGCGCGCCGAACCAGATCGTCGCGGCATAATAGCCCCGTACATGGCCGATCAGCCCGAACCCTTCGAGAAATCCCATCGCCGTCGTGATCGACAGCGTGACTCCGGTCGCGATCAGTTGATCCCGGACCATCTGCGCGCGCAGATATTCGTCGCGCATCTCGACCAGCAGCCGACCGATCACCACAAACACAAACGCGATTGGCAGCGCCGGCAGCACCGCCGCGACATAGGCGAGCGGTCCGCTCGGCGGGGCGTAGCGGAACCAGAGGTTCACACCGACTAGCGTCACGGCGTACAACGTCATCGTGATCATCAAGCGCGCCGTATAGCGCTTCATTTCGGGCAACATCGACATGTCGGCGTCCTCCATTATTGTGAAGGACGCTTTACATGACAAGCTCGCTTTACGTCAAGCGTCCTTTACCTCGTCGGCACCGGCTCCTCGCCCGAATAGTCGTAGAAGCCGCGCTTCACCTTCCGCCCGTACCAACCGGCCTCGACATATTTGACCAGCAGCGGCGCGGGCCGGAACTTGGGATCGCCGGTCCCCTCGAACAGCACGCGCGTGATTTCCAGACAGGTATCCAGTCCGATGAAATCGGCCAGCGTGAACGGCCCCATCGGGTGGTTGAGGCCCAGCTGGCACGCCGCATCGATATCCGAAATCGTCGCCACCCCCTCGCCCAGCTCGAAGCACGCCTCGTTCAGCATCGGCATCAGCACGCGATTGACGATGAAGCCCGGCGCGTCGTTGGCATGGACGATCCGCTTGTTCAGGCTCTGCCCGAACGCCTCGACCGCCGCGACCGTCGCGTCGCTGGTGGCAAGGCCGCGGATCAGCTCGATCAGCCCCATGACCGGCACCGGGTTGAAGAAATGCACGCCCATGAACCGCGCTGGATCGGGCGCGGCCTGTGCCAGCCGCGTGATCGGGATCGACGACGTGTTGCTCGCGAGGATCGCCGTGTCCGACAGCGCCTTGCCGACGCTCTCGAAAATCTGCCGCTTGACCGCTTCACGCTCGGTCGCCGCCTCGATCACCAGATCGCACGGTCCCATCGCGGCCAGATCGCCGATCGGCTCGATCTGGCCGAGCGCGGCATCGGCATCGTCCTGTGCGATCTTTTCCTTGGCAACCGCCCGCGCCAGTTGCCTGGCGATGCCGTCCTTGCCGGCCTGCGCGCGGTCGGCCGATACGTCCGACAGCAGCACGCGATAGCCCGCCTGCGCCGCGACCTGGGCGATCCCCGCCCCCATCTGGCCCGCGCCGATCACGCCAATCGTCTTCATCCTCAACGTCCTCTCGTTACGACTTTCGCGTCCTGAACGCGGGAATAGCGGGTTTCGGTCAGCCGTCCATGCCGGTATCGCAGCCCCATGCGCCGTTTCCTGCCCCTTGCCCTGCCGCTGCTGCTCCCCGCCTGCAATGCCGGCGCGCCGACGCCCGAACCGACTGCGTCGCCGGTCGCCGCGCCAATGCCGCCGACCGACACCGCCGCCCGGCCCAAGCCGTTGCCGCTGAAGACCTTCGGCGACTGGGCAGCGGGCTGCGACAATGGCGCGACCTGTCAGGCGGGATCGCTGGTCCCCGACGACAGCGCCCCTCCGGCCCTGACGCTGTCGATCGAGCGCGCCGCCGGCCCCGATGGCACCGTCACAATCCGCCTGCGCGGCGAAGCCCCCGCTTTGCCGCTCACCGCCCAAGTCGATGGAGAAGCAGTCGCGCGCGGCGGGACGGCGCACGACGATACGACCGAACTGACCGGTGAACCCGCCCTGGCCCTCGCCCGCAAACTGGCGAATGGCGGCACGGTCACCATTATCGACGCCGCCGACCGGGCGCTCGCCACGCTCCCGCTGAAGGGGGCCGCCGCCGCCCTGCGCTGGATCGACGCGCAACAGGGGCGCGACGGCACCACCGGCGCACTGGTCGCGAGGGGGCCCCGTCCCGATACCCGCCCCGCCCCCGCGTTCCCAGGCGTCCGCGCGCCGGTGATCCGGGGCGAAGCGGCATTGCTCGACCCGTTGCTGGTCACGCAAATGCGGGCGGCGGCGAAGTGCGATACCGACGACCTGCCCGACGCGACGACCAGGCCGCTCGGCGACGGGCAGACGCTGGCGATCGTGCCCTGCACGGTCGGTGCCTATAACGTGCTGTCGGCGCTGTCCGTGGTGACGCGCGGGGCATCGGTCCCGGCGACCTTCGATGCGCCGCCGGCCGGCGACGCGCCCGACGAACAGTCGCTGGTCTTCAATGCCGTCTTTGCCGACGGCATCCTCACCGCCGACGCGCTCGCGCGCGGTCTCGGCGACTGTGGCGTCAAGCAGCGTTACGCATGGGACGGCAGCCGCTTCCGCCTGATCGAACAGCGCGAGATGGAGCAATGCCGTGGCAATATCGACTATATCCGCACCTGGACCGCGCGGCTGATCCGTTAACGAACACCCTTTCCTGCTGAGACAGGAGGGAGCGGCGCACCCGCGGAAGGGTGAGGGTGAACTGGCCCGAACGGAAGCCCCTACCGCACCAACGTCACCACCACCGGATAATGATCCGACGGAAACACGTCACCCCGCCGCGTATCGATCGTCGTCGCCCGCTTCACCGCGAACCCCCGCGTGAAAATCCAGTCGATGCGGCGATCGGGCTTGCCGGTAAAGCCATGGAACGTCGCCTCGGGACCGGTCCGTACCGGTGCCGCGACCCACGCATCGCGCAACGCCTGCGCCATCCGGCGATAGGTCGGGGTGTCGGGCACGGTGTTGAAGTCGCCGGTCACCACCACCGGCAAATCCCCGGCGATCGCCGGGATTTGCGCCGCCAGCAACGCCGCGCCCTTCTCGCGCGCTGCCTCATCCTCGGCACGATAGGGCAGATGCGTGTTGAACATCGCGAAGCGTGTGCCGTCCTTCTCGCGAAACACCGCCCATGTCACCATACGCGGCAGCGGGTGGCCCCAACTGATGCTGCCCGGCACTCCGGGCGTATCGGACAGCCAGAAATTGCCCCAGCGTTCCAACTGCAACCGGTCGGCGCGATAGAAGATGCCCATATGCTCGTCATCGGGGCTTCCGGCGCCGCTGCGCCCGACCCCGATCCAGCGATAGCGCGGCAGGCGCGCGACGATATCGTCCCCCTGCCGTTCGAACAGTTCCTGCGTCCCGATCACGTCCGGGTCGGCGCGGCGGATCGTCGCGGCGGTCAGGTCGCGGCGCAATTCCCACCGGTTCGCGCCGTCGTCGGGGGACGGCAACCGGATGTTGAGGCTCATGACCGTCAGGTCGCGGGCCGTTGCCGGCGCGACGACCGTCAGCATCGCCAGCAATGCCGCAACGATGCGGATCACCGTGCGGATCACGGCGCGATCGGCATTGCCCTTGCCTCGGCGAGGATCACGCAGAACGTGCCGTCGCCACACCATTGTTGTACCGGAGCCCATCCGCCGCTGCGTAGCAAAAGCCGGGCGTCGCGGTCGCCATATTTATGGCTGTTCTCGGTATGGATCGTCTCGCCCGCCTGCATCGCGAACGAACGGCCATCGACCGTGAAGGACACGTCGCGCGTCGCGCGCAGATGCATCTCGATCCGGGCGGCATCGTCGTTCCAGCGGGCTTCGTGCGCGAACGCCTTGACCGGGATCGTCCCCGCCAGCTCGCGGTTGATCCGGTCGAGCAGGTTCAGGTTGAACGCCGCCGTCACCCCCGCCGCGTCGTCATAGGCGGCGACCAGCGTGCTCTGGTCCTTGATCCGGTCGATGCCGATCAACAGCATCGCCCCCTCGCCCAGCCAGTCGCGCATCGCCCGCAGCAACGTGCCGGCGGCGAGCGGCTCCATATTGCCGATCGTCGATCCCGGAAAGAATCCCAGCTTCGGCATGTCCGCGACCTCGGCGGGAAGCGGCACTGGATGCATGAAATCGGCCTCGACCGGCAGCACCGGCAATCCGGGGAATTGGCTGGCAAGCACCGCCGACGACGATCGCAGGAAATCGCCCGAAATATCGATCGGGACATAGGCGGCGGGTTCGATGCAGTTGAGCACGATCGGCGTCTTGACCGACGAACCCGATCCGAATTCGACCACCGCCACGCCTTCGCCGACCGCCCCGACCAGTTCAGGGCAGATCGTCTTCAGGATCGCCGTTTCCGCGCGCGTCGGATAATATTCGGGCAGCGCGGTAATGTCCTCGAACAGTTCCGACCCCTTGCGGTCATAGAACCAGCGCGCCGGAATCGCCTTTTGCCCGAGCGTCAGCCCGGCCAGTACGTCGGCACGAAAGGCGGGATCGGCACGGGTCGCCATCGGCACATCGTCGCTACGCAGCATCACAGGTCCTTTGCGAGCCGGACGCCGGTAAATTGCCAGCGCTGGTGAGGGTAGAAGAAATTGCGGTAGGAGGCGCGCGCATGACCACGCGGCGTGGCGCACGAGCTCCCGCGCAACACGAACTGCCCGCTCATGAACTTGCCGTTATATTCGCCGACCGCGCCCTCGACCGTGCGAAAGCGCGGATAGGGGCGATAGGCGCTGCCGGTCCATTGCCACACGTCCCCGAAAAAGGCCGGTCCGCCGGTCGACGGGCGCGGTTCGACGGCATGGGCATGGTCCAGCTGGTTGCCGCCCGCCGGGTCATGAGCGGCGGCGGCCGCCTCCCATTCGAACTCGGTCGGCAGTCGTGCCCCGGCCCACGTCGCATAGGCGTCGGCCTCAAAGAAGCTGACATGCGTAACCGGCGCGGCCGGATCGATCGCGCGCCGTCCGTCGAGGCCAAAGCGGGTCCAGACCTCGCCCTTGCGCTCCCAATATAGCGGTGCCTCGATCCGGTTGGCCTGCACCCACGCCCAGCCATCGGCCAGCCAAAGCCGTGCATCGACATAGCCGCCATCGGCGATGAACGCCGCCCATTCGCCATTGGTGACGGTGCGGTCGGCAATCGCATGGGCATGCAGCAGCACGTCGTGGCGCGGCCCTTCGCAATCGAACGCGAACCCGCTGCCGTCATGACCGACCTGTGCGATGCCGCCGCCATGCTCGATCCAGCCGGTCGGCGCCGGCATCGCCACCGGGCGCTTCGGCTCGGGCGCGAACATCGCCGGCTCCAGCGGGTTTTCGCTGAAATGATGCAGGATATCGGTCAGCAGCAATTCCTGATGCTGCTCTTCATGGTTGCAGCCGAGCGCCACCAGTTGCTGCGCTTCGTCGGGCAGATCGGGCAGCGCCGTCAGCAGTGCGGCATCGACCGCCGCGCGATAGGCGCGTACTTCGTCGAGGCTGGGGCGCGTCACCATGCCGCGCCGTCCGCGCGCATGACGCCGACCCTCGGCTTCGTAATAACTATTGAAGAGGAACGGGAAGCGTTCGTCGTGCAGCGTGTATTCCGGCACGTGATCGCGCAGGACAAAGGTTTCGAAGAACCATGTGGTGTGCGCCAGGTGCCATTTGGCGGGGGACGCGTCGTCCATCGACTGCACGGTCGCATCGGCGTCGGACAGTGGCGCGGTCAGCGCGTCGGTAAGCGCACGGACTTTGGCATATCGGGATAGGAGCGCCGGGTCGGGCAGGTTGACCGGTGTCGCTCGCATCGAAAGCTCCTATGCCGGCTGGTGATCCCCGCCTGGCACCCACAAAACGTCCCCGCCTCCGCTTTGGTTCACCCATCGGGCATACACGAACAGAAAATCCGACAAGCGATTGATATAAGACAATAAATTATGGTTTAGGTCCGCTCCGTACGAAGCGGTGACCACCGCTCGTTCGGCCCGCCGGACGATCGCCCGCGCCAGATGCAGCGCCGCGCCCGCCGCCGTCCCGCCGGGCAGGATGAAGCTGGTCAGCGGCGACAGATCGGCGTTCATCCGGTCGATCGCTTCCTCCAGTGCGGTCACCTGCCCCGGCACGATGCGCAGCGCCCCGGCGATGCCCGGCGGCGTGGCAAGGTCCGCACCGAAATCGAACAGGTCATTCTGCACCCTGCGCAACAGCGCGCCTTCCGCGCCGGCCCCCAGCGCGACCGCCGCGACGCCGATCGCCGAATTGGCCTCGTCGACATCGCCGATCGCCTGCATCACCGCCGCGTCCTTGGCAACGCGCGATCCGTCGACCAGCCCGGTGGTCCCGGCATCGCCGGTGCGGGTGTAGATCCTGTTCAGCTTGACCACGGCGTCAGGTGCGCCCGGACAGGAACAGCAGGACGACGACGATGAGAATTGCGATCGCCTGAAACAACACCCGCGCCTGCATCATCTTGTTCGATTTCAGCGCCTGTTCGCTCGGCCCTTCGCCCCGCGCGGTGGCGGTTCCTTCGGCAAGGAACGACACGATGCCGCGGATCAGCGCGACGACGACCGCGATCATTGCCGCGATCAGCAACAGGACCAGAAAGGTGTTCATGTGTCCAAGCTAAGCATTCGCCAGCGCGAATCCAGTGGGAAGTCGCCCTTCGCGCAGATCGTCGGCCAGCGCCCGCCCGTCGATGCCGCCTTCACGCAGCGCCGCCAGCGTCGGCGCCCCGTTGCGCTTGGCCAGCCGCTGCCCGTCGGGACCCAGCAGCAGCATATGGTGCCGCCACACCGGCACCGGCAGATCGAGCAGCGCCTGCAACAGCCGGTGGACATGCGTCGCCGCAAACAGGTCGATGCCACGCACGACATGCGTCACGCCCTGCGCGGCATCGTCGATCGTGACCGCCAGATGATAGCTGGTCCCGGCGTCCTTGCGCGCCAGCACCACGTCGCCCTGTGCCAGCGGATCGGCGACGACCCGCCCGGCAAGCTCATCGACCCAGTCGAGCGGCCCGGCCAGCGCAACCGCCCGCGTCGTGTCGATCCGCCACGCATGCGGCTGGGCCAGCCGCGCCGCCGCGACGTCCGCAGGGATCGCCCGGCACGTCCCCGGATAGACGACGCCATCGACCCCATGCGGTGCCGACGCGCTCGCCGCGACTTCGCGCGCGATATCGGCGCGGGTGCAGAAACAGGGATAGACCAGCTTACGCGCCCGCAACCGGTCGAGCGCGGCGCGGTACAGCGCCATCCGCGCCGACTGGAACACCACCTCCCCGTCGCAATGCAGCCCGAGCCATTCGAGATCGGCCAATATCCCCGCAACATGCTCGGGCCGGCTGCGCCCGCCATCGATATCCTCGATCCGCAGCAGCCACCGCCCGCCATCCCGGCGCGCGCGATCGTGCGATTCGATCGCGGCCAGTGCATGGCCGGCATGGAGTGCCCCGGTGGGACTCGGCGCAAAGCGGGTGACGACCCTGCCCGTTTGACTTTCGGCATTGCCCCGTGCTGTCATGTGCCCGTCATCGTTGCCGATCATATCGGCGACGACGTTTACGCGAGGGGGACTTCATGTACCATCCCGATCGCCTCCGCCATCCCGATGGCTGTCCCGCGCTGGTGCTCAACGCGGACTATACGCCGTTGAGCTATTATCCGCTCAGCGTCTGGCCATGGCAGACTGCGGTAAAGGCCGTGTTTCTCGACCGGGTCGACATCGTCGCCCAATATGACCGCGAAGTGTGCAGCCCGACCGCGCGCATCAAATTGCCGTCGGTCATCGCGCTCAAACAATATGTGAAGCCGTCCGAATTTCCGGCCTTCACCCGCTTCAACCTGTTCCTACGCGACCGGTTCAGCTGCCAATATTGTGGCGCGACGCATGACCTCACCTTCGACCATGTGATTCCCCGCGCACAGGGCGGCCGGACGACGTGGGAGAACGTCGCCACTGCCTGCGCGCCGTGCAACCTGCGCAAGGGCGGGCGCACTCCGAAACAGGCGGCGATGCCGCTGCATGTCCGGCCGACCCGACCGACCAGCTGGCAGTTGCAGGAACAGGGCCGCCGCTTTCCACCCGGCCATCTGCACGAAACATGGCACGACTGGCTCTATTGGGATGTCGAGCTCGACGCGTGACCTTCATCAGCATCACCCGGCTGCGCATCCGCGCCGCGCGGTTTCTGCCGGCGTTCCTGATCGATACATGGCTGTCGATGCGGCAGGTCAAGCGGGCGGCGGGCTATCGGGGCGGCGCGCTGCTCGCCGATCGTGATCGCGCCTATTGGACGATGACCGCATGGGACGATGCGGCGGCGATGCGCGCCTACATGACCTCGGGCGCGCATCGCCGCGCCATGCCGAAGCTGATGCGCTGGTGCGATCAAGCCAGCATCGCCCATTGGACGCAGGACGACGACGCGTTGCCCGACTGGCACGAGGCCGATCGCCGCATGCGGGACGAAGGCCGCGTGTCGAAGGTGCACCACCCGGCAGAAGGGCATGATCCGATGACGTTCGACATACCTCGAACGACAGGCGGGATGCGGCTGACGCCGAAGCGAAACCGATGAAACCAACCGCCGTCGTCATCCCCGCGCAGGCGGGGACCCATAGGCGCAACGGCAGCGATCGAAACACGAACGGCAGCGGCTATGGATTCCCGCCTTCGCGGGAATGACGACGGCTGCGACCTACTCGCCCTTCGACGTCAGCGGCGGCGTCTGCTGGTGCTGGACCACGGTCCAGACGCCATGTTCGATCCAGCGATAGGTTGACGTGCAATAGGCCAGATACGCCTCGCCGCCCTTATGCGCCTCCGCCTTGTACGCGACGACGATCAGCCCTTCCTGCGGCCGGGCGACCTGCCGCTCGGTCAGCGACACCTGTTCCCAGCGCGGCGTGTCCTTGACCGCCTCGATCGCCTGCTTGCCGGTAAAGACGAACGGCGGCGTCGGCAGCACCATCAGGCATTCGTCGTCGATCGATTCCTCGTAATGCGCAGCGTCGGCGGTCCACAGGCTTTCCTCGAAATTCCAGATGCGATCGTCGTCCACGCCGTTTCTCCTTGGCTGTCCGGCACCTAGCGCGCGGAGGCCCCGGCGGTTCCGGCAATGGTGCACAGCGCACCCTCGCCCCACCGTATCCGGCTTGCCCCGGCTGTATCAGACCGGTAATACACGGCCGGTATCATGGCTTACGATCCCCCGTCCCCGCCCTCCGGCCCGATCGATCCCAGCCGGATCGGGCGCCTGACGACCCCCTTGTCGGGGGACGCACTGGAACGGCGGCGGCGGCTGGCTGCGTTCGACGATGCGCTGGCGGACTATGATAGCAGCTTTCCCGGCGCGGGTGGTCCGCCGCCACCCCCGCCGCCCGGCCCCGACGCACCGCAGACCGCCCGCCGCGGTCGCCCGCTTCGCTGGTGGCTGCGCTGGGTCATGCGCGGCTTCGGCATCCTCATCGTCCTGCTGGTCATCGCCATCGCGTGGCTGGCGTTCACCGCGCCGCTGTCGAAATCGCTCGAACCGCCCGCCCCGCCGTCGATCACGCTGCTGTCGGCCGAAGGGACCCCGATCGCCGAGCGCGGCGCGAATATCGGCAAGCCGGTCGACGCGACCAAGTTGCCTGCGCATGTCGCCGAAGCGTTCATGGCGATCGAGGACCGCCGCTTCCGCACCCATTGGGGCATCGACCCGCGCGGCATCGTCCGCGCGATGTGGACCAATACCCAGGCCGGCGGCGTGCGACAGGGCGCGAGCACGATCACGCAACAGCTCGCCAAGAACGCGTTCCTCGATTCGGACCGGACGGCGGCGCGCAAGCTGCGCGAGGTGCTGATCGCCTTCTGGCTGGAGGCATGGCTGACCAAGGACGAGATTCTCTCGCGCTATCTGTCCAACGCCTATTTCGGCGACAATGCGTACGGCCTCGACGCCGCCGCGCGCCATTATTTCAGCCGCGCGCCCAAGGATCTGACCGTCGGACAGGCGGCGATGCTGGCCGGGCTGGTCAAGGCACCCTCGCGCCTTGCCCCCACCGGCAATCTGAAGGGTGCGCGCGCCCGGCAGGCGGTCGTGGTCGGCGCGATGGAGGATGCCGGCTATCTGACCCCGTCCGAAGCGCGCCGCGTCAAACCCGCCATCCTGCGCGTCACCGACAACAGCACGCTGCCATCGGGCACCTATTTCGCCGACTGGGTGCTGCCGCAGGCGCGCGACCGGGCGGGCGGCATCGGTGCCGACCGCAAGGTCGCGACCACGCTCGAAGTCCGGATGCAGCGCGCCGCCGAACGCGCCGTCCGCAACGCCGGTCTGCGCCAGACCCAGGTCGCGATCGTCGCGATGCGGCCCGACGGCCGCGTGATCGCGATGGTCGGCGGCAAGGATTATCGCGCCAGCCCGTTCAACCGCGCGGTACAGGCGCGGCGTCAGCCGGGATCGACCTTCAAGCTGTTCGTCTATCTTGCCGCCATGCGATCGGGCCTGACCCCGCAGAGCCAGGTGCTCGACGAACCGGTCACGATCGGCGAATGGAGTCCCAAGAACAGCGATGGCCGCTATCTCGGCGCGATCACCCTCGAACGCGCGTTCCAGCGGTCGAGCAACGTCGCCGCCGCGCGCCTGACCAAGGAAGTCGGCGTCAAGAACGTGATCCGTGCCGCCCGCGACCTCGGCATCTCGACACCGATCGCCAACGAAGCCTCGATCGCGCTCGGCACCTCGACCGTCTCGCTGCTCGAACTGACCAGCGCCTATGCCGCGATCGCCGCCGGCGAAGCGCCGGTCATTCCGCGTGGCCTCGCGCAACAGGACGAACCGACCTGGCTCGACCGGCTGCGCTCGACCCGCAAGACGCTGTCGCGCGAGGAGCTGGAGGGGATGCGCACCTTGCTCGCCGCGTCGATCCGGTCGGGCACCGGCATCGCAGCCAACCTGCCGGTCGAGGCGTTCGGCAAGACCGGCACGACGCAGGACAATCGCGACGCGCTGTTCGTCGGCTATGCCGGCGGCATCGTCGCGGGCGTATGGCTCGGCAATGACGACAACAGCACCAATCCGGGGCTGGCGGGCGGTGGCCTGCCCGCGCGCATCTGGCGCGATTTCATGCGACAGGCGCTGAACCTGCGCGATCCGGTGCCGGTGGCGGCCCCCGAACCCGAACCGATCGACAATGCGATCGACGCGGTGCAGGACGTGCTCGGCATCCCCGACGAAGGGCCGATGCGGGTCGAAGGCCCCGGCTTCGACGTATCGGTCGACCCCGACGGCCAGGTCCGCTTCGGCCCCAACGACCGCCGCCGCCGCGAGGAAGAACCGGTCCCGCCAGAGGATCGCCGGCCGCCGGAAGAGGACGAGCAATAGGGTTCGTCGTCCCCGCGCAGGCGGGGCCCCATACACGCAACGCCGGCGCTTCCATCATCAAGGTCAGCGTTTATGGACTCCCGCCTCCGCGGGAGTGACGAAGAGGGGGACCGTCCTCCCTTTTCGTCATCCCGGCGCAGGCCGGGATCCACTGTGCCGCATGACCGATGGCTTCGGCGCTTGCGGAACGTTGGATCCCGGCCTTCGCCGGGATGACGAAAGGAGATGCGCGGGACCCTTCCACCCCGGTTGACCCCCGCCCCCCACGCCGCCAAGGCATTGCCATGCGCTTCTTTTCCGACAACGCCGCCCCCGCCTGCCTCGCCGTGCTCGACGCGATCGTCGCCGCCAACGGACAGGATACCGCCTATGACGGCGATGCGCTCAGCAAGCGGCTCGACACGCGGTTCGGCGAACTGTTCGGCTGCGAAGTCGCAGTGTTGTGGGTGCCATCGGGCACCGCCGCCAACTGCCTCGCGCTGACCGCGATGTGCCCGCCGCATGGCGGCATCGTCTGTCACCACGAAGCGCATATCCAGAATGACGAAGGCGGCGCCCCCGAATTCTACACCCATGGGGCGAAGCTGATGCTGCTGGGTGGCGACGGCGCAAAGCTCGCGCCCGACACCATCGAGGCATATTTGGCGACGGTCCGCGACGACGTGCATCAGGTGCAGCCGCACGCGATCTCGATCACCCAGGCGACCGAGGCCGGTCGCGTCTACACGCCGCAGGAAGTCGCCGCGATCGGCGCCGTCGCCCGCGCGCGCGGCCTTGGCCTGCACATGGACGGCGCGCGCTTTGCCAATGCCGTCGCCCATCTCGGCTGCACGCCCGCCGAGGTGACGTGGCAAGCGGGCGTCGATGCCCTGTCGTTCGGCTTCATCAAGAATGGCGGCATGTCGGCCGAGGCGCTGGTCTTCTTCCGCCCCGAACTGGCCCGGGTCGCACGCTATCGCCGCAAGCGCGCCGGGCTGCTCGCGTCGAAGGGGCGATTTCTCGCCGCGCAGTTGCTGGCGATGCTCGACGGCGAAGTCTGGCTGCACAACGCCCGCGCCGCCAATGCCGGTGCGGCGATGCTGGCACGGGCGGCGGGCGACCGGCTGGTCCATGCGGTCGAGGCGAACGAGGTGTTCCTGCACCTGACCGCCGACGAAGCTGCCGACCTGCGCGCGCAAGGGTTCGATTTCTACGACTGGGGTGTCGGACAGGCACGGCTGGTCGTCGCATGGGATCAGGATGCGGCGACCGTCCGGCCGCTTGCCGACGCGATCGCCGCGCTATGACCGACGCACCCCGTTCGGCCACGCCGGCGGTGCTGGTCCCGTTCGGCATCGTCACCCTGATCTGGGGATCGACGTGGATCGTGATCCGCGATCAACTGGGCGTGGTGCCCGCGTCGTGGTCGGTGACCTATCGCTTCCTGATCGCCGGCACGGTCATGCTGCTCTGGGCATGGCGGCGCGGTGACCGCATCGCGGTCGACCGGCGCGGCCTTCTGTTCGCCGCCGGCCTCGGTCTCGCGCAATTCTGCCTCAACTTCAATTTCGTCTACCGCGCCGAACAATATGTCACGTCGGGGCTGGTCGCGCTGATGTACGCGCTGCTGATCGTGCCCAATTCGATTCTCGCCCGCATCTTTCTGGGTCAGCGGATGGGGCGGCAATTGCTGGTCGGATCGGCGATCGCGCTGGCCGGTGTCGCGCTGCTGTTCGTCCATGAGGCGCGCGAACATCCCGAAAACGGTGCGGCGGTGCTGATCGGCCTCACCATCGCGCTGGCCGGCGTCTTCTCCGCCTCGGTCGCCAACGTCATGCAGGCGACCCCGACCGCCAAGGCCTATCCGATGGTCCCGTTGCTCGGGCTGGCGATGCTGATCGGCGCGACGATCGATGCGACCTATGCGGCCCTTACCGTCGGCGCGCCGGTGTTCGACTGGCGCTGGTCCTATGTTGGCGGGCTGCTCTATCTCGGCATCGTCGCGTCGGCGGTCGCCTTCACCCTGTATTTCGGGCTGATCCGCACGATCGGCCCGGCCAAGGCGGCGTATAACGGCGTCGTCGTGCCGGTGATCGCGATGCTGTTGTCAACGTTGTTCGAAAATTATCGCTGGTCGCCGCTCGCCGGGGCCGGGGCGCTGCTCGCGATGGCCGGGCTGGTGGTGGCGCTCAAGGCGCGCAGGCCAAACCGGTAATCGGGAAAATCGGGCCGCCAGCCCAGCACCCGTCTGGCCTTGCCGTTCGCCACCCGCCGGTTCTCGCCATAAAAGGCGCGCGCCATTGGACTCAGCGTCTCCAGCGCGACGAACGGAGGCGGCTCCAGCCCCAGCAAGTGCGCCGCATATTCGACAACATCATTCTGCGAAGCTGGCAGATCATCGGATAAATTATACGACCCGGCCGGTGCGGACAGTCCGTACGTGACACCTTTGGCAACATCCGCAACATGCACCCGGCTGAACACCTGCCCCGGCTGCTCGACCCGATGCGCCTCCCCCGCCGCCACCCGTTCGAGCGGCGACCGTCCCGGCCCATAGATTCCGGGCAACCGAAACACCCGCGCCCCCAGCGCCAGCCACGCCGCATCGGCCAGATTGCGGTTGGCCCGACGCCCGGCGATCGGCGTGCTTTCGTCGACCCAGCCGCCATCGGCATCGCCATACACCCCGGTCGACGACAGATAAGCCAGCGTTCGGCCGGTCAGCACGTCACGATAGCGTTCCAGCACCGGATCGCCATCGCCGTCGGGCGGCACGCTGGACAGGATCGCGGTGGCCTGTTCCGCCTCGAACCGTACCCGGTCGCGGTCGGCAAAGGCGATGCTGTCATCCCGCCCGTCCCGCGTCGTCCCGACCACCCGCCACCCCCGCGGCTCCAGATGCGCGGCGACTGCGCGGGACGTATAGCCCAACCCAAAGATCAGCAGGCGGCTCATTTCGCCCCGTAACCGTCGTATAACAGCCCGAAATAATCGCCCTTGTTCCAGCGCGGCCGGTCATCGGCATCGGCCAGATCGAGCGCGATATCGTGGTTGATCGCGACGAACACCCGCCCCGCCGTCCAGTCGAACTTCTGGCGCATGTCGTCGCCCGGTTGGTGATACCGATGTTCAAGGAAATCGGCGACCGCCGCTTTGCCGGGGCCAGCCCAGCCGGTGTCGAGCGACACCGACGGCACGCCTGCCTTGACGAAGCTGTAATGGTCCGACCGGACGAAGATCGCCTCTTCCGGCTCGGGATCGGGGCTCAGCGCGATGCCGCGCTTGCCTGCCGCGCGCGCCACGGCCTGCGCGACGGTCGAATGGTCCGCCCCGATCGCGACCATGTCCTGAAAGCGATAGGACAGGATCGGCATGTCGAGATTGACGTCGGCGACGATCGTCCCCTTGGGAACGGTCGGGTTCAAGGCGAAATATTCGCTGCCGATCAGCCCCGCTTCCTCCGCCGTCACGCTGACGAAGATCAGGCTGCGGCGCGGTTTGCGCGGATCGGCGGCGAACTGTTTCGCGACCTCGATCATCGCCGCAGTGCCCACGCCATTGTCCATCGCGCCATT
This sequence comes from Sphingomonas sp. Leaf67, assembly GCF_001421965.1. Lineage (GTDB taxonomy): Bacteria > Pseudomonadota > Alphaproteobacteria > Sphingomonadales > Sphingomonadaceae > Sphingomonas. The sequence continues at coordinate 1,030,090 of NZ_LMLP01000001.1, forward strand.
GTTGATGACGTCGGCGCCCTTGGGCAGTGTCGGATCGGTCGACACGCCGATATGGTCGAGATGTGCCGACAACGCGACATATTGACCACGCAAGGCGGGATCGCTGCCCGGCAGGACGCCGATAACATTGCTGCTGTCGAAGCGTTTGGTCGTCGAACGCTGACGCGTCGTCACCTGCACGCCCGTCGGTCCGCGTGGAACGGGCGTACCCGCCGCCTCCGCCTTCAACACCGCCGGCCAATCGATCGCCGACCCGGCGAACAGCTTGGCCGCACCCGACGTACTCAGCCACCCGATCGACGGCGCGGCGCTACCGGCAACCTGCGCGCGCCCGTCCTTCCCGACCCACGTCATGCGCGGGCTGCGATACAGCGACATCAGATAGCTGAACGGATAGCGTTTCGACTGTTCGTCGGTCTCGATCTGAATCACGCCGATCGCGCCATGCGCGGCCGCGTTCGCACGCTTGGTATCGCCGCTGCCCAGATGCGCGCGGATCTCGCTCGGCAGCTTCGGCGGCGCGCCATAGAGATAGGCGACGATCTTGCCGCGCACGTCCAGCCCGGCATAATCGTCGATGCCGTTCGCCGCGTCGGTCACCCCCTGCCCGACGAACACCACTTCGCCCGACCGGCGCAGATCGGGTTCGAGAAAGCTGGTCGAGGTGAGATAATCGGTGCCGAAGGTCAGCGCCGGCCGCCCCGCCGCCGTCAGCCGCCCCTTGCCCGCCGGTACCGCCGAGATCAGCGGCACGCGTTGCAGATAACTGCCATCGTCGCCGCCGGGCTGCAATCCGGCGGCACGCATCTGCTGCGCGACATAGGCGGCGGCGCGGTCATATTCGGGCGTACCGGGTTCGCGCCCCTTCATGTCGTCGGCGGCGAGGAACGCGACATGCGCCCGCATCGCCGCCTCGTCCGGAGTCAGCGGCGCGGTCTGGGCGAGCGCGCCGGTGGAAGCCAGCAACAGTGCGAGCGGAAAGAGGCGCATCGGTGTCCTTGTCATTCAAAGATAGTCGTCATCCCGGCGCAGCCCGGGATCCGGGGGTCCGCGAACGTCGGTCTGCGCCGGGATGACGAAGAACGGCGAACGCCTATTTCGCGCCATACCCGTTATAGAGCGTCCCGAAGAAATCGCCCTTGTTCCACGCCGGGCGCGCGGGGGCGTCGGCGATGTCGCGGGCGATCTGGTAATTCACGTTGATGAAGCGTTCGCCCGATTGCCAGTCGATCGGCGGCCCCTGCACCACTTCGTCGGACGGCTTGTGGTAGTTGTTGGCGAAGAACGCATCGACCGCCGCCTTGCCCGGCCCCGACGTGCCCGGCCACAGGAACACCGACGGCACCCCCTGCTGCACGAAGCGGTAATGGTCGGAACGCACGAACAGCGCCATTTCGGGCATCGGATCGGGCGAAAAGCTGGCCCCCGCCTGCGCCGCTGCCCGCTTGACGATATCGCCCAGCGTCGATCGCGCCGCACCGAACGCGATCACGTCGGTGAACTTGTAGGTGATGATCGGCATGTCGAGATTGACATCGGCGACGATGCGCGCCTTGTCGATCGTCGGGTGGTTGGCGAAGTAATCGGAGCCGACCAGCCCCTTCTCCTCGGCGGTAACCGCGAGGAACAGGATCGAGCGGCGCGGCGGCTTGCCCGCCGCCTTGAAACGCTTGGCCTCCTCTATCAGCGAGGCGATGCCGACCGCATTGTCCATCGCGCCGTTATAGATCGTGTCGCCCTTCGCATTGGGGCTGCCGACGCCGACATGGTCGAGATGCGCCGACAATACCACGGTTTCGGCCGCGACCGAACGGTCGCTGCCCGGCAGGATGCCGGCGACATTGTAGCTGGGCAGCGGCGTGATCGCGGTCTTGATCGTCACGGCCATGGTCGGCTTCAGCGCGACCGCACGGAACTTGCCCTTGCCCGACAGCGCAGCCGCCGCCCCGGCCCAGCTCGTCCCCGATCCGGCGAACAGCTTCTCCGCGCCCGCCGCGCCGAGGGTGGCGATGGTCGGCACGCCGCCGCCCATCACATGGCCGACGCCATCGGGTGCGGCCCAGCTGACGCTCGGGCTGTCATAGCCCGCCGCGCTCTTCGACAGCGGCGAACGTTGTGCCGCCTCGGGCGTCTGGAGCGAGATCACCGCGACCGCGCCCTTGGCCCTGGCGATCGCCGCCTTGGTCGCGATGCCGCCGAAATGCGCCGATTCCTCGCTGTCGAGGCCTTGCGGCGCGCCGCGCACCACCGCCACGATCTTGCCGCGCACATCGACGCCGGCATAATCGTCGCGACCCGGCCGGACGATGCCGTACCCGACATAGACGACCTTGCCCTCGGTCATCGATTCCGGTGCCTGCGGATTGATGCCCGGCAGATATTCCTCGCCAAAGGTCAGCGCCTGGCCGTTCAGGCTGACCTGCCCCTTGTCGGCGGCGTTCATGCGGATCAGCGGCACGTTCTGCAGATAGCTGCCGTCATCGCCCGCCGGACGCAGCCCGGCCGCATAGAATTGCGAAGCGACATAATTGGCGGCAATGGCATATTCCGGCGACCCGGCATCGCGCCCGCGCATCGCGTCGCTCGCCAGGAACATGACATGCGCCTTCATCGCTGCCTGTGCCGCCGGCAGCTCGGCGTTCACCGCTGCGTTACGCGCCGTCAGCTCGGCGGCAGTGGGGGCGGGAGCCGGCGCGATCGGCGCATCCTGCGCAATTCCGGCGGTGCTGATGAGGAGACCGAGCAACAAGGCTGGACGGAACATTGGAATCCTTCGACAAGCGATCATAGATACAGGCGTAGCCAATGCCGTGACCCCACGCAACGACGGCACGAACGCGATTGAAACGGGTGAGAAGATGATGGTCGATGCGACGCGTACTCCGATGGCCCCGCCGATCATCCGTCGCGGCGACTATCGTTCGCCCGAATGGCAGGTCCCCTCGATCGCGCTGGAATTCGATCTCGATCCCCGCAGCACGCGCGTGCGCGCCACGCTGTCGGTCGAACGGAACGGCACCGGCCCGCTGCGCCTCGACGGCGACGGGCTGACGCCGCTGTCGGTCGCGGTCGACGGCACGCCGCGTAACGACTGGCGGCTGGAGGACGGCGCGCTGGTCCTCGATCTGCCCGGCGACGCGCACGAAATCACGACCGAGGTCGCGCTCGAACCGCAGGCCAATACCCAGCTGATGGGCCTCTATGCATCGGGCGGCAATCTGTGCACCCAGTGCGAGGCGGAGGGCTTTCGCCGCATCACCTTCTTCCCCGACCGCCCCGACATCCTCAGCCGCTACCGGGTGAAGCTGACCGCGGACAAGGCACGGTTTCCGGTCTTGCTCGCCAATGGCGATCCGATGGCGGCGGGCGATCTGGACGATGGACGCCACTGGGCCGAATGGTCCGATCCCTTCCCCAAGCCCTGCTATCTCTTCGCGCTGGTCGCCGGCGATCTGGTCGCCAATCGCGCACAGTTCGTGACCGCGTCGGGGCGCGAGGTGGAAATCGGCATCTGGGTCCGCGCACCCGATCTGGCCAAGACCGACCATGCGATGCGCGCGCTCGAGACGTCGATGGCATGGGACGAGCGCGTGTACGGCCGCGAATATGATCTGGACGTGTTCAATATCGTCGCGGTCGACGATTTCAATTTCGGCGCCATGGAGAACAAGGGGCTGAACATCTTCAACAGCCGCTACATCCTCGCCGACCCCGACACCGCGACCGATTACGACTATGACGGCATCGCCGCCGTCGTCGCCCATGAATATTTCCACAACTGGTCGGGCAACCGCGTCACCTGCCGCGACTGGTTCCAGCTGTCGTTGAAGGAGGGCTTCACCGTCCTGCGCGACCAGCAATTTTCCGCCGATCAGGGGTCGGCGGCGGTCAAGCGGATCGAGGATGTCCGGTCGCTGCGCGCATCGCAGTTCCCCGAGGACGCCGGTCCGCTCGCCCATCCGATCCGGCCGGACGCCTATCAGGAAATCAGCAACTTCTACACCGCCACCATCTATAACAAGGGGGCGGAGGTCGTCCGCATGATCGCGACGATCCTCGGCGAGACCGCGTTCCGGGCCGGCACCGACCTGTATTTCAGCCGCCATGACGGGACGGCGGCGACCTGCGAGGATTTCGTGGTGGCGATGGAGGACGCGTCGGGCGTCGACCTGACCCGGTTCCGCCGCTGGTACGAACAGGCCGGCACCCCGCGCGTCGTCGCGACGCTGGCGCACGAAGCCGGCGGCGGGCGGGCGACGCTGTCGCTGACCCAGACCGTGCCGCCGACGCCGGGGCAGCCGACCAAGCTGCCGATGGTGCTGCCGTTGCGCGTTCGCCTGTTCGGGGCGGAGACGGGCCGCGCGCTCAGCGACGAGCATCTCTTCATCCTCGACGAGGAACAGGGATCGATCACCTTCGAAACCGTGACCGAACGCCCGGTCCTGTCGATCAATCGCGGCTTTTCGGCACCGGTCATCGTCGAGACCGATCGCGGGTCGGCCGACCTCGCGTTCCTCAGCGCGCAGGACGACGACCCCTTCGCCCGCTACGAAGCGATGCAGCAGTTGATGCTCGACACGCTGGTCGCTTCGGTCGCCAGCGGGCACGGCGACCATGCGGCGGTGATCGAGGCGGTCGGCAACACGCTGGCCGACGACCGGCTCGACCGGGCATTCGTCGCAGAGGCGGTATTGCTCCCCTCCGACAGCTTCGTCGGCGATCAGATGGGGGTGGTAGATCCCGACGCGATCTTCACCGCGCGCGAGGCGCTTCGCGCCGATATCGGCCGCGCGCTGCTGACCGAGTGGCGTGCGGCCTATGCCGGGACCGAGGCGGAAGCGTTCGACTATACGCCCGATGCCAAGGGCAAGCGCCGGCTGCGCACGGTTTCGCTGGGCTATATCGCGGCATCGGGGGCGGGCGATGCCGACGATCTCGCCTTTGCCCAGTTCCGGCAGGCCGACAACATGACCGACCGGCAGGGCGCGTTGATGACGCTGGTCAACTCGGACTCGGACAGCCGCGTCGCCGCGCTCGACATCTTCTACAACCGCTATCGCGACAACGCGCTGGTGCTCGACAAATGGTTCACGACGCAGGCGCTGTCGACGCGCGCCGACGCGTTCGAACAGGTCGCTGACCTTGCCGGCCACCGCGACTTCACGCTGACCAATCCCAATCGCGCCCGCGCGTTGATCGGCGCGTTCAGCATGAATCAGAAGGCGTTCCACCGGGCCGATGGCGCCGGCTACCGCTTCCTTGCCGACCAGTTGATCGCACTCGACCGGATCAATCCGCAGACGGCGGCGAAGATGCTGCCACCGCTCGCCCGCTGGCGGCGGTTCGACCGTGCACGCGGCGTATTGATGCGCGCGGAACTGGAACGGATCCTGTCGATGCCGGGGCTGTCGAAGGATATGCTGGAACAGGCGGGGAAGAGCCTGACCTAAATCCTCCCCGGCACGGGGAGGGGGACCGTCCGCGCAAGCGGATGGTGGAGGGGGATCGCCGGCAGCGAACCGCTTGTGGATGCCCCCCTCCACCATGCTGTGCATGGTCCCCCTCCCCGTGCCGGGGATGAATTATCGCGCGAACCACGCCGGGAAACGCTGTGCCTTCTCTGCTACCAGCCCTTCATAATACCGCATCAGGTCGATCGTATGGTCGCGATCGGTCCTGACCCGCGCCGCCGCTTCGTTCGCCGCCGCCTTGACCACATCATAGTCGCGCGCGAACAGCCGCGCGATCGCGTCCGCCGCCGATCGGGGATCGCGCGCGGCATAGGTTTCGGCAAAGCCCGGCTCGGCGATCTCCGCGCAGCCGCCCTCGTCGGGCACGATCAGCGGCAGGCCCGAAGCCAACCCTTCCAGCCCGACCAGCCCGAACGGTTCGGCATCCGATCCGTGGATCAGCGCATCGCAACTGGCCATGATCCGCGCAAGCCGCACCCGGTCGTACACCGGCCGGAACAGCCTGATATGCGGGCTGTTGCGCAACCGGTGCTCCAGCCGGCGGGTATGCACGCCGCTGCCGATCTGGATCATGCCCACCGGCAGATGCTCGCCCGCCATCTCGACCGCATCGAAGATCATCGGCCAGCGTTTCTCGGCATGGTGCCGCCCCAGCCCGAGCAGCAAATGACCCTCGGGCGGCAGCCCCAGCTGTTCGAGCAGCGACGCACGCAGTTGTTCGTCGCGATGTTCGGGCGAGAAGAAGCCGCGCTGGATGCCGAGCGGCATCGACGCATGGACCGTCAGCCCGCGCGCGGCATGCCGCTTTTCCAGCGCCGGACCGTTGGTGACGAACGCATCCATCTTCGCCAGATACCGCGCCATATAGCGCGTCCACCACATGAACGCCTCCTCGATCCGCTCGCGGCTGGCCATGCGTTCGAACCAGCGCAGCGGATAGGCGCCGACATTGTCGTTATGCGCGAAATAGACCTTTACCGCATCGCCCGGCCAGTCGGCGACGATGGTGGCGGGACGCCACGGGCTCGACGCCTCGACCACGTCGGGATGCAGTTCGTCGAGCAGCGCGTGGATCGCCCCGCCGCGCAGGAAGATGCCGTAATTGGGGTCGAGGACCAGCGTCGGTGCCTTCACCCAATGGATGCGACCGCCGCCGGGACGTTCCTCGACCGCATTGTGCTTAGCGGGGGCGATGACGATCAGTTCGTGGCCGAGTTCGGCCATGATCGTCATCTTGTGATCGATATAGGTGCGGACCCCGCCGCCGGTGGGCGAATAGAATTCGTTGACGTCGACGACGCGCATCGGATCGTTCAGCCCAGCGGGGCGAAACCGCCCAGTCCGCGCAGATATTGGGCGCGCACCGTCGTCGTCGTCACGCCCGCCGGCACGTTGACGATCGCCTGGGCCAGTTTCGGCCGAGCGCGCCCGAGCTTCCCCGCGCCCGGAAACCCCGCACCATCGCGCATGAAATTGAACTTGTTGCGGCCATCGCGATCATGGGTGAACAGCAGCGCATAGCGGCCGGGCGAAGGCGCGCGGATGCACAGCTGCACCGCCCCGGATGCGGGCATGTCGGCCCATATCCGGCGAAAGAACTTGCCCTCGGCACGCAGGTCGCGATCGTCCTTCAGGAAATCGTCGTCGTTCGCCGGGTACAGCTCCAGCTTCAGCCGGCCGGTACGGTCCTTCAGCCCGACGACATTGACGCGGATCGCCGGCCCCTGGCCGCTGTTGCAGGCGGCGGCGTCGCTGCCGATCGATTGCGCGGCGGCGGGCGTCGCGACGAGCAACGCCGCACCGAGCAGCGTCATGGGCAATTGCATCATTCTTTCCTTGCGAGCGCAGGAAGCCCGAATGCCGCCATCAACACCGCGTGGGTAAACAGGGTGAGTGTCGCGACGAACGCGACGAGGTCGGACAGGGCTTCGCCATGCCCGATGAACATAATCGCGAAGTTGGCGAAAAGAAGGTCTTTGTTCGGCAACAGCGGCAGCCGTGCCACCACGAGACGCCCGGCGGCAAGGAACAGCCACCATTTGATCGATACCAGCGGCATCGCGAAATAGCTGGCGATGCCGAAGGCGAGCGACCCGAGGATCAGGCGCGCGCAATGCACGCCGAAGATCCAGCCTAGCGTCCGCGCCGGCAGCGAAAACACCCGCCGCGAGAACAACAGGAGCACGCCCGAAATCCCGACCGCGACCGCCGCCGACCATGCCAGCATCCGCAATTGCGGCGGCGTGAACAATTCGAACGCAAAGGGCAGCGCCACCGCCAGCATCGCCACGGTCACGATATTGCCGGCGATCCCCGACAGGATTGTCACGTCCTTCACCGCGCCGAACGGCGCCGTTACCATCTTCAGCCGGGCACGCGCCCATGCATAGAAGAACACGTCGCCCGAATAGCCGATGACGACGTCGTTCGCGATCCGCTTGCGCACCAACGCCCCGAAGCCGTCGAACGGCAACCGCCACAGCGCGCGGAAGATGACGAAGTCGAACAGCGGCGGCGAGAGATAGGCGAGCGCGAAGAACGCATAGAACCACGGCGAATCGGGCGCGGCCAGTCCGACCCCGGCCCAGCCATGGTCGAACAGCTCCCACGCCAGCCCGACGATCATCAGCGCCGACAGCGCCGCACCGAGCATACGCGGCCAGCGCGGGCGGAACCGCTCCAGCGGCTCCAGCCCGGCAAGGTCGGGACCACCCCGTACGGCCTCGGTATCGCTTACCATGTCGCGCGACGTCCTACGCGCCTGGCCCGGCGTTCGCCAGCATCATGCCGCGGGCGCCACCCGGTCGGCCACCCGGTCGGGATGCGCGGCGGCAAAGGCGGGCAAGCGCGCCGCCCGCGCGTCGATCGCGACCAGTTTCGGCCATGGCGACAGGTCCAGTTCGAACCGCCGCGCATTATAGAGTTGCGGCACGAGGCAGCAATCGACCACGCCCGGCGCAGCGCCTCCGAAAAAGCCGTCGGTTGGCGCGTTCGCCTCCAGCGCATCCAGCCCCAGCGCGATCCAGTGGCGATACCAGTCCGCCTTGGCCCCGGCATCGGCCCCGAACTGGCTTTCGAGCCGCTGTAATACCCGCAGATTGTCGATCGGGTGGATGTCGGCGACGATCACCAGCGCCTGCGCCATCGCCTGAGCACGAGCGAGCGGATCGGACGGAAACAGGCGCGGTTCGGGACGGGTGCTGTCGAGCCAGTCGAGCATCGCCAGCGACTGGGTCAGCACCGTGCCGTCGGACAGCGCCAGCGCCGGGACCAGTCCCTGCGGGTTGCGCGCCAGATGCTCGGCCCGGCGCTGTTCGCCCTGCACCAGCGAAATCTCCACCCGGTCATGGGCCACGCGCTTGAGGTTGAGCGCAATGCGGACGCGATACCCCGCCGACGACCGGAAATAGTCGTACAGCGTCACGTCGCTCACTGCGCGGCGCCGCTCGCCGGCACCAGCGAGGTACCCGCGCGGCCGCTCCGGAACGAACTGAACCATGTCGCCGGGTTCAGGCTGGTCGTGCCGTCGAGCGAGAAGGTGATGAACTCGGCCCGTCCGCCGATATTCTCCCACGGTACCGGTCCGCCCAAGCCCCGCTCGGCTTCCGAAAAGCGGCTGTCGGCGCTGTTGTCGCGATTGTCGCCCATCAGGAAGACATGGTTGGCCGGGATCACGATCGGCGCGAAATTGTCCCCCTGCGAATAGCGGAAGTCGATCGTGTCATATTGCCGCCCGTTCGGCAGCGTCTCGCGGTACATCGGCAGGCGGCAGAACGCCCCCTTGTCGGTCTGCACCAACGCGCCCGGATACTGGTCCGGATCGCAGCGGGTATTGGCGTCGACCGGGATCATCGCGTCGCCCATCGCCTTGCGCGGAATGGCCACGTCGTTGATGTAGACGACGCCCCCCGCCACCTCCAGCCGGTCGCCCGGCAGGCCGATGACACGCTTGATCAGGTCGGTGTTGCTTCCCGGAGGCTTGACAATGACCACATCCCCCCGCTCCGGCAACGAACCCCACAGCCGGCCATGCCATGCCGGCAACTGGACGCTCCACGTATCCTGCGGCTGGTGCAGGACGATGTCGCGGAACATCGCCACCGGATTGGGGATGGTCGGCGACACGAACGACCAACCATAGGCATATTTGCTCACCACCAGCCGATCGCCGACGCGTAAGCCCGGCAGCATCGATTCGGACGGGATGTAGAAAGGCTTGGCGATGAAGCTGTGAAAGCCCAGCACCACCAGCAACAGCCAGAACAGCCCGCGCACTTCGCCCTTCCAGTCGAGCCGCGCGCGGCGCGGATGATGGTGGGCGGGCGCCGGGGTCGGCGACGACGCGGGAACTCCCTGGTTCTCCAGCGCCAGATGATCGGCCATCGAACGTCCTACTCTGTTGCCGGCACCGCTTCGATGATGACGAACGCCTGCGCCCAGGGGTGATCGTCGGTCATCGTCAGATGCACCTTCGCGACGTGGCCCGCCGGCATCATCGCGTCAAGCCGCGCTTTCGCGCCACCGGTCAATGCCAGCGTCGGCGCGCCCGACGCGGCGTTGACGACGCCGATGTCGCGCATGAACACGCCCTGCGCAAAGCCGGTGCCGACCGCCTTGGAAAAGGCTTCCTTGGCGGCGAACCGCTTGGCGAGCGTACCGGCGCGGGTGAAGGGACGCCTGGTGGCTTTCGCCTGTTCGACGTCGGTGAAGACCCGCTGAATGAAGCGATCGCCGAACCGGTCGAGCGACGACTGGATGCGGTCGATGTTGCAGAGGTCCGAACCGAGACCGACGATCATGCGCAGATCCTTCCCATCGCCGATGGGGAGGGGAACCATGCGTAGCATGGTGGAGGGGGCGTCGGCGCAGCCGGCGCTACGCGCCGCCCCTCCACCACCGCCTTCGGCGGCGGTCCCCCTCTCCAAGCACGCTTGGGGAGGATTTGCACGGCTCTCACCGTGCAGTCTCCATCAGGTCCTTCATCCGCCGCACCATCGGTCCCAACCCGCCGAAAATTGCCTCACCGATCAGGAAATGGCCGATATTGAGTTCACGCACCTGCGGGATCGCGGCGATCGGAATGACATTGTCGAAGGTCAGGCCATGGCCGGCATGAACCTCGATCCCGTTCTTTGCCGCCAGCGCCGCTGCATCGGCGATACGGCGGAGTTCGGCGACCTGTTCATCGCCGGACAATTCGGCATAGCGGCCGGTGTGCAACTCGACCACCGGTGCGCCGAGCGCCACCGCCGCGGCGATCTGCTCCGCATCGGGTTCGATGAACAGCGACACCCGGATCCGCGCCGCGCCCAGTTCGCGCATCATCGGGGCCAGCGTGTTGTGCTGCCCCGCCGCATCCAGCCCGCCCTCGGTCGTGCGCTCCTCGCGCTTTTCGGGCACGATGCAGGCGGCGTGCGGCCGATGGCGCAGCGCGATGCCCAGCATCTCGTCGGTCGCCGCCATTTCGAGGTTGAGCGGTACGGTCAGTTCCGCCGACAGCCGGGCGATATCGTCGTCGGTGATGTGGCGGCGATCCTCGCGCAGATGGGCAGTGATCCCGTCCGCGCCATGCTCGGCCGCCAGCAGCGCGGCGCGTACCGGATCGGGATAGCCCGAGCCGCGTGCGTTGCGGACGGTCGCGACGTGATCGATGTTGACGCCGAGGCGCAGTGGCTCGCTCATGCCGCGCGGCTCCCCGGCTTGATCGCCGGGATCGCCGCCAGATCGGCGGGCAGCGCATCGGGTTGGTAGCTCGGCACGTCGAGACGGATCAACGGGAAGAACGGCACGCCCAGATCGGCACCGCCGTTCGACCGGTCGACCAGCGACGCCGCCGCCACGACCTTGCCGCCCGCCGCCCCGATCGCGGCGATCGCCTCGCGTGACGACAGGCCGGTGGTCACCACATCCTCCATCATCAGCACGCGGGTGCCGGCATCGATGCGGAAACCGCGGCGCAGTTCGAAGGTGCCCGTCGGCCGTTCGAGGAACATGGCAGGCACGCCCAGTGACCGGCCCATCTCATGCCCGACGATCACCCCACCCATCGCCGGCGAGATCACGACATCGATCGATTCGCGGAGATCGGCCGGCAACCGGGCCGCCAGTTCGTCGCACAGCCGTGCGGCACGGCGCGGGTCCATCAACACGCGCGCACATTGCAGATAGCGGGACGAGCGCAGGCCCGACGACAGGATGAAATGTCCCTCCAGCAGCGCTTCCGCCTGCCGGAATTCATCGAGGATCGCGTCGTCGTTCATGGTTGTCGTCCCGCCGGTTGCCGTCGCGCGCCGCATTAGTCCGGCACCGGGTACGTTCGCAACCATCGCTTGAGGCCGGGCGACATGCCGCGTATAGCCCGGAGGGTTAGGGTTTCCAAACGCCCGCCCTATGCGACCACGCCGGTCAAGAAGCGTGCAGCATAACTTGTAACGGGGTGACACGACACGATGCGAAGCATTGGGATGAGGATGTTTGTTTACGCGGCCGCCGCGGCATTGGCGGGAACCGCCTATGCGCAGCAGCCAGCGGCAGTAACGCCGGGCACGGGCGCGGTAGCGACCGCGCCGCAGGCAGGGGCCCCGCCGCCGGGATCGGCGGAGGCCAATCTGACCGGACAGGTGACGCCGCCGGCGACCGCCGCGGCCCCGACGCCGCCCGCGATGCAGGACCCGACGCTGAACGCTGACGGATCGCCGCGCATGGTCGCGACGCCGCATGTCGGCCAGCCGACCGACCGCACGATCGACCTGCAGACGCAGGTCACGCCGAATGGGCGCGAGGGGAAAGCGTTCCACAATCACATCCTGATGCCGGTAATCGTCATTATCTCGCTGCTGGTGCTGTTCCTGCTCGGCTATGTCGCGTTCCGTTTCCGCGAAAAGGCGAACCCGGTTCCGTCGAAGACGTCGCACAACACCGTCATCGAAATCATCTGGACCGCCGCCCCGGTGCTGATCCTCGCCGCGATCGCGGTGCCGTCGATCGGGCTGCTCGCACGCCAGTTCAAGCCCGCGCCCGACAATGCGGTGACGCTGAAGGCGATCGGCAACCAGTGGTTCTGGTCCTATGAATATCCCGATTATGGCGGCGTGTCGGTGACCGCCAACATGCTGAAGGAACGGGGCGAAGTCGGTCCGGGCCAGCGGTTCCGCACCGATGCCGACGGCCCCCGCCTGCTCGCGGTCGACAATCGCATCGTGCTGCCGGTCGGTGTGCCGATCCGCCTGATCACCACTGCGACCGACGTGATCCATAGCTGGGCGATGCCCGCCTTCTGGATCAAGCTGGACGCGGTACCGGGACGGCTGAACGAAACCAGCTTCACGATCGAAAAGCCGGGTTTGTATTTCGGCCAGTGCAGCGAGTTGTGCGGTGCGCGCCATGCGTACATGCCGATCGCGGTCGAAGCGGTGCCGGTCGCGCAGTTCAACCAGTGGATCCGCGCCAAGGGCGGCACGCTGCCCAGCCCCGCGCAGGCCGCCGCCCCCACCAGTGCCGTGATCCCGCAGCCGGGTGCCGATGCCGCCGACGCCACGTCGGAAGCCGGCAACACCGCCAGCGACGCGTCGACGCCAGTCGTCAACGCGACCGAAGCCGCCTCTCCCTCCACCCAGCGCGCCACCGGCAACGGCGGCGGCGTCGGCAACGTGGACCAGTAAGATGACCGATTCCGCCCTTTCCGGCCACCACGCGTTCGACGCGCACGGGCACGGCCACGACGCGCATCACCACGATGCCGACCACAAGCCGGCGTTCTTCGCCCGCTGGTTCATGTCGACCAACCACAAGGATATCGGGACGCTGTACCTGATCTTCGCGATCGTCGCGGGGATCATCGGCGGGGCGATTTCGGGGGTGATGCGCCTCGAACTCGCCGAACCGGGCATTCAGTGGCTGCCATGGCTGTCGGGACATGAAGGCGATCAGGCGCTCCATTTCTGGAACGTGCTGATCACCGCGCATGGCCTCATCATGGTGTTCTTCATGGTCATGCCGGCGATGATCGGGGGCTTCGGCAACTGGTTCGTGCCCATCATGATCGGCGCGCCCGACATGGCGTTCCCGCGCATGAACAACATCTCGTTCTGGCTGCTCATCCCCGCCTTCGCGCTGCTGCTGGGCAGCACGATGTTCGGTGGCGGTGCCGGCACCGGCTGGACGGTCTATGCCCCGCTGTCGACCTATGGCGAACCGGGGCCGTCGGTCGACATGGCGATCCTGTCGCTGCACCTCGCCGGTGCGTCGTCGATCCTGGGGGCGATCAACTTCATCACCACCATCTTCAACATGCGCGCGCCGGGCATGACCCTGCACAAGATGCCGCTGTTCGTGTGGTCGGTGCTGGTCACCGCCTTCCTGCTGCTGCTGGCGCTGCCGGTGCTCGCCGCAGCGATCACCATGCTGCTGACCGATCGCAAGTTCGGCACCACCTTCTTCGATCCGGCCGGCGGCGGCGATCCGATCCTGTACCAGCATCTGTTCTGGTTCTTCGGCCACCCCGAAGTCTACATCATGATCCTGCCGGGCTTCGGCATCATCAGCCACATCGTCGCGACGTTCAGCCGCAAGCCGGTGTTCGGCTATCTCGGCATGGCCTATGCCATGGTCGCGATCGGGGCGGTCGGCTTCGTCGTGTGGGCGCATCACATGTTCACGACCGGCCTGAGCGTGAACACCAAGATGTATTTCACCGCCGCGACGATGATCATCGCGGTGCCAACCGGCATCAAGATCTTCTCGTGGATCGCGACGATGTGGGGCGGCAGCCTGCGCTTCCCCACGCCGATGCTGTGGGCGATCGGGTTCATCTTCATGTTCACGGTCGGTGGCGTGACCGGCGTCGTGCTGGCCAATGGCGGTGTCGACGACGTCCTGCACGACACCTATTATGTCGTCGCGCACTTCCATTACGTGTTGTCGCTGGGGGCGGTGTTCGCGCTGTTCGCCGGCTTCTACTACTGGTTCCCGAAGATGTCGGGGAAGATGTACAACGAACTGCTCGGCAAGCTGCACTTCTGGGTGTTCTTCATCGGCGTGAACGTCATGTTCTTCCCGATGCACTTCCTTGGCGCGCAGGGCATGCCGCGGCGCTACCCGGACTATCCGGACGCCTATGCCTTCTTCAACCACATCGCCTCGGCCGGATACGGCATCATGGCGATCGGCATGGTGTTCTTCTTCGTCAACGTCGTCATCTCGCTGATCGGCGGGCGCAAGGCGGCGGACAATCCATGGGGCGACGGCGCGACGACGCTGGAATGGACGCTGTCCTCGCCCCCGCCCTTCCACCAGTTCGAAACCCTGCCCAAGGTCGACTGACCCGACGGCTGGCCCAAAACAGCAACGCCCCGGAGCGATCCGGGGCGTCTTTTTGTGGGTTTCACAGGGCTCGATACGGTTGCGCAACTGTCGCGTTAACGGCCGGTAAACCATGAATCCGCAGGAAAACCCGCCTGTTAATCATTCCCCAACCATAGGCCGCTATCCCCTTCGTCAGCGTACAGGGGATTGCCATGTTGGGCGACGAAACGATCATCGACACCGCTGATCGGACACCGGTTTCTGAACAGACGACGCGGGCGCTGCCCGTCGATGCCGCGCCCGCTTCGGGCTTCGCGGCGAAGCACGGCGTTGTCGCCGCCGCCGCCTTGCTGGCGGCATGCGATTCCGGCGGAGGCGGCTCTGGCCCCGGCACGGTGACCGTCGCCGGCCCCAGTCCCACGCCGACGCCCGCCCCCACGCCGACACCGACCCCGACCGTCGCCGCCCTGAACGCCCGCAGCGCCAGCCGCTTCCTCGCGCAGGCGACGATGGGCGCGACCCGCACCGGCATCGATTCGGTGCTGAACACCGGGATCGCCGGCTGGATCGAGGCGCAGTTCGCGGTCCCCCGCCCAACCAGCCACTGGGACTGGATGGTCGCCAAGGGCTATGCCGAAGCGGACAAGATCAACGTCCAGAGCGGCTATGACGCCAGCGTATGGCGACAGGTGATCGCCGGCCCCGATGCGCTGCGTCAGCGGGTGACGGTGGCGCTGCTCGACTATCTGGTGGTCGGCATGGGCGTGCTGAACATCGGCTGGCGGTCGCTGGCGGTCGCGGCGTACACCGACGTGCTGGCCGACAACGCGTTCGGCAACTACCGCGATCTGCTGGGCGCGATCAGCCGGAACGCGGCGATGGGCATGTTCCTGACATTCGTGAACAGCAAGAAGGGCAACCCGTCGACCGGCAGCCTGCCCGACGAGAATTACGCGCGCGAACTGATGCAGCTCTTTACGCTCGGCGTAAATCAGCTCGAACAGGACGGCACCGTCCGCGTGTCGAACGGACAGGCGCTGGAAACCTACACGCTCGACGACGTGTCGCAGCTGGCCCGCATCTTCACCGGATTGCAGCTGGTCAGCAGCGATACGACGACCCCCGACCGGATGCGCCAGCCGCTGATCCTGAACGCGGCGAACAACGAAACCGGATCGGCGACCTTCCTCGGCGCGACGGTTTCGGGGGGCGGCATGGCCGCGCTCGACGCGGCGCTCGACGTCATCTTCCGCCATCCCAACGTCGCGCCGTTCGTGTCGAAGCAGCTGATCCAGCGGATGGTCACCTCCAACCCCAGTCCCGCCTATGTCGGGCGCGTCTCGGCCGCCTTCGCCAATAACGGCAGCGGCGTGCGCGGCGACATGAAGGCGGTGATCCGCGCGATCCTGCTCGACCCTGAAGTCCGCGACGAGGCCGCCGCGCTGGCCAGCACCACCGCCGGTCGCCTGCGCGAACCGGTGCTGCGGCTGACCAACTGGGCGCGCGCGTTCGGCGTCACCTCGCCCAGCGACGCATGGGCGATCGGCGACACGACCAGCACCACCACCCGGCTGGGGCAGGGCATCGGACGCGCCGCCAGCGTGTTCGGCTTCGTCCGGCCAGGCTTCACCCCGCCGGGCACGGCGATGGTGCAGGCCGGGCTGACCGCACCCGAATTCCTGATGTCGAGCGAACAGACCAACATCGCCTACATCAATTACATGCAGTCGCTGGTCGGCGGCGGCACCGGCGATACCAAGGCGGATTACGCGCCGATGATGGCGCTGGCGTCGGACAGCGCGAAGCTGGTCGACGAGGTCAACCTGATCCTTGCCGCCGGACAGCTGCGCGCGGCGACCGTCGCGTCGATCCGGGCCGCGGTCGACAGCATTCCGCTGACCGCGAACAACGCCACGCTCAACCGAACCGGGGTCGCGATCCTGCTGACCCTTGCCTCGCCCGATTATCTGGTGCTGAAATGAACGCTCCGACCATCCTGACCGACGTATCCCGCCGCGCGTTCCTGCAACGCTCCGCCCTGTTCGGCGTGGCCGGGGTCGCGGCTCCGTTCGTCACCAGCCTCGGCGCGATCGGCGAGGCGGCGGCGGCCACCGCCAGCGATTACAAGGCGCTGGTCTGTATCTTCCTTGCGGGAGGCAACGACCATTTCAACACGCTGGTCCCCTACGACCCGACCAGCCACGCCAAATATGCATCGCTGCGCAGCGCGCTTGCCTTCTCGCGCGAGGCGCTGGCGCCCACCGTCCTGCTGCCGACCGCCGACCTTGGCGGGCGGGCCTATGCGCTCGCCCCGGCGATGGCCCCGCTCAGCCCGCTGTTCGATGCCGGGCGGATGGCGGTGGCGATGAACGTCGGCACGCTGATCCAGCCGACGACCAAGGCGCAATATCAGAACAGGTCGGTGCGCCTGCCGCCCAAGCTGTTCAGCCATAACGATCAGCAGAGCTTCTTTCAGGCGTCGAGCCCCGAAGGGGCCGGCTCGGGCTGGGGCGGCCGGATCGGCGATCTGTTCCAGTCGGGCAACGGCACGTCGGCGGTCACCTGCATCAATGCATCGGGCAATGCCGTCTTCCTGTCGGGTCGCAACGCGATCCAGTATAACGTCGGCACCGGCGGCCCGGTCCCGCTGTTGCGCAACGCAACGTCGCTCTACGGATCGAGCGTCGCCGCGCAGACGCTGCGACAAATGATGACCGACGCCAATCCGCATATGTTCGGTGGCGAATATGCACGGATCAACAAGCGGGCGATGGATACGCAGGTCCAGCTCGCCAACGGTCTGGCCGGCGTTCCGGAGGCGAATTTCCCGCTGTTCCCCGACGACAACGGCCTTGCCGACCAGCTGCGGATGGTCGCGCGGATGATCGCGATCTCGGGCGATCTGGGGACGAAGCGCCAGGTGTTCTTCGTGTCGATGGGCGGGTTCGATCTGCACGACAATCTGGCGTCGAACCAGCCGCGCCTGCTCGGCAAACTGGCCGACGCGATGCGCGCATTCCACGACACCACCGCCGCGCTGGGCGTCGCAGACAAGGTAACGACCTTTACCGGTTCGGATTTCGGGCGGACGCTGCCGTCGAACGGCAATGGGTGCGACCATGGCTGGGGATCGATGCACTTCGTCATGGGCGGCGCGGTCAAGGGCAAGCGGCTCTACGGCACCGCGCCGCTGGTCGGCACCAACACCACCGACGATGTCGGTCAGGGGCGGCTGATCCCGACCATGTCGGTCGATCAATATGCATCGACGCTGGCGCGCTGGTTCGGTGTGTCGGACGGGGACATGTCGACCGTACTTCCGAATATCGGCAATTACGACAAGTCGAGCTGGGGCCAGGGCTTCGTCTGATCACCGCGGAGCGACACCTTCGCCCTTTCGGCCGCGACCGGACGCCATGCAGGATGCGGGCGTCCCGCCGCCTCGATCGTCCGCCTCACGCCGGCCGGGGGCCCACGCCTGCACCGGTGGTGAATCGGACACCGATGCAGGTCGGTTCCTCGCCTTCCTGGTAGGTGCGGAATGTCGGACGGCCTCACACCGCTTTCCCCCGCCCCCACAACCGCCTATACGACGGCGATGACCGCGCAGACGATCACCCTGCCCGCCGAATGGCGCGATTTCCTCGCTCTTACCAAGCCACGCGTGATGTCGCTGGTCGTCTTCACCGGGCTGTGCGGGATGCTGGCCGCGCCGGTCGCGATCCATCCGGTCATTGGCTTCACCGCCGTCCTGTGCATCGCACTCGGCGCAGGTGCGGCGGGGGCGCTCAACCAGTGGTACGAGGCCGATCTCGACGCCAAGATGAAGCGGACGCAGGGCCGGCCCCTTCCCGCCGGCCGGATGGACCGGCAATCGGCGCTGCATTTCGGCGTCGGCCTCGCCATCTTTTCGGTCGTGCTGATGGGGCTGGCGGTGAACTTCGCTTCCGCCGCGATCCTGACCGTGTCGATCCTGTTCTACGTGCTGGTCTATACCGTGTGGCTCAAACGCCGGACGCCGCAGAACATCGTGATCGGCGGGGCGGCGGGCGCGTTTCCGCCGCTGATCGGCTGGGCGGCGGCGACCGGCGACGTCGCGCTGCTGCCGTTCCTGCTGTTCAGCCTCGTCTTCCTCTGGACGCCGCCGCATTTCTGGGCGCTCGCGCTGTTCGTGAAGACCGATTACGCCAATGCCGGCGTGCCGATGCTGCCGGTGGTGGCGGGCGAGCGGACGACGCGGACCCAGATCGGGCTGTACACCATTCCGATGGCGGCGGTCGCGGTCGCACCGTGGCCGCTGGGGCTGACCGGCGCGATCTACGGCATCGCCGCCTGCCTGCTGACCGCGACCTTCGGGTTGCTGGCGGTGCAGGTCGCGCTGCGTTCGACCCAGCAGGACGACAGGATGAAGCCCGAAAAGCGGCTGTTCGCCTTCTCGATCCTGTATCTTTTCGCGATGTTCGGCGCGCTGGTCGCCGACCGGTGGATGTTGACATGAGCGAACACGACGACCGCATCCGCGCCCGGCAGCGCGAACGGGCCAAGGTGATGGCGTGGCTGCTCGGCGCGTTCGTCGTGCTGCTGTTCGCGATCACCATCGTCAAGATTCAGGCGGGGCTGGGCGCGTGACCCGCAACCTGCGCGTGGCGTTGCTGGCGGTGGCGGGCGTGGTCGGAATGACCGGCGTCGGTTTCGCCAGCGTGCCGCTGTACCGCATGTTCTGTCAGGCGACCGGCTTCAACGGCACGACCCAGCGTGGGCAGGTGGCCCCCGGCGGCATCGGCGACAAGGTCGTGGTGCGGTTCGACACCAATACCAATCCGGCGCTGGGATGGGAGTTCAAGCCCGAACGCGCGTCGGAAACCGTCGATATCGGCGCACGCGACATGGCGTTCTTCACCGCGAAGAACGTGTCGGGTCGCCCGGTCACCGGCACCGCCACCTTCAACGTGACGCCGAGCCAGGCGGGCAAATATTTCACGAAGATCCAGTGCTTCTGCTTCACGCAGCAGACGCTGCAACCGGGCGAGAAGGTGCGCATGCCGGTGATCTTCTTCGTCGATCCCAAGATCCATGACGATCCGGACGCGAAGGACATTCGCGCAATCACCCTCTCCTACACATTTTACCCGGTGGATTCGGGCGCGACGACCAGCTAGGATCACGCGCAAACACGCTCCGCAAAAGGCGCGAACAGCTTAGGGACGGATGATGGCAGGCGCGAAGAACCACGATTTTCACATCCTGCCCCCCAGCATCTGGCCGCTTGCCAGTTCGATGGCCGCCTTCATGATGGCGGCGGGCGGCGTGATGTATCTCAACGAAGCGGCGCTCGGCGGATTCGTGTTCGGTGCCGGCCTGATCGCAACCCTGTCCTGCATGGGCTTCTGGTGGGCCGACGTGATCCGCGAAGCGAAGGCGGGCGACCATACGCCGGTGGTGCAGCTGCACCTGCGCTACGGCATGATCCTGTTCATCGCGTCCGAAGTGATGTTCTTCGTCGGCTGGTTCTGGTCGTGGTTCGACTTCTCGCTCTTCCCCGCCGCGGTCCAGTATAATCACGAAGACGGCGTCTCGCTGATCGAGGCGGGCAATACCGCCGTCGTCGCGCAATGGCCGCCGGCGGGCCTCGAAGTGCTCAACGCCTTCGAACTGCCGCTGCTCAACACCTTCATCCTGCTGCTGTCGGGCACCACCGTGACGTGGGCGCATCACGCGCTGATCCACAACCAGCGCGGTGGCGCGATGAAGGGGCTGTGGGGCGCGATCGGCGTGGGTGAGAATGACGGCGTGAAGAAGGGGCTGTGGCTGACCGTCCTGCTCGGCGCGCTGTTCTCGTGCATCCAGGCCTATGAATATGTCCATGCGCCGATGCCGTTCAAAGGGCTGAACTATGGCGCGGCCTTCTACATGGCGACCGGGTTCCACGGCTTCCACGTGCTGGTCGGCACCATCTTCCTCGCCGTCAACCTGATCCGTGCCTACAAGGGCGACTTCACCCCGAAGCAGCATTTCGGGTTCGAAGCGGCGGCGTGGTATTGGCACTTCGTCGACGTGGTGTGGCTGTTCCTGTTCGTCGTCATCTATGTCTGGGGCGGCTGGGGCGCGCCGATCCACGGCGGCTGATGCCCGGACAACCGGGCGCGGGTGCCCCTGCGCCCTTCGACTGCGGCGTGCGCGGCCTGTGTCCACGTTGCGCCGCGCCGACCCTGTTCCGCAGTCCCGTCGCCTTCGCCGGTCGCTGTTCGGTCTGCGGCCTCGATTTCGACGCGTTCAACGTCGGTGACGGCCCGGCGGCGTTCCTGACCCTCGGCATCGGCACGATCATCACCGTCCTCGCCATCTGGCTCGAACTCGCCGCGGGGCCGCCATGGTGGGTGCATGTGCTGCTGTGGGTGCCGCTGACCATCCTCGGCGTGGTCGGCAGCCTGCGCATTGCCAAGGGCATGTTAATCGCGCTCGAATATCGGCGCGGCGCTGGCGAAGGCCGGATCGACCCGCGCCCATGAAACGCCTGCCGATCCTTTCCACGTTGATCGTGCTGCTGGCGGTCGCGGCGATGGTCGCGCTCGGGCTGTGGCAGTTGCAGCGCCGCGCCGAAAAGGCGGCGCTGATCGCCCATGCCAGCGCCAATCTCGACCGGCTGGTGCAACCCTTGCCGGCACGGATCACCGACGATTTGTTGTTCGCGCGCGTGACCGCCACCTGTGCGCGGGTCGGCGACTGGACGATGGGTGCCGGCCGCGCGGTCGATGACAGCTCGGGCTATCGCCATATCGCAACCTGCACCGGTCCGACCGGTCAGGTGTTCCGCGTCGACCTCGGCGTTGCCGCCGATCCGAAGCTGCGTCCTTTATGGTCCGGTGGCGCGGTGGCCGGCACGCTCAGCCACGCACCGGGCGGGCCGACGCTGCTCGACCGGATGACCGGCCGCGCCGCGCCCCCGGCGCCGATGATCGTGTCGGACACGCCCGCCCCCGGGCTGAAGGCCAGCCGCCGTCCCGATCCCGCCAGCCTGCCCGACAACCACCTCGCTTATGCGATCCAGTGGTTCGCCTTCGCCTTGGCCGCGGTCATCATATACTTGCTGGCACTTCGCCGTCGCAGCCGCTAACCGCACAGCCCATGCGGTATGTCAGCACCAGGGGCCATGCGCCCGACCTCGACTTCGCCGGCGCGACGCTGGCCGGTTTGGCCAGCGACGGCGGCCTGTATTTGCCCGATGCCTGGCCGACGCTGACCCATGAAGCGATCGCCGCGCTGGCGGGCCTGAGCTATGCCGAGACCGCGGCGAAGGTGATGGCGCCGTTCGTCGGCGATGCGATGTCGGAATCCGAACTGCTTGCGCTGTGCGAAACCGCCTATGGCCGGTTCAGCCACAAGGCGGTGACCCCACTGGTACAGATCGACCATGACCAGTGGTTGCTCGAACTGTTCCACGGGCCGACGCTGGCGTTCAAGGACGTCGCGCTGCAATTGCTCGGGCTGTTCTTCGAACGCTTCCTGACCGGCACGACCGATCCCCTGACGATCATCGGCGCGACCAGCGGCGATACCGGATCGGCGGCGATCGATGCGGTCGCCGGGCGCGCGCATATCGACATCTTCATGCTGCACCCCGCCGGTCGCGTGTCCGACGTGCAGCGGCGGCAGATGACGACCGTGCTGTCGCCCAACGTCCACAACATCGCGATCGAGGGCGATTTCGACACCGCGCAGGCGCTGGTCAAGGCGATGTTCAACGACCCCGGCTTCTCGGGTCGCTTCCGCCTGTCGGCGGTGAACTCGATCAACTGGGCGCGGTTGATGGCGCAGGTCGTCTATTATTTCTACGCCGCCGTGCGGCTGGGCGGCCCGGACAAGGCGATCGCCTTCTCGGTCCCGACCGGCAATTTCGGCGACGTGTTCGCCGGATTCGTCGCGGCGCAGATGGGGCTGCCGATCGCCAAGCTGATCGTCGCCACCAACGTCAACGACATCCTCCACCGCGCACTGACCAACGGCGACTATTCCAGCGCAGAGGTCACGCCGACCGCGACGCCGTCGATGGATATCCAGGTCAGCTCGAATTTCGAACGGTTGCTCTACGATCTGGGCGAGCGTGACGGCGTAGCGCTGGGCGAGCAGATGCGCGGGTTCGAATCGAGCCGTGCGATGCGGCTGACCAATGCGCAGCAACAGGGTGCGGCATCGCTGTTCCAGAGCGCGCGCGTCGATGGCGAGGGCATGGCGCGGGCGATGCGCTGGGCACGCGATCATGCCGCGCAGATCATCGACCCGCACACCGCCATCGCGCTTGCCGCCGCGCTCGACAGCGGCGTCGACGCGCCGATGGTGACGCTGGCGACCGCACACCCGGCCAAATTCCCCGACGCGGTCGAACGCGCGATCGGCACCCGCGCAGCCCTGCCGCCGCGCGTCGGCGACCTGTTCGATCGCGAGGAACGCTATGTCACCCTGCCCGCGACGTTCGAGGCGGTAACCAGCTGGATCGCCGAACGGGCGACGCCCCGCGCATAATGGACCCGATCGCACTTATCGGCGAACCATGGGGTGATTACGGGCTGATCGACTGCGGCCATGGTCGCAAGCTCGAACGCTATGGCCCGTTCCGCTTCATCCGGCCCGAACCGCAGGCGATGTGGGCACCGGCGCTGGCCGATTGGGACGCGCATGGCGAATTCGTGCCCGGTTCGGACGAGGATGGCGGTGGCCGCTGGCAGTTCCTCAAACAACCCCCGCGCGACTGGCCGCTGACATGGCGCGAGGTGCGCTTTTCGGCGAGCAACACGCCGTTCCGCCATCTCGGCTTCTTCCCCGACATGGCCCCGGTCTGGGACTGGATGCGCGGGCAGCTGGACGGGGCGAACGATCCCGAATGTCTCAACCTGTTCGGCTATACCGGCGTCGGATCGCTGGCGCTGGCGGCGGCCGGCGCGCGCGTCGTCCATGTCGATGCGTCGAAGAAATCGGTCGAACAGGCGCGCGCCAATGCCGCGCTGTCGGAGATGACCGACAAGCCGGTCCGCTGGCTGGTCGAGGATGCCGCGAAGTTCGTCGCGCGCGAGGTGCGGCGCGGACGGCGCTATGACGGCATCATCCTCGATCCGCCCAAATGGGGACGCGGCCCGAATGGCGAGGTGTGGAAGCTCGAGGAGCATCTGCCCGCGATGATCGCCGAATGCCGCCAATTGCTCGACAGCGAGTCGCGGTTCCTGTTCCTCACCGTCTATGCCGTGCGGATGTCGGCGCTGGCGATCGGCGAACTGCTGCGCCAGTCGCTCGGCGATCTGGGCGGGCGGGTCGAATGCGGCGAGCTGGGCGTGCGCGAGGAAACGCGCGGGCTGACCCTGCCGACTGCCATTTTCGCACGGTGGCGCAGAGACTAACTCCTCCCCGGCACGGGGGGGGATTTTTACGTCCGCCCGATCCGCATCGCCGCGCCCGCCACCACCGGGCCGCCCGCGCACAGCAACAGGCTGGTCGCCGCCAGCAGCTTCATCGCCCCCGCGCCACCCTCCAGCCCGCCCGCACCAAAGATCACGATCGGCAACGCCAGCGGCAGCATCACCAGCCCCGCCACCGCGCCCCCGCCACGCAGCCCGGCGACCAGCGCGGCCGTAGCGACGCTCAACGCCGCCAGCCCCGGCGTCCCGATCAGCAACCCGGCCTCCAGCATCACCAGCGTGCGGCCATCGATCCCCAGCAGCGCCGCCGACAGGGCTGCCGCCAGCATCACCGCCGGCGCAAAGCCCAGCCAGTGCCCGATGGTCTTGGCCAGCGCGATGCCGCTGTCGCTCCACCCGCGCACGACCAGTTGATCGACCACCCCGCTGTCGACATCGGGCGCGACCAGCCGCTCGATCGGCAGCAACGCCGCCAGCAGCGCCGCCGCCCACGCCACCCCGCCGCCGATCCGCGCCAGCAGCGCCGCGTCCGGCCCGATCGCGAACGGAAACAGCGTCGCGACCAGCAGGAAGAAGGCGACCGGCAACAGCAGCCCGCCCCCGCTCCACGCAATCCGCAATTCACGGACGATCAGCGCGATCACAGCGTCACCACGACGGCACCCGGCAACGCCACCGGCACATGGCTGGCCACCAGCACCGCGCCGCCGTCCGCTCTTCGCGCCGCGATCGCCGCCTCCAGCCGTTCGAGCGATGCCGCGTCCAATCCGTTGGCCGGTTCGTCGAGCAACCAGATCGGCGCCCCGCTGGCAATCACCCGCGCGATCGCCGCGCGCCGCCGTTGCCCGGTCGACAGCATCCGCACCGGCACCTCCGCCAACGCCCCGATCCCCATCGCCGCCAGCGCCGCCGTCACCCCATCCCGCGCCCCGTCCAGCCCGGCCCAGAAGCCGAGCGCCTTGGCCAGCGGCACTTGCGGGTCGAGCGCCGCCGCCTCCCCCAGCAACGCCACCGCCCCGCCGCGCGTGACGTCACCCTCGGTCGGCGGCAACAGCCCGGCGGCGGTCCGCACCAGCGTCGACTTGCCGACCCCGTTCGGCCCCTGCACCAGCAGCGCGCCGCCTGCGCCCAGATCGAACGACAGGTCGGCGAACAGCACCCGCTGTCCCCGCGCCCCGCTGACCCGGTCAAACGCCAACAGGCTCAATCCGCATCTTCCAGCGCATGCATGTCGTCGTCGGACAGGCCGAAATGATGGCCGACCTCATGCACCACGACATGCCGGATCAGGTCGCGCAGATCGACGCCGGTCTCGCACCATTCGGCGAGTAGCGGCTGGCGATACAGATGGATGCGATCGGGCAGGCGCATCCCGTCGAACATCGATTTTTCGCCGATCGGGCTACCATGATACAGGCCGGTCAGCTCGTACGGCTCCATCTCCATCGCCGCCAGCGTCTCCTCGTCGGCAAATTCCTCGACCAGCAGGACGATGTCGGACAGATGGCCGGCGAACGGTTCGGGAATGCGCGCCAGCGCGGCACGCGCCAACGCTTCCATCTCGGCGGCACTCGGGGCGGTTCGCGCTTGATCGGACATGGTCCACGCAATAGGCCTTGCCGCCACCACGAGACAAGGGAGCGACGATGGAACCGCTGAGCCAAGCCGAACGCGCCGATGCGCTCGACGGCCTGCCCGACTGGGACCATGATGGCGGGCGGGACGCGATCGTGCGCAGCTTCACCTTCGACAATTTCAGCCAAGCGTTCGCGTTCATGACGCAGGTCGCGCTGCTGGCGGAAAAGGCCGACCATCACCCCGAATGGTCGAACGTCTATAACCGCGTCGACATTCTGCTCACCACCCACGACGCGGGCGGGCTGTCGGACCGCGATATCGACATGGCGCAGGCGATCGACGCGCTGGTGGAATAGGCAGATCGGCATTCCCGTGCAGGCGGGGATGACGGAAATCGTGCGATACTATCGCCGCCGCATCTGCTGCCGTAATTTCCCCGGCATCCACCGCGCGGCGAAGCGCATCCGCCTCGCGGTCGGGCCGACGGGCGTGTGAACCGACCCGCCATGGACCGCGTCCCACGCTGCCTGCGCCACCACCTCTAGAGGCGTAAACTCCAGCCCCGCCGCGCGGACCTGCTGGCGGACATTATGGTTGCTCCCGGCCAGTGACGCGTCGAGCAGCGGCGTGTCGATGAACCCCGGCATCAGCGAGCGTACGCGGATGCCGTCCGCCGCCCATTCGCCGTCGAGGGCCTCGGTCAGCCCATGCACCCCGAACTTCGTCGCCGAATAGACCGCAGCGCCCGCCGTCCCGTAAATCCCCGCTGCCGACGCGGTGTTCAGCAGGCAGCCACCGCTCGCCTTCAGAAACGAATGCGCGGCATGGGCGCCGTGGATGACCCCGGTCAGGTTGACAGCGATCGTCCGTTCGATCGCGGCGGGCGTCATCTCGGCAAAGACGCCGCCAGACGCGATGCCGGCGTTATTGAACAGCACGTCAATGCCGCCGTCCCCGGCAAAGCGGGCGAGCGGCGCATCCCATGCGGCACGGTCGGTCACATCGAACACGAACGTCGCCGCCCCACCGGGCAACAACGCCGCCGTCTCCGCCAGTCCCGCGGCATTGACGTCCGCCAGCCCGATCCGCCAGCCCCGGCCGGCGAACAACTGCGCCACCGCCCGCCCGATACCCGACCCGCCGCCGGTGATGAAGATCGCGTTCATTTCCGCAGCATCGGACAGGAACGGCGACGATGCCAACATTTTTCAGGGTCGGTCTGGAAACGCGCGAAAAGAGCGAGTTTCAAGGCGGTACCGGCCCGCTCCCCCTTCCGACCACCCACAGGATACACTCGATGGGTGGACGGGAGGGGGAGCGGGCCGGTACCGCAAAACGCGCAATCGCGCGTTTTCGAACCGGCTCTCAGGCCGCCACCGTCTCCAGCACGTCGCGCACCTTGGTCAGCCGTTCGCCGGCATCCTCGATCCGCGCCGCGACGATCCACCGCCCGTTCTTTTCGGTCAGCCCGTCCACATCGGGCACGTCGCTGCCCCCCTGCGGCGTCAGGGCGATCGCCGCCGGGCCGGCATCGACCTTCGCCACCGCCGCCGCCTGCGCCAGCAACCGGATGCGCGCCAGATCGATAAGCAACCGCGCTTCCTCGGGCAGGGTGCCGAACCGGTCCTCCAGCTCCTCCTCGAACGCGTCGAGCGTGCCGGCGTCCTCGATCCGCGCAAGGCGACCATAGAGCATCAGCCGCATCTCGGTCTCGGGAATCCATTCTTCGGGCAGGCGCCCGGCAATGCCGAGATGCAGTTCGGGCACGACCCGGTCGACCACCTCGCCCCGTGCCGCGCGCAGCGCACGACCGAGCAGATACTGGTACAGATCGATGCCGATCAGCTTCATGTGCCCGGCCTGCGCTTCGCCAACCAGATCGCCCGCCCCGCGCAGGTCGAGGTCGCGCGCGCTGATCGCGAAGCCCGCGCCCAGCCGGTCGAACGCCTGCAACGTCCGCAGCCGCTTCAGCGTCGCCTCGGCGATCGAATGCTCGGGATCGGTCAGCAACAGGATCTGCCCGCGCCGCCCACCGCGTCCGACCCGCCCGCGCAACTGGTGTAGTTGCGACAGGCCGAACCGGTCGGCATGGTGGACGATCATCGTATTGGCGCGCGGCACGTCCAGCCCAGCCTCGATGATGTTGGTCGCCAGCAGCACGTCGCCCTCGCCATTGGCGAATCCGACCATCGCCGCGTCGATCTCCGCCGCCGGCATCTTGCCATGCGCGACGGTCAGGGTCAGTTCGGGCGCGATCTTGCGCAGCCGTTCCTCCAGCGGCGCGATATCCTCGATCCGCGGCACCACGACGAAGCTCTGCCCACCACGCGTGCGTTCGCGCAGCAAGGCGGTGCGGACCGTCACCTCGTCGAACGCGGTCACCGCGGTACGGATCGGCTGGCGCAGCGCCGGCGGGGTGGCAAGGACCGACAATTGCTGCAACCCGATCAACGCGCTTTGCAGCGTGCGCGGGATCGGTGTCGCCGACAGCGTCATGACATGGTCGGCAATGTCGCGCAGGCGCGCCTTGTCCTTGGTGCCGAACCGCTGTTCCTCGTCGATCACCACCAGTGCCAGATCGCGATAGTCGACATCCTTGCCCGCCACCGCCTGCGTCCCGATCACGACGCCGATCGATCCGTCGGCAAGGCCCGCCTTGACCCGCTTCTTCTCCGCCGCATCGGACAGGCGCGACAGGCCGGCGACCTCGATCCCGGTCCCCTCGAACCGGCGGCGAAAGGTTTCGACATGCTGGCGGACCAGCACCGTGGTCGGCGCGGCGATGGCGACCTGTCGCCCCGCCAGCGCGACGATCGCGGCGGCGCGCAGCGCGACCTCGGTCTTGCCATAGCCGACATCGCCGATGACCAGCCGGTCCATCGGACGCCCCGCAGCCAGATCGGCACGGGCGGCGGCGATGGCGCGCGCCTGATCGGGGGTTTCGGTGAACGGAAAGCCGGCGGCGAAGCGTTCATAGGTGGCGATATCTGCCTCGACAGCCGCGACCTCGATCGCATCGCGCTGCGCGGCGATCGCCGCCAGTTCGCGCGCGCTCTCGGCAATCGCCGCGTCGATCGCGCCGCGCCGTTTCTGCCAGCTCGATCCGTCGAGCGCATCGAGCGTGACCGCATCACCGTCCGCGCCATAGCGCCAGATGCGGTCGGCCTCTGCCACCGGCACCAGCCGCCGCGCGCCCTTGGCATATTCCAGCACGACGGCGTCGCCCGCTTCCTCGCCGGGCAGTTGCTCCAGCCCGACGATGCGGCCGATGCCGAAATCCTCGTGAACGATCACGTCGCCGACCCGCAACTCGCCCGCCTCGGCGAACAACGGATTGGCGCTTGCCGCCGCCAGCTCGTCGCCCCGCGCCCGCCCGCCGAGCAGGTCGCCGCCGGTCACCACCGTCACGCCATCGGCCACGAAACCGCGATCGATCGGCGCGACCAGCAGCATCGCGCTGCCCGGCTCGGCGCGAACCGCTTCGTCCCACGACCCGATCGTCACCGGCTCGGTCCGGCCCAGCGTCGCCAGCCGCTTGCGCAGGAAACGCAGGTCGCGCGGACTGCCGGCGAGCACCAGCCGTCCACCATCGAGCACCTCGCGGGCGAACTTGCCGAACGCACGCGTCGGTGCCCGGCTGGTGACGAAGCGCGGCGGCGGCGCGGCATCCGCCGGCACCTCGATCCGGTCGCGACCCTTCAGCAACTTGTCCCATGCCGTCCGGTCGACCAGCGCCGCCGCACCGCGCCGCCGCCGGCGCGTCGCATCCTCGGCAAGGTCGAGGAACCGCGCGCGCCGCCGCTCGACATCCGGGTCCATCGCCACCGCCGCTTCGGGCAGATGATCCAGCAGCGACACGCCCTCGGCCGTCACCGGCTCGGCGGCGCGGCCGATCGTCACCTCGCCCAGATCGGCATCGCCGCGCTGCGTAACCGGATCATAGCTGCGGATCGTGCGGATCGCGCCATCCTCGACGGTCACCCGGATCGGGCAGATCGCATCGGCGGGAAAGATGTCGACCACGCCGCCGCGCACCGCGACCTCGCCCGGTTCGTCGACCCGGTCGTCGACGATATAGCCCAGCTCGACCGCGCGTTCGGCAAAGTCCGCCATGTCGATCGGATCGCCGATCCGCAGCACCGGCGGCGCGGCATCGAAATCGTCCGGGGCGGCAACCCGCACCGCCGTCGCTTCCGGCGTGGTGATGCACGCGACGCGGCGACTGGTCACCGATGCGCGCCGCAACCGGCGCAGCGCCGCGACCCGCGCCCCGGCATTGCCGGGCGATGCCGGTGCATCGTCACCGGGCAGCGCGTCGCTGGACTGAAGGTGGACCACCTCCACATCGGGCGCAATCGCGGTCAGCGCTGCCGCGATCGCGCCGGCGCGCAATTCGTCGGACGCGATGAACAGCACCGAACGCGTCGCTACCTCGCCCGCCAGCAGCGCCGCGACGGGTCCGATCGCAGCGTCCGCCCCCTTCGCATCGGGTCGATCAGGGGCGGCGGTGGTGTTCGGCATAGCGGAGGTCCCGGCAAGGCCCTGAAGACGGGCGGAGATGCAAACCCAACGAAGCGTCTGCCGCGTCCGTTCCTGCGGCCTGTCGCATGGGGCCGGCCGCTGCTATGCAAGCGGGACTGCCGGTTCGCCGGTGCTTTGGAGACGCCGATGCCCTCGATCCTGCTGCGCTTCGGCGCCGCGTTCAGCCTGATGACCGCCCTGCCCGCCATGGCGCAGACCGCACCGGCCCCGGCCGCCGAAGCCCCGGCTGCCGATGCTCCGGCCGACACCGAAGCTGCCGCCCCGCGCGAAGCCGATCCGGCGCTGTGGGTGGTCAGGGACAAGGACACGACCATCTATCTGTTCGGGACGATCCACGTCCTGAAACCCGGCCTGTCGTGGTTCGACGAAGCGGTGAAGACTGCCTTCGACAAATCGAACGAGGTCGTGCTCGAAATCCCGATGCCGACCCCCGAACAGGCGCAGGCGGCGGTGATGAAGTCCGCCGTCAACGTGACCGGTCCGAAGCTCAGCGAAAAGCTGCCCGCCGCCGAACGCGACGCCTATGCCAGGGCGGTGGCCGATGCCGGCCTGCCGGCGGGCGCGCTCGAACAGCTCGACCCGTGGTTCGCCGCTTCGACGCTCACGCTCGTGACCTTGCAGAAGCAGGGCTATGATCCCCAAAGCGGTGCCGAACAGACCATCTCGCAGGCGGCGAAGGTCGCGGGCAAGCCGGTCACCGGCCTCGAAACGCTCGAACAGCAGTTCGGCTTCTTCGACGCCCTGTCCGATGCCGCGCAGGTCACTTTCTTGAGCGAAACGATCAAGGAACTGCCGACCGCCGGCGAACAGATCGACAAGATGGTCGACCAATGGGCCAAGGGCGATCCCGCCGCGCTCGCCGCGACGATGAACGAGGACATGACCGTCTCCCCCGAACTGCGCCGCGTCCTGCTGACCGACCGCAACGCCCGCTGGGCGAAGTGGATCGAGGAACGGATGAAGCGCCCCGGCACCGTCTTCGTCGCGGTCGGCGCGGGCCATCTGGCCGGCACCGGCAGCGTGCAGGACGCGCTCAAGCGCTACAAGCTGCGCGCGACGCGGGTGAAGTACTGACGCTGCTGCTCCCCTCCCTGCCAAGGGAGGGGAGTAAAAGCCCCCCAAAAGAAAACGGCCGGCGGATCGCTCCGCCGGCCGTCAGGCACGGTTTCCGAGTTGCGGCCCGGAAGGCGGCCGCATCGGCAATCACATCACGCGTTGCAGGTCTGCGCCGCCTTGCCCGGCTGGGTCAGGGTGATGCTCTTCGGGCTACCGGTCAGGCTGTAGCCGCCCTCGGCGGTCAGCGGCTTGCCCTTTTCCTCGGCCTTCAGGCGGACGGGCATGTCGCCCTGCTTGCTGCGGAAATTCGCCTGCGTGTCGCCATCGAAGAAGTCGACATAGACGAGCGTGTTGTCCTTGCAGCGGAACGTCACGCTCGCCTTGACGGGCGGCGGCAGTTCCACGGGTGCGCGGTTGGCGACTTCGGCGGCCAGCGGATCGGCGGCGCGGGTGTCGAGCTGTTCCGGCTGCGACTGACCGCAAGCCGAAAGGGCGAAGGCCGCGGCAGTGGCGGCAAGGAGAAGGGGGTGCTTCATAGGATTAAAGCCGTTCGCAAACGCAAACGTTTTCGTCAAGCAGGGTTGTGCACCGCGCAACGGCCGCCCGTCGCGGCGTGGCACGCCCGGTCAGGCGGCGGAAAAGGCGAACCGCATGACGCTGTTCCACCGCGCGCCCGGGTCCAGTCGCGCCGACGGAAATTCCGGCCGGTTCGGCGTATCGGGCCATGCCTGCGGCTCCAGACACACGGCATCGCCCTGCCGGTACAGCCGCCCGTCCTTGCCCGGCTCCGCCCCGCCGAGGAAATTGCCCGAATAGAGTTGCAGCCCCGGCGCGGTGATCGACAGCGTCATGACCCGCCCCGATTCCGGATCGGTCAGCACGGCGGCGGCGCGCAACGTACCCGCGTCCCCGCGCACGATGAAATTATGGTCGTAGCCGCGCCCGATCGCGATCTGCTCGTCCTGCCCGTCGCGCACCCGGTCGCCGATCGCATGGGGGGTGCGGAAGTCGAACGGCGTGCCCGCGACGCCGCGCTGCTCGCCGGTCGGGATCGCGGTCGCATCGACCGGCAGATACGCATCCGCCTCGATCGTCAGCAAATGGCGCAGCGCCTCGCCCCGCCCGCCCAGGTCGAAGAACGCATGGTTGGTCAGGTTGACGACCGTCGGCGCATCGCTCGTCGCATCATAGTCGATCGTCAGCGCCTGCGACGTCAGGCGATAGGTCGCGCCCGCCCGCAACGTCCCCGGATAGCCGGCATCGCCATCGGGGCTGGTCAGCGTCAGCCGCACCCACGCCGCATCGTCGTCGTTGCCGATCTCGGCCACGTCCCACAGCCGCTGGTCGAATCCGTCCGACCCGCCGTGCAGATGGTTGGGCGCATTGTTGGTTTCGAGGGTGTAGGTCCGCCCGTCGAGGCTGAACCGCCCGCCCGCGATCCGGTTGGCATAGCGGCCGACCGTCACCCCGAACCATGACGGCCGGTCGCGATAGGATTGCACGTCGTCGAACCCCAGCACGACATCGGCCACCGCCCCGTCACGATCGGGCACGCACAGCGATTGCAGCGTCGCCCCGAACGGCAGGATACGCGCCGACAGCGCCCCCGCGCGAAGCTCGATCGCCTCGGCGGGCGCGCCGTCCAGCGTGCCGAAGGGAATGCGTTTCGCGTCCATCATACCCCGTCTCCCAAACCGCCCGTCATCCCCGCGCAGGCGGGGATCCATTGCCGCCCACGATGCGACCCTTGCGCAGCGACAGCGTATATGGATTCCCGCCTTCGCGGGAAGGACGGGGGTTTATCGCGTCTGCGGCCGCCCCGACAACGGCACGCTCACCGCCCGCCCGTCATAGACGAACGCCGTCGCCGCATTGTCGGCGAAGTCCGGCGCGACCGCCTTGCCCGGCGTGTGGAAGCGCACCGACATCGACCGCTTCGCCGTCATGCCCGCAAAGCTGCCCTTGCGCGCGCCGATCGTCAGCGTCTTCGTCGCCTCGTTCCACGTCAGCGGAATCTGCGACGACTGCCCCTCGCGATAGCCTTCGCTCAGGCCGTCATCCTCGAACAGCGTGTACGCCCCGTCCTTGCCGGTGAACACATGCAGCACATAGGGCGCGTCGAGCTTTTCGGCGGTCGACTGCACCGCCGCACCCGTCGGCACGATCGATCCCGCACGGACATAGAGCGGCAGCACCGCGATCGGGGCAGCGGCAGTGATCGTCTGCCCGCCCTTCACATAGGCACCGGTCGTGAAGTCGTACCAGTCGGCCCCGGCCGGCAGATACACCGACCGGCTGGTCGCGCGGAACTGCGTGACCGGCGCGACGAGGAACGCCGATCCGAACATATATTCGTCGTCGACGCCCCAGCTCTTGCGGTCGGCGGTGAAGTCCATCGCCAGCCCGCGCATCATCGTCCCGTCGCGATGCCACGTCTCCGCCGCCAGCGACGTGATATACGGCAGCAGGCGATAGCGCAGCCGGTCATAGGTCGCGAGCGCGTCGTACAGCGCCGGATCGCTTGCCCCCAGTTCATAGATTTCGCGATACGGCGTCTCGCCATGGCTGCGGAACAGCGGGCTGAACGCGCCGAACTGGAACCAGCGCAGGTTCAGTTCCTTCCATTCGGCCAGATGCGCCGGGTCCTTGCTGGCATAACGATCCTCGACCGCGAAGCCGCCGATATCATGGGTCCAGTTGGGAATGCCCGACATCGACAAATTGACCCCCGCCGAAATCTGGTCGCGCAGATCGTCCCAGCGCGATGCGACGTCGCCCGACCACAAAGCGGCACTGGCGCGCTGGATGCCGCCATAGCCCGACCGGGTCAGAATGAACGGCCGCACATCGGGCTTGGCGACGCGCAATCCGTCGGCGACCCCCTCGGCATGGACCAGCGGATAGCTGTTGAAGAATTCTTCGCCCGGCCCCTGCGCGGTCGGTCCCATCCGGTCGATGCGCTGCTCGATCGACAGGTTCGAATGGATGTCCGGCTCGGTCGCGTCCATCCACCACGCGTCGAAGCCCTTGTCGACCAACGCCTCCTTCATCTGCCGGAAATAGATCGCGCGCGCTTCGGGCGCATAAGGATCGTAATCGGTGTTCAGATAGCCCTTGCCGACCCAGTCGCGTTCCTTCGCGATCAGATTACCCTGATACAGATAGCCCTTGGCGGCCAGTTCCTGCGCGTTCCTGGTGTTCGGATAGAATTTCGGCCACACCGAAATCATGATTCGCGCGTTTTGGGCATGGACGGTGTCGACCATCGCCTGCGGCCTGGGGAAACGCTTGGTGTCGAAACAGTGGCAGCCCCACTGGTCCTCGGGCCAGTAGAACCAGTCCTGCACGATATTGTCGAGCGGCAGGCCGCGCTTGCGATATTCGGCGACGACACCCTCGACCTCGGCCTGGGTGTTGTAGCGCTGGCGGCTCTGCCAGAAACCATAGGCCCAGCGCGGCATCAACGCCGCCTTGCCGGTCAGCGCGCGGTATCCGGCGATGACGCCGTCCATGTTCTTGCCCGCCACATAATAATAATCGAGCGCATGGGCGACGTCCGACGACCACCACAGCGAATGGCGGTCGGCCTGCGGCAACGGATCGTTCTGGAACAGCGCGATATAGCCGGCATTCGGCTCCCACTCGATCCGCACTTCGGCGGCTTTCCCGGCGGTCATCGGCAGGTCGAAATTGTGGAACCACGGGTTCCAGTTCTGCCGCCAGCGGTTGAGCACTTCCTTGCCGTCGACGAATACCTTCACATAGCTCGACGAATAAAGGCGGAATTTCTGGACGCCGGTCATGGTCGGCACGACGGTGCCGGTCCACACCACCTTCTGCGTCTGCACCGCATTGCCGGCGGTATTCTGTCCGGTGGTCGCCGCGACGGTCTGTGCCTTCGCCTCCGCCGGCCAGTTCGCCTGATCCTTGATGAACTGATAGTTGATCGTCGGCTCGCTGCGCGTGACGGCCAGCCGGTCGCCCAGATAATATTGCGCCTGCCACCCGGCCTGCCCGCCGGACATGACCTTCATCCCGTCGCCGACCAGCCGGTAGGGCTGCGGATTGCCGAAGCGGGTGATGCCGTTATTGTCCCACAACACCCCGTAATTCTTCGTCGATACGACGAACGGGATGCCGATATCCATATTGTGCTGGGCGAGTTCGACGTCCTCGCCATTGTAATTCATCTGCCGGTTCTGGTGCTGGCCCAGGCCGTAGAATCCTTCGTCGGTGCCGCGGTTGAACTGCTGCCGGATCGAGACGAACTGCTCGCCCCCGGCACTGCGCGGCACGAACGCGGCGCGCGGCGCTTCCTCCAGCGTCAGCTGGCCCGCGGCATCGCGGAACCGGACCTGCCCGTCATCGGTGTCGATCTCGGCCGATCCACCGGCGGCCTTGACCACGACCATGCCCCGCGTCTCGCGTACCGTGAAGTCGCCGGCGGGTTTGGCGGTCACCATCAGGCTGTCGGGCGTGTCGAGGCGGGCATCGGGCACCGCCGTCACCCGGAACCGGTCGGGACCATAGACCAGCACCCGTACCCGCTTGGCCGGGCCGGCATCGGGGGTCACGACCACCCCGCCCGGCACCTTGGCCACTTCGGCGGCCAGCGCCGGCAGCGATACCGACAGGGCAAGCGACAACAGCGTCCAGCGAAGCGTCTTCATCAGCGATACGTCCCCATCGTCACGCGCAGCAGCATCGGCTGCGCGGTAAAGTTCAATCCATAATCGGTCTGGTCGCCGTTCATCACCCGGCGGGCGACGAAGCTGCCGTCATCGGCCAGCGTCCCCTCCTCGACCTTGATGAACATCGCGGTGTCGCCCTTGGCCTTGTCGGCCAGGTCGACGGTCACCCGCACATCGGTCCCGGTGACGAGGAACTGGTCGGGCGCGACCTGCAACACCGCCATGCCGCCGACCGGCTGCGTGGCGGTGGCGGGCGGTGCGGCCTTCAGCCATGGCGAATCCATCGACCCGAACTGCCACTCGCCATATTTGGCCGACACGCGCCACCGGCCCATGACCTTCGCCTGTTCGGCATCCGGCGCGCCCTTGGCGGTGCCCCAGCCGGGATGCGCCAGCGCCAGTGCCGCCCAGCCGCGCGCTATGGGTTTCAGGAACCGGTATTTGCTCGCGAACGCCTCGATCGTGGCGTCGTCCAGCGTCACCGCGCCCAGCGGATAGTTGTAATATCCGGTGCCATCCATGCCGAACGGTGCCCAGCCGATGCCGCCGCGCCCGATGGTCGGCCACAGGAAGCGCGCGAAATCGACGGCATTGCCGGTTTCGGGTACCATCAGCGGATTGTCCGGCCGCGCATAATGGTCGAGAAACTTCAGATAGTCCTTGGCATCGCGGGTATAGAGATCGGGCGCTACCGCATCGAGGTTCGGTGCCGCCGCCTTCCACACATCGATCACCTGCCAGTCGGGACCGCCGCTCGCGCCACCCGACTTGCCCGGCGGCGCGAAGGGGCCACCGACCGCCGCGTTGACGTACATCGGCAGCTTCCACACCGCCTTCCCCGCCGCGGCGATCCGGTCGATATAGCGCGCGGTGTACCATGCGTTGAACGCCGGTTCGGCATTGTCGCCATAGACCTGCGTCCAGTTGCCGCGCTTGCCGGTCTGCTTCGCCAGTGCGGCGGGCACGTCGCCGGCGAACAGGCGGTTGGCCTCGGGCGAATAGTCGCGCGTCTGCTGGTACACGCCGGTCTCGTTCTCCGGCTGGACCATGATGACGCTGTGATCGGGGTCGTGGTCCTTCAGATACCGCATCAGCGCGACGAACGCCTTGCGGTCGGCCTCGAACGTCGCTTCGCCATGCGGCGACAAGGCGTAATGCGTCTTGCCGTCCTTGGTCCGCATCCGCGGGAAGCGGGCATTGTCGCGCTTCACCCATGCCGGGACATAGCCCGGCGAGGTGTTCTTCCACGTGCCGAACCACAGCAATACGAGTTTGACCCCGTGTTCGCGCGCCTGCGGCAGCAACGCGTCGAGATAGCTGAAATCGAACTGCCCCTCGACCGGTTCGATCTGCTCCCACGCGACCGGTATCTCCAGCGTATTGGCGTGGAGCCGTTCGACCATCGGCCATACCTGCGGCAGGATGGCGGGATAGTTGCTCGAATTATTCGCCTGCACGCCCAGCATCAGGAACGGCGCACCGTCGACCAGCAACGCATGGCGACCGTCCCGGCGCTCGATCCGCGGCACGTCGCCGGGTGCAGCCGACGCCGCCACCCCTGCGACCAGCGCCCATGAAGCCAGTGCCGCCGCCCATCCGCGCATCGCTGCTCTCCCCCTGCCCCCGGCTTGGTGCCGACAACGTTGTCACGCCCTTACCGCGGGACGACATATCAGACAATTACCTTCTTTATTGCCGGGTTAACGCAGGCACGCAAAAATGCCGAGACTGACCAAGTAATATAATTGCCGCATCGCGACATTTTGTTCGCAACTGCCACAAGGGTTGAGCCGGTCGGCAAGGCGTCGCATATCCCGGCCATGACACCAAAAGCCAAGCTCGCCCGCCCTTTGGAAACGCTGCTGGTCGACAGTGCGCTCCCCGGCGAAATCGAAGGTCTGGACACCGCCGCCCGCGCCGATGCCGCGCAGTTCGTGGCAGCGGCCGCGGCCCACCGGTCGCCCGGCACGGTCAGCGTCGCGCTGGAGACGCTGAGCCGGGGCGAGGCGCGGCGGATGCGGCTGGCGGTCATCAACGACGACATGCCCTTCCTGGTCGATTCGATCGCCAGCACCATCGTCGCGTACGACATCGCCATCGACCGGATCCTGCACCCGGTCGCGCCGGTCACCCGCGACGCGGCGGGCACGCTGACCGATCTGGCGGGCGAGGGTCGCCGCGAATCGATGATCTATATCGAGATGGAGCGCGCCGATGCCCGCGTGCGTCACGCGCTGGTCGCCGAGATCGAACGCAATCTCGACCATGTCCGCGCCGCCGTCGCCGACTGGCGGGCGATGCAGGCGGCGATGCAGGCCGATGCCGCACGGCTGACCGCCCAGGCCGACACGGCCGAGGATGCGGCGCTGCTGAACTGGTTCGTCGCCGGCAACCTGACGCAGCTGGCGCATGAACGCTGGTCGCGCGACGGTGTGGTCGGCGAACGGCTGGGCCTGTCGCGCGCGCGGCTCGACGTGCCGCTCCTCGCCGACGCATCGCGCCAGCGCGCGATCGAGTGGTTCGACGCCGGCAACCGCCAGCCGCTGCTGCTCAAATCCAACTGCATCTCGACCGTCCATCGCCGCGCGCCGATTGATCTGGTGCTGGTCCCGGTGGTCGACGGCGACACCGTGACCGGCCTTTCGATCCATGGCGGGCTGTGGACCAGCGCCGCGTTGCAGGCCGATCCGGCCGACGTGCCTGTGCTGCGCCGCAATCTGGCGGCGCTGCGCACCAAATTCGGCTTCGACCCGTCGGGCCATGCGGGCAAGGCGCTGAGCCACGCGCTCTCCACGCTGCCGCACGACCTGACCACCGCGTTCAGCCCCGACGCGCTCGAACAACTGGCGCTGACCGCCATGTCGGTCGCCGACCGGCCCCGCTCGCGCCTCGTGCTGATCCGCTCGGCGCTCGGCCGGCATCTGTTCGCCTTCGTCTGGCTCGGCCGCGACGACGTGACGACGCAGCGGCGGCTCGCGATCGGCGACATGCTGGCACAGGCGGCCAATGCGTCGATCCTCAACTGGTCGATCGCGATGGAGGATGGCGAGGCGGCACTGATCCGCTACGTCCTCGACCTGCGACAGGATGGACGGATGCCCGAGGCGGGCGACCTCGACCGCCGGATCGAACGCATGGTGCGCGGCTGGCGGCCGGCGGTCGAAGGGGCGCTGACCGAACTGGCCCCCGAAGGGGCGACGCGCATGGCGCTGCGCTTCGCCAACGCCTTTCCCGCCAACTACCGCAATTCGAACCTGCCCGACGAGGCGGCCCGCGACATCGTCCGCGTCGCCGGCCTGACCGATGCGACGTCGCGGTCGGTGCGCATCCTCACCGCCCCCGGCGAACGGATGCGGATCAAGGTCTATCGCCGCGGCGGCGCGCTGCCGCTGTCGGATGCGGTGCCGGTGTTCGAGAATTTCGGCTTCCGCGTGATCGAGGAACTGCCGACCCGGCTCGAGGATGACGAAAAGACCTTCATCCATGATTTCGAGGTGGAGCTGGCGTCGGGCGTCGCGCCGAAATTCGATGTACCGGTGGTCGAACGCGCGATCGAGGCGGTGCTGGAAAACCGCGCCGAAAACGACGCGTTCAACCGCCTGACCGTCGAGGCGGGGATCGCCCCGACCGCCGTCGTGCTGCTGCGCGC
This sequence comes from Sphingomonas sp. Leaf67, assembly GCF_001421965.1. Classification (GTDB taxonomy): domain Bacteria; phylum Pseudomonadota; class Alphaproteobacteria; order Sphingomonadales; family Sphingomonadaceae; genus Sphingomonas. The sequence continues at coordinate 1,069,787 of NZ_LMLP01000001.1, forward strand.
ATGGTTCCGGTATCTGCGCCAGACGGGCCTCAGCTACAGCCTCGCCACCGCCGTCGATGCGCTGCGCCGCGCGCCGGGCGTTGCCACTGCCTTGATCGAGCGGTTCAACGCCGCGCACGACCCGTCGCGGGCCGACCGCGAAGCCGGCGTCACCATCGCCGATACCGCGATCGAAACCGGCCTCGATGCGGTGTCGGCGATCGACGACGACCGCATCCTGCGCAGCTATCGCGGCGTGGTCGCCGCCACGCTGCGCACCAACGCCTTCGCCCCGGCGTCGCAAGAGGCGCTGGCGTTCAAGCTCGACAGCGCGAAGGTGCCGGGCCTGCCCAAGCCGCTGCCGTGGCGCGAGGTGTTCGTGTACAGCCCCCGCGTGGAGGGCATCCACCTGCGCGCCGGACCGGTCGCGCGCGGCGGGCTGCGCTGGTCCGACCGGCGCGACGATTTCCGCACCGAAATCCTGGGTCTGATGAAGGCGCAGCGCGTCAAGAACGCGGTGATCGTGCCGACCGGTGCCAAGGGCGGCTTCTACCCCAAGCAACTGCCCGCACCTTCGAACCGCGATGCATGGATCGCCGAGGGGACCGAAAGCTACCGCATCTTCATCCGCTCGCTGCTGTCGATCACCGACAATATCGTCGATGGGAAGGTCGTCCATCCGCAGGGCGTGACCATCCATGACGGCGAGGACCCCTATTTCGTCGTCGCGGCGGACAAGGGCACGGCGACGTTCAGCGACGTCGCCAACGCGCTGGCGCTCGAACGCAATTTCTGGCTGGGCGATGCCTTCGCCAGCGGCGGCAGCGTCGGCTACGATCACAAGGCGATGGGCATCACCGCCAAGGGCGCGTGGATTTCGGTGCAGCGCCATTTCCTCGAACTGGGCGTCGACGTGCAGACGCAGTCGATCGACGTGGTCGGCTGCGGCGACATGTCGGGCGACGTGTTCGGCAACGGCATGTTGCTGTCGAAGGCGATCCGGCTGAAGGCGGCGTTCGACCATCGCCACATCTTCCTCGACCCCGAACCCGATGCGGCAGCCAGCTGGACCGAACGCGACCGGTTGTTCGCCTTGCCGCGGTCGAGCTGGGCCGATTACGATCCGTCGCTGATTTCCGCGGGCGGCGGCGTGTTCCCGCGTACCGCCAAGACGATCCCGCTGACCGATGCGGTCCGCGCGATGCTGGGCGTCACCGACCGCGAAATGGAACCGAGCGCGCTGATCTCTGCCATTCTGAAGGCACCGGTCGACCTGATCTGGTTCGGCGGCATCGGCACCTATGTGAAGGATCGCGCCGAAAGCCATCTCGATGTCGGCGATCCCGCCAACGACCGGATTCGCGTCGATGCGCAGACCCTGCGTGCCAAGGCGATCGGCGAAGGCGCGAACCTCGGCGTGACGCAGGCGGCGCGCATCGCGTTCAGCGCCAATGGCGGGCGGATCAACACCGACTTCATCGACAATTCGGCCGGCGTCGATTGTTCGGACAATGAAGTGAACATCAAGATCGCGCTGAACCGCGAGGTGATCGAAGGACGCCTGACGCAGGACGATCGCAACGCGTTGCTGGTGCGGATGACCGACGACGTCGCGCATCTGGTGCTGGAGGATAACCGGCTCCAGACGCTGGCGCTGTCGGTGATGGAGAATGACGGGCCGGTCGCGGTGCCGAGCTATGTCCGCGTGATCGAAATGCTCGAAGCCGCCGGCAAGCTCGACCGCGTGGTCGAGGGGTTGAGCGGCAATGACGACTATGTCCGCCGCGCACAGGACGGACGCGGGCTGACCCGCCCCGAACTGGCGGTGCTGCTGGCCAGCGTGAAGCTGGCGTTGCAGGAGGCGATCGAACACTCCGCCGTCGCGACCGATGCCGATATGGCCGGCGACCTGCTCGCCGCCTTCCCGCGCGAGATGCAGGAACGCCACAAACAGGCGATTCTCGATCACCGGCTGCGCGGGGAAATCGTCGCGACCAAGCTCGCCAACCGGATCGTCAACCGGCTGGGCGTGCTGCACGTCTTCGAACTGGCGGAGGAAGAGGGCGAAGCACTGGCCGACATCGCCGCGATGTTCGTCGCCGCCGAACGCCTGTTCGACACGAACAAGCTGTACGACCGGATCGAGGCTGCCGACATTTCGGAGCGTGCCCGCATCGCGTTGCTCGACGAAGTCGCGGTGGGTGTCCGCTCGCAGATCGCCGACCTGCTGCGCGCCTTCCCGGCGGGCACTCCCCCGGCGCGGGCCGTGGCGCACCTGCAAAAGGGCGTGGCGAGCCTTGCCGGGCAGACCAGCTCGCTGCTGCGTGCCGAGGCGGCGCAACAGCGCGACCGGATCGCCGGCATCCTGCAGGATGCGGGGGCACCGCAGGAGCTGGCCGGACAGGTGGTACGCCTGTTCGAACTCGACGGCGCGGTCGGCCTCGCCGATCTCGGCCAGCGGTTGAAGCTCGACGAAACGCGGCTGACGCTGGCCTTTACCCATCTCGGCTTCGCGCTCGGGCTGGACTGGGCACAGGCCGTGGCCGCACGCATCCAGACCGGCGATCCGTGGGAGCGGCTGCTGATCGCCGGCCTCGCCCGCGATTTTCAGCAGCTGCGCTTCGAATTCCTCAACCGCAATGCCGGCAAGGACCCGCAGGCGGCGGTCGAGAAATGGCTGGAGGCAAACCGCGACCGCGTCGCCCAGTTCGCCGCGCTGGTCCACCGCGCGCGGCAGGCCCCGGTGGCCAGTGCCGCGATGCTGGCCCAGATCGCCGGACAGGCCCGGGTCCTGCTGGCGCGGTAGGATGATGAGGATGATGCGGCCGGTGGTCGATGGCGACCACCGGCCGTCCGGCGGTGATCGGGCCAGTGGCGGTCCCATGGCGGTCGCGCCGGCATCACCGGCAACGACGTCGGATCAGCCGACGCTCCGCCTGCGACCGCCGACCGAAACCGCCCTCAATATCCCAGATCGCGCACGGCGGCGTCGACGAACGCCGCATCCGCCGCGACCCGGCCGATGATCTCGACCGACCCGGCATCGACCGCGCGGGCCAGCAGCAGGACATAGGGTTCGTCGCCGGGTGCGACGGGGACGATCACGTTCGGTGCGGCGGCGGGGCGGGCGCCGGTCCGCTCGATCCATTCGGCGAACTCGCCTTCGCCCACCCCGGCGCGGTGCGCGCGGGCGAGCAGGCGGGCATTGCCCTCGTGCGGCGTACCGAACAACAGCCGGACCAGCGCCTCGACCGGCGCACGCGGATCGACCGTCAGGCCGGCCCCGGCGAGCATCGCGGCATAGCCGCCCGCGTCGCGTTCGCTGGCGATCAGGAAGTCATACGCCTCGGCCAGCGCTTCGGGCGATGCCGGGCCGGCCTCGATCGTGCGCCGCGTCGCGACCAGTTGCTCGGACAGCGTCGGCGCGGCGGGGGCGGCCGGCAGGGTCTCGATCGGGGCGCTCGGGCCGTCCGCCCATGCGGCGGCGGTGGCGATGACGGGGGTGCGGCGCGGGGTGGTGGTGCGGCGCGCTTCGCTCAGCTCGGCGGCCAGCTGCGACTGGACGCTCGCATCGACCACTTCCTTCCAGTTGATGACTCCGTACAGATAGTCGATCGCCTCCCCGTCCGACGAGAACGGCATCAGGATCCCGCGGTACAGCATCGGAAAGCCGCGATGGCCGACGAACTCGGCCTCGAACCCGATCGGCGCGCGGTTGGCGATGATCTGCAGATAATGGTCGGTCAGCCGCGACAGCAGCGACCGCGACGGCACCTGCGACATGCGGACGATCGACGAATCGGTTCCGCTCTCCTCGCGCAGGGCATGGCCCAGGAACCGGATCTCGGCATCGTCGCGCCCTGCGGTGAAGTCGAGCAGGACGCTGTTCGGCCCGAAATCGGCGATACCGGCGGGGTCCAGCGACTCGATCAGCGGGCACGGCCGCCCGTGCAGCAGCGACACCCAGTAATTGTACGCGCGGACATGCATGCGGCGTTCGTCGGTCCCGACGGAGACCACTTCGCTACCAACACCCTCCCGGTCCCCATCCCCCCGCTCCGAACCCCCACCCACAATGTCCATATTCTGGTCCCCATGGGCCTTCTGCCCGATCGCTCGCCTTTTGTACCACGCGTGGTAAACGTCCGGTAAAGCGCGACGCGACACTTTCCTATGCAAATCCGCTTGCCACCCCCGCCCCCCGCTGCTAATCGCCCGCGTCCAGACGGCACACCGTCCCGGGCCGCTTTAGCTCAGTTGGTAGAGCATCGCATTCGTAATGCGGGGGTCACAGGTTCGAGTCCTGTAAGCGGCACCACCTACATTCCAAAATCGATAGTGATTACAGCTGCTTGCGCATGTCCGCGTGCGTAGGGTTCAACCGTTCGTTCCCTCATTTTAGGTCGAATTGAGGCGAACGATAGCGAACAACAGCGACCAATCGAATCATCTCGCGGGCCCCTGCAAACCGGGTGGCGCTACTCCTTTTGCATCAGGATCAACCCCGCGACGTTCGTCTAGCGACCGCATGATTGGCGTAACAGTCAGACCGTGAAGCAGGATCGAGAACAGTACGATCAGCCCGACGATGGCCCACAGATGGGCGGCATCACCGACGGGCATATGGTTGATCCCATACGCCAGGTAGTAGATTGACCCGACGCCCCGGATACCAAAGAACGATAGGGTAAGCTTTTCGCCTTGGTCGCCGGACCAACCCAGAAGGCCGATCCAGCCGGTAAGCGGCCGTACGATCAGCAGGATCACCAGCGCCACCGCGCCATCCATCCAGCTAATCGGCGTCAGCAGTCCGCTTACCAGCGCGCCACCGAACAGGATAAGCAGCACCATCATCGCGAGTCGCTCGATCTGCTCGGTGATGGCGTGCATCTCGTCCTGAAACTCGTGGTCGCGATGCGAGCTGCGAAACGTGAGTGCCGTGACGAACACTGCGAGGAAGCCGTAGACGTGGAAAATCTCGGTGACGCCGTAGGAAACGAACGTGGCCGCGAGCGCAATCAAGCCGTCTCCGGTTCGGGCAAGTTTCGTTTCAGCAGGGATGTGGAAGGTCAGCCACCCAAAGGCCCGGCCGACGAGCCAGCCACCTATGATCCCGCCGCCAATCTCCCACAGAACGCGATAGGTCAGCCATTCTGTCAGCCATGGCTTCCCTGCCGGTAAGGCTATCGCGAGGAGGATGGCGAGGTGGACGAACGGGAATGCCGCGCCGTCGTTGAGCCCGGCTTCCGATGTCAGTCCGAAGCGTACCTCATCTTCATCACCCGTCTTGGGCGGCCCGACCTGGACGTCGGAGGCTAGAACCGGATCGGTCGGGGCCAGACTAGCGGCCAGCAGCAGCGCAACAGCGAGTGGTAGGCCCAACGCCGCCATACCAAGCCCAGTGATCGCCAGAATGCCAAGCGGCATCGTGATTGCCAATAGCCGCCACGTGATCGACCAACGATGCCAGCCGAATGGACGATCAATCTTGAGGCCTGCCCCCATCAACGCGATGATGACGACGAACTCGGCAAACCGCTCGGTTATCTCTGGGTACAGATACGGCAGCGGGCGCAGCTTCACCTGCGGAAGCAGAAAGACCGCGGCTCCGATACCGATGCACACGATCGGCAGGGACAGCGGCAACCGTTTCAGTGCCAACGGCAACCATGCGACCAGCGCGATCAGCAACCCCGCCCCGGTCATGATCAAGATGTAGGGATCAGGTGAAAGGCTCTCCGTCATGCATCGCTAACGGCTGACGAACGAGGTTGGCCGCAGAATGCATTCTAAGCCCGGCAGAACAACCGCTAATCGGATATTTCATCGGGTAGCCCTTCGTTAAGCATGATTCCTTATGGCTGTATGCGAAAGGAGATGCCGTGGAACTCGATCGCACGATCGCCGAGGCCGCCCGTCGATCGGGCGAGCTTGGCATCAGGACGCTGGACTTGCAGGCCGACATTTCGGAGCTGGCTACCCGCGTCACCGCGCAAGCCGGCACGATCGATGATCTCGGAGCACAAACGAACGTCCTCGTCGTGGACGCGAATAATGTGTCAGTCGTCGCGCAGGAGTCGCTGAGCGCAACGACCGGGGCAAATAGCCTGTTGGCAAACTCGCAGCTTCAGATCGACACGGCGATGGGTGATGTGCTCGATCTGATCGGGCAAGTCAGCCTGATCCACGAAAGTCTCGGTGCTTTTACGGCAGCGCTGGAGGACGTCGGCAAGGTGAGCGCCACGATCGACGACATTGCCGGACAGACAAATCTCCTTGCACTCAACGCCACCATCGAAGCGGCCCGGGCGGGCGATGCCGGACGGGGCTTCGCCGTGGTGGCGAGCGAAGTGAAGAAGCTGGCGCGAGAAACAGCGACGGCAACCTCGCGAATTAGTGCATCAATCGACGCCCTAACCTCCCAAGCAGCAGCCATGCTGGCACGCGTTGATCTGGGCGTTGCGAAAGCTCGCTCAACCCACGATGGAACGCAGGACGTTAAGGCCCGCGTAGCGCAAATCCGCCTCCTCATGGACGGCCTGCAACACAACAGTGTAACCGTGAGCGATAAGGTCACTTCGATGGCCTCCGCCGTCGACGAGGTTCGGCTCGGGCTCAACCGCCTTGCCGAAACGTCGAGCGACAACGCTTCGGGCCTTCAGCGCCTCTCCCATCGCCTTACCGCTGTAAGCGACGATACGAACGACCTGCTCCAGATGCTCGCCGAAAGCGGAGCAGACATGCCGGACCGGCCTTACATCCGCTTTGCCACCGAGGCAGCGCTGGCGGTATCCAAAGGCTTGCGCGAGGCGGTCGAGGATGGACGTCTGGCCCAGCATTCAATCCTAAGTGATACCTACAGCCCGGTTGAAGGCTCGGATCCACCGCTCTTCACCCATCCGGCAATGGCGCTGATCACGACGCTGGCCCGCCCGCACCAGGAAGCCGCGAGGAAGTTTCCCGGATTCTTCGGCATGAGCTTTACCGATCGCCGGTGTTTCGGCGCGGTAGCGATGCCAGAGCGCTCCCTCCCCCAACGGCGCGGTCAAAGAGCATGGAACGAGGAGCACTCACGTGCCGGCCTGTTCTTCCATTTTCCAGACACCGCCCAGCAAGTGAAGATCACCAAGCAGTTCTGCCTGAAGGCCTATCGTCGCCCTTTGGCAGACGGCGGGGTCGTTCTGCTCAAGCAGGTCATTGCGTCGATCAACGTCAACGGCGCGCACTGGGGCGTCCTCCAGCTGGCTTACGAGGATCAGGGATAACCTCACTCCGATCCAGCCGGAGGACGCCACCCGCTCAAAGGTTCATTATAAACTGCTCTGGCTTCACGTATCGCGGCGGCGGCTCGTACCCTTCGGATGCGAGGCGTTGTAGGGAAGCGACTTGCACAAGACGACGTCGGCCGAGCTTGATCGTTTGGATCTCGCCGGCCGCCACCAGTTCGTAAAAGCGCGTCCGCCCTATGCCGAGCATAGCTAGAGCGTCGTTCACCGAGATGGTGAGAGGAGTGATAGAACGCCCGCCTTTGGCTGGCGCAGATGTCTTATTCATCAGGTATCGCCTAAGCAGCGACGATCCTGAGCTATCGGCTTTTGGAGAGCGAGATGGTGTCCTGCGCTGTGCTCCGATGCAAGAGACAATCGGTGTGAGTTGAGCCGGTATCGTCACAACCGCGGCCGATCGCCGCTGAGGGGTTTGGGGCGGAAGCAGATGAATGCTTCATTGGCCCCTCCCCGGGCAAAATCGCTCCGGCAAGGTTGGGCGCATTCGACATACACACCCTACGCAACCTTACGGTCAGAAACCTTCAACGTTATTAGTGATTTAGCATCAAACATTTGCGGGTCACAATGTGTTACGCTTTGTCCCACGTTGTGCCACATCGTTTGGGATCAATGGCTTAGCTGTGGGACAATGTGCCACGGGCCAAACTCTGCGCCGTTCGAGCGTATGACGCGCGATCCCATTCGATCCCATTAAAACGCAGCAGAAACAGCGCCTTACAATTTGGGATCGAATGGGATCAAAAGTTAGTCGATTGGGATCGGGTCTTTGCTCGAGAAAACCGACAGTTTCGCGCCGTTATTTGCACGCGCAGCTTGCGTAGGGTGTGCATTCGTTCCGATCGTTTGAGACTGATGCCGGCTATCTAATTCAGTGATCGGCACGAATTGATTCAGCTCCCGGCTGGGCTTTGACCGCCGAAGGGCGGAAGGTCGCTCGCGCATTGATCGCGGTTGGCGAGCGGCAATCGACTGACGCGTCGACCGTGTACCGTCGACACCCTCTTCATATCCTCGCGCGGTTCAGCCGCGTTGCATCTATACCGACCCCCTTCTGACCATTTTGCGCCAGCCGTGCTTACGAGCTCGGTAAAAGGGGGCCGAACGTCCGCGACGCTTAAGCGCCGGGGACTTCAACCGCGAGATCTGATTGGGATTGGCACGTTCGCGCGAGGCCGAAGTGGCTGTAGGCGGTTGCCCGAGCCCGCGACAACACGATCATACAAATCGACTGTGCCACGGTTCCGGACCGTCACTACTAGCGCCACCTTCATGTTTGCCGGGCGCCGTCCATCATGGCCATGTTCTCTATAAATAACGCCTACATCGAACGCTGGTTGATGAAGAGATGTTGCTCGTTTACTCTTGCTGCGAGACAGCGTTGTTTCCCATTTTTGCGCATCGCTCCGCCGCATATGCTCCGTTGTATAAACGTCCTTTGCGCTAAAGAATGAATCAGACTTGGGGACAGTAGGCGTTATCAACCTTCCGTCTTTCATGTAAGGGGGCGGAATTCGCAAAGTATCGGGACGGAACTGAACATCTAATCCGGCGCGGGTGTAATTCAATGCGTCCTCTGGATCGACATCGCAGTAGAAGCAGAACGTTGCCTTGATCTCTACCATGCCAGGAAGACCAGCTGGGATCGGTAGGAAAAACCGAACGGCGCCCGTTTCGGGCATCTGGCGCTGATAAACAATATGCGCTTCACCATCGCCGCATAGCACGAGATCGCCGAGTTCATGCGGCACCAATCCCCACCCGACCTCCGACCGATTCTGCGTACCAGGATCCGCAGCATGGACCAGGAGCGCCTTTACTGTTGGCGCCCATAGCGGGGTACTGAATTGAGCTCGAACGCCGGCGCCCCCCCGAAGAGCAAGCGGCGAAGCGAAACTCGTGCCCATAGTGCCGCAGGCGCTTGCAGGACTGCCGCTGGTCAGCGCTAAGAAAGGCGCACCAGGTGACCCGCCGAACGCTACGAAGTCGGGCTTGATGTATCCTGGACTACGCCCGGGGCCACAAGCGCTATAAGGCGCACGCCGCCAATCGGTACCAATCTTGTCGCTCGCTCCAACGGCCAACATGTTAACGCCGTCAGATGGTGGTTGAACCCGGTGTAAACGTGCTACGCTATCGCGCTCCCCGTTGTTACCGCAGGCTACTGTGGCGACCGTTTCGCCGCTTGATAGTAAAGCGTCGAGCGTGGACGTCCATACGTTCACATCGTCGTCTTCGATTGCGCAGTCAGGGCCAACGCTAATATTGACCAAATCGTACGTTCGAGAAGTTAGGACGCCTTCGATACGGTCAAGAAGAGAAAACAATTCAAAGTCATCGGAGTTATGATCATCTCCGATGATCCGCCAATGATCTACGTTCGAGAACGGTGGCGTATGGGGCGTTCCCGGCTGCAATGGTCCAAACAAAAACGCTGACGTGACTTGTAGGCCATGGTTCTGCGCTGCGGCAAAGGCATTCCCTACGCCCGGAGCATCGTAGGTCGTAACCCAGCGTTCCAAACCGTGGCCGGCGGGGAGGCCGCCATCAAATATCGCAACGGACAGATCCGGCGCCAAAGCCGCTTCTGCCCCGATTGTTACTGGGAATGCCGGCCCTGACATCCGCAGCGCAGGTTCGAAAGGGTTTATGCGAGCCACTTCCCGAAGCGCACGAAGAAAAGAGAACTGAAGCACTTCAGGTAGTTTTTCGACAGGCGCCCGCAACGGAACGAAGCACAATCCCCCCGCTTGCCGGGCGCGGCGGAGATCAATATCTAGACCAATCGACCTTACGTACTCGCGAAAGCCTGCGACGATCATGCCGTTGCTATCATCGAGTGGCGCGTGAAGGACAACTTCGAGCGGAACCTCGTCTCCAGGAGTAAAGGCGCTACGTAGGGGTTTTAAGCGGCTATCCCCTGGAATTCCAACATTCTCGATCTGGCGGAATTCGTCTTGTACGTCCTCGCGGCGCGGGGCCCAATTCGCAATCTCCGAAGCAAAGTGGGTTAGTTGCTTTGCATCTCCACCGACATACAAAACAGGGGCGGGTTGGGCTGCACCTTGTTCTACTGCTCTAGAGGAAACGACTTTGTCGGGTATGATATGGGTTGCTCTGCTGCCAAGATGACGCAGCGAAAGTTCGCGCATCAAGTGGTTTGGATAATAGCTTTTTGCTAGGTAGCTGGGATGTAGCGTAACTTCCAAGACCGCTTCGCCACCGGGTTGTGCCAAAGCGGGTTGTAAATTAATTGCATCGGCAGCCGCCTTCCATTGAGGAGTTAGTCGGCGTCGCGCTTCGAAAAATTCATAGGGATGCGCTTTGTCGCCCATACCGCGAGGCGGCCGCGCGATCTCTTGTGAGAGCTTTTCGCCTTGGCCTATCAGGTATTGAGGGTTAGCCACGCATCCTCCTATTTATTTCCGCTTGCACGCGAACGTCGCAGCGTATCCCGAGAGATACCAATTTCGCTACTAATCTGCCGGTCAGAAAAGCCCAATTTGGACAGAATTTCCGCAGCACGCCTGCGATTTTCTGTAGAGGCTTCACGTAGTGACGATGCAACGCCGTCGACCATAGCCCGGCTTAGTTCGACACCTTGGATAGCAGCACGACGACGCATCGCCCGAACTTGACGAGCCATGTCGCTCGGCGTTTTGTCCTTCCAGACATCCACAAGTACAGGAAGCCACGGTTCGACGTCGTCGTGATGGTCGAATAAATCCTTAATCATCCGGATCCGAACATCGACACTAGGCAAATCGAAATTTAGCACGTCATCAAAACGACGCCATATGGCGGGATCAAGCAGTTCGCCGTGATTAGTCGCTGCAATCAAGAGGCTAGAAGCCGGCCAATCGTCGATCTCTTGCAAAAGTACATTAACTAGCCTCTTGAGTTCGCCTATATCTCCGTCGTCGTCACGGCGTTTTGCAATCGCATCAAATTCATCAAGCAGTAAGACCGAACTCACGCTTTTGGCGTATTCAAGCGCTGATCTGATGTTCGATCCTGTTTTGCCGAGGTAGCTGCTCATCACGGTGGCTAAATCTAATGTGATGAGGGGAAGGCCAAGCCTTGCGGCGAGCCACCTCGCGGACATTGTTTTTCCAACGCCGGGCGGCCCCACAAATAACAGTGACCGCGTTGGGGGCAGCCCTTGCGCTTCGAGTGCCGTAATCTGCCCGTGTTCAGCGACAACCTGGTCAATTCGATCAAGCAGATCGGGTCCGAGTGCGGGGTCATCGCCGACAACTACCGGATATTCGTGCCGTACCAACGCGAGACGCGAGTCCGCATCTATCGGAACCATGCCGGCCCCCGCTTCCCGGAGCGGCGCTGCCGCGCTGGGCAAGGAGGACAGCAGTGCTGCTAGGCGGGTGGCAATCTCTGGCGAACGACGACGTAGCTTAGCTATCGATTGCCTGATCTGCGCCTGCACATCTTGGGGCCGTCCCGTAAGCGCCAAACGCGACACCTGGACTAGCTCGTCCGATAAGGTGTCTTTCAAGTCCACCACAATAACTCCTTACTTCTTTGGATGCAGGGCTTAGCATGGACTAGCTGGCGTTGCATAGAACAAAGCTAGTCCACTCGTCGCATTGGCAGGATCCGTTGGCAGTGCGTCAGTGTCAGTTAGGAGACAAACATCGCCTCGACGATCGCTTGCATCAACACCCCGCGTGGCACAGGCACACTGACCGACGTATAGCCAGCGTTGCGAGCGCGACGCTGACCGTACAGCCCGATCCACTGTCGGCCATGCTGACGCCAGGCGCGCTGTAACGCCGGTACGGGCAATAGAACGCACGTCGCGGCTGGCGCGTGGGCATAGGCGATGAAGTCCGCCGCCAACGGCTTCTGCACCCACCCTGGTGACCGCGCCGCCTCGTCCGACCAACGTTCGAGCAGGACGTCGGGCCAGTCCTCGGTCCTGATCTTTTCGTCGACCGTGTAGGTCCGCCCGCAAGCCAGCGTCAGCAACCGGTCGATCCCGCCGCGCTGCGCCCAGCCGTCATTGCGGACAGCGACGGCCGACATGAGCGACGGAAACGCACGCCGGTAGATGGGCAACCACCAGCCGTCGCCGAACCGCTCGGAAAGAGCCAGGCTTTCGCGGAAGTGGTGAGTACGGCCAGCGCCCGCCGATCGGGAAGCGATCAGCGGGAACGGCGGGCGGCGGACTGGGGCGCTATGGCCCGCGAGGCTAGTCGTCGGTCTTCTCCTGGTCGTGGGTGTCTTCGTCGTCAGCGTCCGGTTCGAGGTCCGGATCGCCGTCTATTTCGTCGAGGCAGTCGATCATACGCGCCACCAGTCGGTTCAGGGCGGGCCTCGGAAGTTGAGGGATCGCCGATAAGACTGCCTCGATCGGCAGGACCGCCGCTCGGCCGGGGTAGATCAGCAGCGCGGTCATTTGCGGGCCATCCGCCTGACTACCGAAGACGTTGCAAGGATCCCGACCACGCGGCCGACGATCTTGTCGGCCAGTACGACGGGATCGGGGTACGGGCCGTTCGACACGAATATGCTGCTGCCGTCGTCGCCTTGGCGCAACGACGATGCCCACCAACCAACAGGGGTGTGGCGCGTGAAAACGATCTGCCGGGTCCGCTGCTCGCGCTCGAACGGCACTTGGGGTTTCGACACGTACTGGATCACGAACAGGTCGCCATCAGTCGGCAGGAACGCGCCCGGTTCCGCGACCACGACCTCCCCCGTCCGGATCAACGGCGCGTTGCGATCATCGCTGGCCGCCTGAACGAACGCCCACGCTGGGACGCTCTCGAACATTTCGAGCGTCGGGCTCGTGGGGTACATCGCCTCGAACCGCTTCCGGTTGCCCATCTGATCGGTACCGGCGAACACGGTCATCAGGTTGCGCTTGTCGTCGGTCATGTCACTGATCCCTCTCGGTCAGGCGGCGGGCGTCCGCAGCGAACGCCGCGATCCACTCGTCGTACATCGGAATGTCCCGGGTGGCGGCCAGCTCGATCTTGATCGCAAGCGCCTCGCCATCGGGAGCGGGCACGTTCTCGATTAGATGGTCCATGGCGGCGACCCACTTATCGAGCGCGGCGTTCTCGCGGTCGTCGCCAAGGGGCAACGCCTCGAAATGTGCGAAAGCGTCAGTGTAAGCCTGGTGAGCGGCTTCAAATGCTGCGCGCTGGTTCAAGATGTTGTCGTCCATCAGTGCAGATCCCCACGCTGTTGGGCTTCGATGAAAAGGCGGATGGCTTCTGCACGTTCGGGCTTGCCGACGATCTGGGCGATGACCGGCGTCAGATCGTCAGCCGGACAATCCTGCACCACGAGCCAGAGCTTCCGACCGGACGCGAGGGCGTAGCCGCCCCCTATTGCGACAAAAGCCGAGAGCCATGCGCGCGGATCGAACGAGGTGGTGGCGCTGTGAAGCGCGTGTTGGTTCGCGTAGGCCATGGCTTAAGCCTCCTGCCAGAGGATGAAGCAATTGGCGGTCGGCTGGCCGTACTCACGGACCAGCGTTGCCACGGTCGCGGCGTGTTCGTCCTCCGTCACGTTGTAAGCCCGGCTGATCGCCATGCGCCGTTCCGCTTCCTCATCGGACAGCTTCAGCGAAAACAGTCGGTCCGCGCTAATCATGGACCCCAGCCGGTTGTCCGGCCCGATCCAGATGCGGCCCCCGATCGACAGCCACGCCTTTGCGCTTTCGGTGATGCTCGACATGGCTATTCCCCCTTCGGCTGGTTGAAGGGGATAAGAGCGGCTTTCTGCACCATGCCGGCCGTGCGGCGGCGCTCGCTATCGTTCCGTGGTTCGATCGACTTCGCGAGGAAGGCGACGACATTATCGGCGGCGGTTTCAATCAGGGACGCCAGCCGCGCGGCCTCGACCATGTTCGCCGATTTGCTGCCCGTCATGTCGCGCAGGTCATCGGCAGCGTCGGCGATGCAATGCATCAGTGACGCTATGTCGTGGGCGTCGGCCGGCTGCTCGGCGAGCATGACATGCGCCAGTGCGGCGGCGTTGTCGTGGATCCGGCCTTCCAACTTGTCGGCGTCATGGCTGCGCAGGTCGCCGGTACGACGGAAGTCCGCGCCCTTCTCGGCGACCATGTGCAGGTCATCGAACATGTCACTGCGCAACTGCGCAAGCGTCGCGATGCGGGATAGGTTTGCCATGGTCACGCCTCCACGCCTGCGAGGCGGGCTGCATCTGCCAGCATCTGTTCGGAATGGTTCAGACCGTCGAACATGTCGCGCTCAACCATGAACGCTATCTTGGCATGGAAGTCGGCGGACGACGTAACGGGGAACCGGGCGACGTCCCATTCTGCCGCGGCGTTGCGGTCACTGTATTCGTTGCTTGCGGCTGTGGCGGCGGTCAACCCGACTTCACGACGGGCGCGCTCGACCTGACGCTGGCGGCGCAGATCTGCCGCCACGAACCGACGCAGCGGTTCGCGCTTTCCGCGCCCCCGGTTCGGGTGTCCGGCAAGGATGCTGCGGGCTAGCCGCGCCGCATGGGGATCGGCAGTCGTCCAGTAGGTTTCATCCGGCCGATTAACCGGCACCGTCACATGTGGAATGCGGGCAATTGCGGCCTCTGCGCGTTCGTGCGCCGGTATCTCGACCTCGTAGTAATGCTTGTCGGAACGGGCCATGGTTTCCCGTGCCGCATCAATCAACTCGGCCAGCTTGACAGATACCCCATTCGCGGCAGCGGTCGCGGGCGTCGGACACGCGGCGATCGGCAGAACGGCAACGGCCGCCATCAGGTTACGTCGGGTAGCGAGCATGTGTCAGCCCTCCCGCGCAACAAGGCAACCGTTGGCGGCATGCCGGGTGAACAAGCGCTGGCAAGCGTCGGCAGCGATGACAGCCTCGATTGCTTCCTTCTGCCGCACCGTGGACGCGCGGTGCTGGCCGGCGAGTAGGCGAGCATAGGCGTCAGGGTTGCCGGTGCGCAGGTGCTGACGCGCCATGTCGACGGTCTTCGTTGCAATCGAGGTAAGGGCGGGAACTGCGCGCACGGTCTTGGCCGGACGCACGTGGGGCGTTAGGGTCTTCATAGCCACTTCGATCTCCTAGTGATCGTTTGGTTAGGCCGGGTTTGGAGGGCTCAATCTCCTCTCCCGGCCGTCACTGGTAGATTTTGTACCACTTCTCACGAGCGTCCGCAATAGCCCGTGGCAGTTCGCTGCCGTTCGGGCTAAGACCGCCTTATGCCGGTTAGCGTAGGTCAATGTCGGGCGGCGCGCGCCCTACTAGGTTGGACAATCGCCGAACTAGCGGAAGCTGCGGGCGTTGGCGTGATGACCGTCAACCGCTTCGAGAACGGCAAGACGGTCAACGCCGCATCGGCCATCGCTTTGGAAAAGGCACTGCTGGCCGCTGGCGTTATTCTCATAGCTACCGGCGGCCACACGTCCGAGGGTGGTGAAGGCGTAAGGCTGCAGGACTGAGCGACGCGATCAACCCGCAAGGATAGAATTCACCGCGCGTTCGGCATCTATGCCAAGCGTAACCGCTTCCGCACGATCCATGCCCGGTAACGCGATCAAGATGGCTTGATGTCGCGCCGCTATGCTATGGGTCGAGACTATGCTCGACCCGCATTCCGTCCTTGGCATTCAACAGAACGCTGAGCCGGAAGTGATTGATGCCGCCTACCGCGCGCTAATGAAGAAGTACCATCCCGACCACTCTGGTCCGGACGGCCTCGAAAAAGCCAAAGCAATCACTCTTGCATATGCGGCCTTGAAGGGCCGCACACCTGAACGCCCCTTCGGTGCGCCAGACACCGGCTCGGGATTGAGGCCAACACCCATGCCGGACGCGGGCCCGTCTAACGGACACATCGACTATTTGCCGACGCCGCCGCTTCGGATGGGCGTAAGGCTCGGGTTCGCTATGCTGGCACTATTCGGCATTCCGCTTCTAGGCGCCGCCATTCTGAAACTCGCTGGTGGCTAGCGTTCGTCGTTGTCCCGAGGCGTTGACGCGACGACTGCGGCTGCAAGACGTCCGGCCCGTGCCGCATCAACCAGCGCGTCGATGAAGCCAGCGGCCTGTTCATCTGCTTTAGCGTTTCCTGTGCGCGCAGCTGCCGCACCACGAGCAGCGCGGCCAGCGGTTTCACGCGCGGCTTCTTCGGCACCGTAGCTGGTCATCCCGGCCAACGTCCTGCTCGCTTCCGCCGTCGCCTTTGCCTGCTTGACCAAGCCGCTCGCCACATCGATCGCGGGCCCGATGAGTGGAATGCCCGAGAACTTGACTGCCATTGGGGCAAGAAAGCGCATCAGCTTGAATGCCGACCCACTCGGGTTCGTCGTGCCGCTGATCGGAATTGTCGCCTCGCCGATCACCCGTCGCAGGCTCATCAGTCGGTCGAAGTCGGCTTCATCCAACAGGATTTTCAACTTCGGGATGCCGAAGCGCAGGATCGCGCTGTTCAACTTCGCGCCGTTGATAGTCGCCACCGGCCCGCTGCCGAGGTTGCTGTTCGCCGTATATGCTTTGTCAATGATACCCCCAATGCCCTCCGCCTGGATGGCACGCCACGCCCCTTTGCTCGTCGGCGTCGAGTTCCCCAGCAGTACCGCCTTCACGCGGCGCAGGTTGCTCACCTCGCCCGACAGCACTTCGCTGACCGCTCGTTCCGGCAGTACATTGTCGGTTCGGGTACCCTTCTTCCAGTCGACCAGCCTCTGCACCACGTCCTTGGCGGCGAACGTTTCCTTCTGCTCGACAACCGCGCGGCGAGCCTGCCGCAGCTTCTCGCCTACAGGTCCGTCAACGCCACTCCGCGCAGCGGCTTCGACTGCCGCCTCGACAGCATCGTCCACCGCCCCCTTGATCGGCTGCGACAGTTTGCGCGGGCCATCGACGGCATACTGCGCGCTGATCGCCTTGCGGAATTGCTCTGCATTCCCGACCGTCAGCGGTTCAGGATCGCCGTAAAACTGCACCTTGCGTCCATCGGACAGGGTTACGGTCGTGAGCCCATCCTCCGCAGTGACGGCGTTCTTGCCGATCATGCCGTAGCGCGCCATTTCCTGCCGGATGACGTTCTTGACGCTATCGGGCACGTCTGCCTCGACCAGCGCACGCTTCGCGGCCGAGGCAATGCCTTCGACGTCTAGTGCCAACCCGTTCCTGCCCATCGCGTTCGCTTCGCGATAGAGCGTGTTGATGCCATCCTTGCCCCGGTCCCGAAGCTCGCGCAGGGCGTCGACAACGACCCGACCGCGATCCGCCCGCGTCATGTCGGCAGACCCGAACGCGTCGCGGAACTTGCTGGCGGCTTCCCTGATCCTGTCCGCCTGGTCCATCAGGAACGTGCGAGCCTTGTCGCCCTCGCCAGATGCCTGCGCACGTAGCGTCTGCTCCGTGTCCTGGATCGCGAAGTCTTGGGTCGCTTGCCCCCGCGTGAGGGGAATGCCCAACGCTTCTGCCTCGCGCGTCCGATCAGCAGCTGCCCGCGTACCGCGGACTGGGGACGGAGCATCAGCAGGCGACACACCCACGTCAGGATCGCGGACGGGCACAGGCGCTTGTTCTGTAGCCGCAGTCGCCGAGGGCACTGGCGCATCCGTTGAGGTAGCCCGATCGGCGGCCGCGCGAGCTGCTTCCAAGTCCTGGCGCGCCTGGTACAGCTTCGCTTGTGCGGCGGCCAACGCTTCCGGGTCGGTGCGGCTGGGACGGTTAGCGTCGAGAGAGATCGTCTCCCCGTTCTGCAACTCAACGCGGCCGCCGGCACGGCCCACGTCCTCAAGGGCCGTGCGTACCCTGCCCTCGGCTTCCACTACCTCGGGAGTACGGTCTACCCCTGCGCGCGAAGTGCCTGCCGGTACGGGGCTATCGTCATAGGCTTGCCGAATTTCGTCGGGCGTGAACCCATGCCGGGCGACCAGTTCCTGTCCGTCCTCAGTCAGTTCACCAGCACGATCCAAGACAACTTCACGGGGAGTTGTCGCCGGCATTTCGGCAGCTCGACGGCTAGGGAAGCGCCCAGCGGCGCGTTCGGTCACGATTGCGCCACCGATGCCCAACCCGCCACCAACAACGCCTGCTACCAACTGCCCCGCAGGACCATAGCCCGCCTGTCGGGCGCCTTCCGCCGACGCACCGCTAAGACCACCTGATACGGCATCACCGATCGGTGCAGCAGCAAGTGCACGGCTCACCGTCCCCGCCGCACCGGGCAGCTTTGCAATCGTGCCAGCAGATCCCGCGCCATAAGTCAGTAAGCCCCCTGCGGCACCACGCTCGACCGCAGACGCCATCTTTTCGGATGCGAATTGCGGCTTGGACAGTCCCATCATATCCGCGACGTTGACGGACGGGTCGTTTGCCATTGGCAAGGCCCCGCCTGTCAGACGCTGCGGTAGGCCAGTTGCGTTCAACAGCGAATTGACCGGGTTCATTACCAGTCCGGCAACGTCCCCTGTCCCCTCGATAACCGCGCGCAAACCGATCCCGAAACCGCGCTTGGCTTCCTCACCGGCGGTCATTGGCCGCCAAGGATTCAGCTTCGCGCCGCGCGGAAGAGCGGCGATACCTTCGCGCAAGTCCTCGTCGACTTGCTTGCGCTGTTGAACCGTCATCCCGCTGTTCATGTCGTTGTAGGCGCGGACCACTCCGGCCGGCAGTACAGGGGCGGCAGGCGTCCGCTTCAATTTTCCACCGGGCGGCAGAAGGATCGCACCGGCGTTCACGTCATGCTCGAACTGTGCAGCTTGTTCGGGTGACATGCGGTCTTGGCGATAGGCGATATACACCTTGGCCAAGCTGGGTCCCGCGTCAGCTTCGCGTTCCCGTTCACGGCGAGCCTGCACCCGTTCGAACGTCGATTGTCCACCCTGCGCCACACTTCCCCCCTGCCCGGTTACTCGACCGACATAAGCCCGCGTAATCGGGCCATGCTGCCGCCGATCGGTCCCGCCATGGTATTCAGCAACCGCTGCTTCTCGGCTGCCGCCATTTCGCTCAAGGCTCTCCTTCAGCAAGTATCCGGCAGCCAAAGCCGCTTGCTGCGGTCCGGCGTAGGCATCGACGCCATACTTGCGCATCACCGCCGCGCGGGTGGCAGGTATAATTTGATAGACCGATCGAGCTCCTGCCGATGAGACGGCATCCGCGTTGCTGCGTTCCCCGCGAACCCGAATGCCAGACAACAAGCCTGTCGGCAGCCCAAGACGAGTCTCGACGTTGCGGTCGATACCGTCGTATTCCGGGTCGCGGAATGACGTAGGCGAGCGGCGCGTCGCTGCGGGCATCAGCGACCAAACTCCATGTACGAACGCGGGGGAAGCTGTTGCCTCCCCGCCGTTGCCGCACTCTGCTGCTGGTAGGCGCCGAAGGTCGTGCCCCTTGGAATTTGCACGCCGTTGACCGTCAGGTCGCGCTTGGCAGTTCCGAGATTGCCGTTACCTGCGATCCATTCGGCACGCGCGTTATCGTTCGCAGCGGCGATGTCCTGCATCTTCGCCATGCCCTTCAACCACGACACGATGTAATCCCTCGGCGCGGTTGGCGGGGGGAAGCCCTCGCGCGCAAGTTTGATGTCCTTGTCGCTTGCAGGACCAGGGGGAAGCGACTTGATGGCGGCGTTGTTGACCAACTGCTGGTATCGACCGCGGAGTGTCGACACGCCGTCCTGCACGCCGAACGTGCGCTTGCTGAATTCGGTCAGGTCGGAGAATGCGCCACCGCGGGCAGGCGACGCGCTGAACTCGTCGGCAAGGACGCGGGTCTGTTGAGCAAGTGCCGTATTCGATGCACCAGACACGACGGCAGTGTTCATGATCTGCACCGATCCCGGATCCGGTCGCGCGCCCGCTGCCTCCATCTCCTGCAACTTCAGTTCGACGTTGGTCGTGAGGGTGTCCCGCGCAATCTCGACCTGCGCTGCTCGGGTCGTGATCTGGCTGTCGACGTTCCGACGGTTCGCCTCGTCGTTCAGCAAATTGGACCGGATAATCTGCGGGGCATAGGTCGCTTCGGTCTCGGCCTTGCTGGCTTCTGCCACCGCACGACGCCGCTGCGCCGGGAACAGCGCACCCGCCCGGTCATCCTCGTTCAGCTTGGCGACGGTATCAGCCAGCTTCTCCGGTCCTACGATCGCACCGATTAGCCCGGTCATCTGCACCGCTGCCAAGGACGGATTTTCCCGCATCAGCTTAACCATCGCTTCATCGTCGGAAACGTCGTCACCCGCCTTGCGATCGATCGTGATGCGTTGCTCGGCCTGTGCGATGGCATCGTCTACCCGACCGCCCATCAGCAGCGCGCGCGTGGTACCGAGGAATCGCAGGTCCGATTGGTTCTGCGCGTCCTCTCGCAGCTTCCAAGCTTCTGTGATCGGTTCACGGAGCTCAGGGAAACTCGTGATCAACGACAGGGCGCCTTGATGCGTCGGCCGGGTCTGGAATTGCTGTAGGGCAAGGTCGCGCTGGCCGACGCGCTGCCGTGCGTCCTGTGCCGCGATCTGCCGAGCCTGCATCTCCTGCTCAGCGGCGACGTTGCCGAGCTTCGCCGACTGAAGCTGCTCGACCCCCAACTGCTGCCGCAGGGTTTCAGCTTGCAGTTCGGGCATGAGCATCGCGGCGTTGCGCTGGACGGCGGAGTAATCGAACATGCTCATCAGAACATCCCCCCGAGTTTGGCGAGGGTTCCAGCTTGCTTTGCCAGACCCGACTTCAACTGCTCACCGAACGCCTCGTCCAGGAACTTCCCTGCTTGGTTCCACATGTTCGCGTTCACGCCCGCGCGGATATTGTGCTTCATCGCTGTAGCGTCGCCAATCGAGTCGTATAGACCGGTTGTGGCGTTCGCCTTGTTCGCGCCAAGTTGAGCGACCGACCCCGTTGCGCCCATACCCATGCCGGCCAGCCCGCTGAGGTTGGCAAGCTGCTGCTGAACGAGCTGCGACAGCACGTCCGACCGGAAGTCCGCGAGGCCGCGCTGCGTGTTGCCGCCACGGATGCCGCCAGTCGCGGACGCATTCTGCAACAGCGCTTCTTCGCCGTTCCGGACGAGCGAGCCGAACATCGGCGATGCCTCAAGCGCATCAATGGCCGCGGTCTGTTGATCGCCGCCACCCAGCCCGAGCAGTCCGCTCATCTGGCTAAGGGCGCCTGTCCCGGCGCTGAGGTAGGGCATGAAGTCGGCACGCGACTGATCGTACTGACGCGCCTGTTCAGCGATGCCCTTGTTCGCTGCATCTATCTGAGCGGCAGCCGCTTTCGTAGCGCCTCTCTTTTGTGCGCCGCCGCCGAACAGACCCCCCACAAACGAAAAAATGCCCATCGTAATTCCTCAATGCATGGTGGGTTCGACAGTGATCCCGAGATTGCCAAAAAGTTCGGCGGCGAGCGCATTCCACATTGAGCCGGACCACAAAGCACCGGTCAGATCAGGATGCGCGGTCAGCAGTGCGTCCCATACCCCGGCTTCGGTCAGCCCCAGCCGATCGGCAGCGGTGCGGGCGAACGTCTGTGCGATGCAGATGGCGACACCCGGCCCCATCGCTTGCGCTCGATGAATGGCCAGCAATGCCTCGCCGACGTTCGCGAACTGTATGGGGGTATAGGTGGGCGCCGGAGGGGTCTGCGTGACCCTGGCCAGGACTTCCGCGAATGGAGTGAACAGTCCCATTGTCCTTGCTCCTATGGATGGATGCAGGGCACACCGACCGTGTTCGCCCGCCTGCGAATTAGATCGAACTGTACCTCACGATGGTCCGCCTAGCGCATGGGCAGTTATGGGCAGTTGGAGAACTTACGGCGAACGTTGCTGAAACGGCGCTTCCACCGTACCACGTATCAATGCTCATAGCCGTATTGCTTGCCAGCGCCGCTATCCCCGCGGGGAAACCGTTCAATTGCACACCTACCCGCGTGTGGGATGGCGACGGGCCGGTCTGGTGTCGCGAAGGACCGCGCTTACGTCTCGCCGGTATCGCAGCACGAGAGCGTGACGGAACGTGCCGGACGAACCAGCCGTGTCCAAGGGCATCGGCGGAAGTCGCGCGTGACACGCTGGTGGAGCTTTTGGGCAAGAAAAACGGGCGATCGCGACAGGGGCATATCCTCGTTCGCGGACCGACGCTGCGTTGCGTATCGAATGGAAGCGCAGGCCGTGGACGAACAGGTGGTTGGTGCGTATCGCCGAAGAACGGCGACGTTTCATGTGCAATGGTGGCGAGCGGCACGGTGCTGCGATGGCAACGGTACTGGCGCAGGCATCGTTGTTGAACCAGCACGGGCGACAGCGGCATGACGAAGGAGGAGGAACGGTGGGCAGAAGCCCTACTCGCAATCCGCTTGCACGGCGACCGCGCACCCGACTGGATCGCCGAGCGGATCACGGCGCTGGCATACGCTGGCGACGAAGCGGGCGTCGCTCGCTTCATGGACATGGCTGCCCGTCTGGACGCGCTGAGCGACGGGACACGCCAGTGAAGCGATGGCGGGAATGGCTGCTGTATGCGGAGGCCGCCGTGTTGACCTTCCTGACGGCTGCGGCACTGCTCATGGGGATTTGGGGAATGGTTCGTTGAGTAGCAGCGCTTCGGAACTGACGGGAACGCGGCCTTCTATACGCCCTGCACAAAGAACGTCCGGGGGCCGGAGACCCCATCGCTAAGCGCGGCGGGGTCTCACAGGGGTTTAAGCTAAGTCCCCACCGGGAACGAACGTTGAGCCGCTGGTACCATAGTAATAATAGGTCACGCCGTTGATCTCCTGCGACCCAAGGTACTCGACCGACCGAATGGTAGAATCAACGAACTTGAGTTGACCACCGAGGCCGTCGCTCGGGTCGGAAGCATTTGGCCCGCCGGTACCAGACGTATCCAGTACCCGATTGCGGCCGAAGCCGATCGTACCGTCGTCGTTACCGTCGTAGAGTTGACGTGTGGTAACCAGCAGATCGTCCGCCCCAAAGCCTGAGATGGTATCGCCACCTAGGTTCAGCCCGAGACCGTTGTCGTGGAGAATAACACGGGGGCCGCCGGCAGCGCTGATTGTGTCGTTGCCAATCGTCCCCTCGAGCACGTTTTCTTGGCCAAACTGCGCCCACAGGTTCTTCCGAGTGGCACCGTCTGCGTAGGCGAATTGCCCGCCCTTGCTGCCGAGGATGCGGAGTTCGAAGGGGTTGGATGTGGGAAGCTCCGACGCGATCACGACGTTATCCTCGCCCGCGTTTTCGGCGCTTGTGCGATCTATATCGATGATCCCGTTCGCGCCGGCGGAGATGTATCCGTCGTTATCCCCATCGAAAAGCGCTCGCGTCGTCAGAATGACGTCGTCACTTCCGAAGCCGATGAACGCGTCGTCCCCGGTAGGGCCTTCGGCGAATACGAAGGCCGTAGGGCCGGTAGCGGCATACGTGTCCGCGGAGCCATTGGCGTTTACAGTTGCTATAGTAGAAGTCGTTACTACAGCGTCGTTGTTCCTGAATGCCATATTAAACCCTTTCCGCAATTATTAGGATCGGTCAGCCATAATTGGCTACACATCATTGCGGTTCCAGCACTATTTCTTTTGCGTTATTATTCGATCGGACTGCTTGTTGGCACGCGCTATGCACGAACAGTGGGTACCTGGCCAATATCGGTCGTCCATGCCGGCGATTTGCTCTCTGATCGCAACCGCCACTGACGCTTGAAGCCCTGCGACGCCGGGACGGCCGTGAACCGGCCAAACTTCCCATTCACTTCGTCCAGCGCCGCCATCAACCGTTCGCGGGTCGCGCGGTCACCTTCGAACAGCGTGTGTGGACGATCGCCAGCCGGCAGAAGGTCGTCCAGCAGGACGCCCGCCTTCGTATAGGCATAGCCGTCCCGCCATGCCCGCTCCGCGCAGCGACGGGCCGCGGCGATCAGTTCAAAACTGTCGCTGGTCATCGGGTGCAGCGTCGTTGATCGCGAACCAGCGTATTGCGGCCGGTCCGGCTTGTGCCTGTTCGTATGGAAGAATGCAGTGAACCGGCCCGCAACTAGCCCATGCTGCCGCAGCTTTTCCCCCGCGCGCATGGCGTACTGTGACAGCGCGCCCATCATGCCGTGGAAGTCGTGAACCGGCGTCCCGAACGATCGCGTCACTGCCATGCCCTTGCGGGTCGGCTCGACCGTTTCGACAGCGCCAGCCGGGACGCCCTGTAATTCTGCGACCAACCGCTCGAGCACGACCGTCCCTATCGCTCGCGCTTGCTTCAGAGGCATGTCGCGCAACGTCGCTGCGGTGGTGATGCCGAGGTCGGCCAGCTTGCGTGCCGTCGCACCGCCCACGCCCCATATGTCTTCGGCTGGGAACGTCTGCATCACTGCTTCGCGTATGCCCTCGTCGCGCAGGTCGGCCACACCGCCAAACTCAGGTCGCTTCTTGGCGGTAGCATTCGCCAGCTTTGCCAGCGTCTTGGTCGGCGCGATGCCGACACATGTCGGGATAGTCGTCCACAACTGCACTTGGCTACGCATTGCGTGAGCGTGGGCGACCAGATCACGGCTTTCGAACCCAGCAAGATCGAGGAATATCTCGTCGATCGAGTAAATCTCGAAGTCGCGGACGAATGGCTCGACAGCGGCCAACACGCGTCGCTGCATATCGCCATAAAGGGTATAGTTCGATGACCGGACCTTGATGCCGTGCTGCCGAATGAGGTCTCGCAGATGGTGGGCCGGATCCCCCATCTTGATACCGAGCGCCTTCGCTTCACTCGAGCGGGCTATCGCACAGCCATCATTGTTCGACAGCACGATCACCGGCACGCCGACCAGACTATGGTCGAAGGCACGCTCGCAGCTGACATAATAGTTGTTGCAGTCGATCAGGGCGATCGGGTTGGTCACGACACCTTCCGGGCGACGCCGACTACGACGCCCCAGATCTCAACGTACTCGTCTACCAGAATGTGCGGGAAGCCGTCGGCCTCTGGGACCAACCAGTGGCGTCCGTCCATGTGCTTCAAACGCTTCAACGTCCGGTCGCCATGGACCAGTGCCACGACGATGGATCCAGTGCGAGGACGCTTCGCCCGGTTCACGACGATCAGGTCACCGTCGTTGATACCCGCGCCAGCCATCGAGCCGCCTTCGACGCGCATGATGTACGACGCAGCCGGATGCTCGACTAGGTACGCGCCGAGATCGATCGGCTCCTCCATGTCGTCCTGTGCGGGCGATGGAAAACCGGCGGGCGTTCGGACAAGGAAGCACGGGAGCGATTGGGGGATCAGATCATATGCAACGTCGTGAAGCTGTACCGTACCCATAGCGCCTGTCCCGAATCACCAAGGCGATCCATGTAGCGCGTAACGGAACATATTGTGAACACGCGATCTGTACTCTCGTCACCAATACGTTGCCGTGCTCCGCTCGTGTGGGCGCGGGGTGGCAAAGCCTGGAGGCTGTACAACGGCAGGTAGAGATCGACGTATTCCCTTCCGACGATCCCCGGCCCGCCCTCACCAGTCCCGCTCACAGCGAAGGCCAGCAATCGTATAACTCTTTCCGTTTGGTACGTTCCGTTCATCACTAGGGTTGATATCCGGAATGGATCGATTGCCTGGAACTGCTCAGGCGATAGCATCGGGCTATGTGTAATCGTGCTCGATTCGCCGGCGAACCCGCCGGCCTGTTCGGATCAGCCGCAAAGCTGTTCCCCGAACGCCCACGCGACAACCGCTTCAATCCGCACGAGCTGCGCCCGAAGGGACGCGCCTATGTCATCCGCGAACAGGATGGCGAGCGCGGCTGGGACATCATGTCGTGGGACGTGCTGGGCGGTCAGGCGGCTTGGCCGATGACGAATGTCCGCAACCTCAAGCTGCCTCAGTGGCGCAAGCTGGCGGCGGACCCGGCGAACCGTTGTTTGGTGCCCCTCACCGAGTTCTGCGAATGGACGCCAGACAAGCACGACCTTGGCGACGGGAAGCCCCCTCTGAAGGGAGAGATGTGGTTTCAGGTCACTGACCAGCCGACGTTCGCGGTAGCCGGGTTCTGGCAACAGGCGGCCGAGGGCAACGGATTTACGATGGTCACATGCGATCCGAACGAACTGGTTGCGCCGATCCACCCCAAAGCGATGATAACGATCCTGCGGCCGGAGGACTGCGATACTTGGTTGCAGGGCAGCTACGACGAGGTGGTCGCGTTGCAGCAGCCGTATGATGCGACAGCCATGACGGTTCGGGGGCCGGTGTTTCCGACGCGCAAAACTGCTGACATTCCGACCCGCTTAAAATAGCCGCGGTCAAGCATGCCCCCACCGGTGCCGTAGTGCTTCTCCCAAACCGACCAGCTCCGCATTCTCGTAAGAAACCAGTGATCTTGGGACATCCGAGAGTGCGCGCCGGTATTTTATCGAATTTGCGAACAGCGCCTGCGCTTCAGGTTTTCGTAAAGACGGCAGGATCGCATGAGCGACCGCTCCTGCAACCAACAGGCCATCCCAAGCACCGAGGGTCATTACGAGGCTTCCGGCTTGCGCCCAGAACGCCTTGGCAAGCAAATCGCAAGCGGCATGTGCGATCGGATCGGTTGCCATCGATCGGGTTATTTCCTCCGGGGATTTAGCACGGGGCAAGCAACCCCGCTGCCGCGACAACGCGTTGTAAATAGCCAGTAGCCCGGGCGCGGATACCAATCCCTCCGCCGTTACCGGTTGGCGTCCAAGTGAAAGCGATGCCGCTAGATCGGTCAATTCCGGTGTAGCAGCCGCAAAAGCACCGTGCCCCGCCTCCGTTGGCAGCACAGTTACAACGCCCGTTTCGCTGCGATGGACTGCGGCGACGCCCAACCCCGACGTGATTCCCATCACCAAGAAGGTACCCGACCGTTTTGCAGGGCTTCCATTCGAACCACTGAACGCTTCGCGAACTTGCCCTTCTGCCGCGCATAGTGCCCAAGCTTCGGCAGCGAAGTCGTTCAGTACGAGCGGCGGCTCCCCCAGCATTGCCTTCAAGCCGGACCGGGACAAGAACCAGCTAGTCTTGGTGATCGATATTGCGTCTCCCCGAACAAGCCCCGGAACCGAGAACGCCGATCGACGCGGAAGGGCGGAAATGCCGAGATCGCGCTGAAAGGTCGTCAGGGCGGCAGAGACGCCGTTTACCACCTGCGCATCATACGTCCGAATGGTCTCGTGCAGAACCGAACCATTCACCGTCGACAACGCCAAGCAAACGCGCTTTCGGCCTATCGATCCTAAAACAGCGTTGTCCGCGTGCATTAGATCCCCCCATATTGGCGACGCGTTTTGCCGCTTATTATGGCAGGCACCTGTAGACCGGAATAGTTCGCAAGTAATTACGATCAGGCGATAATCTTCGCATTGTTCTTATACGGTATTTGCTGGACGGTGGAGGCTTCGGGGCGAGCAGGGTTTGCACAGCATCACGGGATAATAGGCCATCAATCGCACATCAGCCGCTGGATGGGTCATTCCTTCCCACGCATGGACCACCGACGAGCGACCTCCATATCGCGATAGGGCTGCTTGATTGCCTCGGTGCCGAACCGCCAGCCGGCGCCAGTTACCGCGGTGGCGGAAGCCAACTCGGTTCGAAGGCTGGGCACCGCAACGGTAGCGGAGAGATCGCCCGCAGCGCCGCAATGTCGAGTAGTTTCACATGGTGATCGTGCCGCGCAATCCAGCCGTTCTTGTCGAACGTTCGGACCGTCCGGTTCATGTGAACCGGCGTGATGCCCAATAGATCACCCATCTGTTCCTGCGTCAGTGGGATATGAAAAGCGTCCCCATCAACGGCGCCGATCGCATCGAGCCGTTGATGTAAATCAAGCAGAAACTGGGCAAACCGTTCGTTTGACGATGCGTTTTGGGAGGTGGCCAGCATATCGAGCAGTCTCAGACGCTCCATTTGGATCGCTACCGTGAACAGCGCTCCCAAGCGCGGCAAGTCGACAAAAAGCTGTCCGAACCGGGCAAAGGGCACAAATGCGGTTGTGGCTTCCGTGATCGCGGTCAAGCTATCTGCGGTCGTGGACAGCACGGCATTAGGTGTGCCGAGCATATCTCCCGGCAGATGCACCTTCTGAATAAGGCGATCTCCCGTGCGCAGGGTAACCGACGAAATAATCCACCCGGAGATGTGCAGGTAAAAACCCTGAGCCGTCTCTCCTTCACGCTGGAACGTCTCGCGCTTGTGGTGAACGACTGGGGGATCGCCCAGATCGAGCAACGCTTGCTCTTCCGCCGGCGTCAGATTCACGAATGACCGATAGCGATGAAGCGGATATACCATCTAACGCGTCGTCTCCGGTATGTACGTTAGCGGTCAATTCGTTACGCAACGTAAACCAGTCCAGCATTAAAATGGATCAGTAGCTGACGAGCTGATCGTGCCGGGGGGCTCAGGCTGCGCGGCTCGCGTGCGCTTTCTTCCAGCATGTGTTCACGGCACCACGAGTTCGGGCGGCACGGACGCACGCAGATCAGCCGCACTGATCGACCACGCACGGGCAAGGGCGTCCAGTTCGGCCAGCGACACGCGATCTTTCCGAGCGATCGTATCGAGCCGCGGTCGAGGGATTCCAGTCAGCCGCGATAGCGCGTCATAAGGCGTCGTCTTCTGCGCGACCCACGCGTCGAACCACCACGATCCGGTAGCGATCGCACGGGCGACCGGATGGGTGTCGGACCATGTGTCGAGGTACACCGGCAACGGACGTTCGCCCTTCCGCCTCATGGCAGGACCGCCAGCGTCAGTTGTTCGCCACGTGCAGCCAGAACGCACCGTGCCCTTTGGGCCGCATCGACCGCCTGCCGGTACTCAACGGTGCCGTAACGCTCGGCCTCGTCGAACCCGAACCGTGCCCAGTCGTCGGACGGATAGCAGGCGTCATAGATCGCGCGCGCAGCCGCACGCAGACGCAGGTCGTGCTGCATCGAAAGCTCCCTTGGCATGTCGAGTCGCCCAGCTATCGGGCAGCGCAAAGTAGAACGGATAGGGAACGATTCGCAAGCGACGTGATCGTCAGCCTGCGCGATCGGCAGGCAACGACGACGACGGACCGACCCGTTCGCAGCGACGTACAACCTCCTTGGATATTCGCGCAGTCGCATGCCATCGTGACGACGCGGCCGCATGGTCGCGGCCGGCGGGCGTTGTTCACCCCATTGCACGCGTCCGCCGGTCAACAAGTCGCCAGCGTCGGTTATGCGAGATCGCAAGTAGCATGCTGAGCCTACCGCGACGTGTCACGTTCGCTGCGAACTAGACCTTGAGTATCAGCGCTATCGTTCAGCAGACCTATTGACGTCACATCGAACTGGTAGTCGATTGCCGCAGTTCGGCCGGGGGGCCGAATCGAATTTGGGGGCTATATGAAAAAGGCACTTTTGCTTGCCGCTAGCGTCGTGCTGGCATCCTCAGCGCATGCTCAGACCGCTACCGTAGCGCCGGCAGCGCCAGCAACAGCAGTGGTCGTCCGCGGCGACGCGTCGGTTCTGCGCGCGGGAACGTCCGTCGTCCTTCGCACGCTCGATGGGCTCACGACTGAAGGCAAAAAGTTGAAGGTCGGCCAGCGGTTCAACCTCGAAGTTGCCGAGGCGGTGCAGGTCAACGGCGTGACCGTTATCCCAGTCGGTGCCCATGCTGTCGGCGAAGTTACTGACATTCGCAACAAGGGCATGTGGGGCAAATCCGGCCGCATCGGCGCGCGCCTCGTTTACGTCGAAACGAACGGTCGACGCCTTCGCCTGTCTGGTCAGATGGACGATAAGGGTGTGACCGGAACGGCGGGTGTTGTTGGTGCAATCGCCTTGGTGCCCGTCGCCGGTTTTTTCATGACCGGGACGAGTGCCCGCATCCCGGCCGGTTCGAACATCACTGGCTATCTCGATGAAGACGTACCGGTTGCCTTCACGGGCACGACGGCACCAGCACCGATGGTAGTTCAGACTTCGAGCAAGTGAGCGCGTGTGGCTGGCGTTGCTTTGCGCCAGCCACACCGGTTCGTAAGGTAGGAAGCCGATCACCTACACTGCTACACTTGTGCCTGTGGTCTACCTCCTCGGCTTTCTCGCAACGCCCGGCGGTTTGAACGCCGCTGGCTGCCACAATGATAGGAAGGGCGGGACCGGCTACCACTGCCATAGATCAAGCACCCGACAGCCGCTTGCAGAGACGCGTCGGAATCTATCCGAAAGCACGAACTTTCGTAACTGTGCAGCGGCACGAGCGGCCGGCGCAGCGCCCGTTCGTGCCGGCGATCCCGGCTATAGCAGGCGCCTCGATCGTGATGGTGATGGGGTCGGTTGCGAATAGCGTCGCGTCCGACTTGCCGTTGTAAATCGTGCTACACATCGAAACGTCAACGGCAGGTCTGGCGACCAACGCCGGTACCGGAGATGTTATGAGCGAAACCCCTGTCTGCATCCAATCGGTGCCACCCATCTCATGACCGGCATCTGGGCCGCCGGCTTCTGGGGGTTGGTGGGCGGCTCGGCGCTGCTGATCGGCGCTCTGATCGCTTATTTTGTCCGTCTCCCGCAGCGGTTGATTGCGTCGGTTATGGCGATTGGTGCCGGCGTATTGATCTCGGCAGTTGCGTTCGACTTAATGGACGAAGCGTTCAAGCAAGGCGGCTTCGACTCGACTGCGTTCGGTTTTCTTGGCGGTGCTGCCGTCTATACGTTGGCCAACATCGTCGTATCGCGACGTGGAGCCAAGCACCGCAAGCGCTCAGGTTCAAACCCGGACGAGAGCCAGCCGGACGCCAGTTCTGCCTCAGGGACCGCCATTGCGATAGGCGCGCTGCTGGACGGCATCCCAGAGTCCGTGGTGATCGGTGTAAGCCTGCTCAGCGGCGGCGGAGTGAGCATGGTGACGGTAGCGGCGGTGTTCCTGTCGAACGTCCCGGAAGGATTATCGAGCGCGGCCGGCATGAAGGCTGCTGGCCATGGCGCCCGCTACATCTTCGGCGTCTGGGGTGGCATCGCGGTTGCCTCCGCGATTGCGGCCATGATCGGCAACGTCGCCCTTGCCGGCAGCAGCCCGGATCTGATCGCCGGGGTTACCGCTGTGGCAGCGGGTGCCATCCTCGCGATGCTGGTCGATACGATGATCCCTGAAGCGACCGAGGCGACGCATGACTACTCGGGACTGATTGCGGTCTGCGGCTTCCTGGGCGCGTTCGTGCTGTCGAAGAGCGGTGGCTAAACCGCCTTCGCTAGCGGTTCGGGCTTCTTCTCATCGGGGAGCATTGTCGCAAGATGCTCATGTACGGTGCGCTTGTTAAACGGCTTTGGGATGAACGTCGCGCGATCGGGCATGTCGCCCTCCGCCGGCAGAACGTGGCCGGAGGCAATCACAATCTCAATGTGTGGCCAATGGTGGTCCACGTGGCGGGCAAGATCGAAGCCGTTCATATCGCCGGGCATATCTACGTCCGAGAACAGCAGTATGATGCTCTCCCAGTGTTCCGCCAAGATGGCCGTTGCCTCGTTACCGTCCATCGCCTCGTGAACGCGAAAGCCTGCATCCTTTAGGATGACCGTCGTATCCATCAGGATCAGCGGATCGTCGTCGACGACAAGAGCGAAAGGGACTGTTGAGGGGGCCATTGTGCCTCAACCGCCGGTCGCGCAGCGAGTTGCCGCTGACCGGACACAAATCAGCAATATGCGACGTTCGGACAAGCTAGGCGAAAAATCGCGGTGTGCGCTTTGCCGATCACCCTGCGCCGGAAGAGACGGCTTCAGTCCTTGATCGGCTTGAGCGTTTCGATGGTGCCGTCCGGACGGAACCGCAGTTCGGTAATCTTGGCCGAACGCAGGTGGTTCTTATTCGACAGCTGGCTGTCGTGATACGCCAGATACCATTTGTCGTCGAACTCGAACACCGATCCGTGGCTGGTCCAGCCCTGAACCGGCTCCAGGACACGCCCTGTATATTTGAACGGCCCGTATGGGCTGTTGCCGATGGCGTAAGCCAGGAAGTGCGTGTCGCCGGTCGAGTACATGTAGTAATATTTGCCGTCACGCTTGAAGGTCCACGATCCTTCGAAGAAGCGACGGTCATGATCACCGCCAAGGACCGGCTTGCCCTTCTCGTCGAGAATGGTCGCGTCGCGCAGCGGTTCGGCAAGCGACTTCATGTCGGGGGACAAGCGCGCAACCTTGCCCGACAAAGCAGGCTGATCGTCTTTCTTTAAATCGGTATCGCCGGCGTTCGGATCATATTTGCCAGTTGCCCAGCGCTGGAGCTGACCGCCCCAGATGCCGCCCACGTACAAATAGCTCTGCCCGTCATCGTCGGTGAACACGGCCGGGTCCATTGAGTAGGCACCCTCGATCGGCTTTGGCTCCGCCTTGAACGGACCGACCGGTGAGGAGGAGGTCGCAACACCGACGCGGAACACGCCCTGCTTGTCCTTGGCCGGGAAATACAGGTAATAGGTGCCGTTCTTGTACGCAGCGTCCGGCGCCCACGCCTTTTCAGATGCCCATGGAATCTGTTTCAGATCGAGCGCGACGGGATGAACGGTTACCGGACCGCCAGGGCGATCCATGCTCAGCACCTGATAGTCATGCATCGCGTACTGGCTGCCGAGGTCGTCGTCGGGGATGCCTGCATCGACGTCGTGGCTGGGATAGACGTAAATCTTGCCGTTGAAGACGTGCGCGGATGGATCGGCGAAGAAGAGGTCCTTGACCAACGGCTGTGCGAGGTAGCGCTTGCCGTCTGGGCTGCGCGGCTCGGCGGCGGGATCGGTGGAAGTGGCAGCATTCGGCGCCGTTTCATTCTGTCCCGGCCCCGTCGCGGAGCACCCGGCAAGAATGGCAATGGTGGCTACAGCCGCGGCAAGATTTAGTGAAAGACGCAACGGGCTATCCTCTCGTCAACTTACGCGCAGCTTATGCTGCTTTCCGATAACGCTAACATCCCACGGTTACACCAAGCAAGGGCATGGCTCCCACGTGATCATTTGTGAAGCGCAGGAACTCGGCAAACCGATCGGAGATGGGCCAGCCCTAGAAGCCAACCTGCCGCAACCAGGCAGCACAAAGCTGCGGCCAGAGCGTCACCGGACCCGATGGCGTATCCAGCGCAAAGCCGTGCGGCGCATCGCTGAACACATGCAGTTCGACTGTTCCGCCGTGGGCCTTCACGGCGTCGCGTAACCGATAGGCGTTCTCGACCGGCACCACGTCGTCGCTATCCGAGTACACGATGAACGTCGGTGGCGGTGAGCCAACCATCATCGCGTCCGGCTGGAGCGCATCGTACATCGCCTGCTTCTCGACCGGCGGCAGCGGAGGCTTGTCCGCGATGATCGTACGCCCCTTCGCATTGGTTGAGATCGGCGCATAGCCCACCACCAGAATATCGGGTCGGCTGGACTGGTCCGGGAACCGTGAGGCTGGCGCGGGCCACGCGACCGGATAGGAGGCTGCAAGGCATGCAGCGAGGTGGCCGCCGGACGACAAACCGACAACGCCAAGACCGTCCCGCGCCCAGCCATTGGCGCGTATCATGCGCATCGCCTCGATCGCGTCGTCGAGGGCAGCGCTCGGACCATGGGCAGCGTCCGGAAACGTATGGATAAGCACGAACGCGCTGTAGCCAAGGCCGTTCAGCCATTTCGCGACAGCGATGCCCTCGCGCCCAACCATCAACTGGGTGTACCCTCCACCCGAAAAAACAAGCATGGCTTTGCCGGTAGGTTGCGCAGGTTCGTATCGAAGGAGCATCGCGTAGTTCACGCTCGTAACGACAGCACCGCTTGGTTCGCAGGCATTATCGCTCAGCGTAAACCCTTCGTGCGGTTCCTCGCCCCAGACCGATACAGCTTGGTTTGCGTTGAGCATGTTGCATCCAGAATATGGGGAGAGTCGTCGTTGCCGGCTTTTCGGTACGACCGCGGTCCCCTATTGGCCAGCACCGATCGTGCTCGCATCAGAACGATCGTCTGTCGGTTGAGGACGGTTCAGAGTCACCGTTCGTGTAGAGTGTTCAGGCAGGCTCTAGACCCTGCGCCCGAACTGTCCGATTGAGCTGATACCTACCGTGATCGGACACCGGAACTGTTCAATCTGATATGTTCAAGAAGGGTTTACCTCGTTCGAACAGGCCGTCGCCATGCGGGCTATTGGCGATTGGACGTACCAGCTAAGATCGCTGCGAGGGCCGACCATCCAAAACTCCCGGCAAGCCGGATCGATGACCGGCGAGTGCTGGGCAGCATGGCGCTCGTCACCTAGGACAGGCTGCGCGGGCGCGATGCGCCGAGCGCCTATTTAAGTCGTTCAGATCCCCCGCATCTACCATCAGGAACTTTCCATTTCCTAGGTAGCGGCCACTAATTGGGTACCTCGGAAAACATTGTCATAAGCGTAACCGCAGCGAAAACGCAGATTCTTTACGGTTCACCGGCCAGAGTACGGCTTACAGCTACTGCAACTAGTTGATGATGCTTCAGCGAACTGTTACCCAGCTATAGGGACTCAGGGGGATGCGAGATGGGAAGAGTATCGTTTGCACCACTGGTGATATGCGCCATTGCGGCTTCCGCTTCCGCCCAGCCGGTCAGTACGGTTGCAACATATTGTGTTGTTGAAGATTTTCCGGCCATCTACTTCTCGCCTGTCTTTGCTCACCCCTATGGCAAAGGTGGGGCTGCGTCAGAGGAGTTTAGGAACTACGTGGCCGCGCGGCACAAGCTAGTAAACGTCCGAGCCTACTGCGAAGGATCCAACTCAACGACGCCGGCCGGTCTGCGAATTGCCGAGCAGGATCGGCTCGAACTGATGAAGTTCAAGCAGGCAAATACCAAGTACGGAAAACCCGTTGAGGTCGATTGGAAGCCCGGGAAATGACGGCTGAATAAAGGGCAGATTCCCTTATTCGAGCGCAGCTATGAGCGATGCAATAGCATCAATTTGCTACGATCGTTGCCCGACCGTCTTCCTAAGGTTCAAACCCAATCAGCGACTTGAAGGATTGGGACTTTCCTGATTCACCGGTGGGGTGGATCAAGGGAGGTAGGGGATGGCGCTGTTCTGGTTGTCGGATGATGCGTGGGCGGCGATCGAGCCGCATTTGCCAAAGAACCAGCCCGGCGCACGGCGGGTTGATGACCGCCGGGTGATCTCGGGCATCCTGCACGTGTTGAAAGCTGGTTGCCGCTGGTGCGAATGTCCGCCCGATTATGGTCCGTCGACGACGATCTACAACCGTTTCAACCGCTGGTCGCACCGCGGCTTCTGGCTGAAGCTGCTGGATGCTCTGGTGGATACCGGCGCGATGACGAAAAGCACCTCGATCGACAGCACCTACGTCAAGGCACAGCGCGCGGCGTTCGGCGCAAAAGGGGGCGCTCGGCGCAAGCGATCGGCCGCTCGCGCGGTGGCTGGACCACCAAGGTCCATGCACTCACCGACGTCATCGGGCGCCCCTACGCGCTGATGCTGACGGCCGGCAATGTCAGCGATGTGAAGGCGGCACCGGCACTTTTCGAACGCGCCGGGCGCATGCGCTACCTGCTCGGCGACAAAGGCTACGATGCCGACAGGCTACGGCGCTCGCTGCGCGATGGAGGCGCTGTTCCGGTCATCCCGGGCCGACGCAACCGCAAGCGCGCTATCCGCTACGACAAGGACCGCTATCGCGGTCGCCACCTCATCGAAAACGCCTTCTGCCGTCTCAAGGACTTCCGCCGCGTCGCCACCCGCTACGACAAGCTGGCGGCCAACTTCCTCTCAGGCGTTGCGCTTGCAACCGCCATCGCGTTCTGGCTCTGAATGAGTCTGGACCCTAGCGGCCGTCGCGTCGCTGCCACCGTTATTCTTTGGCGATGTTCAACGATTCCTGGCCAACGAGGCAAGGCAGCATTGCCGGTGGCGTCTCGTAACCGACGTCTGCCGGATCGGCCATCTTCGGCTACCCTACGCGACGTGGCCGGCAGCGGGCTGACCAAGTAGTCTCAAAAAACGTCCCGTAGCATTCGCCGCAACGCTGACATCTCAGCCGTCCGAAGCCCGTGCTTTAACGCGTTGCGATTGCCGCGCGGCGCGCCGGGATTGGTGCCGCCGTGCATCCGGCACCTGCGCTTCCCCCGGACTGCCGGCGATTGGCACGGTGTCCCCGAGCGGGTTCGGGCTAGGCAGCGAGGCGCGTTCGCCAGCACTTCCGGCTCGGGCTGCATGAGATTGATCGTCACTTCCTGCATTCACTACCCCCGGTCCGTGCATGTGTAATTGTTCGGCAACCACCGCCTGTCCGCCCTCATAGACATGGACATGCCGCACGATCTGTTCACGCGGCTGGTGGATTTTTGCCAGCGCTTCCAAGGTGGCGCGGCTCTGCGCCTGCGCCTTCATCGCCAGACCCATGTAGCTGCGGAACGCATCAGGGTATTCGCCTGCGTTCCGCCAAGCCCGGTTCATCAACTCGGTTGCGTTTGCGTCGAGCATGATCCCCTGGCTCAGAAGCATGTTCGTCACCGGCGCTAGATCACCGGCGGAGATGCGCTCCGCCATTGCCCGCATGGCATCGCCAACCTCAGCCGAGCTGCATTTGACGCTGTCGCTAGTGACAATCTGGCTGGAGAGGTGATTGGCAAGAAACCCGTGACGCAGAAAGGGCTCAAGCCTCAATTCGGCCAGCGCTTCGCGTTCGGACTTGCCCGCCGGCATCGGAATATCGGCGGTCTCTTTCGGCTTCGTCATACGCCTTTCGCTCTTTCCTTCAGTCGCTTTATCCGGGTGTGAAT
Source organism: Sphingomonas sp. Leaf67 (assembly GCF_001421965.1). GTDB lineage: Bacteria > Pseudomonadota > Alphaproteobacteria > Sphingomonadales > Sphingomonadaceae > Sphingomonas. The sequence goes on from NZ_LMLP01000001.1 coordinate 1,106,773, forward strand.
GGCGTCCGTGGTCCGCCCGATGTGAACGCCGATCTCGCCAGCCGTAAGCCCCAGATTGATCAAGTCGCGAAGTTGCGTGTCCTGCGCCATGGTCCACCGGCGCAGCGGCCGAGGATTGACTGAACGAGCTACCAGCGCTGCCACCAGTTCGCTCTCCCGCGGCGTCAACGCGCGTTCCCGGTTCAGTGCGTTCGCCAGCACGATGCCGATCGAAACTGCATCCGTCGGATCCCGATCGTCAGCGCGGTCAAGAACATCTCGCCCGCCCCGATCGCACCAGTCGATTTTGCCCTGCCCGCCCCACCCCGCCCCTATAGGGGGGCGGTCGGGGCGGGGCGCCTGGCAGTGCCCCGGTTGCCCCGGTGTGCCCGCCCCAATAATTAGACCGGGGCGGATCATAGCGGAGCCTCCCCAACCTCGACATACCACCGGTCTTCACGCTTCTGCGGGTCGCGCTTCTGGACGCGTTTCAGCGCGCCATTGTCGATCCACGTCTTGAGGATACCAGTGATCTTCGCCCGGTCAGCGACCGCCCCCTTTTCGGTCGACAGCCCAAGGACTTCGGCAATAGCCTCACCTGCCCACGGCTTCGACGTCGGGTGGTCCTTGTACTCGCCATCTGCGATCAGGGCCTGAACACGTCGCAGGTGATCGACGGTCACACCTTCAAAGGCATCCGGTGGCGACCAGGGCACGACGACGCCCATATTGTCGCCGCCGGTGTCCGCGTCGTCAGGTGCGGCGTTGTCGAGCGACACGCTGACCATGCGGAACCAGTCGGAATCGTCCGACGGCGGCGCGCGGTTGTTCTTGTCATCGTAGGTCCGGAAATACCGCCGACGGCGTTCCTGCTCGATGCCGTACTTCTTGGCTTCGTCCTCGGTCATGCGGTTCAAGACGAGCACGGAACGGCAGGCGTTGATCAGCGCGACCGCCCCGCGTGCGGACAGCGCCGTCGCCTCTGCCGCCCCGGCCTTGCTAACGTGGTGCGCCAGACCGATACCGCACTTCGCGTTCTTGCCGACCAGCGCCCATTCCTTGGCGATTGCGTCGATCTCCATGTTGTCGCTTTCGTTCGCCGCGTGGGACGACACGAAGGGATCGACATGGAAATAGTCGACGCCACGCGCCAGCAGTTCGTCGGTCAGGGCACCAACGAGTGGCCGGTTGATGACCAGCCCTTCCGCAGCGGTAGACGTCGCCAGCTTCAGGATCGCACCGTCCAGCGCACTGTCGACGAACAGGCGACCGCCGATGTCCGCAGCGGTGATGCCCCAATGCTTGCACGCCGCCTGAATGATCCGGGACAGCTCTTCGCGATCGTCTTCAAGGTTCCACAGCCACACCCGCTTCGGTCCGCCGGGCACGTCCTGCCCGAGCAGATTGCGACCAGTCACCATCGCGAGGGCTTCGGCAACGCTTAGGATCGTCTTGCCGGCCGCACCCTGCGCGACCACAGCACGAAGATGCCCACGCTGGATCGAGCGTCCGTAGACCCATTCGCGCGGCTTGATCGTGCGCGGATCGCACCACTCGTACGGCGTAGCGACGACGCGGACCGGTTCGTCGTTGGCCGTAGTGCGAGACTGGCGACCACGCCCCATGAAGGGCGGAGCCTCGAAAGGCGGCGTGTCCCTGAAGCGCGCCTGCATGTCCGCAGCGGGACTCATGCCAGTTCCCCGCTGCGCTGAGCCAGCAGCCAATCGTTCCAGTCCTTATGCGGCGGAGGGGGCGGCGTAATGCGGACCGACAGCCCGCGGTCGACATACGCAGTAGCGGCCTTCTCGGCTGCCACCCTGCCCGGCTCGTCGCCGTCCGCGCCGATCACCACCGCCCGCACGCCGGCTGGGAACAGCATGTGTGGCAACATTGACGTTCCGGCAGCAACCCAGACGGACCGACCGAGCGATTGCGCGATCGTGGCGCCGTCCTCAAAGCCCTCGGTTACGACGATGCTTGCCGAAGCCGGTCCTAACCGGATCGCGCCGCCACGGACGTTGCCGAGGCTGTATTTCACCTTCGGCTTACGATCCTGTTCTGTAGAGACCACCGCTGCCTTGCGCCCGTTCGACGTAAGATAGGTCCGCTGGATCGCAACGAGCGATCCGTCCGGCGCCGTCACCGCAGCGACCAAGGTCGGCAGCGGGTCGGGACCATTCGCCACCAGCAGCCCGTTCCCTTCGATCGTGGGCGGTGGCAGCCGTGCGAACCGCAAGCAGTCCGGCAGATCCATGTCGATGCCGCGGTTGCGCAGATAGAGCGCCGCGGGGGTGCCGGCGATCGGCTGGGCGGCATTCCAGATGCGAGCGACCAGTTTCGACCAGTCTCTGCGCGGCTTCATCGGCGCGGGTGGTGCGATCGGTCCCAACGCCCCGGCGTCGAGCGTCCGAATGGCTTCGACCAAGGAAACGCCAGTGGCCTTTCGGACGAAGTCCAGCACATCACCTTGGGCGCCGCACCCGAAACAGATGAACCGGTTGTTGAAAATATAGAACGAAGGCGTCTTCTCGGTGTGGAATGGACACAAGCCGCGCAGTTCGTCCCCGGCCCGGTGCAGCTTCACGCCGGCACGCTCGGCGACGGCCGACAGGGCGAAGTCATTGCGGATACGGTCGATGGCCGCGCGCAGTTCAGCAATCATAGTGCGGCCCCCTATCCAGAATGTCACCGAGGCTAGACCTTCCGGGGGTGTAGCTGTTGCGGAATGCCCGCTGTTCGCTTGGCGACAGGAACCGAGCCGCTTCCCCCATCGGTTCAATGAGAACCGGCAATCCCGACTGACGAAAGATACGATGCGCCTCAGCTAGCGCGCCAGCATACGCGCGAAGGTGTTCGGCCGGCGGGATGAACGTCGGACGCTTGCCCGGGCGTACAGAGAATGTCCGCACGACGACGACCCACTCGGTGCGGCTTTCTTGCCGGATGACAAGGGCACGTCGTTGCGATCTGTCGGGGAAGGCTACCAGCACCGTTGTTCTTTCGAGGTTCGTGCAGGCGACACCATATCCGCCGTGTGACGCCCAAAAGAGCGCCGCGGATATGGCATCGGCGTAGTTGGTAACGGAACGAGGCACGCCATCGGGGCAAAGGCAGTGCCATTGCCCATGCGCTACCTGCTCGACGATTACATAGGTCGACGGATCGGGCATCATTGCCGGAACTCCCGAGCTACCCAGACCACAGCGCGCTTGCCGCTGCTCCGGTTGGTCCGTCGGATGCCACTGTCGAAAATCAGACCCTTAGCCTTCAATTCCGATGTGCGAGGCTGCGCCGTGACTCGCGGGACGTTAAGCACCGACGCGACTTCCTCCGCCGTACGTCCGGCGCCCTTGGCGAGGCGGATCGCACCGAGGACTAGGCGCTGCATCCGTGCGCAGTCGATAACCTGTGCGGCGTCCGCACTGGTCTCAGCAGCCCCTTTGGAACCAGCCATGTCAGGATACATCATGCGGCCTCCCATTCGTTGAGAGGTGGGAGACCGGCACGATCCAGCAGCGTCGCAAACCAGTCGGCTTGCTTCTCGGTCATAGGCGTGGGATCGACGACGAGCTGCCCCAAGAACGAACCGGCCTTGCGGGTCATCGGCGGGTTGTTGGCTCGCAGAAGTGCCAATGCTGCGGCTGTGACGGGCGTCATGCGAGTGCCCCCCACGCCAGTTCAGCAATCAAGTTGGCTCGAGTTTCCGACAAGCCAAACGGTACAAGCCGTTGCCTACGCAGAAGCTCGGTGGTATCATTTTCATTGTCGCCGCCAAGCAGACAAATCATCGGGAGCCGCTCGGTCAGCGCCGGGCGGCTTTCTCGTTTACGGGCGACCCCATTCGCGGTTGCCATGGCCGGTCACGCGACCTCGCCTAGCAAAGCACGCCGCGCGCTTGCATCAACGATCAGGCGCTTGCGACCGACCTTAACGGTATCCAGCGTACCGGCGTTGATCAGCTCGTAAACCTTTGTCCGGCCAACACCGTAGACGTCGCAAAATTGGTTGATGGGATGGAGCACTGCTTGCATTCGTCGCCTCCAAGAATGCTGGCGAACGCCAGCGGGCGACTACGGAATTGAACCGACGGTTATCCGGTTAGGATAGGGCCAAATCAGATTTTCGACATCAACCCCGGCTGTCGCAGGCAAGCGTCAGCCCATTCTTTTGCTCGGTTTAGGTCGCCCTCGACGCAGGAGACCGTTTTGCTGCGATGCCGGTTCACAAAAGCTTTGGTTTTGTCATCGGCAGCGGCGTCCCATTCCCAAAGCGTCTTTTCGGTAATCTTACCGCCCTTCCGCCCTACGTGCCCCGTTGATGAAAGCACGCGCGCAACGAACTCTCGGGCTTCGCGCTCAGAAGATCCGCAAGACGAGAGCACTACTACCGCCAGAATGCTGTACTTCTTCACGAGAAGACGACCGAGAGAATCTTTAGCGCTGCCCCCGCTTGGCAAAGGCTGGAACAACGCAGGCTTCCGCCCGATATGCAGGTCCAGCAAAGCTGCCTGAAGGTCGTGCAGCGCGGCGATTCCGGGATTACCTTCGAAAGCTGGTATCGAATTTAATGCGCCAGAGACCCTTTGAACTAACGCAGCCATGATGGTTTGAGGTAACTCACCGAGGTCGGTGACACCGTCGAGCGACCGGCGCGCTTCCATGTACTTAGCGCCCAATACAGAAAGATCATGATGCAGGTCGCGAGCCCACACTTCCGGGTCCTGCCGGTTATCCTGCATTTGATGGGGCATTCGCTGAGGTACCGGCGCGGCAAATGTAACTGCCCCATCCATTCAGCAGCTTACGCCGCATCTCTATGAACGTCGTCCGTTTGTAGGCACGCACGACCTTGTCAGGCACGACGTGCGCCAACGCCGCCTCGGCAACCGGATCGGGTATTGCCGGCATCTTCTCGGCAGCCCAGTCGCGAAACGAGCTGCGAAAGCCGTGCGCATCATGCGGCTGGCCCGCAGTCCGCAGCACCTTGTTCATCGTCATATCGGAGAGCATTCCACCACGCTGCCCTTGAAACACCAACTGGTCGGGCTTCGGCGTAGCATCGCCCTTCATTTGCCGGAGCAGCGCAACCGCCGCATCATTGAGCGTCACTGTGTGAGCCGCCGCGTCGTTACCCTTCATCAGCGATGCGGGCCGGTTCCACTCGCGCTTCTCGAGATCGACTTGCCCCCACCGCGCGCCACGGACTTCACCAGGTCGCGCGGCAGTATAGATCTGGAACAACAACGCCGATCGGCCGGTCGTCGCGGGCTGGGCGACTAACCCTGCAACAAACGCCGGCACGTCGGCATACGGCATTGCCTGGTAGTGTCCGCCCTTTGGCTGGCGCGGTAGCCCTACGGTCACCGATCGACCCGGTGCTTCGGTAAGGCGCCAGCCCTTCCCGTGCGCAAAGTTCAGCACCGTTCCGATCCGTTGCCGCACCTTCCGCGCCATGTCGGCCTTGGTCGTCCAGATCGGCGTCAGCACGTTCGAGATGTCCGCCGCGGTGATAGCATCGACGCGAATGTCACCGATCGTCTTGAACGCATGGTTCTCGAGCGACTTGATGAAGGTCGCAGCCCCCTTCTCCGACCAGCCGGACTTTAGGGCGAGATGCGCCGCTTTTGCAGCATCACGGAACTTCGGTATTTTGAGCCGTTCGCGGTCACGCTCTGCGATCGGGTCGAGCCCCGATTTGGCCGCGACACGGAGCATCGCTGCCTTATCGCGCGCTTCGGCGAGGGTCAGAATCTTCCGCTGCAGGATCGGGATGACGATCGGGGACGCTTCCCCCTTCCCCGCCGCACGGGACGACGGATCAACCGTGCCGAGCCCGATGTCGCGACGCCGGCCGTCGACCTGCACACGCAACAACCACGTCTTGGCACCCGACGGTTTAACGAGCAGGTACAAGCCATCGCCATCTGCATGGCGGCCGGGCTTGGCGTTCTTGACGGTCAGGGCAGTGAGTTTCGGCAAATGGCTCCCCTATGCGTTCCCTCACTCTGGCGCGACTGGTAGCGAACGTCAACGAACAATGACGGAACAGGCGTTCCGCAACTGTTTCAACTTACGAGGAGAAAGCGAACGGGGGCGAACTACCGCGAACAGTTAGTTAGATGCCTGTAAGCGGCACCACTCCCGGTCAAAGTTGGGCAATCCAGCTTTGACGGGCATGCCGGTTGTGACACCGGCTTCTAACGCGGCCGTTGGACCGGCGATCTCGATCAGGTCATCGGACACCCGCACTTCAGCGACGAACAGCTTGAGATACGCGGCCCGCAAGGTCGGATCGCTGTCGCGCAATTTCGCCGAGAGCAACTCCCCGAATTTGGCAACGGTATGCTCGTCGATCTGCCGCGCGCCTCGGACGAGTTGCACCTCGACGACGTCGATCCGCGCGGAGACGCTGGCGAGCTTCGCCTTGTTTTCAGCCATGCGACCGGCAAATACCGGGTCGCGAGGGCTCATGATCTCGTCTTCCACGAGGATAAGCAGCTTGTTCATAGCCGTCTCGGTTCGCGTCTTCTCGGCGCGGAGGTGGCGGAGTTCGGCTTGGCGGGCGACGTGCCGCTCGGCGGAGAGGTCGAGCACGCCGGCGAGTAGCTCGCGCAAGCGCTGCGGTGCCAGCACCCGCCGTTCGATCGCATCGACGACGATCCCGTCGAGTTCCTCGCGCCGGATCGGGCGGGTCGAACAGCTGCCGCCCCGGTTCAGCCGGTCGTTGCAGCGGTAATAGGCATAGCGACCACCCTTGCCGGTGGCGATGGTGAGACCGCTCGTGCATCCTGCCCCACCGCATCGGGCAAGGCCGGTCAGCAGCGTCGTACCTGCTGCTACATGCGGCGCCATCGCCCGCGGGTTCCGGCTTGCCCTGTTGGAGGCGACACGATCGAATTGCTCGCGGGAGACGATCGCCGGGCAGGCGACCGGAATTGCGTCTTCGATGTCGGGTCGGACGCCGTCATCGTCGGCGGTGCGATCATGGTAGGTGCCGGTGTAGGCCTCGTTAGCGAGAATGCCTGCGATATTGCCGTTGGTGAACCGGGCGCCGCGCAGCGAATAGGCGGCATCGTTCAGTGCCCTGACGATCCAGCGGCCGCCACGACCGCTGTCCGCCCATCCGAATATGCGTTTGACGATTTCGGCCTCGGCGGGGACGACCGCCAGCTTCTTGCGCTCCTTCTCGCCGTCTGTCCGGGCGACATAGGTTTCGTAGCCGAAAGGGATCGGCCCACCGTTGTAGAAGCCTTGCCGCGCGTTCTCGCGGCGGCTCTTGCGGGTGAGGATGGCAGCGTCGAGCGCCTGTTCCTCGTTTATGACCGCAGTGATTGCCCGACCGATGCGCCGGCCCCGGCCGGTACCGAAATTTTCGGTGATCGAGATGATCTCGACGCCCGCATCCTCCAGCTTGCCCGTCACCTCGAAGAACAGCCGAGCGCTGCGGGCCATGCGGCTCAGCATGAACATGAGTACCGCATCAACCGGATGATCGTCGGCGGTGGCCTGAGCCACCATCCGGCGGAACTCGGGGCGACGGTCATTCTGGCCGCTGAAGCCAGCGTCGGCAAATTCCTCGATGATGGTGATGCCGTTCTTGCGCGCATAATCGCGGATGGAACTGCGCTGCGCCTGAATGCTTTGCGGCGTACCATCTTCCTTGTCGACGGACAGGCGCAGATAGGCATAGGCGCGAATGGGCTTGAGGCGGGTCACCGTCTTTCCTCTGTGTCAGATCAGATAGCGAAGCTCGTCCTGAAGGGCATCGAGCACGGCGCGAAGTTCGGCCGGTGTGATCGGCGGCGCGATCAAGCGGTCGACGATCATCCGCTCACAGCAGCCCGTCTGGCCATCGACACGGCCGGCAGACTGAGGATGTTGATCGATGGGCTGTGGGTCCATCCTGTCGAGATGACAGGATGGACCCGGACGAGACGCAACTTAGCCCTGCTAAAACAGCGTCTTTTGCAGAAGAGACCGCCTAACCGGCCTGCAGGGATTGCGGTTGACGCCGTTGCTCGCCGCTCGGTTTGCCGGTCCCTGATCGGTCGGCGATCTCGTCGAGGGCTTCACCGAGTGCGGCGGTGCCGCGATGGAAGGCGAGCGCGACGAGCTCGTGCATGCGTGACAGGCTACCGTCCCGGTCGAGCCAGGCCAGAAAGCGTTTCCGTGCCTTGGGCGTACGGAAGACGTGCCGGTAGAGCATCTCCTCGCCATATCCGAATGGTCCGCTGACCGACTGGCCGATGATGACCTCGCGGCTGCCTTGAGCGATCCGCACGATTGTGGCGTCGGCTTCGCCATATGGTTCGGCCCCGATCCGGGCGCGCAGGTAGCGGTCGAACGCCTCATAGCCGGTCGATTCGACTTGCCGTCCCCAAGCAGCCCATTCGTCGCGACGCACTGCCAGCCAACGCGCAAACGCGTTCAGCGACCGTTCGTCCGGGCAAGCGCCTACCCAGAGCGGCGTGCAGGGGTTCTGCGTCTCCATGGCTTGGGTGACGAAAAGCATGTGGTGACCGCGCAAGGCCGACATCTTGAAGAAGTAGGTCTCGGTTGCGGGATCGATGGTGTGCGGGATCATCCTTACTGTCCTTTGGCTGGCGTGTTCGCGCCAGAGCGGCTTCGGGGTTCATTTCCCTCCCCCGTCTCCAGCACTTCCGGGCTTCCAAGTTCCTTTGCCTGTCCGCGACCCTGTCGAGCCGGCCCGCTGGCCGGTCACATGGAGAGCATCCGCGACAGCCAGACGGCGACGTTCATGCAGCCGACCCGCATCTCGGCTTCCGAGCGCCACGGCGCGGGGCCGGGTCGCAGCCGGCCACCCCGCAGGGAAAAGCATTCGTCACGTACCCCGTGGAAGTAAGGGCTCGGCACCAGCCAGGTGCCGACGTCGCTGCGCTGCCACAGCACCATCGGTGCCAGCCAGCGGGTCGCGTCGCGGCCCCACAGGCCGAATGCCAGTTCGACCTTGAACGGCTCGGACGGATCGACGCGGACGATCAGCGCATCGCTGCGGGCGATGCGCGTACCGGATGTCACCGTCTTCATCTCGGCCGGCAACGGCCAGATGGTGGGTACGAGAAGCAACTCGGCCGTTTCGACGTACAGGTAATGCGAAAAGGGCAGGTTGAGGCTGATATCGCTGCCGCGCAGCGACCAGCCCTCGAGCCCGGCGATGGCGAGCGTCGCGGTGAGCGCGCGCGCCTCCGCCGCCCGCCGGGCGGCAGGTCTGTCGTTCATCGTTGGATACCTTTTAGCTGTAGGTGCCGGCGACGCGCCACATGCGGACGCGGGGCACGGGCAAAGTACCGGCGGCTTCGTGGATCACGGCCAGGCCGGCGATGTCGGGGCGGGCGAGCAGCGCCCGCGCGATCGAGAGGCCACCGAGGTCGGGGCTTGGGCGATCGAGCGCGGCGCGAATGGCCACACTGTAGCCGTGGCAGCGCACCTCGAGGCGGACCAGGATCCCGAGAAGGTAGGCCGCCGCGGCCTCGCTCGTCATCAGAAGCGTGTCCGAAACGCAGCCGGTGTCGATCAGTTTTCCGACATCGATCGACTCGACACCAAGCGCCGCGGCAAGCGCCGCGGGATCGAGTCCGTGGGTCAGGCCGAGGCGACCGATCTCGTCCAGCGTGCGCAGCAGCGGTGCGCTCATGCGCTGGTTTCCCCGACAATCCCGGCGAGCAGCGTGAGGACGAGGTCGCGTCCACGGTCGCCGGCGAGATCGCCGACGAGAGTGGAGAACATGCCGTAGCGTGTGATCCGACGCGGTCCGGGAATGACGAGGTGAAGGTGCGGTTGCGCGCTGCCACCCGCCAACGAAGGCACGTGCTGGACCAGCAACGCGGCGACGTCGTGGTCATCGACCAGATTTTTCGCCAGCGTCCGCCCGATCTCCCAGGCGGCGTGCAGCCGCTCGGGCGACGAGGTCAGCGTGACATAGGCCGCCAGCGCCTTCGCATCGGCTGGCTGCTCGCGCTCGGCGGCCTCGATCAACGTTCGCGGGTCGCGCAAATGATCGCTGGCGAACGCCGGCAGCAGCACCTCGTGCCGATAGGTCGTGATCGCCCACGGTGTGGCATTCGCACCGGCGGCGGGTGCCAGCTTCATGCGAACGAACATCGAGAGCGACGGCGAGAACGAGCGATATTCAGGCCGCAGGACGCCCCACATCACCCGGACACCTCCGGGACCGCTTTCGCCGGAGGCATGACCGAGAAGCGGGAGCCAGGAGTGCGGGTTGGCCGGGTTCGGCTGAACGTCGGCGTTGATCGGGAACGGCTTGGCCACGCTCACGCCTCCACCGGCTGGAGGAAGCGAGTGAGGCTGCGGGCGGCGCGCGCGATGCCGTCGGCGCGCTCGATCAGATCGGCGTATGGCGGCACGATCTCGAGGTTGAAGCCCTCCCAACTGACCGACACCGCCGGGCCGAAGCCGGCGGGCACCAGCCATGTACCGTTCGCGTCCTGATAGAGCGAAAAACCACACTCGGCCCACACGGCGCAGGGCAGCGAACCGAGTGCGAAGTCGACGGCGATCCTGGCTGGTCCATCCTCCAGGTCGCCGATCCGAAGCAGGATGACGTCGAGGTGTTGCTCGGTCGCAATGGCCTCCAGTTCGCCGCCGAACAGCGGCGCGGGCGCGGTCGTCGCGGCGATAACGGCGTCGCGTTCCGGTACGTGGATGGCGCTGGGCAGGCCGGGCAACGTAACCTGATCGTAGATGTCGCCGGCAGCGAGCGCCTCGAGGAGCAGGCCGACGGCGATGCTCGTCGGGCTGAAGCCCGTCACGGTGTTGATGGACATGGGGATGAAGAACCTTCTTGCGTGGTCCCGGCCGGTCGGTCCGGGACAAGCCCTTCGGAGTTTCACCTCCTCTTCAGGCTCGAAGATCCTCCTCCATTCCTCCTCGGCCGCTCCTGCGGCCTTCATTCCAGCGCCTCAGCGCTGCCGTTGGTGCTGCGACGCAGAGCGGAAGTTCTACTCGTGCAGCTGCAGCCGTGTCGATCGTCGGCGCCGGCATCACCGATCAATCCAGGAGGCGGTAATCCTTCTCGGCAGCGAGCGCGATCGCGCGAAGCTTGCCCATTACCGACAGGCTATTATCCCTGATGTAAGGCAGGGGCGGCCACATAACGATGTCGAGAGCATCGCTGCGCTGGCGTGCACCAGCCGATATGCAGCTGTAATCCGGCGAGCCGATCAATGCGTGGCATAGCGCGTCCGACATCGAGAATGCTTTTTCAGATGGGTCGAGGTCAGCGACAGCATAATCGCGACTATCGCCTGTACCATGAACGGTCGCCCGCACGATTGAGGAGGAGTAGCGATAAAGTATGATATGCCACCAGTCCGGGTCGCGTGCCGTTACTGCGGCCTGCAGCGCGTCGAACGCCTGCTCGCTTGCCGCATCCCGCGATTGGATAATTAGCGGATCGGTCGGAACGGTGATGTACGATATCCATGCCGGTATGCGTTTGGTCAGGTCGTCCAAATTACGCGGTGGAGGGGTTGGTTGAAAGTCCTGCATTTCGCAGCAGCTGAATCGTTCGGCGTCGACCTCGACACTCACACTGGAAGCGTCGAAATCGATTTTTACCTCAGTTAGAAAGTCGTACATGCCGACGGACTGACCACGAAGCTGACTAGGGACGTCATACGTGACTACCCCGTTTGCGAGAACACGCTCGACTTTTCTAAGAACTGAGACAGCTTGCAAGATCATGTCAGGTTCGAGGCGATTTTCGATCTCGACACTTGAGAACTCGCGCATACATTATCTTTCTTCGTCTGGACCGTAGGTCACCTGGATTTTCCGGTATTTGATCGGATCATTTTCCCGCCTCGGCTGAACGCAGCCGGGCGATGGCGATCTGGCGCCCATCGCAACGCAAAAGCGGAACCTCGCTGCCTGAGGTCCAGATCAGCGTCTTCATCGTGCCGCAGAAACAGTGAAGACGCTGATCGAAGTACCACAGCGACGCTGGGCACGAAGCGCAGGCGGTTTTAGGCGCAGGTACTTCCCCGTCGCGAAGGATCGGCGGAACGTAGGAGGCGCGGCGCTTCGTGGTCGGGGAAGATGCGGTCGGCTCGGTCATAATGCTGGTTCTCGGAAGTGAGCCTCCGCCCTAGCCGCCGCGCCCGCCATCATCCCGCAACTTAGCCAGCAAGATTTGATCCCAGTCGGACGTTCCGACTTCGACTTCCGCCGCTGCCGGGACCGAGTTTTCTTCCGCATCCACATGGCTCCCTCGCGCCAGGAACCGCTTCTTGCCGCCGGAAAGCCAATCACGCCTATCCCATTGCCCGCTGTGGAAGAGCCGGGCGACCAGCGCGAGCTGAAGCATCCCGTGATCCTTCCTGGGATGTTCGTCGCTGGTCAGATCCTTGCCGACATCGGTTTCGCCGCTGGTCTGCACCTCACCCGGATGCCGTTCGGTCGCGTCGCTCCGATCCCTCGGATTTTCTGTCACCATCGGGGCTATTGGCGCCGGCGCGGCAACCGGCATTCCGGCGCTGGGCAGCTGATCCGATTGCAAGGCTTCATCGATGGATTGGTCGCCAGCACCCTCAGCCTTGAGCGGCACCATTTTCGATTTGGTCGCGGGGAGTGCCGCCACGCGTTCCTCCACCACCTGTTGGATGGTACTCAGCCGGGCATCATACGATCCGATATCGAATGACAGCAGCCTGCGGAGCCGGTCGGCGATAACGCGGCGGACGGGGTCTGACCGCAGTTCCAGCGGGTCGGCACTAACCGTCGTAGTCGTGTCAGGCGCGTTTACCCGTATGGAAGCGCGCTGAAGCGCGGCGCGCAATGAAGTTCGGATGCTCACGAAGCGATCGGAAAGAGAGAAACTTGCGTTGAGGCTGGCAAGCCCAGCGCCAAGCTGATCGAGGCGGTTCATTCGCGCTCGCTGTGCGTCCAAACGCCGGCTGACCCACACGGCCCTTTTGCCCAACTTCGGCTGTGGCGTGTCGACGATCCCGCGCGCCTTGTTGCTGAGCGCCGTGTAGCGGCGGTCGCCGCCAGCAAGCACCAGCTGCCGGTTCATCGTATCGACCGCCAGTCGCCGACGCGCCCGAATCCCGTCCGGTGTGTTGATGTCACCGACCTTGGAGACGGCGAAGTTCCAGTCATAGGGGGCGTGGCGCTCCGCCGGGCGTAGGGAGTACATCAGGTGGCAATGGAAGTTGCGCTGGTCGCCCGACGGGTCCGGTTGGTGCATGCCGACGACGAAAGCGAGCCCGCGCCGCGCAAGATCGTCGCAGAGGTCGGTCACCACGGCGCGGCGGTCAGCCTCGGTGAGCGTCGCATCCAGCGCGATGACCTCGACAACGTAGACGTTGGCATTGGCACGATCGTGCTTTTCCACCGCTTCGACCGTGCACCAGAAGGCGAGCAGTTCGGCCCGGTCCTCAGCAATGTTTGACCACCAGCCGACCTCGCCGCCTTCAAGTGCGTCTTCCCGGACCGTATATAAGGCTGCACGGCCTGCCTCACCGGCACGCCAGCGCCGCCCTGCCGTCGAGCGGAAGCCGCGCGCGACCAGCGAGAAGTGTATGGACCTGAGACCATCTGCACGCTCTTGGCCGCGCGCACGCGGCGCGCTCGTGCTGAAGATCGCCTGACGCGTGAACAGCCGCCGCGGCGTGGTACCAATTCTGCGCGGTCGGTCGTGCTCGGCAACTTGTACCCGGATACGGCGCTTGCCGGCGCGCTCCCGCTCGCGGTCCTCCTTGGCGGTACGTGACCTCTGCCGCCGCCCCGCCGCAGCCGCATCGCGGTCCTGCTCGCGCCGCTGACGGGTTGCCCGGTTACGAGCGCTGCGCGCATCGGCCAGTGCGCGCTGGATCGCATCCGACCCTTCCTTCACCTTGGCGTAGCCGACCTTCAATGACCTTCTCCGGGACAGGAGAGAGGGGGTGGCGAAGCGGTTTGCTGGGTGCCTCTGGCGCCCGAAAAACACTTTATCGCGCACCACCCCCTCTCTCTCCCGCACCTTTTGCCGTCTCGTGGTGGTGAAAGACGCAACTCAGGCCACCGTTTTCGAGATCGAGGCGCCGTCATTTTTGGTGGGCTAAGTTGCTACATGCTCCCGCCCATTGGGGCAGCGACCAAGGTGTGGAAAACAGCACCGCTCGCGCCTTAGACCTTGACGCAGGCCGACGCGATGTCGCCGACATGACCGCAAAAGTCGATGCGGCGACCCGCATCTACGAAGCATCGATCAGCGATCTGCGCCGTCAGCATCACGCGCTGACGAAGCGCCGCGGACGCGGACGATCCGCCGATGCAAGCAACTATGCGCTGGGCGCCGGGCTTACTCTTGTTGGCATGGAGGGTGTCGACGACACGGCGCTGGTTGGACTGATGGCCCACCCCGACCAGATGCTGGCGTGGCTCCGTCAGGCTCGGGAGAGGGGCGCGGGGCCCATGTTCGGCGACCTCGTCAAGGCCGTGTTCGCCGATCCGGCATGCTATAGCTGGTGTCGCCGTTGGGGCAGAGTTCTCCAGTGGCGTCGCCGCAAGGCGCTGTACGATGCCGCAGTCACCAGCTTCATGGCGTCGGGCAAGGCTGGGCCGAAAGCGCGCTGGCGCCGCGAGGAGATCAGCGACGATCAGGCCGCGCTGATCGCGACGCTCGCCCACATCCTTAGTGAGGCACTGCCCGAGCTGGCGAACCGCGGCGAAGCCTTCGATTGGATTTACGCGCGCGGCGGTAATCCGACCTACTGGCAAGAGCCTGCATCGCCGCCTGCGCTGGGTTTGGCGCATGACTGACGATCAGGATCTGGAGGCAGCGATCGGGTGCTTCGAGCGGAACCGCGCCGCCTTCGAAAAGGCGCTGGGCGAGTGCGAGGAAATCTTGGCGAAGAGCGGGTTGGGGCTGGATCGCTACGCGCGTTTGAAAAAAATGCACGCGGCGTTGATAATCGAAGGGGCAGCGTTGCAGGATCGAATCAGTCGGGCGCTGGAGGAGTTATGACGAGCGCACGCATAAGTCGACCGGAGCAGCGGCGCCAGCTCACCGCCATGAAGCGCCAGACGCCGCCGGAGAACGCGCAACGCTCGTCTCACCTGATCTCGAATTCCGCCGATCCGCGAGCGATCCTTCAAGAGCTGGAGCTTAATGCGTACCAGCTGAAGGGACTGGTAACCGAGTTGCACCACCTCATCTACAACGGCGGCATCGAGGAAGCGGAGTACGGCACCCGCCTCTTCGATCCCGGCCTCTCCGACATCCGAAAGCTCCCGCCGGGGCTGCTCGACGCCAAGGAGGAACTGCTGCCAACAAGCCTTGTCCCGCGCACTCGGGAAGAGCTGAAGCGCTTGCTGATGCGGTTGATGATCCTCAACGGCGAGGAGGTGAACTATGACATGATCGTCAAGGGCTGGGCTGGAAAGCATCGTGCGCGTCACGCGCTCGATCATCACGTCAGTGATCTGTGGCGCATCCGCGATGTAAACATGACGCTATATGCCGGGTTGATTACTGGCCGCTTTGCTCCCGTCATCCGCTACATTCAGTCGGCCGATGTCTCCGCCGATATTACTAAGGTGCGTGGGGCCCTTATTCGCCAGGCGCTGATCTGGTGCAGCCACGACGTACAACTCGTCGTCGCCCGCATTGCAAATCCGGTCGATCTCGGCAAACTGGGCGTGCTCCGCGACGTATCTGCGGAACGATCACCACAGCGCGCCACGAACAGCCAGGCCGAGCGATACGCCGCCATTGCAGAAACGCTCGATGCGTTCTTCGGCTGTCAGGATTGGCGCTATAAGGATGTCGAGCTTGCGGCACCAGCGGCGGAAACCCTGCTTGCCAGGCCGAAGCACGTCTGGTTCGGCCGAATTCTTCGGCGCCTTCGCTCAAACGTGAAATCACCGGCGGGACCCGACCTGAAGCAGGTGACGGTGTTGATGCGGGCTGTCGCCGCCCAGATGCGCCATCCCGATCTGGCCAGGACAGAGTATCCCGATGGTCTGGTAAAGTATAAGGGGCCGAAGACCTTCCCCGCCAAATGGCACCATCTCACATCGCCCGTTTCCGTTATCGCGACTGCCGTTCGACGCCTCATTCAGGCCGAGCATGAGATCCCGGTTATCGTTGATGATCTGATCGCCAACCGGCAAAGCAAGCGCCTCACGCTGCTCAGGGGCAGCCTCTCAAGCTACTGCGACATGACACTTCCTCGCGGTGCAACCGAGCGGCTAGATGAGTTAGCCGCCTTCTACCACGACGCATTCATATCGGCACAGGCAACGAGCGAAGCGGTCGCAAATTGGAAACACAAGAAAGAGACAGCAGATTTCCTGTACGAAATGGGCGCACGCCGCCCCGCCGATCACCATGGGAACACTAGCGATCGTCGTCGCTCCTTCTATTTACTCGACGTTGTTCCTGAGCATCGATTCGCCGCTGGCAACTGATGGTGGGGAGCGGCACGGCCGCTTTCGGGTGCGCAGGCGACGAAAGCGACCATCCGTTCATGGAGGACGTGGCGGCGGCTATCGACCAACTCACGACGTTCAACGATGTCGTTGCAAGCGTCCGCTTCCATCAACAGCTGCCGTCGCCGAACGACTGAACAGGGAACATTCGCGACTGTCAGCTATGCATCTTGAGCTCTGCTAGAGCCGCCGTTCCAGGATACGAATGGTGATCAGCTTGGACGCCCTGTTCCGCTGACGGTGCGAATGTCGTCGAGATGGACCTGCGTGAAACGAAGCCGGACCGGTTCACCGGCCAGGATGATGTCGATTTCGGGAGCCGTCGCACTGGCGATAAGCGCGCGCAGCTCCGGGTCGGACATTGGGTTTGCATGGCGCCATTTCGCGGCGCAGACCGGACACATGGCAAGATGGGTCTCGGCGTGCTCGGTCGTCAATCCGTCGAGCAGTTCCGAGGCCTCAAAATAGGGCGAACCGTCCGGCAGCGCGAAGGGCATCTTCTTCTGGCATGCTTGGCAGATCATGTCGCCAAGCGGCGTTGTGTAATGGTCTTCGAGATAGCTGCGCGCGGTCGCTCGGCTCTCATTGTTACTCGTGCGGACGCTGCGCTCCCTGACTTCATAGGTCTTGGCCGGCGCTTGCTGCGCGCGCGCGGCGACGCGCGCCGCGCGCCGATCGGGGTCGCGCGTTTCGCGCTCGGGGAACTCGATTTGTTCGTAGGCGCGCGCGTCGAGCTTGCGCGCGATATCCTCGTTCAGCGCTGCGAGGACATCGGCCGGCAGGCCCTCAAGCTTTTCGACCAGGTCTGCATTGAGGCCGATCAGTTCGCCCGCCTTGAGGCGTGCCTTATGCTGGTCGCTGCGCTTACGCTGCTCCTCGCCAAAACCGATCGCCTGCAACCACGGTTCGTTGCCACCCTGGCTGAAACCGGCCGCAAGCTCGGCGGCAGTGATTGCGCGGGGGCGCCGCATGGTTCCGTCTTTTGCGGGTACCCACGCGGCATCGCGAAGCGCGATCGCGAGTGAGGAAGGACCCGTATTCGCCGCGCGAGAGGCATTTGGCGAAAAGCGAGCTGCCATCGCCGAGGCGCCGTGTGGCTTGACCGCATCCCAGATCAACCGCGAGATCGCCGGATCACCTCGCGCCAGCAAGGCATCGATTTCCTCTATAGTGTGGTCGATGTTTGTGCCCGAACTCATATGTCGCGTGGCGCCGAAGCCGCCGTGCAATTCGCTCCAATTCGGATGGGTGTAAGGAATTGTGGAATAGACGACCGCGAGACCGTCCTCGACACCGCATTCCGTCAGGAAGTCGACGAGATCCTTGCGCTTGAGCTTGTCATAGCCGTCCCAGAGCGCGAGCCGATCACGGCCTTCGACGCTGCCATCATAGACCTTGTCCAAGGCTGACTGTAGGTAGGCCGCGCCGAAATAGACCGTGTCGGCGTCGTGGTAATCGGCATTCGGCCCGGCCCGGACGATCGTCTTGCCAGCGAACAGGCTGACATCGTTGTGGCCTTTCCACCAGCGCATGAACCTGCGCATGTGCTGGAGGTGCCGCTCGCGGTTGGGTCGCGGCCCATCGCCAGCATATTGGGTACGGATGATCGCCTGCAGATAGGCTTTTTCATCAACGTCCTTGACGCCGAGACGGCGCAACAGCGCTTCCACATCCTTCCCGCGTCCGCGGCCCCCGCGGATGAGGCTGTTCTTGACCAGATACAGGTCACACTGACCAGCTTCAGGGTCGAGCGCGGTATCAGCGGGTGGGAACAAAGCGATATTGGGCGCGCCCCGACGGCTGCCCTCAATGCGCACGAAGCACAGATTGGCGACGGAGACCGGCCGCTTCTGAGCTTTCATCGCGGGATCGAGCGCCAGATAGAAGCGCTGGGCGTAGTCGTCGCTCAAGCCATCGAACCAAGCAAGAGCAAGCTTACGGGCTTCGATTTCGGCAGGATTCCAGAGATGATTCTGCCCGAAGGCGCGCTGAAACGCACTGAAGAAGTCGGTATGCCCCCATTCCTCGATCTTGAGCATGGTGAGAAACGACTCTGTCCGACTATTGCGTAAGCCGGTGACGATCCAGCTTTTCGCGGCGCGGCCGCCGAATTGCGCAAGGCCCTCGTCGCCAAGCAGCTCCCGTAATTCGGCCGGCCCGCGGATCGCATCGCTGGCAATTACGAACGGCCCGGCATGTGACGCGATCAAGGCTTCGGATGTGAACCGTTTCGCGACGATCGACCGGATTGGCGCGAAGATCGTAGGCAACTCATCGCCTGCATTGGGAAGCAGCTCCATGACCCCGCGCTTCAGCAGCCCACGATCGCGCAATCCCGCGAGCGAATCGGCAACCAGCGCGCCGAGTGTTTCGATAAGCTCGGCGTTCCAGGCATCGTCGAGCTTGATGTTGGCGCGGTTGTCGGTGAGCTGGAACGGCCCGTGAATCAGAAAATGCAGGCCGGTGATCTCCTGCGTTTCGAAGAATACCATCAGTCTGGTAGGTGCTTCCTCCGGGATGAGCTCGCCGCCATCATTCATGCGGAGGGCCGCCTTCACCTCGTACTGCTTGCGTTGCTCGTGTTGCTCGACGGATCGCGACAGGATGAGAAAGCGCTCACGGTGTGGAGTGCCATCAGGAAGCACCGATCGGATCGATCGGATGCCATCGCTGTTGTCGCTCACGTCTGCGTGACCTGTTCGCTCGCCATCGACCCACTGCAGACGCTTGATGTTCTGAAGGAAAAGCAGCGAGCGCGGTCCGGACGTGGCAAGGCCGTCGCGCGCGCGCTCGAGCGTGATCTCGGCCTTATCTGGCCTGAGCGGCAGAACGATCCGGGTCGTGAGGCCGCGATGCTCGGAAGCGACGAGGCGCGGCACCACCAGATTCTCGATCGCGAACGCGAGCGGTACGCCCTCGGTATGCGAGTGGACCTCGGGTCTTTCGGTGATCACGTAGACGGATTTGAAGCCGATACCGAAGCAGCCGATCTTGTGGCCATCGTCTAGCTTCGTCGTGTTCCCGATCCCGGTGATGCCTTCGATATCGCCACGATCGAATGGCCGGCCGTCATGCTCGAACTGGATTCGATCGGAATCAAGCGAGAAGCGCACCCAGCTGGCTCCGGCGTCTTCGGCATTTTGCAGCAGCTCGAAGATGAAATGGCTCGGATCGGCATATTTCTCGACCGTCGCGTTCCAGATGCCGCGATCGAAATCATTCTCGTGGCTGGCGTCGACCCAGCGCTGTCGCTTGGCGCGAAGGGTGTCGAGCCAGATGTCGAAAGCTGCCTCCATGATCAATGCTCCACGCGCAGGATGCCGGCCGCTACGCGGCGGGGAAGGATGTCGGCGCGCCGTTCGGCCGCCGCGAGATTGTCGAGCGCCTCGGTGTGATCGGCGCGAGCGCGCGCGAGCTGGCCGAGGCGCATGCGGCGGATGCGATCCTCCGACACCAGCCGCAATTGCTCTTCCAGAATGGCGATCCGGGCGTTGTGGCTGGCTTCGAGGCTATCCCGGCGGAAGCGGGCAATCTCGCCCGCCTCCGCGATATGGGCGGCGCGACGGCGGGTCCAAAGTTCGTGGTGCCAGCCTTCCAGGCCTTCAATCACGGCGACGCTAGGCAGGCCGACATCATCAGCATCCTGCGCTGTGGCAAAGATGTCGGTGAACGCGGCGCTGACGATCGGATCCTCTACGACCGAGACTAGCATGGCATCCTCGCGCAAGCCGCGCATCTGCCATTGGTAGATGGCGAACGGGTGATCGCCGACCGGCAGCGTCGGATCGGCGACCTTCAAGGTCACCTGGATCTCTTCGTCGCGGGCGAACGATCGGGCGGCCGCCTGGGTCAATGGATGAACCGGGGTGATGAAGGCCAGGCCGCGATCGGTGTTGGCGGTGTCGCGGTCGAAGGTCAGCGCGAGGGTCTGCTGATCGCCGCGCAGCCAGCTTTCCCATTCCCGCTCGGCCAGATTGAGGCGTGTGCCGCGCCCGCGTGCCGGGACCAGCCTGCGCCGTGCGTCGGCGGAGAGCCGCAGGCTCTTGACCGGCCCCTGGCCACTGATCGGGTTGCGGCCGACTTCGAGTTCGCGCTCGAGATGCAGTCCGACCAACCGCTCGAGCGCGCTCGGTTCCAACCAGCGGCTCGACGCCTGCGCGATTTCGTCGTCGATCCGGTTGCGCTCGATACGCACGCCAAACAGCTCGGCCTCGCGTTCCTCGAGCGCATCGGCCTCGATGACCTGGCGGATTTCATTGTCGGCCAGCTGCTGGAGGCGCGCGCCACGTTCCTCGTCAGTCAGCGTGAAGTCATCCGCCACCGCCTGGAGCGCGCCGGCGATCTCGCCCAGGATTGCCTCACCGCCGCCGATGGCGCGCTCGAACACACCAATCCGCAACAGGCAGCGGTCGAAGATGTCGAAGTCGACGGTGCCCGGCGTCACGAAATTGTAGATCGCGACGGTCTGGCTAGCCTGACCGTAGCGGTCGATACGGCCGATCCGCTGCTCGATGCGCATCGGGTTCCAGGGGATATCGTAATTGACCAGTGCATCGCAGAACTGGAAATCGAGACCTTCCGAGCCAACTTCTGAGGACAGCAGCACGTCGATCGCGTAAGGATCTTCCGGCGGCAGCGCGAACGCCTTGCGCAGGGAGCGACGATCCTCATCCGTGACGCCGCCATGGATGAGCCCGACGCGAACGCCGTTCGCGCGCAGCGCCGCTTCGACATAGGCCAGCGTGTGCCGGAACGAACTGAACAGGAGCAGCCGGCGATTGGGCATCTCGGTTTTCTGGCTGATGATTTCGATCAGACGGGCGAGCTTGGGATCGTCCGCCGACAGCGCCCGCGCGCGCTCGACGATGGCGGCGATCTCGGCCCGGATCGAGTCGACCGCCGTCTCCGTCTCAAGCGGATCGCCGCCGATCTCGACCAGTTCAAGGTCGGTCAGGCGCCGCGACAGGATCGATTCTAGGAATGGCAGGAGACCGTGGAGAGAGCTCGCGGCCTGGCGACGGATGGTGGTCATCAGAAAGCCCAGCGGCCCTGCGCCATGCGTCCGCAGGTAGATCGCGCGCTGGAGGGACAGGAGGTCATCATGGATGGTGCGTTGTTCGGGCGTGAAGGGTACCTCGATGGTCCGGGCCTTGCGGCTGGTGAAGTTGCCGATGTCGCGGCGCCGCGTGCGGCTGATCATCGACGCAAAGCTGTGCAGACCTTCTGCCGGGCGTATCAGCCGGACGCGATCATCGTCGGTCTCCGCCGCTGCCGTCGCGGCCAGCAGATTGCGAAACTCCGGCGAAGGCGCGAGCATAGCGCGACCCCAGTCGGTGGCGGCGGCTTCCTGGAAGTGGCCGCGTGCAGCGGCCTGCCAGCCATCTGAGGCGCCGCGGATGGCCGCGATCGCTGCGTTGATCGCCTCGTTCGGTTCGGCCATGCGTTCGAATGTCGGCCGATCGATGACGAGATCGGGGCGGAGAAGATTGAGCAGGGAAAAGAGATCCCCCGTGCCCAGTTGCACTGGCGTGGCGGTGATCAGCACCACCGCTTCGGCATTGTCGGCTAGCAGCCGCAATCCTTGATGCAGGCTGGTGTCGCTGTTGCGAGCATTATGGGCTTCGTCGACGATCAGCAGATCGAAACGCGGGGGCGTATCGAGCGTGCTGAGACCCGGACCGCGCCCGCCGCCGCGCTGGCCGAAGCCCTGCAGTAGATTGTCGTTGACCAGCGAGAAGGGAAGGATGGCGCGCGAGAAGCGGTCGGGCCATTCGCCCTCGATATCGGTCTGGTCGAGACAGTAGCGCAAGTCGTCGCTGGCTAGGGTCACAAATTCCTCGTCGAAGCGGCGCATCTCGCGGTGCCACTTCTCTTCCACGACGAGCGCCTTCGAGCAGACGATGAGGACCGAGCGCAGCGGGCGGCGCGCCTGCAATTCACGTAGCAGCAGACCGGCTTCGATCGTCTTGCCGACACCTACCTCATCGGCGACCAGCATGCGCGGGCGATCGGCGCGCACGAACTTGAGCACCGGCCGAAACTGGTAGGGAATGAAGTCGATACGCCCGGCCTGCAGCGAATAAAGGTTTGCGATGCTGGGCTCGGAGAGCTGCAGCGCGGTGAGCCGCGCGCTGAACTCGTCGAGCGTCGCATGCACCGCCCCAGGCGCGAGATCCGCTGCGACGACTTGGCTGAGATACCAGGTCTCTAAACGCCCATCGATGAATACGCTGAGCCGGGTTTCGCGATTGCTGGGCGTGACGCCGGTGATCACGCCGATCCGGGCGGGATCGGAGCGGAGCGCGACGGTGGCGCCGATCGCAAAATTCGGTTGCGGGGCAGCCTGAATAGCGGTGACGCGGGTCGAGATGATCTCGCGGACCTTACGCTCAAGAGCCGTCACATCGACACCGTGTGCTTGGGCGGCGGCGACGATCTCGTCATCACTCGCCTCAAGGATGCCTTCGGCGATTAGGGCGAGAAGCTGGTCGGGGTCGCGGGGCGTCGTCATAGGGTCCATCCAGGGTTGAATTGCTCATGCAGTGTACGGATCATCCGGCGTCGGGCCGTGTCATATTGCGTTTCGTCGGTGCCGAGTTCGGCGCGCACATCCTTGCGACTGGTCTGCGCGAGGATGTGCTCGAAGATGCCGAGGGCATCCCGATCGTCGGCGAGCGCCTTGCGCATACGTTCGCGCAGGTCGGTAAAATCGTGGTTCACGGTAATTACGCTCTCGTCGCGAACGACATCGGCATCCTCGAGAAGCGGCTCTCGCTGGTCTTCATGCCGCCACTGACTGGCAATGCTGCGCATCACCTGTGACAGGAACGCGGGCAGCGCGACGTCGGCGGGCCATGGGCGGGCGCCTGACAGGACGCGCGCAAGCGCTTCATTGAGAAGCTCGGTCGCCTCGCGTCGCGGACAACCACTGATCCAAGCTTGTGCGAGCGCGGCGAGACGCAGATGATCGGTTTGGCGCAACCGACTCAACAGCCGGGCCACCTCCTCGATCGATAGCGTTTCAACCCCGTCAGACATGTCGCAGATCGTCTCCTCTTCTCCCATTGCGGAGATGCAGAGAAAAACGGGAAGCGAGGAAGAAAAAAATTGCTCAGCCTGCGGTTAGAGGCTTTCGTGCGGGCACCGGCCGAGTTTTACGTCTAGGGCGACCCTCTGTCGTCTCAGACGGCAACTGCCCTGAGCGCCTTGTCCAGCGAGAACCTGCCTGCCGAGCCATCTGTAAAGGCTACACCGAAACAGCGCGTGGTATACCCCTGGTCACGCTCGTAAATCGGGAAGAAAGACGCTGGCGCGGCGGGAAGCGGCCAATTCGTCCTCGCGCAGTAATCGCGATAGAGGGCGGTTATATCCGCCAGATCATCGCCGGAAAATGGCTGCTTGAGGTCGTTGCGTTCAAGCATTGGCGCAAAATTCTGTTTTGCTGCGGTGATCGTTGCAAAACGGCGACTGGTTCCAAGAGATACTGATTTCGCCATATACGCCTCCTATCAAACCCTCGGTGTAATGCGCGCTGCCGTTCGGATATCCGCGATCTGCGTGCCAAGGGCCTGCAAGCTCTGGCGCATGTCGTTGAACACCGGCTGCTCAGCATCCGGATCGCTGATCGTGACGATCGCTGTGAACGGCACGCCTTCCTCCGGCATGACCTCCCCGGCGCGAGTCAAATAGTCCACGAACAGCCGCCAGTTGGAGGATGCCCCAACGCCGCGCGGAAAGGTCTTGGCCAGAACTTTGACCGGGCTCCACTTCAGATCATATTCGATGCGCTCCGCCTCGATAGCAGGAGCCTCGCGTTTTGACGGAAGATAAAAAGGTTCCAATTGGCCTTTCCAGCCACCCTTTGCCGTTTCTTGCTGCAACGTGGCATTGATGTTCACACGGACAAATTCTGATCCGAACCGTGCATCGAGAGGCGGCGTGGAAACCAGGGTGATCTTCGCCCGCCCCCGGCATTTCCCGCCCGGCCCGACCAGTGAGGCCGGCCAGGGGAAACGGAAGTTGATCTGCTGATCGCGTTGAATCCGCGATGCGAAGACAAGCGTGATGCTGTGGTCGCCGGTCTCGAGAATCCGGTCTGCCGAGGGCGGCAGACCAAAGCCCACCATATGACGTGCGATCGGTGCGAGTTCCTTGGATTGCAAGGGTACCGGCATTTCGGCGTGGTGGACCATCAGGCCGATCAGGGTCTCGCGTGAGACCTCACCTTCGATGGCATGGTCAAGAACCGCAGCGGTCTTGGCGGCGAGCGGCGCAGCATAGCTGGTGCCGCAGCCATCCACGATCGTTCCATCTGGCAGGATGGAAAACAGTCCGTGCCCGAGTTCGGGATGCAGGGAACCCGCGCCACCGATATGCGCAAGATCGGGTTTCACGCCGGCGCGCAGACCCGGGCCGCGCCTGCTGTAACGAGTCGGGGCAAAAGGCACGCACCCGCCATGTCCCGGCGGATTAAGCGCCGCGACAGCGACGTTGCGTGCGCTTTCTGCGGGGGTCAGCAGACTATCGTTACGGGCGGTCGCAAGATTGGCCAGGGCCGCAGTGGCATCCACGGGCCATTCAGGCCGGAGATCCTGGGGTTGAATGTTCCCTGCCGAAATGAACATGATCGCATTGTTGCTCTCAGCGATATGATCGAGACGCGCAGCGTGAGGGCTGTAGCGATCAGGAGCCGCAGGCTGCAAGATGTTGAGGCTCATGTTGAAGACCCGCACCCCATGCCGGGCGCGAGCATCGGAGACCGCCGTCTCCATTTCATCGAAGAACTGCGGGAGGCCTTCGGGGTAGTAGGACGCGAAGGCCCCTGCCTTTCGCTCATTCGGAAACACGGCAACATCGACCAGTTCCGCGCCGTCGGGTTCCGGGCAAATTTCCACGCCATTCAAGGCGCCGCCCACGGCTGCCAGGCCGCCGATAAAGGTGCCATGCGCGAGATCGGCATCTTCGTCGGCGAGAATGTCCCAGCGATCGATAACCCAATCGGACAATGCATCGCTGATGCCGCCGTCAATGATCCCGATGCGAGGGTGCGTTCGGCGGCTATCGCGAACCGGCAGCGCAATATCGGTCGGCCGGGCACGGGCGACAGCGTTGGCCGGCTGGCTTGCGCGGACAACGATGCCTGGCAATTCGATGCGCCGGACCAGTGGATGGTTGTCGAGAAAGGCCAGCAGGCGGGCGTGGCGCGCCGTGTCCGGGCTGAACGGCGCCAACTCGCGGCGTCGCTCACTGACCGTCGATCCCGTCAGTTGCAGGACCGGTTGATCGCCCGACTGGTCTAGGCGAACGGATAGCAGCGGATGCTTGTTGCGGTGATTGGGTAAGCGTTCGACGGTCAGGCCGCGTTCGAGCTGGCTGAAACCCGCAAGGAAGCTTTCAACAAGGCGGCGCTGGCCTGCATCGAGGCGATCCCATTCCGAGCGGGGCGGCAGAGCCTCGAACAATTCGACCTGATAGCTGCCGCCGGTCGCCGGCCTGGAAAGCCACGCGACAGCTTCTTCAACGGAGAAACTGCGGCGGTCTGACGCGCCATAGAGTTCAATACGATCGATCGCGCCCGTCTCGCTTTTTCGAGCGGTGGGATGGGGCTCGTCCTTCTGCTTGGTTTCGTTGAAGCGCATCTCCGTATGCGCTTCGGCTTTTTCAATCTGCGCCGAGACCTGCCTCAGGGTGCCGGGGCGAGCCGCCACGATCATGACACCCAGATCACCTCCGCCCACGACCGGCGTGCGATCGCTGCGGAACAGGCTCGCGACCGGCCGGTGACTCTTGGCCCAGGCCTCCCGGCGCAGGATAACTTTCACAAAGCCGACATCGCCCTGAGCCTGGGCGCTCAGAACCCCCGAGATCGTATCGATCTGGCTGATGAGCGCCGCCTTATGTTTGGCAAATTCGGTATTGCGATGCGCAAAGAAGTCCTTGTGTCCGCCGCCCCCGCCAGCGTCGCGTGCTTCCTCATAATTCTCGGGGTTTAGGACGATCTGGATCGGGCTAGCCATTGGGAACTTCCCCTTCACCCGCCTTGGCTACACGGCCAAGCTGGCGGCTGACTGTTGATTTGTCCTTGCCGGCGATCTCGCCGATATCGGCCATGGAAAAGTCGAGGATCGGATCATCGCGCATCGCCCGGAACAGAGTGCCGGGGTCGTCGAACAGCAATGCCCGCCGTTCGCTTTGAACCCGCGCCGCGTTCAGTGTCGCGAACTGGCGCAATGTGTCCAAAAGTCCGCGCTTGTCCTCATCGCGCAGTGTGGTCGCCTTTTTGTATGTGCGGACGAGCGACTCGATCTCCGCCCCAGTCGAGCCCTCCGTGAACCAGGAAATCAGCCGCAAATGGCTGTCCGGCGCCTTTACAGGCGGCATGAAATGCGCGGCAATCGCCTTGCGGATTTCGAAGTCGGGCTTGGGGATTTCGAGCTGGACCTCGAAGCGCCTCCAGACGGCTGTGTCCAGCAGCTTGGGGTGGTTGGTGATGCCGATCGTAAAGCCCACGTCGCGGCGTATATCGAGGTTTTGCAGGAGCGCGTTCACCACCCGCTTGATCTCACCGACTTCCTGCGGGTCATCCCGAACCTTCGCGATGGCGTCGAACTCGTCCAGCAGCAAAACGCAGCGATGGCGGTTCGCAAAGGAGAACAGGTTGCCAATATTGCGCGCCGTCGTGCCCAGAAACGATGACACGAGGCCATCTAGCTTTACCAGCACCACGGGCAGGTCAAGCTGCTGGGCGATCCAGAGTGCCAAGCGGGTCTTGCCCGTTCCAGGGACGCCGTAGATAAGGCACGTCTTCGATGGCCGGATATCGATCTCGGCGAGGGCGTCGAAATTGACCCATTCGTCGATGATCGTATCGATGGCCTGACTGACGGTCGCGTTGAACAAGGGGGGCGTTGACTGGATGTCGGCTGGAAACATGACGTCAGCCAGCGGGGCCGACGTTTCGCGATCAACAGGCACCGGTGTGTTGCGGGTCAGAGGCTCGCCGAAAATCTGAGCCCTAGAGCGTTCGATGCGGCTCGGGGCCAACTCCTTGGTGCGCTCTGCCGTTGTCAGGATGCCGGCCAAGGTGGCCGCCTGCTTTTGTTCGCCATCCTTAGCCAAGGCATCGCGCAAACGTTCGACTTGCTTGCGCAGGGCTGGCGACGCATCGGCCATGGCGGCGCGGCAGAGGGCTTGGATGATAGTGAAATGTTCCATAATTTATCCTGGGCGCGTTGCACGGTTGCGCCATTTTGGTGCGTGTATATCGAGAAAACGTGCATTGCAATATCAAATCGTTGCATTGCTACGCGGTAATGGTGCGCATATTTGACTATACGTTGCGTGGTTGAAGGGTTTCCATGCGCGGTGGGCTCCGTCGCTTATGTGGCGGCGGTGCACTGACGGGCGGTCGCCGCGACTACGCCGAAATGCGTCGCGAAAGATCCATCGATCAGGTAGGCTTGTCTTCAGGCCAATCTAGTTGGTGGAGACGATGAAGTTTTATCGGCAAAAGGAATGGAAGACTTACTGCGTCGAGAAAATTAAACTGCATGGCGGTCAGTGCTCCCATTGTCTTCGCACCGCTCCGGACGTCGTTCTGCAGGTACATCACCGCCATTACGTCAAAGGCCGTTTGCCGTGGGATTATCCCTATGACGAATGTGACGTGCTTTGCCGGGGATGCTATGCCAAGGAACATGGTATCATCATGCCGTCGAAAGACTGGGAATTTATCGGCGAAGACGATCTTGGCGGATTGGATGGCGAATGCGAGTATTGCGGGAAGGAACTACGCTACACCCACATGGTCACGCATCCGAATTGGGGAACGATGATCGTCGGCGAAAAATGCTGCGACAATTTGACTGAAAGCACAGTAGGTAGCGAGCAACACGTTGAATTTTCGAATTACGTCCACCGTCGCAAGACGTTCATCAATTCACCAAAGTGGTGCATCTTGCCAGGCGGCGAAAGGTTCATTGAGCGGGCGGGCATAGCGATCGAGATTGTACCAGCCCATGATGGCTCGTTCCGGTTCAATCTGGATAACGTGAAAGGCCAGGGCATACATGCGACGCTGCTGGATGCCCAGATTAGTGCCTTTGACTATGTCGAAAGCGGAAAAGCGTCTGAATTTCTGGCCGAACGCCGACGCCGACTGACAGAACACAACGCGGTTAACGGCGCTATTTTCTCCGGTCAGATACACGTCAGCCGTGACTCCAAGAATTTTCGCACCCAGAGATGAACGGTCGACGCGTGCTGTTTCGTAACTTGATCACACACCGACTTACCCACCAGTCATGATAAGCAGAACGTCCGCACCTCAGTGCTGCAAATCGGCGGTTGAACGGCTGCAAATGGGTCGCCACCCGACCGGCAGCTTATGGGCCAGAAGCCGCCATACCGTTGAGCCACAAGGAACGGCAGCAAAGTCCCACTTCTTGCCGATCAGGCCTATCGGCGGTTGTCGACCAGATATTGCCGTTCACGTCTGATGGGGCGAACGTCCGGGTCTGACAGGAGCTGCCAATCGAGCATCATAAAGCCGGCGGTCGGCAGCCGCTCAGACATTGTCGTTCGGCGCGTCGCCATGGCTTCTCGAACTTGCGATTCGGGAAGCCGCTACTAGGACGGATATGGTATGTATACATGTGACCGGACATGCTGGCGCGACTGTCGTAGCGTTTGTGTTTGCCCAGCGATTCCGACGCAAGCGCAATGCGCGCTCAATCCAGGCTGAGGTGCACCGCGTCCAGCAAGACGACTAGCGCCGGCAAGAAGGCGGCAGGCACGCGGTGTCGGCGTAGATGGGCCGCCCGCCTGAATCTATTGTCCATAAGGGTGGCTATTCTAATCGCCTGATCATAGCGCTCGACCAGCATCTGGAGCAGACGATGAGGATCACCATCGGGCGCCCAGCCGGCGAGATCTTCAGTAGCCGCTGTTTCTGGATCATGGCTTTCGCCCAGTCTCAGCACGCGGGCATGGAGCGCCCAGTCAAGGACAAGAGGAGCTTGAATGCTTCCAAATCCACTGGGATCGACAGGGCTCCATTGGTCGCGAAGCCACCCGGCGGGTTTACGTCCATAGCGCCAGTCGCCCGCAATCGCGCGGCGCCATCTTTCCGCTGACGTGGCTAGGGACCGCAGTTCGGCATGGGGTCGGAAGAAGACTGTCGCCTCGGCCCATTCGGCAAAGAGGCCAAGACCAGCAATACCGGCGATGGGACTGTCGGACGGGGTGTTGAACCGGGCACCGTTGAACAGGCTGGACAGTCGACCGAGCCGCGCTTCATCGGCATGCGCTTGCTCTTCGATCCATTGGTTGCCCGGCTGGAGCGCTAAGTTGGCAGCGTAAAGGGCGTAAGGTGTGAGCGATGCGACCGCCATCGGGCCGGCCGGCACGTCGATTGAACGCTCGTCGGCCAGCCGCTGGCGCATACGCTCGCGCGCTATGGTCTCGACCTGAAATCCAGCCGAGCCCTCATGGCCATCCACATAGTGGACGAGACAATAGTTTCGTGGGTCGGGCTCGCGATCATAGGCCACGCCGCGAGATGCTGCATCCAATGCCATGGATCGAAAGCCGAGAGCACCGATTCTGGCGAGTGAGCGCGGCTGCTGCTGGGCCTCTCCCAGGATAGACAGAAGCGGCCCATTCTGGAGCGCTCGCCCAATCTCTGAGCTTCCAGTCTCGGCCCACATTTCCAGGAGAGTGGCGCCCAGCATGGGGGGCATCATGGCGACATTGAAGGGCTCAGTCGGCCGGCGGACCCGGAGGCGCTGCCGCGCGCTATGCCATTCGCCGACCCGCCAGTGAAATGCCATGATGGCGACGGACAGGTCACCATCCGGATCGATCTCACCTGCCTGGAGGACCCTTTCGACGACATAGCGGCATTCCCGCCAATCCTGGCGCTCTATGAGCCCGATTATCTCGTGGGTGGCCTCTCGCTCATCCATTTGTCGGCCGCTTGACGCACTGGTGCGGAATTGCGCGCTGCGCCGGCCTGTAGAGCGCTGGAGCTCGGTTTGCGCTGTATCGGGAAGCTCCGCGATCATGTCCGGACTGAACTGGACTGCGATGCCGGGCGCGATGCGGGGGGGCCTGGCGCCCGAGCGCATGCGCTGCAGGCGGTGATACAGGGCATCGATGCGCGATGGATTATCCTCGCGGCGTGAAAACCAGCGCTCGGCCAACAGATCTATGCGAGCGCATTGCTGGGGCTGTTCGATATAGAGTATCGGGAGCAGCACATGGCGCATGTCCGGCCGGTGGCGCACAAACCCCGGCTCGTCATCCGGGCCTACCAACCAATGCTGGGCGGCAAGCTTTGTGAAGCAGGATAAGGCCGCGGCCTCGCTCAGCGGCGGGAGATTCAGCGCCGGTGCCAGAACCTCGCGCAGAAAGTCGGCATTGATACGCCGTGCGATGAGGCCCGGATTGGCAAGGGCAGACAGCAACGGATCGTCCAGCCGCGACAGGAGGAAACGATAAAGATAGGGCGCTGTGATCTGCCGGTCGATCGCTTGGTCAGGGAGGGCAGCGCCGCCAAAGCGGCGCACGCATTCGGCCGCCAAGCGTAGCACGAGCGGATTGCCGTCAGCGATATCCTGTATATGGCCGCGGCTTGATCCAGGAACCTCAAGGCTTGCCAGCATCTGGGCCGCCGAGGCGTCATCCAGCCCTTTAAGGGCGATCAGCAGGCCGATGCGGTCGGGACAGCTGTCGAGCGCTTCTCCGCGGCCCGCAGCGAGAATATGCAGCGGTTTCACCCCCGCGTTTACAAGGTGGTCAATCCATTCGAACAGTGCGACGGGATGCTGCTCGCCGCGTCCGCGCAAGACCTCAAGCGTGTCGAGTATGAGCATCACGGGACGGCCCGATGTAGCGACGGCCTCGCCAATGGCATGGCCAAGGCGAGTGGGAAATTTAGACGCATCGGGGGCGATGAATTGCTCGCTGCCTTGCTCGACCCTCCCAGCGACGAGCCGCGCTTCGGCGAGCGCGGCGCTGTCCGGGCTGATTTGGGCGCTGACCTGGCGCGCCAATTCCATGGTGAGGCGCAAGAGGTCGAGGATGGTGAGGCCTGCCCGATCGAAATCGAGGCGCACCACAATCGGGGCTTCCTCAGCCTCGATCCGCTGGACGGTCTCTTCGAGGAGTGCGGATTTTCCAATGCCGGGAATGCCGCCGATATAGGCGGCGCGGGCGCGCGGCTGGTCGAGGCCCTGCTTGAACCAGTCCAGCAGCGCCGTCATTTCTTCAACGCGCCCGACAAAGAGCTGTTCGGTCACAAACCGGCGCCGTTCGTCGCGCTCAAAGCTGTGTAGGCGGGATTTGGCAGCGGCCAGGAAGCGCATCAAGGCTCCGCCGGCGCGCTCGATCGCCGTCACGATCGCTGCAATTCGCGCCTGATCGACACCGGGATCGGCAATGTCGCGCTCGACGACGGTTTCGGCGAAATCGCCGGTGCCAAGCGCGGCTGCAAGCAGCTGGCGTGTTTCGGGATCATAGCCCAAGGCCATGCGCTGCCCGACCGCAGCGCTCAGCGCGCCGGATTCACGCAAGCTAGTAAGGACGAACCGGCGTTCATTGGAGCGCAGCAGCCACCGTCCTGAATCATCAAGATCGACATCGCAGGCTTCGGCGAGGGCCGATGCAACCACGGCCGCAAGGCCCGGGCTCTGAAGGGCTTCGCGCGGCAGCGCGTCGTGAAGCGTGAAGCGACCCGACAGGGCCGCGAAGCGCTTTGCCGCATCGATAAGGGCGATCGTAGCCTTAGGAAGCGCACTCATAGCGCGCCTGCCTGCACAGTCGCGGTCTCGGCAAAAAGCGCACGTATCGCTGGCCGCAGGCGTTCGGCGGCCTGTTCGGCAAGCCAGGGCGCGAGGATTCCGTTGCTATGGGGAAGATCGGCGAGGGCCAGTTGAGTGAGTTCGGCGATGCGTTCCATACTGAGCGTCTTGCCGGCAGCGAGCGACGCATCGCTCAGAAAAGCGGTGATATCGCTTGGCGCAAAGCCGGAAATATAGTCCGTGACAAGACCCGGCCGGCTCTCGGCACGCGCCTGGGCGGCATTGGCATAGTCAGCGCCCGGTAGCGGAACCGCCTCGAAACCGGCAATCACGATCCGCACCCGTGGGAGGAGAATGAGCTGATCGACAAAGGCTTCGAGGGTTGAACGTATCTCATCGCCAAAAGCCAAAGCGGGATGGTCGAAATAGAGCCAGAGGCGCTGATCGATTGGCTCGAGCGCGCTGTTAATAGCGAGCGCGAGGCGGCGCCCGCGATCAGCCCCGATCGCCTCGGGCTGCGTTTGGCCTTTGGCAACCCCTTCTACGGCTGCGGGCGCGTCGACCGGGAGACCGCAGGCTGTCACACGCGATGCGATATAGCTGACTAGATCTTCAACGAGCGTCTCGAAACTGAGGCGGCACAGGCGCGCAGAGGGGTCGCGCGCTACCAGACGGTCGAGGATACGGTAGCTGAACGCCAGGCCGCTCGTATCAGCGGTCGGGTCAGCACGCTTGACGCGAATGCCGCGAATGGGTCCGTCACGCGATGCCGCCGCAAAGCCATCAAAGAAGCTCGATCGCCCTAGGATGAATTCGCCATCTGGAGAGCCATCAAGGGACCAGACACGCGGCGGCGCAATATCATTGGCGACGATCCGGGCGACATCGGCATGAAAGCAGCTTGCCGGCACCAGCCTGCCACGGTTTGTTTCCCCCCTGCCCTGGTGGATTCCCATGATCGCATAAGCGCTGTCGAAACAGCCACCGCCCGAAGAGCCGCGATCCGTCCCGACGCTATGCGACCACCGGGATTTCAGGCCGCGCAGGCGGCCGATAGAGCCCAAGCCAATCTCGGGACCGACACCCAGGGGATAATGGACAACAACGATAGCCGCGCCATTCGCATAGGCCTGGGGCGCTTTAGCGAGGCGTGCCATTCCGAAGGCGGGGCCGACCGCGCGTTCGAGCTGCAGAACCGCAAAATCCGAGAAGCCGGCCAGCTCTGCCTCATCGACGGGTAATTTATAGGCATATTCGTTGAGGCTGCATTTGGAGAAAGAAACGGGCGGGAAGACCGCGCTCATGACCTGGCCGTCGGAAAGGCGCACCTTGATCGTGGGCGGCGGGACAGGGGCTGCGGCATCGGGCGCAACGCTTGTGATGACGTGCCAGGAGGTCAGCACCGAGGTCGGCCCGATGAGGACGCCCGATCCCACAGGCTGGGTGCCGCGTTCGATCCGGCAATGAAAGCCGCTAAGGCGCCGGCAAAAGTCCTGAAAGTCTTTGAGATCCTTGCCCGGTGGCAGGGGCGGCGGCGGTGAAAAGTCGATCGGCACCCCATGAACCGCCAAGGCGCGCGCGAATATGTCAAGACGCCCTGTCGACTCCAGGACTGTCCGCCACGCTTCTCCCACATTGCCGTCGTAGAATGCCGCCAGCCCGTTGAGCGCTGCGGCATTGAGCGGCGGCTTTGCGTCGCCGAGTTGCATCGCGGACAGTGCAAGGGCGGCCTTGTCGGGATAGATCCTCACCGCATTTTCGATATCCGCTGGCACCCACATGGATCAGCTTGCATCCTGCTCTTCAGCAAAGACGCTGAATGCGACCGGTTGGGCGACGTTGGGGGACCCTGAGAACTGCAGGACATAGTGCCCGGGCTCAGTGATAGGTTTCAGGCGGAAATGGAGCCGCGTGAACGGTGCCCCTGCATAGCGTATCGGTATGCGCTGGACCTCAATGTCCTGGTCCGTTTCCATGTCGGGCTTCTTCATCAGCACGAGGGCGCCATCGATCTCGGTGAGGCAACCTTCCTTGTTGATCGCGCTCAGGACAACCTCGATGGTCGACCCGCTTTCGATGATGGGGGCTTCTAGCGTGAGCCTTGCCTCATCGCCCACGGCCTCCAGCGCATAACCCTCGTCAAAGCCCAATAAGCGCGCAAAGACGCGGTGAAAAGGGTCGCCGGCAAAGGCGGTCGAATGCTCATTAACGGCGATATGATGCTGGCCGAGGACCGGCAGCGCGCTGGTGAGGGGTACGGTTCCGTCTCCGGCCTCGTCAGTCCGGGTGACCACTGACCTTGGAAGGTCCAACTCCCCCAGCCCCTTTGTGAAGAGATTGACGCGTGTGACCGTGCGGTGCCCGCTGCCAGCAAAGTAGAAATATCGGATATGGGCGGCGCGGCGGCCGGCATGGAGCCGCACATGAACCGCGCGCGTGCGCTCGAGGAGCGCCGTCTTGAGGCCCAGCTTTTCCGCAGTGGCGGGATCATAAATGTCGAGGGGCGTAAGTGTCAGGCTGGACTGGTTCCAGCAGCATAAATCGCCTGGCGCAGGCAGCAGTTGATAGGCAGACGGGTAGCCATCCTGCCTTGCGATCCAAGCAAAGTCAGCCTTGCTGATGCCCATGGCGCTGTCGAGGCCGAGGACACGGGCGAGCGCGAGCGGTGCACCCAGATGCGGAGTTGCAATGGCTATGAACTGGTCGATCGCCGCGAACCAGGGCTTGGCCTGCATGGCGGGGTCTTCGAGGATGAGCCGCGTGACAAGCCCGCCCATGCTATGGGCGACCAGCGTGATTTTTGAGGCGCCATCGGCATGGGCCTTTGCGATGAGTGTCTCGAGTTGACCGGCTACGGTGAAAAGATCAAGCCGCCAGTCATAGGGAAAGGCAAGCAGACGATTCTGCTGCCCGGTTTCGGTGAAGCCCAGATGGTCAAGCTGATCGAACAGGCCGCTGTAAAATTGCACGCATAGCACATGACGGATGATCTTTGTCGGGCGCACTCTGGGATCAACGAGCTTGTCGCGGCGCTTATAGCCGAATTTTGTCTCCAGCGGCGTTGGTGGCCAGACCATCTCGCCTTTTCCGCCGTCGAGGGCAGGAAGTTCGAGCGCAGTACCCATGATCCCAGGGATGACGATGACGATGTGCATCGATTATGGCCCCACCATTTCGTATCGATGGCGCAAGCCGCCATCCCCAGACGCCAAAAATCTCTCAACAAGATGACAGGTGCAATAGAATTCTGATCCATCCTGACAATTTATTCACAGCGCCCACTATTTGAGTTTTGCTTTTCCGCGTCACGCCGACGCGTCATCATCGGGCATGGCCGGCGCGCCCCTTCCTATCAATCCCTTTGGCTATGCAGATCACAGGCCTTTTGCCGCATTTGGCGTCGAGCTTGTCTATGGCCGACAGCCGATGGCTCGCTCATTCAGATTTCCCAGGCACGGCGCGGGCTTGCTTGCGCGTGCAC
This sequence comes from Sphingomonas sp. Leaf67, assembly GCF_001421965.1. Taxonomy (GTDB): domain Bacteria; phylum Pseudomonadota; class Alphaproteobacteria; order Sphingomonadales; family Sphingomonadaceae; genus Sphingomonas. The sequence goes on from NZ_LMLP01000001.1 coordinate 1,142,487, forward strand.
ATGCCCGGCATGTGGGTGGCCCCCATCGCGCACAAGGGGCGCAAAGGTCGAGTATTTCGGCCATCAGACGAAGGTGGTTTTCGAAAGAGAGGCCACACGGCGAGAAGTGGTGAGAGGGCGCTTGGCGGCCCTGCTACATTTGACCGGCAGGTTTTGAGGCAAGCTGACATTCTGCGGCGGGCATGGGGATGACGGGTTTGTCCCTCACTTCTCGCCAGTCTCGCCATTGCTGATCAATGCGCCGAGCGGACATGAATGGATGTCTGAAGTTGGGGAGCCGAAAGCAGACCGCGAACGTCCACAAGTGGGTCTTGACGCTTCCTCCTATGAATCTCTCCGTTGAAGTTTGCCGTCCATACTGGACGCATTGCGAAGACGTTTCCATGCGAATGGTCTGCCTTGACGAATAAGTCTACATATGTGACGTTTTGGTATGGTTCGGACCCGTCGCCCATCGAAACAGATGCTTGCCTTGCTGGCAGCCCTGTCCGCCCGCACACAGCAGTGGCGCTATGGCTATGATCTGATGAAGGAAACCGGCCTGCAGTCAGGGACGCTGTACCCCTTGCTGATGCGGATGGCCGATCAGGAACTGGTCGAGGCGGAGTGGCATGCGCCGGAGCGGCCGGGCCTTCCGGCAAGGCATGCCTATCGTCTCACCGCAACGGGCGCGGTACTCGCGCGAGAAGCGACCGCGTCTGCGCAGATTTCAGGCGGAAGGGTGGCAACGGCATGAAGAGGTTCTTCACACGCACGTTGATGACTCTGGCTATTGCGACCATGGAAGAACGTCGCCGTCCATGGGGACTGGCCATGCAGGCTGAGCTGGAGGTGGCGATCGAAGCGGGCGGTGCGTTCCGCTTCGCGCTTGGGTGCTTCTTCGCGGCCGTGCTGCGCTTGCCAACGCATGCGGGAGGGCAGTTCGGCGTTACCGCCCACGCACTGGCGCTCGGACTGATGGTTCCATTGGCGGGGTTGCAAATCGGCTGTGCGGTGTTTGATTTCCCGTTTTTCGTGCCGAATGGCAGCGTCGTCGACCTGATCGCCAGACAGTCCCCCCTGACCGTCAGCGTCTATCGGATGGTGGTACCGTCCGTGATCGGTCTGTTGCTGCTGCTGGGTATCGGGCATTTGCGCATGGCGTGGCTGATTCTCGAACACGACTGGCCGCGGGTGATGAAGACCGCCTCGTTGACCCTGGCAGCGACGGTGACGGTCGTTCCGGTCATGGCATTGCTCTATCTCGATATCACGCAGGCGCTGTTGCAAGCGGCGATCCTGGCGGCTGAACTGGTTATGCTGGCAGCGATGGCGCGCTGGCACGCGGAGTTGCCGCAGCGTGTCTCGCCTGCAGAAACGACAGGCTAGGTTCCGACCCGAAGATTGCGCACGCCACCGCGTATTCCGTTGCGCAGCGACGGCGCGCGCCCGTTCCATACCTTGCATAGGGGAAAACAGGCCATGCGAACTACTCTGGGATTTCTTCTGCTCGGCTCGATCGCGGCAGTGCCGGCCATGGCACAACCACGCGACTGCCCTGCACCCGAGGAATCAATCGGCGGACCGATCAACGTCCATACGCGCAACGTCGCGACGAACCTGCGTCCGCCCGTACTTCTGCCGGGTGCCAGGCCGTTCAGCCTGACCGAGCAGATGCGTATCCACGGCGTGGCCGGCATCAGCATGGCCGTGATCCATCGGGGCAAGCTGGACTGGTCGCGCGGTTGGGGTGTTCGCGACACCGCCAGTTGCGCCCCTGCAACGGCCAACACGGCGTTTCAGGCAGCATCGATCAGCAAGGTCGTGACTGCCATGCTTGCGCTGCGGTTGGTCGAGCAGGGCAGGATCGCGCTGGATGCTGATATCAACAAGACGCTGCATAGCTGGCAGCTGCCGCGCGACGCAAAACTTGCGCCCGATGGTGTCACTCTGCGCCAATTGCTCAGCCATACGGCCGGCCTCGGCGTACACGGTTTTGCCGGTTATGCGCCGGGCGCATCACTGCCTACGACCGTACAGATCCTGGACGGCGTATCGCCTGCCAACAGCGCGGCGGTACGCAGCATCCTGCCGGCGGGCGGACAATGGCGTTACTCGGGCGGCGGCTATGTGGTGACGCAACTTGCGCTGTCGGATGCGAGCGGCATACCCTTTGCCGAACTGGCGGATCGTGAACTGCTGCGCCCGCTGAGCATGGCGCACAGCACCTTTGCGCTTTCATCGGCACCCATCGTCCGGGACAACCTGGCCTTCGGGCATGCGCGCGGGCGGCCGATCCCCGGCAATTTTCATGTTTATCCCGAACTGGGGCCGGCCGGCCTCTGGACGACGGCCGGGGACCTGGCGCGGTTGCTGCTCGATATCCAGGAATCGGCGGCTGGCCGGACGGGGCGTCGACTATCGCCTAGGATGACGGCGGCGATGCTGACCCCGGTGCGCGACAACTGGGGGCTGGGGCCGATGCTATACACCGACGGCGCAAGGCGCTTCGGGCATGACGGCCTGAACGAAGGATTCCAGTCGGCGATGGTGGCTTATGCCGGCAAGGGCGAAGGTATCGTCATTCTGACAAATGGCGGCCAAGGTCGGCGGTTGATGGATGAGATCGTGCGGGCGGTCGCGACCGATTATGGCTGGCACGACATCGCCGCACCGGCAGCTCCGGAACAGCAATTATCGCTGGCCGAATTGACCGGGCTGGCCGGCCGTTTCGAAGGGGGCGGCCTGTCCGTGCTGTTGGAAGCACGCGATGCCGGATTGTATGCACATTCCGGCCGCCCCGCCCCCGAGCGGCTTATCGCCTTGCCGGGCAGGAGGTTTTTTGCCGGCGGCATGGGGATGGTCATCCGGTTTACACGTCTGCCGAACAACCCCGGCAAAGAGACAACCATACAGCCGGCACGATAGCCGCTACCTCGGTCCATACCGATCGGTTGTTGGCCAAGATCAATCCGCAGAGCGACGAGTGAACGGGCGTCGGGTTTCGGGTAACCGGGTTGGTAGTGCGAACGACCACCATTGGGTCATGTGATAGTTCATTCTCCAGCACCCAAGGCGCCAGCAAAGCTGATCGCGATTTCAGGCGTTCTTACAGACAAGTGTCTCGGCGAAGCCTTCAACCATCGCCTATCTTTTACTGCCTTTCCCAAGCGGTTTCAATCCGGAGTGCAGCGTGCAGTGACCGTTCCGGTAAGTCCGGTGCGGGCATAAAACCCAACGGAAATAGAACCGCAATCGACTTGACTTCGGACGCACCACTGCGAAAATAGTCTGACAAATAGAAAGTTGGGAGACGGCATGGTTCGCAAACGAGCCACATTCTGGTGTCGAGCTTTGCTGGCAGCATCTGCGCTCACCGCAGCGGTACCCGCTATCTCCCAGTCTAACGATGCCGAACTCACCATTCGTACCGATCAGCCAGGCGCCACGATCGATCCCAACATCTACGGCCAGTTCGTCGAGCATCTCGGCCGCGGCGTCTATGAGGGAATCTGGGTCGGCCCGGAGTCACCGATCCCCAACACCCGCGGCATCCGCAACGACGTCGTCGCCGCGCTTCGCAAGATCAAGGTGCCGGTGATCCGGTGGCCGGGCGGCTGCTTCGCCGACGCCTATCACTGGCAGGACGGGCTCGGCCCGCGCGACCGGCGCCCCGTCGGGATCAACAGCGCCTGGAACCAGTCGCCCGAGACCAACCATTTCGGCACCCACGAATTCATGGATTTCATCGAGCAGGTCGGCACGAAGCCGTTCGTCTCGATCAACGTCGGATCAGGCAGCGTCCGCGAGGCCGATGACTGGATGCGCTACATGTCGGCCCCGGCCGGCAGTGGCCCTGCCAAAGCGCGCGAGGTGAATGGTCGCAAGGAACCGTGGAACGTCCCGTTCATCGGCGTCGGTAACGAGAATTGGGGCTGCGGCGGTAACATGACCGTCGAAACCTACGCCGCGGCCTTCCGCCAATATGCGGCGTTCCTGCGCAACTACTCCGGCCCGCGTGCCAATCTGATCGCGGTCGGATCGGACACCGACGATTACGACTGGACCGAGAAGATGATGGCGCTCGCCATGCAGTGGCGTCCCCATCCGACCCCGCTCGCCTACAACACCGATCGTCCGTTGATGTGGGGCCTGTCGCTCCACTTCTACACCTTCACCGGCGACGACTGGGGCAACAAGGGCCGCAATGTCGGTTTCGGCCTGCCCGACTACGCCGCGGCGCTGAAGCGCGCGAACTTCACCGACGAACTGATCACCCGGCACGCGGCGATCATGGACAAATACGACCCTGAGAAGAAGGTCGCCCTGGCGGTCGACGAATGGGGCGCGTGGTTCGATTCGGAGAAGGACGCCCCTTCGCAGCTCTATCTCGAAAGCACGCTGCGCGACGCGGTGATCGCGGGCATGAGCCTCAACATCTTCAATCGCCATGCCGACCGCGTCCGTATGGCCAACATCGCCCAGATGGTGAACGTCATCCAGTCGCTGGTGCTGACCCGGGGCGCAAAAATGGTGGTCACCCCGACCTATCATGTCTTCGACCTGTACAAGGTCCACCACGGCGCGACGCTACTCCCGACCGAACTGCGCGCCGCCGACTATGTTCAGGGCGACATCCGCCTGCCGGGCCTCGACGTCTCGGCGTCGCGCGATGCGGCGGGCAAGCTGCACCTTACCATCGTCAATATCGATCCCGCCAAGGCGAGCAGCATCCGCATTAACCTGTCCGGCGGGACATGGCGCCGGGCCAGCGGTCAGGTGCTCACCGCCGACAGGATTGACACGCGGATTCGCTTCGACGCCGCCGACCCGTTCGTCCCCAAGCCATTGCCCACGCGCCTGTCGGGCAGGGCGGTGATCGTCACCGTGCCCTCAAAATCCGTCAGCCTGATCGAGATCCAGTAAATGAAAACGCTTCTCGCGCTTACCCTTGGCGTGGCACTCGCCGCATCCGCCGTCGCGCAGGAAACGCCGCGCCTCACCATCGTCCAGAAGATTGCCCCGGCGCAGGCCAAGCGTTCGTTAGAGAAGGATCGCAGCGCGTATCTCCTGTCCTATTTCAAGGACGAGACGCACTCACTCCATTTCGCGGTGTCGCTCGACGGCTACACCTTCACCGACGTCAACAGTGGCGAACCTGTGCTGAACGGCCACGCCATCGCGGAGCAGAAGGGTATCCGCGACCCGCACATCATGCGCGGCCCCGACGGCGCCTTCTATCTGGCGATGACTGACCTTCACATCTTCGCGCAACGCGAGGGGCTGCGCACCACCGAATGGGAGCGCGACGGCGACCAATATGGCTGGGGCAACAACCGTGCGCTGATCTTCATGAAGTCGTTCGACCTCATCCACTGGACCCACAGGATCGTCCGCGTCGACCGGCTGTTTCCCGAAACCGCCAGGATCGGCACCGCGTGGGCACCGCAGACGATCTACGATCCGCAAACGCGCAAGCTGATGGTCTATTACTCGACGCGTAACGGCAAGGAGACCGATCACATGGTCTATTCCTATGCCGACCCCGCCTTCACCACGCTGACCGCGGTGCCCAAGGACCTGTTCACCTATCCGGTCCCGGGCAAGGGCACGATCGATGGCGACATCACTAGGGTCGGCGACAAATACCACCTGATCTACGTCGCGCACGACAAGCCCGGCTATCTCCGCCAGGCGGTGTCGTCGAAGATCAACCGCGACTATGTCTATGACGCGACCAAGGTCGATCCAGAGACCGTCGCCACCGAAGCCCCCACCGTCTGGCGCCGCCACGGCACCGGTACCTATGTGCTGATGTACGACGTGTTCGGCGCGAAACCGGTCAACACGATGGGCTTTTCCGAGACGACCAACTTCAGAACGTTCAAGGATATCGGTCGTTTCGACGAAGCGCGTTCGCCGATGAAGGCCACCAACTTCGTCCAAGCCAAGCATGGCGCGGTGGTGGCGATCACGCCTGCGGAAGCCCGCAAGCTCCAGGCCCATTTCGTGCACTGAGCCGGTCCGGTCCGGCTCTTATCTGCCGGATCGCGCATTGCCATGCATCCGGGGACAGTCGCGGACTGAAGGCTGTCCCCGAGCGTCGGCGTTAAGGTCTTAAACGGCAGGCAGTCGATCAGTCGTCAACCGACTTCTGGCTGCGCCAGCGTCGGAATGCCGTGCCGCTTCGATCGGGAATGAAACAACCCGATGCCGATAAGCATACCGATGGCGAGCACGACGATTGATCCCGCCGTAAAATACTGGCCCGTCACAACGAACCGGCCAGTGGGCGTGCGCCAATCACGCTGGCTTGCCAGCATATAGGGCACCACCAGCAACCCCCGAGCCATGAAAATCGCCGCGGCAGCAGTAAGAACGGCGCGCGGCAGATATCGAGCGCCGTTTCCGCGCGACGTTATGACGCAGCAGAAGGCAAGACCAGCGAGCATTGCCGCGATGACGAGCGTGCCGAGTAGCGCAGGCCAGGTTCCTGCGGCGGCGGAAGCGACGATGGATGGCGGAGCGCCCAGCGCTGCCATCCACGGCGGTCCGCCAGCCCACGCCACCACATGGATCGCTGCACCGACGATCAGGCCGATTGCGGCTAGTTCAAGCGGACGATTGCCGTAACGCCGTGTTCTATTCATATAGCACACCATAGGTCAGGCTGCACCCGACGCAAGGGGCGGCGGGCAGTACTTCCATGCCCGCGCCATGCCACCGAACGGCGTGTCGTGCTGATCGGCGTCGTTGGGCATCCTCCTCGACCTCGCGCTGCTGGCGGTCGTCACCACCGCGGCAAGCAGGCTGCTGCGTTCTTCGACCTAAGACGAGAGCGCGATCGTGTTCTGCGGATCGAAGAGGAACATGGCGAGCGGATTGCGGATGGCCAACATCATCTTCCCGGCCAGCAAGGTCGGGCTGATCGTGCTGTCACTGATGCTGTTTCACTAGATGCAACTTGTGGTTTGCGCGGCGCTTACCAGACAATATGCCCGGCAGGTCGACGAAGCAGCTCCCGTCGTTCCCGTTCAGGCACGACATTACCCCTCGATGCTGGCGTACCGGGCAAGGATGCGGGTAACATCGCATGTCGAGATGAACGAATGGCGGAAGTTGGGGAACCAAAAACAGGCTGCGAACGGCGGGAACTGGGTCTGGTCCGCCAAACCGAATCAGGAGGCACTCGACGAGCTATCTGTCAGTGGCGCTTCGCTGCTCCGCAGGCGTAGCGGCGCGGTGCCCGTAACTGAGGACGCTGGTGATCCGCCAGGTGCCATCCTGCTTCGCCCAGACCATAACGAACTTGGCGATCCCTTCGCATCGTCCTGTCGCCAGTTCACAGAAGCGGTGTTCGCCTTCCTCGATCGCGCCGTAATCCTTGATCGGATAGACGCGGAACGTCGCCGGGATCAGCTCGCGCTTCACCTTTCCGCAGATGTATTTGCGGACGCCGTCCACCATCGCATCACGCTCGAACGTCGCGCCGCCAGTGTCGTGGTAGAAGGCGACCTTCGGATCGAAATAGCCGGAGAAGGTCGGCAGGTCGCAGCGATTGTAGGCGTCGAACACCTTCGCATCGAGCGCGCCGATCTCCGTCGTCAACGGATCGGCCGGGGGCGGCACGGGTGTCGCCAGCAGCGCTGCGGCAACGGCGATGGCGGTCATCATGGCTTTGGTCCCGTCAGTTCATCTGGCCGCGTAAGAAAGCGATCAGCTTCGGATCGCTGCCGGTGCGTTCGAGGATGGGCAGGATGATCCGCCACCCGTTGTCGCTGTTGGTCAGGATGACGATGCCGTCACCGCTCGCGCGATCGATCGCGGCGAAGGTGAACGCCCCTGCATCCTTGCCGGTGTGGAGCATCGTCGTGCCATCGGGAAAGCCAAGGAGCTGCCAGCCGAGGCCAAAGCCGGTCCAGGGCGGACAGCTGGCCGCCTTCGTTCCGGCACATATTTCAGGCGTCAGGTCGGCCTGCGATTTGCTGCGCTCCGCCGCTAAAGACGTGACCAAGCCCCGGTCGTTGCGGGCATCGATGAGGAAGCGCGCATAATCACGCGCGGTCGCATGCGCCAGATCGGCAGCATTGTATCGCGTCACCTGCTCGACGGGCAGCGGCTTGCCTGCGTCGTCGTATGGCACGGCGATCGGCACCGTCTCGCCTTGCGCCGACACATAGCCCGAGGCGCGCATATTGGCGGGGGCGAACAGCCAGCGATCAGCAAGCGTCTCGAACGATTGCCCGGTGCGGTGCTCGGCGTAGCGCGCCGCGTATTGATATCCCTCGCCCGAATAGCCGATCGTCGTGCCGGGATCATGATCGAACGCCAGCCCCTTCGCATCGCGCCAGTTCGGCAACCCGGTGCGATGGCTCAGCGCCATGCGGACCGTCAGCTTCATCCGCCGGGGATCGCGCGACAGGTCGGGGTCGCTCCAGTAGCGATCCATCGGCTCGTCGAGCGACAGCTTGCCGGCCGACACCAGTCGCAGGATGACCTCCGCCGTGAGCGGCTTCGTCAGCGAGGCGAGATTGTAGGGCGTGGAGGCAGTCGCCGCGCGGTTCGGCCCCGCCATGCCCCACGCTCCAGCAGACACAATCCGTCCGTCGCGGATCAGGGCGATCGACGCGCTCTCCACGCGCTGTTCGCGGAGGGTTGTAGTCATATCCGGGAGCGTGAAGTTCGTTCTGGCGTTCGCCACTGAGGCGGAAGCCACCAGCACGCCCAAACCGCCGTAAACTGCCTGCTTCAGCACACTGACTGTATTACTCATATGCAACAGCTAGCGGTGTATGAGCGTGGCCGCAATCTGGATCGTATCACCCATCGAGGTGACGGACATGAGAACCGCGGTAGCATTTTCGAAATGCCACCCTCTTCTAGAAGCTCTCGGGTCGGCGAGCAGGTCGAAGGCTCAGCTCCTCCTCCGCGACCAACATGAACGGATGGCCGAAAGCGGGGAGCTGAAAAGATGCCGCGAACGACCGGATATGATGACGTGGACGGCTCTCCAACCCTCTCGCAGAATGATCTGCGGAGAGCCGGAAGGAGAGTCACTGTGGGGAACGTCACGACTGTAGGTCTCGATATGTGATGACGTGGACGGCTCTCCAACCCTCTCGCAGAATGATCTGCGGAGAGCCGGAAGGAGAGTCACTGTGGGGAACGTCACGACTGTAGGTCTCGATATCGCGAAGAACGTGTTTCAGGTGCACGGCGTTAACGCTGAAGGTGCGGCGGTGGTCCGGCAGCGGTTGAGCCGCGGGCGCATGCTAAAGTTCTTCGCCAAGCTGCCGCCATGTCTGGTCGGCATCGAGGCGTGCGCAACCTCGCACTACTGGGCGCGCGAGCTTGTCGCGCTCGGTCATGACGTGAAGCTTATGCCGGCGCAGTACGTGAAGCCGTACGTCAAGCGCGGTAAGAACGATGCAGCCGATGCCGAGGCGATCTGCGAGGCGGTGACACGGCCGACGATGCGCTTCGTCGGCATCAAGTCGCCCGAGCAGCAGAGCGCGATGATGCTGCATCGTGTCCGCCTGATCCTCAACCGCCAGCGGACGCAGCTGTCGAATGCGATGCGAGCGCACTTGGCCGAGTTCGGGATTGCAGCGCCGATCGGGAGGAACGGTATCGAGCAGCTCCTCGACGTAATTGCCGACCCGACCGACAATCGAGTGCCGGCCGATGCACGGTTCTGTCTGGAGATGCTGGCGGCTCAGTTGCGCATCGTAAAAGAACAGATCCTTGAGAACGACCGCCGCATCTTGGCCAGCGCGCGCGAGACCGAGCTTGGCCGTCGGCTGATGGAGATACCCGGCGTGGGCCCACTGCTCGCCAGCGCCATCGTCGCCACCGTGCCTGACCCGGCAATCTTCCGTTCGGGCCGTAACCTGGCTGCCTGGATCGGGCTGGTACCGCGGCAGAACTCGAGCGGTGGCAAAGAGCGGCTCGGCGGCATAACCAAGGCCGGGCACCAGTATCTGCGCCAGATGCTGATCGTCGGCGCCATGGCGGTAGTGCGCTTTGCCGAGCGGAACGGAGCCAAACGGCCGTGGCTTGTCCAGCTACTTGCCCGGCGGAAGACGAAGGTCGCGGCGGTCGCGCTCGCCAACAAGAACGCCCGCATGATCTGGGCGATGATGGCCAGCGGCGAACGGTATCGGGAGCCGCAGGTCGCGTAATTAGGATACGGAGCGGGCAACCGCGCCGCACGAGGTTGGAAAGGGCGAACAGGAGCTAATGCAACAAGCCGGTTGAACCGCCGGATCGGGAAAACCCACAATGACCCAAGCACCTCGAGTGCGCGGATGTGATCGGGACCCGAGACGCGCGAATGGCATTACGGCCAGCGGCTACATGTCGCACCAACAGGTCGGACACATGGCCGCACCAACCAGCAATGCTAGGCGAATGTCGTACTTGCCAACGGAGGGCCGTCCACACATGGGTC
>NZ_LMLP01000002.1 GCF_001421965.1 Sphingomonas sp. Leaf67
GCTCTTGGGCAGGAATTTCTCGTCGCCGACGATGTTCAAAAGTGATCGCGGCCCCTCCCCGTCCTGTCGGGCGCCTGTCGAGCGGGGATGAACCCCGCCGGCTTCACAGAAGCCTCGGACAGGTTCAACGATATCTGGATCGCCCGCAAATCCGCCCTCAGCCTCGCGCGCACTCTCATGGTCGCCACCATGGTCATCGCCGTCGGCACCCAATACGCCGTGATCACCGCGGAAAATCATGATAGCTCACACATCATCGTCAACGAATACGACCCCTTTGCCTGACACCACGGGGGCCGAGAGGCCCCTTCGCGCTCGACCAGTTTAACCATGTCCCGGGCAGCTTCGTGTATTCCGCGGCGATCAATGCGGGGCTGGCTTAAGTCCCTTTCCCGGAAGCGCGTGCAGAAATGGGGCCGCAAGACCAAACCGGCTTGGGAGTCAGCAAGCCGCCCGCTCGACGCTGAAATAACTGGCGGAGACGCGGCGTGCCCCCCCGCCGTCTCCATGACCGCTCCGTTCGATCACGGGCAAAGCGTCGTGAGGTGACGACAGCATCATCGCACAGGATGGCGGCTTGCGCAGATCGCGCGCAGTTCGTTAAAAGCAGGATACTCGCGGAGACGCGGGACGAGGCGTGGAAACCTCGAAGAGTGAGAGCCGGTTCGATTGACCGGGTGGCGGACGCGTATGTCCAAGCCACCCGGCTAAAGGCGTTCGCGCCAAGCTCACTCTTGGTTTCCAACACCCGGTTCCGAAGCGACGGCGTGCTCTACGGGGCACGCCGCCGGCTTCCCTACCGCAATGGTAGCTCCGCCCCAGGTTCGAGCGTGGCAGTTGTGATCCGCCTGTCTCGTAGAGAGCGCCGTGCCATGGCATCAGCACCAGGTTCCGGTGCCGGGGGATCCGCCCAGTTGGCGCCATGCGCTCCCGGGATGGCGCCCCGCCCCGCCGTTTCTCCTTCGGAAAAGCCGAGTTTGCCTCCGCTCAGGGTGTCGCGGGCGAGCCTTAGAGGAGTGCTGTTAGCGGATTGGAACGCCGGCACCGCGCCACGTTCGCGATGGCGGTCAGGGTACTCCAATACGGAGTGCGCAAAGTGAACATGTGATCGCAGTGCGCATGTTTCGACTGTGAACATGCTCATTATTAGGGCGTACGTGAGCAGCGTCTACATATAGGCAAGGTGCACGACGTGAACATACTTGTCTTAGATCTGTTAAGACGGCCAACCCGGCTTACGGAAACCGAGCTATCAAGGGCGTGGAAGGGCCCTTGCGGCCGCACATAATGTTCACATGTGCGCAAAGGCCGCATGCGCACGCCGTGAACAAGTGGCAGATGCGTAACATGTGCGCATGTGTAATCAAATCAGGCAGTATTCGCCAGGCGGCAACCTTTTAAGCGGATGACCCGGGAGCGCAGTGTTGAAGCAAGCGAACGACCGGGGATCGATCGCCCCGGCCGGGCCTCCTCGGAGGAGGCCGATGGCCCCTTCCCTTCCGGATGAATATGCATCGGCACCACCGCTAATTGGTTTCGGCCGCACCCACCGCAGACTCCTCACACATGTAGGCCTAGTGAGCAAGCACTCAAGAAGAGCACGTACACTGCGTGAGCATGTGTACGAGGTGCACCTGCTCACGCTGCATAGATCGACATTTTGGATGGCGATCCGATAGCGAGTTGTCCCGGAAGATTGGGGAGCGAACAGACGCGTCTGATACTGCCGCCAACCCGGTTGGGGAGGGGCCCACGAGGGTGGTAATGCCAGACTACGTGAACAGGCGCGCGAATAGCGCCGGGTGTCAAAAGTGCACATTTGCGCGCGAGCGGGTTGTGCACAAGATGAACATGTGCGCAGACCACGCATGTTAACAAAGTGGCCATGGGCACCACGTGAGCAAGTTAGCGAAATGCGTATGTTGCCTGGCCGAGCAAGTGTCTAGGGCGGGCCTGGGGATGGGTTGGGATCCGGGGGGAGAGAGGCCACGGTGACGCAGTCGCGGCGCCGCGGCACGTGGCTCACCGGGTTACAAAGAGCTCTCGGCCTCCGGCTCGATGATCGTAAACCTGGAGCGTCTACGGCATGTGAGCATGTGCCCAAAATAAACAGGTATACAGCGTCTACAAGCAGCCGGTGTAAGCTTGTCTCCGGTGTTTCCCTATGGCACTGCGCGTACATGTTCGCGAGCGGCGCGTTGTTCCACATGCGCCCCTCAGATAGCTTCGGAGGGACTCGGCTGATGCCGGTTATAACCATGCTTTCCCCGAAAGGCGGGGTGGGTAAGACGACAACCTCGCTCATCCTCGCGACGGTGCTCGCCTCAAAAGGATCGAGCGTCGTGATGATCGATGCCGACCCCAATTTCCCCCTGACGCGCTGGGCGGCCAAGGACGGAAAGCCCGCCAATATCGAGGTGGTCGCCGAGATCGACGAGGACGAGATCATCAATACGATCGACGCGGCCCGCAAGCGCGCGGACTATGTCATCGTCGATCTTGAAGGGAAGGCGAGTGCGCGCGCAACGAACGCACTCATGATGTCGCATCTCGCCCTTGTGCCGATCCAGGGGTCGGAGCTGGACGCAATGGAAGCGGCACGAGCTTTCAAGCAGATACGAAATGCGGGCACCGCTCGTCAGCGGCCCTTGGCATTCGCCGCAGTCCTGACGCGTACACCTGCCTCTACCCGCTTATGGCCCCGAGATCTGAAAGCGGTCGTCAATAATCTTGAGGACGCGGGCGTTCCGCTGGTGCCGACCGCACTTGCCGAACGGGGAGCCTTTCGCGGTTTGTTCAGCATGGGCGGGACGCTCGACGAAATGACGGCGGCCGATGTCGGTTCGCTCGATAGCGCAAGGGCGAACGCGAATGCCTTCGCTTTCGACGTCGTCACCTTGCTTAAGGAAGGGCTCGGCGCATGACCGATAAACCAGCCGCATCCCGGCGTGCGATCACCAGCTTCGCCGCCGACGACGATCTCCCATTGCCGACGCCTGAGCAACTTGCTGCCGCCAAAACGGCGGGGGAGGGGCTTGGCTTCCGCTCCGAGAAGCCGACGCCTGCTGCCCCGCAGCGTCCCGCGCCGAAGGTCCGGCAGGCGACATTCACCGACGCCGTTCACGTTCGGTGCCGCCCTGAGGATCGTTCCCGGTTCGAAGACTTCGTCTGGCGCAACCGTCTATCCAAAGGCGACGCGATGACGCTTCTCCTTGATTATGCGGAAGCCGAGGAGCAGCGGAAGGCCGAAGCCGCGAAGTAGGAGGAAGCTCCATCGAAGGCATGGCAGGGTAGGGGGGGCGTGCCCTGGTCGGCGCCGCCGCCTCGCCATCCGCCCAAACGGCTGCAAGACGGCCACGGTAGCATGGCGCGGACTCCTTTTAGATCCTCGATCGCGTTTCACCCCGACAAGGCATGCCGATCGAGCAGGCCGACTTCATGGGCGACTGGATGACGCCGAGCGGACGTGGGCCGTTCCTCGACAGCGCGTCGGGATGAGGTTTGTAGAAGGGGGCAACACTCGGGTTCCGCGTCGACGGTTCGACCCCGGGCCGTGCCCGCCGCGGCTGACCTGACCGGATTTGTCGCCAAGAGTTAGCGGTTCCATTTCGACGGCTTCAGCGCCGCTTTGCCTCGATCTCGAGAATTGTTGACTCCCCCTGCATCCGGGGTCGACGCCCTATTCGTTCGACAGTTCGGCCAGACGTTCTGCCACGGCTTTCCCGCCATGCGACGCGAGTGCTGCCGCGATCATCCGCGCATCCGATTTGTCGATCGCAGCGATCTTGATCCGGTCGAGCGCGGCCAGAAGTACTGGCCTACCCGCATCGCGAGCGGCTTCCTTGGCGGCCTTTGCCTGTTCGTCGACGCGCGCGAGTTCGGCAAGCAGTGCCTCCCGCCTTGCTACGATCGCCGCTAGGTCGTCACTGTTGGCCTTCGCACGGGGCATTCGCTGGCTCCCTCTGATTTGATCGCCTACTTATGCCGCACCATGAATCAACCGCGTGAAGATTACCAGCCGGCTTGTCGAGCAGATACGCAATGTTGCTCGTCCTTTTGTCGATACTACCAAGTAGCGGAATCCCCTAAAACCACCCTTTCAAAGTTCGTCATGGGAAATTTTGGTCGCCTCACTAACGATCAAGCCCCACTCCGCGTATGGAATGAAATCACTCCAGATAACTGATTTTAGGATGAGGGGAATTCAACTACTAGGGATGGCAGGATATGCCTTAAGACACCAATGTCGGACATTTGGCGTCTGAGGCGCCGCTGCACGGGGCTTGAACGATGAAGGTCACAGTCAGGCTCCGAGATGACATCACATCGGAGATCGACCGCATTGCGGCGGCGAACGGTCAAACGCGAAGCGCCTGGATTTCAAACACACTGCTTCGCGCCGTAATGTCGGAGGACAGTCAGGACGTGCCGGTGATACCCGTGCAGGGCAGGGGCCATCCCGACGACCACATTCGGGTAACGATCAGACTATACCGCAGCGAAATTGAAAGCATCGACGCTGTGGCTGGCCCCATGCGTCTTACGCGCAATGAGTGGATCAAGCGGACCTTGCGTTGGCAGCTCTGGGATAAGGCCGCGCTCCTTAGATTGGCCCCGACGACACAGACTGAGATCGCGAAGGTACGGAAACAGGTCCTCGCCATCGGCCGAAATATCAATCAGGCCGTTCATGCGATGAACGCCGCGAACCAACCTGAAAGCTCTTTGGACATCACACGGATTGCCGCCTCGCTGACCGAGAAGTGTGCGGAGGTGAGGGGGGTCTTATGGGAGACCCGCCGGGTTCTAGCCGCATCCATTGGCGGTGAAATCGCGTACTGGACCCGGCGTGACGGCGAGGCAAGCGAGTGAGTTTTCGGTTCTCGCCGGGCACGCTGGACTCCATGGCAGGGGTGTTCGCGCCGCCCATAAAGTATCGTCTTGGGACCGGAGGTGGCAGGCCGAAATCCACCAAGGGCGGGGGTGCGGTGCTAGGTGTATCGGTCGCATCCATGTTCCCCAAGGCGGAGTCTGGATCGACGACATCTCGGCCTGGTTTGCAGGCTAAGGCTGCATTCGGAGGAGGCTCTCAGACCCGCATGAGCGGTCGCGCGGTGATGGCTACCGACCGAACGTCGAGGCGCGTTCCCGAGGCCATTGTGCGCATCACGGGCCGTCAGCACGGGGGTGGGCATGTCCTTGCGAACTTCGCCTATATCAGTCGTCTCGGCTACGGCGACGGCAAGGAGCTTGGGCTGGAAACAAGTGAAGGTGACGCCCTTCGCGACGGGCGTGACATGCAACTCCTCGCGAAGGAATGGCATGATTTCGATATGGACGGAGACGCTAGGAGAAAGGGCGCGACGTCGATTTCAATGATCCTATCGATGCCAACCGGTACTGATCCGAAGCGCTTGAAGGCGGCCGCGCTGGACTTCGCTCACGAGGAATTTGCCAATCGGTCCTGGGTCGCAGCGCTCCATGTCGATCGCGATCACCCGCACGTTCACCTGACGATTGCTCGTCGTGACCACGACGGTCGACGCTTCCATCCCAATCGCGATGACCTGTTTCGATACCGTCAGCGGTTCGCCGAAAAATTACGTGGACGGGGTATCGAAGCCAACGCAACACCGGCGCGAGCGCGTGGCATTGATCCCCGCCACGAGTCCATTGCGGTGATCAAAATGCGGAGCAAAGGGCAGGTGCCCCAACTCGACAAGTCACGCATGCTTCGCGCTCAACGGTATCGGACACAGGGAATTGCCGACCCGGTAAGGGCTTTCCTCGCCGAGCGTCAGGCGACCGTTCGCGCGACGTACATGCGTTCTATCACGGAACTGTCTGCGTCGCCTCTGGCGGCCGATCACCTCGTGGCGCAGAGCTTGGAGCGCTTTGTCGCTACCATGCCCGAACCGCAGCCCAATTCACTGAGAGCCGATCGCGCGCCGGTCGATACCAGCAAAGATCGAGCGGATCGCCGCACAACGCCAATGCCCTCAAGGGTCCTCAACGTCCCCCCGCTTGTTGATACCGGCATCGACAACCTGCAGGCCCTGCATACGAAGATCGCGGCGCGATCGTCGGTAACGAGGGAGCCATTGGCGACGATCGGAGGGCAGGGCTCGAGCACCCCAAGCGTTGCCGAGCGGATCAGGAAGGTTGGTGAGGGAGGCCGCGGTGATAAAGGCAAGAGCAACAGCGACCGCGGCGGAACGCTCAGCGACCGTCTGCGCGAAATAACCGAAAAGATCGCTACGCCCGCACAGCCTGTCGATCTCACCCGCGCTAGCGAGATCATCCGTAAGGCGGAAGATCGTGATCGCGAGAAGCGGGAACGTGATCGCAATCGGGACAGAGATGGCCCCAACCGATGAGTTCCGAGGCCTCCAGCGTCGCCTTTGCAGCTATCATGGATGCGGTCTCGCTTCTTCGGGGGGAGGTTGCCTCGCTCGTAAGCAGCAACATGCGCATCGAAGAAGCGCAGCGTGCGATCCACCGCAGGCTCGACGCAGTGGATGCTGGCATTGCACCACTGGTCGACCTGATCCCGTTCCAAGAGGCGATCCTCGCCAGGGTGATCGAGGGGGATGACGCAACCCACAAATGGCTAGGCCTGATCGTCCCCGTCTTGGATAGGATCGTCGAAGAGACGAATTCGCAAAGGCACGCGATCGGATCTCTGAGCGGGCTTGTCGAACAGACGTCTGCGAGCCTTGAGAATGGGTACCAGGAACTTTCATCAGGGCTGGAGCTCGTCGCAACCCGGCTGTCGGCCGCAATTGAGCAAAGTCGGAATCAACAGATTCAAGCCTTCAAGGCGACCGGTGAGATGGTTGCGTTCACCCGTGCTGCGGCGCTTGGCCAGCAGGCACCGCTGCCGGTGCATGTTGAAGACAACCCGCTGTTCGAGCAGTATGTCCTATTTCAGCAGCCGGACCTTGCGTCCGAGGCCCGGGCGCTTTCAGTCTGGCGGCGGATCGCTGGAGAAGCCGGCACCGCCGAACTGACCGCAATCTTGTCGAGGCAACAAACCCCGTCGCCAACCGATACCCCAGAAAGTCGGCTTTTACGGTACAGGCTTGCCGCGATCACCCGAGCCCAGATCGAGGGCCGCGGCGCTTCCGCTCCCGCCCGCCCGCACACTACCCGCGCGCCTGATCGATCCGCTGCTTCGTGTTTCGAGCGATCGCAAGAGCTTGCAACCCTCTGGCGGGCTGGGGAGATTTCTGCGCTGTATGCCGACCCCGAGTTGGCCGGTGTGATCGACCTATTCGCCGCAGCCGAACGGCATATAGGGCCATCGCAGGGCGACGTGACTCCACCAGAGCTCGTGGCGCTGCATCGTGATCTGGCGGGGCGCATTGAGTTTGGGGAACGCCCAAACCTCGGCGAGACCCATACCGCAATCGACCGCGGATCAATCAATGCGGCCGAGCTTGGTAAAGACCGATAGGCCCTTACCGGGAACGTCACCATTCAGCACGAACTGGAGGCATCGGCATTTGATCAGCTCACGACCATCGCCAAAGGCATCCGTTTGGAGCTATCTCATTAGCGTTCAACCGTACGCCGACGATCACTCGGCCGACCCTAGAGATTGACGGTGAGGACCGAGGACGCTGACGACGCCGACGGGCGTCACGCCGGCGTCGCTTGGCCATCACGCGGCCTTGTCGCGAACCATCACGATTTGCTCGAACAGCTTTGCCACCCGCTGCTGTGGAGGCGCGGCAAGAGCCGCCTGAAGGGCGGCTTGATTCAAACGTGACGGCACGGCTGCCATAGCATCGCTACCTGTGCCGTTGACGGCTGCGGGGGCAATGACCGTAGCCGGCGCAGGTTCGGATTGCGTCGCCTCAATCACCCTCAGGCTGTTCGCAGCGACAGCGGGATCCGGTCGGATCTGCGGCATCTGCGGTGCCGGCATCTTGGTACGCTCAACGAGCTTCTTCTCGGCATAGTAGCGGACCTTTTTTCCATAGGTCGCGTACATGCCGCGCCGAAAGACGATCAGGTCATTTTCAGGCAGAAGTTCTACCTCCTGCGGAAGCATGAGCGGCCGGCGCTGATCGGAATCGGATGTTGATCCACCACCACCGCCCCACGTGGCCATCGAACGGGACCGCGCGCGGAACGTGTAGCTGCCGAGCTGGTCCGAAATTTTCTTCGCCTCGGCAAGGCCCGCAGGCCGCAGGACGAGCCGCACCGCGCAGTTGCGTTCGATGTCGGCAGCAACCTTGTCACCGTAGACGCCTTGGATTTGCTCCATTGACTGGAACGCCGGCAGCATCCGCAGGCCGTAGCCCGCCACATAGCTGAAGGCGTTGGCCAATACCGTGCATTTCCCAAGGCTCGCGAATTCATCGAGCGCCAGCAACACCCTGACCCGATGCTTGTCCCCTTTGGGCAACGCGCGCACATTTCGATCGATCAATTGCTGGAACAGCAGGCCATAGATCGCCGCAACGCGATCGAGATCGTCGGGCGATACGCCGAGGTAGAGCGAAATCCGCTTGTCGCGGAACTCGCTCAGATCGAAGTCACTTTCCGAGGTCGCAGCATCGACATAGGGGTTGAGCCACCCGTTGATTTTCGACGTGACGGACTGCCGTATACCGGTAAACGTATTTGGAGATGACGAGGTGTAGTCGAGGATCGCGGAAACGCAGCCCGTCGACAGCGGCTTGCCTGCCTTCTGACGAGCCGCGATGATCTTGGGGAATCGCTTTTGCGCATCGCCGCCAGCGAATTGTCGATAAACTTCACCAAGGGTGAAGGGCAGCGCGTCCTCGCCATCGTCAACGGTCGCAGCAATATACGCCGTGATGCCAAGGAAGGCGGTTCGGGCGCCGGCCGCCCAGAAGGGATCGCCGGTCAACGGATCAGGATAGAGCATTGCCGCGATCTTCTGAAGCTCGTTGATGACCTCTACTGGATCGCGGCGATTGATGTAGCTCAACGGATTCCACCGGACGGTGCGGCCGCTGGGGTCGAGCGGGTTGAACAGCAGCACTTCCTGACGGAGAGCGGTCATCCGGTAGCCGGCGGTGTTAGCGTAATTCTCCTGCTTGATGTCGAGAACCACCAAGGAATCCGGCCAGTCGAGCAGATTCGGAATGATGACACCGACGCCCTTGCCGGCGCGGGTGGGGGCCTCGAGCATGACATGCCCGGGTCCGCCGAAGCGCATCACCTTGCTCCCGAACTTGCCGAGAACGATGCCACCTGATGCCAGAAGCTTGCCCTTCTTGATTTCACCGATACGTGCCCAGCGGGCCTCGCCGTGCAGTTTTTGGCGCGTAAAGAGCGTCGATACGATCGGGATAGCCGTCAACACCAGTCCAACGCCGAAGCCGATCAGGAAGGGCTTATAGACGATCGGATAGCCCTTCATCGCCCACAGTGCGCCCGGCACCTTCCGCCACGGCGTATGGATGTTGAGAAGGTGAGATGCCCACAAAACGACGACTGCACCGATCGCAGCACTCAGCGCCAGACCGATTACCATAAGGAAGACGATCGCCCCTGGCTGCGACCCTTCGCTACTGCGAACCCATTTGCCGCTCACGTCTAGGTGCCTTTCTCAGTTGCGAGATTTGCTGGCGGGATCGAACCAAACTCCGGTCATACGATACCGGGCAGGTTTGCCTACGCCGGGCGGAATGCGATGCATCTGGACGACGATGTCGACCGACGATCGCAGGAGGGCTCGTACATCATCACGATCAAGGTCGCTGCCGCCCTCAGACTGCTTTACGAGCAGCGTAAGCTGCTCGAACGCGCCCTCTGGCGTATTTGCGTGGATGGTCGTGATCGACCCGGGATGCCCGCTGTTGACGTTGCGGAGGTAATAAAAGGCCGTTCCGTCGCGCAGCTCCTGAAGGAGGATACGGTCCGGTCGCATCCGCAGCGCCGATTCCAGCAGCTCCTGCGCTCCGGCCTTCTGCAGTCCCTTGCCGTCTTTGGCGTACATCATGTGCACCCGGTTCGGGTGCGGTACGACTAATTCACGCGTATCCTCTATCGTAAGAATACGCTCATAGTCAGGGATCAGCTTGATGAGACCCTTTGAAAAGCTGGTCTTACCCGAGCCCGTCGCGCCGGAGATCAGGATGTTTTTCCGGCTCTCCACCGCACGTCGAAAGAAGGCTTTCCATTCGCCCGCCTCGCGCAGCTGCTCGAGTTCGTCGTCGACCTCGCCATGAAGCCCCGTGGCGCGGACCTCGCTGAAAAGCCCCCCCCGCTCAAAGTCGTCGATGTCCATGCTCACCCCCGACGCCTTACGGATCGTGATGGAGATGAATCCCTGCTCGACAGCCGGCGGGACCACGACCTGAGCGCGCTCACCACCTGGTAGCACGGACGAACAGACCGGATATTCCGAGTTGATATCCTGCTTCGTCAGACCCGCGATGAGCTTGGCCAGGGTCATAAGGGCGGCGTTGTCCAGCGCCGGCTCCTCATGCCACTCCCATCCATTGCGTGTTTCGAGGCCGATCATTCCCGGTCGGTTGATGACAAGTTCGGTTACGTCCGGCCGGGCAAGATGCCGTTGGATCGGCTCTGCATTATGCTCGTAGATGGCAGAGCTTATATTCGATGCCATACACTCATCGCCTTAACCCGACCTCGTAGACGGAGCGGAAATCGAAATCCTTCGCGACGAAGATTGCGGCCGTATCGCCCTGGTTCTTTTTCAGGATCGGGCGGATCTGCATCGTCTGCGATAGGACGGCCTGGCCTGTGGTGCTCGGCACTTGGGTGGTGTTGCTCCCATTGCCCGCCAGTGCCCGCCCCGCGATGTTCGAAGCGTCCTCAAGGACCGATATCACCAAGCCAAGCCCGAATCGCGCCCAGAATTGCGTGTCCACGCCGCCCGGCAGTCCGGCGCGGCCAAGGCTATCCGCTGCAGGCGAGCCAAGGTCGATCGCCACACCCCGAGGACTCAACGCGCGTGTCCAAACGACGAACAAACGGGCCTGCCCCTGCGTGATGCCGCCGGAATACTGGCCGAGGACCTTCGTCCCCTTGTCGAGGAGCACGATGCGCCCACTTTCCGAATAGACGTCGTGGTTGATGACGCAGGAGACGAAACCGGCCTGCGTCGAGTTGATCGCTGTCTGAAGCGTGCAGGGGATGACTGTCCCGGCGCTCAACAGGAGATTGCGATCCCCTACCGTCGTCGCGCGGACCGTCTGAATTGCTGAATGCCCGAGCTGATCGCTGAAATCAAACGGGCCTTTGGTCGCTGCAGCCGGCACATCGTCGTTCGGATCGCCAAAGCCACTGGCGTCAACGCTCTGCCGACGAACGGCAGATTGTCCGGCGTCCGCTACCTCCAGATCACCTTGTTGTGGTTGGGGTTCTCCCGACGCGTTGGCTGTAGAGGTGCTGCCGAACGCCATGATCGGTGATCGCCGGGCGGCGTCCGCCATCGCTCGCGCCTGCTCCGCTCGGCGTTGCTCAGGGGTCGGATTGCCATTTGACGCGACGGCGGTGCCTTGGGGCGCGGCAACGGTGTTGCCGTTTGCATCTACGGTTGTCTGCCCGGATGCACCGGCGATCGGTCGTCCAAAGACGTCAGTCGCAGGCGCACCGGGTTGGCCGAGCTGACCTGCTAGAGCGGCACGTTGCGCGTTTGGCGAGTTCATCACATCCTCGACCGATCGCTCGCTGGGCTTCGCCGGCTGCGCGGCGTTGGTCGTAACGACTGTCCGATGGAATGCCGCGTACCCGATCACAATTCCGCCCAGCGCGCCAAGAAGACCTAGGCCAGCACCGAAGAAGGCGATGTTTCCCCAACCCCCGCTCCGCGCGATAGGAGTGTCCTGCTCGCCGGGAGGAACGGTATCGACAGCGACCTCGCCGCCCCGGTCGATGACATTGCCGACCATGTTACTGCCCCTTCACTTTACGCTCGACCACGTTCGAGACCGTGCCCGTCCGATCGCCGCGATCGTTGCGCAGCGGCGCTTCATTGTAGACGCACAGCACCGAGGTGCCCCGCCGCAAGCGGATCTGCCGATAGACGGCGTGGATCACAACGAAGTCCTCGCGAACGTCGTAGGGGACGATCGTCTCGGACCCATCGACGTCTACCGCGAAGATCGAGGGGATGTCGGCATGCCCCGGGTAGCGCAGCACCGTGAACTCGCCGTTGTCGGAAATCTCCGACGGTTGCAGCGAGGGGTCTCCCTGCACCGTGTACTTCATGTTCCGCACGCCCTCTATCACAGCATGATCAAGGGCCGTCTGGGCGATGTTTGTCTCAACCGCTTTCGCGGCCTGAGCCTGAGCAACCTGCGCCTGCAGCGTTGCCATTGCCCGTTCTTCGCGTGGGTAGCGGAACCGCACCCCGTACATTTGCTGCCCCGGAGCGAGCGAAAGATTGAAGTGGTAGGTGCGCGGTGTTCCCCCAGCGTTCGTTACGACGATGAGGTTCGTTCCAGCCGCTTTCTCGCGAGGTTTGAGAAACAGGATATTGCCGACGGGTGCGATCTGCCACGACACCGTGTCACCCAAGGCCGCTTGCGTCACCGTTTCGCCAGGACCGAACTGGATCTCGATCGCGTGGCGAAAGCTGCCGACGATCGTCACCACTTGGTCCGCGTCATAGTTGATGTTCCGTACCCGAGCGTCTTTCGTCCCGGGCTTGGGCGTATCAGACGCAAACGCCGGGTGTGGATAAACGGTCAGTGTCGCCGCGGCCACGACGGAGAAGGCAATCAGGCGGTGCCAAATCGCACCCACGCCGCGCCAGAAGCGACTTCTGGATCCCGTATCCGTCAGTATCAACTCCGTCTTTGGCGGAGAAAGCCGGGCTCCGAGCTTCTTGCGAAGCCGAGGCATAAAGGGGATGACGACCCGTTCGGCATCGTTCAAGGTGCTCGATGCTTTGGTCATGTCACGCCTCCGGATCCGAACGGTAATTGACGACCTGGAAGCCGAGCGGATTGATATTCCGATCCTTTTCGCTTTCCGGCGCGGAGGTGAATTTGAAGGTCATGATCGCGTTCCAATTCTGCGCGACGGGTGCGTTCTGGCCGAACGTGATGATCTTCATGAACCGAACTTGCGCCACCGTCGGGCTCAGGAAGCTAATCGTTCGGATTGAGATCGAGACGAAACCGCGCTCACCGTAGACGTTCGAGGGCGCGTTCTTGTTGTTGGACTCGACACCATTCAGGTATTGCGCACCTTCCGCCTGGTCGCTCATCAGCATGACAGCGTATGCATTTTCGCGAGCGGCATTATTCAACCAGCCCTCGCGCAGCCGCACATACTGCGAGATGAAGTAGCGGTTCACCGCTTCCTCATAGGTCCGCTGCTGCGGCCCCTTGAGCGCGGTGACGATCTGAGTTTCACCGGAAGAGCGATCGACCTTGATAACGTAGGGCTGCACCGTCTTGAGTGGGGCGAGCATTGCTACCGCGCCGACTGAAACCACCGCCAACGCACAGGCACCTGTCGCTACACCCCACGCAAGACGGCGCGACTGGATCGCCGAACGCATCCGGTCGTACTCCCACGTTCTCGACGTCTCAAAGTATTTAACTCTATCTTCGGCCCTAACCGCACCCATGACGGCGATCCCTTCAGCAGGAGGAGTAGGATAGCGCGCGATCCCGCTGGGATAGGCGCGGCGCTGACGGAGGCGTGTTCATCGCACCCGGCTCCACAGGCGACCGGGTAGCAGCACCGGCATCCGGGGAAGGGGCCAGCGCTGGCGCGGGCCCTGGTTCGCCCGAGGACGGTGCAACCATCGACTGACCCACCCCTTGCTGCGACGCAGGCAGCGGAACCGGCAGGCTGGGAAGGATCGAGCCGTATAGATTGGCCGGACGGCGGTGTTTTCCGTCACACACTGCGGCCGGCTTAATGTTACTCCCGGCGCAGCCGCTAAGTGCCAGCGCACCTAACGCGACGATGATCAGCCTGGTCATGTGGTCTCCGTTCGTATCTGGGGCGCGATGGCGATTGAATGGATCCCGCGATGCGGGCTGGCCCTGCGCCTCAGGAGGCGCGGCGGGCCGAGCCCCCGGTCGCGCTCGGGGCGGCGGCCGGTCGGTTCGCTTGGGTGGCGCGGCGGAACATGAGTCGGTTCGTCAGCATGTTTGCCCCGGTCATCAGGAAGCCATGGCCACCCGAGGATGCGCCGCCTGCGATGCCTGCGGCGATCGCTGGTGACTGGAAGAAAAAGATCGATCCGACGATATAGATCGCGCTGCACGCGAGCGTCGCTGCCAGCATCAGATCGGCGGTCAGGGTGACATATGTGCCTTCAATGGTCACGAAGCCGGAGCCGTCCCCGACCGAGCCCATGATCCCGTCCATCGCCGCCTCCTGGAGGCCGGTGATGAATTTCGTCATGATCGCCATCACGACCATTAGAAGGATGAAGTTGGCGGTTTGCTTCAGCCAACCATCAAACAGCCATCGTGATGAATTGAAGAGCAGGCAAGCCAAAGCCAGAGGTGCAAGCGCGACGCAGATCGCAACGGACAGCTTGGCAAAAATAACGATGCAAAATCCTATCGAAGCTGACAGGAAAGCGAACACAAAAAGGATGCCGATACAAAGATAGGTGATGACCCAGCAGCGAAGCTGGATGAGCGGCGTCCGAACATCCGTGAGTCCCTGCGACGGCATCAACTGGACCTTCGCGTTGGCGGCGCTCATCCTCGAGGCGAGCTTGCTGGTATCCGATACATAGGTGTCGAACGTGGTGCCGGGGTTCGTCATTGGCGTTCCCGACCCCGCGGCGATGATCTCGGTCGGCAGGTTCGTGACAACGTTCACGACGAACGCCGAATATCCAACGGCGCTCGCGGCAGCGAGGGCGAACCCGACCTTTCCTGCTTGAAACACAAGCTCTCTAAGGGGCGCTTGGATAGCGCCCCTTAAAACCGCAAAGCCCAGCAACAAGAAGTAGATCGTTGCCGCCAGCGCTAAAGGCGCTGCGACGAATGCCACCAGCCCCGAACCGAAGGATGCGACAGACGTCGAAATCGCCGTCTCCACATACGAATACATCGTTGTGAAAAGCGTCATGATATTGACCGGGGCGGCGGGCATCTTTGCTAGACCTTAGATATCGCAAGGGGCAGTAAATCGAGACCTACTTCCGCTTCGTATTGGTGTTGTAGAAGTCGCTCACGCTCTTGGCTGCTGCGGCTTCTGCGGCCGAGACGCTGGCCTCTTGGGTCGTCGAGCAGAACCGAGCCTTCTGCTCAGCCGTCAGCCGGCTATAC
Source organism: Sphingomonas sp. Leaf67 (assembly GCF_001421965.1). Classification (GTDB taxonomy): domain Bacteria; phylum Pseudomonadota; class Alphaproteobacteria; order Sphingomonadales; family Sphingomonadaceae; genus Sphingomonas. The sequence continues at coordinate 15,255 of NZ_LMLP01000002.1, forward strand.
TCGCCGGTGTTGCACTTGGCCTGCCACTCCGTGAGCAACTGGCGGCTATCGATCAGCTCCTTGGCCGTCGGAACCGACACTTCCTGCTGGCATCCGCAGACGATCAGCAAAGCGCCAATTGGTAAAAGCTTGCGCATCATCATTTCCTGATCGTGTTCGCGCCGTAAAAGGCTGCTGCATTGCGAGCGGCGGCCGCCTCGGCGCCGCTGGCCGCGAGGTTGCCTTCGCCGGCCTGCGCCATCTGGATCGCCCGCATTTTCAGCATGTCGTTCTGAAGATGCGCTTGCTCGACCGCGATGCGCGCCTGAAGGTCCATCACGTCCTTCGGGTCCTTGGCGACGGACAATTGCTGGCGCAGCTGATCAAGACCCTGCATTCGTGTCTGCGAAAGGGCGAGGGTTTTCTCGCCTAGAGCGGCCGTGGTGGCGGCGGAGCCCGTCGAGTTCTTCAGGGCAGCGGCATATGCCGCATCGGCATCCGAGCCGGACGACGAGAGGGCGTACCGGGACTGGATGTTCGAGGCCAAGCCCCCGAGCGCGCCGAGCTGCGAGAAGTCACCGCGGAGCAGCGTCTGCGCGTCAATCGTGGTGTTCGGCAGTATATTGCGGACCTGACTATTCGCCAGCTGCGATGCGATGGTGTTGACGTTCGTCAGTTTCGACATCGACTCGAATGTCTGGCGCGCCTGCTGGATTTGCTGCTTGCCCTGGTCGACGATCGTCAAGGTCTGCCGAGCGGTCTGGAGCGCCTGCAGATAGGTTGTCGTATCGAAGACCGGGATACCTTGCGCTGCGGCTGACGACGCGGAGGCGGCGAGCGCGAGGGGCGCGCTCGCGATTAGGATGATGGGCTTGAACGACATCTCAGCTTCTCCTCTGATTTGCATAAAAGTGCGGCAGCCACGCCGCGGGGTCGGTGCCCGCATGGGCAATGGCCTCCTCCATGGCTTCGAGCGTCTCCGCTCGGCCGGAAAGCACCTTGAGCTCGTCCGACATGCCGCCGAGGTCGAGCCTCGCGACGATCGATGTGTGGCCTTGCTTGACCAGAAAGGTGCGGCTCTCCGGCGTGAGTTCCTCGCGGATCAGTCTGTATTCGGCTTCGGTGAGCCCAAGGCCGTCGATGTAGTCCGATCGCCTCGCCTCCGAGTTCGGGAGAAGGATCTTGGTCGCGGTCTGCTCAATGATCGCGCTAGCGATCGGGGAGCGTAGGGCGTCGGCGGGCGACTGCGTCCCGAACACCAGGAACGCGTTGCGCTTACGGAATGTCTTGAGGCCGTCCTTTGCAAAGGCACGGAACGCATCGTCTTCAAGCGCCTTCCAAAACTCGTCGACGTCGACAACTACTCGCTGCCCGTTGAGCAGCTCGTTTACCCGGTGGAACAGGTAGAGCATCGTCGGCGTGCGGATTTCCGGATTATCCAAGAAATCGGTCATGTCGAAACCAACGAATTGCGCCGCCAGGGAGACCTCGTCCTGTGGACCATCGAACGCCCAACCAAGGGGGCCGCCTAGACACCAGCGTTCTAGCCGAGCGCCAATACCCTCCGCGTCTGCATATCCTAGCATTTCGCGCAACGCGCTGAATGAGCGTGCCTCAGATGGAAGGCGCATCACCGCGTCGATCCCCTCGTCGATCAAGCGTTCCTCGGCGACCGAGAGGGGCTGGTTCGTTCGACGGACGAGCACCCGAATGAACTGGCGCAGGAAGCCGATGTTGACCGGGTTTGCCGTCAGTCCCTTCAGCGGCGCAAATCCGGTCGGCACGCCATTGCGAAGCGTGAGGTATGTGCCCCCACACGCCCGCACGAAAATCTCGGCGCCCCGGTCCTTGTCGAAGAACACTTGGCGCGCGCCGGTCTTCTCAAGCTGCGCCTGCAGGAAGTTTTGCAGGACCGTTTTACCGCCGCCCGTCGGGCCGATGATAAGCGTGTGCCCGACATCGGCCCGATGGAAATTGAACCAGAAGGAGGAGCCTGCCCGCGTCTTCAAGAGCGTGACCGCCTCGCCCCAATGATTGTCCGACTTGCGGCCGGCGGGGAAGGTGTAGAATGGGCTCAACGCCGCAAAATTGCGGCTATTCACGACTGCCGGCCGAGCCCGCATCTTGAAGTTGCCCGGGAGCTGTGCCCAGAAAGCGGCTTCCAGCGCTACATCTTCGCGGGCCATCACCATGCCAGTGTCAGCTGCGGCCGATCGCGCGATTGATAACCGCTCCAGCAACCGCTTGGGGTTCTCGTCAATCACCGAAAGCGAAAGGTGATGCTCTCCCATCGCAAACCGGTTTTGCATCAGATCGTCGACGCCATCGAGCAGCTCTTCGGCCTGGCTTACGCCTGCGTCGTTGGACGAGATCATCTGCTTGTATTTTCTGGTGAACCGTTCGCTTGCGACGGACTTCACCAGCGGCGAAAAACTCTGAGTGAGGACAAAGGGGAAGTCGAGGCTGAGAAGGTCGTTGAACTGCCCGGTGCGGGTCGACGCGACATATTCGCGGACGCCGAACATACCCAGATAATGAGATTTGTGAGGAAGCCGAATTTCCGCAGCTTCGCGTCCAAAAACGATGCGTGACGTGTAGAGCGCTTGGCCCAGACGACCGTTCAGGAGCGGAATGCGAATGCGGTCCGCCGTTAGGATAAAGTGAAGGACCTCCATCGGCTGCGAGAACAGCACGCCGTTATGTTCGTAGATCGAGAGTGGCTCGGGAGCGATCTGCACCAGAAGTTTCTCAAAATCACGGCATTTGTCAGCCATGATCTTCATTGCACGATCATCTGTTTCCGCGCTTGCCTTCCGCTTTGCAAAAAGCCGCGTCAACTGATCGCCTGCCATCTGTGACGGCCGCACCAAGATCGTGACGTAGAACTCGTTGTGGTAAAGGACCTTTTCCTTCAGCGAGGCACCGTATTTACACTGCAGCTCGCGAGCGAAATCCGAATGAAACTCGCCTTCGAGAACCGGATCCGTCGCGGTTCGCACAAGATGCGTCCACAACGCGACGCGATCGTCACCGATCGAACGCCAAGCGACGTTGAGTTTGTTATGCCAGCTATTGAGGTCGGAGACATCGCTGGTTTCGAACGGCCGCCCATCCACACGATACATGCGGATTAGCGAGCCATCTTCAAGCGCGATAACGGAGTCGTCGACATGTCGCATGTAAGGAATGAATTTGATATCGTCCGCCTCACGCTTGGCGATATTTTTATGTTTGAGCTTGAAATCAGTCATTTCCGAACTGCTTCCGCTTCACGCCTTTACTGAGACGGACAGGAGAGTAGCTGCCGCCATCCCAGAATTTACGGTTTTTCGAGATGAACCCGGTCTGGAACCACAGGCCCCAGAGCCGGAAAGCATTGAAGTCGTAGTGGCAGATCATTCGCGCAGGGAAGTAGAGCGCTCCGAACAAGGCCAGGGGGAAGAAGGGATTATGAAATACTCCCCAGATCACCATGCAAACCATGATGATCGGAAGGATTGCCTCGAGCGGCAATCCCATGAACACCGAGGGTCTGGTCAGGGCGAGGAAGACCTTATCCTCGGCGAGCTTGTCTTCCATGTTATGCCGTTCCGCCCATCCAACCGACGATCGTTGCGGCGGAGAAGATGATGCCGATACCGATCAGCACCGTTACGGCCCGGGTCCAGTCCATGCGACCGGTCAGCTTGGCATAACCAACGGCCATGACGGCAATCACGCCAACGACCGATGCGATCGTGATCATCCAGTCCTTGATCGTGTTGAGGCCGCTCTGGATTGCGGTGCCGCTCTGCGCGAGTGCAGGCTGGGAAATCACCATTAAAGCTATGACGCCGGCAACGCCGACCACCCGCCGGGAATTTGCATCGGGTATCATCCGGCGGATGCTGCGAGAAAACTTCATACGGGTCTCCATGGCTAAAGGTTACCTCTCCATGTCGGGGGTTGGTTGGGACGGTTCGATCTGCCGAACCGGTGTCGGCTCGCGGACCGACACATCGAGGCCGCGCCGGAGCACGTCCGAGATCATCTGGCGGCTCTCGAGGGTTGCGGCGGCGGTGCGCCCGACCTCCCCCTGGAAAAGCTCGCCAAGATGCCGCTCCATCACCGCTTGAGCTTCCATCGCGTTGGCGAGACGTGGTTCGGCCGAAATTCTCTCTGCGGCTCCATGCAGAAACAGCTCTGCCAATGCCTCGCTCTCACTGTGATGTGAGGGGGCTTCGGCGGAGCGCTGCCGGTTATCAGCAGCTTTTGCAGGCGGTGTATCGGGATGCGTTTCGCTTGATCCAGCGCCGCCAGTGGCGGCCTCACGCTCGATGAGCTGCTCCATTGCCGGATGAAGACGCCAGCGCGGAAAACTTCCGTCGTTGATCCATTCGGCATGGCCAACCGTCCGATCGCTATCCCGATCAACGATCCGAGTGTCAGTTTCCCGATTGAAGAGCGTCGCTGCTTCGGAAGGGCTGTCGGTTTGCCCGAGCAGCATAAATTCCTTCGACTCCGCATCGTAGCGGTCGATGCGGTAGCGACCCGTTTCGTCCTTGACGGCTATGGCTTGCCCAAGCGTTTCGCGATGACTGTCCGAGCGAACCAAGTAGATCGCATCAGCGATATCCTTGTCCCACAGGCCCTGAGCGGCCATGCCGCGCAGCTCTTTCGGTTCATACCCGGCCTTCCTGAAAGAGTTGACCAGGGTTTCGCTACCCAAAGCCCGATTCAGCGCTTCATCCAAGGTGTGTCGATTGACCTCGAAGCGCTCCGAGATGAACGTCGCCTCTATTGGCGACAGGGCCCCGTTGCAGTCCTCAGCGAGCGCCTTGCGATCACGCGTGTGGGCACTGATCGTCAATAGAAGCCGTTGGTCTTCGCTGGAAAGGTCGCCGTCGACCTCCCGACCTGACGGCGCGGCACCTGACCGCTCCAGGCCTGTCGTGCGACCGGTAGCCTTGGCCTCTGGCGCTTCGGGTTCTGACTCATTTGGTGCTTGTTCGGGCTTCGGTGTTTTTGCCGATGCCTCCCGCTCTCGACGTTCGGCATCGTCATCGCGCCACTTATCCATCTGCCCGAGCTCAGCGAACGCTGGTTCATAGCCGCGCACGACCAAGCCTTCCCGAGTGCCCGCGGCCCATACGGCCCTGCGAAACTCTGGCGATCCGTCGACGTCGATACCTTCCCAACCATTGTGCTTGGCAATCTCGACGAGGGCGTCGATGGCTTCTCGATCGTCCGTGCGAGCAACGATGCGCTCGCCGTTCCCTGAGATTTCAATCGACGGGTTGTCGCGGTCACCTGCGAGAAAGAGACCGATGCGACGATCTGCCCCATCATCGTCTCGAATGATGCGAACCTCGTACCGTGCTCGGAGCTCCGGTGGGATCTGGAATCCAGCCTGTTCGCCCTGGTCGGCCGATGGGTCAATGTCCCGCCCGCCACGCGTGACAGTGTTCTCGATGCTCATCTGAACACCTCGACGGTAGTAGAGGCGACCTGGCCGACGATCCAAGCGTCTTCCGCCGGAACCGCCACTGCAGTGGTATGCGACTTCACGATCGCAGCGAGCGCTCCAGGGATGGCCGGGGCGGCGTAAATCGACCCGAGATCGGTCGCGGCCGCCCAGACACGGCTGACGTACCCGTTGCGAAAGCCCCGCGTTAGCGTGCCGGTGTTGTAGAGGGAGTAGGTCGCCGAGATCGCGTCCATTCCGGTATAATGCTTGCTCGCGAGCCGGAAGCCGTCCTGCAAGACGATGGAGGCCAACCGCAGATTGGTGCAAGGCTCGAAGACCTGCTCGACGCCCACGCCCAGTCGAGCGAAATTTGCCGAGTTGATCTGGGCGAGGCCGACATCAACCGTATGGCCCGTTGCCATGTACTGTCGCACCAACGCCGCGCCTTCAGCGACTGACCTTGCGCGTACGCGAGGGCCATTATTCACGTTAATTGACAAATCGTCGCCGCCACTCTCCGTAACGACGAGGGGTACAACGGCTTCGGTCGCGACTTCGGGCGCGCATTGCTGCGCTAGAAGTGTGATAGCGGCGACCGTGTAGATCATTGCGGCGTGACGGTCTGGTATCGCGTATCAAGCGAATAGCGCGACGTGACGCCATCCGAACGCGTAACGCTCAGATCGTACCCATGCTTCGCCTTCTTCGTCTTGATCCCAATGCCAGCGCACGTCGGAAACCCGCGCCCGAGTGCGAGCGCGTTCCACAATTTGGTGATGGGGGGAACGCAAGCCGCGTACTTCGTCGGAGATCCCGGCGTCGCGAGGCAGAGGATCACCTGACAACCCCAAGCCGATGCGTTCGCCGGCTCAAGTGCCGCAACCGAGTTCAGCCCTGCCGCAGCGAAGGCCGCGGCTCCGCTGCTTCCTATAAATCCTTCGAGCAATCGTCCCCTCATTATCCACCTCCCTTGGATGCGCGCCATGCAGCGGTCGCGAAGACATCCCATTCGGGTGGCGGCTTGGCTGCCACCGTGGCAGCCAACGACGGCGTGTCATGCGCGTCGGGCTCATTGGTATCGGCGGGACCATCCACGCTGGCCACATTGACGATCCAATTCTCGCCTCCCTCGACCGGGCGAGTCCGGTCGATGATCTGACCAGGCCGGGCAAACGCGATGTGCCAATGATGGGAATGACCCCGATCTCCTGGACCAAGTAGCTCAAGGATCCGAATGCCATGCCGCGCCATTAGGGCACGGATCTGCAAGCGATCGACTGCGTGAACACCACCTCGCGGAACAAAGTCTATTGCTTGCCCAGCCTTGTGCCAGCTGTACCGGGCCCCGTAGTTCGCATTGGCAGGTCGGACCGTGTCGGTAATTCGCGCTCCGAACGACCGACGTAGCAAAGCAGACACACTCGACAACGTGATCGATTCCATGGCCGGCGCCAGCCCGGTTCCGCCGTTCAGGTTGACGACGCTGCAAGGATCGAAAACTGACGATGGCGTGATGCCATACATCGTGAAATCGCGACCGTTGATGCGCAGCGGGCCAGCAGTGAAGTCGGCGTCAATCGCGAGCAGCTCGCGAACGGTTGTCTCTGCATCCGCGAGATCCTGCGGCTGCCGAACGAGAGCGGCGCCACTGAGAACGACGATCGGAAAGCTTTGCGCTGGAGCTGGCCCCATCGCTGCAAATTGGGCTGCGCAGAGCTGAATCGCTTTCGCTGTTAATGCCGCTGGAAGCATGGGGCTCCATCCATCTGATGCAGTCCAAATAAACGACAAGACGAAATTGACGCAAGTGGCAAACGTACCCGGGGTCGGCAGACAGCGTCTGGAATGCGATCAGCGGAGGTGGCGCCAGCGTCACGTAGGGTGCGCTGGTTGCTCAAGGCTCCTGGTTGACTTAGTGCGTCAGCTTTCGGCGGGTGATATCGCGCAGTGAGGGGAGAGCAGGGGGTGGGCAAGATCGTCGCGTTCCTTGCGGAATGCCAAGGATCGCCGACGATCGACGATCAAAACGCGGCGATGGCCGCTGATGCGCACATCCTGATTGCGGGCCGACAGAGCTTCAACAAGCTCGGCGATCTTCTGGCACGAGGCGGTGTACGGCTCGCAGCCGGTGACAGGGTCGTGGTCTACGACTTGTCCTGTATCACGCTGTCGACTTCGACAATGGTTCGAATTATCAGTAGGCTCCTGCGAAACGGGATTTCCTTCGAAATTGCCTCGCTAGGCATCATCATTAGCCCGGCCGGCGATGACAAACTCTATGGCCTGATCCGCGCGTTAGACGGACACTATCGCCATCTGCATAGGCTAAAGACCCGTCCGGAAGCCGCGTCGCGCGGTCGAAAGCGGCTGTTGGATCCAAACGACCTTGCAGCGATTAAAGCCGAGCTAAGCCGCCCAGGCGCTACGGCAACCGAAGTCGCGCGCGACTTGGGTGTGTCGCGGTCGACCCTATTCAACTTTCTCGAGCGTTATGATCTTGATCGTGCTGCCGGGATCAAGAAGATCGGCAAGCGGGGTTCGGATGATGCCCGCAAGCGTGACCATCTCGTGTAATGTAACGCAAGCTGAGTCTGCATCCAGGATCTGCCATAGGCGCGTTAGAGGCCAACTAGTCTGTTTCGATAAGTCTTCAATCGATAGCCCAAGCCTCATTGCGATTTCGCGAACTCTCTGCCCAAAGCGAAGCTGTAAGGTTTGACCGTTGTTCACGACGAACTCCACCCTCGCTTCAATCCGGCGGGTGGCAGCTGCTACCGCAGGTATCAGCAATCAGCAGAGTTATATACGTTCAAACTAGTTGTAACAACGAATTGTTTGGAGTTAATCCTCTACCGTTTCGGAGTGAGTCCGAGGAGCGACTAAGAGGCTGTTGGCTTAAGCATATCCCAAACTTCCGCTTCGACCACTTCGGCAAATCGTGCCATCACATCGAGCGTAGGATTGGCTCGTCCGCGTTCTACCTGAGAAACATAGGCAGCGGTTGTACTTGTCCGTTCAGCTAACTGGCCCTGTGTCAGGCCCAGTTCGCGTCGGTGCTCCTTGAGGCGCTTCCCAAAAATTTCTGCGGCGGGCAGTTTCAGATCGTCGGCAACGATGAGCTTCGGCATGTGCCCTCGCTAGCAAATACCGCGCGAAAATCACAGCATCAACGCGGATCAATGGTGCGGGTAACGCACGGGGCTCCGGTCGAAAGGTCCGAAACCAGATACAAATCCTGGTCCACTTCTTCCGCGATGGCGACACGTTGGTCGTGAGGCGCATTGACCGGCTTGCGCAGTCCATGAAGGATTACAGGACATTGCCTATGAGCGGAGGGGCAGGGGATGGCTCGGAAAGCGAAAGAGCAGCCAATTGATACCCGCTTTGCCGCCGTTAAGGCGTTCCTGGATGTGCTGAGCGTCCTGGCAAAGTTCGAACCAAAGCTCCGCAAGGGCTGGCCGCCAGAAAGCGTCGCCGCCGCCAAGGCGCGCCGAGCCCATAAGGGCGATAGACCTTGTATCGATCCGGAAGCCGTGCGGCTGCATGCTGAGCGCGAAATGCTACTTAACCAAATCGCACGCGAAGCAGAACATTCCCCGGAGAACGGCCTATGGCTTCCTACCCGCGGTAGCCTTCGAACCAAACGGTACCCTGCCGCCCTACGGCATAGAGTTGCTGCCGATGCCGATCCGTCCCGAGCATATCTTTCTATTTTCAATTGAATAGCAGCACATCTTCAACATCGTTCTGTTCCTCCGTTCGGAAGGTCGCTTCGGGGACTGCGGTCGTGGACATTTGAAGCGGTTTTCCCATATGAGCACCGAACGGTGGTAGAAATGCATACCGCCGGTATTGGAGGAACGGGCGGGGTGGGCGAGTCCGTCGGCCGATCAACGCCACTCTTGACGTGAGCCGATGGGCTTCGGTGGTTTTAGTCTGCACCCATCTGCGTCAAGATCCAAGAGACGGTCGTTTCGGAAAGCTGGCTGTGCCTTGACAACAATGCCAGATGATCTTCGATGCGCACGAGCATCGCCGACGCCGGTGAATGAACGCGCATTCCGTCCAGCACTGGGCAAGCTGTTCTATGGTCCTATCCGAAACACTTTGCCGGCTGGAGCACGCCGACGCTGGCCAGCATGCTTGATGACCCAAGGTCACTTTACCTCCGGGTTTGACTCGAGCCGACGATCGGGCAAAAAGTCTATGAGACAGGCCCGAGGGTTCGTGCTTTTGAGTAGCAACGTGCACGTGCTGATTACGCTGCTTCCGACCCCTGTCCATTTGCCGGCATGTCAGCAATCTGCAGGCGCTTGGTTGCCTGAGCCAGGAACTCGGCGTGCGACAGATTACGGTGATCGATCCACCACTTAGCATCGTAGATACGCAGGCAAAGGTCGCAATCGGAATTGTCGCTCGTATGCGGGGATGTCGTCAGCGCGGCCAGGCGACTTATGCGAATAGCTACTGCCCAAGCCACTTGGCATTCGCTCCCGATCAGCATCGGCAGGTCGAGATGCGCGATCGTTGCGCTGTCACGCGCTGTAGCCTCGGCCTGTTCGGCTTTCCTGTCTGCGAGGAAACAGGCACGGCATTTGGTTGTCCGCAACCAGCGTGCCTTCCGAGCAACTTGAGTGTTGAACCCGTAAATGACGTGGATTTGCTCGTGGCCGCATGCATGAACGATCTGGTGTTCCATGCTGCCGAGAATGCGGCACCATCTACCGGTGGCCAAATCTTATGAGTCGGTCTGAATCGTTCTTGCGACGAACGGTTTTGTCCAAGCCAAAGTGGCTCAGCCTAGAGCAGATTCCGTTCAGTACGCATCGTATCCGGCAGCGGCGAAGTAGTTGGCGCACTCTGCGGGCGTGAAGGTGTCGATGGCGGCACCGATGGCGCGGGACAGATCGTCGACGGTGCGCGCAGCGGCTTTGCGCAGGAGCGCCTTGAGCTTGGCGAAGGCGTTTTCGATCGGATTGAAGTCCGGCGAGTAGGGCGGAAGGAAGAGCAGCCGGGCGCCCCTTGCCTCGATCGCGTCTCTGGCCGCGACGCTCTTGTGGGCAGGCAGGTTGTCCAGGATCACGACATCGCCACGTTTCAGCGTCGGGGCGAGTGCCCGGGCGACCCAGGCTTCGAACCATGCCCCGGTCATCGGTCCGTCGATGACGAGCGGTGCGGTCATACCCGAGAGCCGCAAGCCGCCGACGAACGTGGTCGTCATCCAGTGCCCGTGCGGCACCGCCATGCGCAGCCGCTCGCCGCGTGGGGCACGGCCGTACCGGCGTGCCATCTTGGTGCTGGCGCCTGTCTCATCGACGAAGACGAGTGTTTTTGGATCGAGATCGAGTTGACCATCGAACCAGGCCTCGCGCGCGCTCAGGACGTCAGGGCGGTCCTGCTCTTGTGCATGGCCAGTCTTTTTTTGCGCGTATGCCCATGGCGGGCGAAGAAGCGCCACAGGGTCGATACCGCAACCGCGATCCCCTCGGCGGCCAGCGCCGCGCGCAACTCAGCAAGCGTGATGTCGGGCGCTGCTTCGTACAGCGCCCAGATCCGCGCCGCCTTGGCCTCGGCCTTCGCCGAGCGTGTGTCACCACCTTGTGGCTTGGCCGCTGGCTTGCCCTGATCGCGTTGGAGTGCCGCCCACCTCACCGCACTGGCTGCGCTCACACCGAACCGCGCCGCGGCCGCCCGGCGTGATATGCCGCCGGAAATGGCACCAACAACCCGCTCGCGCAGGTCCATCGATAACGGCTTACCCATCTGACCGGCCTCCCGTCGCCGGTGACAAGCATGAATCAGACTTCAGTCCCCTTGGGAATCCCTCAACGATTCACGCTGTTCGGATTTTGCTCTAGCTCTGCGGGAGGAAGGCTTGGCGGTCACCAGCATCATAAAGAATGTCCGCGACGCTGCTGGCGAACCTCACGACATCCTGACGTAGAGAGTCGAAAGGTAAATTACTGCGCGTCGTAGTTGCTTCCCGCAGAGCAACGCGGCCCTGCCCGGATGCTTACCCATTGCTAGTGGAGCGACCGCCTCCAAGTAACGGCGCCGCACGAAGTCGGCGAAGTCGATCGAACCATAGTCAACGCCGTCAGTTTGGGCGACGGTGCCTACTGGCGGCTTGAGGACCGCATCCGCGTCGCGGGAGCGCAGGAGTTCCCGAAGCGCATCGAAGTCGACGACGCGGTCCGCCGAAGCGCTATATGCGGCGGCCAAGTATCCGGGCGAGACAATCGTCGTGCGCCTATCCTCGGCGCGAATGCGCTGGAGTAGCGGCATGAAGTCAGAATCGCCGGAGGCGATGACGAACTCGTCGAAGCGGGTACGATGGCCGAGCAGGTCGAGCGCATCGATTATCCATACCGACAGATAGACCATAGAGGAACAACTAAAATATCAGTAGACAGATGTGATCCGTTTGTCGTAGGCGTTGATCATAATCAATAACAGGCGATCGAAGCCTTCGGCAGAGAACGCGATGTCGGATGATTGAAGAATGGCGCGATTGACCGGGAAGAGGGTTCTCGTGACGGGGGCAGGGCAGGGCATCGGGCGTACCTCTGCAGAACTGTTCGCGCGGGAAGGGGCGGCCGTGGTGGCCATCGATCGCAACGCGGATACGCTGGCCAGCCTAGCCGGATGCCAGACCCGGGTGGTGGACCTGACCGATCCCGCCGCGATCGTCGCGCTGGGAACGGAGGCCGGGAGGACAGACGCACTGTTCAATTGCGCGGGCTATGTCGATGCGGGGGGACTGGCCGACACGACGGATGTCGGCTACCGGATGTCCTTCGACCTTAACGTCCATGCGATCACGCATATGCTTCGCGCGTTCCTGCCGGGGATGGTTGCGAACGGCGGCGGATCGATCGTCAACATGGCGTCGGTGGCGGGGCCCGTCATCGGCGTTCCGAATCGCTATGCCTATTGCGCCAGCAAGGCGGCGGTGGCGGGAATCACGCGCTCGATCGCGGTCGACTATGTTGCGCAAGGCATCCGCTGCAACGCGATCTGCCCCGGCACGGTGCAGTCTCCGAGCCTCGACGAACGGCTTGCCGCGACTGGCGACGAGGCGGCGGCTCGCGCCGCCTTCGTCGCGCGCCAGCCGATGGGGCGGCTCGGTTCGGCGGAGGAGATCGCCCTTCTGGCGCTCTACCTCGTGTCCGACGAAAGCGCCTATACGACCGGGCAGTTGCATACGATCGACGGCGGCTGGAGCATGGCATGATCAGGGAGAGCCGCAGGGTCTGCCTCGCGCTCGACCTGATCGACGATGCCGACCTGATCGCCGCCTACGACGCCGCACATGCGCCGGGGGCGGTATGGCCGGACGTCATCCGGGGTATCCGCGCGTCGGGCGTGGTGGCGATGGAGATCTGGCGCACCGGCGAGCGGCTGTTCATGATCGCCGAGGTCGCTGAAGACTGGCCCCGTGCGATTCCGGCGGACCTAGAGGCTGTTGATGCGTGCTGGCAGGCGGCGATGGAGCGGTTCCAGCGGCGGCTCGCCAATGCGGGCGGCGATGACAAATGGGTGACGATGAAGCGCATCTTCCATTGGGACGCTCAGGCATGACCGCGGTTGATCGGCGCCGCGTCGGCACCACCGCGCTGTACCTGCCGGAGATCGGTTTCGGCGCGGCATCGCTCGGCAACCTGTATCGCGTGATCGACGATGCCACCGCGCACGCGACGCTCGACGCTGCGCTGGCGGCCGGCATTACCTATGTCGATACCGCGCCGCAATATGGCCGCGGGCTGAGCGAGCGGCGCGTCGGCGATGCCGTCCGGTCGCGCCGGCACGTGATCGTGTCGACCAAGGTCGGGCGCCTGCTGGAACCCGACGCCTCGATCGTGGACGATCGTCTGCACGAGGGGTTCCGCTCGCCCATGCCGTTCAGTGCGCGGTACGACTACAGCCACGACGGGGTGTTGCGCAGCGTCGAGGACAGCCTGCAACGGCTGGGCTTGGCGCGTATCGACCTGCTCTACGTCCACGACATCGGGCGGCGCACGCATGGCGAGGCCCACGCGCTATATTGGGAGCAACTCACGCGCGGCGGCGGGTTACGTGCGCTCGAACGGTTGCGTGACGAAGGTGCCGTCGCGGGATTCGGCGTGGGCGTGAACGAGGTGGAGGTGTGCCTGGAAGTGATGCGCGAGACACGGCTCGACGCGATCCTGCTCGCCGGCCGCTACACGCTGCTCGAACAGGGGGCGCTCGACGCGCTGTTTCCCGCCTGTTCCGCGGCGGGAACGTCGATCGTGATCGGGGGCCCCTACAATAGCGGGGTTCTCGCCACCGGCACCCGGACCACCGACATCGTTCATTATGATTATGCACCTGCGCCGCCGGCGATCGTCGCGCGCGTCCGGGCAATCGAGGCGGTCGCGGACCGCCACGCCGTGGCGCTGCCGGCCGCCGCCTTGCAGTTCGTGCTGGCGCATCCACAGGTCTCGAGCGTAATCCCAGGCTGCGATAGCGCGGCACGGGTCGGCCAGACGATCGACCTGTATCGCCATGCGATCCCGGCTGCCTTCTGGACGGAATTGCGCGCGGACGGGCTGGTGCGTGCCGACGCGCCGCTGCCGGGGGATCCGGCATGAGCACGGCGGCGTCCGGCCGGCACCGCCGAGCGGACGCCGGGAGCGGTCAGGCCGCAGCCACGAATCGCTGCGTCTGTTCGCCAAGGCGGTCGATACCGAGCCGAACCGTCTGCCCGGCGCGCAGATAGACCGGCGGCTTCTGGCCCAGCCCGACACCCTTGGGCGTGCCGGTGGAGATGATGTCGCCCGGCTCCAGCGTCATGAACTGGCTACAATAGGACACCAGTTCGGCGACGGTGAAGATCATGTCGGCGGTGGTGCCATCCTGATAGCGGTGGCCGTCGACCTCGAGCCACAGCCGCAGCGCCTGCGGATCGCCCACCTCGTCGGCGGTGACGAGCCACGGGCCGGTCGGCCCGAACGTGTCGCACCCCTTGCCCTTGTCCCAGGTGCCGCCGCGCTCGATCTGGAATGCGCGCTCGCTGACATCGTGGACGACGCAATAGCCGGCGACATGCGCCAGCGCGTCTTCGTGCTCGACATAGCGTGCGCGCGTTCCGATCACGACGCCCAGTTCGACCTCCCAGTCGGTCTTCTCCGATCCGCGCGGGATCTCGACGTCGTCATCGGGGCCGACGACCGCGCTGGTCCATTTGCCGAAGACTACCGGCTCGGCGGGAATGGGCAGATTGCTCTCCGCGGCATGGTCGCGGTAGTTCAGGCCGATGCACACGAACTTGCCCGGCCGCGCGACGCAGGACCCAAGGCGCGGCGTACCCTCAACCAGCGGCAGCGAGGCCGGATCGAGCGCGGCGATGTCGGCGAGGCCCGCCGGCGTCAGGCGCTCGCCGCCAAGATCGCCCAACGCCTCGGGCAGCGCGCGGATGCGGCCGTCGCTGTCGAGCAGCCCGGCGCGCTCGTGCCCGGGTTCGCCATAACGTAACAGTTTCATCGTTCGGTTCCTGTCGCGATGGTGGCCGGCACCGCGAAGCGCCGGCAGAGAGAGGATCAGACCATGCCGAGGATGCGTTGCAACGCGGCCTGGAAGTGATGGCCGAGCGCCGCTTCCGCCGCGGCGGGATCGCGCGCAAGGCAGGCGTCGAGGACGTCGAGATGCTCGCGGATCGTGCGGATCACCCGTGGTACGGTGAACGTCAGGTCGAGCCGGATCAACGCGACATGGTTCTTCAACCGGCGCGCGGTCGTCTCGATCATCGGGTTGCGCAGCGCGGCGATGATGCTGCTGTGGAACTGTTGTTCCAGTTGCTCCATCGCCTCCTGCACCGCCCCGGTCGCTCCCTCGGCCTCGACACGGTCGAGCAGAGCCTGATGCGCATCGATCAGCACGACGATGTCGGCCGTGTCGGCGGTTTCCGCATAGGTCCGTGCCGCCGATCGCTCGATGATCGAGCGGAACTGATAGGTCGAGCGCGCCAGTTCCAGATCGGCCTTCAGAAATTCGATGCCCGAACGCGCGTGGATTTTGAGGATCCCTTCGGTCTCCAGCACCCGCAGCGCGTCGCGCAGCGGCTGGATCGGCAGGTCGAGCAGACGGACCAATTCGCCTTGCGAGATGAAGGAGCCGGCCTGCAGGCGGCGGTCGAACAGCGCCTCGAGGATACGGCGATAGGCGAGGTCGCCCAGTCGGCGTCCCGATTCCAGCGGCTCCTCGATCGGCTTGGTCGTCGTGCGGGCGCGAGCAGATCGGCTGGTCGTGGTCATGGACATTCCCCGTAGCGGGTCCCGACCTTTCACGCCAGCCACCTGAAATACCACACTGCCCGTCACGGTTTGGGCTCGGGCTCGATACCCGCCTCGGCAATCACCTTTGCCGCAGCAGCAGGCCAGGCGCTGCCCTTGACCTTCACGTTGTCGACCAGACGATTGTTCATGTATTCGTCCCACGATCCGTTACGCGTTCCGGCATTGTACCAGTTGCCGCTCGCGAGGTTGTCGGTGGTGGTCCGATGCGGACGATAGCTGTCCATCGTGTTGGCGTTGAGCCAGACGCCGACGCCGTCGACCACGTTGTTGCGCGCGGTGACATAGCGTGACCCTTCGTCGAGATAGAGGCCGATGCCGCCCGGCACGTCGAAGATATAGTTGTTCGCGATCAGCGCGCCGGGGTCGGCGGACAGATGATAGATTGCGCCGCCGTCGGCGAAGTTGGTCTTGACGTTGTGGACGCGGTTGTTCGTCACCACGGTGTCGCGCAGGATCGTGGGCGTGTCGTAGACCATGTTGCCCGGCTGGTCGTAATAGCCGCGGGTGCGGGTGCGATAGGCGCCGCTGCCGCCGGGATCATTCACGCCCCAGCCCCAGCCGATGTCGATCCCGTCATAGGGCGCGCCCGACACGTCGTTATGCGTCACGATCGTGCCCGCGGCATAGGTGACCAGGATCGCTGCCTGTTCCTTGTAGTCCTGCGAGACGTTCTCGATCCGGTTGTTCGCGATCACGACGTTGCGCACGCCCATTTCCGGGCGCGGCGGATGATGTGCGTCGGGCGCGATGCCGCCGACCATGATCGCGCCGCCGGCGAGATCAGTGAAACGGCTGCGGCGCACCTCCACCCCGGCTGCGCCATATCCGACGCCGCCGTCGTTCGCCTCGGGGTTGTTGCCGATGCCGAGCGCGATCTGACCGAGATGCGCGAACTCCGCTCGTTCGAAGGTGACGCGGACGGCGGCGGCGACCTGCACCGCCGCCGGCTGCTGCCGCCAGCGGTTGCGCATCGTCTCGAACGCCCAGCAGCCCCAGCTGCACGTCGCGATCGGGTCCGCCGGATAGTTGGGGATCAGCCCGGCAAGGTAGGACCCGCTCTGCTGGCTGGCATAGCCTTCCGCGCTCGATGCGCCCAGCCAGCTCGTATGGTGGAAGGCGAGGCCCGCGAACTGCAGGTCGGTGACCGGCCGATCGTAGCTGCCCGCGATCGCTACCAGCGCTTCCAGCCGCGGCATCACCACGTCCACCCGGGTCATGTCCTCGCCAGCGCGCGGCTTGTAATACAGCTTCCCCGGCGTCGGATCGACGAACCACTGGCCGGGTTCGCGCAGGAAGGCGAGGGAGTTGGCGAGGTACAGCCGCCCCTCGTCCCCCGCCAGCGTCTTGGGCAGCGTGTCGTAGCCGATCAGGTTGTTGCGCCATCCCGGCTGCTGCATCCGGATCATGTCGCCCTGGATACTGTCCACCAGCGCGCGGCGATCGGTGAAGATGCCCGTATGCTCGACCTCGATCCGGTTTTGGTCGGGCAGGGTGGCGAGGAAGCGCCAGGCCGGATCGACGATCGTCATGCCCGTCGCGTTGAAGGCGAAAGCCTTGCGCGGCGCCCGTACCTGCGCGCGATGCGCCATCTTCGCGCCAACCCAGATCTGGCGCGGATCCTCGCCGCGCGGCACGTTCGCGACCCAGATGTCGCGCGTCCGATCCGCCAGCGTCCACCCCGTCACCACGGTGCCGCCCGACAGGACCGGGCGGGCATTGGGGGCCGCCTCCCATCGAACGACACGGCCGCCCTGTCCGCCGTCGGCCGCGGTGAAACGCAGCGGCGCGGCAAGGGGGTAGGTTCCGTCGGCGAGGCGCACCGTGACATCGTGGGTGGCGTTCAGCCGCCGCACCGCATGCTGCGCGCGCTCGGGCGAGCGAAAGGGATAGGCCGCCGATCCGTCGCCTCCGTCCGAACCCTGCGGCGAGACGTGGACGACCAGCGGGACCGCCGCCTTCGCCACCGGTAGCTGGAGACCTGCGAAGGTCTCGTTCGAATCGGGTTTCTCGACAGGGGGCATCGCCGGGATGGCGGGTGCCGGCGGCAATTGCTGCGCGGATGCCGCCGCCGCGAACGACATGATCGCCGAACCGGCCAAGACATTCCTCATATCACGTCTCCAGGGCATAGAAGTGCCGCGCGCATCCTGCGAACAGCCAGTCGTTGGCCTCGCCGGACAGGGCGGTGAGCCGCATGGCGTCGGCGAACCAGGCGGCGTAGCTGTCGCCGGACAGGTTCAGTACCGGCCAGTCGCTGCCCCACATTAGCCGGTCGCCGAAACCGGCGACGAGATGGGCGATGCACGGCGCAAGATCGTCGGCGGTCTGGCCCGGCGCTTGTTCGGTGCGCAGGCCGGACAGTTTGCAATACAGGCCGCGCGCGGCGAGCGCGGCGATGTCGTCCCGCCACGGATCGAGCGTCCCCGTCGCCAGATGCGGTTTGGCGGCGTGGTCGATTACGACCGGCAGGTCGGGCCACCGATCGGCGAAGCGGGCCAGCATCGGCAGATGCCGCGGCTGGACCAGTGCATCGAGGCGTAGGCCGTGCGCGATCATCGCATCGATCGCGGGGACGAGCTCGTCGCGCAGCAGCCAGTCGGTATCGTCGATCGCCTGCAACATCGGCCGCAGCGCGCGCAGCTTGGGATGCGCGGACAGGTCGGCGATCCGCGTCGCCGCGTCGGGCGCGGCAAGATCGACCCAGCCGACCACGCCCAGCACCCGCTCCTCCTGCGCGGCGAGCGCCAGCATCCAGTCGGTATCGGCATTGGCGAGTTGCGACTGGACCAGCACCGTCCCCGCAAGCGGGATCGAGGCGGTCGCGCCGAGCAGGTCAGCGATACCGAAATCGCGGTACAGCGTCGACTCGGCGGTCGGCCATTCGTGGCCCGGCGTCGCCAGCGACCAGAGGTGCATGTGCGAATCGATGATCGTCATCGTCAGCGCACCGACTTGATCGGCAGGACCAGGAACGACCCCACGATCACGAACAACCCCGACACGATGAAAAGTGCGGGATAGCTGTTGCCGGTCAGCGAAAGCAGTGCGGCGGCCATCACCGGGCTGAGGATCTGCGGCACGTTTATCGCGGTGGTCAGGATGCCGAGGTCCTTGCCTGTCGTATCCTCCTCGCCCTCGCGTGCCTTGGGCAGCACCTGCGTCATCAGCGCGAGGTCGACCGACATGAACGCGCCGTAGCCCAGCCCGATCAGCACCGCATAGGCCATCATGCCGCCGGCCGTCGGCACGAAGAGCGGCATCGTCACCGCGAGCGCCATGACGAGGCTGGCAAGAAAGACCAGGGGCTTGCGCCGCCCGATCCGGTCGGACAGCACGCCCGACCCGAGCCCGGAAATCACCAGCGCGACGAAGGTGACGATCGACATCGTCGCGATCGTCGCGTTGGCGACCGACTGGCTGAGGCCGATATGATCCTGGAGGATGTAGAGCAGGTAGGTCAGGATCGCCTGATATCCCATATAGATCGCGAACCGCCCGGCGAACGCCCAGGCGAAATCGGGATGCTCGCGCGGGCTGATCCAGAATCCCTTCAGGAACGCGCCGAGCCGGAACGGCCGCGCCGCCGGCAGCGCGACACGCGGTTCCGGGTTGAACATCACGAACCCGAGCGACGCAATGACGATCGCACCACCAACGATGCCGTAGGCCAGCGGGATACGATTGGCGAGCGAGCCGGCGAAGAAGGTGCCGAACGACACGCCCGCCGTCATCGCGCCGCCGACCACGCCGGAGGCGAGGCCGCGCTCCGCCGGGGCGAAGCGGTCCGCGACCAGGGTGGTGATCGCGGGCTGCATCGCATTGAGCGTGACGACCGCCACCAACCAGATCGCAGTGATCCCGACCAGATTGCCGCCATGAGGTGTCAGGATGATGGCGATGCCGCCCACCGTGCCGCCGATCACGATCCACGGCGTCCGCCGCCCGAACCGGCTGCGCGTCCGGTCGGACAATGCTCCGGCGATGGGTGTGGTCAGCGTGCTGAAGACCGAAGTGATGGCGTAGATCACACCCAAGGTCTGCGCCTTGCCGGCGGGATCGAGGTTTTGAATCTGGTTGGGGAGCAGCACGCCCAGCACCGAGGCATAGAGCGTCAGCAGCGTGAAGAACACCGTGCCGAGCGACACCAGAAGTACCCATTTGCCGCGACCGCTCACCCAGTTCGCGCTGTGCGGATCGGCGGCGGCGAGCATGGCTGCCGGCTCCTCCAGCGACGGGGTCAGGCCGACGCTCACGCCGGACGTTCCCAGCGCGGCGCGGCCGGCAACGCATCCTCGGTCAGCGGCTCGGGCGTGCGATGCTCGTTCCGCGCCGCTGCGCTCAGCACGAGGCCATGGCCGGGGCGGTCATGGCCGCGGATCAGGCCGTCACGGATCACATAGGGCTCCTCGACTAGATGTTCGAAATTCTGGAAGCTGTATTCCAGCCAACGGACGCCGGGCAGCGCAAGCGCCATGTTGACGCCGATCTCCAGGAAGCTGTTGCCGAACGTCACCTCGACATTGTGTTCGCCCGCCAGCCAGCCGGCGCGCATCACGTCGCTGACCTGGCCATGGACATTAAGCATGTCGCACGCCTCCGCCTGCAACAGCCGGCGCTTTCCCGACACGTTCAAATATTCGCCGCTGTTGACGCGGGTGCCGGGGCAGGCGAGCCGCAGGCGCCGCAGCCCGTCGATATCGTCCCTCGGGATCGGGTCCTCGATCCAGTAGATGCGGTGGCCGGCGCGTGCGAACAGATCGAGCGCGGCCTGCGTCTCGGCCGCGGTCCATGCCTCGTTGGCGTCGATCATCACCGGCCGGCCGTCGTCCCCGGTGGCCCGTTTCAACAGGTCGAGTCGGTGAAGATCGCGCTCGACGTCCGGGTGGCCGACCTTGATCTTGTAGCCGCGATAGCCAGCCTGCGCGGCCCGTCCGAACAGGTCCGAGAAGTCGTTATCGGACAGATGGAAATCGAGGCCACTGGCATAGGTCGGAACCGCCTCGCGCTTCTCCCCCAGCAGCCGCCACAACGGCAGCTCCATCGACTGGGCGAACAGGTCCCACACCGCGTGCTGGATCGCCTCTTCGAAAGGCAGCAGCATCCGCCGGACGTTGCCGCCGCGCGGGCGGGTGACCTGAAGCGCGACAGCACCGGCTTCGCGCCCTTCGAGCAACGGGAACGCCTCCTGGCGGAACGCCGTCTCGACACCGGCCTCCGACATCAGCGGCTGGAAGAGCACTTGGATAAAGCCCAGCCCGGCGCGACCCGCCTCGTCGATCAGTTCGAGCGAGACGATGTTGGCCTGGGTGGCGAACACCTGCGCATCGCCGATCGGCCGGTCGCGGCGAAACTGAAAGCGTGAAATGCGGAAATCGACAATCCTGGTTCCACGCATCTTCACCCTCGTCCCTTAAATTTATGGTTCATCGTAGCGGCCAATCCAACGTGGCGATGCCTGCACCGTTATCGCCTTGTGCCTTAATCCCCAAAGATACGTCAATAGAAATGCCAAAAGACGACGATGATATTTCAGATTGACATCGGAACGCCATCCGATGATGGTTCCGTCAAATTCCGAACAGAATCGGAACCTGGAGGGGAAAGACATGAAAAAGGCATATCTGCTGGCCGCCGTCGCGGGCGTCGTATTCGTCCCATCGGCGCGCGCGCAGACCGCGCCGGTCGCGAATCTTCAGGACCAAGGAGTGCAGACCGGCCCCCAGACCGACTCCGGCGCTACGCCGCAGGACGCCGCCGCCACCGATGACATCGTCGTGACCGGAATCCGCGCCAGCCTGCGCTCGTCGCAGGCCACGAAGCGCAACGCCGCGTTGATCGTGGATTCGGTTTCGGCCGAGGACGTCGGCAAGTTCCCCGACGTCAACATTTCCGAGTCACTCCAGCGGGTGACCGGCGTCGCTATCGACCGGAACGGGGGCGAGGGCCAGTTCATCACGGTGCGCGGGCTGGGGCCGCAGTTCAACACCGTGCTCGTGAACGGTCGCATCATGGCGACGGACAATCCGGGTCGCGAATTCTCGTTCGACGTCCTGTCGCCGAACATGATCCAGCGTACGGACATCTACAAGAGCACGGTCCCCCAGTTGCAGGAGGGCGGTATCGGCGCGACCGTCAACATCGTCACCGCGCGGCCGCTCGAGGGCAAGGGCGGCGCGCATGTGACCATAGCTGCCGGCGGGATGTACGATACGCTCCGCGACAAGGCGAGCCCGGACGTTTCGGGGGTCGCGTCCTTCACCAACCAAGCCAAGACGTTCGGCGCGGTGGTCGCCGCGTCATACACCAACCGCTTCAGTCAGAACGATCAGTTCATTATCCATGGCTGGCTCCCGGGACCGCAGGGGCTGATCGCCGGCGGCGCGAATGCGGCCGGCCTCGGTGCGGCGAGCCTGGTGGATAGCGCAAGCAACATCTCCACGCCCCGCGACTCCACCTTCAACCGATCGCTGGAGAACCGCGAGCGGCTCAACGTCTCGGGGACCGTGCAGGGGCAGTTGAGCGACAGTCTGCTGCTGACGGTTGATGGTCTCTATTCGAAGTTCGACGCGTACAGCACGGGACGGACCTTCGGTGCCTTCTACACGCCGCGCTTCATCGGTCTATCGACCAACTCGAACGGCACGGTCATCGGTTTCAACCGGCCCGGCTCGCAGTTCCTGACCGCCAATCCGGCGCTCACCGACCCAGCGCTCGCCGACCGTCGGGTGACGCTGTCGCAGAACGATAACTACGCCTCCTATGCGAACCGCCTGACCACCAGCTATCAGGTCGGCGCGAACCTCAAATGGAGCGTCACCGACGCGCTCGATCTTAAGTTCGATGCGTCGAGAACCCAAGCGAAAAACCGGACGCCTAATGCCTTCGTCGTGGTCGGTTCTCTCGCGCAAACGTCGCCGCGATGGGATCTGGTGTCGGGCACCGAACTGCCGATCCTGACCAATCTGGGGCCGATCACCGATCCGGCGCTCATGCGTGCGCACTATACCTCGATAGGGGAGGGCCGGGTACGCGACTCCGGGTCGGAATATCATTTTGATGGCGAATTCCGCAACGACGACACCGGCATCGTCAAGTCGATCCTGTTCGGTGTCGCGTACAACGAGCGGAACAAGAACAGGACCAATGCGGACAATTCGGACACCGTCTGCTCCTACTGCGGCTACGACATTCCGATCCCGACGTCGCTGCTGTCGCCCTATGCGATGGACAACTGGCTGCCCAAGGCATCGGGTAGCGACCGGGCGCCGGTGGACTACCTGACCTATGATCCGATGGCGATCATCGCCCATCTGTCGCAGCCGAGCGTCCTGGCGCAGGTCCGTCAGGGCCGCACCGCCGCTGAACAAGCGGCCGAGGCCGCGCGCCAGCTGGCGCTGCCCGGCGGGCCTTTCGGTCTGCGCGATCGTCCCGGTCAGTTGCTGGACGTCCGTGAAAAGGTCTGGGCAGGCTATCTCAACATCGGGATCGGCGGTCCACGCTGGTCGGGCAATGTCGGTTTCCGCGTGGCCGACACGTCGGTGCTATCGCAGGGCTTCGCGCAGACGATCCGGTCGATTACGGTCAACCCCGGGGATGACAACCTTAACATCGTCTTCAACGATCCGACCGCGACCAGCGTGCGCAACCGGTACCGCAACTTCCTGCCGTCTGCGAACGTGAAATACAATCTCTCCGACACGATGTTGCTGCGTGCGGCGGCATCGCAGACGGTGACTCGCCCGACGCTCACCGATCTTGGCGTCGACAACAACTACACCGGTCGGATCACTGCGGCGGTCTCGGGCGGGGGCAATCCGGCGCTGCGACCGTTCAAGTCGACCAACTACGACCTGTCCTATGAATGGTACATCTCCGACATCAGCTATCTCAGCGTCGCCGGCTTCTACAAGGAGTTCTCCGACTTCCTCGAACAACAGACCCTGCCGGTGCCGATCGGCATCTATACCTTCCAGGACACGCGGACCCGCAACGGCGCGACGGGGTCGGTGGCCGGTGTTGAAGTTGGCGGCCAGCTGACCGCGGATCGCCTGACATCGGGCTTCTTCGGTGGGTTCGGTGTCTCGGGCAACTACACCTATGTATCCAGCACCGCCAATCGAACCGCAGCGACGAACAACAGCTGCGGGTACAATGGCCTGTCGCCGCACTCGGCGAACGGCAGTCTGTTCTTCCAGAAATATGGCATCCAGGCTCGCGCCTCCTATAATTGGCGCTCGTCGTTCCTGCGCACCTGCTTCAGCGATTATGGTCAGCCGGAAGATCGCCGCGCCTATGGCCAGCTCGACTTCAGCGCATCGTACGATATCACGCCGGCGTTCCAGGTCTATGCGCAGGGGGTCAACCTCACGCAGAACTATGTGTACGACTATTCGGTGCTCGAGGAGCGGGTGAAAAACGTCCAGAACACCGGCACCCGTTTCAATTTCGGCGTCCGCGCTTCTTTTTAAAAGACTTGCAGCTCCCTTTCACCTGGCAACCTTGGTTGTCAGGTACTTGTTGCTAGGGTGGCGCAGATTCGGGCCAGCACGACAAGTGGATGATGGCCTATGTCTCCGATGACCGGAATTGTTGAGCGGACGTCGATAAACGCAGTCGGCCCGGTGGAGCCGTTGTTTATGAGCGGTGACGAATAACAAGTTAGTAGCCTTACCGGATGGTCCGGTTTGATACTTAGCATTACAGTTGTTTTTTTTGATCGTGTTCTGATTCAATGTGTCACCGTGACGAGGAGGTCGTGGTGACGGGAGCATCGATCGAGGCGACGCTAGAGCCTTGGGCGAGGTGAAGGCGCGGATGCGACCATTGTTCAGTCAGGCGCGCGTAGCAGCATCGGCGAACAGCTTTCTGGATGGCCTGTTGGGCGATGAACGCCGTAAGACCGGCTGGATGCGCGCCGAGGCGGCTGCCGATGCCGGGCCATGGCGTCAGTAGGCGATCCTGCGCCGCGGGCGTTGGGATGCAGATGCCTTGCGCGACGTCGTGCGCGATTATGCCATCGAGCATCTTGGCGCGGAAGATGCGGTGCTGGACAGCGCGTCTTCGTCCCTTCCGGCGCCTGATCGTTAGAACCTCCTCGCTTAGAGCCGCTGAGTCTTTTTGCGGTTGATCGTGATGCCGTGCCTGCGAAGCAGGATTTGCAGCCGTCGATAGCCGAACCACCAGCGCTGCTGCGCCAGTTCGCAAAGCTGCGCCCGCAGGTCACCATCATCTCTTTGGCACGAGCGATACCGTATGCTCGTGCGGTCCGCCCCGAAGACCATGCACGCCCGCCGCTCGGTCATCCACAGCGTCGCCTGGAGATGCTCGACCGCAGACGCTTCGCGTCGTACACCTCCAGCCTGCCTAACTTCGCCTTCCACGCGTAGTAGGTCGCTAGACATCTCGTGCTTGCGGCATAGCTCCGTCACCACCGCACCTGACTCGGCCATCTTCAGAATGCCGACGATCTGCTCTTCCGAAAACTGTTTCCGCTTCATTCCGTCCGGTCCGTCGAGGGACCGGTCTTTAGGTCGAGGTAAATGGAGAACCGGGGGTCACGTTACATCAAACCTTGGGTAAGTGCCGGCACGCCGTCGATTTCGTCGTCCTGCGGCAATATGCCAGATCAGTAGCGCCTACGGCCGCACGTCAAGGATGACCCGGCGGTAGCTAGTCAGCGCCGGCTCTCCAGTATCGGTGACTTCGAGGATGATGTGGGCAACGCCGCCCCGGCAAGGCCGCTGCCTGTCAACCCAGGCTGGCCGACAAGCGGCAGTGGGGGTGACCGTCGCCCGTGCCTGCTCCGCCCCCTCGATTGCAAGGTCGGCCATAGCGACGTAGGGTCGATAGCCGGCCTCCGGATAATGAAACCAGCGGAATCGAAGCCTCTGCTTGTCGGGGTCGCGTGATCCGTCAGCGTCCAGAACGATGGGTTTGCCCTGCTGCGCCTCGATCGCTAACGGCTCACCCGTCGTATCGCGATTGACTATCGCAACCGGCGCATGGTTGGCGGCCGCGAATGGTTTGACCGTCCATTGCATCCGCGCCGCAAAGTCGTTCTGAAACGCGTTTCGCCAACGCCAGATCGTTGCCTGGTCGGAGACGTAGGTCCGACCATCGCTTCCGACGACGCTGTCCCGAGAGTCGACCCTGGAGCCGACTTCACCGCCATTGGACCAGATCGGATGGCTTTCCCCGTAGGGCTGGGACCAATTGTACCGGCCACCCCAGCCGCCCCAGTTCGGGCTGCGCCAGCTTTGCAATCCATTGCCGACGAACCACAGGTACGCCGGCGTATCGCCTTCCATAATGTACTCGTACTTCGGATAGTGCCGGCCGAGCGGGCCAACGCTGCGGACGTTCCGGTCAAGCCAGTCGTTCGTGACCTTCTCAAAGTCGGCGCCCGCGCCGTTGCGATAGAAAGCGTCGCCCGCAATGCCGCTCCAGGTCGCGGAAGCGTAGCCCGAGCCGTCCGCGTTCGACGGCGAGACGACGTAGAACAGGCTAGGGAACTCCCTTCGTATCCATGGGCCAGCATCGTCTTGGTCCGAAATAGAATAGACCCGCATTTTTGCTACAAAAACGGCAAGTTCAGCCGAAGTACGGCGTTCGCGGACGTCGCGAAGAGCTTGGGCGATCGTGTTGGCTCCACCCCACACGCTGATCCACAACGGACGCAAATCCGCGCGATCGACGGCAGCGATAAGGGCTTCCGATCCCGAGGTGGACTTGCCGGGCCCGACCGATGCCATGCCATAGCTCGGCTGGCCGGAGCTAACCCTTGCCGCCAGTTGCTGCGCTTCGGGCCAGCCTTTGGCATGCATGAGCAAGTTTGGCCGTACTTCGCCGTACGCATCGATGATGCCACGGATCGTCTCCGGATGAACTTTCTCTCGTAGCCAGGTCGAGGTGGTCGCCACTAGCCCCTCAATGTCCATTTCGTCCGTGTAGAGCATCAACCGGACCATCGACATCTGATCGTCCGGCTCGTTGCCCATGTCAGTGAGTACGAACACACGCGGCTTGCCGGGTACCCTGTCAGTGTCGGCGGCGAGCGCTAGCGGCGGAACTTGAGCGGAGGCAGCGAACGGTGCGAGCGAAACCAGGGCGAATCCCAATGTAGGCCAGAACTTCAATGCGCTTATAGCCTTATTCAATTGAGTCATCTTCAACAGCCCTCTGATCTTCCCTCGGCCACAAGACAGGTTGGTTAGCCGGATATGCGCTAGTCGCGCTCCCTTGGATTGGTGCGCGGAGCAAGGTGGCGAATGTGCGATCGTCATCGGCATGACAGATTGCTGGCGCCGGGCATCGCAAGAAAGCTGATGCTCGCGGCCGGCAGTCTGACTGATCCGCGGGCCTGCGCCTCGGGGCGCAGCGTCGGCATTGCATCGTTGGACCCCAATCGCAGCGGTTTTCCGTTGAGCTTAACCGTGCTGGCTTGCAGTTCGTCGGCAGTCAACGTGTAGCGTTGCGCCGGAGCCGTAAGCACTACGGTTGCCGCAGCGTGATCGTTAAGGTTGATGGCGACCACCGCGACGCCGCCGCTGGAACCGCGCAGGCAGTGGGCATAGAGGTGCAGGCGGCCGCGTTGCTCGCCCGCGTCAAGCACGGTTTCGCCCATTAGCCTGCGCCACAGTAGCGCGGCCCAATAGCTGGGACGGGGCAGTTCGGTGACATCATCGATCAGCGCATAGTCGCTGGCGGACAAAGTGTTGTGGAAGATCACGTCGACGCCGCGCTTGGCCAGCCGCGCCATTTGGTCGACGTACCGGAAGCTGTCGAGCCAGGTCGCGGCCCAGCGATCGCCGCCGCAGCCGGCCTGACCCATCTCAGTCACCCAGATCGGTGCGCCGGGCAAAAAGTGGTCGCGATAGGCCTTGTAGGCGTCGAACACTTGGTCGGCACGCGCCAGCCAAGCTTCGGAAAGTGCGTCCTCGGGTGCAATACCGGCAGTCTTGTCCATCGCCGCGCAGCGCGAAGAAACGGTACCGTAGAAATGGTATGAGAACGCGTCAAACGTCGGCCGGGGCTCCGCACTCATAAGTGCGGGCGTCGGGATCATGCCGCCGCGGGCTGGGAAGATGACAAACCCGCCTTCGCCGGTTGATCCCGGGCCTACAGTGCGCATCTGAGGCGCATCGGTCTCGACTAAGCGGCGGAAGGCGGCAATATCCTGCGCGAAGCGCGCGGCGGTATAGTCTTTGGGCACGCCGACCTGCGGTCCGACATTGGGCTCATTAACCAGCTCGGCCGCCACGATCTCCCCGCCTCGGTCGCGCGTGTAGCGGATCATCCGTCGCGCTTGGTCCGGATCCCAAGAGCCATCGGGGTTGCGCGCGCCTATGCCGACAGGAAACGACCCGACGATCGACGCATCGACAAATTTCGCAAAATCGATCACGCCCGCCCATTGCGGCCGGGTCAGCATACTCTCGAACCCTGCCGGCGGGCCGGCCGGCGCCGGCGTATCGGCGTCGTGGAAGAACACCCTGTTCGCCCAAGCGCCGCTGACGCGCATGTAGGCGGGGCCAAGCTCGCGGGCCAACGTGCGCAGGCGCCGGTCGTTCGCGAGATCGAGCGGCGGGCGCTTGCTGAACATGGCCGCGATGTCGACACCGCCACTGGTGCTCCGGTCGGCAGTCGCGGGCTTATCGCCAGGCTTGGCATAGGGCGCCCAGAAACGGCCGCCGACCACCTCGACCATCTCGACGTTGTACGATTGGAAACGCGGATCGACCTTACGCACCATCGGGAACGTGGCTGGGGCAACTGTCGCTTCCCGCGACGCATTCTGCCCCGGTGCCGGGGATGCCGGTATCAGCGCGGCTGCGGCGGCAAGCGCGGTGATGCTTACAGATGACGCTTTCATCACATACATTCCCTTTTATCGTAACTTCGGCGCCGCGGCGGGCCGCGACGTCAGGCGTACTCGTCGATCGTCCATTCGTCCCGCCATGCGATCGTGGGTCGGCCGTCCCGAAATTCGATCGGGAGCCACACGTAGCGCGAGATCGACGTGTTCACGTTCGCGATCTGTGCGCTGATTCCGACTGCGGAGCGCTCGGCCGGGCTCATCGGTTTGCGAGGTTTCGCCGTCGCCTTGGCGATCCCCGAGCGTACGAGCTCAGACAACTCGCCCGAGGCAAAATTGGGCCGGTCGGCGACATCGGGCATCCAGCGATCGCCTAGAGCGATATAGAGGTCGCGCTTGTCGGGATGTTTGAAGATGAAGCTTATCTGTGAATTGAACGACGTTCGCGACGGGTCCGTGGGGTGCAGGTCACCGATAGCGGTAAACGGTCCGTGGAAGCGATCGGCGACGGCGACGCTAGACGGGTTGGGAAAATACCCGGTCATCTGCGAACTAGTCAGGAAGACTTTACCCTCGCGCTGAAAGCAGGCGATGCCCTCCGGCGTGGCAGGCGGACGGCTACCCACGAAATGGCGAGTGAACTTTTCCGTGACATCGTCCCAACCGGCGGTCAGCTCGACGCAGACCACCTCTTCGTGATCATGCTCGAAATACATAAACGCTTTGCCGTCGCGGGGATCGATGACGATGTCGAAGTCGCCGGCCGCCATGCCCCCCGGCAACAGTCGGCGGTGGACCATGGTATAGGGTCCGGTGATAGCATCGGCGGTGAGCACCGCCCGATACTGCGGCTCGCCGCCTCGCCGCACCTTAATCCAGCAGACGAACTTGCGGGTGCGCGGGTTGAACAGGATGTGCGGCCGTTCGGGGAAACCCTTCGGGCTGAGCGGGGATGATGGATCGGCCGTGTCAGGAGGAATGATCGGTCCAAGATCCTCCCAATTGTAGAGGTCGCGTGAGCGGTAGAAGCGAATGCCCCAGCTCTCGATACCTTGCTTCCCGTCGGTAAATTCCTTGTTCTCGCCGTACCAGTAAAAATATTTCCCGACGGCGATGATGCCACCGGCGTGCGCTTGAATGGGCTTGCCGGCCGTATCCAACCAAATCTCGCCGGGACGAATACTGCGGCGCGCGGCTACACCTGTCAGTCGGGGTGTAGAAAGGCATCCGCCCAGCGCGAATGCGCTGAGCGCGGCGCCAGCGGTCATAAGATCTCTGCGGGTGGTCGTCATGGCTGAAAGTGCTCTCCATTAGAGAAATTTTATGGCGTTGTCCGTGCCGAAGTCTGTCAATGGGCGGCAATGCTGAATGGAGCTTCGTGCCGTCGACGGCGACAGGGGTACTGAAGCAAGTGATTGGGCGAACGAGTGCGACCGAGAGGTGCCGCTCGCAGGCAATGCCTCCACTGTCGATCGTCCCGAAACCGTCGCGCACGCCTGACACCGGACCGACATCCAAGGAAACCATAGGTCCCCGGACGTGACCTGGGACTTGCTGCTTAGGAGAATATTGTACACATGATGGCGCTTGCTTCGCTCTGAAGATGAAGATGCTCGTTACTACGGCTTGAACTGAAGACCGAAGCCGTAAGGGTAGAGCGGTTTCGGGCTATCGTACGCAACGTCTTCCTTCTGCTGGCGGACAGCCTCCATTGACGAGGGAAGCTCGAATGGCAACTTGGCCGTCGGGCGCACCTTCCCTATAATAAGATTCAGGATCGCCTCGTCGCTCGCTCCAAAATTGCCAATCAGTGCGGTGGTCGACGACCGGACGTTAGTGAGGATCGCGGGACGTTCCAGGTATATGCTAGCGATTACCGGCACTTTTTCGCTAGCCTCCCGTATCGCTTTCAGGTCGGCATTGTCGTCTTTGAAGTCGAGGTCGCCTTCATGGAGAAAGTGGGCACCGACGTGGTAGGGGTGCAGCTGCTGGTGGGGGGTCACCGTCCGCATGATCGCCAGATCTGCGTTGGCGAGCTTGTCGACCACGGTGAACCCGGCGGCACGAGCCGCGGCCGGATCAACGTTGCGCAAGAACACCTTCTTGCCCGCCGGAACAAGCGGCAGCAGATTGCCGCGGTTCTCCAACAGTACCAGCGAGCGCTGCTGTGCGTCGAGCGCGGCATCTCGAAAGGCGGACTGTCCGACGATACGGCTCGCAGCGGCCGGATCGACATAGGGGTTCTCGAACAAACCCTGCTTGAACTTGACGGTCATGACCTTGCGCACGATCCCGTCCAATCGCGCCTGCGACAAGCGGCCGCTCTTGACCGCATCGGCGATCGGCTTGAAGTCAGTTTCGTCGCCCAGCTGGTCTACGCCAGCCTCGATAGCGCGCACAATCCGTTCGTTCTTCGGGACCTCCTCCATGCCCCATGGCTTGCCGAACTGTATTTCCCTTCGGTCGAGACCGGGTTTATATCCGGTCTGGCAGCCGCCCGAGCAATCCTGAACGATACCGAAGTCGGACAGGACGATGCCCTCGAACTTCTCTTGCTCGCGCAGCACGTCCTGAAGAAGATGCTTGCTAAAGCCACCCGCCACTGGCTCATAGCCGGGCGCGCGAATGATCGAGTATGTCGGCATGACGCCGGTTGAGCGTGCAGCGAAGGCGGGACGGAAGGCGGCGATGAAGTCGCCCAGTCGATTGCCGGGGTAAACCGAGTTCCGCCCGTAAGGATTGTGGCTGTCCAAACCTTCGGGCTGTGCGCCATAGCCTGTAAAATGCTTTACGATCGTCGCCACGCCGGACCGCGTCAGTCCGCGTGCGCTGCCTTGAAAGCCCTCGACGTACGCACCGGCATGCCGTGCCACGGTGCGCCAGTCCTCGCCATATGTGCCCGATACGCGTGACCAGCGCGGCTCGGTCGCCAAGTCCGCCTGCGGTGACAGCGCCATGGTGAAGCCGACCGCTCGATATTCCCTTGCAGCAATCGCGGCAAAGCGTCGGGTCAGCGCAGTGTCATTGATTGCTGCGAAGCCGATGGCGTCGGGCCACTTCGAGAAGCCCGTCGCTGCCACGTTGGTCTGCGTCGTCTCGACAAAAACGTTGCGAGGGTCCGTGCTGATCGTCAGCGGGATACCGAGGCGGCCGGTCTCCGCGACTTCCTGTGCAAGATTGTTGCGCTCCGCCAGCTTTTCCGGTGCGGCATTATAGCGGGAATCCATGCTGATGATGCCGCGTTTCACGACATCGTCCTTGTCGGTCATCACCGGATGGACGGCGACCGCAGCCTTTTCATCCAGCCTCATTCGCTTGAGAAGGTCGGTACTCCTTACGCTGTCCGACTTACGCCAATCTTCATAGGGATCGACGCGCCCGTTCCGGTTGAGATCACGAAAGCGGAGACCGTCGGCGTCAAGGACCGGCGCCGAGCGCGTGCCAAGTGTCGGCTGTGATACCGGACTTGCTGCACCGGTAGCAACGCCCACAGCCATTAGGCCGAGCGCGACTGCGGTCGCACGGGCACCTGCTAGTCGTTCATGAGCGCCACAATCGCGCATCATATTCCTCGGTAGCTATAAAGGTACATGGATGTACGATTGTGGCTTAGGCCATTTACGGTGCAGCATGCAAGGCGCGGCGTGCCAGGCGGCCATTGCGTCTGCCGTTTTGAGTCCGGCATTTGAAATTTGAAAGGTGCCGAACAATGCCCGGACGCTACTACCGCCAAGTCAAAAGGCACTTGGTTACTCCTGCCGGCCTGAACGCTTACGTGCGCAATCACGTCGAGCGCCTCCGCAAATCGCGACGCCACTCAAACTGGAATTAGGTCAGCCTCATGGACTTTGAGGTGTAAGCGTAGGTAGGTTGAATCTCGCTGACGAAACCGGCCGCTGATGGCGAAGCCCGCGGAAGCCAGCCTTCAAAATGGCTTTGAAACAGCGGACGTTTGCCCCATCTAGCCGACGGTTGCCGCCATTAGAACGACATGACCAAAGAGGGCGAGGATGATGGCAGCACCGCGATTGAAACCAGTAGACATAACTTACTCCTGTTGCTGAGCGGTCGATCCGCAGGCAGACATCTGAGTGGTTGCGGTTCGCGGGCAATGGCGTTTACGTAACGCGGCTGAACCTGCCAAAAAAAGGCGTTAGAACAATGATCTGCCGGTTGGCGTTTCGTGAATGGGAAGGCCATCCGTCGTGAGCCGGCCACGTCGATTTGTCCTCGAAATGTTCGCAATGTTGCCGGTCACGGCCGCAACTGCGTATCTGGGTCCGTTCGGGACGTACAATGCGATGAGCTACAGCACTCGTTTGGGGGCATGGGGGCTGTTACTGCTGAGCGCATACGTCCTTGCCCGACCAACGTTGCTATTTTGGCGCTGGGTCGCACGAGTCTCAAAGTTGCCCTACCGAGGACTCGCGGTATGGGGCATGTTCGTGTCGGCAGTACCGATCGCACTTATTTTTATCGAGGCTTCACCAAGCGGGTTGCGCGAATTGATCGGGTTCTGGGGCATGTTGCCTTTCGCCCTGCTATCCTGTCTTCTCGTCATGGCGATAGGCTGGTGGGCGGAACGGGTCGACGCACAGATCACGGCTTCGGAACTAGATTATCGTCAATCTCTTGAAGCGCCATCTGGAGGATCCGTCGTAGGTGAGCCAAGCCTGGCGTTGGACGATGGAACGTATGTCGTAGATCGACCGCAAGCGTCCTCGGTAATCATTCCTAAATTTTTTGGCCGGGTCGGTGTTAATTTTAGAGGACCAATCGATGCCTTAGAAGCGGAGGATCACTACGTCCGGGTGCACAAGTCTGACGGCTCTTCTCAACTCATTCTCATACGGCTTCGCGACGCTATCGCTGAGATGGATAGCGTACCTGGACGTCAGGTGCATAGAAGTTGGTGGGTCGCAAACGATGCGATTACACATGCGGTCGAAGCGGGTAGAACGGTCGAACTGGCTACCCGGTCAGGGGTACGCGTACCAGTAGCTCGCGACTTGGTTGGTGGGTTAAAGGCTGCCGGCTTTTTTAGAAAGCAAACAGATGACCGATCAAACTTACAATCCCCCAAAATCTGACGTTATTGACAAAAATATATAGTATGAAAAAATTCGTTCGCGCTGGCGTTGGAATCATACCATTGGGAAATCAACCATAGCTATATGCGATTATGATCCCCGGAATTGTAATACAATGGGGCATACGTGTGCATTTGGTAAGTTTCCTACGCCGGGTCGACATTCAGGATTTCCAAACGACCTGAGGGCTAATTTATCGGCATCCGTGTCAAGGCGCGGAGCGAGCGATGGGGATCAAGCGGTACGAGTAGAGCGAGCCGCAGTGGCAACGGATTGCACCGCTTTTGTCGGGCAGAGCGCCTGATCCGGGACGCACGGGTTTGGACGACCGCTTGTTCATGAACGGATGTTTGTGGGTGCTGCGCTCTAGAGGCTGTTATGAACCTATGGCGAGCGCGGCAGCCTGCTTCATCATGAGGCATGCGAAGGCGACGACGTGAAGTCCTGCGAGGTTTCCGCGTAGCGTTCGTAATCTTTAACGAGACGCCTGAAGCGGGTCGCCCATGCGAATGATCGTTCGACCACCCAGCGTCGTGGCAAGAGGACGAAGCCGCGTCTGGCCTCGGGCAGTTTGACGACCTCAAGTGCGATGCCGTGTTTGGCTGCGGCGTTGGCGGCTCGCTCGCCGGTATAGCCCTGGTCGACCCAGGCCAGTTCGACGGCATCGTCGGTGACGGCCTGTACGGTCCGCGCGAGCCGTTCCACCTCGCCGCGATCCTCTGCATTTGCCGGCGTTACGTGGAGTGCCAGCAGATGACCCAGCGTATCGACGGCCATGTGGATCTTCGAGCCCTTCTTGCGTTTGCCCCCATCATAGCCGGCCCGCTCGCCGCTCTCGGGCGTCGAGCGTAGCGTCCGACTGTCGATGATCGCGGCGGTCGGCTCGGCCGCGCGTCCCGCCGCCAATCGCAGCACCGCCCGCAGGTCATCGACCAGCGCTTCGAAACAGCCTGCCGCCAGCCAACGCTGCGTCTGCTGGTACACAGCCGCCCAGGGTGGCAGATCGTTCGGCATCCACCGCCACGGCGCTCCCGTCTTCACGATATAGCGCAGACCGTTGAACACCTCGCGCAGGTCGTGCTCCCGCTGACCGGCATCCTCGCGCTGCAACAGCAGGTACGGCGCAACCAGCGACCATTCCTCGTCGCTGACGTCAGACGGATACGGCCTGCGGCAAATGCTCATCCAGTAACGGATGAATCAGTCCCGCCGCCAAGTCCATAACAGCCTCTAGGGCACACTGGTGCGATCTCCCTGAACGTTACGGCAAATGGAAGACTGCACCGGCGTTTCAGACGCTGGTGTCATGCGGGTGTCTGGGAACGGCTGTTTGAGGCGCTGACAGCCGACCGCGACAACCGGTATCTGATGATCGACAGCACCATCGTCCGCACCCACCAGCAGGCAGTGACCGGGAAAGGAGGGGCTCGGACCAGCCGCTGGGGCTTTCCGGAGGTGGACTAACGACCAAGTTCGACATGCTCGCCGACACGCTCGGTCGCCCCTTGCGCTTTTGCATCACGCCGGGGCAGACCAGCGACATTGCCTCCGCGCCCGCCTTGCTTGAAGGCTAGCTCGCCGGAGCCGTGTTGGCTGACAAAGCCTATGACGGCAACGACTTACGCAACCAGATCGCGACTATAAAAGCTAAAGCGGTGATACCGTCCAGGCACAACGGCCAGATCGACATCCCGCACGACGCCGACATCTACAGGCATCGCAACCAGATCAAGCGATGCGTCAGTCGGCTCAAACACTGCCGCCGCTTCGCTACCCGCTATGATCGGCCCACCATCCACTTCAACGGCTTCGTTCATCTCGCCGCCGCCATGATCTGGCTGCGCTGAATGTTGATCGGCCCTAGTCGTGCTCCCGAACCGACGTACATCCTCCAGATCGTGACAGCGCCCGGCTAGGCTTTAGCCGCCAACGGGAACGAATGAGTTCTAATATGTCCCTACGGAAAGGGGCCAACACACCGGCCGAGTTTCTGACCCAATCACCAACCGGGGCAACGACGGTCGCACGCTTACGCTGCCGCCGTTGTCCGACGCTCGAAAGGGGGCACGCTGCGAGACCCGGACGCTCGGTTGCCCCCTTTGCCGCAGCGTGGCCGCCGCCCTAATCAGAACTTTTTGGTGATGCCGAACTGGACCACCCGACCTACAGTAGCGCCGTTCGCATAGCCCGGAAATCCATTGTAGTTAGGCGGATCGCTATCGAACATGTTGCCGATATAGGCCGTCAGCTGGAGATCCTTAGTCAGGCCAGCGCCATTGACGTCGTAAGACAAGAAAAGATCGACCGTATTGAAAGCGTCCACGCTGGTCTGGGGTGGCAATCCAGGGTTGAGATCGTAGCCGCCAGAGTGGCTCAGCGTTAGACTGCCGGTCAGGTCGCCATATGTCGCCCCGGCCGTTGAGATAAAGCTGAACCGGCTCAGCCCTGGTGACTCAAGCAAGTCGCTGAATGGATCGTTCGGCAGCGCGGCGACCCGCCGGGTCAGCGTATAGGTCCCGGCGAATGCTGCATTCACAGAGCCGAAACCGGTGGTGCGGTTGTAGGCGATGTTAAAGTCGATACCGTCTTGTTCGTACACGCCGAAATTCTGACGTCGGGCATCCAGGATCACGGCCGGCCCGAGAGGGTTTAGATTGTACCATTCGGCAACTGTAGAAAAGTTTACTAGGGGCAGGCTACCGAACAGGCCCGTCGCTTGGGCAATTGAGGGATTCTTGATGACCCAAGGCGAGTAGACCGGGCGATAGGCTTGCGCCGGAGTGAAGATCGGGACGATCGCAACCTGGTTGTCGAGGTGAATGCTATAGTAGGTTGCGCTAAGTGTCAGCCCAGGCACCGGTGCCGGCTGCAAGTCTGCACCTATCGACCAGGTTCGGGCCGTTTGCGGCCGTAGATTAGGATTGCCACCTGCGATGATCGCCGATGGTCGGGCTTGGAGCTGGGGTGTGGTTGTGTCGGTAGGATCATAAAACGGATTGGCCGGGATCAGGACTACGCGCGTGTCGGCTGCGGCGGTGGTATCGCCCAGCTGCGGCGCGTTAAACGCCTTTCCCCAGTTGCCACGTAGCTTGAACCCTCGCACGATTTCCCAGGTGGCACCGAATTTCGGATTGAAAGTCCCGCCGAAGTCCGAATAGTGATCGTATCTCCCCGAAGCCGAGAAGACCAGACTCTGGAAGCCGCTTATCGCGTTGCTGCGGCCGAAGAGCGGCACGGCGACCTCTCCATAGACCGAAGTTATGTCGCGGCTGCCCGACGCAGCACCATTCGCCAGCCCGCGCAGGCTGGCCACCAGACGCTCATGTCCGTACTCGACACCGGCGGCGAGCCGTACGTTGCCGCCGGGCAGCGAGAGCGGCGAACCATCGATGATCGCACGCGCGTTCCGGTATGCTTGGTTGTAGCGGGTGCGGCCACGAACATATATCGAGTCCAGCACTGCTTGGCTGGTTGCGCCCAGGTCGTAGGGGTTGAGCGCGGTATCGCGGGTCACCGCCGCCAGCGCAGCGTTCTGGGCCGTGGTGTTGTACTGAGGCTCGTAGGAGTTGACCCAGCTTTCGCCTAGCGTGCCCAGCGCGCGCACCTGCCAGCCGCCGCCGATGTCAGCGGTAATGGTAGGTGTGATGCCGTACTGGTCGAGCCTGTTCAGGCGATCGTCGGGCAGCACGCCGGCGTAGGAGAAAAGAACCGACTGCGTTCCGGGATCGGGTGCGATCGGCACGTAGAAGGGATTGGCCGGGGTAATCGTGCCGGTCTGCGCGTTCTGCGGGTCGTTCA
The DNA here is from genome assembly GCF_001421965.1 of Sphingomonas sp. Leaf67. Taxonomy (GTDB): domain Bacteria; phylum Pseudomonadota; class Alphaproteobacteria; order Sphingomonadales; family Sphingomonadaceae; genus Sphingomonas. Next base: position 52,698 of record NZ_LMLP01000002.1, read on the forward strand.
GGTCGATGTGGCTGGTCGAGTCCCGGCGGGTGTAGAAAGCGGTGACGCCGACATCGAGGCCGCTGCCCAGCGACTGGCTTAGGTTCGCGAAGACCGAATGGCGGCTAAGGCGCGGGAAGATCGTAGTGTTGTCGGTGCCGTCGCAGTTCGTCAGCGTGCCGGGCCTGCGGTCGGGCAGTGCATAGTTGGTTGTGGTGCCGTTGCGGGTAACCTGCACAGTTCCGGGTGCGCAAAATCCGCGGTTTTCGGAGAATTGGCGATAGTAGCTGCGTTCACGTCCCTGGATCTCGCCGGTGACCGCATAGGTGTAGGAGACATAGGCCGAGCCGCTGCCCCAGTCGGTACCGGCAGTGCCATTCGCGTCCAGCGTATGGTAACCATCGCCAAAACCGTATTTGGCGTGGAACTGCAAGCCGTCGAACCGCTTGCGTGTGATCAGATTGATCACGCCGCCGATCGCGTCGGAGCCATATATGGACGAGCCTCCGTCCGGCACCACGTCGACGCGCTCCAGCACCTCGGCAGGAATGATGTCCGGGTCGACACCGGCGAAGCCGCCAGAGCCGCCGATACGGTGGCCGTTTAGAAGGACCAGCGTGGTGGCGCCACCCGCCGGAATGGAGCGGATGTTGGGAATTATCGACGATAAGCCGGGATCGTTGGTCGGCAGCGTCGGCACGGCGTTGAACGCGCTGCTGACCTGCGGAATACGCGCGAGCACTTGATTGGTGTTGAGCGCGCCGGATTTGGCGATGTCGGCAGAGGACAGGCCTACAACGTTAGTGCCTGTTGGTGCGACCCCGCGTAATAGGGTGCCGGTCACCACGATTTCCGCAGACGTGTCGGGCGCAGTTTCGGCTACCGGTCCGGGAAGTTGGTTGCCTTGTGCGGGCGCGCCCTGCTGCACGTCGGGGTTGACCGGATCAGTTGTACTGGCGGTAGTAGGCTGTTCATTCGTAGTCCGCGTAGGCGCCGCCAGCTGCGGCGCTTGTGCTAGCGCGGGCGCTTCCCCCAGAAGCAGTGCGGCAGTGGCAGTGCTAAATAGCAACTTGCCACGGATGTTGTTTCCCATTCGACCTCTCCCAAAAGGTAATTTGCATCCTTCGGCGTCCAAAAGCCACGAACTTATTGTTCTGTCGCAATTTACAAGAACTGACCCAAACAGATGCTTTATTGGTTCGTGCTGATTAGATATCGCAACTTCCGTTGCGGCAATTAATTTACTGACTCCGTAAGCTCGATAGTTACGGGTGCAGACGTCGTAGGCTAGTTTCGATACAAGAGCAACAAAAATTCACATTATAAAATATTGTCCCGCATGATGAGATTTAATTATCTTTTGTCGGCGTAAATTTCGGAGATCACATCGCAAATGTTGAGATCACTTCCCTATTACGAGGAGCCAAACTGCCTTTGTGCTCAACGGATTGGAACGGGCCTTGCTAGCTTGGGGCATTTTATACTCGGATATTCCCGGCGATGCTCAGCATCATCCTTTACAGTGATCAGGCTGGCGGTCCGCAAGGCTCCGGTGCGGGAGTGCCGGACGTTCTGAACTGGCATCGCTAAGTATCGACCGATGTCTGTACCGGCGTACGTCCTGTCGCCAAAAGTTCGTCTGATCCCCGCCTCAGCTAGCAACGCCTTTCAAGGCGGTTGCCAGCTTGGAGGGCGGTTATTCTGCAGGCGTCCCGCGTTCGGGATGGATGCTCAGCCGCCTCGTTCCGGGCCCGATTGACCAAGATCTGCCGGCATAGTCGAACTTGCCGGACAGTCCCGCTGGCAGCGTGATTATCGCCGTGAGGCCGTTGCCGCTTCGACGGTATCGGACGCGGATCAACCCGGACGGATGCGGTACGGCGGCGTCCAACTGCGTAAGCGGCCCTAAGTTAGGCGCAATCCGAACCGTCGCGTAACCGGCGCTCGCCGGCGAAATTCCCGCAACGATCCGGAGCAGGTCCGCTGTCGGATGGGCGCTCCAGGCGTGGCTGTCGGACCGGGATGGCTCCGGGTTTTCCGGCCAAGTCGTGAAGTTTTGTCCAAGCATGTCACGCCACGTCCGCAGCAGTTCGAAGTACCGTTCGGATAGGCCTGCATGGACGGCCGCGCGGGCGAGATAGTAGGAGAAGTAATAAGACGTTCCGGTGACACCGTTGGGTGCTGTAATGCCGCCGTTGCGAACGGTGATCCGGTCCATAATCGCCCGGTGCTGCGCCGAAGGCGCTACATCGTAAAGGACGGCCAGTAGATTCGCGTGCTGGCTGAAGTTCTTGAGTCCAGTGCTATCGGCATAGAGCCCGCGCTCCGCCGACCAGCAATGCGCCCGTACCGCCTTGGCTACCCCGTCTGCGCGGTGACGGTCGCGAGTGGCGATGCTAGCGTCGCCCAGTTCATCTTCCAACTCTGCCGCTTCTTGCAGCGCCCCCAAATAGGCGAGGCTGACCACGCAGCCATTGTCATCCTTCGTATCGGGGCCGGTCGGGTTACCTTCCAGGTTGGGCTTCCAGTCGATGAAGGTCCATGCGGGCCCCTTGCCGACCAACCCGTTCGCACCAATGAGCCTCGCGTACCAGTCGAGCACAATACGCATGCCGGGCAGGCTCTCGCGAACAGGCGTAGGGTCCGGCCAGCGCATTCGGTAATCTGCGAGCGAGCCGATCCAGAACAGGCCGAAGGGCGGAATGGACTGGTAGTCCCCCGAGGGGTAGGCCGCTTGGGGGAGACCGGCGACGGCCGGAGTGAGGCGTCCAACTATGCTCTCGCGGGCGGCCCTAGGCGTGCGAGACGCGTCGAACGCGCGCAGCATCTGCGCTGACAATCTGCCGTCGCCGGACACGGTGTCCGCGATGAGGGCCTCAATCCGGCTGTCGCCGGCATATTGGAGCTGCTCCCAATAGGCGGTGTCCATGAAAGTCTCGTGTGCGTCGAGGCGAAGCGTGTCCCAGCCAATCTGCCAGACGCGGTCGAGTGCCGGATCGCTAGAACGGAACCAAGCGCGCGCCTTGAATGGGTAGCCGGTCCGATAGCGCCTGAAGCGGACAAGGCGTAGCGGTTGGTCACCTGTTTTCACGTGCAGTTCGGCGAACCGCCACACTCGCCACCAGAACGGCTGGAAGCGCTGTTCGGCTGCGCCGCTCGGTCGAAACGTGTCGCGCAGACCCAGTGCCTGCCCGTCGCCAACGGCAGCGCGATCCTGCAGACGCTTTTTGTCGGCGCTGTACAGCGCCTCGGTATAGGTCAGCGTCACCTCAGCACCCGCCCCGCCCGAAACTACCAGCTCTGGATAGGCCGCCTCGACCGCACCGGCATCAACCAGGAACGTCGCTTCGCCATGCGCGGGGACCGTAACTGCCTGCTGGGGAAAGCGCCCGGCGGCAGTGCCGCGAGCACGCACCAAGCGACCTGCGGGTGCCGTCTCGTACCGCATCTGAGGCAGCGTGTCGGGCATAAGATGCCACGGCGTGTCGGATCCGGTGGCGAGCGGAACTGCCGGCACCCAGTCCGGAGCGGAGCTTCGAACTGCGGCCCAATCAGGGCGCTGTCGAGCGCCATCTAGTGTTTCAGGCGCCCCCGCCACATAGTAGGTGCCGCCGACAGCATCGATCAACTGCGCCATGCCCGAGGAGACTGAGCGGGAGCCGTCAACCCGGACGAGCCAGTTCGTTCCGTCTGCAAAGGGCATGGCGCCGGTATCGTCTGGAACGAGGTAGAAAGCCGTTCGAGCAGAGATCTGGGCACGCGGCGCGTCTCGGCCATCGCTCCACACCTCCGCAGCAATGACGTTGGCGCCGACGCGCAAAAAGGGCGCAAGATCGACCCGCTCGTACCGCCAATGGTCCAGGTCGCCGCGCGCCGGGCCGGCCGCGACTCGCTGGCCATTCACGTAAAGGACGAAGCGATTGTCGGCGCTGACTCGCACCATCATGCGGGCTGGTCTGGACCGCAGCGTCAGTTCACGCCGAAATTGCAGGCTGATCGCCGTTCGGGCCTGATCGGTTCGGGCGGCCATCGGATGGGTAATCCAGCCAGACAACTGCCGTGACGGCGCCTCCACCGGACCAGCCCCGAGCAGGGCCGGTCCAGGTGCGTTCCCCGCCATGAATAACCCCACAGCAAAAATAGGGACCGATTGCTTAAGCCATCTCCAACGTGCCGAACGATTGTCCTGCTTCTCCGATTTGCGCGTCAGCAAGGTCTTCTCCAGTCAATATTTTAGAAAATTACGCTGTGTTTGCAAAGGTCCGCACATACTGCTTGGGTGTTCACAAATTTAATTATGTGCAGTCCCACTGCCGCTATCCATAGTAGCTGCGGAGCCTCGAAGGGAGCAACGACAGCGTCGCTTGTAAAGTCGCGCTGGATACCGGTCGCGCCGTTGATCGCGGTACCGGTAACGCTGCAAAAACTATTGCACATCTTGGTTTTGTTCCAATTGCGGTTCCCAGCCCAAACCCAGAGACTTCTGAAGCGCGACGAAATCTGTGCCGACTGCCGTCTTCGCCTGCAGCAACGCATCCTCGGCGGTGAGCAGCTTGCGGCGATATTCGAGCATTTCCTGACGGCGGATGGTGCCGGCCGCAAACGCACGGTCGGCACGGCCCGCGATTGCAAGCGCCGTCGCCCGTGAACTCAGCGCGTCGCCAAAGCCGGACCTGCTGCGTCCGAAGCGGCTGAGTGCATCCTCGGCATTTCCGAGCGCCTGTAGGATCACCTCTCGATAACGTGCTTCGGCTTCATCCCTGGCACCAGTTGCTTGCCGTACCCGGGCAGCATTCCGCCCGAAATCCAGAAAGCTCCAGGAAAGTCGAGGCAACGCAAGCAAAGAGATGTTCGAGGGGGCCAGAACGTCGCCAGGCTTGCTTCCTCCAAGACCCACGAGGCCCATGAGGCTTACTCGGGGGAAGCGTGCAGCCTCTGCGACCCCGATCCTCGCCGTCCGCGCTGCAAGCTGGCGCTCTGCACCTCTGATATCCGGGCGACGGCGAAGTAGGCCGGACGGATCGCCGACCGGCACCGAAGCGGGGGGAAGAGGAACGGTCGTCGTGGCAGTGGCTGCAAGCTCCCCGTCCAGCGCGCCTGGCGCCTGTCCTGTGAGAACAGCGAGCGCGTTCAGCAAGGCATCGCATTCCGTCGCAAGATCCCGCACATTTCCGTTCGATTGAGCGATCTGTGGTTCGAGTTGCTGACTTTCGAGCGTTGGGGCGGTTCCGGCCGCGACGCGACGGTTGAGAGATGCGAATTCCTCCTGATGCAGGCGGGTCGAAAGCCGAGCAAGATTTAATCTTGCCTGCCGGTCGCGCAGCTTAAGATATGCCTGTGCGACGTCTGCGCTCAGACTCAGGCGGGCATCGTCGACCTCCGTTTCGGCGGCTTCGGCTTCCGCTGCCGTCGCGCGAACGGTGCCACTTGCAGCGCCGAACAGATCCAGTTCCCATGACGCGTCAAAACCGAGATTGTAGAAGTCTAGTGCGGAACGGCCTCCATCATTGTTGCCGAGACCCAGATTCGTAGGGGGCAGTTCGCCGTGCAGATAAAGTGCGCTTGCACTGTTCTTTGGCAGTTTGTTAGCACGGTCCAAAAGTGCAGCGGCGCGGGCCTGACGCAGCCGTGCCTCGGCAACCGCTACGGAGGGGTGATCGCGCAACGCGCGCTCCTCAAGCCCGTTTAGCACTGGGTCGCCGAACGACGTCCACCAGTGTGCAAGCGAAGGTGAACTGGCGGTGGCGGCACCCGGCATTCGGACGAAGCCCGCCGTAACGGCGGTAACTGGAGGGGGGCCGTGATACCCGGGACCCAAGGTGCAGCCGCCGAGCACAAACAGCGCGATGAAGATGGTCGGAAGTCGCATAGATGCCTCAATGCATGGTGCCGAGCTTCACGCCCCTGGGTAGTGGGCGGAGCAGCAGGGGCAAGGGAATGATTACCACGATGCCGATCGTCAGGAGGAAGAAGAGATCGTTGAACGTCATGACTAGAGCCTGCTGGGCAATGGTATCGGCTAACATTCGAAGAGCAGCGCCTGGGTCACCGACTACGTCCGACAGATTGCTCAGGTGCTCCTGAACGAGGTCAGGATTGACGGACAGGCTCTCCTCGAGCTGGCGGCTGTGGAAGGTCAGCCGTTGATCTTGGATCGTGGCAATCGCGGCGAGCACGATCGATCCACCAAGGTTGCGGCTGGCTGCGAACAGACCTGCGGCATCGGCCGCAAGATCGGTAGGAACCGACGAGATGGCTGCCTGATTGAGGAACAGGAAGCACAGGATCGTTCCGACACCACGCATAAGCTGCGCCTGCGTAAAGGCGCTGCCGTCCGAACTCGCCGAAAGGTGCACGTTCAGCCAGCAGGCGACCGCCAGGATCAAGAGCCCGCTGATGATTGCGACGCGGATATCGATTGTTCGGATCATGCGAGGCACGAGCGGCATCATCAGCAGGGCGGGTATCCCGGACAGCACGACCACGTAGCCCGACTGCAAGGCATCGTACCCCGCGATTGCAGAAAGGAACTGCGGGATCGCGAACGACGTACCGAAAATCACCATGCCCAGCACGAAGCCCATGAAGGCAACCGCTCCGAACTGGCGGTCCAGCAGGAGCGAAAGCTTGATCACCGGACGGCTGGCGTAACGCTGGCCGACCAGAAGCATCGCGAGCCCGAGCAAGGTGAAAGACGTAAGCCATACGATCAGCTCGCTCTCGAACCATTGTTCACGCTGTCCCTCTTCAAGGACGATGGTTAGTCCTCCGAGCGCGAGTGCGAGGCCGACGATGCCGAGCCAGTCCGCCTTTAGGATCTCCCCCTTCGCAACGGGCTGATGCGGCAAGCCCAAGATCAGCAAGGTCACGAGAAGAATGCCGATCGGCACATTCAGAAAGAAGGCGTAGTGCCAGCTGAACTGCTCGGTCAGCCATCCGCCCAGCAGTGGCCCGAGAACCGGTCCGAGGATCGCCGTGAGTCCGAACAGCGCGCTGCCGATCGGTTGCTGCGGTTTCGGCAGACGCGTGGCAACGATCGACATCGCGGTGGGTATGAGCGCGCCGCCCGTGAAACCCTGACCGACCCGTCCGACGATCATCGTCGTGAGATTCTCGGCGCTTCCACAGACGACGGAAAAACCGGTGAAGAGCGTCACGGCGATCAGCAGCATGGTGCGAAGGCCAAGCAGGCGCTGAAGCCAGGCACTCAGCGGTATGACGATGATCTCGGCAACGATGTAGGCGGTCGCGACCCATGTGCCCTCCGTACCGCTTGCCCCGATCTCCCCCTGTATCGTCGGCAGCGCTGAATTCACGATGGAGACATCGAGGGTTGCCATCATTGCGCCAAGACTACCGGCCGCAACCGCAAGCCAGGCCGCGGTGTCCGCCTTCTCATAGACCGGCGCGTTCGGCCACGCCGCCGTGTCATCGCTACGGACGACGGCGTCGCTCATTGCGCGGGCAGGGCTTTGGCGGCGCGAGCATGCAGGTGATCCTGCCGCCCGTCGTCGATTGCGGATCGGGTGTCGATGGTCACCTCAACGGACATTCCCGGGACCAGCAATTCGCTTGCCTTGTTGCCGCGGCGAAGAGCGATCCTGATTGGTAGGCGTTGAACGACCTTGGTGAAGTTGCCGGTGGCGTTCTGGGGCGGGAGGACGGAGAACTGGGCACCGGTACCGGGAGCGATACTGGTGACCCACCCGGGTATCTCGACGCCAGGATAGGCGTCAATCTCGACCGTCGCGGGCTGACCCACCCGTACCAGGCCGACTTGGGTCTCTTTGTAATTTGCCTCGACGTACAACTGGTTCATCGGGACGATGGACATCAGCCTCGTTCCGGCTTGCACATACTGGCCGGTTCGAACGGACCTGTTCCCGATCCGTCCGGCGATGCTCGCGCGGATCACGGTAGAGGCGAGGTCGGTGCTGACCGACGCCAGCTGCGCACGCGCCTGCTTGATCTGCGCACGCGCTTGCGCGCCTTGCGCGCCAAGTGTTTTGAGGCGCGATCGCGCGCCTTCAAGTGACGCTTCGACCTGCGTCAGCTTGCTCCGGGCCAAAGCGTCCTGACGCCGAAGCTGAGCAAAATGTTCGCGCGTCTCGGTCCCGTCCGAAATCAGTGGGGCATATCGCGCGACCTCACCACGCGCGTAAGCCGCATCGGCCATCGCGGCCGCTACGTCCGCCTCCGCGCGTCGGACCGCCGCGTTCTGTTCGTTGATCTGGGCGACCACCCCCTGATCGGTCGCCTGAGCAACGGCAATCTGCGCCTCGGACTGCTGAGCTTGACTGGTGTACGAACGCGACTCGACCCGAACAAGGGGTTGTCCGGCACGCACTTCCTCGTTCGCGTTGACCAAGACGGTCTCCACGTAACCAGAAATCCGTGGTGCGACGGTAACCGTGTCAGCCTGCACAAAGGCGTCGTTGGTGGACTGCTGGAATCGGCCAAAGGAGCGATAGCCCATATACCACCACATCGCTGCGCACCCGCCAAGAATGGCGACAAGAAGGATGATGCGCCGCACGATATTGGGCTGCTTGGGCGGACCATCCGATATCGCTATTTCGCCCACAGGCTCCACCACCCAAGTCCCTCTCATACCGATCTTTCTATCGAACGACTGTGTACTATTAATCAGGCGGTGTCTACAGTTTCACCTGTGTCACATTCCGTTCGTCACACGCCCTGATGGATCGACACGAAATATCCTGGTACGTGTCGACCTGCGCCGTAATCGCGTGACTTGAGGGGCCTGCTCCGCAAGCGACACCAAGCCTTCTATTGGCGGCTTTCCCGTTGCCCTTACCGAGGGCTTTTGCGCAACGAGTGGTCCGGAACCGTTATCGCGATCCTTAATAGGCAGCTACTTTGACCTGTATCCGGTCTTTCGTTGACGAGCGCGTCGCAGCTTCACACATGGACCCGTCCTTAAGCCGGCGGTTCCCCCATACTCGCCAGCATACACCTTCCGTCTCCGCAAAGCCCAGAATCGACGTGCGTCGGACCCGGTAGAAATCATTGCTACGCCGGCAGGCATTGGCGACATTCAGCTTTCAGGGACTGCCGGGTCACCGGGGCGAGGTGCCGCCGTGTTGGCTACCGTTATCTTGACCGACATCAGGTCGGCAGACGAACGGCCGGTATAGATCGTGAAGACGCCTGGCTCAACGTTCCACCGCATCTGTGCGTCCCAGAAGGCGAGCACCTCGCCATCAAGGTCGAACGTCACCACCCGCCGTTCACCCGGCGCCAGAGCAATGCGGCGGAAGCCGCGTAACTCCAGCATCGGGCGCGGTACGCTGCTGACCTCGTCGCGGATGTAGAGCTGGACAACTTCATCCCCCGCGCGACGGCCGATATTCTCGACCTCGACCGAGACCGAAAAGCGTTCCCAAGGGCCGATCGCCGTATGGGACACGCGCGGGGCACCGATCTTGATCTGCGCATATCCCAGGCCGTGGCCGAACGGGAACAACGGCTTTCGCGCCCCTTCCAGATATTTGTTGGTGTCGGCGGTCGGATGCCGATCATAGTGGGCGGGCAGTTCGCCGACGCTGCGCGGGATCGAGACTGGTAAGCGACCGCCCGGCTCCGCCACCCCGAACAGCACGTCGGCAAACGCGGTGCCGCCCTCCTGGCCAAGGTACCAGCCCTCGAACAGCGCGTTCGCCGTTTCGGCCAGCCGCACGCTGGCCAGCGGACGCCCGTTCAGCAGCAGTGCGACGATCGGCTTGCCGAGCCTCGCCATTGCCGCAATCAGATCGTTTTGCTCGCCCCAAAGGTCCAAAGTCGATCGATCACCTGGTAGTGCCGGATCGACCGCCTCGCGCGTGATCGCAGGTGTGTCGCCAAGGACCAGTAGGATCACGTCGGCATCGCGCGCAACCTTCACCGCTTCGTCGATGCGCCGCAGATTGTCAGTGCGCGGCACCGGGTCGGTCAGCGAGTAACTGAGGTGGCGCTCAGTTTTGTCAGGCGCGGTGATCCACACGCCGTCAGCCTGCACAATCCGCACGTTCTCAGGCGCGGCACGACGCAGCCCCGCCAGGATGCCGACCGACTGATCGTTGTCACCCGAATAGCCGCCGAACAGCGGTTCGGTCGCGTTGGGACCGATCACCGCCAGCGTCATCGTACGCTCAGGATCGAGGGGCACAACACCATCGTTCTTGAGTAGCGTCAGTGCTTTTTCCGCCGCGCGTCGGGCGAGCTGCCGGTGCGCAGGTGCCCGTGTGATGCGGCGCAGCCGGGCGAGATCGATATACGGATGCTCGAACAGCCCCGCCTCGAACTTGAGCGCCAGAACCTGAGCTACTGCGGCGTCCAGCAGTGCCTGCGGTACTCGGCCGCTGCGCACTAGATCGGGGAGAAGCTTGAAGCTCTCGCCCTCGGGCAGGTCGGCCTGGACGCCGCTTTCCAGCGCCATCGCCGCGGCCTCGGCCTGATCGGCGGCGACATGGTGCTGGCGTTCCAGGTTGGCGATGCCGCTGTAATCGCTGAAATACGCGCCTTTGAAGCCCAGCCGGCCGCGCCCCGTTTCCAGTAGCAGGCCGGGGTTGGCGTGCGCGGGGACACCCGCTACTTCGTTGTACGACGGCATGATTATCGCCGGATCAGCATCGCGTATCGCAGCGGCAAAGGGAACAAGGAAGGTTTCGCGCAGCGTTCGCTCGCTGACATCGGCCGGCGCGATGTTCAGCCCACCCTGCGGCGCTCCATGGACGAAATGCTTTAGCACTGCGAACACCCGGTCGGGTGCCAGCGGGCGGACACGACCCTGAAGTCCGCGCACCGCCGCCGTACCCATCGCGGCGACCAAATGTGGATCCTCGCCGAAGAATTCCTCGCTGCGCCCGAAACGGGGATCACGCAGCAGGTCGATCACCGGGGTCAGGGCGACGGTAGTCCCGCGCGCGCGCGCCTCGCGCGCGGCGGCGGTGAATACCTGCTCGACCAGATCGGTGTCGAAACTGCTGGCAAGTGCCGTCGGTATCGGAAACACCGTCGCTTCGCTGGCAAGCAGCCCGTGCGCCAGCTCGTCATGAAACAGCGCCGGAATGCCCAGCCGTGTTCGCTCGACCAGATGGCGCTGGATCGCATTCACCAGTGTTACGGTGTTAGGCAGTGCGCGCGAACGAGTAGCGTCCCAATCGGGGAAGCCACGATAGTCGGATATGCGCGATAGTTGCCCAATCCCGTGCGGGATTGCCTTCGCAGCGCGCTCGGACGAAAAGTCGCGAGCCTCGTCCAGCAGCGCGGTCTTACCTTCCCACAGGCAGCGGAGCTGCGCCGCCTTCTCGTCCAGTGTCATGCGTTCGAGCAGGTCGGAAACCCGGGCGGCGACAGGGGCACCGGGGTCCAGATAGGTAGCGCGGGGTCTGGCCCCAAACGCTGGCGCCGCGACGCCCAGGAAGGTCGAGGCGAGCAACACGCGGCGGGTAAGGGGGAACGCACCAGGCATGAGGGGGTGCGTCATCAGTCGAAGTCCTCGATGCGCCATTCCGGTAGCCAATCGATCCGTGGCCGGTCGCCGTCGAAACGGATCGGCAGCCAGACGTAGCGCGCCTGTGACGTATCGACCGCCAGCCCGCCCTCGATATCTCGTGCCTGCTTCTCCTCCGGAGTCATCGGTTGCGGCGGGTTGGCGAAGCTTTTGGAAAAGGCGAGCTGCACGAGGCGCGAGCGGTCGCCGCTCTCGAAGGCGGCGCCGCCACGCGGCCCCATCCAGCGGTCGGCCATTGCGACGTACAAATCCTTCTTGCCTGGGTGGCGGAAGATGCAGCTGATCTGTGAGTTGAACGACGTGCGTGAACGGTCGGTTGGATGCAGATCGCCGAGCGTGGTCCACGGACCATGGTACGTGCCGGCGACCGCAATCTCGGACGGGTTCGGGAAATAGCCCGTCGTACCTGAGGTCGCGAGATAGTGATGGTCGCCGCGCCGGAAATAGGCCGGCGCCTCGCGTACCGACGGCGGGCCGGCGGAGGGAAAGTGCGTTGAATAATAGCCCGTGAAGTCGCTATAGTCGCTCGTCAGGTCGGCGCAGATCATCTCGCTATGGACCCGCTCGAAATACATGTATGCCTTGCCGTCGTCGGGACTGGCGACCAGGTCAAAGTCGCCGGCTCCCATACCCAACGGCTCGATGTCCCGGCGGACGATCCGGTACGGCCCGGTGATCTGATCCGCGACCAGCACCGTGCGCGTCTGCACCGGGCCACTAAGGATCTTCAGCCAGCACACGAACTTGCCGGTCCGGCGGTTGTGGATGATGTGCGGTCGGTCGAGATAGCGCTTCGGACTGAGCGGCGACGCCGGGTCTTTCAGGTCAGGCGCGATGATGAGGCCGAGATCGTCCCAATTGTAGAGGTCGGTCGAGCGGTAGCAGCGCACGCCGTACGTCCAGATGTCCGATTTGCCGGTCGTGAACTCCTTGTTCTCGCCATACCAGTGGAAGACGCCGTCAACGACGATCATCGATCCGCCATGCGCCTGGATCGGCTTGCCGGCGGTATCGAGCCAGCGTTCGCCGGGAGTGAAGGATCGGCGCAGGACAGGGCGGGTTGCCGCGTGCGCCGGCCCGGCTGCGGCAAATCCGAGCGCCGTCGCGCCGCCCAGCATCACGTTCCGTCGTGACATGTCCGTCAGCGGACGCATCACCGGACCACCACACGGGCGCGGGCGATATTGACGGGCTGTGCATAGACGCTGTCAGCCCGTCCCTGTCGCTCGGACCGTACACGGATGCCCGGGAAGACAGTGCCTGCGCTGGTGTAGCGATACTTGTATGCCAGTGTCACCTTTCCGCCTGCCGAAGGGGGGATGGTGGCCTTGACTGGATAGGTGCCCGCCCCTTCGGGGTCCCATTCGGCGCTGACGATCCTGCCAGTGCCTGGCGGCACCTCTGCGGTCGCAACCAGTGTCACCTCGTCGCCCTTCGCGATGTCCGCACGGACCTTTCGGTTCGCGGCCAAGGTGACGACCGGCTGCACCCCTAGGCGCTCGGCTGCAGAGGCCGGCACGATCACTTGCCCGTCGACCACGCGGTAGTTGGTGGAGGGCGGCGGTGCGACATTATGCTCGGCCCAAGTCGCAACGTCGCGAAGCGCTTGCTGCAGCATTCCCATGTAGCCGACCGAGCGCGATGGATCCTCCAGCACCGGCTCGTCACCATGTAGCGTGTTGTCATTCATCCAAACCCGGAAGTTACTCTCGGCGACAGTCACGCCCTGCTTCTTCTGCGCTTCCTGCCGGTACCAGTCCGCCTGCCAAGGATAGGCCTCGCGATCCAGCAAAGATTCCACTATGATCATTTTCCCGTGGAAGGCGCCTTTGGGCACTGAACCGGCCGCCCCCTGCACGAACAGCGGCGCGATCAGCATCGGCCGCTGCGGATATAGCGGCTTCCCGGCGGCATCCCGGAACTGGTCCCACACCTTGAACTCGGGGCCGGGCACCTGATGACGGTGATAGGTTTGGGCGGCGAGGAAGGCCGAATTGTCGATCTGCACCTGATCGCCCGGCTTGATCTTCGCCAGCACGTCTGGATTGGCGACGCCGACGCCGACTGCGTCGCCTTTTAACCCGACGAGCATAATTTTCTGCCCGGCGGCAGCGCCGCTCTTCACTATCATATCGCCGCCGAGAAAATAGACCTGCGGCGGCGTGCCGGACAGGCGGAAGCCGACAGGCGGTGCGGCCGCGTTGAAGGCGGAGTCGACCCCGCCTGCCTGTTCCGGCTGCTTGAGGCCAAGCGTCACAGCGTCCTTTGCGGTAAGCGGCCCTGCGATCGTAGTCTCATATTGCACTCGATATTTTTTGAACTGCTCGGGCGCGTCGTGACCAAGGTAGCCTGGTTTAGTCCAGAAATCGGCGAAATACGACGGGTCAGCCCCCAGCATCCCGCCGTAGAGCGCGATGAAACCGTGAATGCCCATGGTCTTCCAGCCAAACCAGGACCGCTGTGGGAATCCCATGGCGGACACCTCTCGCAACGCCGCAGCCTCGTCGGCGTCTAGCCCCTTATACGGGTCGCCGCTGCCGCCAGGTTCCATCGCGTCAACGATCTGCGCAAACTTTGAATGCAGCCGCTGCATCGCCAGCATGCGGACGGTGAACACGTTCGGGATCGCCATGCTCGACCCCGCGACATACGGAACGAAGCCGTCCCAGACGCCTGACGTGTTCTCTGCGGCGCCAATGGTACGATATGCGCCCCCGCTGCCTCCGAAGGCATAGCCATAAGGCCGCGCCTGGCTCGCGAAAATCCGCTTCGCCACTACGCGCGAATAATCGGCGGCAGCGGCGTTGGCACGATAGGCCGAGACGCTCGGATCGCCGCTACCCTTCTGCCCGCGGCCAAGATCGAACGCACCGCCGCCATTGGTCTCGACGAAATATCCGCCGCTCGCCAACGCGAAACCGACATGATTGAATTCACCCGGCGGGTCCTGCTGCGTCAAGGTTTCGCTGATCGGGAAGGGCGTGATGTACTGGAAGAAGCGGCCCTGATATCCAGCCTTGTCGGGGAAGTAGAACGAGAATTTGGCATCGGTACCGTTGAAGCCGCCATGGATATAGCGATGCCGGACGGGGGCGTCGCGCCACTCGTCCTTGTCTATATAGGGCTGCTGGAACAATGGATCTGCGGTACCCGCTGCCTTGTCTTGCGCGACGTCGGCGGGGATCACAACTGTCGTGTTGGAGCTAGGTGACGATGCCGTCACCTGGGCTGCAGCGCCGGTGGTGGCCCCGCACAGCGCGAGCGTTTCTATCAAGAGTCCCACTGTTGAGCGCAAGAAAGTCGCGTGCCTGATCATGTTATTTATCCCGTGCCGGTTCTCGTCGCCCGGCTACCGGGATGCAGCCCGGTGCGAGAGACTTTTATAGTTCAAAGCATTGGTGGCGATTGCTGAAGCCGCAGTGAAGCCGCCACCCGCGACGCTTTTGCCACGCCGCTGGGCGCCCACGTCGCCGATCGGAGCCGTATCCACAGCCGCTCAGCGCTCGACTGCAATGCGAGCCTCCATCACCATCGTCCGACGAGAAGCTTTGCAATTCAGTACCGGCCTGCGAACAGGGTCTCACTGACCGAGCGTGCTAAGACCGCCAGTCGCATTCTGGGACGACAGCCCGGTTGGGCAGGAGGGCCATCCGAAGCCGCATCGTTATTTCTTCGCGGGCAGCTTCTCAAGATCTGCATTTATCGCCGCGAGCTTCGCGTCCGTGATCTGGTCGGCCGCATAGTTCTGCAATGCCTTCAGGGTGAAAGTGCGTGCCATGTCGATCTCCTTGTTGGAAACGACGTTGGGGAGGTGCTTAACCAGCACGGCCTTCGCCGCCGGATCGTCGAGCAGCGTGCCAAGCAGGGTCTGTTCAACCGAGTACTTTTCCGTAGCGGTCGCCGGGGTGGTTGGTGGGATTGTCTGAGCAGGCGCAACTGTTGGTGTCAAAAGGGCGAAGGGTAGCATGACGCAAAGGTAACGCATCGCTATCGGCTCTCCTAATCGCGACAGGCTGTCTGTCGCTTATTGAACAAAGCCGTTCTATATTCTGACCCGGATGGACGCAAGCGCTTTGATAGCACCTTGCAGGTCCGGGCCGTTATCCACGAATATCGTTCGTGACGTTCATCGCTTGTCGAGTATGGGAACAGAAGCAGCGTTGGGGGTATAGCCACAGGAACGCTCGGCTATCACCAAGCCGATCGGCCTCCAGCAAAAAGAGCGACTAGTCGGCTGACGAACGCATCGCAGTCTTCCTTCGACAGAGATCTTATTCTGCCTTCCCGCCGAACCCAACCGATCAACGCCGCGATAAAGGCGGTCGACAAAACGAAGGGATCGGACGCTTCCCAGCTTTCCTCTTTCGTGACTTTAGACATCCGGTCGCTAAGTCGCCGAACGGCTTTCACATAACCTTGTTCGTGAAACTCCAAGGCAAGTTCCGGGAAGTTGTCCGCTTCGGCGATAATGAGCTTATCGAAGGCGATGACATCTGCCGTTAGCATGCGCTCAAGAAAGACCGTGCCGAACCGATGAAGCTGCTGCTGGCTTGAGCCATCGCCGAACACTGCTTGGTCCGTGACGAGATCGGCCGATCTGTTCAGCCTAGCCGTGACGATCGCGCGGAACAGAGCCGGCTTATCCGGATAGCGCGAATACAGTGTGCCCTTTGAAACACCGGCTGATGCCGCGATAGCGTCCATTGCGGTATTTGCGTAGCCTTCAGTTAGAAACATCTGGCGACCGACTTCGAGAATAGCGCGATCAATCGCCGCCACTTGATCCTTAGTTGGCCTACCTCGTTTTGGTCGAAAGTCTGAGGTCTTTACCAACGCTGCCCCTGATCCCACATCCGTCACTTTTCGATAGACTCCGCCGGAAACACGACGCCATTGCATATTAGCATGGGGACGTCCAACAACTAGCGCACCTCAAAAGTCGTGGCATTCTTGGCTACTGAACTACCTCCTACCCAAACGTCGAACACCGACGCCTCGTTCACCCAACTGCGGGTGGCGGCGTTCCAATAGCGCAGGTCGTCCTTTGTGAGGGTAAAGCTAATGGTACGCTTCTCGCTCGGCTTGAGCGCGATGCGCTTGAACCCCTTCAACTCACGCACAGGACGTTGCGCACCGGCCAAGCGCTGGTGGATATAAAGTTGCACGACCTCCTCTCCGGAGCGCGTGCCTGTATTGGTTACCTCGGCAATGATCTGCACCGGCTCGCCCGTAGAATATTCGGGCTTGGCGGATCGCACGTTGGTGTAGCCGAACGTGGTGTAGCTCAACCCGTGGCCAAACGGGTAGGCAGGAACACTGCTCGTATTGAAATAACCCTTTTCGGCATCCTTCGGATTGTGAGAAATCAGATGATTGTAGGGGTTTGGTGCCTGCGCCGCATCGTTGATCCAGCTGAAAGGCAGCTTCCCGCCGGGCACGGCATCGCCGAACACCAGATTCGCCACTGCGGCTCCGCCTTGCGAGCCGGGATACCAGACGTCCAGTACCGTCGCGGGATTGCTGTTGCCGAGGTCGACGGGTCGGGCACTCATCAGTACCACGACGACGGGTTTGCCTGTCGCGGTGACTTTTTCCAGCAACTCGCGCTGCCGTCCAGCCAGTTCGAAGGTGGTTCGCGATGCCTGTTCGCCGCTCATGTCCTGGGTTTCGCCAAGCACTAAAATGGCCGCATCGGCGGCACTCGCCATATCGATGGCGCGCGCTATCTCTCTCGTCTCGTCGAGTGGCGGCTTTGCGACCTTCTTGTCGAGTGACCCACCGGGAGCGGGGAAGAGGCGGGGCGGGATTCGAACGCCCTCGCTATAATTGACACGAACAGCGGTACCGAGCTTCTTCCTGATCCCTTCCAGAATCGTCATCGAGGGCGGGTCATTCGGCGCGAATGCCCATGAACCCAAAGTGTCACGCTTCGAGTCGGCCAACGGACCGATGACGGCCACCGATCGAACCGCCTTGCGATCCAATGGCAGGACGTTCCGGTCGTTTCGAAGTAGGACGGCACTGCGTTCCGCTGCAATCCTGGCAAGTTTTAGATGTTCCGCGCTCCCCAGTATTTGGCCGGCCTTACCTGCATCGATGTACGGATTGTCGAACAGCCCCATTCGTATCTTCATCTCGAGAATGCGTCGCACCGCGCGATCCACCTCGGCCGCTGTTACCCGGCCGTCGCGGATCGCCTGCGGGAGCGCGGCCATAGCAGGCGTTTGGCCGGGGCCTGTCATCTCGATCGTGAGACCGGCCTTGATCGCCGCGACGGCGGCATCCTGGTCGTTAGCAGCGACACCTTGCGTCTTGAGCGAAACGACGCCGCCGGAGTCGCTCACCACGAAGCCCCTAAAACCCCAGGTATCGCGAAGCACGTCGGTGAGCAGCCACCGGTTACTTGCGGCAGGTATGCCGTTCAGCCCCATATAGGCGCTCATGACGTTTCCAGCGCCCGCCTTGACGACCGCCTCGAACGGAGGAAGATAGGTGTTCCACAGTTCGCTATCGGAAATGTTTGCTTCGGCGTAATCCCGGCCGCCCAACGAGGCCCCGTAGCCCGCCAAGTGTTTCGGACCGGAAATGACATGGCCCGGCGCTCCGATATACGGGCCTTGGAAACCTCGAACCTGCGCAACCCCCATGACTGCCGTAAGGTAGGGATCTTCGCCGGATCCCTCTACAATCCGGCCCCAGCGCGGATCCCGTGCAATGTCGAGCATGGGTGCGAACGCCCAGTGAATTCCGACGGCGCGGGCCTCGCGTGCGGAGATTGTCTGAATCTTCTCGACCAAAGACGGATCCCATGACGCCGCCATGCCGATGGGAACCGGGAAGATGGTCTTGAGGCCATGAATTACGTCATACCCGAATAGGACGGGTATGTGCAGCCGCGACCGCTCCACCGCAATGCGTTGAAGCCGATTGATCTCGTTCGGATCCGTCGCAAACAATAGCGAGCCGACGCCTGTCGTGGCTAGCGCTTCAAGCGCCTTAACATTCGCTGGTGGATAGGGCTGAAGATAGAAGAATTGGGTAAGCTGCGCCGCCTTCTCTTCGGGCGACATCTGCGCGATCAGAGCGTCGGCCTGTTTGGCAACAGCCTGATCGGACATCTGCGCAGCAGGCGTTTGCTGCGCCATTGCCGTCGACGAGACCGAACAGCAGGCCAAGGACAGGTACACGGCCTTCCAGGCGTTTCGACGAACATGCGATGAGCGCGACCGGGTAGGCGGCGATATGTTACTCGACTTGCCGCTGCCCGTCCTTGAATGCTTCACGGTTTTCCTCCCAGGAATGCTAGGCGGCATGGCGCTTTTGCGGTCCTGCGCGCGCTTGCCAAGCGGCAACTATTGAACGAATGCGTTCTAAAATGCCAGTCTCTTTCACGGCGTCGGGGGACGTCCGCCTCCTATTCAGGCGGACATTCGCCGGGACCGGCACGCTGTGCATCGGTTCAGACAATCACACATGGCAACCGCGAACCCCGGCATTAACAGGTACGATGCGCCCACTTGTGTTTATCGAACGACACTGTATCAATCCTGTCAGCGCCGCGGGAAGACGGGTATTGAGGATGAGTCGAACAACAAATCCGTATCGACGATGAGAGCAAGGCCTCGACCTAACGGTTTTAGGCTAGCTGCCGAACGTTCGCACGCAGGTTAGTTGACTGACTGATTTTGGAGATCGGGACGCGTCCCCGCATAGAAGAAAAAAGAACAGGGAGGGTGATATGAAGTTCAAACTTGGTTCGGTTCGTCAACGGTTGGCTTTGGGGGCGGCAGTGATCACGTTGATCCCCGGTTTCGCCATGGCACAGGTTACGCCCGCTCAGTCGTCCTCGCGGGACGCGGAAGAAGCGCGGACGGCAGCGACCGAGGAACAGGCCGCTGGCGGTGTGGCTAATACGTCGTCCGAGCCGACCGATGCGGATATCGTGGTCACTGGTACTCTTCTGCGGGGAACCGCCCCTGTTGGTTCTAACGTGATCAGCGTCGGTCAGGATCGTGTGCAGTCGCAGGGTGCCACGACGACGAACGAACTTTTGGGTACCATTCCCCAAGTCTCGAACTTCTTCAACAACGTGCCGAGCGCCTCGCTCGTCGGTGCGGTCCAGACTTCGCAGACAAGTCGGCCCAATCTGCGTAATCTTAGCAGCAACACCTCGTCGAGCGCTTCGACGCTCGTGCTTTTCGATGGCCACCGCATTGCTGGCGCCGGCGTGACGCAGTCTACAGTCGATCCCGACCTGATCCCCACCGGTGCAATCGAGCGCGTCGAGGTGGTCACGGACGGTGGCTCATCGACATATGGCGCGGACGCGGTCGGCGGGGTGATCAACTTCATCACGCGTCGCAGGTTCGACGGGGTGGAGGCCGATGCACGCTACGGGTTCGCCGACAACTACTGGACCGCGACCGCCAACGCTACGGTTGGTAAGGACTGGGAAACCGGTTCACTTTACGCGTCGTACTCGTTCAACAAGAACGACAGCATCTTCGGTCGCGACCGTGACTTCATCCGGGCTTTCGACTATTCGGTCAACCCTGCTGTGCCGGCAAGCCGGCAATGCGATGCAGCCAACCTCACTATCGGTGCGAACAACTACGCCTACCCCACGGGCGCATTAGGAGGCGTTCGATGCGACGCGTCGGACAATACTGCTTTCGTGCCTTCTCAGGAGCGACATGGCGGTATCGTAAGCCTGTCCCAGGAAATAAACGCGGACATATCAGTAGATATTAAGGCGTTCTATGGTCGTCGCGAGACGCTTGCGGAACAGATCGCATCAGGCACCGTAACGATCGCGTCTGCCAATCCGTTCTACTTTGCCGTTCCGGGCGTTGCCGGACGTCCGAACCAGACCGTGAACTTCAGCTTCTCGCCAGTGTTCGGCGGAGACAGTTCCGCGTCAGGGACGACCATCGAGGAATGGGGCGCGAACGCAGAGTTCAGAGCAAAGCTTGGTAGCAACTTCCAGTTGCGCACGTTGCTCAATTACAGTCGCTCGAACTCTGCTTATTACATCAACCAGATCAATACCGCAGCCCTGACGTCTGCGGCGTCGGGGACGACTGCTGCAACCGCTTTAAGCCCCTATGATTTGTCCCTGACAAATCCGACGGTTTTGGCAGGAATCAGAGATTTCCAAGCCGCTGGCCAGTCGAAGGATGATCAGTTCAACGGCCGTGCGATCATCGATGGGTCTCTACTTTCATTGCCGGGAGGTGACGTTAAGGTCGCAGTCGGATACGAGTATATTGGTGATGAATTCGCCCAACGCTTTACTAATGGTGATGTGCGCGGTGTATTGGGCAGGCAAGCATATAATAGCTACAACCGTCATGTACACGCTGGCTTCGGTGAAATCCAAGTACCGATCTTCGGTGAGGGTAATCGTACGGACGGAATATATTCGATGTTGCTATCAGGCTCTGCCCGGTACGACCATTACAGCGATTTTGGCGGCACCTTCAATCCTAAGGTTGGTGCCAGCTACAAGCCCGTCTCTTGGTTTACGCTTCGTGGCAATTACGGCACCTCGTTCAATGCGCCCACGCCGGTGGATCAGCTTGGATCCAGCCGCAATTCGATCCTAGTTGTTCCTTTCGCGGCCTTCGTGCGGCCGGGTGATACCGTTTCTTTCTTCGGCAACGGTACAGTAGCTTTGACTGGGGCGGTTCCAAATCTACAACCACAAACTGCAAAGACCTGGTCCGTAGGCGGGGATGTAGACTTTCAGTTTCTCGAAGGGCTACATGCCAGCGCGAGCTACTATAACGTTAAGTTCGACAACATTCTTGCAACGCCTACGCCCAACGCTGGAATTTTTCGCGACTTCCCCAACAATGTTCAGACAGCCGTCACCGGCATCGATCCAGCCATTGCTAGGGCTTTTGCTGCGCAGGATCCCAACGGTCTGGCGCAAGTGAACGCCTTGATTGCGTCCGGAATTCCTATCTATGAACTCGTCGACTTCCGCACCGGGAACTATGGTATCTTGAAAGTTTCCGGAATCGATTATACCGTCAACTATCGTACGGGAACGAGCTTTGGTGGGATCGACGCGTCCGTTTCAGGAAACTACCAGATAGATCGGCAGTTCCAAGCCTCACCAGGAGCGCCAGCAATTGATCAGCTTCTTCTCGATCAGGGACGTTTGACGCTTCAGGGCACCATAGGCGCTGATCTCGGAGGCTTCCGTGCGCAGGCGACGCTCAATCATAACAGTGGTTTCGATTATACCCAGCGTGCTGGCGATGTTTCTGGCCAAACGCGCGTGTCAGCGTTCAACGTGGTCAATCTGTTTTTTAAGTATGACGTGCCGGTAACCTCAGGCGCGCTGCAAGGATTGAGCTTGTCGGCGAACATCAATAACGTCTTGGATCAGGATCCTCCCATCTACCGCATCACCGGCGGCAGTGGCTTCACCAATGGGTTCACTCTGGGCCGCCTGTTCTTGTTCGGTATCGGCAAGAAATTCTAGAATATGATTTTGAACCAGCGGGTCGGATCGTGTTGGTAGTCCGTATCCGCTGGTTCCGTCGGGTAGGCCCGATATGTTAATATTGACGTGCTGCTGAATATTGTGATGGCGTTCAGCCATGTAGATCACGAAATGCAATTTATTCGGTGGCGCCATCTCGTTTCACACTAATCCAGCGAGCAGATGATAACACGGTATCAGGGCAGACAGCGGAATTTGGATACCGCTTGCTCAAGCTCAGCCGCCCGAAAAGTCCGACTGGTGTGTCGAGGACAGTAGATCCCGCGGTTGCCTATAGTCTACCCGGCACTGTCACGGTTCAGGGTGTCCTCCCGGCAGGATCGTGCCCACGGGCCATGACCGGTCATATTCTGAAACGCTGCGGCGACACAATTGGTCGACACAACGCTGGATGCCACTGCCTTCCGAATCGCACACATGTTCACTGCAAAGAAAGCCAATTCCCGTCATCACGTTTTAGGCCTCTTGAGGGGTAGGATGGTAGTGCGGGGCGGCGTGGTATTGCAAATCTCTCCAACGTCTTGAGCCGCCTAATCGGCCGAAGCTTCCGGCCTAAAATAGGTGCCCCCGTACGACTGGATAACAACGGATGCGCTGGATCGGCATGGTCCAGCGGTGATGGCGCAAGGGTAGAAGGGGCAATCCTCATCTGCTCGGTGAAGGATGCCGGGAAAAGGGCTTGGAATGAATGACGTGCAGCCCTGCGCCACGATAATTTCACTTACTAAATTTGAGCGCGTGCCCAGCTTTTACAACGGATGCCCCTTTGCGACCAAAGCGAAGCAGTATAAAAGAACGGCGTAGTTCATTTCTGAGCTGGAAGTTAAGGCGGGCTGCCGCACCTTCGATAACGTTGCCTGGCGATAGTTTCCATTCGTGTACCGGCCCCTTGCTGAAGCCCCGTGCGGGACTTGCCCCTATGGAGGAACAACGGCGGTCAAAGTGGGCACGAATCCCGCTCGACCGAGAAACAGAGGATGGCGATGCTATGAACACAGTATCTGTGGCTGACCGCGGCATTGAAACCGAGACCGAAGGGGGGTGGAAAGCCACCGTCCTTGCCGGCTTGGCGAACTACATTGATGCCGGATCGATTGTCGCAGGTTCTGCCGCCTTGGCCCTGTGGGTTGAGATCTACAAACTCACGCCTACGTTCGTCGGCCTAATCGGCGCGTTCAGTGCCAACGCAATCTCCGCCGGGATCGGAGCGCTGATCGGGGGGCGCCTATGCGATCTCTACGGCCGCAAAAAAATCTACCAGTATGACATGCTGTTCTACGCTTTCGGTATGTTGTGGCTGGTGTTTGCGGTGCAGCCGTGGATGATCGTCGTCGGCTTCGTTCTTGTCGGCTTGGCGGTGGGTGCCGATATACCCGCATCGTGGTCGCTTATTGCCGAACTGGCCCCGAAGGGAGCGCGCGGCAAGCACAGCGGTGTCGCGCAAGTGCTATGGTATTTGGGCCCGGTCGTCGTGCTGCTGATGTTTCTAGCACTTGCGCCTCTAGGTGTACTCGGCGCGCGTATCGTGTTCGCGCATCTTGCCATCCTTGCTTTGGTGCTCACGTTGTTTCGAGCGCGAATGAAGGAGTCGCAGGCATGGGTCGATGCCCAGACGGCACAGTCCGAACCTGAGGCGGGCCGGTCCTTCGCGATTGTGAACGGTTGCACGTCGTGGCGTGAGCTGCTGAAGCCGAAGCATCTTAAGTCCATGGCGTTTCTTGTCGTCATGTACGGGATGTGGAACCTGTACGCGGGCACGAGCGGTTTCTATTTTCCCTACATCCTCCGAACGGTCGGAGACCAGAGTCAGACAGTCAGCGTTGCGGTTCAAGCGTATAATTTTGCGCTTTCGATGCTGTCGATCCTCTTGGTCTTCATGCCCTTGTCCGACAAGGTCAACCAGAGAATGCTCTTTGCAGTATCGGCCGCGATGCAAGTTGCCGGCATGATTTTGCTGGCGGTGTTCCCGCTCACCCTCCTTCTAGCGTTGCTCTATGTCTCCATTATGGCTCTGGCAGGCGGGTTCGGGGCCCAGTCGTTCTTCCAGCTCTGGAGTTCGGAACTGTTTCCCACGCTGATCCGGAGTAGTGCGCAGGGGCTGACGTTCGCCGTGGTCCGGATCGGCCTGGGATTTTGGAGTTTCTTCGTGCCTGCACTCACAACGACAGGCTTCCATACGCTTGCGTGGATCTTGGCAGGGTTCTTGGCGGTGAGCGGGATTGTCGGCACGATCTGGGCCCCGCGCAATGAGGGAAAGTCACTCGCCGAGATCCAAATGCAACGCGAGGAAAATGCGGCATGAACCTTGATGTTGCGCAAAGCGTCGCCCCACGCGATGAAGAGGTCCAGCCGATCGGTCTGGTCGCGGACGGTGCGGACGATGCAGGCCATATCGGCATGGCGCGGCCCAGCCTCGCATGGCGCCTACGCGCGTCGCGCGACGGCGTAAGGCAGGTCGGTTACCAGTTGCAGGTAGCGCGCGACGCGTCGTTTGAACGGGTTCTGGTCACGACTGACTATCTCCCCTCGTCCCTATGTCGTGCGCCGGCGTGGCCGGGCGCACCCCTGACGAGCCGCGAGACGTGCTGGGTGCGCGTTCGCGTGCAGACGGATCGCGGGGTTAGTTGCTGGAGCACTCCCTTGCGTCTCGAGGCCGCGCTATTGGCACGTAGCGATTGGCAGGCACGCCCGATCAGTCCGGTCGATAATGCCGATCGTGCCGAACCAGGGCCCGTACCGTTGTTGCGCCGCGCGTTCCATGTCGACCGGCCAGTCGCGCGCGCACGACTCTACGTCAGCGCGCTCGGCGTTCAAACGAGCTGGATCAATGGTTCGCCGGTAGGCGACGCGCTGCTGGACCCGGGCTGGACGGCTTATCACGAACGCCTCCTGTACGCCGCGCATGATGTTACCGAAGTGCTGAAACCGGGTGAGAACGTCCTGTCGGCTGCCGTCGGGGACGGATGGTGGCGAGGTTGGCTGACTTGGATGGAACGCCGTGCAGTCTACGGCGCGACCACGGCCTACTTAGCGCAACTTGAAATCGAATATGTGGATGGTACGACGGTCATTATCGCGACCGCGGACGGAACGGACTGGCGCGGGTCAACCGGAGCCGTCCGGCGCGCCGATCTTTACGACGGTTGCACGATCGACTTGCGTGCGGAGACTGAGGGCTGGCGTCTGCCCGGCTTCGACGACGCTGGCTGGGGTTCGATCGTCTCGTTGCCGTTGCCGTCTGGCCTAGAGTTGCGCTCCATGCCGCCAGTCCGCGTGGTTTCGAGTTGGGATGCGGAAGCCGTACCCGTCGGTGCCGGGCGCTGGCTTGTGGACGTAGGCCAGAATCTTGCCGGCTGGCTGACACTTCGCGTCGAGGGCCCGGCCGGAGCGACGGTGGTGGTACGCCATGCGGAGATGCTAGGCAGCGCTGGCGCACTTTATACCGCGCCGTTGCGCAATGCCGATGCGACTGACAGCTACGTGCTCGCAGGCACCGGAGCCGTCAATGTCGAGCCGGTCTTCACGTTCCACGGCTTCCGCTACGCAGAAATTGTCGCGGACGAAGGAGTTACCGTCGAGAGGGTCGGGGTTCGGGTCATATCGTCGGACCTTCAGCGGACAGGCACCTTCAGGTGCAGCGACGACCGCGTCAATCGGCTCTACGAAAACGTCCGCTGGTCGCAGATTGCTAATTTCCTTGCACTTCCGACGGACTGCCCCCAACGGGACGAGCGGTTGGGCTGGACCGGTGATATCCAGGTTTTTGCCGATACCGCCTGCATGAACGCTGACGCCGGAGCTTTCCTCCGGAGTTGGCTCAAGGATTTGTCGATCGAGCAACGTGACGACGGCAACGTGCCGAGTACCGTGCCCAACGTCATTGGGGGGCACGAATTCGAATATGGCGGCGTTGGCTGGGGTGATGCCGCGACGCTGGTGCCGTGGTCCCTCTACGAAGCCACCGGCGACATCGGCGTTCTCGAGCAACAGTTCGGCAGTATGCGCCGTTGGGTTGACTGGGGCGCGTCGCGACGCGACACCGACGGGCTATGGAAGCGAGATTTCCACCTGGGAGATTGGCTGGATCCCGGAGCTCCGTCGGACGAGCCGCAAAAGGCAACGACGGATCCGAACTTCATCGCAACAGCCTATCTGAGCCGAAGTGCAGCCGTTGTCTCGAAGGCAGCGACATTGCTTAAACAGGCTGCGGTGGCCGCCTACTACGAAGCTTTGTCCGTTGAAGTCGCACGCACCGCTTGGTCCCGCTGGAAAGATGAGATCGGTAAGACGCAGGCAGGGTGCGCCATCGCACTGCAGTTCGGCATTGTACCTTCCGAGGAGGTCGCGGCGACCGCGGCGGCACTCGCTCGACTTGTCAACGATCGCCAAGGACGGATTGCGACCGGGTTTCTCGGAACGCCGCTCGTGCTGCCGGCGCTGTCCGAACATGGACATACCGAAACGGCCTACCGCCTTCTTCTCAACGAAGAGTGCCCTGGCTGGCTCTACCAGGTTCGGCAGGGTGCTACGACGATGTGGGAGCGCTGGGACGCTGTTGGCGAGAACGGCCGGCTACATGCAGGAGAGATGTCTGCGGGCGGGGGCTCTTCGATGATCAGTTTCAATCATTATGCCTATGGCGCCGTCGCGGCGTGGCTTTATCGATCGGTTGCAGGAATCGCATCCGATCCTGCCGAACCCGGTTATGGTCATGTCGTGTTCGCGCCGCAACCCGGCGGCGGTCTGAACCATGCCGCCGCAACCATGGAGACGGTCCATGGGTGTTCGGGTATCGCTTGGCAGATCGACGCGAATGCTTCACTTGGAATCACGCTTAGCATTGCCCCGGGCTCACACGGAACGTTCCACGTTCCTTCTGGCTGGAAGCTCGAGGGCGTGAACGCAGAGGCGTCCGTCATACTATTCGGTTCCGGTAAGCACGCAGTACACCTGACTAAGTGCGTGAGCCGGGAACAAGCAGTTACATGATCAAGCCAACCGATGAGGGATCTTTCCAAAAAACGAGTCTCATCCTCTTACGTCAAGATGCCGATGTAACTCATACAGTTGAGATCGTAGCAGATGGATATTGAACTGCGGACCGCCCTTACGGGAATCAGGCAAATGACCTTGGGACGTCGCCGGTTCATGTCTGGACTAGCCTGTACGGTAGGGGCGCTTGCTACGCCAGCATCGGCGGTACCGAGCGTCGCTGCCCCCCGTGCCCGGTTTCTGCTGGTCAACGATCTGGCCGGCGATGTCGACGGACTGTTCGCGGCGGCGCATGCACTGATATCGCCTTCGCTCAGGACGACCGGCATTGTTGCAACATCCACAGGCCAGAAAATGGAATCGGCGGCGGCAGCGCTAACGCTTGCCAAGCTGCTGTTGACGAAGGTGCCATCTGCCAAGAATATACCGATCTATTTGGGTTCTGAAGGCAAGATCCAAGTTGCAGGAACGCCGATACGAAGTGACGGCGCACAGGCAATCGTTGACGAGGCGAAGCGCGACGACCCCCTGCCACTCTATATCGGATGCGGCGGCGGACTGACCGAGATCGCGAGCGCGTTGATGATCGACCCCAGCATTGCTGAGCGCTTCACGCTTGTCTGGATTGGCGGCGAGTCCTATCCCGCCGGGGGCCGCGAGTACAATTTCGATATCGATCCGTTCGCTGCCCGATTTGTGTTTAACGAAAGCACCGTGCCGATCTGGCAGGTTCCGCGCAATGCCTACGCTCGCTGCATGGTATCTTTGGCGGAAATCGAGGCGGAGGTCGCACCTCAAGGATTACTCGGCGCCTGGCTTTATGCACAAATACTGGCGACCATTCAAAGAAATGCGCGTTATGGTCTCAACACAGGTTCTACGTGGACGCTCGGAGACAATCCGCTGGTGCTACTCACTGGGCTAACGGCATGGTTCCCCCGTATGGTCGGTCAACAGCGGCGGTTTGAAGGTACTGACTCTAGCAAGTATACAGAAGCACTTGCCCCTGAGATAGTTGCAGACGGCAAATATGTAGCAAAATCGTCGAACAGAAACATTCGTGTATACGACGAAATCGATAATAGGCTAATACTTGAAGACTTCTATGCTCGTCTCAAGTTGAAGAAGATTGCTGAGGGCAGCTAACTTACCTCAGGATGTAAATTACGTGGATTCTGATAGAAACACGGAACGAGGCGGTTATGTAAGCATCTGATTGCACAGAGCATATGGCCTCTATCTGACTGACTGGGTTCAGACAATGCAAAAGATCCATGGTATCGACGTTAACGGCCAAGTAAATCGACGGGGTCTGCTGGGCCTTACAGCTGCTGGTTTTGGTCTTGTTGCGGCTGCGACCGGTCCGGGATCCGCGGCAATGGCTTCCCGTTCCGTTCCCGCCATGTTGCCCGCTCCGCGCCAGGGAGCGCGGCGGATGCCTCGATCGTTTCTGTGGGGGGCTTCCACTGCCGGTCACCAGATCGAGGGCAACAACGTAAATTCCGACGCGTGGGTTATGGAAAATGTTAGGCAAAGCATATTTCCGGAGCGTTCTGGTGATGCGTGCGACAGCTTGCATCGTTATCCGGAAGACATATTGCTCCTAAAAGAGCTTGGACTGAACAGCTATAGATTTTCTATAGAGTGGGCAAGAATAGAACCTGCCGAAGGTGTATTTTCTAGAGCCATGCTGGATTACTACAAGCGCGTAGTCGAGTATTGCCACAACGCAGGTATCCGGCCGTGCGTTAGTTTTAACCACTATGTAAATCCTGCCTGGTTCGCAGCATCGGGTGGCTTCATGAGGCCCGATGGGCCACAAATCTTCGCACGTTACTGCGAAATCGCTGCTAAGCATCTTGCGGATGGCATGCATATGGCGTTCACGCTCAACGAGCCCCAGGCGCCCATTATCATCGATATCATGACGAAGGGGGCGGATCGTGCCAAGCTTGCGTCAATGGAACGTGCCGCCGCGGAGGTATGTGGTAGCGATCGCTTTGTTACCTGGAAGACCATTGATCCGGTTGCGGGAGTGCAACCGACTATCCGGGCTCACAAGCTTGGCTATGCCGCTATCAAATCTGTCCGGTCGTCCCTTCCGGTTGGCGTATGCCTTGCGACCATAGATTATCGCGGCATTGGCGAAAACAGCATCGCGTCGGAGGTACGCGAAAGGATCGACGGGCCATGGATGGCGGCGGCGAAGCAAGCTGGCGACTTTGTCGGTGTACAGAACTATTGGCCTCTATACCTGGACAACAAGGGTCCGACCACCGCGCCCGAGGGAACAGTGATCAACGGCGTATTCCCGTTTGATTTCGATAGCCTCAATAATTGCATTCGCGAGACCCACCGCGCGACCGGCAAGCCAATCCTTATTACCGAAAACGGATTAGATAGCCCGGACGACGGCAGGCGCATTCTATACATGACGAATGTGTTGAACCGGCTTGGCAACGTCCTGGACGAGGGCATTCCGTTATTAGGCTACCTGCACTGGTCGTTGATCGACAATTATGAGTGGGGCTCTTTCCAGGCAAAATTCGGCTTGGCAGAGGTCAATCGCACGACCTTCAAACGAACCCCCAAACCCAGTGGATGGATGCTTGGCGAATTCGCCCGCCGCGGGCTCATCTGAAAAGTCGGAGCGTCACGTAGTCCGATTGGTAGGCTAACCAGAACGTTTTTCTCGAAGCTTGGACGTACGTGACGCGCTCTCATATCTGTAGAATATACTTAGAGCGACGCGGTGACGCGACACAGAGTAATTAATATATC
Organism: Sphingomonas sp. Leaf67; assembly: GCF_001421965.1. Lineage (GTDB taxonomy): Bacteria > Pseudomonadota > Alphaproteobacteria > Sphingomonadales > Sphingomonadaceae > Sphingomonas. Next base: position 82,478 of record NZ_LMLP01000002.1, read on the forward strand.
GAATTTTTCGGAACAATTAGTTTAAATTACATTTTTGAACAATAAATTGCCTCCTAGGCGTGACAGCGCATTATTAATGGATTCGGAATTAGTATTTGACTAGAGATACTATGTGATGTGTCGCCTTGTAAAGCTACATTGAATATCACAGAGAAGGACGGTCCGAAAAGCGTAGTTCGAAAATTAGTGTTTAGAAATGCTAAGGATGGTAATATGCGTATGTAGCGAGCCGCTGAGATCTGCGGTCTTGTGACCAACGCTATCGGAATACGGACTCCACTTTGGCTCGCTGCCATTGGATGTTGCGACGACGGATAGTTAGTTTCTAAACGATAGAAGATTTACCGGTGCTATAGTGTACACGATTAATGAACTTTGAGCGGGAGGGTTCGTCGTGATGCCTAGGATCCTTACCGCTGCGCAACGTTGCCATCAGCGGAGAACATGTCGTGCCCAGCGTCCTTATTGATGAATTGAGAAGTATAGTCGGGCGGCGGCACGTGCTTATTGACAGTACTGCTGTTGCTCCTTTTACGACCGGCTACCGGACGGGCAGTGGTTCCGTGGCTGCAGTGGTAAGGCCAGGTTCGCTTGTCGAGCAGTGGCGCGTATTCAAGGCTTGCGTCGCAGCGAAACACGTCGTGATCGTGCAAGCGGCGAACACCGGACTTACCGGCGGTTCTACGCCGTTCGGCGACTATAGTCGGCCTGTGGTGATCATCAACACCCTTCGAATCTGCGGTGTACGACCCATTCTCGATGCCGAGGAGGTCGTATGTCTTGCTGGCTCTACTCTCTATGAACTCGAACGAACGCTGGCGCCGCTAGGTCGGGAGCCCCATTCGGTCATTGGATCGTCCTGCATCGGCGCGTCCGTCGTAGGGGGCGTCTGCAACAACTCGGGTGGTGCGCTGGTGCAGCGGGGCCCGGCCTATACCGAGTACGCTTTGTACGCTCAGGTGCATGCGGACGGGGAAGTCCACCTCCGCAACCATCTTGGCGTCCGACTAGGGACCGATCCGGAGTCGATCTTACGCAACCTGCAGGAAGGGCGCTTTACAGACGACGATATCGTGGAGACACGACGGGAAGCATCGGCCGCGGGTGCCTACCCCAACATTGTCCGCGCAATCAACGAAGACAGTCCTGCACGGTTCAATGCCGATCCGGCCCGCCTTTTCGAGGCATCGGGCAGTGCCGGCAAGATCATGGTCTTCGCGGTAAGACTGGCAACGTTTCCCGCAGCCCGGCGTACCGCCGTCTTCTATATAGGGACCAACGACACTCACGAACTGACGACACTCAGGCGAAGCTTCCTGTCGAAGCTGGACGATCTCCCGGTTTCGGCCGAATACATTCATCGAGAAGCGTTCGACGTTGCGGACCGCTATGGGAAGGATACTATCGTGGCTATCCGAACGCTTGGCACCGAGCGATTGCCAGCGCTGTTCCGACTGAAAAGCCGCATTGATCGAATAGCCCGCGTGTTGACGATGCTGCCGGAATCGTTTGCCGAAAAAATGCTGCAGGCCTGCTGTCGTCTCTTGCCTGACCAATTGTCCGCTCGCCTTCGAGCATTTCGGGTCCGGTTTCAGCATCATCTGATCCTCAAGGTTGCCGACGAAGCGATTGAACCCACTCGCAACTTGTTGGCCAGCCTGTTCCCGAGCAGCACAGGCGATGTCTTTGAATGCACGCCTGATGAAGGCGACCGCGCCACGCTTCTCCGCTTCGCCGTTGCCGGTGCAGCCGTACGATACCGTGCGATGCATTCGGATCAGGTGGGAGGGATCATATCGCTCGATGTGGCGCTGCGGCGTAACGATGTGGCATGGTTCGAACGGTTTCCACCCGAGATCGACGAGCAGATTATTGTTAAACTTTACTATGGCCACTTCTTCTGTCACGTGTTCCATCAGGATTACGTCGTCCGCAAGGGAGTTGATCCGGTCGCCCTTGAGCATCGCATGTGGGCGCTACTCGACGAACGTGGCGCGCGGTATCCGGCCGAGCACAACGTCGGTCATCTTTACCCGGCGGCGGCAGATCTCGCGGCACACTATCGAATGCTTGATCCGACCAATCAACTCAATCCCGGCATAGGCCAGACCAGCCGCTTGGCTGGGTGGCTGTAACAAAGGAGTTCGCCTTGAATCGTTTGCAAGGAAAATATGCATTTGTCAGTGGCGCGGCGCAAGGAATTGGTCGCAGCATTACAGAAGCTTTTATTAAAGAGGGTGCAAGGGTAATTGCAGCCGATCTCCAATGGCGAAACCGTTTCTCGATTGACACCATCGAGGAAATCGACCTCGACTTGACGGACGAGGCCGCAGTCGGTCGGGTCATATCGGACCGTCCTCTAATTGACGTTCTTGTGAATTGCGTTGGGTGGGTCGCGAGCGGCAGCCTCCTCGATTGCACCACCAATGAACTGACCCGTTCCTTCGATATCAATGTTCTGAGCATGGCCCACACGATGCGGGCAGCGCTACCTGGGATGCTTGCTCGAGAGCGCGGTTCCATCGTCAATATCGCGTCCGTCGTCTCCTCGACGAAGGGCGTTCCCGACCGGTTCGCCTATGCGACCACCAAGGCCGCTGTGATTGGGCTTACCAAATCGGTTGCGCGGGACTTTATTGGCAAGGGCGTGCGTTGTAACTCCATCTCTCCGGGATCGACGTTCACTCCATCTCTTGAAGATCGCTTCGCTGCATCGGGTGACGCCGCAGCGGCACGCGCTGCTTTCATCGCTCGCCAGCCTATGGGGCGGCTCGGCGACCCAGCGGAGATCGCGCAAGTGGCTGTAATGCTTGCATCAGATGAAGCCAGATTTATCACCGGTGCCGACGTGATCGTCGATGGAGGCATGAGCCTGTAAGCGTCGGCAGATTTGTTATCGGCGGTGCACGCGGGGGTATAAGTTGAAGGATCGCGTTTGTACTGCTGTCGAAAGATTTCGAGTTACGTCAGCACCGCGGTAGCTCGTTCGTACGTAAAGTGCTGGCGATACACCAGCGAAGTTTCTGACGAACGACAGCACGCGGATTGTGGAAAGCAAAGCCTTAAAGCTTGACCGAAAAATTGAGTTGAGCGACTTCAGCAGCTTGTGATTCACCGAGGGTTGCGAAGACCACGGAGATCACATGAGCTGGACTGAAATCGCTCGCCGGAGATTTGACAGAAGAGGGTTGCGGTACGCAAGCGACTGCACCGACTAGGAGTGGGCGATCATTGCCCAACTGCTGGCACGAACAACGAAGGTGGGACGTCCACGCCTGCACCGCGCACGGGATCTGTGGAACGCGATCCAGTACCGTGCGGCGACGGGGTGCCAGTGGGCGCAGTTTCCCAGGGACTTCCCACCGTTCACGATGGCGCAGTATCATTTCTATCGGATGCGCGATAGCGGCCTGCTCGATGCGATCGACGCGGTGCTGGTGGCCGGAATGCGGGCAACGGACGGCTGCACGGTAGAGCCGACCGCAGGCATCATCGATAGTCAGTCGATGAAAACCACCGAAGCAGGCGCGCTGCGCGGCTATGATGCCGTCAATAAGATTAAGGGGCGCAAGCGTCATATCGTAACTGATACGGTCGGCAACCTGCTCGACGAGCTGGTCGCTCTCGGTGACATTCAGGACCGTGACGGCGCGCCGGACCTGATCGAACGCTGCCGGGACGCCTATCCGTCACTATCCCACTTCTTTGCCGATGGCGGCTATGCCGGACAAAGCCTGGCGGCCGCTATCGCGCATCTCGGCCGCCTCGCCGTCGAGATCATCAAGCGTTCCCACGCCCACCGCTTCATCGTCCTGCCTCGCGGATGGGTGCTCGAGCGGACCATCGCCTGGCTTAATCGATGCCGACACCCTGCCGAGGACTGGGAGGCAACTATCACCTCCTCCGAAGCATGGCTCCTCGTCGCTTCAATCAGACGGACGACAAAGCGCCTCGCAAAGGTCGAATTGTGAGTCACGCTCTTAAATCCGGTCTTCAAATCCTAGACCGTCAGACGCGTGCGGCACCTCGCAGTGGCATTGGCAGTGATCCCCAGTTCACGACCGGCGTCACGAGTGAAGGTTACAACTAGCTGTCTCGCTGCTCGAACCGCGTGCGTTGTAGTGGCGCGACCGTCACGTACCTTTCCCGAGCGGCATCCGTTCACCTTAGCGAAAGAATTACACCAGCAAACCCTTAGTCGACTAGTACGCTGCTATCAATGTCCGCGATACGGCTCTTGCCCGTGAGCGCCATTGCTACCCGCATCTCCGCTTCAACCAACTGTAGCATGTGGCGGACACCAGCCTCGCCGCCGCCGCCTAGGGCGTAGACCCATGCTCTGCCCAACAACACTCCCTGCGCACCGAGCGCCAACATCCGCACGACGTCGAGTCCAGAGCGGACTCCGCCGTCCGCCAGCACGGTCAGACGGTCGCCCACCGCCCGTGCGATCACCGGCAACGCGCGGGTGGTAGACGGTACACCGTCAAGCTGACGGCCGCCATGATTGGACACCACGATGCCGTCGGCGCTCAGATCGGCAGCGGCGCGGGCGTCTTCAACATCCAAGATGCCCTTAATAATTAACGGGCCGTCCCAGCTTTCGCGGATGAAGTCGATATCGCGCCAGCTTACCGTCGGGTCGAAATTGTTGCGCATCCACGCAAAGAAGTCCTCCAACCCGGTATTTTTGCCGAGCACAGGTACGACATTACCCAACTGGTGTGGGCGGCCATGTATGCCGACGTCCCATGCCCAGCGAGGATGGGTCATCCCCTGCCACATTCGCCGCAGCCCACCAATCATTCCCGATGCCCCGGCAAGGCCCGAATGATAATCGCGGTAGCGCGATCCGGGCACCGGCATGTCGACGGTAAATACTAGGGTCGAGCAGCCGGACGCACGTGCTTGTTCCATCAAGTCGCGCATGAACCCGCGATCACGGATCATGTACAGCTGGAACCACAAAGGGGCCTGAACGGCGCAGCTTACCTCGGAGAGGGGGCAAGCGGAAACGGTCGAAAGGCAAAAGGGGACGCCCGCCGCTTCCGCCGCGCGCGCCGCCTGCACCTCACCGCGCCTAGCATTCATACCTGCTAGGCCGACCGGAGCAAGTGCGACTGGCATGGACAGTTTTTGCCCGAACAGCTCGGTCGACAGGTCGAGCCTAGACACGTCGGTAAGGATGCGTTGACGCAGTGCCACCGCCTCAAGATCGGTGACGTTGCGCTTCAGTGTCACTTCTGCATAGCTGCCGCCATCGATATACTCGAACAAAAACGGCGGTAGGCGGCGGCGCGCGAGTTCGCGGTAGTCGAGCGCGGAAGCAGCTTTTCTCATAACGACGTCTTTCCGTTACCGTGACGGTTGCTCATTGGAGGTTTACGAATGCGCCGCCATCGACCAACAGCGCGGCGCCAGTGACGTAGCGCGCCATGTCGGAAGCGAGGAATATGATCGGCCCGGCAAGGTCGTCGGGTTCGCCAAGGCGGCCTAGTGGAATGCGCGCGGTCATGCGCTTCCGCTTGTCGAGATCGGCAAGGTCATCCTTGTTGATGTCAGTTAGGATTGTGCCGGGCAGCACCGAATTGCAGCGGATGCCATGGCGACCGAGTGCGATCGCAGTTGACTGCATGAGCGAATGGATACCCGCTTTGGTTGGGGTGTAATGCGTCTGGAACTCTCCACCTACCAGTGCCGAGATAGAGGATACTGCAACGATTGCGCCGCCGCGGCCCTGGTCGACCATGCGGTTAGCCGCCGCCTGAACCATATAATAAGCACCGTGAAGATTGACCCTCATCGTACGCTCGAATGTTTCAGGTGGCATGTCGAGAAAGGCGTGAAAGGGGCAAATGCCCGCATTGCTTACGAATACGTCGATCCCGCCTAGCATGTCAGCGGCTTTCGAGACAAAGGCGTCGGCGGTGGCATGTTCGGCGACATCGCCCTTGATCGCCAGCGCGCGGCGGCCAAGGGCCTCGATCTCACGGATGACTTCCTGCGCGGCGGCGTCGTTGCCCGCAAAGTTAATCGCAACATCCGCTCCGTGGCGCGCAGCTCCGATTGCGGCGGCGCGGCCAATTCCAGCGGATGCGCCCGTGACCAGGACATTCTTACCTTCCAGCAACATCTATCTCTCCTTCGCCTTTATAGGATGGTCAAGGTCGCGGCTGATCCCGTCTGCGGTTGCAGTGACGTAGGTAGATAAGTCTTCAAGGCGGGCGTCACCCATATATATCGCAGCGCTTGACACACTGATCGCAGCGACAATCTGGCCGCGTGCGTCGCGGATCGGCGCAGCGACACAGCGAATCTGATCCTCGTTCTCTTCGAGATCGAAGGTGCATCCGGCCGTGACATATCGTTCCATCCGTTCCCGCCATACGGTCGGGTCAACATGCGGTTGACGATCGCTAGATTCAGCAGCGAAGCGCTGTTCCCAGTAAGCGGGCGGATGATCGAGCATCAGCGCCTTACCCAAGCCCGTCGACGTAAGAGGGTGTCGATCACCGACCCGGCTACAGATAGTAATCCGCCGCTTGCCTGGCATCTTGTCTAGGTAAAGTGCGAAATCGCCATCGAGAACGCCGAGGTGGACTGCGTCCTCCGTTGTCTGTGCGAGTTCTTCCAGATGGGGACGGGCGAACTGAATAATGTCGGTCTCCTCTTGCGCAAGATTACCCAATTTGAGCAACTTGCGGCCAAGGCGATAGCCTGTGCGGGGGGTAAAGCCCAAATAGCCGCGCTCGACGAGCGACGAAGCGAGCCGATGGGCCGTACTCCGGGTTAGCTTTAACGTATTAGACAGTTGTGGCAACGTCACTGCACCCGCCGCAACTGCCTCTATGACGTCGAGGCCACGCATCAGCGTCTGGCTACCGCCGGCGGTCGTATCAGATGTTCGCTCTCCCTTCATTGTCCCATCCCTTTACACTGCTTCCCACAATATGAAAATATATATTGAACGTGATCGTACGAATATGCATAAGCGCCAAACGTAAGGAGAGGTCTGATGCTGCCCAAAATTAAGCATGTACGGGCGTTCGTCGCCCGCGGCGCGGGTGCCGATTATCATGACCAAGGCGAAGGCCATTGGATCGACGATCACATCGCCACACCGATGAGTCGCTATCCGGAATATCGCCAGTCGCGGCAAAGCTTTGGCATCAACGTGCTGGGAACGCTGGTCGTCGAGATCGAGGCGGAGGACGGCACGATCGGCTTCGCGGTTACAACTGGCGGCGAGCCCGCCTGCTACATCGTCGAGAAGCATCTCGTGCGCTTCCTCGAAGGACGCAGCCCAACCGAGTACGAGAAGATCTGGGATCAGATGTACTTTTCCACCCAATATTACGGGCGGAAAGGCTTGGTGATCAACGCGATCTCAGGCGTCGACCTAGCGCTGTGGGATCTGCTCGGCAAGCTGAGGCAAGAGCCGGTCTATCACCTGCTCGGCGGCGCGGTGCGCGACGAACTGCAATTCTACGCCACCGGCGCGCGGCCCGACGTCGCTAAGGAACTTGGCTTCATCGGCGGCAAGATGCCGCTTCACCATGGCCCCGCCGAGGGAATCGAAGGGCTAAAGAAGAACATTGTCGAGCTGGCCGACATGCGCGCCCGGGTCGGTCCCGATTTTTGGCTGATGTGGGATTGCTGGATGGCTCTCGACGTCGATTATGCCACCCGCCTCGCCATCGCCGCGCACGAGCATGGCCTGAAGTGGATGGAGGAGGCGATCAGTCCCGACGATTATTGGGGCTATCAACAGCTGAAGCGCAACGTGCCCAAGGGGATGCTGGTCACGACCGGGGAACATGAGGCGACGCGTTGGGGCTTCCGTCTGCTGATGGAAATGGATTGTTGCGACATCATTCAGCCAGACGTGGGCTGGTGCGGCGGCGTCACCGAACTGCTGAAAATCAGCGCCTTGGCCGATGCACATGGCAAGCTGGTCGTGCCACACGGCTCCAGCGTATACAGCTATCACTTCGTCGTTACGCGCCACAATTCGCCGTTCGCCGAGTTCCTGATGATGCACCCCGGTCCGACCGAGATCGTGCCGATGTTCGCACCGCAATTGCTGGGCGAACCGGTGCCCAAAGACGGCCGCCTCCGCGCATCAGCGCTCGACAAGCCCGGCTTCGGTGTCGAGCTGAACCGCGACGTGCCGCTCCATCGTCCCTACACCCATTGATTGCGAGACCAGACCCATGAAGCTGTGTCGTTATGGCCCCCGAGGGGGCGAGAAGCCCGGGATCGTCGATGCCGATGGCGCGATCCGCGACCTGTCGGGCGTCATCCCTGAACTGACGATCAATACGCTGCCGCAGGCACTGGCCACAGATTGCTCTGCCCTGCCGGTGGTGGCAGGGACGCCGCGATACGGAGTGCCGCTAGAGGGCATCGGCAAGATCGTCGCGATCGGCCTCAACTACCGTGACCATGCGATCGAGTCTAACCTACCAATTCCGACCGAACCGATGATGTTTATGAAGGCGCTGTCCAGCCTGTCGGGTCCGGACGACGACGTAATGCTGCCCAAGGGCTCGACGCACAGTGATTGGGAGGTCGAGTTGGGGGTGATCATCGGCAAGACATGCCGCTATGTCGACCGCGCCGAGGCGCTGGATCACGTCGCGGGCTATGTCCTCGTCAACGACGTGTCGGAACGCTTCAACCAGAAGCAGCGCGGCACGCAATGGTCGAAGGGGAAGGGCCACGACACTTTTTGCCCGACCGGTCCGTGGCTGGTGACCCCCGACGAGGTTGGTGATCCGCAGGATCTCGACATGTCACTGGATGTGAACGGCGAGCGGATGCAGACCGGCAACACGAAGACGATCATCTTCCCGGTCGACGAGCTGATCGCCTATGTCAGCGAATATATCACGCTGGAACCGGGCGATCTGCTCATTACCGGTACCCCGCCGGGCGTCGGCGAGGGCAAGAAGCCCGATGCGATCTACCTGAAGGCCGGCGACACGATGGCACTGGCGATCGACAAGCTGGGGACGCAGCGACAATCGTTGGTCGCATGGCACCACCCGCGCACCGGAGCGTCGGCATGAGCGTCTATGCGGGACGGTTCGCAGGTCGCGCTGCGATCATCACCGGCGGCGCGTCGGGCCTTGGCAAGGAAGTCGCGCGGCGGATCGTCGCCGAGGGCGGCCAGGTCGTCCTGTGGGACCTGAACGCCAAGGCGCTGGAAACCGCACAGGCCGAAGTCGGTGCGACTCATGTCGTCGCGCTCAACGTCGCGGAGCTGGCCGATGTCGAGGCAGCGCTGGCGGACAGCAAGGTGGCACTGGGCAAGGTGGACATTCTGGTCTGTTCGGCCGGAATTACCGGCGCGACCGCGCCCGTCCATGAATTTCCCGTGCAGAGCTGGCGCAACGTGATGAGCGTCAACGTTGACGGGCTGTTCTATTGCAACCGCTCGGTCGTTCCGTTGATGCTGGAAAACGGCTATGGTCGCATCGTCAACGTGTCGTCGGTCGCGGGAAAGGAGGGAAATCCCAACGCCAGCGCCTATTCGGCGTCGAAGGCGGCGGTGATCGGCTTCACCAAGAGCTTGGGCAAGGAACTGGCGGGCAAGGGCGTCATCGCCAACGCGCTGACGCCGGCGACCTTCGAAAGCCCGATCCTCGACCAGCTGCCGCAGAGCCAGGTTGACTATATGCGCTCCAAGATCCCGATGGGCCGTCTGGGCCTGATCGAGGAATCGGCTGCGATGGTCTGCTTCATGGCCAGCGAGGAATGCAGCTTCACCACCGCCGCGACCTTCGACACGTCGGGCGGGCGTACCACCTTCTGACCGCATGACGCGACCCGGAATACCGGGCACGACAGGAGAGCATCATGCACGACGTTCCCTTCGTCGATGCCCATGTCCATTTCTGGGATCTGGCGCGTCTTCGCTACCCCTGGCTGCAACCGCCGTTCGCCGATGGCGGACCCAACGGCTCGGTCGAGGCGATCGCGCGTACGTATCTGCCCGGCGACTACCGGGTGGAGGCGGCGGCTTGGAACGTCGTCGGGGCGGTGCATGTCGATGCCGGGGCCGATGCCGGAGACGCGCTCAGCGAAACGCAGTGGCTGGAAGGGCTGGCGGGAGAAACCGGCCTGCCCGACGCGATCGTCGCCTTTGCTGATTTGGCCGACCCCAATGTCGGCACGCTGCTGGCGCATCATGCCGAACATGGGCGGGTGCGGGGTGTCCGTCATATCGTGAATTGGCATCCGGATGCGCGACGAAGCTATACCGCTGCCGACCTGACGCGGACCGATCGCTGGGCGGCGGGGTTCGCGCGGCTGGCCGACCACGGCCTGTCGTTCGACCTGCAATGCTATCCGGCACAGATGATCGCCGTCGCCCGCATCGCGCAGCGCCACCCCCACGTGCCGGTCCTGGTCAACCATCTCGGCATGCCGGTGCTGACCGATCCCGACGGCGTGTCCGACTGGCGTCGCGGCATGGCGGCTCTCGCGCGCCTGCCGCAGGTGTCGGTCAAGCTGTCGGGGTTCGGTTTCGTCCAGCGGGAATGGGATGTGGCGTTGGTGCGTCGCTTCGTCGCCGAGACGATCGACCTGTTTGGTCCCGCCCGGGTGATGGCCGCCAGCGATTTCCCCACCGACCGCCTGTTCGGCAGCTACGACATGGTGCTCGGAGCGCTCGCCGATGCGATCGGCGACCTCGACATGACCGACCGCCGCGCCATCTGGGGCGGCAATGCCTGCCGCCTGTACCGTATCGATCCCTCCATTCTCGGAGACGTGAAATGAAGCGCCCTCAAATCGTCCTGGCGCAGGACGTGCCGCCGCGCATTCTTCGTACCGCGCTGGCGCTTGCGATCAGCCTCTTCTTTATCTGGGGGTTGGCCTATGGCCTGCTCGACGTGCTGAACAAGCATTTCCAGGATACGCTGAAGGTCGGCACCGCCGAATCCACTTGGTTGCAGGTCGCCTATTTCGGCGCCTACCTGGTTGTCAGCCTGCCCGCCGGAATGCTGCTGCAACGGCTGGGGTACAAGGCCGGCATCCTGATCGGACTGGCGGTGACGGCGGTGGGCGCGCTGCTGTTCATTCCGGCCGCCGGCATCGGCCAGTTCGCGCCATTCGTCGGATCCATGTTCGTGCTCGCATCGGGCCTTGCCTGTCTGGAAACTGCGGCGGACAGCTATGTCAACGTCCTCGGCCCGGCCGAGGGCGCGTCGCGTCGCCTGAACCTTGCCCAGTCGTTCAACGGCCTCGGCACCTTCATCGGGCCGCTGATCGGCGGTACGCTGTTCTTCGCCGAGGAGGGCAGTACGCCCAGCGGCGGGCATGACAGCGTCCGCATGATCTATGCCGGCATCGGCATCGCACTGGTCGTTTTCGCCCTGTTCGTCTCGCGCGTAAAACTGCCCGAGATCGCCGAGCAAACCCACGCTTTGTCCGGTGGGCAGGTCACGCTCAAGCGGCCGCACTTCATCTACGGCGTGCTGACCCAGGCGATCTACATCGGTGCGCAGGTCGGCATCGGCGCACTGTTCATCAACGTCGCGATCGCGACTTGGGACGGGCTGTCGGCGCGGTCGGCGGCCTATCTGCTATCGCTCGCGCTGGTGACTTTCATGCTCGGCCGCTTCGCCTCCACGGCGCTGCTCGCCCGGATCGCACCGCGTACCCTGCTGCTGGTGTTCGGCCTCATTAACGTCGTGCTGACGCTGATCGTCGCGGCGGGGATCGACCGGGTGTCGCTGATCGCGATGATCGGGGTGTTCTTCTTCATGTCGACGATGTTCCCGACGATCTTTGCGCTGGGGGTCCGCGATCTGGGACCGGCGGCGACGCGCGGCGCATCGTTCATGGTCATGGCGATCGGCGGCGGCGTGCTGCTTCCCTATCCGATGGGACTAATCGGCGAACTGTACGGCACGCCGGCCGCCTTCCTGCTTCCTGCGGCGGCGTTCGTTGTCGTCAGCCTCTACGCATGGCGCGGCGCCGCCCTGCGTTGAGTAATGGGGAGCATTGCTCGATCTGAGCAGCAGCCGGCAGCAGTTCCCGGTTTAGGTCACGGCGGGCAACCGTTTTGTGCTGTACATGAACGGACACTCGGTGGAGACGGAGCTGTCAACCGATGATATCGACCAATGGCGGCAGGCAACAATCGATCTCGCGCACTGTGTACGGCGCTGACGCAACGTTGCCGCGGCGGTGGTATGACACGAGGTGAAGCCGGTTAAACGGCCGGCGAACTCGACGCCGCCGCGACGTGAAGTGTTCAATTTGGGCTTTGCCCGCGCTTTCTTGAAAGGAATATTTCGAGGGTTTAGCTCGAGCACTTGACAGGTCTTGGAGTCGCGCTTGATCCGGCGGTTGAAGCGGGCAAGCATGTCGCGAAACGAGGCGTTGGATGATGGGATCAGAGCGGGCTGCGGCTTGGTCTGGTGATGGGGTTCAGAAGCGCTGATCCGGGTGAAAGCTAGATGGCAGTGAGAGTTGGCGTCGGTGAAGATGCGCTCCATCTCGCCGACAGCAGCATTAGCTAGGGTTTAGATGGCGGTCGTGTTAATTACGCCGTAATCGCCCAGATGATAAGCAACGACGCGTCGATGCCAGCGGCTGTACGCCATCCAGATTACCGCTCGCTGCCTTCTTTGAATGTAGGTGTCGATCTCGTCCACCTCGATAACGTGGGCTGTCCAGTCGTGGATCGGGGCGGCAGGCGGGATATCTCGAGCCGCTGCAGGCAGCGGTGTGGCGCTGACCGTGTCAGATGCGGGATCATTGGCTGCAGCACATAAAGGCAATCGTTGAGCGGCGGCAAAGTATGAGAACGGAATGCCACGAACGTCGCCTCTTCGGCTTGGGTCAAAGTCGTTGAATGAGGGGCCTTCGACCCAGTCTCTAAATCCGTTATTGTCGCTGGCTTCTGACATTTCGCTACTGTCATCGGTTGATCCCGAGTTCTCGATACAGCGTCGAGAGCGATGCTTGCGGCCGCGGTATAGTTGCTATGATGCCGTGCGTGGTCGTGGCGCCTCCTAAACGTACCTGTCCTAGACGGCTTCCTTCCATTCTAACGAAAGGGTCGCACGTTGAATCGGTGAAACTAAACACATAGTAGGAGGCGCCATCAACTGCGATCATCGACTCGCCATGCGCTTTGATTGGTTCGCCGGCGGTATCGCACCAGCGCTCGCCAAGGGGGAACGAACGGCGCGGCGTAGCGCGGCCCGGTTTGCCGCTTCCCAGGTTACATGCAACGAGTTCATGTGCGGCGGCACCGCTCAACATTACCGTCGAGCCCAAGATATGCATTATTTGGCTTCTGTTTTATTGGCGGAGGAACCGACCGGTGTGGTGCCAGAACCGGCGACCTCAAGTTTTAATGAACCGGCGGGATCGGTCGAACGACGCACGGGGCGGTACTCGTGGGCGACGATGCACCCGGCACTATGACGATTGCGCGGTGATAGCTGGTCAGCGCCGGTTGGCCGCTGTCTGTGACCGCCAAGACGACATGGATGGGATAGGTGGCGGGCGGGGTGAATTGGTCTGTGCGGGCAGTGTTGCCAATCGTCAGCTCGGTACGCATGCTGGTTCCGGACGACAGTGTGATTGACGGGACGAACAGCCCGCCGGCTTCGCGATAGCTCAACCAGCGGTAGGTCAGCCGGTCGCCATCGGCATCCTTCGATCCCGCAGCGGTTAAGGCAACGGGTTTGCCCGGACAAGCTGCAATCTCGACTGGAGCACTCCCGTCTCGGCCGTTGAGCACCGCAGCGGGTGCATGGTTTGCGTCTTTGTAGCGGGGCGTGACCGTCCATCGCATGCGAGCCGCGAAGTCGTTCTGATAGGCAACGCGCCACCGCCAGATGGTCAACTGTGGCGATTCTGTAACCTCGCCGTCTGCGCCAAGAAGCAGATCACCGGAGGTCGTCCACAAACCTAGGTCCGTCGACAACCGGTCATACCGTCCGCCCCAGCCACCCCAGTCCGGTCGCTCCGGGACCGAAAGCCCGTTAGGAATGAGGTTCAGGAAAGACGGTGTATCCCCCTCCATAATGTAGGCCGGCAGCGGATATAGCGCACCCAGCGGGCCGACGTCGCGAATGTTAGCTTGGAGCCAGCCTTTGCTGACGACGCTCTGGTCGGCTCCGGGGAACGAACCGGAAATCCCTCCCCAAGTCGCCTGGTTATAATGGGTGAAGCCGTGGACGTCGGCAATCCAGAACAACTTTGGAAAATAGGCGCGCGCCCAAGGTCCCGCGTCATCCTGATCCGAGATCGAGTAGACGCGCAGATTGGCGACGAAGCGGTCAAGCGCTTCAGCGGATCGCGTAGCGCGCACAGTCCACAAGGCTTGCGCCAAATCGGCGGCACCGCCCCAGACCGCGATCCAGACCGGACGTGGATCGGGACTGTCGATGGCTTGAATAATTCGGCGCGAAGCCGCGGTGTCTTTGCCTTTGCCGACGCCGCTCATGCCGTAGACCGGGCTTCCAACGAGAACGCGCGTCTGCAGGCGCTCGGCATCGGGATAGCGGGCGTCGTGAACGCGCAGGTTCGTTAGCACTGTGCGATATCCGGCGACCCGCTCGTCAATTAACTGGCGAAGCGGAGATCGCGGATGATGTCGCGATGTCGTCGCGACGAGGCCCTCGATTTCGATATCGTTCGCGTAGAGCAGCAGACGGACAATTGATTCCGAATCATCAGGTTCGTTGCCGATGTCGGTGAGAACGATCAGGCGCTGACGCGACGACGGCGCTTCTTGCAATCGTGCGACCGCCGGGCCCGCCGTCACAGCAAGCGCTGTAATGGCGAAAAGGGATCGCGCAAGCATCTTGATAGCCTTCCTGAAATTTACACGCTCGATTGTCGACGTAAAGGATCCAAGACGCTTCTCTTGGCTTGATACCGGACTAGCAACACCGCCGGGTAACTCCGGCCGACATCGGTACGGTCTGACTGTGCCACCGGAACTCGCAAGCACGCCGGATGGCAGGTTGGTCGTCGCCAGCAAGCCGCTCGTGCGTGCGCGGTACAGGCGAACTTTGATAATGCTTGCCAGATGGGAACTGCTCTTCTCAGCCAATCTTGGTGCTTCCGTCACCGGCCCGTCAACGACACTCGTAAATCCCGGCGTCACTGACCGGATGCCAAGAACGGCCGCGAGCAAGCGGTAGTTGGTATGAGCACGCTATAGGTACGAAGCTGACCGGGTCGATCCTGGGGTCTCAGCGGTTGACGTGAGATTGATGCGAACATTTCCCGCCAAGGGCCCGACCGCTACACCTAGTGGTCAGCAAGACCTCCGTGGTGCAGCGCTTCATCGACGTCGGATCGGAAGTGATAGCTCGCATAGATACGATCCTTTAATAATACTGCGCGTCTTCGGGCGCCTGCCGAGAACGCCCCATTTGATACTATCAACTAAATTCCTTTAGAGCATCAATCAAACGCAAACGTTCAATTTTTCGGTTGGCAATTTTTGAAGCTGGCCGACCACTGCCCCGGCCCTCTTCTCCGCTGTCGCCCTGGCGACCACCGTCATCTTGTCGCTATGACCGATGAGTCATGTCCCAAGCGTATGACTGGGTCCGCGTTATGTAGCGCCCCCACATCAAGGTTGTTCAAGGATGCGGCCGCCGCAGTTCGAGGGATCCGATGGTATTCATGCCTCAAAGCAAGCTGCTTAGAGAAACTTTTCGCCAGCGTGCTCGCGGAATAATTCTCGGCTGCGGACGTAGGCAGCGAGTACTTGCACCGACTTGTGCCGACTTACTTCCTGCATCTTGAAAATGCTGGCGCCTGATGCTTCTGCTTCGGTTAGAAAGCCAGCGCGTAGGCTATGTCCTGCGAATTCAGAAGGATCGTAGCCAGCCGCTGCGGCGTGCTTTTGCACGAGCCGTGCAACCGCACGATCCGACATCCCGCGGTCGGTTAGCCGATCACCGGGCGTCAGCTTGCGAAACAAGGGGCCGTCTTCGTGCGCGGCCTCCTTCATCCAGGCGAGCAGCAACGCTTTGGGACGAATGCGACGACCTTCGGGGACCGCAATTACGACGCCGGCACGCTCCTGATCTGTTTTTGAGCCGCGGATAATTACCTTCAATCCCTCCGGCACGAGTTCAACATCGTCTAGCGTCAACGCAACGATCTCAGATCGGCGCAGGGCTGCTGCCATCCCAAGCGCTAGCACCGCCCGGTCGCGCGCGCTGCGCAGCCCGTCCCCATCAATAGCGCGCAGCATGTCGCGAAGCGCATCACCGTCCGCCGCCCGCTTACGCACCGGCCGCACGCCCTTGCTGCGGCGAATACCGCCTAGGACCTGACTGATCACTGCGGCACCCTCCCGGGCCTGAGGCGGCTGCAGCCCCGCCTGCTTGTGGTGATATCCGATCGCTGCGAGCCTCCGCCCGATGGTCGCGGGCTTTGCACCTTTGTCTGCCTCGGCAGCAAGGAACGTCGCAACAGCGCGAGGATCCGCTGGCAATGGCTCGATTGCCCGGTCGCTGCACCAGGCAGTGAAAATCCTCCAATCGGACGCATACACTCGTTGGGTCGAACTCGCCCGTGACGCTTTGGCATAGACGGCTGCGCTCTCGATCTCGGCGACCAACAAACCAGGCAGCGCGGGTACGCCATCGTCTTCGACCCAGATAACCGGAGAGGGCGCGCTTTCGTCAGGATCAATCATCGACGCCCTCAATATAGCTGACAAAGCCGCTCGCCAAGCGCTGTCCGAGAATCGACTTTATCGGACAGTGTTGTGAACGGGCAGGGGATTGGCGTCTCCGAGGCGTGCTCGTCCGCCGCAGTAGGCCGCCGAGCTTCGCGTATATCGCGACGTGGCAAGCCGCGCGTGGGCGGCCGGCAAATGCGACGTCAGTCGAGGAACGGTGTTAGGCGGCGTCCAAGCTGCGCCGGCGAGGTTGAGCGCCGCCGGGTAATCCATCGGACGCTTGGATTGCCGATGTCGTCGACGTCTCGATTCGAAACGTCACGAGTTTCTGTGAACGTCGAACTGCCGCTGGCAAGCTGCGGTTGGGATCTTAGAACGGCGGCCCGATAGAGAACGAACATGGCTTAGAAAGGTTCTGGCAGAGGATCGCTCCATCTTGCAGGGGGATCCAATGGAAGTTTCTCCTGATAGGCCTGGGCAATCGCTTGCCAAAGACGTCGCCCCGACGGGTGAAGACACCAAAAAACCCTCGTTCCGCGTGGCGCAGTTGAGCGAACGCCAACTCTCCTACCTCCGCCTCGTTTATCAGCATCGCAGTTCGAAAGAGATCGCGGCGCTCACTGGCGTCAGCTCGCGTGCTGTCGATAAGCAGTTGTTGAAGGCCAACAATTTGCTCGGCACGAACTCCCGGGTTGATGCGGCCCGACTGGTTGCAGACTATGACGGAGGGGTAGAGCCTTTACCCCCTGCAATCAGCCCCCCTTCCGAGGAACGGCTGTTTCCTCTTCCGTTGCCCTTGCCGACCACAGGGGCGGCAGCGAATATGCTCACCTGGAAGCAGGCGGCGATTTGGAGTGTGATCATCGCGATCGTGACCCCAATCGGCTTGACCGTTGCCGGTATGGTGATCCTGACGCTGACGTTCCTGTTCGGCCTTAAGCTACGGTAGCGGCGCTGCGGCGCCCAAGGAGACGTAATGCAGGCACTCGAGAATACCGGTCGGATCGTGGCGGACGAGCTTCGCAAGGCGGAACGATCAATCAACCTGGCGGCGCGGGATACCGCGCAGTTTTTGCTGACGACGCTCGAGGCAACGGAAGCGCACCGGTTGTCGCCGGCGATGGCTCAGCGGACGGTGAAGGCCACGGTCGCAGCCTTGGCCGCCTTGGTCGAAGGCCAGGACCAAATGGCAATGCGGGCGCACCCATTCACGGAAAAGGTCGGTCGTCAGCTCGGCTTGACAGAGACAAACTGGGGTGAGGGCGCCCCAAAGCCTGCAATGACGGCGCTCGAAGCCGCCTACCGCGAAACGGTCTGAGGCATCGCACGGGAAGGCCAATGTCGATACAGCTCGTTTTGGCATTGGCCTTCAACACGGTATTGTTCACCGTTTGCACGGGGGCGTTCGTGTTTGGGGGGCGCCCCGAGCGGTTGGGCGCGGCGATAAACCTTGTCGCATCGGGCACAACTACAGCGCTGCGCTTGGCAAATCCGTATTACTTCGCACCAGCAGAAGCGATCACGTTTGTGATAGATCTGGGTGTCGTGGCAGGCTTCTTTTGGCTCGGCATCACGACGACCCGATTTTGGCCAATTTGGGCAACAGGTTTTGCGTTGGCTAATCTATTCATGAGCCTCTGCGCCGTTCTGCTGCCCAGCGTTCCGCTATTTGCCTATCATTCGGGCCTCGGAATTTACGCTTACCTAGCGCTCTGCGCGCTGGCGCTAGGGACGCTGCGGTTGCCGCGTGACGCCGAGCCCTACCTTCTTGATGGATCGAGACGATCATGGCTTCAATACCAGAGGCCGACGACCTGATAGACGTCGTCGTGCGTCTCCCACGTAAGGCCGTCGAAGACACATTGCTCTCTGCCGCTGCGTCATCGGGGACACGCGCGGAGAGGCGGCTCGGAGAGGCAAAGGCGCTTCTAACCGGGCGCCGTGAGCGCGGCCGCTGCTTCAAGGGCGTACGCTTTGGTGATCCGAGTTGGGACATGATCCTCGAGCTCTATGTCTCCAACGCAGAGGAAAAAGTTATGCCCGTCACGCAGCTATGCGTTTTGAGCGGCGGATCGACGACTACGGCTTTGCGTCACATCGAGCAATTGGAAGCGCTGGGCTACATAGACCGGCGACCGGATCTAAAGGATCGGCGGAGGGCGAACGTAACGATGCTTCCACGCCTACGTTCTGCGGTCGAGCAATGGCTCGACCTGCAGATTACCGCATTCCATATGCGTGGATGACCGTGGATGAGCATGGCTGTTTGCACGAGCTGACCACTCCTGTGATCGCGCGGCTCATCGGAGGCCAACCTCGGATCAAGGCAAAGCGTCGTTCTACGCCTGTGACATCCGCGACCGACCTGTTAAACGTCAGCCCATGATTCCGAGCCTTCTTCCTATCCTCCGGGTCGACCGTCGGGTGCCTAAGGGCAGGCTGACGGTAGGTCCGCAAAAACACGAAGATCGCTCCAAGTTTGCCCCGATCGTCGCATTCCCCCTCGTAGGGAACCGCCCCTTTCGTGCTTTCGCGGACCTTCGGCGAGCGCTTTTCGTGCTTTTGCGGACCAAGGTTGCCGCGGCATGACCGAAGCTTCCCCGACGCAAGGCGACCTGTTCGTCCTGGACAGCCCCCTTCTGGCCGAGGTGCGCGGCGAGCACTCGCTCATGGCGTACCCGTTTTTTGCACTTGCAAAGGCCGGGTCCAAAAAGTCGCTCGTCTACAAGACCGATACCGTCTCGATCGAGATCGGTGCCGGTCCAAGTGGGGTCGCGACGATCTACGACAAAGAGATCCTGCTTTATATTGCAAGCCTGCTGGTTGCGAAGATGGATGCTGGCGAGCGCGTTGCTCAAGAGTTCTACTTTACGGCCCATGACCTCTTCCGCGTGACGGGAGTCAACGGATCCGCCCGGTCCTACACGCGCCTGCAAGATGCCTTGGGACGACTTCAGGGTACGCAGATTAAAACAAATATTGAGGCTGGTGGAGAGGGGCAAACCGGGTTTTTCTCTTGGCTCTCGGAAGCAATCCTGCAGTACACAAAAACACGAACTGGTGAACAGCGTCTCAAGGGCGTGAAGGTTCGGCTTTGCGATTGGCTATACCGCGCGATTTTGCAGGACCGCCGCGTTCTCGAATATTCACCTCACTATTTTCAGCTCGGCCCGGTCGAACGTCGCTTGTATGAAGTCGCGCGGTCGACTTGCATTGACGGACCCGTTCAGGTCGGCTTGAACGATCTACGCCTCCAGCTTGGCTATCAGAACACCCTCAAGCATTTCCGGCACGTTCTCCGTGGCATCGCTGATGCGGACTCTATCCCGGATTACAGCATCATTTTGAATGAGGCAGATGTACCCCCGGACGGCGCTGCGAAACGTCGAGTGGCGGCCCCTACCTTTGTTACGTTGATGCCAAAAAAGGCTGTAGTCGCCAGCTGAAGCCGCTGGCGAATCAGGCGCAGACCGATTCGGCGATCGGTCCGTCAAAGCACGAACATTCGTTGATAAGCCCGGCCGATCCGGTCCGCGAAAGCACGATCTTCAGTCCTTCAAAGCACGAACCCGGCGGTCCCGGGTCCGTCAAAGCACGAACATTAGACCTGCTCGGTCCGTGAAAGCACGAATCGTACTGCTTTTGAGACAATCGCCAGGCTGGCATCTTCTTGTTGTGTTCCCGGCCGTCGATTGTCGACGTGTGCGGGGCGAACGGAAAGGGCGACCGTGAGCACATAAACGAATGCCCGGCACGAAGGCCGGGCACCCAGAAATCGCAACGTGGTAGCGTCGCCAAACGCTGACCGGTCACTCAGAGACCCTCCACGTACCGGTTTCCGAACCTCGGTTCAAGGGAGCGCGCTTCGCGCCACGCCTCTGTTTTGCCTGCTGACGGTCCCTCGACAGAGGGGACGAACGATGAGCTATACCCAAACGGCCTTTACCGGCGGGACAGGCGCCCGGCCAATAACGGCCTTTTCGCGTCAGATCGCGAGAGCACTCGAAGCACGGCTCGCCGATGCGCCTGCCGAAGTCGACCGCAAGGCCGTTTTCGCGATCGTCAAGCGGGCAGCACCAGCGCTCGGGATAGGCATCGGTGCGCTGCAAACGCTTGAGCACCTCATCAGCTACACGCATGCAGACGATTGGAAGGCTGGCCGTTCACCGATTGCCTGGCCGAGTAATCTGACCCTCGCTGAGGTCGCCGGCAAGACCGTAAGTGCCATCAAAGCCAGGCTACGTCAGCTGCGCGCATTGGGCTTGATCCTTGCGCGCGACAGCGGTCACGGACGTCGTACGGGACGTCGCGACGAAAACGGGACGATCTCCATCGCTTTTGGGGTCGATCTCTCGCCATTGCGTATCCGCTTCGAGGAATTGCGGCAGCTCGCGGACGCATATTCTGCGCAATCACGCCTCTTTAAGGAAGGGCGTCAGGAAATTGGCCGAGTTCGGCGTATCGTCAGTCAGGCGGTTGCGCAGGCCGCAGACATGCGGCTGACCGGGACGCACTGGCTAGATCTGCAGCTTGCTATCGATCGTGTCGCGGCGGAAGCAGCCAACGCGAGAGCGCTCCGCGATACCGAAGCCTTTCAGGAGGCGCTTGGTCGTTTAAGCGACGTTGAGCGCTTGGTCGCAACGACTGTCGACCAGTTCATGTTTCCAGAAGAAAATGAAGGGTCAGGGTCAAAAAATGATCCCTCCTTACATATACAAACCAGCCCTCACCCCATCGAAGATGTACAGGCTCAGCGAGCTTGTAGTTCTGATCCAACCGGTTTCGGACCAGTCGCAGCCGATCTCCCAGAGTCACCGTCCAACAGTCGGTTCAATGCCCGCCCGGCCGAACTGGTGGAGATGTTTCCTACGACAGCCATGTACGTCGGAGCCCACAAGCCGTCTTGGTCCGATATCCATCGCGCGGCCTCTCGCCTTCGCAACGATCTCGGCATTCGGATTGGTGTCTACGTTGATGCGCTCGAGAAGCTCGGGCCGGATGCTACGGCCGTAGCGATCATGATCACTGCCGAGCGCTACTCGCGCGCTGAGATCCGTCTCACCCCTGGCGCCTATTTCGCGGGAATGATTGGAAAGGCGAAGCGCGATGAGCTGGATCTTGCCAAAAGCCTTTGGGGTTTTCGGACCGAGCGTATGGCAGCGCACTAGTAGCTAGGTTGTAGCGTCCAATTTCGTCCTGTGGTATATTGACACTATGCGATGCCGTACGGGTCTTGCCTCTCGTGTTGAGATTTCCGCCGCTCGCGGGGCGGGCCAATGAGGTTGCGTGCGATCACGAACGGCGCCCTTGCGCTAGCCGCTTTAAGTTTTTGCCATCGCACGGGTGATGAACGGAAATCCGACGCTATCGCTTTGGGCATCCCATGCCGTGACAACGGCAAGGCGCCGCTTTGCGAAGCGGTCCGTGACCTGCGTAAAATCAGACATGACCTGGCGCAATCCGTCAGCGTGATCAGACGTTTGCCACCACCAACCGTAATGGGCGCTAGCGACCCTAGCGTCCATCAGGACAATATCGGCACGACGATCTGTCGTCCGGGATACTCGCGATCGGTTCGACCAGCCTATTCCATCACTGGCCCACTTAAACGTCGAATGATGAACGCGCAGCATCCAGGCGAACCTATGGCCAATTATGAGCTGGATCATCTAATACCGATCTCGTTGGGCGGTGCCCCACTGGATCCTCGCGATCTTTGGCTTCAGCCACGCCTCGGTCAGGCAAACGCCGACGACAAGAATGCCCTCGCCTTCGTGCTCTGGCGTTTGGTTTGTGAGCACGAAATGCCGCTGGCAGCCGCGCAGCAGGCAATCAGCCGCAACTGGATCGAAGCGTATCACACCTACGCGACGCCGGCGAACCTAGCGCGATATCATTTCCGACGGCGCGAAGACGGCCGGAAGGGATCCTAGCCAGGATGTTGGGGACGCCAGGTCCCCGGTCAACGAAGGGAGAGGACCATGCCGCAGAACATTGCTGAGTTTCGGATTATTGGGCGGGTTGGCCGGATCACGAAGCGCGAGAAAGTGACGTACGTCAACATCGCTGCCAACTATAAACGTCGTGACGGCGATGAATGGAAACAAGATACGCTTTGGAACAGCGTCGTTTGTTTTTCGAACGTAGCGAGCCAGCTCGAATTGACGGAAATTGGCGATCTTGTACATGTAACCGGCCGAGTGCGCGAGAGCCAGCACGGCGAAAACAATGACACGACCTATCGTACCGAACTCATCGCCGACACATTCGCCGTCCTGGCGAAAAGTACCAGCGAGCAGGATTAGAAAGTGCAACGCGCTGATCGTTCTCGACCACGCTGCAGCCTTCAGGTTGAAGCCTTAAGTGCACTTTCTCCTTTCGTTCTGCCAGCACATGATTCAGAATCGCGTGATGCCGATCCGTCCGGAACATCGCTGGCTATACCCAATCGACTGGCCGGAGATCAGCCGGATCGTTCGCTTTCAGCGCGCGGGCGGTCGCTGCGAGCATTGCCGGCGTCCCCATGGTCGCCATGTGGCTCAGCTTGTGGAAGGCGATGGTGCCTGGTGGGACGTGGAGGTCCGATCGTGGCGCGATGGCCGCGGTCGCCTGCTTCGCCGCCCCCCTCGCTTCATCGCCCTAGATGCGATCCGAATGACGCGCAGACCGGTCTATCTCGCAACCGCTCATTTGAACCACGACCCCAGCTTCAGCGGGCCACGCTGGAGCAATCTAGCCGCACTTTGTCAGCGCTGCCACATGATCCACGATGCCGCAGAGCATCGTCGACGTCGCTGGTGGAATGCGTTTCGACGACGCGCCCTCGGCGATCTGTTCACTGGGCGCTATTCCTAAGCCTGCGATATGCAACCAGCGCCGCGACGAGCTAGGCCTATCAGCGCCATGGCCCCGGTTGGTTGTCGGACTGTCATTGGTCTTCAGAGAGGAGGATGCTGTCAATCTTTCGGTTCAGGGTTGCCGGAGGGACGGGGCATAGTTGGGATACAGCAAATCATCACGACGCGTCCCGTGGCTAGGTCATCAGTCGACGCCGCACTTCGGGCAAAGGCAATCGTCGAAGGGCTTGGCGGAGTCTGGCGCGGTTCTCGCGGAGAATGCCGGTGCCCCGCGCATGATGACACATCTCCTAGTTTGTCTGTCCGTCTCGGCGACAGCGCCATTCTGTTTCACTGCTTTGCCGGCTGCTCCGCTGTCGAGGTCATGAAAGCCCTTCATCGACAGCGCCTCCATGATCGCGCGCCGCTTGCGATGCCAATAGACCCGCCGAAGCGCGACATGGGTGCGCTTGCCAATCGCCTTTGGAAAGCGAGCATTCCAATAGCCGGCACACTTGCCGAGCAATATCTAATCGCGCGCGGGCTATCAGGCCCCTACCCTCGCTGCCTCCGCTTTAACCCGAACACGATCCTCGGCTCGGGCCCCGACAAGCGGTTCATGCCGGCTATGATCGCCGCGGTCGAGAACGACCTCGGGATTGTCGCGGTCCAACGGACAGTTCTCGATCCTAGCGATGTCCTTCACAAGCCGATCGCCAAACCCAAGGTCTCTCTCGGCCTTCTGGGTACTTCCGCCATCCGTCTCGCACCGGCAACAGAGGAGCTCGGCCTCGCTGAAGGAATTGAGGACGCCATGTCGGCTATGCAATGGTTCGGCACACCAAGCTGGGCACTGGGCGGCGTTGAGCGGCTCCCGTTCGTTGCTATTCCCGAGAAAGTGCGGCGAATTATTGTCTACGCCGATCGCGGACAGGCAGCAGAGCGGCTTTTAGTGAAGGCCCGAGAGCATCTAATCGGTGGACACCGTGAGCTTGTTGTCAAAGTGCCACATGTTCACAAGGATTGGAATGACGCGTGGCGTGGGCATCGGGCAAGCGGTTGCCATAACTAGAGAGGGGAGGGCGCCTTCGGCTTGTTGATCCGGTGATGAGCACCGGGCGACACAATGGAGGCCTCGATGCGTACCTCATCCTCGCTGGCAACGTCGGCGCCACCCCCGAGACCCGCACCACCCAGGGCGGGACCAAGATCACCCAGTTCAGCCTCGCCACCTCGCGCCCGAAGCGGGACAGCGAAGGCAAGATCCCCAAGGACAGCGACAATCGCCGCATCGAGGACACCGAATGGCACCGCATCACCTGCTTCAACGGCATCGGCAAGACCGTCGCGCAGTATGTGGACAAGGGCCAGAAGGTCATGGTCCGGGACCGCATCCACTACACCCGCTGGACCGACCAGGAAAACATCGAGCGCTACGGCGTCGAGATTATTGCCGATGAAGTGACCTTGCTCAGCCGCGGCCGTCAGCATGGCGGCACGCAGGACGGCGGTTACGACAACGGGGACGATGTCCCCTTCTGAGCCCAGACAGCAACGGCCCGGAGCTTCGAGCTCCGGGCCTTTCGCGTGTTCGCCGCCCACTAGACCGCCTTCTGGAATGGCTCCGGCTTCTTGCCGTCGGGTAACGTCTCGCGCAGCTGGTCGTGAAGCGTCCGGGTAACGATTGCCTTACGAGTTCGAGCGATCCGTCTGCCCAAGCCGCGAATGCGAGACGGTCTTCGCTGTTTGACACAGCACGCTCGTCGCGTTGAGCCGCTGGAGATCGTCCAGTTTGATGACGTGCGTGGCATTGTCGTTACCCAACACGAATTGGCGGTCGGCGGTACTGCCGATGGGCCAACCGATGAGCGTGCTTCCTCCCTTCAGCTCATAGCGTGCGCAGATACCGCTGGTAGAGTTCACCCTCGCCAACAGCGCCTCTGCCGCCCGGTTCCCGGCCGCGTCGGCCGGGCCGCCGACCAGGACCGCGCCCAGCCCGCCGAGGAAGGTCCCGCCGATCGCGACGAGAGCGGCGATGAAGGAGGCTCGAAATCCCTCATTCCGACCCAGCTCGATCAGCGCCGGGTGTGGTGTTCTCACCTTCAATGAGATGCCGAGGTTCGTGAAAAGCTTCTGCAATGCGTAGGCCCCGCCCCACGCCAGAACGATATACGCCAGCGTACCGACAGTCAGTATCGCCACCACCCACGAGACATTCAGCACGATCCCCTCGAACCCCTTCGCGATCGCCTCCTGCATCGTGATCGGTAGCATCGCGGGATCAAGGCCGAGACGCCCCAGATAGGCTTCGCGATAGTGGAGGGTGTAGTAATAGCAGACACCGGCAAACAGGCTGAGGAGTGTGGCGGTCCCGACCGTCGAGAAGAGTGCCGCCACAGTGGATCCTGGGGGGCTCGTCGGAGCTGCTTTCCTCAAGTCCGGACTATCGCTCTTCGTCTCGCTAGTTCTGTGCATTTCGGTGCGATCATCCGGACTATCGCTCTTCGTCTCGCTAGTTCTGTGCATTTCGGTGCGATCATGCTGCATCAATGAAACTCCCTTCGCTTCCCGGTTTCAAGACAGGCGTCTCCCGGCTGTGCCGGGACCGTCGCTCTATGGCGCTTCGCTCCACCAAGCCCGTGACCGGTCTTGGCCCATTCGGGTGACGATCGACTGACGGTGCGCCAGCGCACGGGGAAAGATTTCTTCCGCTGGCGGCAACCTGTCTTTGACCCGGCTAGGCAACAGCCATTCTGTCTGGCGCGCAACGCTTCAGGAACGCCGGGAACGCAGAAGGGGGCGCGGGATCGGGTCAGCGTCCACAGCCTGCGCGAAGGCGGCGCATCGGGCGGTCCATCGTTGCACAGCACATCTCCGGCCGGCGTGCTTCACCCCGCTCCTGGAGGCGCAATCCCTGGGCCGGCTAGGGGCCTGGTACGATCAACCCGCAAGGGGTCCGGGCGCTGCGCTACGGCTTTTTGCCGTGCCGGCAAAAAGTGATCGCNGCGCAATCCCTGGGCCGGCTAGGGGCCTGGTACGATCAACCCGCAAGGGGTCCGGGCGCTGCGCTACGGCTTTTTGCCGTGCCGGCAAAAAGTGATCGCGGCCCCTCCCCGTCCTGTCGGGCGCCTGTCGAGCGGGGATGAACCCCGCCGGCTTCACAGAAGCCTCGGACAGGTTCAACGATATCTGGATCGCCCGCAAATCCGCCCTCAGCCTCGCGCGCACYCTCATGGTCGCCACCATGGTCATCGGTTGTCATGCGAAAACCGTACTAGTGGGTACGCCGCGTGCCATNCTGTCGAGCGGGGATGAACCCCGCCGGCTTCACAGAAGCCTCGGACAGGTTCAACGATATCTGGATCGCCCGCAAATCCGCCCTCAGCCTCGCGCGCACCCTCATGGTCGCCACCATGGTCATCGCCGTCGGCACCTAATACGCCGTCATCACCGCCGAAGATCGCGATAGTTCGCTGACCGTCGTGCAAGAATATGACCCGTTCGCCTGACCGGGTGGGGGGCCAAGAGGTCCCCGCGCCTCTCGGCGCAACGAAAGGGGGGCGGGGCGGGCATCGAGCCCGCCCCGACCCCGCGCTTCGCGCCCCGATCGGTAACTTGGTAGAGAACCGCTCTGTCGTGTCGCAGCCCTGCAATTACCCCCGCGCGGTCCGCACTGGTGGCAATGCCTCGAACGCCGCGACCAGCGCTGGATCACGCAGCAGCGTCGTCCACGGGCCGCCATAGGTCCGCGATGCCAGATAGAAGGTGGCGCTGACACACTCGACCATTCGGCAGCGCTCCAGTGTGTCGACCAGCGAATGTCCCCGGCCATGCCGGGCGACGATGTCATGCAGGTCCGCCCGCATCAACGTCCCGCAACCCGAGCAACGCGTTCGGACCCGCGCGTTCATCCGCAGCATCTCGCCTGCGCTTTCCATCCAGCGGGGCCACAGGGCGACGATGTTGGCAGCAGAGGGCATGGACGGACGATGCCTCCGATCGCCGCGGTCGTCCAGCATCAGCCGGGGCGATGGCTGTCCCTCCTGACCGACAGTCGGGGGGCCTTTCGGGCTCCGACGTCCTGGCCGGTGCGCTCCCGCGCGCAAGCCCGCGAGGCGGGCTTCTCCACTCGCGTTTCGACCCTTCGGGTGCGCGCCCTCGCCTGTCACCGGCCGTCCTGTCGCCTGTCGAAAGGCCCCGATCGTCGGGGTTTGAATGGCTGGAGACCATCATGACCAAGCAAACGCCGCAACCCGACCGCGCCAAGGGTGGCACCTACGAAATCGCCCGCCTCAACGACTGGCTGCGCGACAACATCCATGCGCCCGGTCGCAACCGTGTGGTGATGACCCGCGGGGTGGCCGAACTGATCGGTGACGTCAGCCTGTTCCGGAATTTCCGCAAGCGCGCCGAGCTTCTCCGCGCCGTTCGCGCCTATGACGGTTTCGATCAGTCGATCGACCCGCATGGCGAGCGTGACATGGGCCGGTTCGCGTTCGAGGGCACCGATTGCTACTGGAAGATCGACTATTACAACGCCGATCTCACCGCAGGCTCGGAGTATCCGGCCGATCCCTCCCAGACCACCCGCGTCCTCATGATCATGCGCGTCGACGAATGGTGATCGCGTCTGGCCCCGGCGCGGCGCGCCGGGGCTTGGTCCTCTCGATCATCAGGATCGGCCAATGACCATCCGGGATCGCCCATGAGGTTCCCATCACCAATGCAGTAAAGCGCAATCTATCGGCGCGGGATCGCCTTCCTCTCCCGGCCCCTCCCCCACCACTGTTGAAAAGGCTCTATCGTCGACACTTTGCCATCGTGACGACCGGGCAGGGCCGGCGTCAAGAATGCGCGGTGCCCCCAATTTTGCCGTGGCTTTCGCTGGCGCTCCCGCCCACGACAAAATCGGCACCCCCACGCCCCGCTTCGCGGCCGCTGCCGCGGTCCTGTGATCCCAATCCTGCCCGATCGTCAGCCCGACCCCGTCGTAAACGAACAGACGGAGGTTCACATGCAAACTCAGACCGCACGCACCCAGGCATGGCTCGCTGATCTGGCCAAGATCCAAGTAGAAATCGCAGCCCATGGGATGCCGGAGGCACCGCGTCCCACGCGCAAGCGTACCCGCAAGCTCAAACCGCTCTGGGAGGAGTGAGCGTTGTTGCAGGCGGCTCAGCCGCCTGCAACCGTACCGCGGGCGTGCGGTACGGTTGAAAGCGGGGTCGAAGAGTACGCGACACACGTCATGGGCGCAGAATGCGAAAAAGGGAGGCTTTTCAGCCTCCCTTTCCCTATTTGCGCCACCCGCTTCGTGGCTTCCCGATACTTTCCCCTTATGGGTATGACCTCGGGACACGGTGCCAGCACGGACCTGCAAGGTTTTTACACCTTGCCTCATATTTAACGACCCTGAGGTTGATACAAGGTCGTGGATCGCTCCAAACTGCCCTCTAGCTAGGCATTATGGCGCGCGCGGTCAAGATCATGATTTTGCCCTTACACACCGCTAAGAAAGCAGACGCCTGCTACCTCGGCACCAAGCTGGTTCTGCAGGATTTCCCTTATCGATAGCAGCGACGATCCGCTGGCGAACAGGTCATCCACGACGAGAATGCGCTTGTCACGCAGCTCCGGGGGCTCTCCCGCCAGCGCAAACGCCCCGAAGAACGGGCGAAGCCCGACATTGATGTCCTTTGCCTGATAGGCTGCCGTTGGCTCCATCTGCTCCCAGGCGTGCAGCTGCGAGGCAAATGCGCCTCTCAGGCCCGGCCGCATGCGAGGTGGCGCAGCGCGGGCGTCCGCCAGAAGCTCACCGACCTGCCGTTTCCGCAGGAAGGCGGGATCCAGGAGCGGTGCGCCGGATACGTCGGAGACCAAAGCAGCGAATTGCGCGCAGAAGGGCGCCGAAGACGGGATCGGCAGGCAATGATCAAAGCCCTGCAGATCCCCCTTCACCTTCTCGAGGATTTGCCGGGCGCGCATCAGGAGCTGCTGTGCCCAGAAGGGCGCGATGGAGAAGCCCCGTCGTGCCTTCAACGCATGCATCAGGGGATTGCCATCGTCGCGACGATCGCCCTTCTGGTTTCGGCTATAGACGTGAATGAGCCGGATGCCCTTCAGCCTCCCGAAGGTAGGGTTCGCTTCAACCGACGTATCGACACCATTCTGGTGAGCGTCATTGACCGTCACGACCTTCGTCGCCGACACCACAATACCCATACCAGCCCTTCACACCTCGTGGTCTCGAGCCCGTAGGCGCTCAGATGAGGCAAGCCACTGGACGATGCAATGCCGTAATATTTTCGGGCTCGTCCGGCTCTATGCACGAGCTCGGGCGTCAAACTGCGCGCCTAGCCAGAGAACCTGTCTGTCCGTCGCTGCACCACGGTCTGGCTGAGAATACGGCGATCTATTTTTACCTTCCAGGCCGCTTGGCGATCGCTCAACTTTCTCTTGAGCTTGGTGCTATGAAGGAACTGATATTCGCTCCCGTATAGAAAGCCCTTGCGCCTGGCATATTCGATGACCGACTCGTTTGCATTGGCCGATGCGTCGCTCCGGATCCTTTTCAATCCGTCGAAGAGGTTGCCGGTATCGATGCCCAGAAATCGATTGATGCATATGTTGCCGACATAGGTCTCACGCTGCGTGAGACGGTTCCGGATATAGCAATGTTCCAGAATTTGCTGTGCGCAGGGGCAATGGTCGGGCTCATCACTGATCTCGGCATACATCAGGTCCCACTCCGATCGTGCGGATTCAAAATCTTTCGCAACTGACCGAGGCAGGATGTGGGCCTTCAACCGCTCGAAGTTATGACCTTCCATCTGCCGTGACCCCCTGAGAGGATTTTTGACATATTTTCAGCGCGCAAGCGATACCCAAGCGCTGGAGGTCATTCCGGGGTGGAACAGAAAATCAGTTGGGCTACATGAAAACATCAGTTGGGCATTAGCGCCGGCGCGCGATAGGGACATTGAGATGGACGAGACCTTGAATACGATCGAACTGGCGACCGAATTGACGATCGCCTGGTTGGGAAATCCCAATACCCGTGCCGACGCTGATGCCGTCCCCGCTTTCCTCAACTCGATGCACGCAGCCGTGAACGCGCTGGCCGGCGATGTTGTCGAGCCCGCGTCCGAACAGCCCGCCGAGCATGTGGCGGCCGTGAGCGTGAGGAAGTCGCTTGCCAGCAAGGATCACATCATTTCGATGATCGACGGCAAGCCCTACAAAACCCTGCGTCGCCACTTGTCGACCCACGGGCTGACCCCCGAAGAGTATCGCACGCGCTACAACCTCAAGGCGGATTATCCGATGGTGGCGCAAGGCTATTCGGAAGCGCGCCGCGATATGGCGAAAAAGATCGGCTTGGGCCGCAAGCCCTCGAAGACTGTCGCTGCAGAAGCGCCAACCACGGAGCCCAAGCGGCGCGGCCGAAAGCCGGCCCAGGCTGAGCCGGCCTGACTGCGTAGCGCCCACGACAACGATGGGCGCGGTCACCTTCGCACCCATCGCTTGCGTGCCTTGGGCTTGCGTCCCCCGACGCAACATGCGCGTTGGACAGCCACCATCGCACAAGGACCACCATGAGCGACGCCGCCCTCGTCAACGTCAACACCGCCACGGCTGAGGAACTCGATGCCGTGCCCGAGCTCAAGGGCCATGGCTTCGAGATCGTCCGTTACCGCCAGGAGCGCGGCTCATTCACCGACCTGCGCCAGCTTGATGAAGTGCCTGGGCTTGCCGGAAAGGCCGACGGTGGACGATCAGCGCTGACGGTCGGCGAGGGCTGACGACCTACCGCCGGAAGATCGGAATCGACGACACGGACGCATGACCGCGTCGACCGCACCCGCGGCAGCGTAGCCGGATGACCTTGGATGACACCTCGCCGTCGCCCTTGAAACGGCCGAGGATATTGGCAGCCGGCATGTTCATGGTGCGGCCACAGGCGCATACAATCCGCATATCCGCACGGTCCGCCGCCCATTCGCCCAGCGTGCTGTAGGGTGCCTCGATCGTCGGTCGCTTGCTCACAGCGGCGAGACGTCCTCATAGCGTCCTGCTTTTCGAAGTTGGCGCACGATTCCATTGAATGCGGCGGTTACGCCCTGGGTGCGACCGAGCTCGTTCGACTGGGAGGCGGCGTCCCAGTAGAGCTCCAGCGGCCAGCGTTCCGGGCAATGGGGTAGCAGGCAGCGCAGTGCGAGCCGCACCTCTATTCCGTCGACCTTCGTCTCGGAACAGCGGGCAACGCCGGCGCGCAGGATATGCACCGAGAGCGCGATCACGACGCGCTGGTGTCTGGGCAAATGCGTCACGGGATCAATGGAAGTCGTGCGACTTGAAGCGCACGACATCCTCCGGATCGGCACCCTCCGCGTGAGGTGGCCAGTAGAAGTTGCGGGGCTCCGGGCTCCATCCCTTGTCGCCGCGGTCCGGGGAGCCGGGGTGCTGGGCCGCATCACCTCGCCCGGTGCGGTGGGGGAAGGACATGTCGCCCACGCGGTGCAGAAGATCACCGTGATCGATGATCCGGTCACAGATGACGTGGATCACCTCCCCTTCCTTCTGCACCCGCCCTTTCAGGCCGACCATGGAGGCCGACATGACGGTACGGCGCTGCGCTTCGAAACGGTCCGGCCAGAGGATGCCATTCGCAATCCCCGTCTCGTCCTCGATCGTGATGAAAAGGACGCCCTTGGCCGACCCGGGTTTTTGACGGACGAGGATGATCCCGGCGACCTCGACGTGCCGGCCGTCGCGGACGCTAGCGAGGTCGGCGCAGCGCGTAACGCCGCGGCGGGCCAGCTCGTCCCGCACGAATGTGAGCGGGTGGGCGCGAAGGGATAATTGCAGGTTGCGATAGTCCTCGATCACCTCGCGGCCGTCGGTTAGGGCGCGTAGCGCCACCTCTGGCTCGACCCCTTCCGCGCTCAGCGTTTCCGCCGCGCGATCGGCTGCCGCAAAGAGCGGTAGCGGCGCTTCGCCGAGCCCCCTCACCTTCCACAGCCCTTGCCGGCGATCGGCGCCGAAGCCGTGAAAAGCATCTCCGTCCGCGAGCTTCTCGATCGCGGCACGCTGCGCGCCCGAGCGCCGCCAAACGTCCTCGACGCTCTCGTAAGTCGTCGTGCTGCGCGCCGCGACGATCTTGGCACCGTCCGCGTTCGAAAGGCCGCGGATCACCCGCAGGCCCAGTCGCACCGCCAGATAGCGTCCGCCGGTTCGCTCCAGCGTACAGTCCCAGCGGCTCGCATTGACGCAAGGCTGACGCACCTCGACGCCATGCTCGCGCGCGTCGCGCACGATCTGGGCGGGTGCGTAGAAGCCCATCGGCTGCGCATTCATGAGGGCCGCGCAAAACACGTCGGGATGATGGTGTTTCATCCACGACGAAGCATAGGAGATTTTCGCGAAACTCGCCGCGTGGCTCTCGGGGAAGCCGTAGGAGCCGAAGCCTTCGAGCTGGCGGAAGGTGCGCTCGGCGAACTCGCGCGGATAGCCGCGCTCGACCATGCCCTCGATCAGCTTTCCGCTGAAATGGCTGACCCCGCCGGTAAACTTGAAGGTCGCCATGGCCCGGCGAAGCTGGTCCGCCTCGGCAGGCGTGAACCCGGCACCGACGATGGCGACCTTCATCGCCTGCTCTTGAAAGAGCGGTACGCCGAGTGTCTTTTCCAGCACCGCGCGTAGCTCGGGCCGGGGATATTCCGGCTTCTCCAAGCCTTCGCGCCGGCGAAGGTAGGGATGAACCATGTCGCCTTGGATCGGCCCGGGCCTGACGATCGCGACCTGGATGACGAGATCGTAGAAGCGCCGCGGCTTCATGCGCGGCAGCATGCTCATCTGAGCACGGCTCTCGATCTGGAAGGTGCCGAGCGTGTCCGCCTTCTGGATCATGGCGTACACATCAGGATCGTCGTCCTGCAGGTCCTTCAGCTCGACATGCAGCCCCTTGTCCGCCTCCAGCATGTTGAAGGCGCGGTTCATGCAGCCGAGCATTCCCAGGCCAAGGACGTCGACCTTCATGAACTTCAGGCTGTCGATATCGTCCTTGTCCCATTCGATGATCTGGCGATCTTCCATCGCGGCCGGTTCGATCGGAACGAGGTCATCAAGGCGGTCGTGGGTCAGCACGAACCCGCCAGGGTGTTGTGACATATGCCGTGGCACCCCGATCAGCTTGCGAGCGAGATCGAGCGTGAGGCGCAGTCGGCGATCAGCGATGTCGAGGTTGAGCTCGTCGACCTGCTTCTCGCCGACACCCTCGGCCGACCATCCCCAGACCAAGCCAGCCAGCGACGAGGTCAGGTCTTCCGGCAGGCCCAGTGCCTTGCCTACGTCGCGCACCGCGCCGCGCGCGCGGTACCGGGTCACGACCGCGGTTAGCGCAGAATGGTTGCGTCCGTAGGTCTCGTATATCCACTGGATGATCTCCTCGCGGCGCTCATGCTCGAAGTCGACATCGATGTCGGGCGGCTCGCGCCGCTCGCCCGAGACGAAACGCTCGAAGAGCAACTCGTGCTTGATCGGATCGATGGAGGTGACGCCCAGCACGAAACAGACGCACGAATTGGCCGCCGAGCCGCGCCCTTGGCAGAGGATTCCCCGCCTCCGTGCCTCGCGGACGATCGCGTACACGGTCAGGAAATAGGGTGCGTAGCCGAGCTCGCCGATCAGCCGCATCTCATGTGCGATCTGGTTGGTGTAGGCCTCCGGCACCGTGCCGTCGAACATCCGTTCGACGGCCTCGGTCGCCAGTGTCTCCAACGCCTCCTGCGCGCTCAGTCCTTCGATAAGGCGTTCGTGCGGATACTGGTAAGCCAGTTCGCCGAGATCGAAGGTGCACAGCTTGGCGATGTCGACGCTCGCCTGCAGCGCGTCGGGATAGGCGCGGAAGCGCCGCACCATCTCGTCGGGTGATTTCAGCGCGCGGTCAGCGTTCACTTCGCGCCGGTAGCCTAGCTCGTCGACGGTGCACTTCTCGCGAACGGCGGTGACGACATCCTGCAGCAGCCGCGCCTCAGGTGCGTGATACAGCACGTCGCCGGTCACGACCGCACGCACGCCAGCCCCGCCGGCTTGTCGCGCCAGCGCATCGATGCGTACCGCATCGCCGGGTCGCCGGCGCTGGAACAACGCCATGTAGCCGCGGCGCCCGTACACCGCCTTCAGGTCCTTCAGCGCAGCTGAGTTATCGTCATCCGCCTCGTGTGGCAGCAGGATAGCGATGACGTCCTCGGACCAAGGCCCAAGGTCATGCCAATGGAGAAGGCACCCGCCCTTCCCCGCCCGCTTCTTGCCGACGGTGAGGAGCCGCGTGATCCGCGACCAGGCAGCCCGGTCTGTTGGGTAGAGCAACAGGCGCCTGCCGCAGGACAGATCGACCCGCGTGCCCGCAATCGACCGGATACCGGTCGCCTTCTGCGCCTCCCAGGCGCGGACGACACCACCGACCGTGCCGATGTCGCTCACACCGATCGCAGGATAGCCGAGCAAGGCGGCCGCCGCGAAGAGCTCTTCCGGCGATGATGCGCCGCGCAGCAGCGAGAAATGCGTCAGCACCTGCAGTTCGACATAATGGGTCATCCGAAGACCCCGTGCATCCACCATGACAGATCGCCGGTATCGTCCTCGAAGCCGTCGCCGCGCCTGAAGACCCAGTATCGGCCACCGGCCTCGTCCTCGACGCGGTAATAGTCGCGGACCGCCCAAACCTCGGCGTCGCGCCGCCACCATTCGCCGTGCACACGCTCAGGACCGTCGCCGGCAACGACCTTGTAGGTCTTGCCCCGCCACTCAAAACGTCGGGGTGGCTGGTCCGGCATGAGGGCAATGACGCGCGCCAGCGGCTCAGGCCGTGGGAAGAGACGTATCGGGCGCTTCCACGCCGGCCATGATCCTGGCATTTCCACCGGGTCGGAGCGGGTGACGGCTCGCTCCGGCACATGGCTTTCAACCGGTGCGAGCCGGTAGACAGCATAGGATCCGATCCTTCCCGCAATGACGTCGACCAGGCGGGCAGGGTCTCGCACCAGTGTCTCACCGGCAAGAACTGCGCCCAGATCGATCGCATCCAGCGGCTCGGTGTGCGGAGCGACGAGCCAGAATTGCTCCAGCCCCATGCGGGGATCGATCCTCTCGATCCTCAGCTTTAGCAACCTCAGGAGGTGCGACAGCTCCCGCGTCGGACGTGACGTGCCGACGCCTACCACTTGCTCGGTACCATCGACGCGAAGGGCCGTCAGACGGAGCGTGCGCGCGCCTAGGCCACGTGCTTGCAAAATCCCGGCAAGATCGTTCAGCAAGTCGCCCATGACCTGCTCGATCGCCTCGGCCGTGCCGATCGGCTCCAGCAGCCGGCGCTCGACGATCGGCACCTCCGCGTCTTCTCGCGGAGTGATCGGCTCGGCGACCGCGCCAAGTGCCTGATCCAGCCGCGTAATCGCCGGCAGGCCTAGCCGGCGCGCCAATGGTCCGCGCGCGACCGGGAGGAGATCAGCGACAGTCTCGAACCCGAAGCGCTTTGCCGCACTGATTGTCGATGGTGCTAGGCGTAGTGCGGCGATCGGCAGCGCAGCAATCGCTCTGGTGGTTGCTCCTGGCTCGACGCGGATCAGCTCGCCCCGGCCAAAGCGCGCGAGTGCGTGCGCAGCACCTGCGGTATCCGCAACCGCGACCCTGGCGGTGAAGCCTGCACGCC
Organism: Sphingomonas sp. Leaf67; assembly: GCF_001421965.1. Classification (GTDB taxonomy): domain Bacteria; phylum Pseudomonadota; class Alphaproteobacteria; order Sphingomonadales; family Sphingomonadaceae; genus Sphingomonas. The sequence continues at coordinate 118,701 of NZ_LMLP01000002.1, forward strand.
GGCAGAAGGCCAGCAGCCGTCTGCAGAACTTCTCCTCGCCGCCATGCAGATGAGCGCACCCGGCAAGGTCGATCCACAGGCCGTCGCTAGGGCTCACGGCCGCGATAGGCGACCAGCGCCGCACCGCGAATAGTGCGAGGCGATCCAGCAGCGCTGCATCGGCTTCCGGCTCTGCGGGGCGGAAGTCGAGATTCGAGACCATGGCACGCGCATGGGTCGCAGCCATGCCCGGATGAACGCCAAGCGCGCGTGCACCGTCACAAGCGGCGACCACCTCTTCGCGTCGGCCGACCTTGCCGATCAGCGCCAGCGGCGCGTGATCGAGCGGCGCGCTAGTCGGCGCGTTGACGCGCGGTGCCGGCGTCGACGCCTTGTACGGGTGGCTGGCCGCCTCCGACCGCCGGCCCAGCTCACGCATGTGCGGCTGCGCATGTGTCGGAAGGGTGGCGATCTGCGCCGCGACCTCGCGACGCGAAGGCATACCCTCACGCGCCGAGCGCGCGCCTGGTCGCCACCCGCCGCCCCGCGGCACCGAACAGGCGCCGGGGCCGTCGTCTACCGGCAGCTCGAGAACAGGCCGTTCAGGCTGCCGCGAAGCGGACCGTTCCAACCGTCTCAACCGCTCCACGGCCAAGCTCGGCAGGAACAGCGAGACGACCCGTCTCATCGCTGCCCTCCACAATCAGGGAGAAGCCCTCACCGCCACGCTGGCGAGCGCATTCGACCATCCAACGCTCCCTGCCTACGCCTGCGACATCGAGACGCTCGGAGGGCGCTGCGCCGATCCGCCAGCGTGTCCACGCAGCCGACGGCTCGGCTAGGACGTCCTGGTTAAGGCCGCGAAGGCGGCGCAGCAGGAGAACGGGAATATCGGCGTCGGCGGCAACGAGCTGGAGACGCCGCGTTGCCACCATCGAAACCTTGCTCGCCTCCGCGACGATTGCTGAGGGCGTGCCATCGCGCACTGCGTCCTCGACCACCGCGAGCAGGGCAGCGTCGTCGCGGGGTTGCGCATAGATCACGCTGGCCGACGGTAGTCCGGCTTGCTCGAGTGCGGGCGCGTACAGGTTCGTCCGGCAGCTCGCCCAGAGCACCAGGCCGCCAGTGGCGAGCGCTTCGCGCGCAGCGATGCCTGCCAGGAAAAGCGTGGCGGCGGCATCGTCGACTAGCGATACACTGGAAGAGGCCGCTTCGTGCAGCGCTCCAGCGCGCAAACCCCCTGCCCCAAGCCGGCGATCGATCGCATCGATGCCAAACGGCATCACCCGGTAGTCGGTCGCCGGAGTGGCGATCGTTCGCAGGTGCGCTAAGCCGGGCGCAAAGGTATCGAGGGCGGCGGACATACAGGTTAGACTCTAAATGTTCCCTTTATGTTCCGTAAGCGGGTGCTGATGGTCAAGCTCTGATCGGTTCGGTTCATCGATTCCGGCGTGCCGAAAGCGCACAGCGTCCGCATCGCGCGGCGTTCGCTTCCCCCCAAAGTGTTGCGCCGTCGAGGGTCATCGGTCAGGGTTCCGCCGGTTTCCAACGGAGCACGTATAGTATGAACATCGGCGAATTGGCCAAAGGCGTAGCAACGGCAACTGGCTCGACCGAGGCCGACGCGAAGAAGGCGATCACCGCCGTCTTCGACCAGATCGCAGACGCAGCCGCGAAGGGCGAAGAGGTCTCGATCCCCGGGTTCGGCAAGTTTGCGGTGAAGGATCGGCCGGAGCGTCAGGGTCGCAATCCTGCAACGGGTGAGAGCATGACGATCGCCGCTTCAAAGAAGATCGCGTTCACGGCCGCCAAGGGCCTGAAGGACAAGCTCTAACGAAAGCGCACCAGCGGGCTACATCGCTGGCGTGAACGGGAGGCGCGGATGTGCAGTCGCTATCGATTGACGGCAAAGCAGGCCGAGGTTGCGGCGACGTTCGGCATCCGCGCGCCCTATGAGGTCGATGAGACGTTCCCTGTCGGCGACATCTTCCCAACTGGCAAGAAGACGCCCTTCTACGGTGCAGTCATCGTCCAGGACGGTGGCGATCGTCGCCTTGAGCGCATGGAATGGGGCGTTCCGACGCAGGTGCCTAGCAAGCGCGATCCGGCGGTGAAGCTGACGAATGTCCGCAATCTTAGCTCCAGCTTCTGGCGGTCAATGCTGACCACCCCAACCCGTTGCTGCCTGGTGCCGGTCACGTCGTTCTCGGAATACGCGCTCGCGCCGGGCGAGGATGGCAAAAAGCCGCTCCATTGGTTCGATGTGCTGAGCAGACCCGTGTTTGCCTTCGCGGGCATTTGGCGGCCCACCGAGAGGGGCAACGCCTACGGCTTTTTGACCACAGAGCCCAACGCAGTCGTCGCGCCAATTCATCCGAAAGCCATGCCCGTAATTCTGCATGACGAAGATTATGAGCGTTGGCTGACCCTACCTTGGGACGAGGTGGCGAACCTCGCTAGTCCATATCCTTCGCAGCTGATGGCGGTTTACTGACGGAAGCATCTGAAGCTTAATCAGCAAAACCATTACTATGACATCCGGCACTGTTCAGCAGGTGAAGATCAACGGTTCACTGACAAGCAGGTCCCGCATTCTTCCGCTGACAGCCGCAAAATTCAGGGTGAGAACGAGACCCATTGGCGGTCATTCAAAGCCCCCTGCCCTCTTCCCAGCTCCTGCCATTCGTTCATCAAGTTCTGGCTGGCAGCCTTTTCGTTTAGGGAGAAGCGAGCGGGGGATGTCCTCAATCTGATCGAGCGCCTCCGCAGGGTGTAACCGTTCACCCCGAGAACGATTCAGGTCGACTCATCTCGATTGATCGAGTGGATTGCCAACGGCACGTTATCCGACATGGAACAGCGGATCGTACATGCCTGCGGCCACGAGCAGGTTCACGTCATCTACGGCTTCGATGCGCAGATTGCGCACAAAGCGCGCTGGTTGCGCACCACCCAATGTCGCACCTGCTTCATCGCCGACAAACAGGCTGAACAGGCGAAAGAGGCTACACGGAATGAAGCAGCCATTGCCCATCTCGACTTGCCCGAACTAGCCGGTAGCGAGCGGCAAATCGAATGGGCGACTTCCATCCGCGCCAGTCGGCTTGCCGCGCTGACATTCGATCCGATCAAAACGGCCGACGCCGACTGCGCACTATGCTTGCAGATCAGTGATGCCAAATGGTGGATCGACCACCGCGCCCTGCCCGCTGGCGAGTTCATCGACAAAGCACGTGCAGTCTGCGCCACTGCACACGCGATGCCGATCATGTCTGATCGGGTACAATCCGCATGACGACGGAGGATCGACTGCTACGCCGGTGCGCCACAATCTGGCGTAGGAACACAAGACTGAGGCGGACACCGATTAGCTGACCAGCACTATGCCGCCGATCACTGCGGCCGATATCTCCAGAACGGTCGGCCGGCGCAACCAAGGCTGCGATCGCATCTGCGCCTAGCCGACCCCCCTAACTTTTTGAACACACGGTGCCGTATAGCTTAATGCAAACCTTTCGCAAATACGGAGTTGATAATGCGACTCTATCGCATTACTCGAGCCGGAAAGGGGAATGATGATGATTAACTGCGCAACCGGCACAGCCTCGATAATGGCCATAGCGATCGCTACCGGCGCGTCTGCTCAAACGCGTAACGAACCTGATCGGACAAATGACGAGATTGTCGTTGTTGCTACTGCACAATCGCGAGCCAGTTCGTCGACCAAGACCGACACGCCAGTGGTGGAATCGCCGCAGTCGATCTCGATCGTGAGCCGCGAGGAACTCGACCTGCGCGCTTCGCCTACGATCGCCGACGCGCTGAGCTACACGGCGGGCGTCTATATTGAACCCTATGGCGCTGACAATCGCACCGACGAAGTGGTCGTGCGGGGCTTTGGCGCGGGTGGTTTCTCGTCGAACAACAATTTCGTCGATGGCCTGCGCCTCCCTTCAGGAGGCCAATGGACCCGTCCCGGTTTCGACCCGTTCGCACTCCAACAAATCGAGGTGCTGAAAGGACCATCGGGCGCGTTGTACGGGCAGACTGCGCCAGGCGGCGTCGTCAACATCGTGTCGAAGCGGCCAAGCTTCACGCCGCATGGCGAAGTGCTGCTTCAAGGTGTCGGCTACAACGATCTCGGCAGGTGGAGCTATCAGGGTGCCGGCGACGTCGGTGGTCCGCTGACCAATACGATTGCTGCGCGGGTCGTGGGGCTCGCCCGCTATGGAGAGACGTCAGTCAGGGATACCGCCAACGCCCGCCAATATCTGTCTGCGGCGGTGACATGGCAGGCGACGCCGCAAACGAGTTGGACGCTGCTCGGCCAATATCAGCGCGACGAAGGTAATTCGACCTTCCAGTTCCTGCCGAGCATCGGCGCTTTAACATCCATCAATGGCCGCTACATCGCGAACGACGACAATTTGGGAGAGCGCGACTGGAACCGGTTCGATCGCAACCAGTATCTCGTTGCCAGCTTCTTCGAACATCGCTTCGGCGATCGGCTCGCGATCCGCAACAACAGTCGCTATACCCGCCTAGAGACGTTGTATCGCGGTGTGCTGTTGTCGGGGGGCACGCTGGCGAGCTGCCCTACGACCGTGGTAGGCTGCATCCCCGGACGGACCGTTCAACGTCGTGCGGTTCAGGGGATTGGCGACAGTGACGGCTTCGCCACCGACACGCAGGTCGAGGCGAAGCTGACTACAGGCCCGATCGAACATGTGCTGCTCGCCGGGTTCGATTATTTCCATACCGAATGGCAGCATGATCGCGACGGTGTGGCGGCGGCGCGGGTGCTGCCAATCCTCGACGTGTTGAACCCGGTGTCGCGCGGTGCCATCGGCTACGCTACCAGCCTCACTCCCGTCGGCTACCTACAAAGCGTGACCAAACAGCGCGGCTTCTATGCGCAGGACCAGATCGAGGCCGGACGACTGCGCGTCACTGCTGGCGTGCGGCACGACAAGGCAGAAGACGTTAGCATCAACCGCACGAACCCGGCGGCGATCGGCAGCTACCTCATCGATTCCGATGCTTTCACCTGGCGCGCTGGCGCGGTCTATCTGTTCGACAATGGTTTGGTCCCCTATGCCAGCTATGCGGAAAGCTTTCAGCCGCAGGTCAGTGACCCCGCTTCCGCACTGAACGCGGTACCCTTTGTGCCGACGACCGGTCAGCAGATCGAAGCCGGGCTACGCTTCCAGCGCGGCCGCAGCATCTATGTGACGCTGGGCGGCTATCAGATCACGCAGCAGAACATCACCACACCTGATCCGGGCGGCGCTCTGTGCGGACTGGCGGTGTGTCTGGTCCAGACCGGCGAGGGGCGCGTCCGCGGTGTCGAGCTGGAAGGCAAGGCCAGCCTGCCGTGGGGCACCGCCATCATCCTGACCGGTACGCGATCGGATGCGGAAATCACCAAGTCGAACGCGACGCTGCCGCCGCTTGTGACCGGCGGGCCACGCCGTTCGCAGGTAGGGTTGACGCTGCCGCAGGTTCCCGAATGCCTCGCGTCGGCGTTCGTCGATCATCGATTTCAGAACGGTGCGCTTGCAGGGCTCGGACTGGGCGGTGGTGTACGCTATACCGGGAAGAGTTGGGGCGACACCAACAACACGCTGCGCATCCCCGACTACACCCTGTTCGATCTGTTCGTCCGCTACGACCTTGGCAAGGCGAACCCGGCGCTGCGAGGGATGCTGGTGTCACTCAACGCGCGCAATCTGTCAGACGAACGCTTCGTCGCGACCTGCAATAGTGTCGCCGCCTGCTATTACGGACAAGGCCGCAGCCTGACCGCGCGCGTGCAGTTCCGGTGGTGACGGTCGCCGGCGCTTCGCCCTTCCGCACGACGGCGACGATCGTCCTGCGGGTTGGCGCGGCACTGCCCGGCAACTATGCCGCTATCGATGCGACGGGTTCGCTGCTGGCGATCCTGCTCGCGGCGGCAGGCATGGCGCGGTCGGACGCGGTCGTGCTGGCGTCGATCGTCGCAATCCTTGCCTTTCTAGTCGTGCTGCTCTGGGCGTTCCACACGCCGCGCCTGCTGCGCTTCTGGGTCGGGCTGCTCATTGTTACCGGCATCGCCACCGCGCTATGCCGCGTGCTCGCACCCGTTCTGCCATGAGCGAACGGTTCCGCCAGTCGATGCACTGGCTGCACACATGGGCCGGCCTTGTGCTTGGTGCGCTGCTGTTCGCCATCTTCTGGATGGGGACGCTCGCGGTGTTCGATCGGGAGATCGACCGCTGGATGATGCCGAAGACCCGCGTCGCCATGGCCGAGACCGTGTCGCTCGACGCGATTGCGCGCACGATGCACCCTCTGGCAGTCGCGGCCGAAGCGCGACGCTGGGCCATCCAGATGCCGAGCGAGCGGCAACCAACGGCGCGTGCCTATTTTGATACCAAAACCGAGCGAAAGGTGCTTCATCTCGATCCTGCGACCGGTCGCGTCCTTGCAGAGGAACGGACGTTGGGCGCGACAGGCTTCTTCTATCCCTTCCACTTCAGCTTGTTCATCCACCACTGGGATCTGGGGGAATGGCTGGCCGGGTTGGCCGCGCTGACGATGATGACGACGTGTGTGTCGGGCGTGGTAATCCATCGCAGGATCTTCGCCGACTTCTTTACGCTGCGCATCGTCCGCAAGCCGCAGCGGACCACGCTAGACCTGCATAACGTCACCGGCGTCCTGGGACTGCCGTTCAATTTCCTGATCGCCTTTACCGGGCTGGTAATCTTCATGTCCGTGTACCTGCCCGGCATCCGTGCAGTGCTATATCCCAACGGCCCGGCTGCCTTCGCGGTCGAGGCGTATGGGACGCCCCGCGTCGCCCCTACCGGCGAGAAGGCGAACCTGGCATCACTTGATGCAATGGTCGCCGAAGCCCGGCGGCGCTGGGGGGGCGGCGTGCCCGCTACAATCCTTGTCTTCAATCCGGGCGACAAGGCAGCGTCGGTTTTCGTAAATCAGGACACGTCGTCCCGCGTGACAATGGATGCCAATACGGTCGTCTTCGACGGCTCCACCGGTCGCATCGTGGCCGGACCGCACCGCTACAGCCCGGTCATGCGGACATTCGGCTATCTGTCGGGCATGCATTACGCATGGTTTCGCCATGCGGCGCTGCGTTGGCTGTATTTCCTCAGCGGCCTTGCCGGTTGCGTCCTGATCGCGACCGGCTTTCTGTTCTGGGTCCAGTCACGCGCCAAGCGGCACGAGCGGCACGGCGTGCGTGGTATGGCGCTGGTACGGGGCCTGTCGGTGGGTACGACGAACGGCATCATCTTTGCCTCGCTGATGTTTTTGGTTGCCAACCGGGTGTTGCCCGATCAGCCTTTCGTGATGGGCGTGCCGCGGCAATGGCTCGAAGTCCGCATCTTTTGCGCGGCCTGGCTCTTTTGCTTCGTCCACGCGTGGTTGTGCCCGCGTACCGCTTGGCGTGATCAGACGCTGGCAATTGCTATCGGTTCCGTCGTTGCGGTAGCCCTGAACGCAGTCACGACCGGCAATGCCGTGCCGCTTAGTCTGCTGTCGGGTCCGTGGGGCGTCGCGGGGGTCGATCTGGTTCTGCTGCTGACGGCGGCGATCTGTTTCGGCGCGGCACGGAAATTGTCGCGGACAGGCAGCGCGCAGAAAGTTGGGGGGGTTCGGTAATGATCTTAGCGGCCTGGCTGCTCGCCTTCCTCGGTGTCGCCACGATCGCGATGTCCAATCAAGCCTCGTCCCGTATCGTTACCGGCCTGGCCGTCCCCACAAAGCGTCGCCACCGAAGCACGATATGGGGATCAGCGACGCTGCTGCTGTCCCTCTCCGTAACGATCGCAAATGACGGACTGGGGCTGGGCCTACTGCTAAGCCCGCTGTTGATCGCATCCGCGACAGCGGCAGTGATCGTCTTGCTGATGATTTCGCCCAGGCATCTCCGCCCGATCGCACAATTACTCGATCGGTAGGAGGCATCATTGATCCTATCGTTTGGACCCACAACACGACATTAAGCGGTCGTTTCGCGCTCCCCAACTTCGGACATTCATTCATGTTCGCCCGGCGCCTCAACCAGCGATGGCGGAAATGGTGAGAAGTGGGACATTGCGGTCATTCCCAGGCCGGCGTCGGGAGGGCAGCTTTCAGTCGGACACCGGACATTTGGAATGACAGCATGCAGCGGCAGGGAGCGGGCAAGGCTGGCCGATTGCGGAATGTCCGGTTCTGATCGGATGCATTGCGTTGGCTGACATAGATATTTCCACCTGCTAACTACATTTCGCGGCCATCCGGTTGCGTAGGGGGATGGCTTGAGCCGACAGCTTATCAACGAATATCGCGCTGATCTCGATCGGTTGCGTACCGTATCTGGCAGCCGCCGCGAAAGCGTGCTTCGCGAGGCGTTTAAGGATCTGCTCAAACGCTGGGGTCGCACCCACGATCTGCTGTTCGTGCCCGAACACACCATCACCACGCCGCAGAAGAACCGCATCTATCTCGACGGTGCCTTGCTCCACGCGCTGCGTGTGCCGTTCGGCTATTGGGAAGCCAAGGACGCGGACGACAATCTCGATGCGGAGATCGCGGCCAAGACGCGCAAGGGCTATCCTCGCGATAACATCATCTATTCCGACGATCACACCGCCATCCTGATCCAGGACGGGCACGAGGTCGCGCGGGTCGCGATGGACGATACCGAGGCGTTGCACCTGCTGCTGGTCCGCTTCTTCGCGCATGAACGGCAGGAGATCGCCGATTTCAACACCGCCGTCCGCCAGTTCAGCCACGATCTGCCGGCCGTACTGGGGGCGCTGCGCGACCGCATCGCGAAGAAGCGCAAAGCGTCCAAGCTCTTCGTCGCCGCCGAAAAGGCCTTCCTCGCCCATGCGCAGGAAGCGATTAATCCGGTGGTGACGCAGGATGATGTGCAGGAAATGCTGATCCAGCACATCCTCACCGAAGACATTTTCGCCAAGGTGTTCGATAACCCCGATTTCCACCGCCAGAACAACGTCGCCTCGGAACTCTACAAGCTTGAGGACAAGCTGTTCGCGCGTGGCGAAAAATCGACGCTGCTGCGCGCGCTTTCACCCTATTATTCGGGCATCGCGCGCACCGCCGCCGTCATCCAGAGCCATTCGGAAAAGCAGGGCTTCCTGAAAGGCCTCTACGAGAATTTCTACAAGGTTTATAACGCCAAGGCCGCCGACCGATTGGGCGTGGTCTATACGCCGGGCGAGATCGTCCGCTTCATGATCCGCTCGACCGACTGGTTGTGCGAAAAGCATTTCGGCAAAAACCTGGTCGATCGCGGCGTCGAGATTCTCGATCCCGCCACCGGCACCGGCACGTTCATCGTCGAACTGCTAGAACATTTTCGCGGCCATCACGAGAAATTGCGCCACAAATACAAGGAAGAGCTGCACGCCAACGAAGTCGCGATCCTGCCTTATTACGTCGCCAATCTGAACATTGAGGCGACCTATCAGGCGATCACCGGCCAGTTTGCCGAGTTCGAAAATCTGTGTTTCGTCGACACGCTCGACAATGTCGATGCGCTCGGCATCCATGCCGGCCACCAGTTCGATCTGCTCGGCAGCCTGACCGACGAGAATATCGAGCGTATCAAGAAGCAGAACCGGCGCAAGATCAGCGTCATCATCGGCAACCCGCCCTACAACGCCAACCAGCAGAACGAGAACGACAACAATAAAAACCGGGCTTACGCGCACATCGATAAGCGCATCAAGGATACGTACATCAAGGCAAGTACGGCGCAGAAAACCAAGCTGTACGACATGTACGCGCGCTTCTATCGTTGGGCGAGCGACCGGCTGGGGGATGAGGGGGTGCTGGCGTTCGTCACGAACCGGAGTTTTATCGACAGTCGGACCTTTGATGGCTTTCGAAGACTTGTAGCCAAAGATTTTCAAGAGATTTGGCTCGTAGATCTCGGCGGGGATATTCGGACAAATCCGAACCTCTCGGGAACTAAGCATAACATCTTTGGAATCCAAACCGGCGTTGCGATTGCGTTGTTTGTGCGAAAGCCCAGATTGGCGGGATGCAAAATTCGATACATTCGCCGTCCCGAAGATGAAACTGCCGACGACAAGCGCTCTTGGCTATCCAGCGCAGAGCTTCGCAATCTGCCTCTTACAACGCTTCGCCCGAACGTTGACGGGCGTTGGCTTCAGACCGAAGAAGCGGTTGGCTGGTCGGCGATGCTACCCCTCGCCACTGACAAAGCGAAACACGCAAAAACTTCGCGCGACCAGCAGGCGATTTTCAAACTATTTTCAGCGGGTCTAAAGACTAATCGAGACGAATGGGTTTTTGATAGAAGCGAAGAAATTCTTCATCAGAAAATCTCTTACTTCATCAGCGTTTTAAACGACAAAACGGCAAAAAGCGTTTTGGACCTTGCGGATCGCATCAAAATTAGCAGTTCTCTACGGCTGCCGCGTACTGCAAAGCGTGTCGAGAGGTCACGGATAGTGACTGTGGCGTCAAGGCCGTTCGATCGGAAGCTGTATTACTCAGATAGCGACCTCTCGGATCGTATGACAAAGAATCATGTGGAAATGTGGGGGCTGAACATTGACGAGCTAAACCCCACTGTCGCCTTTCGATGTGTGTATTCGAGCGATCCGCTCGCGGCGTTGGCTGTCCGCGGAGCTTTCGATTACGGCCTAGTCAAAACAGGCAATGGCGGCACCGAAGGTGTCGCCCGCTACCGCTACACCAAATCCGGTGAGCGGATCGACAACATCACCGACTGGGCGTTCAACAAGTTCGTCAAGGAATATGGCCGGAAGGGCGTCACCAAAGATGCGATTTTCCGCTACGTCTATGCCGTCCTCCACGATCCGGTCTACCGCGAGACCTATGCGCTGAACCTCAAGCGCGAATTCCCGCGCATCCCCTTCTACCCCGATTTCGCGCGATGGGCAGCGTGGGGCGAAACGCTGATGGCGCTGCACATCGGCTATGAGGAGGTCGCGCCGTGGCCGGTCGAGCGGATCGAGACGCCCGCGAAGCGCGCCGCCGGCACCACGCCCAAGCCGATCCTCAAGTCGCAGCCCGAAGCGGGCGTGGTGGTGGTTGATGCCGACACGCAGATCGCTGGCATCCCGCCCGAGGCGTGGCGCTACCGCCTCGGTAACCGCTCAGCGATCGAATGGGTGCTCGACCAGCATAAGGAAAAGAAGCCGCGCGACCCGACCATTGCCGCCAAGTTCAACACCTATCGGTTCGCCAATTACAAAGAGAGCATGATCGCGCTGCTCGCCAAGGTGGTGCGCGTGAGCGTCGGGACCGTTGCCGTCACAACAGCAATGAAAGAGATTGATCGCAGCACTTGGGCATAAACTGATTTTCCGACGACCGCTTTCGGAACAAACAGTGGCTTACGTGGATAACCGAGATGGGCGCGTACCCGCCGGACCGCTGTTTGGCCGTAAGATGACCGGTTACGGCGTGTGCTGACATTCCTAGGGCCTCGCCGGAAGGGCGTGAGTTGGTCGTCAGTTGACTGTCCGCTTGCGCCTTTGCAACCGCCGGAAGCTGACGACATTGCAATTCAATGATCCAGGGCCTGAAACTGGTTCGGTTGCGAGCAGGCCGCTCTTCGCCAAAATGTGCGAGCGTTGGATATTTCAGGTGGCAATCCGCGGGATTTGGGAAGGCATGCCGCCGTCGTCGGTTCGTGTCCCACCCCACGCTTCAGGTCCAGATCGAGAGGTTGCGGAAGCCTGCAGTCGACGGCAGGTCGCAATCGTCGATCCGCCCGGCGAGCTCGTTCGAGCGCGGCGCCCAGAGGTTGCCATAGAGGCGCATGGGAAGGTGGGGGACTGGCGTAGGCTCCCAACTCCGCCGTTGATGGACGAGCACGTCGTCGACCGACCAACTGATACAGCCCGGCTGCCAGTCTATCGTGTAGAGGTGGAAGTCCTCGGCGGCATCGAAACCGAGCTCAATGCGGCACGGCGACCCACGATAGCCGTAGCTCAACCCAGCTCCCTCGTCACCCGGATTGAAATAGACGTTTGTCAGCATGCGGCTCGGATCATCACCGGTTAGCTCTATGTCTATCTCTTGGCGCGGGCCGTGACGGTGCAGGAAGAATCCCGTGACGAGACCGCGACCGCGCGCAGCGCGTATCTCGACCTGGAAGCGTCCATGCGTAAAGGACCGCGCGCTTGCGAATGCCCCTGAGCGATAAGGCCGTCCACCGTCTTCGGATGCGCTGAGCATCAGCTCGGCGCCATCTGGCCCGTGGACGAACCGGTCGCGGGTGAAAGTCGCCAAATTGCCGGGGAAGCTGCCAGCCTCGGCCACGATGAGCGGCGTCGCCGACGTCATCGGGGCGGTCGCCAGGGGGGATACAGTCGGTGGGAGTCTTCGTTTACAACACGGCGCAGCCGGCCAGTCGCCGCTCGGTGGAACGACCCAGGGGGAATCGTCGATCGCGACGCCCGATCCCGCGGGGAGCCTGCCCCCACGGGCCTCCGCACTCCGGTCGTCGCGGAAGGTGCGCCACGCCCGCAGCGGCCCACGGGGAAAGCTCTCGGCAGGTTCGTCTACGCCGAGGAGGTTGCATAGCGGCCGCCAGCTGGCGCCGTCCCAATGTGAGCCCGTCAGCACGTTGGGATCGGAGGTACGGCCGCCCAGCGCTCGCCATCCAGCCTCTCCGGAAGCCTCCGGTTCGAACAGGACCCTGACGCGGCCATACCTGCGGATGCGATCCCAAGCCGGCCGTGATAGCGGAGGGTCGACGAGCGCGTCCCACGTCTCCAGGAGGGTTTGCAGTTCGTCCACCTCTATCAGCGGCTCGTCGCCAGCGAAGGCGCGAACGCGAAATCCGAGTATCGACAGGGCCATCGCCAGACCGTCGCGTTCACCGCCCGCCGTCCAGGCGAGCACTCCGCCCGTCGCGCCGCGACGTGGCGCTTCCACGGCATCCGCGTCAATGATCCCAGCGCGCGCCAGATAAGGAAGCACCGAGTAGCTATTATCCGACGCGCCATCGGGGCGCTGGCCGATGGCAGGGGCCGACAGGGCGAGGGCGCCAAGCTCCCCGAAGCGGTAATTAATCCACAAGTCGACCGGACCGTTCACTGGCATAGCGCGCAGCAGCAGCCGCGCGCCCCGCCGCGACAGGACGTAGCCGGACAGGAACCAAAGGCCGCGCTCGGGGCGGAACAGCTCCTCGCAGATGTCCATACGCGTGGCGGTGCCGCCCGCATCGCTGTAGGAGAGGTAGAGGAGGTCCGGCCCCCCGGCGTCGCAGCGTTGCCACGCCGCCTTCCAGCCGGCGTCGATCGCGGCAGCCGCGCCCGGCATCAGCCAGATGTCGTCCTCGACGATCAGCACATGCTCGTCACTGCCCTCCGCGATACACTTCCAAGACTCGATGTGCGATCTGGCGACGGCAACCTCCTGCCGGGTCATGGTGACCGGCTCGTTGGGGCCGAAGCAGTCCGCGAGGGCCGCGTCGGGCTGAACGAACATCTGATCGCCGAGCCGGTAGAGCGGATCCACGTCGGCGGTCGCGGCGACGTCCCGTCCGTTGCGCGCGTCGATCGCCCGCATACGGCGCGCGAGCGAGGCGAGCGGCTTGCCGTCGTGCGTCCGGAACCGCCGGAGCTCGCGCATCGTCCTGCGGAGGCGCCGCGGCTGGCGGTCCAGATTCACTACCAGGATGGCCCCGATCCTCCCGGGCTCGTCCCCGAACGCACCGATCCTGCCGCCGGGAACGGCGCGGATCGCGGCCCGTGCCACGCGGAAAGCCAGCGCACGGAGCAGCCCCCTCGCCTCCTTAAGGTTCATCTCGCGAGACCGAAGAACATGATCCCCTCAGCAGCCGTAGACATTGCGCCAGTTGCGCTCGTCCGCGCGATAGGACAGCGCCCAGCGCATCTCAGCGATCGCATCCCAATCCCTCAGGAACCGGAAGTCGAACGGGGCACCGGAAAGCTGCAACTCCCTGGCGTGCACTGCAAGCGCGGACGTGAGGTTGCCTGGTCCCGTGGTCGACTGGATCTCCGGCGCTGGACCGCCGTTAAGCAGCTTGTCGGTCGCGTTCTCGAGCGCGCGCCTTATCACTGGATGGCCGGGCGGCGCGACCAGCGGGTCGTTGTTGACGTAAAAGACGCGGCCCGCCCCCGGCAGGTCCGCCTGCCAGATATCCGCCGTCGGCAGCATTTCGCCGGCCGGGATGTCGTAGCACAGCGGCTGCAGCTTCAACGTATCGTCGGCGAACAGGTCGCGCCAGCTGTCACCGATCAGTACGTCGTCGGCGTCGACGTAGAAGCCCCCCTCCTTGAATATGAAACACAGCCGGAGGTAGTCGCAGCGCATTGCGGGGTGGCCGCAGCGGGAGAATGCCGCCGCCCCCCGTTCCCCATGGACCGCCGCAACGTACGCCGCGGCGCTCGCGTCGCCGAACATGTGCAGCTCGAAGCCTTCGTCGGCGAGCCGGTTCCAGCTCGAAAGGCAATCCCCCACGTCGTCGGGCAGGGCCTCAAGGTCGTGCCAATAGCGCACGAGCTTCCTCGGTATTGCGCCCGTCGCGCACGACGGCGCGGCGAACGGCCCATCGTCGGCCTCCATCTGCTGCAGCGTGAGCTGCCTTATGAACCTAGAGCGCGTTTCCTCGTGCTCTTCAAAACCTGGCGGGTAGGTGTCCATAGTCGAGAGCGCCTTTCCGTCGTCATCGCGTGAGGGTGGTCCGCATCTGTGGCTCGCCGCCGCCGCGGGTTGGTCAGCGGCCGCCCGTCAGATAGGCCCGATACTGAGGGGAGGCCCGCGCCAGATAGGCGCGTCCCTCGACGACGAAGCCGTCGAGCCCGTGCTCGTCGACGTAGGCGGCGAGGTCGGTGATGTTGTTGATGAATCCCTTCGTCTTGAAGTTGAGCGAGGTGTTGCACAGGACACCGAAGCCAGTGCGCGCCTTGAACGCCTCGAGCAGCGCGTGGAGGTCTGGATTGGATACCGGCGTCACCGTCTGCAGCCGGGCGGTGCCGTTCACGTGAGTCACCGCCTTTAGCGCGTCAGTGGTTGCCCGGTAGGTGAACAGCATGTGAGGACTGTCGACCCTGCACTCAAACCACTCCGCGGCGTCCTCGGCCAAGCATACCGGGGCGATCGGCCTGAACTGCTCACGCTGCTTGATCTCATTCAGTCGCACCCGGGTCTCGTCCCGGAACGGGGCGGCAAGGATCGACCGGTTCCCGAGCGCGCGCGGACCGATCTCGTAGCGCCCGTGGGCCCAGCCGAGGATTAGGTCCTTGGCTAACATCCCAGCGATGCGGCAATCGTCCCTCTCGTAGATATCGTAGCCATCGAGCTCATCGGGTTCCGTCGTCCGGAACGGGAGGCCGGCGTAGACGTCCCACTCGATCTTAGGGTTCCCCGTGTAGCGGAACTGCGCGTCGATGGCGGTGCCAATCGCCGAGCCAGAATCGTTCGCGACGGGTGGCACGAACACGTCGGAGAACAGGCCCGTCTCCCTCCATTTCGAATTCCAGTCACAGTTCAGGCCGCAGCCCCCCGCGATGAGTAGCGGTCGCCCTCGTTGGAGATGAGCACACGCGAAGTCTTGGAAGCGCTCGAAGATCGCGTCGCTGTATATGCCGGCGAAATTGCGGAACTCGGGGTCGTCCAGGCCAGCGTCGAGGTGCGGAGCCTGATCCAGCCGATCGTATTCGCTAAGCTTTCGATAGGGACCGTCGAGCAGGAAGGTGAGCAGGTCACGCTCCTCGGTGGTAGGGGAGGAACGAGTTGAAAACGAGGCGATGGCCATCAGTTTGCCGGCGTCGGACGAGCGCGGATACGGCCCATCCTTCGGAAAGGTCGGATCGGCCAGACCGTATAGCAGCCCGTACCTGTTGCCAGGCTGCGTCAGGACGTCGGAGATCAACGTGATGTTTAGGTCGGCGTCGATCTCATAGAAGCCGCCCATCTCCCCTTCCCAGATCAGCGCGTAGCAGGGGGTACCCTTCGGAAAGGGGGACATCCCAAAGGCGCAGAGGATGTGAGACCGCTCGTGCGTCGACGAGAAATAGTCCGCCTTCCCTTTGAACATGCGCCCCTTGTCGATGATCGCGGCGCCTGACGCGACGCCGCGGTAGCCGCCATTGCGACTTGAGCCGTGCAGGAACTCGTGGTGGTCGAGCGGCCACCAGCCACTCATGCAGACGACGTCGGGCAATGCGTCGAGCTCGCCAACCGCGTCCAAGACCTGGGCGACGGATATAGCGGAATAGCGGTAGTTCGAGTCCTTCTCGGCTTCGAGCGAAAAGCGTAGCTTGCCATCCTCGATGAATGAGACGGCGCCGTCATGACCTGGGTTGTAGGATAGTATTTTCATGTCGGGCCTCACCATTGCCGACCTCTAACACCGGAAAGTCGCTCCCGTCAGCGCTATTCGGTTATCGGTAGTCGCAAGAAGCGTTCTAATCGGATGTTTCCCTAACCACGCGTGACGCATTGACACTGTTCCCGAATACGCGACACGGCTATCTTGACGGCAGCCTCTCGCGGTTCGCGTCGTCAGGCCAGCCACTAACCGATCAGCGTAGGTCGGCTAAACGTGCCGGGATTCAGCAAGGAGAGAGGCGTGTCGAAGGTCATTCGGGTGGTGGTCCCCCTGGACCCTATGGAAGAGCAGTCGTGGCATCTGGCCGCCGCCTACGCCGTCAAAATCGCGTGCGAGGGCACCCCCCGGGCAACGGACGTCATCCTGCTAACGCATACGAAGGACCAACTCAGGAACACGTCGCTAGCGGGCCATCTGGGCATTAACGCAGCCAAGGCCTTGGGCAGCGGCGCCCGACTGGACCTTAAAGCCGGGGCGACGCTCCGGCACGCGACGCTGAGGACGCTCGGACATTCCGCGCGCAATGCCGTGATCATCGCCTTTTACGCGGAGGACAGGATGCTCGAGGCCCTCGATGGCCTAGCCGGCGTTCTTGGGATCGTCGCCGTACCCGACCTCGCCGGACAGGCCGATGGATGGATTAAGCGGTGGGGGCCGGTCGTCCACGGGTCGCCGCGGGCGGCACCGGAGAAGTTGATCGACGATCCGGTCGTCGAGCGCGCCCTCGAGGCGATCACAACCCTGAGCAACATCGCCTACGATGTCATGCACACCCGCGACAAGCAGCATGCCGACGAGATCTTCCGCATCCTGCGAGCGAAGGGTCACACCCTTGATCCGACTAAAATCAAGTCTTGGGCGATCCGCCGTGGCTGGAAGCCGGGTTGCGCAGAGGAGCTCGCGAAGGTGGCGGCGAAGGTCATGAAGCTGGCGAGGAAGCCGAGCTTGGCGGGGTTTCACGAGCCACATGATCGGTACGCCTGGTGGAAGGGCGGGCATTAAGCTCCCGCGTCTTGAAAAGGTGAGCTGCTGCCGGTTCCGTGGACACCGAGATAAGGTGTTTTTGGAACCGGAGGATGGAGATGCAACGACGGAAGTTCAGCCGCGAGTTCAAGCTCGAAGCGGTGAAGCTGGTGCGGGAACGGGGGGTATCGGTATCGCAGGCGGCGCGCGATCTGGACCTGCACGAGAACGTGCTGCGCAAGTGGGTGCGCGAACAGGCGGCTGACCCGGGATCGGCGTTTCCCGGACACGGCGTGCTGAAGCCCGAGCAGCAGGAGATTGAGCGGCTGCGCCGCGAGTTGGCTAGAATGAAGGCCGAGCGCGACATCCTAAAAAAAGCGGCGGCCTACTTCGCCAGGGACTCGATATGAGGTTCGAGTTCATCGCGAAGCACCGAGGGATCTGGCCGGTGTCGTGGATCTGCGAAGCGCCCAGCAAGCGCGCCCGTAGCGATAAGGAGTTCGGCGCCAGAGTCCGCGCGAGCTTCATCTCCAGCTATCGCACCTACGGCGCGCGGCGCGTCTGGCACGACCTTCTGGCCGAAGGCCTTTCATGTGGTCTGCATCGCATCGAACGGCTGATGCGTGTTCATGGCCTGAGGGCCCGTCCGCGACGACGTGGCTTGCCCAAGGACGACGGCCTGCGGTCGGTCATTGCCGACAACATCCTCGACCGCCAGTTCACCGCCGAGGCGCCCAACCAGAGGTGGATCGCCGACTTCACCTACATCTGGACGGCCGAAGGGTGGCTTTACGTCGCTGTCGTCATCGACCTGTTCTCGCGCCGCATGGTCGGATGGTCGATGAGCGACACCATGACCGCTCAGCTCGTGACCGATGCGCTGATGATGGCGATCTGGCGACGCGGAAAGCCTGACGCCCTGCTGCATCACTCGGATCAGGGCAGCCAATACACGAGCGAGCAGTTCCAGCGGTTGATGGCCGACAATGGCGTCACCTGCTCGATGAGCCGGTCGGGCAACGTCTGGGACAACGCGGCAATGGAGAGCTTCTTCTCGTCGATGAAGACCGAACGGATCGGCCGGAAGACATATCGAACGCGCAATCACGCGAAGGCGGACGTGTTCGATTATATCGAGCGCTTCTACAACCCGACACGCCGGCACTCGACGCTGGGCTATCTCAGCCCCATGGACTTCGAGCGGCAAGCGCATGTAGCCTAACTTCGTGTCCATGAGACCGGCAGCAGCTCAAGGCGCCGACATTCGCGGTCAAGATATTTTGAACTTACAGGGCCCGTTGCGGCGGTCCGTGCACGGTTGAACTTAACCAAGAACCGCTTTCAGGTTGGGCGAAAACCGCCAAGAATGACTGATAATCCGGCCTAAAGCGGTCACTGTCTGACTAATGAACGGTCCACCGCTTGTGAGGTGTTGGCGCCCGAATGCGGACAGGTCGTTCTCTGACACCGACGGGCGTGAAAGTGCCCTGCCCTCCCGACTGAACGAACGGTAGCTTACCGCAACGATGCCGGAACGCCTAGTTCGCGATCAATCTGAATTCGGAGCCTCGCCAAGCTCCTCAATCTCCATCTGTCTGTCGACGGACCCGCAGAACCAGCCCTTCAGTCCGCATCCGCTTCAGCTGCCGACGCTTCTCGTCTCCACGTACCTGGCGACTGCCGCCTTTACGATCAGCGATGGCTTGCGCCATCGTCCCCGAAATGGCTTCCAGATGCGCTTCCGATATCCTGTTCATGCGCCGAAGGTTGGCGATCTTCCATTGGAGCGCCTCCTGCAGGTAAGGGCTGTCGCGGAGCGTCACCAAAGCCGTCTTTAACGTGCCCGGTGTTGCGGACAGCTTGAGATCGGCCACCAGGGCCGCGCGAATGAGCTCATACACGAGTGGCTGATGCGCGGCGTCGAGTTGTGGTTCAGTAAGCTGACGCTCCAGCTTCTCCGTCCCCAACGTCCCGCTGATCATTCGAGAAATCCCGGTAGGCATGTTCAGGGAGATGATCCTCGTCAACTCACCGTCCGACATGCCGAAGGGGGCATTCAGTTCGTAAAGCACACCGTTGATTCGAAAGCGGCGATGACGTGCAATCTCAGGCACTATTATCAGGGAGAGCTGCATGAATATGCTCCAGCCTCGCCATAGCGATGTTAGGTGGCGACGCTTCTCCGCATCGTCGATGAGCTCCATGTTCTTAACTGTGCCGCTGTATAGGAAGAGCGCCACCAACAGGCGCTGGCCAGGATTCTCGATCTTGGGTCGAAAAACCTCCTGCCGATTCTCCACATCCTTGGGGATGTCCCCTTCCAGCTCGGCGTCTCTTTCCTCCTCCGATAGAGGTGTGGCCAACTGCCGCGACAGAAGATCATCCGTTACGTCAGCGTCCTTTGACGGCAGCGTCAGCTTTGCAATCTGATGAAGATCGAAGACGCCGTTCTCGGCCTCGAGCTGATTGACGATCGCCTGAAACCGCCGGCCGATTTCATCCACGAGCGCAGCGTCGTTCCGCAGCCGTCCGGCATAGTATTGGATCTCATTGCCGAACTGGAGGTAGCGGTCGTCCTCCATGACCCACGCCTTGAACGAGGGGTCCAACCCCATCTGCATGGCAATGAAGTATTCCAGGACGGCTCGATACCTGAAGCTGAGCCGATCCTCCGGCTTCCGCACGAAGATGCGGGCGGCAAAGAACTCAGCGACCAAATCGTCCAGAGGAGCGATCAGCCCCAGCTTGTCTACGTAGCCCTTCATAACAGTGCGAACGGCCTCAGACGACGGCACATACTCGTCTTCGGATGCCATCCACGCCGCTATATGAGCGAGTAGGGCGGTCTTGTTGGCGTAGTCGAACGTCTCGCGCCTGCTCTGTTCGATCGCAGCCTTCCGCAGCGTGGTGTCGATGAACTGCTCGATCAAAACCGACCGATTGATCGGCCTAAACCCGCTCTGCTCCTCGTAGATCGACATGAGGATCGTGCCGTTCGCCGCAGTGAACGGCAGGTTGATTTCTTGAAATTCCTCCTGCAGCCGATCTAGCACTGCGTCCACGTCGGTACACCCGTTGAACTTCACGACCAGCATTCGCATGTCCCGCCGTCTAAGGACGCACAGTTCCACGAAATCAAAATGCACCGGCATCTCGGGGTTTACGTGCGATCCGTATTGAGAGGTGGATGCCTTCGCACTCGAGAAGACATATCGGGCTTTGGGAAAGTTGGTCACGAACTCTCTCAGGATTCCCATCCGTCGTGTGTCCCCGAACACCACGTCGTCAAACATGACGCAGGCGTGCCCCAGCTTCAGCAGAGATTCCACGGTCACGCCGTCGGGCAGTTCTGGGGCTCTGCCACGGACCACCTTCGTCAGGTTTCCCAAGTTGTGCTTGATGTCCCCGAAATCCACCATGATCGGCAGGCGAGGGAAGCGCGTCGTCCCCGCGTCGGCAAACATCCGGAAGGCCATCTCCTTCAGCACCGTAGTTCGGCCATATTCTGCCGCAGCGTAGATGATCACATTCGCATCATCCCCTGCGACCTCTTCGAACGCCACTGGGGTTTCGACGACCCCTTTGCTCTCATCCCCGACGGCCGGTTGCACGAACGTGCGCTTCATGGGAGGCGGGACGAACTTCTCGTGCACGTCGCGGTCAGCGAAAACGCTGTCGAGATCCGCGACCCACGCTGTAAGACATGGTCCCGCCAAATGGGCTCGGAATTTCGCGTCATCGACCGGCGTCGCGATCGTCCGCCAGAATTGCCGCGCTTCGTGCGACGAGTAGAAACACCCGTTCTCGACGACGTCCCGTGCCTCGTCGAACGCCTTCCGGTCATCAAAATATGTACGCAGATGCGTTTTGTAGAGGCTATTCGAGCGCTCAACCGAGATGAGCGAATAGCCGATGTAGGATCCGCGCCAAGTAAATACGGCACCTGCCTGATCAGAGAAGAGCTGCCCTTTGAAGCCGACGATGTTCCGCGCTTGAGGATCATGCATGTGTCCGAAAAGATGAACGTTTGCGTTCTCCTCGATCAGGCTACGCAGGCTTCTGGCGGCGCTCTCGCTCAGCATGCCGAAAGGATGATGCGTGGTGAAGACGCGGAACGAGCCGAGGGTAAGCGACTGGAGAGCGTCCAGCAGCGCATGCTCCGGCACAGCTAGCAATCCCTCGTCGGCTTCAAACTCTTCATGCCCACCAACCGACAGCATGGAGGTGTTAATCACGACTACGTCTATGTTCAGGGTCTCGATGTGATGAACCGTAACGAACTGATTGCGATGCCGTAGCGTCCCATCGCTGAGATAGCGTTCAAGATCCCCATAGGCAGCGAGTTTCCGTTTGCCGACATCACTAAACGCATCCTCAGCATACAAAGCGTTCAGGGCCGTCATGTCGCCCGCCTTTGCGCGCCATTCTCGATGCAGGTCGGCCGTATCGCCAATTACGGACCTAGACACGTCGTGGTTGCCGGGAACGATAAACATGCGGTCATCGCTGCAGCCGGTCGCTGCGGCGACACGCATCAGCAGGAAATCGTAGGCTTCGTCATGACGGTCCACCCCGCCTGCGTTGACCAGATCACCCGTGAACATGACTAGATCGGGCCTGCGGTGTCCGATGCAGAGGGTCTCCAGATCTCGCACAAGCGCATCAACCACTACACGCTGGTCGCGTAACTTGCGCTTCGTGAAGTGAAAGTCGCTGATGTGCAGGATCGAAAGCAACGAAGCGTCGGGCATCACGGCTCCTTGTGAGTGCGCCTACCATACGGAACATGATTGGAACGGACAACGCCATACGTTGGTCGACGAACCCGGAGTGATGATAATAGAGGCAATCAGCAGCAAGCGGCAGGTCGACTATCCCTATGGCATCTCGCTCAACGTCGGACGTAACCTCCGCTGACCGATCGAGATCTGCGAAGCTGGACTTTCATTAGGCGATAAGCGCCCCTACGTCATCCGCGTAGCAGACCCTTACGACCGCGCCAGCAACCTCACGGCCGCTCGTTCAGCGATCATGGTGCAATCCTGCGCAGAGGCGTCAAGCACTCAGGCACGCAGGAGGTTCGCTTACGATCGGTAGCAGCTTCCGATCACTGTCGGTCCAAGACTTATGAACGTAGGGCCGCTTAAGCTAAGTGTGCGCCTTAAGCGGCGGTTCCACTTTGCCCATTTCAGCACAGCCTACACGCCTGAACGAACGGCGGCGTTTGGGATCAATCACCGGATCGGCGAACGACCAAGATGGGGCGCGAAGCTGCTGTTGAGCACCAGATTAACAAACGTCCGCTTCCGCTTCGGCTCGGCCGAAATCGGACGGGCAGCTCTCCCACCAGAATGTACTGCAACAGTGCGACATGCAGTTATTTATCATAGCGCGTAAATTAACACTCTTGAGTAGTTAATTCTCTGGATGCCAGGAAATTTAACGGTTATTTGTTGCACTGGATAAATTAATCCAATGGATAAGTTTACTATGGGCTGATTGCGCAACCAACCATGCCGCTTATGGTCAAATTCATTCATCGGCCTTCTTCGGGTGGACCTCTGAGACAGGTTGGGGTCAGCTTCTTAAGGTAGCGGCCTCGACGTGCCGCCGACGGTTGGCAGCGTCTCAGAGGGCAAAACGATGAAGCTCATCCTTACTCTGCTTGCGTTTGCAAACGGCTTACAGGCACCGGCTTCGGCACCTTTGGAGTTAGATATGAAGCGGCGACCTATGACCGCTGTACAAATTAACGAAGGAATGATGGTCGACATGCTGGTTGATACAGGCGCACAATCCAGCCTGCTGACGACTACACTCTCACAATCGCTGGCTCTACCGCACACGGGGGAGACAGTGACGGTCAACGGAGCGGCCGGAAGCACGCTCGCCCCGGTCGTAGCGATACGCCGGATGACGACACCCCTGTTCGATCTGCGCGACGCTACATTAATCGTTCTGCCACGCCTCGGCGTCACGCAGGCGCAAGGCATCGTCGGCATGGACCTGTTTTCCGGGCGTAAACTTACGTTCGACCTAGTTTCCCGAAAAATGTCGGTGGCAAATTCGGGGCCCGCCCCTGATGGCTACGCTACGGTCAAGGGTGCGGTTCAAGGGAACGGCCTACTGCACGTGCCGCTCACGGTCGATGGCGTGGTCATCGACGCGCTCGTCGATACCGGTGCGGAGGGCAGTGTCGCCAACGATGCCGTGTTGCGGGCCTTGGGATGGAAGGACGATGATCCCCGATTGAAGGCGAACGGTACGATGTCGGGCGCAACGGCCGGCAGCGCAGCGGTGCGGCGTGGCACCGTCGGCATGGTATCGCTGGGTCCGGTGAATTTCCGCAACGTGCCGCTGACCTTTACTGGGGCGACCGACACGACGCCGCGGATCATCCTCGGAATCGATATGCTCGGTCTGCTTCAGCGTTTCGCGCTCGACCTGCCGCGTGCGGAATTGCAGATATATGTTCCGCCGCGTCCTACCGCTTCGGCAACGCCACGAACCGGATCGTGAAACTCGTGCCTCCGCCTACGGCGGCATCGACGGCGATTTCGGCACCATGCAGGTCGACGACTGCCCTGACGATAGCAAGGCCCAGGCCATAGCCGCTATGGCGATTGGACAACCGCACGAAGGGTTCGAAAATCTCCGGTACCCGCTCCGCCGCGATCCCCGGCCCTTCGTCGCGAACCGACAACGCACCGGAAGGTGTCACAGACAACGATACCACGCCGCCCGGCGGCGTAACGGCAATTGCGTTGCCCAGCAGATTGGCGACCGCCGTCTCGATCAAACTGGCGTCGCCCAGTATTTCGGCCTCGCCCCGCCCCCGCATGCGTAAGGTCACGCCCTGCCGCATCGCTACCGGGTCCATTCCCTCGACTGCCCGGCGGCAGGCGCTGAACAGTCGCAACGGGACAAGCAGCGGCGGCCGCTCACCGATCCGGGTCAGCGTCAGCAGGTCGTTGACCAATGTCGACAGGCGCCGGACGTCGGCGATCAGCTTCGTACGATCCTCGCTGTCCTCCAGCATCTCCAGCCGGGTTCGCAGCACCGTCAGCGGGGTCCGCATTTCATGAGCTGCAGCGGACAGGAAGAAGCGCCGCCGGCGCTCGCCTGCCGCACCGTCGGCAATCATGCGATTGATCGCTCGGACCAGCGGCAGCAATTCGGATGGCAGCCCGCGCTCAGACAACGTGCGGGTAAGCGCATCCTCCTCGGACGGACCGACGAGCCGCGCGATCCGCCGGATGCGCACGGTGTGGAACAGCACGATCGCGACGCAGATCGCGAGCACGCCAATCGCGGACAAGACGAGCCCGCCCCTGTCCGACCATGCCTTGCGGATATACGCCGCGGCGGCATTCGGCGGCGCCATGTCGGCCGGTGCAACGATCCCGCGCAGTTCGTAGTAAAGCGGCCGGCCGCAATCAACGAACCCGACGTGATCTATCCCCCCCGGCCAACGGAACGTCCGTTCCCATTGGACGCAGATGCCCGGCGCCCGCGCGGCGCGTCGCGCAGCGATCATACCCGCAACGCCGCTGCGGTCGAGGTAGCGCGGCCCGGCGGTCCCGATCCGTACGGGGCCGTTCATGGCGAAATATTGAAAACCGGCGTTGCGCTGCCGCGCCTGCTGGATCAGCGGGTTGTCGTCGATCCGCGCCGCCAACTGCGCCGGATCTCCACCGCCGCGTACCGCATCCGCCATCGCGCCGTTCAGCGCCGACAGGCTGCCGACGCGCGGATCGGCCGACCGTGCGCCGGACAAATCGGACAACGGTCTCGCAGCCAGGATGTATACGCCAACCATGAGGAACACCATCGACAGCAGGACCATCTGGCCGAGCATTGAGCGCAGTGTACGGAGGAGCCAGGTCATCGTCCGGCCGCCGCTATGACGCCGGGACCAGCGGCGGCAACGGGCCGGGTATGTCGTCGGGCGGCATAATCGTCCGTTCCTTGTCGATCCTTGCTGCCAGCGCGGCATGGGCTGCGATGGCCGCCGTCCGGTCGCTCCAGGTCCTGAGCGAGTCGACGACTGTGTCGAACGTCGCCAGCCTTGATCCGCCTGCCAGATCGGCGCTGTCGACATAGAGGATTTGCAGCACTGCCGCCTCCAGCCATTGCCGCGCCGCCTCCGCCTGCCCGCTGCGGGCAAGGACTTGCGACCACAGGATGCGTTCGCGCGCGCTCATCGTCGGCATTCGTTCGACCGCACCGCGAAGCGCGGTGATCTGCGCGGCGTCCAGAATCCGCCCACTCCGGACCGTGAGCGTCGCCAGCAATTGCAGTCCGTGCGAGTCGATACCGCCAGCGGCAAGCGCCGCGAACAGCTCGTCGATCCGCCGATCCGCCGTCCCCTGCCGAAGCGCACCCGCCGCGATCAGGTCGTAGAGCGGCTGTTGCTGCTGCCGCACGACGGGATCGATCAGATGCGTCTCCTCTTCCAGTTCGCCGACGATCGCGGGCGTCGCGGTCAATGCAGCGGCAAAGGCATTGCCGTCCGGCTTGCCCGGCGGCACCACGGACAGGCCGACATCGGTCAATCGTTCGAGCAACAGGCCGCGCTTTGCTTCGGCCGTGTCTTCGGGCTTGTCCGGATCGGCGGCGCTGCGCCGCCATACACCGCGCATGGTCGCGGGCAGGTTCGCCGGATCGGCGGCGGCACGCACGACGGGGTCCAACAGATCGGCCGCAACCGCCGCCGGTGCGCCGGGGTCGACGCGATTGCGGGCGGCGATCGCCGCGACGCCGCGCAGGTTCGGCTTTTCCTGCGTCGCCGTGTCATAGGCATAGCCGAACAGCATCAGGAACGAGGGCGCCGGGGCGCCGTTTCCGGCACTTGCGCTGTCGCGCGCGGCCTGCATCCTGGTCACGAGATCGGCGAGCGTGTCGGGGTCGTTCACATCGATGCGCGATCGGGCGGCGACCGCTGCCGCCGCTGCGTCCTGCCCGGCCAGCAGCTGCGCCATCTGCAACAGGACGGCGGCGTCCAGGTCGTCGGGATGCGCCGCGACGAAGGGCGCGAGGCGCGCGATGACCGCACCGCGATCGCCTGCGCTCCACAGGCGGGAGAGCAGTTGCGCGAGATAGACGCCATTATCGGGTTCGAGCGATACCAGCCGTTCGATATAGGTACGGGCATCGGCATCGGTGCCGCCGAAACCGGTCGGGTTCGCCTGGACATAGCGACGGTAGAATTGCGCGCGCGCCTGGGTGCCGGGGTTCGGCAGCGCCACGAACGTCGCACCCTGCCGTCGATAGTCGTCGGCCAGCAGCCTTGCGATCGCGGCGGGCGCATAGTCGCCGCCGTCGGGTGTCTCGCCGGCGGCCAGCAACACCTCGAGCGCGGTCGTCCGATCGGCGCGAAACAGCGCCTCGATCGCGTCGGACACGGTGCGATCCTGCGGCGATCGCTCGGCCAGCGCCCGTGCGCCCGCGACGACGACCGGGCGGTTCGCCACTGGCACGTCGGTCAGCGCGAACAGCCGTTCGGCGCGCCCGGCAACCGGCAGATCGAGGCTCATCACCTGCCGGATCGCATCGATCATCCGCGCCTGCTGCACGGTCGACAGCGTCTGTCGCAGCACCTGCCGCTCCAGCGGAGCGACGAGGATCGGCTCGGCACCGGTCCGCTGTCCGTCCTCCGCCAGCCCCGCATACAGCGCGACCTGCTGGTCGAACGACAATCGTCCGATCATCGCGGCATAGGCATCCGGCGGCGGCGTGCTGCGGCGGCGCAGCGATACACGGCGCGGCGACGGACTGTTGAAGCGCGTCCGGATCAGCGTCGCCAACCGTTCCGCCGACAGGAGCGGCCCGCCCGCCACCCGTTCCATCAATGCCAGCCGGTCGGGCGCGGTACGAAACAGGTCGAACAGCGCGGTCTCGCGATTGCCGACCTTGTCGAGCGGTTCCAGCACCACCGTCCGCAGCCGCGCGGCCGGAAGCTGTCCCGCGATCATCATCAGCATCGCGTTGAGCGGCGATTCATACACGAAGTCGGTCGGCCCCAGGGCCTCGCGCTTCGCCACCTCGGCCCGTGCGGCCTGTTCGAACAGCGTCGCCAGTTCGCCATCGTCGCCGCGATCGAGGGCGAGAGAAAGGCGCAGCTCGGGATTCCTACCGCCCTGCGCCTGCATCGCCAGCGCCGCTGTGCCCCAGTCGCCATCGGACGGCGCAGCGGCAACCGCCATCGCGGCCGGTTCCCCGGTCAGGTTGCGGAAGGCCACGCGGTCGCGCACGAACCCGGCATCGCCGGCAAAGCGCGCCGCGACCAGCGGATCGATCGCTGCCAGCACGGCCGGATCGCGCCCGCTTGCCGCCAGTTGCCGGGCGATCGTCAGCAGTCGCTGCGCACGCACCGCGCCGGACCACGTCGCCGTCGCCGCACCATCGGTCGCCTCGCGCGTCATCGCCTCCAGCGCGGCACGGAGCGGCTCCCGCTTCACGGGGTCGCCGGGCCAGGTGAACAACAGCCCCTCCAGCATGCTGTCGGCAAAGGGCGACGCTACGGGACCCTGACCCGCCGCCGCGACGACCGGCAGGCGCTGGACCGTATCGCGCAACGACTGCCAGTACAGGGCGCGTGCGACATCGCGGTCGCCGACCTGCTCCTGCAGGATCGCGGTCTTCAGGATCAGTCCGGCATCGCCCCGATCGCGCAGCAGCGCGCGACTATATCCCGCCAGCGCACGCGGCAGATAGCCGGACGCGAGATAGGCATCGGCGCGCAACGCATCGACATTCACCAGCCCCGGGATATCCTCGATCAGCGCGAACGCCCGCTCGGCCCCGGCCAGGTCGCGCTGCATGAGCATCGCCGCCGCCAGTTCGGCATAGACGTCCGCCGGATAGGCTTGGCGCAGCGCGGTCAGGCGCCGCCCGTAGCGCGCCTTGGCATCGTCGTTACCCGCCCCCGCGCTAGACAGGGCAATGAGTTGGCGCAGCGTCGCCGCGCGCTGCGTTCCCTCGACAGCCAGCGACGCCTCGCGTGCGCGGCGCTGCATCCGCGCATCGCCGATCTGTTCGGACAAGTCCGCCAGCTGGTCGTACAGCCCCGCGTCGTCGTCCCCCCGTGCAAGCCGCCACGTCAGCCGACGCCGTGCCCAGAGCAGGCGGACGGCGGCATATTGCGGCGACTGCTCCGCCTCGCCGCTGCGCGACGTCGCCGCCAGCACCCCTGCCAGCGCGTCGAGCGCCTGCGCCTGATCGGCCGGAGTGGCCGCGAATTCGGCACGATATTGCAACAGCGCGATCGCCTGGCCCCGCGCGCCGTTGGCGTTCAGCAGGTTGACCAGCCCCAGCACCGCATCCCGGTCCGTCGGCGACATTGCCCCCGCCTCGCGGTACAGCCGGACCGCCCGCTCGACCTGCCCCGCCCCGCCGTAGACACCCGCCGCAAAACGCCGCGCCTCCGCCGGATCGGAACGGCGCGCCGCCGCCAGCCGGGCCAGCAGGGCATCCAGTTCGGCAGATGGCAACGCCGCGTCGCTTCCTCGCGAAGGGATCGCGACGTCGCGCACGAGTTGCTGGAGATACGTGGCTGCATTCGCCGGATCGGCGGCGACCAGCTGCGTCAGGGTCGCGCGGTAGCGCGCGTTGTCGTTCAGCCGCCGGTACAGCGCGGCCACCCGCTGCAACCGCACCGGTGATCCAGCGGCGCTGCGCGCGAACGCCTCTGTCGCCGCCCGTGCGCCCGCCGGATCGTTGCGGGCGATGCGCAGCACGACGAACAGTTCGACGCCCCGGTCGTCCCCACTCGCGATGCGCGCGCGCACCTGGTCCGACACGGCGTCGATCCGGTCGACGCGTCGCGCGACCTCGACGATCTGCGCTTCGACGAAGCCCCGTTGTGCCGGTAGCTTCGTCGCGAACCACAGGTCGAGCAGACGCGCCAGCGCCGCCACGTTCTGCGCTGCGTCACGCTGCAACCGAACGACATGCAATTGATCGTCGAAGCCGAAGACGTGCCCGGTCTTCTCCAGCGCGAGCAGTACGCGGAGCGCGTCGCCATCGCGCCCGAGCCGTTCGTATCCGTCGGCGAGCGCAATCCGCTGTGGATCGCGCGCGGGCAGGCTTTGTTCAAGGCCGGCCAGCGTCGCGACAGCGGCCTCGGTCCGGCCCTGCGCCGCCTCGCTCTCGAACTGGAACAGGCGGATCGCCGTGCTGCGCCCCGCACCGCTGCCGCCCAGCAGCGTCAGCCCATCATCGGTCAGCCCCATCGCGATCATGCGTCGCGCGGCATCGGTCAGCAGCGCGGTATCGCCCGGATTGGCGGCGAACAGCCGGCGGAACACGCCGGTCGCGCCGTCGCGGTCGCCGGTGCTGAGCAACAGGACGGCCAGCGCATCATACCAGCGCAGCGCCGCCGGCTCGCGCGCGATCCGGCGCTCATATTCGGTGATCAGCGCCTCGCGCTGACCGGCGAGGTCGAGCAGGCCCGGCAATTGCGCACGCAGCCCGGGATCGGCGGTGGCACGCAACACGGCCAGCGCCTCGTCCAGCCGGCCCAGTTCGACCAGCGTGTCGATCCGCAATTGCGTGATGTCAGGGTCGGCAGGCTTGTCGCGCAGGAACGTCAGCAGCGCGTTCAGGTCGCGGGCATCGCGAAATGCCTCCGCCAGCAGCGCAAGGGCGTAGCGCCGGTCGGCGGGCGTCTTGCCCACCCGGCTCGCAGCCCATGCCGCATCGGTCGCGGCGGCGCGGTCCTTTGCGGCGATCGCCCATTGCGCCATGCGGATCTGCGCCGAAAACGGCGGCGCACCGGTGATGGCGGGGCGATAAGCCGCCAGCGCGCCGGCCGGGTCGCCGAACAACCCCAGCAACACCGCGATTCCCCGCCGCTCGCGGGGGGCCGCCGCTGCGATCGACGGGGTCACCGCCTTGGGATCGTCGTCGGCGGCGGCGATGGCGGCGCGCAGCCGCAGCGCGGCGCGATCCTCGGCGCTCGACGCCGCCTGCGCGGCCGCAATGTAGAAGGGAATCGCCTGGGCGGGACGGCCGGTCGCATCGAACAACCGCGCGCGAAGCAGTTGCGCGTCATAGCCGGGATCGATCGCCAGCGCAGACTCGGCCGCCGTCATGGCGTCATCGATCCGCCCGTCCTGCCACGTCAGCAATGCGCCGACCAGTAACGCACGGGCACGCTGCGCGGGCGGGGCATCCGTGCGGCGCGCGGCCGTGACTATTTCCGCCTCCAGCGCGGAAAGACCGCCTTGCAACACCGCCCGCCGGTACAGCATATCGATGCCGGCGGGATCGAGGCGCGGCGCGGCAAGCAGCCGGGCGAGCGACGGCGCATCGACGCTACGTCCCGCCACGCCGGCCTGCCCCTGCGCCCATGCGGACGGACTGGCGGTCGCCAGCGCCACCGCCAATGCCGTCATCGCCACCCCGTCGCGCATCATCGTACCATCTCTCGCAATTCCACGCTCCGGCGCGGCGGCCGGCGGCGATAGGCGATCTCGATCAGGTAGCACAGCAACGCCGCCAATGCCGCCCATCCCCACAGGGGGATCGCAACCCGGTCACCGGGGCCGGTCGGCCCGGTCATCGCCGCACCGTCCGCCGTGCCGATGGACGCGATCCCGCCGGTGATGCGCGACAGATCGGCGAGCGGCAGCGCGGCCAGAACCGAGAACGGACGCCCCCCCGCATCGTCCGAATGCGCCCGGTCGGCGGCACGGACCAGCGTGTCGCCATCGCGCACGACGACCAGCGCGGCATCGCCCGGCGATACGGCGACCGTCCCGAAGAAGAGCCCCGGCGCGCGTTCGACCAGCGGGATCGTTGCACCCCGTTCCAGCCGCGCCTCGGGCATCGCATTGCTGACGCCAGCGGTCCGCTGGACGGTCACCGCCACCTCGCCACCGCGACGCTCCAGCGCCACGCTCAGCGGCGTATCGGCGGCGGCGGTGCGGTCGACCACCCGGGCCAGCCACTCGCCATAGCGCGGCCAGCCCGCCCAGCCCTGCGTCCCTTGGCCCAGCGGCTCGGTCGTCATCGCGGTGACCCGCCCCCGGCCGTAGAGCCAGCTGGCGAGCAGCGGCGTTCCCGCCTCGACGATCGCGTCCGCCTCGCTGCGCAGGTCGACCCGCACCAGTCCGGCGACCGGCGGCGGCACCGGCGAACCGATGTCGCGCCACCAATCTTGTCCGGTCACGCGCGGCGCGGCGGGGGCCGGACGATAGCTCGGCAACGCGGTGGTGCCGGGAACCGACAGGTCGATCTGCACCAGGCTGGCGTCGTCGGGCACATAGTAGAAGCGGCCGAGGCCCCAGCGCGCCCATTGAGTCATGTTGTCGATGCCGCGCTCGCCCGCGACCGGAACGACCGTGGACACGTTGACGCGGTCGGCCGCCATGTGGCGGATCAGCTGTTCGAACGCCCCGTCGCTGACGTCGCCGTCGGAAATGACCAGCACATGCTTGTAGCGCGTCGGCGCGTTCTTGACCCCGTAATAGGCCTCCTGCAACGCCGGGAACAGCACGCTGCTGCCCTGCGCCTGCATCCGCCCGATCGCCCGTTCGATCGCCGCGCCATCCCGCACCGGCTGCATCGGCACGGCCCATTGCTTCGCGCCATAGAATTCCACGACGCCGAACTGGTCCTGCGGCGTCAGGTTCCGCACCGCAAGGCGCGCGACATATTTCGCCAGCTCCAGCGGCTGGCCCTGCATCGACCCGGAACTGTCGATCACCACCGCCACCGCGACGCTGGGCTTTTCCGCGCGTTCCTCCTGCCGGAACGTCACCGGCAATGCGGCGGCCAGCGGCGACTGCTGATAGCCGCCGTCGCCGAACGCGGCCTCGCCACCGGCATAGAGCAGCCCGGTGCCTCGTTCTTCGATTGCACGCAGCAATTGCCGCTGCGTCGCCGCCGACAGGCGTCGGGCCGGCACGTCGTCGACCATGACCAGCGGCCATGCGCCGAAATCGGCAACGGCGGCGGTATCGGCCGGGGTCTCGACCCGGAAGCCGCCGCCCAGCAACCGTTGCAGCCGTGCCGCGCCGCCGCGCTGCCGGTCGCCCAGGTAGAGCACGCGCAGCGGCGGCTGGATCGCCGCCACCGCATCGAACCGCGCCGCATCGCTGCGGCGGCCACCGCGCAACACCGCGCCGATCGGCAGGAAGCCGGGTGCCGGCGCGGTGAAGCGCAGCGGCACCTGCGCCACGCCGTCGACCCGGATCGCGGGCGACGTGGCGAGCAGTCGCGTTCCCGAATAGAGCGCGACCGCCACATCCTCGCCGTGCCCCTCGACCGTCGCCACCGCCTCGACGGTTTCGCCGGTCCGGGCCGGGGCGGCCCGCAGATCGCTGACGAACGGCGCAGGGCGCGGGGTTTCCAGCGCGACGGTATCGACCGGGATGCCGCGCCGTACCAGTCCCGCGACCGCGCGCGCCCAGCGCCGGTCGTTCGACAACCCGTCGGTGATGAGCGTGACCGTCGCGCCCGCGCCCGGCGGCACGGCCGCGACCGCCCGCGCCAAGGCCTCGGACAGCGACGCCGGCTCGCCCAGCCGGATGCGTCGGTCGACACGCGACGCTAGTGGTGTGCCGCCGATCTGGACCAGTGTTACCGGATCGTTGGCGGGCAGGCGCGCGAGCCGGCCGGCCAGCACCGCACGCGCCTTCTCCCGCGCCGCCGCCGTCAGTGCCGCCTTCTGGTCGACGATGAAGACATGCTGCCGCCGCCCGGTGGCGACCAGCAGGCTCGGCTGCATCAGCGCAACGACGATCGCGGCGAACGCCGCGGCGCGCAGCGCGATCTGCGTGCGGTCGACACCGGAACGGACCCGCCACGCCAACAGCGGCAACGCCAGCAGCAACCAGCCCCAATGCGGATGAAGGAACGCGACACTCATGGCATCCAGCCCCGCTGGAACAGCCGCCATTCACAGGCCAGCAGCACGGCGGCGAACAGCAGCAACACAGGGAACAGCAGGTCGGGAACGGACCCGCCCGCCCCATCCACCGGCGACGCCGCGGCCGGGCGCGCGGACGCCAGCCGGCTGGTCTCGCGGTCGGCCAGCGCCACCTGTACGTCGCGCCCGGCGACCTTGGCCGGTCCCGCCGACGATAGATAAACGCCATCGCCAAGGCTTTGCGAGCGCAGGGCAGGATCGCCGGCCAGCCCATAGAGCGCGGATTGGTCGGGCAGGCGTGCGCCCGCCTTCGCATAGGGCACCCACGGGGTCGGTGCGGCCAGCCACCGCAGCGTCTGCGACACGAACAGCGGCAATGCGGGCGACCGGGCGAAACCGGTCTGTTCGGCGAACAGCGTCCGCCACGCCGCGACCGACCGCGCCGCCGCCGGCACCCCCTCGCGCAGCGCGACCGGCCGGCCGAGATCGTCGGCCACCCCCGCCGCATCGATGCCGCGCAGACCCAGCGCGTCGAGCCGGTCGGCGAGCGCGACGTCGCCCTCGCCCGGCGGGGTCGTGACGACGAACGTCGCCGCCTCGCGCGCCGGGTCGGTCAGCACCAATGACGGCAGCGCCGGCGCGGACGCGTCGGCGGTGCGGATGACGACCTGCGCGGCGCCTAGCGCGACGATGCGGAATGCCGGATCGATCCGCACCGCCCGCGCGATGGTGGCGGGCACGCCCGCGCCGATCGCGACCCGGACCGGTCGGCGATCGGGAATCAGGATCGACGCCCGGTCGTCGGCAGCAAACCCGTCGCCCTGCCGCAGCGCGACCGTCAGCGTCTGCCCGGTCGCCGGCACGTCCCGCACGACAAAGCGCCCGCCGCCCAGCGCATCGACCCGTCCCGGCATGCGCAAGGCATCGGCCCCGAGCGCCGCGTCGGACAGCGTCACCAGCACGTCCGCCCGGTCCCACGCCCCCGACGCCGCCGGCGACACGCCCAGTTCGACGATCCCGCGATTGTTCGCCACCGGATCGGCGAGGAACCCCGGCACCACCCGCACATCACCACCGGGACGAACCGCGGCGTCGAACACCGCCCGGTGGCCGAAATAGTGCACGGTGACCGGTGCGCCACGGTCGCGCGTCGCTAGCCACCGCGCGAATGTGGACGGATACAGCCCGGGCCGCACGTCGCCCAGCCGCGCGGGCAGCAAGGCGCCATCCTCGCCGGGAGCCAGCAGGAGCGTGCCATCGGCATCGCCCAGATACACCGTGCGCGCGCGCGCCGGGACGGCGGCCGCTTCGCGCGTCAGGGCGGCGCGTGCCTGTGCGAAGCTGCCCCCGCCGGTCATCAGCGCCGACGGGTCGAGGTAGAACAGATGCACACCGGCGGCAGGGGCGCCCACCGGTTCGGGTCGCGATGCCGCCAGCCACAGCGCCAGCGCGATCGCCAGCGCGAGCAGAAAGGCGAGGGGGCGCCGGAACGGTCCACCCAGCACGCGCGGCGGCGCGGCGCGCGCGGCCTGCAACCACAATGGCGCGGCGGCGAGCGCGACGCGGCGGCGATGCACCCGCAACCGCTGAAGGGCGTAGAGCAGCGCGGCGATCGCCAGCGCGCCGACGACGACAACCGGTACCGACCACGCGGCGAAGCTCACCATGGCATCCGCCCGCCGGCGAAGAAATCGGTCATCTGTTCCAGAACATCGCCATCGGCATCGATCGACATCAATCCGACGGCATTGCTTTCGGCGAAATCGGTCAAGTGCCGGTTGAAACTGCGCCAGGTACGGCGATACGCGTCGGTCAGTTCGGGCGTGATCGTCAATGGCACGCCGCCGTCGACCTCGCCATCGTCCAGCATTACGTCGCCGCCTAGCAACGGGTCGGCATCATGCGCTTTCTTCAGTTGCACCAGCAGCAGCCGGTGGCGAAGACCGCGCATTGCCGAAATCGTTTCGCCGATGCCGTCGTCGTCGAAAAAATCCGATACGATCACCAGCAACCCCCGCCGCATCCGGGTGGCGGCCAGCCGGCCGATCGCCGCCGTCAGCCCCGTACGCCCGCCGGGACGCAGCGTCGCCAGCGCATGGGCGATCCGCGCGATATTGGCCTTGCCGCTGACCGGGCGTTGCGCCGGCACCGCTTCGCCGTCGGAAAACGGCAGCAGCGTCACCGCGTCCTGCTGGCGCAGCGCGAGCGCGGACAGCCCGAATGCGATCCGCCGCGCCGCGCGGATGCGGGGCGGCGTTTCGATGTACATGCTGCGCGACACGTCGATCAGCAGGTAGACGGGCAGGTCCTGCCGCTCTTCGAAGACCCGGACGAACAGCTTGCCCAGCCGGCGATACAGGTTCCAGTCGATGGTGCGCAGGTCGTCGCCCGCCGCATAGGCCCGGAAATCGGCGAAGTCCGCGCCCTGCCCGCGCGCGGGCGTCCGCTGGTCGGCCAGTCGCCCGCCCTTCTGCGCCTCGGCGACGCGCAGGCTGAACCGGTCCAGTGCGGCGAGGAACGCGGGGTCGAACAGATCGTCCTGCGCATTCGCCAGATCCGTCGGCGCGGCGGGTGCCGTTGCCGTGCCCCGTCGTCGCGACCACCCCCCGATCATCGCCGCTCCCCACCGCCGCGGTTGAAATAGTCGCGAACCAGCCGCGCTTCATGCGGCGTCGCCGGGCGCTGCGCCACGATGCCGGCATCGCCGCCCTGCACGCCCCTGTCGCCCGCCAGCGCCGCACCGGCTTCGCGCGCCTCGGGCGACACCCGGCGCAGCGTCGATCGCGACGGGCCGGCGTCGGGGGTTCCGGCCAGCCGATCGACCGTCGGGACGGCCAGCAGCAGCGACGACAGGCCCCGCGACCGTTTGAGCGATTCCTGCGCGGTTCCGGGGCTGTTGCTGCCCTGTCCGGGCTTGTTGCCCTGTGACTGCTCCTGTCCTTCGCTGCGCTCGCCCGGACGGCCGGGAGCCGGCCGCTGCCCATCCCCCTGATCGGCCTGCGGCGGGGAGGTGGAACGGCGCGTGTCGGCAGGATTGGCGCTGCCCGGCGCGTTGGGCGATGCCTGACCCGGTTCGGCGCCCGGCGGTCGCGGCCGTTCGGCGCGCCGTGACGCGGCGTCCGTCCGGACCTCGCCGGGCGCCGGTGCCGGCGTCTCGGTCCCGCTCTCACCGTTCCGCTGACGCGCCATGCCCGCGGTCGATTCGGTCCGCTCGCTGATCGATGCCTGCTCGCCGCCGGGCGCGCTGCCGCCGCCGTCCCGACCGGCCGCGCCCTCGCCGGCGCCACCGGCACCGCCGCCACGCCCGGCAGCGCCCTGTCCGCCGCCGGCGGATGCCGCCGCGCCGGCATTCGCCGCGCCCGTCGCATCGCCGGCGGCGGCGCCCGGCCTGGGCCGCTCGGCACCGGATGCGGCATCGCCCGACGGCGGCATGTCGCCTCCCCCGTCCGCCCGCCCGTGCAGGGCATCGACCAGCCCCAGCCGGTCCCCGAACATGGCGGCGATCGCGGTGGCCACCGTCGCCCCCCGCAGGTCGGACCGGACCGCGCCGGGATCGCCACCCGCCTGCCCCCGGTTCGAAGCCGCCTCGCCCCGCATCTCTACGGGGCTTTGCGAATCTGATCCGACCGGCCGCCCCAGCAGGATCGCCAGCACCAGCACGACAGCGGCACCAGTCGGATAGCCCGCCCGCTTCCGCAGCGTGCTCCGGATAACCTGCCGCACCTCCGGATGCGCCAGCGGTACGTCAAGCGCGCGGGTAATCCACGGCGCGGCCTCCGCGACCGCCGCTGCATGGAAACCGCCGGCATCGGTCCGGTCAAGAAATTCGTCGCTGACCGCCACGCGGTCCTTGAACCCCGGTCCTCGATCGAACAGCGCAAGCGCCGTATCGCGGTCGACGACGATACGTCGCCCGAGGGCGAAAGCACCGACACCAGACAGCAACGGCACGCCAATGGTGGCGGCGATCAGCACCGCAACCGGCACTGGCCACACGAACGCCAGGAACAGCCCGAGCAGCGGCATGATAACGCTTATCCGGGCCGCAGCCGATGTCGCAGTAGCCAGCGCATCGCGCCGCCCGAGCGCGGCGAGATACGACCGGCCACGCGCTTCCAGCATATCCAGCCGGGCTCGTAGTGCGGCACCGGTTTCTATCGTCACGAACATGGCTCGCTTATCATATCCTCCGCCTATCGATGCAGGCTTGCACCAACCTGACGCAACCGGTCAGCAAGGCTGGTGCAAGCTTCCCGTGATTGATCGCGCTTCTGCCCCGTTCCCGAAGGGGCGCCGGAGAACGATCGTGCCACTTTCCCGCCACTGCCTTGCGCTGCTGCTAGCCACTGCCACGCCGCTGCCCGCCATCGCGCAGCACGCCGTGGCCGTCGCGCACCCGATCCGCTTCGACGTCGAGCGCTTCACGCTCCCCAACGGGCTTACTGTCCTTGTCCACAGCAACCGGCGCAACCCCAACATCTTCGTCGGCGTCTATTACCGGGTCGGCGCAAAGGACGAACCCCGCGGGCGCAGCGGCTTCGCGCACCTGTTCGAACATCTGATGTTCCAGCCGACCGCGAACCGCACAGGCGACTATCTGGTGCCGATGACCACCGCTGGCGCCCGCGACGTCAACGCCAGCACGCTCGCCGACTATACCGAGTATCATCAGACGGTGCCGACCAACGCGCTCGATCTGGCGCTCTGGCTTGAATCGGACCGGATGGCGCATCTGACCGGCGGCCTCACCCAGCGCGTCCTCGACGAACAGCGCGCGGTGATAAAGAACGAAGCCAGCCAGACGCCGACGCAGGTATCGCGCCCCGAACAGCGGTTCCAGCGCGATTTCTATACGCCCGGCCACCCCTATACCCGCCCGGTGATCGGCACGACCGAGGATCTTGAGGCGGCGACGCTCGACGAAGTGAAGGCGTGGCACCGGACCTATTACGGGGCCGGGAATGCGATCCTGGTACTGTCGGGCGACATCGACGTCGCGACCGCACGGGCCAGGGTCGGCCGCTATTTCGCCGACGTGCCGCGTGGCCCGGTGCCGCCACGCATCGCTGCCCCCGTGCCGACGCTGACCGCGACCCGACGGGTCGTCTATCACGAGCCGGTCGCGACACCAGTCATCACCCGCGTCTGGTCGATCGATCCACGAGCTGCGCGCGACATGACGCTGCTGCAACTGGCCGGACAGACGATGACCCTCCCCGGCCCGCGCTCCCTGCAATCGGCGCTTGTCGGCGAAGGCAAGCCTGCGGTGCATCTGTCGGCCCAGCTGGACCCAGGACAGCTCAGCACCGTCTTTTCGCTGTCGATGACGGTGCGCCCGAACGTGTCGGTCGCGACCGCCGAGGCGGCGCTGGATGCAGCGATCGCCCGCTATCTGGCACAGGGACCCGAACAGCGGCAGCTGTCGGCCATTGCCGCGCTGACCGATCAGAGCCTGTTGCGCGACATGCAGGACAACGTGAATGTCGGCTTGCAGATGGCAGTCGGCGCGCTGTATATGGACGACCCCGCCACGCTTCTGCGCCAGCGCGACTGGACCGCCGGCGCGACGAGCGCACAACTGCGCGAGGTGGCAGGCCGCTGGCTGTCGCGCCCCTTCTACCAGCAGACCATCCTGCCGGGCGAACCCGAACCGCTGCCACCCGCCGCGCCTGCCCCGGACGCGACGTTGTCGACCGCCACGCCGACAACGGCCGACCCGACACCCGTCGTCGACCGCAGCCGGATGCCCGAAATCGGCCCGTTCAAGGACAAGGTACCGTTTCCGAAGATCATCCGTACCCGGCTGGCGAACGGCATGACGCTGATCGTCGCCGAACGGCACGACCTGCCGATCGTCGATGTCGACGTGCGATTCCCTGTCGGGACGCAGGCCAACCATCGCTACGCACCCGGCGCCGTGCAGCAGGCGTTCGGATGGATGAGCGCTGGCACC
The DNA here is from genome assembly GCF_001421965.1 of Sphingomonas sp. Leaf67. GTDB lineage: Bacteria > Pseudomonadota > Alphaproteobacteria > Sphingomonadales > Sphingomonadaceae > Sphingomonas. The sequence continues at coordinate 157,848 of NZ_LMLP01000002.1, forward strand.
ACCCATGCGGACGAAGCCCGCCTGACCTCGGAGCGTGAACGCAGCGCCATCGTGCTCGACGCCCATATCGGCGCGACCACCAGCGACTTCACCTGGTCGACATTAACCCGCAACGTCGATGCCGGTTTCGCGCTCGCCGCCGACATGCTGCGCAACCCGGTCTATCCGCAATCACGAATCGACGCCTATAATCAGGGGGCGTCCGCGCGCCTCGCAGCCTATGCCGCGCAGCCGCAGGGAGCCGCCGGGCTCCTGCTTGCGAACGCGCTGTGGGGCGACGGGCCGGGAGGAAAACTGCCCGACCCCGGTGGGCTCCGGCCGCTGACGCGCACGATGCTGACCGATTTCCACCGCCGCGAACTCGGCGGGGACGGGGCGACGCTGCTGGTGATGGGGGACATCACGCCTGCCGAAGCGCACCGCCTGGCGGAGCGGCATTTCGGCGACTGGCGACGCAACGCTCCCGCCGCCGTCCCCGTCATGCCAGCTCCCGCCGCCGCTCCCCGCATCATCCTGGTAGACGCGCCGGGCGCGCCGCAGAGCCAGATCACGATCGGCCAGCTTGTCCCGCCCCATGCGATCGACCGGCGCCCGGCGGAGGTCATCGCCGACATGACGCTGGCGGGCGAGTTCGACAGCCGCATCAACGCGAACCTGCGACAAGGCAAGAGCTGGACCTATGGCTTCGAAGGGAGCATCGCCGATACCGCCCATGGTCCGCGCGCCTTCAGCGCGACCGGCGCGATCGAAACCGACCGCACCGCCGACGCCATGCGCGAAATTCAGCGCGAACTGACCGCGTTCGTTACTACCCGGCCGATCACCGCGACCGAACTCAAGGCCCGGCGCAGTGCCGCAATCCGTGCGGTACCCGCGGGACTGAACGGCGACGCAGCGGTGATGCAGGCGATTCTGCGCGCCAACGATCACGGCCGGCCGCTCGACGACGCCGGCCGAGCTGGCGATGCCCTTGCGAAAGTAACGCTGGAGACGGTCAACCGCGTTGCGCGCGAGACGTTTCGGCCCGGCGCGATGACCTGGATCGTCGTCGGCGATCTCGCGACGATCGAGGCTAGCATTCGCGGCCTGAACCTTGCCCCGGTCGAGGTTCGCGACGTGTACGGCAGGCGGTTACGGTGATCCGTACCCGCAGGCGGCTTATCTTTACGCCGTTTCGACAAACTCGGTGGCTATCCACGACGAACGGTTCAACACACACGATCCTGCTACAAATATCGTACTGTCTTCGCATATTGCAAAGGAGCGACAATGAGGATTGCAATTACCGGGTGAACTGGCCCCCATTTCGACCGGACAGATTTAAGCCTAAGAAGGAGGCTTGGGGCTATCCCCTGAGCATAGGCTTATGTCCGTGTCAGAGATCATCACCGACGGCGGTCGTCGCCGTCACTGGGGTGCCACCGAGAAGCTGAGGATCGTCGAGGAGACGCTCGACGGGCGTGAGAGCATCTCGGTCGTTGCCAGGCGCAACGGCGTCGCGCCCAATCTGCTGTATCGCTGGCGCCGTCTGATGCTGGACGGCGGGAGCGTCGCGGTCGCTGGCGACGATGACGTGACCAGCAACTGCCAGGTCCGCGAGATGGACAACCGCATCCGCGAACTGGAGCGCCAGCTCGGCCGCAAGACGCTGGAGGTCGAGATCCTGAAGGAAGCGCTGGAGCGCTCGCGCCCAAAAAAAGCGACCTTGCTTATGCACTCGTCGCTGCCGGAGACTATCCGGTGAGCCTGGTCGCCAGCACGCTGGGCGTCGGACGCTCGACGGTGTACGACCGCCTGACCGGCAGCACCACGACGCGCGGGTCTTACACCAAGGCCGGCGACGCGGATCTGCTCCCCCGTATCCGCCAGATCGCCGCGCAGCGGCCCACATACGGCTACCGCCGCATCGCGGCGGTCCTCAATCGACAGCTCCGCGTCGAAGGGCTGGCGCTGGCCAACCACAAACGGGTCTATCGCATCATGGCGGCGGACCGCCTGCTGCTGGCGCGGCGCTATACCGAGCGGCCCGACTACGGGCATGACGGCGTCGTGGTGGCGATCCGCTCCAACCTGCGCTGGTGCTCGGACGGCTTCGAGTTCACCTGCTGGAACGGCGAGATCGTGCGCGGCGCTTTCATCATCGACGCGCACGACCGCGAGATCATCGCCTTTGCCGCCGTCGCCAACACCGGCATCAGCGGCTCGCACATACGCGACATCATGCTGGAGGCCGTGGAAATCCGCTTCGGCGGCATGCGTGCAGCCACGCCGGTCGAGATGCTGTCGGACAACGGTTCGGCCCATACCGCTCGCGAGACACGAACCTTTGCCCGGCAGCTGGGTCTGAAACCCTGTTTCACACCTGTCCGCAGTCCGCAGTCCAACGGCATCTCGGAGGCTTTCGTGCACACTCTCAAACGCGATTATGTCCGCGTCTCACCGCTGCCCGATGCGCCCGCCGCGTTGACATCACTTGCCGGATAGATCGAGGACTACAACAACCACCACCCACATTCGGGACTCAAAATGCGTTCGCCGCGCGAGCATCGCGCACTGGGTTCCGCAACCGCTTAAGTCCGTCCGGCGAAACGGGGGCCAGATCACCGGGTTCGCGTTCGGCGCAGTCCTTGGCTATCTTGTTTTCCCATCGGTAGTAAATGTCATCTTGGTGGCGATAGGCACGGCCGTGGGTTCGGTCGGCATCGCACGTGTGTGCGCCTGGTTACGCCGCAGTTCGTAACGTAGCTTCACTCGCTATCGGCTCGCTCGGCGAGGCAACTGCCGGGGCACGTCGCCACCCTCGACCACGTCGCCAAACGGCTCCTCAGTCGTCGGACGGCCGGTCGATGGCGGCCAAGACCTCCTCGACCAGCGTGTCGGTGCTTACGCTGCCGGCCTGTGCATGAAAATTGGGGACGATCCGGTGGCGCAGCGCGGGCAACGCCACGGCGGCAATATCGTCGGTGCAGACCGCGAACCGGCCATCGAGCAGCGCCTGTACCTTGGCGGCGAGCATCAACGCCTGCACACCACGCGGGGAAGCACCCAGCGTGACGTTGCGCGTCACCAGGTCGGGCGCATAGTCGCTACCCGGCTGCGTCGCCATGACGAGGCGGATCGCATAGCTCTTGGCAACATGCGCCACCGGCACCGCGCGCACCACGTCGCGCATCCGCACCAGCGTCGCGGCATCGCTGACGGGCGCGATCTTCACCGATTGCGCGCTGGTGGTGCGGTCGATGATCGCGTGATAGTCGCTCTCTTCGGGATAGCCGACCGTCAGCTTGAATAGGAACCGGTCCAGCTGCGCCTCGGGTAGCGGATAGGTGCCTTCCTGATCGACCGGATTCTGCGTCGCCATGACGCAGAACGGATCGGGCATTCGGATGGTGCGCCGCCCGACCGTCACCTGCTTCTCCTGCATGGCTTCGAGCAGCGCCGACTGGGTCCGCGGCGTTGCGCGGTTGATCTCGTCGGCCAGCACCAGGTTGGACACGATCGGCCCTTCCTGAAAGCTCAGTTCGTGGCGGCCGCCCTCGACCTCGCTCAGCATCGACGTACCGATGATGTCGGCGGGCATCATGTCCGGCGTGAACTGGATGCGCGAGAACGGCACCGACACGGCCTGGCTGACGGCGGACACCAGCGCGGTCTTGCCAAGCCCCGGAACGCCCTCCAGCAGCACATGTCCGCCCGCCATCAGCGCCGTCAGCACGCCGTCGATCACCTCGTGCTGCCCGACGATCATCCGTCCCACTTCGGCGCGGATGCGACGGAAGGTGTCGGCGAATTCGGCCGCACTGGCACGGGTCTGGGCAATCTCATCGGTCGGTTGCATTGTTTCTCGATCGAAAAAAGAGGCGGGGTCAAGGGCGGAGCATGGACCGGCTGGCTTGCACCAGTCTGGCATCAGCTCTCGCTCAGGCAATAGCCAACGCCGCGTACGGTCTGGATCTTCACCCGGTCGGTCCTGCCCGCAAGGTTGCGGCGCAGGCGCGATATCTGCGATTCCAGCGAGTTGGCGTTGACGAACCGGTCATATCCATAGACCCGCGCCTCCAGCGTCTCGCGCGGGACCATCGCGCCGGGCCGGGCGATCAGCGCGGCAAGAACCAGCGATTCCGTACGACGCAGAACGAAGGGTTCGTCGTCGATGGTGAAGCTGTTGCTGTCGGCATCGTAGCTCAGCGGTCCGAAACACTTCGGCTCGTGCCGTACGTTCAACTCCCGCCGCAGCGCGTTGCGGATACGGGCGAGCAGTTCGCGCGGCTCGAACGGCTTGACGACATAATCGATCGCGCCGGCCTCCAGCGCGGCGACGGTGTCCTCCACTCCGCTCATCGCAGTCAGCATCAGGAAACGCTGCGGCCGCAACCCCGCCTTGGCACCAAGCACTAGTTCCATGCCATCGCCATCGGGCAGTGTGCGGTCGACGATCACCAGATCGAACTGCCCCGACAGCAGCGCCTCTTGCGCCGTACCGAGCGACCCTGCCCCATCAACGACATAGCCCTGACGACGCAGAAACGCCGCCAGCGTCTCCGCCACGCCCGTATCGTCCTCGACCATCAGCAAGCGCATGTGGGATTCCTGCCAGCTTGCCCCGCCCGGCACAATGCGTGCCGGACGGGTGCGTCCCGAACGAACCGTTCGCGGTTGAGGCAAAAAACGGTCAGAAGTTGTATTCCATCTGGATCATCCCCGTTCGGCCGGCGGCGTTGTACCGCGCCGTGTCATACGGACGGTTCTGGACCAGTGCGAAGGGCGGCTTGGGATTGAACAGGTTGCGGATCGCGAAATTGAACCGGACCTTATGGTTCGTGTTCCACGATCCGGTCAGGTCGAACGTGGTATAGCTGTCGACCTTGCGCAGATTCGGCGTCACGTTCCGAATACCGGCGTTGATGGAGGCATCATAGTCGTTGAGATACGACGGAGTGTGATATGCCCAAAGTGTCAGGGTCACGTGATCCCGGAAGTAACCGAGCGAACCAACCACCCTATAATCGTCCGGTCCCTGGATCGTGCCGACCCTCGATAGAGGCTGGGTAGTCGGCAACACCTGCCGCTCCGCCTTCAGGTTGTCGACCACCACCACGCGCGGTTCGAAATTGCCGATATCGGTCATCAGCGAGTAGGCGACCTCGTAGGTCATCGACGAATACGTCGATGCAACAAGGTTGAAGACGCTCGCATTGACTTGCGTCACCTTGCCGTTCGCGTTGCGCGGATAGAATTGCGACAGAGAATAGGCTTCCGTACGGGTCAGCAACTGGTTGATGTCGTCGAGACGGCCGAATTCGTTGCGGATCACCGTCCGGTTGAACGTCGCGTCGATCGACAGGTTGTCCAGGAACCCAGTCGGGCGCCACGATGCGGTGAAGCTTTCCTGCCGCGAGGTCTGCGGGCGCAGGTTGACGTTGGGTGCAGTCACGAGTGGCACAAGATACCCGCGGGCGGGATCGTTGCGGAGGCAGTCGCGGTTTGCCGCGCAGTTGTAATAGGGATCGCCGATGATCGTAGCGAACGACTGCTCCGTACCGGCGGGGTTGAACAACTGGGTATAGGGCGGCGGCTGAAATCCGCGACCCCATTTGGCGAGGAAGGTCAGCTGGCCCACTGGTTGATACCGCACACCGAACGACGGGGTCACACGATTGAACGTGTTCTCGCCGAACACCAGTTCGCCACCTTGTGCGACGGGTACGTTGTTCACCGTCCCGATCGCGCCGCTGGTCTTGAAGGTATCGCGCCGTGCCGCGAGGTTGAAGGTCAGCGTCCGCATCAGCGGCAGGTCATATCCCTTACCCAGGATTGGCAGACTAAGTTCACCGAACGCGGCATAACGATCGCGGCTGCCAGCGGTGCCGGTGACCAGGTTGATTTCCGAACTGTCCGCGCCGTCTGTGATGTATTCGCCGCCGACCGCATAGGTCAGCTTGCCGGCCGGCAGCGTCAGCAACGACCCGGTTAGCCGCGCCTCATATTGCGACAGCCGCGACGAGCGGTCCTCGCGCGCGTCGTTGTAGAGGAAATCGCTGATGCCGCCGCCCGGAGCGTTCACGTCGCTCCGGAACGGGTTGAACGCCACCGCCGGATCTGCGCTGGTCAGCGCCCGGCACTGCCGGTCGAAGACCGGCTGCAAGACCGCGCGCCGCGCGGCACTGATCTGCGACCGCGACAGTTCGTCGTTGACACACCCCCGCGTTCCGTCGGGGAGCGTCGTGAAGTCGACGACTGATCCCATCCGCACGCCTGATCCCGTGCTGGTGGACTGCGAGGTGGTGTAGATCAGGCTTAGTCGGGTATCCTTATTGACATCGTAGGTAGCGCCGGCGTTCACGCTCCAGCTGGTCGCGGTGTTGCGCAACACGCGCGGCGTGATGATTCCGGCTGCGACCTCGGCGGCGGGATAATAGCTGACGAAGGTTTCGTCGGTCCCCCCCGTGCCGAACGCGGGAAACGGGTTATACGCTTGGCCGACGCCGAGGCGCACCGTCAGCCCTTGCCCGATATCGCCTTCCAGCCGGTTCTTCGCCCGCGAATACAGCCCCTGCACATAGACCGAGAGGCGATCAGTGATTTTCTGGTCGATATTGCCGGTGAAGCTGACCGTCTCCGATTGCGGTCCGGCAAGGCGGGGGATAAAGTCGCGCAGCGCTTCACGACCGACCGTCACGAAATCCGCCTGGGTCGGAGGACGGCTCAGCCCTGGCCGGACAGTCAATCCCTGACGAATGACCGTGGTGTTGCTGGTGACCGGATCGAAAATAAATTGCGTCTGCTCGATCACCCCGGGCTGTAAGCCACTCTGAAACGAACGAAAGTCGTACTGCGGATCACCGTCGAAATAGGACGAATAATCGTCGGTGACATAGCCGGTCCGGCTGTTCACAATCGGGTAGATTTTCTGATAGTCGGCCGTAGCCGAAATCCGGCCGCTGCCCCATGAATAGGCACCGTAGGCGTTGAATCGGGCATTGTCGGCCCCGGCGCTCGACTTCAGCGCCTGACTGCCGAGCGTCAGCCCCTTGGCATCCTTGCGCAGGATGAAATTGATGACGCCGCTCAGCGCATCGGCGCCGTAGATCGCGGCCGATCCGCTGGGCAGGATCTCGACCCGTTCGATCGCGCTCAGCGGAATGCCGTTCAGATTGACGAACCCGTCCTCGATTCCCGCCGCACCCGCCATGCGACGACCGTTGATGAGGACCAGTGTGTTCCCTGCGCCGGTTCCGCCCAAGTTAGCGGCGGACACGCCGAGCGTGCCGAGTTCCGAAACGCTCGCCCCCCTGGGGCGCAGCGACAGCGGCCCGCGGGTACGCTCGTTGGTGATCGCGCCGATCGTGTTGACGTTCTGCGGCAGGGTGCGGATCAGGTCCTCGACCGAGGTCACGCCACGCGCCTTGATCTGCGCCCGGTCGATGATGATCTTCTGCGCGGTAACGTCGCCATCTGACAGGCGGCTCCCGGTGACTTCGATGTCGGCCTGATCTCCGGACGGCGCTTCCTTGAGCGCCTTGGCGCGCTCCGCCGCGATCTGCTCAGGGTCCCCAGAAATAGTCGTCTGCGTCGATCCGTCGGCATCGTCGTCCGGGTGACTGTCGGCAGACTGGCCGTCAATCGACGGCGTATCCTGCGTCGGTTGAGCGGTCTGTGCCGACGCGACACCCTGGATCATAGGAAGGACCGTTGCCGCAAGCAGCAAGGATTTGCACGAAAGGCGCATGTAATGATTCCCCCGGTTTTGCCGATATCCTCGGCGACTACCTTCCTCCTGCGGCCAACCGGCATCCTGTATTGTCTGACGACTGGACGCTCTGGCTTGCCGTCCACGATGCTATGGCGACAAGCTTACCTGAACCTGATCCTGTTCGCCGTGGAACCGGTCCCGATGTTCTCTTCCATCCGGCGTGCCCGATCTGACTTAACCGACTCTTGAGAAAGTTTTGGCGAAAACGCGTCATTTATCATGAACCCACGCGATTTGCCCTTCGCGCAGGCTTGAAGCATCGGACATGCCCGCGTATGCGTCCATCCGACATCCGCAAGGACTGCGAAGTGCTTGCGGAGGCAATAACTTGCTTGTCGATCCTATAGGCACGTCTTGCGAAGCTGGTCGCAGTTCGGCACGATAGCTCTTGCTCGGACTTCACGTCGTTGATCTCCTTCCTCATCTTTACGCTACCGGCCCATGTCGTATCGCAGGATGCGGTGCTACCGCCCGCGGTGGCGACGTCGCCGCGCGAACGACAGCCCCGATCCGAACCGACCGTCACCGCCCCCGACAAGGAAATCGTCGTCATCGGGCGGCGGCGTCCCAAACCACTGGACGATGCGACTCCCACCCAGCAATTGTCCGAAGACGAAGTGTCGACCTATGGTGCGCTGTCGGTCGGCGACCTGATCCAGAAGCTGCGGGACGAACAGGGCGGTCGCCCCTTCTCGATCATCGTCAACGGGCGGCGCGTCTCGTCGGTCGCCAACATCAACGAACTCCCGGCCGAGGCGCTGGACTCGATCCAACTTTACGCCCCGACCGAAGGCGGCAAGTTCGGCTTCGCCCCGACCGACCGGTTGCTGAACATCACCCTGAAGAAACGCTTTCGCTCGCTCTCGGTCGACGTCAACGGCGACGGGTCGACCGATGGTGAGGCGGAGTCGATCCGGCTATCCCCGCGCGCGGCCAATATCGCGGGCGACGATCGGCAGAATGGCGCGTTCAACGTGCGGACCGGTCAGGGGCTGCTGGCGCGACAGCGGCCGCGCCTGCCGGGTGATCCGCCCGCCGATCCAGAACGCAGCCTCCTGCCCCGCTCGCGGACGGTCGACGCCGTCCTCGGCACGTCGCGACCGTTGGGCGGCGGCTCGCTCGACCTCGGCGTTTCGGGCAATGTCGCGCGCACCGCGTCGCAACGGAACGGCGCGATCCGCCAGCAGGACGACGGCCGAACCGCCGGCTTGTCCACCGGGTACAACCTGTCGACCGGCGGCCTGTTCGGCTTCGCGTCCGTCAACCTGAACGCCGGCAACAGCCGCTCGCGGATCACCGGACTCTGCCCGGGGGGCGGGCGATCCTGCACGCTGCAGGACCTCGAAACCGCCACGCTCAGCGCAGGATTTACCGGCTCGCTGACCGGGAAGGTCGTGCCGCTGCCGGCCGGCGACCTGCGCTTCGACTTGACGCTGCAGCGCAACGCCACACAGACGCAGGTTCGCGACTGGCTGGAAACCGGGCCGCGGCGTCTCTCGGGCTATGCGGCCACCAACGGTCGGGTCGCCATTACCGTCCCGCTCGTACCGCAGGACTCGGCGCTGGGCTTCCTCGGCAAGCTGGAGATCACGCCGGCGCTCAGCTATGATGCGATCGATGGCGGCGGCGGCGCGTTGGGGACCAATCTCGGCGCGAACTGGCTGCCGTCCTCCGACTGGCAATTCGACGCTTCGCTTGGCCGTCGTGCGTCGCTGCCGACCAACGACCAGCTTAACGCGCCGGTCCGCACCATCGGCGGCATCACGGTCTATGATTACCGGGCGCAGGCACTGGTGCCGGTCGAACAGATCATCGGCGGCAGCCCGCTTGACCGTCAATCGTCCCGCGATCTGCAACTCAACGCCAATTACAATGGATCGATCGGCAAGACACGGTTCAACGCCAATACCAGTTATTCCGCGACGACCACACAGCGTCCGCCCTTCTCGTTGACCGAGCCGTCACTTTTCTTCGAACGGATCTTCCCCGACCGTTTTGTCCGCGACGCGGCCGGTACGTTGATCCGGGTTGATACGCGCCCGATCAATGCGGTGCGGCAATCCAGCGCCACCCTGTCGGGGTCGGTGAACGTGTCGGGAAGCTGGGGCGGCACGGGACCGCGTCGCGCCGGCGGAATCCAGTGGAGCGCCAATGTCGGCGGGCAGCGGCAGCTTCGCCAATCGCTGCTCCTCGCGCCCGGCATCGCGGCAATCGATACGATCGAGACGCCGCTCAGTGTGTCGACCGGCGCGCGGGGGCGGCAGCAATGGAACGCGAACCTGCGCGTCAACACCAGCCAATGGGGGGCCACCCTGTCGGGCAACCTCGTCTCGGGTCTTCGCTCGACCGCCTTCGGCGACACGTCGAACGGGGTGCGTGTCGCGTCGCTGGCGCGCGCTGACGCCAGCGTCTTTATCCTGTGGCCGAAACCCGGGGCGTCGCAGACCGCAGGGCAACGGTCTACCAGCATGGGCGGAGGTGCCCGGCTCGATCTTGCGATACGCAACGTATTTAACGCACGACCGCAAATCGAAACATTTACTGAGGGGACGAACGTCCGGCTCAACCCGTGGTTGCTCGATCCGCTGGGTCGGGTGATGATGCTGACGTTGCGACTGAGTTAGGTCGTGAACCCATAAACAAGAATGACGGGGTCAAGTGGGGAGCGGCCTCAATCCCCTATTTCCCACCAGGGCACATAGTCTTGCTCCGATGCAAGGATGCGCGCCTGTCCCGATTCCGGTTCTCCTGCCTCGACCGATTGAAGGCGGTAGCTACGTTCTGATGCGATAAGGCGGAGTTGGCTTATTGCCTCATGAATCGCCCGCTCGCTGATGGTAACGAGCTTTGATGCAAAAACCTCGCACTGCTGGACGTCGCTTATCGAGAAACCCTGCGCCTTGAGGTAGAAGTACATCGCATCGTCCTCGCTTTCGTCATTGCACACAAAGCGACCGCCGATTGGGATCGTTCGTGATGCTTCATCGCGGACCAGCGAAGCGATCCGGTCGCGGTGTTCAAACCAATCGCGGCGGTACTTGCCGGGCATGGTCCAAATGTGGATTATGCCGCAAATGACCGCAATGGGTCACTAGCCGACTGACCGCTTTCCTATTGTGCCAAACCCTGATTCAGGGTCGGCATGAGCCGATATGACCTGACCGACTTCGAGTGGTGCGTGATCGAGCCGTTTTCCGCTTGGAAGTACAATCGTTCTAAGAGACCATGTGTGCACACGTGCGGCTGTGCATAGCCGCACACATGCTATCGTTTGTGGCGGAGACGTCTTCGTCATGACCCACTTTCGGTCGTTCAGCGCCCGCAAGGTGGCACCCGAAACCGGCCACCCGTTCATACGAGTAGGACGGCCGCTCCGACGAGTTCGGGTCGGCGCTCGGAACGGCTTGGATTGGGGACATTGCGTAAGCGTGGCCGGGAGGCCGCCTTGTTATTGAGCGCGGCTTTTCTGGTAGGCGAGTTTGCCGGCGTGGCGGCGGATGGCGATGGCGGCGACAGCGCGGCGGGTGAAGCGTTCATCGATGTCGTCGGCGTTGTAGGGGCCGCCATACCATTCGCGCAGGTGGTCGTGTTCTTCGTGGTTGGGGTCGGCCATGGCATCGAGGAACATCTCAAAGCCGGGCAAGCCGCCGACATCCTCGGGCGGACAGCGCCGTTCGCCATCGATGAAGCGTGGATATTTGACGTCGGGTTCGCCGGGGCCAACGGTCTCGATGGTGATGGTGTGCCGCCAGTCGTCGCCCATGTCGTAGGTGTAGGCGAGCTCCCGCACGCCCCGGTCGATGAGCGTCGCGAGCTTCACGTTCCTGGCAGCGGTCATGCCGCTCTCCGGCCACATCGGGTCCGGGATGCCGTAGCGCCGGTCGCCGGCCTCGAAATGCCACAGATGGCAATTCTCCCAGCCCATTGCGGCCTGGACGATGTCATGGAGCATCTTGAGGCTGGCGGTGACCGGAACGTCGACCCGGCGCCAGATGGCGGGTTCGATGTCGTCGAGGACGATGTGCAGACGGGCGATGGTCTCGGCGCTCATGCCGCCAGTCTGGCAGGTTCGGCGGACCAGTTCCACGGCATGAGTTCGTCCCATCGACTGGCAGGCCAGTCGCCCGCGATCCTGGCGATGACGTCGGTGATATAGGCCTGCGGGTCGACGCCGTTCACCTTGCATGTCTGGATGACGGTGTAGATGGCGGCGGCACGCTCGCCGCCTGCGCGCGAGCCGGCGAACAGCCAGTTACGGCGTCCGACGGCAACGCCGCGCAGCGCACGCTCTGCGATGTTGTTGTCGATCTCCAGACGACCATCGTCGAGGAAGCGCGACAGAGCCGGCCAGCGCTTCGTGCCATAGGCGATGGCCTTCGCCATGTCGGACCTGGGCGACAGACGGCGCAGGGCTGCGTCGAGCACCGCGCGCAGTTCATCGACCAGCGGCTGGCTGTTCTCCTGACGGGTCCGGTATCGCCCATCGGGTGGTTGGCCGCGAACCTCGGCCTCGACGACGTAAAGTTGGCCGATCCGCTCAAGGATGTCGGTGGTCAGCGGCGTGGGCGACCGCTCATGCAGGTCGAAGACCTTGCGCCGGAAATGGGCCCAGCAGGCGACCTCGGCGACGCCGCTGCGGTAGAGCCCGTCATAGCCGGCATAGGCATCGGCCTGGAGAAAGCCGCGGAAGCCGGCGAGATGGGACGTTGGGTGTGCAGCGGTGCGGTCGGGCGTGAAGCGGTACCAAATCGCGCGCGGCGCCGTGCCGCCGGATGCCCGGTCGTCGACGGCATAGACCCACAGCCGCCCGGTCGCGGTCTTGCCCCGGCCGGGGTCGAGCACCGGCACCGGCGTGTCGTCGGCATGGATCTTGTCGGCCTTGACGACCTCGTCGCGGATGCGGCTGACGATGGGGCCGAGAAGTGCCGCGGCCTGTCCGGTCCAGCCCGCCAGCGTCGAGCGGTCGATGTCGACCCCTTGCGCCGCCATCATCTCGGCCTGGCGGTAGAGTGGCAGATGGTGGTCGAACTTCGAGACGACGACATGCGCCAGCGTCGCGAAGGTGGCCTTGCCACGCGCCACGGCGCTGACCGGGGCGGGAGCCTGGACGATCTTGTCACAGGACCGGCAGCTGTATTTTGGGCGAATGTTGCGCATGACCTGCCAGCGCACCGGCACGATGTCGAGCATCTCGTGCGCATCGGACCCAAGCGGACGCAGCGCACCGCCACAGTCCGGGCAGGTGCAGGCACCCGATGCCGGTTCGTGAACGACCTCCTCGCGCGGCAGGTGTCCGGGCAGGCTGCGGACGGGCACCGGTCGAACCGCCGCGCCGGGGTCGGCCGCCTCGGGCCCAGGCGCGTCGCGCTCCGTCTCCAGTTCCTCCAGCGCCAGTTCGAGTTGCTCGATCTCACGGCCGAGCTTCTCGGACGACGCGCCGAACTGCATCCGCCGCAGCCGCGCGATCTGCCCACGCAGGGTATCGATGAGCAGGTCGCGGGCGGCGAGCGCGGCATTGGCCCGGGCGAGCGAAGCCTCCAGCGCGGCGATCCGCGCGGTCGCATCAGCAGGGGAAACAAGCGCTTCCGACACCGGGATTCCATAGCAGATCGCACGCGGACGGGCGAGCAAAACCGCCACAAAACCGCCGTTCCTACCCCGCCAGCGTCGGCGTGAACGTCCGTTCCGGCCGGCGCCAGTCGATGCCTTCCAGCAGCATCGACAATTGCGCCGGGGTCAGCGTCACGGCGCCGGTCGCGGTCACCGGCCAGACGAAACGGCCCCGGTCGAGCCGCTTGGAAAACAGGCATAGGCCCTGGCCATCAAACCACAACAGCTTGACCAGATGCCCGCGCTTGCCGCGAAACGCGAACAGCGCACCCGAATGCGGATTCTGCGCCAGAATCTGTTGCACCAGCACCGCCAGGCCGTCGAACCCCTTGCGCATGTCGGTCACGCCGCACGCCAGGAACACCCGCGTCGGCAATGGCACCGGGCTCACCGCAGCACCGACAACACCCGTGCCAGCGCGCCCGCATCCACGTGTCCGTCGACGCTCACCCGCACGCCACCCGGCAGTTCGATCCGAATGAGCCCCGGGTAACATGCCGCCGTCTGCGGTGCTGGCGGGGGTGGCTTGGCAATCTGCACCTCGGCGAACACCGGCAACGAAGGCACGACGCCCGCCAGCTTGCCTTCGCGCAACTGCTTGCGCCACGTGTAGATCAGGCTGCTCGACACCTCGCGCCGGGCGATAACGTCGCAGACTCGCACACCCGGCCGGAACGCCTCGGCCAGGATATCCAGCTTCTCCGCATCCGACCATCGGCGCCGGCCCGACACCCGACCCACCACCTCCATCCGACCAGTCATACGAGTGCTCGTATGACCTGTCGCAGAACCGTTAACTTCCCGCACCACCCGCGCCCTCGTCAAAGGCGACAAGCATCCCGGCTACCGAAGATGCCGCAAGGCGGCCTGCTGACCACGCTTACGACATTGCTGCCGTTCCAGTAGTATCGGATGAACGACTGGTTCCCACAGAAGCGGACGTAGTAAACGTGCTACGCGAGCTCGGCCGGTTCCCCCGCCGCGCCCAAACCGCGATCCCGACCTACCGTCGCCGGATTAGTTAATTCCTGAAACACCGATGGATTGCCGGAACAACCGCACGTCGCGGACCGGGGGAGCGCCGAACTGACGGAGATATTCGCGGCTAAATTGGGAAGCGCTTTCATAGCCTACTGAAAAGGCTACGTCCGATGCGCTGTGATCGCCCGCAAGCAGCAACTGCCGCGCCGCCTGTAGCCGGATCTGCTTCTGATACTGGATCGGGCTAAGCCCGGTAAGTGCCACGAAGTGGCGATGCAGGCTGGCGCGGCTCATCCCGCTCACATCGCACAATGCCTCGATCCGCAGCCGCATGTCGTGATGGTCTCGAATCCACTCGACTGCGCGGCGGATCTTCCCCAGCGCGCCTTCGGGGCGGGCGATCTGGCGCAGCAGCCGCCCCTGAGGACCTTGGAGGAGACGATAGAGTAATTCACGTTCCGCCATGGGAGCGAGCACGGGAATATCGGCAGGTGTGTCGAGCATAGCCAACAGCCGCAGCAGCGCATCGCGCACCGGCGGCGTCATCGCATTGATGGCGATCGAGCTGCCCGGCATTTCATCCTCCCGCAGCGACGCCATGGTAGACGCTATATCGGCGAGGAGCGCCGGGTCCAGGACGAGCGACACCGCTACATATGGGCTGCCATCCGCGCCATCGTGGATCTGCCCGCTCAGCGGCAGGTCGAGCGCGCTGACAAGATAGTGCGCCGAGTCGTAACGAAGCAGGTCGTCCCGCAGGGCGACCTGCTTCGAGCCCTGGAGGATGAAGCAGATCATGGACCGATAGAGGCAAGGCGACGTGCCCGATGTCGCCGAGCCCATGGCTATCTCCAGACGCGGGATGGCGGTCGTGGCTTCCCCTGCGCGCGTATGGCGCAGCGCGAGGTCCAGATGCGGCTTCAATTGCTCGGTCATGCTTCTGTTATGGCATCGTCCAGACGCCCGGCAAAGCCATTGAGACGATCAGGCAAGATATTGAGAGCATCGGGCGGGCGGGCGCCGGTGGTGCGGACTATCTGGATGGCGTCGGAGCGGACGCGATGGCGTCCCGGCTTCGGGCCAGACCCACCTCAGAAAAGGCGTACCCATGACGCGCAAGATCGCACTCATCACCGGCGCAAGCCGCGGCCTCGGGCGAAGCATGGCGCTCCATCTCGCCCGGCGCGGCATCGGCGTCATCGGCACCTATCGCAGCGCCACGGCTGAGGCCGAAGCGTTAGTCCGCGAGATCGAGGCGATGGGCGGCACCGCCGCGATGCTCGCGCTCGACGTTACACAATCGGCAGGGTTCGGCGTGTTCGCGGCGTCTGTCGTTGAAACGCTCACGGCCAGGTTCGAGGCCGAACGGTTCGACTATCTCGTCAACAACGCAGGCGAGGGCGTGGTCGTGCCGGTGGCCGAGGCGTCCCAGCAGCAGTTTGACTCGATGTTCAACATGCATTTGCGCGGGCCTGTGTTCCTGACTCAGGCGCTGCTGCCGATCCTTGCCGATGGAGGGCGCATCCTCAACGTGTCGAGCGGGTTCACGCGCACCTCGATGGCGGGGTACGGCCTCTACGCCGCCGCGAAAGCGGGGCTTGAGACGCTGACCAGATTCATGGCGATCGAGCTGGGCGCGCGCCAGATCCGCGTCAACGCGATCGCGCCGGGTGCCATCGCCACCGATTTCGGCGGCGGCAGGGTTCGCGACAACGAACAGATCAACGCCTTCGTCGCGAGCAAGATCGCGCTCGGCCGCGTCGGCCAGCCAGACGATATCGGGAGTGCGGTCGCGGCGATCCTGTCCGACGATCTGGGTTGGGCCAACGGTACGACTTTCGATGTTTCGGGTGGCCAGTCGCTCTGATTCCTGCACCCGGCTCCATCGGAGACACCGCCATGACCGATACCGATCTTACCCTCATCAGCCATCCGCTGTGCCCGTTCGTCCAGCGCGCCGCGATCGTGCTTCTGGAAAAAGGCGTTCCGTTCCACCGCGTCAACATCGACCTGTCGGCCAAGACCGACTGGTTTCTGACGCTGTCGCCGACCGGCAAAGTGCCGGTGCTCAAGGTTCGCCAGCCCGGTGCCGAGGATGCCGTCCTGTTCGAAAGCGTGGTAATCTGCGAATATCTGGACGAAACACAGGGCGGCGCATCGATGTATCCGGACGATGCGCTGAGCCGCGCGCGGCACCGGGCGTGGATCGAATTCGCGAACCAGACCCAGGTCGAGGGTTGGCACTTCCTCCACGCCCTCGACACGGCGACCGCCGATACCCGCCGCACCGCGCTGCGTGACAAGCTGCGCAAGCTGGAAGCGGTGCTCGGCGATGGCCCCTATTTCGCGAGTCGTGCCTTCGGCATGGTCGATGCGGTCTTTGCACCCTTCCTGCGCTACTTCGGGATCATCGATCCCGCCGTGTCGCGCACAGTGTTCGCCGGGCTACCACGGGTTTCGGCATGGCGCGCGGCGCTGGCGGAACGTCCCAGCGTACGCAACGCCGTGCTCGACGATTACGCCGACCGCTTTCGCGACCATCTGCGCCAACACGGTGCATCAATCGCCTGCTGACGCGGAACGATGCTCGCCTGCCACTCGGTAGCTCCGAACGACCTGATGGGCAGCTTGCGCCGGGAGCAGACGGTCATCAAAGCGCATTGAACGACGCATGCTGGTCGGTTGCTGCTGGTCCGCCTTTGACTAACGGATGGCCGCCATAGCCGCTTACGCGGCCGAAAGCGGCCGGACTGTAATCCACCAGCAAACCCTCTCAGGCCCCCTGCCCCGCCGCGTTTGCAATCATGCCGCTCCACGCTACGACAATCGCCCCAACGTCCGGATCATCGTCCGTGGAGATCGCCGCGTACAGCTCGAAAAGTCGGGCCAATTCGCCAAGCGGCACGACGTCGCTTCGCGCCAGGACGGTGCCGATGATCGCCAGCACGCCCCCAATAGCCCGGACGAGGGCGGGGTCGGTCGAAGCGGCTGCAGACGGGCTTTTGCGGTCGCTGCGATCGATCGCCAGCGCTTTTTCAAGCGCTGCAAGCGCGTGATCAAGTTGGGTGGTGACCGTCGCTACGCCCGCATCGGTCAACAACGACCTTGCCTGCTGCATGTGTCGGCGCGCTTCCGCGCACGCGGTGTTCGCGTTTGTCCTCACGTATTCGCCGCGTCGCTGTCTTCGTCGACCATCAATCCCGTCGCCTCCCAAGGACCGGCCGACCACGCCCTTCAGCGAGACGCGGCATGCCGGCGCTACGACGGAGATACTGGAAACCGCCCATGATCCTGGACAGACGAGCGGGATGGCGGACGCACGCGCATCGCCATCCGGTCGATCAACCGACCGTCACACTCGAGGTTTCCACGCCCCGCCCTGCGTCTCCGCAAGTTCTCGCAGGCTATGACAATTCGATGATTTGCGCCAGCACTCCCGCCCCGGTTCCACGGGCACGTACTGGTCCGGTCTTTTGCAGAACAGGAGAAATGGCGGGCGGGTGTCCCCCTCCCCTGCGCGGCATAGGGACACCGACTTTGGCGGCATTCTGCGGAACTGGTGCTGTCTGGCTACGAGCTATGGCCGGTCCTTCTCAGGATCGCCTGACGCAAGGGAGAGGCGAAAGGTGGGATAAGCGCCGCCTGATGGCGGTAGTGGGGCCCGGCCGGATCGACAGTGGTCCGGGATGCCGGTTGGTCATCATGGCCCTGTCCGTTTGTATAAGGAGTCCATCCCCCACTCTTTGCTGAACGACCTAAGCCGGTCGTCCGCCGGCTCCAACCCGCGTGCCATCGGACCGTGTTGCCGCTTCGCGGCTGCCCGCACCGCTCCTCGCCACGGGGTTTCCCTTCCGCGTCTTCGCGCTCTCGGTAGAGCCGTCGTTCTGACCGTCCTGGACGGTGTTCAGTCGAGGGAACGAACCCACAGGCAAGACCAAAAAGGAACCTTGAAATGCAGAACCTCGTCATCCTCGCGGGCAACGTCGGCGCCGCCCCCGAGACCCGCACCACCCAAGGCGGTACCAAGATCACCAGCTTCAGCCTCGCGACCTCGCGGCCAAAGCGCGACAGCGAAGGCAAGGTCCTCAAGGAAAGCGACCGTCGGCTCGAGGACACCGAGTGGCACCGGGTCACCTGCTTCAACGGCGTAGCCAAGACCGTCGCCGATTACGTCGAGAAGGGTCAGAAGGTCATGGTGCGTGGCCGCATTCACTACACCCGCTGGACCGACCAGGAAAATATTGAGCGCTACGGCGTCGAGATCGTCGCCGACGAGGTCACCTTCCTCTCCTACGGCAAGTCCCGCCAGCCGCCGCAGGGCGAACCCCAGGACAATGAGGACGATGACGTCCCCTTCTGATCGAACGAGGCTGCCCGGGAGCATCTGCCCCCGGCCCATCATCATGCTAGAGGAGCGTTATGACGATCGCCGCTACACAGCGAGGTCAGACGATCGCGATCTTCAACTCGTCGAGTACCGCAGCAAGCCCATGGGCGCGCAGCAGTGGAACGCGGCCGGGGATGACGAGCGCCGACACCGCTCGCCCGTAGATCGCCAGATTATGCTCGCCGTTCAGCCGCGACGGATAG
Source organism: Sphingomonas sp. Leaf67 (assembly GCF_001421965.1). Lineage (GTDB taxonomy): Bacteria > Pseudomonadota > Alphaproteobacteria > Sphingomonadales > Sphingomonadaceae > Sphingomonas. The sequence continues at coordinate 176,782 of NZ_LMLP01000002.1, forward strand.
ATGATCCCGTCGATCGCTGCGGGATGCTCATGAAACGCGAACGACCAGGCACGGGCGAGCGTCTGTCGGCGCCCACGCGCGACATCGCTCGGGATACCCATCCGGACCGGGGCGTCGCCCCGCAGGTCCAGCAGCCTGAGATCCCGGGTCGGGGTGATCGATGCCAGCGACCGGTCCTGCAACACCGTCTCCGCGATGGGCAAGGGCCCGACGACGTTGTCGCGGTCGTCGCGCAGGATCACCTCGATGAAGCAGACCTTGAGAGACGAGCCGAGATACAGCACGCCGAAGCGACTGGCCTCCACCCGGCGTCGCGGATCGCTGAACCGGCTCCGGCCTTTGCCGAAGCCCAGCGGGTCCGGGAAGGCCGACAGCCAGATGCGATGGTACGGGGTTCCAGTCGGGATCGTCGCGATGTCGAGATCGACATCTGCAAACCCAGCAGTCGGCGCGCCTTTCATTCAGGCAAACGTACCCTGCACGATGGCACGCGCCGTCTCGAGAACCGCCTCATCCTGCTTGCGGCGAAGAGCGTCGAGCCCGGTTAGCCCATCCAGTTCGGCGTGATGCTGCGTGAGCAAGCGATAGACCGCCCAGGCGTCGCCATCGAAGGCCGCGAACAATGGCGGCAAGGCATCAAACGGCCGCCCGTCCTCCGCGATCTGCCAGATCGGGTAGCGATATCCTCTCGTCGAGCCTTGTAGCGCGAGCAGCTGATGCGTCTTGCGCTTGCTGTTGATCGTCTCGCGGCTCGTCTCGAGATGGGCCGCGATGTCGTCCGCACTCAGCATATCCGGACCGCCAACGATCTCGGCGACCGCGTGGCGCCCCCGCCCCCGCGCCCTCTCGAGCGCTGCGGTCAGCTCGGCTTCCTCGCCAGCGTACATCTCCAAGGCCTCGGCACTCGCCGGCGCGGACTGCGTGAGATTGCCGAACGGTTCCACGATCCGCGGCTCACCATCCGGCTCTACCTCGACCAGGAATTGAAGCGGCAAATTATCCGAACGACTGCGCGCCATCGCGGCAGTCAACGCGGCAAAGAGCGTGGCGACCGAGGTCGTCGACAAGGACAGCGCCTCGCCGATCTCCTTTGCCTTTGCCATAGGTTTGCGGTGCTCCTGCCGGACGGTGACGAACTGACCGGTGCGGGCATCGCGCATTGTCCAAGGTCCAGCGTTGCGCGGTGAGGGCCCATGCGAGGTCAGCGTATTGCTCATCTCGTCAATTTGGGCCTGTTCGTCAGGTTCGTCAAGTTGGTTGTGCCGGGCGAGTTGGTCAAGCGGTTGCCAGCCCCGGGTGCTTAGGCCTCGTCCTTGATTCTGGCTACCGGCGCAGCTGTGGTCGTCCGTAACCGCGGTGACGCGGTGGATCAGCGGGCGGCGCGTGCCGGCCGTTCGAGGCGATCTGCATGCGATTGCCGAACGCTGTGAAATCGGTGTCGCCGAAGGAGGGGCGACGTCTCCCGGCAAATGCCGGGACCGCGGCTCTACTCCGCTTTCGCTTTGCCGAGCCCCTGACGGGTCTGGTCCCTACCGAGTAACGATTAGCTGACGGGCAGATGCAGGACGACGAGGGATCGTCAAGGCGAGAGCTGCTCCCCGTTTCCTCGACAGCGTTCGATCCAACCCGCCAAACCCGCATGCCCATTTGCATGGCGCGGAGGGGGTGCGTGGGGTGATGGCCAGGCAGCCGAAACGCGGGGGTGGTAGATGCCAGATGGCAGAGGCGATCCAGCGCCTGGAGCCACGCCCCGCGCGGCCGTCGTGCTTCACCCCGCTCTTGGAAGCGCAATCCCTGGGCCGGCTAGGGGCCTGGTACGATCAACCCGCAAGGGGTCCGGGCGCTGCGCTACGGCTTTTTGCCGTGCCGGCAAAAAGTGATCG
>NZ_LMLP01000003.1 GCF_001421965.1 Sphingomonas sp. Leaf67
CTGTATTGCTGCTCGGACGGCGTGCGTGGTCGTGGCGCTCCCGTGACGAACCTGTCCCATACGGCTTCCTTCCATTCCAACGAAAGGATCGCACCATCAAACCGTGGGATCAAACACCTAGCGGTGTGATGATGGCCAATTTCCAGTCATCTGAAGACGCCTGCCCGCTTTCCGATTTTGACATCCGTTTCTTGAGGTTCAGCCAGCGGCTCCGTACCTACCGGGAAGCGAACTGTGGAAGATGCCTGCCGATGATACCCGATCACGATGGAGAGAATGGGATGATCTTGAGCCGGCGCGCGTTGATGGCCGGCGGCGTGGCGGCGCTCGGGCTTGCCGGACATGCCGGCGCGGCCGTGCCGAAACGCACCTTGAGCAACCCCTCCGCCTCGGCCGAAGCAAAAGCGCTCTACCGGTATTTGTGGTCGATCTACGGTCGCAAGACGCTCACCGGGCAGCAGGAGTCTCCCGGTAGCGAGCGTGACGAGTTACCGTACATCGAGCAGCAGACGGGCAAGCTGCCTGCCGTGCTGGGGCTCGATTATATTCACCCGCAGGACAATGCCGGTGTCAACGCACGCGCAGCCGAGTGGCATCGCTCCGGCGGTATCGCCTCGATCTGCTGGCATTGGGGATCACCAGAGGTCGGCACGGGGTATGAGAACAGCAAGAAGGACTTTGACGTCGCTCGTGCGCTGATCCCGGGTACGCCGCAGAACCGGGAGATGATGGCTCAAATGAAGGAGACCGGAGCGCTGCTGGCTAAGCTGCGGGACCAGCGCATTCCCGTGCTGTGGCGTCCGTTCCACGAATTCAGCGGTGACTGGTTCTGGTGGGGCAAGCACGGCCCGGACGCATTCAAGGCGCTTTGGCGGCTCATGTACGACACGTACACGCGGTCGATGGCGCTCGACAATCTGATCTGGGTGCTGGGTTGGGCAGGGCAGAACGTCGACGCGGCCTATTATCCTGGCCGAGCATATGTCGACATCGCTGGTGCCGACATCTACGCCAACGACCATGGCGCACTTGCTCCAATGTTCGGGCAGGTGAAGCAGATCGTGCGCGACACCGTACCCATCTGCCTTCACGAAAACGGTCCGATACCCGATCCCACCTTGCTGGGGCCTACGGCGGACTGGCTATGGTTCCTGACCTGGCATACTCGCTGGCTGAAGGGCGCCGATCAGAATACCGTCGAACAACTTCGAAGCTACTACGCGTCCGATCGATATCTCACGAAGGACGAATTAAGCCTTTCAAAGCGACGGTAGCCGATGCTTATCGAATTCGCATGCGTAAGAACCGGATAACGGTAAGCGTTTCTCCAACGACGCCAACTCGGCTTCTATGTAAAGCAACCCGGTCTAAATCCAGTCGTTACTCTTCCTCAATAACGGCCACACCCCATGGTGCCAAGTTTAGGCTTGCGCCGCTCACTACCTTTTGTCCGTGCAGCAGTTCAATGCCTGCGCGAGGAGCAGTCATGGTTTGCGGATTGGACGAATAGTTGAGGACATAGCGGACCATATGGCCGTTCGTAAGCCTACCACCACGAACGATCACTGGAAAGCGTGCCCCCGGAACCGACGGCATGACACCTGCCCGCGCGACCTCGGCTGCCACGATCTTTTCCGCCAGCGCATCGCTCGGCATGAAGCCGACATAGCTGACCTCGCCCTTGCCCCAGTTGTTGCGGGTCATCGCCGCTGCCGCCGGCCATGACGGATGTTTATACCGTGCGACCACCTGTGCGGTCGTGGGTTTCAGCATTTCCATCCACCATCGCGGCGCATTGTCCGCGTCTGCGACCTCGAACGGATTGTCCGCCAGCTTGACACCGACGGGGATGGTGAATTCCTGGTAGGTGACGCCGGCCGCCTCCGCGATCGCGCCTGGCTGCGTGGCATAGCGGACCTTGGTGTTCTCGTCCGAAAAACCGCTCTTGAAGGTGTAGAGCAGATGACCGCCGCGCCGGGCGTAGTCGTTGAGCCGGGCAATCTCGGCATCACTGGCCGCGTAGAGCGCGGGCACGAGGATGAGCTTGTAATCGTCGAGGCTGGCGGTGCTGTCGGGCGACAGGATGTCGGCCTCGACGTTCATCCGGTAGAGCGCGTCGTAGAAGGGGCGAACGACCTGATTATAGTCCGCGCCGTCGGGTTTGAACGCGTCGAAGGCGGTCTGGGCGGCGTTGCTGACATAGACCGCCACCCGGTTGCGCTTGGTCATCCCGGCAAGCTTCGGCCCGAGCCGGGCGAAATCGGCACCGATTCCCTTCGCTTCGGCGTATGCCGCGTTGGGCTTGTAGTCCTGCGACAGCAGCCCACGCCAATAGGTCTCGATCGCGTTCGCAGTAGTCGCCCAATGCCAGTATTCGACCATCTGCGCGCCGGAGGCGAGATGGCTGAACGCCTGCAACCGCAGCTGGCCGGGATACGGTGTCCAGTGCGGAAACCCCTGCGCCTGCGTCTCCAGCACCAGATAATTCTGCCCGTTCCGCATCGAGCGGGTCACGTCGCCGCCGAAGGCGATCTCGACGCCGGTCAGCTTGTCCTGGCTCGGATGATAGATGTCGATGCCTGCAATATCGAGCGGTCGTGCGGCCTTCCAGTGATCGACCTCTGGCTGGATTCCGTAAGAATGACCGCGCCAGCCCAAGTCGAAATTCTGCGTCAGGAACTGCCCGGGGCGGGCATGGGCGCGCACCAATTGGGCCTGCCACGTCAGGAAATCGGTGACGAGGCTGCGCTGATAGGCGGCGAAGGCACCCGACATGCTGGCGTTGATCGACCCGTTGGTCGACGGGAAATCCTCCCACCGGTTGATCCGGTTCGACCAGTAATCAAGGCCCCATGCCTTGTTCAAAGCATTGAGGTCCGGCCACTTCAGCCGGATCGCGCGCGCAAAGGCGGCCTGCACCGCAAGGCCGCTGGTGTTGTAGGCCTTGGTCTCGTTGTCGAGCTGGTAGCCGATTACCGCCGGATGGTCTTTCACGTGATTGACCAGCGCGACGATCACCCGCTCGGCCGCCGCACGATAATCGGGATCGGTGATGTCCATGTTCTGCCGCGGGCCGTACTGCGCACGGATGCCATCGGGGCGAACGACCAGCACGTTCGGGTGCTGGCGCGCGAGCCAGGTCGGCACGGCATAGGTCGGCGTTCCCACGATTACCTTGATGCTCTGCCGGTGCATCGCGGCCAGCATCCGGTCGACATGACGGAAGTCGAACACCCCGGGCTGCGGTTCCAGCGTGCCCCACGTCGATTCCGCAATGCGGACGACGCTGATCCCGGCCGCCTTCATCATCCGCGCATCGTCGTCGACACGGTCGACCGGCGTATATTCATCGTAATAGGCGACGCCGTACAGGATCGTGTCTGGCATCTGCGCCCGCGCCGGGCCGGCGGCCGCCATGGCAACAGCAATCGACAATGATCGTCCGATGGCCTTCATCATGGATATTCCTCTCATCGATTGCGTCTTGCCGATATTTTTTCAGCGTTCGACCTGATCCGGCCTTGGGCCTGGCGGGATGGTAGAGCATTTGTCGGGTGCTGCCGAGTTCGGCGGAACGTCCGGCAACCTTCGCCGCGAACGTACCCACCGCCGCAGCGTCAAGGGCCAACGGCATCCTCGACGGACGGCTGTTCCTGCTCGGCCTGCGCAAGGCATTCTGAGAATGCCGATGCCACTCCCGACCTGCTATAGCGCGAGAACGGCCTGTAGCATCGAAGATCCGGTCAAACGAGAATAGGGTCGAACATAGGGAGGATAGCGCAATGGCGTCGATGAACCGTCGTAGGATGCTGATGACGACGGGTGCCGGTGCTGGCGCTGCGATGCTGGCGGGTCCGGCAGGCGGCGCGGGCAACGGACGCCTGCGGGCGGTTGGACTGCGGACCGCGAGTCTGCAAGACCCGCTGGCCGTGGGCGACGTGCAGCCCATGCTGTCATGGCGTGTCGAGGGCCCCGCTGGCACACGCCAGACGGCGTTCCACGTCCGGGTGGCCGGCGATCCCGCGATATTGGCCTCGGGCCGGGGCGATCTGTGGGACAGCGGTCGGGTGGCCGATGCGACCTCGACGGGCATCCGCTACGCCGGCGTGCCGCCCGCCGCCCGCAGGCGCTGCTTCTGGCAGGTCCGGATCTGGAACGAGGCCGGCGCCGCCTCTCCCTGGAGCGCGCCGGCCGCCTGGGAGACCGGGCTGCTGGCCGAGGCGGACTGGCAGGGACGCTGGCTGGCCGCCGAGGGGGCGGAGGAGCGGGACGACCGCCTCGCGCCGCCGCGCTGGACGAGCGCGCGCCTGCCCGACGAGAAGCGGCCGGCGCGGTTCCGTCTCGGCTTCGCCAGCACGGCGGGCGATGCCGTGCTGGTGGTCGATACGCGCAGCCGGCTGACCGGCCTGCGGCTCGACGGGGTGCCCATCGCCGTTCCCGGCTGGCATCCCGAGGCCTATGGCGGTCCGCCGGCGGCGCGCTTCGTCCTGCCGCTGGCGGCCGGCCGGCATGAACTGATCGCCGAGGTGGCGGCGGGGAAGGGCGATGGCGGAGCGACCGCATCGATCGCGGCGCAGTTGCGGCTGCCCGCGACGGCCGGTGAGGTCCGTCGCATCGTCGATGGCTGGGAAGTGGCGGACGCTGCCGGAGGATGGCAGGCTGCGCCGATCGACCCGCAACAGCCGCATTTCGCTTGGCCGCCCACACCGGCGCGGCTGATGCGCCGGCAGTTCGATCTGGCCACCGTGCCGCGTGCCGTGCGTCTCCACGTCGCGGCGCTGGGCAGCTACCGCATCTGGATCAACGGCATCCGGGTCGGCGACGATGAGCTCCAGTCCGAGCCGGCGGAGTATCGTCGGCACATCCCCTATCGCACCTATGACGTGTCGCGCCTGTTGCGGGCCGGCGAGAATGTGGTCGGCGTGATGGTCGGCGACGGCTTCTATGCCAGCTATCAGGCACCCGATGGCCGCTACGCCTATGGTCCGGCCCCCCGCCGGCTGCGGCTGATGATCGAGACCGCGGGCAGCCGCGAGGGCGCGCATGTCGTCACCGATGGCGAATGGCGGCACCACGAAGCGCCGATCACGATGTCGGAGATCTACGCCGGCGAGGACCACGACCGGCGGCGCTGGCCGGCGGGCTGGGCGTCGCCCGGCTTCGATGACGACGCATGGCTCCCGGTATGGGATGCGCCCACCCCCGATGCCGCACTGGCTGCCCCGCTCGGACCGCCGATCCGCATCACCCGCACCGTTCCGGCTGCGACGATTCGTCGGATCGGTCCGGACTTGCACATCGTCGACTTCGGACAGAATTTCGCTGGCCGCGTGCGCCTGTCCGTGACGGGGCAGGCCGGTCGCGAGGTGGTCGTCACCCATGCCGAAATCCTGACGAAGGAGGGTGTTCTCGACCGCCGCAACCTGCGCGTCGCCCGTGCCCAGGATCGCTACGTCCTTGCGGGCGAAGCGGGGGAGGTGCTGGAGCCCGCTTTCACCTTCCAGGGCTTTCGCTACGCCCGGATTGACGGCCTCGACGACCTGACCGCCGCCATGGTCACCGCGCTGGTCGTTTCCAGCGATCTGCCCGAGATCGGCACCTTCGCCACCGATCAGCCGGTGGTGCAGAAGCTGTGGCTCAATACGCTATGGAGCCAGCGGTCGAACTTCCGCGGCAACCCTACCGACTGCCCGCAGCGCGACGAACGGCTCGGCTGGACGGGGGATGCGCAGGTCTTTTGGGACACGGCGGCATTCAACATGGATGTATCGGGTTTCACGCGGTCGTTCACCCGGATGCTCCGTGACGACCAGGCGGCGAACGGTGCGTTCCCGATGTGGTCGCCGTCTCCCAAGGGGCTGGGCTGGGGAACCGACACGCCGACGCCGGGCTGGGCCGATGCCGGCGTCATGCTGCCCTTTGTCGATTATCTGCACACCGGCGACCGGTCGGTGGTAGACGACAATTGGGCGGCGATGGCCGCCTATTGCGACGGTATCCTCGCGACGAATCCCGACGGCATCTGGAACAAGGGGCGTGGTGCCGATCTGGGGGATTGGCTGGCGCTGGACGCCAAGTGGCCCGGCGACGAGACGACACCCAAGCCGCTGATCTCGACCGCGATGCTGGCCCGGTCGCTCGACCAAATGGCGCAGATGGCAATGTGGACCGGACGCGCCGATGCCCGACAATGGCACCAAAAGGCAGCACGGACGCGCGCGGCATTCATGGCCGCGTTCGTTGGCGCAGATAGCACGGTCGGCAACGGCAGCCACACCGGCTACATCCTCGCGCTGCGGCTTGGACTCGTGCCGGATGCGTTACGCGCTCGCGCGGGGGAACGCCTTGCCGCCGAAGTGATCCGGCGCGGTCGGCTCCTGACGACCGGCTTCCTTGGCACGCCGCTGGCGCTCGATGCGCTGGTCGATGCGGGGCACGCGCCGCTGGCGTTCGATCTGCTGCTGCGCACCGGCTATCCGTCATGGGGCTATATGGTGACGCGCGGCGCGACGACGACATGGGAACGCTGGAACAGCGACGTTGGCGACGTATCAATGAATTCGTTCAATCACTATGCGTTCGGGGCGGTCTGCTCGTTCCTTTACCGCAGGATCGGCGGGATCGAGCCGATCGAGCCCGGTTTCCAGCGGTTCCGCGTCGCCCCCGTCCTCGACCCGCGTTTCAGGTCCGCCACCACCTCGCTCGACAGCGCGTCCGGCAGGATCGTGGTGGCGTGGCGGCACGACGGCCGACAAGCGTTGCTTGACCTCACCGTACCGGCCAACACCGTCGCTCAGGTAGTGCTTCCCGGCATCGATGCGCTGTACGGGTCAGGACGGCATAGGGTTGCATTGAGCTGCTGCCGGTTTCGTGGACACCAAGATAAGGTGTTTTCGGAACCGGAGGGTGTAAATGCAACGACGGAAGTTCAGCCGAGAGTTCAAGCTGGAGGCGGTGAAGTTGGTCCGCGAAAGGGGTGTGGCGGTGGCGCAGGCCGCGCGCGATCTGGAGCTGCACGAGAACGTGCTGCGCAAATGGGTCCGCGAAGCGGAAGCTGATCCTCAGTCGGCGTTTCCCGGCAACGGCCAAATGAAGCCGGAGCAGCAGGAGATTGAGCGGCTGCGCCGCGAGTTGGCCCGGATGAAGGCCGAACGTGACATCCTAAAAAAAGCCGCGGCCTACTTTGCCAGGGACTCGATATGAGGTTCGGGTTCATCGCAAAGCATCGAGGGATCTGGCCGGTGTCGTGGCTTTGCGGGGCGCTCGATGTCTCGCGCAGTGGCTTCCACGCCTGGCTCGTGCGGGCGCCAAGTGTCCGGTCGCGCAGCGACGAAGTGTATGCAGGGAAGATCCGCGCCAGCTTCATCTCCAGCTACCGAACCTACGGTGCGCGTCGCGTCTGGCATGATCTCTTGGCCGAAGGCCTTTCCTGTGGCCTGCATCGTGTCGAGCGGCTGATGCGTCTGCACGGGTTGATGGCACGCCCGCGTCGTCGGGGTCTCCCCAAGGACGATGGTGTGCGTTCGGTCATCGCCGGCAATGTGCTCGATCGGCAGTTCAGCGCCGATGCGCCCAACCAGAAGTGGGTGGCCGACTTCACCTACATCTGGACCGCCGAAGGATGGCTGTACGCCGCTGCGGTGATCGACCTGTTCTCACGGCGGGTGGTCGGCTGGTCGATGAGCGAAACGATGACGGCGCAACTCGTCACCGACGCGTTGGTCATGGCGATCTGGCGGCGTGGCAAACCCGATGCGCTGCTGCACCACTCGGACCAGGGCAGCCAATATACCAGCGAGCAGTTCCAGCGGCTAATGGCCGACAACGGCGTCACCTGCTCGATGAGCCGGTCGGGCAACGTCTGGGACAACGCTGCGATGGAGAGCTTCTTCTCGTCACTGAAGACCGAACGCATCGCGCGCGAAACCTACCGCACGCGCAACGACGCAAGGCAGGACGTGTTCGATTATATCGAGCGCTTCTACAATCCCACACGCAGGCACTCGACCTTAGGCTATCTCAGCCCCATGGACTTCGAGAAGCAGGCTCATGTAGCCTAACTTGGTGTCCATGGGATCGGCAGCAGCTCATNGCCGATGCCGCATGATGCGCTTCGTATTATATCGAGCGCTTCTACAATCCCACACGCAGGCACTCGACCTTAGGCTATCTCAGCCCCATGGACTTCGAGAAGCAGGCTCATGTAGCCTAACTTGGTGTCCATGGGATCGGCAGCAGCTCAGGCACCCCTATCCCCTCGAATCCAGTACTGGCCCGGTTGGACGATGCGGATGTCCAGTGGCATGATATCATGCCGGGCGAGCCGGCGTCGAACGGGTTCGTCGAGAGCTTCGACGGTCGCATGTGCGACGAACTGCTCAACGAGACGCTGTTCTTCGCCATCGGTCAGGCTCGCTCGATTCCTGCCGCGTAGGGACCGAAAGGCCACGTTCGTCGCCTGCGTACGTTACCTTGACCGCATCGTTGCCGGCCTCAAACGGCAACGGACGGGCTTGATCCGGCCCGTTGTCTTACCCGCGCTCATGGTTGGCAATACTGGGCAGTTTTGGTTGCCGTTTGACGACAGGGGAAGCGAACGTCCCAATATCTTGTTGATTTCTTGTCTGACAAAGTAGTTATTTCGGTGCGAAACCGTAATGAATACCTAGGCAAAGATTCCCTTACTCTTAATTTGACAGACATATTGCCATGGCACGTTCGGTATCCTGTCGAGCAAGATCGACAAGCAATTCGGTTGCTGCACGCGCTCCCGCGCCGTCGCTGCGCGCGATCATTTCGAACAATGCCTGATGCTCCATTACAGGGTCGCGCGGCGTGCCGGCACGGTATTTGAAAAGCGTGGTCCACCGCACCGCCGCCGCAATGCTCCCTGACAGGCTGACCAGCAATTCGTTGCCGGTGGCCTCGAGGATGATGGCATGAAAACTCTGATCGGCCGCCTGCCCTGCCTCGCTGTCAAGGCCAAGCCGCGCCATCTCCTCAAGTGCATGGCCCATCCGTGTCAACTGGCGCGCCGTACGGGAAACCGCCGCCAATTCCGCCGCCGCCGGCTCTACGATCATACGAAGCTGGAACAGACTGCGCACGAACGCCAACGACGGAGGCTCACCCTCAAACATCCAGCCAAGTAGTTCTGGATCGAGCAGGTTCCATTCCTGTCGTTCACGAACGCGGGTCCCCGCCTTGGGCCGGCTTTCGACCAGGCCCTTGGCAGCCAGCATTCGCAGCGACTCGCGGATGACACTGCGCGATACGCTGAAACCCTCGGCGAGGTCGATTTCACCAGGCAGATAACTGCCCGGCTCGTGGCGGCCGGTGACGATCGCCACGCCCATACGGCGTGCCAATACAACGTTCGCCGGCTGTCCGCCGTTGCGCAGAGCCATTGCCCCCTCTCCCGATTTTTTTCAGCATAGCCGCGAAGGCAAAGCTGCGTCGAGCCGTGCGATTCCGTATTGTCATAAAAATCTTATACGTTAATATGTCAGACAAGGCTCGATTCAGGGTCAGATATGGGGAGAGGTATATGAAGACCTTCAGGCACGCCCTTTTGGCGAGCGTTTCGTTGATGACCGCCGGCGGGTTCGCTGCCGCGGCGTCGGCGCAGTCGGCAGCCGAGACTACCGCCGATACGACCGCGGGTGATGGGCAGGATATCGTCGTCACCGGCGTGCGCGCCAGCCTCGGCACGGCGCAGGCGATCAAGCAGAATTCCAACCAGATCGTGGACTCGATCAGCGCGCAGGACATCGGCAAGCTTCCCGACGTGAACACGACGGAAGCCCTGCAACGCATCACCGGCGTCCAGATCCAGCGCCGCTACGGCGAAGGTGCCACCGATTTCGATCACCGCACCTCGCCCGCCATCGCAGTGCGTGGCCTGACGCAGACGCAGAACCTGCTCGACGGCCGTGCGGTCTACTCCGCTTCGGGCGGCCGTGCGTTCGATCTCGAAGGGATTCCACCCGAACTGCTTTCGGGCGTCGACGTCTACAAGAACGCGCCTGCCGAGATCATCGAGGGCGGCGTCGGCGGCGCGGTCAACCTGCGCACCCGCAAGCCGTTCGACACGGCGGGTCAGGTCATCTCGATGACCGCGCGCGGCAACTATTACGATCGCGTCGACAAATTCGGCGGCTCGATCTCGGGGTTGTACAGCAATCGCTACGACACCGGCATCGGCGAGATCGGGTTGCTGCTGAACGCGGTATATTCAAAGAGCCAGTATCGGCAGGACGGCCTGCTGGCCGGTCCGTTCGGCAATGCCCAGCCGGGCACGATCACCGGTGCGCCGGCCAATGCGAAGATTCCCTATGGCTTCGAAGTCTATGACGACAGCGGCGACCGCAAGCGTCTGGGCGTTGCGGCCGCCGTGCAGTGGCAGGCCAATGACGACGTGCTGGTCACCGCCCAATATCAGGGGACCAAATACTGGTTCAACCGCACGGGCGCTTACTACTACGACGCGAACAATATCTCGGACACGTTCGTCAACGGCGTCCAAACCTTCTACGCTGCACGCGCCCTGCCCGGTGCCCCCTTCACGTTCAACGACGAAGGCTATGCGACCAGCGGCACAATCGCCCCGCAGACGTTTGAAACCGGCCGTTTCGATCAGGAACTGTGGAGCGCCAGCCAGAACTATACCTTCAACGTCGGCTGGCAGGCGACGGAGCGGGCAAAGGTCAATTTCGACGTCCAGTATCTGAAGTCCTATTACAATGCCGACCGGAACGGCCACGTCATTTCGCTCTATACCCGGAGCGGGCAGACGTCGCTGACCACGCCGAATGCAACGGGCGTCATCTTCGATCTGCGCGGCAAATACCCGCGCTGGAATGTGACCAACCCCGCGCTGCTCAACACACCGGCAAACTATACCACGCCGTTCATCGCCGACTCGTTGCAGCGCAATGATGCCGACACGCTCGCGCTCGCCTACGACATCGAATATGACGTCGAAGGCGGTTTCCTGCAGAAGCTGCGCGCTGGCGGGCGGTATGCGGACAACAGCATCGATTTGCGCGGGACGTGGAACGGCCTCTGCGTCACCGCGCTGGGACCGGATGCGTCGTGCTCGGCTCCGGCCGGTACGCCGCTGATCCCGCTTTCCCGCAACCCGCAGCTTTCGATGCCCGGCCCGTCCAAGAACTGGTTCGACGGTAAGTCGGTGACGGGCGGCCTGCTTTACCCTGCTTTCCCCGCGGGCGACGGCGTCTGGGCACAGACCAAGGCGCTGTACGCCCTGCTCGGCGCGAGGACCAAGGATGCCTTCACGCCCGGCGATCTCAACCAGCAGACCGAGAAAACCTACACCGCCTGGGCAGTGGCCGATTATGCGTTCGACGCAGGCGGTATCCGCATCGATGGCGGCGTAGGCATCCGCCTGATCAAGACCGACACGACGTCCGAAGGCGCTGCGTTCGCGACCGTCGTCAACAATGGCGTGACCAGCGTCGTCACCACGCCGTTCTCGGCGGGCAACAGCTATACCAAGGCGTTGCCCAGCGTGAACCTGCGCGCGCGGATAACCGATCAGTTCCAGATGCGCTTCGCCTACTCGAAGGGGTTGGCACGCGCCAATTTCGATCAGCTCTCGACGAACCTCACGCTGAACAACCCGAACCAGCTCGATACGCAGGGCCGGGCGAGCGCCAGTGCGGGCAACCCGCGCCTTAGCCCGATCACCTCGAACAATTTCGACGTGACGGCGGAATGGTACTTCGCGCGGGCGGGGTCGCTGACCGGTGGCCTGTTCTACAAGAAGGTCGACGGCTTCCTTGCACCCGGCTTCTATGAACAGACGTATCAGGGTCGGCGTTACCTCGTCAGCACGCAGGTGAATGCGGGCAACGGCACGGTGAAGGGCGCGGAAATCGCGTATCAGCAGTTCTTCGACTTCCTGCCGGGGATGTTGAGCGGATTAGGTGTCCAGGCGAACTACACCTATGTGGACTCCAGCGTCTCGAACCCCACCGGCGTGGCCAACTCGAACCTGCCGCCGGAACTGCCGCTCGAAAAGCTGTCGAAGCATAGCTACAATCTGATCGGCCTGTACGAAAAGGGTCCGGTCACGGCGCGCGTCGCGTGGAGCTGGCGGTCGAACTATCTCGACACCACGACGGGCAGCGGCGCCAACGGCTATGCGCAATATGCCAAGCCCTATGCCTCGCTCGATGCGTCGATCAGCGTCAACCTGAACGAACACCTCGCGGTGTCGGCCGACGTCGTGAACCTGAACAACCGGATGAACGTCACCTACATCCAGACCGAGGCGCAGCCGCTGCAATATCAGCTCAACGATCGTCGCTTCGGCCTGTCGCTCCGCGCGACATACTAAGGACAAGGCGGCGGGACGAACCGCTCGTCCCGTCGCCCGGACGTTCCCTCCCCTGTCGGCGTGGTTCGCCACGCCGACCCTTTTTGCGCTATCGGATATGTCATGTCGTCCGCCCCGATCGCCGTCGCCCCGCCCGCCATCACCGTCCGCCATGTCGGTCGCGAACGCGAACCGGTGGTCGTCATCGACCGTGCGACCGGACAGCGCGACGCATTGGTCGATTTCGCGGCGACACGATCGCGCTTCGCGCCGGCGACGGAGGTCGGCAGCTTCTATCCCGGTCTGCTCGGACCAGCGCCGACGGCCTATGTCGACGCCATGGTCCGCCTCGTCCTGCCGCTGATCGCGGCGCATTTCACCGGTGTCCCGGTCCGGCCGGCCCGCGCCCGCGGCAATTTCTCGCTCGTCACGCTCGCCCCCGACGCGCTCAGCCCCGACCAGCGCGTGCCGCATGTCGATTCCGCCGACCGGCTGCAATTCGCGACCGTCCATTTCCTGTCGTCGGCCAATGGCGACGGCACCCGTTTCTTTCGCCACCGCACCACCGGGTTCGAGACGATCGACGCGGAGCGCTTGGCGACCTTTCGCGCCGCGCTCGACGCGCAGATCGCCGATGTACCCGCCGCCTATGCCGATGGCAGCGATGGCCCGTTCGAGGTGATCGACACGGTCGATGCGGTGCCCGACCGCCTGATCCTCTACCGCGCGGCGCTGCTTCATTCGGGGGCGATCACAGCGCTGCCCGCCGATGCCGCCGATCCGCGGCGCGGCCGGCTGACCGGCAATCTGTTCCTGCAATGCCGGATCGCGGCGTGAGCGTCCGTGCCGATGGCCCGCTGCGCCGGATCGCGATCGTCGGCGGCGGCACCGCCGGCTGGATGGCCGCTGCCGCGCTGTCGCGTCTGCTGGGACCGCACGGCCCGACCATCACCCTGATCGAATCCGAGGAGATCGGCACGATCGGCGTCGGGGAAGCGACGATCCCGCCGATCCAGGCGTTCAACGCGATGCTCGGCATCGACGAGGACGACTTCGTCCGCGCGACGCAGGGCACGTTCAAGCTCGGTATCGATTTCCACGACTGGGGCCGGGTCGGCCATCGCTATTTCCATCCGTTCGGCGTGTATGGCATCGATGCCGGCGCGGTCCCGTTCGAGTCGACATGGCGACGGCTGCGCGCTGCCGGACAGGCCGGGCCGCTCGCCGACTATTCGATCTGTGCCGCTGCCGCACACGCCGGGCGGTTCCAGCGGCCACAGCCCGGCAACACCCCGCTCGCCCAGATCGGATATGCGTTTCACTTCGACGCCGGCCTCTATGCCCGGTTCCTGCGTACCCGCGCCGAAGCGGCCGGCGTCGTGCGGATCGAAGGGCGGATCGTCGATGTTGCCCGGGACGATGCCAGCGGGTTTATCGACGCCGTCGTGCTGGCCGATGGCCGGCGGATCGATGCGGATTTCTTCATCGACTGTTCGGGCTTTCGCGCCCTGCTGATCGAAGGGGCGATGAATGCCGGGTTCGAGAATTGGAGCCACTGGCTGCCCAACGATCGCGCGGTCGCCGTCCCCTCTGCCAATGCCGGCCCACCCTGCCCCTTCACCCGCTCCACCGCGCGTGCCGCCGGGTGGCAGTGGCGCATCCCGCTGCAGCATCGCACCGGCAACGGCTATGTCTATTCCAGCCAGCATGTGTCCGATGACGAGGCGGCGGCCACCCTGCTCGCCAATCTCGACGGACCGGCACTGGCCGATCCCCGCCCCCTGCGGTTCCGTACCGGGCGACGCGACCGGTTCTGGGTCGGCAATTGCGTGGCGCTCGGCCTGTCCGGCGGGTTCCTCGAACCGCTCGAATCCACCTCGATCCACCTCGTTCAGGCGGGCATCGCGCGGTTGCTGGAAATGCTGCCGACGCGCGCCTGCGATCCGGCCGATACCGCGCGGTACAACCGGTTGATGGCCGCCGAGTTCGATCAGGTCCGCGATTTCGTGATCTTGCATTTCCACGCCAGCGACCGGCGCGACACCGGCTATTGGCGTGACCAGGCCGAACGCCCGATCCCGGAGACGCTGGCCGAACGGCTTGCCATCTATGCCCGCACCGGCCGCGTCTACCGCGAGGGCGACGAGCTGTTCACGAAGACGAGCTGGCTGGCGGTGATGGACGGTCAGGGCCTGGGCGCATGGACGCATGATCCGTTGGCCGATGCCATGCCGCTGGACGCCGCCGCCGCGCGGTTGCAGCGGATCGGCGCGGTCGTCGCCGCTGCGGCTGCACAGATGCCGGCGCACGACGCCTTCATCGCCCGCCATTGCGCCGCCGGTGGCCGGCGCGGGTGACACTCGATATTCGACAAGAATCGGTAAATAGGGAGAAGCGGATGCGTACCATGTTGAGGATCGGCGTTGCCGTCGTGGCGATGACCGTCGCGGGGATCGCATCGGCGCAGAGCGACGCCCCCCGCGTCGATCCGGTGCAGGTCGATCCTGCCCGTCCCGACTGGGAGAATCCTTCCGTGAATTATGTCGGGCGGATGCCGGCGCGCGCGACCGGTTTTCCGTTCGAAAGCCGCGCAAAGGCGCTGGCGGGGGACCGCACGAAGTCCGCACGCTTCCTGTCGCTGAACGGCGAATGGAAATTCGCCTTCTCGCCCAACACCACCGACGTGCCGACGGGGTTCGAACGCCCCGATTACGACGTGTCGGGGTGGAAGAGCATCAAGGTGCCGGCGATGTGGCAGACCGAAGGCTATGATCAGGCGCGCTACAACAACATCACCTATCCCTTTCCCGCCAATCGCCCGCTGATCCCGCACGCGACCAACCCGGTCGGTTCCTATCGCCGCGACGTGGCGCTGCCGGCAGGGTGGAGCGGCGACGACGTGGTGCTGCACATCGGGGCGGCGGGCGCGGCCTATTATGTCTGGGTCAACGGGCAAAAGGTCGGCTATGCCGAGGACTCGAAGCTCCCGAGCGAGTTCGACGTCACCCGCTTCGTCACGCCGGGGCGCAACACCGTCGCGATCCAGGTCATCCGCTGGGCGGACGGCAGCTATCTGGAGGATCAGGATTTCTGGCGCGTGTCGGGGATCGAGCGCGAAGTCTATCTGATGGCCGCGCCGAAAACCCGTGTGCGCGACGTCTTCGTCCATGCCGGTCTCGACGCCGCCTATCGCGACGGCACGCTCGCGGTCGACCTGGCGGTGACGCCCGGCGCAGCGACGACGGCGCGCTACATGCTGCGTGACGGCGACCGCACGATCGCCGAGGGACGCGTTGGCGTGCCCGCCGGCACGGCGGAGCGGGTGGCGACGCTGACCGGATCGGTGCCGGGCGTACGGCCATGGACCGCCGAGACGCCCGATCTCTACACCCTGATCGTCGAACTGGCCGACGCGCGGGGCACCGTGCTGCAATCGACCGCCAGCCGCATCGGCTTTCGTACCGTCGAGCTCAGGAACGGTCTCGTTTCGGTGAACGGAAAACCGATCACGATCCGCGGCGTCAACCGTCACGAACACGATCCCGAAACCTTCCACGTCGTCAGCCGCGCATCGATGGAACACGACATCCAGCTGATGAAGCGCAACAATATTAATGCGGTTCGGACGTCGCACTATCCCAACGATCCGTATCTCTACGAACTGGCCGATCGCTACGGCCTGTATGTGATGGACGAGGCGAATGTCGAAAGCCACGCGTACATGGATTACGCGAACAAGCACCCCGATGAGCGCGCCCGGTTGCAGATCGGCTTCGATCCCGCGTGGCGCGCCGCGCATGTCGATCGCGTCGCCAACATGGTCGAACGCGACAAGAACCATCCATCGATCATTTTCTGGTCGCTGGGGAACGAGGCAGGCATCGGCCCCAATTTCGAGGCGGCGGCAGCGGCCGCGAAGGCGCGCGATCCCGGCCGTCTCGTCAGCTACCTCGGCTGGGGTACGTGGGACGGCATCCATGACCACCGACCCAACTGGTATGCCGACATCTATGCCCCGATGTACGACCCGGCGATCAAGATGGCGGATTATGCGAAGAACTGGAATTTCCGGCAGCCGCTGATCCAGTGCGAATATGCGCACATGATGGGCCAGTCGGGCGGCAACCTGCAGGAATATTGGGACACGATCTACGCCTATCCCAACAAGCTGCAGGGCGGGTTTGCCTGGGACTGGGTCGACCAGTCGATGTACCGCTATACCAGGGATGGCCGCCGTTACTGGGGCGATGGCGGCGAATATGGTCCCAATCCGGGCGGCGAGATCGAATTCGGCGACGGATTGCTGCAATCCGACCGGACGCCCAATCCGCAACTCTACGAGCTGCGCAAGGTCTATTCGCCCGTCCAGTTCGACGGCTTCGATCCGGCAACCGGACGGCTGACGGTGCGCAACCGGCATGATTTCCGCGACCTGTCGGGCTTCGCGTTCGACTGGGAAGTGCTGGAAAACGGCGTGCCGGTCGCCGCCGGTGGCCTGCCCCCGCTGACGACCGGCGCGCGTCGGGCGGAGACCGTCACCGTGCCGCTGGCCACCGTCCAGCGCCGGGCGGACGCTGAATATTTCGTGACGGTCCACGTCCGGACGAAGGCGGACGCCGTACCGCTGGTGCCCGGCGGTACGCTGGTTGGATTCGAACAGTTCGCACTGGCCGGAACGCCAACCGTCGCCCCTGCCGCGGGCAGCGGGGCCGTGACGCTGCGCCAGAGCGGCGACGCCTTCGTCCTCGCCGCCGGCGCGACCACGCTTGAGATCGACCGCAAGACCGGCCTGA
Source organism: Sphingomonas sp. Leaf67 (assembly GCF_001421965.1). GTDB lineage: Bacteria > Pseudomonadota > Alphaproteobacteria > Sphingomonadales > Sphingomonadaceae > Sphingomonas. Next base: position 17,134 of record NZ_LMLP01000003.1, read on the forward strand.
TCCGCCGCTACGCCAAGGACGGCCGGGTCCTTGCGACAGGCGGCGTCCCGCATTTCTGGCGCGCGGTAACCGACAACGACATCGGCATCGGCACCGAAAAGCAGCTGGCGATGTGGAAGGCGATGAGCGACGCGCGCACTGTCACCGCGATCCGCGCCGATCGTGCCGCCGGAACCGTGACGGTCGGCTATAGCCTCGGCGACGGCGCGGCGCGGTTCGACACGCGCTACACGATGGCCGCCGACGGATCGGTCGCGGTCGACGGAACGCTGACCCCGATCAGGGCCGACTTGCCGCCACCGTTCCGCGTCGGGCTGGCCCTTGCCCTGCCGACCGACCTCACCGACGTCGAATGGTATGGCCGCGGTCCGCACGAAAGCTATGTCGACCGCAAGGGATCGGCCCCGATCGGGCTGTGGCGCGGGCGCATCGCCGAACAGAATCACGACTTCATCCGTCCGCAGGAAACCGGCAACAAGGTCGACGTGCGCTGGATGGAGTTGTCGGGCGCGGGACGCGGGCTGCGCGTACAGGGTGACCGACCGCTGATGATGAACGCGCTCGCCTTCCCCTATGCCGACCTCGATCGCCACGCACCGGGGACGTGGAAGTCGACCGACGTCGTGCCGCACGGACAGGTCACGTTGCTCGTGGATGCCGCGCAATGGGGCGTCGGTGGCGATACGCAGTGGAGCGAGTTCGGCAAGCCGCTGCCCCAGTACCGCACCGGCACCGGTCCCACCCGGGTCACGTTCCGCCTGACGCCGTTTGCCGGCACCGGCACCACCCCCGACAAGGCACGCCCCGCCAGCGCGACGGGCGAGGAATGATCCGACGCGCCCTCCGGTGACGGCGCGCGTGCCGTCACCGGGGGGCGCGGCCGTTCGCGGATATCCCTTCCTGTTGGCGAACGGATATTGGCGGGGCGAAGACCAGCAGCGCGTTCGCCACCGGCCGTTCGCGGCCGGCGATGCCGGTATGGATCGGGCGGTTGAGAACGACCGCGCCCTTCCCCTCGGCGACAGCAAGCGTCGAGGAGCCGCCACCGTCGAAGCTCATCGCATCGCTTGCGCCCAGGTCGCGAAACAGTGCGACCAGCGCCGCATTGTCCGCGCCCATGCTGTACCCCTTTTGCCGACCGTCCACGACGACGATCCACGCCCGCCGCCGATCCGCCGACAGGCCGATGGCCGTGCGCGGACCTTTCCCGCCCTCCGCCGTCAGCGCGCGGTGGAGCGGGACGGCCTGCCCGCTCTGTAACAGATGCGGACCGGCGGCGATGGCGTCGCGCGTGCCCGCCGGACACCGCTGCCCGGCCCGGATGTCGGTGCGGCGGCCGAGGCACAGGATCGCCGATACCCGCAGGTCCTGATCGATTTCGACCGGCGAGGCGACCCGCCCGCCGCCGATCGCCGCCCCCGATACCGACACCGGCTCGCCGTCATGGGGGTAATAATCATCCCCTTTGGGCGATCCGCCAAAGAAGGGCAGGAAATAGCTGGCGTTGACCGCGACCTGTGCGCGGTTGACGATCAGGTCGTCGCGGACGGTGTGCGCGACATATTCCATGCCGCGTGACCGGTCGGGCGGCGTTACCCCCAACCGGACGCCGGGACGCGTCAGGTCGAGCGTGACGATATGTACCACCACCGGTTCGTCGGCATCGACGCGTCGTTCCTGACGATAGGTAACACCGTCGAACAACGGCCTGTCCGCCGCCGGGGCGGCAGCGGCCTGCCACGCTGCCGCCGCCGCGAGGAGGCCGTGCCAGACGCTCACAGCTTCACCGCCGCGCCCAGCCAGAACTGGCGGCCGAAGAAATTCTGGTCGCGCGTGCCGAACCCGTCGAAATTCTCGCGATGGGCATCGGTGGCGTTGCGGACCTCGCCGATGATCTGGATCGCGCCGAACGTCATCCGCGTCTGGAGGTCGAGCTGGTCGAACGGCTGGTCATAGCGGTTGGTGAGCGGCGCGGTCGGGCTGATCGAGGTATATTGCCGGCCGATATGCGCGTAGCTCGCCCGCGCCTGCAACCAGTCGCGCTGGTAGAACAGCGCGGCATTGCCTTGGAACTCCGGCTGCTGGGTCAGCCGATCGAAGCTGCCTCCGGCCGGGAAACGCGACTTGCCGTTCAGATAGGTGGCGTTGAGCGACACGCCGAAATCGGCCAGCGGTCCGGGCAGGAAGCGCAGCTTGTTGACGACCAGCGCACCCTCGACCCCGAACACGCGTGATCCGGCAAGGTTCTGTGGCTGCGTGACCTGATAGGTGGTGCCGTCGATCACCGTCGTCCCGGCCGCCCGCGAATAGATGTCGTCGCGAATATCCTTGTAGAAGGTCGCCAGCGACACGAGGCCGGCGTCGCGCGGCATGTAATATTCGAGGCTGGCATCGAAATTCTGCGCTACCCGCGGCCGCAGGTCGGGGTTACCGCGTGTCAAGACCAGCGTTGTCTGGTTCAGCGTTTCGTTGGTGCCGAGGTCGCTGGGGCTGGGCCGCCCGATCGCCTTGTAATAGCCGAGCCGCAGCTTGAGCGGATCGGACAGTTCATAGTTGAAGGTGGCGGACGGCAGCCAGCTGCCATAATTCGCGCCGCGCGTCAGCGGGGTCAGCGTGTTGCCGGCGACGCGGAAGCCGTCGATCGTTGTCTCGGTATCCTCATAGCGGACGCCGGTGATCAGGGTATGGCGATCGCCGGTGTGACGCAGCAGGACATAGCTCGCCATCACCTTTTCACCGACGATATAGTCCGACCGCCGCGCGTTGAGCGTCGTCTGCGCGGTATTCAGCGTGAAGGCGGTCGGATTCTGGCTGAAGTACCGCTGGAACGCGGTGAAATCGAGCAATGGCTGCGGCCGGCTCTGCCCACCGGTGTACGGCGGCGACCAGCGGTCGGGCAGCACGAAATTGGCGGCGGTCAGGCTGGTCCCGGTCGCCCCGCTCCAGACCGCCTGTTGCGTGTCGAAATCGCGCGTCGCGGCGCGGTATTTCAGCCCCGCACCGATGCCGAAGCCGCGATCCTGCGCGGTATCGCGATACCCCCAGTCGAACTGCCCCTCGCGCACCAGATCGAGCGAACGATCGCGATAGGGGGTGTAGGAGGCGAAGGTGTAATTGGCCGGATTGGTGAAGGTCGCCGGATTGTCGAGCACCGCGATCGGCACGCCATCGGCCATCGTCTGGGTATAGGCGTTTCCGGCGCTGGTCGGCAGATTGAACTGCATCTGGTTCGACGCTTCGAGGAAAATGGCGCGCGACCAGCTGCCGCGCAGTGCGGCATGGTGGCCGTCGTCGCCGGTCCACTTCACCCGGCCCTGCGCGACATAGAGCGGCTTTTCGAGCGGGAAGTCGTTGAAGCGCAGGAAGCCGCCAGCGGTGTTGACGCGCGCGGTGCCGCCGGTGGTGCGGACGGTATCGACGGTCGCGCGCGTCAGCTGCTGCTGATGGCGCAATTCGTTGTCGGACTGCTGGAAGAACGTGCCCGACACCTCGGCCTGCACGCGCGGATCGGGACGCCATTCGAGCTTGGCGGTTCCGCCATAGCGGTCGACGGTGTTGGGATAGCCCGCCGAGATGATCCCGCTGGCGACGGTGACGCCGTTCACCTGCGTATAGCCGGTGGGGTTCAATCGCTCCTGATCGCGCCGCTTGCGGCTATAGGCACCGGTCAGCACGAACCCCCAGGTGTCGTCGACCCCGAACCGGGTCGCGAGCGTCGCATTGGCGCGATAGTTCACGCCGTCGTCGGTCGGCCGGTTGAAGCCCTTGCCGGGGACGGCGCGGCTGTCCGACAGGCCGATGAACGCATTGCCGACGAACGTACGGATACCGCGATCGAACGCCGATCGGCTGCGCAGATTGACGATGCCGCCGATCGCATTGCCCTCGACGTCAGGCGTGCGCGACTTGATGACCTCCAGCGCGGAGACGGCGGTCGTAGGGATCGCCTCCATGTTGAGCTGCCGGTTCTGCCGCTCGGCAGTCGCCAGCACCGCGCCGTCGAGCGTGCCGACGGTGAAGTTCGGGTTCATGCCCCGGATGCCGACATAGCGGCCTTCATCCTCGTCGAACACGGTGGTGACGCCGGGCAGGCGGCGGAAGCTGTCGGAAATGTTGTAATCGGGCTGCTGACCGATCTCGTCGCTGGCGAGGAATTCGCCGATCCGGTCGTTGTCCCGCTTGGCGGCGATGGCCTGCATATTCTGGCGGGCATAGCCGGTGACGACGATATCCTCGCTGGCGGTGTCGGACGGCACCTCCTGCGCCAGCGCCGAAACCGGCATCACCGCACCGGCCAGCAACATTACCCGCCACGTCTTCCCAAAGCGTACCATCGTCGAAACCCCCCTGTTTTCTGAAACACGAATGCCATTTAATGACTATACGTGACATATAGGTGACGTGACGACACCGGTCGGGCATCGAACCGTGCAGGGAGCGATAGGATGTTGACACTGCTGGCACTTTCCTTGGCGATGTCGTCCGGTCCGACCGCCTATGCGTGCGGGGACGATCAGGTGCGCGAGGTGCGAATCACCCCCGATGGCCCGGTCGAGGTCTGGCGATGGACTGCCCGCGATGCCCGCGACCTGCCGGCGGAATATCGGACGCGGCTGATGGCCCATATCGACGAATGCAAGCCGGTAGACCGCAACCGCGCGATCCTCGTCACCGCATCGACCGGCGGCGCGGTGCTGATCGATCGTGCCAGCGGACGGGTTCTGTTCCGGGCGCGGGTGCCGATGGCGCATTCGGCGGACCTGCTGCCGGGCGGGCGGATCGCCATCGCGCTGTCGATTTCGACCGAGGGCGACCGGTTGCAGCTATATGACCGACGGCATAGCGAGCAGGTGGTGCAGGATCTGCCGCTGCCATCGGGGCATGGCACGGTGTGGGATGCGAAGCGGCATCGGCTGTTCGCCTTGTCGCACGATCTAATCCAGTCGTTCCGGCTGACCGGTCAGGGGCGCACGTCGCAACTGGTCGAAACCGCGCGCTGGACGCTGCCGGGGCGGCGCGACGGCCACGACCTGTCGCCGGGCGAAGACGGGCGCTATTATGTCACGACGGACGATGGCGCGTGGCGGTTCGATCCCGGGGACGGCAGTTTCGTCCCCTATGCGCCGCTCAACCCCGCGCTGCGGGTGAAGTCGATAAGCGCGACGGCCGACCGCGTCGCATGGGTGCAAGCCGAGGAGAAGTGGTGGGCGAACGGCTTCACGGTGATGACGCCGGACGGTCGCGACCGCCGCCGCATCGCGCTCGACGGCATCCATCTCTACAAGGTCCGCTGGATACGATAGGTCTGCGGACAGGCTTGACAAGCCGGCCCCCACACGGCGCAACAACCTGATGAACGACGGTTATGCCGGTGCCTTTCACCCCCGCTTCCTGCGCGCCGATGGTCAGCGTACCGCGACCGCCAACGAACGGGTCGTCCTTGCGCTGCTGTCGCGGCGTGGCGCGGCTTCCCGTGCCGAGCTTGCCCGCGTCACCGCCCTCGCGCCCCATTCGGTGGGACGGCTGATCGAACCGCTGATCGAACGTGGGCTGGTACTGGCGGGCGCACCGGAAGTCGCGGGCCGGGGCAAGCCCGGTGCGCCGCTGCGCCTGAACCCCGACGCCGCCTTTTCAATCGGCGTGTCGGTGATGACCGACGCGGTAACGCTGGTCGTGGTGGATTTTACCGGCACGGTCCGCGCGCGGGCATCGGTGCCGCTGGAACGCGACGATTTCGATGCCGGCACCCGACAGATCGCCACCCTGATCGACGGGGCCGTCGCCGAAGCCGGCCTCGATCCGGCGCGCCGGCTGGGAATCGGCGTCGGTGTCACCGGATATTTCATCGGGGACGGCGCGAGGGTCAATCCGCCCGCCTCGCTCGATTCATGGGCGCTGCGGCCGCTCGACACGCTGCTGGCCGACGCGTTGGGCGGTCCGGTCTGGGTCGACAATGACGGCAATGTCGCGGCGGTCGGCGAAGCGATGCTGGGCGCAGGCCGGACCTGTCCGGACTTTGCGTATCTGTACTTCGCGGCGGGATTCGGCGGCGGCGTCGTGGCGCGCGGTGCGCCGTTGCGCGGGGCGCACGGTAATGCCGGCGAGTTCGGATCGGTCCTGCCGGCGGGATGGTATCAGCCAAATCTGGAAAATCTGCGCGGTCACCTCGCCGATCACGGCATGGCCTTCGACGGATTGCGGACGATGCTGCGCGATCTCGACCTTGCCGCGCCGGCAGTGGACGCGTGGGTCGATCGCTGCATGCCGTCCCTGGACCTCGTCGTATCGGCGATCTTCGCCGCGCTCGATCCGGAAATGATCGTTCTGGGCGGCCGGCTACCCGCAAGCCTCGCCGAACGCATGATCGCGAAGATCGACATCACCAACCCGACCCGGCGGGGCCATCACCGCCCCATGCCGCGTCTGGTGCCTTCCTCCATCGGTAGCGATGCTGCGGCGATCGGTGCCGCGATGCTCCCGACCCGCGCTGCGTTCTTTCAGTAACCGGCCCCCGGATCGCCTCCCGGATCAATCGGGAGCGAGCCGCCGGCAACGCATCACCCTTCCTCCGTCGCCGATGCTGCCAGCAGACATCGTTCCAATATCGAAGCCCACCGCCGCTGGCCCTGCTCGTCGGCCAGAAGATCCTGCCGGATCTCGATCTCGGCATACAGGCGGCGCAGCGGATAGGCGTGCAGCGGGAGCGTATAGTCGACCTGATCCATTCGATACGGCTCGTTATCCCCGACGACGAGGTCGGCTTCGCGCCGCAGCGCCGTGAGCAGGGCGAGGGCGAACGACGGATCGCCGCCATCGTGGAGGATGCCGGCATGCCACGGCCGTGCCGGCCCGCCGGACATGGCGGGGGTAAAGCTGTGCAGCGCGACCAAGATGCTTGCCTGCCCTTCCCGATCGCGCCGCGCCAGCTCGTCCGCGATTGCGCGATGATAGGGCACATGGATCGCATCGATCCGGGCGGTGCGGTCCTCGGGGGTGAGCGCGGCGTTCGCCGGCACGATCGTTCCGTCGCTCACCGCCGGCATCGCATCGACGGAACCGGGCGCGCGATTGCAATCGATTACGAGCCGCGAATAGGTCTGGCGGATAAAGACGGCGTCGAGCCGTTCGGCCAGCGCAAGGCCGAGACCGGCAACGCCGATGTCCCACGCGATGTGGCGGCACAGGTCGCGAGAATCGATTTCCATCATTCCCAATGACAAGGGGATGACATTGCCGGCGTGATCGCCGATGACAAGAAACGGCGATCGGCCCCCGGGATTGACGGTCACCACCGGCGAAGGGTCGGAATCGATCAGCAACGAAGCCTCGACGCGGGGATTACTGTTTGATGCCATTCGTGAATCTCTCGCACGTGACGACCTATCTCTACAAGCAGCCGGTGGCGTTCGGCGAGCACCGAATCATGGTCCGTCCGCGGGAGAGTTTCGATCAGCATCTGCTCGAAGCGACGCTGACGATCGATCCCGCGCCTGCCGAGGTTCGCTGGTTGCAGGACGTCTTCGGCAATGCCGTCGCGATCGCGACGTTCGAAGGGCGCGCGAGCCGGCTGTGCTTCACCAGCAACGTGCGCGTCCGTCACGAACCGGGCGACGTCCAGCACGTCGATATCGAGGAATATGCGCGCAGCTATCCCTTTACCTATTCGTCGGAGGATATGCCCGACCTGCTCCGTTCGATCGAGCGACAGCATCTCGACCCGCAGCGCGAGGTCGACAGCTGGGCGCGGCGGTTCCTGAACCCGGGGGGCGTCACCGACACGCTGGCGCTGCTGACGGCGATGACGACCGCGATCCGCCGCGAATTCACCTATCAGTCCCGCGCGGAAAAGGGCACGCAGACCCCGATCGAGACGCTGCGCCGCCGCAAGGGCACGTGCCGCGATTATGCCATCCTGATGATCGAGGCAGTCCGCGCGCTTGGCTTCGCGGCGCGCTTCGTCTCTGGCTATGTCTACAGCCCGTCGGGAACGCGTGACACCCGGATCGGCGGCGGCAACACCCATGCGTGGGTGCGCGTCTACCTGCCCGGATCGGGGTGGGTGGAGTTCGATCCGACCAACGGCATCGTCGGCAGCGCCGGACTGATCCGCGTCGCGATCGCGCGCGACATCTACCAGGCGGTACCGATCTCCGGCACCTTCGATGGTTTTCCCGGCAGTTTCCTCGACATGCAGGTTTCGGTCGATATCACGGTGGACCCGTCTCCCTCGCGCGACGTTCCCATCCCCGCCGACAATATGGAGGCCGTTCGATGCTGATCCGCGCCGGTTACGACATCAGTTTCTCCGCCGACACAGCGACGCCGATGATGGCGATGCTGAGCGTGCATCCCTCGCGCCATCAGGATCTGCGGACCCCGCATCGTATCACCACCGTGCCGGATGTTGCGCTCCACGACTATATCGACGCCTTTGGCAACATCTGCACCCGGGTGAGCGTGCCCCCCGGCGGCCTGACGCTCAGCTGCGACTTCGTCATCGAGGACAGCGGCGAGCCCGATATCCAGTCGTCCGACGCGATCCAGCACGACATAGCGGACCTGCCCCACGACGTCCTCGTCTATCTGCTCGGAAGTCGCTACTGCGAAACCGACCGCATGTCGGAAACGGCATGGTCGTTGTTCGGGCATGTCCCGCCGGGATGGGGGCGCGTGGAAGCGATCGTGGCGTTCACGCACGACCATGTCGAATTTGGCTATCATCATGCCCGCCCCACCAAGACCGCATGGGACGCCCATCAGGAACAGCAGGGCGTCTGTCGCGATTTCGCGCATCTGGCGATCACACTTTGCCGCTGCATGAACATCCCGGCGCGCTACTGCACCGGATATCTGGGGGATATCGGGATACCGCCGGTCGATGCCGCGATGGATTTTTCGGCATGGTTCGACGTGTATCTCGGCGGCGAATGGCACACGTTCGACGCCCGCCACAAACACCCGCGCATCGGCCGCATTCTGATGGCGCGTGGCCGGGACGCCACCGATACCGCGCTGACCACGGTCTTCGGGCAGACAACGCTGACCCGTTTCGAAGTCCATACCGACGAGGTCGCCGCGATTTGACGATCCGTGAATCAAGACGCAGCGGCGTGATATCAGCTAGCTGTCTATTATCTGGCGCACTGGATCGCTGATCGAATGCGACAACTGAATAAAATAAGCCTTCCAATGGAAGCCGTATCTAGCATCCCACGTAACTTTACTGCCTAAACAATTTGAAGTTGCTGACGACAACCATCCCCCGACGTACATCGACCGGTTCATTTAACATTATTTCTATATTGCATCGGAACTGATGCGCCATGCTGCTCGATTAGGCGCGAACCAAATGGTTGTTGACCATCGCTCTACTCGCCTGCCGCCAACGGTTCCTTCCGAACCAGACGCAGGAAGTCTCGCGATGCGTAGACCCGGTTGGGGTAGCACGACCGGCGCGCTGCGTGGCGCGTCGGTCGCCTGTTTGCGCGTAGGAACGACGGGAAATAGAGGCCATGGCAACCGCGATTTCCCCCTCCGGCGCGGCGCGCACCCCGCCCGCCAAGACGCCCACCGGCACGCTCGACGCGCTCAACTTCTTTCTGGCGGACGTGCGCGACGGGCTGGGGCCGTATCTCGCCATCTATCTGCTGGTGGTGCGCGGGCCGTCGCATGGCTGGAACGAGGCGACGGTCGGGCTGGTTCTGACCATCGCCGGCATCGTCGGCCTGTTGTCGCAGACGCCGGCAGGCGGGCTGATCGACCGGGCGAAGAACAAGCCGCGCATCGTCATCGTCGCCGCGCTGCTGGTGACCGCCAGCAGCCTGTCGTTACCGATCGTATCGGGCTTCACGATGGTAACGATCACCCAGTCGATCGCCGCCGCGGCGGGCGCGGTGTTCGCCCCCGCGATTTCGGCGATCACGCTGGGGCTGGTCGGACCGAAGCTGTTCGCCAAACGCGTCGGTCGCAACGAAGCGTTCAACCATGCCGGCAACGCGGTGTCGGCCGGACTGGCGGGGGTGCTGGCATGGTCGTTCGGGCCGGTCGTCGTCTTCTGGCTGATGGCGGCGCTGACCGTCGCCAGCGTCGTGGTGGCCGCCCGGCTGAACAATGACGATATCGACAACGCCGTCGCCCGCGGTCTCGACTGCGAACCCGACGAGGGTTGCGACGAGCCGAGCGGATGGAAGACGCTGGTCGAAAACCGCCCGCTCATGATCTTTGCGCTCGCGGCCTTCACCTTCCATTTGTCCAACGCGGCGATGCTGACATCGGTCAGCCAGCTGCTCGGCCGCACCGTCGGAACCGACAAGGCGACCTCGCTGACCGCCGCGTGCATCGTCGCGGCACAGCTGGTGATGGTGCCGGTCGCGATCGTCGTCGGGCGCAACACCGAACGCTGGGGGACCAAGCCGATGTTCCTGATCGCGTTCGGCTTCCTCGCGATCCGGGGCGCGCTCTACACCGTGTCGAACGATCCGTGGTGGCTGGTCGGGGTACAGGCGCTCGACGGGATCGGCGCGGGCATTTTCGGCGCGTTGTTCCCGGTGATCGTCGCCGATCTGACCAGGGGGTCGGGCCGCTTCAACGTCAGTCAGGGCGTGGTGTCGAGCGTCTTCGGCCTCGGTGCCGCGCTGTCGGCGACGCTGGCCGGGTCGATCATCGTCTGGGCCGGTTACAGCGCCGGCTTCCTGACGCTGGCGGCGATCGCCGCGATCGGCTTCGTCCTGTATCTGATCGCGATGCCCGAGACGCACAAATGACACGCCCGCCACGCGGCCCCGACGAGAACGGACGCCATCGGTGATACTTGCTACCGGGGCGATATGGGGAATCTGCGCTGCCGCGACCGCGGCGGTGATCACGCGGCCGTTCCGCTGGCCCGAGGCGATCTGGGCACTGGCCGGGGCGGCGCTGCTGCTGCTGCTTGGCCTGATCCCGCTATCGGCGGCGCTGACGGCGGTGGCGAAGGGTGGCGACGTCTATCTGTTCCTGATCGGGATGATGATGCTCAGCGAAGTCGCGCGGGCCGAAGGGCTGTTCGACTGGGTGGCGGCAACCGCCGCGATCCATGCGCGTGGATCGACCACGCGGCTGTTCACGCTGGTCTATGTCACCGGCATCGTCACGACCACCTTCCTGTCGAACGATGCGACCGCCGTCGTGCTGACCCCGGCGGTCTATGCCGCCGCGAAGAAGGCGAAGGCCGACCCCCTGCCCCTGTTGTTCGCCTGCGCGTTGATCGCCAATGCCGCCAGCTTCGTCCTGCCGATCTCGAATCCCGCCAACCTCGTGCTGTACGGGGGCCGGATGCCGCCGCTGGGGCAGTGGTTCGCGTCGTTCGCCCTGCCCTCGCTGGCGGCGATCGGGGTGACGTTCCTCGTCCTGCGCTGGCTGGAGCGCGACCGGCTGGCGGGAACGTGCACCAGCATGGTCGAGCGCGCGCCGCTGACAGTCGGCGGCAAGGCGGCGTTCGTCGGGATCGTCGCCACGGCGGCGGTGCTGCTGGTGGTGTCGGCGCTCGACATCGAACTGGGATTGCCGACCGCGATCGCCGGGATCGTCACGACTTTGGTGGTGTGCGCCATCGCGCGCAGTTCGCCGGTCACGCTGCTGCGCGACGTGTCGTGGAGCGTCCTGCCGCTGGTCGCCGGGCTGTTCGTGCTGGTCGAGGCGCTGGACCTGACCGGGGTGATCGGACAGGTCGCCGCCGCGCTGCGTAGCGCTTCGGCCGATCCGGCGCCGGCGGCTGCGGCGTCGGGTACGATCCTCGCCTTCGCATCGAACCTGATGAACAACCTGCCCGCCGGGCTGGTCGCCAGCACCGCCGTCGCACAGGCACAGCCGCCGCGACTGGTGGTCGATGCGCTGCTGATCGGGGTCGACCTCGGCCCCAATTTGTCGATCACCGGCAGTCTGGCGACGATCCTGTGGTTGCAGGCGATCCGGCGCGAAGGCGAGGATGTCGGGTTCTGGCGCTTTCTGAAAATCGGTGCGGTGGCGATGCCGCTGGCATTGTTCGCCGCGCTGGGTACGCGGATCCTGCTGGGATAACGTATTGTATCGCGCCGTTGCGGACTGGCGTAACGGCGGCGTTCCTGCATTGACAACGCCCCCCTTAAACAATAGCAAATTTGTTAATTAATAGGGACCGCACCACAGCGGTCCGATCCATGGGGAGGCTCTATGCGCCGTACTTCGCTCTCGATCGTTCGTCCGATGTTGCTCGCGGCGGTATCCGCCTTCGCCTTGCCATCGGCGGGTTGGGCACAGACCGCGACCGGCAATACCCCGGATGCATCCGCCGTGCCCGCCGACGGGGCGGCCGCTCCCCAACAGGTCGAAGGTCCGGGCGAAGAGATCGTCGTCACTGGCATCCGCGCATCGCAGGCCCGCTCGGTCGAGATCAAGCGCAACGCCGCCAGCGTGGTCGAGGCGATCAGCGCGCAGGACATCGGCAAGCTGCCCGACGTCACCATCTCCGATTCGCTGCAACGCATCCCCGGCGTCCAGATCCGGCGCGAGGCGGGCGAAGGCGGCGCGATCAACATCCGCGGCCTGCCGCAGGTCACCACGCTGATGAACGGCGAACAGTTCCTCGGCGCCAATTCGGTGACGACGGTGCAACCGAACTTCACCGACATCCCGTCGCAGCTGTTCTCCGGCGCGACCGTGTTCAAATCGCCGACGGCGTCGCTGCAACAGGCGGGCCTGTCGGGCACCGTCGACCTGCTGACCCGCCGGCCGATGGACCTGAAGCGTGGCCTGACCCTGTCGGCCGCCGCCGAGGGGCAATATGGCGACAAGACCGAGAAGTGGAGCCCGTCGGCCAACGGCCTGGTCGCCTATCACGGCGAGCGGTTCGGCGTGCTGGTGTCGGCGGCGTATAGCGACCTGACGCTCGGTAACAGCTTCCGCGGCATTCAGGATTACGGCGTCGCGCTCAACACCGAAGCCGGCAACGATGCGGTGCTGAACCGCGACGGTTCGGTCACGCCCGCGAACCCCGGCAATTTCGCGGTCGGCAACAACGGCGTCAGCCGGGGCCGGCCGATCCGCAATGCCGCCGGCAGCCTGCTGGGCTATGACGTCAACGGCGATGGCGACGTCAACGACGCGTTCATCACGCCGCAGTCGCACACCGCGTGGAACCGCATCACCAACCGCGAGCGCTTCGGCGCCAACGCGTCGCTGCAGTTCGAGATCAACGATGCGCTGAAGCTGACCGCCGATGGCTTCTACACCCGCCAGACGCAATATGACCGCACCGCCGGTTTCCAGTTCCAGAATGTCGACTGGCTGTCGTCGCCGTTCCTGCCGACCAAGTCGCGCGATACCGGCGCGGTGGTCAACGGCTACAACGTCAATACGGTGCAGGAATACAGCTACAGCTTGCCGAGCTTCGACAGCTATTCGGAAACCTTCCGTACCAAAAGCGAATCGCAGAATTACAATGTCCAGCTCGACTGGCAGCCGAGCGAACAGTTCAAGGGCACCGTTCGCGGTATCTATGGCAAGGCATCGCGCAAGCGCGATCAGGCCTATACCCAGTTCAGCCTGACCAACGGCACGCAATGGGCCTATAACGGCGTCGGCAACTATCCGGCATCGGTCGGTGGCGACCGTCAGTTCAATCCGACCGGCTACCAGATCTACAGCCAGACCGCGACCGTCGATTATTCGAGCGGTGCGCCGGTGTTCGGCTTCTCGCCCGCATTCCTCGCACAGGCATCCGATCCGTCGCGCTATGGCCTGAAGACGATCTCGTCGGAGGGGAACCAGTATCAGAATGGCGACCTGTGGGCGGTGCGCGCCGATGGCGAATATACCGCCGACAACGGCGTGAAGCTGTCATTCGGTGGCCGCTATGGCGAACGCAGCGTCGACCAGTTCACCTTCGACCGCGTCTCGCCCTTCTATGCCGGCAACACCGACAATGCCGCCAATCCGGCCGGCGGCTGCCTGGTCAAGTGGAAGGCGTTCGACGTCAACCTGAACGACAACAAGTGCGCGGTGCGCGATGCGCAGGGCAATGCCTATACCGCCGGCTATACCCGGCAGGCGAACGACCCGGTCTTCGCCGGCCTCGTCAAGCAATATGCCCTGCCCGCCGGCGGCACGCCCGCGCTCTATGCGCTCGACCCGCACGCGATGGACGACAGCGAAGCGTGGCAGAACAAATTCTATCCGGGCAGCCAGAATCTGGTCAATCCGGCCGACAGCTTCACGGTCAACGTCCGCCAGATCTCGGGCTATGGTCAGGTGTCGGGTGAGGGCGAGTTGTTCGGCATGCCGTTCCGCGCCAATGGCGGCCTGCAGGTGGTCAATACCCGCCTGAACGTGCGACAGAACATCGTCGGCGCGCCGCAGCCGTACGGCGTATCGGGCGTCGATGCCGGCGACGTCGTGACCGAACGGGAGTTCACCGACTTCCTGCCCGCGTTCAACGTGGCGTTCGACGTGACCGACAAGCTGCGCGCGCGTGCCGCCTTCTCGAAGACGATGACGGTGCTCGACTTCCTGCAATGGGGCGGCGGTCTGAACGTCAACTACGCGATCAATACGCAGGTGAACCCGGCCCGGTTCGAGGCGCGCACCGCCGATTCGCGCGGCAATCCGAACCTGAACCCGTGGCGCGCGACCAATGCCGAGGCGAGCCTCGAATATTATACCGGCCGCTCCAGCCTGCTGGCGGTCGGTGCGTTCTACATCTCGGTCGACAGCTTCATCACCACCACCACCGAAACCCGCAGCGACATTCCCGACAATGACGGCGTGATCCGTCGTCCGGTCATCACCAACACGTTGGCACAGGGCGAAGGCGGTACGCTCAAGGGGATCGAGGCGTCGGCGCGCCAGTCGCTGGCCGATTATGGCGTGGGCGGGCTGTTCGGCGGGTTCGGCGTCGATGCCAACTATACGCTGTCGCTGGGCGATGCCGGGCAGGTCGATCTGGCCGGCAACAAGATGCCGTTCCAGGACAACAGCAAGCATCAGGTCAACGCTGCCCTGTGGTTCGAGAAATACGGGTTGCAGGCGCGCGTCGCCTACAACTTCCGGTCGAAGCGGCTCGCCTCGTCCAACTATGGCGGCATCCGGGGGCTGGCCCAGTATCAGGAACCGACCAGCTATCTCGACGCGTCGATCGCCTATGACCTGACCCCGCACTTCAGCATCTATGGCCAGGCATCGAACCTGACCGGTGAGACCGAACGCTATTACCTCACGTGGCAGGATCAGGTGTTCAACGAGAATATCTACGAGCGTCGCTTCATCGCCGGCGTCCGCGCCAAGTTCTGAACGCGTCGGGGAGGGTCTGGCCCCTCCCCGCCTGCCCCGGCCATGCCGGGGTGACGTCCGCGGCGACGGGCGATAGCATGGCATCGCGGAACGGGGACGAGGGGGACGGATGCCGAACGAACCGGTTCGATCGATCGTCATCGCCGGCGGGGGCACCGCCGGATGGATGGCCGCGACCTATCTGGCGCGGCGGCTGACCCATCTGAACCTGTCGATCACCGTCGTCGACAGCGCGGCGATCGGCACGGTCGGCGTGGGCGAGGCGACGGTGCCCGCGATCCGCGACTTCCTGTCGGCGATCGAACTGGGGGAGCCCGACGTGCTGCGCGAAACCGGCGGCACGATCAAATACGGCATCCGCTTCGACGGATGGGGTGGTGAGGGCCACCGGTTTTTCCACCCGTTCGGCCTGTACGGCGTCGGCGCGCAGGGCGTCGCCTTCCATCAATATTGGCTGAAACTGAACGCCGTGGGCCGCGCCGGGCCGCTGGCGGACTATTGCCTCGCGACGCAACTGGCCCGCAACGGGCTGTTCCTGCCGCCCGCCGACCAGCCCGCCAACGACCTCGGCGTGTTCAACTTCGCGCTCCATTTCGATGCCGCCGCCTTTGCCGCGATGCTGCGTCGCCTCGCGCTCGCCAACCGGGTCGCGCATATCGACGGGCGGATCGGGGCGGTCGCGACCGATCCGGCGCGCGGTCACGTCACCGGCGTCACGCTCGACGACGGCCGCACGATCGAGGGCGACCTGTGGATCGACGCATCGGGGTTTCGCAGCCTGTTGCTGGGCGACGCGCTGGGCGTGCCCTATGTCGACTGGCGACACTGGCTACCCTGCGACCGCGCCGTCGCCATTCCCTGCACGGCGGCACCGGGCGATCCGACCCCCTATACCGTCGCCACCGCCCGCAAGGCAGGCTGGCAATGGCGCATTCCGCTTCGCCACCGCATCGGCAACGGATCGGTCTATTGCAGCGCGTTCCAGTCGGACGGCGATGCCGAGGATGCGCTGCTCGCCACGCTCGAAGGGGCACCGCTGGCCGATCCCAACCGGCTGCGCTTCACGACCGGTCACCGCGCGCGGTTCTGGAGCGGCAACGTCGTCGGCCTCGGCCTCGCCTCGGGCTTCCTCGAACCGCTCGAATCGACCAGCATCTCGCTGATCCAGTCGGGGCTCGAACGCCTCATCGCGCTGTTCCCCGATCGCGACTGCGACCCGCGCCTTGCCGCCACCTATAACCGGCAATCGGTGCTCGAATTCGAACGGCTGCGCGACTTCCTGTTCCTTCATTACCTTGCCAATGGCCGTACCGAGCCGTTCTGGCAGGCCATCCGCGCGGTCGAACCGCCAGAACCCTTGCAGATCAAGCTGGACGCCTGGCGTTCGGGAGGAGAATTCGTGCGAAACGAGTGGGATACGTTCCAGGACCCGAGCTGGTTGAGCCTGTATGCCGGGTTCGGCGACCTGCCCGCCCGCCATTCGCCGCTGGCCGACGCAATCGGTGACGACGCGCTGGCCGACAGTTTCGCGCGGATGCGCGACGCGATCGGCAAGACGCTGGCCCATGCCGAACCGCATGGCTGCTTCCTTGCGCGGGTGACGGGCGCATGAGCGGCGCGACCCACACCCGCGCCGTGGTCGCGATGAGTCTCGGCGGCCTGTTGTTCGGGTTCGACACCGCCGTCATCTCGGGCGTGACCGACGCGCTGCGCAGCAACTATGTCCTGTCCGAAGCGGGCCTCGGCCTCGCCGTCTCCGCCGCCTTGTGGGGCACGCTGGTCGGTGCGTTGTTCAGCGGCGCGCCGGGCGACCGCTGGGGCAGCCTTGCCGTCCTGCGCGTCGTCGGGCTGCTCTATGTCGTGTCGGCGGTCGGCTGCGCCATCGCCACGACGCTGACCGGCTTCATCGCGTTCCGCGTGCTCGGCGGCCTCGCCATCGGCGCATCGTCGGTGCTGGTACCCGTCTACATTGCCGAGATCAGTTCGGCGAAGCGGCGCGGGCTGCTCGTCGGGCTGTTCCAGTTCAACATCGTGGCGGGCATCCTGATCGCCTATCTCAGCAATTATCTGGTCGCGCAGGCGGTCGCCCCCGATCTGGCGTGGCGGTGGAAGCTGGGCGTGGCGGCGGTGCCGGCCGCGCTGTTCCTGATCCTGCTGACCGGATTGCCGCAAAGCCCGCGCTGGCTGACCGCCCGCGGACGCGGCGACGAAGCGGCCCGCGCGGCGGCACGGCTCGGCCTCGACGCGATTCCGCCTGCGACAAGCGGCGGCACGGGGCGGCTCGACTGGCGCGTGCACCGGATGCCGATCCTGCTCGCCATCGCCATCGGGCTGTTCAACCAGTTGTCGGGCATCAACGCGATCCTCTATTATCTCAACGACATCTTTGCCGCCGCGGGCTTCACCGGCGTATCCGGCGATATGCAGGCGATCGCCATCGGTGCCGCCAATCTGATCGCGACCGTCATCGGCATGGGCGTGATCGACCGGGTCGGACGCAAGCCGTTGCTGATCGGTGGCGGCATCGTCACCGCCGTCGCGCTGGGCGGCGTCGCACTGGTCTATATGGGACAGGCATCGCCCGCCCTGCTGCTGCCGCTGCTGATCCTGTTCATCGCCGCCTTCGCCATGTCGCAGGGCGCGGTGATCTGGGTCTATCTCAGCGAAATCTTCCCGACCGACGTCCGCGCCCGTGGGCAGGCGATCGGCAGCGCGACCCACTGGGTCGCCAATGCCGTGCTGTCCTTCGCCTTCCCGCTGGTGGCGCATTGGGATCGGGCGCTGCCCTTCTGGGGCTTTGCCGCCGCGATGCTGGTGCAGGCGCTGCTGGTCTGGCGCTTCTTTCCCGAAACCCGTGGCCGCGATCTCGAAGCGATCAGCGCCGACCTGACGAAAAGGACTTCCGCATGAAACTGGGCATGATCGCCGCGCTGCTGGGCGGCGTCGCCATGGCGGGGGTCGCGGGCGCACAGGTTCCGGTCAACGGGGGGCCGTATAATGCCAGCTTCCTGACCGGCGGGATCGGGATCGAACGCCTGGTCACCGGACCGGTGACACAGGCCGGTGCACCGTACAGCGTGACGTTGTGGGTCAACTCCGACGCGCGACAGGTTGGCGTGGTGCCGCTGGTCGCGCTGGGCGATGCGCGGGTCGTGGCGCTGACCGACGGGCGGCTGACGCTGAACGACGGGGGGACGACGCTGACCGGCCCGGCGATCGCGCCCGGCCGCTGGACGCAAGTCGCGGCCGTATCCGATGGCACGCGCGCGACCCTGTATGTCGACGGTCGCCGGGTCGCGACCGGCGCGGCCCGGTCCGCCGCGACCGACGGCGTGCTCCACGTCGCACGCGCGGTGCCCGGCCGTCCGCATTTCGGCGGTACGCTGGTCGGCGTTACGCTGGCTGACCGTGCGCTGTCGCCCGCCGCCATCGCCGCGATGCCGCGCCCCGACTTCGCCAATGTCCAGCTATGGGAGGTCGGCGTCACATGGCCGTTCCAGAAGACGGCCAATATCGGCCAGACCCAGCAGCAGGACGCATGGACCCTGCCGCAGTCGAAGGGCGATGCGTACAGCGTGGCCGTCGCCAAACCGGTGCCGAGCGCGCCCGCCATGCAGGTGACGGCACCGGGGCGGTGGCAGATCAATGGCTGGCAACTCGCCGCCGCCCCCGATGTCACCGGCGACGGCGCGGCGCTGTCGCGGCCGGGCAATCCCAGGGGCGCGTGGCGCGCGGCGACGGTGCCGGGCACCGTACTCCAGACGCTGGTCGATCGCGGCGTCTATCCCGACCCCTATTACGGCCTCAACAACCTCAAAATCCCTGAAAAACTGGCACGGCAGGACTATTGGTACCGCACCCGCTTCACCGTACCGGCCGAGGCTGCCGGCAAGAAGCTGACGATCGTGTTCGGCGGCATCAACTATGCCGCCGACATCTGGGCCAATGGCGTGAAGCTCGGCGCCACGCGCGGCGCGTTCATTCGCGGCCAGTTCGATTTCGTGCCTCAGGCGGGTGAGAACGTCCTCGCGGTAAAGGTCTCGCCGCCACCGCACCCCGGCATTCCGCACGAACAATCGGTCAGCGCCGGCGTCGGCGAAAATGGCGGGCAGCTGGCGATCGACGGCCCGACCTTCGTCGCGACCGAGGGATGGGACTGGATTCCCGGCGTCCGCGATCGCAATACCGGGCTGTGGCGGCCGGTCGAGCTGGTCGCCCATGGCGCGGTCCGCATCCTCGACCCGCAGGTCGTCACCGACCTGCCGCTGCCGCGCACCGACCGCGCCGACGTGGATGTGACCGTACCGATCGACAATAGCGGCCCCGCCGGACAGGTCATGGTCAAGGTTGCGTTCGAGGGGGTGTCGGTCGAACGGACCGTGACCGCGCCGACCGGGCGCAGCGAAGTGCGCTTCACCCCCGCCGACTTCCCGGCGCTCACCGTCGCCAACCCCAAATTGTGGTGGCCCAACGGCTATGGTGAACCGCATCTCTACCACGCGACCTATCAGGTCAGTGACGCGAACGGCGTGTCGGACAGCAAGGCGCAGCGCTTCGGCATCCGCGAGGTCAGCTACGACCTGTCGCTGTTCGATGCAGCGGGCGCGCTGCGCCGGGTCAATGTCCAGACCACCGATGGCGGGCTTGCCGGGCACAAGCTGATCGACGTCCGCCACGCTGCGATCAAGCAGTCGCCGACCGGCTGGGCGGAATCGCTGACCCCGGCGGGTGAGGTGTCGAAGGCGGTGACGACGATCGCCGACACGCTGCCCGAACCGCATCTGACGATCCGCGTGAACGGGGTGCGGATCGCCGCGCGCGGCGGCAACTGGGGCATGGACGACGCGATGAAGCGCGTCAGCTACGAATGGCTCAGCCCGTTCTTCCGCCTCCAGCGCGAGGCGCACATGAACGTCATCCGCAACTGGATGGGCAATAATACCGAGGACGAGTTCTACGATCTGGCCGACGAGAACGGCATGATGGTCCTGAACGATTTCTGGCAATCGACCCAGAATTTCCAGATCGAGCCGGACGATGCGGCGCTGTTCCTCGCCAACGCCCGCGACACCATCGCCCGCTATCGCAACCATCCCAGCATCATCCTGTGGTTCGGCCGCAACGAAGGCGTGCCCACTCCGACGCTGAACGAGGGGCTGGACGATGCCGTGTTCCAGCTCGACGGCACCCGCTGGTTCACCGGGTCGTCGAACGTCGTGAACCTGCAAGGCTCGGGGCCGTATAATTACCGTGCGCCGGACGGCTATTTCACCGACCTCGCCACCGGTTTCTCGGTGGAGACCGGCACCCCGTCGCTGTCGACGGCGGAATCGGTCGCGTCCTATGTCCCCGCCGCCGATCGCTGGCCGCTGGGCGACGTGCTCGCCTATCACGACTGGCATTTCGGCGGGAATGGCGACACCAAGACGTTCATGCAGACGCTGGCCACGATGTTCGGCCCCGGCAAGGATTTTGCCGATTTCGAACGCAAGGCGCAGATGATGAACCTCGAAACGCACAAGGCGATGTACGAAGGGTTCCTCGGCCACCTGTGGACGAAGAACAGCGGCCGGTTGCTGTGGATGACGCATCCGGCATGGCCGTCGAACGCGTGGCAGATCTATTCGTGGGATTATGACACCCACGCCGCCTATTACGGCGCGAAGAAAGCCGTCGAACCGCTGCACGTCCAGCTGAACCTGCCGGGTAACGAACTGGTCGTACTCAACACGACCCAGGCCGATGCGAAGGGACTGACCGCCAGCGTACGGGTCGTCGGACTGGACAACGCCGAACTGTTCGCGCGGTCCGAACGGGTCGATGCACTGGCCAATCGCGCGACGTCGCTGGCCGCCGTGCCGCTCGACACGCTCTATGCGGCGCATCCGGTGGTGCTGGTGCGGCTGACCCTGTCCGATGCGGCCGGCAAGGCCGTTTCGGACAATTTCTACTGGCGCGGGCGCGATACCGCTTCCTATCAGGCGCTGAACGCGCTCGCCCCGGCGACGCTGACGGCACGGATGGCGGCCCCGGTGGTCGACGGCGGCGACCGGGTGGTCGCGGTGACGCTGTCGAACGACGGCCCGGTCGCCGCGCTGAACGCCAAATTGACGCTCCTCGACCGCAACGGGCAGCGTATCTTACCCGCCTTCTACGACGACAACTACGTTTCCCTTCTTCCCAAAGAAACCCGCACCATCACCATCCGCTACCCCGCGGCACTGGCCGCGCAGCCGGTCGTGACCTTGCGCGGGTGGAACGTCGCGGAAACGAAGGTGCCGCAGTGAAACGATAATTTCCGGGTTACTGGCCCTCGCAGTCTGATGCCGACCACCGCGGCGGCATCGCTGTCGGGGGCGACCCCTGCCCGCCGGTGCGGTTCGCGAGGATCCGCCATCGGCCGCCGCTCGCCGAGCGACGGCCGATGGCAAGCGATCAGAAACCCCGGCGCAGCGTCACGAACCACTGGCGCGGCGCACCGGCCAGCAGCGTCTGGTTGTCTCCCGAGGCGGTGTAGCCGTTGGTACCGACCGTCGAGATATAGGCGCGATCGGTCAGGTTGGTGACGCTTCCTTCGATCGCGACGCCTTCCAACACGCCGCCCAGCCCGGTCAGCCGGTATCCGATACTGGCATCGAGCAACACCCACGCGCCGACCGACTGGTCGTTCAGATAGGTGAAGTAGCGCTTCGACATGTAATCGCCGCCGACCCGCGCGAAGAAGCGGTCGTCGTCATAGGCGATCTCGCCCTTGGCCATATGTTCGGGCGTGTCGACCACGGTCCGGCCCGCGATCGGCTGTACCACCGTACCCGCCGCGTTGCGGACATCGTTCTGATACGTCGCCTTGTTGTAGGAATAGCTGGCGAACAGCGTCAGCGGCGGTGCGATGCGATAGGTCGCGGCAAGCTCGGCACCATAGCTTTCGACGCTGCCGGCGTTGTTCAGCGTCGGCGGGTTGCCGATGATCCCAGCCCCGTTCGCGAAGGTCAGCAGCCGGTTCGAAAAATCGACATAATAGCCGACCGCCGACAGCTGCAACCCGCCCGAACGCAGCCGCGCCCCGCCCTCGACCGTCTTCGACGTTTCGGGCTTCAGGGTCGAACGGATCGCGTTGAACCCGTTCTGGGTCGTCGCGAACGGACCGGTCGTCGCCGACGACACGAACGCCCGCAGATTTTCGGTGTAGCTCGCGAACAGTTCCGCCCCGCCGCCCACGCGGAACAGGGCCGAGACCTGCGGCAGGAACCAGTCCCGCGCCTGGATGTCGCCGACGACCAGCGACCCGGTGCGCAGGTTCGCCGAATTGCGCACGCGCAACCCCTTCCATCCGCCGTTGAGCGTCAATGCGCCAAGGTCGAGCGTATCGGCGACATGATATTGCAGCGTTTTGGTATCGTATTTGCCGTCCCACTGCGTGCGGTACGGGTTGCTCTGGAACTGGCGCGCCGTGCGGTTCGGCGTGGCGGCGTCGTTCATGCCGTAGAAGCGACGCGCCTGCTCGAACGTATTCGTTTCATACCACAGTCCGACTTCGATCCGGTTCGCACCGGTGGTCAGCGCCATGCGGGTCTGATTGCCGGCGCGATCGATGCCATATTCGGTGGTGCGGAAACCGAGCGGCGAGGCAAGGCCGGCGGTCGAGGTTGACGATGCCGGCAATGCCGACCCATCCGGCCCCGCAGCCCCCGCCGGGGTCGGCGAATAGGGCGTGATCCACGATCCCTGCCCCTTGTTGTGATGATAATAGCTGGTCGACACCAGCGACAATTCGGGCGTCAATCGCGCATCGAAGGTCAATCCGCCCAGCCAGTCGCGCCGCAACCCCGCGGCGTCGTAATAGGCGTCGTCGACGGTGCCGAACCCGGTCGGAAAGGCGAAGCCGGCCCCGGTCCAAGGCGCGGTGAAGCCTGTCGTCGATCCGTTGTTGGCGGCGGAATAGGCACTGCGCGCCGCCTGATTCTGGTACACTCGGCCGATCTGCAGCGCGAGCGGATAGTCGTCCGAGATATTGTCGGCGCGCAGGCCGCGCCGGGCGATGATGTCGTAGCTCAGATCCTGATAGTCGTTTTCGCGCCGGTCGGAGAAGTTGAGGAACGCGGTGATGCTGCCGCGGGTGTCGATCTCCTTCACCAGCTTGGCATTGGCCTGATGCTGACGCTGGACGCCGACGCCCTTCCACTTGTCGCTGGTCAGATAGCCATAGGACAGATAGCCCGTCAGCCCGCCGCCGAGGTCGCCGGTGTCGATCCGGGCAAAGGCGCGGATCGTATCGTTGCTGCCATAGGTCCCCGACGCGACGATATCGGCGGTGTCGGACGGTTTGCGGCTGACGAATTCCAGCGTACCACCCAGATTGCTGGTCGATGCGGTGCCCAGCGCACCCGCCCCCTGTGCGACCGTGGTCGTCGCGATGTTTTCGGACAGGATCGCCCGGCTGATGTGCAGGCCGTTGACGTTGCCATAGCTCATGTCGCCCAGCGGCACGCCGTCCAGCGTGAACCCCAGCTGGTTCTGATTGAACCCGCGCAGCGAGATGCGCGTCGACCATTCATAGGCACCGAACGCGTCGGCCGACTGGAAATTGACGCCCGGCAGCTTGGCGGCCGCCTTCAGCGGCGACGTCCCCGGCGTCAGCCGTTCCATGTCGATCGCCGAAATCGTCTGCACCTGCCGCGTCTGGCCAAAGCCGAGCACGACGATTTCCTCGCCTTCCGCCGGCGCCGCTTCGTCAACCTCCGGGGCGGCGACGGGTGCTACGACCACGCGTTCCTGGCCGTACGCCGCGCCAGTCATGAGTGCGAGCGGCGCTGCGCCAACCAACCAGATGCGTACCGTCATGATAACCCCCTGCGACGTTCTGAACTGCCGTCCTGTCGGGGGGCGCTTGCGGCGGTATCGTGAAGTACGTGCGACGGTTCGGCGACCGATCGATGACAATGTGCCGCCAATGGCGGCAGGGTACGTTCGGGCTCCAAACCCGCCGACTTGCGAGAACTCGACCGGTGCAAGCGATTATTAACCATCTGTCACGCAGCCGCAACGAAGCCGTAATCCATCTGCCATGCGCACCGGGCAACCTGCTGCGCGAAGGCGGCCGGGGTCGCACCATCGCATGCGGGGACTATCGGGTATGGATCTGTCAAAATATGTCCGGATCGGACGCTATGACCTGCCCGAACCCACCCGCACCACCGCCCCCGCCGGCAACGTGCTGGGACAGGAAGCCTCGGGCGTCGCCTATAACTGGGACACCGATACGTTGTTCATCATCGGCGACGGCGGGCGTTCGATCACCGAGGTGAGCAAGTCGGGCAAGCTGGTCAGCACGATGACGCTGGGTGCCGGCAACAGTCCGCAGGGGACTGCCTTCTACGATCCCGAAGGCATCACCTATATCGGCAACGGCCAGTTCGTGTTCACCGAGGAACGCGATCGCAACGCCGTGCTCATCACCTATGAAGCGGGCGCGACCAAGGCGCGCGCCGATGCGCAGGTCGTCAACCTCGGCACCTTCGTCAACAATATCGGTCTGGAGGGTCTAAGCTACGACCCGCTGACCAAGGGCTTCATCTTCGTCAAGGAAGCCGGACCGATCGGCGTGTTCCAGACGACGCTCGACTTCGCCGACAATACCGCCAGCAACGGGTCGGCAAAGACCGAAAATTCGACGAACCTGTTCGATCCGGCGCTGCTCGGCCTGTCCGACGTCGCCGATGTGTTCGCGCTGTCGAACATTCCATCGCTGGCCGGCACCGCCGAAGCGGACAACCTCCTCATCATCAGCCAGGAAGAGGGCAAGATCGTGAAGGTCGATCGCGCCGGCAACATCCTGAGCGAACTGGTCATCCAGACCGATGCCGGCAATCCGCTGGGCGTCGCCGATCAGCAGCATGAGGGGATCACCGTCGACCGCAACGGCTTCCTCTACGTCGTCAACGAAAATGGCGGCGGCGATGCCGATCATCCGCAACTCTGGGTCTATGCCCCGGCCGACTTCCCCAATGCCGCGCCGAGCGCGATCACCCTCGGCAACGCCCTGCCCGCGATCGAGGAAAACAGCGGCACCGCCCGCCGGGTGAAAGTCGCCGACGTGCTGGTCACCGACGACGGCATCGGCGTGAACCAGCTCGCCGTCACCGGGGCCGACGCCGCCTTCTTCGAAGTCGATTCGACCGGCCTGTATCTGAAGACCGGCACGAAACTCGATTACGAGACCAAAACCAGCTACGCGGTCACCGTCACCGTCGATGATCCCAATGTCGGCGGCGCGGTCGATGCCAGCGTCGATCATGTGCTGAACGTCACCGACATCGCCAACGAAGTCGTCAAACCGACGCTGTTCATCTCCGAAATCGCGCCATGGTCGAGCAGCAACAGCCCGGTCACCGCCGACTGGTTCGAGGTCACCAATAACGGCGACGTCGCGATCGACCTCACCGGGTGGAAGGTCGACGATAATTCGGCGCAGTTCAGCAACGCCCGCGCACTGACCGGCATCGCCCGAATCGGCGCCGGCGAATCGGTCATCTTCTTCGAAACCGCCGATCTGGCCGCGACGCAGGCGGCGTTCGTCGATGCATGGTTCGGGGGCAAGGCCCCGGCAGGACTGCAATTCGGTGCCTATACCGGGTCGGGCGTCGGCCTGAGCAGCAACGGCGATCAGGTCAATCTCTACGACACGAGCGGCGAAGTGCGCGCCAGCGTCAGCTTCGGCGCATCGCCCGCCGCCAGCCCGTTCGCGACCTTCAACAACGCCGCCGCGATCAACAATGGCGACGTCACCAGGCTGAGCGAGACCGGCCAAAATGGCGCGGTCGCGGTCGGCAGCGGGACCACCGCCGCGATCGGTTCGCCCGGCACGGTCGGCAAGCTGTTCGTATCGGAAGTCGCGCCATGGGCCAGCGGCGACAGCCCGGTCGGGGCCGACTGGTTCGAAGTCACCAATTCGACCGGTCTCGCCATCGACCTGACCGGGTGGAAGGTCGACGACAATTCGCAATCGCCGATCGCCGCCGTCGCCCTGACCGGCATCGATCAGATCGCGGCCGGGGAATCGGTCCTCTTCGTTAATGGCGGCGCGATCGAGGTTCAGGCGTTCGTCACGACGTGGTTCGGCGGCACGCTGCCCGGCGGCGTCCGGATCGGGACCTTTACCGGATCGGGCATCGGGCTGAGCACCGGCGGCGATCAGGTCAATCTCTACGACGCCGGCAATATGCTGCGCGCCAGCGTCAGCTTCGGCCAGTCGACCGGCCGTCCGTCGCTCGCGACGTTCGACAACGCCGCCGGCCTGACCGGCCCGATCGCGCAGACCAGCACCATCGGCACCAACGGTGCCTATCAGGTGACGACCGTCAACGGCACCGAAACCGGATCGCCCGGATCGATCCGCACGGTGATCGACGACGGCAACGCCGCGCCGACCGCCATCGCGCTCGCCAACGCGCTGGGCGGCATCGACGAAAACACCGGCACGCTGACCCGGATCAAGGTCGCCGACATCGCCATCACCGACGATGGACGCGGCACCAATGCGCTGGGGCTGACCGGCAGCGACGCGGCCTTTTTCGAAGTCGACGCCAATGGCCTGTACCTGAAGGCTGGCACCAGTCTCGATTACGAAGCCAAGACCAGCTACGTGGTAACCGTCACCGTCGACGATCCGACCGTCGGTGCGACGCCCGACGCCACCACCGAGTATGTCCTGAACGTCCGCGACATCGCCAACGAAGGCACCGGCCCGGCGATCCGCATCACCGAAGTCGCCCCATGGGCCAGCGGCGACAGCCCGGTACGCGCCGACTGGTTCGAACTTACGAACTTTTCGGATGCCGCGGTCGATATCGCCGGGTGGCGCGTCGACGATGATTCGAACAGCTTCGCCGCGTCGGTCGCACTGGGCGGCGTGACCGGCATCGCCGCCGGCCAGTCGGTGATCTTCCTCCAGACCACCGACCTTGCCGCGACGGTAAAGACCTTCGTCGATACGTGGTTCGGCGGACAGGCACCGGCCGGGCTGACCTTTGGCAGCTATACCGGATCGGGTATCGGATTGAGCGGAGGGGGCGATGCGGTCGTCCTGTTCGACGCCGCCGGGCGGGTCGCGGCCAACGTCACCTTCGGCGCGTCGACCGGTGTGCCCGCGCTGGCGACGTTCGACAATGCGGCGGGACTGAACAACGCACGACTGACGACGATCGCCACCGCCGGCATCGACGGCGCGTTCACCGTTCCCGGCAGCACCGGAAACAGCGAAACCGGATCGCCGGGTTACATCGCGCCATCGCAGATCGTCGGCGGGGCCGGTAACGACGTGCTGAACGGCACCGTCCTTGCCGACCGGATGATGGGCGGCGGGGGCAACGACACGCTGTCGGGCATTGCCGGCAACGACCGTCTGATCGGCGGGGCCGGATCGGACACGATGCGCGGCGGCGCGGGGGCCGATGCGTTCTTCTTCGCGATCGGCGACAACAGTCTGACGCGGGCCCGGGCACAGACGCTCGACCGCATCCTCGACTTCTCGGCGCAGGACGTGCTGGTCACCGACGTCGCGCTGTTCGATAGCGACGACAACGGCATCGTCACCTTCGGCCGCAACAAGGTGCTCGACCTGACCGGCGGCGGCCAGGTCAACATCATCGGCGACAACGGCAAGCGCATCCTCGCGCTCGAGTTCGACGGCATCTGGCGCGACGAAGCGACCGGCATCGACCAGTATGTCTATAGCCTGGTCGGGTCCGCCGCCGGGGTCGGCACCCTCGACCTGACCGCCTGACGCATCGCCGGGTATCGGAAGCACGCGCCGCCGATCCCCCGGTTCCTTACCGTCGGGCGCGCGACTGCCGCCAGACCAGCAGCGCGTCGACCGCATCGGTCTGGATCAGGCGGACGCCGCTATCCGCCAGTCGTCCCCAGACCGCTTCGGGATCGCGCGCCGCGACCGCATCGCCGCCCAGCCCGGTCACGAACCCTTCGAACAGGGTGTTGACCCAGACGGCCATGCCCGCTTGCCGGGCAGCGGCGACGCTGGCCGGCAAGGTCGCGAGCGGCATCCGCGGCAGTTCGACCGCGATCGGACGGCGCCGCGCCCCCACCTGCTGCCGGATGATCGCCGGCACATCGGCGGCGGCCGGATCGCCGGTGATCGGGATCGGCGCGAACGGCACCCGGTCATAGGGCGGCATGGCGGCCAGTGGCGGCGAACCGATCCCGGCAAAGGTCTTGACGATCACCCGGTCGGCCGCACCCGCACGCACGACCGCGTCGACAACCTCGCCATAGATCGCGTCCTTCACGTCGAGGTTCAGGACGATCCGCCCCTTGGCCAACGCCAGCAGTTCGTCGAGGGTCGGCACCCGTTCGTCGGTGAGCGCCGTTCCCGCCCCGCCTTCGTCGTCGCGCAGGCGCAACGCGCGGATCTGCGCAAGGGTCAGGTCGGCGACCTTTCCCGTGCCATCGGTCGTCCGGTCGACGCTGTCGTCATGGACCATGACCAGATAGCCATCGCGGGTGCGGCGCACGTCGGTTTCCATCACCTCGACGCCCAGCGCCGCACAGCGTAGCAGCCCGGCGCGCGAATTTTCGGGAAGGGTCCCGTCCATCCCGCGCGTCGGCGCGGCGGCATGACAGCCACGATGGGCGATGGCGATGATGCCACCCTTGGGATCGGCGATCCGACGCATCGTATCGACCGGCCCCGCCTGTGCCGCCGAAGCGACGACACAGGCAAGGACGGTGGCGAGCAGCGGACGGATCACCATTTGCGGCTCACGATCAGGCGGAAGTTGCGCCCGAACAGCGGCCGACCGAAGATCGCGGTCGGTACGCCCTGCCCGAACCGGTCGCCTGCGGTATTGCCTTCGGTAAAGCCATGCGCGTTGGTGATGTTGTCGCCCACGATCTGGACCTGCCAGTCGCCGTTGCTGACCGTCCCGCCCAACCCGAACGCGCCATAAGCGGGCAGCGCGGTGCTGTTGAAGAAGTCGGTATAGCGCCGGCCGACATAGTCATAGCGTCCATAGACGCTGACCGCCGCGCCGCCGAGGTCGAGATCGACGGTCGGCCGTACGTTCAGGAACAACTTCGGTTCGCGGATGATCTGCTTGCCGCTCGCCCGGCTGCCATCGGCGCCGGTATTGCTGCTGAAGTTCAGATAGCGCGGGTCCTGGAACGTCACCGACCCGGCGAGCGAGAAGGAGCCGGTCAGGCGCAGCTGCCCATCGGCCTCCAGCCCCTTGGTCTCGGCGGTGCCGATGAAGTTCGTCACTTGGTCCGCGCGGCCCGTCGCCGGGTTGAACGCGGCGAAGCTGGCGTTCAGCGGATCGAACCGGGTGTAGAAGCCGGTGACGTAGAGGTAGGAGCGCCCGGCGGCGAACTTCACGCCCGCCTCGTACAGCTTGGCCTTGGTCGCGACGATCGCCGCCACCGGATAGTTCAGCGCGATGGTGGTGTTGGGCGGCACCTCCAGCTGCGATGCGCGGAGATACGCGCCGATATTGCCGGTCGCGTCGTAATTGGCCCCGACTGTCCAGTTGGTCGCCTGCTGCTTCAGCCGCAACGTACCGATCGCGCCGGTGAACCCGCGCGTGGCATTGTCGGCCAGCGTGGTGGTGTCGCCCAGATTATAGCTCGACGTCAGCCGGCCGAACCCGTCATAGCTATACCATTCGTGGCGCAGGCCGGCATCGATCCGCAGCCGGTCGGTCACGTCCCACGTGTCGGTGCCGTACAGCGCGACCAGCTGTCCGTCGGTCGCACCGCCGCCCAGCGTCGCGGCATTGGCCAGCGCGCCATTGTCGGTGACATAGCCCAGCACCGCGCCCGTCGCGCTATAGGCGGCAAGGTCCAGCGTGCGCGGCCGCGACTTCACCTCGACCAGCAGATTCTGGTACGCGTTGAACGTCTTCTGACCCCAGAAAGAGGTATAGACTCCGGCGCGCAGATCATGCGCGCCGATCGCGGTTTCCAGCTTGCGCGTGACCGACAGGTCGCCCTGCGTCGAATGGAAATCCGTTTCGACCGAACGATATTGCGCCTGCATTACCAGCCCGGAATCCGCGGCGGGGTTATAGGCGGTCTGCCCGCCCGTACCGGCGACGCTGTAGCCGAGGCGGCTGACGTTCGCACCGAATGCGGTGGTCGCCGCTGCGCGGAAATTATTGGCGAACGTCGTCGCATCGACCGGGTTCGACGTCGAATAGAAGGCGTCGAAATGCAACTTGCCCTGCGTGACGCCACCCTTGGCCGACACGTGCCAGTCGCCGAAATCGCCTTCGTAATTCAGCGCGACGTTCCCGAATTGCAGATGCCGCCCATTGGCCAGATCGCCGCGCTGGTTCTGCAACACGCCGGCGCCATCGCGATATTTGATGTTCACCTGCCGCAGCGACGGGCTGTTCAGCGTGCCGGTGAAATAGTCGATATACTTGTTGAGGCTGACCGACGGATCGCGCGGATCGGCGGTCGGGATCGACAGATAAAACAGGTTGTGGTCGTTGGTGTACTGCCCCGACAGCTTCACGAACCCGTTGGCCAGATCATGGCGGATATTGGCGCGGATCTGCCCGCCGCGATCGGACGGAAAGCCGGAGTCGCGATAGCCGTCATGATGGCGCAGGAAGCCGCCGATGGCGTAATAGATGTCCTTCGAGATCGGTCCCGCCTGATAGGCATCGAGCCGGTACAACCCGGTATCGCCCAGCGTCAGCTGCGCCTTGCCGCGCGTCGTCGCGCTGCCTGTCACGGTGATGACGTTGGCGATCGCGGCGGCGGTGCTGGCATAAATCGGTGCCGGACCGCCACGAACGACCTCGATCCGGTCGGTCATCAGGTCGAGCCGGTTCATGCCGTCACCCTGATTGAAGAAAAAGCCGTCCAGTTCCTGGAACAGCGGCAACCCGTCCTGCTGATAATAGAGGAAACCGCGATCGGTCGGGATGCCGCGCACGCGGGTGATGTTCTGCACCTCGCCGCCGGTCGCCTCGGCATGGATGCCCGGCAACGTCCCGATCAGGTCGGTCGTGCTCTTGGGCGCGATCTTCTGGATATCGGTCTGGCTTAGCGAATTGACCGCATAGGATACGTCGAAGCGGCGCTGCTGCCGCGCCGATCCGGTAACGATGATGTCCGATGCCGGTGCGTCCGTGGATTCCACGGTTTCGGCAGTCGGCGTCGTATCGCGCGCGGTCTGCGTGGTTTGGGCGATGGCCGGACTGGCGATGGCAAGCAGCGCGACGTACGCGACGCCGCCCAGGAATTTGGTGTGCATGGATGGAAGCCCCCTGTGGTTTCGTTGAGGAGCCCTTGGCGGCACTGCGTGACAGTTTTATTTGCTTACACGCAATTAAATCACAGCCTGGTGGGACGTGATCGAGTGGATCGGAATCATCGCCGCGCCGATGACCACCGCCTTGCTGCCGATGGTGGACGCGAGCACGGGCGGCAAGGTCGCCCGATACTTGTCGCCGCGACGGCGGCCGATCGCGTCCAGCCCGTCGGCGATGCGCCGCAGTAGCGGCAGCGGCAATGCGCCCGACACGATGATCGCGCCGGGATCGAGCCAGACGATGCCGCTCAGCACGGCCAGGTCCAGCTGCTCGATCACCCGGTCGGTCCAGCGGTCGATGATCGCACGATGCGTCGCCATCAATCCGTCGATGTCGGCCAGCGAATCGACCTCGACCCCCTCGGCGCGCAGGGTCCGCAGCAGGTCGATGCCCGATGGCCGGTCGCCATGACCGGGAAACAGCCGCCCGACCTCACCGGCATTGCCATGTTCGCCGAGGAACAGGTCGCGCTCGGCGATCAATCCGCCGCCGACGCCATGCCCCAGAAACAGGGTCAGGACCGATCGATAGCGACCGATGATACCGTCCTGATAATATTCGGCCAGCCCGGCGACGCTGGCGTCGTTCTCGATCCACACCGGCATGCCCAGCACGTCGCCGATGATCTCGGCCAGCGGCACGTCGTCCCATCCCGCGACGCGGTCGACGACGGCGCGACGATTGCGGTCGCCCGACAGGGCATAGCCCGGAACGGCGACCCCCATGCCCAGAAACTGGCCGCGCATGAAACCGTGCGCCGCCGCCAGCGCCTGCAACCGCGCCTCGACGGCGCGGGCGAACACGCGGGGGTCGGGACTGTCGAATGGCGTCGTATCGTGTACCAGCGGCCAGCCGCGAAAATCGACCAGCACCAGCTCCAGCCAACCGGGATGCGGTGTCGCACCGATCGCCCAGCCGCCGCCTCCCGATACGGTCAGCGGCACCAACGGCCGCCCCCGCGCCACCGCTTCGGGGGATTCGCGTTCCTCGATCAAGCCGAGCGCCAGCAGCGATTGGGTCAGCCGGGTCACCGTCGCGCCGTTCATCCCCAGCACCTCCGCCAGTCGCGTCCGCGGGGCGTTCCCCTCGATCCGCAGCTGGATCAGGACCCGGCGTTGCGGTTCGCTGAGCGGGATGGGCGGGCGGTGCGGACGCGACATGATGCGGATGATATAGTTGCGACGTGTCAAATAAATGAAATCGCCGCCGCCTATGCGCAGCCACCATGCCCTCCCCTGCCGATCCCGTCCCGACTTCACTGCCGACCCGGATCGGCTACAGCATCGGCAATCTGGGCAAGAGCGTCGTCTGGACCAGTTTCGAAAACTTCATGTTGTTCTATCTGGTGACGATCGCCGGATTGCCGCCGATGCTGGCGGGCGGATTGCTGGCGGCGGCGATGCTGTGGGACGGGCTGTTCGATCTCGGTATCGCCTTGTGGGCCGATGCCCATGGTAGCGGCGACCGGCTGGGGCGGCTAATCGTGATCGGCGTGCCGATGTGCGCGACCGGTTTCTACCTGTTGTTCACGCTCGACCGGCCGGGGGCGATCGCGGCGGCAATCTTTCTGTGCCGGGTCGGCTATTCACTATGCGATGTCGGCCATAACACGCTGCTGGTGCGCGTCGCCCGGACACCGGGCGATGCGTCGTCGGTATCGGGCTATCGACTGATCTTCAGTGCATGCGGTGCCGGGCTGGTGGCGCTTGCGTCGACCTGGAGCCTTGCCCCGTCCGACGCGGCGGCGCGGCAGGATGCGTTCGCCACCAGCGCGCTGATGGGCGGGCTGTTGTACGCGGCGACACTCGCCATCGCCGTCATTGCGACCCGGCATCTGGGAGGACCAACCGGGCAGCGCCAGCCACTGTCGCCGCGCGACCGGTTGCGCGGATTGTGGCGGCACGAAGCGTTCCGCCGAACGCTGCTGGTCGCGGCGATCCAGGCGGGGATCGTGCCGCTGTTCCTGCGGACGCTGCCCTTTTTCGGACAGGCTGTGCATCACGATGCGGGCTGGGCCGGACCCGCGCTGGCGACGATCACGCTGGGTCAGGCGCTGTCGCTGCCGGGCTGGATGGCGCTGTCCCGCCGCGTGTCGCCGATCGCGATCTCGCGGATCGGGCATGGCACGACCATCGTTGCGATGGCAGGGCTGGCGATCGGGTCGCGTGGGCCGATCGGCACCGCCATGCTCCTGTTGCTCGGCAGCGCGCTTGCCGCGATGAATCTGGCGATATGGGCGATGCTCGCGCTTGCGGCGCAACGGTCGGAGACCAACGAGGCGACCCCGGTCGGCCTGTTCCTGACCGCCCTGAAATCGGCTGCCGCGCTCGGGAATCTGGCGTCCGGCGCGCTGGTCGCCATGGCGCCTCCGCAATCGTCGGACAGCTGGTCGACCTTTACCTTCGGAGCGCTGCTGTTTCCGGTGGCCGGATGTGTCCTGACATTGCTGCTGTTACGCCCGCGCGCGTCTACCGCCGCAACTTGAGAAGATTCACCGACAGGCCGGCGTCAATGGTCGGCGCGTAGCCGATATCCGACGCCGAGCTCGTTGGCGATGACACTGCCCACCGGTCCCGGGGCTTCGAGTTTTTGGCGCAGGTTGCGGATGACGATGCGCAAATATTCGACGCGCGGTTCCTCCTCCGCGCCCCAGCATGCCGCCAGCACCCGCTCATGCGTCACGACGCGGCCGATATGCCGCGCCAGCATGCCGAGCACGTCATGCTCCTTCCGGGTGAGGTGCAGCTCCTCCTCGCCCCGACGAACGATCCGCCGATCGAGATCGATGCTGAGGTCGCCGCGGCGGACGATCTTCTGCGTGGCGGGCGACACCCCCTGATGACGCAGTGCGACCCGCAGCCGGGCGAGCAGTTCGTCGGTATCGAACGGCTTCGTCACGAAATCGTCCGCGCCGAGATCGAGCGCGGTCACCTTCTCGTCGGTCGCGTCGCGCGCCGACACGACGAGGATCACGATATCGCCCTGCGCGCGCAGCTGCGGGATGATGCTCAGCCCGTCGCGATCGGGAAGGCCGAGATCGAGCAGGACGGCGCTGGGATGCTCGACCGCCGCCTGCCGCAGCGCACCCCTGGCATCTTCCGCCTCGACCACCGCATATTCGGCCCGCAACAGCGTGTTGCGGAGCAACCGGCGGATCGCCGCGTCGTCGTCCACGACGAGAATCTTAGCCGGCATGGCGAGGGGCGCCTTCGGTCGCGTGCGGTTGGACGATCAGGGCGGGCGGAAACACCAGTGCGAAGGCGGCACCGGTGCCGTCGGGGCGGTTTGAGGCTTCGACGGTCATGCCCATCGCCTCCGCGAACGCCTTGACGATGGCGAGCCCGAGGCCGGTCCCGCCGATCGCGCGATCGGACCCCTCCAGACGTTTGAACATTTCGAACACCTCGCGCTCACGACCCGGCGGCAATCCCGGCCCGTGATCAAGAACCGCGAGCCGCAGCTCGCCATACCGGTTTCGACCCTCGATCACGATGTCCGTCCCCGGTTCGCCATATCGGCCGGCATTGTCGAGCAGGTTCAGCAGGCAGTGATGGAGCAGCTGCGGATCGGCACGCACCAGCGGCAGGTCGGGCGGAACGTCCAGACGCACCGCATGTCCCTCCAGCGCGCGTCGCGCATCGTGCGCAGCCCCGGTGACCGCATCGCTCAGGTCGGTCGCCTCGATATTCAGTTTCAGCGCCCCCGCCTCGACCCGGGCCATGTCGAGCAGGTTGGCGACGAAGCGGTTGAGCCGCTGCGCCTCGCTCTCGATCGTACCGATCAGTTCGGGCGTGACCCCGTGATGCAGTTCGGCCGCGGCGGCGATCACCGCGGTCAGCGGCGTGCGCAGATCGTGGCTGACCGAGGATAGCAGCGCGGCGCGAAGCCGGTCACGGGTGCGGACCACATCGACGTCGCGCATCTCGGCCTGAAGCCGCAGCCGTTCGAGCACCAGCGCGGACTGGTCGATCAGGCTGCCGAGCAGCGGCAACTGATCGGCGCGCACCGGGCTGCCGGCCTTGTCGCTGGCGACGCCCAGCACACCGAGGACCCGGTCGCCCGCCTTCATCGGCTGGAACAGCCATTCCGAGGCGGCAAGCGTCCCCGATCCCTTGCCCGCCGGGCTGCCGGTGTCGAAGGCCCAGCTGGCCGCGGCATTGTCCATCGTGTCGAGGCGATAGGCCGGGTCGCTGGCCGCGATGATGTCGAGCGCCGCGCCATGCCCACGGCCGAGCAGCACCACCTGTACGTCGAGCAGCCGGCGGACATCGTCACAGATCATCTGGGCGGCGACATCGCGGTCGTTGACCCCGGCGATCTGGCGCAGGAAGCCGGCCAGCGTCGCGTTGGTCCGCGCGCTGGCGGTGGCCAGATCGGCCTGCGCGCGCACCCGCGCGGTCAGCTGGCTGGTCGCGATGGCGATGCCGAGCAGCACGATTATCGAAATCAGGTTTTCGGGATTGCTGACCGTCAGCGTCCCGGTCGGCGGCAGGAAGAAGAAGTTATAGGCGAGGCTGGAGGCGATGCCCGCGTACAGCCCGGTCCGCAGGCCATAGAGGCTCGCCGCCGCCATCACAGGCAGCAAATAAAGCAGCGCCACGTTGCCGAGGTCGAGGATCTGGAACAGCGCGCTGGCAAGGCCGGTGATCGCCGCGACCATCACGCTGGTGATCGCATAGCCGGCGGGCGTACCCCATTGTCCCGGACGTCGCTGGATGCGCTGCCGGCCCGACGGCGCGGTCGGCATCGGCAGCACGTGAACGGTGACGCCGGGGGTATCGCGCACCAGCCGGTCGACGACCGACCCATGGCGAAGCTCGAACCAGCGCGAGCGGTCCGCCTTGCCCAGCACCAGCTGGGTGGCGCGCAGGTCGAGCAGCACGGACTGGATGCCGGCCACGACATTCTCGGCGGGCACGGTCGCGACCGCGCCGCCGAGTTGCGTCGCCAGCGTCATCGTCGCCGCGATCCGGGCGTGCTGTTCGTCGGTGAAGTGCGCGGCGCGCGGCGTTTCGATGAACACCGCGGTCCATGGTCCACGCAACCCATCGGCGACCCGCTTGGCGGCACGCACCAGCGCGTCGCACCCCGGCAGCTCGCTGATCGCGACGACGATACGGTCGCCCCCGGCCCAAGTACCGCCGAGCCCGAGGGAACGGACATCGTCCAGCATCCGGGCATCGACGGCCTGCGCCGCCCGGCGAAGCGCCAGTTCGCGCAACGCGGACAGGTTCGATTTGGAAAAGAAGTGCCCGAGCGCGCGGCTCGCTTCGGCGGGGAGATAGACTTTCCCTGCTTTCAACCGCTCGATCAGCTCGTCGGGCGGAATGTCGACCACCTCGATCTCGGCGATTTCGAGGATGCGGTCGGGCACCGTCTCGCGCACCCGCACCCGGGTGAAGCTGGCGACGATATCGTTCAGGCTTTCGACGTGCTGGATGTTGACGGTCGAATAGACGTCGATGCCCGCCGCCAGCAGCTCCTCGACATCCTGATAGCGTTTGGGATGACGGCTGCCCGGCGCATTGGTGTGCGCCAGTTCATCGACCAGCGCCAGACGCGGCGCACGGTGCAGGATGGCGTCGATATCCATCTCGCGCAGCGTACGCCCTTCATAGGCCACGTCGCGCCGGGCGACGATCTCATGGCCCCGCAGCAGCGCCCCGGTTTCGGCGCGGCCATGGGTTTCGACGACGCCGATGACGACATCGACCCCGTCGCGCTGCCGCGCTGCCCCTTCGGACAGCATTTCATAGGTCTTGCCGACGCCGGGGGCCGCGCCGAGAAAGATCTTCAGCCGCCCCCTGCCCTCCTGCTCGGCCGCGCGCAGGAGGGCGTCGGGATCGGGACGCGCCATGTCCGGTCCTGATCCCACCACCGGCATCAGCGCGCGGGCGACCGGACCGGCGCGCCGGGGGCCGCATCGAGCGCCTGATTGAGCGCGAGGACGTTGACGCGGGGATCCCCCAGCAGCGCGGTTTCGGTGTTTCCGGTCACGATATTCCGAACGCGATCGGGCGAGATGCCGCGCACGCGCGCGATGCGCGGCACCTGTACCATCGCCGCCGCCGGCGACAGATCGGGGTCCAGCCCCGATCCGCTGGCGGTGACCAGATCGGCGGGCACCGCGCCGGTCAGCCCCTCACCCCGGCGTTTCGCGACATCCGGCGTTACCCGGTCGACCAGCGCCCGGCTCGTCGGGCCGAGGTTCGAACCGGACGAGGCGAGCCCGTCATAGCCCTTGCCGGCCGCCGACGGCCGCGTCTGGAAATAGCGGTCGGCGGTGAAGGCCTGTCCGACGACGGTCGATCCGATGACCCGGCCGGTCGTGTCGCGAACGAGACTGCCATTGGCCTGGCTCGGGAAGATCGCCTGGCCGATACCGGTCATCGCGAGAGGGTATGCCAGCCCGAGCAGCAGCGCGAACAGGATCGTCATGACGATCGCCGGACGCAGCGCGGTAGAAAAATCTTTGCCCATGATATCGATCCTTACGCGAGGCCGAGGCCACCGACCACAAGGTCGATGATCTTGATGCCGACGAACGGGGCGAGAAGCCCCCCCAAACCGTAGATGGCGAGGTTGCGTGCCAATAATGGTCCCGCCGCCATCGGCTTGTATGCCACGCCCTTCAGCGCCAGCGGCACCAGCAGCGGGATGATGACCGCATTGAAGATGATCGCGCTCAGGATCGCCGACTGCGGCGAGCCGAGGCCCATGACGTTCAGCACGCCGAGGCCCGGATAGAGCGCGACGAACATCGCGGGAATGATCGCGAAATATTTCGCCACGTCGTTGGCGACCGAGAAGGTCGTCAGCGCACCGCGCGTCATCAGCAACTGCTTGCCGAGGCCGACGACCTCGATCAGCTTGGTCGGATCGCTGTCGAGGTCGACCATGTTGCCCGCCTCGCGCGCGGCCTGCGTGCCGGTGTTCATCGCCACGCCGACATCGGCCTGCGCAAGGGCGGGCGCGTCGTTGGTGCCGTCGCCGCACATCGCCACCAGCTTGCCGCCCTGCTGTTCCGTGCGGATCAGCGCCAGCTTGTCCTCGGGCGTCGCCTGCGCGAGGAAGTCGTCCACCCCCGCCTCGGCGGCGATGGCAGCGGCGGTCAGCGGGTTGTCGCCGGTGATCATCACCGTGCGGATGCCCATCGTGCGCAGCTCGCCGAAGCGTTCGCGGATACCCGCCTTCACCACGTCCTTCAGGAAGATCGCGCCGAGCAGGCGGCCATCCTTGGCCACCGCCAGCGGGGTACCGCCGGCGCGTGCGATCTCGTCGGTGATGCGGCGCAGTTCGGTTGCCGCCGCCGTCTCGCCCGAACCGGGGTTCGCCTTCAGGATCGAGACGACGGCGCCCTTCTGGATCAGCGTGCCGTCGAAGCGGACGCCCGATACGCGGGTCTGGGCGGTGAACGGGATGACCTCCGCCCCGGCGGGCATCAGCCGTTGCAGATTGAACGCTTCGCGCGCCAGCACCACGATCGAACGGCCTTCGGGCGTTTCGTCCGCAAGGCTGGCGAACAGGGCGGCTTCGGCCAGTTCGGCATCGCTGGTGCCGCCGACCGCCCGGAACTCGCTTGCCTGCCGGTCGCCGATCGTGATCGTGCCGGTCTTGTCGAGCAGCAGGACGTCGATATCCCCCGCCGCCTCGACCGCACGGCCCGACTTCGCAAGCACGTTGAAGCGGACGAGCCGGTCCATGCCCGCAATGCCGATCGCCGACAGCAGCGCCGCGATCGTCGTCGGGATCAGCGTGATGAGCAATGCGGCGAGGATGGCGACGGGGATGCTGCCGCCCGCATAGGCGGCGAAGCCCGGAATGGTGGCGACCGCGATCAGGAAGATGATGGTCAGACCGACGAGCAACAGCGTCAGCGCGATCTCGTTGGGCGTCTTCTGCCGTTCGGCCCCCTCGACCAGCGCGATCATGCGGTCGAGAAAGCCCTTGCCCGGCTCGACCGTCACCTTGACGCGGATCTCGTCGGAAATGACGCGCGTGCCCGCGGTCACGGCCGAGCGATCGC
Organism: Sphingomonas sp. Leaf67; assembly: GCF_001421965.1. Classification (GTDB taxonomy): domain Bacteria; phylum Pseudomonadota; class Alphaproteobacteria; order Sphingomonadales; family Sphingomonadaceae; genus Sphingomonas. Next base: position 56,791 of record NZ_LMLP01000003.1, read on the forward strand.
CGCCCGCCTCGCGGATCACCGGTGCGCTTTCACCGGTGATCGCCGCTTCGTTGACCGACGCGACGCCCGATACGACGTCGCCGTCCGACGGGATCAGGTCGTTCGTCTCGACCAGCACGACGTCGCCGACCCTCAGCTGGCTGGCGGGCACCGCGTCATATGCGCGCCCGTCGCCCTTCAGCCGCTTGGCCGTCAGTTCGGCCTTGGTGGCGCGCAGGCTCGCCGCCTGCGCCTTGCCGCGCCCCTCGGCCAGCGCCTCGGCAAAGGTGCCGAACAACACCGTCAGCCACAGCCAGACGACCAGCTGGAGCTTGAATCCGATCGTCAGGCCGTCCTGCACGACGACGAGCAGGACGGTCATCAGCGCCGCGACGACGGCGGTGACGAACATGACCGGGTTACGGACAAGCTCCCTAGGGTTGAGCTTCAGGAACGACGCCTTGATCGCGGGCCCGACAAGGTCGGCTGTGAACAGGCTCTTGGATTGGGTCTTCGCCATGATGGCCCCCGTGTCAGAACAACTGGCCGCGGATCATCGCGAGATGATCGGCGATCGGACCGAGCGCGAGGCTCGGCAGGAAGGTGAGGCCACCCAGAACGAGGATGATGCCCACCAGCAGGCCGACCCACAGGCCGCCCGTCGTCGGGAACGATCCCGCGCTTTCCGGCGTGTATTTCTTCGCCGCGAGGCTGCCGGCGATCGCCAGCATCGGCACGATGACGAAGAAGCGGCCGACCCACATCGCGACCCCCAGCAGCCCGTTGTACCAGGGCGTATTGGCGGTCAGTCCGGCAAAGGCCGAACCGTTGTTCGCGACGGCGGAGGTAAAGGCGTAGAGGATCTCCGAAAAGCCGTGCGGCCCCTTGTTCAGCGGTCCGGCCAGCCCTTGCTCCAGCACCGACGACAGGGCGGTCAGGCCGAGGATCATCAGCGGCAGCACCGCGATGGCGAGGACCGCCAGCTTGACCTCGCGCGCCTCGATCTTCTTGCCGACATATTCGGGCGTGCGGCCGACCATCAGCCCGGCGACGAACACCGCGAGGATGGCGAACAGCAGGAAGCCGTAGATGCCGGCCCCGACGCCGCCGATCACGACCTCGCCCAGCTGCATGTTGAACAGGGGGATCAGTCCGCCCAGCGCCGTGAAGCTGTCATGCATCGCGTTGACCGCCCCGCACGACGCGGCGGTGGTGACGACCGAGAACAGCGCGGAGGCGGCGATGCCGAAGCGCACCTCCTTGCCCTCCATATTGCCGCCCGCGACGCCGATCTGGTGCAGCACCGGGTTACCTACCGCTTCCGCCCAGTAGGTGACGGTCGTGCCGGCGAGGAACAGGATCATCATCGCCGCGAGGATCGCCCAGCCCTGTCGCGGGTTGCCGACCGCCTTGCCGAAGGTCCAGGTCAGCCCGACGCCGATGACGAAGATCGACAGCATCTGGATGAAGTTGGTCAGCGCCGTCGGGTTCTCGAACGGATGCGACGAATTGGCGTTGAAGAAGCCGCCGCCATTGGTGCCGAGCATCTTGATCGCTTCCTGCGACGCGACCGGTCCCAGCAGGATCGACTGGCGCGCGCCCTCCAGCGTCTGCACGTCGACGACCCCGCCCAGCGTCTGCGGCACGCCGCTGGCAATGTAGAAGAGGGTCAGCGCGACGCAGAGCGGCAGCAGCAGATAGAGCGTGATCCGCGTCACATCGGCCCAGAAATTGCCGACCGTCTTCGTTTCCCGCCGCGCGAACCCACGAAACAGCGCAAAGGCCAGCGCGATGCCGGTCGCCGACGACAGGAAGTTGTGGATCGTCAGCCCCAGCATCTGGCTGAGGTTCGACATGGTGCTCTCGCCGCCATAGCTTTGCCAGTTGGTGTTGGCGGTGAAGCTGATCGCGGTGTTGAACGACAGATGCTCGCCGACGCCGGCCAGATGCTGCGGATTGCCCGGCAAGATGCCCTGCAGACGCAGCACCGCATAGGTGAACGCCATGAGGACCGCGTTGAACAGGAGCATGTGCATCGCGTAGCGGCGCCAGCCCTGCTCCTGCGCGGGATCGATACCCGACAACCTGTAGAAGCCCCGCTCGACCGGGCCGAGCAAGAGGTGCAGCGGGGTGCGTCGCCCTTCGTACAGCGCGAACAGCCACAGACCGACCGGCTTGGCGAGTGCCAGCAGGATGCCGGTAAAGGCGATGATCAGGAACCAGCCCTGAAGTGTCATGGTGCCGCCCCTTTCAGAAGCGTTCGGGGCAGATCAGGACGCCCACGAGATAGACGAGAAGGCCAAGCGCGGTCAGCGCCGCCAGCCAGAGATCGAGCGTCATGTCAGCGCTCCCTCACGCATTGTCGCAAAGGCGGACATAGGCGAGCGTCAGCGCCACCAGTCCGACCATGATCGCGACCCAGAGCAGGTCCTGCATCGGTGTTCTCCAAAGCTCAGAAGGCAGCGGTCAGTGCGACCACGACGGTGCCGCCGGCGATGTTGCCGGTGCCGTCCTGACCCTTGCTGAAACTGGGGCGGAGGTACGTCGCCTCGCGGTTCGAAATGTCGGTATCGACATAGCTGACGTTGAACGTCAGGTTCTTGTACGTGGCATCGGCACCCAGCGACCAATCCCAATAGGTGCCGGTGGGCGAAACCGCGGTCGCGTTCGGACCGAGCCCGTCCTGTCCCCAGCTATGGCCGACATGCGCCCGGGCGGTGATCGGCGTACCGGCGAGCGCGAACGCGCCGTCGCCCCACAGATACAGGTTGTCGTCCTTGGCACCGGGATCGGTGTAGGTTCCGGCGGCAGCGGCGACACCGTTGTCGTACGACTTGCCGATGGCCTCCTGCCTCGGCGCATAGGCAGCACCGGCCGTCAGCGTCGCCGGCCCGGCGGTGCCGGTCAGTCTGGCATAGGGTTCGGCGAAATCGGTCTTGTCGGCACCACCCGGATACAGGTACCAAGTCAGCCCGACGTCCAGCGTCGCGGTGTCGGACAGCCTCGCCTTGTACCCGCCGATCAGGTCGAGCTCCATATTGGCCCCGCCGAACGTGCCCCAGCCGGCAAGGTTCGAACCCCATGTTCCGATATACAGGCCGCTGTCGTGCGCGACGGTGATCCCGCCCTGCACCGCCATTTCCTGATCGGACTGCGATACGCCGCGGAACCGGTAATCGGACGCGATCGACGCCGACCCGCTGATCGTGATCGCCGGGGACGATGCGGTCCCGGCTCCCGCTTCCGCGTCGGCGGCGGGTGCCGACTGGGCTTGCGCCGCGGCCGGCAGCGCGAACAGCGCCACGACTGCAGCCGCCTGATAAAACTTCATTCCTGCCATCCCTTTGCGCGGCGAACGTCGCATGACGCTGCCTTCAGGGACGCGCGATTAGGCCCATATCGCGTAGCAATTCGAGAGCGATTCCGGGTAATCGCATAGTGCGCGCATATAGATGTCGCTTTTTCGGTCGGATTGGACGCCACGCGGCGTCCCGGGCGGCGGCGGATCGCCCCCGCCCTTGACCTCGCGGTGCCCGGCGTCCGACACTCATCGAATGATCAAGCCTTTCGTCGCCACCGTCGCGCTGTTCGCCCTCGCCACCGGCACCGCTGCGCAGACCGTGCCCACGCGGCAGGTCGGCACCGCCACCCTGTCGGGCGTGCCCGACATTCCCGCCGATGTGCGCGAGGCGGTGCAGCGCTATCAGAACAGCCGCGCGGCACAGTTCGAAGACTGGCTGCCCGACGGTTCGATGCTGATCGCCACGCGCTTCGGCGCAACCCAGCAACTGCATCATGTCGCGGCCCCCGGCGGCGCACGGACGCAGATCACCTTCGGCGCCGAACCGGTCGCCGCAGCGACGACGATCCCCGGCAGCGATCGGTTCGTGATGACGCGCGACACGGGCGGGGACGAATGGTTTCAGCTGTACACGCGCGGTCTCACCGGTGTCGCGACGCCGCTGACCGAGGCCGGGACGCGCAACCAGTCGCCGGTCTTCAGCAAGGACGGTGCGCTGATGGCATGGGCGCGCGCGACCAGGGGCAGCGCTGCCTATGCGATCCGCGGCATCGATCCGAAGGCGGGCGGGAAACCGCGCACGCTCTACCAGTCCGATGGTGCGGTGGCGCCCGCCGATATCGCGCCCGACGCCGCGCGGCTGATCTTCGTGCGCAGCCTGTCCAACCGCGAGGACCAGCTGTTCGAGCTCGATATCGCGAGCGGCAAGGCAACGCGGATCGCGCCGAAGGCCGCTGCCGCGGTCTATGCCGATCCGCGCTATCTGCCGGGCGGCCGCAAGCTGATCGCCATCTCCGATGCCGGCAGCGACACCCGCCGGCTGGTCGAGATCGATATCGCTAGCGGTGCGCAGACGGTCCTGACCCCGGACCTGAAATGGGATGTGGAAAGCTTCGACCTGACCGAGGACGGTCGCGTGCTGGCCTATGCCGTGAACGAGGACGGCTTCTCACGCATCGTGGTTCAGGATCGCATCACTCGCCGGGCGCTGCCGCAACCGGTGCTGCCGCGCGGGGTGCTGACCGCGCTGAAATTCTCGCCGGATGGCCGGAATCTGGCGATCGGCCTGACCTCGGCAACGTCGGCCGGCGACGTATGGAGTTGGCGGGTGAGCGGCGGCGACCTGACGCGCTGGACGGTGTCGGAACTGGGCGAACTCGATCCCGCCACGCTCGCCGAGCCCGAGCTGGTGCGGTTCACGTCGTTCGACGGCCTGTCCGTCCCCGCATTCGTCTATCGGCCCCGCGGCGTACCGACGGGCACGCGGACGCCGGTCATCATCGACATCCATGGTGGCCCGGAGGCGCAGACGCGTCCGATCTGGAACTATGGCGCGCAATATTTCGCCGATGTGCTGAAGGCGACGGTGATTCTGCCCAACGTCCGTGGCAGCGATGGCTATGGCAAGCGCTACCTGAACCTCGACAATGGCGCGAAGCGCGAGGATTCGGTGAAGGATATCGGGGCGCTGCTCGACTGGATCGGCACGCAGCCCGGCCTCGATGCGGCCCGCGTCGCGGTCTATGGCCAGTCCTATGGCGGCTATATGAGCCTTGCCGTCATGACCAAATATTCCGACCGGCTGGTCGGCGGGGTCGAACGCTACGGCATCAGCAACTGGAACACCTTCCTCCAGAACACCGAAGCCTATCGCCGCGACAATCGCCGCGCCGAATATGGCGATGAGCGCGATCCGGCGATGCGCGCCGTGCTGACGCGGGTGTCGCCGATCACCAATGTCGCGCGGATCACCAAGCCGATGCTGGTGATGCAGGGGGCCAACGACCCGCGCGTGCCACAATCGGAATCGGATCAGGTTGTGGCGCGCCTGCGCGCGAACGGCAACGACACGTGGTATGTGCTGTTCGCCGACGAAGGCCATGGGTTTCTGAAAAAGCCGAACAACGACCTGCGGCGCGAGGTGGAAACGGTGTTCCTGCGACGATTATTCGCGCGGTAGAACGTGGCTGGAGCGTGCCGGCCTATGTCTGGGAAAGCGCGCCGCTGGCGATGACGGGGCCGGTCGGCGTCGGTTCGGGCGAACCGCCCAGCGGTTCGATCGATATCGCCAGCACCTCGTTCGTCCCCAGCGCACCACGCACGGCCGCCGGCAGGGTAAGCCGTGTCGCGCCGGCCCGATCAAGCAGCCCGATCGAATGCGGCACACCATCGCGGATGATCCACAGCTGTGCGTCCTTCCCCGTCGGTGCCAGACCGCTGGTCGCGACGCGAACCTCGCTGGCGTCGAGATCGATCGACGCTGCGAAGGGCGCGCCGTTCTTGTCGGCGGGCACGAGTGCCGCCAGCAACGTCTGCTGCACCCGCGGGGCCGGCGGCTCGACCGTACCCTTCGGCTGCGCGAGCAGGAACGCGACCGCAGCGGCCATCGCGCCGGCCAGCGGAACGAACGCCCATCGGAACCCCGATCGTTTCGTCGCGGGTGTCGGGAAAATCCGGTCGGTCCGCCATGCCGGTGCCTCGACCGGACGAACATCGTCGAACAGCGTGGCAAACCGATGCCGCCACCATTCGACCTCGCGCGCGAAATGCGGGTCCGACAGCGACCGGCGCAACGCCGCCGATCGATCGGCACCGTCCAGCAAGCCAAGCGCGAACTCGGCGGCCATCGTTTCGGGATCAGGATCAGTCATCGCCGACACACCCCCGAAGCTGCAACAATCCGCGTCGAACCCAACTCTTCATCGTCCCCAGCGGCACCCCGCGGGCGTCGGCAATCTCGGCATAGGTCATCCCGTCGACGAACGCGGTCCGGATGGCGTCGCGCTGCGCGTGGGTCAGTTCGTTCAGACAGTCATAGAGCCGCTGCACGGTTTCGGCACGCTCCGCCGTCACCGCCTGATCCTGGGTATCGTCCGCGATGGCGAACGCCTCCTCGATCGGGCGCATCGGCCGCCGACCATGGCTGCGGACCCAATCGATCGATCTGTTTCGCGCGATCGTCGCCAGCCACGCGACCGGATAGATCGACCCGACCTGAAACGCGCCTGCCCGTTTCCAGATGATCGCGTACACATCGTGCAACACGTCTTCCGCCGAACTGCGGTCGCCGCAGATACGCAGGCAGATGCCGAATAGCCTGGCGGAGGTCATGCGATATAATTCGCCCAGCGCATCCCGATCCTCGGCCGCAACCCGTTCCAGCATGTCGCACAATCGGATGCGTTCCTCGAGGGCGTCGGTCATCATATCCGGCACTGGTCCTTTGTCGGCGGGTCGTCGATCGGACAACGGATGGTTATGCTTCATTCCGCCAGCGAACAAGTGCCACAGCGCGAACGGGGCGATCGTAGCACCGCGTCCATACCGCCGGAATGGGCAATCTGCCAACGCGATGCGCCCAAGGCAAAGCACGTAACCCCGGGAATCGGATATATCTTGCCAACCCCCCGCCATGGGGTATGTCGAACGCTGGTTTAGGGAAGGTGATACACGATGAAGAAGGTATTTGCATTTGGCGTCGCCGCCGGTCTGCTGTCACTGGCCGCATGCAACAACACCCCGCGTGAACAGGCCGCCGACAATATCGAGGCGAACGCAGAGGCGGTTGCCGACAACCTCGAAGACGCGGCGGACGCCGTATCGAACGACGCAGTCGAGGCGAATCTGGAAAACGCCGCCGAGGCAGTTCGCGCAACCGGCGAGAACCAGGCCGAAGACATGCGGACCCATGATGCCGACACCAACCTGAAGAACGGCATCTAACGAAACCGAACCCGCCGGTAGCGCCGACGCACGGCAAGACCGGTCCGGAAAGGCGCCCACGGCAACGCGGGCGCCTTTTTTCGTTGTGGCTCCGCTGGCAGCCGCCGCTGGGGCCGGGCAGGTCAGCGATCAATTGCCACGGTACTTGCCCAGTGCATGGACGCTTCGATATCGCAGCGCGGTCTGCCACCCTGGTCCGGCGCACAGAGCGACCGCAGTACGCAGCACCCGGCCACCGTGGCATTTATGTGACAGAAAAGAAGTTAGTAGGTTCCGCCTACATTTTTGCTCTTGCCGGTTTCCCTGCCGAATACTCTTATATGAATAAGCCCTGTAGGGCGGACTAAACGGGGAAATTTTGTGAAGCTGTCACATCTTTATGTGGCCACGGCATTGACGCCGCTGGCTATCGCTATTGCTTTGCCTGCGTCGGCGCAGACCATCGCCACCGATACGCAAGCCAGCCCGGTTCCCGATCCGACCCAGGTGCCGAGCGACGCCCAGAACCCGCAATCGCCGAACGCCGAGGACGGCACCGTGACGGTCGGCACGGATATCGTCGTCACCGGTTCGCGCATCCGCCGCGATGAATTCTCGGTGGCGGAACCGATCACCGTGATCGGTCGGGGCGAAATCACCCAGGCCGGCTTCGCCAGCGTCGGCGATGCGTTGCAAAGCAATGCCGTTGCGCAGGGCGCGTCGCAGATCAACAGCGCCTATGGCGGCTTCGTCACCGACGGCGGGGGCGGCGCGAACACGCTTGGCCTGCGCGGCCTTGGCCCCAACCGCACGCTGATCCTGCTGAACGGTCGGCGACTGGCACCGGGCGGCACGCGCGGATCGCTGCTCGCTGCCGACCTGAACGTCCTGCCCAACGCAATCGTCGAACGGATCGAGGTGCTGAAGGCCGGCGCGTCGTCTGTCTATGGCTCGGACGCGGTCGCCGGCGTCGTCAACATCATCACCGACCAGAAGCTCAAGGGCCTCCAGCTCAATTTCCAGATGAACGTGCCCGAGGTCGGAGCCGGCATCGATCGCCGCGCCAGCGCCAGCTTCGGCTTCAGCAACGATCGTTTGAGCGTCATCGGCTCAGCCGAATATCGCAAACGCGATCTCCTTTCGCGCAACGACGTGCCGTTTTTCGGCTGCCCGATCGGCGGTTTCCTGAACGGCGAGGGCTCGGCATTCGGTTCGGGCGACAATTTTTCGCCAGACGATCCCCGTGCCTGTTTCACGCTCGATAATGGCGGCGTGACGATCAATACGCTGGGCCTGCCGACCCGTGATGCGATCGGGCGTACCAGCGGTGCCGTCGGCCGGTTCAACCGGTTCGTACCAGCGCCCGGCCAGACCACCGGCCCGTTCCCCGGCTATCTCGGCGTCGGCACCTATGACCGCGACACCTTCGATCCGCGGCAGGAGGAAGAGCCGCTCATCAACGATACCGAAATCTATACCGGCTATCTGTCGGCGACCTACAAGCTGGACTTCCTCGGCAATGCCGAAGTGTATGGCGAATTGCTGGCGACGCGGCGCAAGTCGTCGACGGACCTCTATCGTCAGCTGTCGCTCGATTATCTCCAGGGCAGCCCGCTGCTTCCCGAAGCGATCCGCAACGGCGCCTTCGCCAACCCCACCAACACGTCGAGCGGCCGCAACATCGCGGCGCGGGCGTTCATCGGCTATGGCATGACCTCCTCTGCCCAGACGGTGGACTATGTCCGCGCGTCGGGCGGCGTGCGCGGCGACTTCTTCTTCCCCAACTGGCGCTATGACGCCTATATCGGCAAGTCGTTCAACGACGGCACCTACGAAGCCGAGTCCTTCCTGATCGACCGGCTCGCCAATTCGCTGAACGTCACTGCCAACGCCAACGGCACGTTCAGCTGCGCCAGCATCGCCTCGAACGCCAACTGCGTCGCTGCCCCGTTCCTGAGCGCGGCGGTGATCGGCGGCCAGTTGCCGACCGATTTCCGCAACTACATCGTCCAGAACACGATCGGGAAGACCCGCTTCCGCGAAACGACCTATGCGTTCAATATCGACGGCCCACTGGTCCGTCTGCCCGCCGGTGACGTGCAAGTCGCGCTGGGCGTCGAGCATCGCCGACAGAGCCTGAACGACCAGCCCGATCTCAATTCAGTCAACGGCAACCTGTACGGTCTGACCGCGGCGACGCCGACGGTCGGCAAGGACAATGTGAAGGAAGGCTTCGGTGAAATCTTCGTGCCGCTGCTCGAGGATCAGCCATTCTTCTATCGTCTGAACCTGACCGGATCGGCGCGCTATACCGACTATGCGTCCTATGGTTCGGACGTGACCTACAAGATCGCGGGCGAATGGGAACCGTTCCGCGGCTTCGGCATCCGCGGCAGCTATGGCACGTCGTACCGCGCGCCGGCGCTGGCCGAACAGTTCCTCGGCGCCACCAGCGGCTTCCTGGGCTCGAACAGCGATCCGTGCAGCGCGCTGCCGGTCGCGGGCGAACAGTCGCCGAACCAGCAGATCGTCGCGCGCAACTGCGCCTCGATCGGCTTGCCGGCGGACTTCGAACAGCGCAGCGGCATCACGTCGTTCCGCGTCGGCGGTGCCGAAGCGGGGCTGAGCGCCGAAACGTCGACCAACTGGACGATCGGTGCCGTCATCAGTCCGCGGTTGCCCGAAGCGATCGGCCAGCTATCGCTCTCGCTCGACTATTTCGACGTGAAGGTCGATAATGGGGTGTCGGACCTCAGCGGCACGACGATCCTCCAGCGCTGCTACGGCAATGCCAATTTCAACCCGACCGAGGGTTTCTGCCGGTTCGTCCAGCGCGATACCAACCAGGCGCTGACCGTCACCAGCAGCTTCGTCAACCTGTCGGAAAATATCGTCAAGGGCTTCGAGTTCAACGGCCGCTATGCCCGCGAACTGCTCGGCGGAAAGTTCATCCTGAACGCCAACGTCACCAAATATACCGAACAGTCGACGCGCCTGTTCCCCGAGGAATTCCTGACCGATTCCAACGGTATCCTGACCGCGCCGGACTGGGTCGGCAATTTCGACGCGACGTTCAGCATCGATCCCGTCACGATCCGCTACGGTCTCGACTGGACCGGTGGCGACCGCAACCGGACCTATGACTATTTCGGGTTCGACAATCTGACCGGCGAGATCGACCCCGACGTGGTCCGGGAATATCGCGACAATTATTATTTCGAGGCACCCAGCTACTTCTTGCATTCGCTGTCGCTACAATTCAACGTGCAAAAACAGTATCAATTTACCTTTGGTGTCCGCAATCTGCTCGATACCAAACCGCCGCGTATTACGTCGTTCCAGTTTACGACTATCGGCAACGCCCCGCTCTATTCGGGCTACGACTATGTCGGGCGGCAGTTCTTCGCCAACGCGAATATAAAGTTCTGACCATCCGGAAGGCCCCGAGCGATCGGGGCCTTCCTTTTGATCCGGGGTAATGGCGCGAGCACGACGAGCGGCGGTGATTTCGGACAAAGCGTTTTCTCTTGGGCAACTTAGCGGGGTCGCGATCCGTTGGCATTCCGAACGAGAAGGATTGCCATGACCGATCACATTGCCCGCAACCCCGGAACCGGCGGCGAGACGCATCAGACGACCGATGCCGATCACCCGGTGCTGACCACCAATCACGGCACGCCGATTTCTGACAACCAGAACCAGTTGAAGGCGGGCGCGCGTGGACCCGTGCTGATCGAGGACGAAGTCTTCCGCGAGAAGATGAACCACTTCGATCACGAGCGCATTCCCGAACGTATCGTCCATGCCCGCGGATCCGCCGCGCACGGCTATTTCGAATGCACCGACAGCCTGTCCGACATCACCGTCGCCGACCTGTTCCAGAAGAAGGGGCAGCGCACCGACGTGTTCGTCCGTTTCTCGACGGTCGCGGGCGGATCGGGATCGGTCGACACACCGCGCGACGTGCGCGGCTTCGCGGTGAAATTCTACACGCGCGAAGGCAATTGGGATCTGGTCGGCAACAACATCCCGGTGTTCTTCATCCAGGACGCGATCAAGTTCCCCGACCTGATCCATGCTGCCAAGATGGAGGCGGATCGCGGATATCCGCAGGCGGCGACCGCGCACGACACCTTCTGGGACTTCATCTCACTGATGCCCGAATCGACGCATATGATCATGTGGGCGATGTCGGACCGGACGCTGCCGCGTACCTTTGCCAACATGGAAGGGTTCGGCGTCCACACCTTCCGCTTCGTGAACAAGGAAGGCACGTCGACCTTCGTCAAGTTCCACTGGAAGCCGAAGGCCGGTCTCGCTTCGACCATCTGGGACGAGACGGTCAAGATCGCCGGCGCCGATCCCGATTTCCAGCGGCGCGATCTGTTCGAACGGATCGACCGTGGCGATTTCCCGACATGGGAACTGGGCGTACAGTTGTTCGACGAAGAATTCGCCAACAGCCAGCCCTATGACGTGCTCGACGCGACCAAGATCATTCCGGAAGAGGTGCTGCCGGTCCGCATCGTCGGCCGGATGGTGCTCGACCGCTATCCCGACAATTTCTTTGCCGAAACCGAACAGGCAGCCTTCGTGCCGAGCCATGTCGTCCCCGGCATCGGCTTCTCGAACGATCCGCTCCTGCAGGGGCGGTTGTTCAGCTATACCGATACGCAGCTCTCGCGGCTCGGCTCGGTCAATTTCCATCAGTTGCCGATCAATTCGGCAAAGGGTCGCGCCGAGGCGGCGGGCTGCCCGTTCATGAACCAGCAGCGCGATGGCCATATGCAGATGGCGGTTCCGAAGGGTCGCGCCAATTACGAACCGAACAGCCTCGCCAAGGCCGGTGAGGAAGCCGGCGCACGCGAGGACCCGGAGAAGGGCTACAAGACCTTCCCGTCGGAAGAACAAGGCCAGAAGCTGCGCATCCGCCCCGAAAGCTTCGCCGATCATTATAGCCAGGCGCGGCTGTTCTTCCGGTCGATGGATCCGGCCGAACAGGCGCATATCGCCTCCGCGCTGGTGTTCGAGCTGTCGAAGGTCAGCCTCGACCACATCCGCACCGCAGTGCTGGCCAATCTGCGCAACGTCGACGAGGACCTCGCTACCCGCGTCGCCGACGGACTGGCGATGGACCTGCCCGAGGCTTCGCCGACCGCCGCACCGGTGCTCGATATGGCCCTCTCGCCCGCGCTGCGCATCATTCGCGGGCCGCTCGAAAAGCATACGCTCGAAGGGCGCACGGTCGGCATCCTCATCGCCGACGGTACCGATGCCGGTGAGCTGAAGACGCTGAAGGACGCGGTAAAGGCGGCGGGTGGCCATGCGATGACGATCGCGCCGAAGGTCGGCAAGGTTCCGCTGTCCGACGGATCGACCATCGCCGCCGATGCGCAGCTGTTCGGCCAGCCTTCGATCACCGTCGATGCCTGTGCGGTGATCCTGTCGGACGAAGCTGCACAAAAGCTGACCAAGGAAGGTGCGGCCGTCCAGTGGGTCATGGACGCGTTCGGGCACCTGAAGGCGATCGGCCACAACGCCGCCGCGCAGCCGTTGCTCGACAAGGCCGGGGTCGAGGCGGATGAGGGCGTCACCGACCTTGCATCCTTCGTCAAGGCCGCCAAGCAGCGTTATTGGGACCGCGAGCAGAAGGTTCGTACCTTGGCGTAATCGACGCGGCCGGAGGTTTCGCCCTCCGGCCCGTTCTCTGCGCGACCTCCGGTTCGATGAAACCGCAGCGAAAGCGCTGATTTCTTGCATTCGGCCGTACCTCCACCTTGGCGGGGGTGCGGCCCGTTTTTGGTTGAGGGCGGGACGTTCGCCGCTACTTCTACCAAGTCCGCAGTAGATCCGCCGCCGGTCGCTGCCCCCCCACTGCCCTACCCCCGGCGCAGCGTCGCCGGACCGCCCGACAGCGTCGCGGACCATCCGTCCGCACCGGTAGCGAACAACACGACCGTGCGCCGGTCGGCCGACGCCAGCGCGATGCCGTCGGGAGTCGGTCGCCATCCGACGACGCCCGGTACCGATGCGGTCAGGCATCCCGTCACATCCTCGACCGCCCATGCATTGGCGGAATCGATCCGTCGGGCAGTGAAATCTACGGCACAATCGCCCGTTTGCATGGCGATGATCCAGCGTCCGACCAGCGTGGCGGGCTCCTCCAGTCTCAAACTGCCGCTCGATTGTGCCGGTTCGCCGTGAAGTTGCGTCATCTCGATGTCCTTCTTCGTACCAAGCGTTGCGCATGCGGCCGTATTGATAAAGAATACCAATGGGGTAATACCGAAAGTCATTCCCCGAACGTACCGAAATACGCGTCCGCTCCATGCGATCGCGGCGCGTCTGTGTGGAGAATATCTGTGGCCGTAGCGCATTCCACAACTCCCGTTATCGGAAACCTGTCCGACCAATATTTGGATGGACCGAACGATCCTGATCCGACATCGTTATTGCACCGGCTGATGAACGATAGCAACGCCATGATCGGGGGCTATGACTTGCCTTCGATTTCGACAGCCCCGACCTTGTCCGCGGTCATGTCGATCCCCGCTCCCGGCGCATCGTTCGGCTTCGGATGGGACGCGTGGCAGTCGCACCAGTCGTCGCAGACGGCGGCCGCCGCCGAGGGATGCCATTGCTGGGGCTGCATGAACGGCGGCACGCCCGATCAGAGAACCGGATCGGGTCCGCAGGCGGCGCTGAACGGCGAGCAGCGCGGCGATGCCGGCCCGAACGGCAAGCAGTCGCTGACGATCGGCGAAGCCGCCGCACAGATCGGTCGCGCGAACCAGACGTGGAACGGTTCAACGCTGGGACAGGCGGCCGAGGTCACCTATGCCTTCCGCGCTACCGCGCCCACGTCGATGCCCAACGGCACCGCCGGTTTCTCGCGCTTCAACGATGCGCAGATCGAACAGACGACGATCGCATTGCAGGCATGGGCCGATGTGGCGCGCGTCACCTTTCGCCGGGTCGACAGCGGCAACGGGTATAGCAACAATGCGCAGATGCTGCTGGGCAATTACTCCAGCGGCGCGTCGGGGGCCGCGGCCTTCGCCTATTATCCCGGCAGCGGCGTCGGCGGCGACAGCTGGTACAACAGTTCGCTCAGCTACAACCGTGCCCCCGACAATCTGAATTACGGCGGGCAGGTGCTGATCCACGAAATCGGCCATGCACTCGGTCTAGGCCATCCGGGCGATTACAATGCCGGCAACGGATCGCCAACCTATGCCAACAGCGCCTCCTATTACGAGGATACGCGACAATATTCGGTGATGAGCTACTGGTCCGAAACCAACACCGGCGGCGACAATGGCGGCTATTATGCCGCGGCACCGTTGCTGGACGATATCGCCGCGGCCCAGCGGCTCTATGGCGCGAACAACACCACCCGCACCGGCGACACCGTCTATGGCTTCGGGTCGAACACCGGGCGCGACTATTATACCGCGACGTCGGGCAGTTCGGCGCTGATCTTCGCGGCATGGGACGCGGGCGGCAACGACACGTTCGACTTTTCGGGCTATGCCAGCGCACAGCTGATCGACCTGAACGACGGCAATTTTTCGGACGTCGGCGGGCTGAAGGGCAATGTCGCCATCGCGCAGGGCGCGACGATCGAGAATGCGCGCGGCGGGTCGGGTGCCGACCGCATCCTCGGGAACGAAGTCGCCAACCAGCTGGTCGGCAATGCCGGCAACGACGTGCTGATCGGCGGCGGCGGGGCGGACGTGCTGACCGGCGGCAGCGGGTCGGACATCTTCGTCTTCACCGCCATCGGCGATTCGACGTCGAACGTCCGCGACCGGATCACTGACTTCGCCACCGGCGTCGACAAGATCGATCTGTCGGCGATCGACGCCAACCTGTCGCTATCGGGCGATCAGGCATTCAGCCAGGTTGCGCAGTTCAGCGGGCGCGCGGGGCAGGCGGTGATCGCCAGCAGCAACGGCACGACGATGCTGTCCCTCGACCAGAATGGCGACGGCGTTGCCGACTTCATGCTGTCGGTCACGGGGACGCTGTCGGGCAGCGACCTGTATTGGTAAGCGACCACCGGGGCGGGCAGGATGCCCGCCCCGGGCGGTTCACGCGAGCAGGACGCTGTCGGCGTTCACCAGATCGGCACCGACCAGCGTGCCGACCAGTCGGACACGCTTTTCGACTTCGTCCACCGGCGTACGGTGCAGTTCGAGCTGATACCGCCCGCCCAGATCACGCCGCAGGTAAAAGGCGCCACCTTCGCGGATCAGCGTTCCGCTTTCATCGATGCGGGTGCCGATGGTCGGCATCGCCGCCCGGCTCAGCGGTCGCGTTCGGCGCGCTTGCGGTCGGCCTTGCGTGCACGGCTGATCGCGGCGGCGCGTTCGCGGGCACGCTTTTCCGACGGCTTTTCGTAATGCCGGCGCAGCTTCATTTCGCGATACACGCCTTCGCGCTGCAGCTTCTTCTTGAGCGCTCGCAGCGCCTGGTCGACATTGTTATCGCGAACGATGATCTGCATGAGGTATAAGGTCCTAGGTTGATTCGAATCGGCAAGAGCCGGTTTTGCCGGGCTATCCGGCACCGCCTATTACGATTAGCTTACATTTGGCAATCCGCGATCTGTCCTGCGGCTCGCGCGGACCATCTCATCGATCCAGTGCAGAAGCAAGGTCGTGTAGGTCCGCTGGTGCCGCGGATCGCGCATCGCGTGGGTCGCGCCGTGCAGAATCCGGTGGCTGAGCGAGTTCGCGTTGCGAAACGCCGATTGATAGGACAGCATCGCTTCGCGCGGAATCTGTTCGTCCTTTTCGGACTCGACGATCAGCACGTCGCCACGAAAAGATGCACAGGCGGCGAGCGCCCGGTCGCCCCGTTCGTCCTGCGGCTGCTGGCGATAGGCCCGCACCACTTCCTTGTCGAGCAGCGCCTTGGGCGTGTCCCAATGCGCGTCGGGGTACAGCGCCGGCACCCGCAACGCCATCCAGCGGATCGGACGCCGGGCACTCAGCAACGCCGACAGATAGCCGCCATAGCTGGTGCCGATCACGCCGATCGCCGCTCGATCGATCAACGGGTGGGCTGCGAGATGGTCGTAAGCGGCGATAACGTCATCGAGGCTGTTCTGACGCGTTACCTCGCTGCGGTCGGCGTCGCTGCCGGCATGGCCGCGCAGGTCGAAGGTGAAACAGACACAGCCGAGCCGCGCCAGTTCCTCGGCCTGTCCGAAATCCTCCGCCTGATCCCCGCCCCAGCCATGGACGAACAGGAAACCCGGCACCGGTGCTTCGGGTTCGATCAACGTACCGGTCAGCTTCTGTCCATCGACGCGCAGCGTGACGCGGCCTTCGTCCAAGCGCCCGGGATCGCTCACGCCAGCCTCACCGCATATTTGGTCATCGGCCCGACCCTCGGATCGACGCCGCGAAAATAGACCGTTGCCCCGGTCGGCGGATCGATCTCGGCATAGATCTCGACCGTCGAGCAGCGCACGGCATGGGTGTCGGGTTCGTCGCGCAGCGCCTCGAACGCGGCGATCTCGGCACCGCTGGCCCCACCGACGCGCCACGATTGCTCCAGCACGCCGATCCGCCGGGCACCCGCCGCATCGATACCCTCGATCACGTCATAGTTGCGGCGCGTCAGCAGCAGGTCGGGATAAGCAAGCTGCGCCGCGCGGTCGAACGCCCCGGCACAGGCCACCGCCCGCGCGATCGCCGGCGACAAGGGCTCGGCAGCGAGCGTGTCGAGCCCACCGCGCACGACATACAGGTCCGACCCGCCATATACCTCGCGCCCCTGATGGTCGCGGGTCAGGTTCTGGCTGCCCCAATAGCTGATCGTCCGGGCGGGGAGTTGGATGGTGCCGACGCTGTAGGTCACGACTTCGGTAAGATTTTCCTCCAGCACGATACCGCAATGGGCGAGGTCGGCATCGTCCTCGCGCGACAGGGCATCGGCGAGCGCGGCGTCGTCATGAACCACGACCTGCCCCAGTCCGGCCTTCGCACACACGTCCTTGATCCGGACCGGGCCGTTGGCCAGCAACATCCGGCCAGCGGCCAGCGCGTCGGCACGGCTGAACGCGGTATAGCCGGTCAGCGCGGCATCCCCCATCAGCCCGGCCAGCGCCGTGGACCAGAGCGGCGGGCATCTGGCGTCGGGGTGCAACAGGCCATGAGTGATCGCCTTGGTCGCGACGAAGGCGGCGGGGACGACACCGCCCAGAATCTGGTCCCGCCGGCGAATACCCAGGTCCTTCGCCACCGCCACTTCGATCGCGTCGCCCGGCACATGCAGCGTCGCATCCTCGACCGGTTCGCCGATACCGACGTCGAGCAGTCCGGCGATCCGGGTCAGCAACACCTCGCGCGACCGGTGGTCGTGAACGTTGCCGGTGCGGCGATCGGCATCACCCGGCGCGGCGACGACGCGGATCGAGGGGAGCGGAAGCACCGCCGGGGTCGGGTCGATCGCGGAAGCGTGGAGCATGCCGTTTCGCCTGCATCAGAGGAACGTCGCGCCAACGCACCGTGCCGCAAACCGTTTCAGCGATGCCGACAACTTCGCCGTCCGTACCGATCCCGACCGACCGGCCTTGGCCGATGCTACCGCAATGACGGGCGGGCCGGGACGGACGCCACATCGTCGTCCTCGTTCAATTGACCCAGCGCCCCCGTCTCGCGCGCCTTGCGACCATAGACGATCTCGAACAGCGGCGACGCCATCAGCGTCGTCACGATCGCCATGATGACCAGCATCGAAAACAGCGCCGGGCCGATAATCCCCTTTTGCAGCCCGATATTGATGATGATGAGTTCCATCAGCCCACGCGCGTTCATCAGCGTGCCGACCGCCATCGCCGTCGCATTGTCCTGCCCGGTCGCACGCGCCGCCGCCCAGCACGCCACGCCCTTCGCCCCGACCGACCCGATCAGGATGACCGCCGTGACGAGGATCAGGTCGACGCTGTTGACCATCGTCAACTGCGTATTCAGCCCCGAAAAGGCGAAGAACATCGGCACCAGCAGCGCGGTGGTGAAGGGTTCGACCTGCTTGCGCACCTCGCGCGTCAGCACCCCGCGCGGCATGACCACGCCCAGCAGGAAACCGCCGAACACCGAATGCATCCCCGCCGCATCCATCGCCCATGCGCTGAGGCCGAACAGCATGACCACGACCGCCAGCATCGGCTGCGTCACCCGCCCCTCGCGTTCGGCCCAGCGGGTCAGCGGAGCCAGCACCTTCGGCCCGAGCACGATCATGAACGCGGCGAACGCGCCGCCGCCGACGATCGCCTTGACCGCCACCTCGCTGCCGCCGCCGAAGCTGGCCAGCACGATCGCCAGCACCACCCACGCCCCGGCATCGTCGATCGCCCCCGCCGACAGCGATAGCGACCCGAGCGGCGTACCGGTCAGCCCGCGCTCATGAATAATCCGCGCCAGCATCGGAAACGCGGTGATCGAGATGCACGCCCCCATGAACAGCGTGACCTGCAGGCTCGTAATCCCCTTTCCGAACAGGTCGAGGCCGAGCAGCCACGGCGTCAGCGCGAACGCGACGAGAAACGGTGCCGCCATGCCCGACAGCGACACGGCGATCGCGCTGCGGGCGTTCAGCCGGAAATGATCGGTGCGGAACCCCAGCCCGACGAGGAACATGTACAGCCCGACGCCCAGCTGCGCGCAGACGTACAGGATCGGCTTGGCATCCTTGGGAAAGATCGCCGCCTGCAGATCGGGCGCGACCAGTCCCAGCAGCGACGGGCCGAGCACGACCCCCGCGATCATTTCCCCCACCACCTGCGGTTGGTCGAGAAAGCGTTTTCCGAACCAGCCCATCGCCCGGCACGCGCCGACGATGACGAAGATTTGCAGGAAAAATGCTACGCTCAGTTCCGGTAACGCCATCCGCCCCTCCCCCGGGTCGTTTCGTCCGACCGCTTCGGGCGGCCCGGTATTTGCCAACGAATTGCCGCAGCGACGGGCAAGGGCAAGCGGCATTCGCAGCGACCGCACGGATGCGGCTTCGTTTTTCCCTCGGCACGCCGCCGAATGTTGCCGCGACGCTACACCGCAGCGACGCGGATGCCGCCCGTGCCGCCGCCGTCCCTACAACAGCTTGTCGAGCGTGATCGGCAGGTCGCGGATGCGGCGGCCGGTCGCGTTGTGGACCGCGTTGGCCACCGCCGCCGCGACGCCGGTGATGCCGATCTCACCGATGCCGTGCGCGCCCATCGGCGTGTGCGGATCGGGAATGTCGGTCCAGATCACGTCGATCTCCGGCACGTCGAGATGCACCGGCACATGATATTCGGCGAGGCTGGGGTTCATGATCCGGCCGTTGCGTTCGTCGAACTGCGTCTCCTCCATCAGCGCCATGCCCAGCCCCATGACGATGCCGCCGCGAAACTGGCTGGCGGCGGTGCGCGGGTTCAGGATGCGACCGCAGTCGAACGCGCCGAGGAAACGGCGCACCCGCACCTCGCCCGTCACGTCGTCGACCCCGACCTCGCAGAACAGCGCGCTGTGCGAATGCATCGACCAGTGCATGAATTCGAGCGGGGGCGAGCCGGCCTCGGTCACGCTGATGCTGTCGCGCCCGGCGCGGCGCAGGATCGACGCATAGCTTTCGCGCCGGGCCGGATCGTCGAGCTTTGCCAGCCCCCCGCCCTTGCTGCCGATCTCCTTTGCCGACAGGCCGGCCAGCGGCGAATCGTTGCCGGCCAGTTTCAGCAGCTCGGCGCTCAGCGCATTGTGCGCGGCGATGACCGCGGCACCGATCGCCGCGGTCTGTTGCGATCCGCCGGCCATGATCGCGCCGGGAATGGCGCTGTCGCCATAGCCGACATCGACCCGGTCGAGCGGCAGGCCGAGCCGTTCGGCGGTGACGATCGCGGTGGTCGTGCCGGTGCCCATGCCCATTTCCGCCGCCGCGACCTCGACAAAGGCGCGCACGTCGTCGCCGTCGCGGGTCAAGGTCAGCCGTGCCTTCGCCCCGGGCATCCGGTAATAGGGATAGGTACCGGTCGCGCAGCCCATGCCGATCCGCCACGCGCCGTCGCGCCGCGTCGCCGTCTGCGGCCGGTCGCTCCATCCGAAGCGTTCCGCCCCCTGTCGCCACGCGGTGACGATATGCCGCGAGGAAAAGGGCAATCCCGATGTCGGGTCCCGGTCGGGTTCGTTGCGGATGCGCAGTTCGACCGGATCGATGCCCAGATCGTCGGCCAGTTCGTCGATCGCCGATTCCAGCGCGAAGGTGCCGACCGCCTCGCCCGGCGCGCGCATGAAGGTATTGGCCAGCATCTGCATCCGCGCCACTTCGACCTTCAGCGCGATGTTCGGCACCGCATAGGCCGACCGCGTGCCGAGGATGAAGGGTTCGGGCATCGCATTGTGCGGCGTCATCACCGACAGCCCGCTATGGACCAGCGCGGTGAAGCGGCCATCGGCCTGCGCACCGATCGCCACGCGCTGTTCGGTCAGCGTCCGCCCGCCGACGACGCGATAGACCCCCTCGCGCGACAGGGCGATACGCACCGGTCGCCCGGCGAGCTTCGCGGCGGCGGCGGCGATCACCTGATGCTCCCACAGCCCCTTCGACCCGAACCCGCCCCCGACATAGGGCGATGTCAGCCGGACCTTGTCGGGCTTCATCCCGAACACCTCGGCCATGGTCTGCGCCTGTTGCGCGACCATCTGGCTGGCGTCGTGGATCACCAGTTCGCCATCGATCCATGCCAGCGTCGCGGCATGCGGTTCGATCGGGTTATGGTTGTGGCGCGGCGTCGTATAGCGCCGGTCGACGCGGTGCGGTGCCGCCACCAGCGCCGCCTCGGCATCGCCGATGTCGTTGCGCAGCGGCTGTCCCATGAACAGCCCCTGTTCGATACCCCTGGCCTTCGCCGCCGCCAGCGTCGTCACCGCCGGCACCTGACGATAGGTAAACTGCAGCAGCGAGGCGGCATGATCGGCCTGCTCTTGCGTTTCGGCGAGGACGCAGGCGACCGGCTGTCCGTTCCAGTGCACCTGATCGTCCTGCAGGATCGGGATCGTGTCCGGCCCGACCGCACTCATCGACGTGCCGAACATCGCCGGGGTCTTCATCCGCGGCGCGTTGCGATGGGTCATCACCAGCACCACGCCCGGCGCGCCCTCCGCCGCCGCGCTGTCGATCGCGGTGATCCGCCCGCGCGCGATCGTCGCATAGGCGAGCGCGGCATAGGCCATGCCGTCGAACCGGAATTCGGCGGCGAACGGCGCACCGCCGCCGACCTTCAACGGCCCATCGAGCCGCGACACCGGCGTACCGATCAGCCCGTGCTTGCGCGCGATCAGCGGGTCGGGAACCCCGCCGGGAATCCAGTTGTCTGGGGCCAGCGGCACCAGCTTTTGCAGCGCGCCCATCACCAGTCCCTGTGCGGTCTGCTTGGCGCTGTCGATGATGCTCATGCCCGTGCTCCCGTCGCCAGTTCGCCCAACACCGCCGCCAGCGTCCGTTCCGCCAGCACCGGTTTGAATCCATTGTCGCGGAGCACCTGCGCATCGGCGAACTCCGCCGCCGCCGCCGCGCGGAACGCCGCTTCGCCCGGCACCTGCCCGATGAGCGCCGCTTCCGCCGTTCGCGCGCGCCACGGCTTGTGCGCGACCCCGCCGAACGCGATGCGCAGTTCGGCGATCCGGTCGTCCTCGATCGTCAGCGCCGCCGCGACCGAGATCAGGGCAAAGGCATAGCTCGCCCGGTCGCGGACCTTGCGATAGGTCGAATTCGCCGCGACCCGGGCGGGCGGGACCTCGACCGCGACGATCAGCTCGCCGGGTGCCAGCACCGTGTCCAGATCGGGCCGGTCGCCGGGCAACCGGTGAAACTGGTCGAACGCGATCGCGCGCATGCCATCGGGGCCGGCGACCTGCACCACCGCGTCGAGCGCGGCGAACGCCACGCACAGATCGGACGGATGCGTCGCCACGCACGCTTCCGACGCGCCGAGCACCGCATGGATGCGGTTGAACCCGCCGAGCGCATCGCATCCCGACCCAATCACCCGCTTGTTACAGCGCGACCCGTCGGTGTCGTAGAAATAGGTGCAGCGCGTCCGTTGCAGCAGGTTGCCGCCGACCGTCGCCATGTTGCGGATCTGTGCCGATGCCCCCGCGAGGATCGCGCGGGACAGCACCGGATAGCGGCTGCGGACGGCGGGATGTTCGGCCAATGCGGTGTTGCGCACCGCCGCGCCGATGCGCAGCCCGCCGCCATCGGTCTCCTCGATCGTGTCCGACAGGCCGGTCACGTCGATCAGCCGCGTCGGCCGTGCTACCGTTTCGCGCATCAGGTCGACCAGATTGGTGCCGCCGCCCAGAAACGCGCTGCCCTCCCCCGCGCCCATCCGCAACGCCGTCGCCACATCGTCCGCGCGTGCATAGTCGAACGGGGTCATGCCGCTGCCTCCACGCTGTGCCGGATCGCATCGATGATGCCGTTATGCGCGCCGCACCGGCACAGATTGCCGCTCATCCGCTCCTGCACCTCTTCGCGGTTCAGCGTGACGGTGGCGGTCAGGTCGACGGAGACGTTGCTCGGCACGCCGCGCTTCGCCTCGGCAATCATGCCCAGCGCCGAACAGATCTGGCCGGGCGTGCAATAGCCGCACTGGAACCCGTCATGCTCGATGAACGCCTGTTGCAGCGGGTGCAGCGCGTCGCCCTGCCCCACCCCCTCGATGGTCGTGATCGACAGTCCGTCATATTGCACCGCCAGCGCGAGGCACGACAGAATGCGCTCGCCATCGGCCAGTACGGTACACGCCCCGCACGCCCCCTGGTTGCAGCCCTTCTTGGTACCGGTCAGGTGTAGCGTCTCGCGCAGATGGTCGAGCAGCGAGGTGCGGGGATCGGCCGGCGGCGCGACCGCCACCCCGTTGATGATGAGCGACACGCATGTCTCCGTCGGAATGGCTGGATCGCATCAGGCTATCACAGCCCGAATAATTGAAAAGCCGCGATTTTTGGTACTGCCGGCACCATGGGCCGCTACCCGATATGGCGTATTCCCGGTATGGCGCTTCCCCGGCATCCTGCGCGCGGTCCGATCCAGGCTGGCCGAGGCCACCGCCCCGCACCACCAACCAGAGGAAAGCCGCCATGCCGGATGCCAGGCTGTTGCGTACCTTCACCCGCAAACGCTTCGATCCTTCGCGGATGCGGATCGATCCCGCCCGCCTCGCGGTGCTGCGCGATACGCGGGCCGCGCGGATCGCCGCGCTGCTGGGATCGCGCGAACCCTATAAGCTCGACGCTCCATGGCTGACGCTGCGTCCCGACCAACCGATCGTGCCGGGCAAGGGCTGGGTCGAATATGTCAGCCCCAGTTCGGTCGGCATGGGGCAGTTCGCCGATGGCAGCTATATGTATGCCGCATTCGACCTGATCTTTCGCAAGGATATGCCGTCCTCCTATTCGGTCGAACGGCCGCAGGTGCTGATCCGGCTGGTCGACCCGCCGACGGCGACGATGCTGATCGAGGTCGACATTCACTGCTACGACTTTCCTCCCGGCGATCCGGAATTCGAGATTCAGGCGGCGAACAACCAGATCATGACTATTTCCGAAGGGCATCGCGAGACGATCATGTTCGTGATGCGCGATTTCGCATCGATCCAGTCTGCATGGGCCGATGGCGAGAAATTCTGGGATCGCGACGGCAACTGGGCCTTTTTCGAAGCGCGGATCAGCGCGATCGACTGACGACGGGCGGGCGCGTCACAGCGGCGCGCCGGTCACCCCGCTGACGAAACCCGGTCCCCAGAAGCGCGTCACGAATACCCATGTCGCCAGCACGATGAACAGGCTGGCGGCGACCAGCCCCGCGACCGCAACGACCATCGCGGCGCTATTGGCCGGGCGACGCCGCGCCCGGAGGAACAGTTCGGCGACCAGCAGATTGGGCAGGTAGAAGGCGAACGCCATCACCGCGTCGAACGGACCGTGGAAATCGCTGGCATGCCCCGCCTTCCCCATGGTCAGGAACCACAGGCCATATTCCATCCGGTACAGCCAGGATCCGATCACCAGCGCGAACAGGCGGATCGCCCATGCCCGGTGCGCCTCGATCCGTCCGGTCCACGCCCGCTGCCACGCCAGCACCGCCGCGCCGAAGACCAGCAGGCCGTACAGGCCGAAGCCGACATCCATCACGATCCCGCCGATCGTGCCGCGCGTGGCGATGAAGCCCAGCCCCCCTGCCCCGGCCACCGCCGCCGCGACGACATAGACGCGGCCCAGCCACCGATGCAGCGCCGGCCACGCGGCCCGCAGGCGTCCGATCAACTGGATCGGGCCGAACAGCAGCAACACGCCGCCCGCGACGAAATGCGCGCCGATCGCCACCGTGCCGACCGGTCCCGCACGGTCGAAGAGCGCGGGCAGCGACGCGTTCCATTGCTCCGGATTGCCGCGCAGCGCCGCGCCGCCGAAGAACGCGACGATATACGCGCCGAACAGCGCCGCGCTGATCCATGTCACCACGACCAGCAGCGTCGCCGCCCATCGTACCGCGTATTGCCCCGTCGTCCCCATCGCGGCACCCTTACGCTGGCCCGGATGGTCATGCTATGGCGACGCGGTGTCCGTGCCTTCCGTTCCGCCCGTCGATTTCGTCGTCATCGATGTCGAAACCGCCTGTTCGCGCGTCAGCAGCATCTGCCAGATCGGCATCGTCGGCTTTCGGGACGGCATCGAAGTCTTCGCCTATGAAACGCTGCTCGATCCTTGCGACGAATTCTTCCCGTCGAACGTCCGCATCCACGGCATCACCAGCGACCATGTCCATGGCAAACCCAATTTCGCCGACATTCATGTGACGGTCGGCAGCTATCTAACGGGGCAGGTGACGGTCGCCCATTCGTCGTTCGACAAGAGCGCGCTGGCCGCCGCCTGTGCGCAGCACGGCCTGCCCCCGATCGAGACGCGCTGGCTCGACAGCGTCGGCGTCGCCCGCCGCGCGTGGCCCGAATTGCCCAGCCACCGCCTGAACATCCTGACCAAATTCCTGAAACTGCGCCACAAGCACCACGACGCGCTCAGCGACGCACGGGCGGCGGGCATGGTCGTCGTCCGTGCCATGGCGCATACCGGCCACGACCTTGCCACCCTGTTCGCGCCCGCGCCCAAACGGGGTTCCGCGCCCAGGGCGGCCGGCGATGGCCCGCTGAAGGGGCAGCGCATCGCCCTGATCGGTGCGACCCGCGACGGTCCGCTTGCCCATCGGCTTGCGGGCCTCGGCGCGCGGATCGTGGCCGGCGTCGGTACGACCACGACGCTGCTGGTGATCGGCAATGCCCAGACCTTTGGCCGGTTCGTCCACGCCCATGCCGATTATCGCCGCGCGGAAGAACTCAACCGCGCCGGTGCCGCGATCGAGATCGTCGAGGAAGATGTGCTGCTGGCGCGATTGGAAGCGGTGGCCGCCTAACCCTTCCGTGCCACGGACCCCGCGGGAGGTCGGGTTCCAGCCCACCACCTCCGTCATTCCCGCGCAGGCGGGAATCCATCTGCGCCGACGTTCGCGATGGAGACGCAGCCAGAGCGTCTATGGGTCCCCGCCTGCGCGGGGATGACGATTGAGGCGATCAACCGAGCAGCCGGCCGGCTTCCCAGCTAACCCCTTGTCCCCCTTCCCCCCAACGGCAATGATGCCGCGATGATCGCCCGCCTTCCGCTCGCACTGCTCGGCGCGTTCGCGCTCCTGCTTCCCGCCCGCCCGGCCCTTGCCCAGACGCCGCCGGTACCGGTCGCGATGGTCGCGGGCGATCTGCGCCCCGGCACCGACCTGACCGGACAATGGCATTATTCGATCGATCCCTATCGCGCCGGGATGCGCGGCTTTCACGGCGAGGACGCGAACGTCACCGAACGCCGTTGGGCCGAGGTCGACGTCCCCGCCGAACTGCGCCGCAACCAGCAGTCGCTGTTCGAATATGACATGGCCGCCGCGCCGATCGCGACGCTGCCCGGCGGGTGGATGACGCATGCGGCGGAGATGCGCCATTATCAGGGGCTGGTCTGGTACCAACGCCATTTCAGCGCGCAGCCGATGGCCGGCAAGCGCCGCTTCCTCCGGTTCGGCGCGGTCAATTACCGCGCACGCGTGTTTCTGAACGGCCAGTTCGTCGGCGAACATGAGGGCGGCTTCACCCCCTTTGCGATCGAGGTCACCGATCGCATCCGGGCCGGCGACAACCAGATCACCGTCGCGGTCGATTCCGCGGTCGACGCCAGCAGCGTACCGCCGCCGGTCACCGACTGGGAGAATTACGGCGGCATCACCCGCGACATCCGCCTGATCGAAACGCCCGCGACCTTTGTCGACGATGCGTGGGTCCGGCTGACCCGCAGCGGACGGATCGCGATCGATGCGAAGCTGAACGGCACCACCGCCGCCAATGCCCTGTTGCGGCTGACGATCCCGGCGCTGGGGGTCACGGTCTCGGGCCGTACCGATGGCGAGGGCCGCTGGCACGGCGAGACCGCCGCCCCCCGACGCCTGCGCCGTTGGTCCCCCGAAATGCCAAGCCTTTACGACGTGACGATCGAGGCGGGCGAGGATCGCTGGCACGACCGCATCGGCTTTCGCACGATCGAACGGCGCGGGGCGCAGATTTTGCTCAACGGCCGTCCGGTCTTCCTGCGCGGCATCAGCGTGCATGAGGAAGAGTTCGGCAACAATCCGGCGCGGGCCATTACCCCGGCCGCGGCGCGCGCGCTGCTGGCCGAGGCGAAGGACGGCCTCCACGCCAATTTCGTCCGCCTTGCCCATTATCCGCATGGCGAGGTGACGACGCGCCTCGCCGACGAACTGGGTCTGCTCGTATGGAGCGAGGTGCCGGTCTATTGGTTGATCGCGTGGGACAATCCGGCGACGCTGCGTACCGCCCGCGCGATGCTCGCCGACAATATCGTGCGCGACCGCAACCGCGCATCGATCGCGATCTGGAGCATCGCCAACGAAACCCCTAATTCGCCAGCGCGCAACGCCTTTCTGGGCGCGCTGGCCGACGACGTCCGGCGGCTTGACGATACGCGGTTGCTGGGGGCGGCGCTGCTGACCGATCGGTCGACCAGCGACGGCCATCCGCTGATGACGATCAACGACCCGCTCGCCGACCGGCTCGATGTGATGGGCGTCAACACTTATAATGGATGGTATTCGCCCGACCGTCTGGCCGATCTGCCCGCCATTCGGTGGCGGGTGCCGACCGACAAGCCGCTGATCCTGTCCGAATTCGGTGCGGGTGCCAAGGCGGGGTTCCACGACGATCGCGCCGCCCCGCAGAAATTCTCTGAGGAATATCAGCGCGACTATTACCGCGCGACGCTGGCGATGGCGGAGCGTATCCCGACGCTTACCGGCCTGTCGCCATGGTTGCTCAAGGATTTCCGCTCGCCGCGCCGCCAGAATGGCTGGCAACAGGGCTATAATCGCAAGGGGCTGGTGTCGGAAACCGGACAGCGCAAGCTGGCGTTCGATGTGCTGGCGGACTTCTACGCCGGGCGTGCCCGACACGACGCGCAATAGCCGCGGTAGATCGAAAAAACCGATCGTTGGCATCGTTTCAAGTCATTAGCATATCATATCCCGCTGGTTCATGTTGCCGACACGACACGGTTGAGAGGAGTTTCACCATGGATGCCATTACCGAAGGCAGCCCGATCAACGATCCCAAGAAGCAGCCCGCGGCGATGCGCCGCCTGCTGGGACACACCGCGCGCGATTGGTGGCCAGAGGCGCTGTCGATCGACATCCTGCATCAAAAGGGTGTCAGCGGTAACCCGATGGGCAACGACTTCGATTACCGCAAGCAATTCGAAGCGATCGATTATACCGCGCTGAAGGCCGACCTGACCGCGCTGATGACCGACAGCCAGCCATGGTGGCCGGCCGATTATGGGCATTACGGCCCGTTCTTCATCCGCATGGCGTGGCACTCGGCCGGCACCTATCGAACCGGCGACGGCCGCGGCGGTTCGTCGGCGGGCCAGCAGCGGTTCGCGCCGCTCAATTCATGGCCGGACAACGGCAATCTCGACAAGGCGCGTCGCCTCCTTTGGCCGATCAAGCAGAAATACGGCCGGCAGCTCAGCTGGGCCGACCTGTTCATCCTCGCCGGCAATGTCGCGATCGAATCGATGGGCGGCCCGACCTTCGGCTTCGGCGGCGGACGCGAGGACGTGTTCGAGCCGGAAAAGGACGTCTATTGGGGCACCGAAGAGGAATGGCTCGGCCAGACCCGCATCGATGAGGAAGCCGGCCTCGCGCTCGAAAGCCCGCTCGCCGCGATCCAGCACGGCCTGATCTACGTCAATCCGGAGGGTCCGGGCGGCTGCCCGATGCCCAAGGGTTCGGCACGCGACATGCGCGAGACCTTTGCCCGCATGGGTATGAACGACGAGGAGACCGTCGCGCTGACCGCCGGCGGCCATACCTTCGGCAAGGCGCATGGCGCGGGCGATCCGAGCCATGTCGGCCGCGAGCCGGAAGGCGCCGATATCGCCGCACAGGGCCTCGGATGGACCTCGACACATGAGAGCGGCATGGGCGATCACACGATCACCTCGGGCCTCGAAGGGGCATGGACGCCGACGCCCACGAAATGGGACATGACCTATTTCGACATGCTGTTCGACCATGAATATGAACTGGTGAAGAGCCCGGCGGGCGCACACCAGTGGCAGCCGGTCGGCAACCCCGAGGATACGCTGGCCCCGGCCGCGCATACCCCGGAAAAGAAGGTGCCGACGATGATGTCGACCGCCGACATGGCGCTGAAGGTCGATCCGGCGTACAACGCGATCTGTCAGAAATTCCGTGCCGATCCCGATTATTTCGCCGATGTCTGGGCGCGGGCATGGTTCAAGCTGACGCACCGCGACATGGGGCCCAACGTCCGCCTGATCGGTCCGGAAGTGCCCAAGGAAGACCTGATATGGCAGGACCCGGTCCCGAAGCTGGCCGGCGAACCGTTGGGCGAGGGCGATGTCGCGACGCTCAAGCAAGCGATCGCCGCATCGGGTCTGTCGCTCGCCGAACTGGTGACGACGGCATGGGCCTCGGCCTCGACCTATCGCGGGTCGGACAAGCGCGGCGGTGCCAACGGCGCGCGTATCCGTCTGGCCCCGCAAAAGGACTGGGACGTCAACGAGCCGGAACAGCTGGCGAAGGTGCTGGGTGTCTATGAAGGCATCAAGGCCGATTTCGACGGCAAGGGCGGCAAGACCGTCTCGATCGCCGACCTGATCGTGCTGGGCGGTGTCGTCGGTGTCGAACAGGCGATCGCACCGACCGGCCACCATGTTGCCGTTCCTTTCACCCCGGGCCGAACCGACGCGACGCAGGACTGGACCGATGTCGAGAGCTTCGACGTGCTCGAACCGAAGGCCGATGCGTTCCGCAACTATCTGCAGGTGCAGTTCAACGTTCCGACCGAGGAACTGATGGTCGACCGGGCGCAGCTTCTGGGGCTCTCGGCACCCGAAATGGCGGTGCTGGTCGCGGGCCTGCGCGTGCTGGGTGCGAACCACAGCAAGGCGAAGGAACACGGCGTGTTCACGACCCGGCCAGGCCAGCTGACCAACGACTTCTTCGTGCACCTGCTCGATATGGGCACGGCGTGGAAGCAGGTCAGCGACGACAGCGATCAGGAGTTTGTCGGTACCGATCGCCATACCAAGGAGCAGAAGTGGACCGCATCGCGGACCGATCTGGTCTATGGGTCGAACTCGCAGCTGCGGGCGATCGCGGAAGTCTATGCCTGTAGCGATGCCGGCGAGAAGTTCGTGCAGGACTTCGTGGCGGCATGGACCAAGGTGATGATGGCCGATCGGTTCGATCTCGGTCGCGCATAATCGTCGGGATCGGCGGGGAGCAGACAACGGCTCCCCGCCATTTTTTTGGGGGCGGTTGCTACGTAACCGCTATCGGGCAACCGGGTACCGCGAAGTGCGCCGGCCACGCTTGATCTGGCGCACCGCAGCGAGCTGCCCGGTCAGGATCGCGATCGCATCCGCCTCCTGCACGCTCAACGTCTCCATCGGCACATGCTTCAATAGAACTTCCAGCACGTCGCCGATCCGGCCGATCTGTCGGCCATAGCTTCCGACATCGTCCAATATCTGCTGTTCGACTTCGGGCGCGGGTGTACTGCCCAGCTGAATGTTCACGAACCCGATCTGGGCACCTTGCTGATAGAAGCGCCACGGATTGATCGCCTGGATCAACTGCTCCGGTGCTATCGCATAGGTCAGGGTTTTCATCGTGCATCTCCGCTTCCGGGGGGTCGGTACAGATACGCGCGCCCTGTTGTTCATTACCGGCCTGATCCGGTCAAGGTTGCGCTGAGCGAAACCAGCCACTGAACTTTCCGCTGATTACGCTTGCTCGATTGAAGCACGTGATGGCATATACCTGCCGACAAGCTTCAAACTGCGGATCGGACCCAAACATGAATGCAATCGTCGCCCAGATCGGCGATCTTGCCGATGCCGGCGAGCGGATGATCGAACGGCTGCGGCGCAAGGCATTCCTGCCCGAAAGCCGCAAGGCACTCACCGTCCGCTTCGGCATTGCTGAAGCCGCGCAATTGCTCGGCTGTTCGACCAACCGCATCCGCATGGCCGAAGACGATGGCCGCCTGCCCCCCGCCCCCGCCGCCGAAAACGGCCGTCGCCTCGGCTATAATGTCGAGGAATTGCTGCACATGCGGCAGGTGCTCGGCGCCTCCCCCGCCCGCGCACCGCTCGACGTGCCGGCGATCATCGCCGTGCAGAACTTCAAGGGCGGCGTCGGGAAATCGACGGTAACCACGCA
This sequence comes from Sphingomonas sp. Leaf67, assembly GCF_001421965.1. GTDB lineage: Bacteria > Pseudomonadota > Alphaproteobacteria > Sphingomonadales > Sphingomonadaceae > Sphingomonas. Next base: position 87,842 of record NZ_LMLP01000003.1, read on the forward strand.
TCTTGCCCATTATTTCGCCGTGCAGGGGTATCGCGTGCTGGTCGTCGATTGCGACAGCCAGGCGACGACGACGACGCTGTTCGGCTTCAACCCGCATTTCAACATCACGCGTGAAGAGACGCTCTACCCCTATCTCTCGATCGATCCGACGCAGAACGACCTGTCCTATGCGGTCAAATCGACGTCGTGGCCGAATGTCGACCTGATCCCGTCGAACCTCGAACTGTTCGACGTCGAATATGAACTGGCGGCGTCGGGATCGGACGGGCAATCGGTGCTTGCCGCGCGGTTTCGTAAGCTAAAACAAGGGCTTATCGACCTTTCCCGACACTATGACATCGTCCTACTCGATCCGCCGCCCGCGCTCGGTACGATCAGTCTGGCGGTGATGCAGGCCGCGAACGCGCTGCTGGTGCCGCTCGCGGCGACCACGCCCGATTTCTGTTCGACGGTACAATTCCTGTCGATGATGGATCAGGTGTTGCAACAACTGGGCGGCGCCGGAATCGAGGTCGATTACAGCTTCGTCCGGCTGATCTGTTCGAAGTTCGACGGCAATGATCCCAGCCACGCGATGGTCCGCGCGATCATGGAACAGAGCTTCGGCCCGGCGCTCCTGCCCGTTCCGATCCTCGAATCGGCGGAGATCAGTCACGCGGCGATGCGGATGATGACCGTCTACGAACTTGAAAAGCCGATCGGCACGCCCAAGACGCACAAACGCTGTCGCGCCAATCTGGACGAGGCGTTGGGACAGATCGAGCAACTGGTCCGGCAGGGGTGGGGACGTGTCGCACCGGCGGGGGAAGAGGTGCTGTATGCGGCGGTTTGACAGCGCGCAGCGCGGGGCGGAGGCGCTGAAAGCGCCAACCGCTCTCAAACCGCCCGGCCGGCGGGCACCAGGCTCGACCGACGCGTTGGCGAAGGCCAATGCGGCGCGCGTAACAAACTACCCCATCCACAAGGCCCATCCCCATGGCGCGTAAGCAATCCGATTACCTCGCCGCGCTGCTGTCCGACGAAGCCCCGCAGCCTGCCGACGCCCCCCCTGCCCCGGCCGAGCGCGGCTCCGATCGCCTGCGCGGTACGACCCTGCTCGGCCGGGAATCCGCGCTCGCCCGCGTCGCATCGGGTGAGGTTCGTCAGGTCACGCAGCTGCTGCTCGACCCGGCCCGCATCCGCATCTGGCCGGGCAATGCCCGCTCCTACGCGCATCTGACCGAGGCGAGCTGCCGCGAACTGATCGATTCGATCATTGCGGAGGGTGGGCAGAAGGTCCCCGCCGTCGTGCGCCGTGTCGAGGGGGACGCCGCGCACGACTATGAGGTCATCGCCGGCACCCGCCGTCACTGGTCCATTTCGTGGCTGCGCGCGCACAGCTATCCCGACATGATGTTCGTGGCGCAGGTCGCGACGCTCGACGACGAAGCCGCCTTTCGCCTTGCCGATCTCGAAAACCGGGCGCGGGCCGATGTTTCGGACCTCGAACGGGCGCGCAACTATGCCGCCGCGCTCAAGACCCATTATGGCAACCACGCCTCGCGCATGGCGGATCGACTAAAGCTGTCGAAAGGCTGGCTGTCGAAGATGCTGCGCGTCGCGGCGCTGCCCGACCCGATCGTTGCCGCCTTCGCCTCGCCCGGCGATGTGCAGTTGAAGGGCGGCTACGCGCTGGCGCAGGCGCTCGACGATCGCGCCGATGCGGCGGTCATCGGCGGCGAGGCGAAGGTCCTCGCGCGCGAACAGCAGCACCGGCGCGACAAGGGCCTGCCGCCGATCGCGACAGCCGACGTCCTGCGACGGCTGATCGACGCACCCAAGCGCGGCAAGGAGACCAAGGACCGGTTCGTGTGGACGACGCCGCACGGCCGCGTCGCGGTGACGGCGCAGACGATCAATCGACAGGGGGTGACGATGCGGCTTCATGCCGGATCGGGTCTCGGCAACGACGAAATGGCCGAAATGGTGCGTCAGGCGCTGCGCGAACTGGAAGCCGACGGTCGCGGACTGCAACGGTGAGCGGCGGGGCGGTGCCGGTTTCCCCGGGGAAACATCGCCCGTCCCTGCCCTGCCCGCTTCCCAAGTTTCCCCGGGGAAACCCGCCATCGGACCCGATCGAATGACCCGCGCCACGCCCGAAAAGATCCCCGAACAGTTCGACCTGTTCCTCCCCTATCTCGCCGACATGCCGCTGCGCGATCAGCGCGAGATGATGGAGCGGCCGTTCTTCAGCCTTGCGAAGACCAAGCGGCTCAAGCCGATCGACTATCGCAGTCCCGACGGGAAGCTGTGGGTCCATGTCTCCGCCAATGCCGATTACGGCATGGCAACGATCTGGGACGCCGACATCCTGATCTATTGCGCCAGCGTGCTGGCCGATATGGCGCGGCGCGGCGTCAACGACGTGCCGCGCAAGCTGCACCTGATGCCCTATGACCTGTTGCGCGCGATCGGACGGCCGACGACCGGCCGCGCCTATGAGTTGCTCGGGCAGGCGCTCGATCGATTGGTGGCGACGACGATCAAGACCAATATCCGTGCCGAGAACCGGCGCGAGGCGACGTTCAGCTGGCTCGATGGCTGGACCCAGTTGGTCGATGAAAAAACCGAACGCTCGCGGGGCATGACGATCGAACTGTCGAACTGGTTTTGGGAAGGCGTGATGATGACCGGCGGCGTGCTGTCGATCGACCGCGCCTATTTCGATCTGACCGGCGGGCGCGAACGCTGGCTGTACCGCGTCGCGCGCAAACATGCCGGCGGGGCCGGCGAGGCCGGTTTCGCGATCTCGATGCCTACCCTGTTCGAAAAATCGGGTGCCGAGGGCCAGTATCGCCGCTTCAAATTCGAAATCGCGAAGATCGCGGAACGCAACGAGCTGCCGGGCTATTCGTTAACGCTCGAACAACCCGTCGACAAGCGCGAGCCACTGCTGCGGATGCGCCGCCGAGCCGGGGGGGCCGCGCGCACCACCGTCGTCGGCGCGCCCCCTGCCCCCGCCCCGGTCGCCACGCCCGCGCCGTCCCCCGAACGGACCGAGGAACTGGTCGATGCTGCCGCCCTGATCCGGGCCTCGATCAGGGGACTGGCGAACCGGGCGACCCAAGGCGAAATCACGCCGCAGACGCTGTCGCTGCTCCGCAATGAATGTCCGGGCTGGGATTATCAGACGCTGCACGCCGAATTCCGCGCTTGGATCGAAGCCGACAGCACCCGGACCCCGGTCAGCTATCAGGCGGCGTTTATCGGCTATGTCCGGCGTTGGGATGCACAACACCGACATGAACTCGGCCGGTAACGGCGGGGCAACGTAGCGGCGAGGCCCCGCCCCCCGTTCTTTATACGGCCCTTTTAACGCATACCGCCTTCGCAATGCCGGGATCGGCAAACCCGTAGAACCCCTCAAACGGTCCCCGAAAGATCGACCACCCCCCGCACCCGCGTTCCCGAAGTGTCGTGCGGCCCAAGCCCCCAACAGCCAGTTGCGCATGAAATTGAATATCCCCACCCCAATTGAACGTCCCTCACCCCCACCACTGAAGAATTGATTCAATCGGGGCGGTCGATCGGGCGGTATCGGGGAGCCGTCGACACTCCGGGAACGCCGTTCGACCCTTTGGGAACGATGGACCGACACTTCGGGAACGTGACGGCCGATCTATCGGGAACGAAGCGTCGAACTTTCAGGAACGCGAACACGCACGCGACTCGTGGTTGTGAGCCGGTTGGGAAGCTTATTCCGCGCCCTTAACCTGCTAACCTTTCAATAAACCGTCTAACCATTTCGATGGCTTGATTTCAGGTTTTGAAAGGAGCAGCTCGACCAGCAGCAAGGCGTTTGCGGGTAAGGGGAGGGTGTTCGTACAGATCGTGCAACGCCCTGTACCGAAAGCGATTCCACCAGCGCTGCCAGCGATGTTCGGCCGCATCGTGCAGGATATGGCATCGCTGGCACAATGCAGCGAGGTTGGCGGCAGCGTTGTTTCCGGGATCATGGTCGAGATGCGCACACGCAAGCACAACACGGGTCATGCGCACGCGGGCAAGAGGCACACGAACGGTCACGATCCGTCGTCCGCGTGGCGACCGCCAGCAACGCTCGTCGGCATCCCACCAGCGACCATCGCCCAGATGCGGCACCCGCGCCAGATGGGGCCGGCCACATCGCTCGCAGCGGCCCCCGGCACGATCGAACCGGATCGTCGCAGACAGCTGTGTCCAGTCGATCGGGTAGAGCCAGCGATTTTCGGCACGGATCGGCATGTCGATTCTATGAGTCGGTCGCCCGCGAAAGGGAAGCGAAATGTTCCCGTCCTGTCCCGCACGCCCGGGCCTGCCAGACGATATCGACAGCCTCGACAGGCTTTGGTTCCGGCGCGGGCAGGGCAGTGGGGCCTTTGCCCGCCGCATACCGCCGGTCGTGCGCCGGGACGACGATCACCGGCGCATCGCCGAACTGGTCGGCGGTGATATCGATGATAAAGCCGCACGCCTCGACCCAGGTATGGCTTTCCCATCCACCGACTGCACGAAATCCGAACGACGCGGACGCGGGTTCCCGTTCGTCGGCAGGCGGGATGCCCGACCGCAGGACGCCGACGATGCCCTGTTCGGCGAGCAGGCGGACAACGAACAGGCTGCTACGGACACAGGTGTAGCGTGACGGCGGCGATGGTAACGGACCACCCAGTCCACATGCCATGCCGGCCATACCGGCTCGACGAACCGCCGCGCGGCGGTCGCCAGTCTGAATAGCCGGCGTAGCATTACCTCATAACCGGTCGAAATCGATCTCCCCATGCCGGTCGAGCGTCGCGTCGGCGGGGGGCAGGGGGTATTTCAGCCCGGTCGCGCAGTTGAACAGCACGACGTCCTCTTCGGCATCGACCTCGCCATCGCGCAGCGCCTGCCGATACGCCGCCAGCGTCGCGCCGCCCTCGGGACACAGCAGCAGGCCATCGCGCCGTGCGCAATCGTCCACGGCCTTCAGGATCGCCGGGTCCCCCACCGCCAGCGCCTTGCCCCCCGACTCTCGCACCGCGCGCAGGATCAAAAAGTCGCCGACCGCGCGCGGAACGCGGATGCCGGCGGCGACGGTGTGTGCGTCTTCCCAGCGATAGGCATGGTCCTGTCCCGCCTCGAACGCACGGACGATCGGTGCGCAGCCAGCGGCCTGCACCGCATACATGCGCGGCCGCTCCGACCCGATCCAGCCCAGCGCCTCCAGCTCGTCAAAGGCTTTCCACATACCGATCAGGCCGGTACCGCCGCCGGTCGGGTAGAAGATCGCATCGGGCAACCGCCAGCCAAGCTGCGCGGCGAGTTCGAGGCCCATCGTCTTCTTGCCCTCGATCCGGTACGGTTCCTTCAGCGTCGAAAAGTCGAACCAGCGGCCCTCGGCAGCACCTCTCGCGACGATTGCCCCGCAATCGTCGATCAGGCCGTTGACCCGCCAGACCCGGCTGCCCTGCGCCGCGATCTCACGGACGTTCACTTCGGGCGTATCTTCGGGGCAGAAGATGATCGTCTCGATCCCGCAGCGCGCGGCATAGGCGGCCAGCGCCGCGCCGGCATTGCCGTTGGTCGGCATGGCGATGCGGCGTACGCCCAGCTCTTTGGCCATCGCCACCGCCATCACCAGCCCGCGCGCCTTGAAACTGCCGGTCGGCAGGCGGCCCTCGTCCTTGACCAACACCCGCTCGCCCCCGGCGCAGGGGATGGGGATCAGCGGCGTCTCGATCTCGCCCAGGCTGACGATGTTCGCGGCATGGCGGACCGGCAGCAACTCGCGCCATCGCCACAGATCGGTATCGCGCGCCGCCAGCGTATCGCGCGACAGCGCCGCACCGACCGCTGCAAGATCGTAACGGACCAGTAACGGTTTGCCGACCCGCGATAGATTGTGGAGCGTATCGGCGTCATACCGCTCCCCGGTCATCGAGCATTCGAGATGGGTGACGAAGGTCGGGCGATCGGCGGTGAGATTATCGTGCATGGTCAGTATAGTAGCGACCGATCCGTCCGGGTCCATGCGTTCGGGCATTAACCTTTTGCGGCAAGCATATCCTCGACCGACATCCAGTGCTGCGGCCGGTTCGTCAATCGAGGTCAGTATCGGCGTACATGTCGTCGATTTCGTACGATTTAGTCCGTGGCGAACTCAACCTGATTGAGTATTGACATAGTTAATACCACAGGATTGTTGGTAAATTATCCGATCCTGTCCCGGTTCCGGACAATCCGTATCGACCTGATACGAATGACTGAACGATGAAGTGCCCTCCCGTTCAGGAAGTACTTGCGACGATCGCAACCAGATGCGAAGCGCGGCCAACCGAACCGCCGGGGGACCATGGCGAAGGATCGGTGGCGACACAGGGATGGACAAGATGGCAAGCGTGAACCCGATCATGTTGGACGGCAATCTGGGCGATTGGAGCGCACAGGACCGTATCGATCGCGGGCTCGAGGACGGCTATGCCATCTATGCCAGGAGCGATGGCGACGCGTTCGCCTTCGCGCTGAAGGTGCCGGGCACCGTCGGGATCAACACGACGGTCTGGCTGAATACCGATCGCAACGCGCAGACCGGCTACCAGATTTTCGGCTTTGCCGGCGGGGCCGAATATAGCGTCAATTTCGATGCCGACGGATCGGTCGCGCTGTACAAGGGCGCACCGGGTGCCGCCGCCGCGATCGCCAACCTGCAGGCGGTGTGGTCGGACGATCGCTCGACCGTCGAATTCCGCGTCGACAAGGCCGCGATCGGCAACCCGCAAGCGATCGATACGCTCTACGACGTCAATGATTCGGTGTTCCTGCCCGGCAGCTATTCCGCACCGCCGTTCACGGTCTTCAACGATGCGGGCTTCGCCGTCGACCCGGCGCAGCGCGTCGCGATCGTATGGTCGGAAAGCACCGCCAACGCCTATTTCAGCAAGACCGCCTATTCGCAGTTGTTCATGTCGGTGCAGGCGCAGGCGATGCAGGCGGGCGTTCCGTTCGACATCCTGACCGAAGACGATCTGACCAGCCTCGCGACCGTCGCCAAATATGACTCGATCATCTTCCCGTCGTTCCGCAACGTCGACGCGACCAAGGTCGACGCCATCGCGCAGACGCTGGAACAGGCGACCAAGCAGTACGGCATCGGCCTGATCGCGGCGGGCGAGTTCATGACCAACGACGCGGCGGGCAATGCGCTGGCCGGCGACAGCTATGCGCGCATGAAGCTGTTGTTCGACGCGACGCGCGTGACCGGCGGTTTCCCCGCCGACGTGACGATCAAGGCGACCGACGCGAGCGGCCTCGTGCTCGACGGCTATGCCGACGGGCAGGTCGTCCATGATTACAAGCAGGTTGGCTGGAACGCGTTCAAGAGCGAGAGCGGCACCGGGCAGACGATCGCGACCGCGACCGTGAACGGCGAGACCTATTCGGCGGCGATCGCGACCCAGACCGGCGGTCGCAACGTGATCTTTTCGTCCGAAGCGGTGATGGCCGACGAGAACCTGCTGCAAAAGGCGATCGATTATTCGGTGCATGGCGGCGGGCTGTCGGTCGGGTTGCAGATGACCCGCGGTGCCGGCCTGTTCGCGTCGCGCACCGACATGGACCAGAGCCAGGAACGCGACGAAGTGAAGCCCGAAGAGGGCGCGCCGGGCATCTATGACAAGATGATCCCGATCCTTGCCGAGTGGAAGGCGAAGTATAATTTCGTCGGCAGCTATTACGTCAATATCGGCAACGATCCGGCCAATGGCCAGGCGACCGACTGGGCAGTGTCGCTGCCCTATTACAAGCAGCTGATCGACATGGGGAACGAGATCGGCACCCACAGCTATACCCACCCGCACGACACCAACCTGCTGACCGACGAACAGATCAGGTTCGAATTCGGCCAGAGCCGTGCAGAGCTGGAAGCCAAGCTGAGCGACTATCTCGGCCGGACCGTGTCGGTCGGCGGCGCAGCGGTTCCGGGCGCGCCCGAACAGATCGCGACGTCGCAGGAAATCCTGAAGTACGTGCAATATCTGTCGGGCGGCTATTCGGGCGTCGGTGCCGGCTATCCCAACGCCATCGGCTATATGAACCCGGCCAATGCCGCATCGAACCAGGTCTATATCGCGCCGAACACCTCGTTCGATTTCTCGCTGATGGAATTCCAGAAGAAGACCGTCGCCGAAGCCGAAGCGGTGTGGGCCAAGGAACTGGCCAATCTGACCGGCAATGCCGATGCGCCGATCATCGTGTGGCCGTGGCATGATTACGGCCCCACCACCTGGGCGATCGACAACGACGGCAACCCCACCAACGCCGGCAGCCCCTATGTCCGGTCGATGTTCGACAATTTCGTCGCGGCGGCAGCGGCCAAGGGCGTCGAGTTCGTAACGCTCGCCGATCTCGCCAACCGCGTGAACGCGTTCGACAAGGCGCAGGTCGTCAGCAGCGTCGTCGGCAACACCATCACCGCGTCGGTCTCGTCGTCGATGGGCAGCGGCCTGTTCGCGCTCGATGTCGACGGGCAAAAGGCGGGGCAGGTGATCCAGAGCGTCAAGGGCTGGTACGCCTATAATGACGACAAGCTATTCCTACCGGCCAAGGGCGGCAGCTTCGACATCACCATGGGCGCGAAGGCCGACGACGTCACCCACATCACCCAGCTGCCGATGCGCGCATCGCTCGAAACGCTGTCGGGCGACGGCAGCGACCTGTCGTTCACCGTGGCGGGCGAGGGCAAGGTCGTGATCGACCTGAAGGCGCCGGGCACCAACTGGATCACCGTCGAGGGCGGCACGCTGGACTCGCTGGTGGGTGAGATCGCGACGATCGACATCGGTACGATCGGCACCCACGCCGTCAAGGTGACGCAGGTCGTCAATGTCGGTCCGACGATCACCTCGTTCGGCGGCGGCGATGCGGTGTGGCTGCCGGCATTGGCCGAAAACAGCATGGCGGTCGCCACGATCACCGCCACCGACGCCAATGTCGCGCAAGGCGACCGAGTCCGCTATTCGATCGAAGCGGGTCGCGAAGGGGCGCTGTTCACGATCGACGCGACGACCGGCGTGCTCAGCTTCATCAAGGCACCCGATTTCGAAAACCCGCAGGATTCGGATCGCAACAATATCTATGACGTGAATGTCGTCGCCACCGACGCCCGCGGCATGGTCGACAAGCAGATGGTCTATGTCACGGTCAAGAACATGACCGAACAGACCGGCGGTCCCGTCATCACCTCGTCCGGCGGCGGCAGCTGGGGCAGCATGGCGCTGAACGAGAATATGACGCTGGTCGGCACGGTCACCGCGACCGATCCCGACCTGCGCGACGGCGATGTCATTCGCTATTCGATCGCGCCGGGCGGCGAGGGATCGCTGTTCACGATCGACGCCGATACCGGCGTGCTGAAGTTCGTGGCGGCACCCGATTTCGAAACCGCCCGCGATTCGAACCGCGACAACATCTACGACGTGAACGTCGTCGCCACCGACTCGTTCGGCGCGACGTCGCGGCAGTTGCTGTGGGTCTATGTGAACAATGTGAAGGAGCAGACCGGCGGTCCGACCATCACGTCGGCGGGCGGCGGTGATCGCGGTTCGATCACGGTCCTCGAAAACGGCGCGACCGTCGGCACGGTCACCGCGACCGATCCCGACGTCCGCGACGGCGATGTCGTCCGCTATTCGATCGCGCCGGGTGGCGAGGGGGCGTTGTTCAGCATCGACGCGACGACCGGTGTCCTGAAGTTCAACACCGCGCCCGATTACGAAAACGCGCAGGATGCCAACCGCGACAATATCTACGACGTCACCGTCGTCGCCACCGACGCCAATGGCGTGACCGACCGGCAGCTGCTGTCGGTGACGGTGAAGGACGTCGCCGGACTGAACCAGATCGGCACGCTGCGCGACGACGTGATGAACGGCACCGGCGAGGGCGATACGCTCGACGGCAGCTGGGGGCATGACGTCCTGAACGGTTTCGGCGGGAACGACCAGCTGACCGGCGGCTATGGCAACGACATGTTGAACGGCGGCGACGGCAACGACACGCTGATCGGCAATGATGGCAAGGACATTCTCGACGGCGGCAATGGCAACGACCTGCTGATCGGCGGCGACGATCGCGATGTGATGACCGGCGGGGCGGGGCGCGATGTGTTCCGTTTCGAACGGGAGGGCGATACCCTCACCTCGTCCGGCCTGCGCGACGTCATCACCGATTTCCGCGCCGGCGAGGACAAGATCGACCTGTCGGCGATCGACGCCAACATCTCGATATTCGCCCGGGGCGATCAGGCATTTGCCTTCATCGGCGAAAATGGCCGTTTCTCGGGCGGAGGACAGCTTCGCTATCGCTACGAAATGTCGGGCGGCAACGAATACACCGTCGTCGAGGGCACGACCTTCGGCAAGTCGGCCGATTTCTCGATCGCGTTGTTCGGGCATCACGTTCTGACGTCGGGTGATTTCTTTCTGTAAGGGATTGCTGGGCTAGGAAGCGTCGTCGGGGGCGCGAATGGCGGGAATCGGATTCAAACTGGCACAGGTTGCGCGCGAAGGCGGCGTCGGCGGTATCGTCGGCGCCGCTGCGCATGGTGCCGTCATCAGCGCAGGGCCGTGGTTGATGACCGCGGTCGCGATGGGGCTGCTCGAACGCTGGGCGGCGGTGCATCTGACGTCGGCCAACGGCATGATCCTGCAAACCGTGCTGATCTATGCGTTCAGCCTGTCGGCGCTGGCCGCGGCACCGATCGGTATCGTCGCGACGCGACTGGTCGCCGATCGCATTTTCGCGCGCGACGCGGCCGGGATACCGGGGATCGTCCTGCTGGCACTGGCGGCGGGCGGCGTGATCGGGCTGGCGGCGGGGGCATTGCTGTTCGGCGTGCTGGGACGATTGCCGTTCGCGCAGGCGCTGGCCGCGAGCGTGGCGCTCGCGTGGCTGGCGCAGATCTGGATTGCGGGACCGATGCTGACCGCGCTCGACCGCTATCGCGCGGTGCCGGTCGCCTATCTGATCGGGACCGGCGTCGCGGCGGGCACGCTGTCGCTCTGGCCGCAGCGCGAGCTGGTCGGGGTGTTGCTGGTCGTGACCGGCGGCATCGGCCTCACGCTGGCGGCGATCCTGCTGGTGCTGCGCCGCCATTTCGCGGGCGACGTGGTGTTGCCGACACGCGATGCGATGCACCCGCGCCTTGCGCTCATCATCGCGCTGGCCGGCATTGCCGGGGTCGCCGCGATCTGGATCGACAAATGGATCTTGTGGTTCGGCCCGGCGAGCCGGATCGCGATCGGCGCGCTGCGGCTCAACCCGATCAACGACGGGGGCAGTTTCCTCGGCCTGCTGACGATCGTACCGGGGCTGACGCTGTTGCTGATCGTCACCGAAACCCGGTTCGACCGCGCGTTCGGCAGCATGTTGGCGCGCTGCACCGGCACCTCGACGCTGGAGCGGATCGAGGAAGCGCGGGGCGAGGTCGTCCGGGTGATGGGGGACAGCCTGCGCCTGCTGGTGCTGGCGCAGATGCTGATCGCCGCCTTCGCGTGGGTGCTGGCAGTGCCGTTGTTCGACGCGATCGGTGCCGACGTCCGCGCGATCTTCGCCTTTCGTCAGACGTCGGCGGGGGCGGTGTTCCACCTCGTGGTGATCGCGACGACGGTGGTGCTGGCCTATTACGACCTGTTCGGACGCATTCTGGTCACCTGGGCCAGCTTCGCCCTCGCCAGTGCGCTTGCTACGCTCGTCCAGTTCGATGCCGGTTTCGCGGCCTTTGGCTGGGGCTATATGGCCGGGGCAGTGGTGGGGGCGTTCGTCGGCCTCGCGCTGGTCGCGGAGGCAAGCACGAACATGACCTATCTGTTGTTCGTCGGAAACAATCCGGCGGTCGTCGGCCATGGCGGCCGCTGGCTGTGATCGGTCGCAGGCAGGCGATGGCGCTGGGTGCGGGCGCGGTGGGGCTGACGCTCGGGTTGCGTGGCGCGACGTCGGGACAGGTGCGCCCCGCCAGCGGCGACGCGTCGCTGCGCTGGGCGGTCGATTATGGTCCCGCGACCGATCCGGTATTGGCCCGACGGTATCAGCTGCTGGTCCTCGAACCGCATCATCCGCGCCCCATCGCGCCGTTGCGCGGCGAGGGGGCGGTGCTGCTCGGCTATGTCAGCCTCGGCGAGGTCGAGAAGCGGCGGCCCTATTTCGCGGCGCTCGACCGGGCCGGGGCGCTCGGCATCGCCAATCCCGACTGGCCCGATGCGCGCCGTGCCGATCTGCGCCATCCGGCATGGACCGCGACGGTGCTGGACCAGATCGTCCCGCAAATACTGAAACTTGGCTATGACGGAATCTTCATCGATACCATGGATAATGCCGAGGCGATGGAACGGCAGGACCCCCTCGGTGCAAAGGATATGGTGGCGGCGGGCGCGCGCCTGATCGTCGCGATCCGGGAACGTTTTCCCGGAATCCGGATCATGCTCAACCGCGGCTACGCCCTGCTCGACCGGGTCGCGCCGTCGATCGATTATGTGCTGGGCGAATCGATGGCGTCGCGCTGGAACTTCGCGACCAAGCGCTACGACATGCTGTCCGACAGCGACTGGCATTGGCAGGCCGACCGGCTGCGCGCGGCCAAAGCGATCAACCCGGCGCTGGTCGTGACCACGCTCGACTACTGGGACATGGCCGATCGCGGGCCGGTGGCCAAACTCTATGCCCGCGAACGCGCGGCGGGGTTTGCGCCCTATGTCTCGACGCTGGCGCTCGACCGGTTGTGGCCGGAGCCGACCGGATGAGGGCCGGCGACCAGCGCTGGCTGGCGATAGGCGTGCCGATGGCCGCGGGCGGGGCGGCGCTGGCCGCCGCGATCCTGCTGTTGCCCGGCCGGACCGAAATCCTGCATGTCGAGCGCCGCGCCCATCCGGTGACGGTGTCGATCGCGCTGCCGCCGCCGATCCCGTCGCCCGCGCCGTCGGCGGGACCGCAGCTGCCGGCGCTGGCCGATACGATCAAGCGCGCCGATGCCGCCGAGCTCGCCACGCTGACCGCGCAATTGCAGGCGGCGGGGCAGAAGGTCACGACGCTGCAGGTCGCCTATGACCTGAAGGCCGCCGGTCGCGGCACGGTGGCGCTCGCCTATCTGGCGGCACGGCCCGACGGCACGGTCGCCGGGACGTGGCCGCTGCGCATCGACCTGCTGGCCGAGGCGGGGCAGCGCGATGCCGCGGCGAAGCTGTTCGAAGCGGCCAGGGGTGTGCCGGCGCCGGCGATCGTCGCCGCCGCCTATACGCTCGAACGGCCCGACCTGCTGGTCGCCGCCGCCGAACGCGGCGCGATCCCGCGACCCGACGTCGCGCTGTCGCTCGACCTTGCCCGCCGGTTGGAACGGGCGGGGCAGGGGGCGTGGATCGCGCGGCTCGCCCGGGTCGGCAGCGACTGGCGCGCCGGTGATCCGTGGCTTGCGATCCGCGTCGCGCAGGCGGCAGGCGACCAGCGCGCGGCGCTGGCGGCGGCGGGGCTGCTGCCCGGCGATCAGCGCGATGCCGCGCGCGAAGCGATCCTGACCCGTGCCGGCGACCGGGCGGGGCTGCGGCAGATGCTGCTTGCCCGCGCGCAGGTGCCGGGCACCGATCCGCTGCCGATCGCCGAGCAATTGCTGGCGGCGGGGGCACGCGACGATGCGGTCGGCGTGCTGGCGGCGGCGGTCGGGCAGAGCGGCCCCGACGGTCCGGCGGCGCGCCGGCTGCTTTATCTGCTCGGTCCGCGCCCCCGCCAGAGCGACGTCGCATGGCTACGCCAGCGTACCCTGAGCGGCGCGCCGGCGCAGCAGCTCGACTGGATCGCTGCCTATGCCGATCGCGACCGGCCGGGCGATGCGGCCGCGTTCCTCGCGCGCCATCCGCTGGCCGATCGCACGCCGGTGCTGCTCGAACGGTTGCGGCTCGCGCAGGCGACGGGGGACGATTCCGCCGGGCGCACGGTGCTGGCCCGGCTGTTCGACGGACGCGCGCTGTCCGCCGATGCGGTGCGCGCGGCGGGCGACGCGATGCCGCGCAGGCCCGACCCGGCCCAGCTCGCCGCGCTGCTTCGTGCCCGCGTCGCGACCGGCATCGCCGCCCCGCGCGACCGGATGGATCTGGCATGGAGCGCGTGGAATGCCGGCGATGCGCCGCGCACGGTGCAGATCCTGCGCGACTATCTGGCGACACAGGGCAACGATCTGCCCGCGCTGCGGCTGATGGCCGATGCGCAGGCCCGGATCGGCGGCGACCGCGCGGCGCGGCCATGGCTCGAAAAGGCGCTGGCCAAAACGCCCGGCGACAGCCGCGCCGCCGCCGAATTGCTCGACCGGCTCGGCCGTCGGCGCGAAGCGGTGGCGCTGGTCGAACGCCTGCGACAGGCGACCCCGAACGACCGGCAACTGGTCGCGCTCCATGCCCGGCTGCTGATCGCCGATGGCCAGCCCGGCCGTGCCCGCATGGTGTTGTCGCAACAATGATCGCGGCGCTGGTCCTGATCGCGGGCATTGCCGGCCCGGTGCTGCGCGTGCCGCCGGCGATCCTTGCCGATGGCGAGGTCGCGGGCGGCGATCCACCGCTGGTGTGGCCTGTCGGCACGACGCTGAGCGTCGAGGGCGATGGCGGCGAGATCGTCGTTCGCGCCGACCGTCCGATCGACGACCGAGCGATCAACCGGTTTCGCGATGCCGCCGGCGACGCGATCGGCGATCTGCGCTGGAACGATGACAGCCTTGTGCTGCGCCCCGCCGCCGGACGCACCCTGCGCTGGCGGCATAGCGATAATCGCATGACGATCGGCTTCACGCCGGGCGACGACGCGCCGGTCGCGGCGGTGGCGCAGGACGCCTCCGACCTCGACCCGCAACTGCTGACGATCGAGGCCGATGTCGCCGCTGGCTATCCGGGCGAGGGCCGCCGTCGTGCGGAGACGCTGGCGACGCAGCATCCGGCCGACCGGCGCGTGATCCGCATCCTCGCCGACGCCCGCAGCGCCGATGGCGACGCCGCCGGTGCGACCCGGCTCTATCGCCGCCTCGGCGCGACCGACCGCACCGCACGGCGCGCCGCCGCCTTCGCCCCCGGCGCGGCATCGGCCAGCGTGACGCTGCGCGACGGCAGCGACCTGTCGCAGATCGAGAGCGCCGCGCGCGTCGATGTCGCGCTGACCGATCGCACGACGATCGGCGGTGGCGTGCGCCATATCGCCAGCACCATCGGCGACGACCATCGCGGATCGACCGTTGCCGAAGCCGGTGCCACCGTCCGCGTCGGCGATGAGGCACGGATGCAGGCGGTGCTGGCCGGGGCGCTCGACAGCGGCGTCACCGGCGGCGGCGTGCGCTATGCCGCCGGCTCGGCGGAGGGACAGTGGCGCGCCGGGCTGACGCTGCATCAGCCCGATTATTCGACCCGCGAACAGGCGATCGACGATGGCTGGCTGTCGCGCGTTTCCGCAGGAGCCACCTATCGCATCGCGCCGGGGCTGGTGGGGCAGGTCGATGTCGGCGGCAATCGCTATGGCATTGCGGGCGAGGGTGGGGCGGTCGACACGATCACCCTGGCCGGCGGGCTCGACTATATCCGGCGGCGCGGCGGCTTCGCCTTCGGCCTGACCTATCGGATGGAGGCCGAATATGTGCAGCGACTGCGCGGCGGAATCGATTTCGCGACGCGCGAAAACCACACGGTGCAGGGGCTGGTGAGCGGCGCGATCGGCGAAGTGCAGCTGACCGGCCTCGCCGGATGGACGGTCGACCGCTTCGGCGGCGACGGCCCCAATGCCAGCCTCGGCCTCGCGCTGCCGATCGGCACCGCCTGGCGGGTCGAGGGGAGCGGCGGGATCAGCTCGGTCACGCGGCCGGGCTTTGCCGGGCAACAGATGTTCGCGCGCGCGGGCGTGACGCGCGGCCTGGGGAACGGGCGGTGAGCGCAGGACGTCACCGGTCGCTGCGCATTGCCATGGAACTGGCGGCGGGCTTCGGGGTGCTGATCGCGCTCGACCGGCTGCTGCTGGGCGGCACGGCCTTTACCGGCGTCGATCCCAATCCGCTCTGGCTGCCGGTGGTGGTCATGGCGCTGGCCTATGGCACCTTTCCCGCGCTGGCGGCGGCGGGCATCGCCAGCGGACTGTGGCTGGCGATCGGACACGAACCGGGCGTCGAGCGCGATTATCTCGATCACCTGCTGCACCTGTCGCTGCCGCCGCTGCTGTGGTTCATGGCGGCGGTGGCGATCGGCGAGGTGACGATGGTGCGCGCCCAGCGGCTCGTCCGGCTCGAACGGACCAAGAATACCGCGCGGCGCAACGTCGTCCGGCTGACCGAAGCGTTCCACCGTCTGGTCCATACCAACCGCGCGTTGCAGGTGCAGGTCGCGACCGATGACCGCAGCATCGGCCATGTCATCGCCACCGCCGCGCGTCTGGGCGATGTCGATCCGGCCGAACGCCGTGCCGCCATGGTGGCGCTGATCGCGCTCGCCGCGCACACCCGCGACTTCACCTGTTACCGGGTGGTCGGTGACGAGGCGCGGGCATGGTTGCGCGGCGACGCCGCACAGGCGCGGGCCGACACGCTGCCGCCGCCACTCCTGCTGATGGCGCGGCGCGGCGATGCGATCCATGTCGGCCGGGCGTCGGATCGTGCCGCGCTGGTCGGGGTCGGCGTCGCCGCCCTGCCGCTGACCGGCGATGGCGACCGCGTGGTCGGAATGCTGGTGCTGCACGACCTGCCGTTCGAGGCGCTGGGCGCGCATCTGCTGGCCGAACTGACCGAAATCTGTCGCTGGCTGGTGCCGCTGCTGATCGACGAACCGCGTCGCCCCGCGATGCTGGCGGTCCGATCGCCCGGAAAGGTCGCATGATGCGCGCGATCGTCGCGCTGGCGGTGGCCGACGTGGCGATGCTGGCTTCGGCGCCGGTCTGGCCCGGCCCCGTGTTGCTGCTCGCCCATATCGGTTGTTCGATCGTCGCGATCGTGCTGCGGCTGCGCGGCGGTCGCGCATTGCGGTTCAGCGCGATCGTCTTCGGCATGATTGCGCCGGCGGCGTTGCTGGCGGGCGAATGGGCGAGCCGCACGCTGCCCGACGACGATCGTCCGCCGGCCCCGCTGCCCGAACCGGTCGTCCGGTCGGCTAAGGCGCAGCGCGGGGCCAGCCTGACCATCGCGCGGATGCTCGACGGCCGCGTGCTCCATGCCGACCCCGACGCGTTGCATTCGCTGGTCACGATCATGCGCCACGGACAGGTCGCCGAACGGCGGCGCGCGCTGGAAACGGTGGTGCGCTCGTTTCAGCCGTCGCTCTCGCCGTTGATCGCGCTGGCGCTGACCGATGGCGATCAGACGATCCGCGCGCTCGCCGCCGCCGCATCGGCGCGCATCGTGCAGAATCTGGCGACCGGGCGCGCCGCGCTCGAATCGGCGAGCGGACCGGAACGCGATGCGGCGCTGGCGGCGATGCTCGCCGACCATGCGCGCGGCAACGTGCTGTTGTCCGATACGCAGCGGGCGCATCTGCGCGCCGACGCGCTCGGCCTGATCGGCGACGAGCCGCTCGACCCGACCCGGATCGAGGCGCTGTGGGCGGCGGGCGACTATGCCGCGATCGACGCGATCGTCGAACAGGTGCCGGTCGATGCCGGCCCACACGATCGCGTCGCCCGTGCGACCGGATGGTGGCGCGGACAGACGATCGGGCATCGGGCGTGAACGCGCGGATCAACCCCGGCCCGCCCGCCGATATCTGCCTGATCGTCGAGGGGGCGTATCCTTACGTCGTCGGCGGCGTATCGGGGTGGTTGCAGGACCTGATCACCCACCTGCCCGAAATCCGCTTCGCCATCGTCGCGATCAAGCCATCCTCGGCCCCGCTCGCGATGCAGCTGACCCCGCCCGACAATGTCGTCGAACTGGTCGAGATCGCGCTGGCTCCCGAAGCGACGATGCCGCGCGGCTATCCGGCGGGGCAGGCGGTGGCGATCGCCGATGCGTTGATCGACTTCGTCGACGGGGGCGGGGCGGGGACGCTCGGCACGCTGATCGCGCTGATCGACGGCGTCGGACGCCCGCTGACGCCCGGCGATATCCTCGCCCATCCCGCGACGTTCGCGCGGTTGCGCCGTCATTATCAGGCGCTGTTGCCCAAGGCGTCGTTCCACCATTATTTCTGGGCGATGCGGGTGCTGCTCGGCGGGCTGCTCGCGGTGCTGACCGCGCCATTGCCCAAAGCGCGCGCCTATCACACCATCTCTACCGGGTTCGCCGGCCTGCTGGCGGCGCGTGCGGCACAGGTCAGCGGCCGGCCCGGCTTCATCACCGAACATGGCATCTATCTGCTCGAACGCCAGATCGAGGTGATGATGGCCGAATGGATCGGCGATCAGGTCGATACCGGCCTCGCCATGGACCGCACGGTCAACGACCTGCGCGACCTGTGGGTGCGCGCCTTCACCAGCTATGCCAGTGCCTGTTACGATGCCTGCGATCCGATCGTCGCGCTGTACGGCGACAACAATGCGGTGCAGCGGCGACTGGGCGCGGCGACCGACCGGGTGCGGGTGATCCCCAACGGCATCGACGCCCGGCGTTTCTCGCACCTCGCCGATGCTCGCGATCCCGACCATCCGCTGGTGGCGCTGCTCGGGCGGGTGGTGCCGATCAAGGATATCAAGACCTTCGTCCGCGCCTGCGCCATCGCCCATGTGCAGAAACCGCATCTGCGCTTCGTCGTGCTGGGGCCGGAGGACGAAGACCGCGAATATGCCGCCGAATGCAACCAGCTGGTCGCCGATCTCGGGCTGAACGATGTCCTGCATTTCGCCGGGCGGGTGCGGATCGAGGATTGGATGAACCGCATCGATCTGCTGGTGCTGACCAGCCTGTCCGAAGCGCAACCGCTGGTGATATTGGAAGGGGGGGCGTGCGGCATCCCGGTCGTCGCCCCCGATGTCGGCAGTTGCCGCGAGATGATCGAGGGGCGTGGGGCCCACGATCCCGGCCATGGCGGCATCGTCACGCCGCTGGTCAATCCGCAGGCGACCGCGGCGGGCATCTGCGCCATCGCCGGCGAACCGGCGGTACGCTGGGAAATGGGAGAGGCGATGCGCCGCCGGGTGCTGCGCGATTACGATCACCCGACGATCATCGGGTCCTATCGTGCGCTCTATGGGGACTTGATCGGGCGGTAGAGGTTGGCACCTCTGCCCCCAAACCCGTTCGGTTCGATCCGCTGCGAGCGAAGTCGAGAAGCGTCGGTCGAGAACGGCCCGCCTGGGGCGCTGCCTTCTCGACTTCGGTTCTCGACAGGCTCGAACCTGCGCTCGAAGCGAACGGGGGGGAGGGAAGGGCGGTTTGCCTTACGACAGCTTCTTGCCTCGCAGCGTGTTCAGCACCGCGATCGCCGCCACGCCGGCCAGCGCCGCGCTGGTCCACGGACGTTCCTTGGCAAAGCCGCGCGCCTTGTCGGCGATCGGGGCGTCGCCGCCGAAATGCTTCTTGAACGCGTCGGTCAGCTTGGTCTTGCCGTTCGAAACGGGGACGTCGCGATTGGTGATGAGCGTGTCGGCCATGAATCTACTCCTGATCGGTAAAGGTCGCGGGTCGTAACGCACGACCCGCGAACCGGTGCCATCACCGTCCCGATCAGAAGTTCAGCCGCGCACCGACGGCATAGCGCGGGCCATAGGTTTCGAACGCGATCACCCGTTCCTTATAGACGGAGTAGGAAAAGGTCTTTTCGTTGAACAGGTTCAGCCCCTGCGCGAACAGGGTCAACCGATCGTTCAGCGCATAGTTGATGCTCGCGTCCCAGATGCCATAGGCGTCGACGTTGACCGGCTGTCCGCGATTGCCCTGCTGCGTCTGTTCATAGGCGTTGCGGTAATTATAGGCGATCCGCGCCTGCAACGGCCCTTTTTCGTAAAAGGCCACGGCATTGTACGTCGTCGCATCGGGATCGACGAGGCTCAGGTTCGCCTGCACGCCCAGCCCGTCGAGCGGCGCGGGCAGGCCGGTAAAGGTATATTGCCCCGAAAATTCGATGCCGCGATAGCTGCGGCTGCCGATATTCTCCGGCCGCGTCCGCCGGAAATCGAGGCCGAGCAGCTGGATCGTCGACGTGACCGTTTCCGAGATATTGTCCAGATCCTTGGCGAACAGCGCGACGCTGACGAAGCTCGACCGGTCGAGATACCAGGTCAGCGCCGCATCGTAATTCCATCCGATCATCGGCTCCAGACCGGGATTGCCGTCGGTGATCGCCCGTTCGCGCGGGCGTGGGTTGATGTTGCGGATGAGCAGCAGGTCGGACAGCGTCGCGCGGGTCAGCGTCTTGGCGACCGCCGCCTGCAACACGACATCTTCGAACACGTCTACCTTGAAATTGGCGCTCGGCAGCCACTGCGCATAGGATCCGGTCTGACGGATCGGTTGCGCCGCCGACAGGTTGACGATCGGATCGCCGCCGGGCGGGGCGGGGGTGATGCTCACGATCTCCTGCCCGAACCCGCGCGAGGTCACGTCGGTGCGGGTATAGCGCAGCCCGATATTGCCCGACCACGGCCGCGACCCGAAATCGCCGCCGAACGTCGCCTGCACATAGCCGCCGATCGTCCGTTCCTGCGCCGATCCGCTGTTGCCGGGCACCGGAATGACGCCGAAGCCACCGCCATTGGCCGCCAACGCCGCGCGCGCCGCCGCCGGATTGGCGAGCTGGTTGATCGCGGCATCGCTGAGCAGATAGCTGGCGAGATCCGCCGCCGAATAGGTCGGATAGGCGCTGTCGAACATTCCGCTGCCGAGGAAGTTCGTCGCCTCCGCCGGTCGCCCGAACACGGTCTGCGGCACGCCGACACCTGCCCCGCAATACAGGCATTGCAGCGCATCGGGCGTTTTGAACGAGAACCGCGATTTCTTGCGATCCGAGAAATTATACCCGCCCGAAATCTTCGTGAGAATGCCCATATCGGCATCCCATTTCAGGTTCGCATTGCCCTGATAGATCTGGTCCTCGACGCTGACCCCCTCATAGGTCAGGAACCCCGCCTTCGCGTTCGACGTGTCGAGCAGGTTGCCGAGGCCCGTATAGACCGGCAATCCGGTCGGCCCGATCGCGAAGCGCACGCCGGCCGGCGAATAGCTGGGCGTCGCCAGATTGCTTTCGAACCATGCCTGATTGCCGCCGGTATCGTCGGTCGCCTTCGACCACGAAAAATCGACCGAGCCGCTCAACCGGTCCGATGGGGTCCACGCGAGATTGCCGCCCGCCTGATAGGTGGTGGCAAGCCGCGGGCGGACCTGGTTGGTGATGTTCGGACCCGATGCGATGCCGGTATAGCTGGTGATGGTGTTGTTCGAATCGACCGTCGCGGCGGTGATGTCGCCGGGGCCGCCATAGACGAAGAACACCTTGTTATCGTCGTTCACGTCCAGCTTCGAATACAGCCCGTCGAGCGTGAACAGCAACGTGTCGCCCGCCCGCCACTGCGCGGTCAGCAGGCCCGACAGCCGCTTGCGACTGGTGCGGTTGGTGCCCCATTCGACATAGGTCGGCAACGACACGCCGGTGAACTCAGGCGTGCCGTCCTTGTTCAGGTCGAGCGACTGGTTCGCTTCCCACCCGTCGGTGAAGATGCGCTTCCCCTCGATCTTGCGGTCGATATAGGAAAACGCGCCGAGAATGCCGAAATCGCCGCCGCCGAACGTCGTGCTGAACAGCCCCGACGCCTGTGGCGAGAATTGCCCGCGCAGCTTGTCGTAATTGGCCTGTCCCGACAGCGAGACTTTCGTGCCGCTGAAATCGAATGGCCGCGCGGTGTACATGTCGACCGTCGCGGCGATGCCGCCCTCGATCTGTGCGGCGGTCGGCGTCTTCGATACGTCGACCCGGTTGATGAGCTCGGCGGGCAGGATGTCGAAGCTGAATTCGCGTCCCTGATTCTCGGTCGCGAGGATCCGGCCATTGTACAGCGCGCTGCTGAACGCCGGGCCCAGCCCGCGGACGGTGATGAACTGCCCCTCGCCATTGTCGCGCGAGATGGTGATGCCGGGAATGCGCTGGATCGCCTCGGCGATATTCTGGTCGGGCAGCTTGCCGATATCGTCGGCGACGATCGAATCGACGATATTGTCGGCATTGCGCTTGATATCGGTCGCGCGGCGCAAACTGGCGCGCAGGCCCGTGACGATGATCTCGCCGTCATCGGCGGACGTCGCCGCATCCTGCACCGTGCCGGCGGGCGGGGCCGGATTGTCGGCCCCCTGCGTCTGCGCCGTGGCGGGGGTGATGGTCAGCACCGTGGCCATCCCGGCCATCGTGAGCAAGCGGAACCGCGTATCGGATTTCATGCCGAATCCTCTCCCTATCGCTTCCCTTGTCACCATGCCGTTCGTGCGGTCATCGGTCGGAAGCAGCGACAGGTTTAACGATCAACCTGCCGCGCGGCAAGCGGGCATGTGCGGTTGAGATCGCGGGCGAGTCAGGCGGACGGTTTTTGCCGATCGCCGCTGTGCGCGCCGCTGCTCACGGTAGATGTGCGCGAACGGGCGCGGGGAACGGATGTAGCCGGGCTCGCTTGGCCGCCCGCTGGCACCGGGAATTGAACTGTTCGATATACCAGGTGCACGGCTTGTGGAGATGGCTGCCCGTCATACAGAGGACGAGGACCGCCATGGCCGTCGCCCATAGCCGCACCGCATATCGTTTCGCGGCAGGCCGGGGAAGGATCCGGCCATCCTGCAGGCGCAGCGCCTTCTTGTCCCAGACCCGCCAGAGGAACAGGGCAAAGGGAGAGGTCGCGAACAACAGGACCAGCGCGCGTCCGGTCCAGAATGCACCGGGCAGGCGATCGAGCAACCACGCCAGCATCAGCGTGGTCGCAAGCAATGGCAGGCTCAGTCCACTGATGACCGGCCCGTAGGACGAGAACTCCTCGACATCGAAGACTTCCCAGTCCTCATACGCCTCATCGTCCGGACGCATGTAACGGCGCGATCAGCGCGCGAACGCAGTACGAACGGCTGTCGTCAGATCGACTGCCACACCGCATAGCCGCTCAA
Source organism: Sphingomonas sp. Leaf67 (assembly GCF_001421965.1). Taxonomy (GTDB): domain Bacteria; phylum Pseudomonadota; class Alphaproteobacteria; order Sphingomonadales; family Sphingomonadaceae; genus Sphingomonas. The sequence goes on from NZ_LMLP01000003.1 coordinate 110,913, forward strand.
CAGCGCCGACGCCGATCCCGACATGCCGACCAGCAGATAGCCCATATAGGTCAGCATCGCCGGATTGGGCCGCTCCATCCGCTTGTTGCGCGCCGCGCCCGACAGCACGAAACTTGCCAACAATCCATAGGTGAACACTGCCGTCTCGACCATCGCTCGCGCTATCCTTTGCCAGTGCGGGATGCCCCCCTGCTCTCCGCTGTCTGTCCTAAATCATAGCGCGATCGGACTAGCAAATGGTTAACCCGGAACCGATCGCCCGATTGAGGCGTTTCGTCGTGTTGGTTTTTAGTGCGGCAAAGACCCTTGTCCCCTGAGCTGACCGTTACCCGGTGCGACATCAGTATCAGGTTACGACGAAGCCCCGCCATCCGCCGCCACCCCAGCGCGATCGAACACCAGCACCCGCGCCGGATCGGCGTACAGCGTCACCGCGCCCGTCACCGCATGATGCCCGTCCAGTTTCGCGCGAAATTCGCCGCCCGCCGCCAGCTGTCCGTAGAGATAGGTCGAATGCCCCAGCGCCTCGACCGCCTCGACTACCATCGGCAGCGCGACGCCGTCCGCCCCCGGCTGCAACCGCAGATGCTCGGGCCGCAGCCCCAGCGTGACCGCGTCGCCCATCGCCAACGCCCCGCCACGATCGCACGCGATCCGCGCGCCGCCCGCCAGTTCGAACAGCGTCATCGCGCCCTCGCGCCCGATCACCGTCGCCGCCAACAGGTTGATCCGCGGCGACCCGATGAACCCCGCCGTGAAGACGTTGGCCGGCCGGTCGTAAATTTCCAGCGGGGTGCCGACCTGCGCGATCCGCCCCTTGTCGAGGATCACGAGCCGGTCGGCCAGCGTCATCGCCTCGACCTGATCGTGCGTCACATAGATCATCGTACTGCCCAATCGCCGGTGCAGCGCCGCCAGTTCGTGCCGCATCCGCACCCGCAGATCGGCGTCGAGGTTCGACAGCGGTTCGTCGAACAGGAAGATCGCCGGATCGCGCACGATCGCCCGGCCGATCGCCACCCGCTGCCGCTGCCCGCCCGACAATTGGTGCGGCATCCGGTCGAGCAGCGCATCCAGTTCGAGGACCGTCGCGGCATGGTCGACGGCCTGCGCGATCGTCGCCTTGGGCGTGCCGATGTTCTTCAGCCCGAACGCCAGATTCTCGCGCACGGTCATGTGCGGGTACAGCGCGTAGGACTGGAACACCATCGCCACGCCGCGATCGGCGGCGGGGGCATGGGTCACGTCGCGGTCGCCGATGCGGATCGTGCCGTGGCTGACGCTTTCGAGGCCGGCGATCATCCGCAGCACCGTCGACTTGCCGCAGCCCGACGACCCGACCAGCACGACGAACTCGCCCGACCGCACCTGCAGGTCGATGTCGCGGATCGTCTCGACCCCGTCATAGGACTTGCCGAGTCCTTCGAGCACCAGTGCCGTCATGCGCAGGTCCCTTCCCAGGCGGCGGCGCTGCTGTCGCCGATCACGAATTCGGCCTCGATGCCGATCGGGGCGGCCCCGCCGTCGGTGTCGCAGAGCAGCCGTTCGGCGGCCTTGCGGCCTTTTTCGAAGGCATTCTGCCGTACCGTCGTCAGGCGCGGCCCATCGGCAACGCGCCCCGGCGGGTCGATTCCGTCATAGCCGGTCACCGACATCCGCCCCGGCACCGGCCGCCCCAGCGCTTCGCACGCCGTCATCACGCCATGCGCCAACCGGTCGGAGAAACAGACGATCGCGGTCAGGTCGCGTTGCCGCTGTAACAACCGGTCGACCGCGTCCGCGCCGCCTTCCTCCGAATTGCGCGTCTCGCATACGAGGATGCCGTGCCGGGCGATGCCGGCATCGTCGAAAGCGTCGCGACAGCCGAGAATGCGTTCATGGACGACGTAATTCTCGTCCGAGAAATCGCGGTCCAGCGCGTAGATCTCGCCATGATCCTCAGTCCAGGGAAAGGTGACGATCGCGATCCGGCGATGGCCGTGGTCGATCAGGTGCGACACCACCTGCCGCATCATCGCCCGGTCGTTGGTCCGTACGCTCGGCAGCCCCGGCGCATCGAAATCGACGACCACCGTCGGCAGGCCGCGCGCCAGCGCCTTGCGGATCGTTGGATTGCTCTTGTACGGTGCGTTCAGGATATAGCCGTCGACGATTGCCGTGAGCGTGTCGAGGCGTTCGGGATGCCTGTCCTTCAGCGGGATCAGGACAATGTTGGCCCCTTCCTCCTCGCACACCGACGAGATGCCGCGCAGGAACGCGATGTCATGCGGATCGGTGAAGGCATAGCTCAGCTGGTCGTTGAACAGCACCCCGATCGCGCCGCATTGTCCGGTGCGCAGCGACCGTGCGGCGGGGTTCGGCCCTTCGTAGTGGACATGGCGGGCATGGGCGAAGATGCGGTCGCGCAGGTCTTTCGACACCTTTGCCGGGTTGTTATACGCATTCGACACCGACGTATGCGTGATGCCCAGATCGGCGGCGATCGATTTCAGCGTGGCGCGTTTGGGGCGCGGCATGGCATTCTCTCCAGTCGGCCGTTCCGCCGGTTGGCCCCTGCCTACCGCGCCGCCTTGACAGCCGCAACTGCCAATGTTTAACGATAAACCCGCACCTCGAAACGGGGGCGGTGGAGAGGAACGGCCGCTTGTGAAGACGACCCTGCGCATTGGCGCGGCCGCGCTGCTAGCCCTTGCCATCCCCTTGCCGGGCGGGGCGGTCGCGCAATCGATTGCAGCGCCGACGCGACCAGCGATACGTGGCAACTTCGTCCACTTCGACCACCTCTATGCCGAACGCGACCTCAACGGCGAACGCGTCGGCATCCTGCATATCTATAGCGAAGCCCCCGACTATCGCTTCGCCATCGAACCGCGCGAAGGCTATACCTGCGTCGATGATGTGGCGCGGGGCATCGTCCTGCTGACCGCCACCAACCCGGATGCGAAGCGGCGGCACCAGATCGAGATGCTGACCCGCTTCGTCCTGCAAATGCAGGCGGAGAACGGTTATTTCCACAATTTCCTGTGGGGCGATGGTCGCATCAATCGCGACTATCGCACCTCGCTCGCCGAGCTGAACTGGTGGTCGCTCCGCGCGCTGTGGGGGCTGGAGGCGGCGCTGCCGCACCTTGCCCCCGACACTGCCGCGCGCGCCCGCACTGCCGCCGACCGCCTCGTCGCGAACCTGCAGCGCGACCTGCCCGTCAGCGCCAGCGGCACGACGACGGTGGCCGGACTGACCGTCCCGACATGGCTGCCGCTCGAATCGGGTGCCGATGCCGGATCGGTCGCGCTGCTCGGCCTGCTGCCGCACTGGCAACGCACACGCGACCCCGCGACCCGCGCCCTGATCGGACGGATCGGCGACGGGCTGGTCGCGATGCAGGCGGGCGATGCCAGGCGCTTCCCCCACGGCGCGTTCCTCAGCTGGCAGAATCGCTGGCACGCGTGGGGCAATGCGCAGGCCTATGCGCTGCTGCGCGCCGGCAAGCTGCTGGGACGCGCCGACTTCACGGCCAGCGCCTTGCGCGAGGTCGATCATTTCTATCCCTGGCTGCTCAAGACGGGCATGCGCTCCGCCTTCGCGCTGCAAAAGGACGGGCAGGGGTTCAAAGCGGTCGAGGCCGAACGTTTTCCGCAGATCGCCTATGGTATCACCCCGATGATCCTCGCCGCGACCGAGGCGCATCGCCAGACCGGGGAAGGGCGCTATCAGTTGCTGGCGCAGCGTCTGGGGACGTGGTTCACCGGGCGCAACGATGCCCGACGCGTGATGTACGATCCCGCCGCCGGCCGCGGCTATGACGGGATCATCGCCCCGGGCAAGATCAACCCGAACGCCGGTGCGGAGTCGACCATCGAGGGGCTGTTCGCCGCCACCGCGCTCGCCGGAACGCCGCTGCCATGACCAGCAGGCGCGACGCCCTGCTGCTGGCGCTGGGCGGTGCGGCGCTGCTGGCCGGATGCGGGCAACCGCGCAGCGAACGGCGCACCGACCGCATCCGGCTCTGGGTCGCGCCCAATGCGGCGGAGGAGGGATTCTGGAAGATCGCCGTGGCGAAATGGAACGCCGCGCGGATCGGCCTGCCGGTCGAGTTCACGACCATCCCGACCGCCGGCAATTCGGAGGATACGGTGTTGTCGGCGCTGGTCGCCGGCACCGAACCCGATCTGTGCACCAACGTCTTTTCAGGGTTCGCGGTACAGTTGGCCGCGCTGGGACAGGTCGCCAATCTCGCGGCGATGCCGGGCTATGATGCGTTGCTCGACCGGCGACACATGCGATCGATCATGGCGGGATGGGAACAGGGCGGGCAGGTCGTGGCGCTGCCGATCTATTCCAGCCCGACGCTGATCTGGTGGCGGGCCGACCTGCTCGAAGCCAACGGCCTGTCGGCACCACCCGCGACCTATGCCGACGTCTATCGCTTTTGCGAACGCTATGCCGTGCGCGGCACGCGCTACGGGATGCAGGTCGTCGCCGGGCGCGCGTGGCAGGACCGCTGGTTCGACTATATCTCCTATTACTATGCCGCATCGGGCGGGCAGCCGTACCTCGCCGGTAACAAGGCGCTCTACGACAATCCGGCGGGGTTGCAGGCGGCGGGGTTCATCGACCGCATGTATCGACAGGGCTGGACCGCGCTCGACTTCGATGCCGAGGAGCCGCTGGTGTCGGGCCTTGCCGCCGGTGCGGTACGCGGGCCGTGGGATGTCGAGCGGTTCGCGAACATCTATCCCGAGACGCTGGCGCGGATCGCGGTCGGGCCGATGATCGCGGAAGGCCCGTCGACGGGCACGCGATCGACCTTTTCCGACAGCAAGGGCGTCGTCCTCTTCCGCAACAGCCGCGTGCAGCGCGAGGCGTTCGCGTTCCTGAGCTGGGCGCTGGGCGACGAGGCGCTCAACCTGTTGTGGCTCCGGCGCACCGGCCTGTCGCCCGCGCGTGACGACCTGCTGACCAATCCCGCCTTTGCCGATTATTATCGCGGCAACGCCCTTGCCCGCGCCTATGCGAACCATGTCGCGACCGCCCGGCCGCCCGCGCTGTCCGAACATACCATCGATATCCAGAAGATCATGAGCGCAAGGCTGGTCGAGCCGCTGATGCTGGGCGCGACCAGCCCCGCCGCCGCACTCGCCGATGCGGTCGCGCGGACGAACCGGATGCTGGAGGTGCAGGGATGAAGCAACGAACCGCCTTGTCGCGCGAAGCGGTGATCGGGCTGTCGCTGGCCGGTGCCTATCTGGCCTTCACCGCCGTGTTCTGGGCCTATCCCTTTTTCTGGCTGGCCAGACTGTCGGTGACGCAGTGGCGGTTCTTCGACGAACCGGTGTTCACGGGCGCGCGCAACCTGTTGCTGACGGTGCAGGACCCGCAATTCCTGCAGGCGCTGTGGAATGTCGTGCGGTTCTTGGGCATGTACCTGCCGATCGCGTTCGGCGGGGCGCTGATCGTCGCGTTCGGGTTGCAGCATGTCGGGCGGGGCAAGGCGTTCGTGGCGCTGTGTTTCCTGCTGTCGAACGTGTCGTCGGGGGTCGCGCTGTCGCTGGTGTTCGCGAAGGTGTTCAGCTCGACCGGACCGCTCAACACGATGTTGTTCGATCTGGCAGGGGTGCGGGTGCCGTGGACCAACGACCCGACGCTGGCGATGCTGGCGATCGCGCTGGTCGTGGCGTGGAAGTTCGTCGGCTATTACGGGCTGATCCTCTATTCGGGGCTGCTCGCGATCCCGAAGGAAATCTATGACGCGGCGCGGCTCGACCATGCCGGGCCGTGGACGCGGCTGACGCGGATCACGCTGCCGATGATGAACCCGCAGCTGATGATGGTGCTGACCTTCGCGATCCTCGTATCGTTCGGGTTGTTCACCGAACCGTTCATCATCACCGGCGGCGGCCCCAGCGACAGCACGGCGACGCCGCAGATGATGATCTACGAAACCGCGTTCCGCCGCCTGCAACCCAGCCATGCGGCGATGATGAGCATCCTCGTCGCGCTGGTTACCTATGCGCTGGTGCAGCTTGCCCGGCGGCTGTTCGAACGAAAGGTCGTGCTGGCATGACGCGCATCCGGGTGTTCCTTGGCAAGCGCAGCATCGGCGGATGGGCGGCGGTGATCGCCATCTATGCGCTGGCGCTGACCTGGCTGTACCCGTTCGCATGGATGGTCGCCGCGTCGCTCAAACCCGCCGCGCAGATCTACAATACCGGCCTGTTCGAGGGCGATTTCACGCTCGACAATTTCGCGTTCCTGTTCGCGACCGCCGACAAGCTCGACCGGCCGTTCCTAGGCGCGCTGGGCGTGTCGGCGGTGGTGACGCTGACGGTCACCGCATCGGTGCTGCTGACCTCGGCCTTCATCGCCTTCGCGCTGGCGCGGATGCGGTTTCCGGGGCGCAAACTGTTCGGCGATTTCCTGCTGCTGCAAATGGTCATCCCGACCAGCATGTTCATCTTGCCGCTGTTCGTGCTGGTGAAGGAAATGGGGCTGCTCAATTCGCTGGCGGCGTTGATCCTGCCGTCGATGATGTCGGGCTGGGGCATCTACATGATGTCGCAGTCGTTCCGGACCATGCCCGAGGAATATTTCGACGCGGCGCGGCTCGACCGCGCCAGCCTGTGGCAGACAGTGTTGAACATCGTCGTCCCGCTCAACAAATCGATCATCGCCATCGTCGCGCTGTTCACCTTCACGGGCACATGGGACAATTTCCTGTGGCCGCTGATTGCGATCTCCGACACCGACCGGATGCCGTTGTCGGTGCTGCTGGCGACGTTCAGCAAGCAATATGGCGGCTATGCCGGGCCGGTGATGGCGGGCGCGGTGTTGCAGACGCTGCCGCTGGTGCTGCTGTTCCTGCTGTTCCGCCGGCATTTCCTGCAGGGTATGTCGCTGTCGCTCAAATGAGAAGGTTTCCGCATGTTGCAGCGTGATCCGCGCAATCCCGTCGTCACGCCCGAAATGGTCCGGCCGAGCCGCCCCGAATGGCGGGTCGACGGCAGTTTCAATGCCGGCGTCACCCGCTTCGGTGACGAGACGATCCTGCTGGTGCGGATCGCCGAGAGCGTCGTCACCGACGATCCCGACACGGTGATCGTGCCGCTGCTGGAGGAGGTGGACGGCGCATGGACCTGCACGACCCGCAGCTTCCGTCGAGACGATCCGGCCTATGACTTTGCCGACCCGCGCATGGTGCGCTCGCGCGCCGATCCGCGCGACGTGTTCCTCACTTCGCTGTCGCACCTTCGCCTTGCCCGCAGCCGCGACGGGGTAACGTTCGAGGTCGACGACGCGCCGTTCCTGTTCCCCGCCGACCGCAGCGAACGCTTCGGGTGCGAGGATGCACGGATCACGCAGATCGAGGGGCGCTGGTACATCAACTATACCGCCGTTTCCGATCTCGGCATCGCCACCGCGCTGGCCGTGACCGACGATTTCGTCTTCGTCGAGCGGATCGGCATCATCCACGCCCCCGACAATCGCGACGTGTGCCTGTTCCCGCGCAAGGTTGGCGGGCACTATTGGTGCCTGCATCGCCCGGCACCGCTGCACCTCGGCACGCCCGAAATCTGGATCGCGACGTCGCCCGACCTGCTGCACTGGGGCGATCACCGCCATCTGGCCGGACGGACCAGCGCCGTATGGGAGGCGATGAAGATCGGCGGAGGCGCGCAGATGATTGAGACCGATCGCGGGTGGCTGCAAATCTATCACGGGGTCGATGCCGATCAGCGCTACAGCCTCGGCGCGCTGCTGCTCGACCTCGACGATCCGCGGATCGTGCGGGCGCGGTTGGACCGGGCGCTGGCGATACCGGACGAAGCCTATGAACGCACCGGCTTTTTCGACAATGTGCTGTTCAGTTGCGGCGCGCTGGTCGAGGGCGATACGCTGCGTGTCTATTACGGCGCGGCCGACCGGGTGATGGCGCTGGGCACGGTGTCGCTGGCGGCCTTGTGGCAGGCGATGGGGGTTTGATTTCGCGCCCGAGCGTACTCCCGCGCAGGCGGGAGTCCAGGGCCAAGCAACGTAGCGCCCGTTCGGGGCCCTGGACCCCCGCCTGCGCGGGGGTACGGAAGAGAGACAGGACAATACCCATGCACCATGACAGCATCCCCCGCGTCAAAACCCGCCATGCCGCCTTCGCCGCCGACCCGCCGCGGGGGCGGACGGGCAAGCTGGCGTTCGCCGGGGTCGACGGGCTCGACGTCTACAACATCTCCGCGCCGTTCCGCGTCGGCGGGCGCACCGTTATCGCCGGGCGGGTCGAGGCGCGCGACAGCGAACATTCGACCGCGATCTTCTTCGAGGAGGCCGACGGCGTCTGGCACCCGATCGACGGCGCACCGCGCCTTGCGTTGCAGGACCCGTTCGTGACCTTCATCGGCGGCGAACTCGTGTTCGGCGGGGTCGAGGTCCGCTTCGGCGTGGGCGAGCCCGAATGGTGGACGGTCTTCTATCGCGGCAGCGACCTGTTCGACCTGAAACCCTTCTTCGCCGGGCCGCTGGGGATGAAGGACATCCGGCTGTGCGAACTGGCCGACGGCCGGGTCGCGGTGTTCACCCGCCCGCGCGGGGCCAAGGGCGGACGCGGCACGATCGGCTATACCGAGGTCGCCTCGCTCGACGCGCTGACCGTCGAGGCGATCGACGCCGCGTCGATGCTGGCGGGCATGTTCCATCCGCTCGACTGGGGCGGGGTCAACGAAGCGCATCTGCTGGCCAATGGCGAGATCGGGTTGATCGCGCATATCGCCTATTTCGAGGACGATACGATCTATAGCGCGCGGCATTATTATGCGGTGTCGTTCGTGTTCGATCCGGCGAGCCGCCAGTGGCGCGACCTGCGCATCCTCGCCGGGCGCGACCAGTTCGGGCCGGGCGCGGCGAAGCGGCCCGACCTTACCGATGTCGTGTTTTCGTCGGGCATCGAGCGCATCGGCGCGGTCACGCGGCTCTATGCCGGCACGTCGGATGCCGAGGCGCATTGGGTCGAGATCGCCTATCCCTTCGACGTACGGCTGGCCGGGGAGGCGACGACCATCGATGCGCCGCAGTTGATCGCCGCGCCGCAGCGGTTACAGGCATGACGATGTTCAACATCGATCCTGGTCCCCGCCCGCTCGGCAAGAGCGATATCGTCGTTTCTCCAATGGCTTGGGGCATGTGGCGCTTCACCGGCGCGGTCGGTCCGGCCCGCGCGCTGGTCGAGGCGGCGCTGGAAACCGGCATCACCCTGTTCGATACCGCCGATATCTATGGCACCGATACCGCGGCGGGCTTCGGGTCGGCTGAGGCGCTGTTCGGGCAGGTGTTGGCCGAGGCGCCCTATCTGCGTGAGCGGATGGTGATCGCGACCAAGGGTGGCATCCGCCCCGGCATTCCCTATCGTTCCGACCGCGCCTATCTGACGGAATCCGTCGACGCATCGCTGTCACGCATGGGGATCGACCGGATCGACCTGTACCAGATCCATCGCCGCGATTTCCTGACCCATCCGCAGGAGGTGGCGAAGAGCCTGACCGCGATGGTCGATGCCGGCAAGGTGCGCGGGATCGGCGTGTCGAACCATAGCCCGGCCGAGGTCGATGCGTTGCAGGCGTTTCTCGACCTGCCGATCCTGTCGACCCAGCCCGAATTCTCCCCGCTGCACAGCGCGCCGCTGTTCGACGGGACGCTCGATCAGGCGATGGCGAAGGATATGGCGGTGCTGGCATGGTCGCCGCTCGGCGGCGGACGGTTGAGCGACGGCGCGCATCCGGTGGGCGCGCTGCTCACCGAACAGGGCGCGCGCTTCGGGGTCGATGCCGCGACGGCCGCGCTGTCGTGGGCGATGGTCCATCCGGCGCGGATCATCCCGATCATCGGATCGCAAAACCCCGATCGCATCCGCGCGGCGGCGGGGGCGCTGACGGTCGAGTGGACCCCGGCTGAATGGTATGCGGTGTTGCAGGCCGGGATGGGGACACCGCTGCCCTGACGACCCACCCGCCGGTTGTAGCGGAACCCGCGCGTCTGTATATTGCTGGTGGGTCTGTACATAGTGAGGCGGCAAGTCGATGAATGCGCATAACGGTCGGTTGGTGAGCGGGGGGCGGTTGCAGCTGCCGTCCGACGTTCGTCGTGAGCTGGGACTGGCCGATGGCGATCAGGTCGTGATGCGGGTGGTCGACGGCGAACTGCATATCCGGCCGCGTCGTGACGTGCTCAAACGGATTCAGGCGATCCTGCAGCCCTATGCCACGCCGAACGGATCGGTCGTCGACGAACTGATCGCCGACCGGCGCGCCGAAGCCGAGCGTGGCTGACACGGTCTATGTCCTCGACGCATCGGCGGTGCTGGCGGCGTTCTTCGACGAACCCGGTGCCGATGTCGTTGCCGACCATATGAGCGGTGCGCTGATGAGTGCGGTGAACCTGTCCGAAGTCGTCGCCAAGCTGATCGACCGGGGCGCGTCGCCCGATCAGATCGCGGAGATCATGGCGCAACTGGATATCGACATCGTTCCACAGGATCGATCGCAGGCGATGGCCGCGGGGCTGCTGCGCCGGGAAACGCGGTCGTCGGGCCTGTCGCTCGGCGATCGCAGCTGTCTGGCGCTGGCGATCGATCGCAAGGCGGTCGCGCTGACCGGGGATCGGGCGTGGCTGTCGCTCGCCGAACCGCTGAAGGTCGAGGTCGTGGCGATCCGGTAAGGGGCGGACGCAGAAAAATGCCCCCGCCGGGGATGGGCGGGGGCAGGGGGGGGAACTTTGAATTTCTCCCCTCCCTGACAAGGGAGGGGAGCGGCTCAGAACCGAACGTTGACGCCCGCGGTCACCGTCCGCCCGATGCGGGTCTCGAACAGCGTGTCCTGCCGGACGCTGTCGGTGTAGAGGACGTTGCGTTCGTCGGTCAGGTTGGTCGCTTCGACGATCAGCTTGATCTGGTCGGTGATGCCATAGGACGCCGACGCATCGACATAGAGGGTCGGCTTGTTGCCCTGAAGATCGCTGCCGGGCGAGGCTGGAATGCCGCGAATGAAGCGGTCGCGGTAATTCGCCGTCGAACGGATGCTGAACTTGTCGTCCTCGTAATAAAGCGTGCCCGACGCGGTGTTCTTCGACAGGCCGACCAGATCGTTGGTGGTGGTGACGGTCGGCACCCCGCCGACGCTGGCGAGGACATATTCGATCTCCGACGTCACCCGCGTATAGTTGCCGAGCACGCCGAAATTGCCGAGGAAGCCAGGCAGGAAGTCGAGGCGGAATTGCGCGTTGACCTCGAAGCCCTTGAGCGGACCGCCCGGCGTGTTGAACGGCTGCGACACGGTGAACAGTTCGTCGGGCGACGTCTGGCTGTTTTCGAGCAGCGCATTGGGCAGACCCAGCTGGTTGAACGGGATCTGGCTGTTCACATTCTGGATGTAGCTTTTGATATCCTTGTAGAAATAGGCGACCGACAACAGCGAGCCGGGCTTGAAATACCATTCGACCGCGGCGTCGAAGGTGTTGGCGCGGATCGGTTCGAGGAACGGGTTGTTGACGTTGCCGACCCGCGTCACCGGGTTCACCCCGCTGGTCGGCGTCAGGATGCCGAGCTCGGGTCGGGTCATCACCTTCGCCCCCGATATGCGGATCAGCAGGTCGCGCACCGGTTCGACGACGATGTTGGCCGATGGCAGCCAGTCGTCATAGCCGCGCCGCGCCTGCGCATACTGGCCGATCAGGTTGGTGGGTGACGTCTGTCCGGCGGGCGGTGCGACGGCGATATAGCCCGAGGTGGACAGGTCGGTCTTGACATAGCGCACGCCGACATCGCCGCGCAGCCCCAGCCCGACCATGTCGGTCAGGTCGAAATTGCCCATCAGATAGGCGCCCTTGACCTCTTCCTTCACCCGGCTGCGTCCCGCGCCGCATTCGACGCCGCAATAGCGGACCTGGTCGTAGCCGAAGGTCGATGCCCATTTGTCCGGATCGATCGCCGCCCATGCATTGGGCGCGCCCGATCCGAACAGGTCGCCCACACCCTCGATCCGGCGGGTGATGCTGGCGAGCGAGGTGCCGGCGGGGAGCGCCCGGACGACGGTGTCGGCGTTATAGGGGCGCAGGAAGGACGAGACGAAATCGCTTTCGCGATACTGGCCGCCGGCCTTGACCGTGAAGCCCTCCGCCACGGTCCAGCCCAGATTGACCTCGCCGGTCATGTTATCGGTGGTGTTCTTGGACGGCTTGCCCTGAAAACTGAAGCCGCCAAGGACAGTGCCGTCGGACAGGCCGGGGGCGTAGTTGAAGTTCGCGGGGTCGGCGACGTCGAAGCCGAAGCCGATCGTCGGCGTGCTGCCCTTGCCCCGGAAATCGATCGAGAAATTGTCGCTGTCGATGACGTCCATGAACGTCTGCAACCGCTTGCGCCCGTCCCAGACCGACTGGTTGCGCCCGACCAGCATGGTCAGTTCCAGCGCGTCGTTGAAACGGTGCTTGAGGTTGAAATTGGCCTGTTTGAAGGTCGAGACGAAGTGGTCGACCAGCCCTTCGGAACGGACGTCGACACCGTCGAACAGGCCGTAGAGCAGCGATCCCTTGTCGCTGAACTGCGCGTCGCGCACCGACACCATCGGTTGCCCGTTATTGCCGATCGCGCGGCCGAACGAGATGCCGGCGATGTAATTGTCGCGACGGGTGACGTCGAAGCGCGAATAGAGCAGATCGACCGAGATGTCGGTATTCTCGTCGGGCTTGAACTGGACCGTGAAGGTACCGCCGATCCGTTCCTGATCCTGTTCGGAATTGAGATAGCGTGGCAGGCGCGGGAAGAACGCGCCGCTGCCCGGCGTGTTGGGCAGGTCGGCACGGCGCAGGCCGAGAATGGTGTTGTAGGCCGCGACCGATCCGGTGCGCGGGTTGCCGGTCGAACAGTCGCCGATCGTCGAGCCCTTGGTACCGAAGGCCGGGTAGAGCGGATTGACGCCGAGCGGCGAGCAGAACAGGCCGTTGGTATTGGCCGACAGGATATCGACCGCCGAATAGCCGACCTCGCGCAGATGCCGCTTTTGATAGGCAACCGAGGCGAGCACGCCGAACGTGCCGTCGGCGAACTTCTTCGACACCAGCATCGATGCGCGAGGGTCGACCTGCTTCGACAATTCGTTCCAGATGCCGCGTGCGGTCGCGGTCAGGACGAAATCCTCCCGCGAATCGAGCGGCTTGGGTGCGGACAGGTCTACGGTCGCGCCCAGCGACCCTTCCTCGACATCGGCCGACGGCGTCTTGCGTACCGACAGGGCCGAAAAGATCTCGGTCGGAAAGACGTTGAAGTCGAAGCTGCGGCCGTTGTTGCCCGCACCATAGATGTCGGACGAGCCGGTCTGGGCCGTGCCTTCCATGCCGTTGATGCGGACGCGGGTGAATCCGGCACCGAGACCACGGACCGAGATGTTGCGCCCTTCGCCGCCGTCCCCGCGGGCCAGCGCCACGCCGGGCACGCGCTGCATCGATTCGGCAAGATTCGCGTCGGGGAATTTGCCGATGTCTTCGGCGACGATGCTGTCGACCGCGGCGGTCTCGCGCCGTTTCTGGCCCAGTGCGCTATTGAGCGAGGCGCGGAAGCCGGTGACGATGATCTCGCCTTCGTCAACTTGTTGCGGGGTGGCGGTGTCGCCGCCGGTGTCGGCGGGGACGTCCTGCGCGAAGGCGGGGGCGGTGAGGCCCAGGGCGAATGCCGATGCGGCGAACGATACGCCACGGTACGAAGCTGCGCGAAATACGGCCATGTGTCCCTCTCCCCGGCTGCTCCTCTTTGTGAGCATCCCATATTATGATACGGTGGATCACATAGTATAGATCGATACGCAGCATGTCATTTGTATTTTATGTTACGACGCAGAAACGGCGGCCCCCCTGTCGAGGGACCGCCGTTCGGGACGTAGCGGGTACCGATCAGTTGCCGGCGAGCGCAGCGTCGAGATCGATGCCGGCAGTCTGCCAGTCGGCGCGGGTCTTGCAGATGCGTGGCGCAATGCGCGAGCCGGCGCGTTCGGTGCGGAAGCAATAGCGGGCGTTCGCCGCTGCCTTATAATTCACGGCGGCCGGACCGGCGGCGAGCGTCACGGTCAGCGGCAGCGCCGACATGGTCGCGGCGACGGGGCTGGGTGCCGGTGCGGCATTGGGTTCGGCGGCAAAGGCCGAGGTGGTGGCAACCAGGCCGAGGACGATCGAAGCGGCGAAGCGAATGGCGGTCATGGTGTAGTCTCCCTGTGCAATCCGGTGTGTTCCGGTGTTGCCAGTTACATTGCAGCGACCGTGCCAGTTCTAAAGAATGGCGGAAATGCGCGGTTTTTGCCGAAGGGCGACATGCTGTTCGTGTGATTTGCTACCAAAGAGCGGCGTAATCCGCCATGCTTTGGGAAAGCCTATCGGGGCCGAACGATCTCGGCGAATTGCGCGCGCAAGAAATCGAGTTTCGGGTCGATATAGCGTCGGCAGAACGGCCGGTTTGGGTCGGTCAGGTAATAATCCCGATGCCGTTCCTCCGATGACGTGAAGTCGCGAAACGGCAGGATCAGCGTCCGCGCCGCCTCACCCCGTTCGGCCGCGACACGGGCGATGACCGCCGTCGCGATGTCGCGCTGACCGGGTTCGCCAACATATACTGCGCTGCGATAGCGTCCGTTCGGCGAATAGGTGCCGCCGCCCGAATGGGTGCGCAAATGCACCTCGATCAGCGTGTCGAGCGGCAGGACGGCGGGATCGAAGGCCGCGATCACCCCCTCCGACCACGCGTTCGACGGCGGATCGGATCGCAGGAACCCCTGATCGACCTGCGTGACGCCGCGCAACGCCTGCACGACGCCTTCGGTACACCAGTGGCAGCCACCGCCGAGGCCGATCCGCATCATTCGTGGCGGAGCGCGTCGATCGGGTTGAGCGAGGCGGCGCGCCGCGCCGGGAAATAGCCGAACACGACCCCGATCAGCGCCGAAACCCCGAACGCCAGCGCATTGACCCGCGGCACGAACAGGAAGGGCAGGTCGCTGGCAAGCGACAGGCCGGCAACCGCGGCCTGCGCGATCAGCAGGCCGATCAGCCCGCCGAGGCAGGACAGCGCCACCGCCTCGACCAGAAATTGCAGCAGCACTTCGGACGCGACCGCACCGATGGCGAGGCGGATGCCGATCTCGCGCGTGCGTTCGGTCACCGACACCAGCATGATGTTCATGATGCCGATCCCGCCGACCAGCAGGCTGATCGCCGCTACCGCCGACACGATCGTCGTCAGCAGCGTCGTGGTGCTGGTGATGGTAGCGGAGATTTGCGCGGTGTCGAAGATGTTGAAGTCATCTTCCTTGCCGCCTGAAATGTTGCGGCGTTCGCGCAGCAGCTGGGTCAGCGATTGCTGGACCTGTCCGCCGTCATAGGCCGGGTTCACGCCGACCAGCATGAGGCGGATGTCGCGCGTGCCGGTGAAGCGGCGCTGCACCGTCTTGATCGGCATGATGACGACATCGTCCTGATCGCCGCCGAACCCGGCCTGTCCGCGCGTGCTGAGCGTGCCGATCACGTCGCAACTGACGTTGCCGATGCGGAAGCGCGATCCGACCGCCTCGCCGCCGCCGAACAGATTGGTGCGCACGGTATTGCCGATGATGCACACCGCCTTGCCCGCCGCCTCCTCGGCCGGGGTGAAGATGCGGCCCGACACCAGCGGCCATGGCTGGACGGTGAAATAGGCGTTGGTGGTGCCGTTGATCGTCGTCGACCAGTTGGCGCCATTATAGATGGCGGTGGCGGCCGATTGCGCCTGCGGGGCGACGGCGGTGACGCCGGCGATCTGGTCGCGGATCGCCTCGACATCGGCTTCGTCGAAATCGGGCGGACGCGGACCGCCACCGCCACGCCCGAAGCCTTGCCCCGGGCGGACCTGCAGGATGTTGCTGCCGAGGCTGGCGATGTTCGACTGCACCGCGCTGGTCGTCGCCTGTCCCAGCGTCGAGATGGTGACGACGGCGGCGACGCCGATGATGATGCCGAGCGTCGTCAGGAACGAGCGCAGCTTGTGGCGCAGGATTGAGCGGATAGCGAGGAGGAAGGTGGTGCCTAGCATGTGCGCATCTCCCGCCCCGGTAAACTACCGTTTGGTTCGAGCCGCTTCGAGCGTAGTCGAGAAGCGTTCGTCGAGAACGTCTTGCACCAAACGAAACCTACAAAGGTCACTCCAGCGGAACCCCGTTCTCGATACGCGCTCTCGACAAGCTCGATCGCTACTCGAACCGAACGGATTGGAAAAATGGGTAGGGGGGTGGGGGCAGCGACGGTCATGAATTCACCTCCTCCCCCTGCGCATGGTGCGCCTCGATCCGCTCGACCAGACCGTCCTTGAAATGCACGACCGTCCGCGCGAACGCGGCCATGTCGGGTTCGTGGGTCACCATCAGCACGGTGATCCCACTGGTGCGGTTTAGGTCGGTCAGCAGGTGCATGATCTCGACCGATCGTTCGGAATCGAGATTGCCGGTCGGTTCGTCGGCCAGCAGCACGTCGGGATTGGTGACGATGGCGCGGGCGATCGCGACGCGTTGCTGCTGCCCGCCCGACAATTCGGCGGGGGTGTGGTCCCACCACCGGTCGAGCCCGACCTTTTCGAGCGCCGCCATCGAGGCCCGCCGTCGCTCAGCCTTGGCATCGCCGCGATAGAGCAGCGGCAGCTCGACATTTTCGAGCGCGGTGGTGCGGCTCAGCAGATTGAACCCCTGAAACACGAAACCGAGATAGTTGCGTCGCAGCAGGGCGCGCTGGTCGCGGTTCAGCCGTTCGACGTGATGGCCGCGGAACAGGAAGGTGCCGTCGGTCGGCACGTCGAGACAGCCCAGAATGTTCATCGTCGTCGACTTGCCCGATCCCGACGGCCCCATCACCGCGACGAAATCGCCGGCGGTGATGTCGAGGTCGACGCCTTTCAACGCCTGAAACTGCGTCGCGCCCGTGCCATAGCTTTTGGTGACGCCGCGTAAGGAGATGAGGGGGGCGTCAGCTGCCACGCGGACCCCCGCCGCCCTTCGACGCGCCGCCCTTGCTGCTGCTCTTGCCGCTAGGGTCGGCCAGTTGCGCGGTGATGATCTTCATGCCGGCCCGCAAGCCCCCGCCGGTGACTTCGGTCATCGCGCCGTTGCTGTTGCCCGTGGTGATCTGCACCGGCTGCGGCTTGCCGTCGTCGCCGAGGATATAGACGGTCTGTTGCGAACCGCGGCCGATCGTCGCCGCCTTGCCCTGTCCACCGCCGCCGCGCCGCCGGGGCGGGCCGAATGCGCTGGCGAGGCCGCCGCCCGCTGCCGCATCGCCGTCCTGTGGGCGGAACCGCAGCGCCGCATCGGGGATCAGCAGCGCGCGCGGCCGCTCCAGCGTCACGATCTCGGCCGTCGCGGTCATGCCGGGGCGCAGTTTCAGGTCGGGATTGGCGACCGACAGCGTCGCGGCATAGGACACGACCTGTCCGGTGGTGCTCGCGGTGCTGGTCGTGGTGCTGCTCGACGACTGCGACGACAGGTTGGAGCCGAGATCGACGCGGGTGATTTTGGCCGGGAAAGTTTCCCCGGGGAAAGCATCGACGGTGAAATCGGCGCGCTGGCCATCCTTGACCTGCCCCACATCCGCCTCGTCGATCGCGACCTCCAGCTTCATCCGGCTCAGATCTTCGGCGATGACGAACAGGGTCGGGGTGTTGAACGAGGCGGCGACGGTCTGGCCGGGTTCGACCTGTCGCGCCAGCACCACGCCGTTGACCGGCGAGCGGATGATCGCGCGGTAGCGCTGGGTCTGGCTGGAGTTGAGCTGCGCGCGCGAAGCGACGACGTTCGCCTGCGCTTGTCGTACGCCGGCCTCGGCGCGCTGTACCGCCGCCTGCTGCGTCTGGAGTTCGGTGGCCGACGGCACGCGCCCGCCCGACAGACGGCGGACTTCTTCGAGCCGCTGCAACTGGGCGCGGGCTTCGGACAGCGTCGCCTGCGCGGTGGCGACCTGTGCCTGATTGGCGTTGACCTGTGCCTGCCCCTGCCGGATCGCATCGTCGAGCTGTTCGGGGTCGATCAGCGCCAGCGGCTGCCCGGCGCGGACCCGGTCGTTGACGTCGGCGACGACCTGCGTGACGAGGCCCGACAGCTGCGATCCGACCTCGACCTGATTGGTCGGGGCAAGCTTGCCGGTCGCGGAGACGGTGACGGTCAGCGGCGCCTGATCGATCACCGTCGTCGCATAGCGCGGTGCGTCGTCGCCCTTCACGCAACTGCGCACGGCAAGGCCGAGCAGGACCACGCCCAGCGCGATCAACGCCCATTTCAGCCATTTGCGCCAGCGCGGTTGCGCCTTCACGCGCAGGAACTGATCGAGATCGGGGTCGGTCGGATCGGCCATCAGCGGTCCTTAGTGTAGGTGGCGCGGTCAGGGACGGGATCGGGGATGGCGGCGTCGCTCCATCCGCCGCCCATCGCGGTCATCAATTGTACCAGCGCGGTCGCGCGGTCGGCGCGCGCCTGCACCAGTCCGTTCTGCGCCGACAGCAGCGACGATTCCGCCTGGTTGAGCGTCGTGAAGTCGGTTAGCCCCGAGCGATATTGCAGCCGCGACAGCAGCGCGAAGTTGCGCGCGGCATCGGCGGCGACCGTGAACTCGCGCTCGCGCGCGGTTGCGCTGTCGACCGAGACGATGGCGTTCTCGACATCTTCCAGCGCGGTCAGCACCGTCTGTTTATACGCGGCGAAGGCGGCGTCGGCGGCGGCGCGCTGGCCGCGCACCTGCGCGCGCAATCGCCCGCCGTCGAAGATGGTCTGCGCGATCGAGGCGAACAGCCGGCCGTTGATGATATCGGTCAGCGCGGTGAACGAGGTCGCGTTGGTATCGACCGTGCCGCCGAGGCTGAGCGCCGGATAGAGTTGCGCGGTCGCGACCCCGATCTGCGCGACGGCGGCGGCCAGATTGCGCTCGGCGGCCAGCACGTCGGGGCGCAGCCGCAGCGTGTCGGCGGGGATGCCGGTACCGATCCGCGGGTCGGCGCTGGGGATCGCGGCGGTCTGCGCCATCTCGGCCCTGAGTGCGCCGGGGGCCTGGCCGGTCAGCACGCCGAGGCGCGCGACGGCGGCGGCATAGCTCGCCTCGATCTGCGGCAATTGCGCGGCGGTCTGGGCACGGGCGGTGCGCGCCTGTTCGACGTCGAGCGAGGAGACGAGGCCGGCCTGCACCCGGAAGCCGGCGATCTCCAGATTGTCGTCCTGCAGCGCGATCGATGCGCGGGCATTGGCCAGTTGCGCCTGCGCGAGTCGCGCGGTCAGATAGTTGCGCGCAATCTCCGACTGGACCGACAGCAGTACCGTCGCATAGTCGTAGCGGGTCGCGTCGAGCTGCGCGCGGCTCGACGCGATGCCGCTGCGGACGCCGCCGAAGATGTCGGCGGTATAGCGGGCGTCGGCTCCGACCGAGAAACTGTCCGACGCGCCGATATTGCGCTGGACGATGGTGCCGTCGGGCAGGGTGGTGGTGCCGCCGCCGCCGCGCAGCACTTCGAGTCGCGAATAGCTGCCCGAGGCGGACAGTTGTGGGAACAGCGACGCGCGGCTATGCACCAGTTGCTCGCGCGCCTGTCGCAATCGAGCGACCGCCTGTGCCACGTCGAGATTGTCGGCGGCGGCGCGGTCGACCAGTTGAACCAGCAACGGATCGCCGAACCGTGCCCACCAGCGGGTCAGGTCCTCGCGCGGCGCCGGCGTCGCTGCCACCGAAAAGGCGGGCGGTACGCCCAGTGCGGCGTCAACCGGCGCGCGGTACACGGGGCCGGTGGTACAGGCACTCGCCAGTAACGCGAGGCCAGGCAGGGCGGTGCGGCGCAACATCGATAAACGATATGTGGAAATGAAGCGGTCGTCCAGCACGAAACTGTCGCAGTTTGTCGCCGGCGACCGCGTCGGATATTGATCCGAAATGGAGCCGGTGATCCGCAGGCGGTGCACCATGGTAGCCCGCCGTTAACGCCACTGCGATATGGTTCATCTGAACCGGATCAGAGTGGCGAATGGGCATGGCAGACAGTATCGGCGCACGGGCGCTGCGGTTTCTTGATGCGCAAAGGCTGGATCATAGTCCGGAACATTATGCGTTCGCCTATCGATATCTGACGGGCGTCGATCGGGAATTTTCGGATGCGGTCGATCGCGAGATCGAGGGCGGGGTGCGGCTGCGCGAGGAGGCGGTCCGTTCGCTGATGCCCGAAACCGCGTCGCCGTTCAGCGACGGTACGTTCGACCGGCTGACGATCCAGCTGCTCGAATTGCTGACCAAGGTGTCGGCCGCGACCGGCGGGCTGAACCAGGACCTGACCCGTACCGCTGCCGAACTGGTGTCGGCCGAACCGCAACAGATCCACCGGCTGGTCGTGTTCATGATCGACCGCACCGCCGAGGCGGAAAGCTCGCTGTCGGCGGCACTGCAACAGGCGCAGGTGCTGCGCGACACGCTGAACGGCGTGCGAGAGGGGATGGGACGCGATCCGCTGACCGGGTTGCCGGGCTGGGAAGCGATGGTGGAGCGGCTCGACGCGTGTCTCAACACGATCGGTCATTGTTCGGTGGCGGTGGTCGATATCGACCAGCTGGACGAATTCGTCGCGACGCATGGACCGGCGATGGGCGACCGGGTGCTGAAGGCGGCGGCGATGACGCTGAAGGACGCGTGCGCGCCGTACCAGGTCGGGCGGTGGGGCGACACGTCGTTCCTGACCGTCATCGACGAACCCGATCTGGCGACCGGGATCGCCCGGCTGGAGAGCGCCTGCGCCGAAATGGCGTCGCGCCACCTGCGGGTACGCGAAACCGACGAGCCTTTGGGGCAGGTCACGCTGTCGGCCGGCGTCGCGACCAGTCGCGGGCGGTTGTCGCGCGACCTGACCAAGGCGGCGGTCCGCCTGTCGCGCAAGGCCCGCAAACAGGGTGGCAACCGCGTATTGGCCGAGGCGCGGCTGATCGAGATCGGCTGACACGGTTCGAAACGGGCGTGTTGCGCCCGCGAAGCGCAGGCCGGATAGTGGCAAAGGTGTCACGCGGGGCAGGTCGACCGATGACCTCCAAATAAAGCATAGTAACGGGCGTGTCCGTTACTTGAGACGCGCCGAAATTCAGTCCTTGCATCGGAGACGCCCGGATCAGGGCGACGATACGACTTTGCGCCTTGTCCCGTTCACCGTTCCGGCAGCGCCGGTGCCCCCCGAGCGGTCCTGGTGCGCCGCAGCGGAGATCGTCGTAACTATCCGATCTATTGAGATAATATAACGTGTTGCGAATCATGGTAAACGCGCGGTCGTTATGTCCGACAATGCTTGCCGGCAAACCGGCAAGACGCTGCCGGTCGCACGTTTCGACGTACGACGAAACGGTGGAATCCGTCGATGAATAACATCGCTCGATTTTGGTTCCGACAACTGTTCCAATTTGGCGCGATTCTTGAACGTCTCATCGCCAGACTGTCGACGGTGAAGGGAGCATCGCTTAGCCGCCAGAATAACGGCAACGGGCAACGGGGTCGTGCCGATCTCGTGACGAATAACGGGGCCGGCGGTGCGAACGTGTATCGTTGTAACAAGTATTTCCAAAAGTCGGATTATGGATCGGCGGAAAGCGGCCGGGTTGTCTTCGGGCAATGTGCGGCCGCGTGTTTGGCAACAATCTGGATCGAGCATCTCGAGCGGGGATATTGATGACTATTTCTAGCGCGGTTTCTAATGGTGAAGTGTTCTTGCAGGGGACCTATCTGGGGATAGGGATCAATCAATGGGGCGGCCTTGGCACGACCAAGAATGCTCCAAAGGGGTTTGCCACGGATTCCGATAGCGGTTTTCTGCGGAGCGGCCTGTTCGCCGACCTCGACGGGTTCGGCAAGGGCAAGGAAACGACCCTCGACGACGCGCTGCTGCAGGGTCGCTCGATCGAGGGGTTCAACATCGGCTACAACCTGGGTTCGACCAAGGTCGTGCAAAGCAACCAGCTGCTGACCGGCTATTACCAGATCAAGGGTTCGCTCAGCGAGGCGTCGGCCAAGGGCAACGGCGTCGCGAACTGGGCCGGTGAGACCAAGGACAATCTGGGCGTCGCGCAGACGATCACCCTGGCCGACGATGCGAAGTATATTCGTATCGACGTGATCCTGACCAACAATTCGTCGGCGACGATGAGCGACGTCCGGTACATGCGGACCGCCGATCCCGATCAGTCGGGCAAGTATGCCACGACCAACAAGATCGAACAGCAGGACAGCAAGGGCGCGCTGGTGACGGCGCTGCTGCAGAAGGACACGCCGTTCTTCCTGTATTCGCAGGACTCGCGCGCCGATGCGTCGTTCTACGGCTTCGTCAATCTCGATCCCTATGCCTCGACCGCGACGTCGCAGGAGCAAGGGTATACCAGGACCGTCGATCAGACGCTGAACCTGACCTTCAGCCTCGGCACGCTGCGGGCGGGCCAGTCGACCAAGATCACCATGTATATGGGCGTCACCGACAATCTGTCGGCGACGATCTCGGAAATCAATTCCGGTACGGTCGTCACCCCGCCCCCGCCGCCGCCCCCGCCCCCGCCGCCGGCAGAAAATCTTGCCCCGATCGCGGTCGCCGACGCCTTTTCGGGCAAGGAAGATGGTCGCCTGTCGGGCAATGTCCTGTCGAACGACCGCGATCCGGAGGGCAAGTCGCTGAGCGCGAGCCTGGTCGACGGTCCCAATAACGGCACCATCCAGTTTTCGGCCGATGGGAGCTTCATCTATGTCCCGAAGGCCGGGTGGAGCGGCAGCGACAGCTTCGTCTATGCGGCGTCGGACGGCGTCAACAAGACGAGCGCGGTGGTCAAGCTGACCGTCGACGCGGCACCGGTCATCATCGATCCGGTCGTCGACCCGGTGCTCGACCTGCTGCAGAACTACAACATCATCAACGGCAGCGGTACCGCGAACGAAGTACTGAGCGGTACGGCCGGTTCGGACGCCTTCTACTTCGGAACGGCCGCATCGTCGGGCAACGACCGCATCGTCAATTTCGGTTCGGACGATCTGCTGGTGATCGACAAGAAACTGTATGATTACAACAACGACAATTATATCGGCCTGACCAACAATCGCGTCATCCTCGACGCCAGCGGAGACTCGGTGCAGATCGCGGGCGTATCGGCGCTCCGTCTGCTGGGCAGCGATGGCGAAGGCAACTTCATCTACCGCGACGACAGCATCCGTCCGCGCGGTGCGAGGGAAGGCACGTTCGGCGACAACGTCTTCTCGGGCGACGCCAATGACACTGCGAAGAACGTTTTCTTCTTCGACACCCGCCTTGGCGTCGACCTTGGCGACGACACGATCAACCGCTTCGGCAAGGATGACATGATCGTCACCACGACCAAGCTGTTCGACGGCAACAACGACGGCATCATCAAGGGCAGCAAGGGCAATATCTCGCTGCCGGACGGTACCGGAACGCTCACGCTGACCGACATCGACGGCAATGCGCTGACTACCGTCGAGTTCGACGGATCGGTCACCGATGGCGGCGTGACCTACTATGTCTACTCGCTCGTCGGATCGAGCGCCGGCATCGGCGGCCTTACTCTGATCTAAACCGCAGCCCTGCTGCCGAAACGGACGTCGATGCGCTGGGGACAGCGGGTCGGCGTCCGTTTTCGTCTGACCGGCGACGGAAACGCGCTGGCCCGTGTCGCATCCGTTCCGCTATGCGTGTGAGAAATGGTCGGGAGGGATATGTCGATGAAATTCTGGAGCGGGTTGCTCGCGTCCGCCACGCTGCTTGCCGCGCTGCCGGCGGTTCCCTCCGCCCATGCCCAGGCGAAGCCGCGGCACATTGCCCACGCCCGGCCGGCACCCGGCCTATCCGCCGAACGGCTCGCGCGACTGTCGACGCTGCTGAAGGCCTATGTCGATCAAGGGCGCATCGCCGGCGCAGTCGTGCAGATCCAGCAGGATGGCCGCACGGTCTATGCCGATGCGGTGGGCTGGCGGGACAAGGAAGCGCGCGATCCGATGCGGCAGGACGCGATCTTCCGCATCGCGTCGCAGACCAAGGCGCTGACCAGCGTCGCCATCCTGATGCTGATGGAGGACGGCAAGCTGTTGCTGTCCGATCCGGTCGGCAAATACCTGCCCGCATGGGGCAAGACGACCGTCGCGGTGGCCAACGACAAGGGCGGTTATGACGTCGTGCCGGCGAAGCGCTCGATCACCATCCGCGATCTGCTGACCCACACCGCCGGTATCTCCTATGGCGGGGGAGCGGGCGAAAAGGCGTGGCGCGACGCGGGCATCTACGGATGGTATTTCGCTGATCGCAACGAACCGTTCGCGGACGTCGTGGCGCGCATGGCGGCGCTGCCGATGGCTGAGCAGCCGGGCACCAAATTCGTCTATGGCTACAGCACCGACATATTGGGCGTGCTGGTCGAGAAGATCAGTGGGCAGACGCTCGATACGTTCCTGAATGCGCGGATCATCGGACCGCTGGGGATGCGCGATACGTCGTTCTACCTGCCGCCGGCCAAGGCGGGGCGGCTCGCCGCCGTCTATGCTGCCGACCCGGCCGGCGTCCGGCGCAACCCCGATCCGGGGGTGTGGAACGGCGGTGGCCATGTCGGGCAGGGCCATTATCTGCGCGGCCCGCGTGTCGCGTTGTCGGGCGGGGCGGGGCTGTTGTCGACCGCAGCGGATTACAGCCGTTTCCTCGAAATGCTCCGGCGTGGCGGCGAACTGGATGGTCGGCGCTATCTCGGGCGCAAGACGGTCGAGCTGATGGTCAGCGACCAGCTGGTCGACATTCCCTATGAACCCGGCAAGGGGTTCGGCCTGGGGTTCAGCCTGCGCACCGATCTGGGCAAGGCGGGTGAGCCGGGGTCGGTCGGCGAGTTTGGCTGGGGCGGTGCCTATCACAGCAGTTATTGGGTCGATCCGGCCGAGCGGCTGACCGTCGTGTACATGACACAGCTGCTGCCCGCCGGGAGCATCGACGACCATGGCAAGCTGCGCGCGCTGATCTATCAGGCGCTCGAATAGGCTGTACGCTACAGATAGCGAACGTTTTCATACCCTTGCCAAGCATCGTCCGCCGTCTATGGTAGCGGTAACGAGATGGTGGGGGTTGATCGTGCGTCGTATGGCAGGGGTGGTTGCTGGAATAGGGGTGTCGGGCGTGCCGGCAGGGTGGCAGGTGCGCGCGGGGCGGATCGCCCTTGCCGCGGCACTGTCGCTGGCCGGTCCGGCAGTGGCGCAGGATAGCAAGGAAGCGGCGCGCGCCATCGCCGACGAACCGGCGACGACGCCGCAGCGGCTGACGCTGGTCGACCTGCCGAAGCCGGTGGGCAAGAAGATCGCACTGTTTGACGGGCGGACGCTGAAGAACTGGGAACCGTGGCTCGGCTATGCCGATCCGGCGTTGACCTATCGCAACCCGCCCGACAAGCCGGTCGGCACGAGCCGCGATACGCGCGGCGATTTCGCGGTGCGGATGGTCGACGGTGCCCCGGCGATCTGGGTTAAGGGCGAGACGTGGGGCAGTCTGGTCCACCGGGCCGACCTGCGCGATTACCACCTGCGCCTGCGCTTCAAATGGGGCGCGAAGACCTATGCCCCGCGCGAGACGCAGCCGCGCAACAACGGCCTGCTCTATCACACGCACGGCACGCCCGGCGAAGTGTTCGGGACGTGGCGGCCATCGGCGGAGTTCGAGATCATGACCGGGTCGACCGGCATGATCGTCGCGGTCGGTCCGAAGCTGCGCGGGCATACCGATGTCAGCTTCGACCCGTCACTGATCGCGCCGCATCTTCGCTATCGCGCGGGCGGGCGCACGATCGATATCGTCAACGGCACGCCCACATGGAATGTCGAGGCGGCGACCGACGCCGAACGCCCGGTCGGCGAATGGAACACGATCGACCTCTATGTCGTCGGTGACCGGGCGGTGCATGTCGTCAACGGCGTGCCCGTCGCCGAAGTGCGCGACCTCGCCACCATCGCCGCCGATGGCCGCCGCCAACCGCTGACCCATGGCCGCATCCAGCTCCAGTCGGAGGGGGCGGAGACCTGGTTCCGGGAGATCACCGTCGAGCCGATCCGGACGCTGCCACGCATCGTGGTGGGTGGGTAATCGGGTCACCCATCCCGGTCGGGCAGCCGAAAGCGGTCGCAGCGGACACTGTGCGTCGTCCGGTCGATCCGCGCGGCGGCGGGGCTGTCGCAGATGACCAGCAGGTCGCGTCGACCCTCCGGCAGGTCGATGAGCACCAGCCCTTCCGGGTGATCGTCACCGCGCCCGAACGGCAGGTCGATGATCCGCTCGGGCCGGTGCCGCCGCACGATCTGGTCATGTTGGGGTGGATCGCCCAGCCAGTCCGCCCACCGATACACCGCGCACGGCCCGTCCAGCCCGGTGGTCGGGCCGGCGAGGATCAGCAGGTCGGCCCCGTCGCGCTTCAGGTCGCGAATGCCGAGGCCGTCCAGTTCCAGTACACGGATGTGCATCGGGCCAAGGATCTTGAGGCGACCGGTCCGGGTCGGCACCACTTCGACTTCCAGCAGCACGGCATAGGTCTGGATCACCGGACCGCGCATCCCGATCGCGATCCGGTTGCCGGCGACCGCGATCCCCTCCAGATCGGCGCCGCCCTCCTTGGCCGCGATGCGGGTGAAGGGGCGCAGCAGCGGGCTTTCCTGCATCAGCCGCGACAGGCGGTTGCCATATTTAGTCTGGCGCAGCATCCCCGCCCGGCGATCGCCGTCGCGCCGCACCGGCAGCACCGCGCCGTCCAGTTCGGGGTCGGCGGCCAGCGGCAGGCGCGCCAGCAGGCAGCGCGGCCGCGTATTCTTCAGCGTGGCGAACTGGGTCAGGTCGATCCGGTCGTCGCCCTGCTTGCCGATCTTCGGCCGGGTCCGGGCGTGTGATCCCAGCACCCACAGCCAGCCATGCTCCTCGGCCAGCCCCTCGATATCGGCCTCGCCCGACGCGTCGAGGTCGAGGATCGCGTCGAGCGGGAAGCGGCGATGCTGCCCCCAGCCACCCTCGCCATCGCCGATCAGCCGTTCGAGCCGGACGCCCTCGTCGCTGCCGAGGAACATCGTCCGCCCCTGCCGCGCCGCTGCCGACAGGTCGAGCGCGGGATCGTCGGCGTCGCCGCGTTCGGCATTCAGGATCAGGCGCTCGGTGCCCGACGGCTGGGTAGTTGCGGGCCATGGCGTGGACGGATCGGACATCGGCAAATCCTCGAAAGCCATGATATGGTCGCGCCGGACAGCCGGTGGACCAACGCCTGGCCTCGCACGAACGGATGATCTGGCTGTGGCAGGGTACGACCCTCGACCGCGATTGCAATCGCCGCTTTTACCGGACCGGTGCGAACATCCCGAACAGAACCGGATCGCGCTTTCACTCCGGGGTCGGCCGGAGGCTGGTTGGGCAGGCTTTTCCGCACGTTGCCGATGTCCCCTAAACTGGCCCCGGCCTTTGCCGGGCTACGGATGAAGGCTTTCGCGGGTGTTCCGTGCGGGTACGTCGTCGCGCAGTTTCAGAGAGGTTTCGTCCGTACGATGACGGATGGCATCATGGGAGCGCGCCTCGCCGTTCCTCCGGCATCGCTTCACGCTCCCCCCATCGCATGCCATACCGGGTGCATATCGGGTCTTGCGGTGATCGGTCGGGTTGACCATCAGCGGAGCGCGCCGATCCCTTTACGGCGTCTGTGTGGTCCTGCCGTTTGCCGGTATGATCCTGCTCGCCTTTCCTGCATGAGTTGAACCGATGACCGAACTTTGGAACCATATCGTCGCGGACTTCGCCAATATCGGCAGTCCGTCCGCGCTCGCCGCCTTTACGCAGGTCGTGCTGATCGACGTGATGCTGGCCGCCGACAATGCNCCATATCGTCGCGGACTTCGCCAATATCGGCAGTCCGTCCGCGCTCGCCGCCTTTACGCAGGTCGTGCTGATCGACGTGATGCTGGCCGCCGACAATGCCATCGTCGTCGGGGCGCTGGCCGCTGGCTTGCCGGCGGAGATGCGGCGCAAGGTGATCCTGATCGGTGTCGGTGCGGCGCTGGTACTGCGCGTCGCCTTCGCACTGGTCGTGACGCAGTTGTTGCAGCTCACCGGTCTCGTCTTTGCCGGCGGACTGCTGCTGGTGTGGGTCGCGTGGAAGATGTGGCGCGAACTGCGCGATCATGACGATACGCCGGGCGAGGACGGCGCGCTGAAGGCAGTCGTCCCGCGCAGCTTCGCCAGTGCCGCGTGGGCCGTCGCGGTCGCCGATGTCAGCATGAGCCTCGACAATGTGCTGGCGGTGGCCGGTGCGGCGCGCGAGCATCCCGGCATCCTCGCCGTCGGCCTGATCCTGTCNGCGGTCGCCGATGTCAGCATGAGCCTCGACAATGTGCTGGCGGTGGCCGGTGCGGCGCGCGAGCATCCCGGCATCCTCGCCGTCGGCCTGATCCTGTCGGTCGCGCTGATGGGCCTCGCCGCCAATGGGCTGGCGCGGGTGATCGAACGCTA
Source organism: Sphingomonas sp. Leaf67 (assembly GCF_001421965.1). Lineage (GTDB taxonomy): Bacteria > Pseudomonadota > Alphaproteobacteria > Sphingomonadales > Sphingomonadaceae > Sphingomonas. The sequence goes on from NZ_LMLP01000003.1 coordinate 139,459, forward strand.
TCGCTGGGTCGCCTATATCGGCCTTGCCGTCATCGTCTATGTCGCCTGCCGCATGATCTACGAAGGGCTGACCGATCCGTCGCGCGGCGTGCTNACGCTATCGCTGGGTCGCCTATATCGGCCTTGCCGTCATCGTCTATGTCGCCTGCCGCATGATCTACGAAGGGCTGACCGATCCGTCGCGCGGCGTGCTTGCGCTGTTTGGCTGAACCGGATGGCGGCGGGGCCACCCGTCGCCAATGGGGCCGTACCGGAACCGAACCGACCGCGCGCCGTTCGTTACCCAAGCGATATCAATCGTCTGGAGGACACTCCTCCATCGCATCGGATCACCGGCGGGGCAGCGACATGACAGCGGATGACATAGCGGGACGGTTGGTACAGCGCGGCGGACACCGTCGTTGACCGCCGCGCCGGTCGCGATCTGCATTCCGGCGCGCGACGAGGCGGAACGGCTGCCGCGCCTGTTCGCCGCGCTCGACCGGCTGATCGTACCGCCGGAGACGGCGTTGACGCTTTGCCTGCTGCTCGACGGCTGCACCGACGCCAGCATGGAACCGATCGCCGCCTATCGCGCGACCGGTCGCCATCCGTTGATCGTCGACAAGGTCGATCGCGCCGCCGCCAATGCCGGCCGCGCGCGCGACCGGGCGATGCGACTGGGGCTGGCGAGCGTGGGGCAGGGGGATGCGATCCTGCTGACCACCGATGCCGACAGCCTGCCCGCCCCCGACTGGGTGACGGTCATGACGGCGGCGCTGGACCATGCGGACCTCGTCGTCGGCGATGTGGTCCGCAGCGGCCGGGGCGGCAATCCGGATCAGGACCGGATCGAACGCCATTATGCCAGCCTCTACGCGCTGCGCCGCCGGATCGATCCGGTCGCGTGGGAGGCGCCGGCCGTCCATCATCATGCCAGCGGTGCCAATATGGGCCTGCGCGCCACGACCTATGCCACGCTTGGTGGGTTCCTGCCCGTGATGCGGGGAGAAGATGCGCGACTGGTCGACGACGCGGCGCGCGCCGGGCTGCGGGTGCGGCGCGATGCGGCGAGTATCGTCCATACATCCGACCGGCGGGTCGGACGGGTGCGCGGCGGACTGGCGACGGTGCTTTGCGATCTGGATCGCGATGGTCTGGGGTCGGTCAGCGTTGCGCATCCCGCCGATCAGCTATGGCAATATCGCCTGCATGCAGCCGCCCGCCGGGCGTTTGCTGGCGGCGATTTTGTCGCGTTGAGCGCGCAGGTCGGGCTCGATCGCGACCATCTGCTCGGTGTCGCCCGCGACTGCCCGAATGCGGAGGCGTTCGCGATGCGCGTCGTGCCGGTGCCGCCGGGCGGCATGCGCCACATTCCGTTCGTCGCCGCCGAAGCCGCGCTGGCGGCGCTGACCGCCAGCCCGGCGGCAGCGGCGTGAGCGACCTGCGCGACCGGATCGCCGGACTGACCACCGAACTGGGCGACCCGGCCGATCCCGCCGATGCACCGGCGCTGCTGACCCTGTTGCGACTGCTCTACCGTATCGGGCGCGCGGACCTGCCGCTCGGGCGGTTGTTCGAGGGCCATGTCGATGCCGCGCAGATCGTGTCGCGCTATGGCAGTGCGGCGCAACGCACCCGACTGATCGCGATCTTGCGCGACGGCGGGGCGCTGGGGGTCTGGAATGCCGACCTGCCGGGCGACGGGTTGCGGTTCGACGGCGACCGGATCGATGGCGGCAAGAGTTTCGCGTCGGGGGCGGGGGTTCTCAGCCATGCGCTGGTCAGCGTCGATGCGCCGGGCGGGCGGCAATTGCTGCTCCTCGACCTCGCCCGCGTTCCGCCCGTCGTCGACCGCAGCTTCTGGCGCGTGGTCGGCATGCAGCGTTCGGAGACGCATATCGTGCGCTGGGCCGGATCGCCAATTACTCTCGACGACCGCATCGGCGCGCCAGGCGATTATGTCCGCGAACCGTGGTTCAGCGGCGGTGCGCTGCGCTTTGCGGCAGTGCAGGCGGGCGGTGTCGCTGGCATCGTCGATGGCGTCCGCGATCATCTCGTAACGACCGGTCGCGCCGCCGATCCGCATCAGGCGGGCCGGCTCGCCCGGCTGTACGCGCTGGGCGAGGCGGCCGCCGGGGCGGTGCGAACGGCGGCGGCGGCGTGGTTCGCCGACGATGCCGCGCGCCTGCCCGCCGTGTCCGCCGCGCGCGCCGCCGTCTATGCGGCCGGGGGGGAAGCGATCGCGGTCGCGCAGGAGGCGGTCGGCGTCGCCGCGCTGTTCCACGACCATCCGCTGTCCGCGCGGCTCACCGACCTTGCCATGTATCTGCGGCAGCCCGGCCCCGATGCGCAGCGAATGCTGGTCGGCGCGGCGGTCGCCGCCGGCACGCTGACGGTGGCGCTGTGATCCGGCCGGGCGGGCTGCTGATGGTCGCGCCGCATCCCGATGACGAGACGATCGGCGGCCATGCCCTGATGGCGCGGATGCGCCGGCGCGGCGTGCCGGTCCGCGTCCTGATCGTCAGCGACGGCGCCGGATCGCATCGCGGCAGCACGACATGGCCGCGCCAGCGACTGGTGCGCGAACGGTGGCGCGAGACGCGGATGGCCCTGCACCGCATCGGTGTGACCGCCCGTGCCATCGGCTTTCTCGACCTGCCCGATGGCGATGTCGCCGCGCATGGTGGCGCGATTTGCCGGGCCGTCGCGCGCGCCCTCGCCACCCTGCCGGGACCGGTGCTGGCGCTGGCCCCGTCGCCGCGCGACGACCATCCCGACCACCGCGCCGTCGCCGCCGCCGCCCGCCCGGCGCACGGCGTACGCTGGCTCGCCTATCCGGTGTGGCCGACCGGACAGCGCCTGCCCGCCGCCCGCCCGATGCCGCTGACCGCACAGGAACGCCTTGCCAAGCGGCATGCCATCCGCCGCTATCGCACCCAGACGGGGCATATCACCGACGATCCGACCGGCTTCGCCCTTACCGCCGCACAGATCGCTGCGTTCAGCCGTCCGAGCGAAGTCTTCGCGGCGATGCGGCGATGAGGGCGATCACCCTCGACGGGTTCGAACGGACCTTCACCATCGATCCCGATCCGTGGCAGACCTTTCGCAACCGCGACGAGGCGGTGAAGCGGCAGGCGATCCTGCATGCGATCGGGGCGGGGCCATGGGGCCGCGTCGTCGAACTGGCGGCGGGCAACGGGTCGAACAGCGTCGCCATCGCGCCGCGTGCGCTCCGCCTCGATGCGACCGAGGCGACGGCGGCGGGGACGAAGCTGGTGGCGAGGGCGCTGGCCGGGACAGGGCGCGCCCGTGCGATCCGTCTCGCGGTGCCGGCGCGATTGCCGCGAACGACCTATGATGTCGTGGTCGTTGCCGAGTTGCTCTACTATCTCGGCCCCCGCGCGATGCAGCGTACCGCGCGCGACGTCGCCCGTGTACTGCGGCCGGGCGGGACACTGGTTCTGGCGCATCACCGAATCGATTTTCACGACTTTGCACAGCACGCTGCTCCGTTGCACCGGCAGTTTCTGCGCGCGACCGGTTGTGACTGGCGGGTACGCCCGGTCCACCGCAACCGCCGCTGGGCGGTGCTCGCCTGTAGCCGGGCCTGACTGCACCTGCCGCGGACGCTATGCCGGTGCACGCAGCGTTTACCGAAGTGCAACCCAGTCCGACGTACGCAGGGGAAATCGTGCCGTTATCGCCGCAGCAGGACTTTGAATGATGCGCTCCATTTCTCCTGCGAACTCCGGCTCCGGTCGCCGCCAACGCCTTCGCCGGGTCGCGCCGCTGCTGCTGGCACTCGTTCCGGGCTGTGGCGGGGGTAGCACGTCCGGCAGTGGAACGATCGTCGCGCCCGCGGTCACCCCCGCTCCGACGCCCACGCCGACCCCGACGCCATCCCCCGTCGCAACGGTGCGCGAACCGGCCACCGGCGCGGATTTCGCGACCTCGGTCGAACAACTCTATGCCGCCGCTCCCAACATTCCCGCCTGTCAGACGGGGCAGTTGAAACCGGCGGTCGGGGCGCGGGTACTGACGGTGGTGAATGATATCCGTGCCCGTCACGGCCTGCCCTCCGTCACCTATTCGACCGCCGAGGAAGCGGCGTCGATGCAGTCGGCGCTGATGATGGCCGCCAATGGCCAGCTCAGCCATACGCCGCCGGTCGACTGGAAATGCTATACCGGCGCGGGTGCGACCGCCGCGGGACAGAGCAACATCTATCTCGGCTATGGCTCCGGCCTGCGCTATTCGCAGGATGCCGACATCATGATCGGGTTCCTGACCGACGTCGACAACCTGGTCGCGAACAATATCGGGCATCGCCGCTGGCTGCTGTATCCGTTCCTGTCGAGCATCGCCTATGGCCGCGTCGCCGGGGCCGAAGCCATTCGCGGGCGCTCCGACGGGGCATCGATCAAGGTCATCAACACGACCCAGAACACCGCCGGTCCCTTGCCCGATTTCGTGGCCTATCCGTATCAGGACTACCCCACCCGCTATTTCGCCAATGGCGCGCTGCTGTCGTTCAGCGTCATTGCCGACAAGACGCGCAATTTCGGCGCGAACGCGCAGGTCCGCTTCGCCAACGCGGCGATCGCGGTCCGGGCGCGCGACGGGGCGGCGCTGACCGTGGGCAATATCGCCTATGACAATGACGGATACGGGCTGTCGAACAACCTGCAGTGGAGCGTGGCGGGTCTGGCGGCGAACACGACCTATGACGTGACGATCAGCAATGTCGTGGTGGCAGGCACGCCGCGAACCTACAGCTATTATTTCCGCCTGACGCCCTGACCCTTGCGGTGCCCACAGGGACACTGGTACGGCACGGCGGATACCGCTGGTGGAGCCGCCATGTCCCGGACGACGTCCCCTTTGCTCAAGGACCTGCTCGGCCCCGACGCGATCGCGACGATCGCCGACGCCGGTGTTGCGGCGTCCCCGCGCTTCGATCGCGAGGCGTTCGTCGCCGCCGCTTCGGCCGGGCTCGACGCGCTGTCGGTCATGGAACGGGTGCGCCATATCGCCGATGCGCTGCATCCCGCATTGCCGGCCGACTATGCGGCGGCGCTCGACATGCTGCGCGCGATGGCCCCGCGCCTGACCCATGCGTTTCAGGCGATGGCGATCACCGAATATGTGCCGCGATACGGTCTGGCCGATGTCGACCGGTCGCTGGCGGCGCTGGCCGACCTGACCCGCTTCGGCAGTGCCGAATTCGCGATCCGGCCGTTCCTTGCGCAGGATGTCGACGGCACGCTGCGCACGATGCGTCGCTGGACGGTGCACGACGACCCGCATGTCCGGCGTCTGGCCAGCGAGGGGAGCCGGCCGCGCCTGCCATGGGGTACGCGCATCGCCGCGTTCCGGCAGGACCCGACCCTGGCCGCGCCGATCCTCGACGCGTTGCGTGCCGATCCCAGCGCCTATGTTCGCAAATCGGTCGCTAACCATTTGAACGACATCGGCAAGGATCGGCCGGACTGGCTGGTCGCGCATCTGTCGCGCTGGCCGGGCGACGATCCGCAGTCGGCGTGGATCATCCGCCATGCGCTGCGCACGCTGGTGAAACAAGGCGATCCGGCTGCACTGGAATTGATCGGGGCCAGCCACGCCGTCGAGGTCGCCGTCGATCGGTTCGCGATCGAACCGGCGACGATCCGGCTTGGCGAACCGGTCACCATTGATGTCCGGCTGCAATCGACCGCGTCGATCGATCAGCGCGTCGTGGTCGACTACCGGGTCCACTATGCCCGGCCGCAAGGCAAGGTCGCGCCCAAGGTCTTCAAACTGAAGACGTTCGATCTGTCGGCGAACGCGGTGGCGACGCTGACGACGCGGCAGATGATCCGTGATTTCAGCACCCGGCGGCATCATGCGGGACGGCATGTGGTCGAGTTGCTCGTCAACGGCCGGACCCGTGCCACCGCGTGGTTCGATCTGGTCGATCAGGGCTGAACGGTTGGTCCGGTAGCCGAACGCCATACCGCGTGCCGGTGGTTCCGACGCCGGATTGGGCGATTGTCCCGGGAAAGACGGGTTGCGACGCATCTTCCCGACCTGTCGCGCTTGCGCAACGGATGCCTGCCATGGTTGGAATGTGACAGGCACGACGAAAGGAAGCTGAATGACGAACCCCGAACCGCCGGCGATGCAGCCGGCCATCACCTTGTCACGGTTCCTGATCGAGCAGCAACGCCGCAACGCGGAAAGCTGTCCGGCCGAGTTGCGCCTGTTGATCGAAACGGTCGCGCGCGCGTGCAAGACGATCGGCCATGCGATTTCGAAGGGTGCCCTGGGCGATGTGCTCGGCGCGCTGGGCAGCGAGAATGTGCAGGGCGAGGTCCAGAAGAAGCTGGACGTGATCGCCAACGAACTGCTGCTCGACGCCAATGAATGGGGCGGCCATCTGGCGGGCATGGCGTCCGAAGAGATGGAGACGATCCATCGCATTCCCAATCGCTATCCCAAGGGCGAATATCTGCTGCTGTTCGATCCGATCGACGGGTCGAGCAACGTCGATGTCGACCTGTCGGTCGGCACGATCTTTTCGGTCCTGCGCGCGCCCGAGGATTGCGCCGGACGCGACGTGACCGAGGCCGATTTCCTGCAGGCCGGGCGCGAGCAGGTGGCGGCGGGCTATGCGATCTACGGGCCGCAGACGCTGCTGGTGCTGACCGTCGGCGACGGCGTGTTCGAATTCACGCTGGACCGCGAGGTCGGTTCGTGGCGGCTGACCGACGGGCGGATGCGTATTCCGGCCGGGACCCGCGAATTTGCGGTCAACATGGCGCGTCGCCGCCAATGGTCGCCCGACATCGCCCGCTATATCGAGGATCGCATTCAAGGGTCGGAAGGGCCGGGCGGCGTCGATTACAACATGCGCTGGACCGCATCAATGGTCGCGGACATCCACCGCATCCTGAAGCGTGGCGGCGTGTTCCTCTACCCTTCGGATCATCGCAACCCCGGCAAGGCACGGCTGCGGTTGCTGTACGAGGCGAATCCGATGGCGATGCTTATCGAGCAGGCCGGCGGCAAGGCGACCGATGGCTATCGATCGATCCTCGATATCGCGCCGGAAGGCCTGCACCAGCGGGTCGGGGTCGTCATCGGCGATGCGTATGAAGTGGATGTTGCCAGCGGCACCGATGCATAGGCGGTTGTACTGACGATTGTCGGAACGGTCCCGGTCCTGTCGTCAGCCGGGACCGGAGCACGGATCGGAAAATGTAGTAGCGGTCGGTTCGAACGGCGCAGATGGCGCATGTTCAACCGGACCCTGCCGCCACCAGATCGCGGGCGCGGCGCCGCGACAGGCAGTATTCGGGGAATGCGGCGACGACGGGCGACAACGACCGGTGTTTGAGATTGGCGATGCCGATCCTGCGGCCGACGCGACTAGGTGTTTGATCCCACGGTTTGATGGTGCGATCCTTTCGTTGGAATGGAAGGAAGCCGTATGGGACAGGTTCGTCACGGGAGCGCCACGACCACGC
>NZ_LMLP01000004.1 GCF_001421965.1 Sphingomonas sp. Leaf67
CAGCGGCCTCACGCCCTACGAATACATCGCCAAGATCTGGACGTCAGAGCCAGACCGGTTCATCGTCAACCCGATCCACCAGATGCCGGGACTAAACAACTAGGCCCCGCCGCGAAGGGCCGGGTTGATCGATCCGGGGCTGTTCGACCAGTGGGTCGGCGCGGACTGGAATGTCGCCACGCGATGAATGCGGGTGCTGCCGATGCCGAGGACGATGCGTTCAACGCCGTGTAGCCCGGTTTGCCCGACTGGCCGCTATCTTCAGCCGCGTCGACGACCTCGGTCGCGATTCAATCCCTGACCCGGAAGGGTACGATCTTCGTCGGCGGCGATCTCGACGACAAGCGGGCATGACCGTTGCCGGCACCGCATACGGTTCTGCGAAAGTGACCGCTTAGCCAAACACATGATGGCGTCCGGTGTTCGGGGCGACCTTCCCGGCCGGCACGATGCCCGGCACATCATCCCCCAAAATTGCTTTTCGTCCTGGAGGCGGACGGGAAGGCAAGAGGCAATGCTACGTGGTTCGATAGCCATAGGAGGGTCGAGGCATCCCGGACCATTGGAGGGCGTATCCTGCCCATGGCTGATCTGTCGGGAAGCGCCATGCGGACGATCGCGCGGCTTCCCATGCCCGACGTCGGGTCACGTGCTGCTCCAACCCCGCTACACCGCCTTCTTCAGTGGCTCGGGCTTCTTCTCGTCGGGCAGGATCTTGCTGAGATGTTCGTGCACCATCCGCTGGTTGAAGGGCTTGGTGATGAAGGTCGCCCGTTCCGGCATGTCGCCATCCGCCGGGGAGACGTGACCGGACGCGATGACGATCTCGATCTGCGGCCACCGTGCCGCCACGTGCCGCGCAAGCGCGAAGCCGTTGATCGACCCCGGCATGTCGACGTCGGAGAACAGGAGTACGGTGCTTTCCCAGTGTTCGTCGAGCAGGACGACTGCTTCATCGCCGTCGAAGCTCTCCCGGACCCGGAAGCCGGCATCCTCGAGAATATACGTCGTCTCCATCATAATGATGGGATCGTCTTCGACGACGATGGCGTAGGGAACGGTGGACAGGGTCATGACGGCTCAACCGCTGTAGACCATTGGAGTTTCCACTGACGATGTCGTTTCCCGGCATGCCAGCTGTCGACCGCAGGAAAACGGGTACGAACTGGCCGACGGTCGTCGAGGTTGCGAAGCGACGGGACGTATGAAATCGTCATCGCCATGGTTCTACACGGCGTTCACGACTCATACCTCGTTATGCTCTCGACGATCGTCGCGATCACCGCGGCTTTCACGGCGCTCAGCCTTGCCGGGCGAATTCGCGAGTTACGCCGAAGTGCCCGGCGCATATGGCTGGTTGCCGCCGCGACGGCGCTTGGCGGCGGTATCTGGTCGATGCACTTCGTCGCGATGCTGGCGTTCAGCATGCCGGGCGTGGCTGTGCGCTACGACCTCGTACCGACCCTCTTCTCGCTGGCGCTTGCGATCGGATTTACGGGCGGCGGCCTTGCGCTGATCGACTGGTCGGCACCGACGATGCGCCGGACCCTTGTCGCGGGCCTCCTTATCGGTGCGGGTGTCGCGACGATGCATTATGTCGGGATGGCTGCGATGCGGATGCCGGCCATCGTTCGTTACGATCCGCTGTGGGTCGCGATCTCCGTCATCGTTGCGATCGGTGCAGCCACGGGTGCGGTTTGGCTGGCGACGCAGGACCAGCAGGTCGGTCGCCGCGCCATCGCCGCCGTGGTGATGGGCACGGCGATCGCCGGCATGCACTATTCGGGCATGTATGCCGCGACGTTCACCCAGACGTCCGTGTCCGGTGTCGCGGTGGGCGGCGTGGCAAGTTTCGACCAAGCGTTTCTGGCTACGGCGATCAGCCTGGTCACGCTGATCGTGCTCTTGCTGGCGCTGGCGGCAGTGCAACTGGAGCGCATGCTGCAGGGCATTGCGCGCCGGGAAACGCGCGTTCGCTTTTTCAGCGATCTCAACGACCGGCTGTTCGTCGCCAGCGGCGCCATGGAAGCGATGACCATTGCCACGACCGCGCTCGGGACCCGGCTTGGCGCTTCGCGTTGCGCCTATGCCGATGTGTATGCCGATGGCGACCGCTTCTGGATCCGAAGCGATTATACGGCCCCCGGGCACGACAGTTCGGCCGGCGAGTATAGCCTCGATCGCTTCGGGCCGGGTGCGGCGGCGGCGTTGCGGTCCGGATCGCCCATCGTCCTGCGCGACATCGCCGCTGACATCGGTCCCGGCGAAGGGAGCGAAATGTTTCACGCGATCGGCATCAACGCGATCATCTGCTGCCCGCTCATCAAGGACGGCCGCCTCGCCGCGATGATGGCGGTCCATCAGGATCGGGCGCGGCGGTGGACCGTCGAGGAGATCGACCTCGTCAAGGAGGTGGCCGATCGCTGCTGGGCGCATGTCGAGCGGATCGGCGCGGAGGCTAGACTCCGGACGAGCGAGGAGCGGCTTCGGCTCGCCGTCGATAACGCCGATATCGGCTTCTGGGACGTCGATCTGGTTGCGGACGAGCTGATCTGGCCACCGCGCACGAAAGCGATGTTCGGCATCGCCCCCGACATGCCGGTGACCCTCAAGGACTTTTACGACGGCCTGCACCCCGACGACCGCGACGCCACGTCACGGGCGTTCGCCGCCGCCATCGATCCCGCGCGACGGGCATTCTACGACGTGGAGTATCGGAGCATCGGCCGGGACGACGGTGTCGTCCGGTGGGTGGCCGCCAAGGGGCGCGGTATCTTCGACGATCGGGGCAACTGCATCCGGGTGGCCGGCACCGCGCTGGAGATCACGACGCGCAGGGAGGCGCAGGACGCGCTGCGTGAGCTGAATGCGACGCTGGAGGTGCGGGTCGACGCGGCGATCCGCGCGCGGGAAGAGGCACAGGCGGCACTGCGTCAAAGCCAGAAGATGGAGGCGATGGGCCAGTTGACCGGCGGTGTCGCGCACGACTTCAATAACCTGCTCACGCCGATCCTCGGCAGCCTCGACATGCTGCAACGCAAGGGCCTGGGGAACGAGCGGGAGCGGCGACTGATCGACGGGGCGGTGCAATCGGCGGAGCGTGCGCGGACGCTGGTGCAACGGCTGCTGGCGTTCGCGCGGCGGCAACCGCTGCAACCCGTACCGGTCGATGTCGCGGCGCTGATCGAGGGCATGGGCGACCTCGTGTCGAGCACGACCGGGCCGCAGATACGGGTCATCGTCGATGCCCCGGCCGATCTGCCGCCGGCCATGGCGGACCCGAACCAGCTCGAGATGGCGATCCTCAACCTCGCGGTGAATGCGCGCGACGCCATGCCGGACGGCGGCACGCTGCGCATTTCGGCAAGCCGCGAGTCGATCCGTACGGCGCATCGTTCCAACCTGCGGACCGGCCATTATCTGCGTCTGTCGGTCGCCGACACGGGGCAGGGGATGGACAGCGAAACGCAGGCAAGGGCGATCGAACCGTTCTTCTCGACGAAGGGGGTGGGGAAGGGGACCGGGCTTGGCCTGTCCATGGTCCATGGACTCGCATCCCAGCTGGGCGGTGCGCTCACTATCCAGAGCAGCCCGGGTCTGGGCACCAACGTCGAGCTCTGGCTGCCGGAGAGCGCAACGGCGGCCGAAGCCGGTCGGGTGCCGGACGTCGTCGCGTCGACGACGGCATCGGGTGTGGCGTTGCTGGTCGACGATGAAATACTGGTGCGAATGAGCACCGCCGCCATGCTGGCCGACTTCGGCTATGCCGTCGTCGAAGCCGATTCCGGCGAAGCGGCCATGCGGTTCGTCGAGGACGGCCGGCACTTCGACCTGGTCGTCACCGACCATTTGATGCCCGGCATCAGCGGGACCGACCTTATCCGGCATATCCGGACAATGCGACCGGGCACGCCGACGCTTCTGGTGTCGGGCTATGCCGATATCGAGGGACTGGACCCGGCCTTGCCGCGGCTAAGCAAGCCGTTCCGCAAGGACGAACTGGCAGCAGGTCTTCGCGAAGCGCAGTCCGGCCGCGTGTCTGCGGAGGTACCTGCAGGCGTCTGATCCCGGTGCCTGCGCTGCGGTTCTGCCAACCCGCTTGCCATTCGCACAACGCCTTGCTGTCACGGCCCTTGTCGGCGATGAGTTCGGCGGATGGTCACCGCGCGGCAATGCAGGTACGGGCCGTCTGCCGCTGCGGATATTTCCCGGTGTCGGTCGGCGTGGCGAAATACCGAGGAGAGTGTACGCAGATGTTCTACCTTGCCCTCAAGGCGCTGGTCTCCGGTATCCTGATCGCGGTCGCATCCGAAGTGGCGAAGCGGTTTCCGGGCTTCGGCGCGTTGATCGCCTCGCTACCGCTTGTCTCCGTGCTCGGCATGATATGGTTGTGGCGCGACAAGCCCGACGCCGAGAACATGGCCGCGCACGCTGGCGCAACCTTCTGGTACGTCATTCCGTCGCTGCCGATGTTCCTGCTCATTCCCGTGCTGTTGCGGGCCGGGTTGTCGTTCTGGCTGGCGCTGACGCTCGGGTGCATCCTGACGATCATGCTCTACTCGGCGATGACCGTGCTGGCCCCGCGGTTCGGGCTGCGCCTGTGATGTGGGATGCATCCCTCCAGCGGTTCGCCGTTCGGCGTCGTGCTGGCACCCTGCTCGGCGCGCAGGGGTAGCGGAAAAGGATCGTCCACAACGACGATCCGATGCGTGCTGGATGCGATCCCGGTCGGGTTGCCGACGGCGGAGCGTCAGCGTCCGCTTGCCGTCATCGGCGGACGGATCACGAAGCCACCACGACGGAGCGGATAAGCCTCGTATCTGCAGCGGCGCACCTGCGCCGTTGCAGATATGGCCATTCGTTATGCTTCGCTCGCTGCCGCGCCGCGTGGCTTGCGACCGAGACCGATCGTCTTGGCCATTGCCCGACGGCTTTCGCTGTAGGTCGGCGCGACCATCGGATAGTCAGCCTTCAGATTGTAGCGCTTGCGGTATTCGTCCGCGGTCAGACCGTTGCTGGAGAGGTGGCGGCGCAGCGTACGATAGGGCTTTCCGTCGATCATCGACAGGATGTGGTCCGGCGATGCAAGCGATTTGCGCACCGATACCGCCGGCGTGTATTCTTCGTTCTCGCCCCCAGTTTCCACGACCGCGGTCTCCGGCGCGTCGAGCTTCGTCAACGTTTCGTGCATTGCCTGGAGGAAAGCCGGTACGTCGGCCGTCGTCGCGCGCGTGTTGGAATTGCCCAGCCACGCTACCGTCAATTCGGTCGCAAGTTCAATCGTGTTCGTTATTTCAGTCATTCGCTTACATCCGGTACTATTGGTATCTTCTAGCTAGGCCAGAGATGATAACGATTCAATGTCTTCAGCCGTCAACAGGATAGATTAAAGACTGATCCCTCGTCTGATCATCTCGAACTTGGCGATCTCCTTGATCGGATTGTCCGCCTTTGCATCGAAGATATCGGCAAGGTCGAGAAGGTCGTCATTGTCGAGCGCCACGATCGCAGCTTCCATGGCGACGACACGCTGCTCGGTCCGTTCGCTTTTTTCAGCGAGCCGCTTCATTCTGGTTCTCAGCATATTGCAATCCTATGCGGCCGTTTTGGCATATCGTCCAGTGCAATACGAACTCCGTCGATCTCGTTACCGCTGCCGATCTTGATCCGCAGCGGACAACGCGATCGTTAGTCGGGAGTACGGCCGATTGATTGACACTTCATACTGATGCAGGCCGTTTCGGCGAATATCTGGCGTGATATTTTTCTGGCCGGATCGCGCCGACATTAACCGCGATCGGCGTTGCGTCGGTCATCGGCGACCAACAATGCTTCCCTTCGACCACAATGGTGTCGGCCAGTCGGACAGCGGAAGGCGGGACGGATGCTCTGTCGGGGGTGCTGCGCGATGGTCGTCGCCGCGAAACGAGGCGCGCCGAACGCGATCTTGCCCGCATGGCCCCGTTCACCGATCGTCATCAGGTCGCGGGGCAGTCATGCTGTGCGATACAGCGAACCGCCGAAGGATCGACGACACTATCGCTGCCGCCGCCATCCGCCGGTGTCGTGCTGCCGGTCGGTCGGTTCAGGGCTAACAATCCGGCTCCCGCCGTATAGAACAAGCATTGTCAGGAAGAGGATAATATCGTGCAGCATTCGTGGGTTTCTATGCGTACAAGTTGGAACGCTGGCCTGGCCGTGTTCGCGATGGGGATCATCACCGGCTGTTCCGGTGCCGGCAACGCGTCGGGAAGCGTGTCGGCCACGCCAACCGCGACGGTCACGCCGGCACCGATACAGACACCGGCCACGACGCCGTCACCCACGACGACCGCGACGCAGTTCGCCGCGCAGATGGTGCCCGGCTGGAACCTCGGCAATTCGCTGGAGGCGATCGGCAACGCGCCCGCTCTGACCACCGTTTCGCAAGAGACGGCATGGGGCAATCCGGTCGTGTCGCAGGCGCTGTTGAACGCGGTCGCGGCGGCGGGTTTCAAGAGCATCCGCGTGCCCGTTTCGTGGAAGCAATATGCCGACGCCAACGACCGGATCGGGTCGGCATGGTTCGACCGCGTCGCGCAGGTGGTCGATCAGGCGCGACAGGCCGGACTGATCGTCATCATCAACGTCCATTGGGACGGGGGCTGGCTGCAACCGACCTATGCCGATCAGGCGGCAGCCAACGCGCGCCTCAAGACCTTCTGGACGCAGATCGCCACGCGGTTCCGCGACCAGGACGACCGCCTGTTGTTCGCCGGCACCAACGAAGTCATGGTCAAGGACAATTACAACGCGCCAACCGCCGAACATTGCGCCGTGCAGAACGGTTTCAACAAGGTATTCGTCGACGCGGTGCGCGCGACCGGCGGCGGTAACGCGAGCCGCTATCTGATCGTGCAGGGCTATAACACCAACATCGATCACACCATCGCGTGCAACGCCACGCTCCCGACCGACAGCGTTGTCGGACGGATGATGATGGAGGTGCATTATTACGACCCCTATGATTTCGCGCTGAACGAGAAGAGCGCGATCTGGCAATGGGGCGCGGGCGCGACCGACCCGAAGGCCGTTCAGGCATGGGGAAACGAAGAGGGGGTCGATGCGGCGTTCCGGAAGGTGAAGGTGACGTTCGCCGACCGGGGCATTCCCGTCATTCTGGGGGAATATGGTGCGATCGCCAAGACGGAGTATGATCCGGCCGGCAAGTACCGGACCGCATGGGACCGCTATGTCACCCGGTCGGCGGTGCAGCACGGCATGGTCCCGATCTATTGGGACAATGGTCCGACCGGCAATCACACCCTCGGCCTGTTCGATCGCGCTGCGGCACGCGTTGTCCATGCCGATATCGTCGAGGCGATCGTAGACGCAGCGAAGTGATGAACCTTCCGATAGGCGGTTGCGTGCGGCGCGCGATGCTCGCCTCGGCGATGGTGTTGGGCATGGTCCTGACGCCGGCGAGCATCGTTCCGGCGATGGCGCAACGCGCGGCGGCGCGCGAGATCGTCGTCGACGTGCGCGGCGAAACCAGACCGCGCGATCGCATGGCGCAGATGTCGATCGGGTCCGACTTCCCCGGCACGCTGATCCGCGAGGACAGTCTGGCGCAGCTGGCGACGGTGCAGAAGGAACTGCGGTTCCGCTACATCCGCTTCCATCACGTCTTCGCCGACGAACTGGGTACCTATCGCGAGCAGAATGGCAGGCCGGTCTATGACTGGACCCGGCTGGACCATCTCTACGACCGGCTGCTCGGCATGGGGCTGAAACCGTTCGTCGAACTGGGCTTCACGCCCGATGCCATGAAACAGTCGGATCAGACCATCTTCTACTGGAAGGGCAACACCTCGCATCCGCAGCCCGAAAAGTGGACGGCGCTGGTCGATGCGTTCGTGCGGCATATGATCGCGCGCTACGGCCAACAGGAAGTCCACAGCTGGTATTTCGAATTCTGGAACGAGCCCAATCTGGCCGGTTTCTGGGAGAAGGGCGATCGGCAGGCCTATTTCGACTATTACGGCCGCACCGCGCGGACGATCAAGGCGATCGACCCCGCGCTGCGCGTCGGCGGGCCGTCGACCGCGGGTGCCGCGTGGGTGCCCGAATTCCTGCGCTATGTGGAGCGCGAGAAGCTCCCGATCGATTTCGTCACGACGCATACCTATGGCGTCGAAGGCGGCTTCCTCGATGAAAAGGGCGAAGGCGACAACAAGCTGTCGCGCAACCCCGACGCGATCGTCGATGACGTCCGCAAGGTGCGCGGGGAGATCGACGCGACGCGCTATGCCGGCCTGCCGCTGTTCTTCACCGAATGGAGCACCAGCTACAATCCGCGTGATCCGATCCACGACGATTATCTCGGCGCCGCCTATATCCTGTCCAAGCTGCGCCGGACCGAGGGGCTGGCGCAGGGCATGAGCTACTGGACCTATAGCGATCTGTTCGAGGAGCCCGGGCCGCAGCGCAAGCCGTTCGAGGGCGGCTTCGGGCTGATGAACCCACAGGGCATTCGCAAGGCGGCGTGGTTCGCGTACAAATATCTGGCGGAACTGGGCGACCGGGAACTCCCGACCGGCGACGATGCGAGCATCGCGACCTTGCGGGGCAATGCGTTGCAGGTGCTGGCATGGCGCGACGTGCTGCCCGACCAAAACGTCAGCAACCGGCCGTTCTTCACCAGGATCCGTCCGCCTGCCGGGGCACCGGACCTGAGGATTCAGGCGCGGGGGTTGAAGCCGGGGGCCTATCGCCTGTCGGTCCGGCGAACCGGATATGAACGCAACGACGCCTATACCCGCTACCTTCGGATGGGCAGCCCGGCGACGTTGACGTCGGCGCAACTCGGATCGCTGCAATCGCTGACGAAGGATGCCGCCGTCGTCCGTAGCATCGCCGTCGGCCGCGACGGCATCGCACGCGTCGATCTACCGATGCACGACCACGACGTCGTGATGATCGAACTGACCAGATCGTAACGCGCTTCGACGGGATGGCGGGCGTCGCGGGGCGTCCTGCCTTCCATTGCCCTTTCCTGCCGGGTGGACAGGATGACGTTCAGCGCAGGATGACGTCGGCGCCGTGTTTGTGCGCGCGAATTTCCGCTTCGCTCAGACCGTTGATCTCGTGCGGGAAGATCAACCAGTCGTTGGTCTCGTGGACGTAATAGTCGGGCTTCAGGTCGGTCACGTTGCGCGATGGTTTGAAATAGACGGTCGCGACCTTCACTTCGTCCGGGATGTTGTTGCGGCAGCGTTCTTTCAGCTCCTTCAGCACCGCACGGATCGAGCGGCCGGAATCGAAGACGTCATCGATCAGCAGCAGGCGATCCTCGGGGTTGAGGACGTCGATCAGATAGCCGAGGCCGTAGATGCGGACTTGCGGGTCCTGCCGGTCGATGCCGGTGTAGGAGGTGGTGCGGATCGCGATGTGATCGCTCTGGATACCGCGATATTCCAGCAGTTCCTGCACCGCGATGCCCACCGGTGCGCCCCCGCGCCAGATGCCGACGATATGGGTCGGCCGGAACCCCGAATCGAAGACGAGATTGGCGAGGCGAAAGGAATCCTCGAGCAGGCGATCGGCGGACAGATAGACTTTGGTGACCACAAGACTTCCAGTATCGTTGCACGGTTGGCGCGCGCGAAAAATCCGTCCGAAACGCCGCGATCATATTGTCGGCCGTCCGCCGAAAGCGCAAGCAGCCCGACCCCTGCCGAGACGAAGGACGGAACCTGCCTAGTCGGCGGTCCGGGCAAAGGCATCGAGCCCGGCGAGGTGGCCGGCGATCGCGGCATCGTCCATGAACGACCCGAGAAAGCTGTTGCGCGCCAGCGTCACGAGGTCCGCACGGGAGAGTTGCCGGGACCGGGCGACGGCGCGGTAATTCGCCGCGACATAGCCGCCGAAATAGGCCGGATCATCCGAATTGATCGTCGCGCGCAGCCCGAGGGCGAGCATCCGGTCGATCGGATGATCCGCCATGTCGTGCACAACGCACAGCTTGTGGTTGGATAGCGGACAGACGGTCAGCGTCATCGCTTCGCGGGCGAGGCGGGCGGTCAGCAGCGGGTCTTCGAGCGCGCGGTTGCCGTGGTCGAGACGGTCGATCCGCAACAGGTCGAGCGCTTCATGGACATAGGCGGGCGGCCCTTCCTCGCCGGCATGGGCCACGCGTTTGAGACCGGCATTGCCGGCGGCGGCGAACACCCGCGCGAATTTCGACGGCGGGTGGCCGACTTCCGAGGAATCGAGCCCGACGCCATCGATGCGGTCGAGCCACTTCTCCGCCTGCGCGAACGTGGCGAACGCAGCGTCCTCGTCGAGGTGACGCAGGAAGCACAGGATCAGCCTCGACGTCAGGCCATGGCGTTGCTGCGCGCGGGTCATGCCGGCGAGCAGTCCCTCCATCACCACGTCGAACGGAATACCGCGATCGGTATGGGTTTGCGGATCGAAGAAGATTTCGGAATGCACCACGCCATCGGCCGCCGCCCGGTCGAAATAGGCCACCGCAAGGTCGTGGAAATCCTCGGCGGTGCGCAACACGTCGGCACCGGCATAATAGATGTCGAGAAAGTCCTGCAGGTTGGAGAAGGCATAGGCGGCGCGGACTTCGTCCACCGAACGGAACGGGATGTCGACGCGGTTCCGCCGGGCAAGGTCGAACATCAGTTCCGGTTCGAGACTGCCCTCGATATGCAGATGCAGTTCGGCCTTGGGCAGGGCGGTGATGAAATCGTCATCGGTCATGCTGGCAGGCTCCATCGATTGCGCATCGTGGCGCGATGCATGCCCACCATGCGCAATCGCCGCCGCCGGCGATAGCCTCCCGACCCGAGATTCTGCCGGTGATCGGCCGGATGCGGCATCCCGGCGGCGAGCGATGCCTTTTCTCGATCGCTTCGTGCCAGAAACGGCGCTGGTGGCAGGCGGTTCGATGCCGATACCATGACCGTCATCGATCAGTGGACGGAGACCCACCCCATGCAATCGGCGACGACGGAGTTGCCCCTCGCGGGGCGGGGGCTGGCCGATGCTGCGTTCGCACCGGCGGACGACCGGAAGGCGGACGGCGTCGATGCGGTGTTGCCCGCCCGGCGACTGGTACCGCTGGCGCTCCAGCATGTGCTGGTCATGTATGCCGGGGCGGTCGCGGTGCCGCTGGTGGTCGGCCGTGCGCTCGACCTGCCGCCCGCGCAATTGGGGCTGCTGATCAGCGCCGATCTGGTCGCCTGTGGCTTCGCCACGTTGATCCAGACGCTGGGCCTGCCCAAGGTCGGCATCCGCCTGCCGATCGTGATGGGCGTGACCTTCGCGTCGATCAGCCCGATGCTGGCGATGATCGCCACCGGCCATGCCGAAGGATCGCCGCCCGAGACGGTGCTGCGCGGCATTTACGGGGCGGTCATCATCGCCGGGCTGTTCGGGTTCCTGATCGCGCCGTTCGTCGGCCGGGTGTCGCGCCTGTTTCCGCCGGCGGTGACCGGGACGGTGATCCTGTCGATCGGATTGAGCCTGATGCGGGTCGGCATCAACTGGACGGCGGGCGGACAGCCGACCGATCCCGGATATGGCGCACCGGCCCATCTGCTGCTCGCGCTGCTGACGCTCGGCGTCGTGCTGTGCCTGATGCGGTTCGGGCATGGCCTGTTGCGCAGCGGCGCGGTGCTCGTCGGCACGGTCGCAGGGACGGTCGTCGCCGGGGCGATGGGGCATGTCGATCTGACGCCGGTCCGCGATGCGCCGTGGTTCGCGCTGGTGCGTCCGTTCCAGTTCGGATGGCCGACGTTCGAAGTGCCGGCGTCGATCGCGATGTGCCTCGTCATGATGACGGTGATGATCGAATCCTTCGGCATGTTCATGGCGGCGGGGCAGATGGTCGGCCGGCCGGTCGATCGCGGCCAGATGGTGCGCGGGCTGCGCGGCGACGCGGCGGGCACGCTGCTGGGCGGGGTGTTCAATACCTTCCCCTACACCTCGTTCGCGCAGAATATCGGGTTGTTGAGCATCACCGGGGTGCGGTCGCGCTTCGTGTGTGCAGGGGCGGGGGTCATCCTGCTTGCGCTCGGTCTCTGTCCGAAGCTGGCGGCGCTGGTCGCGGCGGTGCCGTTGCCGGTGCTGGGCGGCGCGGCGCTGGTCATGTTCGGCATGATCGCGGCGACCGGCATTCGCATTCTGGGGTCGGTCGACCTGACCTTCGAACGGCTGGTGACCGTCGCGGTGTCGATCGCCGTCGGATTGATCCCGGTCCTGTCCGACCGGTTCTTTCAGGCGATGCCGACCGCGCTCGCGCCGTTGCTCCATTCGGGCATCGTGCTGGCGTCGATCAGCGCGGTCGGCCTCAATGCCTTTTTCAGCGGGCGGTCGAGTAGCGACGACCCAATGGCGTAAGGATCAGGGCGCTTGGAGCCGCGCGATCGACCGGCGGGCGTCGGCAAGGATCGCGGGCAGCGGCGCGCTGCGCAACGCGCCGCCGGCGACGATGGTCCGCCCCTCGACGATCAGGTCGCGGACGCCGGCGGGCGGGCAGAGCACCAGCCCGGCCACCACGTCCCACGCGCCGGTATTCGACGCCGTCGCCACGTCCCACACCGCCAGATCGGCGCGCCGGCCGACGGTCAGCGCGCCGCAGTCGTCGCGTCCGAGCATTTCCGCCCCGCCGCGCGTCGCGAGCCGTAGCGCGGCACGCGGGGATACCGCTTCGGCACCACCGACCACGCGTTGGAGCAGCAGGGCCTGCCGCGCCTCCTGCAACAGATTTCCGCTGTCGTTGGAGGCCGATCCGTCGACGCCCAGTCCCAGCGGCACGCCCGCCGCCAGCATCCGCGGTACGGGCGCGATTCCTGCACCCAGTCGACAGTTCGAGCAGGGGCAGTGCGCGACACCGGTGCCGGTCGCGGCGAACAGCGCGATCTCGTCGGCGTCGAGCTTGACGCCATGGGCCATCCACACGTCCGGCCCGGTCCAGCCGAGCCGTTCGGCATAGACGCCGGGCCGGCAGCCGAACCGTGCGAGCGAGAAGGCGACGTCGTCGTCGTCCTCCGCCAGATGGGTGTGCAGCATCACGCCCTTGTCGCGCGCGAGCAGTGCCGCGTCGCGCATCAGCCCCTCGCTGACCGAAAAGGGCGAACAGGGCGCGACGCCGATGCGGACCATCGCGCCGGGGGCGGGGTCGTGGAACCGGTCGATCACGCGGATGGTGTCGGCAAGGATCGCGGGTTCGCGCTCGACCAGCGCGTCGGGCGGCAGGCCGCCGGCGCTTTCGCCGACGCTCATGCTGCCGCGGGTGGCATGGAAGCGCAGCCCGATATCGGCGGCGGCGGCGATCGTGTCGTCGAGGGTGACACCGTTCGGGAAGAGATAGAGATGGTCGCTGCTGAGCGTGCAGCCCGACAGCGCCAGTTCGGCGAGGCCCAGTCGGGTCGCGGCATGGACGTCGTCGGGGCGATAGCGCGCCCAGATCGGGTAGAGCCGTCGCAGCCAGCCGAACAGCGAGGCATCGGTCGCGCCGGGCACCGCGCGGGTCAGCGACTGGAACAGGTGATGATGCGTGTTGACCAGCCCCGGCGTGACGACGCAGTCGCGCGCGTCGATCGTCCGGTCGGCGCGCTGGCGCAGCGGTGCCAGATCGGCGGTCGTACCGATCGCGGTGATGACCCCGTCCTGCCACGCGACCGCACCGTCGGCGATCTCGCGCCCGTCATCGTCCATGGTGACGAGCATGGCGGCCGAATGCAGGACGGTCAGGGTCATTTCGACAGCGTCATTTGGGCGGCGTCTTGCCGTAGCGATCCCAGTGGGCGAGCAATTCGGTCACCACCTTGTCGCCGACCCGGTACAGGCTCTCGACCGACGCGTTCAGACCAGCATAGCCTTCATTCTCCCGCAGCAGATAGTCGGCGGCGGTGACGCCGGGCGGCGGCAGGGTATAGTTGCTGCCGGTGCGCAGGACGAGGACGCGATCCTTGTCGACCCGCCCGATCCGCGACAGGTACTCGATCGCCTGCAGCGTCCCGGTTTCCTCCATCGCGCTGGTCACGAACTGCCCCTTGCCCTGCGTGAAATAGCGGGTGTGGTCGTTGGCCCAGCGATTGAGGAGCGCGCCATGCCAGAAGGTCATCGCCGAGAATTGGTCGCCGATCAGCACGAAGGGCGGCTTTTGCGCATTGGGATGGTCGGTATAGCGCGCGCGTTCGCGGGCGATGCCCGGATCGTCGGGCAACGCCACGTCGCGGGTCAGCCGATAGGCCCACTCGGTCAGGTCGGGGTTGAGCGCGAAAACCTCACCGCCATCGGTACGCGGCGGAGCGGGATCGTCCGGCCCCTTGCGATCGAGCGGGAAGTAGCCGCTTTTCCAGTTCTTGGGGATTTCGCGCGCGTCGATCTCGTGCGCCA
The DNA here is from genome assembly GCF_001421965.1 of Sphingomonas sp. Leaf67. Classification (GTDB taxonomy): domain Bacteria; phylum Pseudomonadota; class Alphaproteobacteria; order Sphingomonadales; family Sphingomonadaceae; genus Sphingomonas. The sequence continues at coordinate 14,398 of NZ_LMLP01000004.1, forward strand.
GATCGCCGTCGACGACAAAGCGCGCCCATGCCGCCGAACCGATCGAGGCATCCTCCGGATCGATGCCGGCGATGCCCGCGACCAGCCAATAGGCACGCGACAGGTCGAGCCGGGTGTCGAGGCCGAGCGCGGTGATCGCCGCCGCCGACCGTACCGATCCGACCCCGGTGACGACGCCCAGTATCTGCGTGTCCGGGTTGTAATACAGGTCGTGAAAGCCGTGGGGGAAGGGAATGCGCTGGTGCAGATTGCGCCGCGTTTTCCACAACTGGAACTCGCCGGCGGTGTCGCCCTCGTCCTTGCCGATTTCGAACATGGTCACGACGACCATCCGCACCGGCAGCGGCTTGGCGCAGGGTGCGGCGATGGCGCACAGCGGCGCGGCGACGGCGGGCAGCGCCGTGGGTGCGGCCTGTGCGGACGGAGTGGGCGCGGCTGCGGCAAGCAACAGGCCGGTGACGAAAGCGTGCATGATCGATACTCCGGCGGGCGGGGAGGGGGCGTTCGGCCACCTCCCCGGAAACGCCATCAGAATTTATAGACGGCGGATGCCAGGAAGCTGCGCGGACGTTCGGGCAGGACGATGGTGCTGCCGAACAATTCGGTGAAGTTCGCGCGGAAATAGCGGGCATTGGTCGCGTTCTTGACCACCCCGCGGAACAGCCACGGGCCGGTCTGGTACGAACTCGACAGGTCGAGCAGCGTATAGCCGGGCAGGCGTACCGCCTGCGACTGACCTGAAAACACCGAATCGACCTTTACCAGACTGCCGCTGAACGACAGGCCGTTGTCGAAGCCATAGGTCGCCGTCGCCGAATAGAGATTGGCGGGAATGCCGGCGCGGCGCGCGTCGCTGCGGCTGTTGATCGGGACCAGTCCGATCGGTTGCCCGCCCAGATGCAGGGTCGGGTTGGTGACGTTGACCAGATCGTCGATGCCGAAGAAGCTGAACAGCGATCCGTTTTCCAGCCCGGTCAGGTTGACCACTTCGGTATGGGTATAGGCGGCGGTGATGAGGAGATGACGGTCGACCGCCCAGCGCGTCTCTGCTTCCACACCTTTCGTCTCGACCGCCTGGTTGACGGTGATCGACTGGATGTTGAAATCGGTCCGGTTCTGTTTGTAGACCGACAGCGCGGCATAGAGCGTATCGTTCAGCCAGCTCCCCTTCACGCCGCCTTCATAGAGGCGGGAAGTGGACATGAATGCCGATGCCACGGCTTCGGGAAGTACTTCGGCGCCCTGACCGACGACGATCGTCGATTGCTGCGACGCGGTCGCATAAGGAATGATGCCGAACGGCAGCTTGTACGACGCGCTCGCGGTCCACGACCAGCCATCGTCGCTGCCCTTTGCCGAATTGAGGGTCGGCACCCGGTCCATCACCGATGCGTCGTAGCGCGACGATGCGTCGACCTTGTCATAGCGTCCGCCCAGCAGCAGATCGAGCCCGAAGGCGAAGTCGAGGTCGAACAGCCCGGCGATGCCATAGTCGGTGGTGTGTCCGAAGACCCGGTCGGTATAGCCGCAATTGCATTCGTTCGCGAGCAGCCGGTTCGATGCCGGGGTATAACCCTGGGTCAGGTCGACCCGGTGGAAATATTCGAAGTCGAAATCGTCGCCATAGTCGAAATTGACGTAACGGATCGACGGCGACACCTGTGCAGAGAATTTGCCGACGCTCGTCTCGATCGATTTGGCGACGACGATCTTGTCTTCGATGACGTAGGACTTTACCCGCTGCGAAAATCCGTAATCATTGTTGTTGATGTTCTGCGTATTGTCGAAGAACAGCTGGTTCTTGACCGTCAGATTGTCGGCACCATCGTAGGTGACGTCGTAGTAAAGTGTCGTCTGCTTGTTGGTCAGCTTGTCGTTCACGCCGGTCAGCACGTCACGGCGGCTGAGCTTGGTGGTGCCGGTGTTGACGAGGTTGAGCTGCGGATAGGTCTGGGTGAAGCAGGCGTCGGTGAAGCCGCTGGCGAACGGGCTGAAACTGCTGTTCGGACAGGTGAAGTTGCCGAAGATCGACAGGCCGCCGGGGATCGAGGCCTTGATTTCCCCCTGCGAAATCTGGCCGTCGCCGCTGGTGTCGAGCGGCTTGGCGGTACCGGTGATGTAGGTGCCGTCATCGACCAGCTGCTGGGTCAGCCGGTTCCAGCCACCATTTTGCTGCCCTTTGAAATTCTGGTACTGGCCGCCGAATTCGATGCGGATGCGGTCGGTCAGCTGATGATCGAACGAACCCTGCAAAATCGTCTGCTTGGTCGACATGTTACGGTAATAGCTGCCCGAATCCTCGATCTCGGCATACAGGCTGTAGCCGAGATCGGCACCGAGGATGCGGGCGGGGCCGCGCACTTCGGCGCGCAGGTTGTTGCGGTCCCAGCTGCCGCCGGTGTAGCTGACCTCACCGCGCGGCGCGCTCAGCAACGCCCCGCCCGCCACCCGCGCCGATTTGGGCACGAAGTTCAGATAACCGCCGGTCTTGGACGGGCCATAGATGGGCGAGGCCGGGCCGCGGACGATATCGATCCGGTCGGCCGCAGCGATCGGCGTCGGATAGTTGCCGGCATTGTCGAGCCGGCGGACGCCACGGAAATAGGTTTCGCCCGGCGTGCCACGAATGTCGAGCGCGCCGCCGACCCCGAAGAAGGAGTTGGTGAAGGTGCCGGGCGACTGCGCGACCAGATCATAGATGTCGGTGATGCCGAAGCGTTCGATCTGTTCGTCGCTGATCGTCGAGGCGGAGCGCGGCGTTTCGACCAGCGTCTTGTCGAAGCCGAAGACCGATCCGACGTCCTTGACCGGCAGCGCGTTCAGCGAGCCGGTGACGACGATCTCGTTGCCGTCCTGCGGCTCGGTTTCGGCAGAGGTCGCAGTCGCAGCAAGTTCCTGCGCCTGTGCCGGCGCGGCCAGTGCCGTCCCGCACAGCAGCGACAGGAGCAGCGCGGCGCCGGTGCGACGCGTCGATTTCGGATCGTTCCCGACGATGGATACCGAACGAGCAAGCATGGTCATGGTCAGCCCCCCTATGACGTCCGATCGGTTCCCCCGGATCGGTCCGTCGCTGTTGTTCCCCGCCTCTCCCGGCATGTGCGCGGCGTTGTCCGCCGTCGTCGCCAGCTCGTTTCGAACGGGCAGCCAGACGGCGACCGCGTCACAATTCTGACTTCATAATTGACGTACGGGGGGCGATCGTTGCATTCAAACGCAATGATGACGACGATCCGTTGCAAAAATTAGCGCATGCCGGCCCTATCGCGGTTCATCCGGTATTTCATGGCGGTGGGGCGGCTCGGGTCGATCCGGCGCGCCGCCGATGAACTGTCGGTATCGGCGTCGGCGATCGACCGGCAGATCCTGAATGCCGAAGCGCGACTGGGCGTGCAGTTGTTCGAACGCCTGCCGACTGGTCTGCGGCTGACGGCGGCGGGCGAGGTCATGATGTCGGCGGGCGGACGCTGGCAAAAGCAGCTGGGCGACACGCTGTCGCAGATCGAGGATCTACGCGGGCTGAAGCGCGGTCATGTCGACATCGGGGTGATCGATGCGCTGGCAAAGGGGTATATGCCCGCCGCGATTCATGCGATCCAGCAAAGCCATCCCGGCATCACCATCGGCGTGCAGGTGCTGGGCAACGAGCAGGTGCGCCGCGCCATCGCCGCCAACGACGTCGATTTCGGCATCCTGTTCGATCCGCAATCCTATCGCGAGCTGACGGTTCGCGCCTTTGTGGATGTCGTGCTGGGGGTCGTCTCGCCGCCCGACCATCCGCTGGCGCAGCGGTCGGACGTCCGGTTCTCGGACTGCGACGGCGAGTCCGTGATCCTCCCCGCCGCCCCGCTGGCGGTGCATCAGCAGGTGGACATACTGCAGGCGACGTCTGGTGTCTCGCTCCACCGCCGGGCGACGTCCGACAATATCCAGATGATCGCCTCGCTGATTCAGGAGGGGGGAAGCGTAGGCATCCTTACCTCGCTGGACGTGTCGACCGAGGTTCGTGCCGGCACGCTGGCCTTTACCCGCATCGTCGACAAGGTGCTGCGCCCGATGACGCTGGCGCTGTGCACTGCGACCGCACGTACCCCGTCCTATGCCGCCACGATGGTGTTGCGCGAGATCGAGGCGGGGTTCACCCAGTTCGCCTATATCCCGCCGGCGTAGGGCCGATCGGCGTTCGGGAACCCCCTGGCCCGCTTCCCTTCCTGACAAGGGAGGGGAGTAACAGGCGACCGCGTCCGACGAAGGTCGATCAGGCCTAGGCGGGATCGACCTTCAGTTCGCTGGGCGCAGGAATAGCGTTCGATTCCCTTTGGTCACTCCCGCGCAGGCGGGAGCCCATATACGCCAGCGTCGCGGATCGAGCCGAACCGTCGGCGTCTATGGATTCCCGCCTGCGCGGGAATGACGAAATTCCGTGGCTATCGCTGAAGGTCGATCGGTCCTAGCGCACGGCAGGACGGGACAACAGTCGCAGCATCATCGCTTCCAGACGGGCGGGGTCGATCGTGCGGATCACCTCGGCGCGCTGTTCGCCGATACCCGGTTGATAGCCGGTGCTCCACGACAGCATGTCGCCGTAATTCGGCCCGAACTGCGTGTCGTAATCGACGAAGGCGGTGTCGCGCGCGGTGACGATGGTCGGGTCGAGCCAGACGCCGGCGGCGATTTCGTCCCACAGCGGAAAGCCGGGTTCGAGCGCGGCGATCCATGCGGCGACGGCGGGCGGCGACGCGCCCCGCAGCCGGGCGATCAGCGCGGGCGTCAGTTCGGTCGCGGTCGACGGATCGGCGGGGATGATCGTGATATGCCGCCACGGGCTGCGCGAGACGATGCTGGCCGCTTCGGGATCGAAGCGCGCGTTGAACTCGCGGCGCGGGGAGTGGAGGAATTCGCGGGCGAACTGGGTTGCCGAAACGCTGTCGCGCACCTGTCGGGGGTTCAGGCTGCCGCCCATATAGACCAGCTCCTTCGCAAGGCCGGCAAAGGCCGGATCGAGCCGCTGGGCCAGCGCGAGGTTGGTGAGCGGCCCCATCGCGATGATCGTCACCTGTCCCGGATGTTCCCGGACCATCCGTAAAAGGAAATTGGCGGCGATTTCGGGCGAGGGGCGGGTGGTCGGATTGCCGCCGGGCAGGTCGACCGGATCGTCGGCGCGGTAATAGGGGGGCGTGCTCTGCCGGGTCGGTTCGACCCATTGCCGCATCCATGCGCCTTTCCACGTCAGCTTGCCGTACAGGCTTTCCCAACGCTCCGTCAGCACCTCGGAATTGACCAGCGGATAGGTCGCGCCCTGCATGACCGGGACGGTCCGCTCCATCCGCTCGACGCCCTTCAACGCCATCGCCGTCGCGCGATTGGCCCAGACGTTGCCGGTCACCGTCGTGATCCCGAGCACCTCGACATCGGGAGCATCGAGCAGCATCGCATGGGCAAGGCCGAAGCCTTCGTCGTCGATGATGACGAGGCGGCGTGCCGGTTGCGCCTGCGCGGGCATCGTCGCCACCAGCAAGGCCATCAGGCCGAACAAGAACTTCCGCATCAACCCGTCCCCCGATCCCAAGCGCACTCGCCCATGATGTACGTTCGTCGCACGGTGCGGTCGTCGCCCAGCACCTGCATCGCGAACAGCCGCGCCGCGAGATCGGCCCCGGCGGTGCGCCGCGCGAGCAGCGGCGTGGCGGCGTCGTCCAGCACGACGAAATCGGCCTCCTGTCCCGGCAGCAGCGCGCCGACCCGGCCGGCGATGCCGAGCAGCGCCGCGCTGCCCCCGGTCGCCAGATAGAGCGCCCGGAACGGATCGAGCCGCATTTCGCGGGCGAGCGCGGCCTGATAGGCGACGCCAGCGGTGTGCAGCATCGAAAAGGACGTGCCCGCGCCGATATCGCTGCCAAGGCCCAGCCGCATCCGGTGCGCATCGGCCTGTCCGAAATCGAAGAAGCCCGAACCGAGGAAGAGATTGGAAGTCGGGCAGACCGCGATCCCTGCTCCGGTTTCGGCGATCCGCGCGCAGCTGCGATCGGTCAGGTGGATGCCGTGCGCGAACACCGACCGGGGACCGACCAGCCCGAACCGGTCATAGACGTCGAGATAGTCTTGCGCCGCGGGGAAGCGTTCGGCGACGGCGGCGCATTCGTATCTGTTTTCGGCGAGATGCGTGTGCAGCAGGACATCCGGGTTGGCGTCGAGCACGGCAGCGGCCTGTCGCAACTGTTCGTCGGACGAGGTCAGCGCGAAGCGCGGCGTCACCGCATAGCCGAGCCGCCCGCGCCCGCGCCACCGCCGGATCAGCGCCTCGCTGTCGGCGCGGCCCGCTTCGGCGGTGTCGCGCAGGCCGTCGGGGCCGAGGTCCATCAGCACTTTCCCCGAGACGATCCGCATCCGCCGGTCGAGCGCCGCGTCGAACAGCGCGTCGACCGATGCAGGATGTACGGTCGGGAATACCAGTGCGCTGGTGGTGCCGTTGCGCAGCAGCTCGGTCAGAAACGCGTCGGCGACGGTGGCGGCATGCACCGGATCGGCGAACGCCATTTCGGCGGGAAAGATATGGCGTTCGAGCCAGTCGAGCAGCTGTTCGCCGTGCGATGCGATCCGGTCCATCTGCGGATAATGAACATGCGCGTCGACGAAGCCTGGGACGGCGATGCCGGGCAGGCGTTCGACCGGCAGGCCGGCGAACCGCGACGCCAGTGCTGCATGATCGCCGCGGGCGACGACCAGCCCGTCCTCGACCACCAGCAGCCCATCGGGTTCGTGCCGGATCGCGCCGGGATCATCACGGGGATCGGCCGAAACCGACAGCAGTTCGGCGCGGAAGAGGCGGAGGGTCATGGATACTCCGGCGTGATGCGCGCGTCGGCGTTGGCGAGGGTGAGAAGCTGGGCGAGGAGCGACAGGGCGATGACGTCCGGTTCCTTGCCGGGGATCGTCGCCAGCCCGATCGGACAGGTGAGCCGCGCGCGGGCGTCGGTCGAAATCCCTTCGCAGGTCAGCCGGGCAAGGAACCGGGCGCGCTTGGTCGCCGAGCCGATCAGTCCGACATAGGCGAGCGGCGCACGGGTCAGGGCGGCCCTGGTCAGTGCATAGTCGAGCGCGTGGTCGTGCGTCAGGATCACGACGGCCGCTTCGTCGGGCGCATCGGACAGGCAGGCGGGCAGGCGATCCGCGTCGACGATCGTCACCCCCGGTGTATCGGCCAGTTCGGGACGGCTGTCGAACCAGGCGAGCCGCAGCGGGAGGCCGGCGGTCCGACGGGCGATCGCCTGCCCGACATGGCCGGCCCCGAACAGATACAGCGGCCGCTGCCACGCGCCGGGCCGTTCGGACCATGTCGTTCCCGCCGCGGGACGCGCGCCACGGGCCGATAGCGGCAGGATCGCCGCCGTCGGATCGGGTGCGCGCGCGATGCTCCCGGCGTGCAGCGTCGTGGTGAGCGTCGTGCCGGCAGCCGCCGCATCCAGCCATTCGAGCGCCGCCGGGTCGACCCGCTCGATCAGCAGGCGCACCCGCCCGCCACAGCATTGGCCGAGCAAGGGGCCGAGCGGATAATCCTGCACCCGCCAGCTGCCCGGCGGATAGGCGAGGATCGAGCGTGCCTGTTCGATCGCCTGATGCTCCAGCGCGCCGCCGCCGATCGTGTCGAACGAGGCCGCTGCGCCGACCGCCATTCGTGTGCCTGCGCCGCGCGGAGCCGATCCTTCGGTGGCGAGGACGGTGACCAGCGCGACCGGTTCCGCTAGCGCGGCACGGCGCAGACGCGCGATCCAGTCGCCGGTCATGCGCGATGCGCGGCGATCGCGCGCAGGATCGCCTCCGGCGTGGCGGGCGCGTCGAGCGGGGGAAAGGCGCGTCGATCGGGGACGGTCGCCGCCACCGCTTCGCCCAGTGCCGACAGGACGCACTGGGCCAGCATGAACGGCGGTTCGCCGACCGCTTTCGACCGGTTGATCGTCGGTTCGACATTCTCCCCGTCCCACAGCGCGATCGACAGGCGGTCGGGGCGGTCGGCGGCAGTCGGGATCTTGTAGGTCGCGGGCGAATGGGTCAGCAACCGGCCATCGTCGGCGAACACCAGTTCCTCGGTCGTCAGCCAGCCCTGCCCCTGCACGAAGCCGCCCTCGATCTGCCCCAGATCGATCGCCGGGTTGAGCGACCGGCCGACGTCGTGGAGGATGTCGACCGCCAGCACGCGATGTTCGCCGGTCAGCGTGTCCACCACCACCTCGGCACAGGCCGCGCCGTACGCGAAATAGTAGAAGGGGCGACCGCGATGGGCGGCACGGTCATAGGCGATGTGCGGAGTCGCGTAGAAGCCGGTCGACGACAGCGACACGCGCGCCAGATGCGCCTTGCGACACAGGGTGGCGAAGGGGATCGTCTCGGCCCCCGCAACGATGCCCGTCGGCGTGAAATGCACGGCGTCGGGTTCGCAGCCGCCAATCGACGCGGCGACCCCCGCCAGCCGGTCGCGGATCGTGCGCGCCGCCTCGAACGCCGCCATGCCGTTCAGGTCGGCCCCCGACGAGGCTGCGGTGGCGGAGGTGTTGGGCACCTTGTCGGTGCGGGTCGCGGTGATGCGCACCGCGCCGACCGGCACGGCGAACACGTCGGCCACGACCTGCGCGACCTTGATATACAGGCCCTGACCCATCTCGGTGCCGCCATGGTTCACCTGTATGCTGCCATCGGCGTAGACGTGCACCAGCGCCCCGGCCTGATTAAGATGGGTCGTCGTGAAGCTGATCCCGAACTTTACCGGGGCGAGCGCGATCCCCTTTTTCAGCACCTTATGACGCGCGTTGAAGTCGCGGACGGCGGCGCGGCGGGCGTCATAGTCGCTGTCGCGGCGCAGCCGGGCGATCAGCGCGGGCGCGATATTGTCGGTGATCGTCATGCCATAGGGCGTGACGTCACGCCCCGGCCCGTACAGGTTGGCGGTGCGCACATCGAGCGGGTCGCGCGCCAGCGACGCGGCGACGACATCGATGACCCGTTCGATCGCCAGCATCCCCTGCGGCCCGCCGAAACCGCGAAAGGCGGTGGCAGAAACGGTGTGAGTCTTCAGCCGTTCCGACAGGATCTCGACTGCCGGCAACCAATAGCTGTTGTCGGCGTGGAACATGGCGCGATCGTTGATCGCCGGCGACAGGTCGACCGTCGCGCCGCACCGCGACGCCAGCCGGAGGACCAGTCCGAGGATATGGCCATCGTCGTCGAAGCCGACATCATAATCGACGGTGAAGTCGTGGCGCTTGCCGGTCAGCACCATATCGTCGTCGCGGTCGCAACAGAATTTGGCGGGCCGACCGGTTTTGGCCGCGACCAGCGCGGCGGCGGCGGCGAAGGGCGCGGCCTGCGTTTCCTTGCCGCCGAACGCGCCGCCCATGCGGCGGACCTCGACCGTCACATCCGCCGACGTGACGCCGAGCAGATCGGCGACCAGATGCTGCACTTCGCTGGGATGCTGGGTCGAGCTGGCGATATGGACCTGTCCGTCCTCGCCCGGTCGGGCAAGGGCTATCTGGCCTTCCAGATAGAAATGATCCTGTCCGCCCATCGCGAAGCTGCCCGAGCGACGATGCGGTGTGGTGTCGAGCGCGGCGCCAGCATCGCCGCGTGCCATGCGCTGGGTCGGTTCGATCAGCGAGGCAGCGGCGCGGGCGTCGGCGATGGTCAGCAGCGCGGGGCGGGGGGCGTATTCGATCTTGCCGAGCCGCGCCGCCCGCCGCGCCGCACCCCGGCTGGTCGCGGCCACCAGAAACACCGGCTGGCCGCGATACAGGACTTCGCCATCGGCGAGCAGCCGGTCGTCATGCGCGACCGGGCTGACGTCGTTATGGCCCGGTATGTCCGCTGCGGTGAAGACCGCGACGACACCGGGCGCGGCGCGCACCGCCGACAGGTCGATCGCGACGATCCCGGCATGGGTTTCGGTCGACTGGCCGAAGGCAAGGTGCAGCAGGTCGGCGGCTTCGGGTTCGTCGTCGATATAGCGTGCAGCCCCGGTGACGTGCAGCAGCGCGCTGTCATGCGGCAGCGACGGCTTTACGTCGGATCGGACCGGAGGCGGTGCGGCACGATCGGCCATCACAGCACCTCCCGGACCGACACCGGTTCGCCCTGTTCGCGGTGCCACAGCCGCCACAGCAGATTGCCGGCGGCTTCCTGTCGATAGGCGGCGCTGCCGCGGACATCGGTCAGCGGCGCGAAATCCTCGCGGAGCGCCGAGACGGCGCGGGCGACGGTGGCTTCGGTGAACGGCGCGCCGGTCAACGCGGCCTCGCACGCCGGGGCGCGGCGCGGGGTCGCGGCCATGCCGCCATACGCAACCAGCGCCTCGGCGACGATCCCATCACGCAAGGTCAGATGGAACGCGCCGCAGACCGCCGAAATGTCGCTGTCGAACCGGCGCGACAGCTTGGCGATGTGGACGATCGCGTCGGGGGCGGGGCGGGGCATGTGGATACGCTCGACGAACTCGCCGGGTGCGCGGTCCTGTTTGCCATAGGCGAGGAAATAATCCTCCAGCGCCAGCGTCCGCCGCTGGTCGCCCCGGCGCAGGACCAGCGTCGCGCCGAGCGCGATCAGCGCGGGCGGACCGTCGCCGATCGGCGAGCCATTGGCGATGTTGCCGCCGATCGTGCCGGCATTGCGCACCTGCAATCCGCCGATCCGCCGCACCAGCTCGCCGAGATCGGGATGCAACCGGGCGAGCACATCATGCGCTTCGGCATAGCGGACCGCCGCGCCCAGCGTGACCCCGGCGACATCTTCGGTGATCGTGCGCAATTCGGCCACGTCGCCGATGAAGATCGGCGTATCGATGTCGCGCAGTCCCTTCGTCACCCACAGGCCGACGTCGGTGGCGCCGGCGATCAGCCGGGCATGCGGATGTTCAATCAGCAGCGCGGCGAGTTCGTCGGTCGATCGCGGTGCGAACCATGTCGGCCGCGCTTCCGGTGCATCCATCGCCGTCAGTTCGCGCAGCGCGGCGGCCAGTTGCCGGTCGTCGCGATCGATCCGGGGGACGTCGCGTGCGGCGTTGAGGATCGGGCCATAGCCAGTGCACCGGCACAAATTTCCCGCGATCACATCGGCGACGGGCAGGTCGTGCCCGGCCGCCCCGACCGCGCGACCATACAGCGACATGACGAAGCCCGGCGTGCAGAAGCCGCATTGCGAGCTGCCGTTGCGCGCCATGCACGACTGGAGCGCGGTCGGCGCACCGCCCTGCGACAGGCTCTCGACGGTCAGCACCGCCTTGCCGTGGATCATCGGCAGGAACAGGATACAGGCATTCACCGCCCGCCACGCGACGCCGTCATCGACCGGTTCACCGACCAGCACGGTGCAGGCCCCGCAATCGCCCTCGGCACAACCTTCCTTCGTTCCGGTACGGCGCAGGCGATAGCGCAGGTGATCGAGCAGCGTCGCGGTCGGTGCGGCATCGGCGATCTCGACGATCGTGTCGTCGAGGAGGAAGCGGACCGTCATGACCTCACGCCGCCCCCATCCATGCGAAGCGCGCGATGAAGAGCGCGGCGAGCAGGAACAGGAACCAGTCGGCGCGCGTCGCCTGACCCCGCATCGCCTTCAGCACGGCATGGGCGGTGATGCCGAACGCGAGGCCATTGGCGATCGAGAAGGTTAGCGGGATCATCGCCACGGTCAGGAACGCGGGGATCGCCGCCAGCGGATCGTCCCATTGCACCTCGACCAGCGGCAGCAGCATCAGGCCGCCGACGACGATCAGCGCCGGTGCGGTCGCGGCCAGCGGCACCAGCTGCGCATACGGCGCGACGAACATGGTCAGCAGAAACAGGATGCCGGTGACGACAGCGGTCAGGCCGGTGCGCCCGCCCGCCTGTACGCCCGCCGCGCTTTCGACATAGCTGGTGACGGTGCTGGTGCCCGCCACCGCGCCGACCATGGTCGCCACGGCGTCGGTCAGCAGGATGCGGTTCAGCCGGGGAATGCGGCCGGCCGCGTCGATCAGCCCGGCGCGCTTGGTCACCGCGACCAGCGTGCCGATATTGTCGAACAGGTCGACGAACAGGAACACGAACAGGATTTCGAACAGGCCGAGCCCGTGCCGCCCGCCCGCGCCGAACACGCCGGCCAGATCGATCTGAAACGCGGTCTGGGTCAACATGGTCAGGCTATAGGGTTCGGGCGCCATGGTGACCTGTCCGGCCATCCACGCGACGGCGGTCGTAATGACGATCCCGATCAGCATCGCGCCGCGCACGTTCCAGATGCTCAGCACCGCGATCACCAGCAGGCCGAGCAGCGCGAGCAGCGCGCCGGGCGCGGTGAGCGGGCCGAGCGCGACGAGGGTCGCGGGGCTGGCGACGACGATGCCGGCATTGCGAAGCCCGATAAAGCCGATGAACAGGCCGATCCCGCCCGCCACCGCCGCGAACAGATGCGGCGGAATGACCGAGACGATCAGCTGTCGCACACCGGTCAGCGTCAGGATGAGGAAGCAGAAGCCCGAAATGAACACGCAGCCGAGCGCGACCGGCCACGCTATGCCCATCTGCTGCACGACGGTGAAGCTGAAATAGGCGTTCAGCCCCATGCCCGGCGCGAGGGCCAGCGGCACGTTGGCGACCGTCCCCATCAGGATCGAGGCGAAGGCGGCGGCGAAGCAGGTGGCGGCGGCAACCGCCGCGACCGGCATCCCGGCCTGTCCGAGGATCGCCGGATTGACCAGCACGATATAGGCCATGGTCAGGAAAGTAGTGGTGCCCGCCAGCACCTCGGTCCGGACCGACGTGCCGCGTCCGGTCAGGTCGAACCGGCGCTCCAACATGGTCGCTGCCGGTGTTTCCGTCGCTACCGTCTGTGTCATATCATTCCCCGACCGCCCTGCGCCTGTCATGCCAGCGGGTAGCCGCCCGATCTACATCAATGATCGGCATTCCGCGTTGCAAAAATGAGCGCACCGCGGTGCAGGTGCGGTTCGGCGGGGTTCATCCGGGCGCGCGTTTTACGGCAACGCGACGTCCCGGATATTGCGATGGGCGCGCCACGATCCGTCCCATAGACAGGCGGCAAGGGGGCCTGCGCCACGACCGGCGGGCATCATCAAAGGGGAATGGCGATGAACGCCCGTTGGAACGACGGCCGCATCCGCGCGCGCTTCGGCGCGGTACAGGCGGGATGGATGCTGGCGGCGGCGCTGCTGTGCGGTGCCGCCGCGCCGCGCGACGCGGTGACGCCCGAAGCGCGGACCGCCGCGTATCTCGACCGGATCGCCGACAGTCCGCCACGGCTGCGCATGTTCCTGCAGACCATGCCCAAGGGGGGCGACCTGCACAATCATGCCGGCGGTGCGATCTACGCCGAGGACATGCTCAACTGGGCGGCGGCGGAGGGGCTGTGCCTGTCGATCGATCCGGCGGGGATGGCGCCGCCGCCGTGCGACGCGCCCGGCCGGGTCGCGGCGGCGGATCTGGTGCGGGATTATCCGCGCTATGCCGCCTTCGTCGACGCCTTCTCAACGCGTGGTTTCGAAGGCGGCACCGGCGATCCGCGCGTGTCGGGCTATGATCGCTTCTTCTCCACCTTCGGCGCGTTCTGGCCGATCGCCGCGCGTCATGGGGGCAAGGTGATGGCGATCAGCCGCCAGCAGGCCGCCGCCGACAACCTGTCCTACGCCGAATTGAGCACCGGTTCGGCGGCGACGCAGCCGTTGCTGGCGAAGGTCGGCGACGGCGACGTGCGCGACCTGGCGGCGCTGTACGCGCGGATCGCGCCCGAATTGCCCGACGCGGTGCGGACGACGCGCAAGGAATATGACGGCTATGACGCGGAAATGGCGGCGATCGACGGCTGCGCGACGCCCGTGCCCAAGCCCGCCTGCGCGACCGAAATCCGTTATCAATATGCCGCCATCCGCACCCGGCCGCCGGCGCAGGTCTTTGCCGAACTGGCGCTGGGCTTCGCGCTGGTACAGGCCGATCCGCGCTTCGTCGCGGTCAACATCGTCGCGCCCGAACATGACCCGGTCGCGCTGCGCGACTATGCGCTGCACATGCGGATGCTGCGGTTCCTGAAGGAACGCTATCCCGCCGTGCAGCTGTCGTTGCATGCCGGTGAACTGACGCTGGGGCTGGTGCCGCCGCGCGATCTGGCGTTCCATATCCATGATGCGGTGACGGTCGCCGGGGCGCGGCGGATCGGCCATGGCATCGACATTTCCTACGAAACCGATGCCCGCGCGCTGCTGGCGCGGATGGCGCGGGACCGGGTGGCGGTGGAAATCAATTTGACCAGTAATGCCGTCATCCTGGGGGTGAAGGGGCGCGACCATCCCCTGTCACTCTATCGGCAGGCGGGGGTGCCGGTCGTGCTGTCGACCGACGACGAAGGCGTTTCGCGCAGCGACATGACCAACGAATATCTGCGCGCGGTGACCGAGCAGAAGCTGCGCTACCGCGATCTGAAGCAGATTGCCCGCGATTCGCTCCATTATGCGTTCCTGTCGGGCGACAGCCTCTGGCAGGATCGGGCGGGCGGTTCCCGCGTGCCGGCGTGTCGGCTTCTCGATTCCGACCCCTGCCGCATTTTTACCGCCACCCATGCGAAGGCGCGTCTCGAAGTGCGGTTAGAGCGCGACTTCGACCGGTTCGAGCGGCAGCGGTTCGACTGATCCCGCCGGCCAATGGGGTGCGCGAAAAATGCGCGCACTCGAAGCGCAATATTGTGCTTCCGATACGTGATTCGTCACCGCTACCAAGGGGGCGCGCTGCGGTCCGGTGCGGCACGCGATGGGAGATACTGGCATGACCCCGGCAACCGACGACGAACGGCGACTTGCCCTGCTGCTGGCCGATCGCCTCGGTCTGATGATCCCCCCGGCCGCGCTGGACGGTGTGGTCGCGAACCAGCGGTTGCTGGCGCGGCATCATGCCGCCGTGCGCGGGGATGCGCGATGAGTGATCCCGGCACGGCGACGGCGATCGCCGCCGATGTCCGCTCAGGGCGGCGCTCCGCGCACGCGGTCGCGACCGAAACGCTCGACCGCATCGCGCGCCACGACCGGCTGAACGCCGCGACCCGGCTGTTGCGGCAGCGGGCGCTGGCGGACGCGGCGCGGGTCGATGCCGCCGTCGCCGCCGGGCGCGATCCGGGACCGCTGGCCGGCGTCCCCTTTGCGGTAAAGGACCTGTTCGACGTTGCCGGCGAGCCGACCACGGCGGGCGCACGACAACGGGCGATTGCCCCTGCCGCGACCCGCGATGCGCCGGTCGTCGCCCGGCTGTGCGCGGCGGGGGCCGTGCTGGTGGCGACGACCAATATGGACGAATTCGCCTATGGGTTTTCGACCGAGAACGCGCATTTCGGCACCACCCGCAACCCGCATGATCCCGACCGGCTGGCGGGCGGATCGTCGGGCGGATCGGCGGCGCTGGTCGGGGCCGGGCTGGTGCCGCTGGCGCTGGGGTCGGACACCAACGGATCAATCCGCGTACCGGCCAGCCTGTGCGGCATTTACGGCCTGCGTCCGACCTTCGGCGCGGTGCCGGTCGAGGGGGTCTATCCCTTTGTCGAGCGGCTCGACACCGTCGGATGGTTCGTGCGGTCGGTCGAAGACCTTGCCATCGCCCATGCGGTGATGGCCGGCACGGTACCGGCATCGGACCCGATCGAGTCCCCGCGCGTCGCGGTGCTCGGTGGATGGTTCGCGACGCGCGCCGATGCCACGATTCTTGCCGGGATCGATCGCATCGCGCGTTATTTGCTTGCCGGACCAGCGGTCGTGCTGCCCTCCGCCGCCGCGGCGCGGTCGGCCGGTTTCGTGCTGACGGGGGCGGAGGGGGGGCATCGCCATCTGTCGGCGCTGCGCCGCGATGCGATGGCGTTCGATCCGGTCACGCGCGACCGGCTGATCGCCGGGGCGCTCCAGCCGGTCGCCGCCGTCCGCGAAGCCGAAGCGGTCGCCGATCGTTTCGCCGGCGAAGTCGCCGACGCGCTGGCCGGGCACGACCTGTTGCTGGCCCCCGCAACGCCGATGGCCGCGCCGCGGATCGACGCGACGACGGTCGTCATCGACGGCGAAACGCTGTCGGCGCGGGCCGATCTGGGCCTGCATACCCAGCCGCTGAGCATTGCCGGCGTGCCGATCCTGTCGGTGCCGCTACACCAGAGCGACGGGGCGATGCCGATCGGCGTGCAACTGATCGCCGCGTCGGGACGTGAGGGATTGCAGTTCGACACGGCGGCGGCGCTGGTCGCGGCCGGGCTGGTCGCCTGTACGCCGGCACCGCCATGGGCGCAGGCGGCATGACGCGCGCGACGCTCCGGTCGCTGCGCGGCATGGTCAGCGCGCCGCATCATCTGGCGGCACAGGCCGGGCGCGACGTGCTGGCCGATGGCGGCAGCGCGGTCGAGGCGGCGGTGGCGACCGCCGCGTGCCTTGCCGTCGTCTATCCGCACATGACCGGCATCGGCGGCGACGGGTTCTGGCTGGTCGCCGAACCGGACGGCCGCAACTGGGCGATCGACGGCAGCGGCGCGGCGGCGATGGCGGCGGACCGTTCGCTGTACCAGGGCCATGCGACGATCCCGTGGCGCGGGCCGCTGGCGGCGAACACCGTGGCGGGGACGGTCGCGGGATGGCGGGCGGCGCTGGCTGAGGGCGATGCCACGCTGCCGTTGGACCGGGTGCTGCGCGATGCGATCCACCATGCGCGGACCGGGGTGGTCGTTACCGCCGGCGGCGCGCAGGTCGCTGCCGCCGTGTCGTATGCGCTGCGCGACCTGCCCGGCGACTATGCCTGCATCTTCGAACCCGAAGGCCGGCCACTGATCGAAGGCGACCTGTTGCGGCAACCGGCGCTGGCGGCGACGCTGGAACGACTGGCGGGTGACGGGCTGGACGGTTTCTATCGTGGCGGGCTGGCACAGGCGATCGCCGCCGATCTCGCGCGGCTCGGCAGTCCGCTGGTGGCTGCGGATCTTGCGGCGTTCGATGCGCGGCCGGTGGAGTCGCTGTCGGTAGCCATCACTGGTGCGCGGCTGCTGAACCTGCCGCCGCCGACGCAGGGGGTCGCGTCGCTGTTGATCCTTGCGCTGTTCGACCGGATGCGGGACGTCGAGCGTGACGGGTTCGGCCATGTCCACCGGTTGGTCGAGGCGACGAAACAGGCGTTCCGCTGGCGCGATGCGCATGTCGGCGATCCGGCGACGATGGCGCAGGATGCGCAGGCGATGCTGGACGATGCCGCCGCGATCGACCGGATGGCCGGCGCGATCGATCTCGGGCGGGCGGCTCCATGGCCGCATCCGTCGGCACTGGGCGACACCACCTGGTTCGGCGCGGCGGATGCGCGGGGTCAGGTCGTCAGCTGTATCCAGAGCACCTATTTCGAATTCGGATCGGGCATCGTGCTGCCGCAGACCGGGATCGTCTGGCAGAATCGGGGATGCTCGTTCGCGCTCGACGGCGATGGGCCGAACCGGCTGCGGCCCGGTGCGCGGCCGTTTCATACGCTCAATCCGGCGCTGGCGCGGTTCGATGACGGTCGCGTCATGGCCTATGGCACGATGGGGGGCGAGGGGCAGCCGCAGACGCAGGCGGCGGTCTTCACCCGCCACGCGCTGTTCGGTCAGTCGTTGCAGGCGGCGGTGGATGCACCGCGCTGGCTGCTGGGGCGGACGTGGGGCGATCAGAGCACCACGCTGAAGATCGAGGCGGGGTTCGATCCGGCGCTGTACGAACAACTGGCGGCGGCGAGCCATGCGGTCGAGCGCGTGGCCGCAGGGTCGTCGATGATGGGCCATGCCGGGGCGATCGTGCGCCATCCGAACGGCGTGATCGAGGGGGCGACCGATCCGCGCAGCGACGGGATGGTGGCGACATGGTGACGACGACCGCGTCGGGTGCCCGGGCGGCGGCACGCTGTCTCGACCTGTCGCGCGCGCCTTACAGTGACAGCGCGGACCGGCTCTTCCGCGGCTGGCTGACCCCGGCCTATCGCGCGACGATCGAGCGGGTCGGGGCATGGATGGAAGCGGCGGGCATGACCGTGCGCCGCGACGCCGCGATCAACCTGATCGGTCGCTATGAAGGCACGCGCTCGGACGCGCCGGCGCTGGTGATCGGCAGCCACCTCGACAGCGTGCGCGACGGTGGTGCCTATGACGGGCCGCTCGGCGTCATGCTCGGCATCGAATGCGTCGCCGCGCTCCATGCCGAAGGACGTCGCCTGCCGTTCGCGATCGAGGTGATCGGCTTCGGCGACGAGGAAGGATCGCGCTTTCCCGCAGCGATGCTCGGCAGCCGTGCGGTGGCGGGAACGCTGACGCCCGGTGCCGCCGACATGGCCGATGCGGCGGCGATCGGCGTCGATGCGGCACTGCGCGCGTTCGGGAGCGAGGCGGCGGCGCTGGCCACCGCACGCCGGGCACCGGGCACCATGCTCGCCTATCTCGAAACGCATATCGAACAGGGGCCGGTGCTGGAGGCCGAAGGGCTGGCGCTGGGCACCGTTACCGGCATCGCCGCGCAATTGCGCCTCGCAGTGACGGTCGGCGGGGTGGCGGGACATGCCGGCACGGTGACGATGCAACTGCGCCGTGACGCGCTGGCCGCCGCCGCGCGCATGGTGTCGGCCATCGAGGATATCGCGGTCGCCGATGCGTCAGATCTGGTCGCGACGGTCGGGCGGATCGAGGTCGCGCCGGGGGCGGCGAACGTCATTGCGGGCGAGGTGCGCTTCACCGTCGATATCCGCGCGGGCGCGACCGACCGGCGCGACCGGGCGGCGGTCGCGATCGGGGCGGCGATGGACGCGATCGCCGGGGAACGGGGCGTGTCGATCACCGTGGCGACGATCCACGACCTGCCGCCATGCCCGTGCGACCCGGCGCTGATGGACCTGCTCGACGCCGCCATCGTCGCCACCGGGCAGCCGTCGCGGCGGCTGATGTCGGGGGCAGGGCATGACGCGATGGCGATGGTTGCGCTGGGGCCGGTGGCGATGCTGTTCGTGCGCTGCGCCGGCGGGATCAGCCATCATCCGGCCGAACATGTCGATCCGGCCGACGCCGACGCCGCCTTTGCCGCGATGCGCGGCTTCATCGACCGATTGGGAGAAGACTATCGTGACGCCTGACCTGTTCGGCGAGATCGATCCGCCGCAGCGGCTGTTGATGGGGCCGGGTCCGGTCAACGCCCATCCGCGCGTGCTGCGCGCAATGAGCGCCGACCTGCTCGGCCAGTTCGACCCGGAAATGACCGGCTACATGAATCAGGTCATGGCGCTGTACCGCCCGGTGTTCGGGACGGAGAACCATTGGACCTTCCTGATCGACGGCACCGCGCGCGCGGCGATCGAGGCGTCGCTGGTGTCGCTGCTGGCCCCCGGCGACCGGCTGCTGGTCATCGATTTCGGCCGGTTCGGATTGCTGTTGCAGGAGATCGGCGAACGGATCGGGGCAACGGTCGAGCGGCTGTCGGTGCCGTGGGGGCAGACCGTGCCGATCGACGCCATCGCCGACGCGATCGAGCGTACCGCGCCGATGGTCGTCGCCTGCGTCCATGGCGATACATCGACCACCATGGCGCAGCCGCTCGACGGGGTGGGGGCGTTGGTCCGTGCGGCGGGGGCATATCTGTACGTCGACGCGACCGCTACGATCGGCGGTATGGAGATCGCCACCGATCGCTGGGGCGCGGACATCGTCACCGGCGGGTTGCAGAAATGCCTTGGCGGTCCGTCGGGGTCGGCCCCGATCACCGTGTCGCCGCGCGCAGCGGAACGCATTCTCGGGCGGCGGCATGTCGAGAAGGGGATTCGCCGCGACGACCTGACCGATGCCGGTGGGGTGCGGATCGGCAGCAACTATTTCGACCTCGCGATGGTGATGGACTATTGGTCGGACAAGCGGCTGAACCACCACACCGAAGCCACGACCATGCTGTACGGCGCGCGCGAATGCGCCCGCGTGGCGCTGGGCGAGGGGTTGCCGGCGCGGTTCGCGCGCCATGCGGCGGCGGGACGGGCGGTGGTGGCGGGGGCGCGGGCGCTGGGGCTGGAGGTGTTCGGCGACGACCGTTTCCGCATGACCAACGTCACCGGCATCGTCATCCCGCACGGCGTCGACGGCGAGCGGGTCCGCGCCCGGATGCGCGAGGATTTCGAGATCGAGATCGGGACCGCGTTCGGACCGCTGCAGGGCAAGGTCTGGCGGATCGGCGCGATGGGATACAACGCCATGAAGCACAAAGTGCTGCTGACGCTGGCCGCACTGGAGGCGGTGTTGCGCACCGAAGGGCTGTTGCTGCCGTCCGGGGCCGGGGTCGATGCCGCCCTCGAAAGCTATGCCGCATGATCCCCGAACGCGATCTGATCGGATATGGCGCATCGCCGCCCGATCCGCGCTGGCCGGGGCGTGCCCGCGTCGCGGTCCAGTTCGTCGTCAATGTCGAGGAGGGGGCTGAGAACAGCGTCCTGCACGGCGATGCCGGGTCGGAGGCGTTCCTGTCGGAAATGGTCGGTGCGGCGAGCCATCCGGCGCGGGCGATGGCGATGGAAAGCCTGTACGAATATGGTTCGCGCGCCGGCTTCTGGCGGCTGCACCGGCTGTTCGTGGAGCGGCAGGTGCCGGTGACGGCGTTCGCGGTCGCCACCGCGATGGCCGCCAATCCGGCGAGCGTCGATGCGATGCTGGCCGCCGAATGGGAGATCGCCAGCCACGGCCTGCGCTGGATCGATTACCAGCGCGTCCCGCCCGAGGTGGAGCGCGCGCATATCGCCGAGGCGATCGCGCTGCACGCCCGGCTGACGGGAGCGCGGCCGCTGGGCTGGTATCAGGGGCGGACCTCGCCCGCGACCGCCGCGCTGGTCGCTGCCGAGGGCGGGTTCGTCTATGACGCCGACAGCTATGCCGACGATCTGCCCTATTGGGACCGTCGCCATGCCGCCGCCAATGGCGGGCGGGCGCAACTGATCGTGCCCTATACGCTCGACGCCAATGATATGAAGTTCGTGGCGTATAACGGCTTTGCCGATGGCGAACCGTTTTTCCGCTATCTGCGCGACACGTTCGAGCAATTGCGAAGCGAGGGCGGGCGGATGATGTCGGTCGGGTTGCACGGGCGCATCGCCGGCCGGCCCGGCCGCGCGGCGGCGCTGGCCCGCTTCGTCGATCATGTGATCGCCAGCGGCGACGCATGGATCGCGCGCCGCATCGATATCGCGCGACACTGGCAACAGGTGCACCCGGCATGACGATCGACGACCCGCACGTGGTGGCCGAGGTGACTGCCGCGTTCATGGCCTATGAAGCGGCATTGATGGCTGACGACGTGCCGGCGATGGACCGGCTGTTCCACGATCATCCGACCACCATCCGTTATGGCGTGGGCGAGGTGCTGTACGGCGCGGACGCCATTCGCGCATTCCGTGTCGGGCGTGGCGGATCGCCGCAGCGCCGGTTGGGCACGGTCGCGATCCACAGCTTTGGCCGCGACCACGCCACCGCCAATGCCGAATTCTTCCGCGAGGGCGATGCGCGGCGCGGGCGACAGAGCCAGAGCTGGGTCCGCTTCGCCGATGGCTGGAAGGTCGTCGCCGCGCATGTCTCGATCGAGGGGGCGGGATCATGACCGAGCGTGATTTCAACACGTTGTCCTCCGAAGCATTCGTCCAACGCTACGCCGCGATCGTCGAGCATTCGCCATGGGTTATCGAACGCGCGGCGGCGCGGCGCCCCTTTGCCGATCTGGCGGAGGGGATCACCGCGACGCTGGCCGATGCCACGCCCGACGAGCGGCTGTCGGTGATCCGCGCCCATCCCGAACTGGCCGGCCGCGCCGCCATCGCCGGTACGCTCACCGCCGAATCGCAGAGCGAGCAGGCGTCGGCCGGGCTGGACCGGATGACGCCTGACGAGTTCGAACGATTTCATGCGCTCAACGCCGCCTATCGCGCGCGGTTCGGCTTTCCCTTCCTCATCTGCGTCCGGCGGACCGACCGGGCGGGCATCCTGCGGGCGATGGCCGAGCGGTTGGGCAACGACCCCGCGACCGAGATGGCGACCGCGCTCGACGAGATCGGCCATATCGTCCGCCTGCGACTGGAGACCCTGGCATGACCCGACCCATCGGCCTTGCCGCCCTCGCGGAGCAGGTCGCGCGCGACCTCGAACGCCTCGCGCATGGTGGCCCGGCATGGACCGTGCCGCAGGAAAGCGCGGAGGGCCATGTCCATGACGTCGTCATCATCGGCGGCGGGCAGAGCGGGCTGGGCGCGGCGTTCGGGCTGCTGCGCGAACGGGTGTCGAACATCCTCGTGCTCGACGAAAATCCGGCGGGCTATGAGGGGCCGTGGGACACCTATGCGCGGATGATGACGCTGCGCACGCCCAAGCATCTGACCGCGATCGACATGGGGTTACCGTCGCTGACCTTTCGCGCGTTCTGGGAGGCGCAGCACGGGCGCGCGGGCTGGGACGCGCTCGACAAGATCCCGCGCCGTGACTGGATGGCGTATCTGCGCTGGTATCGCGCCGTGCTGAAGCTGCCGGTGCGCAACGATGCACGCGTCACGCTGATCGAGCCGCTGGGCGGGCGGTTCCGGCTCCATCTGGCCGAGGGTGCGCCGCTGCTCGCGCGCAAGGTCGTGCTGGCGACCGGGATCCAGGGCGGTGGCAACTGGCACGTACCGCCCTTCATCCGCGATCGGCTGCCGGTGACGCGCTATGCCCATACCTCCGCCGCGATCGACTATGCGGCGCTGGCGGGCAAGCGGATCGCGCTGCTGGGGGCGGGGGCGTCGGCGTTCGACAACGCCCATGCCGCGCTGTCCGCCGGTGTGGCGCAAGCGCATGTTTTCGTTCGCCGCCCGGCGCTGCCGCAGGTCAACCCGATCCGGCATATGGAGCGCAGCGGGATCATCGGGCGCTTCCCGGCGCTGGACGATGCCGCCAAATACCGGATGATGGTCGCGTTCTTCGACCGCAGCCAGCCGCCGACCAACGACACGTTCGAACGGGCATCGGCGCTGCCCGGCTTTCACCTGCATCTCGGGACGCCATGGCTCGACGTGGCGGACAGCGCCGAAGGGGTCGTGGTCACGACGCCGGGCGGGACCGAGACGTTCGACTTCCTCGTGCTGTCGACGGGGCTGGTCACCGACCCGGCGCTCCGGCCCGAGCTGGCGCTGGTTGCCGACGGCATTGCGCGATGGGCCGATCGGTATCGCCCGGCGGACGCGGCGGCCACCCATCCGCTGATCGATGCCCATCCCTATCTGGGGCCGCAATTCCAGTTCCTGCCACGTGACGCGGATCATGCGGACAAGCTGCACGGCCTGTTCGCGTTCAACTATTCGGGTCTCATCAGCCTCGGCCTGTCGGCATCGGCGCTGTCGGGATTGCGCCACGCGCTCCCGCGATTGGTGGCGGGCGTGGCGGACCAGCTGTTCCTCGACGATCGCGAGGCGATGATCGCCGCGTATCTGGCGTATGACGAGGTCGAATTCGTCGGTTCGTGGCCGCGCGGGGAGGCGGCGGCATGAGCGTGACCCTGTCGACCCATGTCCTTGATACCGCGCATGGCAGACCGGCGGCCGGGGTCGCCGTCACGCTGCTCGACGGGTGCGGCACGGTGTTGTTCGACGGCGTGACCAACGCCGATGGTCGCTGTCCCGACCTCGCCGCGTTGCGGCTGTCGGCGGGTCGCCACGCGCTGTGCTTCGCGGTGGCCGATTATTTCCGTGCCGCCGGGGTGACGCTGGCCGATCCGCCGTTCATCGACCGGGTGACGATCGATTTCGGAATAGCGCAGGACGGCGGCCATTATCATGTGCCGTTGCTCGTTTCCCCTTACGGCTATTCCACCTATCGGGGCAGTTGATCCCGTGTTGCGTACCGGAGTGCCCCGATGATCCGCCGATTGTTCGCCACTATCGAACCCTATGTGCTGATGCTGCTCGCGACCGTCGTGATCGCGACGCTGTTGCCGCCGCGCGGGGTCGGCGTGCCGATTTTCGACATCGCCGCCGATACCGCGATCGTCGCGCTGTTCTTTGTCCATGGCGCGAAACTGTCGCGCAGCGCACTGTTGGCCGGGGCGCGGCACTGGCGGTTGCACGCCGCGATCCTCGCGACCAGTTTCGTCGTGTTTCCGCTGCTCGGCCTTGCGATTACCGGCAGCGGCTTGCCGGCACCGGACCTTGCCACCGGATTGCTGTTTCTGACGCTGCTGCCCTCGACGGTGCAATCGTCGATCGCCTTCACCGCGATCGCGCGCGGCAACGTCGCGGCGGCGGTATGCAGCGCGTCGCTGTCCAACCTGCTCGGCATCGCGGTCACGCCCGCGCTGGCCGCGTTGCTGCTGCCGGGGACCGGCGGGGTGAACCTGTCGTTCGGCAGCGTGCAGGCGATCGTGTTGCAGTTGCTGGTGCCGTTCGCGGCGGGGCATTTGCTGCGGCCCTTCATCGGCGACTGGATCGCGGCCCGCAAGCGGTTGGTGACCACGCTCGATCGCGGGTCGATCCTGCTGGTCGTTTATACCGCGTTCGGCGCGGCGGTAACCGAGGGGCTGTGGTCGCAGGTCGGGGCGGCGGAACTGGCCGAACTGGTCGGATGGTGCGCGGCACTGCTGGCGGTGGTGCTGGTGCTGACCGGGCTGATCGCGCGGGCGATGAAGCTGGACCCCGCGGACGCGGCGGTGATGCGCTTTTGCGGCTCGAAGAAAAGCCTCGCGACCGGGGTGCCGATGGCGGGGGTGCTGTTTCCGCCGGCGCAGGTCGGCGTCGTGCTGCTGCCGGTGATGGTGTTTCACCAGTTGCAGCTGATCGCCTGTGCGTTTCTGGCGCGGCGACTGGCGGACGCGGCCGATGCCGCCGACGCGGTCAGGCCAGTGTCGGTGCCGGTGTCGCCAGCAGCGCGAACTCTTCCTTGAGCAGGTCGACGAAGCTGCTGAGATAGATCGGCATCACCCGCCCGCGTTGCAGCAGGATCGACATGCTGGCCGGGCGGACCACGCCCTCCGCCAGCGGCACTCAGCAAAGCTCGCCCGCCGCCAGTTCGCGCTCCAGCCCGATCCGCGACAGGAACGCGATGCCGATCCCCGCGCGGACGAGGTTCTTGAGCGTGTCGATCCGCTCGACCGTCGCCACCCGTTTCAGCGGCATATCGCTCGCGTCGAACAGGTCGTGCAACACGCTCTGCTTCAGCCAGTCGTCGTTCGGCGTCACGATCGCATGGGGAATGCAGTCGGGCAGGGTAATCCGGTCGAGCGCGGCCAGCGGATGGCCGGGCGGCACGATGACGCCGATCGGCGTCTGGACATGGGCGACGGTCGCGGTGCGCGACGTTCCCGTCAGATCGAACGCGCAGATCACGTCGGCGTCTTTCGACAACAATTCGGCCTTCACCCGGTGATTGTCGCCCGCCAGCAGCGAAAATTCGATCAGCGGAAAGCGCGACTGATACCGGGCGATGGTGCGCGGCACGAGGTCGTCGGCCAGACTTTCGGCGGCGGCGATCCGGATCAGCCCGCGCTCCCCGCCGCGCAGCCGCAGCATCTCGTGGCGCAGTGCGACGCTCTCGCGCTTCCACCGCCGGATATAGCCGAGCAGTGCCTCGCCCGCGGCGGTCGGGCGTATCCCCCGCGGCATCCGGACGAACAGCTGCACGTCGAGCTCCTCCTCCAGCTGCAACAGCTGGCGATTGACCGCCGACGACGCGATGTTCAACGATTCGGCGGCCTTGCGGATCGAGCCATGGCGTATCGCCTGATCGAAATAGAGTAACCCGGTCTTGATCAGGATCACCACCTCCGCACCGAACCGGCCGGCTCATTCGTCATCGACCGGAAGCCGTTGCCGGTCGCTGGTCTGCGCCAAATCGGAGCAGCCGTCGAGACGGTGTCGGGCTTGCCGATCGCGACGATAGCCTTATTTACATAATATCTCTTATCGAACTTGGTCAAAGTTGTAGCCGACGGTCAAACGGACCGAATTGCGACGCGATGCATCGGCCGCTTTGTTCTTTGCCGCCCGTGGATTTTGTCATATCATTCGGGGATGATTGATCGGCGCACCGTCCTCGGCTCTTCCCTCGCGCTCGGCGCTACCGCGGCCATGCCCGCGCCGGCGGTCAGCGCCGGCCGGCTCAAACAGTCGGTAAGCCGGTGGTGTTACCAGGATATTCCGCTCGACCGGCTGTGCGCGGCGGCGGCGGGTATGGGCTTGCAGGGCATCGACCTGTTGCAGCCCGCCGAATATGACGTGCCGCGCCGCTACGGACTGCGCTGCACGATGGGCTATGCCGCCGACGTGATGACGATCGCGAACGGCCTCAACCGCCGCGAGAACCATGCGGCGATCGAGCAGGCGTTCCGCGTCGGCATCCCGCAGGCGGCGAAGGCGGGCGTGCCCAACGTCATCGCGTTTTCGGGCAATCGCCGCGGCCTGTCGGACGAGGAAGGTGCGGCGAACGCCGTCATCGGCCTGAACCGCGTCAAGCGGATCGCCGAGGATCACGGCGTGACGATCTGCATCGAACTGCTCAACAGCAAGGTCGACCATGCCGACTATATGGCCGACCACACCGCATGGGGGGTGCGCGTCGCCAGCGAGGTCAATTCGCCGCGCGTAAAGCTGCTGTACGACATCTATCATATGCAGATCATGGAAGGCGACCTGATCCGTACCATCCGCGACAACATCCGCTGGCTGGGCCATATCCATACCGGCGGCGTGCCGGGGCGTCACAATCTGGATGCGACGCAGGAAGTGAACTGGCAGGCGGTCGCCCGCAGCATCGCCGATCTGCAATTCGACGGTTATTTCGCGCATGAATTCGTGCCCGTCGGCGATCCGCTGACCGCGCTGGCTCAGGCGGTGCGTATCTGCACGGTGTGAGCGGCGGGACGGTTTCGTTCCAGTTTCCTTGACGTCACGCCGGACGTGATCCGCCGTGCCGATGCACGATCGATGCCGCGACGTTTTCAAACGCGTCCTATTGCGGCGGTTCCTGCGCGCCACCTCCCGCACAAGCCGCCCGAAACGGCAGCCGCGTCCGGCGGCAGGGCGACATACAAAAAATTGTTTTCACAATTCCTTGGGTCCTTAAAGCGTTGGTAACGACCCCGGCAATAACGGACCCACCGTGTCGTGACGAACGACGCATGGGGACAGGCGGTACATCCGTCGCGTTATTTGAGGGAAATTCTCGGTGCATCTGTTCAACTCGGTATCCGCCACCTTGCGTTGCGGGATCTCGACCGCTGCCTTACTGACCGCGACGGCTTTTCCGGTGCATGCGCAGCAAGCGGTACCGGCACCGGTCGCTACTACCGCCGATCCCGCAGCAGTGCCGCAGGTCGATGGTGCGGCAGCAGCGCCCGTCGATGCCGGGCTGCCCGCGACCATCGTCGTCACCGGTACGCTGTTCCGCGATTCGAACGCGAGCTCGATCTCGCCGGTGACCGTGCTGACGTCGGAGACGCTCGAACGCGCCAACATCACGACGGTACAGGACGCGATCCGTTCGGTTTCCGCCGACAGCGCCGGTTCGATCTCGACCGGGTTCCGCAACGGCTTTTCGGCCGGCGGTGCCGCCGTATCGCTGCGCGGCCTCGGCGTTTCGTCGACCGTCGTGCTGATCGACGGGCTTCGTTCGGCGAACTTCCCGCTGAACGATGACGGGCACAATGCCTATGTCGACCTGAACTCGATCCCGTTCAGCGTCATCGACCGGGTCGAGGTGCTGAAGGACGGCGCGTCGTCGACCTATGGCGCGGACGCGATCGGCGGCGTCGTGAACCTGATCAGCAAGAAGCAGTTCCAGGGCGTCGAAGGCTCGATGCAGGGCGGCACGACCGAAAAGGGGGACGGCTCGCGCTACCGTGCCACGATGACCGCCGGCTATGGCGATTATCGCGAACAGGGCTTCAACTTCTACCTGAACGGCGAATACACCTACGACGCGTACATCACCAACAACTCGCGCGGCTATCCCTTCAACACGCTCGACCTGCGGCCGAGCGGCCTGTCCGACCGCAACCTCAACGACGAATCGCTGGTCGCGCAGAACCCGCAGGCGGTCGTGGTCCGGGTCAGCCAGAGCGATCTGAACAACCCGCTCTCGGGCAAGGTCGGTGCCCCGCTTTCCAACCAGTATCAGCTGCTCAATCCCGGCTCCTGCCCGTTTGGCACCTATACGGTGAACACGACGGCGGCACAGGGAACGGGCTGCGCCCACAACCTGCCCGACGAATATTCGATCATCCAGCCGCAGCAGCAGCGCTATTCGACCACCGGTCGCCTGAGCATCCGCCTGAGCGACAGTTTCGAAGCGTTCGCCAGTGGCAGCTATTCGCATTCCGAAGTCGACATCAAGGGCGCACCGACGGGCATCCGCCAGACGCAGCCGTTCGGCGGATCGGCGGCGCTCGCGTCCAGCAGCCCCGGCATCGTCCTGCCGGTCTATGTCTGCGCGGCCGGCGTCAATTGCGCGACCGCGGCCGACCGACGCCTGAACCCCAACAACCCCTATGCCGCCGCCTTTGCCAACAACCCCGGTCAGGGGGCGGCGCGCATCTATTATTCGTTCGGCGACATCCCGGCGAACAGCCACCGCTATGTCGACGTGTTCCGGACGACGGCCGGTATCTCGGGCGATCTGGGCGGCGGTTTCAAGTTCCGTCTGAACGGCGTCTATGCCCGCGACAATTTCAGCGTCACGCAACGCGGGTTCCTGAACATTCAGGGCCTGCTGAACGCGATCAACACCGGCAGCTACAATTTCGTCAATCCGGAGCAGAACACGGCGGCGGTACGCGAACAGATCTCGCCCGATCGCACCACGCCATCCTATTCGACGGTCGCGACGATCGGCGGTTCGCTGCTGAAGTCGGTGATGGTGCTGCCGGGCGGCGACCTGAACGCCGGTGTCGGTTTCCAGGTCCGTCGCGAGACGCTGATGAACCGCAACCAGAACCGCGACCTCAGCTATTACGGGCTGAACACGTCGTCGGCGCGGGGCGCGCAGACGGTGACTGCGGGCTTCTTCGAAGTCGACGCACCGTTCTTGCGCGAATTCGACCTGAACGTGTCGGGCCGCTACGACAGCTATTCGCAGGGCTATAGCCGTTTCTCGCCGAAGGTCGGCATGAAGTTCATGCCGATCGACCAGTTCTCGCTGCGGGCGACCTATTCCAAGGGGTTCCGGGCACCGACCTTTGCCGAGAACAACCCGGCCAGCAGCTATTCGGGCTTCTCGTCATTCACCCCGCCGGCCAGCTTCGTCGCGGCGCATCCCGGCAACTCGGCCTATACCGCCACCTACAACATTGGCGGCGGTTCGACCGGCAATCCCGACATCCTGCCCGAAGTCTCGCGCAGCTTCTCGGCCGGCGCCATCTTCAAGCCGGTGCGCTGGTTCAACCTGACCGTCGACTATTACAACATCAAGAAGTCGGACCTCATCATCAGCGGCCCGCTGCGCGCCAATGCGATCAAGGCCTATTACGAGCAGACGAACGCAACCGCCGGCTGTGCCGCGCTCGCGGCGGTGGGCGACGGCTATCGGTGCAACGTCATCGACGCGCCCGATCCCAACAACCCGGGTGCCCTGCCCCGCCTGCTCGTGTTCAACGTACCCTATGTCAACGCGAACTATCAGGTCAGTTCGGGCGTCGACATGCAGGCGAATCTGAACGTCGCGCTGTCGGACCGGGTGCGCCTCATCAGCCGGCTGGACATCACGCAGGTCATCAATCTCAACCTGGTGACCCCGGCGGGCGTGGTTCAGAAATATGCCGGTACGCTGGGGCCGTACCAGCTGTCGTCGGGCGGCGGTACGCCGCGCACCCGTGGCAACTGGCAGAACTCGGTCGAAATCGGCAATTTCGCACTGACCGCGACGACCTATTATGTCGGCCGGATCAAGCAGGTCGCCGCTGATCAGATCCCCGACGTCAACGGAGTAATCGATCTGTCGTGCAGCAAGGCGCTGACCGCGCAATGCTATATCCGGCCGTTCATCTATGCCGATCTGAATGCCGCGGTGGCGGTGAACGATCAGTTCCGTTTCTTCGTCAACGTCCAGAACGTGACCAACAACCGGGCACCGCTCGCATCGGGGGCCTATACCAGCAATCCGAACTATCTGAGCAGCTGGCATTATGCCGGTCTGGTCGGCCGGGCGTTCAGCGCAGGGGCCAATTTCAGCTTCTGAGCGCAACCGTCGATGCGTCCAGCGTCAGTCGTCACCGACCGCAGCGATGCGGTCGGTCCCGACATCGTCGAAGTGGAGCGTCACGCGGAAACCGGGTCGGGTATTGCGAAACTCGATCCGGCCGCCCAGTCGCTGGGTTGCGGAGCGGACGATCGCGAGACCCAGGCCGCTCCCTTCGCGACCCGCGCTCGTCGCAAGCCGCACGAAACGTTGTCCGACCCGGTCGAGATCGGCATCGGGCAAGCCAGGACCGTTATCGGCGACGCTCAGCGTCACGCTACGGCCTGCTTCGGCGATGCCGATCGTGACCATGCCGCCGTCGCCATTGTACCGGATCGCGTTGTCTAGCAGGTTCGACAGGATCTCGAACAACAGCGTGCGGTGACCGGCGATCGCCACGTCGGCTTCCGGCGCATCCAGATGGATGTCCACTCCCGCCTCGATCGCCTGACCGATCCGGCGATTGATGACGGCCACCACCACCTCGCGCACGTCGACCCGTTCGCGGGGGGGCGATGCACCGGCTTCCTCGGCCCTGGCTAGGGCAAGAAGTTGCGTGACGAGGCGTTCGAGCCGGTCGGCCGCATCGGCGATCTCGCCAAGCGCCGCCGGATCGCCGCGTCGCGCCAGCGCGACCTGTACCTTCAGCACCGCTAGCGGCGTGCGCATCTGATGCGAGGCGTCGGCGGTAAAGCGGCGGATGCCGGCCGTAGCGGTGTCGAGGCGCGCTAAGAGGTGGTCGAAGGCCTCGGCTAGCGGGCGTAGTTCTACCGGGAGCGGACCGGTATCGAGCGGCGACAGGTCGGGAGTTGCCCGCGTGTCGCGCGCCGCCACCGTGCCGCGCAGCCGGGCGAGCGGACGCAGGCTCCAGCCCAGCGCGGGGCGGATCAGCAGCATCGCCATGCCCACCAGCAACACCTCGCCCAGCAGCAGCGCGACCAGCAGCCGGCGTTGCAGCGCGTGGCGTCCGTCGAGCGTCTCGGCGACCTGCACGATCACCGGCCCGTCGATGCGTGGCAGGTCGCGACGCAACTCGGCGATGCGGATCGGCTGATCGCGATAGCTGGCATAGCGGAACCGCGGCGTATCGATCGCGAGATCGGCGATGCGCGGTGCCGACAGGCCGGCATAGCCGGTCAGCAGCCGCTCGCCGACCGCGATCCGGTAATAGACATTGTCGCGTTCGCTGTTTTCCAGCATCCCGAACGCGGCGGCGGGCAGGTCCATCGTCACCTCGCCGCGTTCGACCTGTACCGTTTCGGCGACCGCGCCCAGCGCGCCGCCCAGCACCCGGTCGTTGGTCCGCCGCACGACATCGGCGATCAGCGTCGCCCCGGCGAGACCCAGCAACACCGCGATGCCCAGCAGGGGGGCCAGCATCGCCGCGAGCAGCCGAGTGCGCAGCGCCAGCGCACGACCGCGATGGTTTTCGGTGCCGGCAGGACGCTCAGCCGGCATCGAGCAGATACCCGACGCCGCGCACGGTGCGGATCGTCGGCCCATCGGGGGCGAGCTTTCCGCGTAGCCGGGTGATGTTGACCTCGATCGCGTTGGGACCGACCGGATCGTCATAGCCGAACACTTCGGATTGCAGCGTTTCGCGCGGGACGATCTGTCCGGCCCGCGCCGCCAGCGCGTCGAGCACCGCCCATTCGCGCCGCCGCAGGTCGAGTACGCGGTCACCGATCTGTGCCTGCCCCGTCGACCGGTTGAGCACCAGCGATCCGATCACCAGTTCCGGGGTCGGATCACCGCCGCGCCGGCGGCCAAGCGCCCGGATACGCGCCTCCAGTTCCTCGGGCGCGAACGGTTTGCGCAGATAATCGTCGGCACCGAGATCGAGCCCGCGCACCCGGTCGTCGAGCGCGTCGCGCGCGGTCAGCATCAGCACCGGCACCTTGTCGCCGCGCCGGCGCAGCGCCTGCAAGACCGCGAACCCGTCGATGTCCGGCAGCCCGACGTCGAGAATGACCAGCGCATACGGCTCGTCTGCCAAGGCGATGAGCGCGTCCTCGCCCCGCGCGACCGGATCGACCGCGTGGCCGGCGCTGCGCAGCAACGCGACGATGCTGCGCGCCAGCGCGGCATCGTCCTCGACGATCAATATTCGCATCGGAAACCAATCCGGTGAAAGGTGGCTGACAGGTTCGATGCGTACGACATGCCCCAGTGCTTACCCGAACCGAGAGACGGGAAGCGAGAGGATGTGCATGAAACGACTCCTGATCCTGTTGATGACGCTGATCGGTCTGGCCGGGCCGGCGGTGGCGCAACGCCCGGCGGGCTATCCGCAGTCGTACGACGCGCTGATCGAGGCGGCGCGGGCCGAGGGCGGCGTGCGCATCTATGGCAATGCCGATGCGGCGGCGATGGCGGCGCTGATCGCCGCGTTCCGCCGCACCTATCCCGGCGTCGCCGTGCGGTACGAGGTACTCGAGTCGCGCGACATCTATCGCCGCGTCGTCACCGAAGCGCAGCGCCGGGTCCCAAGTGCCGACCTGATCTGGTCGTCGGGCATGGATTTGCAGGCCAAGCTGATCAACGACGGCTATGCCCAGGCCTATCACAGTCCCGAAAAGCCCGCCCTGCCCGCCGATGCGGTGTGGAAGAACATGGGATATGGCGTCACCGCCGAGCCGGTCGCGTTCGTCTACAACCGCCGCCTGATCCCGCCGGGGCGGGTGCCGCGTACCCATCAGGCGTTCGAGGCATTGTTGCGCGCCGGCCGCGTGCCGCTGACCGGCAAGGTCGCGACCTATAATCCGGCGCGATCGAACGTCGGCTATCTGTATCTGGCCGAGGATTATGCCATCACCCGCGACACCCGCTTGCTGGTCCAGGCGATGGCGGCGACGCGGCCATGGCTGTCGCCGCAGACCGAACCGATGCTCGCGGCGGTCGCGGATGGCCGCATCGCCATCGCGTACAACGTCGTCGGCCCCTATGCGCTGGCCGCCGCGCAGCGCGACCGCCGCGTCGGCGTGGTGTTTCCCCGCGACTATACGCTGATCGCCTCGCGCGTCGCCTTCATCGCGCGCGATGCGCGGCGTCCGGCGGCGGCGAAGCTGTTCCTCGATTTCCTGCTGTCGCGCACCGGGCAGACGCTGCTGGCCCGGCAATGGCTGTTGCCGGTGCGCAGCGACGTGCGCGCGCCGCGCCTGTCGGCCGGACAGCAGCGCCCGATCCGCGTCGGGCCCGAACTTCTCGTCAATCTCGATACGATCAAGCGCCGCCGCTTCCTTGCCGACTGGCGCGCGATCCTCACCGAAGGAAGCAAATGATGAAGCTTTTCCGAAGCGGTTGCGCGCTCGTCGCGCTGGTCGCCGCCACGCCGGCGCTGGCACAGACGCCGAGCGCCGCCGAACTGGCCGAACTGGTGCGCGCACAGGCCACCGAGATCGCGACGCTGCGCGCCCGGCTCGACCGGTTGGAGGGCGCGAGCGCCGCTACCGCCCCGGCCCTGCCCGCCACGCCCGCCGCCGCTGCGCTGCCACCGGCTCAGGTCGCGCAGACGCCGTCGCAGTCGGGCGGCAACGTGACCAGCCCGTTCGCGCCGCAGCTCGTTCCCCCCGGCCCCGCCGAGCGCGACGTCGCGCAGGCGCGGCAGGCCAATGCCGCCGGCGTCACCACCGAATGGGGCGCGGGTCTGCCCGTGTTCCACTCGGCCGACGGCATCTATACCTTCAAGCCGCGCGGCCGCATCCTGACCGATGTCAGCTCGACCTTCGGGTCGGACTATACCGCGCGCAACATCACCACCACCGGCATGCGCGCGCTGCGCCTCGGCCTCGAAGGCGGGGTCGGCACGCACTTCTTCTACCAGTTCGAAAGCGACTTTTCGGAGAACGAGGTCGACATCGTCACCGCGTTCATCGGGTGGCGCAACCGGATCGCGCCGGGCATCGATTACGACGTCCGCGCCGGCCACCTGTTCAACGATCGCGGGTTCGAAGGATCGACGGGTTCGGATTCGACGCCGTTCATGGAACGCACCGTCGTGTCGACCGCGATCATCCCGCAGCGCGGCTTCTATGGCATCGGCATCATGCCGCGCCTGTTCTGGAAGACCGGCCACGCGTCGCTGACGCTCACCGGCGACCGGATCGACGGTAACCAGTCGGGCAACGACAGCCGCACCGTGCTGGCCCGCGCCCATTGGAACCCGATCAAGACCGGCAACAGCGTCCTGCATCTGGGCGCATGGGGGTTCGACGAAGGGCTGGCCGCGGGCGCGACCACGCTGACCCGCAACACCGTGATCGGCGGCCGGTTCAACGGCGCGCTGCGCGTATCGTCGGGCGCGCTGACCGGCGGCACCGGCACCACCGGCTATGGCCTCGAACTCGGCGGCTATGTCGGCCCGGTGTGGCTGATGGGCGAAGCGGGGCAGCGCCATGCCCGCCTCGACGCCGGTCGCCCCGATTTCGTCAGCAAGGCGTGGAGCCTGTCGGGCGGATGGTTCGTCACCGGCGACCTGCCGCCCTATAATCCGCGTCTCGGCAGCTTCGGACAGCCGCGCGTGCTGCGTCCGATCTTCGAAGGCGGGCCGGGCGCGATCGAGCTGACCGCGCGCTACGAGAATCTCGATTACGCCGATCTGCTGACCGGTGGACAGGGCTGGGCCGCGACGATCGGTGCCAACTGGTATCTCAACAGCTTCACCCGCTTCCAAGCCAATCTGGTCCACTGGAACACCGACAATCGCGCCGGCGCCTATGTCGGGCCGGACGACGGCCAGACCGTCATGACCCGCATCGCCGTCACCTTCTGATCCCTCGGGGAGCATTACGCATATGGATCTCGCCCTGCTCGGCTTCCTGATGGTCGCCACCTTCATGACGCTCATCATGACCAAGCGGATGACGCCGCTGGTCGCGCTGATCACCGTCCCCACCGCCTTTGCCCTGCTCGCCGGTTTCGCCGGCGGCTTGGGCGACATGATGATCGACGGGATCAAGAACCTCGCGCCGACCGGCGTGATGCTGTTGTTCGCCATCCTGTTCTTTTCGATCATGACCGATACCGGTCTGTTCGACCCGCTGGTCAACCGATTGCTGAAGGTCGTGCATGGCGATCCGATGCTGATCCTGATCGGCACGGTCGTGTTGTGCGCGATCGTCAGCCTCGATGGCGATGGGTCGACGACCTACATCATCACCATCGCCGCGCTGCTGCCGCTGTACAAACGCTATGACATGAACCGGCTGTATCTGTGCTGCCTGCTCATGAGCACCAGCGGCGTGATGAACCTGACGCCATGGGGCGGCCCGACCGCGCGTGCCGCCAGCGCGCTGAAGATCGATCCCGCCACGCTGTTCCTGCCGCTGATCCCCGGCATGCTCGCCGGTCTCGCCTTCCTGATCGGTCTCGCCATCTGGTTCGGCCGCAAGGAACGACGCCGCATCGGCCATGTGAAGGCCAACGGACCGACCGCCTTCACCGGCATGGCGGTGTCGCAATTCCCCGAAGCGCGCCGCTATCACCTGCGCTGGTTCAACGGTGCGCTGACGCTGGCGCTGATCGTCGGGCTGGTGGTCGGCCTGCTGCCGCTATCGGTGCTGATGATGCTGGCGTTCGCCATCGCGATGATCGTCAACTATCCGCAGGTCGCCGAACAGAAGGAACGCATCGCGGCCCATGCCGGCAACGTGCTCTCGGTCGTGTCGCTGATCTTTGCCGCCGGCATCTTTACCGGCATCCTGTCGGGCACCGGCATGGTCGAGGCGATGAGCAAGGAAGTCGTCGGCTTCATCCCGCCGGCGCTGGGGCCGTATATGGCGCCGATCACCGCGCTGCTCAGCCTGCCCTTCACCTTTTTCATCTCCAACGACGCCTTCTATTTCGGGATGCTCCCGATCCTCGCGGAAGCCGGCGCGCATTATGGCGTGTCGCCGATCGCCATCGCCCGCGCGTCGCTGATGGGACAGCCGGTCCATCTGCTCAGCCCGCTCGTCCCCTCGACCTATCTGCTGGTCAGCCTTGCCGGTATCGACCTTGCCGATCACCAGCGGTTCACGCTGATCCCGGCGACGGCGGTCTGTGTCGTGATGACGCTGGTCGGGATGATCGTGCTCGCCTTCCCGTTCGTCAGCTGAACCGATGACCGAACTTTGGAACCATATCGTCGCGGACTTCGCCAATATCGGCAGTCCGTCCGCGCTCGCCGCCTTTACGCAGGTCGTGCTGATCGACGTGATGCTGGCCGCCGACAATGCCATCGTCGTCGGGGCGCTGGCCGCCGGATTGCCGGCGGACATGCGGCGCAAGGTGATCCTGATCGGCGTCGGTGCGGCGCTGGTCCTGCGCGTCGCCTTCGCACTGGTCGTGACGCAGTTGTTGCAGCTTACCGGCCTCGTCTTTGCCGGCGGACTGCTGCTGGTGTGGGTGGCGTGGAAGATGTGGCGCGAACTGCGCGATCATGACGATACGCCGGGCGAGGACGGCGCGATCAAGGCCGTCGCCCCACGCAGCTTCGCCAGCGCGGCATGGGCGGTGGCGGTCGCCGATGTCAGCATGAGCCTCGACAATGTGCTGGCGGTGGCCGGTGCGGCGCGCGAGCATCCCGGCATCCTCGCCGTCGGCCTGATCCTGTCNCGCGGTCGCCGATGTCAGCATGAGCCTCGACAATGTGCTGGCGGTGGCCGGTGCGGCGCGCGAGCATCCCGGCATCCTCGCCGTCGGCCTGATCCTGTCGGTCGCGCTGATGGGTCTTGCCGCCAACGTGCTGGCGCGGGTGATCGAACGCTATCGCTGGGTCGCCTATATCGGCCTTGCCGTCATCGTCTATGTCGCCTGCCGCATGATCTACGAAGGGCTGACCGATCCGTCGCGCGGCGTGCTGAGCCTGTTCGCTTGAAACGGGACGCGGCGAACATCGTCCTGCGCTTCCTCGCCGCGATTGCGGTGGGCGGGGCCGGCGGCGCGATCTTCGCCGCGATCGGCGCGCCGCTGCCATGGGTGCTGGGATCGATGGCCGCCTGCGCCGTCGCCAGCATCGCCGGCCTGCCGATCGCCGCCAGCGGCGCGACCCGCCGACCGATGGCGGCGGTGATCGGTCTGGTGCTCGGCAGTTCCTTCCATCCCGGCCTGATCGCGCTGGCGCGCGAATGGTGGCTGCCGCTGCTGTTGCTGCCGCCGTTCCTCGCGCTGGCCGGGCTGTTGTGCGTCCTATGGTTCCGGCGGGTCGCCGGCTTCGATCCCGCCACCGCCTATTTCGCCGGCATGCCCGGCGGCATCGCCGAAATGGTGGTGATGGGCGGCGAACGCGGTGCCGACGAACGCACCATCGGCCTGATCCATGGCGCGCGCATCTTTCTCGTCGTCTTTCTCCTGCCCTTCGTCATCCGGCATTTTCATGCGGCGGCGGCCATCGCCGCCGCGCCGGTCACGTCGATCAGCCCATGGCCGTCGCCCGCGTTGTTCGTCTGGGGCGGGATCAGTCTGACTGTGGGCCTCGTCCTCGGTCGCGCTTTGCGTCTGCCGGCATGGCATCTGATGGGGCCGCTCGCGATCAGTGCCGCGCTGCACATGACCGGCGTCACCGATTTCCGCGTGCCCGGCTGGCTGCTGGCGGCGGCGCAGATCGGGCTGGGCGCGACGATCGGCTGCCGCTTCGCCGGGCTGGATCTGCGGGCGTTCGTCCGCCTGCTGGCGCTGGCCGCCGGATCGACGCTGATCCTGATGGTGCTGACCTTCGTCGTCGCCATCCTGCTGGGTCGGGCCGCCGGGTTCGACATCGCGCTGCTCGCGCTCGCCTATTCGCCCGGCGGGCTGGCGGAGATGAGCATGGTCGCGCTCAGCCTCTCGCTCGAACCCGGTATCGTCGTCGTCACCCATCTGGCGCGGGTCGCCATCGTCCTGCTGTTCGCCCCCCTCGCCTTTCGTTCGGAGAAGCCGTCATGACCCCAAAACCGACACCGCTCGTCCTGCTCCCGGCCATGGGATGCGACGGCCAGCTATGGGCGCGACAGGTCGTCGACCTCGGCGACATCGCCCATCCCGAACTGGGCGACCTGAGCGTCGACGACAGCCTGTCGGCAATGGCCGCCCGCGTGCTGGCCCATGCCCCGCCGCGCATCGCGGTCGCCGGGGTCAGTCTGGGCGGCTATGTCGCGCTGGAGATGATCCGGCAGGCACCCGAGCGGATCGAACGCGTCGCGCTGTTCGGGACGCGGGCGACGATGGCGATGCGCGCGCGCACCGTCGACGAACAGGGGCTGCTCGCCACCGCACCGCATGCCGACCCCATGTTGACCCCGATCGTCAGCGGCCCGGTACAGGCAATGGCCGAACGCGTCGGCACCGATGTCTTCGAACGCCAGCAGCGCGCACTGCTCGCCCGGCCCGATCTCGACCTCGCCATCGCTGCGGTCCATGTGCCGACGCTGGTCGCGGTGGGGGACCGCGACCGCATCTGCAAGGTCGAGGATGCGCAGGCATTGGCCGATCGTATTCCCGACGCCCGCTTTCATGTCATCCGCAACTGCGGTCACCTGTCGCCGATGGAGCGATCGGGCGAAGTGACCATGTTGTTGCGACACTGGCTGACCGACCGCTTGCGCTGACCACGGTGTCGCCTATGCAGGTCTGATGCAGCCAATCCGCAATATCGTCGTCCTGACGGGAGCGGGCGTTTCCGCGGAGTCGGGTATTGCCACGTTCCGCGGCCCCGGGGGCTTGTGGGAAGGGCACCGAGTCGAGGACGTCTGCACGCCCGAAGCGTTGCGGGCCGATCCCCGGCTCGTGCACCGCTTCTACGATCTGCGGCGCGCGGCGCTGGCGGACGTGGATCCCAACGCGGCGCATGTGGCGTTGGCGGAACTCGAAAGGAGCTGGACCGGCGAACTGCTGATCGTGACGCAGAATGTCGATGACCTGCACGAGCGCGCGGGGACGCACCGGCTGCTGCACATGCACGGCGCGCTGCGGTCCGCCCTGTGCGCAGTATGCGGCACCCGCGTAGCGCATACCGGCCCGTTGCCGCCGAACAGCCCCTGCGGCGCATGCGGCGGAGCGGCGTTACGGCCCGACATCGTGTTCTTCGGCGAGATTCCGTACGCGATGGACCGGATCGTCGACGCCATCGGCACCTGCGATCTGTTCGTGTCGATCGGCACGTCGGGCGCGGTCTATCCCGCCGCCGGGTTCGTCGAATGGGCCAATGATCGCGGCGCGGCGACGCTCGAACTCAACCTCGAACGCTCGGCAGGGTCGGGCCGCTTCGATGAAAGCCGCCTCGGCCCGGCGAGCGAACTGGTGCCGGCATGGGTCGCGCAGGTGCTGTCGGAACGGTGACCGCGACTGCAAGGCGACGGGTCGCAGCGGTGTCGTGCCCGCGCCAACCGACCGGAACCCGCCGATTTTCCCCGGCGGCGCACTCGCATCGTCGACCCGCATGCCTTATGTGGACAGCATGTTGTTCTGGTCCTTCCCGCCCGTCGCGCGTCGCAATGGTGTCCCGCAATGACCTGGCTCGAAAAAATCGCGATCGTCGCCTTCATGGTCCTGTTCATGGAGTGCTTCGCTTGGGCGGCGCATAAATACGTCATGCATGGCTGGGGTTGGGGCTGGCACAAGTCGCATCACGAGGATCACGCCGGCTGGTTCGAAAAGAACGACCTTTATGCGGTAGTCTTCGCGATCGTGCCGATCGCGCTGTTCGTCGTCGGCCTGTGGTGGGAACCGCTGTGGTGGGCCGCGCTCGGCATCACCGTCTATGGCGGCATCTACGCCTTCGTCCACGACATGCTCGTCCATCAACGGGGCGGTTTCCGGTGGGTGCCCAAGCACGGCTATTTCAAGCGGCTGCTGCAGGCGCACCGGCTGCACCATGCGGTCGAGGGCAAGCATGGCACCGTTAGCCACGGGTTTCTGTTCGCCCGCAAACCTGCCGTGTTGAAGGCGCAGTTGCGCGCCCATGCCGACCAGCGCCAGCGCGTTCCGCAGCGCGACCGACAGGATGATCTTTTACCGTCAGACGCTGAGCGGTGAGGTCGATCGCGTCCGGATCGAAGGCCTTGCGACGTCAGACGCTGATCGGCGTATCGCTGTCGGTTGCGATCGTCGTCACCTGGCTGGCGATCCATATCACCGGCATATTCTTCTGGCAGTGGAGCGTCGGCACCCTGCCGATCGCCATCGCGCTGATCCTGGTGCAGACATGGCTCAGCACCGGGCTGTTCATCATCGCCCACGACGCGATGCATGGCGCGCTGGCGCCGACCCATCCCGTTCTCAATCGCACGATCGGTACGCTGTGCCTGTCGCTCTATGCCTGCCTTTCCTACGCCGCGCTGCTGCCGCAGCACCATCTGCACCACAAGCATGCGGGCCGGCACGGCGACCCCGATTTCCATGGCGGCGATCCCCGTCTGGCCGCGTGGTTCCTGCAGTTCTTCCGGACCTATTACTCGCACGGACAAATCGCCCGCATCACGGTGATGGCGCTGATCTACATCTTTGGGTTCGGCGCATCGCTCGGCAACATCGTCGTGTTCTGGGCAGTGCCTGCGCTGGGCGCGGTCGGGCAATTGTTCGTGTTCGGAACATGGTTGCCACACCGCGAACGCGAAGCGCCGTTCGTGGACGCGCATCGCACGCATAGTCTTAGGGTCGGTCCGCTACTATCGCTGCTGACCTGTTTCCATTTCGGCGGCTATCATCACGAACATCATCTTTCGCCCGGTACGCCGTGGTGGGGACTGCCCGCCCGACGCCGGGCGATCGTCGGGCGGACCGACCAGCGCTGAGCGTCGATGCGCGCCGCCTGATCCTCGCGATCCGTCACGCCATGCGCAGGGTCGATTGCATCAGCACGTCGTCGGGCGTCCGGCGGTGATCGATCCACCATTTCGCATCGACCTGCGCCGCGAGTCCGGCGATGCAGGAGGGGTGCGAGCGAACCAGTTTCGCCAGCCGTTCGGCGCGGATCGTGTCGGCCCATGCCACCTGTTGCGCACTGCCGGTCAGGGGCGGCAGCGCATATCCGGCGATGGCGGCGCGATCGGCGGCGGCCTGTTCGGCCCGGGCCGTCGCCATGCAATCGGCGCAACGCTGCCGCTCCAGCCGCAATTCGGTGCGGGTTTGGTCGGCGGCGGTGAAGGTGAAGATGTCATGGTGCTGCAGATGGCCGCAGCGATGCCGGATGGTTCGTTTCATGCGCGCGACGATGAGTCGGCGAGTCGGGCCGATCCACTGGCTTGAGTCGAGACGAGTCGCCCGCGCGGCGAACCGAATCAGCCGATGGCGAACAGCCGCAGGAAATAGCCGGCGAAGCGCCGCGCCTCCGCCTCCATCCCGTCCGCCGGCGCGGGTTCGACCCCCCACAGGCGACGATTTTGTTGCGCACCGGTCATGCCGATCAGCATCCGCGCCATGTCGGTCGGTCCTTCGTCGCGCAGCCGGCCCGCCGCGATCTGTTCGGCGATGTAGGTGGCAAGCGCGCGTTCGATATGGCCTGCCGCCTGTTCGTAGAAGATCGCCCCCACTTCGGGGAAACGGCCGCTTTCGCCGACGACCAGACGCCATGCCGCCACCGCGTCGGGATGCGCGGTCTTGTTCATGAACACCCGGCAGAAATTGACGAGCGTCGCCGGCATGTCGCCGGGCGTCAGCAGCTCGTCGGTCACCCGCTGGCGAAAGGCGGCGGTGACGTCGGCAATCACCGCCGCGAACAATTCCTCCTTCGACCGGAAATAGCTCCACAATGTCGCCTTCGACCCGCCCAGCGTCTTGAGCAGGCCCGACATCGATGTCGCGGCATAGCCGTCGTCGAGGAACGACCGACGCGCGGCGGCGACGATCGCGTCGCGGCGATCCTGTTTGCGCGCTTCCCGCTTGCCGGGCGCGGTTTCTTCGGTCGTACTCATAAACTGTACCGTCGGGTACAGATAATCGTTGACAGGCGCAAGCCGCAGGATCATGGCACGCGGCGTACCCACTAGTACGGTTTTCGCATGACAACTGAGATTCTCCGGAACGCCCGTTCGCTGGTGCCGCTTGCGGTCCTGTTCCTGTCCGGCTGCGCGACCGTACCCCATCTTGCGGATGCGCCGGTGCCGCGGACGTCGGCCAGCTTCGCCGCCGACCGCAGCCTTGCGGCAACGGGCGATGCCGCATGGCCGGTGCAGAACTGGTGGCAGGGCTATGGCGACACC
The DNA here is from genome assembly GCF_001421965.1 of Sphingomonas sp. Leaf67. Taxonomy (GTDB): domain Bacteria; phylum Pseudomonadota; class Alphaproteobacteria; order Sphingomonadales; family Sphingomonadaceae; genus Sphingomonas. The sequence continues at coordinate 56,760 of NZ_LMLP01000004.1, forward strand.
CAGCTCGATACGCTGATCGCCGAGGCGCTGGCCGGATCGCCCGACCTTGCCGCCGCGACCGCGCGGATCGCGCAGGCCGAGGGCTATGCGCAGCAGGCCGGCGCCGCGCAGCTGCCGACGCTCGGCGCATCGGGCAATGTCGCGGCGACCAAGCAAAGCTATAACAACGGCATTCCCGCCGATTTCGTGCCGAAGGGCTGGAACGACACCGGCCGGGTGCAGGGCGAACTGGGCTTCGATCTCGATCTGTGGGGCCGCAACCGTGCGGCCTTTGCGGCGGCACGGTCGGACGCGGCGGCGGCGCAGCTCGATCTGGCGCAGGCGCAGCTGACGCTGTCGACCAATATCGCCGATGCCTATGCCGATCTGGCGCGGCTGTTCGCCGAACGCGCGGTGGCGCTGGCGGCGCTCGACGTGCGGCGGCAGACCGCGAAGCTGACCGCCGACCGGGTGACCGGCGGTCTGGATACGCGCGCCGAGCAGAAGCAGGCGGACTCGGCGGTGCCGGCAGCGCGTGCCGATGTAGCGGCAACCGACGAAGCCATCGCCCTGACCCGCAACCGCATCGCCGCGCTGCTTGGCAAGGGGCCGGACCGGGGGCTGGCGATCGCCCCGCCCGCCGCGACCATCGCCGCGCGCGGACTGCCGATCGGCATCACCACCGACCTGATCGCGCGCCGTCCCGATATCGTCGCGGCCCGGACCCGCGTCGAGGCGGAAGCGAGCCGGATCAAGGTCGCGCGCACCGATTTCTATCCGTCGTTCAGCCTGTCGGCGGTGTTCGGCCTGCAATCGCTGGGCCTGAGCAATCTGGTGAAGGGCGGATCGACCGCGGGCAGCATCGGTCCGGCGTTCAGCCTGCCGATCTTTCGCGGTGGCGAGTTGCAGGGCCGCTACCGCGTGGCGCGGGGCAGCTATGACGCGGCGGTCGCCGATTACGACCGGACCGTCACCGACGCCTATCGCGCGGTCGCCGATGCGGTGGTGAGCCAGCGTGCGCTGACCACCCGCCTGACGGAGTCGCAACAGTCGCTGACCGATGCGCAGGCCGGATACGATGTCGCGCGGCAACGGTTCGAAGGCGGCCTGTCGCGCTTCACCGACGTGCTGGTCGCGCAGGACCGGGTGTTGCAGGCGCGGCGGATCGTCGCCGATCTGCAGGCGCGTGCCTTTACCCTCGATGTAGCGCTCGTCCGTGCGCTGGGCGGCGGGTTCACCGCGCCGGCCACCGCACAGCAGAACAAGGACCTGACCCATGGCTGATGCCGATCCCGCCGACCGCAGCTTCGCCGAGGCCAAGGCTGCGTCCGACACCCCTGCCCCGTCCAAGCGCAAGAAGCTGCTGGCCGGCATCGCCGCGATCGTCCTGTTGGGCGGCGCGGGCTATGGCACCTGGTATGCGCTGGTCGGCAGCAACTATGTCGAGACCGACAACGCCTATGTCGGTGCCGAGACCGCGCAGATCACGCCGATGGTCGCCGGACAGGTGATCGCGATCGGCGCATCGGAAACGCAAGGCGTGAAGCGCGGCGACGTGCTGGTCCGGCTCGACGACAGCGACGCGCGGATCGCGCTGGCCAGTGCCGAGGCCGATCTGGCCAAGGCGCGCCGTGAATTCGGGCAGACTTCGGCCACCAGCGGCGCGCTGTCGGCGCAGGTACAGGCGAAGGGGGCCGAGGTGACCAGTGCCCGCGCGCAACTGGCATCGGCGCAGGCGTCGTTCGACAAGGCACAGGTCGATTTCAACCGTCGGCAGCGGCTTGCCCCCAATGGCGCGGTATCGGGCGACGAGCTGACCGCCGCGACAAACGCGCTGGCCTCCGCCCGCGCGGCGCTGGAACAGGCGCGCGCGGCAGTGGCCGAGGCCGGGTCGCAGCGGGTCGCGGCGGCCGGCAATCTTGCCGCCAATCAGGCGCTGATCGAGGGGGTCACGGCCAACAGCGCGCCCGACGTGCTGGCGGCGGAGGCACGCGTGCGGCAGGCGCGGCTCGACCTCGACCGCACCATCGTCCGCGCTCCGATCGACGGCGTCGTCGCCAACCGCACCATTCAGGTCGGACAGCGCGTTGCGGCGGGCACGACGATGATGCGGATCGTGCCGGTGAACAGCGCCTATGTCGACGCGAACTTCAAGGAAGGCCAGTTGACCAAGGTCAAGCCGGGCCAACCGGTGAAGCTCACCTCCGACCTTTACGGCGACGAGGTCGAATATCATGGCCGGGTGGTCGGTTTCTCGGGCGGCACGGGATCGGCCTTCGCGCTGATCCCGGCGCAGAACGCGACGGGCAACTGGATCAAGGTCGTGCAGCGCCTGCCGGTGCGCGTCGCGCTTGAGCCAAGGGAACTGGCGGCGCATCCGCTGCGCGTCGGGCTCTCGATGACTGCCGAGGTGGATGTTTCGGGGCGGTGACCCCGCTTCCGGCAAACCGTACCCCCGCGTGCGCGGGGGCACGGGGAACGCCGTTTCGGGGACCACCCCACCCAAGGGAGCAAGGCGGCATGGCCGGCCAGGATGATTTCAAACCCTTTACCGGCCCGAAGCTGCTGTTCGCCGGGCTGGTGCTGGCGCTGACCAATTTCATGGTCGTGCTCGACACGACGATCGCCAACGTGTCGGTCGGGCATATCGCCGGATCGCTGGGCATTTCGACCAGTCAGGGGACGTGGATCATCACCTCCTATGCGGTGGCGGAGGCGATCTGCGTGCCGCTGACCGGGTGGCTGGCCGGGCGGTTCGGGGCGGTCCGGACCTTCGTCGTCGGGATGATCGGCTTCGGCATCTTTTCGATATTGTGCGGGCTGTCGACCAGTCTGGCGATGATCGTCGTCGCGCGGATCGGTCAGGGGCTGTGCGGCGGGCCGCTGATGCCGCTGACCCAGACGATGTTGCTGCGGATATTTCCCAAGGAGCAACATGGACAGGCGATGGGGATGTGGGCGATGACCACGGTCACCGCGCCGATCCTCGGCCCGATCCTCGGCGGGACAATCAGTGACAGCTGGTCGTGGCACTGGATCTTCTTCATCAACATTCCGGTCGCGATCTTCTGCGTGTTCGGCGCGCTGCGCCTGCTGAAACCCGCCGAGACGAAGCGCGAGAAGCTGAAGGTCGACAAGATCGGCCTCGCTTTGCTGATCCTGTGGATCGGCGCGCTCCAGATCATGCTGGATATCGGGCGCGAACACGACTGGTTCGAGGACCAGACGATCGTCATCCTCGCCATCGTGGCGGCGGTGGGCGCGGCGGTGTTCGTAGTGTGGGAACTGACCGAGCGGCAGCCGATCGTCGACCTGCGCGTGTTCCGGCACCGGGGCTTCACGGTCGCGGTCGCCGCGCTGGCCTTTGCGTTCGGCACCTTCTTCGCCTCGGTCGTGCTGATCCCGCAATGGTTGCAGGCGAGCCTTGGCTACACCTCTACCTATGCCGGCTATGCCACCGCGTTCAACGGTGTGGGGGCGGTCATCATGTCGCCGTTCGTGGCGAAGATGCTCAAGAAGCGCGATCCCCGCGCGCTGGTGTGTTTCGGCATCTTCTGGATCGCAGCGGTCAATCTGCTGCGGGTGGAGTGGACGACCGGGTCCGACTTCTGGACGCTCGCCTTTCCCCAGATGTTGCAGGGGTTCGGCATGCCGTTCTTCTTCATTCCGCTGACCACGATCGCGCTGGGCGCGGTCGATCCGAAGGAGACGGCATCTGCGGCGGGCGTCATGAGCTTCCTGCGGACGATGGCCGGGGCGATCGGAACGTCGGTGTCGATGACGCTCTATGCCGACAACATGACCGTCGCGCGCAGCGAGATGGTGTCGCGGCTGAACACCGGCGCGACTGAACAGGCGCTGACCGCACAGGGATTTTCGATCGACCAGGTGCGCGGCGCGGTGGAGATGACGGTGGCGCAGGAGAGCAGCACGCTGGCGATCAACCATATGTTCCTGTTGTCGGCGATCATCTTCGCCGGCGCGGCGCTCATCATCTGGCTGGCACCGCGGCCGGCACGGATCGCCGGACCGGGCGCGGCGCACTGACGGGACTGGCGTCGCGCCGCACAGCCGCTACGATCGTCCGATCGGGGGGTAGAAGATGAGCGGTTTGACGACGTCCAGACGGCAATTGCTGGCCTATTCGCTGGCCGGTGCAGGTGCGGCGACGCTGCCGGCTTGGGCGCGGGCGGCAGAGGCGAGCGATGCGGAGATCGACGCGATCGTCGGTTCCTTCATGCGCAGCTACCAGACGCCGGGCGTTGCCATTGCGGTGCTCAGACCGAACCGCCCGCCGCTGTTGCGCGCCTATGGCGTCCGTACGCTGGGACGGCCGGACAAGGTCGATATCCATACCCGGTTCGGCATCGCGTCGCACAGCAAGGCGTTCACCGCCGCCGCGCTGGCGCTGCTGGTCGACGACGGGAAGATCAATTGGGACGATCCGGTCGTCAGACACCTGCCCGATTTCCGCATGTACGATGCCGCGGTCACGCCGATGATGACGGTGCGCGACCTGCTGGTCCATCGCTCGGGCCTGCCGCTGGGTGCGGGTGATCTGATGTTCTTTCCGGCGGGCAGCCATGTCGCCGCCGATGCGCTGAAGGCGCTGCCCTATCTGAAACCCGTGCGGGGTTTCCGTGATGGCTATGACTATGACAATATCCTGTATCTGGTCGCGGGGCTGCTGATCGAACGGGTGTCGGGCATGGGCTGGGACCGGTTCATGCAGACGCGGCTGTTCGATCCGCTGGGCATGGCCGATGCCTTCCCGACCCGGCGCGACCGGGATCCGAACGTCGCGGGCCGTCACGCGAAACTCGGTCCGCCGGTGCGCGGCATCGGCAAGCTGGAGGTGGTCGCCGCCGACGAAGGGCCGATGGTCGACGCCGCGGGCGGGATCAACGCCAGCGTTGCCGACATGGCGAAATGGTTTCAGGCGCAGCTGGCCGGCGGGCTGCTGCCGGACGGCAAACGGGTCTGGTCCGCCGAACAGAGCAAGCAGATGTGGACCCCGGCGACCATCACCGCATCGACCAGCGGCCCGACCGCCGAAAACCCGGTCCGCCCTATCCTGCAAAGCTATGCGCTGGGCTGGTTCGTGCAGGAATATCGCGGGCTGCAGATGATCCAGCATAGCGGCGGCCTGTCGGGACAGGTCACGCACAGTGCGATGCTGCCCACGCGCGGGATCGCCGTGTCGGTGCTGACCAATGTCGAGGACGGCGTGTCGCAGCCGATCCGCAACGCGATCCTCGACCGGCTGATCGATGCGCCGGCCTTCGACTGGGTCGCGTTCTTCGGGGCGCGCATGCAGCAGAACCAGACCGCGGCGCTGGCGAGCGTCGCCGGCGGCATCGACAAGGCACCGGCGGGTGGCCCGTCGCTGCCGATCGCGCGCTATGCCGGGCGCTATCGCGATCCATGGTATGGCGACGTCGTCGTCACCGAACGGCGCGGCAAGCTGGCGATCGACTTCGTGCCGACCCCGGCGTTCAAGGGGCCGCTGGAGCCATGGGGACCGGACAGCTTCCGCACCCGCTTTCCCAAGGGCGCGGGCGAGGACGCGGTGGTCACCTTCGCGCTCGCCGATGGCAAGGTGACCGGCATCCGCATGAAGGCGCTCTCGCCGCTGGCCGATTTCAGCTACGATTTCCAGCATCTGGCGTTCATGCCGGTCGAACCGTCGTGATGATCGTCGCCGCGATCATACTGGCCGCGTCTGCGCCGACACGGGACCCGCTGACCGTCGCCCTTGAATGCGAGGTCTATGCCGAACTGGCGATGTCGATCCATGGCGATCGGCCGCCGATGCTGCTGATCGATGACAGGATCCATCGCTACTGGTCGACCGAAGCCCGCAGGATCGCGGCGACGCGCCAGAAGACCCCCGAGCAACTGGCGGCGAGCAAGCTGGTCATCGCGATCGAAAGCGACCGTTATGCTCCGATCCTGACGAACTGCCTGAAGACCATGCCGAAAAAGGCGTTGCGATAGAGCGGCAGGTTCCGCGACTTACCACCCCATGCTGCCCGGCACGCCCTTATACGGTCCGGCAAGGTCGGGGGTGATCCAGCCACCGTAGAAGCCGCCGGGCTGCGGCACGACGCGTTGGCCGTCGATGCTGCACCGGTCGAGCGGCCCGGCATAGAAGGCGACATGGTCGCGCAGCATCGCAAAGGCCGGCGTCGGATCGGGATAGCTCCACGCCACATCCCGCAGTATCTCGTCGCCGATGGCGAGGTGCCAGTAGACCGCCTGCCCCTTCCATTCGCACAGCGATCGGCGGGGCGAGCGTTGCAGCACGCCGGCGGCGATGTCGCCGGGAGGGATGTACCAGCTGGGCGGATGGCTGGTTTCGAGCGTGCGGATCGCGGCGCGGGTATCGGCGATCACGAGGCCGCGATGCTCGATGCGGACATGGCGGTCGCTCGGCTCGGCGATGGCGGGACGCGGAAAGTCCCAGACGCTTGTCCGCCCCGGGCCGACCGGATCGGGTTGTGGCCACAGGCTCATCGCTTGTTCTCCTGCCAGATGCGCGTGGCGAGCAGTGTCGCAAAGCCCAGCCACGCGACGAACGGCACGCCCAGCGCCGCCGCCGGGCGATCGACCTTCGCCGCCGTCACGACATAGGCGGTGCCGGTCGCGATCATCGCCCCCGATGCCACCGCGCTCGCCCCGAGTTTGCGTTCGCGAAAGAACAGCTGCGTCCAGCCCCCGACCATCGCACTGTTGACCAGCCATGCGCCGACCGCCGCGTTGCGCATCGGGCCGGCGGGTTCGCGCAACAACCGATAGCCGCCGACCGCAAGGCCCGTTTCGAGCACCGGCCACACCGCACCGAACGCGGCGTCGGGCGGGGTGAAGTCGGGCTTGTCGAGCCGGCGATACCAGCGGCGGATGCCGGGATGCGACGGATCGGGAGCGTTGCGCCGCCCGACCACCGCGCTGACGCCCAGCACCGCGCCGACGATGCCGAGCGCCAGCAACGGCGACAGCCCGGCCTTCGCCGGTGCCGCCGCCGGTCGTTCGGCCTCGGGCAGATAGCGCGACAGATCGGGTTCGGGCGTATCGCCGCCGAACATCTTGCCCGACAGCTTGCGTACCGCCGGACGGCTCGCGAGGTCGAGCGCCCCGTGCAGCAGGCGGATGCCGAGCCGGCTGTGCGGGTTCATCAGCCGCGGCGCGATCTTCGGCACGCCCTGCGCATCCTCGACCATCGGCCGCATCTGCTGCTCATACGCGGCGAAGGCGGCGGGGACATTAGGCTGTCGGATCAGCTCCTGCGCCAAGACATAGGCCCCGGTCACCGCCAGCGTCGTGCCATAGCCCGCAATCGGCGTCGCACACCATGCGGCATCGCCGGTCAGCGCCACCCGGCCGGTCGACCAGCGCGGCATCCGCACCTGTCGCAGCACGTCGAAATAGAAATCGTCGGTGTCGGCCATCGCGTCCAGCACTCGCTGCGCCTGCCATCCGGCATCGGCGAAGCGTTGGCGCAGCCACGCCTGTTGCCGCTCGACGTCCCAATCCTGTTCGCCGCCCGGCGGTTGTTGCACCGACAGCATCGCGCGGGTCGTGCCGTGCCGATCGGGGCGGAGCGACACGCTGCGCCCGCCCGGCGCATTGTACCAGCGCCACAGCCGGTCGTCGTCGGCGGTGCGCGGGATGGTGAAATAGGCAATAGTCAGGTCCATCCAGCGCGGATCATTCTCGCCCGCAAACACCCGTTCGCGCGTCGTCGACCCGACCCCTTCGGCAACGACGACCGCATCATAACGTTCGGCCGTGCCGCCGGCGAAGCCGACCGTCACGCCGTCACCGTCCTGATCGATCGTGGCGATATGGTCGCCGAAGCGATAGGTCGCGTGTTCGCTGGCCGGTTCGTAGAGCAGTCGCGCCAGATCGCCGCGCAATATTTCCATCTCGGCGGTCGGGCCGTCCGCTTCCTGATCGGCGGTCAGGAACTGTGCATCGACCTTGCCAGCGGCATCGACCCAAGCCGTCCCCTCCTCGCCGGTCCCCTGTTCGAGCGCGGCCTGTTCCAGCTCCATGCGCCGCAACACGTCGCGACCCGGCCCGCGCACGTCGATATTCTGGCCGCCATCGCGGAATTCCGGCCCGCGTTCGACGACGGTTACGTCGAACCCCGCCCGGCCGAGCCACCACGCGACGATATTGCCGGCGACGCTGGCACCGGTAATCAGGATGGAACGGGACATGGACGACACTCCTTCGCCGCGCTTAACGGTCGAACGGCCTTCGGGTCGCAATGGGGGGGGCGGAGTTTCCGGGTGGGCGTTACCGAACGCTATCCGACGATATCCTCGGCGGTCGCAGCAGCCCGCAGCTTGCCCGAGGCGACGGAGCGGGCATAACCGGAGGCATGATGCGATGTGCCCCGATCGCCGCCTTGCTGTTCGCGCTCCCGGCGATCGCCCCGGCGCAGACCGCCGCGCCGCCCGTCGCACACAGCCGATCCCGATGGGCATCCAGCATCGTCTCACCTCGGCTATTCTGGGTAATGTGCGCGAGGTGAATGTCTGGCGGCCCGATGGCTATGCCGCTTCGACCGATCGCTATCCGGTCGTCTATCTGCTCGACGGGGCGGTCGATCAGGATTTCCGCCATATCGCGGGCCTTGGCAGTCTGGCCTCGCTCAGCTGGACGTTCGGGCCGTTCATCGTCGTCGGGGTCCAGACCCGCGATCGTCAGGCCGAGCTGACGCCGCCGGCGACCGATCCGCGCTATGTCGCGGCTTTCCCAAAAGCGCGGCGGTGCAGCCCGGTTTCGCCGGTTCCTGTTGCAGGAGGTGATGCCGTTCGTCGAGCAGCGTTATCGCACCGGTGCGCGGCGGACGATCTTGGGCGAATCGCTCACCGGGCTGTTCGTGGTCGACACGCTGCTGACCGAGCCAACGGCGTTCAGCGAGTATATCGCGATCAGTCCCAGCCTGTGGTGGGACGATCGGCGGTGGGTCGGGGCGGCAGCGGAGGCCGGATTGGCGCGGGCGAAGCGCGTGCGCCTGTTCCTCGCGGTGGCGGACGAAGGCGGCACGATGCGGGACGGGGTCGACCGGTTGCGCACGATGATCGATCGGCTACCGGCGGGGCGGGTGACGCTGCGCTATGCCGAGTATCGCGCCACCGCGACCCATGCGACCGTCTATCATGGCGCGGCGGAAGCGGCGTTGCGCTGGCTCTACCCCGCCCCGCCCTTCGACAACGGCCCAACACCGTGGTTCATGATCGACGGCGCCAGCCCGCCTGCCCTCTGATCCTTATTCCGCAAAGGCTGTCTGGTCCCGGCAACCGTGGCAAGGGCCGGGGTTGCGACTTGCGCGCTCGCGATGACAGGCGACAGCAGCGCCAGGGTAGCCGGAATGGTCTTCATGGCGGCTCCGGGGTTCACGCGACGATCAGCCGCTCGCCGCCCCTTTTAGAACGGTCCGGCGGCTCGTATCGAAAAACTGGGTCATGTTACGGAGACTGGGCGGTCAATCAGGCCGCACAAGCACCGTGGAAGGCCCGCCAGACGTCGCCGCGATCACATTCCGAAGATTTTGTTCCGCCGAATCGAAGAAAGCTGTTGACCTCCTAATCGCCTCCCCCTAGATGGGTGTCACCGCAGCGGTGGCCGACACGGTCGCCTTTGCATCCTCCGGGACCTGGTGCTAACCGAATGGTTGGTGCCATGTGTTCCGGTCTCTCTATCGCCGGTTCGCTGGCGCTTCGGCCTTGGTGGTTTGGAGCAGGGAG
>NZ_LMLP01000005.1 GCF_001421965.1 Sphingomonas sp. Leaf67
CCTCACGCCCTACGAATACATCGCCAAGATCTGGACGTCAGAGCCAGACCGGTTCATCGTCAACCCGATCCACCAGATGCCGGGACTAAACACCTAGCAAGGCCGATGCGCAGGACCCCCGGCTGAACTTGGTCGCGGCGAACTTGCGCGGCCTGCCACCGACGACGATCATCAACGCGCAGATCGATCCGCTCCGCTCGGATGGCGAGACGTTGGCTGCCGCGATGCGGGCGGCCGGCGACAAGGTCGAGCAGAAGACTTATCCAGGCGTGACCCATGAGTTCTTCGGCATGGCCAAGGTCGTGAACGGCGCCAAGCAGGCGAATGATCTCGCAGTCGCGCGACTGAAGACGGCGTTCCAAGCGCCTGCAGCCCGCCGCTGAGCGTAACGGCGGCGGCATCGAGCCGCCGCCTCCTTGCCGGAGAGGACCAACGACCATGACCCAGACCCCCGTCCGCTATTCTTCCGACGTCGAGGATGTGAAACCTGACGAAGCCGAGACGATCACGAAGCTCAACGAGACGTTCGACAAGATCCTCGAGACGACAGCGGAGGATTACGGCCACGCAGTCCGTTCGGTCCACGCCAAGGCGCATGGCTTCCTCGAGGGGACGCTGACTGTCCATGACGGTCTTCCTCCCGAGCTGGCCCAAGGCCTGTTCGCCACCCCGGGCGAGCACAAGGTCGTCATGCGCTTCTCGACCAACGCGGGCGACATCCTGCCCGACACCATCAGCCTGCCGCGCGGCCTAGCGCTCAAGGTCATGGACGTCGAAGGTGAACGCCTGCCCGGCGCCGACGGAAGGACGCAGGACTTCGTCATGGTCAACGGCCCGGTCTTCCAGAACAAGACCGCCGACCAGTTCCTAGGCAACCTCAAGCTCTTGGCCGGCACCACCGACAAGCTCGAGGGCACCAAGGAGGCGATGTCGAAGGTGCTTCGCGGCGTGAACACCGTGCTGAGCGCGGTCGGTATCGAGAGCCCGAAGGTGCAGACGCTTGGCGGCGCACCCAACTACGATCCGCTCGGCGAGACCTACTTCAGCGTCACGCCGTTCCGCTATGGCGATTATATCGCCAAATTCGCTGTCTTCCCCGTGTCCGAGGACCTCACCGATCAGACCGGCACGACGATCGATGCCAGCACCCGCCCCGATGCGTTGCGCGACGTCATCCGGACAGAGGCCCAGGTGCTTGAGATGGAATGGGAGGTGCGGGTCCAACTCTGTCGCGACCTGAAGGAGCAACCTGTCGAAGATCCGACCGTCGAGTGGGAGCAAGAAGATGCGCCCTTCCAGACCGTGGCGACCATCCGAGCGGCCAAACAGGACAGCCTGAGCGAGGACAAGTTCCAGCAGATCAACGAGGAGCTGCGCTTCTCGATCTGGACCGGGCTTGCCGCACACCGGCCGCTCGGGAACATCAACCGGGCTCGCAACGAGACCTACCGACACTCCGCCGACTTCCGTGCCCGCGTGAACGGCTGCCCCTACCACGAGCCTGCTGGCGGTCGTGCCTGACCGGCGAAGGTGGCGTGCGATCCCAAGACGCTGAACGTTGGCCGGCCGGCGCGGAGATTAACGGGGCGCTGGCCGTTCTGACCGTGGTCCTGTTGGTGAATCCAAAGCTTTGATGGAGCGGCCGATTCCACCACCGCACGCAAAAGGTTGCACCGCCAGGAGGCTGACGAATGCCGATGATTAGCACTGGCTACCTGAACATGGAGGTGTCGCTTTACGGCGCGGAGGAGGGGCAGCCGTTGCTCCTCATCCACGGCTGGCCGGATGACGCGTCGACATGGGATCAGGTGGCCCCCGCACTGGCCGCGGAAGGGTTCCGCGTCATCGTCCCGACGTTGCGTGGGTTCGGCGCCACACGCTTTCTCGATGACGACGCCCCCCGGACCGGCGACAGCGCGATGCTCGCGATCGACATGATCGCACTGCTCGACGCGCTCGAAATTGATCACTTTATGGTCGCCGGACACGACTGGGGATCGAACACCGCCGAGGCCCTGGCCGTCGGCTGGCCCGATCGGGTGGAGCGGATGGCGATGCTGTCGACCCCGCCGCGGCTCGGCAGCATGCCAACGCCGCCATTCGAGCAGACCCAGCGGCAATGGTATCACTGGTTCATGGCGACGGGCCGCGGGGCGGAAGCGGTACGCGCAGACCGGCGCGGGTTCACCCATCTGCATTGGGTCAATTGGTCGCCACCGGGATGGTTCGACGAGGTGACGTTCGACCGTGTCGCCCGGTCGTTCGACAATCCCGACTGGGTCGATGTGACGCTTCACAGCTATCGCGCGCGCTGGGGCGAAGCGGAACCTGATCCACGAAGCGCCTGGCTGGAGGACAAGGTCAAGGCGACCACGACCTTGTCTCTGCCGACGCTCTACATTCACGGCGATGCCGACGGCGTGAATGCGCCCTCGACCGCGCTGGGCGTGCCAGCAAAATTCGCGGGCCGGTTCGCTCGCATCACCATGACCGGGGTCGGCCATTTTCCGCAGCGGGAGAACCCGCAAGCGGTGGTGCGCCACCTCCTTACCCTCTTCGCCGGCGCCCCCGCCGTGCTCACCGATACGATCGACAGGAGCCTGACCATGAAGAAAGCCGCCCCCTATGCCGCCGGGATCGCCGCCATCGGCCTGGTCGCCGCTGCCGCAGCCGGAGTCGCCCATGCCCAGGGACGCAGCGCGCAGCTGACGCAGGTGGCACAATTCGATCATCAGGCGACCGGCGTCGCGGTGACCGAGGATGGCCGTCGCTTCGTCAACTTTCCTCGCTGGACGGACGACGCGCCCATCTCTGTTGCCGAGGTGATGAAGGACGGATCCTTACGCCCCTATCCCGACGCCAAGTGGAACAGCTGGCGCAACGCCCGCGCCAACGAACTGCCGGTCGGCGATTATTTCGTTTGCGTGCAGTCGATCGTGCCCGACGGCCACGGCAACCTCTGGGTGCTTGATCCCGGCGCGCCCGGAAACGAGAAAATCCTCGAAGGCGCCCCCAAGCTCGTCCGCATCGATCTGGCATCGAACGCGGTGACGAAGACGATCCCGGTTCCCGGCGATGTGGCGCTGCAGGGCACCTACCTGAACGACATCCGCTTCTCACCCGACGGCAAGACCGGCTACATCACCGACAGTGGCACGCGCGGCGCGATCATCGTCGTCGACCTCGAAAGCGGCAAGAGCCACCGCGCGCTCGATGGGCACGCCTCGACGCAGATCGAAAAGACGGTGAAGGTCACGCTCGACGGCAAGCCGCTGGTGCGTCCCGATGGCCGCCAGCCCGCCTTCGCTGCCGATGGCATCGCGATCTCGAAGGATGGCAAAACGCTCTACTATCAAGCGCTGACCGGCAAGACGCTGTACGCGATCGATACCGCCAAGCTGCGATCGGACGTCAGCGAGACCGACAGGTCGGCAGCCGTGAAGACGGTCGCGCAGACCCATGTTGCCGATGGCCTATGGATGAGCAAGGCGGGCGTGCTCTACCTGACCTCGCCGACTGACTATGCAATCAAGCGGCTGAACGGCGCGACCGTCGAGACAGTGCTGACGGATCGCCGCCTGCGCTGGCCCGACACCTTCTCCGAAGGGCGCGACGGGACGATGTACGTCACCGCCAGCCATATCCAGGACACCAACTGGTTCATGCCCGGCGCACCGCCGTCGATCAAGACGCAGCTGTTCTCCTTCCCGCCCGCCAAGTGATCGGACATCCCATGACCTATTTGCAATACTCGCCCGACATCGAAACACGAGAGCCCGACGAACAGGAGAGCATCGACGGCATCATCCAGGGGATGACCTGGGAGAGCCAGACGGTCGAGAAGCGCGACGGACACGCGGTACGGGCGAGCCACGCCAAGAGCACGGCTTGTGTGATCGGTAAGCTCATCGTCGCACCCGGGCTGCCGCCCGAACTTGCCCAAGGCCTGTTCGCCGAGCCGGGCGCGTTCGATGTCGCCGTCCGCTTCGCGCAAGGACCCGGTGAGAAGCTCGGTGATCACGTCTCGACGCACCGCGGCATGTCTATCAAGGTGTTCGGCGTCGAGGGCGCGAAACTGCCCGGCCATGATGCGCCGACGCAGGACTTCGTCCTTGCCAGCGGTACGACCTTTCCGGCGGGTACTGCCGCTGGTTTCCTCTCGCAGGCCCAAAAAATAGGGCTAACAGTTCCCATGCCCGAGGGGGTGAAGAGCGCAGCCGCGTCTGTCGCTCGCAACATCAACAAGGTGTTGAACGCGGTTGGTGCGGGCCCAAGCCCGACGCTCGACTTCTATGGCCACCCCTTCAGCCACCCCCTGGTCGAGGAATATTTCAGCCAGTGTCCGGTCCGCTTCGGCGACCATGTCGCCAAGATCGGGGCCTTTCCCGTTGCAGCCGAGCAACAGGCGCTCATCGATTGGCAGCTCGACCCTCATCAGGATGAGGATGGCTTCCGCCATGCCGCGGTCGATTACTTTGAGGGTAACGACGCAGTGTTCGAACTTCGGGCGCAGCTGTGGACCGATGCCGAGACGCAGCCCATCGAGGACACCTCCGTCGACTGGCCGGCGAGCGAAAGCCCGTATCGCACCGTCGCCACGATGCGACTGCCGCGACAGTCAGCCTATGGGCCGGACCGCGTCCGCTACTTCAACGAGGTGATGACGTTCCGCCCGGCCCATAGCCTGGAGGTCCATCGCCCGCTCGGCGGTGTGATGCGTGCGCGCATGCAGGTCTATCAGGCGCTCAGTGACCTCCGTCACCGCGAGAACGGTATCGCCGCTGCCAACACCGCCGACATCCACGACATCCCGGCCTGAGCTCAAACGCCAGTGCTGCTGATAGTGAGAGGACCATCATGAAACTCGAAGGCAAAAACATCGCGATCCTGATCGCGCCGCGCGGGACTGAAGAACCTGAGTTCGCCAAACCGAAAGCTGCAGTTGAGGAAGCAGGCGGGCAGGTCACCGTCGTCAGCCTGGAGACGGGCGAGGCGGAGACGTTCAACAACGATCTCGATCCCGGCGCGAAGTTCAAGGTCGACAAGGCGATCGACGGGGTTTCGGCCGATCAGTTCGATGCGCTCATCATCCCGGGCGGCTGCGTCGGTGCGGACAAGCTGCGCGGATCGGATAAGGTCGTCTCGTTCGTTCGCGACTTCTTCGCTGCCAAGAAGCCCGTTGCTGCAATTTGCCACGCACCATGGACGCTGATCGAGGCCGGTCAGGTCCGCGGCCGTACATTGACCTCGTTCCCGACCCTTCAGACCGACATCGAGAATGCGGGCGGCACTTGGGTCGATCAGGAGGTCGTCGTTGACCAAGGCCTCGTCACCAGTCGTAGCCCGGACGATCTGCCTGCCTTCTGCGCCAAGCTGGTTGAGGAATTTTGCGAAGGCAAGCACGATGCACAGGCGGAGAACGCGTAATGGCGCGCTTTTCCGACGAGGTCGTCGTCATCACCGGTGCCGCCTCGGGGATCGGTGAGGGCGCCGCTCGCCGCTTCGCCGACGAAGGTGCCACGCTTGTACTGGGCGACATCGACAAGGGTGCGCTCGACAAGTTGGCGGGCGAGTTCGGCGGCACGGTCGAGACCCGCGAAACCGACGTGTCCGATCGCGCGGCATGCGAGGCATTGGTTAAGGCTGCGGTCGATCGGTTCGGTCGGATAGACGTGCTGATCAACGACGCCGGCGTCGATCACCTTGGCAAGGTCGACGAAGGCGACTTTGCCGAGTTCACGAAGGTGATCGAAACCGACCTCTATGGCGTCGTCCATATGAGCCGTGCGGCGATCGCGCACTTGCGCCAGTCGAAGGGCTGCATCGTCAACGTCTCGTCGGTGTCGGGGTTGGGCGGTGACTGGAACCACAGCTTCTACTGTGCGGCAAAGGGGGCGGTCAGCAACTTCACGCGAGCTCTGGCGATGGACGAGGCGAAGAACGGCGTCCGCGTCAACGCGGTCAACCCGTCGCTGACCTATACCGCACTGACTGCGGGCATGAAGGAACAGCCCGAGCTTATTGCCAAATTCGAAGAGCGCATCCCGCTCGGACGCGGCGCCGAACCCTCCGACATTGCAGGTGTGATCGCGTTCTTAGCGAGTGAGGACGCGCATTTTGTGACAGGTGTTAATCTGCCCGTGGACGGTGGCCTCACCGCATCGAACGGTCAACCGCCGCTATCTTGATCTATGCGAGGCGGGCCCTCCGCCTGCCCCTTTTCCAGGAACGGATTATGTCAGTCGAATCCAACAGGGCGCTGGCGCTTGCCTACTTTCCCGCTTTCCGTGACCGCGATGAGGAATGGTGGGAAGTGCATATTGCGCCCGAATTCGTCCGCCACGACGCCGGACTTGATTTCCCGGTCGTAGGGCCGGCGGGGACCAGGAAGCTGGCCTCTGTCCTACACGGCGGCTTCTCCAACATCCAATATCAAATCGTGCAAGTGGTGGCGGAAGGCGACCGCGTGCTCGTTCACTTACGTCAGGTCGCGACCCACTCTGGCGAGTATGGAGGCACGCCGGCGACAGGGACGCGCACCGATATCGAAGTGATGGACCTGTTCCGTATCGAAGGTGACAAACTGGTCGAGCATTGGGCTCTGATGGACAACTTGAACCTGCTTAAGCAGATTGGTGCCGTCAAGGAGTGATCTACTCGTGGGCGGTTCTAAAGTGGCGCTCGTCACCTGTGCACCGATAGGCGGTAGGACCCACAAGCCGCCATTCACACCACCTTATTGAATCCCCAACATCGGCCGCTCGTTCATTAACGCGCATGAGTTCAACATCGACGTACCAGTAATTTTCTTTTGGACGGCCGAGTCGTACTGTCTATTTGTGTGCATTATCCTTCGCCCGCGGCACGCCGGTCGGCGTACCAAGGTACGAACCGTACTACTGAGCCGCCCTAGCCATTCTCATGCCAATCCCATTGGCACATGCGTTCCGTTGTTCCGCGCATAAATGTAATAGCTGTTGACCATACCCGGAAAAACTAACCGTTGGCTGGCAACGACGCTTTCTAGGATCATCCGGTCGCTCCGAGCCGTTCCAATTGCCGCCCTTACATCCGTAATTCCCAAACCCAATACTGACGATCGTTAATTTTTTGACTCCAGTGATTCGTATATTATCGGGCTATACACAGTACACCTAGCAATAAACCGGTTTCAAAAATTCGTGGAATGTCCAGCGAATTTTTACACTTTCATTATACGTAGCGCAATATAGGGGCTCCCTGGCAGAACAATACTCGGCCGCGCAGGGTCGTGACTGTCGTATTCGTCGCGCTGGACCATATGGAACACGCCTTCCACCGGTGTGATTGTCATGTTCCATGTGTCGAGGATGTCGATCCGGTAATCGGGGTGCGGATTGGCAGCGCGTGTGGGCAGGACGACGTCCCAGCGCGTCGGGCGGCTGTTGCCGAAATATTTAAGATACCAAGTGAAATCGCGCCCGCCGAGATGATAGTCCCAGAATTGCTGAATCGGATCGATCCCTGGCGACGGTACGCTTGCGAGGATGCGGTTCAGGAACGCCAACCGGGGCGGACTGGTCCCGCGCAGGCTGCCGCCCTGCCCCAGCCACGACTGGTCGGGATTGCCGGTATCGGTGAAAACCTCGCCATGCCCGACATAGGCACCGCCGAGCGTGCCCCACCAAAAACGTTCGACTAGTTGCTCGCCGGTAAGCCGCGCCCAGCGCTTGTCCGAATTCCCCTCGTAGATCACCTCGTCGAAGATCACCGCCTTCTGCGCGAAATTGCGGTGCGGATGGACCCGCCCGTCGTCGAGCACCGCCGCGCCGTGCTGAATGCTAGCATGGGTGATCCATGGCTTGCGGTGATCGTAATAGACGTTGAGCTGGTGGATCGACCGCAGCCGGTCGTGCGGATCGGCGGCAACCAGTACCGCGAACAGATGGTCCCAGTCGGCGATCGTCTTGTCCTCGACGATGTCATATTCGTTGGCCATCGCCCACCAGACATGGCGATACGCACCGAATCGCGCTGCGACGTAGCGGACATAGCGTTCGTCGTCCGACCGCCGCATCGCCGAATAGCCGCGCAGTTTGTCGTAGGGGTGGAACAGGATGACGTCGGCCTCGATCCCCAGTTCGCCCAGCCGGCGGACGCGGTCCTCGAACCGGCGAAAATAGGCGGGATCGAAGCGGGTCGGGTCCCAGTCGCGCGGCCCCCCGCCGGTGCGCACGAACGGATCGGTCGCGACCGATGCGACGTTCGGGAAGACGCACATCCGGATCTTGTTGAACGGTCCGGCCTTCAGCGTCGCCAGCGTCCGGGCGCACTGCGCATCGGATTGCAGCGCCCACGAATAGGCGGTCGTGCCCACCGGACGATAGGGCGTGCCGTTGGCGTGGACGAAATGATAGCCGTCGCGCGTCATCCGCACCGGGCCGTGGTTGCCGGCCGACGGGGGCACGCTCTCCACCGTCCCGCTTCGCCTGTCGAGCGCGGCGACGTTGCTCGCCGTCGTCCACGTCCATCGCCCGAGCGACGGCGGGCTGAAGCGGATGCGATAGATGCCATCGCCATCGTAGAAGCCGGGCACCGCGATCCGTGCCGTTCCCAGCGCGAAGGTCGCGCTCAGCGTCACGTCGTCGAACGGGTTGCCGCCCGCCGGGCCGGCGAGCGCGATCTCGTGGAGTCCCCAGCGCTCGACCCGCTGTGGGTTCCCGGCCGCGGCAGCCGGAGTCAGTGCCGCCGTCGCCACGGCCGCCGCACCGCCCAAAATGGTCCTTCGCGAAACCGTCACCATCGCTCTCCAATTGCGCCGCAACTCATACTATCATATGTCGTCATATGATATAGAACCGAAGGGAGAGGGAATGGAAGGCGCAATCGCGGAAGGAATCGGTTCCGACCGAAACGACTGGAAGAACACGATTCTGGCCGGGCTTGCCAACTATATCGATGCCGGATCCATCGTCGCGGGTTCGGCCGCGCTCGCACTGTGGATGCAGGCCTATGACCTAAGCCCCGGTTTCGTCGGGCTGATTGGCGCGTTCGGGCCGAACGCCATTTCCGCCGGCATCGGCGCGTTCGTCGGCGGGCGGCTGTGCGACCTGTTCGGGCGCAAGAAGATCTACCAATATGACATGCTGTTCTATGCGTTCGGCATGTTGTGGCTGATCTTCGCGATGAATGCGTGGATGGTGCTGATCGGCTTCTTCCTCGTCGGGCTGGCGGTCGGCGCGGATATTCCGGCATCATGGTCGCTGATCGCCGAAACCGCACCAAAGGGCGCGCGCGGCAAGCATAGTGGCGTGGCGCAGGTGCTGTGGTATCTGGGCCCGGTCGTCGTGCTGCTGATGTTTCTGGTGCTCGAACCGCTGGGCCTGCTCGGCGCGCGGATCGTGTTCGCGCACCTTGCCATTCTGGCGGTGGCGCTGACCTTCCTGCGATCGCGGATGAAGGAATCGCAACGCTGGCTGGATGCGCAGGCGGACAAGGCACCGGCGGCCGGCCCGACGGCGCAGCCCGCGCGGCTGCGCGACCTGATGACAAGGCAGTGGATCGCGCCGATGGCGTTTTTGATCGGCATGTACGGCATGTGGAACCTGTGGGCGGGCACCAACGGCTTCTTCTTTCCCTATATCCTGCGCACGGTCGGCAACCAGAGCCAGGCGATGGCGGTGGCGGTGCAGTCGTTCAGCTTCCTGCTCGGCGTGCTGTCGATCTGGCTGATCTTCATGCGACTGTCCGACCGGGTTAACCAGCGCACGCTGTTCCTGGTGTCGGCGATCGTCCAGGTGATCGGCATGTCGCTGCTGGCGATCTTTCCGCTGACGCTGCCGATGGCGCTGTTCCATGTGGTGCTGATGAGCATCGGCCAGGGGTTCGGCGCACAATCCTTCTTCCAGCTCTGGAGCGCCGAGATGTTCCCCACGTTGCTGCGATCGACGGCGCAGGGGCTGATGTTCGGGATCGTGCGGATCACGCTGGGTATCTTCAGCTTCTTCGTGCCGCTGCTGACGGCGACCGGATTCCAGACGCTGGCCTGGATCCTGACCGGGTTCCTGGTTCTGAGCGGGTTGATCGGCTACCTCGGCGCACCGCGCAACGAGGGCAAGTCGCTCGACGAACTCGAGGCGGAGATGGAGGGGCAGGCGGCGTAGGACGGCAGGCCGGGCCGGGGGGATGCCCGGCCCGGCACCGCGTCACCCCGCGTGTTTGATCGCGCTTGCCCAATGGGCGCGCATCGCCGCCCGGGCCGGCGCGTCGATCGCGGGTACGAACACCGCCTCGGGCGTCAGTCGCAGGTCGGCACCGTCCAGTCCCATCGCCTCGGCCGCCAACCGTGCCGCGCCCAGCGCGCTGGCTTCGGCAGCATGCGGGCGAAGGATCGACCGGCCGGTCAGGTCGGCGAGAAGCTGCGCCAGCAACGGGTTCTTCGCCGCGCCGCCGTCGATCGACACGGTGGCGCAGCTGCGGCAGAGATCGGCCTCCATCGCGACCAGCACGTCGGCGATCTGGAGGGCGATCGCGTCCAGCGTCGCGCGCGCGACGTGCGCCGGGCGGGTCGACAGGGTCATGCCGCCGATCTGCCCGCGCGCCTGCGGTCGCCAGTGCGGCGCGCCCAGCCCGGCCAGCGCGGGGACGAACGTCACTCCGCCGGCATCGGCGACGGTGGCCGCCAGCGCCGTCAGCCCCGCTTCGTCGGTCAGCCCGAGCAGCGTCGTGACGAATGCCGCCGCCTGCCCCGACACCGAGATATTCCCTTCGAGCGCATGGCGGACGACGCCGCCACGGCTCCACGCGATTGTGCCGGACAGGCCGTGCGCCGAGCGCACCCGCCCGTCGGTCGGCGTCATCAGCGAGCTGCCGGTGCCGATCGTCGCCTTCACCCCGCTGCCCGGGGTCTCGATCCCGTGCGCGAACAGCGCGGCATGGCTGTCCCCGACCATGGCATGGATCGGGGTGCCCGGCGGCAACGCGGTGATGCCGGGCGCGACGGTGCCGAACGCGGCATCCGACGACAGTATCTGCGGCAGCATGGCGAGCGGCACGTCGAAGATCGCGGCAAGATCCTCGTCCCAGCGCAGCCGATCGAGATCGAACAACTGAGTGCGCGACGCATTGCTATGATCGGTCGCATGTACCGCGCCATCGGTCAGGTTCCACAACAGCCAACTGTCGATCGTGCCGCAGCGCAGTTCACCGCGCGCCGCGCGGTCGCGCGCGCCGGGCATGGCGTCGAGCAGGCCGGCGATCTTGGCGGCGGGAAATAGCGGGTCGAGGCTAAGCCCGGTGCGCGCGAGCACCAGCGGTTCGTGCCCCTGCCCGCGCAGCGCGGCCAGCCGCCCGGCCGATCGCTGGCATTGCCACAGCACTGCCGGAGTCAGTGCCCGACCCGTAGCCGCGTCCCAGATCACCACGGTTTCGCGCTGGTTGGCGATGGCCACCCCCATGACCCGCACATCGGGGGCGGAGGCGACCAGTTCGCCGATCAGCGCGGCGACCGCTTCCCAGATGTCGGACGCCGATTGTTCGGCCCAGCCGGGCCGCGGATAGGCGACGCGCATCGCGCGCGACCGCGACCGGACGACCGTGCCGTCGGTGGCGACCAGCAACGCCTTGGTATTGGTCGTCCCCTGATCGATCGCGAGGATGACCGGGCGGCTCATCACGCCGCCCGCTGTCCGAGCACGTCGCGCACCGCCGCCGCGATACCGGTGGCGGTCAGGTCGAAGCGCTCCATCAGCCAGTCGGCCGATCCGGTCGGCAGGAAGCCGGGAAAGCCCAGCATCCGCATCGGCACCGGCGCATGGCGCGCGCACCATTCGGCGACCGCGCCGCCCAACCCGCCGTGCGCCAGCCCTTCCTCGGCGGTCACGATCGCGCCGGTCGCCGCCGCCGCGGCCAGCGCGGCGGCATCGATCGGCGACACAGTGGCCATGTTGACGACGCGCGCCGCCACCCCCTCACCCACAAGGATGTCGGCGGCGGCGATCGCGCGGTGGACCAGCGTCCCGCTGGCGACGATCGCCACGTCGCCGCCCTCGCGCAGCGTCTCGGCCCGGCCGATCGCGAAGGGGGTGTCGTCCCGGTCGAGCGCGGGCACCGGCATCCGGCTGATGCGGACATAGACCGGGCCGTCGTGCGCGGCGGCGGCGCGGATCGCGGCATCGGTCTGCCATGGATCGGCGGGGACGATCACCGTCAGCTTGTCGATCGCGCGCAACCACGCGACATCCTCGATACTGTGATGCGTCGCGCCCAGTTCGCCATAGGCGACGCCGCTGGAGATGCCGCACAACTTGACGTTGGCCTGGCTGTAGCCGCAGTCGACCTTGATCTGCTCCATCGCCCGCGCGGTCAGGAAACATCCCGCGCCGCTGACGAACGGCACCTTGCCACCGTTGGCCAGCCCCGCGGCGACGCTGACCATATTCTGTTCGGCGATGCCGACGTTGACGAGCCGGTCGGGAAAACGGTCGCGGAACCTGCCGAGCTTCGACGATCCGACCGAGTCGTTGACTACCGCGACGATGCGGTCGTCGGTGGTCGCCATGTCCTCCAGCGCGGCGACATAGGCGTCACGGCAGTCGAACAGACCGTGCGGGTTGGACGCGGCGACGCTCACGACGCCATCTCCGCTTCCAGCTCGCGGATCGCCTGGACATATTGCGCCGCATTCGGCACGCCATGATGCCAGCCCGCCTGATCGCGCATGAAGCTGACGCCCTGACCCTTGGCGGTATCGGCGATGATGCACAGCGGCCGGTCGCGTGGGGCCGCCGCCGCGTCGAACGCCGCCAGCAGCGCGCCCGCGTCATGCCCGTCGACGCCGACGACTTCCCAGCCGAACGCGCGCCATTTGTCGGCCAGCGGTTCGAGCGCGTTCGTATCCTCCGTCCTCGCACCCTGTTGCAGGCGGTTGCGATCGACCACGACGGTCAGCTTGCCCAGCCGCCGATGCCCGGCGAGCATCGCTGCCTCCCACATGCTGCCTTCCTGCAATTCGCCGTCGCCGGTGAGCGCGAAGACGCGGTAGTCGGCCCGGTCGATCTGTCCGGCGATGGCGATGCCCACCGCGACCGGAAACCCGTGGCCGAGGGGTCCGGTGTTGGTTTCGACGCCCGGCAGATACATCCGGTTGGGATGGCCGTTCAGCCGCGATTCCGGCTGGAGATAGGTGTCGAGTTCGGCTTCGGGAAAGAAGCCTCGCGCCGCCAGCGCCGAATAGAGCGCGCCGGTGCAATGTCCCTTGCTCATCACGAACCGGTCGCGGTTCGGATCGTCGGGCCGGGCGGGATCGATCCGCAGAACGTCGAAATACAGCGTGGCGAGGATATCGGTCGCCGACAGGTCGCCGCCGGGATGCCCCTGCCCCGCCCCGACGATCATCGCCAGGAGCCGCCGACGCATCCAGTTGGCCCTGGCACGCACCCGATCGGCGCGCGCGGCGAAATCGTCATTGCCTGTGGCGAACATATTATTCATATGACGTCTTATATGTGATTATTGCCGGAACGCAATTGCGTTGCTTGGCTAAAATTTCGCGGGAGGATCGATAGATGGGCAAGCAACGCTATGGTGCCGGGATTTGGCATTTCGCAACCTATGTCGATCGCTACGCCACCGATGGCTATGGCGAGACCCGTTCGCTGATCGACATGATCGATCTGGCGGGGCGGGTCGACGACCTGTCGGTAGTGGACATCAACTATCCCTTCGTCGATCCCAGCCTGTCGCTGTCTCAGGTCGACGCGGCGCTGGCGCGCAACGCGCTGTCGGTGATCGGGATTACGCCCGAAATCTATACGCGGCAGTTCGCGCGCGGCGCCTTCACCAATCCCGATCCGGGCATCCGCCGCCTCGCCAATGAGATGTGCAACGACGCCGCCCGCGTCGTCCGCCATTTCGGCGCGGACTATGTGAAGCTGTGGCCGGGGCAGGACGGGTGGGACTATCCGTTCCAGGTCGACCACCGCGACCTGTGGCGGATGAGCGTCGAAGGCGTGGCCGAATTGGCGGGACAGAACCCCGACTTGAAATTCGTCATCGAATACAAGCCGCGTGAACCGCGCGTCCACATGAGCTACGACAGTGTCGCGCGCACCCTGCTGGGCATCGAGCGGATGGGGCTGCCCAATGTCGGTATCCTGCTCGATTTCGGCCATTCGCTGTACGGCGGCGAAAGCCCGGCCGACGCCGCGCAACTGGCGATCGATCACGGCCGGCTGTTCGGGATGGACGTGAACGACAATTTTCGCGGGTGGGACGACGATCTGATCGTCGGCTCGGTCCATCCGATCGAGCTGTTCGAGTTCTTCTATACCCT
This sequence comes from Sphingomonas sp. Leaf67, assembly GCF_001421965.1. Taxonomy (GTDB): domain Bacteria; phylum Pseudomonadota; class Alphaproteobacteria; order Sphingomonadales; family Sphingomonadaceae; genus Sphingomonas. Next base: position 14,312 of record NZ_LMLP01000005.1, read on the forward strand.
ACGCAAGAACGGGTGGGAGGGCGTGTGGCAGCTCGATCAGTTCCCGTTCCGCGAGGACAGCGTCGCCGCCGCCAATTCGGCGATCGGCTTCCTGAAGGCGGTGGAGCGCGCGCTGGACAAGCTGGACTTCGCCGCGATGCAGGCAGCACAGGACCGGCAGGATGCGGTGGCCGCGCTCAATCTGGCGCGGCAGGCGCTGTTCAGCTCCTACTGATGATTATTTCCTCCGCCAGCGATTTCCGCGAGGCCGCACGACGGCGCGTGCCGCGATTCCTGTTCGATTATGCCGATGGCGGCGCCAATGGCGAGGAGACGCTGCGCTGCAACGTGTCCGACCTAGCCGGCATCGGCCTGCGCCAGCGGGTGTTGCGCGACGTGGCCGCCATCGACCTGACGACCAATTTGTTCGGCCGCCAGATCGCCCTGCCGCTCGCACTGGGTCCGGTCGGCATCGGCGGCATGTACGCCCGGCGCGGCGAGGTGCAGGCCGCCCGCGCGGCGGCGGCGGCCGGGGTTCCCGCCTGCCTGTCGACGGTGTCGATCTGTTCGATCGATGAGGTCGCGGCGGTCGCCGACCCGTTCTGGTTCCAACTGTACGTGTTGCGCGACCGGGCGTTCATGCGCGACCTGATCGCGCAGGCGAAGGCGGCGGGCGCCGGCGTGCTGGTGTTCACCGTCGACATGCCGGTGCCCGGCGCACGCTACCGCGACGCCCATGCCGGCATGTCCGGCCCGCGCGCGCCGCTGCGACGGGTGATGCAGACGCTGGGGCGGCCGCACTGGGCATGGAATGTGGGGCTGCGCGGCCGGCCGCACATGCTGGGCAATCTGCTGCCGGTGCTGGGCAGCGACAGCGGGCTGAACGATTATATGGGCTGGCTGGCGAAGAATTTCGATCCGTCGATCCGGTGGAGTGACCTCGACTGGATCCGCGCGGCATGGGACGGCCCGCTGGTCATCAAGGGCATCCTCGATCCCGAGGACGCGCGGGAGGCGGTGCGCATCGGCGCAGACGGCATCGTCGTGTCGAACCACGGCGGCCGGCAACTGGACGGCGTGCTTTCGACCGCGCGCGCGCTGCCCGCGATCGCCGACGCGGTGGGGGATGCGCTGAGCGTGCTGGCGGACGGCGGGATACGCTCCGGGCTGGACGTCGTGCGCATGCTGGCATTGGGCGCGAAGGGCGTCCTGCTCGGTCGCGCGTGGATCTATGCGCTGGCGGCGCAGGGCGAGGCGGGCGTCGCCCGGCTCGTTGACCTGATCGCGCGCGAGATGACCGTGGCGATGACGCTGACCGGCGTGAACCGGATCGCCGCGATCGACCGGTCGATCCTTGCCGACCCTGCACTTCGCCTTACCGCCGGAGCCACCGCATGACCCTGCGCGTCGTCGACCTTCGTGTCGAGGCCATCGTCGATCCGATCGGCATCCACGTCCCCGCCCCGCGCCTGTCGTGGCGGATCGAGAGCGACGGCCACGGCGTCGTCCAGTCGCGCTACCGCATCCGCGCCGAAGCGGACGGGGCCGTCGTCTGGGACAGCGGCGAGGTGGCCTCCGATGCCAGTTTCGCCGTCCCCTATGGCGGGCCGCCGCCACGCCCCCGGCAACGGGTGTCATGGTCGGTCGAGATCGCCACCGCCGACGGACGGCAGGCCGGTTCCCGTCCGGCATGGTTCGAGGCGGGACTGTTAGACACATGGGGCGCCGACTGGATTGAGGCGGAGGACGACCTTGCCGCTGCCGACCGGATGGCGGGCATGGCATGGGTATGGAGCGACACCGCGCTCGACCCGCGCCTGCACGGCTTCCGCCTCGACCTGCTCGTCCCGCCCGACGTGGTGCATGCCGAGATCGCGGTGGCGGGCAAGGATCATCTGCGCGGCGTGTGGATCGACGGGCTGCCCGCGCCGCTCGACCAGCCATGGGGCTATGATAGTCCGCTGCCGTTCTGGGGATCGCTCGCCCCGGTCGTGGCGACGCTGCGGCCCGGCCGCGCCAGCGTCTGCGTCGCGGTCGACGCCGATGTCACCGGCTTCTTTCCGGTCGATGGCGGCGCGTTCGCCAGCCTGATCCGGCTGCACCACGCCGACGGGCGGATCGACCGGATCGTCAGCGGACCGGCGTGGCGGGTGCTGCCCGATCCGCCGGCAGGATGGCAGGATGCGGGCTTCGACGCCGGCGACTGGCCCTGCGCGGTTCCGAGCGGATCGAACGCCGGCAACGACCCGCGCCCGGCCGAACCGGCGATGCTGCTGCGCCACGACTTCGTCGCGCGCGGCGGGATCGTCGCCGCCCGCCTCTATGCGACGGCGCTCGGCAGTCATATCGCGACGATCAACGGGCAACGGGTGTCGGACGCGATCCTCTCGCCCGAGATCAGCGTCGCCGATGCCCATGTCTTTTACGAAAGCGTCGACGTTACCGGGCTGATTGTGCCGGGCGCCAACGCCATCGGACTGACGGTCGGCGACGGATGGTATGCCAGCGCGTTCGGCTGGCGGATCGAACGTTATGCGTTCGGCCCCGCACCGCGCCGGGTGCGCGCCGAACTGCACATCGACCATGCCGATGGCAGCCGGCAGCGGATCGCGACCGGTCCCGGCTGGCGCATCGCCCCCTCCCCGATCATGCGGTCCGAAATCTACGATGGCGAGACGGTCGACGCGCGGTGGACGATCGCGGCGTGGGACCATGCCGGGTTCGACGATTCGGGCTGGTCGACCGCCGCCATCGGCACCGCGCCCGACGTTGCGCTGCTGCCGCTCGTCTCGCCGCCGCTGCGTGCCGTGGACGAACGCCGCGCGGTGACAGTCGCCGAGCCGGTGCCGGGCCGGTTCGTGTTCGATTTCGGGCAGAATTTCGCGGGTTGGGCACGGATCGCCGCGCGGGGCGACGCGGGCACGACGATCACCGCGCGCTTCGCCGAACTGCTCGGCGACGACGGCACGGTCGACATGGCCAACCTGCGCCTCGCCCGCGCGACCGACCGGTTCATTCTGGCGGGAACCGGCGCGCGCGAGACGTTCGAGCCGTCGTTCACCTATCACGGCTTCCGCTATGTCGAGATCGAGGGCTATCCGGGGGTGCCGGAGGTCGAGGATGTCGTCGGCATCGTCGTCCATAGCGATTGCCGCATCACCGGCGCGATGCGCTTCGTCGATGCCCCGTTGTTGCAGACGATCTGGCGCAACGCACTGTGGAGCCAGCGGTCGAACTTCTTCGCCGTCCCGACCGATTGCCCGCAGCGCGACGAACGCATGGGGTGGATGGGCGACATCCAGGTGTTCCTCGATGCGGCGGCGTTCAACATGGAGGTCGCCCCCTTCCTGCGCCGGTTCCTGATCGACGTCCGCGCCGCTCAGCGCGCCGACGGCGGCTATCCGATCGTCGTGCCGCAACCGCAATCCTATCCGCCCGTCGTCACCGCCGGGTGGAGCGAGGCGGGGGTGATCCTGCCGTATCAACTGTGGCAGCGCTACGGCGACACGGCGGTCATCGACGAGAACTGGACAGCGATGACGCGGTGGATGGCGCATGTCGCCGCCGCCAATCCCGATGGCGTGTGGCGTCACGATCGCGGACTCGATCTGGGCGACTGGTTGTCGGTCGATGCGGTGAAGCCCGATGACGAAACAACGCCGCGCGGACTGTGCGCCACCGCCTATTGGGCATGGACGGCCGAGCTGATGGCGGCGATGGCCGATGCGACCGGACGGCGCGACGAGGCGGCGGACTATCGCGCGCTGCGCCTGCGGATCGGCGCTGCCTTCGCCGCCGAATATGGCGGCCAAGGCGGCAGGGTCGGCAACGGCAGCCAGACCGGGCAGGTGCTGGCGCTGCACATGGGACTGGTACCGGCGGAGTGGCGCGCCACCGCCGCACGTGTGCTGGCCGACGATATCCGCGCACGAGGCATGACGCTGTCGACCGGGTTTCTCGGCACGCCCTATCTGCTCGACGTGCTGGCCGACGCGGGGTTGCTGGCCGAGGTCGAGGCGCTGCTGCTTCAGACCCACTATCCGGGTTGGGGCTATATGGCGGGGCAAGGTGCGACCAGCGTGTGGGAGCGGTGGAACGGCGATACCGGCGATATCGCGATGAACAGCTACAATCATTATGCCTTCGGCGCGGTGGTCGGGTTCTTCTATCGCCGGCTCGCCGGGATCGCGCCGGGTGCGCCGGGGTTCGGGCGAATCGCGGTGCGGCCGCTGTGGCTGCCCGGGGTCGGGCGGGTCGAGGCGTCCTATGATTCCTGTGTCGGGCGGATCGCGACGCGAACGCATGGTGACGGCGACGGGCTGACCGGACTGGCGCTGTCGGTTCCGGCCAATACCACCGCCGACGTCGAACTGCCGATGTGCCGTGCGTGGCGCGAGGGCGGCCGGGCGCTGCGCGTCCACCCTGCCATCCACGACCTGCGCGACGCGGACGGCATGGTCCGGTTCAGCATCGGATCGGGCGACTGGACTTTCGCGATGGACGATTGACGTTACCCGACACCAAAGCTAAACATCATACGTCTTACGATAGAGGGGAGAGGCAGGGTGGTCACGCTGTTCGGCGAGACGATGTCGCGGCGGACGCTGGCGACCCGGACCGGGGCATTGTCTCAGTTCGCCGGCGTGCGGCTGTCGACGCTGGGCGACGGGGTGGAGCGTGGTATCCGCCAGCTCGAATTCCGCACCGGCACCGGGCTGCGCTTCACGGTGTTGATCGACCGGGCGATGGATATTGCCGAATGCGAGCATGCCGGGCGCGCGGTCGGATGGCATTCGCCCTCTGGCTTCCGGCACCCCGGACTGCACGATTATGAGGGCGAAGGCGGGCTGGGCTGGTTCCGGTCGATGTCGGGGCTGAACATCACCTGCGGCCTCGACCACACGCTGTTCATGCACGACGATCCGGCCGGGCACTATCATTACGGCCCGCGCGCCAAGGTGGCGTCGTCGCTCCACGGCCGCATCGGCACGATCCCCGCGCGCCTGACCGGCTATGGCGAGCATTGGGACGGCGACTACTGCGTATTGTGGGCCGAAGGTGTGGTGCAGCAATCGACGGTGTTCGGCGAGGACCTCCACCTGATCCGCCGGATCGAAGCCGATGTCGGCGGGGACGAGATCCGGCTGCACGACCGCGTGGTCAACCACGGTTTCTACCGCACGCCGCATATGTATTGCTACCATATCAACGTCGGCCATCCAGTGCTGGCACCGGGCGCACGCTATGTCGCGCCCATCCGCGACGTCGTCTGGGCGGCGCATGTCGACAGCTATCAGGCGCAGGGCGTCGGCTATCGCACCGCCCCCGCGCCGATCGCCAATTTCCACGAACAGGTGTGGCAGCACGACATGGCCGCCGATCCCCACGGCCGGGTCAACGTCGCGTTGGTCAACGAAGCGATCGGCTTCGGCTTCGAGGTGGAGACGCTGAAGACCCAGTTTCCGGCGATGTACCAGTGGCAGAACTTCCACGCCGGCCATTACGCGCTGGGCATCGAACCATCGACCAACCACGTAATGGGCAAGGACTTCGCGCGTAATCGCGGCGAGCTGATCGAACTGGAGCATGGGCAAGAACGCCGGTACGACACCGTGCTTCGCCTGCTGCCCGATGCGGCGGCGGTGGCGGATGCCGTCGCCCGCATCGAAGCGGTCGCCCACCAGCCGCAGGCGGACTATCCGCAACCCAGCGGCATCTTCCCGCCGATCCGGGGCCGGTCATGATCGGTCGCAGGATCCTCTATACCGGCGCGGCGGGCGGACTGGGGCTTGACACCACGCTGCTGCTGATGCGGCGCGGGGCGACCGTGATCGCTCTCGACAATGACCCGGCGAAGGTCGCGAAGCTGCGGGATGCGGCAAGCGCCCTCGATACCGGGCGGCTGGTGGTATCTACCGTCGACCTGTCCGATCTCACCGGCTTGCGCGCCGAGCTCGACCGGTTGATCGCCGAGTCGGGCGGTATCGACGTGGTGGTCAACAACGCCGCCATCTATCCGTCGAAACCGTTCGAGGACTATTCGATTGAGGAGCATCAGTTCGTCCAGCGGGTGAACGTCGATGCCGGGATCGTCGCGGTGCAGGCCGCATTGCCGGGGATGCGCGCGCGTGGCTTCGGTCGGATCGTCAACATCGCCAGCATCACCATTTCCGGCGGGTGGGCGCATCTTTCGCCCTATGTCGCGTCAAAGGGCGCGCTGATCGGGCTGACGCGGGCATGGGCGCGCGAGTTCGGCCCGTATGGCGTGACCGTCAACGCGATCGCGCCGGGAGCCTTCCCGACCGATGCCGAGGCGATCCACCCCGATCCGGAAGGGTACAACCGCATGGTGCTGGACGCGCAGGCGATCAAGCGGCGCGGGACCGCCGCCGACATCGCCGCGGCCATCGCCTTTTTCGCCGCCGACGAGGCGAGTTTCATCACCGGCCAGACGCTGCACGTCAACGGCGGCTGGGTCATGGCCTGAAGGACCGACCATATGACTATCCTGAAGGGCATCCGCGTCCTCGACTGTTCGATCGCGATGGCCGGGCCGTTCGCGGCGCAGCGGCTGGGCGATCTGGGCGCCGATGTGGTGAAGGTCGAACCGACCTCGGGCGAATGGCAGCGCCATGCCTCGGCCGGCGGGGCAACCGGCAACCTCATCAACGTGTCGTTCCTGTCGCTCAACCGCAACAAGCGATCGTTCGCGGTCGACCTGAAGGCGGCGGAGGGTAAGGCGCTGCTGCTGGAGATGGTGAAGACTGCCGACGTGTTCCTCCAGAACTATCGCCCCGGCGTCGCCGAACGGCTGGGCGTGGACTATGCGACGCTGTCGGCGATCAACCCGCGGCTGATCTATGTCTCGATGTCGGGCTATGGCGAGGACGGGCCGTATCGCAGCTATCCAGGGCAGGACCTGTTGTTGCAGGGCATGTCGGGCGCGATGCTGTCGGCCGGGGCGGACGGCGAGCCGCCCACGCCCGCCGGACAATATCTGGTCGATGCCGTCACCGCCTATTCGGCGTTCGAGGGCGCGCTGGCCGCGCTGTTCCACCGTGAACGCACCGGCGATGGCCAGTTGGTGCAGATCAATATGCTCGACGCGATCACTACCATCCAGATGCAGGAACTGTCGGTTTTCACCATCGGCAACAAGCCGCAGACCCGCTCGGCCGAAGCGCATGCCCACAGCTATATCCGCGCACCGTACGGCGTGTTCGCGACCAGCGACGGCTATGTGACGCTGGCGATGGCACCGCTGAAAAAACTGGGCGAATTGCTCGGCGATCCGTTCTTCGCCGAACTGGACGACGAACGCGATAGCTGGACGCACCGCGACGCGATCTTCGCGCGGGTGAAGGCGGCGCTGCCGTCGGCGACCAGTGCGCAATGGCTCGAACGGTTTCGTGCGGTCGATATCTGGGCGGGGCCGGTCTATGGCTATGCCGATCTGGTCGACGATCCGCAGATCCGCCACAACGGCACCTTCGTCGAATATGACCATCCGACCGAAGGCCGGGTCAAGACACCGGGCTTCCCGATCCGCTTTTCGAAAACACCCTCCGCCATCGCGCGCGGCGCACCGCTGGTGGGCGAGCACAGCCGCGAGGTGCTGGGCGAGTTGGGGCTGGATCGGGAGGCGATCGACCGGCTGATCGAATCCGGCGTCGTGCGGCAGCACGCATGAGCTTTCGTGGCCTGACCTGGGACCATCCGCGCGGTTACAATGCACTGGCGGCGGCGGGCGGCACGCTCGTCGTGTGGGACCGGCATCCGCTGGAGGGGTTCGAGTCGCGGCCGATCGCCGAGCAATGCGCGCTGTACGATCTGGTGGTGCTCGACCATCCGCACGTCGGCGAGGCGGTGGCGACGGATTGCCTGATCCCGCTGGAAAAGCTGTTCGCCGCCGATGAACTGGCCACATGGGCGATGGCGGCGATCGGGCCGTCGCTGGCGAGCTATCTTTATGCGGACCAGCACTGGGCGCTACCGCTCGATGCCGCGACGCAGGTGATGGCGATCCGTCGCGACTGGAACGACGCGGCGCCGACGACCTGGGCGGACGTAGTGGCGCTGGCCGAGCGGGTTCCGATCGCCCTGTCGCTGGCCGGGCCGCATGCCGCGCTGACCTTCCAGTCGATCTGCGGCGCGCTGGCCGCCGTGCCGACGCGGCCGGGCGACCGGTTCGTCGACCGCCCGCTCGCCCGCGAGGCATGGGCTCTTATGGCGCGGCTGACCGGCGATGCGACGCGCGCCGCGGCAGCTATGAACCCGATCGCGCTGCTGGAAGCGATGGCGGCCGGCACCGGTCCGGTGCTGTGTCCGCTGATCTATGGCTATGTAAACTATGCCGCCAACGGACAGGTCCGCTATGCCGATGCACCCAGCGGCAACCGCATCGGATCGGCGCTGGGCGGCACCGGCATTGCGGTGTCGCGCCGTGCGAAGGTGACGCCCGAGCTGCTCGACCATCTGCGCTGGCTGTTGTCCGACGAAGCGCAACGTGGCTTCATTCCGGCGCATGACGGGCAGCCGTCGTTCCGGTCGGCATGGACCAATCCGGCGGTCGATGCCGCCGCCGGCGGATTCTATGGCGCGACCCGCGCGACGATCGAGGCGGCGCTGATCCGTCCGCGCCACGACCATGCCATCGCGTTCCAGACGGCGGCATCGGCGGCGATCCGCGACGGGTTGCTGCGCGGACTGCCGGCGGACGTGGTGCTAGACGCCGTCGACGCGGCCTATTCCCAGCATCACCTGCCCGGAGCGGAAACATGATCGACGAGCTGCGCTTCACCATCGCCGATCGCATCGCGACGATCGTGATCGACCGGCCGCACAAGCTGAACGCAATGACCCCGGCGATGGCCGATGCGCTGGTCGCGGCGGTCGGCGAGTGCAACCGGTCGGACGCGGTGCGCGCGGTGGTGGTGACGGGGGCAGGAGAAAAGGCGTTCAGCGCGGGATCGGACATCACCACGCTGGACGGCTATGCGACGCCATGGGATTTCCGCAATCGCGCCGATTACTGCGATGCGCTACGCGCGTGCCGCAAGCCGGTGATCGCGGCGGTGAACGGCTATGCGCTGGGCGGCGGGCTGGAAACCGCGATGGCGTGCGACATCCGCATCGCATCGACCAACGCCCGCTTCGCCGCGCCCGAGATCAAGCTCGGCTGGATCGGCGGCGGCGGCATGGCGGCCGGGCTGGCCTATGCCGCCGGGCCGTCGAACGCGGCGATGCTGCTGCTGACCGGCGACATGATCGATGCCGATCGCGCCCTGGCATGGGGGTTGGTGAGCGAGGTCGTCGCTCCCGAGCTTCTAACGGCGCGAGCGCACGAGATGGCCGCCGTCATCGCGTCGCGCGCGCCGATCGCCGCCGAAACCGCCAAGCTGAACCTGCGGGCGGGCTTCACCATGCCGTGGGACAAGGCGATCGAGTACGAGCGTGACCTGCAGGCGATCTGCTTCGCGACCGACGACGCGCGCGAGGGCCGGGCGGCGTTCGCCGAACGGCGCGCACCTGATTTCCGGAGGCGCTGAGCCATGCCCGCCACCCGCCCCCGCATCTTGCTGACGCGCCGCTGGCCGGCACCGGTCGAGGACCGGCTGGCCGAACGCTACGACGTCACCCGCAACGCGTCAGACGTTCCGCTCGACGCGCCGGCGCTAGCCGCGGCGATGCGGGATCACGATGCGGTGTGTCCTACGGTCACCGACCGGCTGCCCGCCGCCATCCTCACAACGGACGGCCGGCGGGCGGGCATCGTCGCCAACTATGGCGCGGGGTTCGACCATATCGATCTGGACGCGGCGAGGCGTGCCGGGGTGGTCGTCACCAACACGCCCGACGTGCTGACCGATGCCACCGCCGATATCGCGATGCTGCTGATCCTGATGGCCAGCCGCCGCGCGTCGGAGGGCGAACGCGAGCTGCGCGCCGGTCGATGGACCGGCTGGCGTCCGACGCACCTGCTGGGCCATGGCCTGTCGGGCAAGACGCTCGGCCTGATCGGCTATGGCCGGATCGCCCGCGCGACGGCGGCGCGCGCGCGGGCGTTCGGGATGACGGTGGTGTACCACAGCCGCCACCGGGCCGGGGACATGCCCGACGATACCTATCGCGCGACCCCGGCGGCGCTGGCGACGGATGCCGATGTCGTGTCGCTGCATGCGCCGGGCGGCTACGCGACGCGGCACATGGTCGATGCCGCGTTCCTCGCGACGATGCGGCCGCACGGCGTGCTGGTGAACACCGCGCGGGGCACGCTGGTCGACGAGGCCGCGCTGGCGCGGGCGTTGCGCGACGGCACGATCGCGGCGGCGGGATTGGACGTCTATGCCGCCGAACCGGTGGTGTCGCAGGCGTTGCTCGACGCGCCCAACGTCGTGCTGCTGCCGCATCTCGGCAGCGCCACGCACGAAACGCGGGTCGCGATGGGCATGCGCGTCGCCGACAATCTTGACGCCTTCTTCGACGGACGCGCCCCCGATGACCGGATCACCTGAACGTTTGGCGGCACGGGTGCGCGACTGGCGCGGGCGGGGTCCGCTGATCCTCGGCCTGTGCGGTGCGCAGGGGTCGGGCAAGTCGACGCTGGCCGCCGGACTGGCCGATCGGCTGTCGGCTGAGGGTTGGCGCGTCGCCATCCTGTCGCTCGACGACCTGTATCTGGGCGGGGCGGCGCGCGATGCCCTGGCCCGCACCATCCATCCACTGCTGCGCACACGCGGCGTGCCGCTGACGCACGACGTCGCGCACGGCATAGCGGTGATCGATGCGATCCGCGCGGGCGACAGCGTGGCGCTGCCCCGGTTCGACAAGGCGCGCGACGAACCGGAACCGGCGGCATGCTGGCCGATCGCGCCGGCGAACCTCGACCTGCTGATCTTCGAGGGGTGGTGCGTCGGCGCACGGCCGCAGGGACCCGCCGCCCTCGCCGAACCGGTCAACGCGCTCGATCGCGACGAGGACCCGCAGGGTCGCTGGCGCCGCGCGGTCGATACGGCGCTGGCGGGGGACTATGCCGCGTTGTTCGCACGGATCGAACGGCTGGTGCTGCTCGCCGCGCCGGGGTTCGAGGTCGTGACGGACTGGCGCGCCGAACAGGAGGACACGCTGCGCCGCCGGCTGATCACTCAGAGCCGCCCGACCGACGGGCTTATGGATCGCGCGGCGATCGGGCGGTTCGTCGCGCATTACGAACGGCTCACGCGATGGATCCTGCACGAGATGCCGGCGCGGGCCGACCTCATCCTGCCGCTCGATCGGCGGCGTGGTCTATTGGAGTAAAAAACGGCCGCCGGGCCGGTCGGGCACGCGGCGGCCGAAGGGAAACCGGGGCGAACCGGTTACGTCGTAACGATCATCGCCGCACGCCGGCACGCGCGATCACCGCCTGCGCCTCGACCGGCCAGTCGCTGTCGGGCACGAGAATGTTGTCGCGCGCGACGTTGCCGATCTCGCGCAGCCAGCGGCCGCCGGTCGTGCTGGAATTATGCCAGTTGCCGGTCGCGAGATTGTCGGTCGAGATGCGCCGCCGGAACATCTTGCCGGCGGTATTGATGTTCAGCCATTTGCCGCGCGTCTCGACGACGTTGCCGGTCACGTTGAAATGCTTGCTGCCTTCGTCGAGGTAGATCGCGATCTTGCCGTCGATGTCGAAGATGTGGTTGCCGCGCACGATCGCGTTCGGGTTGGCCGACAGATTGTAGATCGCGCCGCCGTCCATGAACCATGTCTTTACGCCATGGATGCGGTTGTACTCGACCAGCGTGTCGCGCAGCGTCGTCGGCGCCGCATAGCGGACGTTGTGGACATAGCCCTTCTGGTTCTCGTCGTAGTTCGGGTTGCCGCCGACGTCGTTATAGCCCCAACCCCACCCGACCGCGATACCGTCATACGGCGCGTCGCTGACGTCGTTGTGGGCGATGCGCGCGCCGCTGACATAGGTCGTCAGGATCGCGGCATTGTCCTTGTAATCCTGGCTGACCGAGGCGACGACATTGTCCTCGATCACCAGATCGCGGTTGATGAGCGCGGGGTCGCCGGGATGATGCGCGTCAACGCGCACGCCGCCGGCCATGATCGCGCTGCCCGATACGACGGCGAAATGGTTGCGCGCCACCCGGATACGCGCGGTGGCGAGGCCGATGCCGCTCAGGTTCGCGGTTGCGTCATTGCCGATGCCCAGCGCGACCTGTCCGATCTGGGTGAAGCGATTGCCCTCGAAACTCACGTCGCGCGCTGCGGCGACCTGAACGGCGGCGGGCATCTGGTGCCATTTCTGGCGCATCGATTCGAACTCGACGCAGCCCCAGCCGCAGCGCTGCCACGCATCCTTCGGCCGGATCGGCGATACGTCGGACAGGAACGCCCCGCTCTGCTGATTGGCATAGCCGTTGGGACGCGACGGCCCCATCCAGCTCGTGTACGAAAAGCGCAGACCTTTGAACGCCAGCCGCTCGACCGGCGCGGCGGGCGTGCCGGCGATCGACACCAGCGCTTCGAGCCGGGGCAGCACCACGTTCAGCCGCGTAATATCGTCGTCCTGCGCGATCCGCAGGTAAAGCTTGCCCTCCTGCGGATCTAGGAACCATTGATAGGGTTTGGCATGCCAGTCGTTGGCCTTGCCGATGAACTCGAGCGCGTTGACGAGGAACAGGCGTGAATCCGCCGGAAAGATCGGCTGGGTGATCGTGTCGTAGCCCCAGCTATTATTGTCCCACGCCGGCTGGTGCATCGTCACGCGGCGGCCGGCGATCGACTGCACCGGCGAATAGCGGTCGGTGAAGAAGCCGGTCGCTTCCACCTCCATCCGGTCGGGGCGCTTCACCATGGCGACATAGGCCAGATCGGGGCTGACGATATCGAAGCCGGTCGCCGAGAACGCCACGTCGCGGGCCTTGATCTCGACCCACGGCCGTTCGGCGAGTTGGTCGTCAACCCATAGCTGGCGCGCGTCCACCCCCTTGGGAACGTCGGCGACCCAGATGTGGCGATCGGCATCGTGCAGGCGAAAACCGCGCACCGCCATGCCGCCCGACAGCACGGGCCGCGCGCCATCCGCCGCACGCCATTCGACCCGGTGCGCCGCCCGCCCGCCATCGGCGGCGGTGAAGCGCAACGGCCGGTCGAGCGCATAGGTCCCGTCGGCCAGCACGACTGTCACGTCGCCACCGGTGCTGGCCACCCGGACCAGCGCCTGCGCACGTTCGAGCGACCGCACCGGGCGGGTCGCGCTGCCGGTCGCGCGGTCGTTGCCGTCGGGGGCGACATGGATCACCGCCTGCGCCAGCGCACTATCGCTTGCCAGCAATCCCGCCAGGGCCAGCGTGACGCACGCCGTCGCACGGCGGCGCGGTCGGGGGGCACCAGCGTTCATCGTTCCTGCTCCTCGGCGCGGTGTCCTCCCCGCCTCTATACATATGATGTCCTATGTTTAAACGGGTTGCAAGACTGTGTTTTACGCGGAGAAGTTTCGTGATTCCAACGCCCGTCGCCGTCGACCGCCGGTTCGTCCTGTCCGCCGCCTGTGCGACGCTGGTCACCGCCGGCCTTGCCGATCGGGCGCAGGCGGTGGCCGCCGGCATGTTCGAGGACGTCCGCCGCCACGGCGCGCGCGGCAACGGCACCACGATCGACAGCCCGGCCATCAACCGCGCGATCGCGGCGGCGGCACGGCGCGGCGGCGGGACCGTCGTGGTGCCCCCCGGGCGCTATCTGTGCTTCACGCTGCGGCTGCGCGACAATATCGCGCTGGTGCTGTCGGCGGGCGCGACGATCGTCGCCGCCGATCCCGCCGTCCATGGCGCCCACTACGACCCGCCGGAAAACTATCTGGAGGAACAGTTTCAGGATTTCGGCATCACCCATGTCCACAACAGCCTGATCCGGGGCGACGGGCTAACGAACATCGCGATTCTCGGCCCCGGCCAAATCCACGGACCGGGGCTGGACCGGGAAGGCCCCGGCGACCGCTGGCACGGCCGCGCCGGGTTCCGCTCGGCCGCTGCGCTCGGCGTGTCGCCGCGCGACCTCGCGCTGCGCGACCCGGCGGAACGCCTGGCGGTGGGCCGCGCGAACAAGGCGATCGGCTTGATGCGTTGCCACGGCGTCCGCCTCGACGGGTTCTCCATCCTTCAGGGCGGGCATTTCGCGGTCATCGCCCATGGCTGCACCGGCATGCAGATCACCGGGCTGGTGATCGATACCGACCGCGACGGCATCGACATCGATGCCTGCCGCGACGTCCGTATCCTGAACTGCACGGTCAACGCGCCCAAGGACGACGCGATCGTCCTGAAGAGCAGCTATGCGCTGGGCCGCGCGGTGCCGTGCGAGGATATTCTCGTTTCGGGCTGCAAGACCAGCGGCTATGCGATGGGGTCGCTGCTCGACGGCAGCTATCGTCGCTCGGACTATCGGTCGCCCGACGGCCTCGGCGTGCTGGGGCGGATCAAGCTGGGCACCGAGAGCAACGGCGGTTTTCGCGGCGTGCGGATCAACGACTGCCTTTGTACCAACAGTCGCGGCATCCTGATTGGCATTGTCGACGGCGGCACGCTGGAGGATGTGACGGTATCGGGCATCGTCCTGCGCGATCCGGTCAACCATCCGCTGTTCGTCCATCATGCGGCACGGATGCGCGCGCCGCGCGGCACCCCGGTCGGCCGCGTCCGCCGCATCCGGTTCGAGGATATCACGATATCGGGCGCGAACCCGCGCTTCGCCTGCGGCGTGGAGGGGATCGCCGATGCCCCGATCGAGGACGTGACGTTTCGCGGACTGGACATCACGACGCACGGCGGCGGCACCGTGGAGGACGCCCGGCGAACCCCGCCCTATCGTCGCGAAACCAGCCTGGAGGTGAGCTACCTCGGCACGCTGCCCGCCGCCGGCCTCTATGCCCGCCATGCCCGGCGCCTGACGATCCGCGACATCACGCTGCGCACCGAACGGCCCGACGAGCGGCCGGTGATCGCGTTGCGGGACGTGGTCGGCGCCAACGTCGACGGCATCGCCTCGCCGATGCGACGCGATGCCGTGGTAGGTGCGCTCGACAGCCGGAACGTCGCGCTGGGCGACACGGTGACGCTCGACGATCGATCCTGAGCGACCCGCCCCCTGCCCCGGCACCGGCCGGGACAGGGCATGCGGATCAGAAGCGGACCCGCACGCCGGCCGAGACGCGGCGGCCAGTCTGGCGATATTCCTTGGTGCGGTTCTCGCTCACCGAATAGATGAACTCCTTCGCGCTGTTCAGGTTGATCGCATCGGCGAACACCGTGAAGTGCGATCCGACGTCATAGGACAGGCTGACGTCGAGCTGGCCATAGGCGTCGAAATATTCCGGCTCGCCGTTGCGGCCCGAGGCGACCTGCAGGAAATTGTCGCGATAGGTATAGGCTGCGCGCGCCGAGAGGCCGTATTTCTCGTAGAAGCCGACGAGGCTGTACGAATATTTCGACAGCCCCTCCAGCCCGAACGACACGTTGGCGACGGTGTTGGTATAGTTCGCGTCGGACTCGGTATAGTTGAAGCTGGTCTGGACGCCGAACCCGTCGAACGGTGCCGGCAGCCAGTTGTCGAACGACTGGCGATAGCCAACCTCGAACCCCTTGACCTTGGCACCGTTGCCGTTGCCCGGCACCGTCACCTGGAACGATACCTGGTCGACCACCTGCGCCGTCGTCACCAGCGTCACGAAGGATTCGATATCCTTGTAGAACACGGCGGCGTTCAGCAGCGAATTGGGGGCGAAATACCATTCCGCGCCCAATTCGGCCTGCTTGGCACGGAACGGTTGCAGGTCGGGGTTACCGCGACGGATCGTCTCGTTGCCCGGGTTCGTCTGGATCGTCTGGCGCGGCGACAGGTCGGACAGAGTCGGGCGGGTGATGACCTTGGACGCCGCGAAGCGCAGCAGCAGCCGTTCGGTCAGCGACAGGCGGGCGTTGATCGATGGCAACCAGTCGTCGTACTTGCCACGGAAGCCGACCGGGACGACCGGCGACACGGTGATGATGTTCTGCCCCGCTCCGTTGGGTCGCGCGCTCAGCACGGTGCGCGACGCGCCGGACGAGGTATAGTCGGTATTCTCGTAGCGCAGCCCGACGTTGATCGCGAGCGGCATGTCGCCGATCCGGGTGTCGAGCGCCCCCATGACATAGCCGATCTTCACCTTCTCATCGACCACCGACGACGCGGCGGGGGAGAAGACCGCCGGGTTGAACGTCTTGCCGTCCTGCGCGGCGAACTGGTCGATCGTCTGCACCAGCTCGCGCGGGTTGTAGATCAGCCAGTCGCGGATGATGTCGCCGCCCTCGCCCTTGAAGAAATTGCGGTTCGTCGGCTGGAACAGCGATTGCGGCAGTACGCGGTTGGAGTCGCAATAGGCGCATTGCTCGGCGAACGAGGTTTCGTCGGCGGTGATTGTCTTGATCCGGCTCTGCGCCAGTGCGCCGACCGACAGGGTGAACGGCCCGTTGCCCGGCTTCCAGTCGACGTCGGCGCGATATTCCTCGATCTCGTCGTCGATGTCGGACCCGCCGCCCCAGATATAGTAATGCGCGGTGATCCCCTGCGGATTGGTCGCGGCATTGGCGTAGGTCGGGCTGCTGAACGCATATTGATAGATCGGGCTGCCGCCGCGCCGATCGAACGACAGGTTGACGTTCTTGCGCCGGATGGTGGTGAACAGGTTGTTCTCCTTGCCCCGGCGGCGCGCGTCGGACAGCGACCCGTCGAGCCGGACGCGCAGGGCGTCGGTCGGCTTCCAGTCGACGTTGATGCCGAACTGGTCGGTGGTCACGTCGCGGTCGTCATACTGGATGATCTGGTCGACGAAACCGCCGGTATAGCGCTGGAACACCGCCTCGCCGCCTTCGACCACCTGTTCGGCGAGGATGCCGCCGGCGAAGTCGTAGGCGAGGCCGGTCTGCTGTTCGACGAAGCGCGCCTTGGAATACAGGCCGTCGATCGTGACGGTGAACTTGTCGCTCGGCCGCATCTGAACCGAGGCGTTGACGCCCCAGCGGGTCAGTTCGCGTTCGAAGAAGAACGGCGACAGGTTCGAGGGCATCGAGATGCCGGTGAATGGTGCCACGCCCGCGCCGATCCGGCCGCTGCGCACCCCGTTCAGGTTATAATAGGAGTCGGTGCTGGAGCGGCGGACATGGCCCGCGCCGATCGTGAATTCGTCGATCCGGTTTTCCTGTTTGGAATAGACGCCGGCCAGCGCCACGCCGAAGGTGCCGGCATCGTTCTTCCAACTGCCGACCGCCGATACTTCGGGATTATAGGTGTCAGCCAGTTCGGAATACATGCCGCCGGCCGATCCGGCGAACTTGACGCCGCGCTTGCCGTCCAGCGGGCGCAGCGTGCGCACGTCGACCGTCGCGCCGATCGACGCGCCGTTGATGTTGGCCTGCGGCGATTTGTAGACGTCGGCGCCGGAGATGATTTCGGACGGCAGCACGTCGAACGAGAATTCGCGGCCGTTGTTGTCGGTGGCGAGCGTGCGGCCGTTGACGGTGACGGCGTTGAACTTCGGCCCAAAGCCGCGGACGGTGACGAACCGCCCCTCGCCGCGATTGCGCTCGATCGTGACGCCGCTGACGCGCTGGAGCGATTCGGCGACGTTGTTGTCGGGCAGCTTGCCCAGATCCTCGGCAACGATCGAATCGACCACGCCCACCGAATTGCGCTTGATGTCGATGGCGGCACGTTCGGCGGCGCGAATGCCGGTGACGACAATGTCCTCGGGCTGGCTGGTCTCGCCCTCGCCGGCGGGGCTGGCGACCGGCACCGGATCGACGGTCTGCGCGGCAGCGGCGCTGCCCAGAACGAGCGCGCTGAGCGCTGGAGCCGCCAACAGGCAGGTACGCAAACGACGGGCCGATAACGCCATGATAACCCTCTCCCTTTTTATCTTTTCCCGCTTTGACCACGAAATATCATCAGTGTCAAATGATGATAATACGTATTACCTTTAGCGAACCGACCTGATGGGAAGGATGCACAACGCCGATCCGAACACGAACAAGATCGCGGCGACGAAGATGGTGCGATAGTCGCCGCCGGTCAGCCCGAGCAGTGTCGCGGCCATCACCGGGCTGATGATCTGCGGAATGTTGACGGCGGTGGTCAGCACGCCGAGATCGCGCCCCTCGTCGCCCAGCGCGCTTTGCGGCAGCACCTGCGTCATCAGCGCGATGTCGATCGACATGAACATGCCGTAGCCGACCCCGATGACGGCGGCGTAGATCCACATACCCGTCATCGACGGCAGCGCCAGCGGGGCGACCATCGCGCATCCCATGATGAGGCTGCCGAGGATCACGAACGGCTTGCGCCGCTGCATCCGGTCCGACAGCCATCCCGACAGCAGCGACGACGCGACCAGACAGACCAGGGTGACGATCGCCATGTTGGCGATCGCGACGTTCGATTCGCCGTCGCCCAGCCGGATATAGTCGCGCAGGATATACAGCAGATAGGCCGCGACCGCCTGATACCCCATGTAGATCGTGAAGCGGCTAAGGAACGCCCACGCGAAGTCGGGGTGTTTGACGGGGCTGATCCAGAAGCCGCGCACGAATTCGCCCCACCGGATCGGACGATGCGGCGCGCGCGCGCTCGACGGTTCGCGGTTGAGCAGAACGAACGCTAGCCCGGATACCGCGACGGCGGCGGCGAACAGGCCGTACGCCAGCACCGCCTGCCCTGCGAGATAGCCCGCGACGACGGTGCCGGCGGTCAGTCCTGCGGTCATGCCCGCGCCGACGATGCCCGACACGTTGCCGCGCACTTCGGAGGCGAAGCGGTCGGCGATCAGCGTCGTCATCGCCGGCTGCATCGAATTATAGGCGACGGCGGCCATCACCCACAGCACGATCAGCGACCAGAAGCTGGTCATCAGCGACACGCCGAACAGCGCGAGCGATCCGAACAGCGATCCGATCGCGATCCATGGCGCGCGCCGCCCCCAGCGACTGCGCGTCCGGTCGGACAGCGCGCCCGCGATCGGCGTCGCCAGTGTCGAGAAGATCGAGGTGATGGCGAATAGCAGCGCGAGGTTGTTCGCCTTGTTCCCCACGTCCAGTTCCGCGATCTGGTTGGGCAGCAGGACGCCGAGGACGCCACTGTACAACGCCATCAACAGGAAGAAATTGACCATCAGTGAAAGCTGCAACCGCCGCCGCGCGCTGCCGGCGACATAGGGCGACGGGGCCGATGTAGGATTCGGCAGGGTCAACGGACCACCTCCGTATCGGGAACCAGCCGCAACCCGGCCTCGCGCGGGCGGCGGTGCGGGCCGCCGTTGGTGTTCCAGCTCCCGTCGGCCCGGTCGCGCGCGATCCGCGCCTCGTCCACGACGATGCCCAGCCCCGGCCGGTCGCCCAACACGATGCCGCCGTCGGCAATGTCCTGATCGATATCGAGGCCGGCGGGCCATTGCAGGTCCTGAACCTCGATCCCGATCATGTTCGGCACCGCCGCCGCCGCATGCGCGATGGGATTGCCGTCATAGCCGACCGGCGACACCGGCAGGTCGCGGACATGCGCGGCGATGGCGACGCGCTGGAAATGGGTGATGCCCCACACGCTGCCCGCCTGCACCACATCGACCGCGCGGGCATCGAGCAGCGGCGCGAACTGTTCCAGCCCAGTCAGATTCTCGCCGGTCGCCACCGCGCAGCGCGCAGCGCGCGACACCGCCGCCAGCCCGTGCGTGTCCCAGCGGCGGACCGGTTCCTCTATCCACGTCAGGTCGATGCCGGCCGCCTCGATCTCGGCCAGATGGCGGACCGCCTGCTTGCAGTTCCAGCTCTCGTTGACGTCGAGCATCAGCGCGGGCGCGACGCTGTTGCCGGCCATGATCGTGCGGACCTGCTTCAGCCGGCGGATATCGCGCGCGAGGTCGCGACCGCCCTTGATTTTGGCGGCGCTGAACCCGCGCTCGGCGAAGCGCGCGTACAGCGCGGCGAAGCCGTCGTCGTCCAGCCCGTAGCACAGTCCCGAGGCATAGCCGCGCACGAACCGGTCGGCGGCACCCAGCGTGCGCCACAGCGGTTCGTCCGCCATCTTCGCCTTCAGGTCCCACAACGCCATGTCGATCGCGGCGACCGCGCCATAGGTCAGCCCGGCATGGCCGCTCTTGAACACGTGCGAGAGCATGCTGTCGTACAGTGCGGGCGCGGCGCGCGGGTCCTGCCCCTCCACCGCGCCGAACACGCGGGCGATATCGGCATGCTGGCCCAGCCCCACGCCCTCCAGCCCGGCATCGGTTTCGAGAATCAGGATCGGCACGTCAGTGACGCCGGATGCGATCACGCCGTTCACGTCGCCGACCGGGCGTCCCCAATCATGCGAAGTGACAAGGCTGCGATAGCCGGTTACTTTCATCCAAGCCCTCCCCCAAGCCGACAGACCGACCTGTGGCAGACAAACATATTACGTATTATCTTTCAGCTTGGCAAGGCGTTGACGAAGCCGTGCCGACCGGGCCACCTGTGCGACCATGTCCATCCCATTGTGCAACGAGACGCGACACCCATGACCGATATCCTGCCTGCGGAATCGCTTCGTATCCGCCGTCGCCCCCGCCTTGCCGAAGCGGTGGTCGAGGATCTGGTGAAGGCGATCGTGACCGAAACCTATCCGGCTGGCACCGCGCTGCCGCCCGAGGGGATGCTGGGCGAGATGTACGGGGTCAGCCGCACGGTGATCCGCGAGGCGACGATGGCGCTGACCGAAAAGGGGCTGGTGGTATCGCAGCAGGGCCGTGGCACGATCGTGCGCGATTCCGGCGCATGGGGCATGCTCGACCCGATGATCCTCGGCGCGCTGTTCCAGCGGGAGGACGGGCTGGCCTATCTCGACAACCTGTCGGAGATACGCTCGCTGCTCGAAGGGGCGATGGCCGCGAAGGCCGCCGAACGCCGCACGCCCGAGGCGGTCGAGGAACTGACCGGACAGATGGCGAAGCTGGAACGGCTGATCCCGCACCCGGCCGCCTATGTGCATGAGGATGTGGCGTTCCATGACATCGTGATGCGGATTTCGGGCGACAAGCTGAGCAAGGCGGTGATCGACGGCGTGCAGGCCGAGGCGCTGCGCAATCATGGCTATAGCGGCAAGCTGAACGTCGAGCATGTCCGCGAAACCCATGCCGCGCACGAAGCGATCTACGAAGCGATCGTGCGCGGCGATCCCGAGGGGGCCTCGCGGGCGATGCGCGACCATATCGAAACGTCGTGGGCACGCCGCCGCGCTGCCCGCAAGCCGCGCCGCTGACCGTCACGATGCGCATCTTCGATTCGCATGTCCATTTCTGGCAAATTGGTGGTCCGGGACAGTCCTGGCCCGATGCCGAATGGCCTGCGCTGTACCGCGATTTCCTGCCCCCCGACCTGCAAGCAGAAACAAGCGGGCTGAACCTGACCGGTTGCGTGCTGGTCCAGTCGCAGCCCGACGACCGCGATACCGACTGGATGCTGACCCTCGACGACCCATCGATCCGGGGCATCGTGGGTTGGGTCGAGCTGTCGGCGGCGGATGCGCCGGAGCGTATCGCCACCCTCGCCCGCGACCCCCGGCTGCGCGGATTGCGCCCGATGTTACAGGGGATCGCCGATTCCGAATGGATGCTGCGCGCGGACCTTTCCCCGGCGATCGAGGCGATGATCGCCCACGACCTGCGCTTCGACGCGCTGGTCGAACCAAGGCACCTGCCCCTCCTCCACCGCTTCGCGACGCGCTGGCCTGCGCTGTCGATTGTCATCGACCATGGCGCGAAACCGCACGCGGCGCGGGGCGAACTCGATCCGTGGCGCGCCGACATCGCCGCGCTGGCGCTGCTGCCAAACCTGTGGTGCAAGCTGTCGGGGCTGCGCACCGAACAGGCGGTAGGGCAGACCTCTGCCTCGCTACGCCCCTATGTCGCGCATCTCGTGGCGTGTTTCGGCGACCGGTTGATGTGGGGCAGCGACTGGCCGGTACTGCGCCATGCTGGCGACAGCTATGCCGACTGGATCGCGGCGACGATCGATCTGATCGGCGCAACCACGTCCGATGGGGTCGCGCGGCTGTTCGAAGGTGCCGCCCGCGAGTTTTACGCCATTGACGTATGACGTATGATGTTATTTAGCGGACGGAACGTCTGTTGGAGCGCGTCATGGTCGATTTCGGTACGATGGGGCCTTTGGGGTTCGGCGCGGCATCGATCGGCAACCTGTATCGTTCGGTCCCCGATCGCGACGCCGCCGCGACGCTGCGCACCGCATGGGATGCCGGGCTGTGCTACATCGACACGGCGCCGCATTACGGCTTCGGCCTGAGCGAGAAGCGCGTCGGCCACGCGCTGGCCGAACTCGATCCGGGTGGGGAGGCGATCGTTTCGACCAAGGTCGGGCGACGGCTAGATCGCGTCGCGCCGGGGACCGATTTGTCGGTAGTGCGGCAGGCGTTCGTGACGCCCGAACCGTTCGAGAGCGTGTTCGATTACAGCTATGACGCGGTGATGCGATCCTATGACGCCAGTCGGATACGGCTGCGGCGCGACCGGATCGATATCCTCTATGTCCATGATCTGGGCGCGATGGCGCATGGCAGTGATCATCCCCGCCGCTTCGCAGAATTCATGGAAGGCGGATATCGCGCGCTGCGCGAACTGCGCGACGGCGGCGCAGTGGACGCGATCGGTCTGGGCGTCAACGAGACACGGGTGTGCGAGGAGGTGCTGGCGGTCGGCGAGATTGACGTCGTACTGCTCGCCGGGCGCTACACGCTGCTCGAACAGGATGCGCTCGAAACCTTCCTGCCGCTGTGCGAGGCGCGCGACGTCAGGATCGTGCTGGGTGGTCCGTATAATTCCGGCATTCTCGCCAAGGGCGTGCGCCATGGCGGCGAGGTGCAGTATGACTACCAGCCGGCCCCGCCCGCGATCGTCGCGCGGGTCGGCGCGATCGAGGATCTGTGCGTGGCGCATGGCGTGCCGCTGGCCGCCGCCGCGCTGCAACTGCCGCTGGCGCACCGCAAGGTCGTGTCGGTCATCCCCGGCATGGCCAGCCCGCACCAGGTGACACAAGCGACCGCGCTGATCGACACCGCGATCCCCCAGGCGCTGTGGCGCGACCTAAAGGACCATGGCCTGATCCGGGCCGACACCCCCGTTCCTCTATAACGAAAGACCACCTCCAATGCGCCTTGCAGGCAAGACCGCCGTCATCACCGCCGCCGCCCAAGGCATCGGCCGCGCCGCCGCCGAATTGTTCGTCGCCGAAGGCGCGCGGGTGATCGCCGCCGACATCAACGCCGAAGCGCTCGCCACGCTGACGGGATGCGAGACGGTGGCGCTCGACCTGCGCGACGCGGCGGCGATCGCCGCTTTCGGCGGGCGGGTGGGCGCAATCGACATCCTGTTCAACTGCGCCGGGTTCGTCCATGCCGGCACGATCCTCACGACCGACGAGGCGGATTTCGACTTCTCGTTCGATCTGAACATCCGCTCAGCCTATCGCATGATTCGGGCCTTCCTGCCGGCGATGATCGCGCAGGGGCACGGGTCGATCGTCAACATGGCGTCAGTGGCGGGATCGATCATCGCCGTGCCCAACCGCTTCGCCTATGGCGCGTCGAAGGCGGCGGTCATCGGCCTCACCAAATCGGTCGCGCAGGATTTCGTCGGACAGGGCATCCGCTGCAACGCGATCTGCCCCGGCACGGTGCAGTCGCCCTCGCTCGACGAGCGGCTGGCCGCCACCGGCGACGCCGACAAGGCCCGCGACGAATTCGTCGCGCGGCAACCAATGGGCCGCATCGGCGCCGCGCGCGAGATCGCTGAGCTGGCGCTGTATCTCGCCAGCGACGCATCGTCCTACACCACCGGCACCGCGCAGGTGATCGACGGCGGCTGGACCAACGCATGACGACGCGCATCTGCCTCGCGCTCGACCTTGTCGACGATGCCGCGCTGATCGCCGAATATGAACACTGGCACCGGGTCGGCAACACCGACCCGGCAGTGACCCGGTCGATCCGCGATGCCGGAATCGCCGACATGCAGATCTGGCGCGCGGGCAACCGGTTGTTCATGGTGATCGAGGCGGAAGAACACTACGACCCGGCGGCAAAGGCCGCCGCAGATGCCGCCAATCCGGCGGTCGTCGCCTGGGTCGCCAAGATGCTGCGCTTCCAGCAACCGATCCCGGCCGCCGGCCCCGATGGCTCCTGGTATCCGATGGACCGCATCTTCACGCTCGGTGACCACCCGGCGGCTTGATGGGGAGGGGCCCGCCCCCTCCCCCGGTCCTTACTGCGCAACGACGTCGATCGCCGAGACAATCGCCTCACCCACCACACCGTCGAACGACAGCGACAATCGCCCGTCGATTGACGTGGCGGGCAGCGTCACCGTCGTCGCGCGCAGCCCGCCGCGGGCGCGGGCCACCACGTCGATCCGTTGCGCCGCGCCATTCCCGGCCCGGACCGTGAACACCCGCTTGCCCGGTGCCGTCTCGGTCGGGTCGAACAGGTGCAACGTCACGCGGTAGCGCCCATCGGGCAGCGGCAGCGCGTAGCGAAACGCCTTGCCCGCGCGCCAACTGGCGTACAACCGGGGGTCGGCCGCGCCGGCGACGACCTTCGGTGCTTTGCGAGTCTGGTCGGCGGCATAGAGTTCGCGCTGATAGGGGTTGAGCGTATGGCCCAGCCCGCCATCGAAGAAATCGTCCGATCCGTAGCGGGTGCCATCGGCCAGCGTCACGCCCTCCAGCGTGCCGGTTCGGACGTGGATCGCGCGCTCCGGCCCGCCGTAGCGCAGGGTCATGGCGTCGCGCTGTCCGCCTGCGGTCACGACCACCATGTTCTCGCCCGACGACAGCCGCACGTCGGGCCACCCGCACACGCCGTCGCTGCACGTCGCGCTGCCGATCGACCGGCCGTTGACGGTCAGGTCGGCGCGCGCGGCGTTGGAATAGGCGCGGATATCGACCACCGGATAGGCGCGGTCGACATAGCGCCGCCCCGCCAGATACAGCACCGGCGTCTTGCTCCATGCCGCCTTGTAGAACCAAAAGGCGTCCTTCTTCACCGCCCGGTCGAACGTCACCAGCCCCTTGGTATTGATGTCGGTGCTGTCGCCTTCCTCGCGCAGGTCGCTGGTGGCGTCGAACATCTGCCAGACCCAGGTGCCCCACAGGAAATCGAGCGGTTTCAGCTCCTTCCACGACAGTTCGTGGACGGCCGCCTGCACTTCCTCGGCCTGCGGGCGGTAGATGCTCTCGATCTTGCCGCCATCGACATTGTCGGTGTGCTGTGTGATCGCGCCGCCCGCGCCATATTCACCGACACCGACCGGCAGCGCCGGATTTTCGCGGTGATAACCGCGCATCACCGCGCCCAGCCGCGTCGCATCTGCCACCCGGCCCGATACGTACCAGCCGTAATAGAGGTTGTAGGCCACCGTATCGGCGGTGCCGGCGGTGCGATCGCGCCCGTCGTCCGTCTCGCCCGGCAGCACCTCGCAACAGGCGGCGAGGGTGGTCGGCCGCGACGGGTCCTCGCGCTTGGCCACCGCGTCCAGCGCGCGCATCAACGGTCGCGCATTCGACGGGGTCAGGCCCTTCGACGCCCAGTTCGTAATCTCGTTGCCGATCGACCAGACCCCGACCGAGGGGTGGTTGTAGTTCTGGCGGATCAGCTCGACCATCTGCGCCTCGGCATTGGCCTTCATCGCGGGGGGCGTATCGGCCATGCCGGGGATCGAGGCGAGGTTCACCAGCCCCAGTTCGGCCCACAGCACCATGCCGTTGCGATCCGCCAGTTCGTAGAACGGCGCGGCATGGTTGTAATGCGCCAGCCGCACCGAATTGGCCCCCAGCTCCTCGATCAGCGCCATGTCCTGCGCATGGTCGGCGGCGCTCAATGCCCAGCCCTTCTCCTGCCGGTCCTGATGCCGATTGACGCCGCGCATCCGCAGCGGCGTACCGTTCAGGAGGAACCCCCGGTTCGGATCGACCGCGACGGTGCGCAGCCCGAGCGGCTGTTCCACCCGGTCGAGCACGCCGCGCCCGACGAGTTCGACGATCATGCGATAGAGATAGGGGTCGGCCATGCCGTTCCAGCGGCGTGGCCGTGCGATGGTCAGTGTCGCGCGCTCCTCGCTGTCCGCGCCGCGCGCCAGCCCTACCCTGCGTTCGTCGCGCGCCACCGTCCGCCCGGCGGCATCGACGATACGGGTCCGCAGCGTCATCGCGCCCGACGCGCCATCGTTGCGCAACCGGGTCCGCACCGCCACCCGCGCCACGCCATCGTCCAGCGCCACGACGCTGCCATAGACGCCCGGCCCACCGTGATCGAGCAGGTCGACATGCGCCCGATCGGTCACGATCATCGATACCGGGCGATACAGCCCGCCGTACATGAAGAAGTCGCCTGAAATAGGGACGACGAACTCGGTCGTGCTGCCCCGCTCCGGCTTCGCATTGTCGACCTTCACCGCCAGGACGTTCTCGCCCGGCAGCAGCGCGTCGGTGGCATCGAGGCGGAAGCGGCTGAACGCGCCCTCGTGCCGCCCCAGCTTGCGGCCGTTCAGCCAGACGTCGGCGATGATGCTGGCGGCATCGAACTGGAGATAGACGCGATTGCCCGCCGCTGCGGCCGGGGGCGTGAAGCGCAGGCGATACCAGCCGATTCCGCGCGTGGTGTTCGCATCGGCGCGGCGGGTGACGGCATAGTTGCCGACGCGGTTCCACGTATGCGGCACCGCCACCCGCTCCCAACCCGCATCGTCATGATCGCGCGCGGTCGCATCGCCCGGCACGTCGCCCAGGTGGAACCGCCACCCCTCACTCAGCACCGTTTCGGTCCGGGCGGACGCTGCGGTGGGCAGCCCCGCCATCAGCAGCACCAGCATCGCGACTACCAACCACCGCCCCGGCATCCTCATCTCCAGCCTTCACCGCCATTTGACGTATGACGTATTATGACTTAATCGTCTAAAGCTACCGGGATGGCAAGTAAACGGCGCATGGCCGCCACATCGCAAAAAAGGGGAACGTCCACATGAAGCTGTGTCGCTACGGCAGCCCGAATGCCGAAAAGCCCGGTGTCGTCGATGCCGACGGCCAGATCCGCGACCTGTCGGGCGTCGTCGCCGACCTTGCCGGCGACGTGCTGTCCCCCGCCTCGCTGGCGCGGCTTGCCGCGATCGATCCGGCCACGCTGCCGCTGGCGACCGGCGATCTGCGCTATGGCCCTCCGGTCGCGGGCACCCGCAAGTTCGTGGCGATCGGGCTGAACTATGCCGATCATGCTGCCGAATCGAACCTTCCCATTCCCGACGAACCCGTCGTGTTCAGCAAGTGGGTGAATTGCATCCAGGGGCCGAACGACCCGGTCATCATCCCCAAGGATTCGCGCAAGACCGACTGGGAAGTCGAACTGGGCGTCGTGATCGGCAGCCACGCCAGCCATGTGTCCGAGGCCGACGCGCTGGCCCATGTCGCGGGATATTGCGTCGTCAACGACGTGTCCGAACGGCACTGGCAGGCCGAACGCGGGCCGACGTGGGACAAGGGCAAGGGCTTCCCAACGTTCGGCCCGGTCGGCCCGTGGCTGGTGACGCCGGACGAAGCGGGCGATCCGCAGAGCCTGTCGATGTGGCTGTCGGTCAATGGCCGGTCGATGCAGGACGGGTCGAGCGCGACGATGATCTTCACCGTGGCGCAGATCATCGCCTATCTGTCGCAGTTCATGACGCTGGAACCCGGCGACATCATTACCACCGGCACGCCGCCCGGCGTTGGCTTGGGCCAGAAGCCCGAGCCCTGGTATCTGAAGCCGGGCGACGTCGTGACGCTCGGCATCGAACGGCTGGGTGAGCAGCGACAGGATTTCGTCGCATGGCAGGCCCCCGCCCCCCGGCTTGCCTGACGCTCCCGTCGATCCCGATCGGAGACGCTGCCATGCTCCCACGCCGCCACTTGTTGCGAACGATGGCGGGTGCCATGCCGCTGGTCGCCTTGCCCGGCACGGCGCTGGGGCAGCGGCGGCGGACGATCGACATCCGCGATCACGGGGCGGTCGGCGACGGCAGGACGCTCAACACCGCCGCGATCCAGCGTGCGATCGATGCCTGCGCCCGCGCCGGCGGCGGCATGATCGCGATACCCCAAGGGGTCTTCGTCAGCGGATCGATCGTTCTCCGCCCTGGCGTCGGCATGGAATTGCGGCGCGGCGCGGTGCTGAAGGGGTCGGCGTCGCTCGCCGATTATCCGCTGGTAATGCGCCGCTTCGTCGAAGTCTGGCCCGAACCGTTGCGCATGGCGCTCGTCAATGCCACGGGCAACCACGGCCTGCGCATCGTCGGCCCCGGCACGCTCGACGGACAAGGCGACCCCTTCTGGCGGAGGTTCTTCACCCTGCCCGATGAATATGTCGGCAAGGCCAAGGTGCAATATCATCTCCCGCAGCTCTGCTCGATCGAGGATTGTAACGACGTTCTGGTCAGCGGCGTGACATTCCGGGACCCGGCCTTCTGGAACCTCCATCTCTATCGCTGCCGCCGGGCGGTGGTCGAGGATTGCGGATTCGAGGTGCCCCATGTCATCCGGGCGCCGAGTAGCGACGGCGTCGACATCGATAGCTGCCAGGACGTGATCGTTCGCCGTTGCCGCTTCTCGGTCGACGACGATTGCATCGCGCTCAAAGGAACCCAGGGCGCCGGGGCCGCCGCCTACCTCGAAGCGCCGCCGGTCGAACGCATCCATATCCACGACTGCGTCTTCGAACATGGTCTGGGCTGCATCACCTATGGCAGCAACGCGACGGTGGTGCGCGACGTTCGCGTCGAACGGATCACCAATGTCGGCGACATTCCGACGATCCGGTTCAAGGTCCGTCCCGACACGCCGGGACAGGTATATGAGAAGCTGCGCGTCAAGGGCGTGCGGCTGGCCGAGGCACCGACTCCGGTCAACCGCTGGCACAACGGCGAGGTCTTCTACGGCACCGACATTCCCAATTTCAGCGTCAATGATCCCGCGATCGGCCTGATCGTCAACGCCCGCCTTACCCATGGATCGAAGGTCGCACCCCGGCAGCCGGGTGCGATCATCCGCGACATCATGATCGAGGATGTTCGCGGGACCACGCGCGGTTTCGGCACGATCTCGGGCAACCCGACGACTGCGATCAGCGACGTCCTGTTGCGAGACATCGACGTCCGGCTGACCGATCCTGTTCGAATGAAGCTGATCGCGCGCGATACCCGGAACGTCCGCATGGAAAACGTGCGGGTGAACGACGAACCGGGTAGGATCGTGCGGGATGACGACGGTTAACGGCGATCGCGTTCCGGACACGCGACGCCGCCATTAGAATTACAAAAACATGACGATCGCGACACATTCTGGCGGATAATTCGCAATCTCTACTTCGTAAGTCACAAGTAAAACTACTCTGAATTTACAGGAACACAGCCGATCACTCCACATTTTTATTCAAAGTAAATCTTAGAACATTTGCAGTAGAGAGAGATGGATCGTTCGTTTTGCCCCCCGGACGTTCGTTGGGCCAGGGTTTCTAACCATACAAAGTTCATGCCGGGTTGAACGACCCATGTGTGGACGGCCCTCCGTTGGCAAGTACGACATTCGCCTAGCATTGCTGGTTGGTGCGGCCATGTGTCCGACCTGTTGGTGCGACATGTAGC
>NZ_LMLP01000006.1 GCF_001421965.1 Sphingomonas sp. Leaf67
CACTCAGCGGCCTCACGCCCTACGAATACATCGCCAAGATCTGGACGTCAGAGCCAGACCGGTTCATCGTCAACCCGATCCACCAGATGCCGGGACTAAACACCTAAGGGGTCGGACGCCCCCCCCCATTGGAAGCGAGTTTCGGGAATGCTGGCTTCAATTCCCAACGCGGATTATCGACTATCGTGCCGTCGCCGTTCCGGTCGTCGTCGGACGGATAAACCGTTGTGGAGTCGCCGTCGTTGATTGTTCGCCAAGCCACCATTGCTGATCTGGACACGCTGGTGCCGTTGTTCGACGCCTACCGCCAGTTTTATGAGCAACCGTCCGACCTGATCGGCGCTCGATCTTTCCTGTTCGATCGCTTCGAACATCAGCAGTCGATCATCCTGCTGGCTTGCGAGGAAAGCGGGGCTGTCGGTTTCGCACAGCTATTTCCGTCATTCTCGTCAGCCAGGCTCGCGCGCACGTTCATCCTCAATGACCTGTTCGTCTCGCCTGACGCGCGCGGCATGGGCGCTGCACGCGCCTTGCTGGATGGGGCATGTGAGTATGGTCGGAACGTCGGCGCAGCGCGGCTTTCGCTCTCTACCGCTGCCACCAACACGACCGCCCAATTCCTTTATGAAAAGGCCGGGTGGACACGCGACAACAAATTTTACCCTTATGGCATCCCGTTGACCTGACACGTGGACGCTTCTCGTTTGGGAACTTGTGAAATGAAACCGGCTGCGCCTGTCGCGCTGACGGACGCCTGCGAGTTGCACTTTCTCGGAACTGACACCTGGAGACAGAGAACCGGGAAGCTAGGAGCCTCCCAAGGCGATGGGTTTCGGGAAAGCCACTGGCATCGGGGGAGCGGGCAAGATTGGTCATGCGGCGGTCGGCCGCTCAGCGGCTGCGGAGACCCAGTTGCAGACGTTCGGGTCGCCATTAGCGGTGACCAAAAGCGGACGCTTGTTCATGGACCTGATACGTTCGCTCGCTGCTGTGCGTTTCATCTTTCAGGGTCGTGCTGCCAGGAGTGGGATCCAGGGTTTCCACCAACGCCTTGGGGGATCGCCAATGGGATTGGCAGTGATTTTGGCTCAATCCGGTTGCGTAGTCTTTTCCGCGAGCAAGGTAGCGCGCATATCGGACGGAGAGGTACCGTAGACGCGACGGAACAGCTTGGTGAAGTCCGAGGCGCTGCTGCCAAATCCGGCAGCTCGTGCCAGATCCTGGATCGGCGCGGTCGGTGAACTGCGTAGCAGCTGGAGGAACGCGCGCAGGCGGTGGTCGCGCAGATAGGTGGCGATCTTCAAACCCTGGTCCGCAAAGGCATCGTAAAGGCTGGTGCGCGATACGTTGAGCATCGCTGCGATCTTCGCGGTGTTCAGTTCAGGGTCCGCACTGGCGGTGGCGATGATCGTCTTGGCCCGGGCGACCAGATGACTGCGTTCCTCGGCAGGGCTGGCCTCGGCCTGCCGGATCATCGCGACGGCAACGTCCGCGGCGGTCGTCAAGGCGATGTCGAACGTGGCTGGCGACACGTTGCCGAGCGCGTCGACCATATAGCGAACATGAAGGGCGAAGAGATCGGCCAGTTCGCCGCCTGTGAACACCCGCCCGGCAATGCCGGCGAGCCGCGCCGTATCTACAGCCGCCGTTACCCTCGAGCGCGCCAGAAAGATCGCGACGACATGCCCCGGATAGTTGCGCATGACGTGCGGCACCGAGGTATCGAGGGTGAAGACGGCACCCTCCTCGACGTTCAGAAACTGACCATCGGTTTCGACCTCGACCCGGCCATGGCTGATGAAGCAGACCAGCAATCCGTCCATGCTGTCGGCAGCATCGTCCTCCTTGCGCCGCCCGGTCATGCCGGGGTTGCGTGAGATCGCGTGCAGGAAGGCGGCGCTCGATCCGGCGAACCAGCGCATCGTCGTATCGACCGGTTCGCCGTTAAAACTGACCGGCGGGATGCGACGATACAGGAACGCGTTCTCCAGATAGTCCTCGACGCCCGGCGGTGCCTTCAGGCTATCGATCTCCGCCGCCTCGAAATGCTTGGCGCGCCACGGGCGGTAACGGTCGGGTTCGGTCGGCTCCATCGCGGCCGGACCATAGCGTCGTGCGCGAGTAGCGCATGAGGCATTTTGTCCACAACTATAGGCATTTCGTCCGAATACTGCCGACGCGATTACCGATCCGGGACGAATGGACGAAATGCCTGGTGTTCTGGACGAATGGCCAAGCGACGCATGGTTACCCCGAAGGTAAGGCTGAGGCCAACATCAGTCCACAGGGGGCACAGGTCATGGCTTTGGGCAATAACGGCACGCTGCGCACGAACAGTGCGTTGCGCGAGATCGTCAATAACAATCAGGCCGACATCATTATCGGTACCGATGCGGCGGAAGCCTTCAGCTTCACCGATCTGAACGGCGGCCTGTCCGGCGACGACACAATCCGCCAGTTCGGCAAGAACGACGTGCTGCTGAACTACCGCTCGATCTATGACGGCAATGCCGACAACTTGATCGATCTGGGCTCGAACGGTCTGCTCGACATCGATCGCGCCGGTCCCAAGCGTGCCGGCCCCGACCAGATCAAGCTCGAGGGCTTGGGCGGCGGGGCGCTGCGCTACCTCGGCGACAAGCAGGGCTATTCGGTCTATGCCGATGCCAGCGTTCGCCTGAAGGGCTTGACCGAAGGCACGGTCAACAACGACAGCTTCGATGCTGCCAAGGGCGGCAAGGCGTACAGCTTCCTCTACGATACCGCGCTCGGGCTGAACCTCGGCGGGGACACGATCCGCAACTTCGGTGCCGATGACCGCATCGTCACGACGACGAAGTTCTTCGACGGCGGCAACGCCAACGGCACGATCGGGACGGGTGCGAACGGCGTGTTCGACCTTTCGGGAACGAGCGTCAGCATGCGTGGTGACGACGGCGTCGCCAATGGCGGACAGATCGATATCGTCGGCGTCTCGGCATTGTACCTGCTGTCGACCATGAGCGTGAACGGCGTCACCTACTACAGCTACGGTTCGACCCCGAACACGCCCCTACCCCCGGTCAATCGTGCGCCGACCGCACCGGCGACGGCGACGCTGAGCGTGCAGGAGGATGGCCGCACGACGTACAGCGTCATCGGTGCCAGCGACCCCGATGGCGATACGCTGAGCTACACGGTGGCGGCGGGCGATCAGCCACGCCATGGAACGCTTGTCGCGGGCAGCCAGGCCGGCAGCTTCGACTATACGCCCAACCCCGACTTTGCCGGCGAGGATAGCTTCACCATCACGATCAGCGACGGGAAGGGCGGCACCACCCAGCAGCGGGTAACGACCACCGTCACGCCGGTGAACGACGCGCCGACGGCAGCGGCCAGCGTTGCGGTGACGACCAGTGAAGACACCGCAACCGCTGCCACCCGGATCGGTGCGACCGATATCGATGGCGACACGCTGACCTATTCGATCAAGGTGGGCAGTACCCCTGCCAAGGGAAGTGTCGCCTTCGACCAGCGGGCCGGTACCTTCGTCTATACCCCCAACGCCGACCGCAACGGCGCGGACGCCTTTACGATCGTCATCAGCGACGGCCAGGGCGGCACGACCGAACAGCGTGTCGACCTCACGATCACACCGGTGCAGGACCGGATCGCCAACATCGACTTGAACGACATCGCCGCCGGCAAGGGCGGGTTCAAGATCATTGGACAGACGACGTTCGACAACGCCGGCAGCTCGGTATCGGACGCCGGTGACATCAACGGTGACGGGCTCGCCGACCTGATCATTGGGGCGCTGGGCAACGATGCGAACGGTCAGAACAGCGGTACAGCGTACGTCGTGTTCGGCAAGACGGACAGCGTTACGGTCGACCTGAACGCGGTTGCCAACGGTACCGGCGGGTTCAAGATCGCTGGCCAGGCGGCATTGGACAACGCCGGCAGCTCGGTATCGAATGCAGGCGACGTCAACGGTGACGGGCTTGCCGATCTGATCGTTGGATCGGACAGCAACGATGCGAACGGTCAGAACAGCGGTGCGGCGTACGTCGTGTTCGGCAAGACCGACGGTACCACGATCGACCTGAACGCGGTTGCGAACGGCACCGGCGGGTTCAAGATCGCTGGGCAGGCAGCATTCGACTACGCTGGCGTCTCGGTATCGACCGCCGGCGACGTCAACGGCGACGGGTTCACCGACCTCATCGTCGGGGCGTACCTCAACGATGCGAACGGTAGCGACAGCGGCGCGGCGTACGTGGTGTTCGGCAAGACCGATGGCGGTGCGATCGATCTGAACGCGGTTGCCAACGGCACCGGTGGGTTCAAGATCGCTGGGCAGACGGCAACCGACTTAGCCGGCATCTCGGTATCGAACGCTGGCGACGTCAACGGCGACGGGCGCGCCGACCTGATCGTCGGAGCGTACAGCAACGATACGAACGGTCGCAATAGCGGAGCGACATACGTGGTGTTCGGCAAGAAGGACGGCGGTACGATCGATCTGAACGCGGTCGCCAACGGCACCGCCGGGTTCAAGATTAGCGGACAGGCAGAAGGCGACTTTGCCAGCAACTCGGTATCGACCGCAGGCGACGTCAACGGCGACGGCCTCACCGACTTGATCGTCGGCGCGTTCTACAACGATGCGAATGATCAGAATAGCGGTGCGGCGTACGTCGTATTCGGCAAGACCGACGGTACCATGGTTGATCTAAACACGGTTGCCAACGGCATCGGCGGGTTCAAGATCGTTGGGCAGGCGGCATTCGACTACGCCGGCGTCTCGGTATCGCACGCCGGTGACGTCAACGGCGACGGACTGACCGACTTGATCGTTGGAGCCTACGACGGTGCGAACGGTAACGACAGCGGCGCGGCGTACGTCGTGTTCGGCAAGAAGGACGGTACCACAATCGATCTGAACGCGGTTGCCAACGGCACCGGCGGGTTCAAGATCGCTGGGCAGGCGGGAGCCGACTTTGCCGGCATCTCGGTATCGAACGCCGGCGACGTCAACGGCGACGGGCTCGTCGACCTGATCGTCGGAGCAACCGGCAACGATGCGAACGGTAACAACAGCGGCGCGGCGTACGTCATTTATGGATCAAGCGACTGGCTGATCTAAGCGCGTCGATATGCTACCGCTGGAGACATATTTTCCGGCGGTAGCAAGAAATTCGAGTAATCAGATTGGGAATCTGACCCAAATTCGGTCATTCATGGCCCCTTTCGCACTAACCAAGTTCGGACACTCGTTCATCGCATAAAAATTGGGTCTGCCGTCCCGCGTCGTGTCCGCGATTGTCTGAACCCGCTGGACAGCTGCACTTGGCACGCGCCCCACGATCTGTATCGTGAGACAATGTCTCACTCACCTCTGCACTCCCCGCTCAATCCAGCCAATGTTCCCAGCGCACGCTTCTTCGCCGACATCGGCATAACTCCCGGTGCGCGGGTACTCGATGTCGGTTGCGGCAATGGTGACCTCAGTCGGTTTGTGGCTGGGCTTGCCGGGCCAGGCGGCGAAGTCGTGGCGATCGACCGGAGCGAACAGGCGCTGGCGGTAGCGCAAGCGACCGACACGGACTTGGGTGTCGCGCACATCCAGTACCGGGCGGTCGATCTTTCGGGTGACTTGCCCGATCTCGGCCGTTTTGACGCGATCGTCGGCCGTCGCGTTCTGATGTACCTACCCGATGCCGCCAAGGCACTGGAGCGACTAGCGACGATGGCCAATCCTAATGCCGTCTTGGCATTTCAGGAACATGCACGCACCGCCCTTCCCGCAGGACTTGGGCACCTCGCGTTGCACCGCCAGCTTTATGACTGGAACTGGAGCACAGTTGCAGCAGAATG
Organism: Sphingomonas sp. Leaf67; assembly: GCF_001421965.1. Taxonomy (GTDB): domain Bacteria; phylum Pseudomonadota; class Alphaproteobacteria; order Sphingomonadales; family Sphingomonadaceae; genus Sphingomonas. The sequence goes on from NZ_LMLP01000006.1 coordinate 5,860, forward strand.
AGGGGATGTGCGGTTGGCGCTACGGCTCGCCGAACTGATGCAGCAATTGGGGCTTTCGGTTGAGCAGGCGCGCGGCGAGGCCATCCTGATCAACCCTAACCAGCCCTCCTTCCTGCCAACACTCACGCAGGCGATGCTGCCGCGAATAGTCGAGCGAGGTATCGCGACCGTGGAGCAGATTGACCCGGACACGCTGGCGGAGCGGATAGAGGAAGAGCATCGCGCTGCGGGTGGTGTGATCGTTTGGGACCTCGCCTTCTTAGTCGCGGCTCGCGCTCAACCTGTCGCTCGCTGAAAAGTCCGCCTTGAGGCAGCTGGGAGCGAGCTGAACGAGGAAATGCTGCCCGGCAGACTTGCGGCCACGAGGACCCACTTCCAAACGTTCGGGCCAGCCTTCCCGTTTCCCAACTCCAGACACTCATTCATGCCCTCGGGACTTCGAAGCTGACGGCGACGTTCCCCAACGAAGCGCCCCGTGGTCCTGACCATCAAATGCCATTGATCTTATCAAAGCACGCTTGCGATCAGACGCGCATCGCCGCCACAAAGGCCTGGAAAGCGGCAGTCGGTTGGCGGCGGCTCGGATAATAGAGGTGGTTCGGCGCCAATATGGGTGCCCAGCCAGTGAGCACTTCAACCAGCGTACCGTCGGCCAGTGCTTGCGCGGCGTGCGGTAGCGGCAGGCAAGTCACGCCCAGCCCTGCCACCGCGGCGTCGCGCATCACGTCGATATCGTTGGTGATGAAGTCGCCGCGGACCGACCGTTCCACCGTCCGGCCGTCCCGCTCGAATTCCCATCGATGTACGACGCCAGACGACGTGTACCGATAACACAGGCACCGATGCGCGACGAGATCATCGGGATCGGCGGGTGCGGGATGGTCGGCGAGGTAGACCGGGGCGGCAACGAAGACGAGTGGCACCGTTGCGCTGATCCGTACCGATATCATGTCGGCCTGCAGGGTCTGCGCGTGCCGGACCCCGCAGTCGAAACGGTCCGCGACGATGTCGACGAACCCGTCGTCGACCACCAGTTCAACCGCGATGTCGGGATAGGCCCGCGCAAAGTCGGCCAGTCGCGGCAGGATGACGTAGAGCGCCGCGACCCGGTGCGCACTGACCCGGATCCGCCCCGCCGGTCGTTCGCGGGCGTTATTCAGGTCGGACAGCGCTTCCGCGACCGAAGCGATCGCCGGCCTCAACCGCGCCAGCAGTTCCTCGCCGGCAAGCGTCGGCGCCAGCGACCGGGTAGTACGGTCGAGCAGCCGGACGCCCAGTTTCGTTTCGAGCGACCGCATCGCATGGCTCAAAGCCGAGGCGGACAATCCAAGACGCGTCGCCGCTCGCGCGAAGCTGCCAGCCTCGACGATCGTCTCGAACACCGCGAGACCGGACCAAAGATCGCGATCCATTCCTGAACATCCTTCAGCAACCCATGCGCCGCAAATGATCTAATCCTCACGCCGTCCGGCGTCCATCTGGAGACCACACACTGCAGGATGCGATCATGAATCTCGACACCTATCGCCCGCTCGGCCGCTCCGGCCTTCTCGTCAGCCCGCTGGCACTCGGTACGATGACCTTTGGCACGCCACGATGGGGGCTGGACGAGAGCGGAAGCCGCGCGGTGTTCGATAGCTACACCGATCTTGGTGGCAATTTTATCGACACCGCCGACGTCTACGCAGGCGGGCGATCGGAGGAGATGGTCGGTAGTTTCGTCGCCGCGCAATCGTCGCGCGATCAGCTGGTGATCGCGACGAAATCGGGGTTTGCAACCGGCCGCGGCTATCATGCAGGCGGCAACGGCGCGCGCCACATCCTGGCGTCCGTCGAAGGATCGCTCCGCCGACTCCGGACGGACTTCATCGACCTGTACTGGGTACATGTCTGGGACGGCATAACCCCGCCCGAGGAACTGTTGCGGACGATGACCGCGCTCGTCGCAGCGGGCAAGATCCGCTACTGGGGTATATCCAACACCCCGGCCTGGTACGTCGCCGAACTCGCGACGCTGGCGCGGATCCATGGCGATCCGGCGCCGATCGGCCTGCAATATTTCTATTCGCTGGTCGAACGCGGCGTCGAAGCGGAGCACCTGCCGCTCGCGCGATCGGCGGGCATGGGTCTCGTGCCCTGGAGCCCCCTCGCCTATGGCCTGCTCACCGGCAAATACGACCGCGCGACCGTCGAGGCGGGTCCGAAGCGCGCAGGCGGCGTCCCCAACCAAGCCGGGCAGGAAGACGCAGCGCGGCCCGCCAACGACAAGCGGCTCGATGGCGACAATCCGTTCGGCGACACGCTGTTCACCGAGCGCAACTGGCAAATCCTCGACGAACTGAAACGCGTCGCCGCGGAGATTGACGAGACGCCGGCGCGCGTCGCGCTGTCCTGGGTGGTCGGGCAGCCTAGCGTCACATCCACGCTGATGGGTGTGAGCCGGGCGGAGCAGGTAACCGACAATGTCGCCGCCCTCGGCCTTACCCTGTCATCCGATCACCGTGCGGCGCTCGATGCGGTGAGCGGTGGCAACCTGTCGTTTCTATACGGCCTGTTCGCCCCCGCCATGCGCAATCAGGTCGTCTTCGGCGGCGGAGACATTCGAAGTTGAACCGTCATCCTGGAGCCGATCGCCCAAGACGAAATCTGCGCGTGGTCGGCTCCAATCGACAAACTCCGCGTTTGAAACCGTCCGGTCTACAGCAAGTTCGTTTGCCGAACGCCGGCACGGGGATAGTCATGCGGATCGGAATCATCGGGGCGGGAATGGCGGGCCTTTCGTGTGCGCAGACGCTTCGTCATCAGGGTCACAACGTCATCGTGTTTGACAAGGGCGCGGGCCGGGTGGCCGCATGTCGACCCGCCGCATCGACACCCCGGTGGGGGAGGCCGCATTCGATCACGGCGCGCAATATCTGACGGCACGCGATCCCGCGTTCGTCGCGCAGGTCGAGCGCTGGGCGCAAGACGGCCATGTCGCTCGCTGGTCGCCCGCTGGCCCGGATGCGTGGGTCGGGACGCCGGCGATGAGCGCACCGATCCGTGCGATGGCGAACGGCGGCGACGTCCGCTGGAACACTGCCATCGACACCCTGACCTATGATGGCGAATGGTGGATCGGTAACGAGCGGTTCGACGCGGCGATCGTCGCGGTGCCGGCCGAACAGGTCGCGCCCTTAGTCACCGCCCACGATGTCGCATTGGCCGATGCAGCCCGTTCTGCATTGTCCGATCCGTGCTGGACCGTCATGGCAGCATTCGACGGTCTTGTACCGATCGATCACGATCGGCTTACGGATCTCGGCATCATCGGATCCGCTGTCCGCAACTCGGCCAAGCCAACTCGGACTGGACCGGAGGCCTGGGTCCTTCAGGCCAGTGCCGATTGGTCGCGCGCGCATCTCGAAGACGAACCGGACACGGTACAACGCGCGCTTCTCGCGGCGTTCGCGGATAATATCGGCGCCGAATTGCCTGCCGTCATCGCGACCAGCGTTCATCGCTGGCGGTATGCGAGGGTCGACGCGTTGAACCACGGCGCGATCTGGAACGCTGATATCCGGCTAGGCGCCTGCGGCGACTGGCTTCTCGGACCGCGGATCGAAGCTGCCTGGCTGTCGGGACAGCATCTCGCGGAGTTCGTCGGATCGACAAATCGGGCTGTTTCCAAACAGCATGTCCGATGCTGAGACCCAGAACCCGCCGTTCAAACAGATTTACCGCAGCCCGAAAATCGGCCTTTCGTTCATTTTTTTCTACCACTCCAACTAACCCCGGGCCGGGGAAGACCGGCAACCGAAAAGGTCGCGTACGCTTCAGCACTCGAACTTGCGCCGACGTAGAGATCGAACGTGCCGGGATCGATCACCCAGCCCTTCGCGGCACTGCTCCAGTATTGGAGGCTGCGTTCGTCGAGTTCGAAGCGCACCGTCCGCTGCTCGCCTGCGCGCAGCGATACGCGTTCGAACCCCTTCAACTCGCGGACCGGACGCGACGCTCGGCCCGATCGCTGATGAACATAGAGCTGCACCACTTCGTCCCCGGCGCGGGTGCCGCGATTGGCCACCGGCACCGACACGACGACGCGTCCGCCGGCACCCATGGTAGCAGTATCGAGCACCGGCGCACCGATCTCGAAGGTCGTGTAGCTGAGCCCGTAACCGAAGGGAAATTGCGGCGTGGAGGGAATATCCCAATAGCGCTTGCCCTGATCCTTGGGCGCATGGGTCGTGTTGTGCGCGTAATAGATCGGCACCTGCCCGACGCTGCGTGGCCATGTTACCGGCAGCTTGCCGCCGGGATTAACGTCGCCGAACAGCGTGCGCGCGATCGCGGTGCCGCCGCGCGTGCCACCATACCAGGCGTGAAGGATCGCCGGCGCGCGCTCGATCACCGCCCCCAGTTCGAGCGGACGGCCGCTCATCGTCACGACCCGCACCGGCTTGCCGGTCGCCAGCATCGCTTCGAACAGGCGCAACTGGTCGCCCGGCAGCTTCAGGTCGGAGCGTGAGGCCCCCTCGCCGCTCATATCCTCCGCCTCGCCGAGCGTCAGGATGATCAGATCGGAACGCTTGGCGAGCGCCACCGCGCGATCGAACTCGCTTGCCGCGCGGGCCGCGTCCCAACGCGGTTCGGGCTTCGCCGCGCCGGGGATGGTGATCGCTTCGAACATCGACGGCACGTCGCGCTTGAGTTGCACGCCTGGCGCAGTCTCGACGGTCGCGGCCGACCCTAGCCGATCGCGGACGCCCTCGAACACCGTCACTGTTTCGGGCAGGTCGTACTGGAACGCCCAAGGTCCGAGCATGTCACGCTTCGAATTGGCCATCGCCCCGATCACCGCGACCCGCTTGTGTGCGCCCGCCACCAGCGGCAGGGCACCGCCCTCGTTCTTCAGCAGCACGAACGAACGCTCGGCCGCGGCCTGCGCCTCGGCGCGATGGGCGGGATCGGCCAGAGTCTTTTTGGCTTGCGCTTCGTCGACATAGGGGTTTTCGAACAGTCCCATGCGGAACTTGCCGATCAGGATGCGACGCACCGCACGGTCGAGCACCGCCTCCTTCAGCTTGCCCGCTCGCACCGACGCCGCCAGCGTCTCGGCGGAAGCGGCGGGGCCGAACGACATTTCCATGTCGTTGCCGGCATCGATGCTGCGCACCGCCGCATCGGCTTCGTCGCGGGCGAAATGCTGGATCACCTGGTTCTTGGTGCCGTTGGCGTCGGACACGACCCAGCCGTCGAAGCCCATCTGATCGCGCAGCACATCGGTCAGCAGCCATTTGTTGCCGACCGCCGGCACGTCGTTGAGGTCCATGTAGGCGCTCATGACATTGCCTGCGCCGGCCTGCACCGCCGCGGCAAAGGGCGGCAGGATGACGTTGTAGAGCTGCGGTTCAGAGATATAGACGCTGTCGTAATCGCGTCCGCCTTCCGCCGCGGCATAGCCCGCGAAATGCTTGGGGCCAGAGACGATGTGACCGGGCGCACCGATCGCCGGACCCTGAAATCCCTTCACCTGCGCGCGTGCCATCGCCGAACCGAGGAACGGGTCCTCCCCCGCCCCCTCGACGATGCGGCCCCAACGGGGATCGCGGGCGATATCGACCATCGGCGCGAAAGCCCAGTGAATGCCGACCGCGCGCGCCTCGGCAGCGGCAACCGCCTGCGCCCGCTCGACGCCGGCCGGGTCCCATGATGCGGCATTGGCGATCGGTACCGGAAAGATCGTGCGGAACCCGTGGATGACGTCATACCCGAAGATCAACGGCACCTTCAGCCGCGTCTCCTCGACCGCCACGCGTTGCAGCCGGTTGATGACGGCGGGGTCGGTGACGAACAGCAGCGATCCGACCTTGCCCCCCTTAACGATCGGAGCGAACTGCTCGAACGCGCCGAACATGAATTGCTGCGATACCTGCCCCGCTTTTTCCTCCAGCGTCATCGCGCGCAGCAGCAGGTCGGCACGCTGTTCGGCGCTCATCCGGGTATTCATCCACGGTTGCGCCGCCGTCTTCGCCTGCCGCGCGGCAAGCGGGGCACCGACGACGACCGCCCCTGCCGCCAGCGCCAACGCACTGGCGGCAACCATCTTCTTTCGCATCGCGATCCTCCCCCTGTTCGCCATCTTACTTCTTGACCGGAATGGTAGCGAGGTCGCGATCGATCGTCGCCAGCAACTGGTCGGTGAACTGGTCGGGCAGATAGGTCTGCAACCCGTACAGCGTCGTGCCGCGCGCCATGTCGAGCTGCGGGTTCTTGAGGAACGCCGGCACATGCCGTTCGAGCACCGTGCGCGTCGCCGGATTGTCGAGCAGTTCGCCGATCGGCGTCGTCAGCGTGGTGTAGCGCCCCGATGCCTTGGCCGCGGCCAATGCCCGCGACAACTTGTCGATCTCGGCACCCCATGGATCGCGCACGACCACCACCTTCCCGTTTGCGGCGAAGTCGGCGATCGTATCGTTGGCGCGGGTATAGCGCAGCCAGTTGGGCAGCGTGCCGCCGTTCGGATCGCCGCGCTTAACGAAATTGGCGAGATAGCTGCTCATCGCCTCGCCGACGCCCTCGTCCTTGGCGTTCGTCTGCGCGCCATATTTGATGCGGGTGTTGTCGAAGAAATAGGGGATGTCGGTCGCGTGCTGCGCCCCGCCCTGCCCGATCGAGTCGGCGACATAGGAGAAGCGATAGCCATAGACCGGCACGCCCTTGTCGGCGATCAGTGCCGATGCCTCGCGCCCGCCGGCGATCATGAAGCCACTCTTGCCGCCGATATCGGCGCTGGTCGCCCCGATCATCATCGGCATGCGGGCAAAGCGATCCTGTTCATATGCCTTGCGCACGTCGACCACGACCTTGCCATCGACGAACGGCCCCGAATTGGTCGGTGGAGCGCCTGCCCGGCCGGACATCTGCGCCATGTTCAGCCCGTCGAGCACGTCTTCCGCCGACAGCGCGCGCAAGCGTTGCAGCGCGTCAGGGGCGGCGGGGTCGATGCCCTTGGTCCGGGCGAAATTGCTGCCGATCTTTTCCACATCTGCCAGCGTATTGCCGGTGAACGCCTTGGCATCGCCGCCCGACATCACGACCGCCTTGTCGAACAACCCCTTCGCTTGCGGAGAGGTGACCAGCGCATGGACCGAGATGCCGCCGGCGCTCTCGCCCGAAATGGTCACGTTCGCCGGATCTCCGCCGAACGCGGCGATGTTGCGCTTGACCCATTGCAGTGCGGCGACCTGGTCCATGATCCCGTAGTTACCCAGCCGCCCGCCATCGGCATTCGCCGCGGTCAGTTGCGGCAGCGCGAAGGTACCGAAGCGACCGACGCGGTAGTTGAAGCTGACGAACACCACGCCCTTCTTCGCCATGTTCGCGCCGGCATAGGTCGGCGGGGAGGCGCCACCGTTCACGAAGCCGCCGCCATAGATCCACACCAGCACCGGCAGCTTGCCCTTGGCCCCGGCCGGCCGCCAAACATTGGCGTACAGGCAGTCCTCAGCCGGGGTCGTGCCGAGCGGCGCTGCGTCGCTCGGGAACGGCTTCTGCATGCAGTCGGCGCTATATTGGGTGGCGTCGCGCACCCCGGTCCATTTCGCCGCGGGTTGCGGCGCGCGCCAGCGCAGCGGACCGACCGGCGGCGCGGCGAAGGGAATGCCTTTCCAGCTTTCCACGCCATCGGCGACCTGCCCGCGCACGGCACCGTTGTCGGTGCGGATGGTGGGGCCGGCAGGCTGCGCCACGGCGGGAATGGCGGTCAGCGCGGTGGCGACAATCAGGGCCTTGGTGATGCGGTTCATCGGTGTGGAATCCTTTGGGCTAGGCGAGGTCAGGAAGCGGGGCAGAGCCGGGCGCCCTTCAGCGCAGCGGCGAAGGGGATAAGATCGGCTTGGGCGGTGCGGTCGGCGGACGATCCGCCGAGGGTGAAGCCGATACGGCCGGTCGTCGGGCGCCAGCAGCTTTGCGCAACGTCGTAATCGGACACCGATCGCGGATCGACGGCGATGCTGACCGTGCGGCTCTGGCGCGGAGCCAGATCGACTTTGGCAAAGCCAGCGAGGCGGCGGGGCGCTTCCCAACCCGGTGCGGCGGCGTAGAGCTGGGCCACCGCCTTGCCGGCAACGCGGCCGGTGTTCGCGATCTTGAAGCGCGCCTCGATCGTGCCGTTCTTCGCGGTCAGGACCAGGTCGCTGTAGCGAAAGTCGGTATAGGACAGGCCGTGGCCGAAGGCGAAGGCCGGGGCCAACCCCTTCGCATCGAACCATTTATAACCGACCGTCGCGCCTTCGGTATAGCGGAACTCACCCTTTGCCGGTGGCTGCGAATGGGGCAACTGGTCGAGGCTGGCGGGGAAGGTCATCGGCAGGTGGCCTGACGGATTGACCCGCCCGGTCAGCACGTCGGCGATCGCCTCCCCGCCCTCGGTCCCCGGATACCAGGCGGTGAGGATGCCGGCGACGCGCGGTGCCCAAGGGGTCAGCACCGGTCCGCCATTTTCCAGCACGACGACGGTGCGACGGTTGGCGCCCGCCACCGCATCGATCAGTGCGTCCTGGTTATAGGCCAGCGTCAGCGACACGTCGAACGCCTCCCCAGCCCATTGCGTCGCGAACACGATGGCGAGCTCGGCCTGTGCGGCAGCGGCCGCCGCCGCCGCGCGATCGGTGCCGTCGATAAAGGTGATCGTCGCGCCGGGCAGACGGCGGCGCAGCGCCTCCAGCGGCGAGGACGGATAGTACATGACCGGCCCCGGCCAGAAGGTAGGTTGCAGCCCCGGAACGGCATTGCTGCCCTTGGGATAGACCAGCGACGATCCGCCGCCCGCCAGCACGCCCTTGTCGGCATGGCCACCGATCAGGACGATCCGCTTGGCGCTCGTCGCCAGCGGCAGGACGTTGCCGCTGTTCTTCAGCAGGACGATCGCTTCGGCCGCATCGGCGCGGCTGACCGCAGCGTTGCGTGCGAGCATGTCGGCGGGCAGGTCGAACGGTGCGGCGGTCACCGGATGATCGAACAGGCCGTGACGCAGCATCGCATAGAGGATGCGCCCGACCATCGCGTCGATCCGCGCTGGCGGCACCCGCCCGTCGGCGATGGCGCGACGCATATCCTCGCCGAAGAACGGCTTCACATCGAAGGGATAGCCCGATTGCTGATCAAGCCCCGCCGCCGATGCCGCCTCGGTCGAGTGAGTCGCGCCCCAATCGGACATGACGAAGCCCTTGAAGCCCCAGTCATCGCGCAGCACCTTCGTCAGCAGCCACGGATTTTCGCACGAAAACGGTCCGTTGACGCGGTTATAGGCGCACATCACCGCACCCGGATCACCGCGCTCCATCGCGATTTCAAAGGCGAGCAGGTCGGACAGCTGCGCCGCCTTCGGGTCGATCACCGCATTGCCGGCGTTGCGGTCGGTCTCCTGATCGTTCAGCGCGAAATGTTTCATCGTGGAGATGACATGCTGCGACTGGATGCCGGCGATCTGCGCCCCCGCCATCGTGCCCGCCAGCAGCGGGTCTTCGCCGGCATATTCGAAATTGCGGCCGTTGCGCGGTTCACGCGTCAGGTTGACGCTGCCGCCGAGCAGCACGTTGAAGCCCGAGGCATAGGCCTCCGCCCCGATCATCGCCCCGCCGCGCCGGGCGAGCTCCGGGTTCCAGGTCGCGGCTGTGGCGAGGCCGGAAGGAAGCGCGGTCCGTTCGCGCTTGCGCTTGGCCCCACCCTGGCTGGCGACGCCGATCCCGGCATCGGCCTGCCACTGAGCGGGAATGCCGAGCCGGGGGATACCGGGCACATAGCCGGCCGACCCTTCGCGCGCACCGGCGGGGGCGGTGAACTGCTTCGGCGGAAAGTCGGTCGCGAACTGGCCGAAGATCAGCGTCAGCTTCTCCTCAGGCGTCATTGCCGCCAGCAACGCGGCGACGCGCGCCTCGGTCGGCTGGCCGGCGTCCATCCACGGGCCGGTCGCGACCGGAGGCGTCTGGGCGACGGCTGTCATCGGCACCAACGCGGCAAGCGCGATACCCGCGAAAATGGGCAGCAGGGGTTTCAAGCGGTCTTCTCCCTTATTCTTTTGTTCTGGTTCGTGTCGGTCGTGCGGCGGCAGGCGAAGCTGTCGGCATGCTCGGGGTCGCCGCCGATATGGACGGCTCGCGCCGGGTAGGGGCAGAGCGGGCGGGTGGCGTTCGCCGCCGGATCGGTCGGGCGGGCAATCAACCGGTCGGGAGAGCGTCCCTGTTCGACCCACGCCTCGATCGCCTGCTGCGGATCGAAGCGCGTGAAGCCCGGACCGCCACCGCAATGGCCCATGCCCGGGGCAAGGAACAGGCGATACCAGTCGGCAGTCAGCATGCGAGCGGCGACGGCAGCATGATATTGCGTGGAATCGAGGGGCGACACCACCGGATCGGCCAGCCCGTGATAGTGGAGCAGCTTGCCTCCGGACGCGCGGAAGCGGATCAGGTCCGGGTCGACCGCGTCGATAACCGGCGACAGCGTGCGGCGAACGCGATCGAGGTCGCGACCGAAATCGAACCGCCACCACGACCATGCCGAATCGGCAAAGGCCCAGACCCGCCAGAAGCTGGTTCGCGCCGGCTGCGGTCGCCCGCCATCGGACAGATAGGCGGCCCAGCCCGCTTCGCTGCCCGGCAGCCACGGATTGGTGACCCGCGCGCCGCTGCGCGGGTCGACTGCGCCGCGATACATCCGGCGGGCGGCGGTGACCTGTTCGGCAGACAGACACGGTTCGGCCCGACCGGGTGCGCATGCCAGGACACCTGGATCGAAGCGGCAGGCGACGGGATCGTTCAGCCATGCATCGCTGGCAAGGCCGCCCGCGGCGGAACCGTTGCTGGCGCGACAGGTCGCCAGCGCCCCCTGTTGCAGCAACGCCAGTTCGCGCTGGCCGAGGATCGCGCGGGCATCGTCGCCCGCAGAATGGTTGGCACGATATTGCCACAGGAAAGCGGCATTCAGCCGGACCCGCGCCGCGCCCGGCGCGCCCGCGACGATCCCGTCGAAATCCCCCGGAAAGCGCTGCGCCTCCATCAGCGCCTGATGCCCGCCGGTCGAACAGCCGTTGAAATAACGGTAGCGCGGCGCCCGGCCATAATAGCGCGTGGTGACACGATTGGCGGCAACCGCACTCAGATGCAGCGCGCGCCAGCCCCAGTCGACGATCGCTTGCGGTCGCCCCAGCGCAAAATTAGGATCGTCGCCGTCATGACCGGTATCGGTCGCGACTACCGCCGCACCCCGCGCCAGTTGCTCGGTCATTGCCGTCAGCGGCAGCCGCGACGAATAGCCGCCGTTGCCGAGCATCACCATGCGCCCGCTCCACGTGGTATGCGGCGGCAACCACAGCTGATACCCGATCCGAGACCCGGCGACCGGCCGCAGCACGCCACTTACCCGGCAGATACCGTCGGCCTCGGTAACCGTCGTTCCCCGTCCCACCAGCGCGGCACAGGATCGGGCGGTCGCATCGACCGATCCGACCAGCAGTGCCGCGATCGCCGTGGCGATACCGGCAAGGCGGAAAGGGTCAGCGCAGGACATCGCTGGCCTCCGCCTCGGCGATGGTGCGGGCGGCATCCTCGGGCAGCAGCCAGCCATCGCGTACCTGCCGCCACGCAACGGCGCGGACCTGTGCGACGAAGCCTGCATGGTCGCGATATCGTGCCGTCAGCGACGGACGCGGATCGCCGCGCTGCCGCCGCTCCGCCTCGGTTCGGGCGAAGGGCACGAAGCCGCCGATAAAGCCGCACGACCCGCCACGACCATAGCCGGCGGTGCGGACGTTCCACCCGGTATAGGTACCGATCGGCACCGCCAGCGCAACCAGCGGGACACCCCCGACCTCGTTCCCGTCGCTGTCGACGCGCGGCACGCGGGCCGGCAGGATTTGGCGGACGCGTGGTGGCTGGCGCGACGCCACGCCGCTTTCATCGACATAGCGGAACTGCGGCCCGACGTCGTAATCGGGCATGCGGTTCAGCGCGGTCTGCGGCAACGGCACGCCCGGTATCGCCGGCCACCCCATCGCCGCAGCATCGGGCGGCACGAGCGTGCCGGCGGCGATCGTCGGATAGCGACTGTCGGGTGGCGCACGATCGTTGCGGACCCATTCGACCAGCCGGGCGAGCAAGGCCCGGCGTATATCGGCGGTCCGAACCGGGTTTAGCGGCAGCGCGCAAGGCGGATAGCCCGGCGGGATCACTTCACCGGTCAACGGAAAGCCGCCGTGCTGCGACCCGCCATGGGTGACCGATCCGAAGTAATAGCGCCGGACATCGGCCGGCAGCGGCAGGTCGCGGCGGGCATCGGTGCCGACCAGTCCCGGCGACAGGCGCAAGCCCCAGATTTCAGCCGACCCGATCGTCTCGACGATCTTTGGACAGGTGTTGCTCGCGCGGCACCGGTCGAGCAGGCTGGAGGTACCGCGCCCGCGCATGCGATCACGGTAGCGGCTCCACCACAGCGCACCTTCGCTGCCCAGTTCGAACAGGTCGGCGGCACCGCCTGGCACGGCGAAGCGGATGTTGAGCGGCACCTGCCGTGCGGCGATATCTGGGTTGGCGCCGTCAAATACCCGGCGCCGGGATTCATCGGCATTGAAGCCCAGATGCAGGAAGCTTTTGACGAAATTGCCCGATTGCGACGTGCCGGTAACGATCGGCCAGCGGACGAGACCGGCGACCGGATTGGCGGTACCATGATCGTCGCGCGATCCGTGCCGCAGGAACGCGACCAGATCGCGTACCGCCGCAAAACCGATACCCAGCACCTGCGGATCGCGTCCCGTATACAGCAGCGTATAGGCCCGGTCCGCGACGAAACCGCCCCGCACGCAGAGCTGCCGAGGGTCCGGCGTCCCCGGAAAAGGGCGGGTACGACAGTCTGCGAATGCCCAGTCACCCGCTGCGACCGGGACCAGCGGGGCGCTGTCGGCTGTCTGCGTCCACAACCGCGCCGCGCGGGTGTCGAGTGACACCGGCAGCGGGCGCGCGACCGGGCGGACGATGCCACCGACGATCGGCACGCTCGCGCTGCCTGCCGCGACGCCGACGAAGCGTTGCAGGACCGGCCCGGTTAGTCCGGCGGCGATCGGCACCGTCGCGGTCTGTACCCCCGGCTGCGGCGCGATATCGCCCTGCCAGCCGCTGACGACCCGGATATGACCGGCGGGGTCCGGTTCGATCCGGGCGTTGCCACGATTGGGCACGTCGTAGAACAGCACGCCGCTGGCCCGCGCCGGATCGTTCGGCCGGACGATCGCGAAGGTCGCGCTATAGGCCACCGTCCCGCGTGCGGTGCGCGGCGCCGCCGACAGGTCGGTGATGATGCGGTTGTGCGGATCGCGGGGGTCGAGTTCGCCCTCATAGCGGCCACGCAGCATAGTGAAGCCGTTGCCCGCCGCTTCGCTGCGCTCGACCACGATCCGCGTCACCCGCGCCTCGGCGATGGTCGGCAAGGCGATCAGCGTCAGCGCCAGCCAGCCCGCGCCCCTCATGCGTCATCCCCGATCTCTAAGGCGAGGAGATGCGCGCCCAGCGTCTTGCCATGGGCGTCGAGCGCCAGCGAACGGGTGACGCCGCCGCTCAACGCCCCCTCCAGCACGAAATTCAGCGCGCCTAGCTGCGGCAAATCGTAGCGGCGGACCGATCCGGCGGCCACGCTCAGCGCTGCACCGACCCGTGCCGCATCCAGCGCCCGCGCGATCCGTGGATAGTCGGCCGCGCGATAGGCGATGACCGAGATCTGCGAGATATCGCCTTTGTCGCCGGTGCGGACATGGGCCAGATCACGCAGCCGCATCGCCGGCCTCCACGATATGCACCTTGGCCGCGGTCGCGTCGCGGGGGATCAGACAGGACGCGATGGCGACCACCCGGCGGATGCCGCGGCTGACCCCGCCGCCGCCGAACGGCCCGTTGGTATAGAGCGCCTCGACCTCCGCGCCGATCGCCCGGGCGCCGGCCGCACTCGGGCTGCGTCCGACGATCCGCGCGCGAACCTCCCCGCCGCCGTCAGCATGGTCGTCCGCCGTCCGTGTCACAGCGTCGAGCCCTATGACGTCGCAGCGGATCTCGCGGATGTCCGCGCCGGTCAGCGCCAGTCGTTCGCGTACGATGTCGAGCGCCAGCCTCGCGCGCGCAACCGCGCCGGGGCCCGCATAGGAAATCTGCCCCTCGCCGATGAAGCCGTCGTCGTATCCGATCGATACCTTCAGCGACGCCGGCCGTGTCCGCCCGGCGCCGCCCGATACCGCGACCTGGTCGGTCGCGACCTGTTCGAAGCGCACCCGGCGGAAATCGGCGGTAACGTCGGCCTGGAGATAGGCGGCGGGGTCGAGAATCTCGTAGAGCAGTTGTTCGGTGCAGGTGGCGACCGACAACAGCCCGCCTGACCCCGCGACCTTGCCGAGCAGCGCATCGCCATTCGCATCGACATCGGCGAAGGGGAAACCGAGCCGGGCGAGGCCCGCCACGTCCTTGCGCCCCGGATCGGCGAAGTAGCCGCCGGTCAACTGCCCGGCGCATTCGAGCAGGTGCCCGACCAGCGTGCCGCGCCCGATCCGGTCCCAGTCGTCGGGCGACCAGCCGAAGCGGTGGATCATGGGTGCAAGGAACAGCGACGGATCGCCGACCCGCCCGGTGATGACGATGTCGGCCCCGGAATCGAGCGCGGCGACGATGCCGTCCGCCCCCAGATAGGCGTTGGCCGACACCATCCGGTCGCGCAGCGTGGCGACCGTCCCCGCCCCGTCGATCAGCGGCGGGTCGCTATCCGCCAGCACCGCCAGCACATCGTCGCCGGTAACTGCGCCGATCCGCAGGTCGGGGAGGCCTAGTTCGCGGGCGACGCGGGCGACGGCATGGGCGGCGGCGATCGGGTTCGCCGCGCCGGCGTTGGTGATAATCCTGACGCCCTGCGCGGCGGCGGCGGGCAGGACGCGCCGCATCCGTTCGATCAGCATCGGGTCGAACCCGTCCGCCGGATCGGCCTGTAACCGTTCCTGCGCAAGCGCGATGGTGCGTTCGGCAAGGCATTCGAAGACGAGGAAGTCGAGCTCGCCCCGTTCGACCAGTTCGATGGCGGGTTCGATCCGGTCGCCGGCAAAGCCAGACCCCGCCCCGATCCGCACGAAATGCCGTTGCGGTCGCTCGCTCATCATAGCGGGATCACCCCGATCAGCAGCGCGGCGACGGTCATCACCAGACTGGCGGCGAACAGCCATGGGATCGCGAACCTTTGGTGTGCGCCCAGTTCGATCCCGCTCAACCCCGCGACGAGGAAGGTGGCGGGCGTCAGCGGGCTAATAGGAAAGCCTGTCGTCATCTGCCCTAACAGCGCGGCGCGGCCGATCTCTTCGGGGCGGATGCCGAAGCCGGCACCCATTTCCGAGATCACTGGCAGCACCCCAAAATAGAAGGAATCGGGATCGAAGACGAGGCTGAGCGGCATCGCCACCACGGCGAGGATAGCGGCGAGATGCCCGCCGACGGCCGCCGGCAAATGGCCCGCGCCCGCTGCCGCCATCGCGCCGATCATGCCCGAACCGGTCATCACGCCGGTGAACACGCCCGCCGCCAGCAGGATGCTCGCCATCAGCAGTGCAGCATGGGCGTGCGCGTCGATCCGCTCGCGCTGTGCCTTGGCACCGGGATAATTGACCAGCAGTGCCAGCGCGGTACCGATCATGAAGACGACGACCGGTTCGACCAGCCCCGATATCATCGTGCCGACGACCGCGAGGGTCAGGACGACATTCACCATGAAGCGCCAGCCATGGACCGGCGCGGCCGCCGGCGGGGCGGGCGCATGTACGGCATCGCCGGCATCGAATGCCGGTGATCCGGTCAGCCGCACCCGCTCGCGCCGCCCCAGCCACCACGATGCTGCTCCGACGAACACCAGCCCGACCAGCTGCACCCCGATCATCGGCGTGAACAGCGTCGATGTCGGTACGCCGAGCGACGCGGAAGCGCGCAGGGTCGGCCCGGTCCACGGCAGGAAATTGACGCCCGCCGCCATCGATGCGGTGCAGGCCAGCACCCGGCGGTCCATTCCGATCCGGTCATAGACCGGGCGGAGCGCCGGGATGGTGACGAGGAAGCACACGGCGCCCGACCCGTCGAGATGGATGAGCAGCGCCAGCATCGCGGTACCGAGGGCGATCCGTTCCGGGCTGTCCCCGACCAGCCGCACAACGAACCCGACCAGTGGTGCCAGCAGTCCGGCATCGGTCATCACTCCGAAGAACAGGATGGCGAAGATGAACATCCCCGCCACCGGTGCGATCTTGCTCAGCCCTGTCAGGATGAACGCCGGCACCTGATCGCCCATGCCGACCAGCAGCGCCGCCCCGACCGGGATCAGGATCAGCGCGACCAGCGGCGATAGGCGATTGGACAGGATCGCCGCGAGCAACGCCGCGATCGCCGCCAGTCCGGTTAGTGCCAACATCCCCCCGACCCCGTTTCTGGTTTGAACTGGTCGCCTGCATCGTGGAGGCGATCGCGGTGCAACGACAAGTATCTAAAAATTGAACGTGACCTGCATCGTCGCCGTCCGTCCGAACGGGTTCGAATAGGCGCCGTTGAACGCGCCGTTTGACGTGATCGCGATCGGTGGGTCGCGGTCGAATAGATTGAGGATGGTGAGCGACGTGCGAAACCCGCTGAACGGGGTACCGGCATCCTTCAGATCGGCGGCATAGCCGAGCGTCAGGTCGACCGTCGTCCATGCATCGACCTTTTGCGGCGGGATCGACTGGCCGATCGGGCCCAGCGCCAAATCGTTCAAATAGGAACCGATATAGTTGACGAACGCATTGGCGCTGACCCCGCGATAGAGCAGCCCGAGCGAGCCGCGTCCGCGCCATTCGGTCGGCGAGTTGTAGAAGCCGAGCCGGTCGACGAACGGCGCGCCGGCAACGACCTGTTCCTCGTTGCTGATCGTCCAGCTGACCGCCGCCGACGCGTTCACGGTCAACGCGTCGAACTTGTGCAGGTAGTTTATCGACGCATCCAGGCCGTCCTGCCGGGTCGCGGCCAGATTGGCATTGCGCCCGTCGATCAGCACGTTGACCGCACACGGATTGGGCAGCGTACCATAGAGCAGCGTGCGGCTAAGATAGGTGCGCAGCACCGGATCGAAGGTTGCCGGATCAGTGTTCACGCAACCGCTCGGGTTGGCGATCGGCAGAATGAACTGGCTGTATCCGTTATAGCCGGGATAGGCGCCCGCCTGGAACGCTGCGATCGAATTGGGTTGCTGTATGCGGCCGGTATAGCGGATATTGTAATAGGTCGCCTCTGCGGTGAAGTCGCCGAGCTTCAGGTTGCCGCCGACCGACCAGTTGGTCGCCTTCTCCGGCTGCAATTCGGGGTTTGATCCGACAACCACGCCGATATTGGTGAAGCCGGGCCCTGCCCCGTTCACGACCCGCGGATCGTTGTTCGAGAAGGCGAAACCGCCCACCGCCGAATAGGAGAACAAGTTCACGTCGGGCAGCGACGGGGCCCGGAACGACGTGCCCCATGACCCTCGCAGGCTGAGGATGTCGCTCACCACCCACGTCCCGCCGATCTTGGGGTTGGAGGTCGAACCGACGTCCGAATAATCGTCGTACCGGATGGCGGCGTCGATAGTCAGGCTCTTGATAAGCGGGATGCCCATCTCCTCGCCGATCAGCGGGACATAGAGTTCTCCGAATGCCGACCAGATCGTTCGCGACAGGCGGCTGTTGTCAGCGGTGGTGTCGAGCAGAAACTGGTTGGTGGCGCTGCGGTTCGCGCCGTTGATGTTGAAGTTGTACTGCTTGTTGCGCTCACCACCGAACGCAGCGCGCACGCTGCCCGCCGGGACCGCGAACAGCGGGCCGTCGAACTTGACCAGCGCATTGTCCAAGCCGTTGCCGCTACGCTGGACATTGTCGCCGGCGATGGTGGCCAACTGCGCGGGCGTCAGCGCCAGCGCGCTTAGCGGATTGATCGCGCCCAGATTGATCTGATATTGCAGGGCATTGGGATTGATGTTGGTCCCGCTCTGGCAATAATTGCACGCCTCGTCGCGACCATAGGTGTAATAACCCTCCGCGCGCCAACTCCATGGCAGCTTCACCCGCGCTCCGGCGGTGATCGAATAGGTTTCGGACCGGTTGTCGAAGTTGCTCGAACCGATATCCTTTAGCGCGCTATACTGCACGTTCAGCGGCGCGTTCGCCGCGACGCCCGGGATGCCTGCGATATAATAGGGATTGCGCGTCGCCGTCACCGCGCCGCCTGCGTCGAACAGGAACGGCGACAACGTCACATTCTGCACCGCCGATGCCGGCGAGCGCGAGAAGGTGTGCCGGTTGGAATAGGTCCCCTGTACGAACGCCTCGATCGAGGGTCCGAATTCCTGGTTGGCGAACAGCGACACCTGATGCCGGTCCAGCCGCCCGGTATAGTCGTTATAATAGGCATTGTCGGTCAGGTTCGGCTGATTGACCAGTAGGTCGCCCGGCGTCAGGGCGACATTCGCCCCCTGCGGCAGCCCGTAGTAGGTATAAAAGCCGGCTCGCGGCAGCACCGGATTCTGCGATCCGTCGGCATTCTGGACATAGATATTGGCGGGGCCCGCCAGCGTGGCAGTCGTGCCGTTCAGCCGGTTGTCGGGTCCGCCGAACGGCCGCAGGTCGCTGAACAGGAAGCGGTTCTTCGCGCGCAGGAACGGGTCGCGATGGGTATATTCGTAACTGACCAGCACGTTGCCCGCGCCGAGGCCGCCTAGACCACTCCACGTCGTGCCGGCGGTGATCGACGGCTGAATCTGGAACCCGCCCGACTGGTTCGTCACGCGGTTCGATGCTTCGATCCCGTCGAAATCCTTGCGCAGCACGAAATTGACCACGCCTGCCACCGCGTCCGAGCCATAGATGGCCGATGCGCCATCGGCGATCACCTCAATCCGAGCGACGGCGGCGATGGGCACCTGATTGGCCTCGGTAAAGTTCGAGGCAGCGCCGGTACCGACCACCCGGTGGCCATCAACCAACGTCAGCGTCGCCTGTGCACCCAATCCGCGCAGGTTGATTGCCGATCCCTGTTGCGAATTATACGACCCCTGCGTTCCGCCTTCGCGGAAATCGCCGAGATTGCGAACCTGCGGCAGGGTGTTGACCGCGTCGGCGACCGACGCGACACCGCTGGCGATGATCGTCTCGCGCGTCAGCGTTACCGCCTCGCTACCAACCGCCTTCACGCCCGAGATATTCGTACCGGTTACGACGATATCGGCGCCTTCGCCGGTCCGGGCATCGTTCGACAGCGCGCCCTGCTGATCGACATCGTCGCCAGCGTCTCCCGCAACCCCGGTCGGGGCGTTAAGCGATCCCGTGCTGCTCGCACCGGCTGCCGGGTCCTGCGCGCTGCTCGTCTGCGCGGGATCGATCGTAGGCGCCTGCTGGCCGGCGGAGCCATCCTGCCCGCCGATGACCGATGTGCCGGCGATGGCCGGCGATGTGAGCCCGAGCGCCAAGGCGGTCAGGCTGATGCGCGTGAAACGAGTCTTGCGACCTTGCATGGAAACCTCCCCTGTGAGGACGGCCGACTGGACATCGGCTCTTGTCGGATGGTCCGGCTCTTGGCGCCGGCTTCGTCCGCTCGACGGTTTATCAATCGTTCGATATGATTATAAAAATAGAATGTTGGCATCGATTGATACGTAAAGCTGATCGATGAATGGAGAGGACCGGATGAACCGTACCCCCAGCCTGACGACGCTGCGACTGTTCATGGCGGTCGCCCGCACGCGCAGCTTCAGCGAAGCCGCCCGGTCAGCGAACCTTTCGCAACCGGCACTCAGCCGGACGATCCGGTTGATGGAAGAGGATCTGGGCGTCCGTCTGTTCGATCGCAGTTCACGCCGGGTCGAACTGACGAGCGCGGGTACGATACTGGTGCCAACGGTCGAGCGGCTGATCGCGGACTTCGATCATGCATTCGCCACGCTATCGAAGGATCTGACCGGCATGCGCGGGCGGATCGTGATCGGCGCGCTGCCGTCCTTCGCCGCCGCTTCCTTGCCGCGCGCCATCCGGGACTACATCGCGCGCAGCCCGTCGGTCGACATCGTGATCCGCGACGACATCGCCGGCAAGCTATACCGCCAGCTTCGAGACGGCCAGATCGATCTGGCCTTCGTTACTGAGACGGACGAACCCGATTACCGGTTCGAGCCGCTATTGTCCGATCGCTGCGTCCTTGCATTCCAGTCGGGATCGCGATTCGACGTTCCGGGTGAAGCGCCGTGGTCGACGCTTGCGGACGCACCCTTTCTGGCAATGGCGACCAGCAGCAGCGTACGGGTCATGTCCGACGCCGCGCTGCTGCGCGCCGGGATCTCGGTCCGCCCCTTGTACGAAGTTTCGCAATTGGTGACGATGGGCGGCCTGCTTGCCGCCGGGTTAGGCGTGACCGTGTTGCCTCACTCTACGATCACTATGCTTGCGAACCCTGCGGTTGTCTGGCGCCCGCTGGAGGGGCCGATAGTCGAGCGCAAGATCGGTATCGCATATTTGCGCCACCGTTCGCTATCGCCGGCCGCCGCCGCCTTCCTGTCGCATTGCAGGTCGCTTCATCGCGACGGGCAACTCGTTCCAAGGGAACGCTAAAATCTCCATTCTACACCCATTTGACCGATACGCCGACGCTTACGGATATAAAGGTCGCTCGTGACGGCGCTGCCCACAGCCAGATCCCTATGCGGGATAATTACATCGTGATGGTTGAGCTAACAGCATCCTGACGTGGGACGACCCTGCCCCTTTAAATGAACGAACGTCCGCTTCCGCGCGATCGCCACCCCAAAGCGGACTGACGGCTTTCCACCAGAAATGCAGGCGTTCCGCTTCCAAATTTGTCGCCCTCCCCTCCCCTATCGATTTACCTCATGATCTATGAGGTAGGTTTTAGGCACACCCTTAGAAAACTACCTCAGGCGGGTCTTTTACCGTGGAGAGTTAGCTTAAAAAACCAGAGCCAATTTCAGGCCTAGGTGTTTAGTCCCGGCATCTGGTGGATCGGGTTGACGATGAACCGGTCTGGCTCTGACGTCCAGATCTTGGCGATGTATTCGTAGGGCGTGAGGCCGCTGAGTG
>NZ_LMLP01000007.1:0-17500 GCF_001421965.1 Sphingomonas sp. Leaf67
CGCCCTGCGCTGCGAGAAAACCATCACCGCTTTCATGGGCTCGCCCTGCGCTGCGAGAAAACCATCACCGCTTTCATGGGCTTCGTTCATCTCGCGTGCGCCATGATCTGGCTGCGCTAAATGCAGACACCGCCTAGGGGAAGCTGGTGCGTGCGGCAGGGGAGGCCGAAATGATCGACATGCCGCAAACACCGCCGTCGGCCTATGAACAGGTCTTGGTACAGAAGCTGGTGCGATGCGGCCTGCGACCGGACGGCTTCACCGTACGGTACGAGGCCGAATTGCAGAGCGTCGAGGTCGTGATCGGAGAAGGTTCCGGCGCGACCAAGGAGCATGTCGAGTGTATCCGGCAGGCGGCGGGATCGGAGATCGTCACCATCCGCGATCCGGCGGTGCAACGGGCTTATGAAGACCGGATTGGGGAGGTCATGCGTCCGGTGATGCTGGCCAGTGCCAAGACCGAACTGGAACGGCGCGGCGTCCTGAACGACTTTCCGCGGCGGTCCGCCTATCCGACCGACAAGGCGTTCGCCGAAGCACTGGAACGCCAGTGCGGTCTGGTACCCGGAGCGATGTTCGTGGAAAGCGCTGGCGGATTGATCCTGCGACCCGACGCCATGGGTGGCGAGTCTTTCGACAAGCTGACGTGCGTCTTGGCCGCGGCGCGATATGCCCAGGCTCAGGGGGATCGCTTCACGTTCGGCATTATCGGCAACGAACAGTTTGCTCCAGATCCGGAGAAGGCCGTTCCGACAAGGCCGACGCGATAGGCGGCGGGAACGAGTACGCGCGATCCGGTGGCGGCGGCGCAGATTTCCGATCGCCGATTATCCGCAAGGATCGATTTCCGGACGCAGGACCGTTCGACGCGCTGGTAGGTGGTAAGAAGTGCTGCCCGAGCTTCAGGCCGTTGCCGGTGGAGCGTTTGAAGAGTGTGCCGCGACCGGCAATGTATGGCAACCGGACGTTTTTGGACGTCTTGGAGCGGCCCGTCGACGTTGCGTTCGGGGCGGCGTGTTCTCGACGGACGCTTCTCGACAGGCTCGAAGCTGCTCGAACCGAACGGGTGGTAGCGGGAACGGGTTGTGTGATTACAGTGACTTGGTAATTTGCGCCGGCCAAAGGTCACAAAGGTCACACTCGTGCGCGTTTTGCGATCGGGGTGACCTTGCCCGGTGGCGGGACGGCGGAATCTACGGTTGGAAAGAGCGCCGGCGACCCTGCCACCCGTTGCCGCCTGTAGGAAAGCGTTACCGGCCGAGCGCCTTTTGCCGGCGGCGCTGGACCGAGGAGCCCAGCCCGATCGCCTCGCGATATTTCGCCACCGTCCGCCGGGCGATGTCGAAGCCCTTCGCATTCAGCAGTTCGACCAGCGTATCGTCGGACAGGATCTTTTTCGGGTCTTCGGCCGCGATCAGGCTGCGGATCGCCTCCTTGACCGCGAGCGCCGATACCGCCTCGCCGCCATCGGCCGACTGGATGGCGGAGGTGAAGAAATACTTCATCTCGAACAGCCCGCGCGGGCACGACAGATATTTGTTCGACGTCACGCGGCTGACCGTCGATTCGTGCATCTCGATCGCTTCTGCGATCTTCGCCAGCGTCAGCGGGCGGAGATGGGCGACGCCCTGACGAAAGAACGCTTCCTGCTGCTTCACGATCTCGGTCGCGACCTTCAGGATAGTGCGCTGCCGCTGGTCGAGCGCCTTGACCAGCCAGTTGGCGCTGGCAAGACAGTCGGACAGCCATGCCTTGGACGATTTGGTGCCGTTTGCGCTGAGTTCGGCGAAATAGCCGCGATTGACCAGCACGCGCGGCAGGGTGGCGCCGTTGATCTCGACCGCCCAGCCGTCACCGCGGGGGGCCACGAACAGGTCGGGGACGACCGACTGGGCGCGTTCGCCGCCGAAGCGGCAGCCGGGTTTGGGATCATAGCCGCGCAGTTCGCGAATCATGTCGGTCAGGTCGTCTTCGTCGACCTCGCAGATCCGGCGCAGCTGCGGCAGCGCCCCGCGCGCGAGCAGGTCGAGATGATCGAGCAGCCGCATCATGCACGGATCGTAGCGATCGACCTCGCGCGCCTGAATCGCGAGACATTCGGCAAGGCTACGCGCGCCGACGCCGCTGGGGTCAAAGGTCTGGACGATGCCCAGCACCGCTTCGACGCGGGCGAGCGGTACGCCGAGGCGGTTGGCGATGTCGAGCAGCGAGCCCGACAGATAGCCGCAATCGTCGATCTGGTCGATGATCGCGCTGGCGATGAACAGGTCGGCCCCGGCGACGCAGGCCCCGGCCTGTTGCAGCAGATGGTCGATCAACGAGAGGTCGGCGCTGGCCAGCGCGTCGAGATCGGGGGCATCCTCGAACCCGCCGGCACCGGTCGCGGCAAGGCCAAGACCGCCGTCGAGCGAGCCGACCCCGTCGGAGGCGCTGTCGTGATGGAAGGTTTCGCCGAGATCGAGGTCGAGCGATTCGCCGCTCGCCGCGCCCAGCCCCAACAGTTCGTCGGACCCGGCGGGGTCGCCGGCCGCGACCGGATCGGGTGCTTCGGCCGCCGGGCCGTCATCGTCACTACCGCCCGATTCGAGCAGCGGGTTCTTTTCGATTTCCTCGGCAAGGAACCCTTCGATTTCAAGATTCGACAGCGCGAGCAGGCGGATCGCCTGCTGCAACTGGGGCGTCATCACCAGCGATTGCGACTGGCGCAGGTCGAGGCGAGGCGCGAGGCTCATCGCGGTTAGAGTTCGAACCCTTCGCCGAGATACAGGCGGCGGACATTGGCGTCGGCGACCAGTTCGGACGGCGAGCCGGCGAACAACACCCGCCCGTCATAGATGATATAGGCGCGGTCGACGATTTCGAGCGTCTCGCGGACATTGTGGTCGGTGATGAGCACGCCGATGCCGCGCGATTTGAGCTGGATCACCAGATCGCGAATGTCGGCGATCGAAATCGGATCGATGCCGGCAAAGGGTTCGTCGAGCAGGATGATCGTCGGATTGGCCGCCAGCGCGCGCGCGATTTCGGCGCGTCGCCGCTCGCCGCCCGACAAGGCCATGGCGGATGCCGTGCGCAGCCGGGTGAGGCCGAATTCGTCGAGCAGCTGTTCGAGTCGCGCCGCGCGCGTCACCTTGTCCGGCTCGGCCAGTTCGAGCACGGCGAGGATGTTCTTTTCGACCGACAGCCCGCGGAAGATCGACGTTTCCTGCGGCAGATAGCCGAGGCCGAGGATCGCGCGGCGGTACATGGGCAGCGCCGTGATATCCTCGCCATCCAGCAGGATGCGGCCGGCATCGGGCTTTACGAGGCCCATCGCCGAATAGAAGCTGGTCGTCTTGCCCGCGCCATTGGGGCCGAGCAGGCCGACGACCTCGCCACGCCCGACCGACATCGACACGTCGGACAACACGACGCGCTTGTCATAGGATTTGGCGATCGACACGACCGACAGCCCCCGGTCGGAGGGGCGTTCGTGCACGGGGACAGCGTCGGCGCTGCGGGACAACAGGGTGGTGTCGGTCATCGGCAGCGTCCTGATCGCATGGCAATGGTTACCGTACCGTTAGGACGGTCCGATTGGCAGGAATATTGCATAGGGTTGGCGGGAAAGGAAAGCTTTGTTCGGCGGCTTGGGCGTGGGTTGCGGTCAAATTATGCCGCTTTCGAACTACCAGCGTTCGTCCTGAGTAGCCGCTGGGCCTGTCGGAGTGGCTGAAGTAGGTGCTTCGATACCGGCCTTCGACTTCGCTCGGTCCCTACTCAGCACGAACGGTCTTCCTGCTCTAACCCTGCCTCAATTCCGCTTGGGAACCGAGAACCGCCCGGTCACGCGACCGCCGCCCTGCTGGACCGCCCCGCCCGGCGCGGCGGTGGTGCCGACGCCCGACCCGTCGATCGTCGCGCGGCCGGTGTCGAGGTCGATCGACAGCCGCCCGCCGGTCAGGGTGTTGGCCCCCTGCGTCAGCTGCACGCCGCCGATCATCGTCACCACGCGGCGATTGACGTCATAGACGGCAAACCGCGACTTCGCGGTCTGATCGGGGCGGGTTACGGTGACGTTGCCGGTCGCGTCCATGCGTGATGCCTGCGGCGAGGCGCCTTCGGTGACCTGCCCGACATAGGCGACGACGACGCGGTCGGCGGTGAGCGTCATGGTCGACTGGCGAATGGTCACGCCGCCGGTCAGGACGGCGCGGTTGGCGCGATCCTGCAATTCGATGGCGTTCGCCGAAAAATCGATCGGCGCGTTCGAGTCGTGCCGCGTCTGCGCCTGGGCCGACCCGAGGGTGGCGAGGAGGCCGAAGGTGGCGGCGAGGCCCGGGAGCGCGTGGCGAATCATCGCGGCTATTTCGTGCGTGCCGGGTCGATACGCAAGCGGGCATTGCCGGTCAGCCGCACGGTGCGCGCCTCGAGATCGGCGTCGAGCCGGTCGCCGCTGAACGTTCCCATCGATGTAGTGCCGGTGACCGCGCTGCCGCTTTGCAGGCGGCGGGTCTTGAGGTCGACGGTCGCGTCGTTGGTGTCGAGCGCATAGCCGTCGGCCGCGCGGAAGCGGATCGGGCCGTTCACCGCGACCTGTTCGGTCTGCATGTCATAGCGGCCCCGCGGTGCCGTCAGCCGCGCGGGACCATCGGGCAGGCGGATGGCGGCGGCCAGTTGCTGCAGCTGCACCACCGGTTCGGCCGAGCTTTTCTGCACCGCCGATCCGGCATCGATGACGAAGGGCTGGCCCTTGGCGTCCTGTCCGCGATATTCGGCGGCGCGCAGGCGCATCCGTTCCTGCGCGACGGCGACCTTGTTCTTGTCGAGGACGAAGCTGGTATCGCCGCGCATGAACAGCGGGGCCATCACCAGAAACGCCGCCAGCACGCCGATGCCGATCGGCAGCACGACCATCAGGAATCCGATCAGCCGGTCATGCGCGCTGCCCGGCGCTGCACGGCGTTGCCGGCGCGAGCGTTCCTGGCGGGCGATTTCCGACATCCTCTGCCCTTACATGTGCGCGAAGATATCGGTCTCGGGCCAGCCGGCGAGATCGAGGGCGGCACGGTGCGGCAGGAAATCGAAACAGGCTTGCGCCAGACCGGTGCGCCCCTCGCGGGCCAGCCGCTTCGTCAGTTCCTCGCGCAGCACGTGGAGGAAGCGGACGTCGGAGGCGGCATAATCGCGCTGCGCATCGGACAGCACCGGCCCCCCCCAGTCGGACGATTGCTGCTGCTTGGACAGATCCTGCCCCAGCAGTTCGCGGACCAGTTCCTTCAGGCCGTGGCGATCGGTGTAGGTGCGGACCAGCCGCGACGCGATCTTGGTGCAGAATACCGGGCCGGCGGTGACGCCCAGATAATGCTGGATCGCGGCAAGGTCGAACCGGCCGAAGTGATAGAGCTTCACCCGGGCCGGATCGGCCAGCACCGCCTTCAGGTTCGGCGCGGCATAGTCGCTGCCGGGATTGAAGCGGACCAGATGCTGGTTCTCGCCGCCATCGGACAGCTGCACGACGCACAGCCGGTCGCGCGGGGTGATGAGGCCCATCGTCTCGGTATCGACGGCGATGTCGGCGCCGGGGGCGAACACGTCGGCCGGCAAATCTTCTTCGTGGAAATAAACGCTCATCGGTTGCGCCTAGCGGTTCGCGCGCTGTTTGAAAACTCGCTGGCGCGAGTTTTGCGGGAGCGGGCCGGTGCCGCCTTAATGGGAAACGTCGCGCTCAATGGCTTCCCGGGCCTTGCGCTTCTTCGTCTTCGATCGGCGCGAGACGATGTTGAGCGTCTCGACCCCGGCCGAGAATGCCATCGCGGCATAGATATACCCCTTGGGCACATGCACGCCGAAGCCGTCTGCGATCAGCACCGCGCCGATCATCAGCAGAAAGCCGAGCGCGAGCATGACGACGGTCGGGTTGGCGTTGATGAATCGCGCCAGCGGATCGGCGGCGACCAGCATGATCGCCACGGTGACGATCACCGCGGCCATCATGATCGGCACCTCGTCGGTCATGCCGACCGCGGTCAGGATCGAATCGATCGAGAACACCATGTCGAGCGCGACGATCTGCGCGATCGCCGAACCAAGCCCGAGGGCGGCCTTGCCCTTCCGGTCGAGCGCGTCGCCGGTGGGTTCGTCGTCCATCGTGTGATGGATCTCCTTCGTCGCCTTCCACACCAGGAACAGCCCGCCGACGATCAGGATGAGGTCGCGCCACGAAAAGGCGGTTTCGAAGCTCGGCCGGCCATAGCCGTCGGGCGACCCCTGAATGCCGAGGTCGAACACCGGGGTCGTCAGCGAGACGATGAACGCGATCATCGACAACAGCAGCAGCCGCATGACCAGCGCGAGGCCGATCCCGATTCGCCGCGCCAGTTGTTGCTGGTGGGCCGGCAACTTGTTCGACAGAATCGAAATGAAGATCAGGTTGTCGATGCCCAGCACGACTTCCAGTACGACCAGCGTGAAGAACGCGGCCCATGCCGTCGGGTCGGCGATCAGCGCCATCATGGTGTCCATCGGGCGATTCTGTGCCGTCTTCGCCACATAATCGCAAGATAATCGCCATGATCGCGGCGACAGGAACGATTGCAGCGGCGAAATTCGTTTGGGGCCGCGCGCTTTTACGCTATGCAGGGATGTGGCACCCGGCTTGGCGGTGCCCGGACACCTGCGTTTTTCGCTCGGCGCTTGGGTTTAGAATGAAGTTGGGCGAACCAGGAAGACGAACAGGGCAATGAGTTTCGATCGAGGACGGCGCGGCGAGCGCGGTGGGCGCGGCAGGGACAAGCGCGACGGTTTTGGTGACGAAGGCGGCAGCAGCAGCTACGGCGGCGGCGGCTTCGGCGGCGATCGCGGTGGCTTCGGCGGCGGTGGATTTGGCGGCGGCGGCTTCGGCGGCGGCGGCAGCAGCTACGGTGATCGTGGCGGCGGTGGCGGCTTCGGCGGCGGCGGCGGCGGTTTCCGTGGCGGCGGTGGCGGCGGCTTCGGCGGCGGCGGTGGCGGCTTCGGCGGTGGCGGCGGCGGCGGTGGCCGCGGCATGCCCCCGCAGGTCGTCGGCGAAGCGACCGGTGTCGTAAAGTTCTTCAACGCGCAGAAGGGCTTCGGCTTCGTCGTCCGTGATGATGGCGGCGAAGACGTGTTCGTGCACATCTCGGCCGTCGAACAGGCCGGGCTGAGCGCGCTGGCCGAAGGGCAGCCGATGGGCTTCACGCTCGTCGATCGCGGCGGTCGCATTTCGGCGACCGATCTGAAGATCGACGGCGAACCGATGGCCGTGACCGGCGGTGGCGCACCGCGCGAAGCACGTGAACCGCGTGATGCCGGCCCCCGTGGCGGCGCAGGCGGCGGCATGGGCGGCCCGCAGCGTCAGCTGACCGGCGAGCGCGCCAGCGGCGTCGTGAAGTTCTTCAACGCGATGAAGGGCTTCGGCTTCATTCAGCGCGACGATGGACAGCCGGACGCATTCGTCCACATCTCGGCCGTCGAGCGCGCGGGTCTGCCGACGCTCAACGAAGGCGATCGCCTCGAGTTCGAACTCGAAGTCGATCGTCGCGGCAAGCATGCCGCGGTGAACCTCAACAAGCTCTGAGGTTCGCGCTTCGGCGACAGGAAAGCGGCCGGTCACTCGCAAGGGTGGCCGGCCTTTTTCGTTTCGGGGAACCCCATACGGGATCGGGCATGCTATGGATCTGGCGACACCCAATTTGCCGTCGCGCGACTTCGCGGTGACATCGGCCTTTTTCGCCGCGCTCGGGTTTCACGAGGCATGGCGCGACCCGACCTGGATGATCCTCGAACGAGGGTCGCTGAAGCTCGAATTCTTCCCGTGGCCCGATTTCGATCCCGCGACGAGCGGCTATGGCAGTTGCCTGCGGCTCGACGACCTCGACGCATTTTACGCGGTCGCACAGGCGGCGGGGATTGTGGAGCGATCGACCGGCTTTCCGCGATTGCAACCGCCCCGCGAGCAGAACGGCCTGCGGATCGGCGCGTTGCTCGATCCCGATGGGTCGTTGCTGCGGCTGATCCAGAATCCCTGAGTGGATGTCGGCGTGCGGGGCCGGCGTTCCCGGCACGCTCGCAGCAGCTCCGACCGACCGGCAGGACGGCGTTGGAGGGTCAGCGTCGGCAATAGCCGAGCCGATAGGCTACCCCGCCTGCGCAGAGACCAGCGAGACAATAGCCAAGAACGTCGAGCGGTTCGTCGAACCAGCGGGTGCCGGGATCGCCGATGATCGCCATCACTGCCCCGATCAGGCCGCCGGCGATCAACCCGAAGCGCAGCGCGTCGCCGCGGCGCTGTCGTCCCGATCGTATCGCGAAATGCCACAGCGTCAGCCCGAGCAGCAGGCAGATCGGCACGGCGATGACCCATTAGAAGACGATGCCGAACAGCGACAACTGGAGCAGTCCGGCGAGGGGATAGGCGACGGCCGGTCCATGGTCGACTGCTTTTCGCAGCGCCGAGGAGTTGCCTCGAAGCAGGATGGGAACACCGACGAGGTTTGATCGGATCGACGGCCGCGTCCGATTCCCGCTGCGGACCGGGAGCGGGCTGACGAAGGGATGCGCGCAGGTCGCTTGCGGCTTCACATCCTATCGATCGAAATCGCTCTGTTCGGCGAATTGAAGCTGATCGGAAACCGGCCGCCCTGCGTTGGACCGCCGGATAGCGAAAGGATCGCCGATGGGCATGTTGCAGCACGGGGTTTGGACCAACGACACGCCGGTCGCACCGACCGACGCATCGGGCAATTTCCAGCGGGCGGAGAGCGGGTTTCGCGACTGGCTGACCCGCGATGGCGATGCGGGGCCGGCGGGACAGCGCGGCATGCCGGCGGAAGCGGGGCGCTATCATCTGTATGTCAGCCTCGCCTGCCCATGGGCGCATCGGACGCTGGTGGTGCGCGCGCTGAAAGGATTGCAGGATTTGCTGCCGGTCACGGTGGTCGGGCCGTTGATGGGTGCGCAGGGATGGAGCTTTGCGGAGGCGTTCGGCGGTAGCGGCGATCCGGTCAACGGCGTCGATCATCTGCACCAGCTCTATACGCTCGCCGATCCCGACATGACCGGCAAGGTCACCGTGCCGGTGCTGTGGGACAAGGCCGAACGCCGGATCGTGAACAACGAATCGTCGGATATCCTCCGGATGCTGAACACCGCGTTCGACGATCTTGGCGCGACGCCGGGCGATTATTATCCGGCGGCGCTGCGCGGCGAGATCGATGCGGTCAACGATCGCGTCTATGCGAGCGTCAACAACGGCGTCTATCGCGCGGGCTTCGCGACGACGCAGGCCGCGTATGACGACGCGGTCGCTGCGCTGTTCGACTCGCTCGACTGGCTGGAGGATCGGCTGACGGGCGATTGGCTGGTCGGCGATCGTCTGACCGAGGCGGATATCCGGTTGTTCACCACGCTGGTGCGGTTCGACCCGGTCTATCACGGGCATTTCAAATGCAATGTCCGCCGCCTGCTCGACTATCCCCGGCTGCGCGCGCTGACCGAACGGATCGCGGCATTGCCGGGCGTCATGGACACGATCGATCTCGACCAGATCAAGACGCACTATTATCGCAGTCACAAGGATATCAATCCGACCGGGATCGTGCCCGCCGGCCCGGCGGTACCCTTCTGACGGTTCAGCAACGGGCAAGGCGGATGCGAGGATGACGACGACGATGATCCGCTGGTTGATGCCCCTGAGCCTCGCGCTCGCCACCGCCGCGTCCGCGCAGGCCGGCGCGCCCCCGCTTGCGCCGGTGCAGCCGGTCCCGGTCGAGGGGATTTCGGCGCGGATCGTGGCGCGCTATCCGCATGATCGCACCGCCTTCACGCAGGGACTGGTGTGGCATGATGGGGCGCTGTTCGAAAGTACCGGACAGCCCGGCGTGTCCGATGTGCGGCGGGTCAATCTGGCCGACGGCAAGGTGCTGGCGCGCGCCCGGCTGCCGGGGGAGCAGTTCGGCGAAGGGCTGGCAGTCGACGGGCAGCAGTTGGTCAGCCTGACGTGGATGGACGGCATCGCCCATCGCTGGAACGCCAAGACGCTGAAGGCGGTCGGCACCGCGCGCTATGCCGGGGAGGGCTGGGGACTGGCGAGCGACGGCCAGTCGCTGATCCTGTCGGACGGGACGCCGACGCTGCGCTTCCTCGACCCCAAAACGTTCAGGGAGCGGCGACGGGTGACGATCACCGCCAATGGCCGCCCGGTGCATAACCTGAACGAGCTGGAGATGATCGACGGCAAGCTGTGGGGCAATATCTGGCACCGCGACTATATCGTGCGGATCGATCCGGCGACGGGGGCGGTCGACGGGCTGGTCGATCTTGCACCGCTGCGCGCGGAGCTGGGGGCGCTTGATCCGGAGGCGGTGTTGAACGGGATCGCATGGGACGCGGGGACCAAGCGGCTGTTCGTTACGGGCAAATGGTGGCCGATGCTGTTCGAGATCGCGTTGGAGCCAGCGGCGGGGTGATCCGCAGGCTGGCGATGACGGGGTTCCACGGTCGCAGGAAGCGACGGTTGTAGTGCTTGGCTTTGGACCCCCTCCTATGTGGGGTACGACAACGTGCAGGGTTCAGCTCACCAGTTTCAGCAGCGTCGCGACGTGATCGGCCTCGGCCGCGGGTTTGTCGGTGCGGATGCGGTTGATCCGGGGGAAGCGCATCGCGACCCCCGATTTATGGCGTTTCGATGCGTGGATCGAATCGAACGCGACTTCGAGGACCAGGGTCTTCTCCACCTCGCGAACCGGACCGAAGCGCTGCACGGTATGCTGGCGGACGAAGCGGTCGAGATCCTTCAATTCGGCATCGGTGAAGCCCGAATAGGCCTTGCCCACCGGCAGCAATTCGCCGCCTTCGGCCGGGTCGCCGGTCCAGCAGCCGAAGGTGTAGTCGGAATAGAAGGACGATCGCTTGCCGCTGCCGCGCTGGGCGTACATCATCACGCAGTCGGCGACGAGCGGATCGCGTTTCCATTTATACCACAGCCCGACGCGACGGCCGGCGACATAGGGCGAGTCGCGCCGCTTGAGCATGACGCCCTCGATCGCGGCGTCGCGGGCACCGCTGCGGATATTGGCGAGCGCGTCGAAATCGGCGGCGTCGATCAGGCGCGACAGGTCGAAGACGGTCGGGTCGAGCCGCGGCACGAAGGTTTCGAGCCGGGCGCGGCGGGCGGTCCATGGCTGCTCGCGCAGATCCTCGCTGTCGTCGAACAGGATGTCGTAGAGGCGAACGAAGGCGGGATAGTCGGCCAGCATCGCCTTCGACACGACTTTCCGCCCGAGCCGCTGTTGCAGCGCGTTGAAGCTGGCGGCACCGGCATCGGCATGGACGCTCGCGCCCTGTCCATCGCCGCGCACCAGCAATTCGCCGTCGAGCACGCCGGGTGTGCGGAAGGCGGCGGCGACTTCGGGAAAGGCGGCGGTGATGTCGTCGCCGGCGCGGCTGTAGAGGCGCGTCTCGGCCCCGACATGGACCAGTTGTACCCGGATGCCGTCCCATTTCCATTCGGCGGCATAGTCGGCGAGGTCGACCACGCCGTCGTCGAGCGGGTGGGCGAGCATGAACGACCGGAACACCGGCAGGTCGGCGGCATGCGGCTGCTCGCCGCGCCCCTCCGCCCACGCGAAGAGTTCGGCATAGGGCGGGGCGAGGCCGTGCCACACTTCCTCGACCGCATCGACATCGAGCCCGAACGCCTGCGCCAGCGCAGTCTTGGCAAGCCGGGCGGAGACGCCGACGCGCAGCGCCCCGGTGGCGAGTTTCAGCAGCGCATAGCGTTCGTCGGATTCGAGCCGGTCGAGCATGTCGGCGAGCGCGCGCGGCGCATCGGAACGCGACAGGCTGGCGAGGCGGCTGACGACGGTGTCGAGCGTCAGCGGATCGGCATCATGGATCGTGCCGGGCGGCGGTTCGGGCCAGAGCAGCGCCACGGTTTCGGCGGTGTCGCCGACGAAATCGCGGCTCATGGCGAACAGGACGGGATCGGTGCGTTCGGTAATGAGCGCGCGGATCGTCGCCGATTTGACGGCGGGCAGGTCGAGATCGCCGGTCAGTGCCGCGATCGCCCAACCACGATCGGGATCGGGTGTATCGCGCAGATAGGTGCCGATCAGCGCCAGCTTGGCATTGCGCGACCGGGTGTAGATCAGGCGGTCGAGCAGATCGGCAAAGGCGCGCATCGGTTCATGCGGACGGGCGGGGCGGCAAGACCGCCCCGCGCACCCGATCAGCCCTTGCGAGCGGCTTCGAACAGGAACCAGGCGCGTTCCTCGGCCTGATCGATCCATTCGTCGGCAAGACTGCTGGTCGCGGTGTCGCCGGCATCCTCGGCAGCTTCGCGAGCTTCGCGGAAACGCTCGACCAGCTTCAGATTGTCGTCGCGCAGCTCGGCGAGCATGTCGTCGGGCTTTACGAAATCCTTGTCATTGTCCTTGATCGCGGCGCGGCGCGCGATGTCGCCGATCGAGCGCAGCGTGGTGTTGCCGGTCTTGCGCACGCGTTCGGCGATGACGTCGGTCACGGCGAGGATCTGCGAAGCCTGATCGTCAAGCATCAGGTGATAGTCGCGGAAATGCGGGCCGGAGACGTGCCAATGGAAGTTCTTCGTCTTCAGATACAGGGTGAAGCAATCGGCAAGCGCGGCGTTCAGCCCGTCGGCGACGGTCACCGTCTTGTTGTTGGGCAGGTCGGTCGGGGTGTCGAGCGCGGGGTTGGTCACGGGGAAAATCTCCGGCGGGATATGGTTCGGTTCAGCAACGATCGCGCTGGCGAATCTTTCCCGGCCGCGCCGCTCAAAAAATCCGGTCGTGGTGATCGCCCGGGCAGATCACAGCAGGCGCAACGCGCCGAGACCGAGGATCGCACCGGTCAGGCCGAGCATCAGCGTCGCAACCGCCCGGACCGCGGCGAGCGGCAGCGTCAGCCAATCACGTTCGCCGAGCGTCGCCGACGTCAGCAGCAGGATCGCGCCGGCCAGCGCACCCCCGACCGCGCCGGTCACGGGATCGGGGGTTCGCGCCACGAGCGCGAAGACGAGGAACTGGCTGCGGTCGCCAAGGGTCAGAACCGCCATGCCGAGCAGCCCGGTCAGGAACGGCGGCAGTCGCCAGTCGCCGAGGCGGTCCTTGATTCGCGCCGGAAACGGCACCGACGTCGCGGCGCCGATCAGCGCGACGGCGAGCATCAGGTCGCGGGCATTGGGGGTCAGGGCCGGCGCGACCAGCATGCCGCCGATCGCGGCCAGCACGAAACCCGCCGCCTGTGCGACGATCGCGCCCCACAGTGCGCCGCGTCCCGACCGGTCGGACAGGATCGCGGCGAGCAGCGGTGGCCGGTCGCTCGCCCCGGCCAGCAGGACCGCGACGAACGCGGGGACGAGCGGGTCCATGTCGTTGCCGGATCAGTCGGCGAACCGCACCGTGCAGGCGGCGGCATAGGCCTGCGCCGTGGCGATGTCGCTGCGGCCGCAATGCATCGCTTCGCGGGCGAGCGCGGTCCATTCGCCGATCGACCGGCGTTCGCCCCGGGCGATCGCGGCGTCGACCACCGCAAGGATGCTGAGCGCGGGCAGACTCGATTCGGCGATGGCGATGGCGCGAATCGCCTCGATCTCCGCCAACGGACAGAGGCGATGCCCGACGCGTAGTGCCCGTTCCGCATCGATGTGCACTGACTCGATCCGCATCCTTACCTCCAACGCTTTGAATCCCAAGCTAGGATGCGATCGTTACGTTCCGATGAAGGCCGCTCGTCTTGACTTTGGCCGGCGATTGGCTCATGCGCCCACGTCTTGCAGCAGCCTCCGTGTGGCGGGCCGCTATTCATTGTCAATTCGCGGGCGTCAGGCCCAAGGGGTTTTTGGGTCATGGCAAAGCCGACCACCGTCAAGATCAAGCTCGTCAGCTCGGCCGATACCGGCTTCTTCTATGTCACCAAGAAGAACCCGCGCAACCAGACCGAAAAGCTGACCTTCCGCAAGTATGACCCGGTCGTGCGCAAGCATGTCGAGTTCAAGGAAGCGAAGATCAAGTAAGCCGCTCCGGTCCCGAGGGACCGGGCGTGTCGCTTGACGCTTTCCGCAAAACCCGCCGGACGTCGATGGGCGACCGGCGGGTTTTGCTGTGTTGGGGACGGATGCGTTGCGAGGCTTGCGAAGGGCGATCCGTCACCCGGACTTAATTATGACCTTTGCGAAAGTACCGAACGGCACCGGCGCTCCACCGTACCCCGGCGAAGGCCGGGGGCCGGTTGGGAAGGCTTTTCCGTAGCGTGCCAGCGTCCCCCAACCGGGCCTCGGCCTTCGCCGGGGTACGGGCCATCGAGACTTGCGCAGAGGTCTCGGCTTTATCCGCGGCGACGTAGAGCGTGTAGCGCCGCCTAACCCCGCGGATCACGCCCCGGATCGCGATCGGCATTGAACGCGTCGACGGCGGCGTCATGGCCCGATCCGTTGCTCAGGAACACCAGCGCCATCAGCGCGCCGCCCAGCATCACCGAGAATCCGACGCCGGCCAGCGTCGCCGCGGCGATCACCCAGTTCATCGATCCGATCCACCACCAGATGCCGGCCAGCGCCAGCAGCGCGGCGACCGCCGAGATCGCTGCCATCACCCTGAGCAGCCAGCGAAATCGTCCCCAGGCGAACGCGGCATATTCTGGTTCGTCGAGATCGTTCGCCATGGCTTTCAAATGGCGGCGAAGCATGAAATTCTCAACCCATGGATGCGCCGGCGGGTCGGACCGGCGCACCGATGGAGGATAGGGCGATGACCATCGCGAAACTGTTGGGCAAGCGTGCGGTCGTATCGGTCGGAGCCGATCGAACGGTACGCGAGGTCGTGGCACTGCTGGCCGAGCATCGCATCGGGGCGGTACCGGTGCTGGAGGGGGCCGAGGTCGTCGGCATCTTTTCCGAACGTGACATGATCCACGCGCTGGTCGAACGCGGCGCGGACGCGCTCGACCTGACCGTGGCCGAACGGATGACCAGTCCGGCGATCACCGTCGATCCGGCGGCGTCGGTGCTGGGGGCGCTGTCGCTGATGACGCAGCGGCGCATCCGGCACCTGCCGGTGATCGACGCCGACCGGCTGGTCGGGTTCGTGTCGATCGGCGACCTCGTCAAATATCGCATCGACGGCATCGAGGCGGAGGCGAAGGCGATGCGCGACTATATCCAGCAGGGATAACGAACCCGGGCGCGCCGGTTGACGCGCGTTTAACCGGCGGTCGATAAGATGGCGTCATGGCCTCGCTCGGCGAACATCTCAACTGGCACTGGAAGCAATGGCGGCACCGCCGGCTGGCGCGCGGCATCCTTGCCACGCCACCGGCGATGGTGCGCGACGATGGGGTGATCGTCTTTTCGATGATCGGCAGCGCGGTGCTGTTGCCCTATCTGGTCGCGGTCAAATCGCTGCTGCATCATTTGCGGCGCGGGCGCGTCGTGATCCTCGACGACGGCACGCTGACCTCGGCGGACAGGGCGGTGCTGGCCGCGCAGCTTGGCGACCCGCAAATCATTCCGATCGATTCGGTCGTGACCGATCCCTGCCCCCGGCGCGATGTGTGGGAGCGGTTGCTGACGATCCTCGACCTGCGCGCGCACGACTATGTGATCCAGCTCGATTCGGACACGGTGACGCTGGGTCCGGTGCCCGAGGTCGCGTCGGCAATCGCGGCGGGGCGCAGCTTTACGTTGCTGGGCGAAGCGGATGCCCGGTTGCTGCAAGTCGACGCCTTTGTCGCGACGCGCCGCCCGGTCGATCCGCTGTCGCCCGCCACCCATGTACAGGACGCGTCAGAGGCGGTGCTGGGCCGGGTCGACCTGCCCGGCCATGCGCCGCTCCGCTATGTCCGCGGTTGTGCCGGTTTCGCCGGCTTCGCCCGCAGCGGCGACGGGCGAGGCGTTGCCGAGACGCTGTCGCTCGCGATGGACGAGGTGCTCGGGCAACGGCAATGGCGCCGCTGGGGCAGCGAGCAGGTTGCCGCCAATGTCGTGGTCGCGAACGATCCCGATCCGGTGCTGCTGCCCTATGCGCGCTATTTCAACTTCTGGAATGCCGGTGTTCCGGGCGACGCGGCGTTCGCGCACTTCATCGGCACCTATCGCTTTCACGGCAACGCCTATCTGCGCGCGACCCGCGACGCGATTCGCCAGCTGCGCGGCGCGGAATAAGGGGCTGTTCGGAAACGCGCGAAAGGGCGAGTTTCAAGGCGGTGCCGGCCCGCTCCCCCCACCCGGCCACCCATCGAGTGTACCCTGTGGGTGGCCGGGTGAGGGTAGCCCAGCAAAATATTACTTTGCTGGGACCCCTGGGGGAGCGGGCCGGCACCGCAAAACGTGCAGCCGCGCGTTTCCAGACAGCCTCTACCGCCGCCGGAGCATCGCGATCGCATCGGTCAGTGCGGGCCGGGCGAACAGCAGCAACATGGCCGTATAGACGCCGCCACCGACCACGACCGACAGCGCCAGCGTCGCAGCCGGCGATCCCGGTGCAACGATCGTCTGCGCCAGCACGACTGCACCGACCATCGCCACTCCCGCCGCGAACGCCGGGCGGACGGCGGTGGCGAATTCGGCCAGCGACAGTCCGATCACCGGCAAGGCCCGGTGCAGCACGATGCCGAGCAGGATCGGATGGGCGACGATCCACGCTGCCGCCAGCCCGGCAATGCCGAAACGCCCGCCGATCAGGAACGCGATCGGCAACAGCACTGCGCCGATCGCCGTCGTCCGCGCGGTGATCCCCGGCCGCCCCATCGCATCGACCACCGGCGGGAACAGCGTCTGGAGCGCCATGAACGGCATGGCGATGCCCAGCAACGCGACCAGCGGTGCCGCCTCCCGCCACTGATCGCCCAGCGCCAGCGTCACGACCGGGCCGGCGGTCACGGTCAGCCCGAGGAAGAAGGGGACGGCGACCAGCATCACCAGTCGCACCGACCGCAGGAAGCCGTTCGCCACCGCTGCCGGATCATGCTGCATCCGGGCATAGGCGGAAAAGGCGACTTCGTTGAGCGGGGGCACGACCTTGTTGGTAAAGATCTGCGTCAGGAACAGCGCGGTGGTATAGACGCCGACCGTATGGGCATCGAACCAGCGCCCGGCGATCAGGATATCGGCCTGGCTCTGCGCGAAACCGAGCAGGCTGGCGCCGGCGACGACGCCGCCATAGCGCGCGAGATGCCCGGCACCGCGAAAATCGAAACTCGGCCACATCCAAGCCTCCGCGGCGATGGTCAGCCCGACGGCGCGCGTCACGAACAGGACCGCGGGCGCAAGGACCAGCGTCCACACGCCCAGCCCGCCATAGGCACCCCCGATCGCCGCCAGTGCGCCGAGGAAGGAGGACAGGAGATTGACCTGTGCCTGGCGATGGAAATCCATTCGCCGCGCGAGCAGCGCATAGGCGAACGAGCTGAACGGCGTGGTCAGGTACAGCAGCGACTGGACACGTAGCAGGTCGGTGACGAAGGGTTCGCGATAATAGGCCGCGGC
>NZ_LMLP01000008.1 GCF_001421965.1 Sphingomonas sp. Leaf67
CCGCTTCGTTTTCAAATTCCTTCGTGAACCGTCGCTGCTTCGTCATCGAGTTCGCCTTTCACCTTAAGGAGAACTCTCCACTTTTCCGGGGCAAGTCCAAAGTGGCGCAGCTGCGCCTGCGGCACGTAGTGGTGCTTCCTGGACGGCTTGGCCTGCTTAGACATTCGCCGGACATAGGTGGTGCACGGTCCTGACCCAAGGCGACGCCGGGCCGTGTATCCGGCGCCGCGATGCGCTACTCGGGTCGGATGTCAGACGAGAACGCACAGACCTGGATCGACGCAGCGCGGTGGCGCGAGCGCTGGTCGGTCGTGGAGAACCTCGTCGGCGGCGGCCAGGGCGACGCCTTCCGCGCCAGGCGCACCGCCGACGGCCGGAACGGCTTTCTGAAGGTCCTCAAGGCGAGGACGGTCCCGGAGCGCCGGTCGCGCTTCTTCCGCGAGGCGAGCGCCTACGACAGCTTCGCGGTCGACGGCATCCCGCGCCTGATCGAGAGCAACGCGCACCGGCACGGCGACCTGGCCTTTGACTCCTACATCGTGACCGAGTTCGTGTCGGGCCCCACGCTGACGGCCTGGCGGGCGTCGGCCGCACCTTCGCTGGAGGACGCCGTCGCGGTCACCCGCCGCATCCTGCGGATCCTGCGGGACTGCCACGGCCAGGGATGCGTACACCGCGACGTCAAGCCGGACAACGTCATCCTGCAGGACGGGGATCCGGGACGAGCCTGCCTGCTCGATTTCGGCCTGAGCTACCACAAGGCCGCGGAACCCGATTTCCGGACTGAGGACGGACAGGAGGTCGGCAACCGCTTCCTGCGGCTGCCCGAGCTCTCGGCGGGAAGCGTGCTCAAGCAGGATCCCCGCTCCGACCTCTCTTTCGCCGGCGGCATCCTGTTCTTCCTGATCGTGGGAAGCCACCCCGACGTCCTGCAGGACGCCGAGGGGCGGCTGCCGCACCAGCGCCGCCCGGCCCTGGCCGCGCTCCAGACCGCGGCGGGACCGAGGCTCGCGCGGCTCGTCGCGTTCTTCGACAACGCGTTCGAGCCCGTGCTCGCGGCGAGGTTCTCGAACGCCGGGGCGATGCTCGACGCGCTCGACCGGCTGATGGAGGCGCTGACCGCCATCGGGTCGCCCGACGACGACTTCGCCGCGATCCGCGGCGTGATCGACACCGCGGCCGAACGCCGGCTCATAGCCTCGATCAAGACCTTCGGCGACGCCATCGGGCACTTCGGCCCAGTCTTCCATGCGATACGCGACGAGCTGGGTGCTGGATTCTCGCTGAGCCACACCGCGCAGCGCATCGACGCCGACGTCGGCACGACAAACTACATCTGGAGCCGCACCGGTTCCGACCCGTTCCTGTCGACGACCTGCGAGGCGACGCAGGCCGGCGACGAGGTCGTCGTGCGCCTGTCCGGCGAGACCGTCCACCGCACGCCCATCGCCTCCCCCGACTTCGGTGGCCAGATGGCCTCGGCGATCAGGACATGGGTGCTAGCGAGGATCAGGCGCGCGCTGGTCGATCCCGACCACCTGCCCGTCGAGGCGGAGTTCTTCCGCGAGACCGCGCCGCACGGGCGGTTGGCGGCAGCGGCAGATGCGGCTCGTTTGGCCGGCAGGCAGGTGCTCGCGTTCGTCTACGACCCGTCGCAGTCGGAACGCGGGCAGCTCGCCCACGGCCTCCGCTACTTCCTGGAGAACCGGCGCACGCGCGACACGATGAACGCGGCGTTCGTCACGGCGCTGGTCCCGCTGGCCCAGATCGCCGAGATCTCCGCCGTGCTCGACGACCAGTCGATGGAGCGGTCGCGGTGGGTCGTCCTAGACGCCGACCTGCATCCGTTCGAGCAGCAGGTCATCCACGCGAACGGCGAAGGGGGCGAGAGCACGATGCTCGCGCTGGCCGACCGCTACCCGCCGGAAACGGCGTCCTAGCCGCGTCGGCGGCCGGACATCCGACGCGGCTGCGCCCGGCGTCAGCGCGGCAGCTTGTTCGCCTCCGCCAGCAAGTCGAAGAACGCGCCTGCCGCGTGAGGCGGCCCGCGACGACGCATTCAGCGCCGCATCCGGTCTGAAGGACCATAGAGGCGGGATGAACGAGCGGCGGAAAGTGGGAAGCGGCCCTTTGCCACTGAACGACCGTTTCTGCGTCGTCCTCTCTTCCATCAGGTTGACGCATAGCGTTACCAAGTTGATGTAGATCAGTGCGATGGGGGCTCTTCCCTCCCCGCCGATTCCGGGCCAAGCTGATTTGCGAAGCACGGCTGAGGCCGCGCTTCGGTGCGACGAGGCTCTCCGAAATACCGCTGGCAGGCCCTCGGTCAACGTCGTCACCTAGGCCGGGGGTCTGCCAGCGGCAGCTCGCGAGTGCGCTCCCGTGTTGGATCCTAAAGAACCCGCCGCACACCAGGCGTCAGCGCGCCGTGCGGAGGTGGACGAAACCCGGCCTGGTCCGACACCGTTCGTCCAACCGCTGCTCTCCTCAATCGAGGAGATGCACCCCATCGGGTTGGGGTTCGAATGCCTCGCGACGATCGCGAGCCGTTCGGATCAGAACACCCGTTCGATCCGCCCCGGCAGGGGTGAGGATGAGGCCAATTTCGAGACCACCGGTTCTCGAAAGGAAAATGGCGTGCGCGTATCGCGCAAGAAAAGCCCGATCAGCGTTACGGCGGTGCGACGCGTTCTCGACGCGGCAAGCAAGGCGGGATTTATCGTCGCGCATGTCGAGGTGCAGCCTGACGGCACGATCCGTCTGTCGGCTGGGGGATCGCATGAGTCCGTCCCGCCAACTCCAAACGACATCTTCAGCGATTGGGAATCCCGACTGTGATCGAGGGCGTCCACTTCGTTAGGAAACGCCTCGCCGGCGGGATCAGCCGCTGGTACGTCTATGCATGGCGCGGGGGGCCGGTCGTCATGTCGGCGGATGGGCGCAAGCCATCGCTGACGACGGAAGCGCTGGAAAGGATCGCGGCCGCTAGGAGGGATCGGGATGCCGCGCGCAAGCCCCGTCCCACGACGATCCAGACCCTGATCGACAAATGGCGCGACAGTTCGGAATGGTCTAATTTCACACCAAACAGCCAGAAGACGTGGGGATCAAGCATTCGCGCCATAGAAGCCAAATGGGGCAAGGTCCCACTTGCTGTCTTCAATGATACTCGAATGATCGCGAAGGTAGTGGATTGGCGCGAGGATCGTAAGAAGATGCCACGCGCAGCGGACAATGGTGTCACCGTGCTGCGCGCGTTGCTAAAATTCGGGGTTCAGCGGGGCGATCTCAGGATCAACGTGGCCGAGAAGATCGCCAAGATATACGTCAATGGGCAACGCGCAG
Source organism: Sphingomonas sp. Leaf67 (assembly GCF_001421965.1). Lineage (GTDB taxonomy): Bacteria > Pseudomonadota > Alphaproteobacteria > Sphingomonadales > Sphingomonadaceae > Sphingomonas. The sequence goes on from NZ_LMLP01000008.1 coordinate 3,346, forward strand.
AAATCATCTGGACGAAGGATGACCTAGACGCTTTCGAAAGGGCCGCCGGTGAAAAGGACCGTGCCGTCTATGAAGCCGTTCTCTTCTGTTCGGTGACCGGGTTGCGTCGGGAAGATATTGCGCGAGTCACCTGGGCATCAGTAGGTGAGTTCGCCATAGTCAAGAAGGCGATGAAGAGCAGTCGAGGCAGGCGCCACTTCGCGACGGTTCCGCGGATCGCTCGATTGGACGCCGTGCTTGAGTTGCTCAAAGTTCGTTCACGTGTGTCAGGCGTCGATACGGTTCTCGTCAACCCACGAGGCAGACCTTGGCACCTTGATACGCTGAGCAAGGAGGTCGCACGCATCGCCAAGCTCGCCGGCATCGTTCACATCGATGTCGACGAAGAAGGCGGCCCACCGCGGCAGCGACGCAAGCACCTCCACGATGTCCGCGGCACCTTCGCCACCTATCTCATGACCGAGACCGACCTTGCCGATGCCGAGATCGCCAGTATCATGGGATGGTCTGTCGATGAGGTGGCGCGGATTCGTCGCATCTACGTTGATGACACCGCCCGCCAGATCGCGCTCGGCAAGCGCATCGCCCGCGGCCTGACGCCGCTGTGAATGCCACAAGATGCGGGCCATGCTTGTTGACGGCGGACCGGGGGTCGTGGCATTGCCTGCCTCGCCCACTGTAAACCGGAATCGTAAACCGATGCCGTGCAGAGGGCCTTTTCAGCGCTAAGTCGTTGATTTGCGGGTGTAGCTCAATGGTAGAGCAGAAGCTTCCCAAGCTTACGACGAGGGTTCGATTCCCTTCACCCGCTCCACATTCGCGATAAATCCACATAAATTCGCCATTCCGGCGTCCGGCCGCGCTCTCGCGGGACACCGGATTGTGCACCAAGATGCGCACATGATGGTATCGTCCGCCCGCATGACAGGTCCGCGCCGCCGTTCGGGCGAGACGTGGATGTGGCCTTGATTTCCTATCGGTAGCCGCGCGGCGCACGCTATCACTATCGCCGCAGGTTGTACCTGCGCAAAATCGTCAACCGTCCTGTAATGGTCCCGTTGGCCGTCGCAGATCCGGTCGAGGTACGTCGTCTCGCCACCCGCCTCGGCGAAATGAGAGGTGTTGGCGATGCAGATGTTCGATCGTGCCAGTCGCGGCTTTCTGAAAGCGGGCGAGGTGGAGAGCGTGTTCCGGTCGGCGCTGGACGAGGAACCACGGCAGGCGAGGGCCGCCCGGCTCGACAGCGGCATGAGGGCGGGGCTCGACCGTCGTCCACTCTGCAGCCTGGAGACAACCTATAGGGTCGCGGCCCGCCGGCCGGCCGATGCCGATAGTGTGCCATCCGACCTGATCGATGAGCTGACCGACCGCTTCTCGGCGCAGGACCGCGCCGCCATTGTCCTCATCCTCGAGTCGCTTGTGCCGCATCGAAGTGCCTAGCGAGATGCCAAGCATGGGGCGGAAGGACACCCCACGGCTTTGCGACCCCGTCCCATCGGGATGTTTGATCGGGAACGCAGTATACTCTTGCATCGGCCCCCGGGGCAGAACCGATAAGCCGATTCGTTCGAAGAAGGATGACGGATTGGCAAAACCCGGACCATATCTGCGATCTGCCGAAACCGCTCGTCGGCTAGGCGTCAGCGGCAAGGCCCGGCGCGTGTACGAAGCGCATGGGTTGATCCGGGCGGCGCGAACCGCCGCGGGATGGCGAATCTAGGGCACCGAGCAGATTGCCCGCCTGCACCAGGTGATCGCACTCAAAAGCTTCGGCTTTCCGCTCAGCCGGATCGCGGAGTTGATGGCAGGCGGCTTGCCCGATCTGACAGCGTTCCTGGCGGGGCAAGAAAAAATGAAGACGATGGCTCGCGAAGTGCATGAACAGCCAGCCTTTGCCGGTGCCTCACCATCCTCGAACGCTGTCCTGGATTTCATGGCCAAGGCGTATGGTGCGGCCATCGCGGCCCGTATCATGCCCAACCCTCTCGATATGGGTCAAAGGCGGGGCCGATCATGACGTCATCGACTTTTCCGATTGGGAACGAGATCGGTCATGAGACGGCGCGGCTGCGGTAGAACAGCAGGTCCTCGACGTTGCGCAGCGACAGCGGAAAGCGCACTTGCCTGACTACGACCAGCCGGATCACTTCGGGCGACAAGTTGAGGCAACGAAACGGACTGATTGACTTGTAGGCACGGGCCTGCCCTACCCGCCCGCAGCCATATTTCCAGGCGGTGCACTTGTTTTGACGATGTGCTTCAAGACGCTAAAAGAGAACCGTTTTACGAACTCGCTCACCAGCGCTCGCAAACGGCTTTAGTTCGTCTATCACGCGGTGAGGCGGTGCTGCAGCGTTGCATTTCACAATGACGTTGCTCAATACGGCGTTGGACACGATGCACCGATCGATAACGACGGCGCTCACGGTTAGGGTCCCCGGCGCGGTTTCGGCCCACGCGGATACGCCAGACGACAACAGTCCAGCAGCGATCAAACAGCGTAAAATGCGCAAAGCAGCCCCCTTCCACGGCTGCTATACGCTAGACCCCCATTCTGGTTCCATCGTCATCTAATAAATAATGGTTACTACCGGGGTGTCAGAATAGGCACCGGGTTGCGCAGTCTGTCGTGCAGGAAGCCGAGCATAGACCGTTACCGGTTGTCGCGATCCGAACAAAGCTAACAGGTAGAGGAAACCGACACCTCCAGTAGCACCGATGCCGGTACCCCAGAGGCTGGTAAACCCGGGGTCCGAATAGAGATTGTACTGCAGCCGCTTCGTTCCGTCCCGCAGTTCGCGCTGAACCAGATTACCGGACTGTCCCGCCGACACGTCGATCCGATAGCCGAAGGCCACGCAATCGACCACGGCACAGGTACAGGCGACGTTTATCGTTCCAGTCGTCGAGAGTGGCGCAGTCTGCAGCGGATTATAGACACCGAACCTTACCGGCACTGTCGAAACCGTGCACGATACCGCACTTGCCGTTGATGCGTACAGGCAACAGAAGGCAACGGCAGCGGTGAGAAGCCCTTGCTTACAGCGGATGGCAGATGACTGCATCGGTCGTTCCCTGCTGAAATTGAATCTTGCAGCGGTCACCTCCCATCTCGACCTCTGCAGTAACATTCTCTTCAATATCCGTTAGATAGGCAATACCTTCATAGCCGACCATATCGTCCAGACGACCCTGACGGTGTACCAGCGACCCCATCGGAATGGGCTGTCCGTTGGGCAGCAGGATGTGAATGGTCGCAGCGCGAATACGGCGGACCGGCAATTTTACGACAGCGCCGCCGGCACCGCGTGTCCGCACAAGCACTTCGGCTTTGGCGACCTCGTGCTCGAAATCGATCCCATCGTAATCGAGCGCTATCCGCGCGGTCGCATTGGCAGGGAGGTTGGGCAGAAACAGGCTGCCATCCGAGCGCGTCCGTCCGGCAGGGCGGTTCTCAAGGTTAACGGCAACGTTGGGCTGGCCGGTCTGCACTACGACAAAGCTTTGCCCGACCGCGTTGGCCAGCTCTGGTCGCCCGCCGACCCACAATGCTGCTCCCGAAGCGAACACCCGACCAGCAGAACGACGACGATCGATTTGGACGTCACCGCCAATCTCGCCTGACCGCCCCCGAAAGGTTAGGCCGCCACCTAATGACGTAGCGCGATCAGGCGTCATCGAGAGGGTCGTGCGTAAGTCAATGCCCTGATCCACCTCGCCGAACCGAGCCCAGCTTGCGGCGCCGGACAGGCCCTGCGCGTTATGCGATGCCTGAACGATCGCCGATGAGCGGTTCGACAAGGGTAACGTAACGCCGACTGCCGCGAGCAGACCGGACCGTCGCGCCCGGGTTTCAACGACGTTGACGAAGGCCGACAAGCGGTTGCCGATTGAACGCGACCAGCTTGCCGCGATGATACGCGTGTTTAAACGCGGCGAATGCAGAAATGTCGTGGAAAGCGAAAGCCCGCCAAGAACGGGTGAACGCCATGCCCCGCCAACCTGAAGCGTCCAGTCCTCGCGGAAGAACCGTTGGTTCGCCAGCGTCTCAAATTTCCCAAAGCGTTTTTGGGCAACGATGAAGGCAGACATACGCGGATCATCGCGCCGGAACGAAATGGTCGCATCCGCGCCCGTTGCGCCGTTCGAATGCGAGATATCACCACTAAATGCCAAGATGCCGAACTCGCCCAGCTTAGAGATCAGACCGGCACCGGCAACCTGTGCTGTTCCCGCCACCGCGAGCCGTGCTTCCGCAGTCAGCCGGTCGCTTACACCGTGGCGAAGCGCGCCGGACGCGAAACCGGCACCGTATCGATCACCAGCAATGAAGGCATTGCGTCTTAGCAGACCGACCTGCGCCGACGTGGCAGTCAAGCCCGGTCGCAACAACTGACGCGAACTGTAGAAGGACAGCTGCTGGACGCTCTCGCGGCCCAGCGCATCACGGACCAACAGCGAGACTTGCCCGGCACCGTCGACCATCGGCACGCCAGATACGGCAAACTGGCCTGCTTTGACGTCCTGGGTTAGCCGACGAACGCCGTTGACGTACAGGTCCACCGTCGATGGCACGCCGTTACCACCGGTCAGTTGTGGCAACGGCATCGTGACGAGGTCGGGTTGCAACGTGAAGTCCGTAGCGAGCTGAACGCCAGCTGCTCGAATGGCGCCGTTGGCCGAACCGTCAGGGCTGATGAAATCACCAATTGTCAGTCGCTGGGCCGACCGAAGATTCTCGAACACGTACCGCGTTTCCAAACGTCGGACGTCAAAATTGCGACGCTCTGGATTTCGATTGACGAGCACGCCGCTCGAAACCGTGCCGACGGGGCCGAACAGGCGGAGCTCGCCGGTAGCGCCGATATTGCCGGTATCGTCGCCATATGCCGAGTAGTTGAGGAGACTACCCCATGCCGGCAACACCGCGTCGGCCTGCGTTGCGGTGACTGCGATCTCGCTTCGGCGCATGGCCGAAGGTGCAACCTCGATGTTCAGGACTTGCGCAGCCCGATCGAGGTGGTAGGCGAGCCCAGTGATGCTACGGAGGCGGACGGGACCCTCTTTCGAAACCGCGTCAATCCCTAACATTCTTAGGTCGCTAGCAGTCGCTTCCAGATCGTCTGCGTTCCCGAACAGCTCGATGACGCTGCCGGTATCGATGCCGTTGACCCATGCTTGCGCGTAAATTTCGCCAGCTACGGGTTGTTCGGTGGTGGTTAGCTGCACAGCAGCCGCCAACGATCCGGGCGAAACGGCCAAGAGACCGAGCGCGAACAAAAATCCGGGCATGATGCGATCATTACTGCGTCAGCAAGACGGACGAGCGTAAGAGTTTGCCGCCTTCCTGGACCGTAAGCGTCACGATTTTGGTCGGTGTGGTTGCTTTATAGGTCCACGAACGCTCCTGTCCGGCTAGGGCGTAGCCAGCCAAGCCAGGCGCAATTACCTTCGACTTATCGCCGTCCTGCACCGTGAGTTCGACAAACTTGGCATGTACCGCTCCGCGGTTCTTGACGGTGATCGTGACCTGATTCGTCTTTGGTTCCTGGCGCGCGCGCCATTCCAAATAGCGAGACCTTGAAACTCCGGCAGCCGGTGCGACGAACACGGGAAGGATCATGCGAACCGGCAATTGCAATTGCCCCGGCGCACCAGCCAAGGGCAACTGATCGATGACCAACCGATAGCTTCGCTCAAGCGGACCGGCGGGTGCCTTAGCGACGACCCGGACAGCCTGCGCACCGCCCGCCTCCAGGCGGAACAGCGGCGGGCTGAACCCCGCATCCGTGGCAGGGCTGTAGACTTCTTCGTCGCCCACCATCGTCCAACTGAACAGCCGGACCTGAACCGTCACCGGACCATTACCCGGATTGCTGACGATCGTAGAAGTACTCCGCGTCCCTTCTGCCAGCGTCAGCTGCACTGGTGCAACCGACAGGCCGCCCCCCTGGGCCGTGCCACCTGAGGTCTGCGCAGCGACCGGGAATAGCAGCGCCGCCGACAGCACAAGGCCGAGTCCGCCCAAGGTCGAAGAGATGAAAGCCGCTGTCATGGTTCAGGCTTAGTAATAGACCGTGATCGGAACGGTGTCCGAGTACACGTCTGCGGGGGCGCTTTGGCCTGCGACGATCGAGCCATAGACCGGAATTGAGTTGGCGGTCGCGCCAAGACCGGTCTGACCGATAAGACGCTGCGCGGTGACGTTATTGCCGAAACGTTGCGTACCGGCGCTGTCCTGAAAAAGGTTATAGGCGAGATACTGTGACTGGTTGGAACCTTTCATGCGGCGCTGCGTGCCGGTGGCATTAGCACCATCGCTCAGACCAACCGAGAACGGCGTACCCTGCGTACAGGTTACGTTGACGTTGACCCGTGTCGGCGTATTCGTACCCGCCGCCGGATCAACGGTCCCGAAGGCAAGCGTGCCGCTGCCGACAGCGCAGGTCGATACAACCGTGACTTCAACGGTGAGAACACCACTTGCCGTCTGCGCAACCGCCATAGGCGCGCCAACGATCACGCAGCATGAGAGCGCAACCGCGCAAAGAATTTTTCGCAACTGGAATACTCCGTACCGATTCTCTATCCCTAAGTAATGGCATGGTAAAATTAACGATGTATTTCGGCGACATTGCGAAAATTACGGAATTACACTTGCGCCGTATACGATATAGATCGTATTACTTATATGGAGTAGCTGAAACTAACTTGTATCAACTTTCGTACATCCATCCTTTTCGTTCGGTACTGTCATCAGATCGCCTATTTCAAAACCGCAGTAACTCAGACGTTAGCCTTCCGTTAGCACCGTGAGGAGTAGCGTCGCCGTCATGGAATACGGTGGCAGGTCAATGTTTGGGAATTTGCTGCGAGAGCGGCGTCGCACTATCGCAGTTCGCGGTCTGACGGAGGCGACCCTTTCCGGGACGTCGGCTTTCGATCGCTTCGTAAGTGCCGCTGCCTCAGCCTTTCTGGCGCCAATGGCAGCAGTTTCTCTCATCCACGACGAAACGCAAAACATCGCTGCTGGCTACGGCTTCCCAGTCGGTTGCATGCCGCGCAACGACAGTTTTTGCACCTTCACCATTGAGCAGGGCAGCTTGCTCGAATGTTGCGATCCTGAGGCCGACCCACGTTTTGCTGCGCTGCCAGCTGTTCGCGGTGAGCCGCATGTTCGCTACTATATCGGCGCTCCCCTGCGCTTGTTGAGCGGCATCGAAGTCGGCGCACTGTGCGTCGTTGATACGGTTCGTCGACAAGCGGCCTCCGACGACCAGAAAGCGTATCTTGCTGGATTGGCCCGCCAAGCTGCGCTGATGCTGGAAAGCCGCCGGGACCTGTGGGGCAATGCGGCATGATGCAGGTGGCACTGTGTATCGCCCAGGAACACGACGCGAGGCTTGTCGCACTGGCACTCCTGGTATGTCTGATCGGATCCGCAGCAACGGTCCAGCTCTTTGGCCGCATCCGATCCGCCACCGGCCAGAGCCGGCATGGCTGGATTGTTCTGGCCGCAGTTGCGACGGGCACAATGGTCTGGGCAACGCACTTTGTTGCAATGATGGCCTTTCGTACGCAAGCGCCAGTCGTGCTCGATCCGTTGAAAACGCTATTGTCGCTACTTGCGGCAGTCGGCCTCGCGATACCCGGACTTGGTCTGGCGGCTTCCCGGAAACGATGGGGCGGCATAGCCGGTGGTAGCATCGTCGGTTCCGCTATTTCGATCATGCATTATCTGGGAATGGCAGCGTACCGCGTTGACGGCATCGTTACCTGGGCGTGGGGATATGTTGCAGCGTCCGTACTGCTATCGGTCGCAATAAGCGGCATCGCGTTTCATCGGCTGAACGTTCGTCGGTCATGGCGGCGCACGCACGCCGTCTTGCTGCTGGCGCTCGCCGTAGCAGCCTTGCACTTCACCGGCATGGCCGCGATGCGCATCGCCGTCTTGAAAATGGGCGATGGCCTGTCGAATCCGACGATGATGGGCCTAGCCATCACGACCGCGATAGCGTCGCTGATCATCGTAGGGTGTGCCGCGATCAGCGCGCTGATAGACTCCCATTCGCAAAACGAATCCTACCGTCGGCTGCGGCGGATGGCGCTGCACGACGGCTTGACAGATCTCCCCAATCGAATGAGCTTTCTCGATGAGCTACAGCGCCGCTTCCTCGTGAAGGGCGGCTATACCAGCATGGCCGTGATCATGATGGACCTGTCTCGCTTCAAGGTTGTCAATGACACACATGGCCACCAGGCCGGCGATCAATTGCTTATGGCGCTTGCGGCCCGATTAAGTTCGCTGCTGAAGCGGGGCGAGTGTGTCGGACGGCTCGGCGGCGATGAGTTTGCGGCGGTCGTTTCCTATGACAGCCATGAACAATTGACCGATTTCCTGGATCGACTACGCATGGCGTTCGTCGCGCCTTTCACATTTGATCGGTTCACTGCCTCCATCAGCTCCAATATCGGTGTCGCGCTTGCTATCCACGACGGCTTCGATGCCGATGCGCTGCTCGCGAAAGCTGATCTGGCCATGTACCGCGCGAAATCCAACCATTCGGCTGAACCGTGTTTCTACGATGCACAGATGGATGATGCCGCACGCACACGACGCGAACTCGTTGCCGAGCTTCGTAAGGCGATCGAAACGCAAGATTTCGAACTGCATTTCCAGGTGCAGGCCGCCGTCGCGACAGGAGAAATCCTTGGCTACGAGGCGCTTGTCCGTTGGAAACATCCTGGAAAGGGTATGATCTCGCCGGCGACCTTCATTCCGCTGGCTGAAGAGAGCGGGGAAATCGTACCCCTAAGCATCTGGATATTGCGGCAAGCTTGTTTCGAAGCAGCGCTTTGGCCTAACCGGCACTGTGTCTCCGTCAACCTTTCCCCGAAGCATCTAAGTGATCCAAGGCTGATCGAAACCGTGCATGATGCACTTGCCGACAGCGGCTTGGCGGCAGAACGCCTGACACTCGAACTGACGGAAAGCGCAATTATTCACGATCGCCAGTTCGCGCTTGCCCAGCTGCGAGCGTTGAAAGCGATGGGCATCGCCATCGCACTCGACGATTTTGGTACCGGCTACTCTTCGCTTGATGTCCTGCGATCCTTCCCGTTCGATTGCCTAAAGCTGGACGCATCGTTCGTTGCGGAGATCGAGCGTGACGAACAAGCGGTAGCCATCCTGCAATCGGTAACGGCCCTTGGCGCGAAACTGAACATGCGGGTGCTGGCAGAGGGGATCGAACAGCCCGCGCAGCTTTCCATCGTTGCGCGCGAAGGCTGCTCGGCGATTCAGGGGTATCTTATCGGCCGCCCATCGCGCACCTTATGCACTACGGACATCATCAAGCAGACCATGTCCCTCAAGCCTCGCGCTTTGGCCACGACACCCAGCGCTGCCTAATCAATTTTCGAACTGCGCGCCCCGCCAGAACTCTTGGGCAGCTTGTGTGCAATCATTTACTTCGGTGATCCCGCCTTTCTGGACAGTTTGGCGGCTGAGCTAAGCTTTACCCGGTTGGTTTATGCAGCCATTGTTGCGAACGCCGTATCCGGGGCATGCCGTGGATATGGCGTTGCGTTGCCCCGCCCATACACCTTGTCCGGCCGTTGGCTGGCGAAGCGGGAGAGAGGCCGCTGCCGGTTGTAATAAGTAATCCACCGGCCGAGCCCGGTCCGCAGTTCGCAGCTCGTCTCGAACGCGTTCAGATAGCCGCATTCGTACGTCAGCGACCGCCAAAGCCGTTCGATAACACGTTGTCCATCCAGCGGCCGCGTCCGTCCATGCTGATCCGCACCTCGGCATCGCGCAAGCTGTCGGTGAAGTCGGCGCCGGTGAAAGGGCTGTCGCGATCCATTTCCATTTAACCCAGGTTAGTTATTTAAATAATAAACATTTGTGTAGAACATGCATCGGTATCTTCGTACTCTCCCCTCGCGGAGGCGAAAGAATGGATAGTTTCTCGAAGGAGGTTGCCCGAAACCTGTATCAGCTGCTTGCTACCGAAATTTCGGCGAACGCTCGTATAGCGGCAGCTTTAGGCTTGGACAGCGTCGCGCTGCAGTTGAACCTCGCGCTTGAAAGCGTATTCAACGCATTCGCTGAACGTTACGAGCACACTTTATCGCCAGATGACGATCAGTAGCCGATGACGGACATGCAAAGGCTCATGCCGAACGCATGCCCATGCGATAGCTACATCGCAGAACCTGGAAAATCGTTGATGCTATGTGCGACATTTCCACGGCATGGACAATGACTATCGTTGTCCTAAAGCTCGACTAGTCTGCCGGCGGTGCGTTTTCGACATCGATTCGTATCGATTGAGCGATCAGCGACAGAATCGTATGCGACTTCCATAGATCCGTTGTGACGCCATCGGTTTCTGTCGCATGGTCAAACTGGACGTCCATCGCCCGCTCAACGATCTCGAGCGACTGTTGGGTGGTGAGTGCGCCGGCTTCGCACAGCCCGTGGATAAGGCTCTCAACCAGTGCCAGCGCGGCGCGACCATGAGCGATGGCAAGCAAGGGATCAACCGGAAACGGCAACCGGTCATTCGTATCGATGTCGGGCATTGATCACGCCTACCGTTTTGCAGGCGGGAGCTCGAATACGCTACCAGCCGTCGACGCCTGGGGAAGCCATGCCAACGGTAGTACGCGCTAGCGCAATTATAAAGTAATTGCAATAATCTACAATAACAATGAGCAATATAATCAATTAATATTTGGTATTACGCGGAGGCGTGTAAAACCGGGCATGGCTAATCTTTTTGTTCAGAAACTACGCGGATTGGCTAATTTGACGGACGAAGATGCTTACGCCTTGGAACGTGTCACGGCGCGGCCAAGGCAGTATGCCGCCCGATCTGACCTAATCCGCGAAGGTGACGAACCCGGACCGATGTTCGTTGTGCTGGAAGGGTGGGCCTGCCGGTACAAAATCCTGCCGACCGGCACTCGCCAGATTATGGCTTTCCTGATGCCGGGCGATGCGTGTGACCTCCACGTGAAGCTGCTGGCGGAAATGGATCATAGCATACAGGCGATCACGCCGGCGTCGGTCGCTATAGTGTCCAAGAACGACATGGCCGCGCTGATGCAGCAGCATCCGAATATCGCTGCAGCGATGTATTCGGCGCAGCTGGTCGACGAGGGGGTGATGCGCGCATGGATCGTAAGCATGGGACGACGTAGCTCGACGGAACGCGTCGCGCATTTAATCTGCGAACTCTATCTGCGGGCGCGCAACATCGGCCTTACCGGGAACGGAGAATTCCCGTTGCCACTGTCGCAATTGGTGTTGGCGGATGCGCTGGGTATGACCCCGGTGCACATCAACCGCGTACTGAAGAACTTGCGACTGACCGGAGCGATGGCGTTGAAACGCGGCGGCGTGACGCTGCTCGATCCTGTCAAGTTGGTTCAGATCGCGGGATTTGATGAAAACTATCTCCATCGCCGCTTGCGACAATTACCGTAGTATCAAGTCCTATATATCACTATAAATATTGTTTGAACTTGTCGCCATATCAGGCCCAAACGGCTTATTTCGTATTATCAATTACGCTTCATGCGACAGTATGGCGAAAAATTACAATTATAGGCGAACGTCCATAATATATACAATACTATTTCTTACCATTTTACCGAATCATCGTTACGTGTCCTATGGCTGATCATGCTTCGTATACGTCAGCGCTTCGATTTTGCCGGTGCATCGACGAAACCGTTATAGGAACCGGTCAGACGGAATTATTAACCGTAATCAATACCGGGCGAATTTTATCCCAAGCGTGGAACTACTAATCGTGCCGACGTTGGTCGCGGATTGCCTTATCAGAAGCTGCGCGATCGATGTCGAGGATCCCGCCCAAGAGTGCGTTTGAGAATGTTCGGGTATGGACGATCCGGCGCGGCATAAGGCTGCCGGGGGCCACATGGATCATGGCCTCGGAGACGTCGAGGCGCCGCTCGTAATGGCGCGCGAGGCGCTTCCATACGGTCATCCATCTGAAGCGCGCCCGACGACCCAGCGCCGGCGCAGGACCTTGAGGCCGGGATCCTTGTGGTGCGGCGGATGATGTTCGAGGCGCTGACGGTCGACCGGGACAACCAGTATCTGATGATCGACAGCATGATCGTTCGCGCCCACCAGCAGGCTCGACTGGGAAAGGGGGGCAAGGATCAGGCGTTCCCCGTGATGGCAACGACTTGCGCGACCAGACAGCACATATGGACGCCGCAGCGGCGATCCCGTCCAGGCGCAACCGCAAGGTCGCCATCCCTCACGATGCCGGTATCTGCAGGCATCGTAACCAGATCGAGCGATGCTTCAGTCGCCTTAAACACTTCCGCCGCTTCGGCCGCTACGACCGACGAACCGAGCACTTCAACGGCTTTGTCCACCTCGCCGCTGCCATGGCCTGGCTCCGCTGAATGTCGATCCGACCTAGCATTATTGCGCGCCAGACCCCTGTCCGCCGTCAGGCCGGGTTTGCGCGACTGAGACCAATACAAATATGCGCATCCGTGACAGGGGTACCGGACTTCGCCGACTACCGTCGGGATCTGTTACGGCAAATCATGAGGACCGCCGACCGGGTCGCTACCGCTTAGTTAGCAACGCGATCGCGCCCTCGTTGCCATAAATGCCGCGCAATTCGGCAAGAGTGAGGCGGACCGGCAGCTCCCGCCCGTCGTTCGACAGGACTGCGCTGTCGATGGTCCGCGTGCCCTCCCCGCTTAACACCCGGTCGAGCGCCTCGCGAAACGCCACCCGCTGACTGACAGGGATCAGGTCGGCTAGCGCGACATGCAGCAGCCGGTCTTCGGATAGGCGTAAAATATCGCAGAAGGCCGGTTCGGCCTGTTCGATATGGCCGCGGGTATTTACGCATACATAGCTGATTCCATCATGCACAGCGATCGCCTCCCGCAGAGACTTGCGGGCGTCGGCCAATCGGTGGACCTTCATATCGTCCGTGATGTCGTGAAACAGAACTGTCACGTATTTGCTAAATGGGTATATTTCAGCACGGACCCAAGTGTCCTTACGAAACAGCGACGGGATTTCGGCGGAATAGGGTTCCTTACTTGCAATCGATCGCTTCACGTAGGTCTCGATCAGGGAATCCTGAAACACTGGCAGCGCTTCGAATACCTTCCGACCGGACAATTCGCCATCGGTGCAATCTAGTTGAACATGCGCGACCCGATTGGCAACGATGATACGCAGGTCGTAATCGATCAGCAGCACTCCAATATTGAGGCAATTCGCCAATTCTTGGACGCTGGCTGTCAGAATAGATTCTCTGGAATCATTAATTTTTGATTGCTGCAGCGCCGCATAATGACGAACAGTAGTGAGGACATGCGTGCCGCGACCATGATGGGTAACGACAATCGCCTGATCGTCCTGCATTTGCCGCAACTGGCCGAACTTTCGGGCAAACTCGGACGAAGATATCGCCGGCGCCCGCTGCTTGCCGTTCCAAAGTTCTTTTTCCGAATCCAGTTCCATCTACGCTCCATCGCAATGAGCCAACATGATGAAATTCGTACAGTTTATTGCTAAAGATTTATATATGATTTTAATATTATTATATATACCTTATTCGATTCAATTTCCAACGCTCTCAGGATGTTGATCGTTGTAAAAAAATGGCTCGAGTCTACCGCGCGCCCAGCGCCGAGGCGGCCGAGCAGGCACTGACGGTCTTCGAGGCCGGTCCCTGGGGCACCCGCTATCCCGCCATCGGCCAGAGTTGGAGACGGGCCTGGGCGGAGGTGATCCCGTTCTTCGCCTTCCCCGACGAGGTTCGCCGGATCATCTACACTACCAACGCCATCGAGGCGCTGAACTCNTGGAGACGGGCCTGGGCGGAGGTGATCCCGTTCTTCGCCTTCCCCGACGAGGTTCGCCGGATCATCTACACTACCAACGCCATCGAGGCGCTGAACTCGAAGCTGCGCCGGGCCGTGCGTGCCCGGGGGCATTTCCCCAGCGATGAGGCCGCCACCAAGCTGCTCTACCTGATCTTGAACCGCTCGGAGAAAGAGTGGAGGATGCCGCCACGNGTGCGTGCCCGGGGGCATTTCCCCAGCGATGAGGCCGCCACCAAGCTGCTCTACCTGATCTTGAACCGCTCGGAGAAAGAGTGGAGGATGCCGCCACGTGAGTGGACCATGGCCAAGGCCCAGTTCGCCGTCATCTTCGGCGAACGCTTCATCCGCGCCATGGCGGCGTAATGTGCATCCGCCCGTCCGCACACGAAATTCCTGACAGGCCCGTGGACGGAGGCAAACTTCTGTAGCGCCCTCATCTGCCGGAAGCGCTGCATTGCACGCTCCCGTCGTCAAACGGCAGATGGCTGGTCTCAACCTGGTTGTTTGCCCAGCGACCAATCTCTTGCCGGTCGGCGTTGCCCAAGTCGTTCATTGCGGCACGGTAGGAGCGCAGACCATCGGTCGTAATCCTGTCCGGTGCTCCATGGCGTTTCAGCGCCTTCTTGATGAACATCAGGGCTGCGGCCTTGTCTCTCGTCCTGGTCACATAGCTCTCCAGCACCTCGCCTTCCTGATCGACGGCACGCCAGAGGTAGACCATTTCACCGTTGAGTTTCACGTACATCTCGTCAAGGTGCCACCGCCAGTGGCGAAACCCCCGCATCCGGCTGACCCGCTGCCGCCGGATATCGCCTGCGAACAGCGGACCGAACCGGTTCCACCACAGTCGCACCGTCTCGTGACAAATGTCGATACCACGCTCGAACAGCAGGTCCTTGACGTTCCTCAAGCTCAACCGGAACCGGACGTACATCAGCACCACCAGCCGGATCACCTCGGGCGATGAGTTGAAGTAGCGGAACGGGCTGGCAGGCTTGCGTGGACGGGGCATGTAAGCCCCCTACCCTGCCTTGCTTACCAGAAGGTGCATTTGGTTTGACGGAGCCGCAGCCGGCTAGCCCCGCCTTTCGTTTCTCGACTACAGTCTGCTTTTCAAGGCGACCGATTGCTCATCCCCCTGGATCAAGACCCAGATGCGGTCATTCGAAGCGCTATATCCGCTTCCCGATATCTGCCATTCATTCATGTTCATCCCGCCTTGCGTAGAGGCCGAGACTGACGCGCGTGGTTGAAGGGCCGCCAGCCAGTCCCGTGCCACTTGGCGGCCGCGTCAGATTTGCGCCAAGCCACCGTCAGTGAATAGCTCGCTACCCGTCATGAAGCTGCTGTCCGACGATGCCAGGAAGGCCGCCGCGGCCGCCACTTCCGATGGGTCGCCGACATGTCCGATCGGTGTCGTCGCGCCCATCTCCATCATGGCATCGCGCCCGACGACTTCGGCAGCCAGTTCCGTGAGCGTTGGGCCCGGCGACAACACGTTGACGCGAATCCCCGTGCCCCGCAGATCCTGAGCCCAGCTACGCGCGAGGTTGCGGACGGCCGCTTTCGAGGCGCTGTAGACGCTGAACGCCGGCGTTCCCATGACGCCGGTGGTCGAGCCGGTCAGGATGACCTGAACTGGCCCCTGTTTTGACCGGACGGAATTAAGCCTAAGAAGGAGGCTTGGGGCTATCCCCTGAGCATAGGCTTATGTCCGTGTCCGAGATCATCG
>NZ_LMLP01000009.1 GCF_001421965.1 Sphingomonas sp. Leaf67
CTGTATTGCTGCTCGGACGGCGTGCGTGGTCGTGGCGCTCCCGTGACGAACCTGTCCCATACGGCTTCCTTCCATTCCAACGAAAGGATCGCACCATCAAACCGCGGGATCAAACAGCTAGGTCGCCCGCCGCCCATACCGCCCCCAGGTAAAGCGCGACGACAGCGCGAAATTCCACACTGCCCCGACCGCGATCCCCGCCAATGCCGGCAGCGCCCACGCCCCGCCGCGCACGTCATACAGGAACGCCGCCAGCCCGACATTGGCGACCGCCCCCACCGAACACACCGCGCAGAACGACAGCCAGCCGTTGACCAACGCCCGCACTCCGCGCAGCCGCCGGTCGCGATAGGTCAGATGGTTGTTCAGGAAGAAGTTGAACGTCATCGCCACCATCGTCGCAACGATCGTCGCCATGACGAACCCGCCGCCCAGTTCGAGGAACAGTCCCAGCGCCGCGAGATGCACGATCGCCCCCGCCGCGCCGATCGCGGAGAACATGACGAACCGCACCGGCACCACCCGCCCGAACATCCGGTCGTACAGCGCGATCAGATATTCGAGCGCCACGACATGGTCGAGCTTGCTCTCCCCCACCGCGCGCGTGCGGAACACATAGGGCAGCTCGACGAAGCGCAGCGGCACCGGCGCGGCGGTCAGGATGTCGAGCAGGATCTTGAACCCGATCCCCAACAGGCGCGGCGCGACGCCCCGCACCACGTCGCTGCGGATCATGAAGAAACCGCTCATCGGATCGGACAGATCGGCCTTCAGCACCCGCCGCGACAACCGGGTGGCCAGCGCCGATTTGGCGACGCGATCGGCATCCCACGCCCCCGTCCCGCCACCGTCGACGAAGCGCGATCCGATCACCAGATCGATCGCCCGATCACCCGCCAGCGCCGCCGCCATGCGCGGCAACAATGCCTCGTCATGTTGCAGGTCGCCATCGATCACCGCGACCAGCGGCGCGGCGGTGGCGCACATCCCCTCGATACAGGCCGTCGACAGCCCGCGGCGACCGATCCGTTGCAGCACGCGGATGCGCGGGTCGCTGCGGGCGATCTCCCGCACGACATCGGCGGTGCCGTCGGGGCTGTCGTCATCGACGAAGATCGCCTCCCAAGCGAACCCCGCCAGTGCCGTGTCGAGCGCCGCGACCAGCAGCGGCACGTTGCCGCGCTCGTTGAAGACGGGCACGACGATGGCGAGGTCGAGCGTCACGCCACCCTCCCCGTCATCCCGGCGCAGGCCGGGATCCAAGGTTCCGCAAGCACCGTAGCCATCGATTATGCGGCGCGGTGGATCCCGGCCTGCGCCGGGATGACGAAGGCGGAACGGGAATTCAAAGCGCCGCCAGCACCGCGTCCGCCATCTCCCCGGTCGTGGCACGCCCACCCAGATCGGGCGTGCGATGCCCAGCAACCAGCGCCGCCGTCACCGCCGCCTCGATCCGGTCGGCAGCCTCGGCCTCCCCAAGCGAATGGCGCAGCATCATCGCCGCCGACAGGATCGTCGCCAGCGGGTTCGCCTTGCCCTGCCCGGCGATATCGGGGGCCGATCCATGGATCGGCTCGTACAGCCCCTTCTTGTCCTGATTGATCGCCGCCGACGGCAGCATCCCGATCGATCCGGCGCACATGCTCGCCTGATCCGACAGGATATCGCCGAACAGGTTGCCGGTAACGATCACGTCGAACTGCCCCGGATTGCGCACCAGCTGCATCGCGGCATTGTCGACATACATGTGGGTCAGCGCGACATCCGGATAGTCGGCCGACACCTCGATCACCACGTCGCGCCACAATTGCGAGGTTTCGAGGACGTTCGCCTTGTCGACCGAACACAGCCGGTGGTTGCGGGTCCGTGCGGTGTCGAACGCGACGCGGGCGATGCGTTCGACCTCGGCCTCGTCATAGCGCATCAGGTCATGACCCTCGCGCAGGCCATCCGCCGTCGTACCGCGCCCCTTGTCACCGAAATAGACGTCGCCGGTCAGCTCGCGCACGATCACCATGTCGATCGCGGCGGCAACTTCGGGGCGAAGCGCGGACGCATCCTCAAGCCCCGCGAACAGCTTGGCCGGGCGCAGATTGGCGAACAGTCCCAATGCCTTGCGCAGGCCGAGGATCGCCTGTTCGGGGCGGTGTTCACGCGCGACATTGTCGAATTCCGGGTCACCGACTGCGCCGAACAGCACCGCATCGGCCCGTTTCGCAAGGTCGAGCGTCGCGGGCGGCAGCGGGTGGCCATGCGCGCGATAGGCGGCACCACCGACCGGCGCTTTCTCGAACGTCAGCCCCAGATCGAGCCCGTCGAGCACCCGCCGCGCCGCCGCCACCACTTCCGGTCCGATCCCGTCGCCGGGCAGTATCGCGATCAAGGCCATTGCGTCATTCCCGTTTCGCGCACGAACATTGCGCGGCTCCATCGGCAAAAGCCCCTGCCCCAAGCCGGGCGGGTCACGCAACCGTCCTTTTCAGTCGCTCGACCATCCGTTCCCGCGCGGCGAGGATGTCCTGCCCCCTGCCCCCCAGCAGGTCGCGGGTCAGGAAATGGCCCGACAGTGCCAGCCCCTCGAACGCCGCGTCCCAGCTCGCCGGCCCGCCCTCCGCCAGAAACGCGGGCAGTGTCAGCAACCGATGCTCCAGCCCGACCGCCGCCGCGCGCGACACCGCGCCGCCGCTCCTGGGGCTAACATGGGTCAGGTCGTCGCGCGCGCCGGTCGCGACACATTCGTCGAGCGCCAGCCCGAATCCGAGTTCGGACAGGATCAGCAACTCGGTTCGCACCAGCGCGCCGATCCACGCCCGCGCCGCCGGTGCCGCGGCGATCGCCGCGAACAGTCCGTCGAGCGCAGCATGGATGCGCGGATAGGCCTGCGCCTCGGGCAAGGCATAGGCGGTCAGCGCACACATCCAGTCAATCGCCGCCGCCGGCACCGGTTCGGCGAACAGTGGCGCACGGCTCTCGACCAGTTCGACGGTCAGCGCCGCCAACTGCGTATCGGTCCGCGCCCGCCAGTCGCCGCGGATCAGATTGCCCGGCTGCAACACCGGCCGGATCGCCCGACTCCGCCCGCCGCGCACATAGCCGGGCTGGACGCCCGCCTCGGCGGTCAGGGCACGAACGACCGCGCCATGCTCGCCATGCGGGCGCGACGAGAGCAGGATGGCGGTGGTGTTCAGGTGCATGGGGTGGGTTTAGCAGGGTTCGAGGCGACGCGCGAAATCATCGAATTAGGCAACGTCCGCTTCCGCGCGACTGTATGGAAATCTGATTCTCAGATGCCTCTGATGAATTCGAATCGACCGGAGTCCATATCAACTGGATCGGAAGTATATGCGGCAGTAAAATCAGCAGGTATCACTTTGGCAACACACTTGATCGTAGTTAAATCGTGTCCGTTGCTACGAAACGCGGCCGCCTCGTCATGCACGCTACTATTAATGACATCGAAGCTCAACTGGCCGCATTTATAGAGTGCTTGCGTGAGTCCCGTCGCGTCAGGAAATGGACCTTCGAGACTCGGCTCACCAGTTCCACTGATCAGGTTGTCGGCAACCAGTTTCTTCTCGAGAGGTACGATGAGTACGATCCAGCGGCTCCCGTTATGCTCCTCCTCGGAGCAACCCAGGGTCGTTAACGCAAGAAGCGCGATGATCGAGTTGCGGACAAGCATTTCGAATTATCGCTAGAACGGCGGACGTCGGCAATATGATCAGAAGTATCAGGGGCCGTGCGGCCATTTTCGGCAGGCCAAGACCAGATCGACGTTCGACCGCGCGCCGTCATCTCCCTGCCTTGGAAGGGGGGGGCCGGGGGTGGGTTGGCCTATTGTGGAACGCTTACCCTCCCTTCCGGGCCTACCCACCCCCGCCCCCTCTGCAAGGAAGGAAGCGAGGTAGGCTTCGTTGCGGCTGAATGTCGATCGGAGCTTAGCCCCGCCGAACCCTCGACATCATCGTCCCGACCACCGGCCAGTCCCGCGCCCGCTTCACCCGCTCGACCGCCCCATCGAACGCCTGCAACGCCCGCACCGTAGCCCGATTGGCCCGACTGTCGCGCAACAACAGCAAGTCCACACACACCGTCCCGCCGGTCGCGAACTGGCGCTTATGCTGCCCTTCCCCTTCGGTGAAGTCGAACCGCAGCGCCGCCGGCTCCGCAAACAACGTCCGGAACGCCTCCAGATGCAACACGCTGCCCGGCGACCATTCGCCCCACGACGGATCGTGCCCGACATAGTCGTACCGCACGTCACCGCTGGTCAGCGGGCAATAGAGATAGGCGATCGGCGTGCCGCCCACGAAGAGCAACCAGCCGAACGCCTCGCCCCGCGCGCCCTTGCCCTGCATCACCGCGCGAAACGGGATGTCACCCGGCAGCCCCGCGCCGAGCAGCTTTTCCTGATAGGTCCGCGCCGCGACCGTCCGTGCCAGCCCGTGAAACTCGGCCAGTTCCTGCGCGGTGCGATAGGTCCGCACGTCAAGCGTGCCGTCGTTCGCCTCGGCCAGCTTCTTGCGCTTGCGCTTCAGGCTCGACCGCGCGTTGCCCGACAGCGCGGCAAACCATGCGTCGAACCCGATCGTCAGGTCGGTGTGATAGCGGGTATATTGCTGCCGGACGAACACGATCCCGGCATTCGGCACGACCGCCGGCATCAACGGTTCGGGCAGCGAAGTCACCGACCAGCCATCCGCCCCCTTGGGCAGCGGCGGCAGCACCGGTACCGCGCCCGCCAGCACGTCGCGCAATTCCATCGGCACCCGCACCAGCCGCCGCCGCACCGAAAACAGCGTCCGCGCCCCGATCTGGAACTTGATCGGCCAGGGCTGGACCGGCGTCACGCCGCGCGTTCCTCGATCAGGTTCGACCAGAGCTGTTCGACCTGCCGCCACCGCGTCCTGAGCGCGCTGGCCGGAAGTGGCCGGTCGTCCTGCCCCAGCCGCAGCGGCGGACGGTCGCGGAAGTGGGTCGTCGGCAGGCGATCGGCATCGGCGGCCAGCGTGCGGCACAAGGTTTCGAACCGGCGGACATGAACGCGGTTGGCGCGCGTGCCCGCTCGATTGGCGAGTTCGAAACCGTGGCTGACGATCGTCACCGCCGCATGGGTCGCCGCAGCGGCATGGATCAGCGCAGCGCGCATTTCGGCGGCCGACAGCGCACAGATCTGAAAATGCCGCCGCCCGCCGCCGGGCATGGCGATCGTCGTCACCGGCACTTCGATCAGCCCGCGATGCTCAACCGGCGCGATCCGATCGGGCGACAGCGCGATCATGCTCGGCCATGGATGGTGCGCGCCATTATGGCTGCTGTCATAGGCAAAGCCGAGCGCCGCCAGCGCATCGAGCGTCACGTCATTGGCGCTATAGCTGCCCGCACGGAACGCGACCGGAACGGGCGCACCGGCGGCCCGCAACAGGTCGCGCGCCTCGCCCAGCAAGTCCTGCTGCGCCTGTCGCGACAGGTCGACCAGTTCGAACACATGCGCGCGCCGCCGGTCCGCCAGCGTAGCCCGAGCCCAATTGGGGTGGAGGTGCAGTTGCACCTCCTGCCCCGCCGACAGGATCGCCTCGACGGTCGGCGCGATCGCCGCCATGCCATAGAGCCGAGCGGGCAGCGGATCGACGAAGAAACATGCCTTCAACCCATGCACCCGCAGCCGTTCGAGCTGCCACGTCACCCCGACCCCGGCGGGTTCGAGCGAGCACTGCACCACCGTGTCGGCCGGCAGACCGGCGGCATGGTGCCGCCACATCAATTCGGTATCGATCGTCAGGAAGACGGGGGTCGTCATGGTCCTGTCCTGCCCGCTACGCGTAAACAACCGGTGAAGCAGCGGCCGCCGTCGACAAGGTCGGGACGTATCATCCTAACCGGTCGGCGGCGAACCGGCCCAGTCATTCCATTCGGCGATCGCCGCGGCGCTTTCCGACCGCTGCACCGCCCGACCGGCCTCCTCGGTCGCGCGTGCCAGCGCCGCGTGACAGGTGGCCGCCACGTCGACCCCTGCCCTCCGCGCGCGGGCCAGCAACGCCGCGTCGATCGCGACCGGTTCAGCGGCTGTGGAAATAGTCATAGACCCCCTGCGCCATCGCCTTGCTTACCCCGGGTGCCTTTTGCAGATCGGCAAGGCTGGCGTTACGCACCGCCCGCGCCGTGCCGAAATGCATCAGCAGCGCCTTTTTCCGCGCCGGCCCGATGCCGGGCACCTCGTCGAGCGGGCTGACGCCGATCGCCTTCGACCGTTTGTCGCGATGCGCGCCGATCACGAAGCGGTGGACCTCGTCGCGCAGCCGCTGCAGATAGAACAGCACCGGCGAATTGACCGGCAGCGTCAGTTCGCGCCCGTCCATCAGGTGGAACACCTCGCGCCCGTCGCGCCCGTGATTCGGCCCCTTCGCCACGCCGACCATGCACACATCCTCGATGCCCAGATCCTCCAGCACCGCCTTCGCCGCGCTCAACTGCCCCTTGCCGCCATCGATCAGCACGAGGTCGGGCCAGCCATTGCCGTCGCGATCGGTCTCGCGATCGGGATTCTCCTCCTGCGCACGGGCGAAGCGGCGGGTCAGCACCTCCTTCATCATCGCGAAGTCGTCGTTGGTCTGCGCCTGCTTGATGTTGAACTTGCGATACTGGCCCTTGCGGAACCCCTCCGGTCCGGCGACGACCATCGCCCCCAGCGCGTTGGTCCCCTGGATATGGCTGTTGTCATAGACCTCGATCCGGTCGGGCGGCCCTTCCAGTTCGAACAGCTCGGCAACCTCGCGCAGCAGCCGCGCCTGCGTCGTCGACTCCGCATTGCGCCGCTGCAGGGCTTCGTCGGCATTGCGCTTCGCCTGATCGAGCAGTCGCCTCCGGACGCCGCGCTGCGGCACCGACAGCGCGACCTTGAACCCGGCCCGCTCGGCCATCGCCTCGGCCAGCACCTCGCCCTCCGCCAGTTCGCGATCGACGAAGACGTTGCGCGGCGGCGGCACCTCTTCGTAGAACTGCATCAGGAACGCCGACAGCACCTCGTCCTCGGGCACCTCGTTGGTATGCGCGGGAAAGAAGCTGCGATGCCCCCAATTCTGCCCGCCGCGGATGAAGAACGCCTGGATGCCGATCACCCCCTCCAGACACGCCATCGCAAAGACATCGGCATCGCCGACGCCATCCGCATTGATCGCCTGACTGCCCTGGATGAAGGTCAGCGCCTTCAGCCGGTCGCGCAGCACCGCGGCGAGTTCGAAATCCATCGCCTCCGCCGCCGCCTGCATCTGCACGCCCAGCTTCGCCTGCACCTTGGTCGACTTGCCGCCGAGAAAGTCCTTCGCGTCGCCGATCAGTTCGGCATAGGCCGCCTGATCGATCCGCCCGACGCACGGCGCCGAACAACGCTTGATCTGGTACAGCAGGCACGGCCGGTCGCGCGTCTTGAAGAAACCATCGGTGCACGATCTGAGCAGGAACAGCTTTTGCAACGCGTTCAGCGTCTGCGTCACCGAACCGGCGCTGGCAAAGGGACCGTAATAATCGCCCTTCGCCCGCCGCGCGCCACGGTGCTTCTGAATGCGCGGAAAGTCGTGATCGGCGCGCAGCAGGATGAACGGGAACGACTTGTCGTCGCGCAGCAGCACGTTGTACGGCGGGCGATAGCGTTTGATGAGCTGCGCTTCGAGCAGCAGCGCCTCCGCCTCGTTGTTCGTCGTGACGATCGTCATCGACCGCGTCTGCGCGACCATGCGCTGCAACCGCTTCGTCAGCCGCGACACCTGTGTATAGTTGGCGACGCGGTTCTTCAGCGCCCGCGCCTTGCCGACATACAACACCTCGCCGCGCGCATCCTGCATCCGGTACACGCCCGGCCGCACCGGCAGCGTCGCCAGCACGTTGCGGATAGCGGCGACCCCGGCATCGATATCCGGCGCATCCGACCCGCGCACGGTGAAGCTGGCCTTGTCCTCGTTGAAGCGATTAGGGGCGTTGGGTGTATCCGACATTATGCCCGATTTAGGGAGCGCGTTGCGCCAACGCCAGCGTCAAGCCACGACGGCGGTGCGACCGAGCGCCTTCGTACGGTACATCAGCAGGTCGGCGCGCTGCATGACGTCGTCGATCGACCGGTCGCCGGGTTCGATCCGCGCGGCCCCGATGCTCAGCGTCCATGCCGGCAGCCCGGCTTCGCTACAGTCGGCGCGCAGGCGGATCTGTTCGGCGGCCCGTACCGGATCGTCGGCGGTCGTGATGACCAGAAATTCGTCGCCGCCCAGCCGCACGACGAAATCGCCGCCGGCACCCTGTTGCAGGACCGTCGCGATCGCCACCAGCACCCGGTCGCCGGCCGCATGACCTTGCTGGTCGTTGATCGCCTTGAACCGGTCGACATCGATCAGCAGCGCGACCCGGCCCGGCACCAGCAGGGCGGCGGCATTCGCCGCCAGCGCCGCGCGATTCCAGACGCCGGTCAACGGATCGC
Organism: Sphingomonas sp. Leaf67; assembly: GCF_001421965.1. GTDB lineage: Bacteria > Pseudomonadota > Alphaproteobacteria > Sphingomonadales > Sphingomonadaceae > Sphingomonas. The sequence continues at coordinate 8,468 of NZ_LMLP01000009.1, forward strand.
GCAACGCCGTATCGCGCAACCGCTGTTGCGAGTGCGACGCCGGTATCCACAACAACGCCAGATTGCCCGCGCCGAACAGCAATTGATCGGCAAGAAAGGGCACTGCCTCCAGCGCCGGCGCCAACCGTGGCGCGATCAGATCAGCGACCGCGACGGCCAGATAGACGGGTACGTACAGGATCAGCAGCCAGCCGGCGATCCGCCGCGGTCGCACGGTCCCGTCGGTCGCGCGGCTGACAGCCAGCGGCACGGCGAGGCTGAACGAGCAGACCGCCATCGTCAACGACCAGATAGCCGACGATACGCCCCCCGCCCCGAACACGATCTCCGCAACCGTGGGCACGATCGCCGTCACCACGACCACACCCCACATCCACGGCGCGAAGCCCCGTACCCCATCGAAGCGCCGGACACCGGCCAGCACCAGCGCCATCGAAAGGCAGAGGATGCCGTCGATCAAGGCATACCCCCACGGGGGAAGGATATTCTCGAACAGGCCGCCGATGACCAGCGAGGCGCAATAGGCGCCGGCCCCCCATCCCCAGCACCGATACCAGCTTTGCCCCGCGGACATAACGAAGAACACCGCGGCATAGGACGCGCTGCACAGGATGCTGCACTGGCGCAGCGTCGAGACGTCGGGAAGGTCGAACATCGACCGTCACCAGTAGCCGGCGAGCATTAACAGCCGGTCACGATACGCCGTATTATCCCGCCCCCGCCGCCGCGATGATCCGCAATCCGCGCACCGCATCGGCCGGATCGACCGGCACCTCGCCCGCGCCGCGCACCGCATCGCGCATCGCGCGGTAAAAGCCGCGCCAATCGCCCGCTTCCGATCGCACGGGCCGCGCAGTACCGATACCATCGGTCAGCACGCCCCATTGCGCGTCGGGTTCGATGCCATATCCGCTGTCGGTCGGCATCCCGCCCGCCCGCAGCACCGCCTCCTGCGGATCGATGCCGTATTTGACGAAGCTGCCCTTGGTCCCGTGCAGTGCAAAGCGGGGGCGCGGTGCCGCGACCAGCGACGCCGACCCGATCGTCACCCGCCGCGCGCCATAGCGCAGCACGACCTCGAAATAATCGTCGACGCCCGCCTGTTCGCGCTGCTGCGTGACATCGCCCGCAACCGCATCGGGCATCCCGAACAGGTGAATCGCCTGATCGATCATATGCGGCCCCAGATCGTTGAGCAGCCCGCTGCCCGGCCCGCCTTCCTCGCGCCAACCCGGCTTGATCGCCGGGCGGAACCGGTCCCAGCGGAACTCGGCCAACATCACCTCGCCCAGCGCATCCTCGCGCAGCAACCGCGCGACCGTCAGGAAGTCGCTGTCCCAACGGCGATTGTGAAACACGCTCAGCAACCGCCCCGTCCCGCGCGCCAGCTGCGCCAGCGCCACCGCATCGGTATCGTCGGTGGCCAGCGGCTTGTCGACCACGACATGCCGCCCCGCCGCCAGCGCCGCCTGTGCCAGCGGCGCATGGCTGTCGTTCGGCGTGGCAATCACCACCAGGTCGAGGCTGGCGTCCTCGATCAGCGCGTGCGGATCGTCGTATCGTATCGCCGCCGGAAACCGGTCGATCGGCCGCGACGTGGCGATCGCGGCCAGTTCCATGCCCTCGACGGTCGCGATCAGCGGCGCGTGGAACGACGCCCCGGCAAGGCCGAACCCGATCAGGCCGACGCGCACCATCTCAGCTGAGCTTCGTCAGCTCGGCGGCGACCTTCGCCACCTGCGCGTCGGTGATCGCGCCATTGGCATAGGGCTGGACCTGCTTCAGGCTCATGCCCTTGAACGACGCATAGGCTGCGTGCGCCAGCATCCCCGGAAAGGTCGCCTCGAGGATGGCCTTGCCCTTCGGGTCGGCGGCGATCGTTTCGATACTGCTGTCGATGGTCAGTTTGGCGGCGGCCGGCGCGGCGGTGCTGAGTGCAGCGGCCGGCGCGGTCTGGGCGGTGGCGGCGATCGGCATCGCCAGCAAGGCGGCGGTAAGGAGCAGTTTCATCGGCAATCTCTCCACGGGCCTGTTCGCCCGGCCCGGAACGTAGCGCCCCGCCCGCCCCGCGCCAAGCGGGATAGGTTGACCGGTCCCGAACCATGCCAAGGCAATAGCCGCGCCCATCGCCGACGATTTCGTCACCCCGGGCTTGTGCGAAACCTCCGCGAAACTACCGGTTCCCGCCCCCTGCCGTACCCCCGCGCAGGCGGGGGTCCAGGGTTCCAGGCGCAAGCCGTTGTCATCCCTGGCTCTGCCCCCGCCTGCACGAGGGTACGGTGCGTCTTTGGCAAAGCTTGCGACGTTCGCAGAGATCTTGCCTCTAGCCGGGGTTCCGCATCTTCTCCTTCGCCAGCAGGAAAACGGAGCCCTCGGATCAAATCCGAAAGGCCGGCCGGACAGCCCCGACCATACCCCGGCAGCAGCGGCAAACGCCCCGCTGCTGACGCCAACGGAACCGAAACCCCACCCTCAACACCGCGACGACAACCTTACCCCGCCCGCTTCATCCAGCCATGCATTTCCATCCACTTGGCAAACGCCTCGAACCAACCGGTGCTGGTCGTCGCCTTCGGATACATGCCGAAACCGTGGCCACCCTGTTCGTACAGGTGGAACTCGACCGGCCGCTTCGCCGCCTTCCACGAATCGATCAGCCCGAACCCGGCATTGGCGAAGAACGGATCGTCGGCGGCCAGCGCCACGAACAGCGGCGGGGCATCGGCGGGCACGGTCGCGGCGGACAACGGGCCATAGATGTCGCCGATAAAGGCCGGCTTCGCCGCATTCGACGACAGCGTCGTCGCCATCGTTAGCATGGCGCCGGCCGAAAAGCCGATCATCCCGATCCGGTTGGGATCGACCTTCCATTCGCCGGCGCGCGAACGGACCAGCGCGAACGCCGCATTGGCATCGGCGATCTGCGGTGCCAGCGCGTTCGCGGCGCTGGCCGGGTTCGGCCGGGGCGGACGCTGTGCGGTGGCCGAGAACATGGCGGTCATCGACTGTTCGAACCCGGCCATATCGGCGGGCGTCTGGTTCAGCCGGTATTTCAGCACGAACGCCGCCACGCCGCGCGCCGCCAGCGCCTTGGCGACGTCCCAACCCTCGTTCTGCATCGACAGCGTGCGGAACCCGCCGCCCGGCGCGACGATCACCGCCGTGCCATTGGCCTTGGCCGGATCGGGCAGGAACGGCGTCAGCGTCGCGTCGGTGACGTTGCGCGCGAACACGCTGCCATATTGCTGGTGCCACACCTCGCGCGCCTTGGCGTCGGGCAGCGTGCCGGTCTTCAGCGGGATCGCATCCGGCTGCGCCGGGACCGCGATCGGCTCCATCTTGTCGCTTTGCGCCAGCGCCGGTGTCGCTACCGCGATCAACGCCCCGCCAATCGTCCGCGTCAACGCGCGGAGACGCACGTGTTTCGTACCCGTCATGACCATCTTCTCCCTGTATTATCAGGGGAGTATCGGCAGGCACGCACCTATTGTCCAATGATTTTGTTAGCGTTAACGGCAGTGTTGGCGGCGAATCTACTGCCCGGCCCGACGGCGGTAGTTCCGTTGCGCAGCACACCGTTGCCCGGGCGAGGGGACCGATCCGAACCGTTCCGGATTACCCGGCGAACCGGCCGGACCACCGCGACGACCCGCCTGTGTCCACTTCCACGCCCCGGCGGCACGATCAGGCATCGCCCGACAGCCTCCACCAGCATCCCACCCCGCCGTCCATTAAGTTAGATCGGGTCCTATCCCATTGTTATGAAGTGCTTTTCTTACCACTTTCCTACACGGAATCGGCAAACTACACTCGATCCGTTCTTTGAAATGACCGTCCAGACTACCGCGCCAAAGGTCGAAAAGGTGTAACCTTCGCAACCTTCCACGGACGAAAATCATCCCTGCGCGAACAGCTTGGTTCCCGCGACACCGACCACGATCAGGACCATGAACCCGGCCTGCAACGGGGCGATCCGTTCGCCGAACAGCAGCGCCCCGCCGATGATGACGCCGATCGCGCCCAGCCCGGTCCACACCGCATAGGCTGTCCCCGCCGGAATGCCGCGCATCGCCAGCGCCAGCAACGCCATGTTCACGAACGACAGGCCGATCGGCACCGACGACGCCAACAGCGTCCCCTGCCCCGCCGCCCATTTCAGGCTGAGCGCCCAGATGACCTCGCACACGACCGCAACCGCCAGGATGGCCCATGCCATGGCGTTTCTCCTTTAGCGGGCTCGGTGATGGGAGGGCGCGCCGGAAACCCGAAAGAGGCGCCACCCCAAAACGCGAAACGCCGCCCGGCCGGATCGGCAGGGCGGCGCACACGCGTCGGTAAACGTCGGTCAGTTCAGCCGGTTGCCACCCAGACCGGCAATCGTCCGGTCGATCAGCACGCGATCGGCGTCGCCCGACAGATGCGTCGAGATCAGTGCGGTCGCGGCCTTGGCGGCGGCATCGGCGGCGGTCGCGCGGACCTCGGCGATGGCGGCGCGCTCGGCGGCGGCGATCTTGTCGGTCGCCATCTTGGCGCGACGTTGGGTCAGGTCGGCGGCATCGGCTTCGGCCTTGGCCAGCAGCCCCTGCGCTTCGGCCTCGGCATGGGCGACCATTTCGGCGGCCTGTGCCTCGATCCCGGCGATCTTCGCAGTATATTCGTCGCGCAACGCCTCGGCTTCGGCACGCAGCTTGCGCGCTTCGTCGAGACGGGTGCGGATCACCGCGATCTGCCCGTCGAGCAGCCGGCCGATCACGGTCGGTACGCCCTTGAACAACAGCACGGCCAGGAACACGAACATCGCCGCGCTGACCCACCCGGTGCCGTCGAGCCCGAACGCGGTGGGATCGGGATGGTTGGCGGCGGTGGTGCTGCCATGCTCGCTCTCGACGGCGCTCACGCCGGTCTTGGTCAGACCTTCCTCGTGGATCGCTTCGTTCAGCGTCGGGCTGCCATGTACGGCCGTGGTCGGATTAGCCATGAAGCACCGCCTTTACCGCGCCTTGCGCGTCCTGTTCGCTGACCTGAATGCCCGACACGCGCGCGACGATCGCCTGCGCCGCTTCGGCAGCGACCTGTTCGACTTCTGCCATCGCAGCGTTGCGCTGCGCAGCGATGTCGGCTTCGGCCTTAGCGACGCGGACCTGCACATCGGCATTGGCAGCAGCCAGCCGTTCGGCGGTAGCAGCAGCGCCCTTGGCACGTGCTTCGGCCAACAGCTTCTGCGCAGCCTCGCGGCTTGCATTTTCGCGGGTACGCCATGCGGCTTCGGTGGCATCGGCGGTGCTGCGCGCCTGATCGGCCGCGGCCAGATCGGCGGCGATGCCCTGATCGCGCTGGTCGACCGTGCCCTGTACCTTGGGCACCATGCCAAGGCCGACGACCAGAAACACGATGCCGAAGGTCAGCACCAGCCAGAAGACCTGCGACCCCCAGGTCGCGGCGAGCTGCTCGATTTGCGGCATGAAACGTCCCGTATTGTCTGGTCGACCGGACGCCATCGTCCGGCCGAAACCGGCCCATGGGGCCGGAGATCCGGCGCGGGCAACCCCGCGCCGGGCGTCACGCAGTTACGCGACGAAGATCAGCAGCACTGCAACGACGAACGCCAGCAGGCCGAGAAGTTCGGCGGCGGCGAAGCCGATGAACATGTTGCCCTGCTGGCTGGCAGCGGCCGACGGGTTGCGCAGTGCGCCCTGCAGGAAAGCGGCGAAGACGTTGCCCACGCCGAGTGCCGCAAGGCCGGCACCGATGGCGGCCAGACCGGCGCCGAGGAACTTGATGGCGTCTGCTTCCATGTCGAAAACTCCCTTGGAAAAATATCAGTTTGGGTTGGGATCAGTGATGGTCGTGCAGGTGCACGGCATCGTTGATGTAGAGCGAGGTCAGCAGCGCGAAGACATAGGCCTGCACGCCGGCGACCAGCATTTCGAGGGCCGACACGCCGACCATCAGCGCGAAGCTCGGCACGCCGACCAGCACGCCGATGCCCGCACCGGCGGCAGTCGAATTGATGATGAAACCCGCCAGCACCTTCAGCAGGATGTGGCCCGCCGTCATCGCCACGAACAGCCGTAGCGCGAGGCTGAACGGGCGGACCATGAACGACACGAACTCGATCGGCGCGACCAACAGCAGCACCGGAACCGGCGTGCCCTTCGGGGCGAACAGGGTGAAGAAGCGCAGGCCGTGCTTGAACAGGCCGACAATCAGCACGATCGAGAAGCTGGCGATGGCGAGGACGCCGGTCACGGTGAAGTGGCTGGTGACGGTGAACGGGTGCAGCCCGATCAGGCCGAAGGGCAGCAGCCCGACGACGTTCGCGAACAGGATGAACATGAACAGCGAGAAGACGTAGGGCAAATACTTGCGCCCTTCATGCCCGATATTCGCCGCCAACAGCTTGTCGATGAAGCCGGTGAAGCCCTCGACCGCCATCTGCCAGCGGCCGGGCACCAGCTGCTGCTTCATGCCGCCGATCATGAACACGAACAACGCGACCGCCGCGACGATCATCCACAGCGCCGAATTGGTGAACGGCAGGACGGAATCGCCGAGCGGAATGTTGAAGATCGTCTGCACCTCGAACTGGTGCATCGGATCGATCTTGCCTGCCTGCGCCACGTCGCTTCGCCCCGATATGCCAAGGCGCCCAAAACTTTCAGTCCGGGCGCCGGTTCGAAATCCTGATGATGTTCCTGAACGCGCTGACGATCCCGAGGGTCAGCAACACGAGCAGGAGCCAAGGCGAGGTGCCGAGCAGATAATCGAGCGTACCCCCGATCACCGCCCCCCCGACCATTCCGCCGATCAATTCGGCCAGCACGCGATTGCCGAGGCGGTAGTTCTTTTCCCCCGCTTCGTCGCGCGCCTGACCGGTCCGGATCGCCTCATCCTTCTTCGCCCGATCCAGCCGCTCATCGAGCGAGGTGATCCGGGCGTCTTCGGGCAAGGGGTCTAGTCCAGGCTCGTTCTCCGCCATGATTCCTCCCTGGACCGTCAAAGGCCGGGCCGGAATCCGCCGGATGGCGAGCCCGCCAAGGCAGGCGCGCTTTAGGAAGGTGACGGTTTCGAGTCAACCACAGCGTTCGCGCCGAAACCTTTCGGGACGATGAACGGGGAGTGACGACTGACTTCGATCTGGAAAGCCGTGAAGATGAGACAGGACGACATCCTAGGAATCCGTTACCCCCGCCGTGCGACCGACCCATCGGTCGCAGAGGAGGTGAGGACAACGGACCATGACGCAGCAATGGTCATTATCGGCGTCGCAATGCTGATGATGGCTTTCACGACCCTGGTGATCAAAATCATCAAGGTCGCTCGCTCTAAGGCCTGTTGAGTTTCAGGATTCCATTGGTTGGGATTTTCTGATTCACGCTGCGGATGGACCGATCTGTTCTGACCGACGCCCAATGGGCGA
>NZ_LMLP01000010.1 GCF_001421965.1 Sphingomonas sp. Leaf67
CCGCTTCGTTTTCAAATTCCTTCGTGAACCGTCGCTGCTTCGTCATCGAGTTCGCCTTTCACCTTAAGGAGAACTCTCCACTTTTCCGGGGCAAGTCCATCTATCGGCTATATCGGAATGATGGACTGAGCCTTCGGCTCCAAGAAGCCAAGACGCAACGTCAGCGCTGCGAACCGCGAACGGCAACCCGCGGCGTTGGCGGCGAACGAGATGTGGTCGATGGATTTCGTCTCGGACGCCCTGTTCAACGGTCGACGGTTACGAGCGCTGACCGTGGTCGGCGCCTTCACGCGCGAAGCTTTGGCGATTGACGTCGATCAGGGTATCAAGGGCGAACAGGTGGTCGAGGCGATGGAACGGATCTCGTCGATCCGCGGCGCGCCCAAGACCATTCGCGTGGACAATGGTCCGGAATTCATCTCGAAAGCACTCGACCGTTGGGCGTACGAGAACGGCGTGACCTTGGACTTCAGTTGACCGGGCAAACCCACCGACAATGCCTTCGTAGAGTCGTTCAACGGTCGTCTTCGCGACGAGTGCCTGAACACACATTGGTTCCTGTCCACGCCCGACGTCGGAGCCAAGATCGAGGCTTGGCGGCAGGACTATAACGAGAGCCGTCCTCACACATCGCTTGGCTGGATGACGCCGGTCGAATATGCTGCTGCCGCGGCCGCCAAAGCGACCGAATGAACGCCGGAAACTCACATTCAGGTTGGATGAGAAACCGGGGGACCCTCAAATTCGAACCATGTCCTTCTCGTGACATTAGCCGAGTGAGTTTCGTTCACCATTTGGATGCGGGCCATTTACTCCTTAACGTCCAGCATCAGGGACTAAGCTGCCGTTGAACTTCGGCTGAATGAATGACCGGACGGGCAGGGCCGCTGCCGTCCATGCCCATCGAGCGCGGTCGGCCCGGTGCCGGGCTGCTCGCACATGTGCTGGTGTCTAAATACGCCGACCATCTGCCGCTGTACCGCCAGTCGGGCATCTACGCGCGCCAGGGTGTCGACTTTGCCCGCTCCACCTTGGCCGACTGGGTTGAGCGCTCGGCGACACTCCTCGACCCGCTGGTCGACGCGCTGGAGCGCCATGTCCATGGGCGGCGCGACCCCCCACGCCGACGATACGCCCGTACCAGTGCTCGCACCCGGCACCGGTCGCACCATGACGGGCCGGCTATGGACCTATGTGCGTGACGAACGCGGGGCTGGCGGCTACGTTCCGCCCGCCGTGCTGTTCCGCTACATGCCCGACCGCAAGGACGAACGCCCCGCCGGGCATCTTGCCCGGTTCCGGGGCGGTCTGTACGCCGATGGCTATGCCGGGTTCGACCGCCTCTATGGCGAACGCATCGCAGAGGTGGCCTGCTGAGCGCACGTCAGGCGCAAGTTCTTCGACGTCCATGCCGCAACCGGCTCCGCCGCCGCCCGCGAGGTACTGGACCATATCGCCGGCCTCTATGCCGTCGATCAGGGCGTGCGCGGCCGGCCACCCGACGAGCGACGGCACGCGCGCCAGACCAGGGCCGGACCGCTGCTCGATGCGTTCCGCCAGTGGCTCGACGCAACCGGACCGAAGCTGTCCCGGCGCTCCGACCTCGCGGTCGCCATCCGCGATGCGCTGACCCGCTGGACGGCGTTGACCCGCTATGCCGACGATGGTCGCTTCGAGATGCGTCCGTCCTGCTCTGCCTGCTCAACGATGAGTCCGGGGCGGATCCAGGTTGCCACCGTCCTTGCCGATCGGTGATCGGCGCAATTGATGTGGGCAAAGTCGTGTCGAAGCTGCGCGAGCGGGGAGTCCCGCTGGAAGAAGTCCGGGAAGGATCGGGTGGCCTGCACCTCGACGTGCGACCGCTGACCGTTTCGCAGGCAATGACGTTCGGCGACCGGGCATGTCTGGCGCTGGCGCTGGAACTGGGTGGCGAGACGTACACGACCGATGCGGCGCTGGCGCATACGGAGATCGGCACGACCGTCGTGAACGTCCGGGCATGATATCGTGCGATCGATCGGGAACGCCGACGGACGTCCTTATGGTTGCCACTGGGGACGGTAAGCCGGATCGAGCTTTCGATCGATAAAATAGGCGGCGCTGACGAACGCCAGATGGGTCAGCGCCTGCGGAAAGTTGCCGAGCGGCAGGCCGCGCTGGTCGACCTCCTCGGAGAACAGGCCCAGCGCGTTGGCATAGGCCATCCCCTTGGCAAGGATCGTCTGCGCCTCGTCCATCCGCTCTGCCCGCGCGAGACATTCGGCATACCAGAAGGTGCAGGTGGTGAACGCGCCTTCCCCACCTTCCAGCCCATCGGCGTTGCGATAGCGGTAGACGAGCCCGTCATCGCGCAGGTACGCGCCGATGGCGTCGAGGGTTTTGAGCCATACGGAATCGGATGATGATATGAAACGGACCAGCGGCATCATCAGCAACGCCGCGTCCAGTTCGCGGCCGCCGCGTTCCTGTACGAAATAGCCGTGTTCGGGGTGGCGAAAGTTCGTCCAGACATCGTCGACGATCGCGTCGCGGCATTCGGCCCAGGCGACCAGCGGCGCGGGCAGCGAGCGTTTCCTGGCCAGACGGATCGCACGATCAAGCGCGACCCAGCACATCAACCGCGAATGGAGGAAATGCCGCGGCTCGCCGCGCATTTCCCAGATACCGGCATCGGGTTCCTGCCAATGGGCGATGACATGGTCGATGATGCCGCGCACATGCTGCCAGCCTTTATGGCTGATCGCGGTGCCGTATTTGTTCGATAGATACACGCTGTCGAGCAGCTCGCCGAAGATGTCGAGCTGGCTTTGCGCGTGCGCGGCATTGCCGATCCGCACCGGGCGGCTGCCGGCATAGCCCGCCAGATGCGACAATTCGTGTTCGTCGGCGGCCTCCGATCCGTCGATCGCGTACATGATCCGGATCGGGTGGTCGCGGCCGGCATCCATGACCCGGTCGGCGGCCCAGCGGTTGAAATGCTCCGCTTCGGCGACGAAACCGAGGCGCAGGAACGCATAGACGGTGAACGACGCGTCGCGGATCCAGGTGGCGCGATAGTCCCAGTTCCGCCCGGCCCCGGTCGCCTCCGGCAGGCCGAAGGTTGCCGCTGCGGCGATCGAGCCGTGTCGCGCGGAGGTCAGCAGCTTGAGCGCCAGCGCCGACCGCGTCATCGCCTCGCGCCAACGGCCGTTATAGGAGGATTGCGAGGCCCAGCGTCGCCATGCGGCGGTCGTTGCCGTCATATCGGCGTCGACCAGATCGTCGGTCGGGCACGACAATGCGTCCTCACCGAGCACGAACCACGCGCTTTGCCCGGCCTCCAGCGTGAAATCGGCGCTGGCGGCATCGGGTTCGGCGGTCAGCGCAACCGAGGCGAACAGCCGCAACGCAAGGTCGCGGCCGACGAAGCGGATGCCGCCGTCCACCGCCGCCACGCCCGGCGTCTCCCGTGCATAATCGAATCGCGGCGCGCACCGCACCCGGAAGCGGATCGTCCCCCGCGTCACGGTCACCCGGCGGATCAGGCAGCGTGCATTGTGATCCGGATGGACGCGGGCATCGGGCAGCGGCAGGAGGTCGCTGACCTCGGCGCTGCCATCTTCCGCCATCCAGCGCGTCAGCAGCACGTTGGTATCGGGGACGTAGAGCTGGATGCGCTGCGGGCGATCCAGCACGGGGTGCAGGGTGAAGGCCCCGCCCTTTTCGGCATCGAGCAGTTCGGCGAAGATCGTCGGACTGTCGAGCGACGGCCAGCACAGATAGTCGATCGTCGCGTCGCGCGCGACCAGCGCCGCCGTCTCCAGATCGCCGATGATGCCATGGTCGCCGATCGCGCGCGGCGGCTCAATCATTGTCGCGGAATTCGGGATACAGGGTCATGCCACCGTCGACGAACAGGGTGGTGCCGGTCACGTAATCGGCGTCGTCCGATGCCAGCCACACCACCGCGCGCGCCACGTCGTCGGGCTCGCCGATCCGGCCATAGGGGATCAGCCGCAACAGTTTTTCCAGCGCATCGGCATCGTCCCATGCATCCCGGTTGATCGGGGTACGGATCGCGCCGGGGGCGATGGCGTTTACGCGGATGCCGTCGAGCGCCACCTCCTGCGCCAGCGAGCGGGTGAACATGCGGCTGCCCCCCTTCGACGCGGCATAGTTGATGTGCCCCGCCCAGGGGATCACCTCATGCACCGAACTCATCGTCACGATCGCCCCGGCACTTCGCGCCGGCCGGCGGTCGCGCGGCTGCGCGCGGAACCGGCGGACCGCCTCGCGCGCACACAGGAACTGCCCGGTCAGGTTTACGGCGATGACGGTGTTCCAATCGGCCAGCGTCATGTCGGCGATCGCCGCGTCCTTTTGCAGCCCCGAATTGGCGACCAGCACGTCGATCCGCCCGAACGCCGCGACAGCTTCGTCGAACAGTCGCACCACCTCACCCTCGTCCGACACGTCGGCACCGACCGCGACCGCGCGGCCGCCGCCCGCACGGATTCGTTCGACCACGGCATCGGCCGAGGCCGCGTCCGAATGATAGTTGACGATCACCGCCGCGCCGGCGCCGGCCAGCGCCTCCGCGACCCCCAGCCCGATCCCCGAACTGGCGCCGGTGACGAGTGCGACATGACCGGCAAGCGGCGTGGCGGAACGGGACATGCGGGTCTCCTGCAATACCGGACGGGGGATCAGGCGCCGGTCGGCGAGGCGGCGTTAACCGGATCGGGCGCCGATACCGCGCGCAGCGTCTGCTCCTGCGTATCCGGATCGATGCGCCGCATACGCGCCAGCGGTTCGATCGGTACCGCGCCGCCGGTGCGCAGCGCAGTCACGATCGCCTCGATCACCAGCAGGTCGGCAAGCCCTTCCTCGCCATCCGGCTCGGGGTCGCGATCGTTCAGGATGCAGTCGGAGAAGTAGCGCAGTTCGCCGCCGAACTGGTCGGTTTCCTTGTAGGTCTTGTGCGAGCAATCCTCACCGATCTGGCGGTGATGTTCCAGCCCCTGGCCGAAGCCGAAGGCCGGGTTCATTTCGATCGACCCCTTGGTCCCGGCGATGGTGAGGCTGTCGACGTTGTTGGCGTAATAGCCAACGGTGAACTGGGCGAGCCGGTCGCCCGGCAACCGCAGCGTCACCGCGATCGTATCGTCGAGATCGCCCAGCCCTGCCTCGGCATGGCGCACGCCGATCGCCGAGATGACCTCGACCGGTTCGGCACCGAACAGATAGCGGATCGCGTTGATCGGATAGGCGCCCATGTCGAACAAAGGCCCCGCCTCGATCCCGTTGGTGGCACGGTGGTTGGCGGGATCGACCATCTGCATGAAACAGGAGGTGAAGGCGATCAGGTCGCCAAGCTCGCCGGCACGGATCCGCCGGATCGCATCCAGCGTCGCCGGTTCGAAATGCAGGCGATAGGCGGTCATCAGCCGCGCGCCACCGCGTTCCGCCGCGGCGATGATCGCGCGCGCCTTTTCCGCCGACACGTCGAGTGGCTTTTCGCACAGGACATGGATGCCCGCCTCCAGCGCCGGCACCGCGAACTCGGCATGGCGCCAATTGGGGGTGGCGAGATAGATGGCGTCGATCGTGCCCGACCGGAGCAGTTCGGGAAACTGTTCGTACGAATACCGGTCCGCCACGCCGTAGCGTTCGCCCAGCGCGCCAAGCTTTTCGGGATCGCCGGATACCAGCGCGGTCATCTTGGAATTGCCGGTGTGATCGACGCCGGGCATCAACGCTTCCTGCGCGATGTCGCCCAACCCCACGGTGGCATAGCGTATCTTGCGTCCGCCCAGGCCGAGTGCCGATGCAATGCCCATACCCTGTCTCACCTATCATTTGTCGAAGCGGCGCAACCGCCCCACCCGCCGCAATTGTTCCACCGCGCCGACAAAGCGTCCGGCGACGGGCCGGTCCGGCTGTCCGGCAAGGCGGTGGCGCCCGCCAGCGCGACGGCGGCGGTGACGAGGATCAGGGCGACAACGCCGCCAGCGTCGCCGCTTCCTGTTCGCGCGTGCCGAGCACGCCGACCAGCGCCGCCTCGACGCCCAGCGCCACGGCGACCAGGACCACCGCGCCGACCTGACGCACCGCGAGTATCCGTGCGACTAGCAGCATATCGGGATCGTCGGAGCGGACCGTGGCGAGATTGAACCCGATCACGGCCATGCCCAGCACCAAGACCGAAGTCGACAGGAGGTCGGCGGCGGGGCGTGCCGCCTCGGGCGCCCCGCCTCCCGACAGTTTCAGGACGACCGCGAGGACGACCGCATGGAATAGCGGAATGCGCAGCGCTTGCGACGCGGCGCGGCGTTTGCCTTCCTTGGTGCGCGCGACAGGATAATATCCGATGGTATCGCCATAGAGTGCCGTGCCGACGAAGGCGCCGCGACCTGATCGGGAACGATCTGGGCAGTGGCAGGCGTTGCGATCACGGCGGCGCACAGGAACAGGCGGCGGCGGGCAAGCGACATCATGAAGCGGATGGACGATAGACCTGATGGTAGAGAGGGGGCGTGGTTCCGCCGCTACGGCGTGACGATCGCGAAATTCTGCAACGGCCCGTCGAACAACTCCGCGAAACGACGGAGCAATGCCTGTTCGTCGGTCTTCAAGCCCGCCGGCGGTTGACCGGAGAGGGCAGCGTGGAAGCCCTGCGCGGTCAGCCGCACCACCGGCTGGCAGGTGACGACCCGATCCGTCGCCTCGTGTGCCAGCACCGCGTTGCGCACCTGAACCCGCCGGCTGACGCCGGTATCGGCATCGACGATGTTGAAGTCGAGCACGACGCCCCTCGCACGGTCGGGCACCAGGCGCACCGCAGCGGCATCCAGCAGCAGGTCGATCGGCAGGTTCGCCAGCCCCGCGAACGCGGGACCTCGCGTGGGGGTGCCGCTGCCCTGTCGCAGTTCCTGCGCCGCAGTCAGATAGCCGTTGCGCCAGGTCGAACTTTCGGCGCGATAGCCGAGCTGCTCGTAGAGATCGGCCAGTCGCGCCTTGGCTCGCGCATTCGTCGGATCGGCGAAGACGAGCCGATCGAGAAGTTCGACCGCCCATCGATGATCGCCCTTGGCCTCGGCTTCCTCTGCCAACGCCAGTCCGCGCTCACCGCCACCGATCGCCGCGACATAGCGTTTGGCGGCATCTTCCGGCGGCAGCGGGTCGAGGTGCGCCGGATTGCCGTCGTAAAAGCCCATGTAGCGCTGGTACACCGCGCGCGAATTGTGGCTGAGCGTGCCGTAATATTCGCGATTGAACCATCGCGACGCCAGCACATCGGGATAGCGCAACTGATCGGCGATCTCGTTTCCGGTCAGCCCGTCGTTCATCAGGCGCACGCTCTGGTCGTGCAGATATTTGTACGCATCGCGGTGGTTCTGGAGATAATCGAGGATGTCTGCGCGTCCCCAGTGCGGCCAGAAGTGGGATGTGAACAGCACTTCGCTCCGGTCGCCATAGCGCCCGATCGCCTCGGTCAGCACGTCCGCCCACGCATTGACGTCGCGAACCAGTGCGCCGCGCACGGGCAGAGCGTTGTGCAACGTTCCGTTCGCATTCTCGGCGAGGCAGAGTGCCTTGAAGTCGGGCAGATAGAAATGGAGCTCCGCCGGTGCCTCGGTATTCGTAGCCATCTGGAACTCGAACCGCACGCCGTCGATCGTCAGCGTCTCGCCCGTGCGGCTGATTTCATGCGTCGGCACGATCGGCAGACGCGAGCGCGCCGTCGCCGCTCGACCGGCGGGCGGGGCGACGGTGCGGATCGTCGGTCCGATGCCCAGCGTGACGCCGCCCGTCTCGGTCTGCGGCAGACGAAAGCCGAACTGGTAGCCCGCGCGCCGACCCATCGCAGGCCCGGCGATGATCGACTCACCCATCACCTCGCGGATGAACCCGGCAGGCGCGACGACAGGCACCTTGCGCCGCGCCGCCTCCTCATCCGAAAGCACGCCGCGCACGCCGCTGTAATGGTCCGAATGGCTGTGGGTGTAGAGGATGCCCGTCACCGGCTTGCGCCCGAGATGGTGATAGACCAGCTCCATGCCGGCCCGCGCCGCGTCCTCGAAGCCCGGATCGACAACGACATATCCCGTATCGCCGACGATCACCGTCATGTTCGAGATGCTCAGCCCGCGGACCTGATAGAGGCGGTCGGCGACATTGAAGAGACCATGTCGCGCCAGCAGCCCGGCGTTGCGCCACAGGCTGGGATTGACGGTAGCCGGCGCCGGCCGATTGAAGAAGGCGTTGGTATCAAGGTCGGCGACGACCGCACCATCCGGATCGCGCAGCACGTTTCCCGGCACCGTCGCGATGAAGCCGCGCATGGCCAGCGCGCGATCGTGCTTGTCGTCGACCGGAAGCGTGCGCGCGAATTCCAGCAGCTTCTGCCGGGTTTCAGCCGTAGCCGGCTGTGCTGCGCCCTGTCGACGGATGCATCTCCTGAGCATGTCCTGTGCCGGCGATCAGCGCTGCGCATGCACAGCCCGTTGCTATCCATCGTATCACATTCAAGCCCCCGAACCGCCGCCAAACCGCCGGCTTAATGCCTACTTGATCAGTGGGGTATTGAACTGGCCCCTGTTTTGACCGGACGGAATTAAGCCTAAGAAGGAGGCGTGGGGCTATCCCCTGAGCATAGGCTTATGTCCGTGTCCGAGATCATCGCCGACGGCGGTCGTCGCCGTCACTGGAGCACGCCTGAGAAGCTGAGGATCGTCGAGGAGACGCTCGACGGTCGCGAGAGCATCTCGGTGGTGGCGCGCCGACGATGACGTGACCAGCAACCGCCAGGTCCGCGAGATGGACAATCGCATCCGCGAACTGGAGCGCCAGCTCGGCCGCAAGACGCTGGAGGTCGAGATCCTGAAGGAAGCGCTGGAGCGTTCACGCCCAAAAAAAGCGAGCTTGCTCATGCACTCGCCGCTGCCGGGCCGGAGACTATCCGGTGAGCCTGGTCGCCAGCACGCTCGGGGTCGGGCGCTCGACGGTGTACGACCGCCTGGCCGGCAGCACCAAGGCTCGCGGGGGCTGCGTCAAACCAAATGCACCTTCCGGTAAGCAGGGCGGGGTAGGGGGCTCCGATGCCCCGTCCGCGAAAGCCAGCCAGCCCGTTCCGCTACTTCAACTCATCGCCAGAAGTGATCCGGCTGGTGGTGCTGATGTACGTGCGTTTCCCGCTGTCGTTGCGGAATGTGGAGGACCTGCTGTTCGAACGCGGGATCGATATCTGCCATGAGACGGTGCGGCTGTGGTGGAACAGGTTTGGTCCAATGTTTGCCGGCGAGATCCGCCGCCAGCGGGTCAGCCGCATGCGGGGCTTCCGTCACTGGCGCTGGCATCTCGACGAGATGTACGTGAAGCTGAACGGCGAGATGGTCTACCTGTGGCGAGCGGTAGACCAGGAGGGTGAGGTGCTGGAGAGCTACGTTACCAGGACCCGGGACAAGGCAGCTGCACTTACCTTTATGAAGAAGGCAATGAAGCGCCATGGCTCCCCCGAGGCGATCACCACCGATGGCCTGCGCAGCTACCGGGCGGCAATGAACGATCTCGGCAATGCCCAGAAGCAGGAGACTGGTCGCTGGGCCAACAACCGGGTCGAGAACTCGCACCTGCCGTTCCGAAGACGAGAGCGGGCGATGCTCAGGTTCAGGCAGATGCGCACCTTGCAGAAGTTCGCTTCCGTCCACGCCAACGTTCACAACCACTTCAACCTGGAGCGCCATCTCGTCGACCGACAGACCTACAAGGACCGACGCTCAGCCGCACTGGCTGAGTGGCAGATCCTCGCAAGCTAGGCTGCCATCCTCAAAGACCGACATGCATCGTGTGGAGAGCGGTTCGCGTTAGACTGACAGCACCCCGGATAGTCTTCGGCAGCGGCGAGTGCATGAGCAAGCTCGCTTTTTTTGGGCGTGAACGCTCCAGCGCTTCCTTCAGGATCTCGACCTCCAGCGTCTTGCGGCCGAGCTG
>NZ_LMLP01000011.1 GCF_001421965.1 Sphingomonas sp. Leaf67
CCGCTTCGTTTTCAAATTCCTTCGTGAACCGTCGCTGCTTCGTCATCGAGTTCGCCTTTCACCTTAAGGAGAACTCTCCACTTTTCCGGGGCAAGTCCAGTCAGGTGGTGCGCTGCAAATCCGGGCGTGCCGCGTCGTTTTTGTCGGTTGAGACGCGGCGATAGGCCGAGGGCGTGACGCCGAACCGCTCCTTGAAGACGCGGTTGAACGTCGCCTTCGATCCGAAGCCGGCATCGATCGCGAGCGTCAGGATATCGCCATCGGCGCCGTCCCGCAGGCGGGAGGCGACATGCTCGACGCGCAGCCCGTTGATCGCTTCGGCGAACCCCAGCCCCAGCCCTCGTTGAGGCCGCGGGACAGATAGGCGGTGTTGGTCCCCAGCCTGCGGGCCAGCCCGGCAAGATCGAGGTCCGGATCGCGCCACCATTCCTGCGCCTCGATCCGGTCCATCCACCCGGCCGCGATCGGTCGCCAATCGCGCTCGACCGGCTCCACGATCGGCTGCGGCAGGGCGTCCGCCTGCCGCCAGCCCTCGATGGCCAGGTAATTGCCGACGACCGCGAGCACGACGTAGAAACCGAACATGTCGAAGTAGGACAGCGGCGCGATCAACGCATCCGCGATCAGGTATCCCGTTCGCACCGTCACGATCACGGCATAGGCGATCAGCACCGCTCGCACGCGCTTTGCCGCGGCGAGGTCGGATCGGCGTGCCATGAGCCAGCCTCGATGCCGGCGCAACGCGCGCAGGCCGGCGACGGCATATCCGACCATCGACACGAGCAGCAGCGCCGCCAGAATCGGGTCGAGCCAGGGGCGCTGCACCTGCCGGTCGAACGCGCCACGCAAATCGAGCGGCAGGCAGAAAGCGACAGCCTGATAGGCGAACTGGGCCACCGGCAACGCGGCGTGCCAACGGGGTATCGGGCGATCGAAGATCAGGGCGTTCAGGTGCGCATAGAGCAATGGCCCCATCGCCAGAGGAACGGCGAACGGCGCGAACGAAAGCCACGGCCATCGATCGTAGAAGCCCGCATAGCCGATAGTGAACGGCGTCAGCACGCCGCACAGGACTACCAGCAAAGCACCGAGAGAGCGCAGCGCCACCCCGCCCCGCCCGATGATGGCAGCCGCCAACACCAGCATCTGCACCTCGAACAGACCGAGGATAAGGGACATAGGACCGATATTCACGCGACTATCAGCCTCGCCATATCGGCAACGTCAATGGGCGATTGAGGTGTACAGGCGCTGCCGCCTAGGGGTCCTCGAAATACGAGGCCGGGCGGGTTGCGAGAACGCTGGCGCATTCTCTTCTCCCGATCGCTTGCGGGAATGTCTCGATCGCCGGGACCAGGCTGCCGAACCCGACGATGGCACCCTCTGGAACGCTAGCCGAAGGTGCGACCGGCCACCTTGCTGATCTCCGATTTGTCTGACATGAATGCGGCCAACGTGAAGGGCGGTCGTCGATGTCGAGGGGGCGGGGAATGATGCAGCATGGAAAGGCCGGCTTGGCGGCAGCGATGCTGGCGTCGTGGGCAATGCCGATCGCGGCACAGGTGCCTTGGCAGTCCGCAGAACAGGCACCGCAGGCTGGTGCGGTGCTGGCGGCCAGAACCGCTGAGGGTGCCAGCTTCCGCGTTCCCGACGGGATGCTGCGCGTTACCATGTGGGCCGACCGCGTCGTCCGTGTCACGGTGTCGAGAACGAATGACACGATCGCGCCGGGGCTTGCCGTGATCGGCACGCCACGCGGCGTCGCATGGACAATGGCCGAGGAAGCCGGCCGCTATGTGCTCGCCACCCCGGCGATGCGCATTGCCGTCGATAAAAGGACCGGCATGGTGTCGCTGCGCGGGGTGGACGACAAGCCGATCATTGGCGAAGCTGATCCCGCGACACGCCGGTTCGGCGATGTACCTGATCCCGATGGCGCGGTGCAGCAGCGCTTCGAGGTCGGTAGCGATCAGGCGATTTACGGCCTTGGCCAGCATCAGGCGGGGCTGCTCGACTATCGCGGTACGACGGTCAGGCTTCAGCAGGCGAATACCGATGTCGGCGTACCGGTCCTCGTGTCCACGGCCGGCTATGGCCTGTTCTGGAACAATCCGGCGGTGACCGATGTCGCGGTCACGACCCCGCAGGCCGTCGACCGTATCGTTTTCCGGTCGCAGGCCGGCAGCGGCGTGGACTATTTCCTGTTCGCCGGACCGGACGTGGACGACATCATCGGCGCATATCGCCAGCTTACCGGACAGGCGCCGCTGATGGCGCGCTGGACCTGGGGTCTGTGGCAATCCAAGGAACGCTATATCTCGCAAGCCGAACTGCTGGGCGTCGCGGCCGAATATCGCCGCCGCGGCATCCCGCTCGATGCGGTGGTGCAGGACTGGCAATATTGGAAGCCGGGCGAATGGGGCAGCCAGCGTTTCGATCCGGCGCGCTTCCCGGATCCAAAGGCGATGCTCGACACGCTGCATCGCCAGAACGTCCACAGCATCGTTTCGGTCTGGCCACGCTTCGATGCCGGGCTGGATACCACGAAGGCGCTCGACGCGATCGGTGGACTATATGCGCGGACCTACCCGAACGTATATCCTGCCGGGGAAGGCCGCTGGTACGACGCCTTTTCCGCGCGCGCCCGTACGCTCTATTGGCAACAGATATCGCAGCGCATCGGTCCGATTGGTTTCGACGGCTATTGGCTCGACGGCAGCGAGGCGGAACTGGGTGGGCGCACGGGCGAGATGCGCGACGTCACCACGGCGCTCGGCTCGGGTGCGGTCGTCTATAACGCCTACCCGCTGATGCACACGACGGCAGTGCATGACGGAATGACGCGCGACGTTTCGGGCAAACGGCCGATCATCCTGACCCGCTCCGCGTGGGCGGGACAGCAGCGTAACGCGGCCGTCACGTGGTCGGGCGACGTGGCCGGGCGCTGGGACGTCTTCCGCCGGCAGGTCCCCGCCGCAGTCAACTTTTCGATGAGTGGCATTCCCTATTGGTCCGCGGACATTGGCGGCTTTTTCGGCGGCAGTCCGAAAGACCCGGCTTATCAGGAGCTGTTCACGCGCTGGCTGCAATTCGCGGTGTTCAACCCAATGTTCCGCATCCACGGCACCGGCGAGGGCAAGGAGCTCTACAGCTTCCCCGAGGAAAGCCGCGGTCCACTGCTCGACGCGGTGACGCTGCGCTATCGCCTGCTGCCGTTCCTCTATGCCTTGTCTTGGCAGGTCACCGATCGGGGCGCGTCGTTCCTCTACCCGCTCGGCATGGCCTTTCCCGCGGACCAGGCGGTGCGCGACGTGCGCGACCAGTATCTGTTCGGCCGCACCCTGCTGGTCAGCCCGGTGGTGGAAAAAGGCGCGGTCGCGCGCGACGTCATCCTGCCCGCCGGGCGCGACTGGTACGATTTCTGGACCGGAGAGCGGCAAACAGGGGGCCGGCGGGTGACGGTCGCGGCCCCGATCGGTCGCATTCCGCTCCATGTCGCGGCCGGCACGATCCTGCCACTCGGCGCGCCCGTCCAATATGCCGACCAGTCGCCGGACCGGCCGATCGAACTGCGTGTCTATCGCGGCGCCGATGGACGCTTCACCCTGTACGACGATGCCGGCGACGGCGAAGGATGGCGGCGCGGCGAGCACGCCACGATCGAGCTTGCGCTGGACGACCGGGCGGGCACGCTGACAATCGGCGCTCGCAAGGGACGTTATCCCGGCATGACGCGGGACAGGGTATTCCGGATCGTCCAGATCGCGGGCGGCAAGGCCGTTGCATCGATGCCGCGCGACGCGAACATCCGATATGCCGGCCGACCGGTCACGGTGCGGCTCGAATGACGGGGAAATAGCATTGCGAATGTATCCCCGCAGTTCGGGAAGAGCGTGACGACAGATTTTCAGGAAGGTCGATCCATTCTCATGTCTCGATCCCCAAAGGGGAGTGTTCCACCCCTTTCGCTCACCGCTGGCAACGCGCCAACGGTAAGCGAGCAATCATCCCGACTACCGGCGCGCTTGCGTCGCCATCCTGACGGCCAGGCTGGCCAGTACCGTTCCCGTCACCCAGCGCTGGACGAGCGCGAATGTCGGACGCCGAGTGAGGAACACAGCGATCGACGCGGCCGACACCGCAATCATGGCGTTGACGAAGACGCTGATGACGATCTGAACCGTCCCCAGGACGAGAGCCTACCCCAGCACGCTGCCCCGCGCCGGATCGATGAATTGCGGCAGCAGGGACAGGTACATCACGGCGATTTTCGGGTTCAGGAGGTTCGTCAGAAAGCCCATGAGGAAGAGTGTGCGCGGCCCGTCCTCGGGCAAGTCCCTGACCTCGAACGGCGAGCGGCCACCGGGACGGACCGCCTGCCCCGCAAGCCACAGCAGATAGAGGGCGCCGGCGATGCGGATGGTGTCGTAGGCACAGGGCACCATCCGCACGAAGGCGGTGATGCCGAATGCGGCACACAGCATGTAGAACACGAATCCAAGGGAGACGCCGCCCAGCGAGATCATGCCGGCAGTTCTGCCCTGACAGATCGACCGCGATATGATGTACACCATGTTCGGTCCCGGCGTCAGGACCATGCCGAGCGCGATGACGGCGAAGGTCAGCAGGCTGGTCAGTTCGGGCATCTACATTCTCCATACGGGAAGGATGCCCAGACGCGCGGCCAGCTACCCCCGCGCTTCCCAATGGGTCCCCATCTTTCAACGTCAGTTACGTAAGGTTCCGAAAGATAGAGAGGCGCGGCGCGACCGGTAAAGAGGGTCGATCGACGCGGCCGATCATTCCCGTTTCCCGGTTTCTACGTGTTCCGGGAACGCCGAGCCGTTCTCGATCCAGTATCCCAATGAGAATGCCCGGCCGTCTTGCTGGCCGTTCGTTTTTGGGACGAAGTAATGGGATAGCCGACGCTCCGGCCTGCGCCGGAGCATGAGAGCCGCTTCAATACGGCTCGAGCAAATCCTAGAGGGGAGCGAAAGGGTCGTGTCCCCGGGGTGTGGTGTAGCTGAGGGGCAGCCATCGGAGATCTTCGGATAGGTTTGGGTTGCGACATCCAACCGACGGAGACCCCGACGACCGACGATACGATGAACCTGCAGGTGCTGGTGGGAAAGAGCGCGGACGCCGATTTCCTCCGTGAGATGATCGGAGGCGACTGGCCGTATGTCTGGGTCGATGCGACGTACCTGAAGGTGCGGCAGGCCGGCCGCATCGTCTCAGTTGCCGTCACCATCGCGGTCGGCGTGAACGGCGACGGGCGGCGCGAGGTGCTGGGAATGGCGATCGGCGCATCGGAGGCAGAGACGTTCTGGACCGACTTCCTGCGCAGCCTCGCAAGGCGTGGGTTACGGGGCGTGAAACTCATCATCTCGGACGCCCATGACGGCATCAAGGCGGCTGTATCGGGGCCTGTCAGGAATTTCGTGTGCGGGCGGGCATAATGGGAAAGATGGAGACCCCATATTTCCCGACGCAAAGAGCCTGCGTTATCGAATGATTTGCTCGACCAGCTACTGGCAGGTGGTGATGCCGGCGCCGCCCTTGCTCAGGGCGGCCTGCTCGATGCTTTGAAGAAGGCACTGACCGAGCGCGCGTTGAACGCGGAGATAAATTACCACCTCGCCGGCGATGACGGTGCTGGGAACACGCGAGACGGTTACAGCCGGAAGATCGCCGGGCACCTGCACGATCTGTATGGCATCGACGTGTCGCCGGACCTGATCTCGACGGTGACCGACGCCGTGCTCGACGAGGTGGCGATCTGGCAGCAACGGCCGCTCGACCCGGTCTATCCGCTCGTCTTCTTCGACGCCTTGCGGGTGGAGATCCGCGACGAGGGCATGGTCCGCAACAAAGCCCTCCACATCGCGACCAGCGCCGAGGCCGCCGAGCTGGCACTGACCGCGTTCGAGGCCAGTCCCTGGGGTACCCGCTACCCCGCCATTGCCCAGAGCTGGCGACGCGCCTGGGCCGAGGTCACCCCCTTCTTCGCCTTTCCCGACGAGGTCCGGCGGATCATCTACACGACGAATGCCATTGAGGCGCTCAATTCGAAACTGCGCCGGGCCGTGCGTGCCCGAGGGCATTTCCCCAGCGACGAAGCCGCCACCAAGCTGCTCTACCTGATCCTGAACCGGTCGGAGAAAGAGTGGAGAATGCCGCCGCGTGAGTGGACCATGGCAAAGGCCCAGTTCGCAGTACGCCACTTCGCGACTGTCTTTGGGTTGATCCCCAGCTCACGACTCAGCGTCAAGAGCGAAGCTTGCGACAAGCTGTATTGCTGCTCGGACGGCGTGCGTGGTCGTGGCGCTCCCGTGATGTACCTGTCCCATGCGGCTTCCTTCCATTCCAAAGAAAGGATCGTACCATCAAACCGTGGGATCAAACACCTAGTTCTGCCACGCAGCGATGCGACGCCACCGTTCTCCTCGAAGCAAAACTGCACAATATTGGTCTAACCCCACGAAGGGCGCTCGCGAGATGGCTACCTCCAGTGGCGCAACGTAGGGCGAAGGCCTAGTGCTACGGGCAGCCATGTCGCTTTCACGTAACGTTTATATCATGTGTGCAGCAAACATCGGTGAAATCCCGCGATCGCTGGGTTGACGTGGCATGAAAACCAACGCAAACGGCCGCTCCACCGTATCGAGGCGCGATGGCGGAGTGGTGACGCAGAGGACTGCAAATCCTTGCACCCGGGTTCGATTCCCGGTCGCGCCTCCAGGGTTATGTCGGCTTTCACACCAGGCTGCTTACCCGAGCATCTGCAGGCGGGGGAAACTTTGAAAACGAGCAGTTGCGCTCTTTTCAGACTGACGTGACCCTATGCTTTCATCCGGCGGCAATTAGCGACCGACCGGTGTTGTCGCGCATGAGCGCAGGTGAAGCAACGGGCGGGGTTAACCCCGGCCGTTGCTGTTCAAGCCCGGCAGCGAACGCGGCCGGAGTAGCGTAGCTAGGCGCCGAGTGGGGCCGCTCCGTGTTGTAGTCGTCGAACCAGCGGGCGAGGATCGAGCGGGCCTGACCGATGGTGAAGAACAGCGTCTCGTTGAGCAACTTGTCGCGCATGCGACCATTGAAGCTCTCGACGAAACCATTCTGCGTCGACTTGCCCGGCGCGATGTAATGCCACTCGACGCCCACGTCGCCGGACCAGGCGAGCACCGCGTTCGAGGTGAGTTCGGTCCCGTTGTCGCTGACGATCATCTTCAGTCTGCCACGCTCGGCGATCAGATCGGCCAGTTCGCGCGCGACCCGTCGGCCCGAGATCGACGTGTCCACCACCGCCCGAAGGTACTCCCGTGTAACGTCATCGACGATGTTGAGCACGCGGAACCGCCGACCGGTGACGAGCTGGTCGTGCACGAAGTCCAGGCTCCAGCGCTGGTTGGGAAGCGCCAGCACCGGCGCGGGACCCCGCGCGCCAACAGAGCGCCTTCGCCCTTTCCGGCGCCTGACCGTCAAACCCGCCTCACGGTAGAGCCGCTGGGTCTTCTTGCGGTTGATCGTGATGCCGTCCCGACGAAGCAGGATGTGCAGCCGTCGATAACCGAACCGCCCGCGCTGCTGCGCAAGCTCACGCAAACGCGACCGCAGGTTGCCATCATCCGCTCGGCACGAGCGATACCGCATGCTCGTGCGGTCTGCCCCGACGACCGTGCACGCCCGCCGCTCGCTCATTCCCAGCGTCGTCTGGAGATGTGCGACTGCTTGCCGCTTCGCGGCGGGCGTCACCATTTTTTTGACAGCAGATCCTTCAGACCCGCGTTATCCAGCATCGTGTCCGCGAGCAGCCGTTTAAGCCGGGCGTTCTCCTCTTCCGGCGACCGCAGACGCTTCGCGTCGGATACCTCCAGACCGCCGAACTTTGCTTTCCATGCGCAGTAGGTCGCACTCGACATACCGTGCTTGCGGCACAGCTCCGTTGCCACCGCGCCCGCCTTGGCCTCCTTCAGGACGCCGATGATCTGCTCTTCCGAAAACTGCTTCCGCTTCATTCCGTCCCTCCTTCTGACGTGCTCTAAGGCCTGTTGAGTTTCAGGATTCCATTGGTTGGGATTTTCTGATTCACGCTGCGGATGGACCGATCTGTTCTGACCGACGCCCAATGGGCGA
>NZ_LMLP01000012.1 GCF_001421965.1 Sphingomonas sp. Leaf67
CCCTAGGCGGTGTCTGCATTTAGCGCAGCCAGATCATGGCGCACGCGAGATGAACGAAGCCCATGAAAGCGGTGATGGTTTTCTCGCAGCGCAGGGCGATGCGCCGGAAGCGCTTGAGCTTGTTGAAGAAGCATTCGACCTGATGACGTTCCTTGTAGAGGCGCCAATCGATGGGAGGTTTGGCGGTTCGGCTCGGATTGGCCTTAATCTGCGCGGTGGCGCCAAGGTCGTCGGCGATGAAGGCTCGTAGCGGATCGGCGTCATAGGCGGCATCGGCGATGACGTGGCCGATGCCCTTCAAGCCAGTGAGCAGCGTCTCGGCCTCGGGACGATCGCCCCGTTGGCCGGGCGTCGGATGGATGCGGATCGGCAGGCCGATGGCATCGACGGCTGCATGCAGTTTGGTCGTCAGGCCACCCCGAGATCGCCCGATCGCGGCAGCTTCAGCCCCCCTTTTGCGCCCGCCGCATCGGCATGGACTTTCGAGATGGTGCTGTCGATCAGGACGTATTCAAAGTCCGGCGTGTCGGCCAGGCTATGGAAAAGTCGTTCCCAGACACCGGCATGCGACCAGCGTCGGAACCGGGCATGCACCCCTGTCCACTTGCCGAATACCTCTGGCAGGTCGCGCCAGCGCGCCGCATTGCCAGCCATCCACAGGATCGCGTCCACAAACAGCCGGTTGTCCACGCCGCTGCGGCCGCGTGTCCCCTCGCGCCCCGGGAGATAACCAGCAATCCGCTCCCATTGCTCATCCGTCAGCGTGCGTCTGCTCAAGGCTCGGCTCCTTCGCCAGCCTTGAANGTGTCCCCTCGCGCCCCGGGAGATAACCAGCAATCCGCTCCCATTGCTCATCCGTCAGCGTGCGTCTGCTCAAGGCTCGGCTCCTTCGCCAGCCTTGAACCAGAACTCAACCCGAATGGGAATCCTGCAAATGCAGACACCGCCTAGACGTCCAGCTTCTCATAATCGGCCGGCGGCGGCACGCCTTCCATCCGCTCGGCGAGCAGCGGCCGGAAACTCGGCCGGCTCTTCATGCCGACATACCATCGCTTCGCAAGGTCGTGCGTCTTGAAGTCGATCCCGCCCAGATAGTCCGCGATCGAAATCTGCGCCGCCGCCGCCAGATCGGCCAGACTCATCGTCGCCCCGCCGATCCAGTGCCGATGGTCGAGCAGATAGTCGATATAATCGAGATGCTCGACCGCCGCTTTCATCGCCTCGCGCAGCACGCGCGTGTCGGGCGTCTGGCGGTGGACGATGCGCTTCTCCATCCGCTCCATCAGCAGCGGTCCGGTGATCTCACGATAGAATTGCGTGTCGAACCACGTCACCAGCCGCCGCTGTTCGGCGCGGTCGGCGGCGCTGCCGTTCAGCATCGCCGGCTTGTCGCCCGTCTCCTCGATATATTCGCAGATCGCCATCGAATCGATCAGCCGGATACCAGCCTGCTCGTCGATCATCACCGGCGTCTGTCCGGCCGGGTTCAGGTGCAGGAACTCGTCCCGCCGCGTCCATGGCGATTCGCGCACCGGCTGATAGCCGATGCTCTTCTCCGCCAGCAGCAGACGGACCTTGCGCGAGAAGGGACATAACGGAAATTGCAGAAGCTGCCACATGCCGTCGTGTTAGGCGGCACGGCGACGGCGCGGAAGGGGATTCGTGTGGGATTGCTGATTGCTCTGGTCTGGCTGGCGGGCGCGATCCTGCTGGCACGCGCCTCGCGCCGGCCGATGGTCCACGCTGCGGCAGCGGTCTGTGCCGGGATCGCGGGCACCACCCTGCCCGATCTCGACCTGTGGCTGCCGATCGGTCATCGCAGCGGTCTGACCCATTCGCTGCTGCCGCTGGCATTGGCGCTGATCGCGCGCCGCTGGCGACCGGTGATGGCCGGACTCGCGATCGGCATCGGCCTGCATCTCGCCGCCGACGCCTTTCCCAATGCGATGCGCGGCTTCGCGACGGTCAAGCTGCCGGCGATCGGATCGCTGGGCGTGTCCGGTTCCTATGCGTGGCTCGGGGTTCAGGCGGTGGTGGCGAGCGTCGCGGGCGCGGTGCTGCTGGCGGCCGCGCTGCCGACCGGGCTCGCGCTGCTGACCGCCATGGCGCTGGCGGCGATCGGCATCGCCTATCTGTTCGTCACCGATGGCGGCTGGTGGGCGCTGATGCTCTATACCGCGTTCGGCTGGATCGCCGTACGACGCGGGACCGACGGACCGGCCGTTTCCACGACCGGCCGGCATCCGTCATGACGGCGAACGCTACCGGACGATAGCGCAACGTCGCGACGATCGACCGACCGTCGCGGCGCGCTGGTTCAGGCGGCGGCGACCGCCTGTCCCGGTTCCCCCGCTGCATCGTCGAGCAACTGGTGCGGCAGACGCGTCAGCATTTCCTTTGGCACCACCTGCCAGAACCGGCCTTTGCACCGGTCCCAATCCTCGAGGATCGCGCCCGACCATTTGCTGTCGGTGGCGGCATGATGCTGGGCGACCAGATCCTTCAGCACGCCTTCCCAATGCGTCGATCCCAGCCGGTGGAGTGTGATGTTCTCCGGGTTGTGGTTGCGTTCGAAGCTGGCGTCATGGTCGTAGATGAATGCCATGCCGCCGGTCATGCCCGCCCCGAAGTTCGTGCCGGTCCGCCCCAGCACGACCGCGACGCCGCCGGTCATATATTCGCAGCCATTGGCGCCACAGCCCTCGACGACCACGGTCGCGCCCGAATTGCGGACCGCGAAGCGCTCGCCCGCCTGCCCCGCCGCGAACAGCTTGCCGCTGGTCGCACCGTACAGCACGGTATTGCCGACGATCGTATTCTCGTGGCTGCGCAGCGGCGACGACACCATCGGCCGCACGACGATCGTGCCACCCGACAGCCCCTTGCCGACATAGTCGTTGGCGTCGCCGAACACCTCCAGCTTGATGCCCTTGCACAGGAACGCGCCGAGGCTCTGCCCCGCCGACCCGCGCAGGCGAACCGTCACATGACCATCGGCCAGCTTCGACATGCCGAACGTGCGGGTGATCTCGGACGACAGCCGGGTGCCGACCGCGCGGTGGGTGTTGCGCACCGAATAGGTCAGCTGCATCTTCTCACCGCGCGAGAATACCGCCGCCGCATCCTTGATCATCTGCGCGTCGAGGCTGTCGGGCACTTCGTTGCGGAAGGTCGACAGGCTGAACCGCCGCTCGCTCTCGTCGGCATCGACCTTCGCGAGGATCGGGTTGAGGTCGAGATCGTCGAGATGCTCGGCCCCGCGGCTGACCTGCCGCAGGAACTCGGTCCGCCCGACCACGTCGTTCAGGCTGCGGACGCCCAGGCGCGACAGGATCTCGCGCACTTCCTCGGCGATGAAGGTCATCAGGTTGATGACCTTTTCCGGGGTCCCCGTGAACTTGGCGCGCAGCCGCTCGTCCTGCACGCACACGCCCACCGGGCAGGTGTTGCTATGGCACTGCCGCACCATGATGCAGCCCATCGCCACCAGCGACAGCGTGCCGATACCGAATTCCTCGGCACCAAGGATCGCGGCGGCGACGATGTCGCGCCCGGTCTTGAGGCCGCCATCGGTGCGCAGCACCACGCGCCCGCGCAGGCCGTTGAGGGTCAGCGTCTGGTTGACCTCCGACAGCCCCATTTCCCACGGCGTGCCGGCATATTTGATCGACGTCTGCGGGGACGCGCCGGTGCCGCCGACATGGCCGGAGATCAGGATGACGTCGGCATGGGCCTTTGCCACACCCGCCGCCACCGTGCCGATTCCGGCGGACGACACGAGCTTGACGCAGACCCGCGCCTTCGGGTTGATCTGCTTGAGGTCGTAGATGAGCTGCGCCAGATCCTCGATCGAATAGATGTCGTGATGCGGTGGCGGCGAAATGAGCGTCACCCCCGGCGTCGCATGGCGCAGCTTGGCGATGAACTCGGTCACCTTGAAACCGGGCAGCTGCCCGCCCTCGCCGGGCTTGGCACCCTGCGCGACCTTGATCTCGATCTCGTCGCAGGCGTTGAGATATTCGGCGGTTACGCCGAACCTTCCGCTCGCGACCTGCTTGATGACCGAATTGCCGTTGTCGCCATTTTCATATGGCTGATAGCGGATCGAATCCTCGCCGCCTTCGCCCGACACCGCCTTCGCGCCGATCCGGTTCATCGCGATCGCCAGCGTCTCATGCGCTTCCGGCGACAGCGCGCCCAGCGACATGCCCGGCGTCACGAAACGCTTGCGGATCTCGGTGATCGCCTCGACCTGATCGATCGCCACGCCGGTTTCGGGGAAGTTGAACTCCAGCACATCGCGCAGATAGACCGGCGGCAGGTCGCGCACGCCCCGCGAGAACTGCATATAGGTCGAATAGCTGTCGGTCGCGACCGCCGTCTGCAACAGGTGCATCAGCTGCGCCGAATAGGCATGGGCCTCGCCACCGCCGCGCTGGCGATAGAAGCCGCCGATCGGCAGCGTCGCGACGGCCGTATCGAACGCCGCCTCGTGCCGTTCGGTCGCGTTGACGTGGAGCGAATGATAGCCCTCGCCCGAAATCTTGGCCGGCATGCCGGGGAAGAAGTCGTTGACCAGCGCGCGGCTGAGGCCGACCGCCTCGAAGTTATAGCCGCCACGATAGCTGGAGATCACCGCGATCCCCATCTTCGACAGGATCTTCAGCAGCCCTTCGTCGATCGCGGTCCGATGGCGCTTCAGCGCCTCGTCCATGCTGATCTCCCCGAACAGCCCGCGCGCATGACGGTCGGCGATGGCGGCTTCGGCCAGATAGGCGTTCACCGTCGTCGCGCCGACCCCGATCAGCACCGCATAATAATGCGTGTCGAGGCATTCCGACGACCGCACGTTGATCGATGCGTAGGAGCGCAGCCCCTTGCGGACCAGATGCGTATGCACCGCTGCCGCCGCCAGCACGCCGGCAATCGGCACCTTGGTCGCGTCGAGATGCTCGTCGGTCAGGAACAGCTCGCTGCGCCCTTCGCGCACCGCCTGTTCGGCCTGCGCCCGGATGCGAGCGATGGCGGCACGCAGCGCCTCCGGCCCCTCGCCCGCCGGGAAGGTGCAGTCGATCTCCGCCGCCTGGGTGCCGAAATGCGCTTTCAGCCGCAGCCAGTCGGTGTTGGTCAGCACCGGGCTGTCGAGCACCAGCACCGCATTTCCGCGGTCGGCGGCGTCGAGGATGTTCGCGAGATTGCCGAACCGCGTCTTGAGCGACATGACGTACCGCTCGCGCAACGGATCGATCGGCGGGTTGGTGACCTGCGAGAAATTCTGGCGGAAGAAATGGCTGATAAGGCGTGGCTTGTCCGAAATGACCGCCAGCGGCGTATCATCGCCCATCGACCCGATCGCTTCCTTGGCCCCTTCGACCATCGGCGACAGGATCAGTTCCATATCCTCCAGCGTCTGTCCCGCGCACACCTGCCGCCGCGCCAGTTCGGCCCGGTCGTAGCGCAACGGTTCGGCGGTGGCGGCGGGCAAATCGTCGATCGTCAGGAACTTGCCGGTCATCGCGGCATAATCCGCCTCGCCCGCAATCTTGTCCTTGATCGCGCGGTCCTTGTAGAGCCTGCCCTCGCTCAGATCGACGGCGAGCATCTCGCCCGGCCCCAGCCGCCCCTTCTCGACCACCGTCGCTTCGGCGACCGGGACCATGCCCGCTTCCGACCCGACGATCAGCAGCCCGTCACCGGTCAGCGTGTAGCGCAGCGGACGCAATGCGTTGCGGTCCAGCCCCGCGACCGCCCAGCGGCCATCGGTCATCGCCAGCGCGGCCGGGCCGTCCCACGGCTCCATCACGCTCGCGAGGTAATCATACATCGCGGTATGCGCTTCGGGCATGTCCGCCGCGCCCTGCCACGCCTCGGGCACCAGCATCAGCTTGGCAGTCGGCGCGTCGCGACCCGACCGGCAGATCGTTTCGAACACCGCGTCCAGCGCCGCCGTGTCCGACGCGCCGGCCGGGATCACCGGCTTGATATCCTCCGACCGCTCGCCGAACGCGATGCTTGCCATCTTGATCTCGTGGCTGAGCATCCAGTTCTTGTTGCCGCGGATCGTGTTGACCTCGCCATTGTGCGCAAGGCAGCGGAACGGCTGCGCCAGCCACCATTGCGGGAAGGTGTTGGTCGAGTACCGCTGGTGAAAGATCGCGACGCGCGATTCGAAGCGCTCGTCGGTCAGGTCGGGATAGAAATCCGACAGCGATTCGGCAAGGAACAGCCCCTTGTAGATGATCGAGCGGCACGACAGCGAACAGAAGTAGAAACCGGTGATCTGCGCGGCGATGATCCGCTTCTCGATCCGCCTGCGGACCAGATACAGGTTCTTCTCGAACTCGGCCTCGTCCATGTCCTCCGGCGCGGGGCCGGCGATCATGATCTGTTCGATCTCGGGGCGGGTCGCCTGCGCCTTCATGCCGATGACCGACACGTCGACCGGCACCTGCCGCCAGCCATAGATCGACCAGCCCGCCTCGATGATCTCCGATTCGACCAGGGTGCGGCAGGTTTCCTGCGCACCCAGATCGGTGCGCGGCATGAACACCATGCCGACCGCGAGCCGGGCATGCATCGGCTTGTGCCCCGACGCGGCGATCGCGTCGTCGAAGAAGCGGTGCGGCAGGTCGACATGGATACCCGCGCCGTCGCCCGTCTTGCCATCGGCATCGACTGCGCCACGGTGCCACACGGCCCGCAGCGCATCGATCGCCGACTGGACGACCCGGCGCGACGGCTTGCCATCGGTCGCGGCGACCATGCCGACGCCGCAGGCGTCGCCCTCATATTCGGGGCGGTACATGCCTTCGGTGGCGAGGCGGAGGCGTTCGGAGGTCATATCGGTCATGCCGAAAACCCTTTCGTGGAAAGATAGGTTACGATCGCTGTGACGATCGACTGCAATTGCGTCACGGCATCCCAGCATTGATTGACCCGGCGAACCTGCTCCGCCTCGTCGATCGGATATTCATGCACCAGACGATTGCGCAGCAGAGTCAGGTCGACCCACTGATCGGCATCCTCGACGAACCGGGTCTTTTCCATCCAGTTCGCCATGTCTCGCCGCGTCATCATGGCGGTGTCGAGCAACTCCCAGACGGCGACCAGGCGGACCAGCCGCGCGATCATATCCTGCAACTGTTCGACCCGTTTCAGCAACGCGATCGAAGCGATCCGCTCGATCAGCGGCAGCGCGTCCAGCACCGAGATTTGCGTGGGAAGATGTGCCGACAATATCGGGCGCAACTCGTCGATGCCGACCGACAGCCGGCGGCACCGCAACAGCGTTGCGTGCAGGACGTCGTCGGCATCGCTCACGGCAGCGCCACCGCTTGCGGTGCGACCATACGGGCGAAAGCGGACCATTCGCTCGATCGCGGGGCAAAGACGACATCCACCTTCTGCTCATCGATCCGTTCGAACAGACGGTCCCGGAACCGGTCGGCCAGTGTCTCGGTCGCAAGACCCGCATCGACCTCGACCAGCAGGTCGATATCCCCACCGC
Source organism: Sphingomonas sp. Leaf67 (assembly GCF_001421965.1). GTDB lineage: Bacteria > Pseudomonadota > Alphaproteobacteria > Sphingomonadales > Sphingomonadaceae > Sphingomonas. Next base: position 7,508 of record NZ_LMLP01000012.1, read on the forward strand.
GCAGGTCGTCGCGCACCCGGCTGCCGAACAGGCGCACGACGACATCCTCGCCGAACGCTTCGCGCGCCGCCGCCTTGATCGCCTGCACCTCGTTCGGCTTCAGCCTCACGCCGCTTGCCTTCCCGCTTTGGCCTTCGCCTTCAGATAACCGTGCATCCGCTCGGTCACGTCGCGCCCGTCGCGGATCGCCCACACCACGAGGCTCGCACCGCGTACGATGTCCCCCGCCGCGAACACGCCGTCGAGCGACGTCATCATCGACTTGCCGTCGACGCGGACCGTGCCCCAGCGCGTCACGCCCAGTTCGGGGGCGTCGAACAACGTCGGCAGATCCTCGGCATCGAAACCCAGCGCCTTCACCACCAGATCGGCGTCGAGCACGAATTCGTTGCCCGGATCGGTTTCCGGCGCACGCCGGCCCGAAGCGTCGGGCGCGCCGAGGCGCATCCCGGTAGCGCGTACCTGCACCACCTGACCGTCGCGCTCGTCGAACGCAGCGGGGGCGGAAAGCCAGACGAACTCGACGCCCTCTTCCTCGGCATTGGCGACTTCGCGCTGCGATCCCGGCATGTTGGTGCGGTCGCGGCGATAGAGGCACTTGACCGACTTCGCGCCTTGGCGGATCGCGGTGCGAACGCAGTCCATCGCGGTATCGCCGCCGCCGACAACGACGACATGCTTGCCCGCCGCATTGAGCGAACCGTCGTCATAGGCGGCCACGCTGTCGCCGAAACCGATCTTGTTCGACGTGGTCAGATAATCGAGCGCATCGACCACCCCGCCGCTGCCGACACCCGGTGCCTTGATCGCGCGGGGCTTGTACACGCCGGTCGCGATCAGCACCGCATCGTGCCGCTGGCGCAGATCGTCGAGCGTGGCGTCGCGACCGACCTCGAACTTTTCGTGGAAGACGATGCCGCCTTCCTTCAACCGTTCGACCCGGCGCATAACCACCGGCTTTTCCAGCTTGAAGCCGGGAATGCCATAGGTCAGCAACCCGCCCGCGCGGTCGTACCGGTCGTAGACATGGACCTCATAGCCGAGGTTGCGCAGCCATTCCGCCGCCGCCAGCCCCGCCGGACCCGCGCCGACGATGCCGACCGACTGGCCCCGCGCCGGACCGACCGCGACCGGTTCGACCCAGCCATTTTCCCATGCGGTATCGGTGATGAACTTTTCGACCGACCCGATCGTGACCGCGCCGTGGCCCGAAAATTCGATGACGCAATTGCCCTCGCACAGCCGGTCCTGCGGACAGATGCGACCGCAGATCTCGGGCATGGTCGAGGTGCTGTTGGACAGCTGATACGCTTCCTGCAACCGCCCCTCGGCGGTCAGGCGCAGCCAGTCGGGAATATGATTGTGCAGCGGGCAATGGACCGAACAATAGGGGACGCCGCATTGCGAGCAGCGCCCTGCCTGATCCTCGGCAGTGGGCGGAGCGTAACGCTCCGCGATCTCGCGGAAGTCCTCCGCACGCAATTCGGCTTCCCGCTTCGCCGGATAGGCTTGGGGACGCGAAACGAACTTCAGCATTGCTTGATCGGCCATGATGCCCTCCGACGCATTGGAAAGCATATTCGACCGGCCAAGTCACGCAATAAACGATCGATAGGTAATTAACGCTGACCTAATAACCTGAGGTAGCCATGATTACTAATGCAAACAATTCTTAAATAGGCGTTTCGTGGCCGTTTCGGCCCTATCCAAGTGGCAAGAGCCGCCCTTGGGAAAGCAGAATAATCAACGCGCTACCCAGCAGCACCCGATAGACGACGAACACCATATACCCGCGCGTCGACACGAGCTTCAGGAATCCGACGATCGATGCATATCCCACGACGAACGAGATACCCGTCGCCAGCAGGGTCGGTCCCGGGCCATAGGGACCGAACTGACCCCATGTCTTGAGCAACTGGTACAGACCCGATGCCAGCACCGCTGGAATCGCAAGCAGGAACGAATAGCGCGCCGCCGCTTCGCGGGTAAAACCCATGAACAGTCCGGCGGTGATCGTGCCGCCCGAGCGCGAAACGCCCGGCAGCAGCGCCATCGCCTGCGCGAAACCAAAGGCGATGCCGCTGCCCCAACCCAGCCGGTCGATGCCCCAGCGTCGCCGCCCCACCCGGTCGGCGATGCCCAGCAGAATACCGAAGCCGATCAGGCTGAACGCGGTGAACCACAGGTTGCGCAGCGACGTCTCGATCGCGTCCTTGAACAACAGCCCCAGCACCACGATCGGCAGCGTGCCGATGATGACCAGCCAGCCGATCCGGGCATTGTCGGCATCGTGTGTCGCCTGCTTGCCGAAAAACTGGCCGAGCCACGCTGTCGCGATCCGCCAGATGTCCTTGCGGAAATACAGCAGCACCGCCGCTTCGGTCCCGATCTGGATGATCGCGGTGAAGGCGGCGCCCGGATCGGTGCCCGACGGCAGGAACGCGCCGGCGATGCGCAGATGTGCGCTGGAGGAGACCGGCAGAAATTCCGTCAACCCCTGGATCACCCCCAGGATCGCGGCTTCGAGCCACGATTGCGCATTGCTCATATCCGGGCGACTTTGTTGAAGCGGCCGTTCTTGCGATATGCGACGAGCCATTCGGGCGCGACCGTCGACAACGGCACCGGGCGGATATCGAATGCCTCGATCCCGGCCACGTCGCCGGTGACGACATTGTCGCGCGACAGCATCGCCCACTGATCCTTGCTGATCGGCGTGAACGGCAACGCCGCAATCATGCCACCCAGTTCGTTGGCAACCTTTACGAAGCGCACGTCACGACCGATCGCGCGCGCGATCCAGTGGTTGAGTTCCCCCATCGAGATCACGTCCGGGCCGCCGATCGCATAAGTCCGGCCCCCGAACCGGTCGGGATCGGCCAGCGCCTTTGCCACTACCTGCGCCAGATCGACGACATAGATCGGCTGGAACCGGGTCGCTGCTGCCATCACCGGCACGATCGGCCGCCCGATCAGTGCCGGCGCGCCGGCGATCATGCCGGCGAAGCGATTGACGAATCCGTCCTCGCGCCCGAACACGATCGACGGGCGCAGGATCGTGGCATGCGGGAACGCTGCGCGCACCGCGTCCTCGCCCGCCGCCTTCGACCGGCCATAGGCCGATGGCGACGCCGGGTCGGCCCCGATCGCCGAAATCTGGACGAACGCCTTCGCCCCGGCCGCTGCCGCCGCCTCTGCGACGTTGCGCGCACCGGTGACATGGACCTTGTCGAAATCGCCGTCGAGAATGCCGACGAGGTTCACGACCGCATCCGAACCCGCAACCGCCCGCGCCAGCGTGTCGGGGCGCGACAGATCGGCCGCGACGAACTGTGTCTGGCCAAGGCCGCCCTGCGTCCGCAGGTACAGCGCCTGGCGCGGATCGCGCTGTGCGATGCGGACGCGGGCGCCCGCCTTCAACAATTCCTGTACGACATAGCGGCCGACGAAACCGCCACCGCCGAACAGCGTCACCAACTGGTTCTTCATCGTGCCCGCCTTTGCTTGGCCTGTATGCCACGCCCCATGCCGTTCCCGCGTCCAAACGGCAAGGACAACGTAAAATCGCGAAACAAGTTGTTGACACCCCCCCGACGCCCCCGTAGAGGCGCCCTCCTACCCCGTGCCCAGATGGCGGAATTGGTAGACGCACCAGCTTCAGGTGCTGGCGATCGCAAGGTCGTGGAGGTTCGAGTCCTCTTCTGGGCACCATTTCTCACAGCATGAACATGCGCGGGGATCGTTCAGAACGATCCCCGGAGAACACCGCCCCAACCGATCCTTCAGGCTACGCTTCGATGCGAACGAATTGAACTGTCGCGCTCGCGGCGGGTGCGATAATACAGCCCCGCCAAGATACGATCGGGATGGCTCATCGACACGGTGATGGCGCGGATTCGGGAGGCCCCGTCGGGACGGGATGCCGAAGCGTCGTACCCGACGAGCGACGCCGCTTCAGGATCGACGGTGCCCGCCGCACAACGGTTGCCTTACCGGCCGTGGCGGTCCCGGTTCGCACACGTGCCGGACCGTGACTATCTGTCCCGCCCGGCCGTCGGCGCGAACGGTCAACATTCTGCCTTGCATCCTTCGTGCGTCATGGAACGAGACCCAGTGCCCCACGATCGGCGGTAGCGGCGGCCAGTTCGGCGCGGGCGGCGGCGATCCGTGCCTGCGCCTCGATCAGGCGTACGCGCGCGTCGTTCGCCGTTTCCTCGCGCTGGTTGACGAGGAAGAAATCGCTCGACCCCAGTTCGAACCGTCGCCGCTCGGCGGCCGCCAGTCGCTCGGCGAGCTGGCGCTCCTGTTCGGCGATCACCGCCAGCTGCTCGGCCGCGTCGACGCCGATCGCGATGCCCTCCACCTCGACCGTGATCTGGTCGCGCAGGAACCGGCTGCGCGCCGACAATGCGTCCAATTCGGCCTGCGCTTCGGCAATGCGACCCTTGGCCGCACGATTCTGCAACGGCATCGAGAAGCGGAAGCCGACCGCCGTCTCCAGCGGGGTCCGCGACGATCCGCCCAGCCCCACCGGACCGACATCCTTGCCGACCTCGCCGCGCAGGTCGAGCCGGGGGCGCAGGTCGTTCTCCGCCAGCGCCAGCCGCGCCGTCCCCTGATCGATCCGGGTCAGCAGCATCTGCAGATCGGGGCGGCGCTGTGCGAAATCGGCGCGGGCGACAGCGGCGACGCCGGTCAGCGCGCCGAGATCGTTCGGCAGACGCTCGGGACCGACCAGCACCGGTTCCCCCGCACCATCCCGGAAATACAGCGACAGGGCATTGGCCGCCGCCGCGAAATCGCCTTCCGCACGGACCACCAGCGCGCGGCGGCGGACGAGATTCTGGTCGTTCTCCGCGAGCAGGATTTCGGGCCGGGCGCCCAGCTGAACCTGCCGCGCAAGGCCGCCGCGCCGGCTCTCCGACAGGGCGAGCAGGTCGCGATAGGCGCGCAGGCGCAATCCGGCCGCAACCCAGTTCTGATAGGCGTCGATCGCACGCCGCTGCACGCCGATCGCCACGGCACCGCGCTCGAACTGCGCGATGTCGATGTCCCCCGACGCCAGCGTACGCCTGGTTCGGCGTTCATCGATCAACCGGTCGCGCAACAGCGCATAGAGCGCGCCGACCTTCGCCTCGCCCAGCCGGTTGGTGTATTGCTCGTCCTCGTACACCGGAAAGTCGCCGCGGCTGACGCGGTACTTGCCATAGACATAGCCGCCATTGCCGGTCAGCGGACGGGTCGCCTGCCCGGTGACATAGGTCCCGTCATAATAGCCAAGCGCGAGCGAGCGGCCCTCGGCATCGAACACGGTATCGAACGCCCCGTCGGCGGTGACGGCACGCCCCTGCGCCGCACGGACCTTGGCCAGCGCCTCGACGATCTGCGGTGCGGCGCGGGCCGAGGCGCGTAATACCTCGTCGAGGGTCAGCGGTGCAGTAGCGGGCACGGGGGCCGGCGGCACCTGCCGCGCGACGGCGGGCGCGACCGACAACTGCGCGGCGACCAGCGCGGACAGGAGGCTGGACCGGATCATTTCGGCTTGCCCGCCTTCGTCGCGATCTTCCGGTCTTCCTCCTTCTCGCCGGCCGAACCCGCGGTCTTGTCACTCGCGGTCTGGCCGAATTCGAGCGGGAAGTCGTTCAGCTGCCGCCAGAGTTCATACCCGACGGTCACGGTCTCGCCCTGGACCCAGCCCTGGACCTTGCCGCCCAGCCGGACGAAGCGTCGTTCGGGCCAGGCCGGCTTGCCGGGGGCCGGTTCGACGAGGATGCGGAACAGCCCCTGCATATTGGCATTCGGATCGATCGTGCGGACGCGCCCGTCGAAAAAACCGTGCGCGATCGACGGCCAGCCGCTGAACTGGATCGCCGGCCAGCCTTCGAACTCCAGCCGTACCGGACGCCCCGGCCGCAGCAGCGGCACGTCGCGGCCGTCGATCAGCAATTCGACCGCGCGCTCGACCCGTTCGGGCGCGACAACGGCAAGCACGGTTCCCGCCGACAGCAGCGCACCGCCCGTCGCCGCGTTCAGATTCTGGATACGGCCATCGCGCGGTGCCCGCACCAGCTGCGCCGACTGCCGGTTGAGCTGTACGTCGATGCGGTTCAGCTTGGCGCGCGATTCGGCCAGCTTCGCCCCCGACTCCGCGACCTTGATCTGCGTCTGTTCGTAATCGCGCCGCGACGCCAGCCCTTCGGAATAGAGCTGCCGCATCCGCCCGACATCGATCTGCGCGACGGCCTGCGCCTGTTGCACCGATGCGATCTCGGCCAGCACCTGCGCGCGTTCGGCCGCCAGCCGCGACAGCAGATTGGGGTCGAGGTCGACGATGCGCGCGATCGGGTCGCCGCGTCCGACATACTGCCCGTCCTGCACATACCAGCGCTCGACCCGCCCCGGCACCAGCGCCGTCACCTCCTGCGCACGGTCGTCGGGGTCGAGCGACACGACCTGCCCGCGTCCCTGCGCGGTTTGTACCCACGGCACCACGAACAGCACGACCGCCGCCGCCGCGATGCCGACCACCAGCATCCACGCGATCGCCACCGCCACGCGCGGCGGACGCAGCGCCGCCAGGGTGCGGAAATGCGCCAGTTGTTCAGGCCGATGCGTCATCTGCGCCCTCGCGGTTGGCTACGGCCTGCAGATCGGCGAGCCGGTCGAATCGGCGCTGTTCGGTCATGCCGAGATGGAGATAACCGTCGAGTTCCAGATCCTCGGGCCGTCCGGTACACAGCAGCACCGTCGTGCCATGCGCCTTCAGCAGTCGCAGCGCCGCGGCCAGCCGTTCGGGCGGCAACAGGTCGTACAGCTGGCCGAGCAGCAACAGCTTCGGCCGGACCAGCAGCGCATTGGCGAGCTTCAGCGCCATCGTCTCGCCGACGCTGAGCGGATAGCCGGTCGATCCCAGCTGCGTGTCGAGCCCCTTGGGCAGGCTGGCGAGGCGGCGTTCGAGACCGACCGTCGCCAGCGCCTCCATCGCCACCTCGTCAAGGTCTTCGGACGCGAGGCGGAGATACTGGCGGATCGTCGCCTCGACGATGGTCGATCGGTCGAGCACCGTCACGTCCGATCGCAACCGGTAGATGTCGAACGATCCGGGATCGGCCCCGCCGATGCGAAGCAGCCCCCGTTCGGGCAGCGCATGGCGTTTCAGCAGCATCGCCAGCCGCCGCTCGGCTCCCGGTTCGGCGACGGTGACCAGTTGTTCGCCCGCCGCCAGCGTCAGGGTATAGCGCGCACCGTCGAGCACCACGTCGGTCAGCTTCACCGCACCGTCGCGCGGACCATGGTCGCCGCGCACGGTGGTTTCCTGCGGAATGGCGAACAGCAGCGACAATTCCTCCGAACTCGCGACCAGTTCGTAAAAGCTGTCGAGATACCAGCCGAACTGCGAAATGCCGTAAAAGACGCCCGACAGGATCAGCTCGGCCGCGACCAGCTGCCCCAGCGACAATTGTCCGCGCAGGATCAGCATGCCGCCCAGCAGCAACAGCCCGGCACTGGCAAAGGCATAGATCAGCAGGAACGCGACCGTTTGCGCGAACTGATACCGGAAATACCGCCGATGCGTGTCGACATAGCTGGCGGTCACCGCCTCCGAACGCTGCATCGCGAAATCCAGATGGCGCGACGATTTGTAGAAGCCGTTCGACCCGCCGACGCTTTCCAGCCAGTGGGCGGCCTTGTGCTTGGCATGGCTAAGCGCCACCGCCCCGCCGATCGCGCCCCGCCGCCAGATCAGCCAAACGATGAAGATGGCCGCGACCAGCACGACGTTGAAGGCAAGAAAGACCGGATGATAGAAGCTGGTGATGGTCAGCCCGATCACCGCCTGCAACACGATGGTGAAGGCTCCGATCACCAGGCTCGGGACCGATTTCTGAACGACGACCAGATCGAAGAACCGGTTGAACAAGTCGCCACGATTGCCATCGGTGAAGAACGGGTCCTGCGCATGCACCGCGCGCAGCGTGACTTCGGCGACGATTCGAGAGAACAGGCGGCGTTCGAACCCCGCCATGATCCACACCCGCAACGCACTCAGCGCTACCACCAGCAGCAGCAGCAAGAGCAGGACCCCGGACAGCGCCCATAACGGCGCGGGCATCGCCGTATTGGCGACGCTGTTGATCAGCAACTGCACCGAGATCGGCGTCGCGAGCGCCAGCAGGCTGATCGCGACGGTATAGACGATGCCAAGCCGTACATAGGCCGAATCGGGACCGATGATCTGCGACAGCCAGCCGATCGCATCCCGGAACCCCAGTCGTTGCGTCGCCAAAACACACCCCTATTCCCGCGTCCGCGGCCGGTCGCGATGGCCGCGTGCTACCGACGCCAGACCGCCCTGCCGCGCCTTACGTCGAAAATCCCGTCTGGGTATTGGACGCACTGTTAAATATTGTTGCTGTGCACCATTGTCCGGAGGATGGACGCGGGCTTCGGCCCGTTACGACCGTCGACAGTCGCTATCGTGCAAACCGGTGTGAAACGAGAGGGGGCGCCGGCACATGGCCAGCGCCGGCCGATAGGCCGAGGTTGCCAAAGCGGATGGCAGCCGGTGGCGTTCTGGTTCGCCGCAATGCAGCAGCACGATCGTCGAGACCGCTGCGAAAGTCGCAAGCCTAGCGACAAACTCACCGTATCCCCGCGCAGGCGGGGGTCCAGAGCCAAGCAGAACAACGGCTTGTGCTTGGAACCCTGGCCCCCCCCGCCTGCGCGGGGGTACGGCGGAGGGCAGGAATCAGTATTTTCGCAGAAGTTTCCCCGTCCCGAGCTTACCCGCCCGATCCGACGCCAAATCAGAAGCTGTAAGCGACCCCGACCGCACCCAGCCACTGGTTGCTCGACCCGTTGCGCGCGACGATCGGGCTGTCGGCGAAATCGTTCAGCAGCTTGCGATAGACGACGGTGCCGAACAGCTGCCAGCCCGAACGCAGGTCGCCGCTGATCGACCGCCCGCCGAGCAGGCCCAGCGTCCAGTTCTTCCACCCGCCCCGCGCATTGTAGACCGGCAGGCCGCTCGCCAGCGACTGCGCCGGCGTGACCGAGAAATAGCTGTCGGCATAGCCTTCGCCGACCCGTTCGGCCGACACGAAGATGCCGGCCAGCGCCTTGGTGCTCAGCGGCGTGACATAGTTGATCGTCGGTGCCAGCACCGTCGACTTGTGGCCGCCACCCACGTCCTTGCGATAGCTGATCGATGCCGACAGCCGGTCGAATTGCGAGGTGATGACCCCGGTCTTGCCCAACCCGACATAGCCGCCCAGTTCGATCGCGGTATCGACCGTGCCCAGGGCGCGGACCTGCGCATCGTCGATGCCCTTGGTCGAATTGCGGTTCAGGTTCACGACCGCGATCGGCCCGGCCTGGAAATCCCATGTCGGCCCGATGCCATCGGGAATAACGTCGACGCTGAGGCGATTGCCGGCGAGGAGGAAGTTGAACCCCGACACACGACCGGTCGCGGCCGGCACCGGGCTGAACGAATAATCGTCCGACCCTTCATAATCGGGCAGCACCGCCGCGCCGAGGCCGACGACATAGAAATCGGCACCGGTATCGGTGTTGGGCAGCGACGATGCCGGCACCGCCGGGGTCGCGGCTTCCTGTGCGAAAGCGGGGCCGGCAACGGCGGCGGCGGTCAGGATGGCGGCGAGAAAGGCGCGCAAGGGCGTAGCTCCGAGAAATGTTACCCGGCCGTAACGCTACGCCGCGCGCTTCGGTCCGTCGCGACTGTTATAGCAGGTAGCGAATCCGCACCTGTTGCATGGTTACATCACCCACCACCGGGAACTCCGCCGAACTGAAGGCGGGCGGGCCGAACCGGATCGCCGGGTTGCGCGAGAATCCGAACCCCTCGCGCGGGATGCCGGCAAAGGTGTCGAGCTTCGAATTGTTGTTCTCGTCGTGGATCACCGACACGGCATAATCGCCACGCCCCAGCCCGGCGATGCGTACGCCGCGCTCCGCCGCGGCAAAGGTGCGGGTGACGGCATTGTGGTCGTCGGTGCAACCGGGAAAATTCTTCGGATCGGCGGTCAGGCACAGGCGGATGACGCCCTTGGCCGACCGCAGGTCGGCGATACGGACGTCAAGCGTGCCGGTCGGCATGGCCCCCGGCAGCGTCGCCAGCGCCAGCGCCGCCAGCACGATTCGCCCGCCGCGCGACGCGCGCACGTTCCTTTTCGAAGTTGCCGAGGCCGCCATCGGTGCCGCACAACCGGTCCCAAAAGCGGAAATAGAGCCCGAAATTGCAGCCATAGCGCTCATGATGCCTCTGATGATGGCTGGCGGTAATCAGCCAGCCCCCCAATCGCCCCGACCACATGAACCGCGGGAACATTTCCCACCCCATATGGTTGGTTACCCCCATAACCGTCATGATCGTCAACACCAACGCCAGCGCGCCGGTGTGAATCGGAATGACGAATACCAGTAACGGAATTACCACAGCGCCGGTTAACGCTTCGATCGGGTGGAACGCCATCGCTGCCCATGCCGTCGGCGGGCGGCTGGCATGGTGGACGGCATGGGCGATGCGAAACCATTTCGGCCGGTGCATCCAGCGATGCGTCCAGTAGAACCAGGTATCGTGCGCAAAGAGGTACAGCAGCACCGATACCGGCAGGTACCATAAGGGATAGGCGTGGACGTCGCGGTAGATCGCGGTCCAGCCGCGATGCTCCCAGCCCCACGCGACGATGCCCGCCGGCACGCCGTAGATCGCGGCGGACAACAGCGACCAGCGGATTTCCTTGGCGATCTGCGCGTCGAGTCCGCGGTACAGCCCCGGATGCTTGCTGCGCGTCGCAAAGGCGAAGCCGGCCGACGCCAGCAGATAGCGGACACCGACGATCGCCGTCATCGCCACGGCGGACAGGAAAATAGCCAACGGGATCGACATGCCGCCGCTGTAGCGGATTGCACAGGCAGATGACACCCCAAGATCCTCCCCGGCACGGGTAGGGGGACCGTCGGCGAAGGCGATGGTGGAGGGGGGCGTCCACGAAAACAACGGCTTCGCACGCGGCGGTCCCCCTTCCACCATGCTGCGCATGGGTTCCCTTCCCGCGCACGGAAAGGATTTTCTGCGCGCCGTTGCTACTGTTGCCGCCCTCCCCTAGGGCCGTTCCATGCCAACCATCCATCACTGCGACCTCGCCATCGTCGGCGGAGGGCTTGCCGGTGCGTTGATCGCGCTGGCGGCGGCGAAGCGGCGACCCGATGCCCGCATCCGCCTGATCGAGGGCGCATCGCATTTCGGCGGCAACCATGTCTGGTCGTTCTTCGGCAGCGACGTGTCCGACGATCATCGCGCGCTGGTCGCCCCGCTCATCGCCCATGCGTGGCGCGGCTACGACATCGTTTTTCCCGCCCATGCCCGCACGCTCGACACCGCCTATTATTCGATCACCTCCGAACGGCTCGATACAGTGTTGCGTCAGACGCTGTCGCGCGAAACCCTGATGCCATCGGTCCGCGTGCTGGGGGCCAGCCCGACCGCGGTCGTCCTCGCCGATGGCGACCGGGTCGAGGCGCAGGGCGTGATCGACTGTCGCGGTCCCGGCGACGTGTCGCTGCTCGACCTCGGCTGGCAGAAGTTCATGGGGATGGAGCTCATCACCGACGACCTGCACGGCGTCGACCGGCCGATCGTCATGGACGGATCGGTCGAACAGCTCGACGGCTATCGCTTCGTCTATACCCTGCCGTTCGACGCCTCGACGCTGTTCGTCGAGGATACCTATTACAGCGACACCCCCGATATCGACACGCAGCTGCTGGCGGGGCGCATCAGCGGCTATGCGCAAGCGCAGGGCTGGAACGTCGCCCGGGTCGGTCGCAGCGAAACCGGCGTGCTGCCGGTCGCGATGGGCGGCGATTTCGAGGAATATTGGCGCTCGGGCGGCAATCGCGTCGCGAAGGGCGGGATGCGCGCCGGGCTGTTCCATCCGCTGACCGGCTATTCGCTGCCCGATGCGGTGCGCCTCGCCCATCTGGTCGCCGACAGCGGCGACTGGTCGGGCGGCGCGTTGCACACGCTGACCCATGATTATGCCGCGACGCTGTGGCGGCAGCGGCGATTCTACCGGATGCTGGCGACGATGTTGTTCCGTGCGGCGGAACCGGCGGAACGCTACCGTGTGCTCGAACGCTTCTACCGCCTGGATGCGGGACTGGTCGGGCGTTTCTACGCCGGCGGGTCGACGCTGTTCGACAAATTGCGCGTGCTGACAGGCAAACCGCCGGTACCGATCGGACGTGCGGTACAGGCTTTGGTGGGGAGACAGGGGTGAAGACGGCAGTCGTAATCGGTGCGGGGTTCGGCGGCCTCGCGCTCGCCATCCGCCTGCAATCCGCCGGCGTACAGACGACGTTGGTCGAAGGGCGGGACAAGCCCGGCGGTCGTGCCTATTACTGGGAACGCGACGGCTTCGTCTTCGACGCCGGCCCGACCGTCATCACCGCGCCCGAAGCGTTGCAGGAACTGTGGCAGCTGACCGGCCGCGACATGGCGGAGGACGTGACGCTGCAGGCGGTGTCGCCCTTCTACCGGCTCAACTGGCCCGACGGCACCAATTTCGACTATACCAACGACGACACGCTGCTGCGGTCGGAAATCGCCAAGCTCGATCCCGGCGACATCGCCGGCTATGCCCGCTTCCTCGAATATTCGGCGGGCGTGTATGAAGAAGGCTATGTGAAGCTGGGGCACGTGCCGTTCCTCGACTTCGCCTCGATGATCAAGGCCGCGCCGGCGCTGGTCAAATATCAGGCATGGCGCTCGGTCTATTCGATCGTGTCGTCGTTCGTGAAGAACGAGAAACTGCGGCAGGCGCTGTCGTTCCATACCCTGCTGGTCGGCGGCGATCCGATGAAGACCAGCAGCATCTATGCGCTGATCCACAAGCTGGAGCGTGACGGCGGCGTCTGGTTCGCGCTGGGCGGCACCAACAAGCTGGTCGCCGGCATGGTCCGCCTGTTCGAGAAGCTGGGCGGCACGCTGATCCTGAACGACCCGGTCGCCAGCATCGACACATTGGGCGACCGCGCGACCGGCGTCACGACGAAAAGCGGCGTGGTCATCGGTGCCGACATGGTCGCGACCAATGCCGACCTGATGCACAGCTACAAGGACCTGCTGTCGGGATCGCGCAGCGCGCAGCGCAAGGCCAAGCGGCTGGAACGCAAGCGTTTCTCGCCGTCGCTGTTCGTCGTCCATTTCGGCATCAAGGGCACGTGGCCGGGCATCCCGCACCACATGATCCTGTTCGGCCCGCGCTATAAGGGGCTGCTCGCCGACATTTACGACCATGGCGTGCTCAGCGAGGATTTCTCGCTCTACCTCCACCACCCGACCGTCACCGACCCATCGATGGCGCCGGAGGGGCATTCGACCTTCTACGCGCTGTGCCCGGTGCCGCACACCGGCAAGTTCCCGGTCGACTGGGACCAGATCGGCCCGATCCTCGAAAAACGGATTCTGGACGAGGTCGGTCGCCGCCTGATCCCCGACATCCACGACCGGATCGTGACGAAGTTCAGCTATATGCCGAGCGACTTCACCCACGATCTGAACGCGTATCACGGCTCGGCCTTCTCGCTGGAGCCGATCCTGACGCAGAGCGCCTATTTCCGCGCGCACAACCGCGACGACGATATCCCGAACCTGTATGTCGTCGGGGCCGGCACCCATCCGGGCGCAGGGATTCCGGGCGTGGTCGGCAGTGCCAAGGCGACGGCGGCGCTGATGCTGGGCGAGGAGGACTGACGGTCCTCCACCAGTAGAAACCGTTTGGTTCGAGCAGCTTCGATCCTGTCGGGAAGCGCCGGTCGAGAACGGAATGCCTCAAACGGGGCGTTCTCGACATTCGCTTCTCGACAGGCTCGAAGCTGCTCGAACCGAACGGATAAGGTCTGGCCATCGCAGCCACCAGCTTGCCCCCCTCCCCCCGATCGCCTACCGCTCGCGACCATGCAGCGTCTGGCCATTTACTGCGGGTCCGCGACCCCCGCCGATCCGATCTACATCGATTCCGCCCGTGCCGTCGGTCGTGCCCTTGCGGAACGCGGCATCGGCGTCGTCTATGGCGGCGGGCGGCTCGGCCTGATGGGCGCGGTCGCCGATGGCGCGATCGAGGCCGGCGGCGACGTCATCGGCGTCATCCCGACCGCGCTGGTCAAGGCGGAGGCCGCGCACAAGGGCCTCACCGAACTCCACGTCGTCGACACCATGCATCAGCGCAAACAGGCGTTCACCGACCTGTCCGACGGTTTCGTCACCATCCCTGGCGGCACTGGCACGATGGACGAATTGTGGGAGGCGATGAGTTGGGCACAGCTTGGCTATCATGCCAAGCCGGTCGGCCTGCTCAACACCGCCGGCTACTACGATCACCTGATCGCCTTCGTCGACAAGATGGCCGAGGTCGGCTTCATGCGCCCCATGCACCGCGACATCCTGCTGGTCGCCGACACCCTCGACACGCTGCTCGACAGGATGGCCGCGCATACCCCGGTACAGGCGATCATCCACATGAGCAGCAAAGACCTTTGATCCCGCCCCGCGCCGAGCTCGTCGCGCACGCCCGCGACACGATCGCGCGCGGTTCGAAAAGTTTCGCGGCGGCGAGCAAGCTGTTCGATCCGCAAACCCGCGAACGCGCCTGGCTGCTCTACGCATGGTGCCGCGCCTGCGACGACCTCGCCGACGGGCAGGACATGGGGCACGGGATGCAGCGGCTCGACGATGCGCCCGCGCGCCTGCTGCTGATCCGCGAGCGCACCGCAGCGGCGCTGGCCGGGCAGCCGACCGGCGATCCGGCCTTCGACGCGCTGGGCGTGGTCGCGGTAGAGGTCGGCCTGCCGCACCGGCTGATCCACGACGTGATCGACGGGTTCCAGCTCGACGCCGATGGCTGGCAACCGGTGACCGAGAACGACCTGTACCAATATTGCTATCACGTCGCCGGCGCGGTCGGCGGGCTGATGGCGGTGGTGATGGGCGTGCCCGCAGAGGACCGCGACACGCTCGACCGTGCCTGCGATCTCGGGCTGGCGTTCCAGCTTGCCAATATCGCCCGCGACGTGCGCGAAGACGCGGATGCCGGGCGCTGCTACCTGCCGCGCGAATGGCTGGCCGAACAGCGCATCGACCCCGCCGATCCGATGGCGACGCCCGATCGGGTCGCGGTCCTCACCCGCCGGATGGCGGCGCGTGCCGCGCTTCACGAGGACAGCGCCCGGATCGGTGCGGCACGCCTGCCATGGCGGTCGGCATGGGCGGTACTGGCCGCCGCCGACATTTATGGCGGCATCGCCCGCAAGGTCGCGGCGGCTGGCCCTGCGGCATGGGACCAGCGCCAGACGACGTCGAAGGGCGAGAAGATCGCAGCCATCGCCCGCGCGTTCGTGGCGGCGCGCTGGCGCCCGGCACGGGATACGCCCCGCGACCAGTCGCTCTGGACGCGCCCGAACTAGGAGGGACCGACGTTCAGCGATCCAAACGAATGTTCGTCATTCCCGCGCAGACGGGAATCCATAGCCGCTGAGGTTTGTGCTGAAGCAGTGATCTCGGCGCATATGGACTCCCGCCTGCGCGGGAGTGACGACAGAGCATCGGCTGGGGACCGGAAGGAGGGGAGCGGAAACATCCGCTTCCTCACTGATCCTCCCCCTTCACCTTGTCGGTCGCCACCGTAATATCCCGCCCCAGCAACGCCTGCACGTAGATCCGCTGCACCAGCACGAACACGACGATGGTCAGCGGCGCGGCCAGCACCACGCCGATGAACCCGAACATCAGCCCCATGCCGATGACCGAGAACAGCAGCACGGCGGGCGGCACGTCGACGGCGTGCTTCTGGACGATGGGTTGCAGGATATTGCCCTGAATCTGCTGGACGATCAGGAACAGCACGATCGTCCACAACGCGGTCGACGGCGAATGGGTAAACGCCAGCATCACCGCCGGCAGACCGGCGATGATCGGCCCGACATAGGGCACGATGTCCATCAATCCGGCGATCAGGCCCAGCCCGATCGCGGCGGGCACCCCCAGCAGCCACAGCCCGGTGCCGGTCAGCACCGCGACGACGATGATCGCCACCGCCTCGCCCTTCATCCATCCGCGCAGGCCCCCGGCGGCATCGTCCACCGCCTTGCGCGCGACCGGTTCGGCCTTTGGCGGCACCAGCTTCACCAGCCCGCGGCGATAGAGTTCGGGGTCGGCCGCAAGGAAGATCGCCCCGACCAGCACCAGCACCGCGTCCGACAGTCCCGATCCGATCGACAGGGCATAGGTGCCCGCGCGCGACATGATCGTCGACATATCGCTGCTGCCCTGCGACAACAGGTCGCGCGCCGGCCCGCCCAGCCCCCATGCGTCCAGTTGCCGCTGGATCGCCTGCAGCGCGGACGGAATCTGTTCGCGGATCGTGTCGAACTGCTGCACCAGCTGCGCGCCGAAGCCATAGAAGATGCCGATCACGATCCCCAGCAGCAGGATGATCGCCGCTGCCAGCGATAATCCGCGCGGCAGGCGGGTCCATTTCTGGATACGGCGCGCCACCGCGCTGAACAGTACCGCGATGACCGTCGCCCCAAACACCAGCAGCACCAGCCGCATCATGGATATGAGCAACAGCCCCGCCCCGACGATCGCCAGCACCATCACCGTCATCGTCGCGACCCGGCCATAGCTTGGGCCCTGCCGTTCCGTTTCGCCTTGCATCATCGGTTCCCCTTTCGCGCGTGAACGGACAGAGGTCGCGCACCGTTCCGGTTCGATACCGTCACGATCGTTCGAAAAATCGTATCCGAAACGATTGCACATAAAACCGTAGTTAGCTAATGCGACCGAGTTGCATTAAAGGGGGGAAGCGGGTGGAACGGTGGTGGATGCCGGTGATGGCGGCAGCAATGGTGGCGGGACCGGTCGCGGCGCAGGAACGCGCGACCGACGACGACGCTGACATCGTGGTCGAGGGGCGCGCCCGGCAACTCTATCGCACCACGCTCACCACCGTCGGCAAATCGGCGCAGGACCCGCTCGACATTCCGCAGGCGTTGCAGGTCATCAACCGCGACCTGTTCACCGATCAGGGCGCACGCGACGCGACCGACCTGTAGCGCAATATTTCGGGCGTCAGCGCGTACAGCTATGCCGGCGTCACCTTCCGCGGATTTCGCCAGGACGAATCCTTCTACGACGGAATGCGCGGCAATCCCTTCGTCGGCTTCACCGTGCCGCAATTGTTCAACATCGACCGGGTCGAGGTGCTGAAGGGACCGGCAGGGCTGTTCTTCGGTCCCGGCGCACCGGGCGGGATCATCAACTATGTGTCGAAGACGCCGTCCGACCGCACCGGGCTGCGCACCGTCGTCACCGCCGGCAATTACGACCGGGTCGGTATCTCGGCGGAGGCGACCAACCGCATCGATGCCGATGGTGTCGTATCCTATCGCATCGGCGGCTTTTACGAAGCGATGCAGCCCTTTCGCTTCAACACGCTGCACAAGGCGCTGATCGGCGATGCCGGCCTGTCGATCCGTACCAATCCCGGCGGGCTGCTGACGCTGCAGGTCACGACCTATGACAATTACCTGCGCGCCAACCGCCTGCGCGGGGTGCTGGTCGACGACAATGGACGCTTCCGCACCTCGATCGGCTGGAACGCGAACGAAAGGAGCGATGATCTCCACCTCGCCTCGACCGCATGGGCCGCGCGCTATGCAACGGCGATCGGCGATGCGGCGACGCTCGATGCCGGCGTACGCAGCTTCCGCTCGATCGAACGGCAGCAATATCACGAGCCGCGCGGGTTGAGCGCAACCAATCCCGATCTGGTCCTGCGCGAGTTTCGCGATCAGGTCCGCCCGGTCGACGGCCTGTCGTTCATGGCCAATGCCACCGCGCGCACGACCCTGCTCGGCCTGTCGCACCGCATTCAGGTCGGCACCGACTGGTATCGCGAATCGAACGGGCTGGAATCGCGTATCCTGCGCGCTGGCGTGCTCCCGCTCAGCCTGTCCAACCCGGTCTATGGCCGGTCCGATGGTGACGCGCTGCGGGCGACGGCGCTGCCCTTCACCGTCACCGATACCGATTCGCGCCGCTTCGGCGTCTATGCGCAGGATCAGATCGACCTGACCACGCATCTGCTGCTGGTCGCGGGCGTCCGCTACGACCGGTTCGAGGACAGCACCCGGGTCGCCACCGCCGGCCGGGTGACGTCGAACGCACGCTACGAGGACAGCGACATCACCTTCCGCACCGGCGCGATCTACAAACCGCGGGACGATGTGTCGCTCTATGTCAGCTGGTCGCAGGGCTTCGATCCGCAGGCACCGGCCAGCCAGCTGCCCGCCGCCGGTGGCCCCTTTGCGCCGATCACCGGCAACCAGATTGAAACCGGCGTCAAATCGCGGCTGCTCGACGGCCGGGTACAGGCCAATGCCGCGCTCTACCGCATCGTGCGCCGCAATCTGTTGCAGGTCGATCCCAGCCTGCCCCCGGTCGGCGGCGTCGATCAATTGCGCCCGATCGGCGAGGTGACCAGCAAGGGGTTCGAAATCGATCTGACCACCGACCTGACGCCGGACTGGGTGCTGCTCGCCAATTACGGGTACAATGATACGCGCATCACCGGCAGCGTCGCCGGCCAGTCGCTGACCGATGCGATCGGCAATCGCTTCGCCAACGCGCCCGCGCACAAGCTGGGGTTCTGGACCCGCTATCAGGTCGCACCGCTCCGCACCGCCTTCGCGTTCGGCGGCGAGCATGTGTCGCGCCGGGTCAGCCGCTCGGGACAGCCGGTGCTGCCCTACACCATCTTCGACGCGTCGATCACGCACCAGCTCGGCTTTGCCGAACTGATGCTGCGCGTCGATAACCTGTTCGACAAAGTCTATGCCGCGTCGGGCTTTACCGCGCAGACCGGCCATTTCCCCGGCGAACCGCGCACCGCCTTCGTCGAACTACGCACCAAATTCTGACCACGCATCGATCGCTGCCCAGCCGGCGATGCCCGGGAGCGTGCGCGCGCGCCGCTCGGTCATGCCGCCCAACGCAATGACGGGCAGGCGCGCGCCGCGGATCAGCAGCGCGAAACGGATGCGGCCGAGCGGCCGCGCGCCGGGGTGCGATCGGGTGGCGAAGACCGGCGAGACGAAGGTTGCATCGACCCCCGCCCGCTCGGCGGCGATGCGTTCGCGCACCGAATGCACCGGCCGCGTCGCCAACCCCTTGTTCTTGCGCGCTTTCCGGCCATGCACCCCGTCGCCACCCGACAGGAACGGTCCCGCGACCAGCAGCACCAGCCGCCGCGCCCGCGCGATCCGCCGCACCTGTGTAAACATCCGCCGCCTTTTCCCTTCCGGTGTAGCATATTGGCGAAAGACGACCCCGCTGCCGCGTGGCAACTTCGCCACCTTCGCGGGCATGTCGTCGCCCAGCCGCTCATCGGTCATCAGCCAGCGGCTCGGCAAAGGGTGGCGGCGACGCATGACCGCCTCTATAGCGCGCGCGATGACCGAAACCGCAACCTCGCTTGGCCACCTTCGCGACCGGATCGCCCATGCCGAATCGATCGCGCGCCGGGAGCCGGGCGCGACGACGCTGATCGCGGTCAGCAAGACCCGCGACGCCGCCGCCATCCAGCCGTTGATCGACGCCGGACAACGCGTCTTCGGCGAAAACCGGGTGCAGGAGGCGCAGGCGAAATGGCCGGCGTTGCAGGACGTTACCCCCGGCATCGCACTGCATCTGGTCGGCCAGCTGCAGTCGAACAAGGCCGAGGACGCGGTCCGCCTGTTCGACGCGATCCATTCGGTCGACCGCCCGTCGCTGGTCGCGGCACTGGCGAAAGCGATCGACAAGACCGGCCGCGCACCCGCCTGTTTCCTCCAGGTCGATATCGGCGACGAACCGCAAAAGGGCGGCTGCGCCCTAGCCGATCTGCCCGCACTGCTCGCCAAGGCGAAGGTCGCCGGACTGCCCATCGCGGGCCTGATGTGCGTGCCGCCCGCCGGCCTCGACGCCGCCCCCTATTTCGCGCTGACCGCCAAGCTCGCCCGCGACCACGGCCTGACCGGGTTGAGCATGGGCATGTCCGACGATTTCGAGACTGCCGTCACCCTCGGCGCGACCCATGTCCGCGTCGGATCGGCGCTGTTCGGCCCACGCGGCTGACGTTACGGAGCGTATCATGACCCGTCCGCAAGCCTTGCTGTTCGACTTTGACGGTGTGCTGCTGGAGAGCGAATTCGCCGGCAATCGCCAGATCGCCGAATTCCTCACCGCCGCCGGTCACCCGACCAGCGCCGCCGATTCGATGGCCAATTTCATGGGCCTGTCGGGCACCCACTTCACGCAAGCGATCGAACGCTGGGTCGGCGGACCGATCCCCGCCGGCTTCTTCGAAGCCCGCGCGATCGAAGATGCCCGGGTGCTGGAAGAGGGCGTCGAGGCAGTCGCCGGCGCGATCGCCTTCGTCCGCTCGCTCCCCGCCGACCTGCCGCGCGCGATCGTCTCGTCGAGCACGACCCACTGGATCTCGACCCATCTGCGCCATCTGGGGCTGGCCGACGCGTTCGGCGACCACATCTACAGCGGCAAGGAGCATGTCGCGAACGGCAAGCCCGCGCCCGACCTGTATCTCCACGGCGCGAAGCAGCTCGGCGTGCCGATCGAACATTGCACGATCCTTGAGGATTCGCCGGTCGGCGTCACCGGCGCGGTCGCATCGGGCGCGCGCGTCATCGGGCTGTGCGCGGGCACGCATTGCGGCGTCGGCCACGACGCCCGCCTGCGCGAACTGGGCGTCACCGACATCGCCCATGGCTTCGAGAATGTGTCGCGTTTGCTCGGGCTTGAGCCGGCTACGGCGTAAACCGGGTTCGCGGGCAGGCGTCCTTACCCGCTCGCAACAAAACCGCGCCCGATTACTCCGCCTTCTTCGCTGCCTGTTCCGCCGCGGCCGGATCGACCGATGGCGCGCCAGAAGCGGGCGTGGCCGCGTTCACGATGTCGGCGGTATTGGCGGTGGCACCCTCCTCGACATTCTTCACGCCTTCCTCCGCCGGCGCGGCCCCGGCGGCGGGCGCGGCCGGCAGCGGCAGGTTCGACCCTTGCGTGTTGAGATAGGCGATGACGTTCGCCCGGTCCTCGGCACTGCCCAAACCGGCAAAGGTCATCTTGGTCCCCGGCGCATATTTGCGTGGCGACGTCAGCCACGCGTTCATCGCGTCGAAGTCCCAATTGCCGGCAACGCCGGTCAACGCGCTCGAATAGGCGAAACCGGCCAGATGGCCATGCTTTTTGCCGATCACACCCCACAGGTTCGGACCGATGCCATTGGCCCCGCCCTGATTGACCGTGTGACAGGCGGCGCATTTCTTGAAGACTTCCGCGCCCTTGGCGACGTCGGCCGTCGCCAGCAGCGTTGCGATCGGCACCGCCGCCGCACCGCCGCCGCCACCCGCCTCGGCAGCGCCCTCCACCGGATAGCCGGGCTTTTCCGGCGGGCCGGAATGAAAGATCATGCCGCTGGCAATGGACAGTCCGAGGGCAGCGGCGCATCCGGCCAATACCCAACCCGCGATCGTGTTCGTCCGGTCGTCCATGCGCTGAGCCGTCTCGCCTAAGATGGTTTTGTTTGGGGTCATGCTTAGAGGCGGCATACGAGACTGGCAAGACAGCCTTGCCGGGCGAGACTGGCAAGACGGGCTTGCCGCTGAGGGCGATGACCGATAATCGCCGCCGCCCATGCACAAATACGCCGCACCGGCGCGCCCCCTTGTCGCGCAGATGACCGAAGCCGCCGCCCGCGAACCGCATCGCGCCGTGGCGTTTCAGGGCGCGCCCGGCGCCAATTCGCACGTCGCACTGGCACAGGCGTTTCCCGACGCGCTGCCCCTGCCCTGTTTCGGCTTTGCCGATGCGATCGATGCGGTGCGTTCGGGCAAGGCCGATTGCGCAATCATTCCGATCGAAAATTCGCTGCACGGTCGCGTTGCCGACATTCATTTCCTGCTGCCCGAATCGGGGCTGGTCATTACCGGCGAACATTTCCTGCCGATCCGGCACGCGCTGCTGGGCCTCGGCCCGATCGAGGCAGTGCGCCAGGCGATGAGCCACGAACAGGCGCTCGGCCAATGCCGCCACTGGCTCAGCGCGCGCGGCATCGAACCGGTGGCGCATCCCGACACGGCGGGCGCGGCAGCGTCGGCGTCGGCAATGGCCGATCCGTCCGTCGCCGCCCTCGCGCCGCCCGCCGCCGCGACGCTGTACGGGTTGCAGGTGCTGGCCGACGACATCGCCGACGCCGATCACAATACCACCCGCTTCGTCGTCCTCGCCCGCGCTCCGCTGGCCGAACTGCCCGCCGGGCCGTGCATGACGACGCTGGTGTTCGAGGTGAAGAACGTACCCGCCGCGCTGTACAAGGCGATGGGCGGTTTCGCGACCAACGGCGTCAACATGACCAAGCTGGAAAGCTATCAGCGCGGCGGCACCTTCGCCGCGACCGAGTTCTTCTGCGACATCGAAGGGCGCCCCGGCGAACCCCATGTCGACCGCGCGCTGGAGGAATTGGCCTTCCATACCAAGAGCATGCGACTGCTGGGCAGCTACGGACGGGCGCGCGAGCGAGGGTAGGCCCGCCCCCCGGGGTAAAAATCCGTTCGGTTCGAGCAGCTTCGAGCGAAGTCGAGAGGCGTCTGTCGAGAGCCCGGTCGCTTGCGGCAACCCTTCTCGACTTCGGTTCTCGACACGCTCGAACCTGCGCTCGAAGCAAACGGGGTCGGTAGTTTAGGAGTTGGCCCAGGCCGCCAGCAAACTATGCGCGATCGCATAGGCCGGCGGTGCGATGAACCGCTCGGTCTCTCCCGAGAGCGCCGCGCGAACCTCCGCCCGCGTCGCCCAGAACGCATCCTCCAGCTCGACCGTGTCCACCCGCAACCGGTCGTCCTCGGCAACGGCGATGCATCCGATCATCAGCTGCGACGGGAACGGCCAGGGCTGGCTCGCGACATAGCGCACCGCGCCGATGCGCACGCCCGCTTCCTCCAGCACCTCGCGCGTCACCGCTTCCTCGATCGATTCGCCGACCTCGACGAACCCGGCCAGCGTCGAATAGCGCCCCGGTGGCCAGCTGGGTTGCCGCCCCAGCAGCACCCGGTCGCCGTGTTCGACCGCCATGATGACCACCGGGTCGGTGCGCGGAAAATGCTGCGCGGCGCAGGTACCGCACGCGCGCGCCCACCCCGCCCGCGACACCGCCGTCGCCTGTCCGCAATTCGCGCAGAAGCCATGCCGGACATGCCAGTCGATCAGGCTGCGGGCGATGCCGTACAGCGCCGCCTCGCCGACCGGCATGGCAGCCAGCGTCGTCATCAACGTCGGCGATCGCATCGCCGGCGCGGTTGCGATGCCATCGCCGATCGCGAATAACGGCGCGCCGTCCAGATTGCCGAGCAGCAACGCGTCGCCCCGCGCCGGGTCCATCGGCACCAACGCCAGCCGATCGCCCTCGACCGGCGGGGCAAGTCCGTTCAGCACCAGCAACCGCGCACCAGGATGCGCCAGCGCCCGCGCGAACGCCGTCGGATCGTCGCGCTCGTGATCGACCCGCTCCAGCGTCGCGCCGGTAAAACCGATCATCGCGCGCCCGCGAGATCGCTTGCCAGCGCCTTCACCAGATCCTCGCGCAGCGGGAAACGATCGGCCGGGAAATAATTGACCATTACCGTGCCACGCACCTGCCGCACCGGATCGACGAACGCGACGGTGCCCGCTGCGCCGCCCCATCCATAGGTACCCTTGCCCGGCCGCCCCGGCAACGTTTCCAGATAGACCGAACCGCCGGCACCGAAGCCCATTTTCGGGCCCGCCTGCCCACCGGTCGCACCGTCGACCCCGCCGAAGGGGACGCCGTCAGGCAGCAGGTTCGACATCGCCAGCGCGACCGTCTCCGCTTTCATCACCCGCTTGCCGTCCAGCGTCCCGCCATTCTGCAACATGTGCAGGAACCGGTCGTAATCGCGCGCCGACATCGCCAGCCCCGCGCCGCCATAGGGAAAACTTGGCTTCTGCAACCAGACCGACGTCGCCGCCGGATCGACCGGGGTTAGCGTGTCGCCCGCCCACGCATAGTTGGTCGCCAGCCGCGCCTTCTCAAGCTCCGGCACTTGCCAATAGGTCGACGTCATGCCGAGCGGGCCGAACATCCGCGATTGCAGGAAGCGCTCGAACGACATGCCGCTCGCGACCTCGATCACCCGGCCCATCACGTCGAGACCGATCGAATAGCTCCATTTCGTCCCCGGTTCGGCGATCAGCGGCAGCGAGGCGACCCGGTTGGCGAATTCTTCCAGCGATTTGGGCCGAGCCTGTGCCATCGCGACCTCGGTCTGGGCGTTGACCGCCGCCGGCACGATGCCCAACCGCTCATATTCCTTGAGCAGCAGCCCCTTGGTCACGATGGTATAGCCAAGCCCGGCGGTATGGGTCAGCAGGTTGCGGACCGTGATCGGTTTGGTCGCCGCGCGGCTGGCAAGGCTGTTGTCGGGATCGGTCAGCACCTTCATCGACTTGAACGCGGGGATGAAGTCGCTGATCGGCTGGTCGAGCTTCAGCTTGCCGTCCTCGACCAGCATCATCGCCGCGATGCCGGTGATCGGCTTGGTCATCGAATAGACGCGCCACAGCGTATCGACATTGGCC
This sequence comes from Sphingomonas sp. Leaf67, assembly GCF_001421965.1. Classification (GTDB taxonomy): domain Bacteria; phylum Pseudomonadota; class Alphaproteobacteria; order Sphingomonadales; family Sphingomonadaceae; genus Sphingomonas. The sequence continues at coordinate 32,241 of NZ_LMLP01000012.1, forward strand.
GCCGGCGCGCTCGCATCGGCGGCGGTGCGTCCGGCGGCCTGCGCGCTGGTCCACGTCGGACCGCCGACGACCACGACCATGCCCGGGACCTTCTTGTCCGTAACATAGGTTTTGACCATCGCCCCGGTCGCCGGCAGCGAACGCGTTGCGGGAGCGGCCGGTGCGCGAGGCGGTGCCGCCTGAGCAAAGGCCGCCACCGGTTGCGCCAGCAGCACCGCCAGCGCCATCGATCCGTGCGCCCATCGTCCGATCGTCATCGCATTCCCTCCACCACCGCTATCGCCCGCGCGAACAGCGTCGGCAGCCCGGCATCGGCGATCTCCGCCACCGGCCACCATTCGCCCTGCATGGGTTCGTCGCCTGCATCCGCCACCATGACCGTGCAGGCAAGATCGAAATGGGTGAAACCGTGGCGAACCAACCCGATGCTGCGCCAGTCGGCAGCAAAGGGCGCGCCCTCCATCCCCGGATCGCTGTCGACCCATGGCCCGGTCGGCAGCGCGCGCATCCCGCCCAACAGCCCCTTGTCGGGACGCCGCACCAGCAACACCCGTCCATCGCGCTCCGCCCAGAACAACGTGCCGAAGCGTTGCGGCTTGGCTTTCTTCGCGGCCTTGACCGGAAAGGCTTCGGGCGTCCCGGCGCGAAATGCGGTGCAATCGTCGCGCAGCGGGCACAACAGGCAGCGCGGCCCCCGCACCTTGCATACCATCGACCCCAGATCCATCATCGCCTGCGCGAAATCGCCCGCGCGGTCGTCGGGCGTGATGGTGTCGGTCGCGGCGCGAATCGCCGGCCGGGCGGCGGGCAGGGGGGCACCGATCGCGAACAGCCGCGAGACGACGCGCTCGACATTGGCATCGACCACCACCGCCCGCCGCCCGAACGCGATCGCGGCGATTGCGGCGGCGGTATAGTCGCCGATCCCCGGCAGGGCGCGTAAGCCATCCTCGGTATCGGGCAGCGCGCCCCGCGCCGCGACGACCCGTGCGCACGCCAGCAGATTGCGTGCCCGCGCATAATAGCCGAGCCCGGCCCATGCTGCCATGACATCGGCATCCGCCGCCGCCGCCAGCGCCGCGAACGATGGCCAGCGCGCCGTCCAGTCCAGGAAATACGGCCGGACGGTTGCGACCTGCGTCTGTTGCAGCATCACTTCCGACAGCCACACGCGATACGGATCGGGCGGCGGGGCGCCGGGCGGGCTCCGCCATGGCAGGCTGCGATGATTGCGGTCGTACCAGTCGAGCAACCGTTCGGCGACAGAGAGATGCTTGGCGTCCACCGCGGCTCTATGGCATGGGGTGTCGACAATGACGACGCGTCCCCGCCCCCATGCGACGATTCCCGAACCCCGCCGCCGTGGTGGCGCGCGCGCCGTGGCCGAATTGCTGCCCGATATCGGCGGCGCGGCCTTCCGCAAATTCGGGTTCGTGCAGTCGGCGGTGGTCAGCCGCTGGGGAGAGATCGTCGGCGAACGCTTCGCCCGCGTATCCGCGCCCGAATCGATCCGCTTCCCGCCGGGCAAGCGCGCCGATGGTACGCTGACGCTGACCGTATCGGGCGCGCACGGGACGATGATGCAGCATATCGCGCCGGAAATCGTCGAACGGGTCAACCGTTTCTTTGGCTATCCCGCAGTCGCGCGATTGCAGTTCCGGCATGGCGAGGTCCGTCCGCGCCGCGCGATCCCGGTCCGGCGCGATCCGCTGCCGGTCCCGGCCGATATGGGCGAATCGATCCGCGACATCGCCGATCCCGAACTGCGCGCGGTGCTTGCCGCGCTGGCCGGTGCCGTCGCCGCCCCGCCGCCCCCCGCCATTCCGATTCTTGGCAAGGTCCGCTGATGCGTATCCTCATTCTGGTCTGTTCGTTCCTGCTGGCGCTGTTCGGCATGCCCCCGGCCAAGGCGCAGGCACCGGTCCGCGCTACCGCCGGCCGCGACTGGTCGACCAACGTCACGATGCTGCCGACCGGCGGGATCGTCGTCGGCAACCCGATGGCGCGGGTGCAGCTGGTCGAATGGGCCAGCTATACCTGCCCGCACTGCGCCGCCTTCGCCAAGGATGCGCGGGCCGAGCTGCCGGCATTGCTGCGGTCGGGAAAGGTACGGGTCGAATATCGCACGCTGCCGCGCGACGCGCTCGACCTCGCGGCGGCGTTGCTCGTGCGTTGCGGCGGTCCGAACCGCTTCATCGCCGCGCATGACGCGATCATGGCGCAACAGGCGGCGATGCTCGACAAGGCCGATGCCTTTGCCCAGACGCCCGCCGCGCAGACCCGCGCCGCGACGATCGCGATCCGCCTGCAACAGCTGGCCGAGGCGACCGGTCTGCGCGCCTTGATGCGCGGCCACGGCCTCGACGATGCGAAGATCACCGCCTGCCTGAACGACGAAGCCGCGCAGAAGCGGGTCATCGCCATCGCCGAAGCAGCGCAGGCCGCCGGTATCGCCGGCACGCCCAGCTTCGAGGTCAACGGTCAGAAGGCCGACGTCCATGACTGGGCGACCCTGAAGCCGCTGCTCACCGCCAAATAACCCCGTTCGCAAGAGAGTATTCCCCATGCGTTTCGCACTTCCCCTGATCGCGCTTGCTTCGCTGTCGGCCTGTGGCGGCGGCGGTGATACCGGCGGTAATGGCAGCGCCGCCGCGCCGGTCGCCAATGTCGCCGCGCCCGCCGGACAGAAATGGTCCGACATGGTCGCGGTCACCCCGGAGGGCGGCTATCGCATCGGCAATCCCGACGCGCCGGTGAAGCTGCTCGAATATGGCTCGCGCACCTGCCCGACCTGCGGCGCGTTCGGTCGCGAAGGCAACGAACCGCTCATCAACAACTATGTCTCGACCGGCAAGGTCAGCTTCGAATTCCGCGACTTCGCCGTCCATGGCGCGCCCGATCTTGCCGCGGCGGTCCTCGGTCGTTGCAACGGCACCGCCACCTTCTTCCCGCTGCTCGAAGCGATGTATCAGGATCAGGCCGCCACGCTCGACCGGATGCAGGCGCTGCCGCAGGCCGAACAGGCCCGGCTCCAGTCGATCCCGCCGTTGCAGGCGGTTTCGGCATGGGCGGATGCCGCCGGCTTCGTCGATTTCGTCAAGCAACGCGGCGTGCCGGAAGCAAAGGCACGCCAGTGCCTCGCCGACCAGAATCTGCTGCAACAGGTGGTCAAGATCACCGAAGAAGGCGGTTCGGTCGTCACCGGCACCCCGACCTTCCTGATCAACGGCGAAAAGGTCGAGAATGCGGTCAGCTGGCCACAGATCGAAGCGGCGCTGAAGGCCGCCGGCGCCTGACCCCATGGCCGCGCCGGATGACGCGGCCATCCCCCGCGCGCCGGGGCTGACGCTCCGGCGGCTGCGGCTCGGCGGGTTCAAGAGCTTCGTCGATCCCGCCGATCTGGTGATCGAGGCCGGGCTGACCGGCGTGGTCGGCCCCAATGGCTGCGGCAAGTCGAACCTGCTCGAAGCGCTGCGCTGGACCATGGGTGAGAACAGCGCGAAATCGCTGCGCGGTGCCGGCATGGACGACGTCATCTTCGCCGGCACCGCCACCCGCCCGCAACGCGACTTCGCCGAAGTCGCGATTCTTGCCGAAGACGCGAATGGCGACGAGGTCGAGATCGTCCGCCGGATCGAACGCGGTGCCGGTTCCGCCTATCGCATCAACGGTCGCGACGTGCGGGCCAAGGACGTGTCGCTGCTGTTCGCCGATGCCGCGACGGGCGCGCATTCGCCCGCGCTGGTCAGCCAGAACCGGATCGGCGCGGTCATCGCCGCCCGCCCCGCCGAACGCCGCGCGATGCTGGAGGAAGCGGCCGGCATCGCCGGACTGCACGTCCGGCGCAGGGATGCCGAGGGCAAGCTGCGCGCGACCGAGGCCAATCTCGATCGACTGGGCGAGATGGCGCACGAACAGGATGCCCGCGCCGCGACGCTCCGGCGGCAGGCGCGGGTCGCCGCGCGCTACCGTGAACTGACCGATGCGATCCGGGTGGCGGAGGCGCGGGCGATCTATGCGCGGTGGCGCGACGCGGTGGCGGCTGCCGACGCGGCGACGGCGGAAGCGAAGGCCGCCGAGGCGCTGGTCGCCGGTCAGGCCGGGGCGCAGGGACAGGCTGCCGGCGAACTGTCCGGCGCCACGCAGGCGCTCGCCACCGCCCGCGCCGATGCCGAACGCCTGCGCCAGCAGGTCGGCGATGTCGGCCATGCCCGCGAACGGGTGCAGGCACAGGCCAATGCGGCGACCCGGCGGCTGGCCGACCTGACGGCGCAGGCGGCGCGCCTGACCGAGGACCGGGCACGCGAGGCGGCGCTGGCCGGCGACGCCGAAACGGCCGTCGCGCGACTCGAGGCCGAACGCGCACGACTGGCCGACACGCTGGCCGAAGCCACCGCCCGCCTGCCCCTGCTCGATACCGCGCTGGACGCGGCGACCCGCGCCGCCGCGATGGCCGACACCGCCCATGCCGAGGCGCTGGCGGCACAGGCCGCCGAACTGGCCGAAGCGCGCGTCGCCACTGCCGCGCACGATGCCGCCCGCGCCCGGCTCGACCGCGTCCGGCGCGACGAAGCGCGGCTGCTCGCCGAACAAGTGGCGCTGTCGGCGGTCGCGCCGCTGTTCGCCGAACGCACGGCGGCGACCGAACGACGGGCCGCGGCGCTGACCGACGCAGACACGGCTCGTGCGGCAATCACCAATGCCGAAGCCGCCGACCGGTCCGCACAGGAATCCCGGGATCGCGCCCAGTCCGACCGCGCCGCCGCCGCCGCCGAACTCGCCGCGATCGACAGCGAGATAGCGGCGCTCGACCGTGCGCTCCGCCGCGGCGGGCGCGCCCGGATCATCGATTCGGTCGTGGTCGAACCCGGCTTCGAAGCGGCATTGGCGGCGGCGCTGGGTGACGATCTCGATGCCGGTACCAATCCGGCCGACGATCGCTATTGGCAGGGTGACGATGGTCCGACCGATGGACCGGCGATACCGATCGGGGTTGGCCGGCTGTCGGCGCATGTCGCCGCCCCGCTCCTCGCCCGGCGACTGGCGCAGATCCTGGTCGTCGAACGCGACGAGGGTACGCCCTTGGCGGTCGGGCAGCGGCTGGTGACGCTCGACGGGGCGCTCCGCCGTTGGGACGGTTTGCGCAGCCGCGCCGGATCGGGAGCGGCGGCGGCGGAGCGGCTGGCGCGGACCAACCGGCTGCGCCTGTTGCGCGACGGGCGGCCGGCGCTGGTCGATCGACGCGACGTTGCCGATGCCGCGCTGCGTTCGGCCGATACCGCGATCACCGAAGCGCGCACGACCCTGACCGCCGCGCGTCGTACGCTCGACGCTGCCGAGACCACCGCCCGCGATGCCGCCCGTGCCGAAGACCGCGCTGCCGCCGCGATCGAACGGGCACAGGCGCGCGCCGACGATGTCGCGGCCCGCCTGCAGCGTCTGCGCGGCGACCTCGCCGAAGCACTGGCCGATGCGGACCGCGCCGCCGCTGCGGTCGCGCAACTGCCCGACCGGACCATGGCCACCGCAAGGGTCGCCGGTTCGCTGGCGCAAGCCGATGCCGCCCGCATGCGGGTCGCCGACGCCCGCGCCGCCCGGTCGGCGCTCGACGCCGCGCTGGTCCGCGACCGCGAGCGTGCCGGGGCGGCAGCGAGCGAGATCGCGTCGTGGCACGCCCGCGCCGCCGACGCCGCCGGCCGGATCGCCGAGATCGACGAGCGCATGGCGACCATCGCCGCCGACCGCGACGCCCTGCGCGATCGGCCCGCCGCGCTCGCCGCCGAACTGGCGCGGATCGAAAGCGACTTCGCCCGGTTGCGCGCTGCCGCTGCCGAGACGGCTGCTGCGGAACAGGCCGCCGACGCGCGCCTGCGTGCCGCCGAGCGCATCGTGAGCGGCATTGCCGAAATGCTCGCCGCCGCCCGCGAAACCCGCGCCGGCGCATCGGCGCGTGCCGAGGGGCATGAACAACGCCGGCTGGAAACGGGCCGGCTGTCGGGCGAGCGTTTCCAATGCCCCCCGCCGCTCTTGCCGCGCATCGGCTTCGTCGCGGCCGAGGTCGGCGACGCGGCGGCCGAGACGGCGGCGCATGACCGGTTGCTCGCCGATCGCGACCGGATCGGCCCGGTCAACCTGATCGCCGAGACCGAACTCGCCGAACTGGAGGCCGCACAGGGCGAAACCGCCGCCGAACGCGCCGATCTGGCCGAGGCGGTCCAGCGGCTGCGCGGATCGATCGGCACGCTGAACCGCGAGGGACGGCAACGCCTGCTGGCGGCGTTCGAAGCGGTGGACGCGCATTTCCGCCGGCTGTTCGGTGCGCTGTTCGATGGCGGGCAGGCCCGGCTCGAACTGATCGATTCGGACGATCCCTTGGAAGCAGGTCTCGAAATCCTCGTCCAGCCGCCGGGCAAGCGTCTGCAATCGCTGACCTTGCTCTCCGGCGGCGAACAGGCGCTGACCGCCGTCGCACTGATCTTCGCGCTGTTCCTGACCAACCCCGCGCCGATCTGCGTCCTCGACGAAGTCGATGCGCCGCTCGACGATGCCAATATCGACCGCTTCTGCGACCTGCTCGACCGGATGGCCGCCGATACCGACACCCGCTACCTGATCGTCACCCACAATGCCGCGACGATGAGCCGGATGCACCGCTTGTTCGGCGTGACGATGATCGAACGCGGCGTCAGCCGGCTGGTGTCGGTCGATCTGGGCGGCGCGACCAGTCTGCTGGCGGCGGAGTAGCCTCCTTCGCCCACCCCATCCCGTTTGGTTCGAGCAGCTTCGAGCTTGTCGAGAAGCGTCCGTCGAGAACCCCCTCACCTGTGGCACCACCTTCTCGACTTCGGTTCTCGACAAGCTCGAACCTACGCTCGAAGCAAGCGGTGGGGGCGGGTGAGAGAAAGCGCCCCTCGCGCATCCTTGCGCACCGGCCCCGCCTCGCCTAGTCGCGCGCCAACACCAAATTGCGAGCCTCAAGGAGCCTGCCCATGGCCGAGTCCATCAACCGCGTCGTACTCGCCTATTCGGGCGGCCTCGATACCAGCGTCATCCTGAAATGGCTGCAGCAGGAATATAAGTGCGAGGTGGTGACCTTCACCGCCGACCTCGGCCAGGGCGAGGAGCTGGAACCGGCGCGCAAGAAGGCCGAGCTGATGGGCATCAAGCCCGAGCACATCTTCATCGACGACCTGCGCGAGGAATTCGTCCGCGACTTCGTGTTCCCGATGATGCGCTCGAACGCGCTGTACGAGGGGCTGTACCTGCTCGGCACCTCGATCGCACGGCCCCTGATCGCCAAGCGCCAGATCGAGATAGCGCGTCAGGTGAATGCCGACGCGGTCAGCCACGGCGCGACCGGCAAGGGCAACGACCAGGTCCGCTTCGAACTCGGCTATTACGCGCTGCAGCCCGATATCAAGGTCATCGCCCCGTGGCGCGAATGGGATCTGACCAGCCGCACCGCGCTGATCGCCTTTGCCGAACAGCATCAGATCCCGGTGCCCAAGGACAAGCGCGGCGAATCGCCCTTCTCGACCGATGCGAACCTGCTGCACACCTCGTCCGAGGGGAAGGTGCTGGAGGACCCGTGGGACGAAGTCCCCGAATATGTCTTCTCGCGGACGGTCAGCCCGGAGGACGCGCCCGACACGCCACAGGTCGTCACGATCGCGTTCGAACGCGGCGATGCAGTGGCGGTCGATGGCGAAGGGATGTCGCCCGCGACGCTGCTCGCCAAGCTGAACGACCTCGGCCGCGCGCACGGCATCGGCCGGCTCGATCTGGTCGAGAACCGCTTCGTCGGCATGAAGTCGCGCGGGATGTACGAAACGCCCGGCGGCACGATCCTGCACGCCGCGCACCGCGCGATCGAACAGATCACGCTCGACCGCGGTGCCGCGCATCTCAAGGACGAACTGGCCCCGCGCTATGCCGAGCTGGTCTATAACGGCTTCTGGTTCTCGCCGGAGCGCGAGATGCTGCAGGCCGCGATCGACCACAGCCAGCACAAGGTGTCGGGCGAAGTCCGGCTGAAGCTGTACAAGGGCGGCGTCCATGTCACCGGCCGCCGTTCGCCCAATTCGCTCTACAGCGAAAAGGTCGTGACGTTCGAGGACGATCAGGGCGCCTATGACCAGCGCGACGCGGCGGGCTTCATCAAGCTGAACGCACTGCGCCTACGCCTGCTGGGGCGTCGCGACCGGTAAGTCTGTCGTCCGCGGCACGGCCGCCTCCAGCACCTGCCTGCCGTTAACCATTCTTCATTGGCTTCACCGCCATGGTGGGGCCGATGAGTGACCGGGAGAATCGGCGATGTTGGGTGAGTTACATGGCAAATTGGTGTTCGGGCGGCGCATCGCGACACTCGCGCGCGAGATCGCCGGCCGACTGCCACGAAACGCGCGCGTCCTCGACGTCGGCTGCGGCAGCGGCGATCTGGCCGCGCTGATCGTGACGCTGCGACCCGATGTCACCATTCGCGGCATCGACGTGCTGGTCCGGCTCGATACCGCCATTCCTGTCGAAGCCTATGACGGTGCGAACATTCCGCACGCCGACGGGGCGTTCGATGCGGCAATCGTCGTCGACGTGCTCCACCACACCGATGACCCGGAAGCGGTGCTGGCGGAAATCGCACGCGTGGCAAAGGTCGTCATTCTCAAAGACCATCTACGGGACGGCATCGCCGCCGGGATCACGCTGCGCTTCATGGACTGGGTCGGCAATGCCGCACACGGCGTGCGCTTGCCGTACAATTACCTCTCGCGTTGCGAATGGAGCGCGATCTGGGACAGGCTGACGCTCAAGCCGAGCGAATTCGGTAGCCGCCTGTCGCTCTACCCCCGCCCGTTCAGCTGGGCGTTCGACCGTGGGCTGCATTTCGTGACCATCCTGTCGCGCTGACATCAGGCGAAAAGGGTTCGCGTAGACAATCCCCGCGCGGCCCTTTGCTTGTGCCGACGGATCAGCGCGGGTCGATCAGCCCGATCAGAAAGCTGGTAAAGACCGTCTGCAACCCGATCAGCGTCGCGAGCATCGCCGGGATGGTCAGCCGCAGCATGGTCACGGGTTCCATCGGACCGAAGCCGTTGTCCATCCACATCGCCACCGCGCCGCCCAGCCCGGCCAACCCCGTCACGAACAGCCCACCGCCCAGTAAACAGCCGCGCTCGACGGTGAAGTGGCGGCGGAACCGCTCGACGCCCGCACTGGTCGGCCACAATTTGCTGGCAACGCCATACAGGCGGGCGACCGCGCCGAACCCGATCAACTGGCTGCCCAGAAACGCGGCAAGCGCACAGAACAGCAGCGTCGTACCTGACAGTTCCACGCGACCCAGCTCGACGCTGGTCGTTGACAGGACGGCGACCCCGATCCCACCGACCGCACCCAGCGCTATGCCCGGATACAGAAAGAGGTGCCGCGGCGCATGGGTCAACAGGAAGCGCAGGTGCCGCCACCCGTCACGCCATGTGCGCAGGTGCGGCGCGCGACTGCGTCCATCAAGTGAAAGCGTCGTCGGCACCTGCCGCACGTCGAGCCGGTTTAGGACCGCCTTGACCACCATTTCACTGGCGAATTCCATGCCGGGAGAGGCGAGGTTGAGCGCCAGAACCTTGTCGCGGCAGAACCCGCGCAGCCCGCAATGGAAATCGCCGACCGACGAATCGAAAAGGTGCCGACCGAGAAAGCTGAGTACCGGATTGCCCAGATATCGGTGCAGAAGCGGCATCGCACCCTTGGCAATCCCGCCACGGAAACGATCGCCCATCACAAGCTCGCCGCCCGCGCGCAGGGCATCGACGAACGGCATCAGCGCCGAGAAGTCATAGCTGTCATCGGCATCGCCCATGATCACATAGCGTCCGCGCGCAGCCGCGATCCCGCCGATCAGCGCCGCGCCATAGCCGCGTGCCTCGACCCCGACCAGCCGCGCACCCATCGCATTGGCGATCTGTCGCGACCCATCGGTCGAACCGTTGTCAGCGACGATGATCTCCCCCGCAATACCGCTGGAATCGAGGAAGGTTCTGGCCTTCCGGATGCAAAGCGCGAGCGTCTCCGCCTCGTTGAGGCAGGGCATGACGATCGACAGTTCGATGTCGTCGATGGCCGGTTGATGCGGGACATCGACCGGCGCGGTCGGGATGATCATGGCCTGCACGCGTATTCCCCTGTACCAGATACGCCACAAAGCTAGGCCGGAAGGTTGAAAAGACGGTTAACCATTGTCGGCTATCGTCGCCGGCGATGACCTCGCCACGCCCCGCCCGCGCCGTGTCCCGCCCCGGCCTGATCGAAACCGTGATCGCGCTGGCGATGGTGACGATTCTCGGGCTCAGCTGGGGACTTGCCGATATCGGGCGGTTGTCTCGGCTGATCCTGCCCGATGCCGACGACATGATGCGCCTCGCGCAGATTCGCGACTGGATCGGCGGGCAGGCGATGAACGACTGGACGCAATATCGCATGGCGCCGCCGATGGGCTCGCCGATGCACTGGTCGCGGCTGAACGACCTGATCCCGGCGGCATCGATCCTGACACTGACGCCGATCTTTGGCCGCTATCTTGCCGAACTGGTTACGGTGGTCGGCTATCCGCTGCTGCTGCTGTTCGTCTCGATGCTGCTGGGTGCCCGTATCGCCCGGCGGCTGTGGGGCGAACGTGCGGGCGTGCCGGCGGTGGTGCTCGCCGGGCTGGCCTATCCGGGAACGACGTTGTTCATTCCCGGCCGGATCGATCATCACGCATTGCAGGTGGTCGCGATCCAGATCGCGGTTCTGGCGCTCATGACGCCCGGACGCGTTGCGGCAACGATCGCCGGACTGGCGCTGGCGTGCAGCATGATGATCGGGTTGGAGACCGCGCCGCAGGTCGTGGCGCTGATCGGCGTCGCCGCGGTCGGCTGGGCGGTGCGGGGGCAGCGCGACTCGGCGCGGCTGACCATGCTGGCGGCCGGATTCACCGGGCTGACGCTGGTCTTCTACCTGACGATGCGGCCGACCTATTGGTCGGACACGCTGTGCGATGCCTTCACCCCCGCCTCGGCCAGCGCGATCATCCTTGTATCGGGTGTGCTGGCGTTGCTGGCATGGCTGACACCGCGCCTGACGTCCCCCTGGCAGCGGCTGGGGGTAGGGGCGTCGCTCGGCGGACTGGTGATCGCCTTGGTACTGGCGCGCTATCCTGCCTGCATGACCGGGCCGTACGGACAGGTATCGCCGTTCCTGCGCATCCGGTTCATTGCCCATATCGACGAAGCGAACAGCATCTTTGCGCAAACGCTGTGGTGGCGCATGGTTTCGCTGGCGGGGTTGATGGCGGCGGGCCTCGTCGCCTGCGGCTGGACCACGTGGCATGCCTCGCGACGCTGGCCGCTATGGGCACCGATCGCGGCAGTCGTGGTGGTATCGGGGCTGATCACGCTGTCGCAGGTCCGCGGCGTCTATATCGGCGCGCCACTCAGCGTACCGCTGCTCGCAGGGTGGGTCGTTACGGCACGGCGAGACGGACGGCCGCTGCTGGTTGTGGCCGCCTGGCTGGCCGGTGCCGGCGTCACGTATCTGGTAGTTCCGTCCTATATCGATCGCTGGCTGAACCCGCCGCCCGCCGCCCTGCTTGCCAAGGGGCGGGCGGCGTACGCGACGCCGCAGATGGCGTGCAACAGCGGCGATACCTGGGAACAGGTCGACCGGCTGCCCGCAGGGGTCGTGATGGCACCGACCAACATGGCATCGTACATGATCGGGGCAACGCATATGAAGACGGTGGGCGCGGGCTATCACCGCAACGACCGTGCGAACATGGACATGTACCGTTATTTTCTGTCGCCGCCGGGCGTGGGCGATCCCATCGTGCGGGCGTGGCGGGCCGACTATGTGATGTTCTGCCCCGGCGATTTTTCGGAGATCAAGGTCGAGCGGACCTATCCGAACAGCCTCGCCACGGTCCTGACCCATGGTGGAACGCCGCCAGGCTTTGTGCGTGTCCCCTTGCACGGAACGCCGCTCCGGCTTTATCGCAGACTCGACTAGAGGCGCGGGCATACGGGGAATAGAGACGTTGGCAGGTGAACACCGCCGTATGTGGTGGCAGACGCGGTGGTTCGTCGCGCTGATGGCCATACTGGCGGCGGTGCCGCTGCTGTGGCCCGATGTTCCGCCGATGGTCGACCTGCCCGGTCATATGGGGCGATATCGCGTCCAGCAACTGTGGGACACCGGACAGGCCCCCTGGTTTCACGACTGGTATAATTTCGACTGGAGCCTGATCGGCAATCTCGGCGTCGACCTGCTCGTCTGGCTGTTCGAACCGCTGCTCGGTCTCGAACCGACCGTCAAGCTTATCATCCTCGCCATTCCGCCGCTGACCGCCATCGGGCTGCTGTGGATCGCGCGCGAGGTGCATGGCCGCATTCCGGCCACCGCGCTGTTCGCGCTGCCGATCGTTTACAGCTTTCCGCTGCATTTCGGGTTCGCCAATTTCGCGCTGTCGATGGCGCTGGCGCTCAACGCCTTTGCACTGTGGCTGCGGCTGGGGCGGCAGGGGCGGCTGCTGCTGCGCGGGATCGTGTTCGTGCCGATCGCCGGACTGGTCTGGCTGACCCATACGTTCGGCTGGGGGACGCTCGGCGTGCTCGCCGCATCGGCCGAACTGATCCGCGAGCATGACAAGCGGCGCAACTGGTTCGCCGCCGCCTTCCATGCCGGGCTCCACTGCCTCGTCCTTGCCCCGCCGGCGCTGTTGATGCTGTTGTGGCGGTCGGGCGGGCATGTCGGCGGGCAGACCGCCGACTGGTTCAACTGGCGCGCGAAGATGTTGTGGCTGACCATGACGTTGCGCGACCGGTGGCAGCTCTACGACCTCGCCTCGGTCGCGGTCTTCTATCTCGTGCTGTTCAAGGGGGTGCGCGATCCCAATATCGGCTATTCGCGCAATCTGGGCCTGTCGGCGCTGTTCCTGATCGCGGTCTATGTCCTGTTGCCGCGCATCGTGTTCGGGTCGGCCTATGCCGATATGCGGCTGGTCCCGTATCTCTTCGGCATCTGCCTGATCGCCCTGCGTCCCAAACCCGGTACGTCGATCCGAAACGCCTCGGTACTGGCCGCGATCGGGCTGGCCATCTTCGTCGGGCGGATCGGTGCGACCACCGCCAGCTTCTGGCTGTACGACCGCGCGTACGACCGCGAACTGGCGGCGCTCGACCATGTGCCGATCGGCGCGCGGCTGGTCACCTTCGTCGGGGAGACGTGCTACAACGAATGGCGGATGACCCGGCTGCAACATCTGCCCGGCATGGCGCTGACCCGGCGGCTGGCCTATGCCAACGACCAATGGTCGATGGCCGGCGGGCAGTTGCTGACGGTGCGCTATTTCCCGGCGCGCGGATTTTCGCACGACCCGTCCGAACTGGTCACCGACGTCAAATGCCCGCGCGAATATTGGCGGCCGATCGCCGGCGCGCTCTACAAGTTCCCGCGCGACGCGTTCGACTATGTCTGGCTGATCCGCCCGCCCAAATATGACCGGCGGCTGGAACAGGGCTTGATCCCGGTCTGGCGCAATGGCAGCAGCGCGCTGTTCCGGATCGACCACCGCATCCCCCCGCCGGTGCTGACCTGGAGCGATCTGGGCAATCGGCCGTTTGCCAAACCCCGCCGCCGCCCGTCGCGCCAGATGGCGGCGCGCGACACCATCGTCCGGTAAAGGAGACGCTTCATGGACTTTCTCAACAACGCGCTGAACCTTGCCGGCCGCTTCGACCTGCCCGCCATTGCCGAAAAGGCTGGCATCACCCCCGAACAGGTACAGACGGTCATCGGCCTGCTCGGCAAGTTCGCCGGCCATGCCGACCCGGCACAGGACGCCGCCGACCATAGCGGCGTATCGCGTCATCAGATCGAATCGATCCTTTCCGAAATCGGCGGGGCCGACGCGCTGGGACAGGTGGCACAGGCATTCGGCTTCGACATCGATGCAAAGGGCGGCGCGGGCGACCTGCTCGGCAATCTCGGCGGCATGTTCGGGCGGAAGTAAGGCGTCAGCCCCGCCGGAACGGGGTCATCTCGCCCAGATATTCCTGCTCCTGCCCGATCGCCGCGCGCTCGCGATCGACGAATTCGGCGACCGCGCGGTGGAAACCAGGGTCGGGCAGGAAATGCGCCGACCACGTCGTGACCGGGACATAACCGCGCGCCAGCTTGTGCTCGCCCTGCGCCCCCGCCTCGACCCGCTGCAACCGCCGCGCGATCGCGGCATCGATCGCCTGATAATAGCATAGCTCGAAATGGAGGAACGGCACCTCCTCCACCGCGCCCCAATAGCGCCCGTACAGCGCATCGCCGCCGATCAGGTTCAGCGCGCCCGCGATCGGCCGGCCGTCGCGCTCGGCGAGGATCAGCAGGACGTCGTCGCCCATCGCCTCCGACAGCAGCGGAAAGAAGCTGCGCGTGAGGTACGGCCGACCCCATTTGCGATTGCCGGTGTCCTGATAGAACGCCCAGAACGCATCCCAATGCTCCGGCCGGATGTCACGCCCGGTCAGGTGCCGCACGGTCAGCCCGTCGAGCGCGGCCGCACGTTCCTTGCGGATCGCCTTGCGCTTGCGGCTGGCAAGGTCGTTCAGGAAATCATCGAAGCTGTCATAGCCGCGATTGGCCCAGTGAAACTGCGTCCCCGCCCGCGTCAGCCAGCCCGCCGCCTGCAACGCCGGCAATTGCGCTTCGTCGACGAACGTCGCGTGCGCCGACGACAGCCCGTTCTGCCGGACTACCGCCTCGACCGCCGCGATCAGCGCCGATGCCTGCGCCGGATCGCGCAGCAGCAACCGAGGGCCGGGCACCGGGGTAAAGGGCACGGCAATCTGCAGCTTGGGGTAATAATCGCCGCCGGCCCGCTCCCACGCATCGGCCCATGCGTGATCGAACACATATTCGCCCTGACTATGTGACTTGGCATAGGCCGGCGCGATCGCGACCGGCACGCCGTCGGCATCGGCGACGATGATCGGCAGCGGTTGCCACCCCGACCGTCCACCGACGCTGCCCGATTGTTCGAGCGCCGACAGAAAGGCGTGGGACAGGAACGGATTGCCCTTGCCCGCGCAGGCGTCCCACTGGTCGGCGGGAACGGCGCGGACGCCCTCGGCGATGCGGGCGGTGATGGTCGTCACATGGGCGAAGATAGGGGTGATGGCAGGCGTCGGGTAGCCCCCTTCACACCGTCATCCCGGCGCAGGCCGGGATCCATGGATACGGCCCTCCCGGTAAGAGGCGCGGCGCCGGTCTGTCCGTGGATTCCGGCCTTCGCCGGAATGACGAACCGATCAGTCTTTCGTCACCTTCAACCCATCCCGGAACAACAGCTCGCGCCGAGGGACCGGAATCTCGATCCCATTCTCCTTGAACAGATCCCATAGCCGGTTGAGCACATCGGACCGGACATTGCCGACGCCCTGTTCGGGGTCGCTGATCCACGCCAGTATCTCATGCTCGACGGCATAGTCGCCGTACGAGATCAGCCAGACATTGGGCTTGGGACTGCGCAGCACGCGCGGGCTTTCGGTCGCCGCCTGCAACATCAGCTTCTGCGCCAGCCGCAAATCGGTCTCGTATCCCACGCCCACCGGAATGCGGACCCGGACGTTGCGGTCGGAAAAGGACCAGTTCTCCACCTCCTGCGTCATCAGGTTTTCGTTGGGGATCAGGTGCTCCTTGCCGTCGCGGGTGATGACCGACACCGCGCGCACGCCGATCTTGTTGACCCATCCGAAGCTGTCGCCGACCACGATCACGTCGCCCGGCTTGATCGACCGGTCCATTAACAGGATGATGCCCGCGATCAGATTGCCGACCGTCTTCTGCAACCCGAATCCGACCGCAAGGCCAAGGCCACCGGAAAAGATCGCAAAGGTCGTCAGGTCGATGCCGAGCACATCGATCCCGAAGAAAAACGCGGTAATCACCACCGCGATCGATGCCAGCTTCTGCGCCAGCAATTTCTGCGCCGGGTCCAGTCCCTTGGCCTGCGCGACGCCATGCGCGACCAGTTTGTTGACGATCCGCACGACCGCATACAGCACGACCGCGGTCAGCAGGGTACTGACCAGCGCCAGCAGCGACAATCGCCGCCGCCCGATCGAAAATCCAATCGCGTCGAGCGTATCGGTGATCGGCTCCAGCCCGCCGACGGCCCCGGACAGCACGGCGACGAACAGGATGAACCCGACCACCCACGCCATCCACCGTGCCAGATGGACGCCGCGCAACAGCTGCACTACCAGCCGCGCCACCGCCGCGCCCAGCGCAAGCCCGACGACGATGTCGGCCAACGCGCCCCAGTCGTGCGCCTTCCCCACCACCGCCAGCGCCAGTACCGCGACCAGATGGCGGACGATGTCGCACAGCCGCTCGACGATGCCGGTGGCATGGTCGCCCACCCGGTCGCGCCACAGGCCGGTCAGCCCCGGCCCGGCCCAGCGCCCGACGAACCAGCCGAGCGCGAGCGACAACAGCACGCAGCCGAGCGCCACCCCGGCCTCGGCCAGTTGCGCGCCATCCCCGACCGGCAGGCCGCGCGCCGTCAGCCAGCCGGCGATCCCGTTCACCGCGTCGCCCGGAACCGCGCCAGACCGGCGTCGAGATCGGCGATCAGGTCGTCCACGTCCTCCAGCCCGATCTGCAACCGGATCATCGGCCCCTCCGCCGGGGTGCGGGTGACGCTGCGATAGCGATGCGGATCGATCGGCAGCGCGAGGCTTTCGAACCCGCCCCAGCTATACCCGATACCGAACAGCGTGAGGCCGTCGATCAGCGCCGCGCGGGCATCGTCGCTGCCGCCGTCGAGGACGAAGGCGAACAGCCCGGCGCTGCCCCGGAAATCGCGGACGAAGATGTCGTGTCCCGGACTGCCCGGCAACGCGGGGTGCAGCACCCGCGCGACGCCCGGCTGTTCGCCGAGCCATGTCGCGATCCGGATCGACGATTCGCCATGCTGCTTCAACCGCACCGCCATCGTCCGCAGGCCGCGTGCGCCGAGCGCGGCATCGTCCGGCCCGACATGCTGGCCCAGTTGATAGGTCGCGTCGCGCAATGCCTGCCAGTGCGATGCCACCGCCGTCGCCGATCCCAGCATCGCATCGGAATGGCCGACGACATATTTGGTGCAGGCCATGATCGTCACATCGACCCCGTGCGCCATGGCCGGGAACAGCAGCGGCGTCGCCCAGGTATTGTCGAGGATGGTGGTGATACCGCGCATGCGCGCGATGGCGGTCATCGCCGGCACGTCCTGTACCTCGAAGGTCAGGCTGCCGGGACTTTCGAGGAACAGCACCCGCGTCTTCGGCGTCATCAACTCGGCGATGCCCGCCCCGATCATCGGATCGTACAGGGTCGTCTCGACCCCGATCGTGCGCAGCATTCCCAGCGCGAAGGCGCGGGTCGGATCATAGGCACTGTCGGGCAGCAACAGGTGATCGCCGGGCTTGAGATAGGCGAGCAGCGCCGTCGTGATCGCCGCGACCCCCGATGGATAGAGCAACGTGCCCTCCGCCCCCGGCTCCAGTCCGGTCAACGCCTCGGCCAGCGACCACTGGGTCGGCGTGCCTCGCCGGCCGTAGAACAGGCGATGATGGGTATCGCCGCCCGCCGCCGCGCGCAGGTCGGCGACGTCGTCGTACAAGATCGTCGACGCGCGCCACACCGGTACGTTGACCACGCCGCCGGTCCATTCATCGCGCCGGCCGCCGGTGACGACGCGCGTCGCGGGCGATTGGGGCGTATCGTGCTTGCTCATGCGGTCACCTTCGGCGTCTGCGGATCGGCGGCCCATTCGGTCCAGCTACCGTCATACAATGCGGCGCTGCGCCCCAGCAGATGCAGTGCAAAAGCGGGGATCGCGGCGGTGACGCCCGACCCGCAGGTGGTCGTCACCGGCCGGTCGAGATCGACGCCCTCGCCCGCGAACAGCGCCGCCAGTTCCTCAGGGGACCGCCACGTCCCGTCGTCCCGAAAGAAGCGTGCATAATGCAGGTTGCGGCTGCCCGGAATATGCCCCGACGGCAGCCCGCGCGGATCGGCCTCGCTGCCGTCAAAGCGCGCCGGCGAGCGGGCATCGACCAGCTGCGCGCCATCACCGGCAAGGATCATCGCCTTGGTGCGCACCGCGGCCAGATCGGGATCGGCGACGAAGCGGGTCGGTTCGGACGTCGCGATGCCGCGCTCGGCCGGGCGGCCCTCACTGCGCCATTTCGGCAGGCCGCCGTCGAGGATCGCAACCGGCAGCGCCGGCGCGAACCGCCGGAACAGCCACCACGCGCGCGCCGCCGTATGGTGCGGCGAATTGTCGTACAGCACGATCTGCGCATCCTGCCCGACGCCGAGCGCACCCAACCGCCCGGCGAAGGTGTCCGCCGTCGGCAGCGACGTCGCCTGGCCCGTCGACAGGCTACGCAGGTCGAGAAAGCGCGCGCCGGGCACATGCGCGGCGGCATATTCCGCGGCTTCGTCGCGCGGCGGATCGGGCTGTACGGGCACGAAGGTCGCGTCGAGGACGATCAGGCCGGGGGTACCGATCCGGTCGGCCAGCCATGCGGTGGAAAGGAGCGATTGCATGGGGGAGAGGCTTAGGCGAGCGGTCCCGCCGGTCAATCCCCGTACCGCGGCAGTTCATCGAGTGCCTCGAGAAACCCCGCCGCCTGTTGGCGGAGCGCCTGCTGCGTTTCCCCGGCCATCTTGTCCCAGCTGCGATACGGCATCGCCATGCGCGGATTGTTGCCGCACTTGTCGCGGTTGCGGACCACGAAGTCCCAATACAGCGCGTTGAACGGACACGCATCCGGCCCGGTGCGCTGCTTCACGTCATAGCGGCACGACCTGCAATAATCGGACATCCGGTCGATATAGGCACCCGACGATGCATAGGGCTTCGACCCCAGCAGCCCGCCATCGCCGAACTGGCTCATCCCCAGCGTATTGGGCAGCTCGACCCATTCATAGGCGTCGGCATACACTTCCAGATACCAGCGATGCACCTGTTGCGGCTCGGCCCCGATGAGCAAGGCAAAGTTGCCGGTAATCATCAACCGCTGGATATGATGGGCATAGGCGTTGGACAAAGTCTGCCCGATCGCTTGGGACAGGCAGTGCATGTCGGTCTCGCCGGTCCAGTAGAATCCGGGCAGGTCGCGCTTCGCATTCAGGAAGTTGCGCTCGACATAGTCCGGTCCCTCGCGCCAATAGATGCCACGAACATATTCGCGCCACCCGATGACCTGCCGGATAAAGCCCTCGGCGGCGTTGATCGGCACCTTGCCGCCCAAGAACTGCTTCTCGACCGACTTGCACAGGTCGAGCGGATCGAGCAGCCCGGCATTCAGGTAGGGCGACAGCACCGCGTGCCACAGATACGGTTCGTCGGTCAGCATCGCGTCCTGATTGTCGCCGAACCCCGGCAAGGCATGGGTCAGGAAGGCGCGTTGCTGGCGCAGGGCGTCCTTGCGGGTAACGGCGAAGTCGAACCCGTCGAGCGACCCGGCATGATCGCCGAAGCGTTCGCCGACCAACGCCAGCACCGCTTGCGTCACGTCGTCCGGTGCGAACGACAGCGGTCGCGGCATCAGCATGTCGCGCTGGGCGGGTTTGCGATTGTCGTGATCGAAATTCCATTTGCCGCCGACCGGCTTGTCGCCCTCCATCAACAGACCGGTCTCGCGGCGCATGTCGCGATAGAAATATTCCATGCGCAATTCGCGTCGTCCGTCCGCCCACGCAGCGAACCGGTCGTGCGAACACAGGAATCGCGTGTCGGCGCGGACATCGACGGGTATGCCGAAGACCGTCTCCCATGCCTCCAGCATCGCCTGCACCCGCCATTCGCCGGCTTCGGTGACGACGATCCGCGTCGGATCATGCCGTTCGACCGCCCGCGCGACCTCGCCGGTGAAGCTGCCGGCATTGTCGGGATCGTCGAGCGTTACATAGTCGACGCGCCAACCCGCCTCCCGCAACGCGGCCGCATGATGCCGCATCGCAGCGAACAGGAACGCGATCTTCTTGGGATGATGGCGGACATAGGTCGCCTCCTCGACCACCTCCATCATCAGGATCGTGGTGCAGCCGGGGTCTGCGTCGCGCAACGACGACAGGCCCATCGACAACTGGTCGCCCAGCACCGGGATCAGCACCCGTTCCATTCGCGCCCGCCTTTTCCTACATACGCAGCCATGGACCCGAAATTCCTTGGCCAGGCCAGCCCGCTTCCCGCCAACCCGGAAGCCGCCGAACTCGATTATGTTCCGAACCCGCGCGGCACGCCGTATCTGGTGCGTTTCACCTCGCCCGAATTCACCTCGCTATGCCCGGTCACCGGACAGCCCGATTTCGCGCATCTGGTGATCGATTATGTGCCGGGTGCGACGATCGTCGAATCGAAATCACTGAAACTGTTCCTTGGCGCCTTTCGTAACCATGCGGCGTTTCACGAGGATTGCACCGTCGGTATCGGCGAGCGCCTGTTCCGTGAAATGAACCCGGTGTGGCTGCGTATCGGCGGCTACTGGTATCCGCGAGGCGGCATTCCGATCGACGTGTTCTGGCAATCGGGGGAAAAACCCGCCGGCGTGTGGATTCCTGAACAGGACGTGCCCGGATATCGCGGACGCGGCTGATTCGTCGCGTTGCGGCAACGTTTCGACGGTCGAATCCTGCCGCAACGCACAAATCATGCAACTTTTATGCGTATCGGAATGTTTCTGGTTATGGACACCGCCCCTTCGGGGAGCGGCTCACCGCATCGCAAAGAGGAACGCAGATGGACCGAATGGTCGCCACGAAGCCGCTCGATCGTATCGCGCTGATCGGTAACTTCCTGCCGCGTAAATGCGGGCTCGCGACCTTTACGACCGACACCTATAATGCGTTGCGCGATCGGTTTCCCGATCTGGCGGTCGACGTCTATGCGATGGACGACCGGCCCGGCGCCTATGACTATCCCCCCGAAGTTACCCACGCGATCGATCAGAACGACCGTATCGCCTATTTCGAAGCCGCTCGCCGGATTGAGGCGAGCGGGGCGCAGGCGGTTTGGGTTCAGCACGAATATGGCATCTATGGCGGGTCGGCGGGCGAATATATCGTCGGCCTGCTCGACCGGGTGAACGTACCGGTCATTATCACGCTGCACACGATCCTCGAAACCCCCAATGCGGATGAGCGCCGCGTGCTCGAAGCGCTGCTGCGCCGCGCTGCCAAGGTGGTGGTGATGGCCGACAAGGGTCGTGAGATCCTGATGCGCGTTCACGGAACCGATGCGCGCAAGATCGTGACGATCCCGCACGGTGTTCATGATCGTCCGTTCGTTGTGCCCGACACGATGAAGGGTCGTTTCGGCTGGACCGGCCGTCCCGTGGTCCTGACCTTCGGCCTGCTGGCGCCGAACAAGGGCATCGAAACGATGATCGATGCGATGCCGCAGGTCGCGGCAAAGCATTCCGATGCGCTGTATGTCGTGCTGGGCGCGACCCACCCGCATCTCGTGGCGCATGAGGGCGAGGCATATCGCGACCGGTTGAAGGCGCAGGCCGCCCGGCTGGGCGTCGCCGACAATGTCTGTTTCCTCGACGGCTTCGTCGAACAGGACGAACTGCTCGACTATCTGCAGGCGGCCGACCTGTACGTCACCCCGTACAGCAATCCGGCGCAAATCACGTCGGGCACGCTGTCCTATGCGGTGGGCGTCGGCAAGGTCGTGGTATCGACTCCGTACGTCCATGCTACCGAAATCCTCGCCGACGAACACGGCGTGATCGTCGATTTCGGCGATGCCGATGCGTTCGCGCGCGAAATCAACGACCTGCTCGACAACGACCTGCGCCGCGACACGCTGGCGCTCCGCGCCTATGCCCGTGGCCGGACGATGTTGTTCCCGTGCCTCGCCGAAGCGGCGATGGTCGAGATCGAGCGCGCCGTCGCCGCCCGTCCCAGTCGGGTGCGGCCCAGCACCGACCTGACCGCGCTGACGCCCGATTTTGCCGCAGTAGAACGGATGAGCGATGCGACCGGCATGTTGCAGCACTCGATCTATTCGGTGCCCGATCGCCGCCACGGATATTGCATCGACGACAATGCCCGCGCACTGATCCTGATGTCCCAGATCGACGACCTTGACGAGGTTCAACGCGACAAATGGACCACGATCTATGCATCGTTTGTCCAATATGCGTGGAATCCGGACAAGCTGCGTTTCCGAAACTTCATGAATTTCGACCGGACCTGGTGCGAGGATGAAGGGTCGGAAGACTCGAACGGCCGTGCGCTCTGGGCGTTGGCCATCACCGCCCGCGACGCGCGTTCGCGCAAGCATCGCGACTGGGCGACCGCCCTGTACGAACAAACGGCGTCGATCGCACTCGATCTGGGCTCGCCACGTGCTCGTGCCTTTGCGATGTTGGCAGCGGTGGCGATGCTGGAAGTCAATTCCGGTCACGCGCTCTCGACGGAGATCGCGACCCGTTTCGGTGCCGAACTGGTAACCTTGCTCGACGCGGCTCGTCGTCCCGAATGGCGCTGGTTCGAAATCGTGCTGGCCTATGACAATGCCCGCCTGCCCGAGGCGATGATCCGCGCCGGCAAGGCGCTGAAGCGCGACGATTACCTGAAGGTCGGGCTGGAAACGCTCGACTGGATCGTCGGGCAGCAAACCTCGCCCGAGGGTCGCTTCCGCGCGGTCGGCACCGAAAGCTTCCATCGTGCCTATGCCGACCCGCTGCCCTTCGATCAGCAACCACTGGAGGCGCAGGCGACGGTCGAAGCCTGCGCCGCTGCCTTCGAAGCCACGCGCGACCGGCGCTGGATGGACGAAGCGGTCAGGGCGTATAACTGGTATCTGGGGGCCAACGATCTCGACCTGCCGCTGGCGACCGTCGCCGATGGCGGCTGTTTCGACGGACTGATGCCGACCGGATTGAACCGCAATCAGGGTGCGGAGTCGATTCTCGCGCTGCAATTGGCATCCTGCGCCATTTCTTCCCTTTCAAAGGGCCGCGCATCCGTGGCAGACCCGCGCCGCGCCGTAGCCTGACCGGCTACGGTTTCGGCCGGGACTATTGGACGCGCGAATGCTGGATATCTACAACCACCCCATGCGGCTGTACGCCGATCCCTCGCGCGTGGTGGTGCGCCCGTTTCATATCGCGTGGCAGCGCAACGGCTCCGCCCCCAGCCGGACCGAACGACTGGTCGGCGAAGTACTGGCGATGTCGGCGCAGGAAACGCGCGCGCAACTCGAAACCGTGCTCAAGGATTTCGAGGCACGCCACTGGCAGACGCGCCGCGTGTTCATGACCCGCTATGACGAGATCGAGACGGTACTGGGACTGAACGGTGCCGAGATCGGCGACGAAAAGCGCCAGTTGATCGGTGCCTATTTCTGTCACGAATATAGCTACGCGGCCGCCGCGCTGATGAACCCCAGCGCGGTGCCGCATTTCGACCAGACCGGGATGCCCGACGGGTCGTTGCGCATCCTGATGTCGCTGCGCGCGGTGGGCGAAGGCCATATTTCGTCGGTCGCGTTCCGCGAAGGCATCATCACCGACGAAAACGAACTGACGCTGGCGCCCGAGCCGCCCTTCGCCACCGCCGCCGACGCGATCGGCGAAGAGGACGAAGCGCCCGAGGGTGAGGTGACCGTCTTCCGCCACCGCGATTCGACGCTGTCGGGCACGGTGATCTTCCCGATCACGCAGGCCCAGTCGAAGGGGCTGGAGGACATGCGCCTCGTCCGCTTCCAGCATGATGACGGCAGCTTCGAATGGCTCGGCACCTACACCGCCTATAACGGGTCGATGATCCAGTCCGAACTGCTGCGCACCCGCGATTTCCGCGCGTTCGATCTCGTGCCGATGACCGGCAGCGCCGCCCGTAACAAGGGCATGGGCCTGTTCCCGCGCAAGATCGGCGGGCAATATATGATGATCGGCCGGCAGGACGGCGAGAACCTGTTCCTCATCAAATCCGACAGGCTGACCCATTGGGACGAGGGCGAGATGCTGCTCAAGCCCGTCTATCCATGGGAGTTGGTGCAGATCGGCAATTGCGGTCCGCCGATCGAGATCGACGAAGGCTGGCTGCTGCTGACCCATGGCGTCGGCGCGATGCGCAAATATGCGATCGGTGCGGTCCTGCTCGACAAGGACGATCCGTCGAAGGTCATCGGCCGCACCCGCGACCCGATCCTTGCAGCGGCGAACGAGGACCGCGAGGGCTATGTCCCCAACGTCGTCTATTCGTGCGGCGCGATCCGCCATGGCGACCGGATCTTCATTCCGTACGGCGTCGCCGACAGCTCGGTCGCCTTCGCGTTCGTTACGATCGAGGCGCTGCTCGGCGCGATGTGACGCGCCTTTAGTGGCGCTGCGAACCGTGCCAACGAACGGCGTGCCCGCCGCCACGTCGCCACCGGTTCACAACCGGTGCAGCGCCTGTGTCGCGGTTCCCAGCACCGCCGCCCGCGCTCGCAGGCTGGCGACCAGAAAATCGATCTGTTCGTGCAAAAACCGCCGCGGTGTCGTGCCAAGCACCGCATGTGAGTCCCGCAGGAAATGCGAGGCGCTGAAATAGGCCGGATCGATGCTCGAATAATCGATCTCACCGCGCGACTCGATCAACGGGATCAACGAACGCAGGAAACGCGAGCGGATCAGCAGCGTTTTGGGGAGGAAACCGAAATGCCGGCGGCATATCCGCCGCAGCGCTTCGGGCGAGATATCCCATTCCCGCGCCGCTTGCGCCAGCCCGCCCGGCGCATCGTCGACGACCAGCAGGGCAATACGCCGAATCAGCGCTTCGTCGGGACTGGGCGGTCCGATCTCGGCGAGCAGGAACCGGTCGAGTGCAGCCTTCACGCCATGCTCGTCCTCCACCGCCGACAGCGTCGCGACCAGCCGCTCGGCGAACCCCGGCGACGCGACATCGTCCAGCGGCACGATCCGGTCGGCATAGCGGTCGGCGCCTTCCGCAAAGAACCGCGACCAGCCGAGCGCACTGACCCCGAAGCCGATCATGATCCCGCCATTGGTCAGCGTATGCAGCGCATGGCTGCTCGGCCCGCACAGGCTGGCCTGCGGCATCGGGTTGAATATCCGCCGCCCGATCGACACCGCGATCGGCCCTGCGTTCAGCGTCACCCGGACATTGGCGGTGCCGGGCAGGAACCAGTTCTCCATCCCGATCGATGCCGGTCCGCTGGCGGCATAGAGGTGATAGCCGGTCGTATAGTCGGCCAGCGCCGGATCGGGCCGTTCGTACCGGATCGCCATGCCGGGCGGCATCGCGAACAGCGCGGGAGGAATATCAGGCGTCTCGGTCCCGCCGACGACCGTTCGCATCCCGGTCAACCCCGGAACAACCCGCCCAGAACACCGCGCAGCAAACCGCCGACGACGCCACCGCTTTTCGCACGCCCGCCGCGGGTCGTGCCGAACACCTGTTTGCCGATTTCGTTGACGACGATCCGCCCAACCGCCGACCCGGCCGATCGCGTTGCCGATTGCGTGGCGCGGCTCCATGGATTGTTCGCCGCCTCGCGCTCGGTCGTGCGGGCCGCCTTCTCCTCCTCCTGCGCCGCGCGGTCGGCGGCACGCTGTTCGGCAATGCGCCGGCGTTCGGCTTCCTTCGCCGCGCGCGCGTCTTCCTTCGCCTGCAGCGCAGCTTCCTTGTCGGCGGCGACTTGTGCCTTCGCGGCCGCAGCGGCAGCGGCAGCTTCCCCGGCCTTCGCTCCCAACAGTTCGGCTGCCGATTCGCGGTCGATCGCGGTGTCGTAGCGGTCACCGATGATATCGGTTTCCATCAACACGCCGCGTTCGACCGGGGTCACCGGTCCGACCCGCGATCGCGGCGGCCGGATCAGCGTCCGCTCGACCGGGCTGGGCGATCCATCCGCCTGCAACACCGACACCAGCGCCTCGCCGGTCTTCAATTCGGTGATCGCCTGCCCCACGTCGACGCCGGGATTGGCACGGAACGTCTCCGCCGCTGCCCGGATCGCCCGTGCTTCCCTGGGCGTGAACGCCCGCAGCGCATGTTGCACCCGGTTGCCCAGCTGCGCCGCGACCGCATCGGGAATATCGACCGGATTCTGCGTCACGAAATAGATGCCTACGCCCTTCGACCGGATCAGCCGCACAACCTGTTCGACCTTGTCGATCAGCGCGTCGGACGCATCGTCGAACAATAGATGTGCTTCGTCGAAGAAGAACACGAGCACCGGTTTGTCAGGATCGCCGATCTCGGGCAGCGTCTCGAACAATTCGGACAGCAACCACAGCAGAAACGTCGCATAAAGCCGCGGCGATGCCATCAGCTTGTCGGCGGCCAATACCGATACGATGCCGCGCCCGTCGTCGCTTACCCGTTGGAAATCGGCAAGGTCGAGCGCCGGCTCGCCAAAAAACCGGTCGCCGCCCTGGGTCCGCAATTGCAGCAGTGCCCTCTGGATCGCGCCCACCGATTGCTTGCCGACATTGCCGTACCGGGTGGTCAGTTCGTCGGCCCGCCCGGCGACATGCACCAGCATCGCCTGCAAATCGTCGAGGTCGAGCAGCAGCAGCCCGTCTTCGTCGGCGACGTGGAAGGCGATGGTCAGCACCCCTTCCTGTACGTCGTTCAGGTTCAGCATCCGGCTGAGCAGCAACGGTCCCATTTCCGACACCGTCGCCCGGATCGGATGGCCGGCGTCCCCGAACAGGTCCCAGAACACGACCGGCGTCTCGCGATATTGCCAGTCGCTGTCGCGACAAACGGCGGCGCGTTCGGCAAAGGCAGCGTGCGGCTTTGCGGTCGCGCTGCCGGCCATCGCGATGCCTGACAGGTCTCCCTTCACATCGGCGACGAACACCGGAACGCCGGCAGCGGAAAAGTTTTCGACCAGTCCCTGCAACGTCACCGTCTTGCCGGTGCCGGTCGCCCCCGCGATCAGTCCGTGGCGATTGGCGCGTTTCAGTACCAGCGATTGGCGGACGCCAGTTCCAGTCGCGCCCACAAAGAGTTCGGTAGTATCGATCATGCCCTGCCCCCTGTCGTGGCAGGATACTTACCTAGTTTAAAGTCTACGTAAATCGCGCGTTTTGCACGTAAAAAGGGCGGCGATCCCGATGACCGCCGCCCTTCTCGTACTTACCGGTTGTCGACCGCGATCGCGACGAAGGCCGGTGGGACCGATCCGCCGGGACCAATCGGCTGGATCTGCAACAACAGCTTGCGTTTCGCAGCACGTGCCGCCGCGACCGCGCGGGCAAGCTCGGCCGATGACGTCACCGGCTGACGATCCGCCGACAGGATGACGAAGCCGCGCCGCAACTGTTTGGCCGCCGCATCGCTGTTCGGATCGACCGCAACGATCACGACACCACGCGTCGATGCGTCCAGCCCGAGCTGCCGTGCGATCGACGGGTTGAGCGGCTGCACCGCCATGCCGGCGGTCGCCGACAGGCTGTCGTTCGCGGGCGGATTGTTGGGCGCCTCGTTCGGGTCGAAGCGTTCGTCCTGCGCCTGCAACTGTTCTTCCGACGGACGCGTGCCCAGCGTCACCGGAATCTGCTGACGACGGCCGTCGCGCAGGACGTCGAGCGTGACGCGGCTGCCCGGTGCTTCCAGCCCGACCAGATAGGTCAGCGACTGTTGCGGGGTGATTTCCTTGCCGTTGATCGCAAGAACCACGTCACCGACGCGGATGCCGGCCCGCGCTGCCGGTTCGCCCGGCGAAACGCTACGCACCAATGCGCCGCGATCCTTGCTGATGCCCAGCGCGTTGGCGATGTCTTCGCTGACATCCTGCGGGCCGAGGCCCAGATAGCCGCGTGCGACCGACTGACCCTTCATCAGCTTGTCGACGATCGGCTTGGCCTGTTCGGCGGGAATCGCGAAGCCGATGCCGATATTGCCACCGGTCGGCGACAGGATCTGCGAATTGATGCCGATGACATTGCCCTGCATATCGAACATCGGTCCGCCCGAATTGCCGCGGTTGATCGCCGCATCGGTCTGAATGAAGCGGTCATACGGCCCCTGCCCGACGCGGTTCAGCGCCGAGATGATGCCGGCAGTCACCGTGCCCGACTGGCCGAGCGGGTTGCCAATCGTCAGCACCCAGTCGCCGACCCGTGCCTGACGTGAATCACCGAAGCGGACGAACGGGAAGTTCGGACCGTCGATCTTCAGCACCGCAAGGTCGGACAGCGCATCGCGTCCGATCAGCTTCGCCTTATACTCCTTCTGATCGGCCAGCGTCACGGTAATCGATTCGACCGTCGCGCCTTCCGCTCCGGCCGAGACCACGTGGTTGTTGGTGACGATATAGCCGTCGTTCGAAATAAGGAAGCCCGAGCCGAGCGACTGCGCCTCCTGGGTCCGGCCGCCGCCACCGCCACCGCCGCGTCCACCAAAGAACTGCTCCAGCGGCGTACCCTGGAACGGGTTCGCCTGCTGCTGGACGGTGATGCGCTGCGTGGTCGAGATGTTGACGACCGCGGGCGAAAGCCGGGTCACCATGTCAGCGAAGCTCATCGGCGCGCCGGCGCGCGGTGCGGACATGGCGTTGATCGCGCCGGGTTCGTTCTGCGCGGTCTGCGCCCCCGACGGATTGAGCGTCAGGGTCGCGGCGGCGCCGCCCAGCAATAGAGCGGAAGTAATGGCGTAGGCGTAACGCACTGTTGAATGGTCCTCTCGAATTAGGCTCACGACCCCTTCGAGCCGTTAACCTGCCATTGCCTTGCTGAACGCGGTTTGAATGTTCGGCGGGGTTTTAGCGTTCCCGACCACCGAATTCGCGAAGATACCCGTTTTCGGGCGACAGGATGATCGACGTGCTGCCGCTCTGGTTCGGTGCCCCGGCAAAGGTGGTGCGATACGACTGCATCGCCCGCCAGAACGCGTAGAAATCGGCATCCTTGCCAAAGCTTGCCGCATAGATGCGCGCGGCCTCCGCCTCGGCATTGGCGCGGACGACCTGCGCATCTCGCTGGCCCTGTGCCGCGATCGTCGCCGCTTCCTGTTCGCGTGCCGAGCGCATCCGCGCCAGCGCCGATTCTAGCGGGCTGCCATCGGGCAGGTCGGCATGCTTGATCCGCACGTCGACGATCTCCGCACCGTACTGGCGCGCAGTGCGTTGCAACGCATTCTGGATATTGTCCATCACCGCGCCACGCTCCGGGCTGAGCAACGACGCGAACGGACGACGCCCCAGTTCGGCGCGCAATGCCGACGACAGCAACGGTTCGAGCTGGTTGGCGACGCGCTCTTCGGTGTTGGCGGTCGAACCGGTCGAAATCACCGCCTGCAACGGGTCGACGATGCGGAACCGGGCAAAGGCGTCAACCTCCAGCCGCAGCTGATCGGTCGACAGCACTGGCTGATTGTTGAGCTCGATATCCAGCACCCGCTTGTCGATCCACACCACCCGGTCAAAAAACGGGATCTTGGCGACCAGCCCGGCCCCGGTCCGCCCGAACGGCTGATCGGCGCGATACGGATTGAGCGTGCCGACCGGCTGCTGGAAGCGCAGGATCACCGCCTGCCGCGTCTCCGGCACGATTACGATCGTACTGAACAACAGGATGACCAGCACCAGCAGCGCGATGCCCGCCGCCATCGGATTGCGCAACACCCGGCTCATCGTGTCGCTCCTGTCGGCTGCGCCTGCGGCGTCGGGGGTGCCTGCGGTTCGGGCGTTGCCTGTTGCTGGCGGCGCACTTCGGGCAGCGGCAGATAGGCCTGAACGCCGGGCTGGACGATCGTCTTGTCGGCGCGGTTCAACACCTGCTCCATGGTCTCGTAATAGAGCCGCCGCCGGGTCACGTCGGGCGACAGCCGATATTGTTCGTAAATCTTGTCGAATTCGGTCGCATCACCCTGCGCGCGGGCGATCACCTGCTGTGCATAGGCGCGCGAGCGGTTCAGATTCGACTGCGCCTCCTGCTGCGCCGCCGTCACTGCCTTGAACGCGTCGTCGACTTCGACCGGGGCCGCCGCCTTCTGGATGCTGATGCCAAGCACGCGTACGCCCGATTGATATTCGTCGAGCAGCGCCTGCATACGCGTCTGCACCTCGGCCTCGATCTCGCCGCGTCCCGAACCGATCGCCTGGGTAAGGTTCTTCCCCGCCACCGCCGCACGCATCGCACTCTCGGCGACGGCGCGCACCGTTTCCTTCGGATTCTTGATCTCAAAGACGTAATCCTCGGGCGACTTGATGTTCCAGCGCACTGAATACGCCAGATCGACGATATTCTGGTCGCCGGTCAGCATCAGATTGGGCTGGCTGCCCTCCGGAAAGGATTCGGTACGGGTGTTTTGCACGTCCTCAACTTGCACGCGCATGATCGGCGCGGGCAAGGTGAACTGGATACCGGGGTTGAGCGTGCTGGTATATTTGCCGAACATGGTCACGACGCCACGTTCCTGCGGGCCGATCGAATGAAAGCTGGTGAAGCCGATCCACACCAGCACCAATGCCGCCACCGCCGCCAGCCACAGCCGCCCGGCATTGGCCGGAAAGGACGGTCCGCCACCCGGCCCGCCGCTGCGCGCGCGCTTCAGGAATTCGTCGAGCGAGGTCGATCCGCCGATCCGGCTGCGCTTGCCCGCGGGCGGCAGCGACCAGGGATTGCGCGGACCGTCATCGCCGCCGCCGCCCGGTCCGTTGCCGGAATCGCCGCCGCCGCCCCATGGGCCCTTGTCGCTCATCCCCAGCACTTGCGCGCGTCGGCGCCACCCCATGATCCATCGCATCCTTCCTTTATAGGGGGCCGCCCTCCCTTTTACAGTGGTAACGCGCTTGGGCGACGCTACATCGCGGCCATGACTGCATCTTCGCCCCCCGCCGCCGCGCTCGACGCGTTGCTCGCCCCCGTCGCCGCCGGGCGCGCGACCGTGCGGGTGACCGGCGATCAGGCGAGCATCATCCTCGATGTGACCGGCCTGCCCCCGGCGGCGCGCGACGCGCTGGAGGCGGATGTCCGCGCGGCGGCACTGACCGCGCCGGGCATCGTCGGCGTCCGCGTAGCGCAGACCAGCGAACGTGCGGCCCAGCGCATCATCGCCGTAGCCAGCGGCAAGGGCGGGGTCGGCAAATCGACCCTCGCCGCCAATCTCGCCATCGCGCTCGCCCGTTCGGGCCGGAAGGTCGGCATGGTCGACGCCGACATCTATGGCCCCTCGCAGCCGCGCCTGCTCGGCGTCGACGGGATCAAGGCCGAGGCGCACGACAAGAAACTGGTGCCGGTCGCGACGAGCCTCGGCGTACCGCTGCTGTCGATGGGACAGCTGGTGCCGGCGGGACAGGCGATCGCGTGGCGCGGGCCGATGGCGGCCGGCGCGCTGACGCAGCTGGTCGACGCGCACTGGGAGATGGCCGACACGCTGGTCGTCGACATGCCGCCGGGTACCGGCGACGTCCAGCTGACCATGATCCAGAAGCACCGGCCGGCGGGCGCGGTCATCGTCTCGACGCCGCAGGACCTTGCGCTGATCGACGCCACGCGCGCGATCGACCTGTTCGTGAAAGCCGGCGTGCCAATCATCGGCCTCGTCGAAAACATGGCCGGCTATGTCTGTCCGCATTGCGGCGAGACATCGGACCCGTTCGGCAACGGCGGCGCGGAGGCCCAGGCAAAGGCGCTCGGCATTCCGTTCCTCGGCCGCATCCCGCTGACGCTCGCGACTCGCAGCGCTTCCGACGCCGGCACGCCGCCTGCGGCCGGGAACGGTGCCGAAGCCGATCCGTTCAAGGATATCGCCGCACGGGTCGGCGACTGGCTGGCGAGAAACTGACATGCTCGACGACGACGGCATCCGCACCCTGCTGACCGAAGCGCGAACCATCGCGCTGGTCGGCGCGTCCGATCGGCCCGACCGGGCGTCCTACGGCGTGATGGCGTATCTCCAGCGGCAGGGATATCGCGTGATCCCGGTCAATCCGCAGATCACCGGCGAGCATCTCCACGGCGAATTCGTGTTCCGCGACCTCGACCAGATCGGGGAGCCGATCGATATCGTCGACATCTTCCGCAACTCGGCCGCCGCCGGCGAGGCGGTGGATGCCGCCATCGCGGCCGGTGCGAAGGCGGTGTGGATGCAGCTTGGCGTCGTCAACGAAGCCGCCGCCGGACGTGCGGAGGCGGCAGGCTTGCACGTCGTCATGGATCGCTGTCCGAAGATCGAGATTCCGCGGCTGGGGGTCGCGGCGGTCGGGTGAGACCCGTACGTCTCTCAATTCCCTTCCGTTCGTGCTGAGTAGGGGCTGAGCCTGTCGAAGACCCGTATCGAAGTACCTGCGATGGTCCTTCGATACGCCATTTCGACAAGCTCAATGGCTACTTAGGACAAACGGGGGTGGAACCTCTTTCCTGGACCAAATCCGAACCGTTCGGTTCGAGCAGTTTCGAGCCTGTCGAGAAGCAAACGGGTGCGGGAAGAGATCAGGGCAGGCTCAAACCCGCCCGCCCAAAACCCTTGCGAACAGCCCCAGCATCCACCCCGTCGTCGTCACGAACAACGCCGGATCATAGCGCGGCCCCTCATCGCGCAGGAACGCATGCTGCGCATTCACCTCATGCCATTCATAGACCGTAGCTGCCGCTTCCAGCGCCTCGCGAATCGCCTGCCGCCCGGCATAGGGCACATGCGGGTCCTGCCGCCCCCACACGAACAGCATCTCGCCCGCGATCTCGCCGATCCGCGCCAGACTGTCGTCACAGCGTCCAGCGCCCAGCGTCGCAGAATGGATATCGGTCGGATAGAAACACGCCGCCGCCGCCACGCGGGGATCGAGCGCGGCGCGATAGGCGAGGTGCCCGCCAAGGCACACGCCCGCCACCCCGATCCGCCCCGAACACGCCGGATGGCTGCTCAGAAAATCGAGGACCAGCGCCGCATCGGCATCGAACCCCGCCACCGGCTTGGCGAACTTCAGATCGTTGCCGCGATCGGTGCCCGGCTTGTCGTACGCCAGCACCGTGCCGGGTGCCTCATATTCATGATAGACCTCCGGCACCGCGACGACATAGCCGTGCCCCGCGATGAACGCCGCCAGCCGCCGGATCGGTGCGGTCACCTGATAGATTTCGGAATAGAGCACCACCCCCGGAAACCGTCCTTCCGCCACCGGGCGAAAGACATGGGTCCGCATCACCCCGCCGTCGGTGGTGGGAAGGTCGGCAAATTCGTCGTTGCGCAGGATCATGACCGCGCCGTGCCGCCTGCGGGATCGACTGACAAGGGGGGAACGGGATCGCCCGGCGAGGCCGTCACCAGTTCCAGACGCTGCGGCACCGTGCCCATCTCGATCCCTTCCGCCCGGAACCGTGTGAGCAGGTCGAGCAGGATGTTGCTGCGCGCCCGATACGCGGCGCGCGGCGATTCGACATGCCCGAAACAGTTGAACGCGATGCGGTCATTGACGATCGCGTCGATGAACGCGGCGGGGGCCGGATCGGTCAGCACCGCCGCTTCCCGCGCGAACGCATCCATCACCAGTTGCTGGACCGCCGCCGCATCGACGTTGATCGGGACCGAAAACTGCACCTGTATCCGCCCCAGCGGGCTGGCCAGCGTCTTGTTGAGCACCGATTTGGTGATGAGTTCGGAATTGGGCACGATCAGCGTCGAATGATCGGCGAGCGTGATCTCGGTCGATCGCACGCTGATCCGCTTCACATCGCCTTCGTCGGTGCCGACGCGGATCAGATCACCGATCTTGATCGGCCGTTCGGCGAGCAGGATCAGGCCCGACACGAAATTCTGGGTGATCGCCTGCAAGCCGAACCCGATGCCGACCGACAGCGCCGAAAGCAGCAGCGCGATCCGCTCGACCCCGATGCCCAGCGACGCCAGTGCCCAGATCACCGCCAGCGCGATCCCGACATAGCGCGCGACGAGGCTGACCGAATTGCGTCCGCTGCCATCCAGTTCGGTGGCGGGAAGATACCGCCCCTCCAGCCAGCGCATGAACCCGCGCACCAGCGTCAGGCCGATCGCCAGCACCAGCACCGATCGCAGGATCGCGCCGGGGGAGATCGTAACGCCGCCGACCTGCACCCCGCGCGCCAGATCGCCCAGCCGCGTCAGGATATCGGCTACCCCGCTGCCGCCGAACGGCAACAGCCACAATGCCAGCGCCAGCACCGCCAGCAGCACCCGCAGCACCCCCGACAGCAGCACCCCGAACTGGTCGACCGTGCCGCCGCGCAGCCCCAGTCCGCGGGTCAGCGCAAGGCCGAGCGGACTCGACCGTTCGAACACCGTCGTCGCAACATCGTCGATCGCGGCCAGCGCCAGATAGACCGCCGCACCCAGCACCAGCGTCCACGCCGCCATCTGCCCGACCGACAGGCCGAACCCGATATACCCCGCCGCCAATGCCAGCAGCGCGACGCCCGCGACGCACCATGCGAACAACGTGACGGCCGCCAATCCGGTACGCGCCGGCGCATCCTCGCCCGCGCTCGCCTCCGCCCGCAACCGGCCGATCGCGAACAACGCCGCTGCGATCAACAGGATATGCGCCAGCGCCAGCACGGCGGCGGTCGCGGTCCGCGCGGCGGCACTGGTCCCGATCGCGCTGTGCCCGGCATCGATCGCGATTGCGAAGCCGGCGAGCAGCGCCAGCAGGAACGAATAGGGTCGCAGCCGCGCCGCGACCGCATCGCCGATCGGTGCGATCCGCCAGCTCGGGCTGCCCCGCATCAGCACCGCGCCCAGCACCGAACTGGTGAAGCCGGTAAAACCGATCGCCACCAGCCACTGATCGAGCATCGCGCTCCAGCTCGGCGCGACCAGCCCGGCCCAGCGCAGCCCGGCCAGCACCGCCACGGCGGCGAGCAGCGGCGCGAGCGTACCGACGAAGACCCGGCCCAGCGCATTGGCCGATCGTCGTACCCGCCGCCCGGGCGCACCCTCGATCAACAGCCGCTGGCCGACCCGTCCGGCCGCCAGCCGCGCCGGTCCCAGCAAGAGGATGGCGATGGCGAACCCCAGCAACGCTAGCCACATCCGCCCCGGCGTGGCGGCGGCAACCGTGCCGACCTCGGCGGCGACGAACCGCTCGATCCGATGCGCATCGCGCGGCACCGCACGGAATATCGCGCTCCAGAAGGTCGGGGTCAGCGGCGAAGCACCGTGACCGAACCATTTCTGGCTGATCTCCGCCGCCTGTCCTTCCTGGATCTCGTCGATCAACTGCTGTGCCTCGACCGACAACAGTTTGGCGCGCTTCGTCGCCGAATCGATCGTGGTCCGCTGCCGCGCAAGCGCGGTCCGCTCGCTGCGGATCGCGGGATCTTCGCCCGATGCCGCCGGCCCCAGCTGCGCCAGCCGCGCATCGATCCGCGCCAGATCGCCGGTCAGTTGCTGCGCGGCGTCGAGGGTCGTCGCCCGCACCGCCTGCGCCCGCGCACGCAGCGCGGTGCGGTCGCCCTGTTCCAGCTTCGTGTCGAGCGCCCCGTCGACCAGCCCCAATTCGCTGGCCGCACCGTCGAGCCGGGTGGTCACATCGCCGGCCGTCTGCGCCAGCGCCGGGATCGCCGTCACCATCAGCAGCAACGACAGCAGGGTTCGCAACATTGCCATCATTCCCCCGGCCTATCGCCATCGCGCCGCCGGGACAATCGCGACGCTTCCCCCTCACGCGGACAGGCTGTAGATGGCCGGATGCTTCGCATCACCGAACTCAAACTGCCCCTCAATCACCCGGAAGAGGCGCTGACGGCCGCGATCCGCGATCGGTTGCGGATCACCCCGCGCGACCTGATCCGGTACACCGTCGCGCGCAAGGCGCATGATGCGCGCGACAAGGATGATATCCAGCTCGTCTATTCGGTCGACGTCACGGTCCGCAACGAAGCACCGGTGCTGGCGCGCGTTCGCCGCGACCGTAACATCGGCCCTACGCCTGATACCGGCTACCGCTTCGTCACGAGGGCACCCGCCGATTATGCCGGACCCCGCCCGATCGTCGTCGGCGCCGGGCCGTGCGGGCTGTTCGCCGGGCTGATCCTTGCGCAAATGGGGTTCCGTCCGATCATCCTCGAACGCGGCAAGGTTGTGCGGCAGCGGACGCAGGATACCTGGGGCCTGTGGCGGCGCAGCGAGCTGAACCCCGAATCGAACGTGCAGTTCGGCGAAGGGGGCGCCGGCACCTTTTCCGACGGCAAATTGTGGAGCCAGATCAAAGACCCGCGCCATCTGGGTCGCAAGGTGCTGACCGAATTCGTCAAGGCTGGGGCGCCCGAGGAAATCCTGACCGAGGCGCATCCGCATATCGGCACCTTCCGCCTCGTCACCATGGTCGAATCGATGCGCGCGACCGTCGAGGAACTTGGCGGCGAATATCGATTCTCGCACCGCGTCGACGATATCGAACTGGAGGAGGCGGCCGACGGCACCCGGCGGCTGACCGGCCTGAAGCTGTCGACGGGCGAGACGCTGGCGACCGACGCCCCCGTCGTGCTGGCACTCGGCCACAGCGCCCGCGATACCTTTCACATGCTCCACGATCGCGGTGTGTTTCTCGAACCCAAGCCGTTTTCGATCGGCGTGCGCGTCGAACATCCGCAAAGCTGGATCGATCAGGCACGCTTCGGGGCCTGCGCCGGCCATCCCGATCTGGGTGCCGCCGCCTATACGCTGTCGCACCACTGCACCAATGCGCGCACCGTCTACAGTTTCTGCATGTGTCCGGGCGGCACCGTCGTCGCTGCGACCTCCGAACCCGGCCGCGTCGCGACCAACGGCATGAGCCAGTATTCGCGCAACGAACGCAACGCCAATTCGGGCATCGTCGTCGGCATCGATCCGGCGCGCGATTATCCGGGGCATCCGCTGGCGGGCATCGCGCTGCAACGCCATTGGGAGGAACGCGCCTATGCGGCGGGCGGTGGCGACTATCGCGCGCCGGCGCAGCTGATCGGCGACTTCCTCGCAGGCCGGCCGTCGACCGCGCTGCGTAGCGTCGTGCCGTCCTATCGTCCGGGCGTGCACCTGACCGATCTGGCCGAATGCCTGCCCGATTTCGTCGTAGCAGCGATGCGCGAGGCGCTGGTCGCGTTCGGCCGTACGATTCCGGGATATGACCATCCCGATGCGGTGATGACCGGGGTGGAGACCCGGACCTCGTCGCCGGTGCGGATTGTGCGGGGGGATGACTTTCAAAGCCTCAACACCGTCAACCTCTTCCCGGCCGGCGAAGGGGCCGGCTATGCCGGTGGCATCCTGTCGGCGGCGGTCGATGGCATCAAGGTCGCGGAGGCGGTCGGCCGCGCCCTGACCGGCAAATAGGTCAGGCGATCGGCACGACCGGCGCGGCGGCCGACAGCAACAGGGCGGAGACGAAGAACGCGGCGAAGGCGGCGGCGAACTGCTGGCGAAGGTCGAGGCGGATCATGGTGGTAACTCCCTGCTTGCCGTGCGAACCATCTCGCCGGCGATGCCCACAGCGTTGCAGGGGTCGTGCCAGTTCTTTATCTAACTGATTTGTATCGGTTTTATCGGAAGGTTTTGGAAGAGCGCCGCTACATTGGCGCAATTTCCGCCAGCAGTTAGCCGGTTTCGCCAACCATTTGGTCCCGGCCGCCACGTTTCGCCGCGTAGAGCAGCTGGTCCGCCCGGCCAACGCCGTCGACGATCGTCTCGCCGGGCCGCAACGTCACCAGACCGGCCGACATCGTGACGCCCTCGATCACCGTATCGGTCTCGCGCAGGCGGTAGCGGCGCGCACCGACCGCACGGCGCGCCCGTTCGAGCATGTCGAATGCCGTCGCCCGGTCGACGCCGCCGATCAGCAACGCGAATTCCTCCCCGCCATAGCGTGCGACCAGATGCCCGGCACATTCGCGGTCCAGCGTCGCCGCAATCGCCTTCAGCACGCGGTCGCCGACCGGATGGCCGTATTGATCGTTGACCGACTTGAAGTGATCGACGTCGCACAGCGCGACATGGAACGGGCCGTCGTCGCGATCGGTCGACGCCGATTCGAAGGCGCGACGATTGGGCAGTTCGGTCAGCGGATCGCGCCGGGCATCCTCATGCGCTACGGCCAGTTCCTGCCGCAACGCGCTCGCCTCGCGCGTCGCCTGTGCCAGCCGCGTTTCGGCGATATCGACCCGTGCCCGCATCGACGCAGTGATCCGCGCGAGTTCGGCGATCGCCGAGACGACATCGGTCCCCGGCACGGCGCTGAGCGCATCGGCACTGGCCGCCAGATCGCGACCGAAATCGCGGGTTTCGTTATGGATTGCCGACACCATCGATTCGAATCCGGCGACCTGCCGCTGGGTTTCGGCGGCCCGTTCGGCGTCGGCGCTGTCGGCAGGGGCCGGTTCGACCGGGGCGGGGGCCGGATCGGCGGGATTGAAAGACCGCGTACCCGGTTCGATGGCGTTGCCCAGCATCTCGACCTCGCCGCTGCTCAGACGAAAGCCGCCATCGGTCCGCCGTGCGACCTCGCGGGCAAGGGCCCCTGCCGGGTCGCTCATCACCCGATAGGCAAAGGTATAGTTGACGGGCGTGGGTTCGAGCCGCTGGTCTTCGAGGAAAGTGAGGATCGCACGAACCAGGCCGTTGCCGGCCGGGGTCACGCTACCGATTCTTTCCATATACACCGCGCATTTCCCTCCGCCCACGAAACCGTGGACAGAAGGAATATGCTGCCTTTGCTAAGATCGGGTTGCCCGCCGATTCACGATTGATGCACGATTAACATCCCGTACGCGGTTCGCCTCAGCGCGGCGCGGCGAGGCCGCGTACCGCCGCCAGCGTGGTGCGGACATGGTCGGCAGGGTTCATGTCCGAATGGACGAAGGCGATCCGGCCATCGCGGCCAATGACATAGCTGGTGCGCGTGGTCATCGTGCGCGCCTTGCCATCGGCGGCGGCGGGGCGGTTGAGCGCGACGTCGAAGCCCTGGATCACGCGCGGTCCCGCGCTGGCGACGGCGAAACGGCCGGCGCAATGCTCGTTCGAAAACGCCTGCAGTTTATCGATCGGGTCGGCCGACATGCCGATCACGGTCGCGCCCGCCGCCTTGAACTGATCGACCGAATCGGCAAACGCCTTCGCCTCGGCATTGCAACCGCCGGTGAACGCCGCGGGGAAGAAGTACAGAACCACCGGTCCCTTGCGCAGCTGCGACCGCAGGTTGAGCGTGAACGCCTTGCCGGCGATCGCCGCCCGGGTGGTGAAATCGGGTGCCTTCGCACCGGGCGCGAGCGCGGCGGAGAGCGGCGCGGCAAAGGGCAGGGTCAGGGCAGCGGCAAGCAGGGCGATACGCATCGGGCGGTTCCTTGGTCGAAAGGTCGTCGTGAGAACGGGGTATGCTAACGCGTGAAAGCGATGCCTAGACGCGCGCTCGAGCTGCGCCGACGATAATCGTCGATCGCCTCGCCGTAACCGCTGAACGCCTGTCCGAAAACGTACAGTCCGGTGCCGCCACCGATCCGGGTGAGCGGATAGGAGGCGAACACCTCGCCCGCGCGTCGCCTGCCCGCCGGATTGCGCAGCGAGGCGGCGATGCGCAGGCCATCGGTCTGTCCGATCGCGGCCCCTAGCGACCAGTTGCCCCAATAGCGGTCAAGATCGCGATAGCCGGTGCCGACATAGGTCCACAGCTTCGGCGTTACCTCGACGCGCCAGCCATTGCCGATCGGCACCGCGTAGCTGGCCGAGGCGAACAGGCGGTTCACGTCGATCGATCCGGCGTCACGCCCGTTCGAATCATGGGCATAGCCGACCGCACCGACGATATCGTCGCGCAGCGCGCGCTGATAATAGACTTCGGGGCTGTAGGTGGTGGAACGGAACGGCCCGGACGGCTGGTCGATCGCCCAGAACATCGTTTGCGTCCATGCCAGGCGCACCCCGTCGAGCGCGCCGGCACCCTCGAACGGGCGGACCGCGAGGCTGAATTGCAGCTTCGCCCCGTCCGATCCGAGGCCGAACACGCCGTAGATCGGCGCATGTGGTTCGAACCGGTCGAGAAAGCCCGATGTTGCACCTGCCGCCGTTGCAACGGTCGACTCGCCGCCCGGCATGGTCGCCGGCGCGGCTGGCGCGACCTGCGCGACCGCAGACGGGGCGACCCGGTAGCGCAGCGCCTGAAACCCACCCGGCGCGACGGTGGCTGCCGTCGGTTCGGCTGGCACGATCCGCAACCGGGCACCGTCGCCGGTAACGACCGTCATTTCGGTCGGTACCACTTCGACCGCTTCACCGCCTTCGTTGAGCGCGAATACCTGTACCCCGGCCTCCGCCGCGGCGACCGAAGCGGGCGGTTCGGCAACGATTCGAACTTGTGGCGGGGCGGCGAGCAGCAGGGCGAGCGCGATCATGGGCCATCTGTGCCAGCCATTTGCGACAACCGCGAGCATCGTTTGCGCTTTGCCCGCTCCACCGCCTATCTGACGGTTCGCAATGCAAAGGCCCATCATGCCCGTCACCGCCACCGACCTGACCCTTGCCGCGCACCTGGCCGATGCCGCCGGTGCCGCGATCCGCCCGCGCTTCCGCAGCGACTATGGCCTCGAAATCAAGGAGGACGCCTCGCCGGTGACGCTCGCCGATCGCGAGGCGGAGGCGGCGATGCGCATTCTGATCGAGCGCGAACGGCCCTCGGACGGTATTCAGGGCGAGGAATATGGCGTCCGCGACGGGACCAGCGGGCGGGTATGGGTGCTCGACCCGATCGACGGCACCCGCTCGTTCATCGCCGGACGGCCGATCTTCGGCACGCTGATCGCGCTGGTCGAGGATGGCTGGCCGGTGCTGGGCGTCATCGACCAGCCGATCATCGGCGAACGCTGGATCGGGGCGGTCGGGCGCGGCACGACCTTCAACGGGCAACCGGCCCGGACCCGTCGCTGCCGCGACCTGGCCGACGCATTGCTGGCGACGACCAGCCCGGCACTGTTCGACGACGGGCAGCTGCACGGCTTCGAACATGTCGAGGCAAAGGTGCGCTCGACCGTGCTGGGCGGCGATTGCTATTCCTATGGCACGCTGGCGTCGGGACATATCGACGTGGTGGTCGAGGCCGGTTTGAAGCTGCACGATTTCGCCGCGCTGGTACCGGTGGTCGAGGGCGCGGGCGGCACGATGAGCGACTGGTCGGGCGATCCGCTGCACGCCGGCAGCATCGGCGAGGTGATCGCGCTGGGCGACGCCGCGCGGCTGGAGGATGTCGTCGAACTGCTCGCCTGTCGCGGCCGGTAACGCGCTTTCCACGCAACCCGGGGCGGACCGCATCGTTGAGAGCGGCATCACCCCGCCAGCGAAGGAAATTGTCATGGGTCTGTTTTCAAAGGATATCGCGACGCTCGACGATCTGTTCGTCCACCAGCTTCAGGACATTTTCTACGCCGAGAACCAGATTACCAAGGCGCTGCCGAAGATGATCGCCAAGGCGACCGATCCCGAACTGAAGGCCGGGTTCGAACGCCATCTGGCCGAAACCGAAGGGCAGATCCGCCGGCTGGAACAGGTGTTCGAGCTGCACGGCGCAACCAGGAAGGCGGTGACCTGCCCGGCGATCGACGGCATCATCAAGGAAGCGAACG
Organism: Sphingomonas sp. Leaf67; assembly: GCF_001421965.1. Lineage (GTDB taxonomy): Bacteria > Pseudomonadota > Alphaproteobacteria > Sphingomonadales > Sphingomonadaceae > Sphingomonas. Next base: position 73,841 of record NZ_LMLP01000012.1, read on the forward strand.
AGGTTGCCGGCGAGATTGCCGACAAAAAGGTGCTCGACGCCGCCCTTATAGCGTCGGCGCAGGCGGTCGAGCATTATGAGATCACCCGCTATGGCACGCTGATCGCATGGGCGCGGCAGCTGGGCCGGGAGGATATCGCCGCGCTGCTCGCCGAAACGCTGGCGGAAGAACGCGCCACCGACGAGAAGCTTACGTCGATGGCCGAGCACAAGGTCAACGCGCAGGCCGAACTCGCCGAGGCATGATGCGCGCGGGGCGGCATTTTGCCGCCCCGTTCGTTGAAGACCCGTTTGGAACGCGCGGAAGGGCGCGTTTCGAAGCGGAGTGTCAGTTGGTCGGTGCCGACAGGATGGTGCGCGGCTTGCGGGTGCAATATTGCTGCGATCCCAGCAGCCCGCATTGCCGCCCGTCCTGCTTCAATCCATCGGCCTTTCGGTCGAACGCCGGTTCGTCGCTGTCGCCCAGCCGGAAGCGCTGGTTGCGCCGTTCCGGACATCCGAGCGCGCGCGGCGTGACCGCACAATCGACGGGTTCGGCCACGTTCAGTTTCGTCACCACCGGCGCCGATTGCAGGACCAGCGCGAACAACAGCGTCATCGACATGGCACGCTCCCCGAAAAACCTGAACTTCCGAACCCGTTGTCAGCGCTTTGGTTGCCTATTTCGCCAGCGGCCGGGGCGCGGCGATACTGCCACCGCGCCGGGTGGACGCGGTTACGCCGACGAACCCGCAGCCCTGCAGAAACGCAGCCGTCCCGCAGGACGGTTGCGGTACCGCCAGCAACCGTTCGCGCTCGCCCAGCGCATCGACCGCACGGGGGTCGCCGTCGGCCGGCGGCGTCGACAGCGGTACGCGAAACCGGTCGGCGTTACGCCTGGCGCACACCACGATTTCGTCGGTATCGGCATCGGCGCGACAGGCCTGCGCAACCTGCGTCAGGCTGCGCGCCCGCGCGATCATCGCCGCCGCCCGGCCATCGTCCTGCACCATCGCCAGCAACACCACCCATGCCGTCATGCCCATGCCTCCCCGAAGCGAACGACACACCTATCGAACGATGCAGCTTGCCGGGCAAGGGTCGGTCGCCTATCGCCTGTTTAATATGTTTAACAGCTCGGAGCTTCGCCGTATGCAGCCTGTCAGCAACACGCTCGATCGTGTCCTCGTGCTCGAGATGGTGCGCGTCACCGAAGCGGCGGCGATCGCCGCATCGACGCTGGTCGGGCGGGGCGATGAAAAGGCTGCCGACGCCGCCGCTGTCGAGGCGATGCGCGCCGCGCTGAACGAACTCGACATGGACGGCACCGTCGTGATCGGCGAGGGCGAGCGCGACGAAGCGCCGATGCTGTTCATCGGCGAGAAGGTGGGCACCGGCACCGGCCCCGAAATCGACATCGCGCTCGACCCGCTGGAGGGAACCACGATCTGCGCCACCGCCGGTCCGAACAGTCTGGCCGTGCTGGCGATCGCGGAAAAGGGCGGGCTGCTGAACGCCCCCGACGTCTATATGGACAAGATCGCATGCGGTCCGGGCTATCCCGACGGCGTCATCGACCTCGACCGATCGCCGACCGAGAATGTGACGGCGGTGGCCACGGCCAAGGGCGTCGATCCGCACGACATCATCGTCTGCGTTCTCGACCGCCCGCGTCACGCCGCGCTGATCGCCGAATTGCGGTCGGTCGGCTGCGGCGTGATGCTGATCGGCGACGGCGACGTGGCGGGCGTGATCGCGACCAGCGATCCCGACACCACGATCGACCTGTATATGGGATCGGGCGGCGCGCCGGAGGGCGTGCTGGCGGCAGCGGCGCTGCGCTGTGTCGGCGGGCAGTTCAAGGGCCGGCTGCTGTTCCGCAACGACGACGAACGCGCGCGTGCCGCCAAATGGGGCGTCACCGACCTCGACAAGCAGTACGACCTGACCGAACTGGCGCGCGGCGACTGCATCTTCGCGGCGACCGGTGTGACCGACGGTTCGCTGCTCGCCGGCGTCAAGCGGCTGAAGGGCAAGATGACCACCGAAAGCGTCGTGATGCGCGCCAGTTCGGGCACGGTCCGCTGGGTGAAGGGCGAACACCGGCTGTAACCGCCCGGACCGGACGCGATGAACGCGGCGCAACCCATGGGTTCACGCCGCGTTCAATGCGCCGATCCTAATCCGGCCCCCATGATACGGAGATTCCCCATCCGCCCGCTCGCTCTCGCCGTCGCCCTTGCCGCCCCGGTCGCGTTGTATGCGCAGGCACCGCAGAACGATCTCGCCTCGGTTCAGCGGCATCTGTCGGCGACGCAGACGATGACCGCCGATTTCAGCCAGACCGATCGCAACGGCCGCGTGCTGACCGGGCAGCTGACGCTCAAGAAACCGGGCAAGATCCGCTTTCAGTATCAAAAGGGCGTGCCGATCCTGCTCGTGTCGGATGGCAAATCGCTCTACTTCCTCGACTATCAGGTCGGGCAGAAGCAGCGCTGGCCGATCGGCAATTCGCCGCTCGGCATCCTGCTGAACCCCGAACGCGACGCATCGAAATTCGCGCGCGTCGTGCCGTCGAACGATCCGCGCATCGTCAGCGTCGAGGCCTATGACCCGAAACGCCCCGAATATGGCCGGATCACGATGGTGTTCGCGCGCCAGCCGTCCGCCCCCGCCGGGCTGATGCTGCAGGGCTGGGTCGCGCTCGACGCGCAGGCGAACCGGACGACGGTCCGCCTGACGAACCAGAAGTTCAACGTCCCGGTCGCCGACAACGCGTTCCGGTTCAACGAACCCAGCCGTCCGCGGCGATAGGCGCACCGTCGCGGCCGACCTGTTCCACCGCAAACCGATTCGCGAGCGGCTGGCGATGCCGATACCGGCGAATGGCGCGCGGCCTGCTCCATTTGCCGCCGCTCAACGCATATGTCCGGTATTTTTAGAAAATTACAGAATGCGTTCATGTTGGCGACAGGTTCGCAGCCCTAAGGCTGATCTCGCGGTGTTGGAGCGCGTCCGGGATTTTCCCCCCTGTTGCCCGGGTCTTCAACGCCCGCCTGCGTAACGAACGCCAGGTCGGCCCTCGCTCCATGCCCCCGGAGCGGGGGCCTTTCCATGTCTGGCGCCGGCGCGGGGGCGAGGATACAGGCTGCATCATGGACACGCTTTCGGTCGCTTCGTGGAACATCAACTCGGTCCGCTTCCGCATGGACATCGTCGAGCAATTCCTGCGCGAGGCGCAGCCTGATGTGCTCTGCCTTCAGGAAACCAAGGTCGAGAATCGCGACTTTCCCTACGAACCGCTGCGGCGGCTGGGCTATACGCATATCGCGATCAACGGGCAGCGGATGCACCACGGCGTCGCGGTGATCTCGAAAGTGCCGTTGGCCGAGGATGACCGGCTCGACTGGCAGGCCAATGGCGAGGCGCGGCATCTGGGCGTGCGGCTGGCCAACGGGCTCAGGATCGAGAATGTCTATATCCCCGCCGGGGGCGACGTGCCCGACCGCGCGGTGAACCCCAAATTCGGCCAGAAGCTCGATTTTCTCGAACGCATGATCGAATGGTCGCACGGCCTGTCGGGCATCCCGACGCTGCTGGTCGGCGATTTCAACGTCGCCCCGCTCGAAAGCGATGTGTGGAGCCACAAGCAATTGCTCGACGTGGTCAGCCATACGCCGATCGAGGTCGCGACGCTGGCGCGGTTGCAGGCGGCGAACGACTGGGTCGATCTGGGCCGCCAGTTCGTACCGGCACCGCAGCGGCTCTATACCTGGTGGAGTTATCGCGCGAAGGATTGGGCGGCGTCGGATCGCGGACGGCGGCTCGACCATATGTGGGCCAGCCGCGACGTCGCGGCAAAGGCGGTCGCGCACCGCGTCCATGAACCGTGCCGCAGCTGGCTGAAGCCCAGCGACCATATCCCGATCGTCACGGAGTTCGCGTTTTGAGCGAGACCCGCGACGTCGCCCGCGCGATCGACGCGCTGCGCCGCGGCTGGCCGATCGCGATCGTCGCGCCGGGCGAGCCGGCGCTGACGCTGCTGCCGATCGAAACCGCCGATCCCGAGCGGCTGGCGCGGTTCGATCCCGATGGCACCGGCCATATCCTGTTGTCGTTCGGGCGGGCCGAAACGCTGCGGATCGTCAACCAGCGTGCCGCCGCCCAGCCCGATCATCCGGTGGCGATCCGGCGCGAGGCATGGACCGATTTCGCCGCCGCGACGGCGCTGGCCGACCCGCAACTCGACCTTGCCACGCCGATGAAGGGGCCGTTTCGTAGCATCGACGTCGCCGCGCCGGTCGCCGCTACCGCCGCGCTGCGCCTCGCCCGGGTGGCGGGCCTGCTGCCCGCCTTCGTCGCGGGCGGTACCGGCGCAGAGGTGACGATCACCCCGCAAGCGATCGACGCGCATGAGGATGCCAATCGGCTGGCGATCGTCACCCGCGCGCGACTGCCGGTGGCGGGGGCGGAGGACAGCGAGATCGTCGCATTCCGCACGCCCGATGCTGCCGGCGAGCATGTCGCACTGCTCATCGGTCAGCCCGATGGACGCCCGCCCCTGGTCCGGCTGCACAGCGAATGCCTGACCGGGGATGTGCTGGGCAGCCTGAAATGCGATTGCGGGCCGCAGCTCCATGCCGCGATCCATGCCATTGCCGATGCGAACTGGGGTATCCTGCTGTATCTGCGACAGGAGGGACGCGGGATCGGACTGGTCAACAAGTTGCGGGCCTATGCGCTGCAGGATCAGGGGTTCGACACCGTCGACGCCAATACCCGGCTGGGCTTTGCCATCGATGCGCGCGATTTCGGCGTCGCGGGACGGATGCTGGCGCTGCTCGGGCAGCGGCAGATCCGGTTGCTGACCAACAACCCGGCCAAGGTCGCGGGGCTGGAAGCGACGGGTATCACCGTGATCGAACGGGTTGCGCACCACCTGCCGGCTAATCCGCATAACGCGCGCTATCTGGCGACCAAGCGCGACCGGACCGGGCACCAGCTATAGGGCGGACCTACCTGCTCTCCGACTGGAGATAGGCGATCAGGTCGGCGCGCTCCATCGGGTCGCGGACGCCGGCAAACGCCATCCGCGTCCCCGGCACCACCCGCGACGGCGCGGCGAGCCACGCATCCATGCGCGCCGCGTCCCAGCGGCCGCCATGGTCGATCAACGCCTGAGTGTATCCGAAGCGCGCGTCGCCAGCGACCTTGCGCCCCATGATGCCATGGAGATTGGGTCCGGCCAGCGCCTGCCGCCCCGCCCCGATCGTATGGCACGCGGCGCATTGGCCAAAGGCACGACGCCCCGCACCGGCATCGGCATAAGCGAGCAACCCTGTCAGACCGGCGTTCGGCCCTGCCGCGCGCAGCCGCCCGGCACGATCGGCATCGCCGCCGCCGCACGCCGTCAGGAACGCCGTCAGAAACAGGGCAGGGAACAGCCCGCGCATCAGCGATTCCGCCGCAACGTCCGCCACGCGACCCGCTGCAACGCCTTGGCAATGGCGGGCGTCAGACCGAGGTCGCGGGCGGCGCGCTCGTCAGGGCCCAGCCGCCGCACGTCATAGCCGGTGACCCGGCCGAAGATGGCCAGCGCCTCCAGATAATAGCCGGCGGTGCTGCCATGATAGTGATCGTCGGCCCATAGCCCGATCTTGCCCGGATCGATCCCGTCATACGGGTTGGCGTCGGCCAGCCCGCTGGCGATCGCGTCGTTCCACGCGCTGCCGACCGGGATCGTGCCGGCGATGCCCGGCACCGTCCTTGCCACCTGCCGGTTCGCCGCCGCCAGATCGTTCGCCATCGCCGCGATCGGCTTGCCCGACCAGCGGCTGCCGGGGCGATAGGTCAGATCGGCGCGCGACCAGGTTTCGACCAGCTTTACCTGCGCCTGGGGGTTGCGGGCATGGACCAGCGCCGCCAGCTTGCCCGCCGCTTCGCCGTGGCGGGTGGCGTCACCCGGCCGCCGGGCGTCGAGCGTCGAATAGCCCTGCAGGATCACCACGTCCCAGCGCCGGTCGATCGCACCGCGCCGGTTGGCATAGTGATAGGCCAGATCCTTGCCCGGCGAGGTTTCGAGCGCGACGGTCCAGTCCAGCCCGGCCTGTTCGGCAAAGGCACGGAACAGCGCGGGCACCCCGCCGATCCTGTCGTCGTTCAGGTCGGTGACGCTGTCGGGGCGATAGCGTTCGACCGGCGATCCGGCACCGAAGGTGAAGCTGTTGCCGATGAACAGGATGTCGCGGGCAATTGCCGGGGCAGTCGCCAGCGACATGGCGGTCAGGGTCAGGAGCAGACGGATCATGCCGCTTCCTACCCCAGCCGCCGGCCCCCGCCCACCCCGCGTCAGGCGAGGGTTACCGCTGCGGCGAATTCCGTACGCAGATCCTCGATCGTCGCTTCGAGATGGCGGGTGAGTACGGTGCGCACCGCCACCCCGTCCCGCGCCAGCCACGCGTCGAGCAGCGCGCGATGCTCGACATAGGCGCGGTCGCCACGTCCGGCGGGACGCAGATGGGCGACGACATAGCGTTCGGCCAACACCGACAAACGCTGCACCAGATCGATCGTCAGATCGCGCCCGTTCGCCGCCACCAGGGCGGCGTGAAACGCGCGGTTGCGCGCCGCCGCCTCCAGCAGGTCGCGGGCCGGCGCGCCGTCCAGCCGCTCGAACGCATCGATCACCGCCGCGCGCCGCAGTTCGTCGGCGTGGATCGCGGCATAGGCGGCAGCACCCGGCTCCACCGCCAGACGCAGCTCGTAGATTTCCTCGGCCTGCAACGCCGACATCGGCCGCACGGTATAGCCGCGATTGGCCTGTCCGGCGACCAGTCCTTCCTGTTCCAGCCGGGCCAGCGCCTCACGCAGCGGGATCTTGCTGACGCCCAGTTCGCTGGCCAGCGCATCCTGACGAATCGCAAAGGTTTCGGGCAGCGCACCGCTGACGATTCGTTCGCGCACGATTTCAAACACGCGATCGGACAGGGTTCGGACGACGATAGTCACGCTGCATTCCTTTGCAATGCGGTCCGTTGCCGGATGGCGGGGAGAATCCCCGTCATCCGGGCATCCAAAAGTCGTACATATTCAAAAATGTGCCCGGCAATCAATCTTTTCGTGACAACGGTTACCGTCAATCCGCATCACGAACGCATGGCACGGTCGGTCGCATCGCCGCTTGTGGTGCCGACGGTGACGTGGAACCACGATGGCGATGGCCACTCCGCGTTTCACCCTGTTGCTTGCGATCCTGTTCCTGTCGGCGTGTATCGGTGGCGACCGTCCCGACCCCACGCCGCCGCCACGACCGATCGCGCCGCGCCCGGCGGGGCCGATCACGTTGTCGGGGCAGACGCCGCGCGACACGCAGCAATGTTTCGCGGACCTGTCGCGTGCCGAGGTCCGGTTCAGCCCCCTGCCCGATCGCGACTACGGATCGGGCTGCATCGTGCTGGGCGCGGTGCAGTTGCTCGACATCGGCACGCCGATCAACGGGCTGAAGGCGATACGCTGTCCGGCGGCGCGGGCGCTGACCGGCTGGGTCCGCCACGGCGTCCGTCCGGCGGCGCGGCAACTGCTGGGCAGCGACGTGACGCGAATCGACAGCTATGGCACCTATGTCTGCCGGGGCATCGTCGGTGGCGGCAGTCGCGCGGCGGGGCGCGTGTCCGAACATGGTCTCGCCAATGCGATCGACATCGGCAGTTTCGTGCTGGCGGACGGCCGCCGCATCTCGATCGAGCGCGACTGGAACAGCCCCGACCCGCAGGTCCGCGATTTCCTGCGCATCGTCCATCGCTCGGCCTGCAAGCGCTTCGTCACCACGCTCGGTCCCGACTATAACGCGGCGCACGCCAACCATTTTCATTTCGACATGGGCGGGCGACCGCTATGCCGGTGACGCAACCCGCTTGCCGCTGTTTGCGGACGTGCCTAAATTCATCCGCCTATGACCGATACCAAAGTACCGTCCCGCGTGTTCCGCGGGGCCAAGCAGGAGGCCGAGGCGGCCCGCGCCCAGCTTTCCACCCCGCAGACCGAGCATCCCGCCTATCGACTGGCGTTTCAGGACATGGAGTTCCTGTTGCGCGACGATCTGCGGCCGGTGCGCTTCCAGCTGGAACTGCTGAAACCCTCGCTGCTGCTCGACGAGGCGAACATCGCCTCGACCTTCGTCATCTACGGCTCGGCGCGGATTCCCGAACCGGACAAGGCCGACATGCTGCTCGACCTCGCACAGGACGACAAGGCGCGCGCGATCGCCGAGCGGATCGTCGCCAAGGCGCATTATTACGACGTGGCGCGCGAACTGGCCTTCCACGCCAGCCAGTTTCCCAACGATGTCAACGGCAAGCGGCACTTCGTCGTCTGTTCGGGCGGCGGCCCGTCGATCATGGAAGCGGCCAATCGCGGCGCGAACGAAGCCGGTGCCGAATCGATCGGGTTGAACATCGTCCTCCCCCACGAACAGGCTCCCAACCCCTATGTCACCCCGGCGCTGTCGATGCAGTTCCACTATTTCGCGCTGCGCAAGATGCATTTCCTGCTGCGCGCCCGCGCGGTCGCGGTGTTCCCCGGCGGCTTCGGCACGTTCGATGAAAGCTTCGAGCTGCTGACGCTGATCCAGACCGGCAAGATCGAGCCGATCCCCGTACTGTTTTATGGCCGCGAATTCTGGAATCGGGTCGTCAACTGGGACGCGCTGGTCGAGGAAGGCGTGATCTCGGAACGCGATCTCGACCTCATCACCTTCGTCGAAACGGCGGAAGAAGGGTGGAACGTGGTCAGGAAGTTCTACGAGGACCGGAAATAGTCCGCGGTCCCGGATAACCGTTTCCTACGTTCGTCATCCCGGCGCAGGCCGGGATACAAGGTTCCGCAAGCGCTGAAGGGTTCGGATCCAGCGGCACCGTGGATCCCGGCCTGCGCCGGGATGACGAAAGGGCTCGTGACCAAGCCCTTTTTGAAAATGACGACTACCGCGCCAGCGCCTCGGCGATCAGCTTGCGCGTATTGTCGATGCCGTACAGCGCGATGAAGCTGCCCATGCGCGGCCCCTGCGCCGTGCCGAGCAGCGTTTCGTAACAGGCCTTGAACCAGTCGCGCAGCGACTCGAACCCGGCGGTCTTGCCGATTTCGTACACCGCGTTCTGGATCTGCTCCGCTCCGGCATCGCCGGGCATCGCCGCCAGTTCGGCATCGAGCCGTTCGAGCGCGGCGCGTTCGAGTTCGGTCGGGGCGCGACGTTCGGGCTTTTCCGCCACGTCGCGGGTGAACGCCAGCGCATGGTCGATCAGCGCGTCGAGCGCCGGGTAGCGTTCCGCCGACGCATCCTCGACATAGTTCGCCAGATACCCCCACACCTGCGGCTTGGTCGCGTCACCCATTACGCCGACCAGATTGAGCAGCAACCCGAAGGTCACCGGCAGCGTCTCGGCGGGCGGCGGACCGCCATGGATATGGTGGACCGGATTGCCCAGCCGCTGTTCGACCGGCTGATCGGCGTAATTGGCGCGGAACTGCCAATATTCGTCGATCGCGCGCGGGATCACGCCCAGATGCAACTGCTTGGCCTTTTTCGGCTCGCGATAGGCGTAGAAGGCGACGCTTTCGGGCGGACCATAGGTCAGCCATTGTTCGAGGCTGAGGCCATTGCCCTTCGACTTCGAAATCTTCTGGCCATGTTCGTCGAGGAACATCTCGTAATTGAAGCCCTCGGGCGGACGCGCGCCGAGCACGCGGGCGATCTTCGACGACTGTGTCACCGAGTCGATCAGATCCTTGCCCGCCATCTCGTAATCGACGCCCAGTGCGACCCAGCGCATCGCCCAGTCGACCTTCCATTGCAGCTTCGCGCCGCCCGACAGGGTCGATTGTTCGACGCGGGTGTCGCCGTCCATGAACGCAACCATGCCGGTTTCCGCGTCGAGCACCTCGACCGGGACCTGCAACACGATGCCGCTGGTCGGCGAGATCGGCAGCACCGGCGAATAGGTTGCACGACGTTCGGCCCCCAGCGTCGGCAGCATGATGTCGAGGATCGCCTGATAGTTGCGCAGGATCGCCTTCAGCGCCGAATCGAACCTGCCGCCGCGATAATAATCGGTCGACGACGCGAATTCATAATCGAAACCATATTGGTCGAGGAAGCTGCGCAGCCGCGCATTGTTGTGCGCGGCGAAGCTGGCGTGCGTCCCGAACGGATCGGGAATTTCGCTCAGCGGCTTGCCCAGATGTTCGCGCAACAGATCGCCGTTGGGCACATTGTCCGGCACCTTGCGCAGGCCGTCCATGTCATCCGAAAACGCGATCAGGCGGGTCGGCTGATCCGACAATTCCATGAACGCCTTGCGGACCATCGTCGTGCGCAGCACTTCGTTGAAGGTACCAATATGCGGCAACCCCGACGGACCATAGCCGGTTTCGAACAGGACCGGCTCGCCGCCCGGCTTCCCGTCCGGATAGCGCTTCAGCAGCTTGCGCGCCTCTTCATACGGCCAAGCTTTTGAAACCAATGCTGCATTGCGGATGTCTGGGTTGGTCATCCGATCCCGATACGCGGTTGGCCGCAATATTTCCACCTGTTGCGATGCAACCATGCCGTCGGTTGGGCGTAGCGTGGAGCAATGATCGTCTCCGATGCACCCCGCCTGCCCCGTATCGTCGCCGAAGTATGGAAGCCGGCGCTTGCCCTGTTCGTCTGGGACGTGATCGTCACTGTCGTGTACTTCGTCCTGCCGTTCAAGGCGCCGTCGCTGCCGCTGACGATCTTCGGTTCGGCGCTGGCGTTGTTCTTGGGCTTCCGGGTGAACTCGGCCTATGCCCGGTGGTGGGAGGCGCGTTCGCTCTGGGGATTGATGATCAACGCGTCGCGCAACCTCGCGCGCGGCGCAATCTCGTACATCGGGCCGGAAAACGAAGGGCAGAAGCGCGATCTCAAGCGGTCGATCGTGCTGCGGCATATCGCCTATGTCCACGCGCTGCGCTGCCAGTTGCGCAAGCTGGATTCGAAGGACGAGGTGCATCGCTTCCTGTCGCGTGACGAGGCGGGCGAGCCGCTGGGGCGCACCAACGTCGCCAACGGGCTGCTCGACGGTACCGGTTCGCGCATTGCCGAGGCGCAGCGCCGCGGATGGATCGACAGCATCCAGCAGACCGGACTCGAAAGCGTGCTGATCGACATCGCCAACGCGCAGGGCGGCATGGAGCGGATCAAGAACACGCCGCTGCCGGTGCAGTACCGGTTCCTGCCGTCGCTGTTCACGCGGCTGTTCTGTATCGTGCTGCCGATCGGGCTGGTCGAAACGCTCGGCATCGCCACGCCGCTCGGGTCGGGGCTGGCGGGGTTGATGTTCCTTGCCGTGCTGCAGATCGGCGAGGATCTGGCCGATCCGTTCGCCAACACCGTGCACGACCTGCCGCTGACGGCGATGTGCCGGACGATCGAGATCGACCTGTTGCAGGCGATCGGCGATCCGGCACCGCAACCGCTGACCCCGGACAAGGGCGTGTTGTGGTAACGGAACGGCCTGCCGGCTGAACGGGTTGAGCCATCGACGGAGGATGCCGATGGCCGACGAGCACAAACCGACGAAGAAGATGGCGGCGAACGCCGAAAAGGGCCTCAAGCTGCACGAGACCTTCGATCGCGGCGGGACCGAGGTCGGGGTGAAGCGCGCGAAGCAGATCGTCGATGGCGGCCCGATGTCCGACGACGACGTCAAATCGATGCACAGCTATTTCGCACGGCACGACGTTGACAAGGGTACCAAGGCGCATCGCTGGGGCGACGATGACGACCCGTCGGCGGGCTATATCGCGTGGCTGCTCTGGGGCGGTGACGAAGGCAAGGAATGGGCAGACCGCCAGCGCGAGAAGATCGACACCTGACATCCTGCCCGGCACGGGGAGGGGGACCAGCGAAGCTGGTGGAGGGGAGTGTCCTCGTACGGAGCGGTTGCATTGTGCGGCGCCCTCCCTCCACCGTACTGCGGACGGTCCCCCTCCCCGTGCCGGGGAGGATTTGCTGCGTTCCACTTCCGTTCCGGCGGCTCTCGCGGTAAGGCGTTCCGATGCTCCCCTACCCCGCCCTGCACGCCAGCCATTCGGGCGTCTGGATCGCCGACGCGAATGGTACGCGCGAGGTCAGCCGGGGGGAGGCGATTTCCTGCGTCGCCGATACCCCGACCATCGTCCTCAACGCGCCGTTGATCGGCCAGCGGCTGGGCTATGCCGAATTGTCGGGGCTCGACCTGCTCGAACTGTTCGCGTTCGTCCATCCGGCGCGGTTCGCAGTGCCGACGCCGAAGGGGATCGCGCAGGCGCTGAAGCTGACGCTGCCGGCCGACGAGGCGAGCGTCGCGGCGCTGCTGCGCGATGCGGCGTCGGCACTGATCGCGACCGCCGCTGCGCCCTGGCCCGAACAGGAAGGGGCATGGACCGCCGCGCAATCGCTGTTCCGGCTGCGCTGGCCATGGGCTCCGGCTCTTGGACAGGTGCTGCCGAAACCCGCCACCGCCGAACGCTGGCTGTTCTCGAAGCTGCCCGAATGGGAGGAAGCGCCGCCGCGTGGTGCGCCGCGGACGGTGACGCTGTCCCCCGATGCCATCGCCGAACGGCTGGCCACCCTGACCGGTCAGGGGGCAGAGGCGCGCCCCGGCCAGCGCGCCTTCGCTGCCGCCGCCGCCGACGCCTTTGCCCCGCGCGTCGCACGCGACACGCCCAATCTGGTGCTGGCGGAAGCAGGGACCGGCATCGGCAAGACGCTCGGCTATCTCTCGTCCGCGTCGCTGTGGTCGGAGGCCGCCGATGGCGCGGTGTGGGTATCGACCTTTACCAAGGCGTTGCAGCGGCAATTGGCGCAGGAAAGCGAACGCGTCTTTCCCGATCCCGCCGAACGCCGCGCCCGCGTCGTGACGCGCAAGGGGCGCGAGAATTATCTGTGCCTGCTCAATCTGGAGGACGCGTTGCAGGGCGGGTTTCAGGGGCGGGCGGCGGTGCTGGCGCACCTCGTCGCGCGCTGGGCGGCGTATAGCGCCGATGGCGACATGGTCGGCGGCGACCTGCCCGGCTGGTTGCCGACGCTGTTCCGGCGCAACGGATCGACCGCGCTGACCGACCGGCGTGGCGAGTGCATCTATGCCGGCTGCCCGCATTACCGCAAATGCTTCATCGAACGCGCGGCCCGGGCGTCGGCACAGGCCGATATCGTCATCGCCAACCACGCGCTCGTCATGGTCAACGCCGCGCGTGGTCGCGAGACCGGCACGCGCCCGACCCGCTATGTCTTCGACGAAGGCCATCACCTGTTCGATGCCGCCGATGCGATGTTCTCCGCCGCGCTGACCGGCATGGAGGCGATCGAGATCCGCCGCTGGGTCTTGGGGCCGGAGGGCGGCGGGCGCGGGCGACGGCGTGGGCTGGCGGCGCGGCTGTCCGATGTCGCCAGCTATGATGCGGCGGGCGGCGAAGCGGTGGCGGCGGCGGTCGATGCCGCGCGGTTGCTGCCCGCCGATGGCTGGTTGGCGCGGGTGCAGGAGGGCGATCCGTTCGGTCCGGTCGAGAAATTGCTGGCCTGCGTGCGCGGTGCGGTGTTCGCGCGCGCCAAGGATGGCGAGGCAGGCTATGGCCTCGAGACCGAACTGACCGAACCGCCGCCCGAACTGGTCGACGCCGCCGGTCCCGCCGCGCAGGCACTGGATGCGCTGCTGCGCCCGCTGATTGCGCTTGGCAAGCGGCTGGAAGCGGTGCTGACCGAGGGGCCGGACTGGATGGACGGCCCGGCGCGCGCCCGGATCGAGGGGGCGATCGCCTCGCTCGGCTGGCGGGCGGAAACGGTTGCGGCATGGGGGCGGCTGCTGGCGCGGGTCGGCGGGCCGGTCGATCCCGATTTCGTCGACTGGCTGGCGGTCGAACGGGTCGAGGGACGCGAATACGACATGGGGCTGCACCGCCACTGGCTCGATCCCGGCCGCCCCTTCGCCGAAACGGTGCTGAAGCCCGCGCACGGCGTATTGGTGACCTCCGCGACGCTACGCGCGGGCGGCGACTGGACGCAGGCCGATGCGCGGGTCGGTGCGCCGTACCTGATGCGCCCGCCGACCCATTTCGCCGCAACCAGCCCGTTCGCCTATGCCAAGCAGGCCGAGGTGCTGATCGTGACCGATGTGAAGCGTGGCGACCTGCCCGCGCTCGCCAATGCGTACGGCCGGTTGATCGTCGCGGCGGGGGGCGGCACGCTGGGGCTGTTTACCGCGATCCGGCGGCTGCGCGGTGTCCATGCGCGCATCGCCGACCGCCTCGCGCGCGACGGATTGCCGCTCTACGCGCAGCATGTCGACCCGATCGACACCGGTACCTTGGTCGACATCTTCCGCGACGACCCGCGCGCCTCGCTGATCGGCACCGATGCGCTGCGCGACGGGGTCGACGTGCCCGGCCATTCGCTGCGGATGGTGGTGATGGAGGGGGTGCCGTGGGTAAAGCCCGGCGTGCTCCACGCCGCGCGGCGACTGGCGGGCGGTGGCAGCGCCTATGACGACCGGATGGTGCGCGCGCGGCTGGCACAGGCGTTCGGGCGGCTGATCCGGCGCGCCGACGATCGCGGGCTGTTCGTGCTGCTGTCGGCGGCGATGCCGTCGCGGCTGCTGGGCGCGTTCCCCGATGGGACACCAGTTGTCCGCTGCACGCTGGACGAAGCGGTCGCGCGCGCCCTTTCCTTGGGGCAGGAAGTGGGGCATGGGGCGCATGCCCTGCCGATGGAGCCCTTGCCATGAAGACGCTGACGCTGCTGCGCCACGCCAAGTCGAGCTGGGACGATGCCATTACCCGCGATTTCGACCGGCCGCTGAACGCCAAGGGTGCACGTGCTGGGACCGCGATGGGCGCGCATCTGCGGCAATTGGGATGCCGGTTCGATCATCTGGTCGCCAGCCCTGCCCGCCGCGTCGTCGAAACGCTCGACCATTTCCGGCGCGGTTATGGCAGCTTGCCCGAGGAGCAGAGCAACCGCCTGCTGTATCTGGCGTCGGAGGGGACGTTGCTCGACGCCGTGCGCGCGCTGCCCGCCGATGTCGATCGCGCGTTGCTAGTCGGGCATAATCCGGGGCTGGAGGATCTCGTCCTGCTGCTGTCGGCCGAAAGCAACCCGTTGCGCGGCGCGGTCGAGGAGAAGTTTCCCACCGCCAGCGTCGCGGTGCTGGAACTGGATGGCGACTGGGCCAGCGCGGGCAATGGCTGCGGCCATCTGGTCACGTTCGTCCGGCCCCGCGATCTGGACCCGTCGCTGGGACCGAATCACGATTGAACGGTACGCCGCGGAAGGCGAAACCTGCGCAAGGTTTCTGACCGTCTCGTCCTCTCGCCGTACCCCCGCGCAGGCGGGGGTCCAGAGCCTCACAAAACAACGGCTTATGCCTTGGAACCCTGGAATCCCGCCTCTGCGGGGGTACGGTCGTGGGCGCATTCGACAGGCGTTGCGGAGGCAGGGGTACGCCAGCCGATCGGTAATCGGAACGTTCGAATAGGTCTCGCCGGCGCGAGAATACGGTTCGTTATCGCACGACAGCCGCGATCAGCGCGCCGCCATCCGCCGCGCGAAGTGGATTTCCACCGCCTGCGTCACGCTTTTCGCGATCGCCTTTCGCCCCTCCGCCGAATCGAGCCGCTTCGCATCCCCCTCGTTCGACAGATAGCCGGTTTCGAACAGGATCGATGGCAGGTCGGGTGCCTTCAGCACCATCAGTGACGCCATGCGGTGGTAATTGGATTTGAGCGGGATCACGCCCTTCGCCTCGCGCCCAAGCAACCGCGCGAAGCCCGCCGATTCGTTCATCGTCTCACGCTGAGTCAGGTCGATCAGGATCGACGAGATATCGGCCGGTTGCCGGCCGAGATCGACCCCGGCGAGAATATCGGCCTTGTTCTCGCGCGCCGCCAGCCGGGCCGCTTCGCGGTCCGATGCGACTTCGGACAGGGTATAGATGCTGGCTCCGCTGGCGTCGGGGTTATCGGCGCTGTCGCAATGGACCGAGATGAACAGGCTGCCCCCCAGTCGACGGGCGATGGCATAGCGTTCCTGCAACACCAGAAACTGGTCGCGATCGCGCGTCATGGCGACGCGGACGCGGCCCCCGGCGAGCAGTGCGTCGCGGATCGCCCGCGCGGTCTTGAGCGTCAGATCCTTTTCCCGCAGGCCGCCATGCGGCGAGATCGCGCCGGGATCATGGCCGCCATGGCCGGCGTCGATCACCACCAGCGGCCGATCGGCGTCGCCCTCTACCCTTGGCAATGGCAGGCCACGGCGCGGGCGTGCGACGGGTACGGCGACACTGGCGGTCGCTCGCTGTCGCCGGTCGACGACCATCGCTGCCGACGATGCCACCGGCACGATCGCGCCGACCACCGGTTGCGGCGCGAACCGCATCCGCCCGCCCCCCGCCGCCCGCGCAAAGCGGCTGGCGCTCACCCGGCGCAGGTCGAGCGTGAGGCGATGCCCGCCATCGGAAAATCCGCCGCCGGTGACCATCGCCGATTCGGCGAGGTCGAGCACGATCCGGCTGCCGCGATCGCCGCGCACACCCTGTCGCACCGCCAGCACCGATCCACCGGCAGCGCTGCGCCCGCCGGGACGAACCCCGTCGAGATCGACGACGATCCGATCGGGGCCGGCCATCGCAAAGCTGCTGGCACCGCGTGCCGGCGCGTCGAGGCGGATGACGATGCGGTCGTTCGCAACTTCGACCGCGTCGATGCGCTGGGCGGCGGCGGGCGATCCGAACGCTGCGCATGACACCGCCAGCGTGGCCGCATGCCACGCGCGCGATCCTGCGAATCCGAAGCTGGCCCAGCGCTTACCCATGACGAAGCGGCTCTTCCCCCATTTCGCGAACCGGTGCCGTACCGACTCCGGCCACAAACAGCCCTTACTAACCGTGGTAAAGATTAATTTACCCTAAAACAGCGGGGAAGATAACCGGGTAAGGAAGCATGCCCGCGCTGTTGCCGTTCACGATGGTGAATGCTACGCCTGTTCCTACGTCGGTCCCGGGCCTGTCCCAGGGGAGCCGATGCTACATCCCGTTCGCAACCGCCTGCGGGATTTATTCAGGTTGATGTTCGCATGTGGCAAGTTCCGTCCCGTTCCGCCTGTGCCGCTGTCGCGGCCGGCGTCGGGGCGACGGTTGTCCGCCCGGAAATTCCCGGACTGCCCGTGCGAGCAGACGCATATCCCAGCAATCGCGCGCAGGCACCGGGCTTGAACCCCGCCGCGCGTTTAGGCGCGCCGACTGGCACAGCCGTCCCGCGCGCCCGGAGACACTATCATGACCACGCGGATGTTGATCGACGCTCGCCACCGGGAGGAAACCCGGGTCGCCGTCGTCAAGGGTAACCGGATCGAGGAATTCGATTTCGAATCGGCCGAGCGCAAGCAGCTCAAGGGCAATATCTATCTCGCCAAGGTGACGCGGGTCGAACCGTCGTTGCAGGCGGCGTTCGTCGATTATGGCGGCAACCGCCACGGCTTCCTCGCCTTTTCCGAAATCCACCCGGATTATTACCAGATCCCGAAGGAAGACCGCGACGCGCTGCTGGCCGAGGAAGCCGAGCATGCCGCCGAGGAAGCCGCGCTGCGCGCCGGCGATCATGACGACGACGTCGACTACGACGATCACGATCATGACGATGATGCCGAAGGTGGCATCGAAGTCGTCGAGCGTGACGAGGACGACGATCATCACGATGACGAGGAAGGCGAGGACGCCCCCGCCCCGCGCCCGCGCAAGAGCGGTGGCGACGATGCCGCGGTCGAGGCGCTGCGCCAGCGCCGGCTGAACCTGCGTCGCCGCTACAAGATCCAGGACGTGATCCGCCGCCGGCAGGTGCTGCTGGTGCAGGTCGTGAAGGAAGAGCGCGGCAACAAGGGCGCGGCGCTGACTACCTATCTGTCGCTCGCCGGCCGGTATTGCGTATTGATGCCTAATACCGCGCATGGCGGCGGCATTTCGCGCAAGATCAATTCGGCCGCCGACCGCAAGCGGTTGAAGTCGATCATGGCCGAACTGACGCTGCCGGCGTCAATGGGTTGCATCGTCCGCACCGCCGGGCTTCAGCGCAGCCGGCAGGAGATCAAGCGCGACTTCGATTACCTCGCTCGCCTGTGGGACGGCATTCGTGACCAGACGCTGACGTCGTCGGCGCCGGCGCTGGTCTACGGCGACAGCGACCTCGTGAAGCGCGCGATCCGCGACATCTACAATAAGGACGTCGACGAGGTGATCGTCGAGGGCGAGGACGGGTTCCGCCACGCCAAGGACTATATGCGCCTGCTGATGCCCGCGCATGCCCGCCGGGTGAAGCAGTACGCCGACGCGGTGCCGCTGTTCCAGCGCGCGCATGTCGAGGATCAGCTGGCCGCGATGTACAATCCGGTCGTGCAGCTCAAATCGGGCGGCTATCTGGTCATCAACCCGACCGAGGCGCTGGTGTCGATCGACATCAACTCCGGCCGGTCGACCCGCGAACATAATATCGAACAGACGGCGACCGCGACCAACCTCGAAGCGGCGCAGGAAATCGCGCGCCAGCTGCGGCTGCGCGACATGGCCGGTCTGGTCGTGATCGACTTCATCGACATGGATCACGGATCGAACGTCCGTAAGGTCGAGAAGGCGATGAAGGAGGCGCTGAAGAACGACCGCGCCCGCATCCAGGTTGGTCGCATCTCCGCCTTCGGTCTGATGGAAATGAGCCGTCAGCGGCTGCGTACCGGCGTGCTGGAGGCATCGACCCGGCAGTGCCCGCATTGCGATGGCACCGGACTGGTCCGGACCGCGTCGTCGGCCGGCCTGTCCGCGCTGCGCCTGATCGAGGACGAGGCCGCCCGCGGTCGCGGTTCGCTGATCGCGTTGCGCGCCAGCCAGGAAGCGGCGTTCTATGTCCTCAACAAGAAGCGCGCCGACATCGCCGAGGTCGAGGACCGCTATGGCGTGACGGTCGAGATCGTGCCCGATGCCGAGATCGAGGGCGCGCGCATGGCGGTCGAAGCATCCGGCCCGCCGCCTGCGCACCCACCCAAGATCGAGCCGCTGGTCGTCATCGACGACGAGGACGATGCCTATGAGGACATCGAGGACGAGATCGACGAGGAAATCGAGGAAGACGCGGTCGAGGAAACCGCCCGTCCGCCGCGCGGCGACGACGAGGGCGAAGGTCGTGGCAAGCGCCGCCGCCGCCGTCGCGGCCGTCGCGGTCGCAACCGTGAGGAAGGCGACGTCGAGGGCGAAGCCGGCGACGATGCCGACATCGAATCGGAGGGCGACGATGCGGTCGAAGCCGATGACGAGACGGTCGATGCCGCTGTCGTCGACGCAGAGGCGGACGAACGCGACGTTGCAGACGATGCCGCGCCCGAAACCGAAACCGCCGATGACGGTAGCCGGCGCAAGCGTCGCCGGCGTGGTCGTCGTGGTGGTCGTCGTGGTGACGGTGCGTTCGATGCCGCCGACGGTGCGGGAACGATCGCCGACCTCCCGGTCGAGGACGATGTCGCCGAACCTGCCGTGGTTGCCGAACCCGCCGCAGCGGAACCGGTCGTCGAGCCCGAAATGGTCGAAGCCGAACCGACGCCCGCGCCCAAGCGGACCCGGCGCCGCCCAAGCGCGCGTGCCAAGGTCGAGACCACAACCGAGCCGACGCCAGCCGAACCGGTGACCATCGAGGCCGGCGATGCTGCGCCGCTCGTGGTTCCCGCACCGGTGGAAACTCCGATCGTCGAGGTCGAGCCGGCCGCCGAAGCCCCCAAGCCGAAGCGGACGCGTCGTCGCAAGGCCGATGCCGAGCCGGCCGCTGCCGAGGAAGCACTGACCCCCGTTAAGGCCGAAGCAGAAGCAGCCCCTGCCCCCAAGAAGCGCCGTGCGCCGCGTCGCAAGCCCGCCGAAACGGCGGACGTGACCGAAGCGGCTGCCGCGCCGGAACCGGAAGCAATCGCTGCCGAACCGGAAACCGAAGAAACGGCCGTGAACGAGGAAGCGGCTGGCGATAGCGAAAACCCGTCGCCCCGCCGCGGCTGGTGGCAGCGCACCTTCGGCAACTGATCGCGGCGATCCTCGCCACGGACGAAAGGGCGGCCTCAACGGGCCGCCCTTTTTTTAATCCTGAAGCGGTCTTCGATCAGATCGGAGGATCGGTCCGCCGCGTCAGCGGTCGCTTGCAGCGCGGTGGCGGCGATGTGACATGGTCGAAGACCGCGCTAACGCCGGGCCAACGGCTCGCGAACCAGCGCGTCGCGTCGCACCTCGATGCGGACCAACAGCCCGTCACGTCGCCAGTCGCGGGTGATCGTTCCTGCCAATTGCTGTTCGATGCTGAGCGCCGCCAATCGCGTTCCGAAACCGGCGGTGTCCGGCACATGCTCGATCGCGGGTCCACCCGTTTCACGCCAGTCGATCGTCACCTGTTCCCCGTCGTGCCGGGTTTCGATCGTCACCTGGCCATCGGTCGTGGACAGTGCACCATATTTGGCGGCGTTGGTGGCCAGTTCGTGGAAGATCAGCGCGATCGGCGTGGCACCGCGATCATCGAGCGGGACGTCATCGCCGGTCACCCGCCACTGGCGGTCGGCATAGGGCGACAGGAGTTCGCGAAGCACATGATGCAAGGTCGCGTCGCCGACGGTCGGCCGCGAAACATCGCTGTGCGGCCGTGCCAGATCATGCGCCGCACCCAGCGCCGCGATCCGCTTGGCAAGATCGTCGGCAAACCCGCGCATCGCCGGCATCTGTCGCGCCGACATGCGGATCAGTCCGCTGATGATCGCGAAGATGTTCTTGATGCGGTGGCTGAGTTCGCGGCTGAGGATATCGTTCAGTTCGGCGGCGCGCTTGGCCGAATCGATGTCGGTGCAGGTTCCGATCCAACGCACGATCCGTCCATCGCCATCCCGCACCGGCAGGGCACGACCCAGGACCCAGCGATAGGTGCCGCTGCAATGCCGCAGCCGGTATTCGATCTCATAGGCTTCGCCGGTCCGCAGGCTGTGCCGCCACCGATCCCATGCCCGCTCCTGATCATCGGGATGAAACATGCCGTTCCATTCCTCGCCATCGGTCGAACCTTCGGGCATGCCGGTGAAGCGATACCATTGGGCGTTGTAGAAATCGTGATAGCCGTCCGGCCGCGTTGCCCACACCATCTGCGGCATGGCGTTGGTCAGCGTATCCAGTTCAGCCTGCGCCGCGACCTGCGCGCTTTCCGCGCGACGCTGCCGGGCGTTGTCGCTGGCCATGACGAACCAGCGGGGCCTGCCCTCAGGGTCGGGCGCGGCGGGCGTCACTGCGAAGCCGGTCACGCGGTCCTCGGTCCGATCGCACTCGATCGTCAGCGGAAAGGAGCTCCCGGCGGTCGTGCCGACAGCCCATGCCGTCATGGCTGCGTCGCGTGCCTCCGATGGCAGCGATCCGGTCCAAATATCACCGATCGATACCGTATCAATCGCTTCACGCCAGCAACGATTACCCCACAGGAGCCGTCCGTCTTGATCGGCGATCCATGCCAATACCGGCATTTTATCCGCGATATCCTGCCAGACAGGGTCGTTCGCGTCCGATACCGGCAACTCCATTACCCATCTGCCTCTCTGTTTCCGCGGTGCACCATCATCGTTCGAATATCGTCCGGCCCGGCACAATCTACCGCGAACATTCCTTCTGCGAATATTCGCCGTCTCGATTTTCGATACCAGGTCGATCAACCAATTCAGATCAACTTTGGATCAACAATTTGCGATGATGGGTTGAAAGCGCGAGAATATTTCTCATAATTTAGCTAAATCTTGCTTTGCTCCAGATCGGACCTATTGACCTGACGGTTCACGCAACGCAAAGGCCGATCCAGAAAAGGAGAACTCCATGTCCGAAGACGGTTCCGAACTGAACGCGATCGAACTAGCCACCGAACTGACCATTGCCTGGTTGAACAACGGCAACAACCGTGTGGCCGCTGAGGATGTTCCGGCATTCCTGCAAACCATGCACGCGACGGTTCTGGGTCTGGCTTCGGGCAAGGTCGAACAGGAAGAGGCCGTGCCGCAGCAGGACCATGTTGCCGCCGTCTCGGTCCGCAAGTCGCTCGCGTCGAAAGATCACATCATTTCGATGATCGACGGCAAGCCGTACAAGACGCTGCGCCGTCATCTGGCCGGCCATGGCCTGACCCCGGAAACCTATCGCGAACGCTATGGCCTGCGTCCGGACTATCCGATGGTTGCCGAAACCTATTCGCAGAGCCGTCGCGACATGGCCAAGCGCATCGGCCTCGGTCGCAAGGCGCGCAGCGCCGACACCGGTGAAGCCGCCGCCGAGAGCGATGCTGGCGACGCGCCGCGCCGTCGCGGTCGCAAGCCCAAGGCTGCCGAATAAACAGGATCGGGGCGGCCATCGTGCCGCCCCGTTTTCTATGTGCGCGGGAAGATCGCGCCGTCCACCCAGTGATGCGTGCAGAGCTGCGCCTCGGGCGTGTCGTCGGCGTCGAGCGCCGCGACCGTAACCCAGCCTTCGCTGCGCAGCCGCGCCGCCGCCGCCTGATCGATACCGATCGGCAGGAACAGCCGCCGCCGATCCTTCGCTCCCAATCCGGCATCGAGCAGCGCATCGGCGTAGAGCGAGAAGCCGACCGCCGGTTCCTCGCGGCCGTCGGCATGGCACACCATATAGCTGCCGCCCCGGCCGATCTCGCCCAGCACGCCTTGCGCGAACAGCGAGAAGCCGAGCCAGCTCTGATATTCGAAGCCGTGCCGCTCGGTCGGATCGAGCGTCACCGCAACGCGGCCGGCCAGCGTCGCCGCCACCGTCTCGATCGCGTCGAGCCGGGAGGCCAGCCGTCCCGCCTGATCGGTCGCACGCAGGCGGGCGAGCGCGGTGTCGAACGGCCCCGCCGCCTCGACCAACGGCAGATAGGCCGGGTCGATCGCGGCGACGCGACCGGCATCCTTGGCATCCAGCGCCGCGATCAGCGCGGCATGCTGCGGTCCTGGCGGATCGCCGGCCAAGGTCGCGACCAGATCGGGCAGCGTGAAATCGATCGAGATGCCGGTGACGCCTGCCGCTGCCAGCGCCTCGACCGCGACGGTCACGATCTCGGTTGCCGCCGCCACGCTGTCGCGTCCGATCAGTTCTGCGCCCATTTGTCGTGATGCCCGCCGGGGAGCTAGTTCGCCGGCGCGCAGTTTTAGCACCGGACCGGCATAGGACAGCCGCACCGGACGCGGGTGGTGGCCCATCCGCGTCGCGGCGATCCGTGCGACCTGTGCGGTGATGTCGGGACGGATCGCCAGCGTCCGCTGGCTGACCGGATCGACGAAGCGCACCGCATCGGTCGCCGCCGTACCCTTCAGCCGCCCGGCCAGCCCCGCCTCGAACTCGGCGAGCGGCGGGTCGACCTGTTCATAGCCATAGCCATGCGCGACGCCCAGCACCGCCCCTTCGAACCGGCGCAGCCCATCGGCGGCGGGTGGCAGGCGGTCGTGAAACCCTTCGGGGAGGAGGCCGGTATCGTTCATGGGCTTCCCCCTAGCGGCTGCAGGCCGGACGGGAAAGCGTCGACGATTATGCCCGGCCACAGTCCTAATGCGTCACCCGGGGTCAATCCCGGGTGAGGGATTGCGGAATGGGGATGCACCGAAACGAAAACGGGCTGCCGGATCACTCCAACAGCCCGTCCGGTCATAACGAAGAACCGGTCAGAATTGCAGCGGCATCACCGTCCTGACGCCGGGCAGGGCGCGGACCTTCGCGACCAGTTCCGGCGTGACCGCTTCGTCGACCGACAACAGCACCACCGCTTCGCCACCGGCATCGCGGCGACCCAAATGGAAGGTGCCGATATTGACGCCCGCCTCGCCCAGCGTCGTGCCGATGCGGCCGATGAAGCCGGGCGCGTCCTCGTTGACGACGTACAGCATGTGGCCGGCCAGATCGGCCTCGACCTTGATGCCGAACAGTTCGACCAGACGCGGCTGGGCGTTGCCGAACAGCGTGCCCGCGACCGACCGCTCGCCGGCTTCGGTCTTGAGCGAGACGCGGATCAGCGTGTGGTAATCGCCCTCGCGATCATTGCGGACTTCGCGAACCTCGATGCCGCGTTCCTTGGCGAGGAACGGCGCATTGACCATGTTCACCGTGTCCGACTGGACGCGCAGGAACCCGGCCAGCACCGCGCCGACGATCGGCTTCTGGTTCAGCTCAGCGGCGGCACCTTCGCCATGCACCGATACGCGGGCGATCGCGCCGGTGGTCAGCTGCCCGACCAGGCTGCCCAGCTTTTCGGCGAGCGCCATATAGGGCTTGAGGCGCGGTGCTTCCTCGGCCGACAGCGACGGCATGTTCAGCGCGTTGGTGACGCCGCCCGAAACCAGGAAATCAGCCATCTGTTCGGCGACCTGGATCGCGACGTTGACCTGCGCTTCGCTGGTCGACGCGCCCAGATGCGGGGTCGAAACGAAGTTCGGCGTGTTGAACAACGGCGATTCTTTCGCCGGCTCCTGCACGAACACATCCAGCGCCGCACCCGCGACCTGACCGCTGTCGAGCGCCGCCTTCAGCGCGACCTCGTCGACCAGACCGCCGCGCGCACAGTTGATGATGCGCACGCCCTTCTTGGTCTTGGCGATGTTTTCCGCCGACAGGATGTTGCGGGTCTGGTCGGTCAGCGGAGTGTGCAGCGTGATGAAGTCGGCACGCGCCAGCAGCTGGTCCAGCTCGACCTTCTCCACGCCGATCTCGATCGCGCGTTCGGGCGACAGGAACGGGTCGAAGGCGATGACCTTCATCTTCAGCCCCTGCGCACGGTCGGCGACGATCGACCCGATATTGCCTGCCCCGATCAGGCCCAGCGTCTTGCCGGTCAATTCGACGCCCATGAAGCGGTTCTTTTCCCACTTGCCGGCCTGCGTCGAGGCGTCGGCCTCGGGCAGCTGGCGTGCGAGTGCGAACATCAGCGCGATGGCGTGTTCGGCGGTGGTGATCGAGTTGCCGAACGGCGTGTTCATCACGACGACACCGGCAGCCGAGGCGGCGGGGATGTCGACGTTATCGACACCGATACCGGCGCGGCCGACGACTTTCAGGTTCTTGGCAGCGTCGAGGATCGCCTTGGTCACCTTGGTCGAGCTGCGAATGGCGAGACCGTCATAGTCGCCGATGATCGCGATCAGCTCCTCGGGCGTCTTGCCGGTGATTTCGTCCACCTCGACTCCGCGTTCGCGGAAAATCTGGGCGGCTTTGGGGTCCATCTTGTCGGAAATCAGAACTTTAGGCATGTTTTTCTCCCTCTCCCCTGCAGGGGAGAGGGCCGGGGAGAGGGGCAGTGCCGCGCAACCCGGCCCTATCGATTGTCAGGATAGCAGGAGAGGCAAGTTCCCCTCTCCCAACCCTCTCCCCTGAAGGGGAGAGGGCTATTCGTCAGCCCGCCTTGGCGGTGGCGTAGGCCCAGTCGAGCCACGGCCCGAGCGCCTCGATATCCGCCGTATCGACAGTCGCGCCGCACCAGATGCGCAGGCCCGCTGGCGCATCGCGGTATCCAGCGACGTCATAGGCGGCATTTTCGGCTTCGAGCAGCGACGCCATCTTCTTGATCAGCGCCTCGTCCGCACCCTCGACGGTCAGGCAGACGCTGGTCTTCGACCGGGTCGCCGGATCGGCGGCGAGATGGCCGAGCCAGTCGCGCTCGGCGACGATCTTGTCGAGCGCGGCGGCATTGGCATCGCTGCGCGCGATCAGACCGTCGGTGCCCAGCGACTTCGCCCATTCGAGGCTGAAGATCGCATCCTCGACCGCCAGCATCGACGGCGTGTTGATCGTCTCGCCCTTGAACACGCCTTCGGTCAGCTTGCCCTTCGACACGAGGCGAAAGACCTTGGGCAGCGGCCAGGCGGGGGTGTAGGTTTCGAGCCGTTCGACGGCGCGCGGGCCGAGGATCAGGACGCCATGCGCGCCCTCGCCGCCCAGTACCTTCTGCCAGGAGAAGGTCGCGACGTCGATCTTCGTCCAGTCGATGTCATAGGCAAACACGCCCGACGTCGCATCGGCGAACGACAGGCCTTCGCGATCGACCGGAATGAAATCGGCGTTCGGCACGCGCACGCCGCTGGTGGTGCCGTTCCAGGTGAACAGAACGTCGTTGCTCCAGTCGATCGCATCCAGATCGGGCAGCTGGCCGTAATCGGCGCGCACGACGGTCGGATCGATCTTCAGCTGCTTGACCGCGTCGGTCACCCAGCCTTCCCCAAAGCTTTCCCATGCCAGCGCGGTGACGGGACGTGCGCCCAGCATCGTCCACATCGCCATTTCGAACGCACCGGTGTCGGAACCGGGGACGATGCCGATGCGGTGGGTGTCGGGGAGGTTCAGCAGTTCGCGCATCAGGTCGATGCAATATTGCAAACGCTGCTTGCCGATTTTCGAACGGTGCGACCGGCCGAGGCTGACGGGGTTGAGGCGGTCGGCGGACCAGCCCGGCGGCTTGGCGCAAGGCCCGGACGAAAAATACGGGCGAGCGGGAGTCGTAGCCGGCTTAGGCGGAAGATCAGTCATGTCAGTCTCTCCTCACAGAGAGCACGCGCTGCGTTGGGACAGCGTGGCCCGCCGCGGCCATTACCGGCGTGTCTTGTCCGATACAACCCATGTTGTTGCGACGATGCGACCAAAGACGCATCATCTTTGTGGGAACCGTGCGCGACTCGCCGCGTTGCGTTTTGTTGATATGTCTATAGCGTACCCATCCTCGCCCACCGTTCTTATCGTTGAGGATGAGATGCTGGTCGCGATCGATCTGGAAGCGTCGCTCGAGGAGCATGGCTATCGGCCCGTCGGCATCGCTGCCGATATGATCGGGGCGATGGAATTGGCCGTGGTACGGCCCGACGTTGCGCTGGTCGACTGCAACTTGCGCGACGGACCGACCGGACCGATGATCGGACGATTGCTGGGCTGCAACTATGGCACGACGGTCATTTTCCTGACCGCGAACCCCAATTTGCTGAGCGACGGCATCGAAGGCGCGTTGGGCGTCGTCTCCAAGCCATGCGGCTACGAGTCGGTAGGACGGATCGTCGATTTCGCCGTGCGCGCCCGCGCTGGTGACTTGTCCGCACCGCCGATGGGGATCAGGCTGTTCGGGAATCATCGCGAGATGCTGGCGAGCGCTTAACCTCTGGTTCAGCGCGTTGCGCCCACACGCGGCGTTGACCCGTGTCCGGCCCTTCGCCGATAAGGACATCCATGAAGCGCGCGCTGGGCGGCATCGCTGCCGTCATCCTCCTGTTCGTACAGCCGGCCGCAGCGCAATCGATGTTGCGCGATGCAGAGACCGAAGCGTTGCTGAACGATATGTCGCGGCCGATTGCGGTCGCAGGGGGTCTCGATCCGCGCAACTTCAACGTGGTGTTGCTACAGGACAA
This sequence comes from Sphingomonas sp. Leaf67, assembly GCF_001421965.1. Lineage (GTDB taxonomy): Bacteria > Pseudomonadota > Alphaproteobacteria > Sphingomonadales > Sphingomonadaceae > Sphingomonas. The sequence continues at coordinate 101,273 of NZ_LMLP01000012.1, forward strand.
GTCGATCAACGCCTTCGTCGCGGGTGGGCAGACGGTCTATGTCCATTCGGGACTGATCGACGCGGCCGACGACGCCAACGAGGTACAGGGCGTCATCGCCCATGAAATCGGCCATATCGTCGGCGGTCACGTGCCGCTGGCCGGGCGCGGCATGGCGCCCGCAACCGGCATCACCGTTTTGAGCCTGTTGCTGGGCGTCGCGGCGATGGCGGCGGGCGCGGGGGAAGCGGGGGCAGGCATCCTTGCCGCCGGACAACAGGCAGCGATGAGCAGCTATCTGGCGTTCAGCCGGACGCAGGAGAGCTCGGCCGACGCCGCCGGCACGCGGTTCCTGCGGAGTGCGAACATTTCGGGCGAAGGGATGCTGGACTTCTTCAAGAAGCTCCAGAACCTGGAATATCGCCTCGCGATCCCGCAGGACAACAGCTACCAGCGCACCCATCCGCTGAGTGGGGAGCGGATCGCCAATCTGACGCAGGATGTTCAATCCTCGCCGTCGTTCAAGGTCAAGACCGACCCCGCGCTGGAAATCCGGTTCAAGCGGGTGCAGGCGAAGCTGCGCGGCTATGTCAGCGATCCCAAGGATACGCTGCGCCGCTATCCGGCCACCGACCAGAGCGTCTACGCCCATTATGCGCGCGCCTATGCCTATCACAAATCGGGCTATCCCGAGCAGGCGGCGGACGAGACGCTCGCGCTGGTCAAATCGGCTCCCGACGACCCCTATTTCCTCGAACTCGAAGGGCAGATCCTGCTCGAATCGGGCAAACCGAAGGAAGCATTGTCGGCGCTGCGCGAGGCCACCGAGCGGACGCGGTCGTCACCACTGATCGCCGCCAGTTTCGGCCATGCGCTGATCGCGGCGGAGGACCCCGCGCTGCTGAACGAAGCCGAACGGGTGCTGAAACAGGCGGTGGCGCGCGACAATCAGAACCCGTTCGCATGGTATCAGCTGAGCATCCTGTACGAACGGCGCGGCGATCCGGCGCGCGTCGCGCTGGCGATGGCAGAATATACGTCGCTGATCGGCGACAACGGCATGGCGCTGGCCAGTGCGCGGCGGGCGATGGCGCTGCTGCCGCAGGGGTCGAGCGACTGGATCAGGGCACAGGACATACAGATGACGTCGCAGACCGCGTTCGAGGAAGAAAAACGCAACCGCGGGCGGCGGGGCTGACCATGGGCCGGTCGGGCAATATCGCGATGCTGGCGGCGGCGGCGCTGGCCGGCGCAGGCGGCGCGATCGTCGCGCAACGGGTCGCGACCGATCGCACGGCGACCGAGACGGTGGTGCGCGACTATATCCTCGCCAATCCCGAAATCCTGCCCGAAGCACTGCGGCGGTTGCAGGCCAAGCAGGCCGGACTGGCAGTGGCGGCCAACCGGGCGGCGATCGTCGAACCCTTTCCGGGGGCGGTCGCCGGCAATCCGAACGGCGATGTCAGCGTCGTCGCCTATCTCGATTATGCCTGCGGTTTCTGCCGCGCCAGCCTGCCGGCGATCACCGGCCTGATCGCGAGCGACCCGAACGTCCGGATCGTCTACCGCGAACTGCCCATCCTGTCGCAGGGCAGCCGCACCGCCGCCGAATGGGCATTGGCGGCGGCACAGCAGGGCAAGTTCAAGCCGTTCCACGACGCGCTCTATGCCGCCGGCCGGGTCGATGCCGCATCGATCGAGGCGGCGGCGCGGGCCGCGAAGCTCGACACGAACGCCGCGCGCATCGCGATCGCATCACCGCAGATCGCGGGAGAAATCGAACGCAATATGAAGGTCATGAGCCTGCTCGGCTTCAGCGGCACGCCGTCGTGGGTGGTCGGCGATCAGGTGCTGGGCGGTGCGCAGACGCTGCCGGCGTTACAGGCAGCGGTGGCGGAAGCGCGCAAGGCAACGTCGGTACCCGCCGCCTAGCGCCCGAACCCGGCCTTTTCTCCGTCATCAAACCATGGGACAAGCCGCTCCATGGACACCATTCTTTCGATCCGGGGCGTCGCCAAGACGTACAAGTCCGGCACGGTCGCATTGCAGCCGACCGATCTCGACATCGGCAAGGGCGAGATCTTTGCGTTGCTGGGGCCGAACGGGGCGGGCAAGACGACGTTGATCAGCATCGTGTGCGGCATCGTCACGCCGAGCGCGGGGACGATTACCGCCGCCGGGTTCGACACGGTCCACGACTATCGCGAGACGCGGACCCGGATCGGGCTGGTGCCGCAGGAATTGCTGACCGACGCGTTCGAAACGGTGATGGCGACCGTCACCTTCTCGCGCCGGCTGTTCGGACGGCATGGCGATCCGGCCTTCATCGAAAAACTGCTGCGCGACCTGACCTTGTGGGACAAGCGCGATGCGAAGATGACCGAACTGTCGGGCGGCATGAAACGACGCGTGATGATCGCCAAGGCGCTGTCCCACGAACCCGACATCCTGTTCCTCGACGAACCGACGGCGGGCGTCGACGTCGAACTGCGCCGCGACATGTGGCGGCTGGTCCACGACCTGCGGTCGCGCGGCGTCACCATCATCCTGACCACCCATTATATCGAGGAGGCCGAGGAGATGGCCGACCGGGTCGGGGTGATCGCCAAGGGGCGGCTGATCCTGGTCGACGAGAAGGCGGCGCTGATGCGCAAGCTGGGCAAGAAGACGCTGACGCTGACGCTGGCCGAAGCGATGGAAACGGTGCCGGCGGCATTGTCGCACTGGCCGCTGACACTGACCGACGAAGGCTATGCGCTCACCTTCGCCTTCGATGCCAATGCCGAGGACAATGGTGTGCGCGCACTGTTGCGCGCGGTCGACGAGGCCGGGATCGCGTGGAAGGATATCGCGACCAAACAGTCGAGCCTTGAGGACATCTTCGTCGGGCTGGTCCATGAAGAGGAGAGCCGGGCATGACCTTCAACTGGCATGGCGTGCTGGCCATCTATCGATTCGAACTGGCACGGTTCGGGCGCACGATCTGGACCTCGCTGATGACGCCGGTCATCACGACGTCGCTCTATTTCGTCGTATTCGGCACCGCGATCGGCAGCCGGATGAACGAGGTGTCGGGCGTACCCTATGGCGCGTTCATCGTTCCCGGTCTCATGATGTTGACGATGCTGACCGAAAGCATCTTCAACGCCAGTTTCGGCATCTTCATGCCGAAATGGTCAGGGACGATCTACGAACTGCTCTCGGCCCCTGTTTCCACGCTGGAGACACTGGTCGGCTATGTCGGCGCGGCGGCGAGCAAGTCGTGTATCGTCGCACTGGTGATCTTCGCCACCGCGCATCTGTTCGTCGATGTACAGGTCGCGCACCCGTTCTGGGCACTCTGCTATCTGCTGCTGGTCGCGGTCACGTTCTGCCTGTTCGGCTTCATCCTCGGGCTATGGGCCAAAGGGTTCGAACAGTTGCAGGTCATTCCGCTGCTGGTGGTGACGCCGCTGACGTTTCTGGGCGGGGCATTCTATTCGATCGACATGCTGCCGGGCGCATGGCGGACGATCAGTCTGTTCAATCCGATCGTCTATCTGATCAGCGGGTTTCGCTGGACCTTTTTCGGCGTGGGCGATGTTCCGGTGACCGCGAGTCTCGGCGCGACCTTTGCGTTTCTGTGCATTTGCGTGACCGTCATCACGGTGATCTTCCGCACCGGCTGGCGATTGAAGAAGTAAGGGACGAGCGATGGATCTGGGAATTGCCGGCCGCAAGGCGATCGTGTGCGCATCGAGCGCCGGGCTGGGCCGTGCCTGTGCGCTGGAACTCGCGCGCGCCGGGGTCGATGTCGTCGTCAATGGACGCGACACGGCGAAGCTGGCGGCGACGGCGGCCGCGATCCGCGAAGAGACCGGCGTGACGGTGATCGAGGTCGTCGGCGACCTGTCGACCGACGAAGGCCGCGCCGCGCTGCTCGCCGCCTGTCCCGACCCCGACATTCTGGTCAACAATAATGGCGGGCCGCCGGTCAAACCCTATACCGAGCTGGCGGCCGACGGCATCCGGGCGGGGCTGGAAAGCAATTTCGTCACGCCGGCGTTGTTGTTGCAGGCGGTGTTGCCCGGCATGGTCGCGCGCGGGTTCGGACGGGTGGTCAACATCACCTCCGGATCGGTCAAGATGCCGCTGCCGGGCCTCGACCTGTCGAGCGGCGCACGGGCGGGGTTGACCGGCTTCGTCGCGGGGATTGCGCGGCAGGTTGCCGGATCGAACGTGACGATCAACGGCCTGTTGCCCGGATCGTTCGACACCGCGCGCATCGCATCGATGAGCGAGGCGGCGGCGCAAAAGAACGGCACCAGCCCGGCTGAGGAGAAGGCGAAGCGGGCGGAAGCGATCCCGGCAAAGCGGATCGGCGATCCGGCGGAGTTCGGCGCCGCGTGCGCGTTCCTGTGTTCGGACAAGGCCGGGTTCATCACCGGGCAGAGCCTGTTGATCGATGGTGGGGCGTTTCCGGGAATTATGTGATTTTCACGCGAAGGCGCGAAGGCGCAGAGGGGTTGCGCAGTTGGAAACCGGGTTCGCTCGGCAGACCATCTCCTTCGCTGCAACAAAGAGTAAGAGCCGCTATCGCGGCCGACCTCGCCGCGAACGCTATTCCTCCGCGTCTCTGCGCGAAATCTACCTTCCGTTCTTCCTACTCTTCGCGTCTCCGCGCCCTCGCGTGAAACTCAAAAAATCCCGAGAAACTTCTTGCGCTGTTCCTTGCGCTCACCACGGTTCGACTTGCCGTCCTCGGCCTTGGCGGTCGTGCCGCGACCGACATCGTCGCGCGGCTCGCCGCCCTTGGTCCGCTGTGCCCGCGCCGTCGCGCCAGCGAGGATCGGGCCGCAGGCGGCACCCTTCGCATCGCCCGGATCGACGAACGCCAGCACACCGGCAAGCGGCGTCGCCACCAGCGCGAGGCCGAGGCCCGCACCGGCGCGTCCGAGCAACTCGGGACTGATGACCGAATAGCGTGGGCTTGCGAAATAGCCGCCGATGCCGACCGGCGACTGGCCCGCCAGAAACGAGAAGCGTTTGGAATCGGCGCGGAAGGCCAGATCGATCGATTCGTTACGGAAGCTGAAACCGCCGCGCCCGATCATCACGTTCTTCTGCGTGTCGATCAGGATCGGGTCCGCCGCCGCGACGCCGCCGCGCACGGTAAAGCCGATCAGCCCGCAATTGATCCGGACCGGCTCCTTCAACCGCCCCTCGAACATCTTTTGAGCAAAGGTGCCGAGGTCGAGTTCGGACAACTGCACGTTGCGCGTCCAGAAGCTGCCGCCGGGCAGGATGATCGCGATCCGGCCATTCGACGCCGCCAGCGACTCCTGCACGGTATCGCCGGTACCGGTCAGCTTCACCCGCGCCTTGACCGTACCCGACGTGCCCGCTTCCTCGACGCCCCAGCCGGCGAGCAGGCGCCCCATCGGTGTCGGTGACAGGCGAATGTCGTAATCGGTAACCGCCGGACGGCGGCGGGCGTCGATCACCACGTCCGACGCGACATTGCCGCGCGCCATGGCAAAGGTCAGCGGCGACAGTTTCAGCAGCCGGTCGTCCAGGTCGAGCGTCAGGTCGACATCGGACACCGGCAGGCTGCGGGCGCGGACGGTAGCGACCTTGTAGTGGACCTTCGCATCGAAATTGCGCAACGCCTCGACATTCAGCTTCGCATCCGGGAGCAAGCGCGGTGCCCCGCCCGCGCGCTGGATCACGCCCGCCGCGCCCTGTGCCTCGACGCGTTCGAGGTCGTAGCCAACGAAGGCCGACATATCGACGATGTCGAGCGTACGCGAAGTCAGGTCGGCGGTCAGCAGCAGGCGCGGTTCGCGTTGCGTCACCGTCAGGTTGCCGGCGAGGTCGCTGTCGCCGAATCGCCCGCGCAGCCGCGTGAATTTCCAGTCGGGACCGTCCTTGGTCATCCGTCCGGTCAGGCGATAGGTGCGGGTATCGGGCGTGACGATGCCGAGCACCGCGAACACGTCCGACAGGTTGCGCCCACGCAGTCGGACGGCAAGGTTCGATCCGTCGAGCTCGGTCGGGCCGGGCAGGGTACCGGCAAGGATCGCGACCGAACGCGCCACTTCGATCCGCGCGGTCAGCTGATTCTGTCCCCCGCGAATCGTCGCGTCGGGCGACTGCAACTGGCCGGTCAGCCGGAACGGGCGACCACGCACCGTCCCCTGCCCGGCTGCACGGATCGCCCCGGCGAATTGGGCGTCGCTGGTCTCGACCGCATCGAGCGTGAAATTGCCGTCGAGCAGGAATTGTGGGTCACGGTAGCGGATGCGCGTGTCCCGGAACGTCCCCGCGCGAACGATCGGCAGGTCGAGCTTCTTGCCCGGCTTGTCCGGATCGCCGAAGGTCCAGGTGTTGCGCTTGCGCGCGGCGTCCCAGTGCAGGTCGGCCCGCGCGCCGTCGAGCTCCAGCCAGTTGACCCGCCGCCGCCCGAACAGGAAGGTCAGGGTCGCGGTCGAGCTGTCGAGCTTCTTCGCCTCGAACAAATTGCCGCCGCCTGCCCAGTCGGGGTTCGATACCGACAATCCCTCGGCAAGGAACTTCAGGTCGATGGGATTGAAGTAGAACTGGAAATCGCCGGCGACACGGACCGTGCGGCCGCTGCCCGACGATGCGATCCGTTCGAACGTGCCCTTCAGGAAGCGGCCCTTGGTCACGAACAGGATGAGCCAGGCGAGGAACAACGTGCCGACGATTCCGATGACCGTCCGCAGCGCGATCCGCCGCCAGTCGCGGCGGCGGGGGGCGTCGGATGCGCCGGCAGTCGGGGAAACTTCGGCCATCGCTCCTCAACCGTTCGGGTGCGTAACGAGTTCCAGTGGTTGCGTTCGGCACCTATCCGGGTTAGGGGCGCGCTCTTTCCACGACTCCGAAGGGATTCGCCCGGCCATCTGGGGCTGCCGCGGCAATCCGCACGTCGTGATTTTTGAGGAGACCAAAATGCCCAAGCTCAAGACCAAGAGCGGCGTCAAGAAGCGCTTCAAGCTCACCGCCACCGGCAAGATCAAGCACGGTGTCGCGGGCAAGCGCCACCGCCTGATCTCGCACAACGCGAAGTATATCCGCCAGAACCGCGGGACTTCGGTCCTGGCCGACGCCGACACCGCACGTGTCAAGGCGTGGGCGCCCTACGGCCTTCGTTAAGGAGTACTGAGCAATGGCACGCATCAAGCGCGGCACGACCACCAAGGCGAAGCACAAGCGGATTTTGGATCAGGCGAAGGGCTATTATGGCCGTCGCAAGAACACCATCCGCATCGCGCGCCAGGCCGTCGAAAAGGCCGGCCAGTACGCCTATCGCGACCGCAAGGTTAAGAAGCGCACGTTCCGCGGCCTGTGGATCCAGCGCATCAACGCCGGTGTCCGGGCGGAAGGCATCACCTATTCGCAGTTCATGCACGGCTGCAAGCTGGCCGGTATCGAACTCGACCGGAAGGTCCTGGCCGATATCGCCATGCACGAGGAAGCCGCCTTCAAGGCGATCGTCGCGCAGGCGAAGGCCGCCCTGCCGGAACAGGCCGCCGCTTAACACGCTGCGGTTCTGGTTTGCGGGATAAAAGACGCCGGTGGGGAAACCCGCCGGCGTTTTTTTGTCGTACGCAGGCTGACCTTCGTCATCCCGGCGAAAGCCGGGATCCATGGATAGGCGACGCTGACGGTAGCGCGGACCATCAGCCACCCCCCGTCCGTGGATCCCGACTTTCGTCGGGATGACGGGTGGAATAGGGTTTGCACATGACCACAGTCCGCGAACCCTGCGTCTATATCGTCGCCAGCGGACGGCACGGCACCCTCTACACCGGCGTCACCAGCAACCTGATCCAGCGTATCCACCAGCACCGCGCAGGCACCTCCAACGGCTTCTCCCGTCGGAACAATTGCCACCGTCTCGTCTGGTTCGAACGCCACGAAACGATGGAAACCGCCATTCAGCGCGAGAAACGGATCAAGGAATGGCAGCGCAACTGGAAACTCACGCTGATCGAAACCACCAACCCCCACTGGTCCGACCTCGCCACGGGGCTAGGCTTCGTCGCCGTTCCGCAATAAAGCCGGTCGCCTATCCCGACACCCGGAGCGACCGTGACCCCCGATCTCGACCAAATGCGTGCCGACCTGCTCGCCGCCATCGATGCTTCCGCAGGGATCGATGCGCTGGAGGCGGTGCGGGTTCATGCGCTGGGCAAGCAGGGGGCGATCACCGGCCTGCTCAAGACACTCGGTGCCCTGTCGCCGGAGGAGCGCCAGACCGTGGCGCCCGGCATCCACGCCCTGCGCGAGGCGGTGACGCATGCGATCGGCGTGCGCAAGGCCGATCTGGAAGCGCGGGCGCTGGCAGCGAAGCTGGCGAGCGAGCGCGTCGACCTGACGCTGCCGGTCGACCGGCCTGCGGCGGGCGGGGTGCATCCGGTCGCGCAGGTCATGGACGAGCTGGCCGAAATCTTCGCCGATCTGGGCTTCGCGGTGGCGACGGGTCCGGAGATCGAGGACGACTGGCACAACTTCACCGCGCTCAATATTCCGGAGACGCATCCGGCACGGGCGATGCATGATACGTTCTACGCGCAGCGCCGAAGCCAGCAGGGCGAGACCAGCGCAAGCGCGGCCGGCGGCGCCGAAGCGCCGTCGGACGGTGCGGGCGCACCGCCGGCCGGTCCGGAGCAGGACCGAACCGTGGAACGGTTCGTGCTCCGGACCCACACCTCCCCCGTCCAGATTCGCACGATGATGGCGCAGAAACCCCCGATCCGCATCATCGCGCCGGGGCGGGTCTATCGCAGCGACTCCGATGCCACCCACACGCCGATGTTCCATCAGATCGAAGGGCTGGTGATCGATCGCGGCATCCATATGGGGCATCTCAAATGGACGCTGGAGACGTTCCTGAAAGCCTATTTCGAGCGCGACGACATCGTGCTGCGCCTGCGCCCCAGCTATTTCCCGTTCACCGAACCGTCGGCGGAGGTCGATATCGGCTATACGCTGGAAAAGGGCCGGCGCGTCGTCGGCGGTGATCCGGCCAAGGGCAATGGCGGCTGGATGGAAGTGTTGGGCAGCGGCATGGTCCATCCCAAGGTCATCGAGGCGTGCGGGCTGGACCCGAACGAGTGGCAGGGCTTTGCGTTCGGCACCGGCGTCGACCGGCTGGCGATGCTGAAATACGGCATGGACGATCTACGCCCGTTCTTCGACGGCGACCTGCGCTGGTTGAAACATTATGGATTCTCGGCGCTGGACGTTCCCACGCTGTCGGGGGGAGTGACGGCATGAAGTTCACCTATGGCTGGCTCCAGCAGCATCTCGACACCGATGCGTCGCTCGACACGATCCTCGATGGGCTGACCCGGATCGGGCTGGAGGTCGAGGGCGTCGAGAATCCGGGCGAGAAGCTGGCCGCGTTCCGCGTTGCCCGCGTCCTGAGCGCCGAACGGCATCCGCAGGCGGACAAGTTGCAGGTACTGTCGGTCGATGCCGGCGACGGTCCGTTGCAGGTGGTGTGCGGTGCGCCCAATGCCCGTGCGGGGCTGGTCGGGGTGTTCGGGATGCCCGGCGCGACCGTTCCGGCCAACGGCATGGTGCTGAAGGTCGCGGCGATCCGCGGCGTCGAATCGAACGGCATGATGTGTTCGACCCGCGAACTGGAGCTGGGCGAGGATCATGACGGGATCATCGAGCTGCCCGATGATGCGCCGGTCGGCACCCCCTTCCCCGCCTATGCCGGATTGGACGATCCGGTCATCGACGTCAGCATCACGCCCAACCGGCAGGATTGCATGGGCGTGCGCGGGATCGCACGCGATCTGGCGGCGGCGGGCTATGGTTCGCTGAAACCCTTGGCGGTGCCGGTGGTGGCGGGCGAAGGCGATGGTCCCGACGTGCGGGTCGAGGACGCCGATGGCTGTCCGGCCTTTTACGCGCAGGCGGTGCGTGGGCTGACCAATGGCGAGTCGCCCGACTGGATGCGCAAGCGGCTGACCGCGATCGGGCAGAAGCCGATCTCGACGCTGGTCGACATCACCAATTACGTGATGTTCGATCTCGGGCGGCCGTTGCACGTCTATGACATGGCCAAGCTGGCCGGCGGGCTGGTCGCGCGCAAGGCGGAGGCGGGGGAGAGCGTCGTCGCGCTGAACGGCAAGTCGTACCTGCTGGCCGGCGGCGAGACGGTGATCGCCGACGATGCGGCGGTGCATGACATTGGCGGCATCATGGGCGGCGAGCATTCGGGCGTGTCGGACACGACCACCGACGTGCTGATCGAATGCGCGTACTTCAATCCGCAAGCGATCGCGCGGACGGGGCAGAAACTGGCGCTGACCAGCGATGCGCGCACCCGCTTCGAACGCGGGGTCGACCCGGCGTTCCTCGACGACGGGCTGGCCATTGCGACCGATTACGTGCTGCAATTGTGCGGCGGGACCGCCAGCGGCGTGACGAAGGCCGGCACCCCGCCGACCGACCTGCGCACGATCATCCATCAGCCCGGCCGCGTCGCGACGCTGGGCGGGCTGGACGTCGCCGAGGATCGCCAGCGCGAGATCCTCGAACGGCTGGGCTTCATCGTCGGCGATGGCTGGCAGGTCATGGTGCCGTCGTGGCGGCGCGATATCGACGGGACCGCCGATCTGGTCGAGGAAGTCATTCGTATCGAGGGGCTCGACAAGGTCCCTTCGACCCCGCTCGACCGGCCGGCGGGGGTGGCGGTGCCGACCGCGACCCCGGAACAGAAGCTGGAGCGCCGCATCCGGCGCGCGGCGGCGGCGCGCGGGCTGGCCGAGGCGATTACGTGGAGCTTCATCGCCGAGAACGAGGCTGCACCCTTCGGCGGCGGCGCGTGGGAGGTCGTCAATCCGATCGCCAACGATATGCGAATCATGCGGCCATCGCTGTTGCCCGGATTGCTGAGCGCGGCGGCGCGCAACCTGAAGCGCGGGCAGTCGAGCGTGCGGCTGTTCGAGATCGGCCGGCGCTATCTGGCCGATGCCGAGCGGATGACGCTGGGCATCGTGTTCGCGGGGGAACGGTCGCCACGCGGGTGGCGCGGGGGCAAGGCACAGGGCTTCGACGCGTTCGATGCCAAGGGTGAGTTGCTCGCGCTGCTGGAGGCGGCGGGTGCGCCGGTCGGCAATCTGCAGGTGATGGATGCGCCGGGCGACGTCTATCATCCCGGACAGTCGGCGACGCTGCGGCTGGGGCCGAAGACGGTGCTGGCGAGCTTCGGCGTGCTGCATCCGACCATCGCCAAGGCGTTCGACCTGCCCGCCGGCACGGTCGCGGGCGAGCTGTATCTCGACGCGCTGCCGGCCAGGCGCGGTGGTGGCGCGATGCGCGGAGCCTATGCGCCGCCGGCGTTGCAGGCGGTGACGCGCGACTTCGCGTTCGTGGTGGCCGACAGCGTGACTGGCGACCAGCTGGTGCGGGCGGTGCGCGGCGCGGACAAGGCGGCGATCGTCGATGCGCGGCTGTTCGACGTGTTCGCAGGCGCTGGCGTCGAGCCGGGGCACAAGAGCCTTGCCATCGAGGTGACGTTGCAGCCGGGGGCGAAGAGCTTCACCGATGCCGAATTGAAGGCGGTGTCGGACAAGATCGTCGCTGCGGCGACCAAGATCGGCGGGAGCCTGCGCGCATGACCGTAACCCTGACCAATGGCACGCTGACCGTGGCGGTCGAACCGCTGGGGGCCGAACTGCATTCGATCAAGGACCGGCAAGGCCGCGAGCTGATGACCAATGCCGATCCGGCATACTGGACCGGCCATGCGCCGATCCTGTTCCCGATCATCGGCGCGGTGCAGGGCGACGAATATCGCGTCGACGGCACGACCTATCCGATGGCCAAGCACGGATTTGCACGGCGGCGGAAGTTTACGAAGGTTGCACATAGCGACACATTCGTACGGTTCGAACTGACCGACGATGAAGAGACGCGCGCCGTCTATCCGTTCGCATTCATGCTCCACGTGGAACATCGGCTGGAGGGGGCGACGCTCCATACCGAGGTGACGGTGACCAACAGGGGCGACCGCGACCTGCCGGCGAGCATCGGCTTTCATCCGGCATTCGCGTGGCCGCTGCCGTACGGGCACGACCGGGCGGACCATCGGATGGTATTTTCGGATGCCGAAGTTGGCACCGTCGCCGCGATTGCCGACAACGGGACGATCGCGCCCGAGCGGCGGCCCGATTCGGTGGTGGACCGGGTGTTGCCGCTGACCGACGATCTGTTCGCGCGCGATGCGCTGGTTTTCGATCCGGTTCGAAGCACCTGGGTGCGGTATGGGGCGGAAGACGGTCCGCAGTTGCGGGTCGATTTTCCGGGGATGCCGAAGCTGGGCATCTGGACCAAGCCGGGTGCCAGCTTCGTCTGTATCGAGCCGTGGGACGGGATAGCCGACCCGGAGGGGTTTGCGGGCGATATCTTCGACAAGCCGGGGATCAACCGGGTCGCGCCGGGGGCGTCGCATCGGGCGGCGATGTCGGTGACGTTGGAAAGTTGATTTTCACGCGAAGGCGCGGAGACGCGAAGAGAAGAAATCAGGCTGGATTTCGCGCAGAGGCGCAGAGGCGCGGAGGGGTTGCGATTGCTGCTACCGGGTGCGTTCGGGAGACCGCTCCGCTCGCTGGCATGAGCGACAAGGCCGCTTTCCCGGCGGAGGTTCACCGCTCACGCAACTCCTCCGCGTCTCGGCGTCTCTGCGCGAACCACTTCCTTCTTCTCTCCGCGCCATCGCGCCTTCGCGTGAACCCGCCTTCTTCGTTGCCCGGTGGCACGAAGCCAAACTTGCCGCCTCCCCCGCCCCACACTAAAGGCCGGCGATGGACCATATTTCCGATCGCCGCACCTTTGCGATCATTTCCCATCCCGACGCCGGCAAGACCACGCTGACCGAAAAGCTGCTGCTGTTCGGCGGCGCGATCCATCTGGCGGGCGAGGTGAAGGCACGTGGGGCCGCCCGGCGCGCGCGATCGGACTGGATGAAGATCGAGCAGCAGCGCGGGATTTCGGTCACGTCGTCGGTGATGACGTTCGAACGCAATGGCCTCACCTTCAACCTGCTCGACACGCCGGGCCACGAGGATTTCAGCGAAGATACCTATCGCACGCTGACCGCGGTCGATTCGGCGGTGATGGTGATCGACGCGGCGAAAGGCATCGAGCCGCAGACCCGCAAGCTGTTCGAAGTGTGTCGGTTGCGCAGCGTGCCGATCATCACCTTCGTCAACAAGGTCGATCGCGAGGGGCGCGACCCGTTCGAGTTGCTCGATGAAGTCGCCGACATGCTGCAACTCGACGTGTGCCCGATGACGTGGCCGGCGGGGATGGGCGGCCAGTTTGAGGGGATTTACGATCTGGTCGACAACCGGCTGTTGCAGCCCGAGGCCGGGACCAAGGATTTTCAGGGCAAGGTCGAACAGTTCACCGGGCTGGACGACGATCGCATCGATTCGGTGCTGTCGCCGGAGGGGGCAGAGCGGCTGCGCGAAGAGGCCGAGCTGGCGACCGGCGGCTATGCGAGCTTCGATGTCGGGGCGTATCGCGCGGGCGATCTGACCCCGGTCTATTTCGGATCGGCATTGAAAGAATTCGGCGTCGATTCGCTGATCGACGCGATCGCGCGCCACGCCCCCCCGCCCCGCCCGCAGCCCGCCGAGCCGGCCCCGGTCGACCCGACCGACGACCGCGTGACCGGGTTCGTGTTCAAGGTGCAGGCGAACATGGACCCCAATCACCGCGACCGGATCGCGTTCATGCGGCTGTGTTCGGGGGTCTTCAAACGCGGCATGAAGCTGACGCCCACGGGCCATGGCAAGCCGATCGCGATCCATTCGCCGATCCTGTTCTTCGCGCGCGAACGCGAACTGGCCGACGAAGCCTATCCGGGCGATATCATCGGGATTCCCAACCATGGCACGCTGCGGGTGGGCGATACGTTGTCGGAACGGGCCGATGTCCGCTTCACCGGCCTGCCGAACTTCGCGCCGGAAATCCTGCGCCGCGTGGTGCTGAAGGACCCGACCAAGACCAAACAGTTGCGGAAAGCCTTGGACGACATGGCCGAGGAAGGCGTCACGCAGGTCTTCTATCCCGATATCGGGTCGAACTGGGTGATCGGCGTGGTCGGGCAGTTGCAGCTCGAAGTGCTGCTGAGCCGGCTGGAGGTCGAATACAAGGTCGCGGCGGGGCTGGAAATGGCGCCGTTCGAAACCGCGCGCTGGATTTCGGCGGGCGATCCGACCGACCTGAAGGCGTTCACCGATCTGCATCGGTCCGCAATGGCCAAGGATCGCGACGGGAACCCGGTGTTCCTGGCGAAGAGCGCGTGGGAGGTCGGGTATATTGCCGACCGGTATTCCAAGGTGACGTTCGCGGCGACGCGCGAGCGGTAGGGTTCACGCGAAGGCACGAAGGCACGAAGGGTAGAAGTTCGCGCCGAGATGCGGAGGGTTGCGGTCGTGCGAGCCGGTGCCCTGCGCAGCCGAGCGCCAGATGAGAGCCGCTGGCGCGGCATATGATGAAGTCGCCATACCCCGCCCACGCGTCGCCCCGGACTTGATCCGGGGTCCCGCTTCTTCTTTTGGCCGGGCGTAGAAGGAGAAGCGGGACTCCGGGTCGAGCCCCGGGTTGCGGGTGGAAGGCCCTCCGCGTCTCTGCGTCTCTGCGCGAAATCTACCCTTCTTCGCGTTCTTCGCGTTCTTCGCGCCTTCGCGTGAACCCCATCATGCGACCCAGTCACGCTCCAACCGGCGGCTGGCAAGCGCCATCAGGGCACCGGCGACCAGATACAGGCACAGCGCCGCCGCGATGGCGTAGCGGAGCGATTCGCTGCCATAGGTTGGAGCAAGGCCCTTCGACAGTTGGCCGACCACCCAGCTCCCCAGCCCCAGCCCGATCAGGTTGTTGATGAGCAGAAAACAGGCCGAGGCGGTGGCGCGCATATGCGCCGGTACCAGATGCTGGACGGCGGTCAGCACCGGGCCGAGCCAGACATAGACCAGCGCCTGCGGCACCACGAACAGGGCGAACGCCGCGAGCCAGCCGTTCGACAACGTCCCGGCAATGAACAACGGCGTGCCGAGCACATAGCAGAGCGCGGGCAGCAGGGCGTACCAGCGCTTGTTACGGGCGCCGAGCCGGTCGCCGAGCGAACCGCCGAGCAGGATGCCGGCCACCCCGCCAGTCAGCAGCAGCGCACCGAAGAACTGGCCAGTCTGGATCAGGTCGAGGCCGAAACTGCGCATCATCAGGCTGGGCATCCAGAAACCGACGCCATAGCCGCACATCGACCCCGCCGCCGCGCCGAAGGCGAGCAGCCAGAAACTGGGTTTGCGCGCGAGAATGCCGAAGACGCGGCCGACCGGGATGCGATCGGCGGCCACGGCGGCGCGCGGCGGGTCCTTTACCAACAGGCGGAAAAACGGCGCGATGACGATGCCCGCCAGCCCGACCGCGTAGAAGGCGGTGCGCCATTCGACCGCCTGCGCGATATAGCCGCCGAGCAGGACGCCGCCCGCCGCGCCCAGCGGAATACCAAGCGAATAGATGGCGAGCGCGCGGGCGCGCCGTTCGGGGGGAAAGGTATCGGCGATCAGCGCATAGGAGGGGGCGACGCCGCCCGCCTCCCCTACCCCTACGCCCAACCGGTACAGGAACATCTGGGTGAAGTTCTGCGCGGTGCCGCACAGTGCGGTGAAGGCACTCCATACGGCAAGGCTGAGCGTGATGACCCAGGTGCGGCTGGTACGATCGGCGATCAGCGCCAAGGGGATCGCCAGCGTCGAATAGAGCGCGGCAAAGGCGAGGCCGCCGAGCATCCCCATTTGCCCGTCGTCGAGGCCGAGATCGCGCTGGACCGGTTGGGCGAGGATCGCGAGAATTTGCCGATCGAGGAAGTTGAAGCTGTAGACCAGCAACAGCATGGCGAGGGTAATGCGGGGATTTTTCATGCGGTTACTCAAGTTCCTCCCCGGCACGGGGAGGGGGACCATGCGTAGCATGGTGGAGGGGGGTCGCCACCTCCACCAGAGTTGCGATTGGGGACAGCCCCCTCCACCAGCTTCGCTGGTCCCCCTCCCCGTGCCGGGGAGGATTTAGAAGCGGACCTCGAACGTCGCGGTCGCGGTGCGCGGCGGGCCGTAATAGCCGATGATCGAATTGCCGAAGAGCGCGCCGGGGAAGTTGTAGCCCCCTACCCGATAGCGTTGGTCGGTCAGGTTGCGCAGCGCGACGCCGAGGCGGTAGCGGCCGCTCCCCGAAAGCCAGTTGGCCGAGGCGTTGACCAGCGCATAGCCGTCCTGATCGAGCGCAGGGGTCGGGATTTCGAACAAGGCGTAATCGCTGCGCAGCGTGACTTCGGGCGTCACCGACAGCGAACCACCGGCAAGGTCGGTCGAGGCGGTGAACGATGCCGCGGCGGTGAATTCGGGCGTATTCTGGAACACGCGCTGGTTCGACACGTCCACCGGCGTGGTGCCGCCGCCGATAAAGGTCAGGAATTGCTTATAATCGGCATTGGTATAGCCGAACGACACCTGTGCCGAGAAACTGCGCGACGGGACCATCCGCCCCTCGATCTCCAGCCCGTAGATATCCGCCTTGCCGGCATTGTCGACGAAGCTGGCGATGCCGCCATTCACATTGGGCACCTGAATCGTGACCTGTTGATCGGTGTAGCGCGAATAATAGCCGGCCATGTTCAGGAACAGGGTGCGGTCGAGGAACGCGTCCTTCATGCCGATTTCATAGCTGGTGATCTTTTCAGGATCATAGCCACCCACCGTCGTCGGCGTGAACACCGCGTCGCCGCGCATGTCGAACCCGCCCGATTTGAACCCCCTGCCCCACGACGCATACAGGTTCAGATCCTGCCGCGGTTCGTACGCGATCGAGACGCGCGGGGTGAACTGGTCGAAACTGCGGTCGTTGGTGTAATCGGTGCGGATCAGGCCGGCCACCGCAGCGGCATTGCCGAACGCCGGGCTGCGGATGCCGGTATAGTTGCGGCGGAATACCGTGCCGGTCTTGTCGTCCCTGGTATAGCGCAGGCCCGCCGAGATCTTCAGCCGGTCGGTCAGGTCGTAGCTGACGTCGCCGAACGCGGCATAGCTCCTGGTCCGTACCTGTCCCGAGGTCAGCGTGGTCAGGTTGAGGCCGCCGAGCACAGTGTCGAACGCGCCCGACGCGTCGGCGTTGAGGTAATAGAGGCCGACGACGCCCTGCACCCGCTCCCCCTCGATCAACAGTTGCAGTTCCTGGGTGAATTGCCAGTCGTCATATTCGGCGGGCACGTCGAGCGTCGGCAATGCGGTATTGTCGAAATCGATGACGGTGTTGGTCGCCCCTTCGCGGTAGGCGCTGATCGATTTGAAGGTGAGCAGGTCGGACAGCCGGAACTCGCCGGTCAGCGACAGCCCCTGCGCCACCACCCGGTTGCGATCGCCGACCCCGGCGCGGGTGTCGTACACGCTGGCGGTCGGCGCATAGCGCGGATCGGTGCCGTTCCCCAGCAGCCGGGTGCCGTGGCGCGGGTTCGACCGGTCGAGCGTCCGGTCGCCGGCGACGCGCACGAAGATGCTGTCGCTCGGCGTCCATTCAGCCGAGACGCGCGCGGCCAGCACGTCCTTGTCATATTGGTCGGCACCGGTGGTCAGGTTCCGGCCATACCCGTCGCGCTTGTACCGCGCGACCGCGCCGCCGATCGACAGCGTATCGCCGATCGGCACCGTCACCTGCCCGATCAGGTCGAACTGGTTGTACGCGCCATAGGATGCGCGCGCGGCACCGGCAAAGTCATGGCCCAGCCGCCTCGTCACATATTTGATCGCGCCGCCGATGGTGTTGCGGCCATAGAGCGTGCCCTGCGGCCCGCGCAGCACCTCGACCCGCTCCACGTCGAAGATGTCGAGCACCGCGCCCTGCGGCCGGGCGACATAGACGTCGTCGAGATAGAGGCCGACGCCCGGTTCGAAGCCCCAGAGCGGGTCCTGCTGCCCGACGCCGCGGCTGAACGCGATCAGCGTGGAGTTCGAACCGCGCGCGATCTGCAGCGTCAGGTTGGGCGTCTTGTCCTGCAACGCGGTGATGTCGACCGCGCCGCTGCGGGTCAGTTGGTCGCCGGTCACCACCGACATCGCAATCGGCACGTCGATGACGCTTTCCGCGCGGCGGCGGGCGGTGACGACGATGTCGCCGTCGCCCTGATCCTCGACCACCGACGCCGATTCGGCGGGAGTTTCGGGTGGTGTTTCGGTGGTTTGCGCCAGTACGGGCGATGCGACCAGCGCCGCCCCCAGCAACAAACCCGCGCGGATTCCGAACGTGCGACGCATCGACCTCTCCCTGTCATGGACGCCACCCGTTGGCCGGGTTGTACGTCGTTGTGCTTGGCTATACTGAAAGCTGAACCGGGTTTCAACTTATGCCCGGACCGGGAGAGCATGTTTTATGGCCGACACGGGCGCGAGCAGCACCGACGACGACAAGACGCCGCGCACCGAACGCGGCCGCCGCACCCGTCGCGCGATCCTCGACGCCGCCGCCGCCGAATTCGGGGAAAACGGATTTCACGAAGGATCGATCAGCGCGATCACGCGGCGGGCCGGCGTGGCGCTGGGCAGTTTCTACACCTATTTCGAGTCGAAGGACGCGGTGTTCCGCGCACTGGTCGCCGATATGTCGGCACAGGTGCGCGATCATGTCGCCCCGGCGATCGCGCAAGCCGATGGGCAGATCGCGGCGGAGCGCGCCGGACTGCTGGAGTTCATCCGCTTCGTGCGGGCGCACAAGGAAATCTACCGCATCATCGACGAAGCCGAATTCGTCGATCCGGCCAGCTTTCGGCTTCATTATTCGACGACCGCCGACCGCATCGCCGCCCGGCTGCGCGCAGCGGCGGATCGCGGCGAGGTTTCGGGCGACGTGTCGGAGGTCCATGCCTGGGCGATCATGGGCATGAACGTGTTTCTGGGGCTGCGCTACGGCGTGTGGGACGAGGATCGGACGCCGGAGGCGGTGGCCGATGCGGTCGCCGTGCTGCTGGCGCGTGGCCTCGCCTGAGCGTTACTTCTTCAGCAGATCCTTCAGCGCACCCAGCGGCGACAGCGGCCCCGCCTCTTCTTCCTTCAGCACGCCGGCGGTGCGCAGCACTTCCTCGGCACGGGGGCTGCGTGGATAGGGATCGAGCGCCAGTGCCAGCGTTTCGGCCGCGGCCTCGCCCATATCGATCGACCCACCAGCATAGAACATCGTGTCCATCGCTTCGTCGTCGAGTTCGAACTCGCCACCATCGACGCTGCCTTCGGGCAGGAAGCGTAGGGTGAAGGGTTCGTCGACCGATTCGGGCACTGGTTCGCCGCTGGCGACGCAGGGTTGCGCGACCTGTGCGTTCAGACGGCCGGTGGCGACGATGCCGCCGGCGTCGCGGTGCAGGCTGTAGTCCGCTTCGAGCGAATCGAGCGCGAGCAGGCCGAATCGCCCCATCAGCCGGCGGCGTTCGTCGGCATCGGCGGCGATATGCTGGCGGATTTCGCCCTCCCCGATCTGGTCGATGCGGACGGGGCGGTGGAATTCAGGGGTCATTCGGGCAGCTTTCCGGCAAGAAGATCATCGACCGACACGGCGTCGAGCGCTGCGCGCAGCCGGCGCAGATGCGCCGCGACGTACACGAGCGCATGGGCATCGGGTTCGACGCCGCGATACAGGTTGCGGACCAGCGCCGATTCGAACGAACCGTCGGCCAGCCCGTCGCGATACGCACCGATCCGCCCGCCGAGCATCGCCATCATCCGCCCGATATGCTTGCCGACGACCATGTCGCCAAAGCCGATCTGGCGAAGCTGTCCGTCCATGTCGTCCACGAAACATTCGGCGAGCGACGCGGCTGGCGCGGCCCCTGCCCCCTCGCCCTCCAGCCGGAGCATGACCATCGACAGGATGGCGGCGATCATGTCGAACCGGCCGTCGAGCGTGTCGGGCACCTGTCCGTCGAGATACCATGCAGGTTGCCGCCCGCGCGCGACGACCGCGTCGTACAGGGTGGCGGCGACCCGTGGGGGCGGCGCACGACGGAACAGGCGAGGCAGACGCATGGTTCTCCGGCAGGCAAGGGCGCGCTTGTGGATGGCGCGGGTCCGTCATATTGAACGCGTGGCCGCGCGATGCAATCGGGTGTGGCCCGGTCGCGCGTTCGCTGGACGGAGATTTTATGGTTCGCTTCCCCACCCGTGGCGCAGTGGCGCTGATGATCGCCTGTGCCGCGGCGGGCCTGGGAGGCTGCACGAAGCTGCGCAGCCATCAGGGCTATGTGATCGATCCCGATCTGGTCAACGCGGTGCAACCGGGCGTCGATACCCGCCAGTCGGTGCTGCAAACGCTGGGTACGCCGACCTTCGTCGGGCAGTTTTCGGACCGCGAATGGTTCTATCTGTCGCGCGACAGCCGCAATCTGGCGTTCAACCGCCCGCGCGCCGTCGACCAGACGACGCTGAAGATCACGTTCGATCAGGCCGGCAACGTGACCAAGATCGACCGGACCGGCGTCGATCAGGTCGTCGGGATCAGCCCGTCGGACAAGAAGACGCCAACGCTGGGCCGCGAATCGAACTTCTTCAGCGACCTGTTCGGCAATATCGGCACCGTCGGTGCGCCGGGCACGGGTGGGCCGGGGCCAGGCCAGCAGTAAGGGCTGAAGGGCGAGCGTCCTTCTGCGTCATCCCCGCGCGGGCGGGGATGACGGTACAGGGCGTGGACGATCGCTTCCGCCCAAGTCTTTCGGAACGCTGACAACCGCATTCGCCGATCGTTCAGCGCGAATCGCCCATTCCGTCCTCATCAACCGATGACGGGAGAGCGTATATGCGTAATATCATTCTAGCCGTGCTGGCCGCGACGGTGGCCGTACCGACCATGGCGGCACCGGCCGCCGCACAATCGATGCGCGAATTGCGGCGCGACCGGGCCGACTTTCAGGATGCCCGGCACGAATATCGACAGGCGCTGCGCTACGGCGACCGCCGCGACATCCGCGACGAACGCCGCGATCTGGAACGCGCCCGTGCCGATTATCGCCAGACGCTGCACGAGCGGCAGTGGCGGCGCGACGCGGGGCACGGCGCGCATCGCGGAACGTATGCGCGCGGCAACTGGAACGCGCCGTTCCGCTATCAGGCATTTCGCCCCGGCGCGGCGATCGGGCGTCCCTTTTATGGACAGCGTTATTGGGTGAAGGATCCCGGCCGTTATCGCCTGCCGCCCGCGCGCGGGTATCAGCGCTGGGTCCGTCACTATGACGACGTCGTGCTGGTCGATGCCCGGCGTGGGCGGGTAATCGACGTAGTCCGTAATTTCTATCGGTAAAAACAACGGGCTGGGCCTTATGCCCGGCCCGCGGTTCGGCCGCGCCGTCGGTACGCTCGGCGCGGCCGGTGCGCAGGGGCACCAGTCCCGAAAGGGGATTTAGGACCGTTTTTGCGAACGTCCGGGACTCGCAAGGGTTCAATTGCAGTGCACAAATAGTTGACCATCCCACTCATGCCTTAGTCTGAGCCCGCTTGCCGATCCGCCGCGCCGCCGACTAGCGTCGCGGCCGGGGCATATCGGGGGCTGTCATGGACGCGGCGATCGCGTGGATCGACGGGATCGCGCGCGAAACCATGTTGTTTGCCGCGATCGGATTTCTGATCGGCGGGATCGACGATCTGGCGGTCGACCTCGCCTATATCGTGCGGGCGATCCGCATGCGGTGGCGTCGATCGGGGGTGCCGGTCATGGCCGATTTCCCGGTCGCGACCTGTTGCGGGCGGATCGCGGTGCTGGTGCCGGCATGGGACGAGGCGGCGGTCATCGGCGCGATGCTGCGCGCGACGCTGGGCCGGTTCGATCATCCCGACTGGCGGCTCTATGCCGGTGCCTATCCCAACGACCGGGCGACGATCGATGCGATCACGGCGGTGGCGGCACAGGACGCGCGCGTCCGGCTGGTCCTGAACCCGCATCCCGGCCCGACCACCAAGGCCGATTGCCTCAACGCGCTGTGGCGGGCGGTGCTGGCCGATGGCGCGGCGGAGGGCAGGGCGTTCACCGCGATCGTCCTGCACGATGCGGAGGATGTGGTGCATCCCGGCGAGCTGCGGCTGTACGATCATCTGCTGCGCCGCGCCGATGCGGTGCAGATCCCGGTGCTGCCGCTGCCCGATCCGGCGTCGCGCTGGGTATCGGGCCATTATATCGATGAATTCGCCGAATCGCATGGGCGGCAATTGCCGGTGCGCGATGCGCTGGGCGCGGGGTTGCCGTTCGCCGGGGTCGGCTGCGCGATATCGACCTCGATGCTGGCGCGGATCGCCGAGCCGCGTGGCGGTTTGCCGTTCGACGATGCCAGCCTGACCGAGGATTATGAATTATCACGAGCTCAAGATAAGCCCCATTATAGCGTCAAAAGTGTTATGCCGATCGAGAATAAAATCGGTTTGAAATCGGGGCGTTATCAACAATTATAATCAACATAATTATTGCATGGACCCCAGGTCCTTACCGAAAACTGGGTGTGAAGTGGCACTTTGGCGGTGAAGTTGGTGCCTTTCAGTCAAAGCCCGAATCGCAACTGATGAGTTTTGGCGGCCAGACCTAGGGATGGCATGCCACCTGAAGGGCTGGTCGAGCAGAGACGGCACGTATCTCAATGCCGCCCAATGGATCGGTGAGGTTATCAAGGCAGTCCGACGTGAGTTGATCGAAAAGCCAGTTGTCCTAACCCTTACCGCGTCCAGCTTGCCCAGAAATCAAAGCCCCGGTCCCTGCCCCGAAGACCACGGCTGTGGGAGAAACGAAGGCTGACGCCAACTCTTCTACGACACACAACAAGCCACGTCAGCGCAGCGTCAAGGCTGCAGCCAAACGGCGATAAGGGCATAACTCGCTATGCCGCCTTGGCGTCAAAACAGTTTGGTTGTTACATCCGCATATTGATCCTTTTTGCTGGAAATGGTGGAGAGCCGCCTAACCGCTTTGGAGAAAGCGGAGGCGGTAGCGGCCGTTCATTCAGGGTCGGTCGGTAGGCAGCTATGCGCCCCAATTCCGATCATTAGGATCGCTGGCTCTGTAGGCCGAAAGCGGTCGCGACGTTCGATCAAAAGGTTGCCTTTCAAGGCATGAGGCGATCAGAGTGACTTTATGCCATTCGAGACTGACCAGCACCTGCGAAGCTATCTCGACGGCAATCAGCTCGCCCGCGAGCGCATGTGCCTTGCCATCCTCGCGACAGACCGACGGTTCATTGACGTCAGGCCGCGCCAGCCGGCCGGTGGTCCCGACGGCGGCCGCGACCTGGAGGCGAAGCTCTCGGCTGGCGGCCGCGCGTTCGGCGCGATAGGCTTCGTCAACCGCGCCAGCGACTCCGCGCCTGAGCGCCGTAAGATCAGGAAGAAGTTCGAGGCCGACGTTGCTGCGGCGCCGCTGGACCGGGCGGACGCGATGTTTGTGTTCATGACCAACGTCGCCCTAACCGCAGGCGACCGCGATGAGATGGAGCGCCACGCACGGGCGAATGGGTTCAGCGACTGCGACGTTATCGACCGCGAGCGGCTCCGCATCGCGCTGGATCAACCTTCCGGCTTCTTCATCCGCTTCGAGCACCTGCGGATACCGCTTTCCGAGGCCGAGCAGGCGAGCTTCCTCGCGCAGTACAGCGAAGGCATCCAAGCCGTGGTGACGACGGGGTTCCAGCGCGTCGACGAGGCGCTGGCGCGGCTCACCTTCCTGGCAGAGGCCGGGGATCTGCTAACCGGGCTGCACGTCCGCTTCGACCTGGATCGGACCTACCCCGCCAACGAGATCGGCCACTACCGAGCCTTCATGCTCGTCTATCTGACCGAGGTCACGAACGGGATCTGGGCGATACTGTTCGGCTCCTCCGACCTGTCGAACCGTTTCCGGGAGGCCACTGACACCCCGTTCACCCCTCAGGTTGCAGGCATCCGTCACGGCATCGCATTCGCCCAGTGGGAGAGGAGGTTCGACATGGAACGGCTGCGACGCGCGGAACTGGGGGCCGAGGGCGATAAGGGAGCCACCGATGGGGAAGGTGACGTCGATGGGCCGACGACCGAGCTGCCCGCGTTCGAGACCCATGGCGGCGGGAGCTCGGTCGGGATTGACGAGGTGGCCGGGATCACGATCAGCTACCGCAAGGAGCGGCACGGCGTCAGCTTCCCGCATGAGCGCGGGATCAAGTTGCGCGACCTGCAGGATGCGGACACACTGCCTTTCGTGAGCCGCTCGTTCGCAAGGAAGGTGCGCCGCATCAGGATCTTCGCGAATGGCTACGAACTCGACGATCTCGGGCCGGGTGACTTCTTCGTCGACGAGAGCAAGACCGGGCTCGACATCGACAACAGGTTCTCAGCCGACGAGTTGAAGGATCCCTGGGTGAGGCTGCGGCCCCGGCGATCCTCGGCGTACCAGTTCGACTTCTACCGCAAGACGCCGAGGCGCATGTTCAAATCGCCAGGATCGGGGTCAGAGCAGGGCGGCTGAAGGTGGGCGGAACGTCGGCTTTCGCCGGCGAGTCTCGCACGGTGCTTCGCAGTTTGGTGGTGCTGATGAGCGAACTTGGCAGGCGCGTCGAAGATCAGTCCATTCCGGTGGCGATTTTCACCCGTTACAATTGGCGCACGAAGATGTTGAGTGCCGAACTTCTCTGTGGCTAACTGAAGGTCTGACTGCGGAAATTAAACGATCGGGGCTCGACCATAGTAGCGTTGAATCAAATACCGGCGGATACCGTCGACCTTCACGGCACGCTTGAATTGATCGAGGAGCATTTCGCCGCGGTCGCCAAGGCGGTTGCGGAAGGCGAGTTCGCGCTATGGGTGGGTTCGGGGATTTCCCGGGAGAGGGCTCCCGACCTAGCCGTGTTGGCAGCGGACCTGATCGAGCATCTCCGCTCCGAACTCGATCCCACCGATGCTGGCGACCCATACCGCGCGACCCTTGAGCGAATCATGCGTGAACTGCTCGGGATGGACCAAGCAGCTGTGCAAGCACTGCCACTGGACGTCGCATTCAACGCCTGGCCCGATGCGCAGGCGATCGCGGAGGGCCTGCGCAACCGATATTCGGAGATGCTGAACCTTAGGGTGCCGGGAAAGGAAAAAGACTACCTTCTCTGGGCAGCGGTCGACGTCCGTGAAAAATATGGTTCGCTGAACGATCCCGACGTTGAGCACCTTTCCATCGCCCTGCTGGTGCTCGAAGGGGCTGTGACCGAGATCGCGTCCGGAAACTGGGACGGTCTCATCGAGGTAGCCGTTGATCGCCTGAGTGCTACTGGTCGCCAGGGCATCCTGCGCAAGGTCGTCAACCCGGACGATATCCGGGAGCCCGTCGCGGCCGCCACGCTACTGAAGTTTCATGGCTGCGCCGTTGCCTGCATGGCGGACCCCGATGCGTTCAGGCCGTTCCTCGTGGGCGCGGAACGCGACATCATCGACTGGCCGAACGTTGACGATCCGCTTCGGCGCGAGGTCGTGCGGATGGCTACAAACCGCCGGGCACTGGTCGTCGGGTTGTCACTCCAAGACGGCAACCTGAAGGACGTCTTCTCGAGGGCGAAGGCCGTGCATGCCTGGCATTGGCCGGTAGCACCGACGGCCCAGCCGCACGTCTTCTGCGAAGATCAGCTCGGTGGTCCGCAACGCACCGTGCTCGAGGTGATCTACGGCGACGACTTCGATGCGCACGAGCAGGAGATTCTTGCCGCCGCGTTGTTGCGAGCGAGGCCACGGACCGCTTTACCTGCGCTGGCATTCCACGTTGTCGCCGACAAGCTATGCGCGCTCGCCGAGCGGTGCACGGCGGGTCTGCAGCCCCAGGAGCGGGGGGACCTGCTCCTCGGAATCGAGCATCTGCGGGACCTTTCGGCGATGGGGGCACCGGCCGACCGGAAGCAGCTGGGCGTCTTCCTTACCACCGCCATCGCCGCCTGGAGCCGATCAGTGGCACTCTTCCGTAAGGGCGAGGTTCCGCCGGTCGGCTCCCAGACCTACGCGGGCATCAGTCCGCTTCGCAGGACCGCCATGATGGGTGACGGGAACCTAGCGCAGTCGGGCCTCGACGAGGCCGCCACCGCGTTGGCGCTGATCGGTCGTCTCGTAAAATCCGGGCAAGCCTCAGTGTTGACTACCGACGGAGGCGCTGCGGACGGCGCGCTCGTCGTCAAGGCGGCATACGACAATGCCACTGCGAAAAAGGTAACATTCGTAGGCGGCTCCGATGCGGTGCTGCAGCTCGCGGCCGACGGCGCGCTCGACGACAAGGACACCATCATCGTGCACAGCAACGAGGTTTATATGCGCACCGCGTTGCGCTCGCGACGGTCGCCAAGCGGAATCGCTTCGACCGGTGCGCGGCACGTCAGCGTTCGACAGCTGATCGGCGAAAGCGTAGACTTGGGCATGCTTGAGCAACGGTTCCTCGAGGAGGCTGCGCTGTGACAAGCGGCCCTGTGACGCGCGTCTGCGAACGTTTGGAGAAGGCTAACTACGAGCGCGTCGGCGGTCGGTTCAAGGTGGCGTCCGTTACGTTCGACTTCCCGGCGGTCTTCACTGGCAGGAAGGAACGCGGCTCCGACCTCGTCGTCGTCGTTGATACCGACGACAAGGAGGCGATCGGTGAGCGCGGGGTTCGGACGCGCCAGAGGCTGGAGGCGCTGACAATGGCGCTCGACGTCGCCAATTGGCGCGTGGTCGTGACGGCGATTCTCGTCGGCCCCCCGATACCGTCGGAGACCGTGGACGAGATGACGCGGTCGTGCCGGGTGCTCACCGTGTCGAAGGCCACACTGGATGGCGCCGATGGCGCGCCGCCGCTTGACGATCGCCTGCGGGTCCTGCTGCCGCTGGACGCCAGGCTTGGCGAGGACGCTTTGGTGGCTGATCCGCTCGGGCAGCTTGAGCGGCAAATGGAAGGCACCCCGGATGCCCGCCTCGCAGAGCAGCTGCTCGCGGCGTCGCTGCGTGGGGAGGACGAGGTCCGGCGCGTGCTTGCGCGCGCGATCGAGGCGGCGACGGCGCCAGGGCTTGCATCCGCATGACCGGGCCTCGCCTCAAATCGATCGCCATCGACGGGTTCCGTAGCATCAACGCGCCGTTGTCGCTGCGCCTCGATGCGCCGATGGTCCTGATCCACGGGCACAACGGCGCGGGCAAGACGAGCTTGCTGTCGGCACTCGAGCTTGCGCTCACGGGCTCGGTCCCATCGCTCGAGCGTGCCGACAAGAGCTATCGCAAGGAGCTCGCCAACTACACCACCGGCGAAGGTCTGATCAGCCTGCGCGTGGATGGCCTGGGTGACGAGTTCCGAGACACCGACATCCGGCTGGCCCGCGGAACGACGCGGACCCAGGGTGGGCTGAGCGAGCAGGCGGCACGCTTCTACAGTGAGCGGTGCTATCTGGCGCAGACCACGTTGAGCCAGCTCCTTGCGATCTACGGTGGCGACGACGCAAGCATCGACACGCCGCTGTCCCAGTTCGCGGCGGAACTCTTGGGCCTTGATCGGCTCGACGCTCTGCAGCGCGGCTTACAGCCCGCCCGAGACGCCAGAAATCTCAGGCCGCTGGCGCCGACCTATCGGACGCTTGAGGACCGGCGCGAGGCCTTGGCGCGGTCCGTCGCGGAGGCCACTTTAGATCTTAAGCGGCTCGACGCGCGGATCGCGGATGTGCGGGAACGGCTGGATCGAATCCGGGCCGGAATGCTCGAGATCGGCGGTGAAGAGGGGCAGACTGCGGAGTCGACGAGATTGGCCGTCTCGGTGTTTGACGACCAAATCCGGCGCATCGAGGAGCTGACGCGCTCATCCGCCCGGATCCGAGCCGATCGCGCTGGCGCCGGCCGCGAGGAGGTCGTTGCCACGGCACGAAGGAGGGAAGCCGAAGCAGCGGACTGGCTTACGGCCAATTCCGACCGCATCCAGCGCCTTCTGCTTGCAGTGGTCAGTCACGTCCCGGATGTCCCGACCGGCATCACTGCAGATGTCGGCGCCGACATCGCCCGCCTGGCGAACCAGCTCAAGACGCTTTCGAACGCGGCAGCTGCGGCAGTCGCAAAGGCTAAGGATGCGGAGCGCCGGCTGAAGGAGCTGGATGACGAATTGGTTTCGGCGAAGACCACGACGGATGATCTCGACCGCGAGATATCCGAACTCGGGCGCCAGGCTCCCGATCTGGCGGCTGCGCTGTCGACCGTCATTCCGCACATCCATGGCGACGACTGCCCTGTGTGTGGGCGAGATTACGGGGAGGTCTCCGAGACGCCGCTCGCCGAAGCTGTGCGTAAGCGAATCCAGTTGATCACGTCCGCCGCCTCGCGTTTGGCGGAGGCTACGGGTCGGCGGACCTCGCTGACAGCAACGATCGCCGAGATCGGTCGCGAACGTGAGCTGCTCGTTGCACAGCTGCCGAGCGAGAGTCGGCGGTTGGAGGATCAGGCAGCTGCAGCCGCGCTAACCGGATTGGTCGCGGAGGCGTCTGAGCTGCTTTCAATCGCGAGGGAGGGCGGATCCTTGCTTCGTCAGCAGGCGGAGGCTGTCAGACTGGCCGTGGGTTGGTCGCGTTCCGACGTCGAGGACGACCTGCTGTCCAAAGACGTCGCGGCGCTTGAGGATCAGCTGGGAATCGTGTCCGCACGGACGAATTCCTCGACTGACCGGCTGGCCTTTATGACCCGGGAATTGGGGGGACGACGCGCGCGCCTGACGGCCTGGATCGAGCAGGAAACCATAGCGTCGACTGTGCAGCGGGAGCTCACGTCTATGACTGCGGAGCGAGTCGAGCTCGATGCGAAGCTGCGGTCGCAGGTCTCGGCTAAAAAGCGTGCAGATGACGCCTTCCGCGCGACCACGGCGATCCGCCGCAGCGTCGGGAGGATCGCTGACGCGGCCGCCGAAGCTCGCACGAGGGTGGTCGCGGAGGTGTTCAACGACAAGCTGAACACGCTTTGGCGGGATCTCTTCGTGCGTCTGGCGCCTGACGAGGAGTTCGTCCCGGTGTTTGACGTGCCCGTCGGAAAGGGTGGCCGGATCCGGCCTGTCCTCCGCACGATGCACCGTTCCGGGAACGATGGCGGCTCTCCGGGCGTGATGCTCAGCTCCGGCAACCTCAATACCGCCGCGCTGACGCTTTTTCTGGCGCTCCACCTCTCGGTGCAGCCGAAACTGCCTTGGCTGGTCCTGGACGATCCCGTCCAGTCGATGGACGACGTCCACATCGCGCATTTCGCGGCGCTGCTGCGGACCCTGTCGAAGGAGCATGGGCGGCAGATCATCGTCGCGGTCCACGACAGAGCGCTGTTCGACTATCTCGCGCTCGAAATGAGCCCGGCGTTTCCGACCGACGAGTTGATCACGATCGAGCTGGAGCGGACCTCGGGCGGCAAGACGCGCTACAATACGGCCCGCCACGGATATCGCGAACGTCCAAAGATCGTCGCTGTCGCAGCCTGACGTCAGTCGAATCTGAAGCCGAACAATCCGCCTTGCTCGCCATCGTCCGATAGACGCGTGGATTAGCACACGCGCTTGCTTATCGGACGCGGCCGGCAGCGTCAGTCGGTCGAAGATGTCCGAGTTTATTGCAACGAGATACTGGCCGCCGATCCGGTCAGAGCTAGTCGCGCACCACTGCTAATGTCTGCTTCTGCCACTTCGATTGATCACAAGCCGCCAGTCTGCTTGCGGCCCAATTCCAGCTGCCCAGCAGCACGTGAACCAGCGGCCGCTTTCGGGGCGCGCTAAAGGCGCCGCGAAGGTCGCCAACTGGGTCTGCCTGACCGACAGCTGCCGGACGGCTCCCGACCCAGTTCCCGACGTTCAGCTTGACCGAGCGCTTTCCCGGAAGCGGCCATTTGTTCACCTCGCTTCCGGCGCGGACCGTGGTGACCGACATTGGGGACTTTCCTGCCAGTCAGCTTTCAGGATCGGAACGGTTGAAAGCCGCTGGGCCGCGATTGCTGGAGCCGTAATGCATGTTCTGCGCGACGGCGTTGATGATGCCGTCCGCCTTCGCGGTGCGGATCAGCTCGCGATAAAAAGGTTTCGCACCCCAGAAGCGACGTGGGCCGACCTTGTCAGACGGCTTCAAATAGATGCGCAGCATTCCAACCTCGCGGTGCTGGACGTTGAAACGATCAGGCATAACGGGCCTTTCGATAGGAAGCAGGATCAGACGCGCGAGCGTCGGCGGGAAGCACCGTGCGTGCGGGCATCACGCAGGGTCGCATCGGGTGTGAGGTGCGCAGCAGGCACCTTGGGGACTGCGACGCGCTGCGACAGATAAATGCCGTTATGACCCGAGCAAAGGTAGGCGACGAAGCATGCGACCGCGATCGGCACAGCATAGGCCGCCCCGAACAACTCGATCCCCATGAACGTGCAGGCAAGCGGCGTGTTGGCAGCACCCGCGAACAGCGCAACGAAGCCGATCGCCGCGAAGACCCCCGTCGGGACTCCGAACATGGGCGCGAGTGCATTGCCGAGCGCCGCGCCGATGAAGAACAGCGGTGTCACCTCTCCGCCCTTGAAGCCAGTGCTCAGGGTGACGACGGTGAAGAGCAGCTTCAACGCCCCGCTCCATGGATGGGTGTCGGGACCAAAGAAGCTGGCGATGGTCAGGCCGTCCGGCGTCGCCGCCAGCGTGCCCAGACCGAGATAGTCCCGCGTGCCGAACAGCCCGACCAGTGCGATCACGGCCACGCCCCCGATGACGGGTCGTAGTGGGCCATAAGGCACCATGCGCTTCAGCCATCCGCCAAGCGCATGATTGGCCTCCGCAAAAGCTAGTCCGACCAACCCGAATACGACGCCCGCGACGCCAGCCTTGATGACAATTAGAGCGTCGACCGGCACTGTCGCATCGACAAGGTAGGCGCCGTGATGAATGCCCCAGGAAAGACAGGTCCAGTCACCCACCAGTGCCGCGACCAGGCATGGCACTAGCGCACGATACTCGACCCGGCCGATCGCCAGGACCTCCAGCGCGAAGACCGCGCCCGCGATCGGCGTCCCGAAGACCGCGCCGAAGCCCGCCGCGATTCCGGTCATCAGCAGGATGCGTGTCGCTTCCGCATCCAGCTTGAGTGCGCGGCCGAAGCCGCTGGAAAGGCTGCCGCCCAATTGCACGGCGGTGCCTTCACGCCCCGCCGATCCCCCGAACAGGTGCGTCACGACCGTGCCGAAGAAGATGAGCGGGGCCATGCGCAGCGGCACACCGCCCCCTGGTTCATGGATTTGCTCGACGATGAGGTTGTTACCGCCTTCGACCGAGCGCCCTGTCAGATGGTAGAGCAGTCCGACCATGAACCCGCCGATCGGCAGCAGGTAGAGCAGCCAGGGAAAGGCAAAGCGAAGCCGGGTCACGGCATCGAGGCTCCACAGGAAGGCT
The DNA here is from genome assembly GCF_001421965.1 of Sphingomonas sp. Leaf67. Lineage (GTDB taxonomy): Bacteria > Pseudomonadota > Alphaproteobacteria > Sphingomonadales > Sphingomonadaceae > Sphingomonas. The sequence continues at coordinate 132,696 of NZ_LMLP01000012.1, forward strand.
GCGCAGAGCGTTCCCACCGTTGCGGCCATCGGGATCAGGATCAAAGCCCACCGCAGCACCGACATGGCATGGGTGCGGCGATCGCGAATGAACGCTGCCATGTTGAACTGGTCGTAGAGATTGCGAAATGTCGCGCGCACGATTCCTCCTTGCTGCCTTGCGGCGCCTGGTAGGAATCATCGGCCCTTGCGAGGGCGGTTCGGCCGAATGGCCCGGCGGAAATCCATCGCCTTGCCTGAGCATATGCTGTCCGACGGCGACCTGGTCAACCAACGGCAGGGTCACGATGAGACCATTGTTTTGCTGAGGATCAATAATTGGCTCACCCATGGAATAAACCCCGACGGGCGTCGTCTACGCTTTCGAGACTGATGCGCCGGAGGCTTATGCGTAGACGAAATTGGATGCTGGGTCTGACCGCTTCGGTTCTGCTCACCGGCGCAGTCGCGGCCGCCCCCGCCGATGGATACGCCAGCATGATATCTGCCGCGATGGACCGGATGATGGCGGGCATGATGGTCAAGCCGTCCGGCGACGTCGACCGCGACTTCGTCGCGATGATGCTTCCGCATCACCAGGGCGCCATTGATATGGCGGTGGCAGAGCTGCGCTACGGCCATAACGAGCAGCTCAAGCGCATTGCGCAGGAGATCATCATCGATCAGCAGCAGGAGATCGCCGCCATGAAGTTGGCGATTGGTCAGCCGCTACCCCCTTCGACGCCAGCCCCGACGCAGGGCGGCGACTACCACAGCCATATGGAGCACTGACATGATCCGGACCTTCCTGCGCTCGGCCGCCTTGCTGATGAGCGCCGCACCGGGCATTGCCATGGCCCAGCAGGCGCCGTGGAACGCCAAGGACGTGCCTGTCAGCCACCGCGACCGCGTCTATGCATCCGAACAATTCTCCAACACGGTGTCGGTGACGGACCCGGCCGACAACAGGTTGCTCGGCGTCATCAAGCTCGGCGATCCGCAGCCGATGAATTTTTCCCCGCTCTACAAGGGGCAGGTGCTGGTTCACGGCCTCGGCTTCTCGCCGGACGGGAAAACACTGGCGGTCGTGTCGATCGGATCCAACGCCGTGTCGTGGATCGACACCGCCACCAACACCGTCAAGCACACGACCTATGTCGGGCGCAGCCCGCATGAGGCGTTCTTCACGCCGGACGGCAAGGAGGTGTGGGTTACGGTACGCGGCGAGGATTACATCGCCGTGCTCGACCCCAAGACGTACAAGGAGACCGGTCGCATCAAGACGCCCGGTGGTCCGGGCATGACGATCTTCTCTCCCGATGGCCGATACGGCTATGTCTGTTCCTCGTTCAATCCGGTGCTGGCCGTGTTCGATGTCTCGACCCACGCGCAGGTCGGACAGGTGGCGCAGCCGAGTCCGTTCTGTCCCAACATCGCCGCGACGCCGGACGGCAAGCAGGTGTGGTTCACGCTGAAGGACATCGGCAAGACGGTCGCATTCGATGCCAAGCCGCCTTTCGCGATCCTCAAGGTGCTGGATACCGGACCGATCACCAATCACGTCAACTTCGCCCGCACGGTCAGGGGACAGTTCGCCTATGTCACGGTAGGCGGGGAAAACGCGGTGAAGGTGTTCCGCACGTCCGACTTCGCGCTTGTCGCCACCATCCCGGTCGGCAAGATGCCGCACGGTGTCTGGCCATCGGGCGACGGCCGGCGCATCTATGTCGGGCTGGAGAATGCTGATGAACTTGCCGCGATCGACACCGCCGGCAACAAGGTCGTTGCCACCGTGCCGGTCGGACAGGCACCGCAGGCGATCGCCTATGTCCCCAACGCTGTTCCGACAGGCCCCGGCACCGACAATCTTCAACCGCTCGGCACGGCCGGCAAGGCGTTGCATCTGAATATGGGGCCGGTTGGCGGCAGCCGCGCGGCAAGCAGCATTACCCTCTTCGACCAGGGTATCATTCAGGTGGTGCAGAGTGCCGTTACCGGTTTACAGCCCAAAAAGCCTTACATGCTCGTGCTGACCGCCAATGCGGACGGCAGCGGTGCGGTAGAGCCGCTTGCGAACTTCATGAGCAACCCGGCAGGTGCGGCGATCGTCAATGCGTCGGGACCGATCCGGCAGATCGTTCAAGGCAGCACCGCGGCACCCCGGCGTTTTCTGGCGGTAGCTGAGGTGGTAAATGGTGCGCCGGGCCGCATCGTGCAGGTGCAGCGCGACTGAAATGGACCCGCTTGCCGCCGCGATCGAATCACTGATCCCTGGTCTGCGTCGCTATGCCCGGTCGTGGTTGCGCGATCAGGCGATGGCGGATGACGTGGTGCAGGATTGCCTTGAGCGCGCGGTCGGGCGCTGGCGGCAGCGGCGTGGCACGGAGGTTCGCCCCTGGCTTTATGCGATCCTGCACAACCTGTTGATCGATCAAAGGCGGCAGCATATCCGGCGAGGTACGGCGGTTCCGCTCCACCTCGTAGACGACGCTGCGCTCGGCCGCCCGGCCGATCAGGACACGGGTCTGCACCACCGCGACCTGTTGCGCGCCCTTGATGCGTTGCCCGAGGAGCAGCGGACGGTGCTGCTGCTCATCTCGGTCGAAGGTCTGTCATATGGGGAAGTCGCTGCCGTCGTCGGAGTGCCGCTGGGAACGGTGATGTCGCGAATATCGCGGGGGCGCGACCGTCTGGCGACACTCATCCGAGAGGGTGAACGGCCGCGATTGAGGAGTGTGCGATGACCAGCCCGATCGGAGAAGACGATCTGGCCGCGTGGATCGATGGAAGGCTGTCGCCCGAGCGGCAGCGTCTGGTCGACGCCTACCTTGAAGGCCAGCCGGACATGCATGCCCGTTTGCGGGAGCAGGCGGAGCAGGCGCGAGCCCTTGCATCCCTGTTCGCCCCGATCGCGGATGAACCTATCCCGGCGACGATGCGCGTTGCAGCCATCAGGGGACGGCAACGCCAACCGCGTTGGCAACTCGCCATCGCCGCGTCGCTTCTGTTGACGGTCGGGTTTGGCGGGGGCTGGTCGAGCGCGCGTTGGAGTGGCGAACCCCGCGCGGGTATCGCGGCGCTGGCCAACGAGGCGAGTGACAATTTCCGTGTCTATGCCGCCGACCGGATACGACCAGCGGAGATCGGCCCCGACCAGCGCGCCATGCTGATCCGATGGACCTCCGCTCGATTGGGTGAGCGCGTGACCATCCCGGACCTCAGCACAGCGGGTTACCGCTATGGCGGGGGGCGATTGGTCGCGACGCCCCACGGCCCTGCGGCGCTGCTCCTTTATGATGGACCGCAAGCGTCGAAGCTCGCGGTGCTGACGAGGCCCATGCAAATCGACAAGAGCGCAAGCATGACCAGCACGTCCAGCGGGACCATGGGCCGGGTCACATGGGCGGTCGACGGGATCGGCTATAGTGTGGTGGGGGAGCGCCCCGCTGCCGAGCTGCATCCGATCGCCAACGAGGTCCGGCGCCAGGCCGATGCGGCGCTTGTGTCCTGATAGCGCCTGGCCGGTTCTCAGCGCCGACAGGCACTGGGCGGACCAGCGGGATCACGGCTTGCGCTCGGCATCCTTCCGGTCGGCCTCTGCCGGAGTCAGCCTGGCCCGCTCGCGAATGCGACGTTCGAGCGGAGCGCCGACGAACAGTACGAGCATCGCAAGGCTCAACCCGCCGATGATGAGCGGCCACACCGCCAACCCTGCTGCCGCGCCGATCGTGGCTGTCACCCAGATGCACGCGGCGGTCGCCAGCCCATGCACTTCCTGACCCTGGCCGACCCGCAGCACAGCGCCGGCACCGATGAAGCCGACGCCGGACAGAATGCCCTGCATCGCCCGTCCTGCGGCATCGGCGTTCACATTCGGCAAGCCACTGTGCACGATCGCCTGCACGGCGATGCAGCTCGCCAGGCCGACCAGACCCAGCGTCCGCAAGCCCATGATCTGCCGGTTCTCGCGCGAGCGTTCCCAGCCGAGCACCATCCCGGCCGCGGTCGCAATCACCAGCCGGCCGATCGCATCGATCCAGAAGCCGATGTCCGATGCCGCTAACGCTTCGATCATTCGACCAGCACGTGGACGTGATGCCAGGCGGTGCACAGATAGCCGGCGAAGTTCCACATCGTGTCCGGCCGTTCGGGCTGTCCCTGTCCAGCCCCGTCAAAGGCGCGCACGACAAGGTGCTGGCGACCTTTGGCGAGCGTGGCGTCAAGGGTCCAGCGCCGCCAACCCCAGTGCGTCTCCGGATCATCGGCGAACGTCGCCTGTTGCCAGTCGCGACCACCGGTCACCGACACTTCGACCCGAGAGACGCGGCGATCATAGGCGATGGCATAGCCCTCGATCCGCACCTCCCCGGCCGGCAGGGCTTCGCCAGAGCCGGGCGCGCAGATCGCGGCGTTGAGCGGCATGGCATTGATGGTCAGACCCTGGCTCCAGTCGGCGGTGTCGCTCGTCACATCGGCAGGAAAGAGCTTGTAGTCGTGCGCCTGGATCGGTGCGTCGGATGGCGTGTCACGCACCTCGATCCGTGTCAGCCATTTGGCGCTCCGCACCCCGGCATAGCCCGGCACCACCATGCGGAGCGGTGCGCCGTGTTCGGGCGTCAGCGGCTCGCCGTTCATCGCCCAGGCAATGAGGACGTCGGGTTGCCGCGCCTTGTCCATGGCGATCGAGACCCCGAACGATGCTTCCTCGCCTTCGACGTCCACCTCGTCCGCGCCGGTGAACGCCACAAACAGGTCGGACGCATCCGGCGCACCGACGGCATCCAGTACGTCGGACAGTCGTACGCCGGTCCACTCCGCATTGCCGATCGCGCCCACGTCCCACGGGTCGCCGGACGTTTTTGCGACCTGCTGAAGATCCGTGCGCCGGTTGCCGGCGCACTGGAGAACTGCCGTCACCGTCCGCGTGGCCAACGCGCTCTTCAATTCCTCCACCGAGAAGGAGCGTCTTTCCATGCTCATCCCGCTGACCTCGATCCGGTGATCGGCAGGCAGATCAGGCACCGCACCATGGCTGCGCACGTAGAACAGCGCCTGCGGCGTCAGGAACCGCTCGATCAGCGCGCCGGGCGTCGGCTCGGCGTTGTAGGGCTCGGATTTGCGCTCGATCATATCGGTCATGGACGAACCAACGCCGCAAGCGCGCGGATCGCTTCAAGTCTTCAAGACTATCGCAGACGAAGGATTACCGATCGTTCCGATATCCAGATTGAAATAAACAGATCAAACGGTTGGTCGTATCGATAAGATTGCGCGATATAAGCTGCATGACCCTGGAGCAGCTCAGAATATTCGTCGGTGTCGCCGAGCGCGAACACGTCACCAAGGCAGCGGAGGTGCTGAACGTGACGCAGTCCGCTGCCTCCGGCGCGGTCGCGGCCCTCGAAGCGCGCTACGGGGTTCCTCTGTTTCACCGTGTCGGGCGTGGCATCCAGCTTACCGAAGCAGGCCGCGGCTTTCTGGAGGAAGCGCGCGCGGTGCTGGGGCGGGCAGCGCATGCCGAGACGATGCTGGCGGACTATGCCGGGCTTGCCCGTGGTTCGTTGCGGATCGTCGCAAGCCAGACGATCGCGAGCTACTGGTTGCCGGCAAAGCTCGCCGCCTTCTACGAACGCCACCCGCAGATCGCGGTCGAACTGGCGATCGACAACACCGAAGGTGCAGCAGCGCAGATCCTGAGCGGCGCGGCGGAGCTCGGTTTCGTCGAGGGCGAGGTGGACGAACCGGCGCTCGCCCTCTGGAATGTCGGGCGTGACCCGATGGTGCTGGTCGGCCGTGAAGACGCCGGGCGCGTCGACGAGGACTGGCTTCGCGCTGCACGCTGGATCGTCCGCGAGCAGGGATCAGGCACGCGTTCGACCTTCGAAGACGTGCTGCGAACGCGCGGGTTCGATCCGATGCAACTGACGGTAGCGATGACGCTGCCGTCCAACGAAGCAGTGCGCACCGCGGTCGAGGCAGGTGCCGGCGTCGCCGTATTGTCGCGATTGGTCGTCGCTCGTGCGTTGAAGGCGGGCGATCTGGTCGAGTTGCCGCTGGGGCTGCCCGATCGCGCCTTCCACGCGCTGCGCCACAAGGAACGCTATCGCACCCGTGCGGCGGACGCGCTGACGGACCTTATCAAGGAGCAGGTCGCATGACTGCCAACACACCTCCGGTCCTGAACGGCCTCAAGCCTCTCAGCCGGCTCGACCATCCGCGGGAGATGATCCGCCAGTTCACGCCCAACTGGTTCGCCGCGACGATGGGCACTGGTATCCTCGCCCTCGCGCTGCCGCAGGTGCCCGGCATCGGCCCGTCGCTCAAGCCTATTGGCGAGGTGTTGTGGTTCTTCAACATCGCCCTCTTCGCGCTGTTTACCGGACTCTATGGCGCGCGCTGGGCGATGTTCGGGCACGAGGCGCGGCGCATCTTCGGGCACAACACCGTATCGATGTTCATCGGGACCATCCCTATGGGCCTCGCAACGATCATCAACGGCTGTCTAGCCTTCGGCATCGTGCGGTTCGGGGACGGCATTGTTGGCGTCGCGCAGGTCCTATGGTGGATCGACGTCGCCATGTCGCTCGCCTGCGGCGTGCTGATCCCGTACCTGATGTTCACCCGCCACGAGCACAGCCTGGACGGCATGACCGCGGTATGGCTGCTGCCGGTCGTCGCAGCGGAAGTGGCGGGTGCCAGCGGCGGGCTGCTCGCGCCGCATCTGACCGATCCCCACGCGCAGATCGTGACGCTCGCGACCTCGTATGTGCTGTGGGCCTATTCGGTGCCGGTCGCGTTTGGCATCCTCGCCATTCTGATCCTACGCATGGCGCTTCATAAGCTCCCGCACGAGAGCATGGCGGCATCCTCCTGGCTCGCGCTGGGGCCGATCGGCACCGGGGCGCTGGGTATGCTGGTGCTTGGTGCGGATGCGCCGGCGATCCTCGCGGCGCACGGGCTGGTCGGTGTCGGTACCGTCGCGCAAGGGATCGGCGTCGTCGCCGGGCTCTGCCTGTGGGGTTTCGGCCTGTGGTGGCTGGCGCTCGCGACGCTCATCACCATCCGCTACTGGCGCGCCGGCGTGCCGTTCAACCTGGGCTGGTGGGGCTATACCTTCCCGCTCGGCGTCTACACCGTCGCCACTTTCCGGCTCGGCACGACGCTGAACCTCGGTTTCTTCGGTATCGTCGGCACGGTGCTGACGATCGCGCTCGCGGCGATGTGGCTGCTGGTCGGTGCCAAGACGCTCGCCGGAGCATGGCGCGGCAACCTGTTCGTCTCGCCCTGCATCGCTACCCCGAACTGATCCACCCTGATGATCGGATCAGTCGGTCCGATCACTTGCAGAACGCCCCTTCGATCCGCCAGCGTGGCTGGCCACAGGAGAGCCTTTTCATGGACAATTTTGACGCCGCGCTGGCGAGTGAAACCAGCCGTCGCCGCTTTCTCAGGCGTACGGCGCTCGGCACCGCCGGCCTTGCCGCAGCACCTGCGCTGGCGCAGCAGCTCGTCGACCTGAAGCTGCCTGGCGGCAATGCCGAGCGGCCGATGACCAGCGCCTTTCCTGGCAAGGGCAGCATGATCCTCCAACGCATCCATCCTCCGCTGTTGGAGACGCCGATGGACGTGTTCGACAAGTCGGTGTTCACGCCCAACGACCAGTTCTTCGTCCGCTGGCACTGGGCCGACATCCCGACCTCGATCGACGTCGAGAGCTTTCGCCTCAAGGTCTTCGGCCACGTCAACAGACCGCTGTCGATCAGCCTCGCCCAACTGCTGCGCCTGCCGCGGGTCGAGATGGCCGCCGTCAACCAGTGTTCGGGCAACAGCCGTGGGCTGTTCCAGCCGCGTGTCGCCGGCGCGCAATGGGGCAACGGCGCGATGGGCAATGCCAAATGGCTCGGCGTGCGCCTGCGCGACGTGCTTGATCTCGCCGGGGTCAAAGCAGGCGCGGTACAGGTGCGCTTCGGCGCTCTCGATCAGCCGGTCGTCGCTGGCGCCCCCGACTTCGAGAAGGCGCTTGGGCTCGACCATGCCCGCGACGGCGAGGTGATGATCGCCTTCGGCATGAACGGCGAGCAGCTGCCGCTCCTCAACGGCTTTCCCTGCCGTTTGATCGTGCCGGGCTGGTACTCGACCTATTGGGTCAAGATGCTGAACGGGATCGAGGTGCTGCCCGGCCCTGACGACCAATATTGGATGGCCAAGGCTTACAAGATTCCGGCGACGCCGGGCGCCAACGTGATGCCGGGACAGAAAGACTTCCCGACCGTCCCGATTAACCGCATGATCCCGCGTAGCTGGATGACCAGCCTGCCGGATGGCCAGGCGATCGCCTATGAAGCGTCCATCCCGGTTGGCGGGATCGCGATGGGCGGCGACTGCGGCGTCGCCAAGGTCGATGTCTCATCCGACGGTGGCCGCACTTGGTACAGGACGACGCTCGGAGCGGACGAAGGCAAGTATAGCTTCCGGCGCTGGGATGGTCGCGTGCCGCTTAGGCGTGGTCCCAACCCCATCATGGTGCGCTGCTGGAACGCCAACGGTGTCGCTCAGCCGATGAAGCCGATCTGGAACCCCGGCGGGTTCATGCGCGGCAACATCGAAACCACCACCATCATTGCGGCCTGAGGAGCGAGCAATCCATGAAGACCCCGTCTCCCGGCGTAATGGCCGCTGGCTTGATTGGCCTGACCGGTATCATCCTCGTCTCGATAGGGGCGCCGAGCAGCCGCAAGGCGTCTGCCCCGATCTCCGAGACGTCCGAACCGGCGCCCCCCGTCAGCGTGTCGGCCCGCGGCTTCTCGCTTGCCTCGACCAGCGTCGACCTGCCGGTCGACGACGCGACCTATCCCGATGGTCCGCACGCCGACGTTATCAACGCCAACTGCACCTCGTGCCACTCGGCCAGTATGGCGCTGACCCAGCCTGCGCTATCGGCGGATCAGTGGAAGGCGACCGTCACCAAGATGCGCGAGGTGTACAAGGCGCCGGTGGCCGAGAAGGATGTCGACGCAATCGTCGCCTATCTCACCGCCATGCCGCATCAGAAGGCGGCACCCGCAACCGGCAAGGCGCAGGAGCCCGACCCCAAGGTCGCTCCCGATGTCTCAGGTGGCACCGGCTAACCGAGCCATGATCCCAAAATACCATCTCAATCGGGAAAGTCGTCATAACCGGTCGAGACTGTTGAAAAAGGATCGCGTGGGATCAGCGTGGTGGATGACAGGTGACGCCGGGCACCGGAGGATGCGCCGCGTATCAGGCCGGCGCGGCCTGCCGGGCCAGCAGCTGGAGGTTGTATGCCGCGGCAGCCATGGAGAACTCCTCAGCTGCTCCGGCGAGGCCTCTCAGCTTGAGCGTTCGTAGCCCCAAGTTGCGTTTCAGGTGGCCGAACACGCGCTCGATCCGCTTTCTTCGACGCCACGCGTGCACATAGGCGTCGGTGCCGGCAAGGGCGCGCGCGGCATCGCGGGCATCCTCGCTGACGAGGCGGATGATGCTGCGTTTCCGGCTGACGGTGCATCGGGGCTTCAGTTCGCAGCCAGCACAATCGGCAACATGGCTTCGGTATACGCGAACTTGGTTGGCGCGTTTGGTGCCGCAATAGCCGAGCGGCTTATCGGCCGGGCAGCGATAGGTATCGGCCTCGCGGTCATAGCGAAAAGCATCACGGGTGAAGAAGGCGTCGCGTTGGCGGCTGCGGTCGATGACCGGGATGTACGGGGTGATTTTCCGGTCGATTAGCCAGCCGAGCAACGGGCCGCTGCCATATGCTTTGTCAGCCGCGAGGCTCTCGGGTTCGATGCCCAGCCTGGTGCCGGCGCGTGACACCAGCGTCCGGGTCGCCGCCACCTCGGCTGCGAAGCGGGCGGGCGTCGCCTCCACGTCGAGGATGCAGTCGGTGTCGAGGTCGAGCAGGGGGTTAATGGCGTATGCGTAGCGCGCCGGTCCGTGCTTGCAGGTCAGCGCCGCCTGCGGGTCGGTCGGCGAGATGCTGGTCGGATCGACGGGCGCTGGTTCGTCGGGGTCCGGCGGCAACGCGGCATCGAGCGCCGCCAGATATTCGGCGACGGGTCGCGATATGCTTTCCCCGGCACGAAGCTCGTCTGCGGCGACGGCCCCCTTCAGCTTCTTCTCGCGGCTGGCGTCGGCCATGATCGTGCTGCCGTCCACCGCCAAGTCGCGCCCCGTTACCAGCCCGGCCGCGGCGCACCGCGCGACTACCTGCTCGAATAGCAGACGATGTAAGTCGCAGGCGCGGAAGCGGCCGTGCCGGTTCTTGGAGAAGGTGGAATGGTCGGGCACTCGGTCGCCCAGATCGAGCCGGCAGAACCAGCGATAAGCGAGGTTGAGATGCACTTCCTCGCACAGGCGCCGTTCCGAGCGGATGCCGAACAGGTAGCCGACAAGCAGCATCCTGAGCATCAGCTCCGGATCGATCGAGGGTCGACCGCTCGCGCTGTAGCTCGCTGCCAGCGCCTCACGCATGAAGCCGAGGTCCAGCACGCCGTCGATGCGCCGGAGAAGGTAGTCGGCAGGCACATGATCGTCGAGCCGGAAACCGTAGAACAGCGCGCCTTGCGCCACCTGCCGACCCATCATGTCCATACTCCCGCCGCCTGGCAGGAGTGAATCACGCCTTCCTCGTCGTCGCAAGCACGCGTTTTTCAACAGTCTCGAACGGTTGTGACACCACGTACCGGCGACTTTTGGCCGTTCCAATCCTGAAAGCTGACTGGCAGGAATGTCCCCAATCTCAGTCGTTCAGCCGTCCTGGTTGATTGCTCAAGCGGTCAACTTTCTCCGATGAACGAACGGCAGGTTTCGGGCAGCGAAAAGGCGCACTTGGATGACCGAGATTGGGTCAACAGGTCCCCAGTTGGGAAAGCCGGCCCAAGCAGAAACCTGTTCACTCCTCAAGGGCTGAGCGACAAAGTAGAGCCTCGGCTGCCGTGTTGGCGACGGCAAGCAGTCTTGGCTCGTCCCATCCCTCTCGCGCTGCAGCCGATAGGCCGAGCATTGTCGTAGCAACGTAATCTGCGACACGTCCGGGAGCTTTAATTCCCGCATCGTCCAGAAATTCCGCCACCCTGCTGCGGTTTTCTCCCGCGATTTGTTTGGCTGCGATGCCCCAATCCGTTGTGCCCGCTTTTGCGTGTTCAAGGATCAGGCAACCACGCCGCTGCGGACCAGTGGTATAAGCGTGCGCCGCAGCTCGCAGCATGTCGCCAAGCGCCGCCATCGGCGCTGCACCCGGCATCAGGAAGCGGTCCAGCGGCACCACGGTGGCCGAGTAGAGCCTTAGGCTCTCTTTGAAGAATGCGGCCTTGCTGCCGAACGCTGCATAGAAGCTCGGCGGAGTAATCCCGATCGCCTCGGTCAGCGCCGCCACGCTGACGTTTTCATAGCCATGCTCGTGAAACAGGTGCTGCCCGGCTTCGACCGCAGCTTCAAGCGCGAATCCCCGGGGCCGCCCCCGTGGCCGCTTATTTTCGTTAATGGTCATTACACAACCCGCTTGCCTGTGTCAGTCATATTTATATAGCGCCCATTCATAGAAATGCCCATGCCTCAGGTTCGTCACGGCGCAGAGGTGGTATCAACGATGCACAAGGACAGTTATGCCTCCATCCTCCAACAAACGCCGCGTCGAAGCGAGCGTAGCTCCACGCTCCAAACTCCCGACCGCGGCCCTTGCTGGTCTCGCCGCCAGTGGCTTTCTGTGCATCGTGACCGAAACACTTCCTGCTGGCCTACTCCCGCAGATCGCATCCGGCCTGCAGATCTCCGAGGCGATCGCGGGACAACTCGTTGCCGTCTATGCGCTGGGGTCCTTGCTGGCAGCGATCCCGCTCACGAGCCTGACCCAGGGGCTTCGAAGAAGACCGGTACTACTTACCACCATCATCTGCTTCGTTGTCAGCAACACGCTGACCGCTTGGGCCGGATCGATCACGGTCGTGCTGGTCGCGCGGTTCGTCGCCGGGTGCGCGGCGGGTCTCGCCTGGGGAATCCTTGCGGGTTACGCGCGCAGCATCGTGCGTGCCGATCAGACCGGCCCGGCAATGGCCCTCGCCATGCTCGGCGTGCCGCTGGCGCTGTCACTGGGTGTTCCCATAGGCACCTTCCTGGGCGGTTTGGTTGGGTGGCGCGGATCGTTCCTGATCCTCTCGGCACTGAGTGTCGTGCTGATCGGCTGGATTATCTTCAAGGTGCCCGATGCCCCCGGGCGGACGGGTGACAATCGTCCTTCTCTGCGCCGCGTCGTCGCGACACCGGGTATCATACCGATCCTGCTCGTCATCCTTGCCTGGATGACGGGCCACAACATCCTCTACACCTACATCGCGCCGTTCGCGACCGCTGCGTCCGTGCGGGTCGATCTCGTCCTGCTAGCGTTCGGCATCAGCTCGCTCGTCGGCATCTGGATCGTCGGGCGATTAGTCGATCGGATGCTGCGCATGCTGGTATTGCTCGCGATCGGATCGTTTGCCGCCGTCGCTGTTTTCCTGTCGCTCATCGGCGGGCAGGGCCTTGCCGTCTTTGCAGCAGCCGTTGTCTGGGGTCTTGGCTTCGGTGGTGCCGGGGCGATGATGCAGACGGCGTCGGCGGACGCAGCCGGCGATGGCGTTGATCTGGCGCAGGCGATGGTGACAACGGCTTGGAACCTGGCGATTGCGGCCGGTGGGTCGCTTGGCGGGGTGCTCCTCACGACGGGAGGGACCACGCTGCTGCCGCCCGCTGTCGCCGCGCTGGCCGTGGCCGCCTTCCTCATCGCACTGGCCGCACGCCGCTTCGCCTTCCCACCCGGTCATCGAACACCGTTGACCACAGACCCGACGATAAGCTCAACATCCCATCCTTTTTTGAGAAAGGCCGCAGCGCCTGACGACGTCCGCTAACGCCATCTGCTTTTCCTAAAAGCGGAGCGGCCGCTTCCCTGCAGATCACGACGTTCGTTAGTGGATGTCCAGGGTGGCAAGCTGGTCGTTCGCGACGATGAACGAGCGTCCGAAGTTGGGGAGCGGGAAGGGCAGGCTGAATGTCCACTTGTGGGTCTCAGCTGGCTGATACCCGTACCAGATGGGTGGGGCCGGTTCCGACCGGCCCCCATCGATTACTTCTTCTTTTTGTCGGGGCGCTGAGACAATGCAGATCCAGCGGCTGTCTTCGAGTCCTTGCCGGTTCGACCGTCCTTCAGGACCTTTGAGGCTGCCTTGCCGGCCTTCTCGCTCGTATGCTCGTTCTTCGCCATCGTTGGGCTCCAAGCAAACACCATCTGGTGGTGCAAAGTCCTAAAACCTCTATTAGTTGATTGGTTCCTAAATTGTTCGCACGAGGGCAAGGTCTTGGAGGACGTCATGAACGACCGTCTGCTTATGAGCAGCGTTATCGGCGACCTCAGCGTCCGGAACTGGGTCAGATGGGTTGCTTATCAAATGCTGTGCAAGGGTGGTCGCGATCATAGGGCAGCGAGGTATAGGGCTATCGAAGGCGACTAAGTCACGGTTTGACCGGCCTGTTGCAGGTTGGGGCAATTAGCAGCAGTCTGTCGCCATGCACTGGCCCTATGTAATTCATCAGACCTACAACCGTCGCGCTAATGTGCATGATGCGTTTGGTGGGCAGCGTCAGAGCGGGATCGTCACGCCAAAGGGCGTGCCCGGCATATTCATCTTCACGGGGCATGGCGGTGGCACAGTCGGCTACCAAGATGCCTTTCAGGCTGACGGATCGCTCCGCTACACCGGGCAAGGACAAATTGGCGACATGGTCATGGCTGCCGGCAATTCCGCCATTCGTGATCATGCCATCTCTGGCAAAGATCTGCTTGTTTTCGAGCAGTTGGGGAAGGGCGGTGGGATCCGGTTCCTTGGCCTATTTGGATGTGCTGGTTGGGACGTACAGCGTCAGCCCGATGTCACTGGTGCCGAGCGAGATGCCATCGTCTTTACGCTGGCTCCAATCAGAGAAACTGATCTTGAGGCGGATGACCTGGTTGTCGAACCAGCGCCCGTCGTCGACATCAACATTCTGCGTGCTCGTGCGTTTGCAGCGTCGGCTCCAGCGCAGACGAAGCAAGGCGCAAATTCAGTAACATTGTACATCCGGAGCCAAGATGTGCGTGATTACGTACTCGCGCGTGCGAGAGGTGTTTGTGAAGGCTGCAGCAGTCCAGCCCCGTTCGCGACTGCTTCAGGACGCCCTTATTTGGAGGCTCACCACATTCGGCGGCTGAGCGACGGAGGGCCGGATGATCCGCGGTACGTGGCTGGTATATGCCCAAATTGTCACAGACGTGCGCACTATGCGACAGATCGAAGTGCGTTTAACGCGAAGCTGCAGGCCATTGTCATGGGACTCGAGTTTCAAGCAGCGGACTGACCACAGTCGTTCCCTCGGGCTGCTTACCGACCCGTGCTTTCAGACGTCGTGATCCCCAGAGTCCAGGTCAATTACGAGCCTTCCAGGGTAAGTACAGTGGCTCCCTTCGGCCAAATGTGGATACGTTAAGTTCCGCCAGCCGACAAATATTGCTTAGCTGGAGGCGAACGCCGGAATTCCCGCTAATTGGACGGTATCGGCGGCTGGATTTATAATCCGGACGACAGGCAGACGTTGAACTCAACATTGTTCGGCAAATTGCCCCTTGCAAGTCCGAAGCAAGGTCAGGCAGTCTTATGTTGAAATGGCCAGCGGCGGGTTTGGCTGGCATGCATATGCCGCTTGGCCAGGCCACTCCACCTCAGCGTGACCTCAGAACCTCACCGAGGCCGTTACCAGGTTTCCGAGCAACCTGCAGCATTTTCATCACGTCCGGGTCATAGCTAGAAAACCGTCCAGCCTTGATACCCAACCCACCATGTGACGTGAGAATCTCCAGCTTTTCATCCGGGTCAGCGTGAAGATATATCTCTGTCGATTGGATCGACGCGTGGCCGAGCCAAAGTGCGACCTTGCGTATGTCGCGCGTCGCTTTGAGCATGTGCATCGCACAGCTATGCCTTAGCACATGAGGAGTAATCCTCTTCGCGCTAAGGCTGGGCAGTCCCACCGCAGCCGCCTTGGCGTATTTCGTTAGACGAGCCGCAAAACCATCGCGTGTAAGTGGCAGGCCGAGCCGACCAACGAAGACATGATCGTACACCACATTAGGCCGGATCGCTAGCCAAGCACGCGAAAGCTGCACGGATTCCGGACCCAGCGGAAGTATCCTTTCCCGCCGTCCTTTCCCCATCACGCGGATTGTTGGCTTGGGTCCAAGATTTAAATCTCGCAAGGAGAGACTCAAAACCTCCGACACCCGTAAGCCGCATATATACGCAATCGAAAGCATCGCCCGATCTCTTACCCCCTCAGCACAGCTAGTACTTGGCAATCGTAAAATTGCTCTCATCTCTTCTATTGTGAGCCAATCTACAACTGCGCCTGCAACCCTTTTGGGACCAAGCGAGCGAACCTGAGCGGCCTGTTCGAGCGCAGATGGAACCTTCATCTGAACATATCTGAAGAAGGAGCGGATCGCGGCCAGTCTAAGGTTTCGGGTTCGAGCTGAGTTATTCCTTGCCCTCTCGAGATCGAGTAGAAACTGAAGAACAATGTCAGCAGTTATGTCCTCGAGATATATTTGATCAGGGCGCCTTTTTGTCGCGCGATCCATGAATTGTATTAAAAGAACGAAAGTATGCGCGTAACTTGAACGGGTAAGCGGGCTAAGACCCCTATCTCGAATAAGATATTCATTAAAGAATCCTGACAAGATTGGGCCTAAATGGCGACGGTGATCAAACATTGAATACCTCCTCCATAGCTAATGCCATTGACTCCTTGGTCTCTGTGCCAATCTCCAAATACCAATACGTACTAGCTAGACTAACGTGACCTAAATAGGTCGATAACGCTATAATATGGTTGGATACTGCCTCTTTGTCTGGAGGGCACGAAGCCAATGACCGAACGGCAAAGGTGTGCCGTAAGTCATGCACCCGTGGTAGACCACTGCCGTTTCGGCTATACAAACCCATCTGATTCGCACATGCTCGGAATGCTGATTGTATAGCATGCTTTGTTGGCGCTCGGTCCTTATGCGTAACGAAAAGGCCGGTGCTCTTTAGATGTTTTGGCCGACGCGAGAGGTAGTACTCTAAGGCGGATACCGTAGTTAAGTCGAGGTGGACTACCCGATCTTTTCCAAACTTTCCTTTCCGGACAAACAACTCCGTACCACAAAGATCAAATCTAGATAGACCGATAGCTTCACTAATCCTCAGACCAGTGACAGCTATGAGTCCAATCACGTGTTCATATGTCGTGCTGTCATACAGATGGGGCGATCGATATTCCGAAAGCAGTTTTATTAATTGGCTTACTTCTAAATCAGAGTAGATGAAAGGTATCGGTCGCCTGTGCCTTCGGGGGGAACGGGTATACTCCTCCGATAAAATTTCGTGCCGGTCGTCTTCGGTTAGTAAATAGAGCCCCAAACGACGGACACACGAAAGCAGAAAGCGCCGACTTGCGTCGGAGCGGCAATTTCTGCCGTCCACCCACGCAATAGCATTGTCAATCGTGATATAATCTAAGCCACGATCGGCGGAAAACTTAGCAAAGCTTATGAGGTCACGGGAAAGATCTGTGTCCTTATAGCCGAGAGACTGCCGCTGATAGAGGTAGCGTACGACAGCATCCATCATTGACCGCCCCCCATCCACGGAACCGCGAGGCGCTGCAGCATCGTCGCGTTAACTTTTGCATAGATCATTGTGGTTTGTATAGACGTATGCCGTAAAACGGTCGCAACGTCCTCGATAGTTCGACCACTTCGTAGCAACTCGGTTGCTAAGGTATGTCGAAATATATGTGCACCGCCTTTCAGACCAAACTTGGCTAGTGCTTTACGAGCGATATTTGCTACTTCTGAGGGAGCGCCAAATTGCACGTGTGGTCGACGACATCGAATAAATAGGTGATCGGACCGGGACGCCGGACGCCCTCTCGCAAGGTAGAGCTGAATGGCGTCACCTGAACGCTGAGTTAGAGGGACAATGGCGGCTCGTCCGCCCTTTCCGTCGATCTTGATTGTGGCCTGCTTCCAGTCCAGATCGCCCAGCGTGAGCCTACCAACCTCGCCGGCGCGAAGACCAAGTTCGGCCAACAGAACCAGGATTGCTCGATCTCGCAAGCCGGTTGCGGTGCTGATGGAAACACTATCGATTATCTTTTGCGAAATTCCAGGTTCAAGGCGTTTTGGCACATTCGAAAGCTTGTAACTTCTCCGCGATATCACAGCATGAATTAACGATGCGTCACATTTTCCTTCAAAGACACAAAAGCCTAGATAGCTCTTGATCGACGATATAAATTTACTCTGTGATATCTGACTCCTTTTTTCAAACTCGGCGGATGCAACAGACCTAACTTGTTGCGCTGAGTATTTTGTCGCGTCTTGGCCAAGACTGGGAAGCCACTTTGCCAAGTCAAAGAGATAGCTATTTATTGTAGTATTTCTCAGCCCCCGGTTTTCGCGCAGCCATCTGCTATAGCGAATCATAACATCGCTAAGAACTAACTGATCTCGCCGCGTAATAAGCTGACCATGCTCGAAGAGGATGCTCTTTCCTGATAAGAAGCGCAAAAAGCGCTCAGAGTTCCGCGCACGGTCGGCTTGCAGCTCGCGAGTTGGGGGCCCATTATTACTCGCTATTCCACAACGGCATTGATGTTTTACAAATGCCTGCACATCGCTGCTTGCTACCGAGGATCGTGGCACCCCGTTCAGAATCATCCACAGGACGAAATGAAGAGATGTCTTGGCGCAGTTGTCTGAGATTCTTTGGCTAACCCCTTCCGATAGGAGCTTAGCTTTGAATACCTCGCAGCAACCCGGAAATTCTCGGGTCCACCCGGAATCTTGAATCTCGCCTTGGCACTGTAAGAAAACTAGAAACCTCACAATAGGTTTGGTATGAGAGTTTGCGCTGTATCTCACGCCACAAGCCACTCCGCATTTGTGCTCGGAATACTCGTCAACTGTCTGAAGTTTGACGGTCGCGATCGATCGATTATCTTTGTATAGCCAAGCAAAAAAGTGTCTTATCGAAGCTCGGTACGTAAGTATGGATCCACGATGTCCGATCAAGTCTATAAAGTAATCGATGTAGAGATCACGATTCTTATGCAAAGATATTGGGATTGGAGATTTGTATATTTGAAAGTGATTGATCAGCTTTCTGACATCGCCTCGAATTGGCCTGTCGAGATCCCAAAAAGCACTAGAAAACGCGTCGCATTGCGAGCCGTCGCCTGCTCCTGATTCTGATATGGTTCTCGAAGTGTTCGTTTCCATAATAGGTCTCGTCCAAATCTTTTGAGTTGGCGCGAGCGACACGCATGCGTTCCCTTCAGCGGGCGTTAGCCAACTTGACACGGCTTGAGCAGGCGAGGAGAAAGGCTGAGGTTTCTGACCAATCTCGAAGAGGCTCAGCTCTGCAAAGCTGGGCCTTTTCCTTTTCGCGCGATCGACGGGCGGCCTTATAAAGGCCTTCAGTGGATCAGGTCGGTTCCATGGAGGCCTCCGTCGCTGCTAATTGGTATCGTTCGGGCCAAAGGTCCTCAGCCTTGCAACCCAACTCAAAGGCGATTTGCGATTCGATCCTGCGGGATCGTCGAAAGCCCCGGCTTACGGTCGAGACAGTCGTTGGCGCTACGTTGAGATGACGAGCTACCGCGCTGAGGCTGCTTCCCTTGAGCTGAAGAGCCGCTTTAATGCGGTTATGGCGCTTCTCATCGATCACGTTCAGCTCCACACTTTGAGACTAAACCTATAAGTGCTATATATCGCAACTGGCAGGTGATAAATGTCGTATGTTGATCCGGCAACCGAAAAGGGCGAAGGGAGCCGCGATATGGAGGGTCTAGCTAAGCGTTTGAGGCTTGCCCGCGAGTATGCTGGACTTACTCAGCAGCAGTTTGCCGATCGGATCGGCTATTCCCGGCGCCAAGTTCTGTCCTGGGAAAACGCGACAAACTTGCCGCCGGTCTGGGCATTGGCGGCGGTGCGACAGGTGTTTGATATTGATCCTGAATGGGTTCTCACTGGTCCAGGAGTGATCCCTCTTCGCCAAGTTGCCTTGAGCTCGCCTGATCGACGACACCGCCTTTGTGGCGAGGTAAGGAGACTTGCAAAGCGCGCCAGGCTGAGCCTCCCAGAGGAGGTCTTACGCAATTTTGTCGATCTGATCGTGCGAGAACCGGAAGACGCGGAAAATGCGGCGAAGGAGCGCGTTCGTGATGCCTTTCACGCATTGTCTACAGGAGGCCCTTTTGAAGCGATCTGACTTGCGTACCAAGCTTTCCGATCGATTTGAGCAAGGACTTCGCGATGGGGTTGCTCTGGCTAGAGCCGGCAAATTCCGGAGGCCAAATTGGCATATGATCGTTGTAATGCTGGTATGTTCAGACTCGCTTTTCATAGCATCCGGAGCAATGGGAGCGTTAATGCGTGATCCGATCAGGAATTATCTTTTCATAGCCGCGCTCGTACCCGGTTCGATTGTGATTGTTCTGCTTCACTGCAATCAACTGAAACTGCGCTCTTAAAGGGCCGGCTACCTATCGGTCTAAAGGCACGGTCGAAAATTCGATCAGTGAACACGGCAACGGCGGGGTAACATGACAACAGCGATATTCGTACGGCACGGGCAAAGCACGGGTAATGCGGGACTCCCATGTCACGATCTCGCAGAAATCGAGCTTACTGAGTTGGGGTACCAGCAAGCACGTGTACTCGCTGCTTCCTGGACAGACGCTCCATCTTTGATTGTGACCTCGCCATATCGCCGAACGCAACAGACAGCGGCGGCGACGATCGCAAGATTACCGGCCGTCCCGGTCGAGATCTGGCCAATTGAAGAGTTCACGTATCTTGAACCGTCTCGCTGGAATGGCACCCTCAGCGTCGAGCGTATGCCATACCTCGAACAATACTGGGGTGACCTTGACCCCACGTACTGTGACGGTCCGGGGGCGGAAAGCTTTGCGACTTTACTACGGCGGGCCGAGGTAGCGCTCGAACGCCTCGCTAATCTGCCGTCGCAGTCGATTGTCTTTCTCTTCAGTCATGGCCAGTTCATTCAGGCGATTCGTGCGGTCGTTGCCGTGCCTGGCATGGATGACCAAGACAAGATGAGAGACTTTTGGCGGAAGGGTGAAGGGCCCGCCATCAGGAATGCTCAGTGTTTAACCCTGCACCACAGCGTCGGTTGCTGGGCACTTGAACGGATCTAATAGTTAAACGAAAGACCGTCTTAGCCGTCGGCGAGCACGGGAAGCGGCAGCGCAAACTACGATGCGCTGGATATGTCTTTACCCTTCGTCGAGAACGCTCTTGGCCTCCTCGATCCCGAAACGCCAAAGCGGACCATCAAAGCCGTGTTTGCGAGCTTGATCGGCTTTCCGTTTTTCTCGCGACGTGAAATCATCAATCGCCGATTGAGGGAATTGCAGCTGCGCCATTGGCGCTGTCCTCGTCCCGGTGATGGCCAAAAATCCACTCGCAGTAAGCTGTCGAATAGCCGCACTCACTGCGCCTGGAGAAGAGCAGGTAAGCGTAGCGAGATCAGCTCGCGCAAACGGTACAGGACGGAAAAATGCTCCTTTTCGTTCCGCAAGTACGCCGAAAACAGAGCGGCCAGTTGGCGTGATCGGCGAAGTTTGGGAGGATAACGCCTCGCGTCCAAAGGCGGTCAAAACTGCCACTAGCAGGTCAACGGCTTCCTCCCGCCGCTCGGTTGCCTGTAAAGCTTGTCTAGAATGCATCGCCGCCTCCGTTGTAATTTGGAGGCGATGCCCGGCCAAAGCCGGGCGTTCGTAACCCTGCACGTCGCACAAGGCGCCGCCGCTTTTAGGCAGAACCCTGGACATGTGCGTCGGCCACCCGGCCGAGAAACTCGACCAGATCGACGAAACAGTGGGTTACGACGCCCCACGAACGGGATTTACCGTATCGCTCAGGCCAATTCGCAGAATGTTATTCCGACGGCAACGCCAGACTGTGCAGGTTCAAAGTTATATGCGTCGATGTCGCGAAAAACGGGGTGACACCGGCCCAGAATTATTGCGACTCAAGATAACTGGTTGCGCGGGATAATACGAGCTGGGCCTGACCGTCCGCGCGCTGGGCGGGCGGGGGGTGTTCGTCCGCGCGCTCGAAACGCCGGACGGGCCACCGGTCGCGGTGCGGGCCTATTTTCCGGCGACCCTCGGCACCGCGATCCGGCAGAAGGCGCGCTGGATGACCGGGATCGCGCTGGCAGGATGGGACCGTACCGGCTGGCATCGCGGATGGCGCGATCACTGGATGCGGATGCGCGACCGGCGCACCATCCTCGCCATCCCGGTATTGGCGATCGCCTATATCGCGCTGGTGACATGGGGCATCGACAAAGCGCTGCATTGGTGGCGCGGCAGCGAACCGGCGTCGGTCGAAACGGGCATGTTGTGGGTGTTGTTCGCCAATGTCGCGCTGTTCGGGTGGCGGATGGCGGTCCGGTTCGAAATGGTGCGGCGCGCCTATGGCCGGGGCGAGGCGCTGCGGTCGATTCCGCGCGTCTTCGTCGGCAATTTCGTCGCGCTGTTCGCGGCGCGGCGGGCGATGGTCCGCTATGCCGCGCTGCTGCGCGGGCAGCCGGTCCGCTGGGACAAGACCGCGCATCATTTTCCGACCGATCTGGCCGCCCGATGACACCGGGGCGGGGGCGACCGGTGCGATTTCTGGCGGTCGTCACCGCCGGTTGGATCGGTATGCGGGTGGTGCTGTTGCTGCCCGATGCGGTGGAGGTGGTGACACGGGGTGCGGCGGGGCTGGGGGTGCCGCGGGTCGTGGCGGCACCGGTGGCGACTGCGCACGGGTTACGCACGAGTTATCCACAGGGTTCTACCGTCCCTTTTCCACCGTCTTATCCACAGAAGAATCGTTCCGTGGTTGGCGCCGTGCCGCTTGACCGGGTGGACTTTGCGTTGGTCGCGCCGGTCGCGACAGCGGTCGCGTTGCCCGACAACGCGGTTGCGGAAACGCCCGTCCTGCCGCGACCCGATCTACCGCCGACGGTCGCCCGGCCGGGGCTGACCGGCAGCGCGTGGATGGCGGTGCGTGGCGGGTCGGCGACGGGCGGACCGGTGCAACTCGGGGGCGGACAGGCCGGGGTGCGGCTGCGACTGCCGGTTGCCGCGAACGATCGGCTTGCGGTCGTCGGGCGCGTCGCCGCACCGCTGGCGGGGCAGGGGAGCGAGGCGGCAGTCGGAGTCGAATGGCGACCGGGCGGGGGGCCGGTGGCGATCGTCGCCGAACGGCGGATCGCGCTCGATCGCGGCGCGAACGGCACCGGGCTGGGGGTGATCGCCGGACTCGACCGCATGATCGGCGAGCGGATCGTCGTCGAAGGCTATGGTCAGGCAGGTGTCGTCCTGCGCGCGGAAGCGCAACCCTATGCCGATGGCGCGGTGCGGGCGCTGTACCGCGTCGGATCAGGCCGGTTGCGGATCGGTGTCGGCAGCTGGGGCGTGGCGCAGCGCGAAGGCGCGCGCGTCGATATCGGGCCATCGGCGGTCGTGGTGCTGCCGGTGGCGAAGCAGGCGGTGCGGCTGTCGCTCGACTGGCGGCAACGGGTGGCGGGACGCGCCGCGCCGGGATCGGGGCTGGCCCTGACGCTCGGCAGCGACTTTTAAGGGCGCGTTTGGAAACTCGCGGTAGAGCGAGTTTCAAGGCGGTACCGGTACCGCAAAACGCGCATCCGCGCGTTTTCAGACAGGGTCTAAGGCGTCTGGCTGGCCGAAGCGCCACGAACGCGGTAACCGGGGCGGCCATGGATCTCTACCTTCCCATCGCCAACCTGTCGGTCAATGCGCTGGTCATCGTCCTGCTGGGCGGCGGAGTCGGGTTCCTGTCGGGGATGTTCGGCGTCGGCGGCGGGTTTCTGACCACGCCGCTGCTGATCTTCTACGGCATTCCGCCGACCGTCGCCGCCGCTTCGGCCGCCAGTCAGGTGACGGGGGCCAGCGTGTCGGGGGTGTTCGCGCATCTGCGGCGCGACGGCGTCGATTTCCGCATGGGATGGGTGCTGGTCGCCGGCGGCGTGCTGGGATCGATCGCAGGCGCGGGCATCTTCCGGCTGCTGCAATCGAGCGGGCAGATCGATACCGTCATCGCCATCCTGTACGTGGTGATGCTCGGGTCGATCGGCGCGCTGATGCTGAAGGAGGCGATCGTCGCGGTACGGGTGCTGCGTGGCGCGATCCCGCCCCGGCCGGCGCGGCGCCGCCACCATCCGCTGGTCGCGGCGCTGCCGCTTCGGTGGCGATTCTATGCGTCGGGGCTGTATATCTCGCCGTTCGCGCCGTTGTTGCTGGGGTTCGCGACCGGCATTCTGACCGTGCTGCTGGGGGTCGGTGGCGGGTTCATCCTCGTGCCGGCGATGCTGTATCTGCTCGGCATGGGGACGCGGGTGGTGGTCGGCACGTCGCTGTTCCAGATCCTGTTCGTCACCGCGGCGGCGACGATGATCCATGCGCTGACGACCAAGGCAGTCGATATCGTGCTGGCGGTGCTGTTGCTGATCGGATCGGTCACCGGCGCGCAGATCGGCGCGCGGTTCGCGCAACGGGCCAAGCCCGAATATCTGCGGCTCGCGCTGGCGATCATCGTGCTGGCGGTGGCGTTCCGCATGGCGCTTGGGCTGGGATGGCGGCCCGACGATATCTTTACGGTGCAACCGGTATGAAGCGGGCGCTGATCCTCGCGCTGTTGGCCCCGCTGACGATGGCGGCGGCGGCACCGGTGCTGGTCCCCGACGTGTCGACCCGCGACGTGCGGATCGCGTACAGCTTTACCGGTGCCGAACTGCTGCTGTTCGGCGCAATCCTCTATCCCGGCGGGCGGGTGCCGCAGGGCGATACCCCGGCGGAGGTGGTCGTGGTGGTCAAGGGGCCACCCGAATCGATCGTGGTGCGCGAGAAGGAAAAGGTTGCCGGAATCTGGGTCAACGCCGACCAGATGCGCTACCGCTCCGCTCCGTCCTTCTACGCGATCGCATCGGCGCGACCGATCGAGCGGATCGTCGACGAACGGACGCGGGCGATCTACGAACTGGGGCTCGACAGCCTGCAATTGTCCCCTAGCGCAGGCACGTCCGCCGAAGATCAGGCACGCTTTGCCAAGGGGTTCGTCGCGGTGCGGCAGCGTGCCGGGCTGTATGTCGAGGCACCGAACGCGGTCGAGATCACCGACGACGTGCTGTACCGCGCCAACATCACCATTCCGGCACGGGTGCCGGTGGGGACGTTCACGGCCGAGACGTTCCTGATCCGCGACGGCCGCGTGCTGGCCGCCGCCGTGCGCGAGATCGATATCCGCAAATCGGGGTTCGAGCGGTTCGTGGCGATGGCGGCGCAGCAGGCGTCGGTGCTGTACGGGCTGGCGGCGGTGCTGCTGTCGGTCGGGTTCGGCTGGGCAGCGGGAGCGCTGTGGCGGCGGTTTTGACGCGTTCCCCCACCGGCGGTTCTCGACGGACGCTTCTCGACTGCGCTCGAAGCTGCTCGAACGGAACGGGTATGGTGAAACTAGAACCCCTGGATCGCGTCCGGGTCGATCGCACCGATCAGCCGGCGCGCGGCGCGGCGGGCAAA
The DNA here is from genome assembly GCF_001421965.1 of Sphingomonas sp. Leaf67. Classification (GTDB taxonomy): domain Bacteria; phylum Pseudomonadota; class Alphaproteobacteria; order Sphingomonadales; family Sphingomonadaceae; genus Sphingomonas. The sequence goes on from NZ_LMLP01000012.1 coordinate 157,358, forward strand.
GGCAAGGGTGCAGCGTTTGCGGACATGGGCGGGCAGGGGGGTCGTCGCTGCCTCGCGCAGAATCGTCGCTTCGTAGCGGTCGGCGACGATGATGCCGGTGCGATCGGGCAAGAACGCCTCGCCGCGCAGCGGTGCGACATCGAAACCGGCCGGGACCGCCCAGAAATAGCGGTCGCAGGAGCCGAGATAGTCGGTCCATTTGCCGTCACCGAGCAGGTCGGCGCGCGAAACCTTGATCTCGACGATGACGATCTGTCCGCGGGCATCGATCGCCATGAGGTCGGCGCGACGTCCGCCATCGAGCGGGACTTCGGCCATCGCGGTGAGATCATGGGCCAGCAACATGCGGGTGACGCCGCGCGCAACCTCTGCAGCGATCAGCGGATAGGGGTCGGGTGCGGGCGGCAGGGCGCCGAGGGCAAGACTGGCCATCGGCCGATCATAAGAACATTATGCGAACGATGGAAGCGCCTTCCGGCGACCGTCGGTGCAATTCAGCGATAAAAGATGTGGTTGCCGAGCGATGCGACGCGGGTGCGGCTCCATTTCGGGCTGACCCGACGGGCGTGGAAGAACAGGGCACCTTCGGCCGGGCTGTCCCACAGATCCTGCGTGGCGATACGGGCGATGGCGACGGCGGTCTTCCATGCAGCACGGCTGGTGTCGACATCGGGCAGGCGGCCGCCCTTTACGAACGAAAACTGGCCCCGCTGGGTCAGGACGCCGCAGACCGAGGCCGGGAAACGGCCCGATGTGGTGCGGTTCAGGATGACATCAGCAACGGCGAGCTGGCCGGCAAGCGGTTCGCCCTTCGATTCATAATAGACACCGATCGCGAGACAGTTGAGTTCCGCGTCGTCGATCGTCGAAGTCTGGGCGGCGACGGCGGCGTCGAGCGTGGCGAAATCGCTGTCTGGGTCGATCGCAACGGCGGGCTTAGCGGCAGCAATATCCTGAACGATTTCAGCAGGAGCGGCGAATTGCACCGGAACCTTTGCCGGGGTGGACAGGTTGGTGACGTGTCCGGGCGAGGCGGTTTCCTCGGCCGAAAGCGGTGTGCCTGTTCCGGCAAAAAAGGTCATGGCGGCAACAACCGCCATGGGGAAGCGCAGCTTCATCCGTCGTCACTGTTATGCGGTGAACCGGCACGCCAAACCCGTTCCACGTGGAACCCGTGCGCCTGCCCCCCGACTGCGCCACCAATCGAAATCCTAACCGGACCAGCGCTTGTCTTCGTTGGAAAGCGGGTACGGTCCCAAAGGTTAACAGGTCAATTCGCCCACAGCGTTTCAGCGGCCAACGGTTCGACTGCTGCGACGATCGCCTCGACCACCCATAAATCGGGGTCGCGCGTGCGGCGTGCCTGCCAATAGTCGGTCAGCGCCGCTTCGCCCGCCATAGCCGGTTTGCGCTGGACGATCCGCGATCGCCCGTCGAGATCGCGGTCGCGCTCGAACAGGCGGACGGTCCCGTCGCGGTCGATGGCGAGCAGCAGGATAACGCCGGAATCCCGGTCGCCCCGGGCCAGCACCATCGCGCTGCCGCCGGCATTCTCGACCGCGCGCACAAAGGCGTTGACGCGGAGCGCCGTCGGCCATTCGCTCACGGCTGTGCGTAGCCGGGAAGGGTGGCGAGCGGGATGCGGCTTTTCATGAAGGTACCGGTGCCGCGCGCCGCTTCCTCGCCATCGCCGTCGATCAGATGCGCGTCGGCGATGAACACGCGTCGCTTGCCGCTGACCCAACGCCCTTCGGCAATGATCCGTCCGGGACCGAGCGGTCGTTGCAGCAACAGGTTGAACGCGGTGGTCAGCAGAAAGCGGTCGGTCACCAGACTGTTGGCAGCATAGAAGGCGGCATCGTCGAGCATCTTGAAATAGGTCGTACCATGCGCCGCGCCGGCGGCATGGAAATGGCGCTCATCGATGGTGAAATGAATGCGCGCCACGCCGGGCTCGACGATTTCCAGCCGGGAATCGAACATGCGGTTGATCGGCGCGACGGCATAGAGTGCTTCCAACGCCCGGAAATGCGCCGCTTCGCCGGCGGGCGTGTCAGGCAGCGTCACGCGCCTCGACACCCGACAGCAATGCATAGAGTGCGTCGGCCGAACCGGCCCCGCGCAGTTTTGCCCGGAACGTCGCATCACGCAGCGCGCGCGAAACCCGGGCCAGCGCCTTCAGATGGTCGCCGCCGGCATCGGCCGGGGAGAACAGGGCGAAGATCAGATCGACCGGCAGTTCGTCGACCGCGCTGAAATCGATCGGACGCGCCAGCCGCACGAAGACGCCGCGTACCGCGCCGGGCGGGTCGAACCGGACATGCGGGATGGCGATGCCACCGCCGAATGCGGTCGTGCCCAGTTTTTCCCGATCGGCCATGCGATCGGCAAGCAGCTTCGCATCGACCTCCGTCGCCGGTGCGGCGACGGAGGCGATGTGGGTAAACAACGCCTTGCGGGTGCCGGCGGAGCTATTCGCCAGCACCGTTTCGGGCGTCAAAAGATCCTGGAAATCGTACAAGTCAGGCTGCGCGATTGGGCTCGACCCAGCCGATCGTGCCGTCGTGGCGGCGATAGACCATGTTGAACGATCCGGTGCCGCTGTTCTTGAACAGCAGCGCGTTGGTATTGCGCAGGTCGAGCATCATCACCGCGTCGGACACGCTGGCATCGGGCACGTCGACGCGGGTTTCGGCAATGATGAGGGGGGCGTCGGGAACCTCCTCTTCCTCCTGCTCACCGCCGAAGACGGTGTAGCCGGCATTGTCGAAGCCGTTGTCGTAGCCACCGGCCTCGTTCATCGCGACGACCTGTGCGGCGTTGCGATCCTTCAGGCGGCGGGTGTAGCGGCGAAGCTGCTTTTCGATCTTGTCGGCGGCACCGACGAACGCGCCCTGCGCCTCCTGTCCGCTATTATGCCCCTTCAGGACGAGGCCCTGCGTCACGTGGCAGACGATGTCGCATACGAAGCCGTTATCGTGCGGCCCCTTGCTGAAGGTCGCGTTCGCCGAAATCGCGCGCTGGAAATATTTGTCGGCGATGCCCTGGAGACGCTCCTGGACCATCTCCTTCAGTGCGTCCCCAGTGTCGACCTGGTGCCCCGAAACCCGGATGTCCATGTAATCCTCCGTCATTGTGAAATCGTGTGAGCCGCTGAAAGCGGGTGGTGTCAACGCCTCAGGTCGGCGACTGGCCCCATAACGGGTCCTTCAACGTCGCGACGAAGGCGGCGTGGACCGCAAGTTCATCGGCACTCGGCGCAAAATATCGCGCTGGACGTGCTGCTGCCGGCGTGGTGATGCCGACCGTTTCGACGAGGATCGTCGGCGACGTGTCGAGCCCGAAGCCAATCTGGCGACCGCCCATCAGTTCGACATAGACCTGTGCCAGCAACTGCGCGTCGAGCAGTGCGCCGTGCAGCACGCGGCGGCTGCGATCGATGCCGAAACGGACGCACAGGGCGTCGAGGGTGTGCTTGGCCCCGGGATGGCGGCTGCGCGCCATCGCCAACGTATCGACCATGCGGGTAAGACAGACCGGATCGCGCCCGCATGCACCCAGTTCGCCGTTCAGAAAGCTAAAATCGAACGTCGCATTATGCGCGATCAGCGGGCTGTCGCCGATGAACGCCAACAGATCGTCGATCGCGGTATGGAAGGCGGGTTTGTCGGCGAGGAACGCATCGGACAGGCCGTGGACCGCCTCCGCTTCCTTGGGCATCGATCGACCGGGGTTGAAATAGGCATGATAGACATTGCCGGTCTCGACCCGGTTGACCAGTTCGACGCAGCCGATTTCAACCAGCCGGTCGCCTTCCGCAAATTTGAAGCCGGTGGTTTCGGTATCGAACACGATCTCGCGCATTGCGACCTTATCCGCCTTCGCCGCCCCCCATGCAAGCGACGAGCGCGGCGACTTGCGCCCTGGTCGCGGCGAGTGTCGTGTCGGTGTGGATAAGATGCGTCGCGCGCTGCCGTTTTTCGGCGTCGGGCAGTTGCGAGGCGAGGATCGCGGCAAAGGCCGACTCGGTCATGGTCGGGCGCGCCAAAACGCGCGCGCGCTGGACATCGGGCGCGGCAGTGGCGACAGCGACCGAGTCGCATCGCGCGTTGCCGCCGGTTTCGAACAGCAACGGGACGTCGAGCACGACCAACGGTGCGTCGGCATGGTCGTCGAGGAAGCGTTGCCGCTCGGCCGCGACGGCGGGATGGACGATCGCTTCGAGCCGATTGCGCGCCGCCGGGTCGCCGAAGATTCGGTCGCGCAGGGTTGCGCGGTGCAGGCCGTCGGGTCCGGTCGTGCCGGGGAAGGCCGCTTCGATTGCCGGGAGCAGCGCGCCGTCCGGTCCTTGCAGCCTGTGTACGGTCGCATCGGCATCGAACACCGGCACGCCGAGGTCGCGGAACATGCCGGCTACCGTCGACTTGCCCATGCCGATCGAGCCGGTGAGGCCGAGGATATGGGTCACGCCACCAGTCGTTCGCGCAGTTCGTCGTCGCGATCGCGGGGCGGGGCGGCACCGAAGAACAGTTCGAACGCCAGCGCCGCCTGCCCAACCAGCATTTCGAGGCCGTCGACCGTGTCGAGCCCGCGATCATGCGCCTGCGCCAGTAGCGGCGTTTCGATCGGCGCATAGACCGCGTCATAGACCACCGCATCCTGCGGCAGCGGCGCGAGATCGATGGCGAGCGGGGGCTGGCCGGTCATGCCGAGTGTGCTGGCATTCACCAGCAGCCTGACCGACGGCAGCGGCGCGGTCAGCGGCAGCGCGTCGCCCTTCAACCCGAAGGTTGCGAGCAGCGCGGCGGCCTTGAGCGGATTGCGGTTGAGGACGGTTACCCGGCCGACGCCCAGTTTCGACAGCGCGAACAGGATCGCGCGAGCGGCACCACCGGCACCGATCACCGCGACCGGTTGTCTGATCAGGTCGAGGCCGGCGATCGGAGCGTGGAAACCTGCCGCGTCGGTGTTGGTCCCGATCCAGTCGCCGCCTTCGCCGCGGAACACGGTGTTGATCGCACCGATCGATCCGCGCACATCGCCCGGATCGGCGACATGGTCGAGTGCGGTCAGCTTGTGCGGGACGGTGACGTTGCAGCCGCGCCAGTTCGGATCGGTCCGCCGCGCGGCGAAATAGTCGGCCAACGCCGCCGGTTTCACGTGGAACCTTTTATACTCGGCATCGATGCCGAGCTGGTCGAGCCAGAAGCCGTGGATCAGCGGCGATTTGGATTGGGCGATCGGATCGCCGATCACTTCGGCATAGGGCTTCATGCGGGCAACATTCCCCGTTGGCGCAGATAGCGCGCGATTTCGAGCAAGGGCATGCCGAGGATCGTCCAGTGATCGCCGTCGATCCGGTCGAACAACTGCACGCCCGGCCCCTCGATCCGGAAACAGCCGACGCAGCCGGCAATCGCCGGCCATTCGGCGTCGAGATAGGTTTCGATAAAGGCGTCGGACAGCGGCCGGACGGTCAGTCTGGCATGGCCGATATGCCGCCAGACCGGACGGCCGCCCTCGACGAACACCGCCGCGCTGAACAGGTCGTGGCGTCCACCGGACAGCGCGCGCAGATGCGCGGCGGCATCGGCGCGGTCGACCGGCTTGTCGAGGACGGTGCCGTCGGCCAGCGCCACCACCGTATCCCCGCCGAGCACCATCGCCCCGCCGACACGGGTCGCGGCGCGCATCGCCTTCATTTCGGCAAGCGCATCGGCGAGGTCGCGGGGTTTCAGCTGTTCGCCGGCCAGCGCCGCCTTCGCAGCCTCTTCGTCGAGGCCGCTCGCGATCGCGTCGTGCGGGATGCCGGCAGCGTCGAGCATGGCGCGGCGGGTCGCACTCATCGAGGCGAGGACGAAGCTCATGCGCGCGGCTCGATACGGCGTTCGTTGCACAGGGTGATGATCGCCGCCGCCGTTTCCTCGATCGAGCGGCGGGTGACGTCGATGACCGGCCAGCCATTGTCGGCGAACATCCGCCGCGCGAACGACAGCTCGCGCACCACCGCATCCTGTTCGACATAATCGGTGTCGGGCATCTGGTTGAGCGACAACAGCCGGTTGCGGCGGATCGCGATCAGCCGGTCGGCGCTGGTCGTCAGCCCGACGACCAGCGGGCTGTTCAGCCGGAACAGGATCGGCGGCGGCGGGCTTTCGACGACGATCGGGATATTGGCGGTCTTGTACCCGCGATTGGCGAGATAGATCGACGTCGGCGTCTTGGAGGACCGCGAAACACCGGCGAGGACGATGTCGGCCTCTTCCCAATCCTCCGACGCGATGCCGTCGTCATGGGCGATGGTCCACTGGATCGCATCGACCCGCGCGAAATAGGCGGCGTCGAGGCTGTGCTGCCGCCCCGGACGCGCCTTCGCCTCCTGCCCAAGCAGGCTCGACAGTGCATGGCTGACCGCGTCCATCGGCGCGACGATCGGCAGGCCCAGCGCGGCGCAGCGTGCCTCCAGCATCCGCCGGATCGCCGGATTGACCAGCGTGTAGAGGACCAGCCCGGGATTGACCGCGATTTCGGTCAGAATGCGTTCGAGATGCGCTTCGGATCGCACCATCGGCCAGAAATGGCGCATCGTGTCGACATCGTCGAACTGCGCCAGCGCCGCCTTGGCGATATTCTCCAGCGTCTCGCCGGTGGAGTCGGACAGAAGGTGGAGGTGCAGCCGCATACGGGGCCTTTCTGCACAAGGCTGTGGATAAGTCGGGGGCAGGGGCTAGCGTAACTCGCCCCCGCCGCCAAGCTGTGGAAAAGCCCGATATCGATCCCGAGTTATCCACAATCCCGACACAGGCCGTGATTTTATCCACAGCCTGTGGATAACGGGGATGACATTCGGGGAATCGGCGGACTCGCGTGGGTTTCGTCCCGTCAATCTGTTGGCATTTCGGGTAATCCACCATAAGCCCCGTTACCCACCGCCCAACCACTTCCAACAACCCTATTAGATTCTACTTCTTGGTAGAGGAGCGACGACGCTGACCGGTCCTGCATCCCCGAAACCGCTTCTCCAGGTGCTGGCCGGGGGAAAGCCGCCCATGCCGCCGCTGTGGCTCATGCGGCAGGCGGGGCGGTATCTGCCCGAATATCGCGCGCTCCGTGCCGAGAAGGGCGGCTTCCTCGATCTGGTGAACGACCCGGCCGCCGCGACCGAAGTGACGTTGCAGCCGCTGCGCCGCTTCGCGTTCGACGGGGCGATCCTGTTCAGTGACATTCTGATGGTGCCGAACGCGCTGGGGCAAAAGCTGTGGTTCGAGGCGGGCGAGGGGCCGCGACTGGCGCCCGAATTGCGGACGCGGGCGGGGATCGACGCGCTGGTGCCCGATACGACGATCCTCGACCCGGTCTATGCGACGGTTCGCGGTGTGGCGACTTCCCTGCCAGCGACGACCACCTTCCTCGGCTTCGCAGGATCGCCGTGGACGGTCGCCACGTACATGATCGCAGGCAAGGGTAGCCGGGAACAGGCCGAGGCCCGGCGTATGGCCTATGGCGATCCGGCAGCGGTGCAGACGCTGATCGACCGGATCGTCGCGATGACCATCGACTATCTGGCGGGGCAGGTCGCGGCCGGGGTCGAGGTGGTGCAGCTGTTCGACAGCTGGTCGGGCAGTCTTGCGCCGGCCGAGTTCGAACGCTGGGTGATCGCGCCGACCGTGGCGATCGTCGACGGACTGCGGGCACGGTGTGATGTACCGATCATCGGCTTTCCAAAGGGCGCGGGCGGCAAGCTCGCCGCCTATGCGCGCGAGACCGGGGTCGATGCCATCGGCCTTGATGAGACGGTCGATCCGGTCTGGGCGAACGAGGCATTGCCGGCGGGCATGCCGGTCCAGGGCAATCTCGATCCGTTGTTGCTGATCGCCGGGGGCGAGGCGCTCGATGCCGGGGTCGACCAAGTGCTGGCGGCATTCACCGACCGGCCGCATGTCTTCAACCTTGGCCACGGCATCCAGCAGGACACGCCGATCGCGCATGTCGAGCGACTGGTGTCGCGGGTACGGGGGGCATGAGCGGGTTTCTCGGCGGCGCGTATCTCTGGGTGAAGGCGGCGCATATCGTGTTCGTCATTTTCTGGATGGCGGGGCTGTTCATGCTGCCGCGCTATCTGGTGCATCATCAGGAAGGGCTTGCCGACCCGGCCGAGCCGCCGCGCTGGATCCGGCGCGAGGCGTTGCTCCGGCGGATGATCCTGACGCCGGCGATGGTGATCGTCTGGGTGCTCGGGCTGTTGCTGGCCGCCAATGTCGGACTGTTCGACGGCGGTTCGGGACTGGGGTGGCTGCATGCCAAGCTGTTGGTGGTCTTGCTGCTCAGCGGCTATCATGGCTGGGCGGTCGGCTATTCGAAGAAGCTGGCGGCGGGGCGGCCGACCCTGACGCCCAAACAGCTGCGGCTGGCGAACGAACTGCCGGCGCTGGCGGCGATCGCGGCGGTGGTGCTGGCGGTGGTGAAGCCGTTTTAGCAGGGCGACACGCTTGACTTGAAGCGAGCCGCGACCTAGTCCATCCGGCAGTGGTGCCCGGTCCTCGGTGCGCCCGTCCCAGCCGCTTGCGTCCGCTTGTCTTTGCCGACCTTGCCTCCTCATCGCTGATCTGGACCACCCCCCGATGCATCTCAAAGATTTAAAGAAACACGCCCCCGCCGAACTGGTCTCGATGGCCGAGGAACTGGGGGTCGAAGGCGCGTCGACGATGCGCAAGCAGGACCTGATGTTCGCGATCCTGAAGGCGCGCGCCGAAAATGGCGAGCAGATCATGGGCGTCGGCACGATCGAAGTGTTGCAGGACGGCTTCGGCTTTCTGCGCAGCCCGGAGGCCAATTATCTCGCCGGGCCGGATGATATCTATGTCTCGCCCAACCAGGTGCGCAAGCATGGCCTGCGCACCGGCGATACCGTCGAGGGCGAGGTTCGCGCGCCGAAGGATGGCGAACGCTATTTCGCGTTGAGCAAACTGGTGTCGGTCAATTTCGACGATCCCGATGCGGTCCGTCACCGCGTCAACTTCGACAACCTCACACCGCTCTACCCCGAGAGCAAGCTGACGCTCGATCAGCTCGACCCGACGGTCAAGGACAAGTCGGCGCGGGTGATCGACATCGTGTCGCCGCAGGGCAAGGGACAGCGCACGCTGATCGTCGCGCCGCCGCGGGTCGGCAAGACCGTCATGTTGCAGAACATGGCGAAGGCGATCACCGACAACCATCCCGAAGTGTTCCTGATCGTCCTGCTGATCGACGAGCGCCCGGAAGAAGTCACCGACATGCAGCGCAGCGTGAAGGGCGAGGTGGTGTCCTCGACCTTCGACGAACCCGCGCAACGCCACGTCCAGGTCGCCGAAATGGTGATCGAGAAGGCGAAGCGGCTGGTCGAGCACAAGAAGGACGTCGTGATCCTGCTCGACAGCATCACGCGTCTCGGCCGTGCCTACAACACCGTCGTGCCGTCGTCGGGCAAGGTGCTGACCGGCGGTGTCGATGCGAACGCGCTCCAGCGGCCGAAGCGCTTCTTCGGTGCGGCGCGCAACATCGAGGAAGGCGGGTCGCTGTCGATCATCGCCACCGCGCTGATCGATACCGGCAGCCGCATGGACGAAGTGATCTTTGAAGAGTTCAAGGGCACCGGCAATTCGGAAATCGTCCTCGACCGCAAGGTGGCGGACAAGCGCATCTTCCCGGCACTCGACGTCGGCAAGTCGGGCACCCGCAAGGAAGAGCTGCTGGTCGACAAGACCAAGCTGTCGAAGATGTGGGTCCTGCGCCGCATCCTGATGCAGATGGGCACGATCGACGCGATGGAGTTCCTGCTCGACAAGATGAAGAATTCGAAGACCAACGAGGACTTCTTCGACAGCATGAATCAATAGCGTTCGGACCGCGCCGTTCCGGCGCAGATCACGAACGCGGCCGGCCGGCGGGGCAACGCCCCGACCGACGACGCGGGCCACGCCCGCGTCCGCCCCAGACCCAACGCCCGCTTTCCCACCCGGAAACGCGGGCGTTGTCGCATTCCGGGCAATTTCCGCCTATCGTGGTGCAATCACTCCCACGCGAAGGGCTGCCATGAAGATCAACGTCGAAGTCGAGTGCACCCCGGAGGAAGCCCGGCGCGCGATGGGCTTGCCGGACTTCACGCCTATCCACGAACGTTATGTCGCCATGCTGGGCGAGACGATGGAAAAGGGGGCCAGCCCCGAACTGCTCAACCAGTTGATGCAGAGCTGGGCACCCATGGGCGAGGCGGGCATGACGTTCTGGCGCAAGATGTTCGAAACGGCGGGCCGTGGCGGCTGACACGATTTTCGCGGTGTCGAGCGGACGTCCGCCCGCCGCAATCGCCGTACTGCGCATTTCCGGTGCCGGTGCAATCGGTGCGGCCACCCGGTTGGCGGGTAACCTCCCGCGACCACGGCATGCCGGCGTCCGTGCGCTACGCGACCCTGCGGATAACCAGTTGCTCGATCGGGCGCTGGTGCTGGTCTTCCAGGGACCAATGACCGCGACCGGCGAAGATCTGGTCGAACTGCATCTGCATGGCGGGCGGGCGGTCGTCGCCGGTGTCGAGCGGGTACTGGCCGATATCGACGGGCTGCGGGTGGCCGAGCCCGGCGAGTTCACCCGGCGTGCGCTGGCGCAGGGTCGCATCGACCTGACCGAAGCCGAGGGGCTTGGCGATCTATTGTCGGCCGAAACCGATGCGCAGCGGCGGATGGCCTTGGCCAATAGCGATGGACGATTGCGGCGCGCGGTGGCGGAATGGACGGCCACTGCGACGCGGCTGTCGGCGATGGTCGAGGCGGTGCTCGACCATGCCGATGAGGATGACGTCGATGCCGGCGATGAGGTGCTGACCGGTGTCCGGCGTGAAGCGGCGATACTGGCCGATACGATCGATGCGGTGCTGGCGGTGCCACCGGTCGAGCGGCTGCGCGATGGCATTCGCGTCGTGCTGGCCGGACCGCCCAATGCCGGCAAGTCGACGTTGCTGAACGCGCTGGTCGGTCGCGAGGCAGCGATCGTGTCGCCGCTGGCGGGAACGACGCGTGATGTGATCGAGATTCCGGTGACGCGCGAGGGGATCGCATGGCTGTTTCTCGACACGGCCGGGCTGCGGGACGAGGCCATCGATCCGGTCGAACGGATCGGAATCGATCGTGCGACGGACTCGATCGCGACGGCGGATATCGTGTTGTGGTTGGGCGACGACGCGCCGCCGCAAGCCGCATCGGTTCTTGCGCTACACCCGCGAAGCGATATTCGTCGCGAAGCTGTTCCGGCGGATCGTGTCGCGGTGTCCGCGGAAACGGGGGAGGGGCTGTCCGAACTTTGGCAGGCGCTGACGGAGCGAGCGTCGACAATGCTGCCGAAGGTCGATGATCTGGCACTGAATCAGCGGCAGTCAAGCCACGCCCGGACAGCGGCGGCAGCGCTGCGACGTGCTGCAACGCAACTCGACCCGCTGTTGCTGGCCGAAGAATTGCGCTATGGCGTTCAGGCATTCGCGGCGCTGACCGGAATGCGCGCGACCGAGGCGGTTCTTGACGATCTGTTCGGGCGCTTCTGTATCGGCAAATGATGTTCCACGTGGAACCCAGTACATGACCTTTGATGTAATCATCGTAGGTGGCGGCCATGCCGGTACCGAAGCAGCGTCGGCAGCGGCGCGACGCGGCGCAACGACGCTGTTGATAGATTTCGATCCGACGCGGATCGGGGCGATGTCGTGCAACCCGGCGATCGGCGGGTTGGGCAAGGGGCATATCGTTCGCGAGATCGATGCGCTCGACGGGCTGATGGGGCGCGCCGCCGATGCTGCAGCGATCCATCACCGCATGCTCAACCGGTCGAAGGGATCGGCGGTGCAGGGGCCACGGGTCCAGGCCGATCGGGTCCGCTATGCGGAGGCGGTTCGCGCATTGCTGGCGCATCCCAAGCTGAAGATCCTTGGCGGGGATATCGTCGCGCTGACGACCGACGCGGGCCGGGTCACCGGGGTCGAACTGGCCGACGGTACCCGGATCGCGGCGCGGACAGTCGTTCTCGCGACAGGTACGTTCCTTGGCGGTACGATGTTTCGGGGTGAGGAGCGATCGATCGGGGGCCGGGTCGGCGAGCGGGCGGCGACCCGACTGGGTCGGCAGCTGCGCGATCTGTCGTTGCCGATCGCCCGGTTGAAGACGGGGACACCGCCGCGGCTTGATGGCCGGACGATCGATTGGGCGGCACTTCCTGAACAGCCGTCCGATACGGATATATGGACGATGTCGCCGCGGTCCGATCCGGCGAAGCGATTGCCGCAACTGGCCTGCGCGATCGCCCGGACGACGGCCGAGACGCATGACATCATCCGCGCCGGGCTTTACCGGTCGCCGCTGTTTGGCGGATCGATCGAGGGGCGTGGTCCCCGCTATTGCCCGTCGATCGAGGACAAGGTGCATCGCTTCGGCGACCGTGACGGGCATCAGATCTTCCTCGAACCCGAGGGGCTGGATACGCATCTGGTCTATCCCAACGGCGTCTCGACCTCGCTGCCGACCGATGTGCAGCTGGCAATGCTGCGCAGTGTCGCCGGGCTGGAACGCGTCGACATCGTCACGCCGGGCTATGCGGTCGAGTATGATTATATCGATCCGCGCGCGTTGGGACCGACGCTTGCGTTGCGGGCGCTGGGCGGGCTGTATTTCGCGGGACAGATCAACGGCACGACCGGCTATGAAGAGGCGGGCGGGCAGGGCCTGATCGCCGGCGCGAACGCCGCTGGTGAGGCGCTGGGGCTTGAGCCGCTGATCCTGTCGCGGGAAAGCAGCTATATCGGTGTGATGATCGACGATCTGGTGTTGCAGGGCGTGTCGGAGCCGTACCGGATGATGACCGCGCGTGCGGAGTATCGGCTGCATCTCCGGTCGGACAATGCGGCGACCCGGCTCGGCGCGATCGGTGCGGCGGCGGGTCTGTTGTCGGCCGGGCGGATCGCGCAACAGGCCGAGCGGAGCGAACGGCGATCGGCGTTGCTGGAGCAGCTGTCGGCCCGGCATTCCGCGACCGCGCTGGCCGCCAATGGTGCGCCGGTCGCAGGGACCGATACCCGCAGCGGCGGTGAATGGCTGCTGGTGTCGGGCGTTCGGCCGGACCATCTCGGGATCGACGGACAGGATGACGTGTTGGGTGAATTGATCGAAGACGCGCGCTATGCCCCGTATCTCGAACGACAGGCAGCGGAACTGGCGGCGGCGAAGGTCGATCATGTGCAGCTGCCGGACGACTTCGCCTATCGGGCGGTGCCCGGCCTTTCCAATGAAATGGTGGAGCGTCTGACGTCGGCGGCACCCGATACGTTGGCGGCGGCCGGGCGCATTCAGGGCGTGACCCCGGCGGCACTGGTCGCGATCCTGCTGCACCATCGTTCGGGCAAGCTGGCGGCATGACCGAAGCCGAAGCGCGGGCGTGGATCGACGAACGGTTCGGGGCGGAGCGGACGGCCATGCTGGCGCGCTTTGCCGATCGGATTGTTGCGGAGACCGAGAACCAGAACCTCATTGCGGCATCGACGGTCGATCGTATCTGGCAACGGCATGTGCTGGATTCGGCGCAGCTGATCCCGTTGGCGAAAACGGCAAATGCCGGCGACTGGATCGATATCGGATCGGGGGCCGGCTTTCCCGGGATTGTCGCAGCGATTCTGACCGATCGGCAGGTTGTACTGGTCGAACCGCGCGCACGACGCGCCGCGTTGTTGGCGGCGATCGCCGACGATCTTGATCTGGCCAATATCGTCGTTCATCAGGCGAGGATCGAGAAGCTGCCGACCACCCGTCCGGCGGCGATCATCAGTGCGCGCGCCGTCGCAAAACTCGCCGCCTTATTCGCAATCGGCCATCGGCATAGCGACGGCGATACGATATGGGTGTTGCCCAAGGGACGTTCGGCGACCGAGGAACTGGTCGAAGCGCGCGCCGCGTGGCGCGGGACGTTTCACGTGGAACACAGTATTACCGATCCGACATCGTCGATCGTGGTCGCCAGGGGAGTGCACCAAGCATGATTTGCATTGCCATCGCGAACCAGAAGGGGGGCGTCGGCAAGACCACCACGGCGATCAACGTCGGTACGGCACTGGCCGCGACCGGGTTGGATGTGTTGATTCTCGACCTCGATCCGCAGGGCAATGCCTCGACCGGGTTGGGCATCGGACGCAACGATCGTGAATATTCGACCTATGACCTGCTGGTCGGCGACATGATGCTGCATGAAGCGGCGATCCCGACGCGGGTACCGCGCCTGTCGATCGTGCCGGCAACGGTCGATCTGTCGGGTGCCGAAATCGAGCTGATCGAGTTCGAAGCGCGGACGCACCGGCTCGATCGGGTGGTCGAGGCGAGCGGCGGCAAGTGGGACGTGATCCTGATCGATTGCCCGCCGTCGCTGGGCCTGCTGACGATCAATGCGATGGTGGCGAGCCATGCGCTACTGGTGCCGCTGCAGTGTGAGTTCTTCGCGCTGGAGGGGCTCAGCCAGTTGCTGACGACCGTCGAGCGGATCCGTGGCCGGTTCAATCCGGGGCTGGCGATCCTCGGCGTGGTGTTGACAATGTATGACCGCCGCAACCGGCTGACCGACCAGGTATCGGACGATGTGCGCGCGGTGTTGGGGAAAGTAGTGTTCGATACGGTGATCCCGCGCAACGTCCGTCTGTCCGAGGCACCTAGCCACGGCATGCCGGCGCTCATCTACGACTATCGTTGCGCCGGGTCGGAAGCGTATATCGCGCTCGCCCGCGAGGTGATTGCCCGGCTGCCCGGTCTGGCGGAGGCGGCATGAGCGAACAGGCAGCTCCGCGCCGCCCACGGTCGGGCGCACTGGGCCGGGGGCTCAGCTCGCTGTTGGGTGAACCCGATGGCGAGAGTTCGACCCCGCGTCATGCCGGGCCGCCGAGCGGAGTACGGCAGATGCCGGTGACCGCCCTGTCGCCATTGCCCGGACAGCCGCGTCGCTTCTTCGATGAATCGGCGCTCGACGAGCTGGCGGAATCGATCTCGGCGCGCGGCGTCATCCAGCCGATCGTCGTCCGTCCGCATGGCAAGGGCTTTCAGATCGTTGCCGGTGAGCGTCGCTGGCGTGCGGCGCAGCGGGCGCATCTGCATGAGGTGCCGGTGGTCGTCCGCGACTTCACCGATACCGAGACGATGGAAATCGCGCTGGTCGAAAATATCCAGCGCCGCGATCTGACCGCGATCGAGGAGGCGGAAGGCTATCGCCGGCTGATCGACGAATTCGGTCATACGCAGGAGGCGCTGGCGCATCTGGTCGCGAAGTCGCGCAGCCACGTCACCAATTTGTTGCGGCTGCTCGACCTGCCCAAGCCGATCCAGGACATGGTCGGTGACCAGCGGTTGAGCATGGGACATGCCCGCGCGCTCATCAACGTGCCGGGCGCCGAAACGATCGCCGAGAAGGTCGTCGCCAAGGGGCTGTCGGTGCGCGATGCCGAACGACTGGCGCGCAACGCCCGCGAACCGCGCAACGGCAAGCCAGCGCGGGCGCCGCGCCCGTCGTCGAACGACTCAGGGGGCGATGGTGCCGGCGATGCCGATCTGCGCGCGCTCGAACGGCAATTGGGCGATGTGCTGGGACTGAACGTCGACATCGTCTTCAGCGAAAAGGGCGGAACGATCACCATCGGCTATTCTACGCTCGGTCAGCTCGACATGGTCTGCCAAAGGCTGAGCGGCGAGCGGATCTGACACCCAAAATTTACGCGTCGCCCGTAGGTTAGCGGGCATGACGTTTCATACACACCCGCCACTGCCCGTTCCGGAAACGGCAGCCTCGCACGATGTGGCGGCACCGATCGGGGTTCTTCTGGATATCGCCGGGGCGTCGAGCCGGCTGTTGCTCGACCTGCCGTCGTTGCAGGCATTGACAACCGATCCCGACGACCCGGCCGGACAGGTGGGGCAGGTCGGATCGCTGGTGACGATGCAGGTCGGGCGGATGTGGATCGTCGCGGCCATCCGGTCGATCCGGCTTGCCGATGATGGCATCAATCTGGTCGCCGATGTCGATCTGATGGGGGAAGCGTATCAGCCCGAACCGTCGCAGGGACTGCGGGGGTTCCGGCGCGGGGTGACACGCTATCCGTTACCCGGCAGCCCGGTGTATCCGGTATCGCGCGATGCCCTGCGACAGATTTACGCCAAGCAGGATCGACCGCATATCACGGTCGGTCGGGTGCATATGGCACCCGATATGCGGGCGGCCCTGTATGTCGACGCGCTGCTCGGCAAGCATTTCGCGCTGGTCGGATCGACCGGTACCGGCAAGTCGACCAGCGCCGCATTGATCCTGCACCGGATTTGCGAAGCCAGTCCGCACGGACATATCGTCGTGATCGATCCGCACGGCGAATATGGCGCGGCTTTCGTCGACACCGGTGAATTGCTCGACGTGACGAACCTCCAGCTACCCTACTGGCTGCTGAATTTTCAGGAGCATTGCGACATCCTGTTGTCGCCGGGCGGCGCGGCGCGACAGGTGGAAGCGGATATCCTCGCCCGGTGCCTGCTTGCCGCCAAGGGGAAAAGCCGCATGGCGCAGGACGTCGCGCGGCTGACCGTCGATACGCCGATCCCCTATCTGCTGACCGACCTGTCGAATATCGTGCAGTCGGAAATGGCCCGGCTGGATCGTGCCAACGACAATGCTCCGTTCCTGCGGCTGAAGGCGCGGATCGAGGAATTGCGCGGCGATCCGCGCTACAGCTTCATGTTCTCAGGCATGCTGGTCGCCGATACGATGGCGGCGTTCATCAAGCGGGTGTTCCGCCTGCCGGCACAGGGGAAGCCGATCTCGATCATCGACGTATCGGGCGTACCGTCGGAAATTACCTCGGTCGTGGTCGCGGTACTCAGCCGGCTAGTGTTCGATTTCGCCCTATGGTCGCGCGGCGGCACGTCGCGGCCGGTGCTGCTCGTCTGCGAAGAGGCGCATCGTTATGTTCCGAACGAACGGTCGGGGGCCAATTCGTCGGCGGCGAATATCCTCGGGCGGATCGCCAAGGAGGGGCGCAAATATGGCGTGTCGCTGGGGCTGATCACGCAGCGGCCATCGGACCTTGCCGAAGGGGTGCTGTCGCAGTGTGGCACGATCCTGACCATGCGGCTCAACAACGAACGCGATCAGGCGTTCGTGCGCGCGGCGATGCCGGAGGATGCGCGCGGGTTTCTCGATTCGATCCCGGCGCTGCGCAATCGCGAATGCATCATCGTCGGCGAAGGGGTGACGACGCCGATCCGCGTCGCGTTCGATCCGCTCGAACCCGAACGGTGTCCGGCTTCGGGATCGCCCTCGTTCACCTCGCTGTGGCAGGAGCCGGGCGGCGCGGATGCGCTGGTCGAACAGACCATCCGCCGCTGGCGAACGGGGCGCTGATCAGCGCGCGGCGACGCCCATCAACCGGCCGAGCAGCGAACGGAAACGGCCCAGTTCCTGACCCTGCAACCGCTGCACCGTTGCAAAGGCGACCGAGCGTGGATTGACCGGTGCCCCGTTCTTCCACAGTTCGTAATGAAGATGTGGCCCGGTCGACAGGCCGGTCGATCCGACATAGCCGATCACCTGACCGCGCGAAACGCGGGTACCGGGCGCAACAACGATCCGGCTCATATGGCCATAGCCGGTGGCGAGACCGCCGCCATGATCGAGCTTTACGAAGTTGCCATAGCCGCCATGCCGTCCGGCGATCGCGACGCGACCATCGGTCGTCGCCCGGATCGGGCTGCCATAGGCGGCGGCGAAATCCATGCCCTTGTGCAGGCGGCGGAAGCCGAGCACCGGATGCACGCGCCACCCGAAATTGGACGAGATGCGCGCGGCGACCGGCCAGATCATCGATCCCTTGCGCTCGCCCACGCCCGCCGGATCGAGCCATTCGGTGCGGCTGCCATCCTGCCAGCGCACGAGGCGGACGTCGCGCCGTCCGGCCAGACCGGCATAGAGCAGCTGGCCGAGCTGTACCTCGCCAGTGGCGGCGCGGGCCTGTTCGACGATGATGTCGAAGCGATCGTCCTGGCCGACCTGTCCCATCGGGACGAGGCCGGAGACGGTGCGGATATAGGATTCGACCGCCTTGGCCGGGGCACCGGCGGCGCGCGCGGCGCGGTACAGGCTGGCCCCGACACGGCCGCGAATCCGCAAGGGGGTGTGGTCGATCGCGATCGGCCGCGCGTCGAGACGCAACGTGCCGCCTTCGCGCACGACTTCGAGGGCGAGATCGAATTTGGCGCGGAAGGCGAGCCGTTCGAGCGGGCGCGGCTGGGTCGGCGCGTCACGCCGGCCGAGCGTGATGTCGAGGCGGGTGCCGGGCGTCAGGTCGGCGGGATCGACGCGGCCGGCGATCATCGCCGCGACCTGCTGCGCTTCGCCGGCACCGACGCCGGTCCGCTGCAAGGCACCGGCCACCCCGCTGCCGAGCGTCGCCGTCGCCTCGACGACGGGCCGTTCGGGCGTGTTGGCCAGCGGGCGGACGCGCGACGTCGCGGCAGGGCGCATCCCGCTGGTGCCGCCAAGGGCGCTGGCCCCGAACGACAGGCTGCGCGCCTCGTCGAGGGCGGTGCCGTCGAGCGCGGCGGGGACGGCGCTGTAGATCGGACGATCGACGCCGGGCGACAGCATCCACACCGCGCCACACATCGCGGTGCAGGTGGCAAGGCCGCGCCACCAGGTCCGCGATCCGATGTTGGCACCCAGATCGGGAGTCCAGTCGAAGGATTCGATCCGGCCGCGCCACGCGGCGGCGGCGGGAGCGGCGGTGATCGGCGCGCGACCGAAGCGCAGCGCGCTGGTGCCGCCGGCCAGTTCCAGTCCTTCATCGGTGCGCAGGAACACGCCCAACCCCCAGTTTCGGCCGATCGATCCGGCCCGGTTCTCTCCCCCTGTGAAGCGAAGGTTTTAAAGTCAAATGAACCATCTGATATTGCCGGCGAAGCTGCGCCGGGGCGTGGGGTGAAAGCGGCGGGACGAAAGCTGCGCGTGGAACCGCCGAAAGCCGTTGCGCCGCGCGCCGACAGCACCGATGTTGTGGAGGATGAGCCAGTTCGCGCGTAGCCCGGTCACCGCTGTGCTGGGACCGACCAATACCGGCAAGACCTATCTCGCGATCGAGCGGATGTGCGGTCACGCGTCGGGGATGATCGGCTTTCCGCTACGGCTGCTGGCGCGCGAGAATTACGACCGGGTCGTCGCGCTGAAAGGCGTCGAGAATGTCGCACTGGTTACCGGCGAGGAACGTATCGTTCCGCCCAAGGCGCGCTGGTTCCTGTGTACCGCCGAATCGATGCCGCTCGAACGGGAGACGGCGTTCGTCGCGCTGGACGAGGCGCAATTGGGGGCCGATCCCGAACGCGGCCATGTGTTCACCGACCGGCTGCTGCGCGCCCGCGGGCGGGAGGAGACGATGATCCTCGGCTCCGATTCGCTGCGGCCGATGGTGCGGGCGTTGGTGAAGGATGCCGATATCATCTCGCGCCCGCGCTTTTCGACGCTCAGCTATGCCGGTGCGCGCAAATTGTCGCGGTTGCCGCGCCGCTCGGCGATCGTCGCCTTCTCGTCCGAAGAGGTCTACGCCGTGGCGGAGGCGATCCGCCGGATGCGCGGCGGGGCGGCGGTGGTGATGGGGGCGCTGTCGCCCCGCACGCGCAATGCGCAGGTCGAGATGTTCCAGTCGGGCGAGGTCGATTATCTGGTCGCGACCGATGCGATCGGCATGGGCCTCAACCTCGACGTCGCGCATGTCGCCTTTGCCAGCCTGCGCAAGTTCGATGGGCGACGGCAACGGCGATTGACCGTCGCGGAAATGGCGCAGATTGCCGGGCGGGCAGGGCGGCACCACCGTGACGGGACGTTCGGCGCGCTGGTCGAGGAAGGGCCGAACGCCTTTACCCCGGAAGAAGTGCTGGCGATCGAGGGGCATCATGTCCCCCCGCTCGAACGGCTATACTGGCGGCGCGGCGAACCCGATTTCTCCAGCATCGATGCGCTGATCGACAGCCTGTCGGAACGGCCGACCGACCCGGTGCTGACCGCGGCACCGGAGGCGATCGACCTGATCGTGCTCAAGCGACTGGCCGAAGAGGATTGGGTGCGGGCGCGGACCCGTTCGCCGATGATGGTTCGGCGGTTGTGGGCGGCGTGCGGCGTGCCCGATTTCCGCAAGCTTGGCCCCGATCCGCACAGCCGCTTCGTCGGGCGGATCTTCAGCTATCTGAGCGAGGGGGCGGGGCATATTCCGCACCAGTGGTTCGCCGACGAATTGCAGCGGCTCGATCAGATGAGCGGCGATGTCGAGACGATCGCCGGCCGGATCGCGGCGGCGCGGAGTTGGGCCTATATCGCGCACCGCAGCGACTGGTTGCTCGATCCCGAACATTGGGCCGCACGGACTCGCGGCGTCGAGGAGAAGCTGTCCGACGCGCTGCACGACCGGTTGCGGCAACGCTTCGTCGATCAGCGGACGACGCTGTTGCTGCGTCGGATCGGGGCGGGCGCAGCGGACCTGCCGGTCGATGTCGCCAGCGATGGCGCGGTCAGCGTCGATGGCCATGCACTGGGGCGGCTGACCGGTTTCCGGTTCGACGTGTCACCCGACACGCGGGTTGCCGACAAACGCCTGTTGATCGCTGCCGCCGAAAAGGGACTGGCGGGCGAACTGCGCAAGCGGGGGGCTGAACTGGCGGTCGCCGGAGACGCCGAACTGGCGCTGGTCGCCGATCCGGGTAGCGTGCCGACGCTGACGTGGAACGGGCTGCCGGTTGCGACGCTGACCGGCGGGACGACGCTCGACCGGCCGGTGGTGACGCTCGACCGCAGCCTGCACGTGCTCGACCGGGCGGCGCAGGGGCAGGTGCGTGAGCGGCTGGCGGCATGGCTGCAGGGCGAATTGACGAAGCGTGCGCCGACACTCGGCGCGCTGGCGGCGCTGGCGCGGGACCCGGCGGCGGGCGGTGCGTTGCGGGCGGTGGCGGCGGCATTGACCGAGGTCGGCGGCATCGCGCCGCGCGACGGGTTCGAGGCGATGCTGCTGCCGCTGAGCGGCGACGATCGGCGGCGGTTGCGCAAGGCGGGGGTCGCGATCGGCACGCTCGACCTGTTCGATGCGCGGCTGTTCAAGCCGGCGGCGGCACGGTGGCGGGCAGCGCTGCTGGCGGCGCGTGACGGCCATCCGGTCGAACCGCTGGCCCCCAACGCCGCGACGGTATTGCCGGCGGGGCAGGGGGCATGGGGCTATCGCCGCTTCGGTCCGCAGGCGGTACGCGTCGATCTGGTCGAGCGACTCGCCCGTGCGGCGCATGATGCGCGACAGGGCAACGCCCCGTTCGCGCCCGACCCGGCACTGGCCACCTCGATCGGTCTGAAGGTCGAGACGATCGCGCGGATGATGGCGCAGCTTGGTTTTCGACCGATCACCGGCGCGGGCGAAGCACCGCAATGGCGCTGGCAGCCGCCGCGCCGCCACGGCTCGCCGCCGACGCCCGCTCTTCGTCCGCCGCGTCCCGGCAACGCCTTTGCCGCGCTCGCCGAACTGGCGTTTCGCCGTTAATGGCGGCGCGTGCGCCCGAACTGCTCCCGCAGATGCGGATCGACCTGTTCCTCTGGTATGTGCGCTTGGCGAAAACGCGCAGTGCGGCGCAGGCGATCGCCGTCCGCGGGCTGCTGCGCATCGACGGACGACGGATCGAACGTGCCCATTGCCCGGTCCGGGTCGGCATGGTCATCGCCTTTCCGAACGACGGACGCGTCCAGATCTTGCGGGTCGATGCCCTGCCGCACCGACGCGGGCCGCCTGCCGAAGCGATGACACACTATACCAGGCTGGAACCGACGGGTGCCGCCCCCGTTGACGGAGGCGGAGACCCGGCATAACGCGGGTACGATTCGATTTTCCCGGAGCTTGTTCGACCCATGACCTACGTCGTCACCGACGCCTGCATCCGCTGCAAATACATGGACTGCGTCGAAGTGTGCCCGGTCGACTGCTTCTATGAAGGCGAGAACATGCTCGTCATCAACCCCAGTGAATGCATCGATTGCGGCGTATGCGAACCGGAGTGTCCGGCAGAGGCGATCCTGCCCGACACCGAAAGCGGGTTGGAGCAGTGGCTGGAGCTGAACAATACCTATTCGGCCCAGTGGCCTAACGTTACGCGCAACGCCAACCAGACCCCGCCCGATGCCGACAAGTGGAAGGGCGTCGAGAACAAGATGGAGCATTTCTCGGCCGAACCGGGCGCCGGCGACTGATCGGTGCGCCCCGGCCGAGCCGGGGCTGTCCCAAATCGTTTCACGTGGAACCACGGTCGCTCGGGCAGGGCGGCCGGGCGGTCGGGCTTTGCACTGGTAATTTTCTTACCAAGATGTTATAGGCTGCGGCGACGGAGGCTATTTACCTAGCTCCCCGCCCGGAGATCACCTTAGCAACGTTCCCTGACCACCTCGCCAGCCGCCGTTCGAACAGCGATTGGCGGAGGACGATGGTATCGGAACGACGACCACGGAAAGGTTACCAATGGCTGCCAAGGCATTGTCCTTCGATGTCGGCGACTATGTCGTTTACCCGAAACACGGCGTCGGCCGTGTGATTGAACTCCAGCGTAGTGAAATCGCTGGCATGCAACTCGAACTCTATGTGCTGCGCTTCGAAAAGGAGCGGATGACGCTGCGCGTTCCGACCAACAAGGCGGAAAGCGTCGGTATGCGCAAGCTGTCGTCGGACAAGACCATGCGCGAGGCAATGGAAACGCTGAAGGGCAAGCCCAAGGTCAAGCGGACCATGTGGTCGCGCCGCGCGCAGGAATATGAAGCGAAGATCAACTCCGGCGACCTCGTGTCGATCGCCGAAGTGGTCCGCGACCTGTTCCGTGCCGACGATCAGCCCGAGCAGAGCTATTCCGAGCGCCAGATCTTCGAAGCTGCGGCCAGCCGCCTTGCTCGTGAGCTGGCAGCAATGGAACAGGTCGACGAGCCGAAGGCACTGGAACGGATCATCGAGATCCTGCGCGAGGCCGCCGCGATCTATAACAAGGAAAAGACCGCCGCCTGACCGGGTCCAGCAGTCGAATCGAACGAGGGGGCGGCCGGAAACGGTCGCCCCTTCTTTGTTCGGTGTGCTGGCGTTCCCAACCGCCTTGGTGTATCGTATCAGCAATACACGGGAGGCGCAGATGCGGTGGATGTTGGCATGGACGTTGGGACTGGCGGGGTGTGGCACAAGCGATGCCAACAAGACCGTTGCCGTCCCCCGCAACGACGCTGAACTGCGCGACTTTACCGGCGTCGCACTGGCAAGCGACGACCGGGTCGAGATCGTTCAGGGGCCGACCTTTGCGGTGCGGGTCGAGGGCGACAAGGCCGCGCAGGACGGTCTCGACATCCACCGCGATGGCGACATGCTCAAGATCGGTCGCAAGCAGGGCAATTTCTGGGGCAGGGGCAATGACGGCGCGCGCATCCGCATCACCATGCCGACGATCGCCACCGCAGTGCTGGCCGGGTCGGGCGATATCAGCATCGACCGGACCGGCGAAGATTTTGCCGCGACGCTGAGCGGGTCGGGCGACATGACGATCGGCCAGTTGCGCGGCGATCGCGCGGCGCTGACCGTCGCCGGCACCGGCACGATCGCGGCGGCGGGGGCCGTGCGGCATCTGACGCTATCGGTGGCAGGCACCGGCGATATCGATGCCCGACAGGTCAAGGCGAGCGAGGCGCGCGTCTCGATCGCCGGCACCGGCGATGTCAGCGCCGACATCCATGGCCCGGTCGAGATATCGCTGGTCGGGTCCGGATCGGCGACGCTGGGCCAAGACGCGCGTTGCGTGGTGAACCGGGTCGGCACCGGAACCGTCGACTGCGGTTGACCGGATCAGCAGCGCCAACCTGCCGATAGGACCGCGACCGGTACAGGCGTGATGAACAGTGTGGGATCGTCGCCATGCCGCATCCATGGCATGGCGACGATCCGCTGCGGCTAGATCACGCCGCTTCGCGCGTCAGCACCGGATAATCAGTATAACCCTCGGCTCCACGCGAATACCATGTCGCCATATCGTCGGCATTGAGCTCGGCACCGGCCTGCAACCGCTGCGGCAGGTCCGGATTGGCGAGGAACGGCCGACCAAAGGCGACGGCGTCGGCGATGCCCGCATCGAGTTCGGCCTGCGCAGTGTCGCCGCGATAATCCTGGTTCAGCACCAGCGGACCGGCGAAGACTTTACGGATCTCGGGCGATACGCGCGGTTGGGTCGCGCTGCCGAAGGTGCCGTCGGGGCCGGGTTCGCGCAGTTCGAGGAACGCGATGCCTTTGTCCGACAGCAGCTTCGCGGCCGGCACGAACACCGATGCCGGATCGCTGTCGATCACCCCCTGCGTATCGCCATTGGGCGAGAAACGCACCGACGTCCGCCCGGCACCGACCTCCGCGATCAGCCGGTCGACGACCTCACCGAGCAGCCGGATGCGGTTTTCGGGCGATCCGCCATAGGCGTCGTTACGGTGGTTGGCCCCGTCGCGCAGGAACTGGTCGATCAGATAGCCATTAGCCGCGTGCAGCTGCACCCCGTCGAACCCGGCGGCCTTCGCATTGCGCGCGGCACGCGAATAATCGTCGAGCACGCGGGCGATATCGTCCAGCGTCGCGGCGCGTGCGGCGCCATAGGGCTTCTTGCCGTCATAGGTGTGCGCCTGTCCCGGCGCGGTGGTATCCGACGCCGACAGCGGCGCGGCCCCATTCAGGAAATCGGGATGCACGACCCGGCCCATATGCCAGAGCTGGGTTACGATCCGGCCGCCGGCGGCATGGACGGCGGCGGTGACCGGCTTCCACGCTTCGACCTGTTCGTCGGTCCACAGCCCCGGCGCGAACGGCCAGCCCAGCCCTTCCCGGCTGATCCCGGTGCCTTCGGAAATCAACAGTCCCGCCGACGCACGCTGCGCATAATAGTCGGCCATGATCGCGGTGGGGACGTGTTCGCGCGTCGCGCGACCGCGGGTCAGCGGTGCCATCAGCACCCGGTTGGGGGCTTCGATATCGCCCAGCGTGATCGGATCGAACAGGGTCGGCATGCAATAAACTCCGGGATATTGTAATTCAGGCGACGATGCGGAGATAGGGCGGTAGGGGGCGCCATGCAGCCCATACCGCCTGAAACAAAAATTATGCCGCCCCATAGAACACCCCGTCGGGCGGTGGCCGCGGTCATCGTCGCGAACGTCGCGCTGGCGTTCGGACCATGGTTCGTGCGGCTGGCCGATACCGGACCGGTCGCGGCCGCGTTCTGGCGGATCGCGCTGGCGTTGCCGGTGCTGCTGATCGCCGCGCTATGGACCGATCGCCGTGCGTTCGGGCGGGCAGGGTCGATGCTGGTGCCGCTGCTGATCGCGGGCATCGCCTTCGCCGTCGACTTGGGCGCGTGGCATATCGGTATCCTGCGCACGACGCTCGCCAATGCGACGCTGTTCGGCAACTGCGCGGTGCTGATCTTCCCGATCTACGGCTTTTTCGCGATCCGCCGCTGGCCGACGCGGGGGCAGGGGGCCGCGCTGCTGCTGGCGGCGGTCGGCGGGGTGCTGCTGCTGGGGCGCTCGGCCGAATTGTCGTCGCGCCATCTGGCGGGCGATCTGTTCTGTGTGGTCGCCGGCATCCTGTATGCGGGGTATTTCATCGCGATGCGGCGGGTGCGCCAGACGATGGCACCCGTGCCGGCGCTCGCGCTGTCGAGCATCGCCAGCGTCCTGCCGCTGCTGTTGCTGGCGATGGCATTGGGGGAAACGATCCTGCCGACCCACTGGGGGCCGCTGCTGGCACTGGCGCTGGTCAGCCAGATCACGGGGCAGGGGCTGATGATCTATGCGCTGGGCCATCTCAGCCCGCTGGTCGTCGGCCTCGCGCTGCTCGTCCAGCCGCTGGTCGGCGCGACGATCGGCTGGGCGGCCTATGGCGAGCGCCTGACCATGCTCGACGCGGTCGGCGCGGTGCTGGTCGCCGTCGCGCTGGCAGTGGTCAGCGCGCAGCGGCCAGCGGCGCGCGCTTAAACCCCCGCCCGGCCCAGATCGACCAGCGCCTCGCCGAAACGGGCAATGTCGCCCGGGGCGAAACCGGCGATGTTGATCCGGCCCGATCCCGCCATGTAGATGCCGTGCGTCGCGCGCAGCCATTCGATCTGGGTCGGCGACAGCGGCAGCGTCGCGAACATGCCCTTGCCGCGTGCCAGCGGGGCGAGATCGACCGAACCCGCTTGCCCGATCGCCGCCAGTTCGCTGCGCAGCGCCTGCAACCGGGTGCGCAACGCGTCGAGCTCGCGACGCCAGTCGGCGGCGAGATGTTCGTCCTCCAGCACGATCCGCACCGCCGCCGCGCCATGATCGGGCGGCATCGACCAGTTGGCACGGGCCAGCGCCAGCAGGTTCGACAGGACGATGTCGCGTACTTCCGCGTCGGGTGCGGTCGCCCACAGCGCACCGGTGCGTTCACGGTACAGCCCGAAATTCTTGTCGCAGGAATAGGCGACCAGCGCGAACGGCACTGCGTCCAGCACCGCGCGGGTTCCTGCCGCATCGGTGGTCATATCGTCGCCCAGCCCCTGATAGGCCAGGTCGATGAACGGCACGATCCGGCTGTCGGCGATGGCGGCGGCGATCACCTGCCAATCATGGGCGGTCGGATCGATGCCGGTCGGATTGTGGCAGCAGCCGTGCAGCAGGATCGCGTCGCCAGCCTCCGCCTGACCGATCGCGGCGCGGATGGCGGGCAGGTCGACGGTCTGCGCATCCATGTCGAACATGGCATGCGGCACGACGACGATCCCGGCGGCGGCAAAGACCGGCGCATGATTGGCCCAGCTAGGCTGCCCGATCAGGATGCGGCGCACCCCCGCCTTCGCCAGCAATTCCGCGCCCAGCCGAAGCGCACCCGTGCCGCCCGGCGTCTGCAACCCGCAGCGACGATCGGCGGCGGGGGCCGTGCCGAACACCAGCGGTTCGAGCAGCGCGACGAAGCCCTTGTCGCCTTCCGGCCCCAGATATTGCTTACTGTCCTGCGTCGCGATCAGCCGCATCTCGGCCTGCTTCACCGCCTGCATCACCGGGGTATGGCCATGATCGTCGCGAAACACGCCGACGCCCAGATCGATCTTGTGCGCGCGCGGATCGGCGCGGAACGCACCGATCAGGCGCAGCAAGGAGTCGGCGGGCTGGGCCACCAGCGAACGAAACGGCATGAACATCCCCGAATTGGCGGTAATGTCCGCGCCTATAGGCCGATCGATCCGGCGAAGGCAGGAAAAACGCGTACCGCTTTTGGACGATGCCCTATTTGTCGCGGTGCCCGGCCAGAAAGCGTTCGAGATCGTCGCTGCCGCCGATGCGCTCGCCGTCGATGAATATTTGCGGCGTGGTGTCGACGCCCTGTTCGGCCTTGTATGCGTCGACTTCTTCGCGCGACCGCAGAATGTGGTCGTCAACGGTATAGCCGGCGGATTGCAGCAACTGCTTGGCATGGACGCCGAACGGGCAGGTATGGTCGGGCAGGACCATGCGATAGAGGGTGGCGTTCATCGTGTCGGCCATGATGCATTCCTTTTGCTATAGTCGGACACCGCCACAGCGCCCGGACGATGCGCCGGTTCCGCCGTTGCCGTTTACGCCGCCACCTCCTAGCTAGGACAGATGATGGAGGATGCGATGGCCCCGCTGGCACCTGCCGACCTGACGCTCGACGAACTGCGCGCGGCGCTTGCGCCGCTGGTCGCGGCCAATGCCGCGTTCGACGGCTGGAACGACAAGGCGGTGGCGGCTGCGGCGCAGACCTTCGGTGCCGATGGCGATGTCGCCCGGCTGGCCTTTGCGGGCGGCGCGGTCGACATGATCGACGCGTGGTTCGGCGAGATCGACCGGCGGATGATCGAGGCGCTGCCCGCCGACCGCCTGTCCGCGATGAAGATCCGCGAGCGCATCACCGCGTTGGTCGGGGCGCGGCTGGCGGCGGTGGCGGGCGAGCGCGAGGCGTTGCGCCGCGCGCTCGCGATCCTCGCCATGCCACGGAACGTCGCGCGCGCGACAAAGCTTGGCTGGCGCACGGTCGACCTGATGTGGCGGCTGGCCGGCGATACCGCGACCGATTACAACCACTATACCAAGCGGACGATGCTCGGCGCGGTCTATGCCGCGACCATCACCGTGTTCCTCGACGACGAAAGCGGCGGCCATGCCGATACCCGCGCGTTCCTCGCGCGGCGGATCGACGGCATCATGCGCTTCGAAAAGTTCAAGGGGCGGATGCTGGCGTCGCGCGATCCCGAACGGCGGTTGAGCCTGTCGCGCTTCATCGGGCGATTACGATATCCCGCGGTCTGAACCCGAAAGAATCCCCTTCCCATGGCGCGGGCTTATTGCTAATTAGTCGCAATGCTCGCTCCCAATCTGAACCTCGCCCAGTTGCCGCGGACCCAGCAGGCCACGGTTGCGTCGATCGAATGGGAACGGATGTCGCCGACCGAGGCACGGCGCCTGCGCGAATTCGGCCTGGATGAGGGCGTCGATATCGAACTGCTTCACCGCGCGATGCTGGCCGGTGGGCCGCTGGCCTGTCGGATCGGGCGGATGACCGTGGCGTTACGCGCGCATGTCGCGGGCGCGATCCGTGTCGCGCCGCTGGCGGGCTGATCGACCGGACCCGACGTGAACCCCGCACCTCTGGTAGCACTTGTCGGCAATCCCAATGCCGGCAAGACCGCGCTGTTCAACGCGCTCACCGGTGCCCGGCAAAAGGTCGGCAACTATCCCGGCGTCACCGTCGAACGGCATTCGGGTCGCCTCGCGCTCGACGACGGGCGTCCGATCGAACTGGTCGACCTGCCCGGCACCTACAGCCTCGACCCGTCCAGTCCCGACGAAGCGGTCACCCGTGACGTGGTCCTCGGGCGGCAGGCGGGCGAGCGGGTGCCCGATGCGATGATCGTCGTCGCCGACGCGACCAATCTCGACAATCACCTGCGCTTCGTCCTGCAGCTGAAGTCGCTGGGGCGGCCGATGGTGCTGGCGCTCAACATGATCGACATGGCGGCGCGCGACGGGTTGAAGATCGATCTGGCCGTGCTGTCCGCGGAGCTGGACCTGCCGGTGGTGGCGACGGTCGCGGTGCGCAAACGCGGTCTCGACGAATTGCGCGCGGCACTGGCCGATGCGCTGTCGCGCGCGCCCCGTTCGGCGGCGATCGACCGGGTCGAGGCCGATATCCGCCATTTCCAGCGTGAGGCGCGCCGCATCGCGCGCACCGTCGTGGTCGAACAACCCAGGTCGCGCGCCGTCACCCGCAGCGTCGATCGCATCGCGCTGCACCCGGTCGCCGGCCCGATCCTGCTGTTCGCCATCCTGTTCATCATGTTCCAGGCGGTGTTCAGCTGGTCCGAAGCGCCGATCGGCTGGATCGAGGGCGGACAGGGCTGGCTGGCCGATACCGCCATGGCGAACCTGCCCGGCGGTTTCCTGCGCAGCCTGCTGGTCGAAGGGGTCATCAACGGCGTCGGATCGGTCGTGGTGTTCCTGCCGCAGATCCTGATCCTGTTCGTGTTCATCCTGCTGCTCGAAGCATCGGGTTATATGGTCCGCGCCGCGTTCCTGATGGACCGGTTGATGAGCGGCGTCGGCCTGTCGGGTCGGGCCTTCATCCCGCTGCTGTCGTCGTTCGCCTGCGCGATTCCCGGAATCATGGCGACGCGATCGATCGACGATCCCAAGGAGCGGCTGACCACGATCCTGATCGCACCGCTGATGACCTGTTCGGCGCGCCTGCCGGTCTATGCCGTCGTCATCGGCGCGTTCATTCCGGCGCGACAGGTGCTGCCGGGCGTGGGGTTGCAGGGGTTGGTGCTGCTGGTGCTGTACCTGACCGGCATTTTCGGCGCGGTGATCGCCGCGTTCGTGCTGCGCCGGACCGCGACCAAGGGGGTGGGCGGCGGATTCCTGATGGAAATGCCGCGCTATCAGCTGCCGTCGATCCGCGACATCGCGATCGGCCTGTGGCAGCGTGCCTATGTCTTCCTGCGTCGCGCCGGCACGATCATCCTGCAGGTGACGGTCGCGCTATGGTTGCTGACCTCCTATCCGGTCGCGCCGGCGGGCGTGAAGCAGTCGGAATATTCGATCGCGGGCCGGATCGCATCGGGGCTGGAGGTCGTGTTGCGGCCGATCGGCTTCAATCACGAAATGTCGCTGGCGGTGATCCCGGCGATGGCGGCGCGCGAGGTCGCGGTGTCGGCGCTGCAGACCGTCTATGCGATCGACGCCGCAGATGAGGAACAGGGCGCGCAGGAACTGGGCGGGCGACTGGCCGGGCGCTGGAGCCTCGCCACCGCGCTCGCCTTCCTTGCGTGGTTCGTGTTCGCGCCGCAATGCCTGTCGACGATCGCGGTGGCGCGGCGCGAGACCAATGGCTGGAAATGGCCGTTGGTGATGATCGTCTATCTGTTCGCACTGGCGTATATCGCGGCGGGTGCGACCTACTGGACCGCGGTCGCCTTCGGGCTGGGATAGGCGCTGCGTCGCAGCGTCATGCCCGCGAAGGCGGAAGTACCTACACGCAACGACAGTGCCTCTATCAGGACCGTCAGCGGCAATGGGGTCCCGCCCTCGCAGGCAGGACGACCACGGCGAACCCTACTCCTCCAGCTTCACGCCATCGAGCAACGCCTTGCGCCGCGCGGTATCGGCTTCGTCGCGTGCCTTGTCGGCGACGGTCCGGCCGAATTTGGCGCGATTGGCATCGGCTTCCTGCGCCCGGTCCGCTTTGGCGCGGGCCTTGCGGAAACGGTTGAGGTTGATGACGTCGCCCATGGCTGCTCCTCCTGCGATGAAATCTGCCGTGGCACCGCGCGAATGACCAGTCCGAAACGCATTTGCGGCCATGGCCCGACCGGCGTAGCGGGCGTGGCGACGGATCGGGGGCATTATGCGGTATCGGACGGGAACGGGCAGGACATGGGCGCTGGCGCTCGCGCTATCGACGACCGCCTGTGGCGGCGGCGGTGAGGCGGAGGGCGGCATCGTCGTCGCTCCCACCCCGACGCCTACACCCGCAGCTTCGCCAACCCCGACGCCTGCCCCGACCACGACCGCCAGTTTGTGGCGACCGACCGCTTCGACGACGTGGCAGTGGCAGTTGAGCGGGACGATCGACACCCGCTACGTCGTCGACGTCTATGACATCGACCTGTTCGACGCCCCGACCGCGACCATCGCCTCGCTTCACGCCGCCGGGCGGCGGGTGATCTGTTATTTCTCCGCCGGATCGTCCGAAAACTGGCGCAGCGACGATGGCGAATTCACTGCCGCCGATCGCGGCGCGACGCTTGACGGCTGGGCGGGGGAGCGCTGGCTGTCGGTCACCTCGACCAATGTCCGCCGGGTGATGGCGCTCCGTCTCGATCTGGCGAAGGCGAAGGGCTGCGACGCGGTCGAGCCGGACAATGTCGACGGTTACGCCAATCGCAACGGTCTGGGCATCACCGCCGACCAGCAGCTTGACTATAACCGGTTTCTCTCCGCCGAAGCGCACGGCCGCGGGCTGGCGGTCGGGTTGAAGAACGATCTCGATCAGGTGGCGGTGCTCGCTCCCGCGTTCGATTTTGCGGTCAACGAACAATGCCATGAATATGCCGAATGCGACCGGCTGACCCCGTTCCTGACCGCCGGCAAGCCGGTGTTCGTGGCGGAATATAAATCGGCTTATCGCACCAACAGCGGTGGTGCGCGCGATGCGTTGTGCGCAGCGTCGCGGGCGCAGGGGCTGCGCACGCTGGTGCTGCCGGTCGAGCTCGACAACCGCTTCCGCTTCAGCTGCGACGACTGACCTATCCACTGGCGTTGAGGACCGCAGTCGCATAACAGCGACGATCAGGGTTCGAACGAGGAATTTTGCCATGGCTGGCAGCGTGAACAAGGTAATTCTGGTGGGCAATCTGGGCCGCGACCCGGAGTCGCGCTCGTTCCAGAATGGCGGCAAGGTGGTGAACCTGCGCATCGCTACGTCGGAATCGTGGAAGGACCGCAATTCGGGTGAGAAGAAGGAAAAGACCGAGTGGCATTCGGTCGCGATCTTCAACGAAGGGCTCGCCAACGTCGCCGAACGGTTCCTGCGCAAGGGGTCGAAGGTCTATATCGAAGGCCAGCTGCAGACCCGGAAGTGGCAGGACCAGAACGGGCAGGACAAGTACAGCACCGAAATCGTGTTGCAGGGCTTCAATAGCGTACTGACGATGCTCGACGGTCCCGGCGGCGCGCAGGGCGGCGGCGGTGGTCGCAGCGGTGGCGGCGACTTCGGCGGCGGGGACGATTTCGGCGGCGGTCAGGGCGGCGGCTCGGGCGGATCGCGCGGCGGCGGCTTCAATTCGGGCGGCAACAAGGGCGGTAATTTCGGCGGCGGCTTCGGCGACGATCTCGACGACGACGTGCCGTTCTGATCGTCGCCGACGCCGGCAATCACCGGCGAAGGACGAAGGTCGTGATCGATCGGGGCTGCGCGACCATCGTGCGCCCCGCGACCGGCGCGGCATCGTGGGTCGCGTCGGTCACCACGGTGTCGGCCAAGCGATAGCCGATACCGGTCAGCGACAGGTCGCGGCGGACCGGCCCCGCATTCACATGCACCACGACCAGCGTTGCACCATCGGGTGACAGCGCGGCGATGCTGTCGATGTCGTCGATCGGGACCAGCCGGTATCCGGGCCGGACATAGCGGCTGAAATTGGCCATCGCCCAATATTTGCGGGTGATGTGGATCGACTGCGGACCCGGTGCGGGCGCGGTCAGGTCCATCTTGATGAGCCCCCAATTCGATCCGGGCTTGCCGTTGCGCCCGCTCAGCGTCTCGACCGCCTGCCAGAATACCCAGGCGGCGGGTTCCAGCCGCCGGAAATCGCCGACCAGATGCTCGGCAAAGGCCAGCGGCGTCGTCATGCTCTCGAAGCTTTCGACGTCCTTGTCGGCGCTCATGTCGTGCTCGCTCATCCACAGGCGGATATCGGCGGCACGCGCGATGTCGCGGACGGCGGTCTGGTGGAGATTGCCATAGCTGTGGACGTTCAACTGGCCGACCCGGGCGCGCGTTGACGCCGTCCAGCCGGCCCAATCCTGAACGAACAGGGTCGAATTGGTTTCGTCGGGGGCGGCAATCACCGTCTTCAGCCCGCGTGCCTTCAGCGCGGCGTCGGCGGCATCGATCATCATGCCCTGCCGCGCCGGGCTCCAATGCGCGCCTTCCTGCGTATTGGCCGCGAACCAGTAATCGGTGTTCGGTTCGTTCACCGGCGACAGCGTGCGAAAGGTGATGCGGTGGCGGCGTTGCAGTTCGTCGACCACCCGCGCCAGATAGGTCGCGAACTCCGGTTCGGCCCCGGGCCGCAAATTGTCGTCGGTGCCCTTGGTCGCGCCCGATACGCGCCCGCTGACCGTCATGAACCATGGCGGCGAGTTGGAGAAGGCTTCGAAGATCGGCTGGCGGACGCGGTCGCGGATCGCGTCCAGCCACCAGCGCTGACGGGCATCGGCCGACCAGTCCCACATCGCCGGATCGTCGGCCCGCCACCAGTCGCTGCCGGTCGCGCCCGCAGGCTTCCGCCAGAACCCCGGCACCGCCGCACCGGTCCGCAGATAAGGCGGCGTATCGGCGGCATTACCCCCGCCGATATTGTAGCGCGCGATCGTCCAGCCGAGTCCGTCGCGTCCGTAGAACAGGTCGGCCAGCCGTTCGCGAGTTTCCGCCGGATAGCCGCCGGTCACGTTCGCGAACCACGCAAGCGCCGTGCCCCAGCCTTCGAAGGTCGTGCCGGGCCGATCGGTCGCGACGCGCAGCGTGATCGCCACTTTTGCCGGTTCCGCCGGCGGTGGTGGTGCCGGTTGCGCCATGGCGGGCGTCACCGGCGCGCCCCAGAGCAACGCCGCCACCATGCCCATCATCCATCGCTGTTCTGCCATTGTCGTCCCCTCCTCGTCATGCAGTAGGCTTATTGAAGGATCGCAACCCGCCGGCTCATCGACTGGCAATGCACTTCGGCGATTGCATCATCGTGCCGATCGTATATTGTCAGACAAAACTATTCTAGTGGGGAAAGCCGCGTGAATTTTGGCGGAACGCTGGCCGGAGTCGGCATGGTGGCACTGGCGATGCCGGCAATGGCACAGGCACCGCGCTGGGACAGTCCCGGTGCGGCCAATCCGCTGCTGCCGGGCTATTTCGCCGATCCGTCGATCGTCCGCGACGGCGCTCGCTGGTATATCTTTGCCACCATCGACCCATGGGGCGACGACCGGCTGGGGCTATGGACGTCGGATAATGGTCGCGACTGGCGCTTCTCCACGCCCAACTGGCCGACCAAGGCGGCGGCGACCAGCCCAAGCTCGGGCGATTCGAAGGTCTGGGCACCATCGGTGGTAAAGGCCGCCAATGGCCGCTGGTACATGTATGTCTCGGTCGGCAGTGAGGTGTGGGTCGGCAGCGCTGCCTCCCCCGCCGGGCCATGGGCCGACGCCAATGGCGGCAAGCCGCTGATCGCGAAGGCGTTCGCGCCCGATTATCACATGATCGATGCCGAGGCGTTCATCGACGATGACGGACAGGCGTATCTGTATTGGGGATCGGGCTGGAACTGGACCAACGGGCATTGCTTCGTCGTGAAGCTCAAGCCCGACATGGTGACGTTCGACGGCACCCCGCGCGACGTCACCCCGCCCAATTATTTCGAAGGGCCGTTCATGGTCCGGCAGGGGCGACACTATCTGCTGACCTATAGCGACGGCAAGACGACGACGGATACCTACAAGGTGCGCTACGCGATCGGCGACACGCCGTTCGGGCCGTTCCGCGAGGGGCCGAACAGTCCGATCCTGTCGACCGACGCCGAGCGATCGGTCATCAGCCCCGGCCATCACGCGGTGTTCCGTTCGGGCGGCCAACCCTATATCCTGTATCACCGGCAGGGCCTGCCGTTTCCGCCGCCGGGCGACGCGGTGCTGCGGCAGGTCGCGGTCGATCCGCTGACGATCCGCGCCGACGGCAGCATCGCGAAGGTGGTGCCGGACCATGGCGGCGTGGTGAACGGCTTCACCGCGCATCGCGACACCGGCTTGCGCTGGCAGGCAAGCGGGCAGGGCAGCGACGCGCTGCACGGACCGGCGCGGGCGGCAGACGACAATTATGCGACGTGGTGGACCCCGGCGCCAGAGGCAGCGCCGCTGTTGACCGCCGATCTGGGCGCGGTGCGACCGGTGAAGGGCAGTGCGTTGCGAATGCGCTTTCCGACGCATCGCTACGCGCTGTCGATCGAAGGATCGCGCGACGGACGCGTCTGGCAACGGTTGGCGACGGCCGAACAGGCGACTGGATCGCCGATCGAACTCACGCACCCCGCCCGCGTCCGCTATCTGCGGTTGCAGGTTCCGGCAGATGCCGGCGTGTGGGAGTGGACGTTGCGGTAGCACGGGGTTCGATCCTCGACGGGTTCCGTCGCAGGGACGACCACCGCTTTGCGGTCTGACAACCCAGATTCCCGTTGCGTGAACGCTCACTTTCCCCAACCATGGCGTCAACGAACAGGGGAGGGGTCGATGAAGGCACGGATATCGCTCGCAATATTGGCATCGGGGCTATGGCCGGCAATCGCATCGGCGCAAACGCCGGCCTCGGCGGCACCGGTCGCCAACTGCCTGCCCAAAAGCTGGCTCGACCTGCAGGCCCCGTATAGATCGGTCGAGGTCCTGCCCGACGGCCGCGTCACCTTCCGCCTGTGCGCGCCATTGGCACGCGATGCGAAGGTCATCAGCCCCGATCTGGGCGACCTGATCCCCGGCGGGGCGACCGACGGCGTCGTCAACGGCCTGCCGCTGACCCGCGACTCGGCCGGGCTGTGGACCGGCACGACCAGCCGCCCGGTGCCTGCTTCGCCCTATCGCTTCAACTTTCAGGTCGATGGCGCGCCGGTACCCGATCCGCGCGGAACGACGTGGTCCGAACAGGTGACCGGACTGACCGGCGTGTTCGACGTGCCGGGCGCGGCGGCCGCGTTTCAGGAATATCGCAAGGAGGTGCCGCATGGCGCCGTCAGCACGGTCGAATATTGGTCGAACGGCCTCGGGGTGAAGCGGCGCGCGCATGTCTATACGCCGCCGGGCTATACCGGCGATGCCCGGCGGTATCCGGTACTGTATCTGGTCCATGGTGCCGGCGACAGCGACGACAGCTGGACCAGCATCGGTCATGCCCATTACATCCTTGATAATCTGATCGCCGCCGGACAGGCGGTGCCGATGATCGTGGTGATGCCCGCCGGGCACACGCCGATGCGGCCGAACCAGAACCTGCTGGTCAACACCGATTTCGGCGGCGACCTGACCAACGACCTGATCCCGTTGATCGATCGCAGCTATCGCACCGTCGCGAAGCCCGAAATGCGGGCGATGGCCGGGCTGTCGATGGGCGGCGCGCACACGCTCAACTTTGGCCTGCCGCGGTCCGACCTGTTCCGCTACGCCGGCATCTTCTCGATGGGACTGGGCGTACAGGACCCGGCGAAGGAAATCGCCGATTACGAAACCCGCAATGCCGATGGGTTGCGCCGTTCGGCGAAAGACATGAAGCTCGTCTGGTACGGCATGGGCAAGACCGATTTCCTGTACGGTACGGTCGCGCCGACGCGGGCGATGCTCGACAAATACGGCATCCGCTACACCTATGTCGAAAGCGAGGGCGGCCATGTCTGGGGTAACTGGCGCAGCTATCTAAACCAGTTCGCACCGAAGCTGTTTCGACCGGGTCGCTGACGCAAATCTACCTGCGGCGCGGTAGTTCTGCACGATATGGCGAACCCGGTGGCGGGGGTAGGATGGGCCATGCCCGACCAGCCCCCGCCCGAACCGTCCGCCGTCCGCGAACCCGAGGATCGCGACTATCTGCTCAAGCGTGCCGATCAGCATCGGCGGCAGGGCGAACAATGTGCCGACGCCAGCCGCTCGCTCCATGCCCGGTTCCAGCGCCTGTATGAGGAGCGCGCGGCGGCGCTTCCTCCCGAAAGCGACTGACACCCTTGCCAGCGCCGCATCCAACGACTTAGGATCGCACCCATAAAAAGGTCGCGTATCGGCGAGCGACCGGTGGGTGAGGCAGCGACGATGCGTCGAGCGCGACAGGAACGGTGGTGACCGCAGGCGACGTCCATCGTCCGCCGTTCGTCGATGCCCATTTCCACCTGTGGGACCATGGCGTGTTGCGCTATCCGTGGCTGGCCGATCCGGCGCAGGCGGCGATCGCACCCGATTACCGGATCGACGATTACCGGCGGGAGACGGCGGCATGGAATCCGGTCGGGGCGGTGCATGTCGATGCCGGCGCCCATCCCGATCAGGGGCGGGCGGAGACGGACTGGCTGACCGAGGTCGCGACAGCCGACGGCCTGCCCGGCGCGATCGTCGCCCGGGTTGCGCTCGACCGGGCGGATGTCGAGGACGAACTGGCGTGGCAGGCGGCGCAACCGGGCGTGCGCGGCATCCGCCACCTCATCAACTGGCATCCGCGCGATGCCGCGCGACGTGCCTATGACCATGATCTGACGCGCGATCCGGCATGGGCACGCGGGTTCGCGCTGCTCGGCAGCTATGGCCTCAGCTTCGATTTTCATGGCTTTCCGCCGCAACTGGCGGGACTGGCCGAACTGGCGCGTGCCCATCCCGACGTGCCGGTGGTGCTCAATCACCTCGCGCTGCCGATTTTGGCCGACGGGCTGGACGAATGGCGGCGTGGATTGATCGCCTTTGCCGAACTGCCCCATGCCGCGATCAAGCTGTCGGGGGCAGGGTTCATCGACCCGGCGCTCGACCCGGCGGTACTGGCACCGATCGTGGGCGAGGTGATCGACCGGTTCGGTGCTGAACGGGTGATGATCGCGACCAATTTCCCGACCGACCGGCTGGCGGCGGGGCTGGATGCGACGCTGTCGACCTATGCCGCGCTGTTGTCGGGCCTGTCCGACGACGAACGGCGGGCGGTGTGGGGGCGGAGCGCCGATCGCTTCTATCGGCTGGGCTTGGATCTGTAGGAGGGTTGGTATGCGGGCGACACGGCGCGAGATGATCGGGGGCGGGCTGGCCGCTGCGGCAATGCCACCGGCGGTGGCATCGGCGACGCCGACCCAGCCGACGCCGCTGGGGGCGGGCCGCGCGCTGAACGTGCCGCCGCCGGCACGCTTCACCCCCGACTGGGCGTCGCTGACCGCCGGCTACAGCGCGCCCGACTGGTTCCGCGATGCGAAGTTCGGCATCTGGGCGCACTGGACCGCGCAATGCGTGCCGGAGGCGGGCGACTGGTATGCGCGCGACATGTATCTGCCGGGCAGCCGCGCTTACGACCATCACCTGAAACATTATGGTCATCCCGCCGATCGCGGCTTCATGGAAATCCAGAATCTGTGGAAGGCGGACCGCTGGGACCCGGCGCGGTTGCTCGACATCTACAAGAACGCCGGTGCCCGCTACTTCATGGCGCTGGCCAATCATCACGACAATCTCGATGCCTATGCATCGCGGCACCACGTGTGGAACACGACGCGGGTGGGGCCGAAGCGGGACATCGTCGGAACCTGGGCGAAACTGGCGCGCGAGCGGGGTTTGCGCTTCGGGGTGTCGAACCATTCGGCGCATGCATGGCACTGGAACCAGCCGGCCTATGGCTATGACTCCGATGGGCCGCGCGCGGGACAGCGGTATGACGCGTACAAGCTGACCGCGGCGCAGGGGCGCGGAAGGTGGTGGGACGGGCTTGACCCGCAACAGCTTTATACCGGGCGGCACATGCCGATGCCCGACGGCATCCGGACGCGTGGCGAAGCCGATCTGTGGCACGACGCGACCGACCGGTTATGGACCGAAGGGGTGCCCGCGAACAGCGACTTCGCCCGCAACTGGGAATTGCGGTGCCGCGACCTGATTGAACAACATCGTCCCGACATGATCTATTTCGACAACTTCGACCTGCCGCTCGAACAGCACGGCCTCGACCTGACCGCCTGGTATTACAACCAGTCGATGGCGTGGAACGGCGGAAAGCTGGAAGCGGTGGTCACCGCGAAGACGACGCCGCCGCAGCGACGCATGGGAATCGTGGACGACGTCGAACGGGGCGGCAAGAACTATATCGAGCGTTTCCCCTGGCAAACGGATACCTGCCTGGGAAATTGGCATTATGACGCCGATCTGGCGGCGCGCGACGGATACAAGTCCGCTGCCACCGTCATCCATACTTTGTGCGATGTCGTGTCGAAAAACGGCAATCTGATGCTGTCGGTGCCGATACGCGGCGACGGGACGATCGACAACAAGGAAGAGCGGATCGTCGCGGAGATCGGCGACTGGATGCAACGCTTCGGCAGCGCGATCTACGCCACGCGGCCGTGGAAGCGGTTCGGGGAGGGGCCGACCCGCGCCGGGCAGGGATTGTTTTCGGAAGGCGGTCCGACATCGCCCTACGGCGCACGCGACGTCCGCTATGCCGTGCGAGGTGACGACCTGCATGCGATGGTGCTTGGCTGGCCGGAGGATAATGTCGTGCGCATGACCCTGCTGGGCAGCAACGATCCGACGCTGGCCGGTGAGGTGCGCCGCGTGACGATGCCCGGCGATGCGACGCCGTTGTCGTTCCGACGCACCGGCGACGCGCTGGAGGTTACGCTGCCCGCCGCGGCGCGCCATCCGATCGGGCTGGCACTGGTTCTGTCGGGCCGGGGGCTGACCGCGTGAAGGCGCTGGTCTGTGCCGAACCGTTCGACCTGCGCCTCGAAACCCGCGAACCGCCCCGTCCGGCGGCGGGCGAGGTGCTGCTGCGGATGCGGCGGGTCGGGCTGTGCGGCACCGACTATCACATCTATGCCGGCAGGCATCCGTTCCTCGAATATCCCCGCCTGATCGGTCACGAACTGGCAGGCGAAGTGGTCGAAGCGCCGGCGGGGAGCCGGTTCGCGATGGGTCAGGTAGTCACGGTCAATCCCTATCTGCCATGCGGCAAATGTCGCGCGTGTCGGCGCAGCAAACCCAATTGCTGCGCAGCAATTCGCGTGCTGGGCGTACATGTCGACGGCGGCTTATGCGAATGGCTGACCGTGCCGGAGGCGGCGGTGATCGCCGCGACCGGCCTCAGCCTCGAACAGGCGGCGATGGTCGAATTTCTGGCGATCGGCGCCCATGCCGTCCGGCGGGCAGCGGTTGGTCCCGCCGACCGCGTGCTCGTCGTCGGGGCAGGGCCGATCGGAGTCGGCACCGCCTTGTTCGCGCGCATCGCCGGGGCGGAACGGATCGTGCTGGCCGATACGCGGGCGCAACGGCTGGACTATGCGGCTACGCAATTCGGGTTTGGCGAGACGGTGGTCGTCGACGCCCAACTGACCGACACGCTGGCGGCGATGACCGATGGCGAGATGTTCGATCAGGTGTTCGACGCCACCGGTAATATTGCGGCGATGCGCGCCGGTCTCGCCTATGTCGCGCATGGTGGTGACTACACCTTGGTCGGGGTGTGCAAGGACGATCTGGTCTTTGCCGATCCCGAATTCCACAAACGCGAAACAACGCTGCGCGCCAGCCGCAACGCGTTGTCGGTCGATTTCGATCATGTCATCGCCAGCATCCGCAGCGGGCGGATCGCCACCGATCGCATCGCCACCCATCACCTTTCGATCGACGAAGCACC
The DNA here is from genome assembly GCF_001421965.1 of Sphingomonas sp. Leaf67. GTDB lineage: Bacteria > Pseudomonadota > Alphaproteobacteria > Sphingomonadales > Sphingomonadaceae > Sphingomonas. The sequence goes on from NZ_LMLP01000012.1 coordinate 198,141, forward strand.
GATCCGGATGCCGCAATTGATCGACGAGGCGGACAACGTGCTGAAAGCGATCGTCAGCGTGTGACCTGCTACAGATCGGTTGGTGCCGGGTAGGGGCTGAACGCAATCGAAGCCCCGTATCCAAGCACTTTCGCGACGGTCCTTCGATACGCCCGTTCGACAAACTCAACGGCTACGCAGTACGAACGGTTCGCGCTTTCACGGAGTTGTACCGCCCGCCTCCGCCGCCGGGATCACGCCATCCGCCAGCAGCCGGTGCAGCGCCGCGATATGGCCGTTGTCGCGCGGGCCATCGGCGGCGGAGGTCATGACGACGGTCAGGCGCAAGTCGGGGACGACATACACCATCTGCCCGCCATAGCCCCATGCGAAGCGCACCGGATGGCCGCGCATCGCGGTAAGGAACCAGCCATAGCCATACTCCTGGCCGCTCCATGGCGATACCGCGCGCGGCGTCCAACTGGTCCGCACCCAGTTTGCCGGCAGAATGCGCTTGCCACCCACCACCCCGTCCAGCCGGTACAGTTCGCCGAACCGGGCCAGCGCGCGCGGCGACAGCCGCATTTCGTTGCCGCCGAAATAAATGCCTTGGCGGTCGGTCGGCCAGACCGGGATGGTGATGCCGAGCGGCTCGCCCAGCCAGTTTCGGGCATTGGCCAGCGTACTGTGGCCACTGGCTTTGGTCAGCGCGGCAGACAGCAAATGCGTCGATCCGGTCGAATAGAGCATCGCCGTGCCCGGATCGGCGACGAACGGCCGCGACAGCGCGAAGCGGACCCAGTCGGGGCTGGAGACCCAGCGGCCATAATATTCGCCCGAGGTCCGCTCCAGCCCGGCCTGCATCGACAAGAGGTTGCCGACCGTCACTCGGGCGAGGCGCGGGTCGGGATCGGCCGGGGCCTCGGCGCGCAGGATCGGCAACACCGGCTGATCGACGCCGGCGAACACGCCGCGGGCGATGGCGATACCGATCAGCGCAGACATTACCGACTTCGATGCCGACTTGATGTTGACCGGCCGGTCGAGCGGCGGACCATCGTTGAACACGCGTTCGGTGATCGGCTGGCCGTCGCGCAGCACCAGCAGCGATCGCAACCGGGGAAGACGCTCCGCTTCGGCGATGGTCGCCTGCATCGCAGCGACATCCAGTCCGTGCGTCGGAGCTATCGCCCTGGGTTGCGGCGGGGGCGTGGCGCCGCCGTCACAGGCAGCGGTCAGCAGCAAGAGGCAGGGAAGCAACGCACGCATCGCATCCATGTCGGCGGTCGTGGCCCTTATACAAGTCGGGCGGCGAGTCGCCCCGCCGCCCGCCGAAGGAGATCGGTCGAAGCCGGTCAATCCTCCTGGATCAGGCTGTTCTTCCCCGAATCGCGCATCCGCAGATACACGACCAACGAGATGCCGATCATCGCGGTGACATACCAGTAGAAGCCTTGTTCCCAGCCGGCGTCCTTGAACTTCAGCGCGACATATTCCGCCGTGCCGCCGAAGATCGTGTTGGCCAGTGCATAGGGCAGCGCCACGCCCAGCGCGCGGATGTGGGAGGGGAACAGCTCTGCCTTCACCACGGCGTTGATCGAGGTGTAGCCGGTCACGATGATGAGCGCCGCCATCACCAGCAGACCGGCGGTGACCGGATCGCGGGTCTGTTCCAACGTGCTGAAGATCGGATAGGTGAACAGCACCCCGGCAATCCCGAAGGCGACCATGAGCGGCTTGCGCCCGATCCTGTCCGAAAGCCCACCCGCGATCGGCTGCAACAACATGAACACGAACAGCGTGACCCAGTTGATCTGCGTCGCGGCTTCCTTGCTAAAGCCCGACGTATTGACCAGGAACTTCTGCATATAGATCGAATAGGCGTAGAAGGCGAGCGTACCGCCGGCGGTCAGCAGCATGACCAGCGCGGTTTCCTTCGGGTGATTGCGCAGCAGCATCAGGAAGCCCGATTTCGGCGCGTCGCTCTTCTTGGCGTTCTTGAAACTTTCGGTCTCGGCAAGGCCACGCCGCAGATAGAAGACGACGACCGCCAGCACCGCGCCGATGAAGAACGGAATGCGCCATCCCCACGACTCCAACTCCGCCCTGGGCATGACCGATTGCAGCACCAGCAGCACGGTGATCGCCAGCAACTGGCCCGAGATCAGCGTGACATACTGGAACGACGAGAAGAAGCCGCGGCGGTCCTTGCCCGCCATTTCAGACAGATAGGTGGCACTGGCACCATATTCGCCACCGACCGACAGCCCCTGCATCAGCCGCGCCAGTATCAGCAACGCCGGTGCGAGGAGGCCGATCGTTTCATAGACCGGGGTACAGGCGATGATGAGCGATCCCGCGCACATCAGCGTCACCGACAGTGTCAGCCCCGCCTTGCGACCATGGCGGTCGGCATAAACGCCCATGATCCATGCCCCGATCGGACGCATGACGAACCCGACGGCGAACACCGCCGCCGCGCTCAACAATTCCGTCGTCTTGTTGTCGGACGGAAAGAAGTGCGGCGCGAAATACAGCGTAAAGGCGGAATAGACGTACCAGTCGAACCATTCGACCAGATTGCCGGTCGATCCGCCGATGATCGATTTCAGGCGCGAGTTGGTCGACGGACCGGTCGCGACCGACGGGTGCGGTGTGGAGGCCAAGGCATCTCTCCCAAGATTGCGTTGTGGGCGCGGAATCATCTTCTGCGCGATGGGGGGAGAATGCTGGAGAGACGAGCGCAGGCAAAACGTTATTATCAATTTGAACAAGCGATTGGTATGTAACGGTAAAATATACGTTTGACCTCCGGGTGGTCTCGATCGACGCGAAATTTCGCGTGGCGTGGTCGGGGACATTGCGGTATCCCGCACGCATGGGGTGGCTCCATCGCCGGACGACGCTTCTCGCCGGGCTGATCGCGGCGATTGCCATGGTCGGGCTGATCTGGCTGGCCGCGCTGACATGGTTCGAACGCGCCGGGGTCGACCGGCTTCGTGACGATACCGCCCGGACCGCCCGGCAACAGGCGCGGTTGTTCACCAGCGATCTCGCCCGGTTTCGGCTGCTGCCGATCGTGCTGGGTGAATATACCGATTTGTTCGACACGCTGCGACGGGGCGACCCCGATGCGACGCGGCGGATGAACGGCAAGCTGGCGTTGCTGGCGCAGCGGACTGGGGCACCGGTGCTGTATCTGCTCGACCGGCGCGGCAGGACGGTGTCGGCGTCGAATGCCGGAACGGCGGAAAGCTTCGTCGGACGCGACTATCGCTTCCGGCCTTATTTCATCCGCGCGATGCAGCAAGGCGCGGCCGAATATTATGCGGTCGGCAATGTCAGCGGCCGGCCCGGATTGTTCCTCGCGCGCCGGATCGGCACGGCGAGCGATCCGGCCGGCGTCATCATCGTCAAGGTCGAGTTCGACGACCTGACCCGGGCATGGTCGAGCGATCCGGGACAGACGCTGGTCGCCGATGGGCGGGGCATCCTGTTGTTCGCGACCGATGCCGAAGAGCGGTTCCGCATCACCAGGCCGCTGTCTGCCGGGGTTCGCGCCGACATCGCCCGCAGTGGCCAGTTCGGCGACGCGCCGCTGTCGCCCAGCCGCTATCGCTTTGCCGCGGCTACGGCGCGGGGGCCGGGGGGTGAGGACATGTTGCTCGCGCGCACCTCTATGCCGCTGGCTGGCTGGCAGCTGCTGCATGTCGTGCCGACGCAGCGGACGTTAAGCGATGCGACGGCGCTGGCGCGGTTGACGACGATCGCCGCGTCGCTGGCGATCGCCGCGTTGCTCGCGCTGTTCCTGTGGCGGTCGGCGCGGGCGGCGCAGGCAGCACGCTATCGCGCGTCGCTGGAACGGGCGGTGGCGGAGCGGACGGCGGCACTGCGTGCGGAGATCGCCGAGCGGACCGAGATCGACCGTCGTTTCCGGGAAGCGCGCGAGGAACTGGCGCAGGCCAATCGGCTGGGATCGCTGGGATCGATCACCGCCGGCCTCGTGCACGAAATCAACCAGCCGGTGGCGACGATCCGGACCCTGTCCGAAAACGCGCAACATCATCTGGCCAGCGGCCGGATCGACCGGGTGGCGGCGAACCTGTCGACGACGGTCGACCTGACCGCGCGGATCGGCGCGATCACGCAGGAGATGCGGCGCTTCGCCCGGCGGGGAACAGGGACGATCGGTCCCGTGCCGCTCGATGCGGTGATCGCCGGGGCGCTGTTGCTAGTGGGGGACCGGTTTCGCGGAGCCGGCGTCGCGCTCGCGCTGCCGCCGGCCGGGCAACCGCTGGTCCGCGCCGGACGGGTTCGGCTGGAACAGGTGCTGGTCAACCTGCTGACCAACGCGCTGGAAGCAGTGCGCGACACGGCCGATCCACGCGTCGAGGTGCAGGTCGAGCAGGCCGGCGACCGGGTATTGCTGACCGTTGCCGACAATGGTCCGGGGATCGATCCGGTCATTGCCGACGACATCTTCCAACCCTTCGTCACCGGCAAGGTCGATGGCTTGGGACTGGGGCTTGGGATCGTTCGCGACATCGTCACCGAATTCGGGGGCATGGTGACGGTGGTGCCGTCATCCGCGGGCGCGACGTTTCGCGTGATATTGCACAAGGGGACGGGCGATGATCCTGTTGATCGATGACGACGACGCGCTGCGGGCGGCGCTGGTCGATTCCTTCGCCATTGCCGGGCTGGAGGTAGAGGACTTCGCCGATGCCGCAGGTGCGCTGGCCCACGTGACGCCCGATTTTCCCGGCATCGTCGTCACCGACATCCGCATGCCGAAGATGGACGGCCATGCCGTGTTCGAAGCGGTCAGTGCGCGTGACGACGAGATCCCGGTGCTGCTGATGACCGGCCACGGCGATGTCGCGATGGCGGTGGCGGCACTGCGCAACGGCGCGTTCGACTTCATCGCCAAGCCCTTTGCTGCCGATCACCTGATCGCCAGTGTCCGCCGCGCGCTGGAGGTCCGGCGGCTGGTGCTCGAAAACCGGCGGCTGCGCGCGTCGGTCGAGGCGGCGGAAGGCGATTATCCGTTGATCGGCACGACGCCGGTGATGGACACGCTCCGCGACAAGGTGCGGCAACTGGCGCAGATCGACGTCGACGTGCTGATCGAGGGGGAGACGGGCACCGGCAAGGAACTGGCGGCGCGGCAACTCCACCGTTGGAGCAGGCGGCGCAGTCACGGTTTCGTGTCGGTCGATTGCGCGGCGCTGCCCGACCATCTGGTCGACGAAATCCTGTTCGGCACGCGCGGCAGCGGCGGGCGGATCGTCGAGGCCGATCGCGGCACGCTGTTCCTCGACGAGATCGACAGCATGTCGAGCGCGCTGCAGGGCAAGCTGCTCCGCGTGATCGAGGAGCGCGAACTGCCCGCCAATGGCCGCGAACCGCCGCGCGTCGTCAATCTGCGCGTCATTGCCGCCGCCAAGTCGAACCTGGCCGCCGAGGTGGCGAGCGGGCGGTTTCGCGAGGATCTGCTCTACCGGCTGGAGACGGTTCGGCTGCGCATCCCGCCGTTACGCGAACGTCGCGCCGACGTGCCGATGCTGTTCGCGTGGTTCCTGCGCGACGCGGCGATGCAGTATGACCGGCCGGTGCCTGCGATCACCGCCGAGGTCGAGGCGCGGCTGATAACCGATCCGTGGCGCGGTAATGTCCGTGCGCTGCGCAACTTCGCGGTGCAGACCGTGCTGGCACTGACCCGCGACGATCCGGGCGAAGCGGACCTGTCGCTGACCGAACGCCTCGCCCGGCTGGAAGCGGCGATGATCGCGGAGGCGCTGCAACAGGCCGGCGGTGATGTGACGGCGACGGCCGAGGCGCTGGGGCTGCCGCGCCGCAGCCTGTACGACCGGTTGCAGCGCCACGGCATCGACGCCAGCAGCTTCCGCCGTCGCGAGGGGGACGCGGCATGATCGGCCATGTCGCGATCGTCGGCGCGGGATTTTCGGGAACGCTGCTCGCCATCAACCTGCTGCGCCGATCGCATCGCGGCGCTGGTCGATAGCGGGCGGCTGACCGTGCTGGCGGGTAAGACCTGCGATGCCGCGCCGGGGGAGGACGGCATCGACGTGCGTTGGCGACCGCGGGGGAGCGACGCCGCCCGAACGCTGCACGTCACCCGGATCATCTCCTGCACCGGACCGCAGGGCGATCTGGCGCGTACCGACGACCCGCTGCTCGCGCACCTCCATGCCAGTGGCAGCATCCGCCCCGATCCCGAGCATCTCGGCATCGAAGTCGGGTCGACCGGCCGCGTACTGCGCGCCGATGGTGAAGCCGACGAACGATTGTTCCCGATCGGACCGATGACGCGCGGTGCTTTTTGGGAGATTGTCGCGGTGCCCGATCTCCGGCGGCAAGTCTGGGATGTCGCCCGCTATCTGTCGAACGCGCATTGGGTCGGGGGCGAGGGACTGTAATACTGCATTGCAGCAAGACTAGTTTTGCTTCGTTGCTGTGGCAGTCCTCCGCTCCGACATAGGGGCGATGCAGATTCCCAGATATTGGCCGTCGTTCGGCGTGCAGGTCGCGATCGGAATGGCGGTAGGCATCGGCCTCGGCTTCGTCGCGGCGGAGGCAGGCGGCGCGGACGGTGCGCTTGGCACGACGCTGCACACGGTCGGGCAGATCTTCGTCCAATTGCTGAAGGTGCTGGTCCCGGCGCTGGTGTTCACCGCCATCGTCGGATCGATCGCGGCGTTGCGCGACCTGCCCAATGCCGCGCGGCTGGTGGGACAGACGCTGTTGTGGTTCGCGATCACCGCGCTGATCGCGGTGTCGATCGGCATCGTGCTGGGATTGGTGATACAGCCGGGCCTGCACAGCAGCGCGCCCATCGCCACCGCCGCCGCGCCGACCGCCGTCGGCAGCTGGCTCGATTTCCTGAAAGGGCTGGTGCCGGCCAATCTGCTCGGCCTGACCGCGACGACGAAACTCGCCGATGGCGCGGTGACGACCACGCTGGGCTTCAACGTGTTGCAGATCATCGTCGTCGCGATCGCGGTCGGTGCCGCCGCCGTCCGGGTCGGGGCGGCGGGGGAGCCGTTTCTGGCCTTCAACACCTCGGCGCTGATGATCCTGCGCCGGCTGCTGCGCTGGGTGATCGCGCTGACCCCGATCGGGTCGGCGGCGCTGATCGGCGATGCGATCGTCCGTTATGGCTGGAGCACGCTGTCGTCGCTCGGCGCGTTCGCGGCGACGGTCTATCTTGGCCTCGGCATCGTGTTGCTGATCGTCTATCCGCTGTTGCTGGCGATCCACCGCATCGACCCGCTATGGTTCTTCCGCCGGGCATGGCCAGCCATCCAGCTCGGCTTCGTCACCCGCTCGTCAGTCGGCACGCTGCCGGTGACGCAGGAATTGACCGAGCGTGCGCTGGGCGTGCCGCAGGCCTATGCCGCCTTTGCTGTGCCGCTCGGGTCGACGACCAAGATGGACGGGTGCGCGGCGATCTATCCCGCGGTCGCGGCGATCTTCGTCGCGCAGTTTTTCGGCCTGACGCTGCACGCCGGCGATTATGCCCTGATCGTGATGGTGTCGGTGCTCGGATCGGCGGCCACCGCCGGCCTGACCGGCGCGACCGTGATGCTGACGCTGACGCTCACGACGCTCGGCCTGCCATTGGAAGGGGCGGGGCTGTTGCTGGCGATCGACCCGATCCTCGACATGGGTCGCACCGCCGTCAACGTCGCCGGACAGATGCTGGTGCCGGTGATCGTCGCCAAACGCGAAGGGTTGCTGACCGCCGGCGACGTCCCGGTGGGTAACGTGCTGGCGGCGTAACCGATGGTGGCGTTACGACGCCGCTTCCTCCCAGACATATTCATGCTGGTTGTCGTTCAGCACGATCGTGCGCCTGTCCCCGCGTTTCCCCGCCAGCAGGTCGAAGCCGAGCATCCCGGGCGACAGGGTGACGAGCGAGACGGTGCCGTCCTTGTTGCGCTTTAGGCCCGCATCGGACCACATCGACGTGGCGCGTAGCTCCATCTTGCCACCCGTATAGCGGATCGTCAGCGGGCCAAGATCGGCATTGGTATAGCGCCCGACATAGGGGGCCGCTTCGGCTGCGCTGACGTCCTGATCCACTTCGCTGCGCAATTTGGCCATCGCTTCGTCGGAGCGCCTGGCGGCCGAAGCGATATTCTCGGCGGCCTCGGGCTTTCCGTCATATAGCAGTTCGAGCAGCCGCCGCTTGACCCCTTCGGTCAGGGTATAGCCGCTTTCGGCATTGGTCAGCACCACGACGCCGACCTTTGCCGACGGAACGGCGAACCAGTTGCTCTTGTAGCCGAACATGCTGCCGCCATGCTGGATAACCGACACGCCCTTGCTGGAATCGTCCTCCAATCCCATCCCGTACCACATCTGCTCGCCGACCGGCACGTTGTGCACGCGCCGTGCGAGCAAGTTGGCGGCCGACAACAGCCGCTTGCCCGACGGCAACATGCCTTCGTCGAGTTCATCGCGGACATAGAGCGCCATGTCGTGCGCCGACGACCATGCACCGCCCGCCGGACGATAGGGGACGACGGTATCGTTGTAACGGACATCGACCTTCGCCAGGCGGTCGTTGATGTCGGTATCATAGGGTTTGGCCCAATCGCCGGCCATTGCCTTCGCATTGCTGAACGTCGTCGCCCGCATCTCCAGCGGATCGAAGATGCGTTCCTGCATCGCCCGGTCGAACGCCGCGCCGATTTCCATGTCGGGATAGAGGATGTGGGCGCCCAGATAGCCGGCCGCGCTCGCCATCAGGTTGTTGTACTGGAACACCTCCCCAAAACCGCTGGTCGGCTGGGTCACGGCCAGTTGCGCAAAGGCCTCCTGCGGACCGGTATCGGCACGGGTGTTGAACAGCCACTGCATATCCTTGCGCGGCAATCCGGTACAGGCGCAGACCAGATGCTTGACCAGTACCTTCTGCGTCGTCGCCGCGTCGCCCAGTTTGAAGCCGGGCATATAATCGATCACCGGCCGATCCCAGTCGAGCCGCCCCTGATCGACCAGCGTCGCAAGCAGCAGCGTCGCCATGCCCTTGGTATTCGACGCGATCATGAACAGCGTGTCTTTGCCGACCGGCTTGGCCGAAGTGACGTCCTTCACGCCGATCCCGCCTTCATAGACGATCCGGTCATGATCGATGATCGCAAGGCCGACGCCGGGAATCTTCAGCGTCGTCATCGATGTCCGCACGAACTGTTTCAGGGCCTCGATCCGCGCCGCGTCCATGCGATGCGCCGGCTTGCCCGTGAAATTCTCCTTCTGAAATCCCGTCGGGCGCAGCGTTTCGGCGGAGGTGTTGAATTGCCCGCTGCGCTTGGCGATCGTCGCCAGCGCACCCTCGACCGCGACGATGGTCCATGCCGTACCGCGTCGGAACGCGACCGCCTGCGCCATCGCCTTTTCGGCGGGCGGGACATCATAGCTCACGACGACGATCTCGTCCCAGCCTTCGCGCGCCGGGACTTTCTGCGTCAGGTGCGGCGGGCGGGCGAAACTGGGCAGCGCCTGCTTCCATGCCTGTACGACCGCGTCCGATGCGTCGCGGGCAGTGGTAACCGGTACGATTGCGACGCGCAGGTCATTTTCGGGCGGCGTGAAGCGGACCACATCATTGGTCCGCACCATCGCCCAGCCGACCGGCGGCACCAGGGTGGCACCCGCACCAACCGGGATCGCGGTCGACTGCGCCAGAGCCGGCCCGGCGATGACTTGCGCAATGCAAATTGCGGCGGCGGTTATGATAGTCTTCATGGTGCTCCCCCCAGATGCCCGGGCGAAGACTGCGCCTGGATCCTGCGAGTCGGCAAGCGAAACCGTCGGCCGTTACAGGCTGGGACCAGCGACCGGTGCCTTCGCTGCTTTCGCAGGATTGTCGTCGATGGTCTTTAGCAGCACCGGTGTACGCGTATCGCGCTTCGCATAGTCACGCGCCGACAGGCCGGCCATGACGTCGGGCTGATCTGGATTGGCCCCGGCGGCGATGAGGGTGCGGACCATGTCGACGTTGCGCAGCTGCACCGCGCGGATCAGTGGCGTCTCGCCGCTGCTGTTGCCGAGGTTCAGGTTCGCCTTGCGCGCGACGAGCGCGTTGATCGCCTCGACCGATCCGGCCTCGACCGCCAGCAGCGCGGGGGTATTGCCGCGATTGTCCTGGATATTGGGGTTCGCGCCCTTGGCGAGCAGGAAACGCAGATAGGTCAGGTTGCCGTTCTTCGCGACGATGTGCAGCGCACTTTCGCCGGTCGAGCGGTCCTTGGTATTGATGATCGTCTGGCCCGGCTGGCCGAGGATGTCGTTGACCTTGTTCCCGTCCTCGTCGCGAACCGCTTTCAGGAACACATAGCCCGGCGACATCTGCTGCGCTCCGGCGGCGGCGGGCAGCATCAGCGCGGCGGCGAGGAGAAGGCGGATGGCGGACATGGGAACAGGCTCCGAAAGGACGTTACGCGGCTTGCAAGGCGTCGCCTATCAGATCATGGCTGGCAACACCATGAACAGCATCGTCCGTACCCTCGCGCCAGCGCTCGCGCTGGCCCTTGCCGCCTGTGGCGGGCAGGCCGAATCGCCGGGTGCCCCGCCGCTGGCGGGCGCGCGCATCGGCGGGCCGTTCGTCCTGACCGATCCCGCGGGCAAGGTGGTGCGCGACACCGACTTCGCCGGCAAATGGCGGATCATGTATTTCGGCTATACCTATTGCCCCGATGTCTGCCCGGTCGATGTCCAGAATATCGCGGCGGGGCTGAAGGCGTTCGAGGACGAAGCGCCCGAATTGGGCGCGAAGGTCGTGCCGATCTTCATCACCGTCGATCCCGAACGCGATACGCCGGCGGTGGTCGGCAAGTTCGTCTCCGCCTTTCACCCGCGTATGGTTGGCCTTACCGGCAGTGCGCAGGCGATCGCCGATGCGGCGCGTGCCTACGGCGTCACCTATGCCAAGTCGCAGCCGCCCGGTGCCACCGAATATCTGATGGACCATAGCCGCACCGCGATCCTGATGGACCCGCAGGGCCGCCCGGTGGCGCTGCTGCCACAGGAAGAGGGCGGCCCGGCGGTTGCCGCCGAGCTGAAGAAGTGGGTCCGGTGAGCGGGCGCTTCTGGGAAGACCTGCCGCTGGCGGCGCTCGACCGCGCGCAATGGGAAGCCTTGTGCGATGGCTGCGGCAAATGCTGCCTCCACAAGCTGGAGGATGAGGATACCGGCGAAATCCATGCGACCAACGTCGCGTGCAAGCTGCTCGACCGGCGCATGGGCCAGTGCAGCGACTATCGCCACCGCCATGCCTATGTTCCCGAATGCGTGCGATTGAACGCCCGCAACGTCGGCGATATCGAATGGCTGCCCTCGACCTGCGCCTATCGGTTGCGCAACGAGGGCAAGCCGTTGCCCGACTGGCATTATCTGAACAGCGGCGACCGCGAGAGTGTCCATGCCGCCGGCCAGTCGACGCGCGGTTGGACGGTATCGGAGAATGACGTCGGCGACCTCGAACATCACCTGACCGACCGGACGCTGTGATCGACGGGGTCGAGGTCGTCCGCCATCCGCGCGCGCGTGTCGCGCGGCTGTCGGTCGATCCGGCGACCGGGCGGGTACGCCTCACCGTGCCGAAGCGGATGGCGCTGGCCAAGGCCGTGGCATGGGCAGGCGAGAAGGCCGAGTGGATCGCGGCGCAGCGGGCAAGGCTGCCGCAGGGACGGCCGTTCGTCGATGGTGCGACCGTGCCGGTGGCGGATCGGCCGGTGCGGTTACGGTGGGTTGACGGGGGCTCGCGGACGGTGACCCTGACATCGCCTCCGCTCCTTCGTCACCCCGGCGAAGGCCGGGGTCCATGGCCGCGGGACGATGCGAATTCTTCGATGCCGCCCGTATCCATGGATTCCGGCCTGCGCCGGGATGACGAACTGACCTGCGGCGGCCCGATCGAACAATTCCCCGCCCGCATCGAACGCTGGCTCAAGCGCGAGGCGCACCGCCTGCTCGCCGAAGACACGGCGCACTATGCCGCAAAGGCCGGCGTCACCGTGGCGCAGGTCGCGATCGGCGACCCCAAGGCGCGCTGGGGCAGTTGCAGTTCGACGGGCACGATCCGCTATAGCTGGCGGCTGTTGCTCGCCCCCGGCTTCGTCCGCCGGGCGACCGTCGCGCATGAGGTCGCGCACCGTGTGCACATGCATCACGGTCCCGCCTTCCACGCACTGGTCGCCGACCTGTTCGAGGGCGATCCCGATACCGCCCGCCGCTGGTTGCGCGCGGACGGGGCGGCGCTTCACTGGTTCGGGCGCGCGTCCTCTTCGGAATAGCCGGGCGGCGGCGGACGACGGTCGGGTACGGGTCGACGTTGTGCCGGCACGGGCTGCTCGGGACGCTGCTGCCCCCGGCCGAGCGCGCGGTCGATCCAGTCCTGATCAAGCTGTTCGTCGGGTACGCGCGGCTGCACCGGCGTTTCGTCGTCGTCCGGTTCGGTCTGCGGGTTGCCATCGCCGGTGCGCGGCTGTTCGATCGGGTTGCCGTCGGGATCGACATAGACCCGGTCGTCGGGCGCGCCGTAATAGCTCTCCGCGTCGGGTTCCTCCTGCCATTCGGGCAGCGTCACCTTGGTATTGAACTCCTCGACCGGGCGGTTCGCGACCGCCTGTCGCATGAATGCGGCAAAGGCGCGGGCCGGGGCGGTGCCGCCCTGCAGCCCGCCGACCGCCTTCGCATCGTCGCGGCCCATCCAGACGCCGGTGGTGATGCCGGACGAGAAGCCCATGAACCAGCCGTCCTTGTACGAACTGGTCGTGCCGGTCTTGCCCGCAACGGGGCGCCCGATCTGCGCCGCGCGACCCGTACCGGTATTGACCGCGGTCTGGAGCAGGTCGGTCATCTGCTGCGCGACATAGGGCGCGACCAGAACCCGCGAACTGTCGACCTGATGCTGGTAGATCACCGATCCGTTGGCGGTGACCCGGGTGATGCCATAGGGGACGACCGCCGTCCCGCCGCTCGCGACCGAGGCATAGGCGCGGGTCAGGTCGATCAGCCGCACGTCGGAGGTGCCCAGCACCATCGCCGGCTTGGTATTGATCGGGGTGGTGATGCCGAAGCGGCGCGCCATGTCGGCGACGGTCGCGAAGCCGACCTCCTGCCCCAGCCGGGCCGACACGGTGTTCAACGAATAGGCGAAGGCGGTGCGCAGCGATACTTGCCCGCTATAGCGGCGCGACGCGTTGCGCGGGGTCCAGCCGTCGATCGTGATCGGCGCGTCGTTGACCTGGCTGTCGGGGTTCATGCCTGCTTCGAGCGCGGAGAGGTAGACGAACAGCTTCCACGCCGACCCCGGCTGGCGGGTCGCCTGTGTCGCGCGGTTGTAGATCGACGACACATAATCCTTGCCGCCGACCATCGCCCGGACCGCCCCGTCGCGGTCGAGCGCAACCAGCGCGCCCTGCACCCCCGCCGGCGCATTGGCGCGGATCGCGGTGTCCGCGCTCTGCTGCATCGACGGGTCGAGCGTGGTCCACACGTCGAGCGGCGCTTCGGTCTCGTCGATCAGCGTTTCGAGCTGCGGCAACGCCCAGTCGGTGAAATAGCGGACGCTGTTCTGCTGCGGTTCGGGGGCCAGCTTGATCGCCTTCGGATCGGCGTCCATTGCCTCGCTCGCGGTGATCGCGCCGGTTTCCTGCATCAGCTTCAGCACGACGCCGGCGCGACCGACCGCCGCCTCGGCATCGGCGGTCGGCGAATAGCGCGACGGTGCCTTGACCAGCCCGGCGATCACCGCCGCTTCGGACAGCGACAGATCGGTGCCGGGATGGTTGAAGAAGCGCCGCGACGCCGCGTCGATGCCGTATGCGCCACCGCCGAAATAGACCTTGTTCAGATACAGTTCGAGGATCTGGTTCTTGGTGAACTTGCGTTCCAGCGCCAGCGCGAGGATGATCTCGCGGAATTTGCGCCCGACCGTGTAGCTGTTCGACAGGAAGATGGTGCGCGCGACCTGCTGCGTGATCGTCGATGCGCCCTGCAGCCGCCGGCCGGTGCCGCGGGTCTCGATCGCGAATTTGGTGATGCGCGCGAGTGCCACCGGATCGACGCCCCAGTGCGAGCGGAAGCGGCGGTCCTCGACCGCGACCATTGCTTCGCGCATCGGCGCCGGGATCTGCGAATACGGAATCCATTCGCCATAACTCGGCCCCAGCGAGACGAGGATCGACCCGTCGGCGGCCCGTACGCGGATCATCTGTCCGTTAGGAGATGATTTGAGCTGGCTGAAGCTCGGTATGCTCGACCTGGCATTATAGACCGCGACGACCAGCGCGATCGCGGCCATCACCGCAAGGCCGAACCCGATCCCCAACGTCCAGCGCAGGATGCGCCGCCAGCGGGATGGAGCGGCGGCGGGCCGCTTTTGCGGACGTTGGGAAGAGCGTGCCATGAAGATGCGCCGGATACCGCTTCCGGGCGGGGGGGCACAAGCCCTGTGCGACGGTATGCCCGCCACTTGCCCCATGCCGCCCAACAAAAAAGGGCCCGCGTTGCCGCGAGCCCTTCCTTAACCGGATCGCGAACGATCAGTTGTCGGTGATGAACGACGGCAGGCCGGCATTGCCGCCTTCGTCCTTGCCCTCTTCGCGACGCGGACGGTCGCCACGGTCACGGCGTGGGCCGCGATCGCCGCCGTCGCGGCGCGGGCCACGATCGCCGCCTTCGCCACGAGGACCACGATCGCCACCATCACGGCCGCTGCCGTCACGGCGCGGACCACGCGGACCACGGTCGCCGCCTTCGCGCGGTTCGCGCGCCGGACGCGAGTCTTCCAGTTCTGTGCCGGTTTCCTGATCGACGACGCGCATCGACAGGCGAACCTTGCCGCGCGGATCGACTTCCAGAACCTTGACCTTCACTTCCTGGCCTTCGGACAGGACGTCGGCGACCTTTTCGACCCGCTCGTTGCGGATTTCCGAAACGTGGACGAGACCGTCCTTGCCGCCCATGAAGTTCACGAACGCACCGAAATCGACGAGATTGACGACCTTGCCGTTGTAGATCTTGCCGACCTCGGCCTCTTCGACCAGGCCCTTGATCCAGTTGATCGCGGCTTCGATCTGCGCCGGATCGGACGACGACACCTTGATGACGCCCTCGTCGTCGATGTCGACCTTCGCGCCGGTGGTGGCGACGATCTCACGGATCACCTTGCCGCCGGTACCGATCACTTCACGGATCTTCGACTTGTCGATCGTGAAGGTTTCGATGCGCGGGGCATGTGCCGACAGCTCGGTGCGGGTCTCGCCCAGCGCCTTGGCCATTTCGCCGAGGATGTGCGCGCGGCCTTCACTGGCCTGTGCCAGCGCGACCTTCATGATCTCTTCGGTGATGCCGGCGATCTTGATGTCCATCTGCAGGCTGGTGATGCCCTCGCTGGTGCCCGCCACCTTGAAATCCATGTCGCCAAGGTGATCCTCGTCGCCGAGGATGTCGCTGATGACCGCATAATCCTTGCCCTCAAGGATCAGGCCCATCGCGATGCCCGACACCGGACGCTTGAGCGGTACGCCCGCATCCATCATCGACAGCGAACCGCCGCACACCGTCGCCATCGACGACGAGCCGTTCGACTCGGTGATGTCCGACAGGACGCGGATCGTGTACGGGAACTCGTCCTTCGACGGCAGCACCGGGTTCAGCGCGCGCCATGCGAGCTTGCCGTGACCGACTTCGCGGCGGCCCGGCGCACCGAAGCGGCCGACTTCACCGACCGAATAGGGCGGGAAGTTATAGTGCAGCATGAAGCGTTCATAGTGCAGGCCGTTCAGCCCGTCGATCATCTGCTCGGCGTCCTTGGTGCCGAGCGTGGTCGTGCAGATCGCCTGCGTCTCACCCCGGGTGAACAGCGCCGAACCGTGCGCGCGCGGCAGGAAGTGGACCATCGACTCGATCGGGCGGACCGTCTTCGTGTCGCGGCCGTCGATGCGGCGGCCGTCCTTCAGGATGGCGGTGCGGACGATCTCGGCTTCCAGCTTCTTCACGAGCTTGAGCGTGCCGAGATACTGCGCCGGATCGCTTTCCTTCAGGTCGGCAAGGGCTTCGCGCGCCTTGGTGCGGGCGTCGTTGATCGCGTTCTGGCGGGCCTGCTTGTCGGTCAGCTTGTACGCGGCGGCAAGATCCTTGCCGATCAGCGTCTTCAGCTTCTTCTTCGCAGCCGATTGGTCGGCGACGGAGGCCAGTTCCCACGGCTCCTTGGCGGCCTGTTCGGCCAGATCGATGATGCAGTTCACGATCTTCTTCGACGCGTCGTGCGCGAATACGACGGCGCCCAGCATGATCTCTTCCGAAAGCTCCTTGGCTTCCGATTCGACCATCATCACCGCGTCGCCGGTGGCGGCGACGACCAGGTCGAGATCGCCGATCTTCACCTGATCCAGCGTCGGGTTCAGGATATATTCGCCATCGACATAGCCGACGCGCGCCGCGCCGATCGGGCCCATGAACGGCACGCCCGAAATGGTCAGCGCCGCCGATGCCGCGATCATCGCGACGATGTCCGGCTCGTTTTCGCCGTCATAGCTCAGCACCTGGGCGATGACGTTGATTTCGTTGTAGAAGCCTTCGGGAAACAGCGGGCGGATCGGACGGTCGATCAGGCGGCTGGTCAGCGTTTCCTTTTCGGTCGCACCGCGTTCGCGCTTGAAGAAGCCGCCGGGGATACGGCCTGCGGCCGAATATTTTTCCTGATAATGGACGGTCAGCGGGAAGAAGTCCTGCCCTTCCTTGACCGAGCGTGCGGCGGTGACCGCGCACAGCACCACGGTCTCACCCAACGTCGCGATGACCGCGCCGTCGGCCTGACGGGCGACGCGGCCCGTTTCGAGGGTCAGCGTCTTGCCGCCCAGGTCCATGGTGCTTTTCTTGATATCGAACATGTCGTTTCCTTTACGCCGGCGGCCGGATGCGCGCCGGGGCAGCTTGGGTGGAGGTCCACCCCGAGTGTCGGACCGTTAGGCCCGGTGTCCCGCATCGCCGGATTGCGGCGGGACGGCTTGGCCGGAGATCCGGTCGCAAAGCCTATACCCCGTTTTGCGGGGAATTGGGTGACGGAGTTCGTGCCGCCCCACATGGAAAAAGGGCGGCCCGTCGGACCGCCCTTTCTTCGTTACTTCCGAAGGCCGAGCTTCGCGATCAGCGTCGTATAACGCTCCGCGTCCTTCTTCTTCAGATAGTCGAGCAGCGAACGCCGCTTGTTGACCAGCATCAGCAGACCGCGACGCGAATGATTGTCCTTCGCATGGGTCTTGAAGTGCTCGGTCAGGTTCTGGATGCGGGTGGTCAGGATCGCGACCTGCACTTCAGGGCTGCCGGTGTCGCCTTCGGCGCGGGCATGTTCCTGAATGAGGGCCTGACGGTTCTCAGCGGTAATCGACATCGTCGTCCTTTCTATTCGAGGTTGAAGCCGCGCACGACACGGGTTTCCCCGTCGAGTGTCTCGACCAGCGCCACCGGCACATCGTCCAGTGTTGCGAAGCCCAGACCGTCGTCCGCTGCAAACCCGATCAGTCGAAGCCCCTTGCGGAGCCGCCCTGCCTGATCGGGGTTCAGGGACAGAGCCGGGATGTCGTCCAGCCCCGCCCCCAGTGGCAGGAGCGTTTCTTCAAGCGCGTGGCCCTTACCCAATTCCGCCAGTTTGTCCAGCGAAATGGCCGATTCGAGGGTGAATGGGCCGGCTTTGGTGCGTCGAAGCATGGTGACGTGGCCGACCGTGCCGAACGCCAGCGCGATGTCGCGCGCGAGGGAGCGGATATAGGTGCCCTTGGAAACGAAGGCGGAGAGGGTGATTTCGTTTAGCTCCTCCCCAGCATGGGGAGGGGGACCATCCGCAGGATGGTGGAGGGGGGTAGCTGCATCCACAGCGGTTGCGTCCGGCGGCGAGCCCCCTCCACCAGCTTCGCTGGTCCCCCTCCCCGTGCCGGGGAGGATTTGCAGAGAGAACACCGCCACCTTCCGCGTCGCGAGGACGACCTCTTCCCCCTTGCGCGCAAGGTCATAGGCCCTCTCGCCATCGACCTTCAGCGCCGAAAAGGCGGGCGGCACCTGTTCGATCGGGCCGGTGAAGCGCGCCAGCACCGATTCGATGTCGGCAAGCGTCGGTCGAACCGGCGACTCGGCAATGACCTTCCCTTCAAGATCGAGCGTATCGGTCTGCGCACCGAAGCGAATCGTGAAATCATAGCGTTTCGACGCATCGAGCATCCGCCCGGCCAGCTTCGTCGCTTCGCCGATCGCGACCGGCAGCACGCCCGTCGC
The DNA here is from genome assembly GCF_001421965.1 of Sphingomonas sp. Leaf67. Taxonomy (GTDB): domain Bacteria; phylum Pseudomonadota; class Alphaproteobacteria; order Sphingomonadales; family Sphingomonadaceae; genus Sphingomonas. The sequence goes on from NZ_LMLP01000012.1 coordinate 216,426, forward strand.
CAGTGGATCGAGCGTCCCGCCATGGCCGACCTTGTGCTTGCCATAGCCGCCGTCGCGCAGGGCGCGCTTCACCGCCGAAACGATCTGCGTCGATCCGGGGCCGAGCGGTTTGTCGATAATGATCCAGCCGTGCATCAGCGCATCGCCTCGCAGAAATGGCGGCGGCATAGCGCGACGTAGCGATCGTTGCCGCCGATCTCGGTCTGTTGCCCGTCGCGGACGGCGCGGCCTTGCGGGTCGACGCGCAGGTTCATCGTCGCCTTCCGGCCGCAGGTGCAGACCGATTTGAGTTCGATCAGCGCATCGGCGATCGCCAGCAGGCGGGCCGAACCGGGGAAGAGGCTCCCCCGAAAATCGGTACGCAGGCCGTACGCGAGGACCGGTACGCCGAGGTCGTCGGCAACCTTCGCCAGTTGGTCGACCTGCTCCGCCGACAGAAACTGCGCTTCATCGACCAACACGCAGCCGACGGCGTGCTGCCGATGCTGCGCAGCGACACTTTCGAGCAGATCGGTGTCCGCGTCGAACGGCGTCGCCGGCGCGGACAGGCCGATGCGCGACCCGATCGTACCGGCGCCGTCGCGGGTGTCGATCGCGGCCGTGAACAGCAACGTGGTCAGGCCGCGCTCCCGATAGTTGAAATCGGCCTGCAGCAGCGTCGTCGATTTGCCGGCGTTCATCGACGCATAATAGAAATAGAGCTTGGCCACTCAGTCCTCGGCCCCGGCCTCGCTATCGCCCGGTTCCAGATCGCGCGCGACCTTGGGATCGCGCAGCAGCTGTTCGATGCGGGTGCCTTCGTCGAAACTCTCATCGATCAGGAATTTGAGTTTGGCGGCGTATTTCAGATTCACCCGCCGTGCGACCTCCGACTGGAGATACGCGGTATTCGTGCGCAGCGCCTTGAGCACCAGCTGCTCGTCCTTGCCGAGCAGCGGCTTCACGAACACCGTCGCATGGCGCAGGTCGGGCGACATCCGGACTTCGGTGACCGACACCAGATGCTTTTCCAGCACCGGGTCATGCACATCGCCGCGCGCAAGAATTTCGGACAGGATATGGCGGACCTGTTCGCCAACGCGCAGCAGGCGGACGGAGCGGGTTTCGGGCGTGGTTTCTGACATGATCTAACCGAATTGACAGTGGAACCAGTGACTGTCGAGTCGCTGGCACCAGATGGTGTTGTTGCCGAAGGTGGTTCGAATGTCGGCGGCGACCGGTCCGCCGTTCCAGCCGCGCGCGGCAGCCATGCGGTCGGTGGGATCGTAAACGATGCCCGCCCAGTTCCCTAACGTGCCGTTCACGGTTCGGAAAACCATGCGTGAACCGGACCGCGCGATACCGGCGATACCTATCGGTACGGGACCACCGGTAAGCGCCTGATCGAACGCGCTACGCTCGGACCGCAGCCGCCACCATGATGGCGCGACATGCGACCAGTACAGCGCGTGGCTCGCAAGAAACGCAGCAAAGGGAAGGACGATGAGCGGGAGAAAGGCCGGCAACGACGCCGGCAATCCCTCCGCGCGCAACTGCCAGCTTCGCACCAGTCCGTCGATCCATAGTGCCAGCCAGCACAGGGCCAGCAAGACGGTGACGACAGGTATGGCCCAATAGGAAAGCAGGTTGGCGACAAACAATGCCGCCGCCCCGCCGGTGATCCATGCCGTTGCAAGGCGCAGCCGGGGGCGGAGCGTGGCGGCAAGGGTTGCCCCTTGCCGCCCGTCAATCACAGCGTGCGATCGCGCAGTTCGACTTCGTAGGTTTCAAGGAAGTCGCCCGCCTTGATGTCGGTGAAGTTCTGCGTGAACGTGACACCGCATTCGAGGCCCGCGCGCACTTCGGGAACATCGTCCTTGAAGCGACGCAGCGACGCGATCTCACCCTGGTAGATGATGACGTCGTTGCGCGTGATGCGTGCCTTGAGCGCCTTGCGGATGATCCCTTCGACCACCAGCAGACCGGCGGCCCGACCATGCTTGCCCGCCGAGAAGACCTCGCGGATTTCGGCACGGCCGACGACGGTTTCGAACGCTTCCGGACCCAGCGTACCCGCCATGCCCGCGCGAATATCGTCGGTCAGCGTATAGATGACGTCGTAATATTTGAACGCCACCTTGTTCCGCTCGGCGATTTCGCGCGCCTTGGCATTGGGACGGGTGTTGAAGCCGATGATCGGCGCACCCGATGCCGCCGCCAGCGTCACGTCACTCTCGGTGATGCCGCCGACACCCGAATGCAGGATGCGCACCCGGATATCGTCGGTCGAGATCTTGTTGAGCGCACCAACGATGGCTTCGACCGACCCCTGGGTATCGGCCTTGACCACCAACGGATATTCGATCGCCTGCTTCGACTTGAGCGCCGAGAACATGCTCTCGAGGCTCGCCGGTGCCTGGGTCGTGCGCTTCTGGAGCAGCACGCTCTGACGATATTCGGCGACCTCGCGGGCACGCGCTTCGCTCTCGACGACCTGCAGCGGATCCCCCGCCATCGGCACGCCCGACAGGCCCAGCACCTCGACGGGCGTCGACGGACCGGCTTCCTTCACCTGACGCCCCTTGTCGTCGATCAGCGCACGGACCTTGCCGCTTTCCGCGCCGACGACGAACACATCGCCCACCTTCAGCGTGCCGCGACGAACCAGCACGGTCGCGACCGGACCACGGCCCTTGTCGAGCTTCGCCTCGATCACGCTGCCTTCGGCGGCACGATCGGGGTTGGCCTGCAACTCGAGCAGTTCGGCCTGAAGCTGGATCTTTTCGATCAGTTCCTCAAGGCCGGTCTTCTTGAGCGCCGATACTTCGACGTCCTGGGTTTCACCGCCCATTTCCTCGACCTGCACGTCATGTTCCAGCAGGCGTTCACGAATCCGCTGCGGGTTCGCCTCGTGCTTGTCGACCTTGTTGATCGCAACGATCATCGGCTTGCCCGCGGCGCGGGTGTGATTGATCGCCTCGATGGTCTGCGGCATCAGACCGTCATCGGCGGCGACCGCGAGGATGACGATGTCGGTCACGTCGGCACCGCGTGCGCGCATCTCGCTGAACGCTTCGTGGCCCGGGGTGTCGAGGAAGGTGATCCGCGACTTGTCCTTCATCGTCACCTGATAGGCACCGATATGCTGGGTGATGCCACCGGCCTCACCACGCACGACGTCGGTCCCGCGCAATGCGTCGAGCAGCGAGGTCTTGCCGTGATCGACATGGCCCATGATCGTGACGACCGGCGGACGCGGACGCAGCGATTCGACGGCGTCTTCACCCGTGTCGAGCGCAAGGTCGATGTCCGAATCGCTGACGCGGACGATGTTGTGGCCGAATTCGGTCACCAGCAATTCGGCGGTGTCCTGGTCGATCGTCTGCGTCATCGTGACGGGCGAACCCATCTTGAACAGCGTCTTGACCAGATCCGCACCCTTTTCGGCCATGCGGTTGGCGAGTTCCTGCACGGTGATGGTTTCGGGAACCTGCACGTCGCGGACCTGCTTGATCTGCGGTTCACGCGGGCCGCCAAAGCCACGCTTTTCCTTCTCGCGCGCACGTTTCAACGCGGCAAGGCTGCGCGAGCGGGCACCATCATCGCCCAAAGCGCGGGTGACGGTCAGCTTGCCCGACTGGCGGCGATCGTCGCCCTTGCGGTCACGCGACGGCGCGGGACGTGCCGGTTCGTTGCGACGCGGGGTCGCCTGACCCGAGCCCGACGGACCCGGACGCGCGGGTTGACCGCCAGCGGCCGGACGGGCGGCGGGCGTCGCTGCCGCAGCGGCGACAGGCGCGGGAGCCGGCTCGGGCTTGGGCTGCGGCTTTGGAATTTCGGGACGTTGCACCGGCGTGAAGCGACGCGGTGCCGGCCGGTTGGGATCGGCGGTAAGGACGATCGGCTGCGGTGCCGGGGCAGGCGCAGGTGCCGGACGCGGCGCAGGACGTGCCGGTGCAGGCTTGGCCGCAACCGGAGCGGGTGCCGGCGTCGGCTTGGGCGCAGGCGTCTCCGCGACCGGTTCCGGCGTTGGGATCGGCTCGGCTGCGGGCGCAGGTGCTGCCTCGACCGGAGCGGGCGTCGGCTCGGGAGCCGGCGTCGGTTCCGTGGCTGGTTCGGCAACCGGCGCGGGCGTCGGTTCCGGAGCAGGTGCCGGGGTCGGTTCCGGAGCAGGCGTCGGATCGGCGGCAGCGCGCGCCTTTTCCTCGACACGGGCACGCTCGGCCTCAACGGCTTCGCGGGCGAGGCGTTCGTCACGACGACGATGTTCCTCGGCCGCGTTCATCCGTGCTTCTTCGGCCTCGCGCAGCAGCTTTGCCTGCAATTCGTGGCGCGAAAGACCGGCATTATCAGCCGCCGGACGCGGAGCAGGGGCTGCTGGCGCAACAGCTGGACGCTGCTGTGCGGGTGCCGCTTCCGGTGCCGCCTGTTCGACGGGCTGCTGTTCTTCGCCGGGACGGCCAAGCACACGGCGGCGCTTCACCTCCACGACCACCGTGTTGGAGCGGCCATGGCTGAAGCTCTGCTTCACCTTGCCGGTTTCCACGGTGCGCTTGAGGCCGAGCGGCGCGCGGGTGCCCAGCTTCGGCTTGTCGTTGTCGATGTCGCTCATCCGGTTACTCAGGTTCCTGCTTCAATTGGTCGACGCCGATATGCCCGACAACGTCCGTGTCGGAAAATTGCGCCGTCGATGCGCCCTGCGAAGATGTTTCGCAAGCCGCAGGGATAGGTTCGGGTCCGATAAAGTGCAGCCAGCGGGACAGCGCGTCATTGGCTCGCTGTGCCGCCCGTGCGTCGGTCAGGCCGACATGTACCACATTTTCGCGCCCAAGCGCCAATGACAATATGGTGCGTGGGACCGGCAATGCCAATCCCTTGCGACCCGATCCTTCTTCGTCGCTGCCGACGCGCCATGCCTGCGCCAGTTTGCCGGCGCCGTCGGGGGCGGCGTCGGATGCATGGTACAGGGCGTACAGCTTGCCACTGCGTGCCGCCTTGTCGATCGCAGTGCCGCCGACGACGACGAACCCCGACTTGGCCTCCAGCCCGAGCCGGTCGAGCGCATGACGCCGCAGCGCATCCTCGACCAGTTGCGGGAGGTCGGCGGGGATCGTCAGCGTCGCGCCCTTGAACGCACGCGCCAGCGCACCCTTCAACCGCCCCTTGGCTATGGCGGTTTCCAGCTCGGCCCGGGTCACCCCGATCCACGCACCACGGCCGGGAGCCTTGGCGCGGACATCGGGAAGGATGTCCCCATCCGGGGACAGGGCAAGCCGTACCAGCCCGTCGCGTGAGCCATGTTCACGCGACAGGATACAACTACGCTCGGGGCTGTCGGTCAGCCGTGGCGTGTCATTGTTCGGATTCCGCAACTGCGTCCTCCGAATCTTCGACCGCGACGTCCTCATCGGCGAACCAATGGGCGCGGGCGCCCATGATGATCTCGTTACCCTGTTCGTCGGTCAGGCCATATTCGGCGAGAATGCCGCCCTTGGGCGCTTCGCGCTTCGGTGCATCGTCGCCGCGACGACGCGGTTCGGCCTTCTTCTTTTCGACCAGTTCGTCGGTGGCGAGGTCGGCAAGGTCGTCGAGCGTCTTGATGCCCGCCTTGCCCAGCGTCACCAGCATCGCCTCGGTCAGATACGGCAGCTCGGCCAGCGCATCCTCGACACCGAGCGCGGTACGCTCTTCGCGGGCGGCCTGTTCGCGGCGTTCGAGCGCTTCCTGCGCGCGGCTTTGCAGCTCCTGCGCGAGGTCTTCGTCGAAGCCTTCGATGCCTGCCAGTTCCTCGATCTCGACATAGGCGACTTCTTCCAGCTCGCCAAAGCCTTCGGCGACCAGCAGCTGTGCCAGCGTCTCGTCGACGTCGAGTTCCTTCTCGAACATGCCCGAGCGTTCGATGAATTCCTTCTGACGCTTTTCCGACGCATCGGCTTCGGTCAGAATGTCGATCGCCTTGCCGGTCAACTGGCTGGCGAGGCGGACATTCTGGCCGCGACGGCCGATGGCGAGGGACAGCTGATCGTCGGGAACGACGACTTCGATGCGGTCCTCTTCCTCGTCGAGCACGACGCGCGCGACATTTGCCGGCTGCAACGCGTTGACGACGAAGGTCGCGGTGTCGGGCGACCACGGGATGATGTCGATCTTTTCGCCCTGCATCTCCTGCACGACGGCCTGCACGCGGCTGCCCTTCATGCCGACGCAGGCACCGACCGGATCGATCGAGCCGTCATGCGAAATGACACCGATCTTGGCGCGCGAACCCGGATCGCGGGCAGCGGCCTTGATCTCGATGATGCCGTCGTAGATTTCGGGCACTTCCTGCGCAAACAGCTTCTTCATGAAGTCGGGATGCGCGCGGCTGAGGAAGATCTGCGGCCCGCGATTCTCGCGGCGCACGTTCAGGATCAGCGAGCGGACACGGTCGCCGACGCGGACCGCTTCGCGCGGAATCTGCTGGTCGCGGCGGATGACGCCCTCGGCGCGACCCAGATCGACGACGACGTGGCCGAATTCGACGCGCTTGACGACGCCGGTGATGATCTCACCCTGCCGGTCCTTGAATTCCTCGAACTGGCGTTCGCGTTCGGCGTCGCGCACCTTTTGCAGGATGACCTGCTTCGATGCCTGCGCCTGAATGCGGCCGAATTCGATCGGGGGAAGCGGGTCGACGATATAGTCGCCGATCGCCGCACCGTTTTGCAGCTTCTGCGCGTCCTTCTCGCCGATCTGCTTGAAATGGTCGTCGACCAGCTCGGTGACTTCGAGCACGCGCCACAGGCGGAGGTCGCCGGTATTCGGATCGAGCTTGGCGCGGATGTCGTTTTCCGACCCGTAGCGCGTCTTGGCGGCGCGCTGGATCGCGTCTTCCATCGCCTCGATCACGATGGCCTTGTCGATCATCTTTTCCGATGCGACCGCATTCGCGATCGCGATCAGTTCCGCCCGGTTGGCGGTGACGGCGGTGGCCATGTCAGTTCTGTCCTTCTGCGTCAGCCGGTTCGTCGTCGGCCGGTTCGTCTTCGTACTCGTCGGCACCCGCGGTCGAAAGCGGCGCCGTCGCCTTCAGCAGGGCATCGGTAATGACCAGTTTCGCATCGATGATCGCGGCGAAGGGGACGGTCATCGGCTTGTGCTTGCGCACGTCGATCGTGACCTGATCGCCTTCGGTGCCCATCAGGATACCGGTCAACTGCTTGCGACTGTCGATCGGGGCATCGAGCGTCACGCGCGCCTCGAACCCCTTCCAGTCGTCATAATCGGCAAGGCGCGTCAGCGGCCGGTCGATACCGGGCGACGATACCTCCAGACGATACGCTTCCTCGATCGGATCGTTTTCGTCCATCAGGTCGGAAATGCGACGCGACAGTTCGGCGCAGTCGTCGATGGTCAGCTGCCGCGTGTCGGGCCGTTCGGCCATGACCTGCAACGTCGGGTCCGACTTGCCACCGATCATCTTCACCCGCACGAGCGCGAAGCCCAGTGCCTGTGCTTCTGGTTCGATCAATCGCGTCAGTTCGGCGATATCCGCCATGCCGTCTCCATCAGCTACGCCGCTTCGCTGCCGGTCCCTGCTGGAACCGGCCTCGGCACGTTGGCGATGTCGAGGAAGCAACGTCCCTATATGTAAAATTGCATGTCTCGGCAAGGGGCACCGGATCGTGCCCGCCGGCACCGCGTTGCCAACAACAATAACGTTATTTCGAGAGGATTCCGCCGATGCCGTCATTCCGTTCGCTGATTCCCGCCGCTGCGTTGCTGGCGGCGTGCAACGCCGGCAGCGACGTGGATGCGGCGCCCGCCATCGTCGCCCCGGCCCCGACCGCCACCGCGACTCCGGCCCCCGCGCCCGGCCCGACCACCGGCGGCCTGCCGTTCGCGGCGCGGGAAGTGACGACGTTCAACGCGCCATGGGCGATGACCTTCCTGCCCGACGGGCGGATGCTGGTGACCGAAAAGGGCGGCACGCTGCTGCTGGTCAGCGCCGATGGCGCTCAGCGCACCACCGCCGCGACCATCCCGGTCGATTCGGCGGGGCAGGGCGGGCTTATGGACGTGGTGCTCGCCCCCGATTTCGCCAACAGCCGCCGGGTGTATCTCAGCTATTCGGTTGCCGGGGACGGGGGCAAGGGCGTCGTGCTGGCGCGCGGGGTGCTCGATGGCAACCGGCTGACCGGCATCACCGAACTGTTCCGCGCGACGCCGTTCGTGGGTGGCGACGGCCATTATTCGGGCCGGATCGCGTTCGCGCCCGATGGTCAACACCTGTTCTTCACCAATGGCGAGCGGCAGAAATTCGATCCGGCGCAGGACCCGAAGGCGACGCTGGGTAAGGTGCTGCGCCTGACGCTCGACGGACAGCCGGCGGGCGATCCGGGGCTGACCGCGAAGGGCTTCCATCCGGCGGTCTGGTCCTATGGCCACCGCAATCTGCTGGGGATCGCATTCGATGCGCAGGGCAATTTGTGGGAACAGGAAATGGGTCCGAAGGGCGGTGACGAGGTCAATCTGATCGTCGCCGGGCGCAATTACGGGTATCCGCTGGTGTCGGAGGGCGATCATTATGACGGCCGCCCGATCCCGCGCCACAGCACCCGCCCCGATCTGGAAGCGCCGAAGGTCGCGTGGAACCCGGTGATCTCGCCGGGCGGGCTGATCGTCTATTCGGGCAAGCTGTTCCCGCAATATGCCGGCGACCTGTTCATCGGCGGTCTGTCGAGCGAGGCGCTGATCCGGGTCGATGTGAGCGGCACCAAAGCCGCCAAGGGAGACCAGTGGCCGATGAACGCCCGTATCCGAGAAGTCGAGGAGGGACCGGACGGCGCGATCTGGGTCTTGCAGGACGGGGCCAATGCCAAGCTGCTGAAACTGACCCCGCGCGGTTGATTGCCCGCGGCTGATTACAGGCGGGCAAGCGTGGCCGGATCGCGCTTGCCGCCGTAGAAGCCGTCGAGGATCGCGGCGAAGACCGGTTCGCCGCCATTCGCTGCCGCGTCGAACAGCGTCATCGACGAGCGCAGCTTGATCGCGTCGATCGCGCCGAGGATGCCGGCGATGTCGTGGCCGCGATGGGGGAGCAAGGCTTCGCTCGATTCGCGCAGCCGTTCGCCGAGCAATGGATGCGCCAGATAGGCGCGGGCTTCGGCCAGATCGCGGATGGCGAAATGCCGTGCGGTGGTGCTGTGGCCGAGGCCGGCGATCTGTGGAAACACGAACCACATCCAGTGGCTGCGCTTTGCGCCGGCGCGAAGCTCGGCGAGCGCATCGGCATAGCGGTCGCGTTGCGCGGTGGTGAAGCGGTGCAGGTCGTCGTCCATCAACGGAAGATGGGAATAGTAATCCTTGAGGCCAATTCTCTGAGTCTGGTGTGGAACGCACGAAAGGGCGAGTTTCGAGCCGATGCTGCAAAGCGCGCAACCGCGCGTTTTCCGACATGCTCTGACAACGTTTACCATTGATCGGCGAGCCGGGCTTCGCCTAGCATCATCGCTCCAACATTCCTTGGGAGGGGATATGCATAAAAGCTGGATGGCAGCCGCGCTGGTTGCCGTGGTCGCCGCACCGTCGACCGCGCAGACCGCCGAAGATTTTGCCGCGAAGGTCATCAACGCGCCGATGCCGGGCAGCCTGCAGGTCTATGGCATTGCGAAGCCGCCGCTGACGCGGAGCAAGGATGTCGATGGCGGCAAGATGCTGAAGCTGTCGATTCCGGGTGCCGACAAGAATCCGTGGAACATCCAGCTCCAGTCGCCGACCACCGCGCCGGTGGCGAAGGGCGACCGCCTCGTCCTCGCCTTCCACGTCCGTGCGACGGGGTTGCCGGCGGGGACCAAGGCGAAGATCGCCAGCGCCGGCATCCAGCTGAACAAGGAACCCTATACCACCATCGTCGGCGGGCCGATCGAAGCAGGTGAGGCGTTCGAGTTCCAGCAGGTGGCGGGCAAGGCCGATCGCGACTATGCGGCGGGCGAATTGATGGCGTCGCTGCAACTGGCGACGGGCAAGCAGACCTTCGAATTCGGGCCGCTGTTCATCATCAACCTCGACAAGAAGTGAGGCGGGCGGCGGCGCGGAGCTAGCCCCGCGTCGCCGTCAGGAAATAGTCGAGCGAAACGTCGTCGGACAGTTTGAAGCCGTGCGTCGCCGAAAAGGCAAGGCCGGTCGGCGGCGATACGGTCATGCCCCCGGCGCGCAGGTGCGCGGTCAGTTCGTCGGGAGTCAGGAAGCGGTCCCAATCATGGGTGCCGCGCGGGATCAGGCCGATCCCTTCGCCGACCGAGATCATCGCGAGGCGCGAGAGCGGGGTGCGGTTGGGCGTCGACACGACCAGCAGCCCGCCCGGTGCCACCGCCTGTGTCAGCGCATGGACGAAGGCGGCGGGATCGGCGACGTGCTCGATCACTTCGAGCGAGGTGACGAGGTCGAACCGGCGGCCGGCGACGGCCTCGACGCCCCCCGACAGATAGTCGATCGACAGGCCGCTCATCGCAGCATGGGCACGGGCCGCGCCGATATTTTCGGGCGCGGCATCGACGCCGGTAACCTGTCCGCCAAGCCGGGCGAGCGGTTCGGCGAGCAGCCCCGCGCCACAGCCGACGTCGAGCACCGTCTTGCCCGCCAGCGGGGTGAAGCCGACGCCATCGCCGCCCCAATGCGAATCGATCGCGGTGCGCAGGAACGCGAGGCGTAACGGGTTCAGCCGGTGGAGCATCGCCGAGCTGCCATGCGGGTTCCACCAGTCGGCGGCCATCTCGCCGAAATGGGCGGCTTCGCGCGCGACGATGCTTGATTGCGTGCCCAACGCTTTTTCGGACATAAAGATTGCTTCGCTTGCGTTCGTCATGGCGCTCTCCTATCAGCCGCCGCCATTCCCCCCAAGGATGAATGGCAAACGCATGGCGCGGATCGTGATGAAGTTCGGTGGCACCTCGATGGCGGGGATCGAACGCATTCGCAACGTCGCCGAGCGCGTGAAGCGCGAGGTCGAATCGGGCAATCAGGTCGCGGTGGTCGTGTCGGCGATGGCCGGCGATACCGACCGGCTGGTCGGCTTTTGTCGCGAAGCATCGGCGCTGTACGACCCGCGCGAATATGATGCGGTGGTGTCGTCGGGCGAACAGGTGACCAGCGGGCTGCTGGCGATCGCGTTGCAGGCGATCGGCGTGCCGGCGCGATCGTGGCTCGGCTGGCAATTGCCGATCCGCACCAGCGACGCCCATGCGACTGCGCGGATCGAATCGATCGACACGACCGCGCTCGACGAATCGCTGGCGCGCGGCGAAGTGGCGGTAATCCCGGGATTTCAGGGCGTGACCGACGACCGGCGCATCACCACGCTGGGGCGCGGCGGATCGGACACGTCGGCGGTGGCGATGGCGGCGGCGATGCACGCCGATCGCTGCGACATCTACACCGATGTCGACGGCGTCTATACCACCGACCCGCGCATCGTGCCGCGCGCGCGCAAGCTGGCGCGGGTGACGTATGAGGAAATGCTCGAGCTCGCCTCGGTGGGGGCAAAGGTGCTCCAGACCCGCTCGGTCGGGCTGGCGATGAAGGAACAGGTCCGCGTCCGCGTGCTGTCGTCGTTCGACGATACGCGCGACGAGGACGGATATCGTGGAACGCTGATCGTCGGCGAAGAGGAAGTGACGGACATGGAACGGCAGCTCATCACCGGCATCGCGCACGACAAGAACGAGGCGAAGATCACCCTGGTCGCCGTGCCCGACCGTCCCGGTTCGGTCGGATCGATCTTTGCCCCGCTGGCGGCAGCCGGGATCAACGTCGACATGATCGTGCAGAATATCGCCCATTCGGCGGGGTCGACCGACGTGACCTTCACCGTGCCCGCCGCCGAACTGGCCCGCGCGATCGACACGCTGGACAAGGCGAGCGGCGATATCGGTTTCGCCAAGCTGCTGCACGACACGCGGGTCGCCAAGATCTCGATCGTCGGTGTCGGCATGCGCAGCCATGCCGGCGTGGCGTCGACCATGTTCCAGACGCTGGGCGACCGCGGCATCAATATCCAGGCGATCACCACGTCGGAGATCAAGGTCAGCGTGCTGATCGAGGAGGATTATACCGAACTGGCGGTGCGGGTGCTGCACACGGCCTATGGGCTGGACGCCGTCGAGGCGTAAACGCCTGCCCCGGACGGGGTGCTGGAAGTTGGCGAAGTTGACAGGACGTCGGGGTTGCGAAGCGGCCTCGGCGTTTTGTTTTTCGTTGCAGTGCAGAGGGTTGGCGGCCTGCGGGGGCGGCGGCGATGCATGGAAGTTGACACGGGGGGGGGGGGCTGGTGCCGGGTTTGGGGTTCGGGCCTGCTGCGGGAGGTTCGAGGTTCGGCGAGGAGAAAGAACGTCGTCAGGCTGGTAGGGTTGGCGGGTGTAGGAAAGCGCTTCCCGGCCGCCCCTCCGTATGCGGAAATCCCCCTCCACCAGCTTCGCTGGTCCCCCTCCCCGTGCCGGGGAGCATGTTATTCGCCTAGCAGGTGGACGGCGACCCTCCGGCGGTGCGCGCCTTTGCGGTGTTCGAACAGGTAGATGCCCTGCCAGATGCCGAGCACCGGGCGGTGGCCGATAACGGGAATCGACAGCGACGTGTTGGTCAGCGCCGTGCGCAGATGCGCGGGCATGTCGTCCGGCCCTTCCTTGTCATGGGCGTAGCGGTCGCTTTCGGGGGCGATGTGGCGGAAGAAGCGTTCGAGGTCGTCGCGCGCGGCGGCGCTGGCATTTTCCTGCACCAGCAGCGAGGCCGAGGTGTGGCGGCAGAACAGCGTCAGCAATCCGTCGCTGATGCCGGTCGCCTCGACCCAGTGGCGGACCTGCCCGGTCATCAGGACCAGCCCCTGTCCGTTGGTGGTGACCACCAGCTCGCCATGTTCCTGTCGCATCATCGTCCCTGCTTGCCCGAAGCCGCCCGCCCGCGCTAGGCGGGGCAATGACCAACGCTTCGATCGGCGCCGAGCGCCTTGAGCGCCGCATGGCGCGCGGCCGGGACTTCCTCGGTTCCGAGTCCGCGATCCTGTGTGGCGCGATGTCGTGGGTGTCCGAGCGCAACCTCGTCGCCGCCATCTCCAACGCCGGCGGGTTCGGCGTGATCGCATGCGGGGCGATGACCCCCGAGCTGCTCGATGCGGAGATCGCGGGGACCAGGGCGCTGACGGACAAGCCGTTCGGCGTGAACCTGATCACCATGCACCCGGCGCTCTTCGACCTGATCGACGTGTGCGGGCGCCATGGCGTGACGCATGTCGTGCTGGCCGGTGGTTTGCCCCCCAAGGGATCGCTGGAAGCGATCAAGGCGACCGGCGCCAAGGTCATCGCCTTTGCGCCCGCGCTGGCGCTGGCGAAAAAGCTGATCCGGTCGGGCGCGGATGCGCTGGTGATCGAGGGGATGGAGGCCGGTGGCCATATCGGCCCGGTGTCGACCAGCGTGCTGGCGCAGGAAATGCTGCCCGAGGTCGCGAACCAGGTACCGGTGTTCGTCGCGGGCGGCATTGGTCGGGGCGAGGCGATCGCCGGCTATCTCGACATGGGCGCGGCGGGGGTCCAGCTCGGCACGCGCTTCGTCTGCGCGACCGAATCGATCGCGCATCCGGCGTTCAAGAAGGCGTTCCTGCGCGCATCGGCGCGCGATGCGGTGGCCAGCGTACAGATCGACGCGCGCCTGCCGGTCATCCCGGTGCGCGCGCTCAAGAATGCCGGGGGCGAGCTGTTCACCGCCAAGCAGCGCGAAGTGGCGCAGATGCTCGACGAAGGCGGCGTGGCGATGGCCGAGGCGCAGTTGCAGATCGAACATTATTGGGCGGGGGCGCTGCGCCGCGCGGTGATCGACGGCGATGTCGAGCATGGCAGCCTGATGGCCGGGCAGTCGGTCGGCATGGTGACGAAGGAAGAACCGGCGGCGGAGATCATCGCGACGTTGATGGCCGAGGCTGCGCAGGCGCTGGAGAAGCGGGCGGTTTGAGGCCAAAGGTCACAAAGGTCACACTTGCACGCGGTTTGCGTCGGTGACGTCGATGGGCTGATCGGTGCGCGGTTTTTGCCCGTCCGGGTCGGGGTGGCAACGATGCGACAGAGCGTTGGACGAGCCTGTCATGGGTTTGCGGTGTAGGAAAGTACGGGTTCGTTGCCGGGTGGCTTTGCGTCGGGGGTCGATGCGGCCTCACCCTCACCCTTCCGCGGCTTCGCCGCTCCCTCCCTCTCCCACCGGGAGAGGGAGGGGGCCTGCCCGGTGTAACCGGGTGGGAAGGGTGAGGGTGAACCAAATCAGACGCGCGACCCCGGATCATGTCGAGACCTCTGCGAAAGTGCTGTATCTCACCCACTGCCGTACCCCCGCGCAGGCGGGGGTCCAGAGCCAGGCAGAACAACGGCTTGCGCCTGGAACCCTGGACCCCCGCCTGCGCGGGGGTGCGGCGAACTCTTGGCCAAGCGTGCGACTTTCGCCGAGGGCTCGATCAAGTCCGGGGTGACGTCGAATGCCCGGAAGCGTCAGCGCGCCGCCGGGCCGTCCTCTGCCAACCACGCCAGTGCCGGATCGCGTGCTTCGAACAGGGCGATGTTCGGCGCGAGTCGCTTGGCCTGCATTTTCAGCAGCATGCTGTTGGCGACGATCGCAATGCGGCGGGAGGAGACGCCGGGATTGGCGGCGATCTGTTCGAGCAGCGGCAGCACCTCGCGCGGCTGGACCGCGAACTGCGTCATGTCGAACAACGTGACCTGCTGTCCCAGCGGACAGCCCAGCGCCGGCAGTCGGCCGAGCATCGTCGCCAGCGCATCGCGGAACCGCGCCACGATCGCCGGGTCCCATAGCCCGCGCAGGTCGATGTCGAGCAGCTTGCGCGCCGGATCGATGCGGATGGTGAAGGCGGCGTCGTCGAACTTCAGCGAATCAGGCATGGTAACCTATTCCGCCATAAGCGGTTTTCGTGCAACCGGACACGACCGGTCCGATCAATAGGCGCGGCGAACCGCGAATTCGACCGCCTCGACCATCGCGTCCTTGGCCGGACCGTCGGGGAAGCGACCGATCGCGTCGATCGCGCGCTGGCCGTAATGACGGGCGCGGGCGAGGGTATCGTCGACCGCGCGCGACGACTGGACCAGCGTGATCGCATGGGCGAAATCGGCATCGTCGGCGCGCTTGCCCGACACGGCGTCGCGCCAGAAGCTGCGCGCGGTTTCATCACCGCGGGCATAGGCGAGAATGACCGGCAGCGTCATCTTGCCTTCGCGGAAATCGTCGCCGGCAGCCTTGCCCATGGTATCGGCGTCGGACACGTAATCGATGGCGTCGTCGACCAACTGGAACGCGATGCCGAGATTGCGGCCATAGGCGTCGAGCGCGGCTTCGTCGGCGTCCGACCGTTCGGCGACGATCGCGGCGATGCGGCAGGCGGCAGCGAACAGCGCGGCGGTCTTTGCGCCGATGATGTCGAGATAGCGATCCTCGGGCGTGTCGATGCGGCGGATCGCGGTCAGCTGGTTGACCTCGCCTTCCGCGATCACGGCGGACGCGCCCGACAGGACGCGCAACGCCTTCAGGCTTTCCGCCTCGACCATCAGCTCGAAGCTTTTGGAAAACAGGAAGTCGCCGACCAGCACGCTGGCGGGGTTGCCCCAGATGATGTTGGCGGTGCGCTTGCCCCGGCGCAGGTCGGATCCGTCGACGACATCGTCATGGAGCAGCGTCGCGGTGTGGATGAATTCGACCGCCGCCGACAGCAGATGATGGCGCGTGCCGCCATAGCCGATCAGCCGGGCGGACGCGAGCGTCAGCATCGGCCGCATCCGCTTGCCCCCGCCCGCGATCAGGTGGCCGGCGAGTTCGGGGATCAACGGAATCTTCGATTGCATCCGGTCGAGGATGACCGAATTCACGCGATTCATGTCGTCGGCGACCAGCGCCATCAGCGGATCGAGCGAGGGTTCGGTGCGCTTGTCGAGGCGGTGCAGGGTAGCCGTCATGTCCCAGCGATGTGGCGGTTCGCACGTGCGAACGCAAGGGAAAGGCGGGGTTGCGCCGCACGTCCGGTCGCGCGAAAGGGGCATATCCCGGCACCGACCGCCCATGAAGGACGCCCATGCACGACGCGACGCTGCAACGCTTTCGCCAGAGCATCGACAATATCGATGCCGCGCTGGTCTTTTTGCTGGCCGAGCGGTTCAAGGTGACGCAGGCGGTCGGCCGCTACAAGGCGGACGAAGGGTTGCCCGCCGCCGATCCCGGTCGCGAGGAGGCGCAGATCGCGCGGCTGCGGTCGCTGGCCCGCGATGCCGATCTCGACCCCGAATTTTCGGAGAAGTTCCTGCGGTTCATCATCGACGAGGTGATCCGCCACCACCAGTCGATGCAGGACGGCGGTTCGGCGGCGTGAGCGACGACCGGATCGTCTTCGCCCCCGACGATGTCGACCTGACCCGATCGCCGCTGCGCCGGGACATATCCGAGCCGACCTATGTGCTGGGGGCGTTCAATCCGGCGCTGACGCGGCTGCCGAACGGCAATTTGCTGCTGCTGGTGCGGATCGCCGAGGCGTTGCGCGAGCCGGTGCGGGGCGGACAGGTGCGCTCGATACGCTGGACGCCGGGCGGCTATGTGCTCGACGGGTTTGCGTCGGATACGGCCGATGTGCGCGATCCGCGATTCTTCGCGCTGACCGGCGGGGCCTATCCGTTTCTGGGGCTGACGTCGCTGTCATGGCTGTTGCCGGTCGAATTTTCGGCCGACGGCCAGCGGGTGGTGGCGGTGCATTACAACCGGGCGGTCGAACCGGCGGCGGACTATGCGCAATATGGCATCGAGGACCCACGGATCGTGGCGATCGACGGCGTGTACTGGATGACGGTGTGCGGCGTGTCGGGCGGGCGGCTGTGCACGGTGATGTACCGGTCGGACGACGGGTTTGGCTGGCAGTCGCAGGGCATGGTGCTCGACCATGGTAACAAGGACATGGTCCCGTTCGAGGGGCGGGTGGGCGAGCGGTTCGTGTCGCTGACCCGGCCGCTGTCGGATGCGTGGTTCGTGGCGTCGCCCGATGGCGCGGAGGGCAGCGGGCCGAGCATCAATCTCGCCACGTCCCCCGACATGCTGCACTGGCGGCCGCTGGCCGAACCGGCGCTGCGACCGTTGAAGGGCGCGGCGGCGTACAAGCTGGGCGGGGGCACGCCGCCGGTGCGGACGGCGCGCGGGTGGATGCTGCTCTATCATGGCGTGGAAAAACAGGGGGCGGTCGGGGTGTACCGGACGTATCGCGCGCTGATCGATGCGGATGCCAGCCGGGTGCTGGAGCGCGACGAATCGGTCACGGTGCTGCAGGCGGCACCGGCGCTGATCGCGCCGTTCGCGCATCAGGCGTATCTGCCGCAGCCGGTGGTGTTCACGACCGGCATCGTCCGCGACGGCGACGACTGGATCGTCGCGTCGGGCGAGGCGGATCTGGCGTGCCGGCTGACGCGGATCGCGGGGCGGCGGCTGGATTGAAGCCCCTTCCCCCCATCGCCCCCGTTCGGTTCGAGCAGCTTCGAGCCTGTCGAGAAGCGTCCGTCGAGAACTTGGTCGCTTGGGGCAACGCCTTCTCGACTTCGGTTCTCGACAGGCTCGAACCTGCGCTCAAAGCAAACGGGCGGGGGTGTAAGCGACCGGGTTAAATCCCCAGCCAGACCCGCAGCGGGTTGGCCGGGTCGGCCAGCAGCTTCACCGTCAGTGCCAGCGACAGGACGACCAGCAGCGGCCGGATCGCGCGCCCGCCCCAGCGGATCGCGAGCGCCGCGCCGACCTGTCCCCCGGCAAGGCTGGCAAGCGCCATGGCAAGGCCGAGCGTCCACCACACATGGCCGCCCGCGACCAGTACGGCGACGCCGGCCAGATTGCTGGCAAGGTTCAGCAGCTTGGTATGCGCCACCGCGCGCGTCGCGCCCATGCCGGCGGCGGTGACCAGCAGCAGGGTGAAGAACGATCCGGTGCCCGGTCCGAAAAATCCGTCATAGCTGCCGATCGCCGCGATCGCGAGCAGCAGGCCGGCCGGGGCGAGGCGGACATGGGTATCGACGTCGGACAGGCGCGGCCCGAACAGGAAATACAGCGCCATCGCGACCAGCAGGACCGGCAGCACCGCCGACAGGAAATGTGGGTCGATCGCCTGCACCAGTGCCGCGCCGCCCGCTGCCCCGGCGAACGAGGCGAGCGCGGGCCAGGTGAAGCGGCGCAGGTCGATATGCCCCTTGCGCCAGAAGGCGAAGGTCGCGCCGGCGGTGCCGCACGCGCTTTGCAGCTTGTTGGTGCCCAGCGCCGCGACCGGCGGCACCCCGGCGGCAAGCAGCGCGGGCAGGGTGATGAGCCCCCCGCCGCCCGCCATCGCGTCGAGCGTGGCCGCGCCGAACGCGACCAGCATGAGCAGGGCGATGAGATCGAGGTCCATGCGCGGGCCGTAGCGTGGTCAGGGTGGAAGCGGAAGGTGGATGGCGGGTAACTGGCCACGCCCGCTTGCGCCTCGAACTCCCGGCCTTCGGCGCGGCAACGGCGTCGGCGGCAACATGGCGAAGTGGGGAGCTTCTGTTGCCCGGTGCCCCCCGTACCGCTGGAATCCGATTCTGTTGCCCGGTTCGGTCCAACCGCGCTATTTTGGAGTAACTTCAGGCCGTGAGGCCCTTAGTTACGCCGCAATCGCGAGTGCTTCGTTATCGTTGGCACTTGTGTGTATGGGCCGTTGCGGTGGTCCCATTCCGAACGAAAACAGCGCTTTTCAACACACGTCGATCCTGGTTCGGCCCCGTCAGAAACGGTGTCCAGAAACACCACCTTATGGTGGAGCCGCCGGGTACTGCCCCCGGGTCCGCTGCGTCTATTGCACGCCGCAGTTTATCGTCATAGCCGGCTGGAAGCCGGCACCGACCCATATAGGCGGTTGTCCCGGCTTTGAAAAGAAGCCGACTTCCATTGCTGTAGCGCAAGTGGCATGGGCAGAGGACGATGTTGACCCAGCGTTCCCGCTATGCGTTGCGCGCGATGCTGTTCCTTGCCGAACAACCCGCGGGCGAGGCGCCCATGCCGATGCACCGCATCGCCACCGCCGCGAACGTGCCGCGCAAATTCCTCGAACTGATCCTCGCCGACCTGCGCGAGGCCGGCTTTCTGTCGTCGACGCGGGGCAAGGCGGGCGGTTATCACCTCGCGCGCGCGGCGCATCTGATCTCGCTCGGCGAAATCATCCGTGTAATCGAAGGGCCGCTGGCGCTGGTGCCGTGCGTCAGCCGCACCGCCTATCGCCCGTGCGGCGACTGCAAGGACGAGGCGAGCTGCGCGATCCGCCACGCCATGGCACGGGTGCGCGACGAGACCGCGCGGATTCTCGACGGCACCAGTCTGGCGCAGGCGGCGGCACTGGAGTTGGCGGCGGCGTAAGGTGCCACAGCCCCTCCCCGACAGGGAGGGGCGGCAGGTCACATTTCCGGCCGCGCCCGCGCCGCGCGCAATTCGTCGCGGATTTCGCGGAGTAGCGCGACGTCGACCGGATCGGCGGCGGGCGGGGCTTCGCCGGTCTTCTGCTCTTCGTGCACCAACGCGATGGCGCGGTTCACGAACTTGACCAGCAGGAAGACGATGAAGGCGAGGATCAGGAAGTTGATGATGACGCTGATGAATTCGCCATAGCCGAACAGCGGCACACCTGCTGCCTTGAGTGCGGCATAATTGTCGGGCGAACCGGTATAGCTGGCCGGAATCGGGCCCAGTTGCAGGAAATAGCTGGAGAAATCGAACCCGCCGAAGAGATAGCCGATCACCGGCATGATGATGTCGTCGGTCAGCGATTTGGTGATCGTACCGAATGCCGCGCCGATGATGACGCCGACCGCCAGGTCGAGGACGTTGCCGCGCGCGACGAAGGTTCGGAATTCCTTGATCATTCCCATGACCATCTCCCCATGGTTGAGGCCGCTGTTGTGCTTCGATACGGTGGCGGCACGCAAGGGCCATGACAGGAAGTTCGATGATCGACAGCGACGCTCCCGAGGAAGTGATGTGGGCGGGACGCTTCATCACCGCGAAGAAACGCGGGCGATGGGAATATGTCGGGCGCGCGAACGGCATCGGCGCGGCGGTGATCGTGGCGATCGACGACGGGCATGTGCTGCTGGTCGAGCAATATCGCGTGCCGCTGGGCCGGGCCTGTATCGAACTGCCCGCCGGGCTGGTCGGCGACGACAGCGCCGGCGAAGCGGCGGCGGTCGCGGCGGCGCGCGAGCTGGAGGAAGAGACCGGCTATCGCGCGGGCAGCATGACCTCGCTCGGCGACTATCATTCGTCGCCGGGAATGGTGTCGGAAAGCTTCACGCTGTTCCGTGCGGGCGCATTGACGCGGGTCGGCGATGGCGGCGGGGTGCCGGGGGAGGACATCATCGTCCACCGGGTGGCGCTGACGGAACTGGCCGGGTTCGTCGCGGAACAACGGGCGGCGGGGAAGGCGGTCGATGTGAAGTTGCTGTTGCTGCTCGCACCGGTTTTGTTGACCGAAAGCAGATAGCCGTTTGTCCTGCGTAGCCCCTTCGACTGCCTGCCTGCGGCCGTCGCTCAGGGAAGGCATTGAGCTTGTCGAAATGGTGTATCGAAGGATACGTGCCGCGGGTGCTTTGATACGGTTTTCGACAAGCTCACCCCCTACTCAGCACGAACGGAAAACGTCCCAAATTTCCCTCCTCCGTTTGCTTCGAGCGCAGGTTCGAGCCTGTCGAGAACCGATGTCGAGAAGGGGGTGCGCCAAGCGGGCCGGTTCTCGACGGACGTGTCTCGACACGCTCGAAACTGCTCGAACTGAACGGGTCGGGATCAGGTTGGGTAAGGCCGTCAGCCCTTGTGGTTGCCGCTCGGACTCGCGCCGGGCGCGGGTACGCGGCATGGGACGATCCTGTCCGGCGCGGGCCGTGCGCCCTGCGGGGTGAACATCGCGATATAGCCGCCGGCCGAAGGCATTTTCCGCAGCTCGACCATCGTATAGCCGACCGCCTCGAATTCGCATTTCAGCAGCGCGGGCGGGGTGCCATGATTCTGGGTCGGGCGGTCGGCGTCGACCACGACCACCTGTCCGCCGGTGCGCAGCGACGGGCGCAGGTTCCACAGGAACGCATAGGGCTCGGCGATCTCATGGTACATATGGACCATCAGCACCCGGTCGAAACTGTTGGCCGGCAGCTTCGCATCATCGGGTTCGCCCAGCCGCACGCTGACATTGTCGAGCCGTTCGCGCGCCACGCGCTGCGCCAGCGCATCGCGGATCTGCGGAATGATGTCCTCGGCCAGCACCCGCCCGTCCGGGCCGACGCGCTGCGCCATGCGGATGGTGTAATAGCCCTCGCCCGCGCCGATATCGGCGACGGTCATGCCGGATGCGATGCCGGCGCGGTCCATCACCAGTTCGGCCTCGTTCAGCCGGTCGCGTGCTTCCTCGGTCGACCAGCGGGCGGACACGATCGTCGCCACCGGCCGGTCGGCCTTCGGAAAGTCGTGCCGGTCCTCCCGCTGCGCATTGGCACCCGCGCTCGGCTGCGTCGCATCGCAGCCGGCCAGCAGCAACAGCAGGGCCGGGAGGACGCGACGCATCTCAGTCGACATCCTCGACTTCGACCGCTTCGCCGGTCACCCGCTGCGACAGCGCCGCCGCCATGAACGGATCGAGCGCGCCGTCGAGCACATCGCCCGGCGCGGTCGAGACGACGCCGGTGCGCAGGTCCTTCACCATCTGGTACGGCTGCAACACATAGGAGCGGATCTGGTGACCCCAGCCGATATCGGTCTTGGTCGCGTTCTCCGCATTGGCCTCCGCCTCGCGGATCGCCAGTTCGCGTTCGTACAGGCGGGCGCGCAACTGGTTATAGGCCTCGGCCTTGTTCTTGTGCTGCGACCGCTGGTTCTGACACTGTACGACGATGCCGGTCGGAATATGGGTGATCCGCACCGCCGAATCGGTGGTGTTGATGTGCTGACCACCGGCACCCGACGCGCGATAGGTATCGATGCGCAGGTCGCTTTCGTTATACTCGACCTCGATATTATCGTCGATCACCGGATAGACCCAGATCGATGCGAACGAGGTGTGCCGGCGCGCCGCGCTGTCATACGGGCTGATGCGGACCAGCCGGTGGACGCCGCCTTCGGTCTTGGCGAAACCGTACGCATTCTCGCCCTTGATCAGCAACGTCGCCGATTTGATGCCCGCCTGTTCGCCGGTATGCTGGTCGACCAGTTCGACCTTCATGCCGCGGCGTTCGGCCCAGCGGGTGTACATGCGTTGCAGCATGCCGGCCCAGTCCTGACTCTCGGTCCCGCCTGCGCCGGCGTTGATCTCGATATAGGTGTCGTTGGCATCGGCTTCACCCGACAACAGCGCCTGTACCTTGTCATGATCGGCACGCCGGGCGAGTTCGGCGAGGTTGGCGACGCCTTCGTCGGCCATCTCGGCATCGCCTTCCTCGTCGGCCATCTCGATCAGTTCGACGGTGTCGGACAATTCACGCTCGATGGTGCGGGTGGCGGTGATCGCCTCGTCCAGCCGGCGGCGTTCGCGCATCACTTCCTGCGCGGCCTTGGGATCGTTCCACAATGCCTGGTCCTCGACGCGCGCGTTCAGCTCGTCGAGCCGACGTAGCGCGCGGTCCCAGTCGAGGAAGCGGCGCAACAGCGAGAGCGCATCGTTGATCTTGTCTACATGGGCTTGCGCTTCGGCGCGCATGGGGAAACTCCGGAAATAAGCGTAATGAGGGGGAATGCCGCCGATATAGGCGGCGCGCTAGTAGATTCCCCCTTCGCGTTGCAAGAAGTCGCTGTCGCGCGGTTGTGCCTGTTGCTGGGTGGGCGCGGCGCGGGTCGGATCGCGGGACACCGGCGCGCGCGCTTCGCCCAGCCGTCCGGTGGCGCGGCGCGCCTCGGTCTCGGGCTTGAACGCTTCCCAGATCACCGCCGCCTTCGGATCGGTCGTCGGCCACGCGCCATAGACCGGGCGGCCGCTCGCGCGGTCGATGCGGACCATGCGGATGCCGGCGGGCGCACGGAACGGCAGCGCCTCCATGTCCTGATAGGCCTTTACCGCGAACGTCTTGTAGATCGGCGCGGCGATCGTCCCGCCCTGGGCATAGCCGCCGAGATTGCGGGGGCTGTCGAAGCCGAGATAGAGGCCGGCGATCATCTGCGGCGTGCCGCCGACGAACCAGACATCGGTCGGACCGGTCGAGGTGCCGGTCTTGCCCATGATCGGACGATTGAGGTCGCGCAGCGTCGTAGCGGTGCCGCGCTGGATCACCCCCTCCATGATGTGGACCATCTGGTACGCGCTCATCGCGTCCATGACCTGCCGCGACCTGATCTGCGGACGCGGCATCGGCTTGCCGTCCCAATCGGGCGCGTTGCAGCCGTCGCAGGCGCGCCAGTTTTCGGGCAGGATCACCTTGCCCCGGCGGTCCTGCACGAAATCGATGACCGTGGGTTTCAGCTCGCGGCCCTGATTGGCGAGGATCGAATAGGCGTTGACCATGCGCAGCACCGTCGTCTCGCCTGCGCCCAGTGCATAGGAGAGATAGGGCGGGAATTTCTCGTCGCTGATGCCGACGCGCTGGATCAGGTCGTTGACCTTGTCCATGCCGGTCTGGGCGGCGGCGCGCACCGTCATCAGGTTGCGCGACTGTTCGACGCCCCAGCGCATGGTGTGCGGGCCGGCCCCGCCGCCGCCGAAGTTGCGGAAGCATTTCTGGCCCAGCCGCCCGCCCTGATTGACGCAGAACGGGCCGTCGACGATGATCGAGGCGGGGGTCATCCCTGCCTCCAGCGCGGCGGCATAGACGATCGGCTTGATCGTCGATCCGGGCTGGCGCATCGCCTGCGTCGCGCGGTTGAACGACTGGATACGGCTGTCGAACCCGCCCTGCATCGCGAGGATGCGGCCGGTGCGCGGGTCCTCGACCACCATCCCGCCCGACACGCGCGGGACCGAGCGCAGCGACCAGTCGCCGCCCGCCGGCGCTACGGCGAGGATGTCGCCACGCCGGATCGCGCCGAATGCGTTGCCGGTGCCGCCGCGGACCGGCATCTGCGCATTGCCGCGCGGCAACGTGCCGGTGCGGCCGTCGGCAAAGCCGATCCGCGCCTCGCCGGCCTCCTTGTCGATGACGATCGCGGCCTGCCAATCCTGATAATCGACGCCGATATTGGTGTTGAGCAGCGCCTGTTGCCAATTGTCGCCGTCGATCGTCGTGCGCGGCTTGTTGAGCGGACCGGACCAGCCGCGCCCCGCATCGAACCGGATGAGGCCGCTGCGCAGCGCGTCCTGCGCATCGACCTGAATCTTGGGGTCGAGCGAGGTGCGGACCCACAGGCCGCCGGCATAGACGCTGTACGGACCGTCCTTTGCATTTTCCCCGAACTGGCCGAGCAGCTGGCGGCGGACTTCCTCGATGAAATAGCCACCCGCCGTTTCCTGTCGCGGGGTCTGGCGCGGGATGGTGCCGAGCGGCTGGACGATGGCGGCGGCGCGCTGGGCACCGGTGATGAAGCCGTTGCGCTCCATTTCGCCCAGAACCCAGTTGCGACGGGTAATCGCGCGATCATAGCCGCGTTCGGGCGTGTAGTTCGACGGCCCTTTCGGCAGGATTGCCAGATACGCCATTTGCGGCAGCGTCAGCTCGCGCAGTTCCTTGCCGAAATAGGCGTGGGCGGCGGCCTCCACGCCGAACGCGTTGCGGCCGAGCGCGATCTGGTTGAGATAGAGTTCGAGTATCTGCTGCTTGGTCAGCGCATTCTCGATGCGATAGGCGAGCAGTGCCTCCTTCGCCTTGCGGACATAGCTGACCTCGCTGGTCAGCAGCAGGTTCTTGGCCACCTGTTGCGTGATCGTCGACGCGCCGATCGGGCGACCGTCGTTGCGCAGATTGGTGAGCATCGCCGATGCGATGCCGGGATAGTCTACGCCGTGATGCTCGAAAAACGTCCGGTCCTCGGCGGCGAGGAACGCGCGGACCAGCAGCGGCGGATATTCGGCATAGAACAGCTGCACGCGGCGTTCGCGGGCATAGCTGTGAACCGGATCGCCCGCGATCCCGCGGACATTGGTCGGCAGCGGGGGTTCATAGGCGCGCAGCGAATCGACCGAGGGCAGGGTGCGCCACAGCAGCAGCCAGATCAGGAACACGCCGATCCCCGACAGCAACAGTGCAATAGCGGGCAGGCGGAACCACCACCGTCGCCGAATGCGGGCGAAACGGTCCCGCCGGCCAGGCGCGGGGGAGGTGTCGGTATTGGATACGCTCATCGCCCGCGCGGTTTAGCAGGTTTGGCGGTCGGGGAAAGCGGCGCGTGGATCGGCCGATGGCACAGTGTTGCGTCGGCGCGCCGCCCTGCTAATCGGCCGCGTTATCGGCCGCCAGCGCATCGGCGAGAAGCGAGCGAATCGCACGCAATTCGATGATGCGGGCGGCACGGCGCGGGATCGGAGCAACGGGTATGGCCGGGGCCTTTGCCTCCTGCGCCAGCAATTGCTGCACGCCGCGCACGGTATAGCCCTGGTCGCCCAGCAGCGTCTGGATACGGCGCAACAGCGTCACATCCTCCGGCCGGTAATAGCGGCGGTCGCCGGCGCGGGTCAGCGGGCGGATCTGCGGGAAACGCCCTTCCCAATAGCGGAGCCGATGCTGCGGCACCCCCAGTTCACGCGCCACTTCGCCGATCGTGCGATAGGCGTTGGCGGATTTGTCGACCGGGGGTGGCAATCGGCCTCGTTCAGTTGGTGGTGATGCGGTCGCGCATCATCTGGCTGGCGCGGAAGGTCAGGACGCGACGCGGTGCGATCGGCACTTCGACCCCGGTCTTGGGATTGCGGCCGATCCGCTCACCCTTGTCGCGCAGCACGAAGCTGCCGAAGCCCGAAATCTTGACGTTTTCGCCCTGCGACAGCGCTTCGCACATATGATCGAGAATCTGTTCGACGACACGCGCGGAATCGGCACGCGACAGACCGATCTCGCGATGCATCTCTTCAGAGAGATCGGCGCGGGTCAGGGTGCCATCGGAAACCATTGGTGAAATCCTTTTTCATCTACACCAGTTGCCGGTAGCACAGCGTATACGAAGATTCAAAAATACTAAAGGATTACCAACGCACTACGGCGGCGCCCCACGTGAAACCACCGCCCATCGCCTCCAGCACGACGATGTCGCCGCGCTTGATCCGTCCGTCGCGGGTGGCGACGTCGAGCGCGAGCGGGACCGACGCGGCCGAGGTGTTGGCGTGAATGTCGACGGTCACCACGACCTTCTCGCGGGGCAGGCCCAGCTTGCGCGCGGTCGCGTCGAGGATGCGGGCATTGGCCTGATGCGGCACGACCCAGTCGACGTCGTCGGGGGTCAGTCCCGCCAGTTCGAGCGATTCGCCCATGACGGTGGCCAGGTTGACCACCGCATGGCGGAACACTTCCTTGCCCTTCATGCGCAGCTTGCCGACCGTGCCAGTCGTCGACGGACCGCCATCGACATAAAGGAGGCCGTTGTGCCGGCCATCGGCGTGGAGGCGGGTGGCGAGAATACCCTGCGGCGTGTCGCCATCGGTTTCCCGTGCCTCGAGGACGATCGCGCCCGCGCCGTCGCCGAACAGGACGCAGGTGGTGCGATCCTCCCAGTCGAGCAGGCGGCTGAACGTCTCGGCTCCGATCACCAGTGCCCGGCGATGGATGCCGGTGCGCAGCATCGCATCGGCGACCTGCACCGCATAGAGAAAGCCAGAACACACCGCCGCCACGTCGAACGCGACGCAGTCGTCGATGCCGAGCATCGCCTGCACCTTGGTCGCGGTCGCCGGAAAGGTCTGGTCGGGGGTGGCGGTCGCCAGCACGATCAGGTCGATCGTCTGCGGTTCGATCCCGGCGGCAGCGACCGCAGCGCGCGCGGCATCGGCCGCGAGCGTCGCGGTCGTCTCGTGCTCGGCGGCGATGTGGCGGAAGCGGATGCCGGTACGCTCGACGATCCATTCGTCGGAGGTGTCGACCTGTTCGGCCAGTTCGGCATTCGATACCCGCCGGGCGGGGAGCGCCGAGCCGGTGCCGGTGACGACCGAGCGGATCATGCCGCGCGCGCCTCGATCGCCGCGAGATCGCTGGCGATGCTGCGGGTCAGGTCGTCGCGGACCATCTTGGCCGCGACCTGGATCGCGTTCGAAATGCCGGCTTCGTTGGCGCTGCCATGGCTTTTGACCACCAGCCCGTTGAGGCCGAGAAAGACCGCGCCGTTGTGATTGTTGGGATCGAGGTGATGGCGCAGCAATTCGGTCGCCGGCCGCGAGATCAGGAACCCGATCTTGGACCGGATCGACGAGCGGAAGGCGCGCTTGAGCAGGTCGGCGACGAATCGCGCGGTGCCCTCGGCAGTCTTCAGCGCGATATTGCCCGAAAAGCCGTCGCAGACGACGACATCGACCTGTCCGCGCGAGAGGCGATCGCCCTCGATATACCCCGAGAAGGTCATCGGCAGATGCGGCGAGGCACGCAGGATCGCTGCCGCCTCGCGTACGCTGTCGATGCCCTTCAGCTCCTCGGTGCCGATGTTCAGCAGCGCGACGCGGGGCGATTCGAGGTCGAGCGCGGTGCGGGCATAGGCCGCGCCCATCACCGCGAACTGGACGAGGTTGCGGGCATCGCACTCGGCATTGGCGCCAAGGTCGAGCATGACGAGGTCATTGTCGCCGAGACTGGGCAGCAACGCCGCCAGTGCCGGACGATCGATGCCCGGCATGGTGCGCAGCGCCAGCTTCGCCATCGCCATCAGCGCGCCGGTATTACCCGCCGACACTGCGGCGGCGGCGCGGCCCTGCTTCACCAGGCCAATGGCGACGCCCATCGACGTCGTCTTGGCCCGGCGGATCGCCTGGCTCGGCTTGTCCGACGATCCGACGACTTCGGGGGCGTGAACGATTTCCGATGCGGCGGACAGGTTCGGGTGCGATTCGAGCCCGGCACGAATCGCCGCTTCGTCCCCGACCAGCAGGAACCGCATCGATTCGTGGCGGCGTCGCGCATGGGCGACGCCCGCCAGCATGGTGGCAAGCCCTTCGTCACCGCCCATCGCGTCGATGGCGATCCAGGACCCGTCGGCCATGCGTGCTTCCCTGTCCGGTCCGGCGGTTACGCTTCGACCGAGACGACTTCGCGACCGTTATAATGGCCGCAGGCGTTGCACAGGTTGTGCGGACGCTTCAGTTCGCCACAGTTCGGGCATTCCTGGAACGATTCGACGCTCAGCGAATCGTGGCTGCGACGCATACCGCGCTTGGAGGGCGAGGTCTTTCTCTTGGGAACTGCCATTTCGGCACCTTTATCACTTGGGTATCGGTTGGTTTCACCACCAACTGACGACGCGGCCCAGGCAAGTGCCCGACCGCTTTTCGCGACCGGCGACCCGCCGGACCGGCAGACAGGCTGGTCGCGAAGCGAACCGCGCCTATAGCGTTTTCGCGCGGGGTTGCAAGCTTCGGGTTGCCGGCAAGCTTCCTATATCCCGGCGCAGGCCCGGATACGAGGTGGTGGAGCGCTACTTGCCGAGCGCCGTATCACCGACAAACGGATTCGTCGCCCGCTCATGGCCGAAGGTGCTGCCCGGACCATGGCCCGGCACGAACGCGATATCGTCGCCCAGCGGCCACAGCTTCGTCACGACCGAATCGATCAGCGCCTGCGTATCCGACAGCGGAAAGTCGGTGCGGCCGATCGACCCCTGGAACAGGACGTCGCCGACCAGCGCGAATTTGGCGTCGGCGTGGTGGAAGATGACATGGCCGGGCGTGTGGCCGGGGGTCTCGTACACCGCGAAGCTCGCCTCGCCGACGGTGACGGTGTCGCCCTCGACCAGCCAGCGATCCGGTTCGAACGGGACGCCGCGCAGGCCCCACCGCTTGCCATCCTCGTCCAGCCGCGCGATCCAGAACCGGTCGGCCTCGTGCGGCCCCTCGATCGGCACGCCCAGCTGCTCGGCGAGCGGCTTGGCCTCCCCGCAATGATCGATATGCCCGTGGGTGAGCAGGATCTTTTCGATTCGCACGCCATGTTGCTCGGCGGCGGCGAGCAGGCGCGGCAGGTCGCCGCCGGGATCGACGAAGGCGCCGCGCATCGTCTTGGTACACCAAAGCAGCGTGCAATTCTGCTGGAGCGGCGTCACCGGAATGATCGCCGCGCGGATCGGGGATGGGGTCATGCCCGTGCCTTACCGTCGAATGCCGTAACGACAAAGCGCGGTTCGACGCTTGCCCCGCGCGGCGGCAGGCGGCAAGCGTGGGCAATGTTCGATACGACCCGGCCTTTCGTGCTGTTCGACGATGCCCGGCCGGGCGGCTCGGCAACGCTGTATCGGGCACCGTCCCGCATCATCCGCGCCGATGGCGTCGGCGAGGTGACGGCGGCGCTGGCGGACCTGTCGACCGCGATCGGTGAAGGTGCGTCGGTTGCAGGCTATCTGCACTATGAAGCCGGCGCGGCACTGGTGCCGGGGCTGCGGATGCGCAGCGGTACCGCGCCGCTGCTGTGGTTCGGCGTGTTCGCAGCGGCCGAAACGGCCGACGTCGTCGCCGCATTGCCCGACCCGAACGGTGCATGGATCGGTGAGGTCGAGCCGGCGATCGATGCCGATCGCCATATCGCGCACTGCAACACCGTCCTCGACCTGATCGCGGCGGGCGACCTGTATCAGGCGAACCTGACCTTCGGCGCGCAGGTGCCGGTCGCGGGCCATCCGCTGGCGCTGTATGCCGCGATCCGGCCGTGCGCGGCGGCGGGGCATGGCGCGGTGGTGTGGACCGGCGAGGACTGGATTCTCTCCTTCTCGCCCGAACTGTTCTTTGCGGTCGACGGGCGGCGCATCACCGCGCGGCCGATGAAGGGCACCGCCGCGCGCGATCCCGATCCGGCGCGCGATGCCGCCGCCGCGCGCGCACTGGCCGCCGATCCCAAGCAGCGCGCCGAAAATCTGATGATCGTCGACCTGATGCGCAACGACCTGTCGCAGGTCAGCGTCGCGGGCAGCGTGCACGTGCCCGAGCGATTCGTCGTCGAAACCTATCCGAGCATCCATCAGATGGTGTCGTCGGTCACCGCCGACCTGCTGCCCGACCGGAATGCGGTCGATGCGCTGGCGGCGCTGTTCCCGTGCGGGTCGATCACCGGCGCGCCCAAGAAGCGGGCGATGGAGGCGATCGACGGTATCGAGGATCGCGCGCGCGGCATCTATACCGGGGCGATCGGCTGGATCGACGGCACTGGCGACGCGTCATTCAACGTCGCGATCCGCACGCTGCATCTGGTACCCGACGCCGCCCATGCGACGCTGGGGCTGGGATCGGGCATCGTCGCCGATTCGCGCGCCGCCGACGAATGGTCCGAATGTCTCGCCAAGGCACGGTTCCTGAACCTGCCGCCGGCGCGCTACGATCTGGTCGAAACGATGGCGTTCGATCCGCTGGAGGGGATCACCCTGCTC
This sequence comes from Sphingomonas sp. Leaf67, assembly GCF_001421965.1. Taxonomy (GTDB): domain Bacteria; phylum Pseudomonadota; class Alphaproteobacteria; order Sphingomonadales; family Sphingomonadaceae; genus Sphingomonas. The sequence goes on from NZ_LMLP01000012.1 coordinate 246,915, forward strand.
GAAGGGCATATCGCCCGCCTGACGCAAAGCGCGCGGCGGCTGGGCTTCGCGTTCGATCGCCATGCGACGCGCAACGAATTGCAGGCGGCGACCTTTCGCCTGCGCAATCCGTCGCGCATCCGGCTGTTGCTGTCGCGATCGGGCGCGATCTCGGTCGATGTCACGCCGCTGCCGACGCTGCCCGCCGGGCCGGTCCTGGTGGCGGTCGCGCCGCTGCCGCTGGCCGCGACCGACCTGCGCATCGCCCACAAAACCAGCGACCGGCGCTTCTGGCCCGCGCCGCCGCCGGGCTGTTTCGAAACGATCTTCACCCGCGCCGATGGCGAGGTGACCGAGGGCAGCTTCACCTCGATCTTCGTCCGGCGGGAGGAGGGCGGGCAGCTGCTGACCCCGCCGCTCGATCGTGGATTGTTGCCGGGGGTGCTGCGCGCCGAACTGATCGCGCGCGGTGATGCGGTCGAAATGCCGCTGACGCCGGCCGATCTCGCGCAAGGATTTTACATCGGCAACGCCGTTCGCGGATTGATTGATGCGCGGCTGGTTGCGGCGGGGGAACGGGGCGGCTAAGGGCGCGGCACCTGTTCCTTCTCAGCATCGGACGTCCCATGAAGCCCTCCGCCGCGCTCGACCGCATCAATCCGTCGCCGACCCTCGCCATCACGTCGAAGGTGCTCGAACTGAAGCGGCAGGGCGTCGACGTCATCGGGCTGGGCGCGGGCGAACCCGATTTCGACACGCCCGATTTCGTCAAGGACGCCGCGATCGAGGCGATTCGCGCCGGCAAGACGAAATACACCAATGTCGACGGCACCGCCGAGCTGAAGGACGCGATCATCGCGAAGTTCAAGCGCGACAACGGCCTGACCTATGCCGCGAATCAGGTGAGCGTGAATGTCGGCGGCAAGCACACGTTGTTCAACGCGCTGGTCGCGACGGTCGACGCCGGTGACGAGGTGATCGTGCCGGCCCCCTATTGGGTCAGCTATCCCGATGTCGTCCAGTTCGCGGGCGGCACGCCGGTGTTCATCGCCGCCGGGGCCGACCAGCGGTACAAGATCACGCCCGAACAGCTCGACGCCGCGATCACCGAACGCACCAAGTGGGTGATCCTGAATTCGCCGTCCAACCCGACCGGGGCCGGCTATACCCGCGCCGAACTGCGCGAGCTGGGCAAGGTGCTGGAGCGGCATCCGCATGTCTGGATCTTTGCCGACGATATGTACGAGCATATCGTCTATCCGGGCTTCGAATTCGCGACGATCGCCGAAGTGAACCCGACGCTGTACGATCGCACGCTGACCGTGAACGGCTGTTCGAAAGCCTATGCGATGACCGGCTGGCGGATCGGCTATGCCGGCGGCGCGGCATGGCTTATCAAGGCGATCGCCAAGCTGCAGTCGCAATCGACCTCCAATCCGTGTTCGATCGCGCAGGCGGCGGCCGTCGCCGCGCTGAACGGCGATCAGTCGTTCCTTGCCGAGCGCAATGCCGCGTTCCAGCGTCGTCGGGACATGGTCGTCGCCGAACTGAACGCGATCGACGGCGTGACCTGTCCGATGCCGGAGGGTGCCTTCTACGTCTATCCCGACCTGTCGGGGCTGATCGGCACGTCGACGCCCGCGGGCCGGCGGATCGCCACCGACGAGGATTTCGTCGGTTATCTGCTGGAGGATGCGAAGGTCGCGGCGGTGCAGGGCGCGGCGTTCGGCCTCTCGCCGGCGATGCGGATCAGCTATGCGACGTCGGATGCATTGCTGCGCGAGGCTTGTGCGCGTATCCGTACCGCGTGCGCCGCGCTGAAGTAACCACCGAGTAGAAAGAGACTATTAGGCCTTTTTGATCTATCGCGACTTTGGTTGCGATAGTGAGGACGGCTTGCTCGATCTTTCCACAATGTACGTCATGGTAGCGCTGGCATCGATCGTTGCCGGCATCATCCATGTCGTTCCGTGGGCGACCGGGCGGTTCGATAACTGGGCCGCATGGTGGGGGTTCGGGCATATCCTGCTCGGTGTCACCGCGGCCGGCGCGGTGTTCCGCGATATGGGTGGTGGCGACTATATCGTCTGGCTGGGCAACCCGCTGGCAGTGGTCGCCTATGCCGCGATCTTCATCGGCTTGCGCACCTTCGCCTATCCGGACGGCAGCAACCGGCTGATCCTCGCGGCGGCGCTGGTCGCGGCGACTCCGCTGTTCTTCTCGGTCCGGATCGAGGAACTCGGGTTCCGGGTCGGGTATCTCAGCAGCCTGCGCGCGCTGTTCGACCTCGCCATCGTGCTGACCGCGATCCGGCTGGCGCGACGCGAATCGCTGCATACCGCGTGGATCGTCGTCGCGCTGTTCGCGCCGACCGTGCCGCTGTTCGTCGCGCGATCATGGTCGGCCTATCACGGCGATATCGGCACCAGCCTGACGGGGATGAAGCACGGGCTGGGGGCGTGGCTGACCGTGCTGCCAATCTCGTTCATCATGTTTCGCGGTGTGTCGCTGCTGACGATGGATGCCGAGCGCGGGCACCAGGCGCTGTCGGCGCTGCTCGAACGCGATCCGCTGACCGATGCCTATAACCGTGCCGGGTTCGACCGGCGGCTGGCCCGTTGGCGGGGCGGGGGTGCGGTGCTGATGATCGACCTCGACCATTTCAAGCCGTTGAACGATCGCTGCGGCCATGCGGTGGGCGATGCGGCGCTGGTCGCGCTGGTCCGCGCGACGTCGGCGGCCTTGCCCAAAGGGGGGCGGGTATTCCGCTGGGGCGGCGACGAATTCGTCTGCGTCCTGCCCGACGCCGATCAGGCGGGGGCCGATGCCACCGCCGCCGCCATCGCCGTCCGCTATGCCTATGCGATGACGGGGATCGCGCCGCCCGACCTGCCGGTCGCGCTCAGCATCGGTACCGCGGTCGGGACGCTCGACCATATCGCCGACCTGATCGTCGCTGCCGACCGCGACATGTACGTCGTCAAGCAGCGCAACCGCACCGAAACGCTGGTCGCGCAACGCAGCGTTTCCGAAATGCATCCCGTCATCGACTTGATTTCGCACACGCAACATGGTTGAGGCTGTGCAGGAGATGAACGGACGCGCCAGCATCGGTTCACCGCCCCCAACTATATCTTGCCGCTGAAGAACGGGTCGTCCGCCGCCATGGCGATCGACCCGCTGTCGCGCACCATCCGGGTGTGCGACCGGGCAAGAGGATGAGACAGATGACAGCCAAGCGCACCGGATTCCTTCGCCATTTCGTCAGCGGCTTCGCCTTGGGCGCCGTCGCGCTGTTCGCGGTGCAGATCGCCGATCCGAGCGATGCGAAGTCGGTCCGTTCCGCACCGGCGGTCGTCGAACGCATCGGTTGATCTGGCGGGGCGCACGCTTGCGCCCCATCTCGGGTCGGTCCGCGTCAAGGAACCGACCATGAAGCCCCTGCTACCCCTGTCGATCGCCGCCATCGGCCTTGCCGCTGCGCTGACGATCCAGCCCGCCACCGCCGAACGCGCGGTCCCGGTTCCCGCCGTTGCCAGCGATGTGCCGGCCAGACCCGGCCTTGCCACCGCCGTGCTGGCGGGTGGCTGTTTCTGGGGCATGGAGGCGGTGTTCGAACGGGTGAAGGGCGTGCGATCGGTCGTCAGCGGCTATGCCGGCGGCACCCGTGCCACCGCGACCTACGATCAGGTATCGACCGAACGCACCGGCCATGCCGAGGCGATCCGCATCACCTACGACCCGCGAATCGTCAGCTATGGTACGTTGCTGCGCCTGTATTTCTCGGTCGCGCACGATCCGACACAGGTCGACGGCCAATATCCCGATCGCGGCCCCAGCTATCGCTCGGCGATCTTTGCGCAGACTCCCGAACAGGCGGCGGTGGCGCGCCGCTATATCGCGCAACTGACCCGGGCAAAGGCCTTCCCCAAGCCGATCGCGACGAAGGTCGAGACGGGTGCCTTCTACCCCGCCGAAGCCGATCATCAGGATTTCGCACGCCGGAATCCGTCGCATCCCTATATCATGCGCTGGGACAAGCCGAAGGTCGCGGCGGCACGGGCGGCGTATCCGGGGCTGGTCGGCTAGAAGAAGATTCGGTTTCACGCGAAGGCGCGGAGACGCGAAGGAGGGTGCGGCTCCCCCGATCGTTCCGCGTCAGCGGAACCCTCCAAATCGGTGGAAGCGCAGCCGACAGGAGATCGCTACGCGATCGGGTGGCAGCGAGTGAAACCTCTTCGCGTCTTCGTGCCTTCGCGTGAAAACCACCTTACTGCCTACAGCAACCCCAACGCCATCAACTCGCCAATGAGACGCGGCGGCAGTTCATCCGCGCCCGTCCCCGCGCCACCCAGATCGGCGGGGGCATCGGCTTCCTCCAGATAGCGCCAGCCCTGATGCGCGCGCTTGGGTCGCGCCTCGACCAGCACCAGCTTTGGTCCCAGATGGATCGCAACCCGCCCGCCCTCCGCCTCGCCGAAGCCAAGGATCGGCGAACGCGCGACCAGCCGGTGCTTCAGGATCCAGAACAGCGACCCGCCCGCGATCTCGGCAGCGCGTTTCGGCAGATAGCGGGTGGTCAGCGCCCCGCCCTCGGCATGGCGCGTGGCCAGCCGTTCGGCGAGTTGTTCCACCGATTCGATGGCGAAGGCGACTTTGGTGAGATGCAGCGGCACGCGACCCACATGGGAAGCGCAGTCGCGCGCCTCAAGCCGTCAGTCCGCTGACCGTCGCAAGCCCGAGAAACACGAGAAACCCCATGGAATCGGTGGTCATCGTCACGAAGATCGACGAGGCGACCGCCGGGTCGGCATTGAACCGGTCGAGCGTCAGCGGCACGAACACGCCGGCAAAGCCGGCGATGACGACGTTCAGCAGCATCGCGGTGCCGATCACCGCCCCCAGTTGCGGGTTGCCGAACCAGAGCGTCACGCCCGTCCCGATCAGGGCGGCGACGGTCAGCCCGTTCATCAGCGCGATCACCATTTCGCGCCGGATCGCGCGCAGCGTGTTGGACTGGGTCAGTTGATTGGTGGCCAGCGCGCGCACGGTGACCGCCATGGTCTGCGTGCCAGCATTGCCGCCCAGACCGGCGACGATCGGCATCAACGCCGCCAGCGTCACCATCCGGTCGATCGTCGCGCCGAATGCGCCGATGATCGTCGCGGGCAACAGCGCGGTGATCAGATTGGTGATCAGCCACCGCACGCGCGCCTTGTACGAATCGCGGATCGGTTCGTTGATGTCGCCTTCGCCGGCACCCGACAGCAGCAGCGCGTCCTCGCCCGCCTCGGCCTGGATGATGTGGACGACGTCGTCGACGGTGATCATGCCGACCAGCCGCCCGCTGCCATCGACCACCGCCGCGGAGATCAGCGCATATTTCTGGAAACGGAGCGCGACTTCTTCCTGATCCATGTCGACCGGGATCAGCGTCTGTTCGCGCGCCATCACGTCGCCGATCGCAACGTCGCGCGGCGTCCGGAGAATCCACGATAACTGGCAGGTGCCGATCGGTTTGTGCGCCGGATCGACCACGAAGATTTCCCAGAAATCGGTGGTCAGCACCTCGTCGGCGCGCAGATAGTCGAGCGCGTCGCCGACGCTCCAGTGTTCGGGCACCGCGACCAGTTCGCGCTGCATCAACCGGCCGGCGGATTCCTCGGGGTAGGACAGCGCCTCCTCGATCGCGGCGCGATCGTCGGGGTCGAGCGCGCGCAGCACCGCGCGCTGGTCGGCGTCGTCGAGATCCTCGATGATTGCGACCGCGTCGTCGGTGTCGAGCTGTGCGGCGAGATCGGCGACCTGCGTCGTGGTCAGCGCGTCGATGACCGCGTCGCGCACCCAGTCGTTCATTTCAGCGAGCACGTCGCCGTTCAGCCGCTCGGCGATCGCCGCCGCCAGCGCCGCGCGCTGTTCGCCCGGCACCAGTTCGAACAGGTCGGCCAGATCGGCGGGGTGGAGCGGCTCGACCAGCTCGCGCGCCGCCTCGTCGTCGCCGCGGTCGACCGCTTCGCAAACGGCGCGGACGAATTCGGGCTTCAGCCGGTCGTCCTCGTCCAGTTCGCTGGTCGTTTCGGGAAGGTCGAGTTCGGTCATGGGTGCAACCCTCCTGCCACGTGCGTCCGGCCGCTGTAGCCATGCTGCACCGCCGTGCAAACCCTGTGCGGTTGCCAGTGCCCCTCCGGCACCCTAGCTAGGCGCGACTTTCAAGGAGCTTTCAATGGCCGATACCCCCAGCACGCTCGTGATGACGCTCGACACGGGCGAAGTGCGGATCAAGCTGCGCCCCGATCTGGCGCCGAACCATGTCGAACGCATCGTCAAGCTTGCCGACTCGGGCTTCTACGACGGCGTGGTGTTCCACCGCGTGATCGACGGTTTCATGGCGCAGGGCGGCGACGGCGGTCGCGGCGACGGCACCGGCGGGTCGAAGGAACCGAACCTCAAGCAGGAATTCAACGCCGAACCGCATGTGCGCGGCGTGTGTTCGATGGCGCGGACGCAGGACCCGAACTCGGCCAACAGCCAGTTCTTCATCTGCCTCGACGATGCGACCTTCCTCGACCGTCAGTACACGGTGTGGGGCGTGGTCGAGAGCGGCATGGACGCCGTCGACGCGCTGCCCAAGGGCGAACCGCCCCGCAACCCGGGCAAGATCGTGACCGCGCGCAGCGAGGCGTAAGGTCTAACGCCTAACGCCCTTCGTCATTCCCGCGCAGCCGGGAATCCATTGCCGTTGGCGGTTCGGTTCGATCGCCGAGGTCAGCGTGTATGGACCCCCGCCTTTGCGGGGGTGACGAAGGTGGCTTGGCATATCCCCGATCCGTCATTCCGGCGCAGGCCGGAATCCATTGTGTCGGGTGGTCTCGATCGATAGCAACCGTGCACCCAGCCATGGGTTCCTGCCTTCCCCGGAATGACGGACGCAGCGGCGAAGGCGCTCCCGCCCCTACTCCGCCGGCGCGCCCAGCGCCTTGACCAGCCAGTCGTGAAACAGCTTCACCGGCCGCTGCTGCAACATGCGCGGGCGGCACACGAACCAGTGGCTGTAGGTCGAATTGACCGCCCGATCGAACAGCGGCACCAGCCGGTCGTCGCGGGCCGTCTCGAAATGCGATTCGAGCATGAAGGCGACGCCAAGCCCCTGCGCCGCCGCTTCCAGCATCAACGTGCCCGAATCGAACCGGTCGATCGCGGCGGGCTCAAGGTCGGGCAGGCCGGCGGCGTGCATCCAGTCGGAAAAGGTATCGGGCATGTCGCGGTGGATCAGCGCGGTATGCTGCGCCAGTTGCGCGGGATCGGTGATCGGCGATCGATCGATCAACGCCCGTCCGGCGATGGCATAGACGCGGTTCCGGTCGAGTCGCCGGGCATAGAGCGCCGGGTCGATCGCATGGTCCAGCACGATCGCGACGTCGATCCCTTCGCCCAGCCGCCCCAGCCCGTGATGCGCGGTATCGAAATCGAGATGCAGTTCGGGATGCTGGTCATGCAGGTCGCCCATGCGCGGCATCAGCCGCTGGATCGCGAACAGCGGCAGGACGCCCAGCCGCAGCCGCAGCACCTCGACCGCGCCCGACATCTGTTCGACCGCATCGGACAGTGTGTCGAGCGCGCCCGACAGCAGCGTCAGCAAGCGTTCGCCATCGTCGTTCAGGCGCAATGCCTGATGCCGTCGTTCGAACAGCGGTTTGCCGATGAAGCGTTCGAGCGCCTGCACCCGGCGGCTGAGCGCGGGCGACGACAGCGCCAGTTCGTCGGCGGCAAGTTTGACCGATCCGAGGCGCGCGACGTGCACGAAGGCTTCGATGGCGGTCAATGGCGGAAGGCGACGCATCCGATACCCTAACTTCGTTGCGGTGCGATACAGGCTGCACCGCGATTGTCCGTATGGCAACTGCCGACCGGAGGCGTGTTGCAGAAACTGCAATATCGATTGCTTCGTTCGCACTTGCACAAAAATACGCCGCGCTGCAATCAGAGCAGGCCTTTCAGGCATCCTCTCCTAAAAACTTTCCGGCCGGTCCTTTGTGACCGGCCTTTTTTTCGTCTTGTTGCCGGCGGCGCACCGCCCATATCCGCCGTTCGGTTGCGTTGAGCATGGCAGGAATAGATGGCGGACAGCGAAACAGGCGGACGGCGGTTGCAGGTAGCGAATGCGCGGCCCGAGGATAGCGGGCGCGGCATCGCCCATCTCCCGCGATCGGTCATGGCATTGCTCGGCATCAACGAGGGCGACGTGGTCGAGATCGTCGGCAAGAAGACGACGCCCGCGCGCGCCATCGCCCCCTATCCCGAGGATGAAGGCCTCGACATCGTTCGCATCGACGGGTTGCAGCGCGCCAATGCCGGCGTTGGGTCGGGCGACCAGGTCGAGGTCCGGAAGGCCGAATCGCGCCCGGCCACCCGCGTCGTCTTCGCACCCGCACAGCAGAATTTGCGGCTGCAGGGATCGTCGAACGCGCTCAAGCGCACCTTTTTCGGGCGACCGCTGTGTCAGGGCGATATCGTCGCCACCACCGGCCACCAGCGCGTCGATAATCTGTCGCCCAATGTCCGCCGCTATGTGAACGCGCCGGCCTTTTCGTTGCAGGAAATCCGCCTCCTCGTCGTCTCGGCGACGCCCAAGGGCGTGGTGCATATCGACGAATCGACCGAGATCGAGCTGCGGTCGGAATATGAGACGCCGCGTGAGACGCGCCGGGCCGACGTCACCTATGACGATATCGGCGGCATGGGGCAGACCATCGACCAGTTGCGTGAGATGGTCGAACTGCCGCTGCGCTATCCCGAATTGTTCCAGCGCTTGGGCGTCGATCCGCCCAAGGGCGTGTTGCTGCACGGGCCGCCCGGCACCGGCAAGACGCGGCTCGCGCGCGCCGTCGCCAACGAATCCGACGCCGAATTCTTTCTGATCAACGGTCCCGAGATCATGGGGTCGGCGTACGGCGAATCGGAAAAGCGGCTGCGCGAGGTGTTCGAGGAAGCGACCAAGGCATCGCCGTCGATCGTGTTCATCGATGAGATCGATTCGATTGCCCCGAAACGCGGGCAGGTGTCGGGCGAGGCCGAAAAGCGGCTGGTCGCGCAGTTGCTGACGCTGATGGACGGGCTCGAATCGCGCGCCAACATCGTCGTCATCGCCGCGACCAACCGGCCCGAGGCGATCGACGAAGCGCTGCGCCGGCCGGGCCGGTTCGACCGCGAGATCGTGGTCGGGGTGCCCGACGAACGCGGGCGGCGCGAGATTCTGGGCATCCACACCCGCGGCATGCCGCTCGACGAACATGTCGATCTGGGCGAGCTGTCGCGCACCACCTATGGCTTCGTCGGCGCCGATCTGGCGGCACTGACCCGCGAGGCGGCGATCGATTCGGTGCGGCGGATCATGCCGCGCATCGACCTGTCCGCGGGCACGATCCCGCAGGACGTGCTCGACAGCCTGTCGGTCACCCGTGACGATTTCGTCGAGGCGCTGAAGCGCGTGCAGCCCAGCGCGATGCGCGAGGTGATGGTGCAGGCCCCGACCGTACGTTGGGACGATGTCGGCGGTCTCGACGATGCGCAGGTGCGGTTGAAGGAAGGCGTCGAGCTGCCGCTCAAGTCGCCCGAATCCTTCCGCCGCCTCGGCATCCGGCCGGCAAAGGGCTTCCTGCTTTATGGCCCGCCCGGCACCGGCAAGACGCTGTTGGCGAAGGCGGTCGCGCGCGAGGCGGAGGCGAATTTCATCGCCACCAAGTCGAGCGACCTGCTGTCGAAATGGTATGGCGAGAGCGAACAGCAGATCGCGCGCCTGTTCGCCCGCGCGCGACAGGTCGCCCCGACGGTCATCTTCATCGACGAGCTCGACTCGCTGGTGCCCGCACGCGGCGGTGGCCTCGGCGAACCGCAGGTGACCGAGCGGGTCGTGAACACGATCCTTGCGGAGATGGACGGGCTGGAGGAACTGCAATCGGTGGTCGTGATCGGTGCGACCAACCGGCCGAACATGGTCGATCCCGCGTTGCTGCGCCCCGGCCGGTTCGACGAACTGATCTATGTCGGCGTACCCGACCGCGCGGGGCGCGCGCGCATCCTCGGCATCCAGACGCAGAAGATGCCGCTGGCCGACGATGTCGATCTGGATGTCGTCGCCGCCCGGACCGACCGGTTCACCGGTGCCGATCTGGAAGACGTGGTCCGCCGCGCCGGCCTGTTCGCGCTGCGGGAGTCGCTGGAGACACGTGCAGTGACGATGGCCCATTTCGACGCGGCGCTCGGCGAATCGCGGGCGTCGGTGACGCCGGAAATGGAGGAGGAATATCGCGCGATGTCGTCAAAGTTGAAGCAGGATGCGCTGTCCATCCAGCCGCTGGGCTTCATCACGCCCGGCATGGTCGAGGGGCGCGGTCCGAAAGGATAGCGCCGTTCGCGCGTCACGCCGGACCCGGTTCGGGGTGACGCGACGACCCGCCCACACCCGTTATCGCCAGCGTACCGCAATGGGTCGTGCGGCGTACCTGCGACGGCCCGCGCAACCGATATGCTTGCAAGTTGGTTTCGCTTTTGCGACGACGCGATGACCATGGCCGCCCGGCCATCCGTTCGAGGATTTCCATGACGACGACTTCCAACGCCGCGACCCGACGGAAGCCGCGCGGCGTACCATCGCCGGCCGGCATTTTCCTGCGTGGGTTCGTGAAGCATCCGGTCATGGTCGGGTCGGTCATCCCGTCGTCGAACCGCCTGATCCGCAAGATGCTCGGCCCGATCGACTGGGCGGCCGCCAAGGTCGTGGTCGAATATGGTCCCGGCGTCGGCACCTTCTGCCGTCCGATCCTGCAACGGCTCGCGCCCGACGCGCAGTTGATCGTCATCGATACAAACCCCGATTTCATCGACTACCTCAACGCGACGATCCTCGATTCGCGGTTTTCGGCGGTGCATGGATCGGCGGCGGACGTCGAACGGATCGTCGCCGATCATGGTCAGCCCCACGCCGATTACGTGCTGTCGGGCCTGCCGTTCTCTACGCTGCCGGCCGGGGTCGGGGACGAGATCGCCGCCGCGACGCAGGCGGTGCTGCGGCCCGGCGGGGCGTTTCTGGTCTATCAGTTCAATCCGCGCGTCCGCGATTTCCTCGACCGGCAATTCGCGCGGATCGATCACGACATGGAATGGTGGAACGTGCCGCCCGCCCAGCTTTGGTGGGCATGGAAGGACTGAGCCCGTACCTGTTTGCGGCTTTGGCGCGTTGGGGATGCAATGACTTCTACCGCCGCGCCCGTCGCCTGGATCAACGCGATCGCCACCGCGACGCCGGACCACGATATCCATCACGCCTTTATCGAATGGGCGCGCGAGCGGCTGCCGCCGCGTGAGGCGCGGCTGTTCGACCGGATGGTCGAGCGGGCCGGCATCGGGCGGCGCTGGTCGGTGCTGCCGGTAGGCAGCGACGGCGGATCGCCGGTCGCGACGGGCGGCTTCTATGCCGATGCAATGCCGGGCACTGCCGCGCGGATGCGCATCTATGCCGACGCCGCCCCGGCGCTGGCGCTGTCGGCGATCGAACGTCTTGCTGCGCAGCATCCGCTAGAGGCAATCACCCATATCGTCGTGGCGAGCTGCACCGGTTTCGTCGCGCCCGGTATCGATCAGATCATTGCCGCTCGGCTAGGTCTGCCCCCGGCGACCGAGCGGTTGCTGATCGGGTTCATGGGCTGTTACGCCGCCGTCGCGGCGCTGCGCAGCGCCCGCCATATCGTCCGATCCGAACCCGATGCACGCGTGCTGGTGGTCACCGTCGAACTGTCGACGCTGCACCTGCAACCGGCGGTCAGCCTCGAACCGTTGCTCGCGATGCTGCAATTCGGCGACGGTGCGGCGGCGGCGTTGGTGACCCGCGATCCGACCGGCTTCGCGGTCGAGACGCCATTTGCCGCCGCACTGCCCGATTCAGCCGAATTGATCCGCTGGGACATCACCGATGCCGGCTTCGCGATGCATCTGTCGGGTGAGGTGCCGGGCCGTATCGCCACCGCACTCACCGATCCCGGTTTTGCGGCAGCGGCGACCGGCGGTCGGTCGCTGACGCAAGTCGATGGCTGGGCGGTCCATGCGGGCGGGCGGTCGATCCTCGACGCCGTCGAACGCAGCCTGTCGCTGTCACCCGATGCCCTCAACGCTTCCCGCCACGTGCTGGCCGCGAATGGCAATATGTCGTCGGCGACGCTGATGTTCGTGCTGGCGGAACTGCTGGCCGGGCCACCGGTCGCCGATGGCATCGCGCTCGCCTTCGGTCCCGGGCTTGCCGCCGAAGGGTTCGGCTTTCGGAGCGCCGCATGAGCTTCGCCCGCGTCTATGCCGAGGAGGCGATGGACGATCCTGCGCTCGATCCGGCGGTCTATGCCACGGTTCTGCGCGATCTGGCGCGGGTAAACCGGGTGACGATGGCGGCGCGACCGACGCTCGCCTTCCTGTCGGGCATCGCGGGGCGTGGCGATCGGCTGAAACTGCTCGATGTCGGCTATGGCGACGGCGACATGCTGCGCCGCATCGCGCGCTGGGCGGCGGCGAGGGGCGTCAAGGCCGAGTTGGTCGGCATCGACCTGAATCCGCGCAGCGAAACCATCGCGCGCGCCGATACGCCCGCCGATCTGGCCGTAACCTACCGCACCGGCGATTATGCCGATCTGGCGGGGCAGGGCTGGGACGTGATCGTCTCCAGCCTCGTCGCGCATCACATGACCCATGGCCAGCTGGTCGCGTTCCTGCGCTTCATGGAAGCGGAGGCGGCGCGCGGCTGGTTCGTCAACGACCTGCACCGCCATCGCTTCGCCCATCGCGGCTATCCGTTGCTGGCGACGCTGATGCGCTGGCATCCGATCGTGCGTGCCGACGGGACGCTGTCGATCGCGCGTTCCTATCGACCGGCCGAGTGGTCGCCGATCCTTGCCGAAGCAGGGATTGCGGACGCGCGGGCGCGGCGGCATTTTCCGTTCCGGCTATGCGTCGAACGTCGGCGCTGATCGCGGGCGGCGGCCCGGCCGGCGCGGTCGCGGCGCTGCTGCTGGCGCGGCACGGCGCGGCACCGGTCTTGCTGGAACGATCGCGCGGCACGCCCGACGCGCTGTGCGGCGGGTTCCTGTCGTGGCGAACGCTGGAGTCGCTTCGCCAGGTCGGTGTCGAACCGGATGGCCATGTCGTGCGACGTGTGGTGCTGTTCGCGGGCGGCGGCCGGTCCGAATCCCCCTTGCCCGCGCCCGCGATCGGCCTGTCACGGCGACGGCTCGACGCGCTGCTGCTCGAAGCGGCGCAGGCGGCGGGGGCGGGGGTCGAGCGCGGCATGACGATCCGCTCGGCCGAGAGACGCACGCTGCACACCGGCGACGGGGCGGACGTTGCCGGCCAGACGCTGTTCCTCGCCACCGGCAAGCATGACCTGCGCGGGGCGATGCGCGATGCCGATCCCGGTGCCGATCCGACGATGGGGGTACGCGTCCGGTTGGGACCGCATCCGGCGCTGACCCGGATGGTCGGCGATGCGATCGAACTGCACGCCTTTGCCGGCGGCTATGGCGGGCTGGTCGCGCAGGAGGATGGCAGCGCCAATCTGTGCATGGCGCTGCGCCGGTCGCGGCTGCGAGCGGCGGGCGATCTGCCGTCGCTGCTGCGGGTGCTGGCGGACGAATGTCCGGCGCTGGGCGAGCGGCTGGCCTATCTCGGCGAAACTCCGGCGATCGATGCGGTCGCCAACGTCCCCTATGGCTGGCGCGCGCGCGCGACCGAAACGGGCGTCTATCGGCTGGGCGATCAGGCGGGGGTGATCCCTTCGCTCGCCGGCGAAGGCATGGGGATTGCCATCGCCAGCGCGATCCGCGCAGTGGCGGCGTGGCAGCGTCAGGGCGCGGGCGGCGCGATCGGCTATCAGCGCGATCTGGCCCGTGCGCTCCGCCGTCCGATCCTGCTGGCGGGGTTGCTCAGGACGCTGGCCGAGAACCGACGGGGCAGTGCGCTGTTACTGGCCGGCGGGCGGGTGCCATGGCTGGTTGGCCGGGCGGCGGCATGGACCCGGGTCGATCAGATGCCGGCATACCAGTCGTAACCGGCGACATCCTCCCAGAACCCGCCCTTGCCGCCGGCAAGTCCGGTTAGCGAGGCGACCGCCTCGATCCGCTCGACATATTTGGCGTGTTTATAGCCCAGTTGCCGCTCGACCCGCAGCCGTAGCGGCGCACCGTTCGGCACGCCCAGCAACCGGTCGTTGAGCGCCCATGCCAATATCGTCTGCGGATGAAACGCGTCGATCAGGTCGATCGACTCGTAATAGCGCCGCCCGCCGATCGCATCGGCACAGTGGAACACCAGATAGCGGGCGTTGGGCCGCAATCCCGCGAGGTCGAGGATGCGCGACAGCCGCGGCCCGGTCCATTTGCCGATCGCGCTCCACCCCTCGACGCAATCGTGCCGCGTGATCTGCTGGCGCGACGGCATCGACCGGATCTGGTCGAGGCGGAGCGACAAGGGGCGCGCAACCAACCCGTCGACCGTCACCCGCCAATCGGCGAAGCGGTTGGCGACATGGGCGGTATAGTCGGGCGTGTTCGGATTGTTGGTCCCGTTGGCACGAAAGACCGGCGAACGCTGATCGGGCCGATATTCGACCGCCAGCGCGTCGCGCGCGGTGATCGCGCGTTGCAGCCCGCGATGCGCGACCTCCGCCCCGCCGAGCAGCTCCTGCGCTGCCGGAAACTGTGCCACCCGGTCGCACGCCGCGACCAGTCCGCCGGCACCGACCACCAGCGCCGATCGCCGCGACAAGATCCGGCTCATTCGGGCACCCGCCAGCGACCGGTGACCATCGAACGCACCTCGTTCACCGCTCCGGCCAGGATCACCAGCACCAGATGGACGATGACGAACAGGGTGATGCCGCTGGCGGCGAGGAAATGGATCGACCGCGCCGATTGCCGCCCGCCGAGCAGCTCCAGCAGCCACGGGAACGCCGCGTTCAGCCCCGGCGACATCGCGATGCCGGTCACGATCGCCAGCGGCAACAGGCCGAAGATCACCAGCACATAGCTCAGTTTCTGCAGTACGTTGTAGTCGCCCGGCGCTTGCGGATCATGGAAGCGGAACGCCAGATGCGCGCGGATATCGGCAGCCACATGCCGCCGCGACAACTCGCCCCGCCGGATCGCCAGGTCGCGCTGGAAATGGCGGTTGATCAGGCTGACGATCATATAGGCCAGCAACCCGAAACCCAGCACCAGCGCAAAGGTCAGGTGCCAGTTGCGGGCCAGCGCCAGATTATAGGTCTGCGGAATCGTCACCCATCCCGGAAACCGGTCGAAGGTCAGCCAGGCCGCATCGAAATTCGCGCCATAGCGTCCCCAATAGAGCCGGGGATGGGCGTTCAGGATCATCAGCCCGCTGCCGATCAGGATGATGACCGCCACCGCATTGACCCAATGCCATAGTCGCGTGGCCAGCCGGTGGCGATAGATCGAACGCGTCATACCCTTGATCTAGGCCGGATCGCGGCAATTGCGAAGCATGGTTGCGCCATCGGTGCGGATCGTGCGTTGGGGGCGGACATGACCGATTTCCATTCCTATGCGCCGGCCAAGGGCCACCGCCTGCCGCACGATCCGTTCAACGCGATCATCGCGCCGCGTCCGATCGGCTGGATCGCCAGCATGTCGGCGGCGGGGAAACGCAATCTTGCGCCCTACAGTTTCTTCAACGCCTTCAACTATCACCCGCCGATCATCGGCTTCGCATCGACCGGGGCCAAGGACACGCTCGCCAACGTCCGTGCGACGGGCGAGTTCGTCTGGAACCTCGCGACGCGGGCACAGGCGGAGGCGATGAACGCGACGTCGGCAATGACCGAAGCCGACGAATTCACGCTCGCCGGGCTGGATATGCTGCCCTCGACGCGGGTCGCCCCGCCGCGCGTCGCCGGATCGCCGGTCCAGTTCGAATGCCGATCGACCCAGATCATCCGCTTGACCGACCATGTGGGCGGTGAGATCGATACGTGGCTGGTGCTCGGCGAAGTGGTGCAGGTCCATATCGACCCGGCGCTGCTGGAGGACGGCATCTATCGCACCGAACGCGCGCACCCGATCCTGCGCGGCGGCGGGGCAGGGGACTACTTCGAACCCGGCGAACGCTTCGACATGCGCCGGCCGCGCTGACGTTCAGCCATAGGCGCGGACGAAGAACGCCACCGTCACGCTGAACGTCACCAACAGGGTCCACGCCCGCACCTGGCCCGGCGTCAGCGTCACCCCCAGCTTCGCGCCCAGCCAGCCACCGAAGATCCCGCCCAGCAGCATCGGCACGCACGCCGCCCATGCGACCATGCCGCACAGGATGAACACGATCGCCGCCGCGCTGTTGGCGGTGGCCAGCATCAACGTGCGCGGCGCCGCCATCGATTTGGGATCGGTCCCGGCCAGCAGGCCATAGGTCGCGGTGACCATCATGCCGACCCCGCCGCCGAAATAGCCGCCATAGATGCCGAGCAGCACCTGCGCGACGACCAGCGTCGCCGGACCGATCGTGACCCGGTCGTGCAGCCACACCGCCGCCCGCTTGCCCAGCGCAATGGCAAGGAACGCGACCAGCAACAGCCACGGCACGATGACGTCGAACAGGTCGCTGGGTGTCCATACCAGCAACAGGCTGCCGACCAGTCCCGATACGAAGGTGATGGCGGCCAGCAACCGGATCGGCAGTCCGCCCAGCGGCCCCAGTCCCCGGCGATACGCCCATGCGCTGGCGATCGCCCCCGGCTGCAACGCTACGTTCGACGTCGCATTGGCGATCGATCCCGGCAGCCCCAGCGCGATCAGCGCCGGCATCGTCGCGAACGTGCCGCCACCGGCCAGCGCGTTCATCACGCCGCCGACCATGCCGGCACCGGCGGCGAGACCAAGGGAAACGGGATCGATCATCGCGCCGCTAGAGCGCAAGCACCGCCGGCTGTCGAGGCTGTTTCTGGACCGAGCAGCTATGCTCGCGACCCCCCACTACCCGCCAGATGAACGTTCGTTCAGCGTATACGAGGAAACATCATACCCTTGTATGAAAGCTTCGTAATTTCGGACCGGTTTGGAAACAAACCGCGGATTTGTGCGATTTTCGTGAGCCACATACGGAAAGGAGATGGCATCATGAAGAAGGTTCTTTTGGCAGTCGTCGCAGCTTCCACCCTCGCCACCGGCGGCATCGCCGTGGCGCAGCAGGCCAAGAAGCCGTGGGTCACCGAAGCCGCCGAGGTACCCGGCCGTGCCGGGACCGAACGCACTGTCGCCGTCATCAAGAGCGGCAAGAATCTTGAAACCGTAAGCTGCCTCGACTTCAACGCGCTCGATGAGAACTTCAAGCCGGAAGCGATCCGCTACGCCGCCAACTATGGTCCGAAGGGCAAGCCGCACCCGACGCTGACTGTCAGCGGTATCGAATCGATCCGCCCGGCAGTGGTGGCCCACTGCGAGGCGCGTCCGGGCAACCATTTCGTCCAGTCGGTCCATGCCGCATTGAAAAACCACTGATCCTTCGCGACCCGGACGACATCGGTTGTCCGGGCCGGCTTTTGCCGAACGTCAGTTCGCGATCGCCACTGCGTCCGCCGCCTCACGGTCGCGTTCGGCGCGGCTCTTCTTTTCCGCCGCCGTCTTCAGCTGGCCACAGGCCGCACCGATATCCTGCCCGCGGGTCCGGCGGACGGGGGCGGAGATGCCGCCTTCGAACACGATGTCGCTGAACGCGCGGATGCGCTCGGGCGTCGAACATTCGTAGACGGTGCCCGGCCATGGGTTGAACGGGATCAGGTTCACCTTGGCCGGCAACTGGTACTTGCGCAGCAACCGCACCAGTTCGCGGGCATCGTCGTCGCTGTCGTTCTTGTCCTTCAGCATCACATATTCGAACGTGATGCGCCGGGCATTGTTGGCGCCGGGATAGTCGGCGCAGGCCTGCAACAATTCCTCGATGCCGTATTTGCGATTGAGCGGCACGATCTCGTCGCGCACTTCCTTGGTCACCGCGTGCAGCGATACGGCAAGGTTCACGCCGATCTCCGCCCCCGCGCGCGCCATCATCGGCACCACGCCCGACGTGCTGAGCGTGATCCGCCGCTTGCTGAGCGCAAGGCCGTCGCCGTCCATCACCACGCTCAGTGCATCGCGGACCGCATCGAAATTATACAGCGGTTCGCCCATGCCCATCATCACGATGTTGGTCAGCATCCGCCCTTCGGGCTGGCTCGGCCATTCGCCCAGCGCGTCGCGCGCCAGCATCACCTGTCCGACGATCTCGCCCGGCGTCAGGTTGCGCACCAGTCGCATCGTGCCGGTGTGGCAGAAGGTGCAGTTGAGCGTACAGCCGACCTGGCTCGACACGCACAGCGTCCCCCGATCGGCGTCGGGGATGAACACCATCTCGTAATCCTGCCCGTCGGGCGAGGTCAGCAGCCATTTGCGCGTGCCGTCGTTCGACACCTGCGCTTCCTTCACATCGGGGCGACCGATGACGAAGTGCTTTTCCAGCGTCGGGTGCTGCGCCTTGGCGATCTCGGTCATCGCCGAAAATGCGGTCGCGCCGCGATTGTAGATCCAGTGCCAAATCTGTTTCGCGCGCAGCTTGGCCTGTTTGGCGTCGAACCCGGCGGCTTCGAGCGCGGCGCGGATTTCCGGTTTGGACAGGCCGACCAGATCGGTCCGGCCATCGGGACGCGGGGCCAGCGGCCGCGGAACGGGCACGGGGTCGACATGGCCGGGAATCGGCATGGGGGGCGACGAGACTGTCAGCATCGGTGGGATATAGCCGATTTGCGGCAGGATTTCCACTGGCGGCTACGAACCGCCCTACTGGCCGCCATCCCCAAGCTGGCGATGTCCTGCGCGACCGCTCTTTCGTGTGTCAGCCGACACCGTCATCCCCGCGCAGGCGGGGATCCATAAACGCAGCGGCGGCGATTCTGCCATGGACGCCGGCGGCAATGGCTTCCCGCCTTCGCGGGAATGACGAAGGACGCGGTCGAATATCCTACAAACACCCCAGCCTCGCCGCATCGATCGCGGTCGCGGCGCCCGCCAGCGCATAGACGTCGACGAACGGCGCCCCGTTTTCGGCGACGCTCTCGATGCTCATCGACCGGCCACCACGCATCGCCGCGACGATCGCTCGGTCGGTGGCGGTGTCGGGGCTCCACGCATCGACCCGCCCGGCCTTCAGCTCGAACCGCCGCTCGCCGATCGCCAGCACCACGCGGGCGCGGTCGCTGCGCACGCGGCTCAACCGGACATGGACCTGCCCCCGCGCGCCCGCACCGGGCCAGTTGCCGACGCTGGCGAAGGACGCGCCGCCGCGCCCGCGCACCGGGCGGCTGATCGCATAGCAGCGTTTCGGTGCCTCGTCGCGAAACGCGCCCCAGCGCTGATGGATACCGATCGCCTGCGGTGCTGCCACCGCCAGCAGCAGCGCGATCAAGCCGGTGCCGCCATCGACGGCCCGCCGCTACCCCGATGCGCGATCGTCTCGCGTCCGCCCTCGATCAGCGCGATCGATCCTTGCGGCAGATCGTCGGCGACCGGCGCGGCGAAGCGCGGATCGACCGGTATGTCGGTCAGGACGCCGCGCAGTACTCGGCTCGACATGCCGTGCATGATGACCAGACGGTCGCCGAGATCGTCATCGGTATCGCCCGCCCACGCGCCTACCCGCGCCGCGATCGCGTCATACCATTCGCCGCCCGGCGCGGGGCGGCGATACAGCCGCGCCTCGACATCGAGGAAGTCGGCGTCCGGCCCGGTCAGTTCGCGATAATAGCGCCCCGACCAGTCGCCCATGCCGATCTCGACCAGCCGGTCGTCACGCCGCGCCGCATGCCAGTCGAGTTCGAGATGTTCGGCGATGATCGCCAGCGTCTGCAACGCCCGCCCCGCGCTCGACGCCCACAGCGTCAGCTTCGGCTTCACCCCCAGCAGGTCGCGCAGCGCCGCGCCCATCGCATCGGCCTGCGCGAAGCCCGTGCGTGTCAGCGGGGTGTGCGGGTGATCGCCCTGCATCCGCTGCGCGATATTGTACACGGTCTCGCCGTGGCGGGCGATGAAATCGCGTCCCTTGCGGGCGGCGTGGGGATGGATCGTCATGGTCCTGCTTTCAAGCCCGTGTTGCGCGAATGCAACGGTTTTCGCTGTTTAGGTGAGGTTCATGCAACGCCCGGCGAATGCGTCCATTGAACCCCGGCGTCCATATGGACGGTGACAATGGAGTTTTGACGATGCGTACCCTCATCCTTGGTCTTGCCGCTGCCGGCACCGCCCTTTCCGCCGCGCCCGCCATGGCGCAGGACGTGAACCCGGCCTTCACCGGTTTCCGCGTCGGCGCGCTCGCCGGCTATGACGGCATCCGTCCGGGCAGCACCCAGGATACCGACCTCGATGGCGATAACCAGACGGTCAACGGCCTGCTTTATGGCGTCGATGCCGGGTATGATTTCGCACTGAGCAACTTCCTCGTCGGTGTCGAAGGCGAATATACCGGATCGACCGGCAAGGTCGAAACCGCGCGCACCGACCCGAACTTCTTCGGTTTCGGCAGCGTGTCGACCGGCCGCGACCTGTATGTCGGCGCCCGCGCCGGTCTGGTCGTCGCGCCGACCACGCTCGCCTATGTGAAGGGCGGCTACACCAACGCCCGTCTGAACGTGCTGGCCAGCGACGGCACCGTCGACAGCCGCGAGAATTTCGAACTGAACGGCTACCGCGTGGGTGCCGGCGTCGAACAGGCGATCGGGTCACGCGCCTATGCCAAGCTTGAATATCGTTATTCGAACTACAACAACGCCGATTTCCAGCGCGTGGATGGCAGCACCACGTCGCAGTTCGACATCGATACCGACCGGCATCAGGTCGTCGCCGGCGTCGGCATCCGGTTTTGATCGTTGACGGGAACGCGCCGATGCGCGTTCCCGCAAGTCGCTCGAGAGAGCGACCAGACCGCACCCGTTTACATCCCGGTAACCAAGTTGCGCGAGGAGGGTCGGAGCAGTTTGCGCCGGCCCTTCTTTGCGCTAGACACGCTGCTCGGTTTTCTAAGGGGTCGGCACCGAATCCGCCGGCCCGAGTGCGAGCGCATCCGCGCGGGGGAACATCATGAAGGCGACGATCGAACGCGCGACCCTGTTGAAGGGCCTCAGCCACGTCCAGTCGGTGGTCGAGCGGCGCAATACCATCCCCATCCTGTCGAACGTGTTGATCGAGGCCGGCGAATCGACGCTGCGCCTGATGGCGACCGACCTCGACCTGCAGATCGACGAGACGATCGCGGCAGCCATCGATCAGCAGGGCGCGATCACCGTATCGGCGCACACGCTGTTCGACATCGCGCGCAAGCTGCCCGATGGTGCGCAGGTGCAATTGTCGGCGGCCGAAGGGCGGCTGACCGTGGTGGCCGGGCGCGCGCGCTTCAGCCTCGCGACGTTGCCGCGCGACGATTTCCCGGTGATCGCCGAGGGCGAGCTGCCGACCCAGTTCGAACTGCCCGCGACGACGCTGAAGGCGATCATCGACAAGACACGCTTCGCGATCTCGACCGAGGAAACGCGCTATTATCTCAACGGCATCTTCCTGCATGTCGCCGAAAATGACGGCAAACCGGTGCTGAAGGCCGCCGCGACCGACGGCCACCGCCTCGCGCGGATGACGGTCGACCGGCCCGAGGGCGCGGAAAAGATGCCCGACGTCATCGTCCCGCGCAAATGCGTCGCCGAACTGCGCAAGCTGCTCGACGAGGTCGATGGCTCGGTCGGTGTGTCGCTGTCGGGCAGCAAGATCCGCTTCGATCTGGGGCAGGCGATCCTGACCAGCAAGCTGATCGACGGCACCTTCCCCGATTATTCGCGCGTCATCCCGACCGCGAACGACAAGCTGCTGAAGCTCGATCCGAAGAGCTTCATGGCCGGCGTCGACCGCGTGTCGACCATTGCCACCGAAAAGACCCGCGCGGTGAAGATGGCGCTCGACCGCGACAAGATCACCCTGTCGGTGACCAGCCCCGAAAACGGCGCGGCGGCGGAGGAAGTGCCCGGCGAATATACCGCGCTCCCCTTCGAAATCGGCTTCAACAGCCGCTATCTGCTCGACATTCTCGGGCAGATCGACAGCGACCTGTGCGAAGTCCATCTGTCGGACGCCGCCGCCCCGACGCTGATCCGCGAGAATGACGCGTCGCCCGCGCTCTATGTGCTGATGCCGATGCGCGTCTGAACCATATGCTGTCCCCTCCCTGACGAGGGAGGGGTTAGGGGTGGGTCGGCTAGCGAGGCAAGGTTACGCCCGCCAACCGGCCAACCCACCCCCGACCCCTCCCTTGTCAGGGAGGGGAGGTCATCCCCAGGCTGCGTCGTCCCAAAATCTTCATTTACTCGCCCGGCCATCCGGCTATTTATCGCTAGACGATAAACGAAGGAATTGCCGTGAAACTGGTCCGGGGTGCGTGGAAGCTGCTGGTCGGGATCAAGGACGCACTGGTCCTGTTCCTGCTGCTGCTGTTCTTCGGCAGCCTGTTCGCTGCCCTGTCGACCCGGCCCAATACGCGGGTGACCGATGGCGCACTGTTGCTCGACCTGTCGGGATCGATCGTCGAGCAACCCGCCGAGACCGATCCGGTCGCGGTGCTGAGCGGCCAGCCGGTCGCCCAGCAATTGCGGCTGCGCGACGTGGTCCGCGCGCTCGATGCGGCAAAGGGCGATGCGCGGGTCAAGGTCGTCGTGCTCGACCTCGACAAATTCGCCGGCGGCTATCCGTCGACGCTGGCCGAGGTCGGCGATGCCGTGCGCCGCGTCCGCGACGCGGGCAAGCCGGTGCTGGCCTATGCCACGCTCTACACCGATGGCGGCTATCGCATCGCGTCGAACGCCAGCGAGATCTGGCAGAATCCGTTCGGCGGCACGCTGTTCCGCGGCCCCGGCGGGTCGCAGCCTTATTACAAGGCCCTGATCGACCGGCTGGGCGTCAACGCGCACGTCTACCGCGTCGGCCAGTTCAAGTCGGCGGTCGAACCCTTCACCCGCGCCGACCAGTCCGAACCGGCCCGCGCCGCCAATCAGGCGCTGTACGGCGCGATCTTCGACCAATGGCGCGCGGCGGTTCAAAAGGCGCGGCCCAAAGCGCAGCTCGACGCCTTCCTGACCCGCCCGGCGGAAACGGTGCAGGCGGCGGGCGGCGATATCGCGCAGGCCAATCTGCGCGGCGGGCTGATCGACCAGCTCGGCGACCGCATCGCGTTCGGCAAGCGCGTCGCGGCGCTGGGCGGTGAGGATGCGGGCAAGGCAGCGGGCAGTTTCCGCACGATCAAATATGACAACTGGCTGGCAGCGAACCCGGTCCCGACCGGCGGCGACGCAGTGGGCGTCATCACCGTCGCCGGCACGATCGTCGATGGCGAGGCGAAGGCCGGTACGGCGGGCGGCGACACCATCGCCAAGCTGCTGCTCGACGGGCTCGCCACCAAAAACCTCAAGGCACTGGTCGTCCGCGTCGATTCGCCGGGCGGATCGGTGCTGGCCTCCGAACGCATCCGGCAGGCGATCCTGCAGGCCAAGCAGGTCGCGAAGATCCCGGTCGTGGTGTCGATGGGCGGCCTTGCCGCATCGGGCGGCTATTGGGTGTCGACGCCGGGCGACGTGATCTTCGCCGAACCCAATACCATCACCGGGTCGATCGGCGTGTTCGGCGTCATCCCGACCTTCGAAAACACGCTGGCGAAGATCGGCGTCACTGCCGACGGCGTCGCCACCACCCCCTTGAGCGGCCAGCCCGACGTGATGCGCGGCACCAGCCCGGCCTTCGACGCGATCATGCAGGGCAATGTCGAGGATATCTATCGCCGCTTCACCGGCCTCGTCGCCACTTCGCGCAAGCTGACGCCGCAGCGCGTCGACCAGATCGGGCAGGGCCGGGTGTGGGACGGCGGCACCGCGCGCCAACTGGGCCTCGTCGACCGCTTCGGCAATCTGAACGATGCCGTCGCCGAGGCGGCCCGCCGTGCGAAGCTCGACCCGGCCAGTGCCCGAGCGGTCTATCTCGACCGCGAACCCAGCGCCTATGAAAAGCTGCTGAAAAGCTTCGCCGATCGGGAGAAGGGCGAGACGACCGATGCCGCCACCGACCTGCTCGGGGCTGCCGCGATCGAACAGCGCGCGTTGATGGCGCAGGCGCTGGGCGATGCCCGACGGATGCTGACCGCACGGACCGGCGTGCAGGCACGCTGCCTCGAATGCGCCGGGCTGGGACCGGTGACGGTGTCGGCGGACGATGCGTCGCTGCTCGACCTGATCGTGGCGCGGCTGTTCCGATGATCGCGATCCGTGCCGCCCGGCCTGAGGACGCCGCTGCGATCGCCGCGATCTATGCGCCCTATGTGCTGGGCGGCACGGTATCGTTCGAAACCGACGCCCCCGACACGCGCGCGATCCGCCACCGCATGGCCGCGAGCGACGGTTTCTATCCGTGGCTGGTCGCGACCACCGGGGAGGCGGGGGGCGATGCGGTGCTCGGCTATGCCTATGCGACGAAGTTCCGCGAGCGCCCGGCCTATCGCTATGTCGTCGAAACCTCGATCTACATGGCCGGCAGCGCGCAGCAGCGCGGGACCGGGCGGCTGTTGTACGAAGCGTTGATCGATACCCTGCGCGCGCAGGGGTTCACGCAGGCGATCGGCGTGCTGTCGCTGCCCAACGACGCCTCGATCACGCTGCACGAGGCGGTCGGCTTCCGCCGCGCCGGCGTGTACCGTGAGGTCGGGTTCAAACAGGGCCGCTGGATCGATGTCGGCTTCTGGCAATGCCGGCTGAACGACGGCACCGTGCCACCGACCGAACCCCGCCCGTTCCGCGATGTCGGCGTGGTACGGGGCTGAAGTTCGCCTCCCGACGGATCCACACCCACCCGTTCGGTTCGAGCAGCTTCGAGCTTGTCGAGAAGCGTCCGTCGAGAACGCGCCGCCTAAGGGCACCCCCTTCTCGACTACAGTTCTCGACAGGCTCGAACCTCCGCTCGAAGCAAACGGAAGGGGAAGGGAATGAGAAAAACGACTGCAACGGATCGGAAGACACCGGGCCCCATCAACGACCGTTCATGCCGAGTAGGGACTGAGCTTGTCGAAGGCCCGTATCGAAGCACCTGCCCCAAACGATCCTTCGATACGCCCCTTCGACAAGCGCAGGACTACTGAGGATAAGCGGAAACGGTCAAGAAACTTGGGGCCCCCTACCGCTTCCCCCGATACGCCGGCAACGCGATCCGGAACCGGATCGCCGCCCCGCGCAGCGCGAAGCCCGCCGTCGCCGCCGGCAGCGCCGCCACGAACGGCGGGAGTCCGCAAGCGACCAGCACGACATGCAGCCCCGCCGCCAGCGCCGCCGCCGTCACATACAGTTCCGGCCGCATCAGGATCGACGGTACGCCCGCCAGCACGTCGCGCAGGATGCCGCCGACGCACGCGGTCAGCACCCCCATCACCGCCGCCTGCAACGGTGGCACGCCATAGGTCAGCGCCTTGGCCGCGCCGAACACGCCGTACGCCGCCAACCCCGCCGCATCGAGCCAGTCGAGTGCCTTGTCGCGCCACCAGTGTTCGGGGGTGATCCATACCAGCATCGCCATGCCGACACAGATCGCCGCTACCGGCGATCCATGGACCCAGAAGACCGGTGCTCCGATCAACAGGTCGCGCACCGTGCCACCGCCGACTCCGGTGATCAGCGCGAAGAACGCCGCCGTGACGAACGTCTGCGCCGCCCGGGTCGCCGCCAGCGCCCCCGACGCCGCGAACACCGCGATACCGATCATGTCGAGCGCCCCGAGCATCTGCCCCAGCGCCTGCGGAGAAGGAACCATGGCGTCTCGCTAACGTACCGCAGGGGAAGAGTCCGTTTCAAAAGCATGCGGGCCGGTCGGTTTTTCTCGATCGTTCCTTGGTCGCCACGCCGGCACCGGTGCGTAAAGCCGATGGAGGTCGAGTCGGCCGCGCCCCGCCCTTGCCGCACCACCGCCCGATCGGGCAAAGGAACCGCCATGCGACGCCTGTCCTCCGCTGCCACGCTCACCACCGTCCTGCTGGCCACGCTGGCCGGTATCGTCGACGCGCTGGCGTTCAGCGGGCTGGGCGGCTTCTTCGCTTCGTTCATGAGCGGCAATTCGACGCGCTTCGGGGTCGGCCTCGCCCATGGCTGGGACTATGCGGCCGCGACGGCCGCCGCGCTGGTGTTGTCGTTCGTCGCCGGGGCGATGCTTGGCACCATCGCCGGCGCGGCAGCGGCCGAGCGGCTGGGGCAGGCGCGTCGGGCGGAGGCGGTGATGGGTGTCGTCACCCTGCTGCTCGCGATCGGCGCGGCGATGGCCACCTTTGCACCGCTGACGCTTGCCATGCTGCTGCTTGCCGCGGCGATGGGTGCGCAGAACGGCGTCGTCGCGCCCGATGGCGAGGTGCGGATCGGCCTCACCTATATGACCGGCACGCTGGTCCGCATCGGCCAGCGCGCCGCACGGCGGCTGCTCGGCGACCGCTCGGCGCCGGGGGTGCGTCGCGACGTTCTCCTGTGGCTGGGCTTCGTGGCGGGGGTGACGATCGGTGCGATCGGCTGGGGCTGGCTGGGGCTGGCGGCATTATGGGTCGTCGCCGCCCTGTCGGCGCTGCTGACGATGCTGGTCGCCCGCGTCGACCTGCGATAGCTGCCTGTCCCCGCCCTTTCCCCAATCCGTTCGGTTCGAGCAGCTTCGAGCCCGTCGAGAAGCGTCCGTCGAGAACTTGGTCGTTGGAGGCGCCCCCTTCTCGACTTCGGTTCTTGACAGGCTCGAACCTACGCTCGAAGCAAACGGGGGTAATGGGAGGAGAAAGCGGAACCCTAAGCCGCCCCCTCGGTCGGCAACAACCCGCGCACTTCGCCGATGAACCGCACCACCGAAATCGGTTTGGTCACATAGGCATTGGCCCCCGCACCGCGCACCCGGTCCTCGTCGTCGCGCCCCGAATAGGCGGTGACCGCCATGATCGGGATCGTCCGCAGCCGGCTATCGCCCTTCAGCATCGTGATGAGTTCGAGGCCGGTCATATGCGGCAGCTGGATATCGGTGATGATCAGGTCGGGCAGAAAGGCGCGCGCCCGCGTCACCGCCTCCCGCCCATCGCGCACCGGTTCGGTGTCGTACCCGTGCGCGCGCAACAGGTCGCAGAACAGTTTCAGGTTGAGTTCGTTGTCCTCGACAACGAGTACCCTTTTTGCCACGCGCGTTGCATCCCCTGATGGTTCCAACGACGGTGTAAGCGATGCGACAGCGCGAGACAAATCAAGACGCGGCAACCTTGGCGTTACAAGCACTTGGCTGGGTGATCGGCGATGCGACCCGTGCCTCGCGCTTCCTCGCGCTGACCGGCATCGACCCCGCCGATCTGCGCGCGCGGGCCGGTGAGCCGTCGTTTCTGGTGCAGGTCGTCGCCCATCTCGAATCCCATGAACCCGATCTGCTGGCCTGTGCCGATGCGCTGAATGTGCCGCCCGCGGCGTTGGTGCAGGCCCGCGCCGAACTGGAGACCGCATGAAACCGCTGCTCATCACCGATTGCGACGAAGTCCTGCTGCACATGGTTCGCCATTTCGGCACTTGGCTGAAGGATGCGCACGCGATCGATTTCCGCCTGCACGGGGGCGGCTTCGCCGAATCCATGACCCGCGCCGACGGTACGACGCTCGAACCGTTGGAGATGTGGGGAATGCTCGACGGGTTCTTCCCCGGCGAGATGGCGCGCCAGACGCTGGTACCGCATGCCCGCGAAGCGCTGGCGGTGCTCGCCGAACAGGCGGACATCGTCGTCTTGACCAACTTGCAGGATCATTGCCGCACCCACCGCATCGATCAGCTGGCAACGCACGGCATCGTCCACCGCGTCGAATGCAATCAGGGCGGCAAGGGCCCCCCGGTCGCGCGGCTGGTCGCGGAATATGATCCCAGCGTCACCGTGTTCGTCGACGACCTCGCCGTGCATCATCAATCGGTCGCCGACACCGCGCCGGACGTGTTCCGCCTGCACATGGTGTCCGAACCCGACCTCGCCGTCCATGTCCCGCCGGCCCCCGCCGCCCATGCCCGCATCGACGACTGGGTGGAGTCCAGGGGCTGGATCGAGGCACGGTTTGCCGAAGGACGCCCGGCACAGGCTTGACCTCGCCCCCGATCAACGAAAGGAACGCATCCATGGCATATGACATCCCCGCAAAGCTGGCCGAACGCGGCCTTTCGCTCCCCGCCGCCGCCGCCCCGGTCGCCGCCTATGTTCCGGCGGTCGAGGCCGGCGGGCTGCTCCACCTCTCGGGCCAGCTGCCGTTCGAGGACGGCAATCTGATGACCGGCCGCGCCGGCGAGGACCGCGACCTCGCCTATGCGACCAGCGCCGCGCAGAAGTGCGCACTGATGATCCTCGCCCAGGCCGAAAAGGCGCTGGGCAGCCTCGACCGCATCGAACGCGTCGTGAAGCTCGGCGTGTTCGTCAATTCGGCGGGCAGTTTCACCGACCAGCCAAAGGTCGCCAACGGCGCATCCGAACTGATGGTCGAACTGTTCGGCGACGCCGGCCGTCACGCCCGCAGCGCGGTCGGCGTGCCGGTCCTGCCGCTGGGTGCCGTGGTGGAGATCGACGCGATCCTCGCCATCCGCGCGTAAGCATCGAAACTCGTCCCCGAACGAGCGTTCCTCAACCGCCCGCTGTTGCGATCGCGCAACAGCGGGCGCGTCGTATCTGGCCTGTGCGCAATTCCGATTGTGCGGCGCGGTACGCTAGGACATATTCGATCGCAGAGCATCAGACCGCACGGGCCAGCAGGCCCACCGAATCGCGGCGACGTTCGAACGCAGGAGAATCACCACGGAACCTAGAAAGGGTTTACGATGCGATTCTCGATCATTCTCCCGGCCGCCATCCTGGCCGCCACCACCGCGATGCCCGCCATGGCGCAGGAAGAAACCGCGCCGCCCGCACCGATCACGATCAGCGGCAGCGCCGGCGTCACCTCCGACTATCGCTTTCGCGGCGTCTCGCAGAGCGACAAGAACGTCGCCGTTCAGGGCGGCATCACCATCGCCCATGACAGCGGCGTCTACATCGGCACCTGGGGTTCGAACCTCGCCGGCTGGGGCACGTTCGGCGGCGCGAACCTCGAACTCGATCTGATCGCGGGCTACAAGAAGACCTTCGGCACCGCGACCGTCGATGCCGGCGTCACCTGGTACACCTATCCGGGCGGTGCCGACGAAACCGACGTCGTCGAATTCTATGGCAAGCTGTCGGGCACCGCCGGTCCCGCCACGCTGACCGCAGGCGTCTTCTACGCCCCCAAGCAGACCTCGCTAGGGTACTTCACCGCCTCCCTCACGCCGCCGGTCGACGGTGACGGCAGCCGTCAGAAGAACCTGTACCTCTCGGGCGACGCCGCCGCCGGCGTGCCGTCGACGCCGGTCACGCTGAAGGCGCATATCGGCTATTCGGACGGCAACCCCGGCCTTGGCCCCAACGGCACCAGCCTTGCCCCGACCGGCAAATACTGGGACTGGCTGGTCGGCGCCGACTATACCTACAAGAACCTGACGCTGGGCGTCGCCTATGTCGACACCGACATCTCGCGCGCCGAATCGGCCTATATCCAGCCGAACTTCAGCAAGACCACGAACGGCAGCCCGATCGCCGCCAGCACGGTGGTGGTTTCGCTGACCGCGGCGTTCTGATCGGACGGCGTGAATCCGCCCGTTCGTCCTGAGTAGCCATTGAGCGAAGTCGAAATGCGTATCGAAGGAGCCGCCCCGCGGGTGCTTCGATACGCGTCTTCGACAAGCTCAGCCCCTACTCAGCACGAACGGGGAGGGGGCACCCAATCCGTTCGGTTCGAGCAGCTTCGAGCTTGTCGAGAAGCGTCTGTCGAGAACGCCCCGTTCGGGGCACTGCCTTCTCGACTTCGGTTCTCGGCAAGCCCGAACCTGCGCTCGAAGCAAACGGATAGGGAATGGGGGGCAAGACCCATGGCCCAAGGTCACGCAAACAGAAAAAGGCCGGCCGCCCGACAGGGCGACCGGCCTTTTCACTTGTGCGAACCCGCAACCCTTACGGCGTGGTCGTCCGCGCGCTCTGTCCGTCGCCGGCAGGGGCAGCGATGATGTCGCGGGTCGTCGACCCCTTGTCGACGACGTTGGTGCCGGGATCGGCCACGGCCGAACGGATGCCGGTATCGGCGTCGGCATTGCCCGCCTGCTCCAGCGTCAGCCGCTCGGTGGCGCTGCGCGGGGCCGGGCCGCCGAACAGCGCCTGCATCGCCTGTGTCGACGCGGCGGTGTCCTGCGGACGCGCGGCGCCCGGCTGCGGCGGCACCAGCGAATAATCGGGCGGGATCACCAGCGGTGCCTGCCGCGCGACCGCGAATTCGTCGGGGCGCGTCCGGTTGAGGGCATTGCCCTGACACCCGGCAAGGATCAGGCCCAGGCTGCCGAGAACGATGAACTTACGCATTGGCCTTCTCCACAGGAACGTCGGTTTTCGGCTCTCGGGTGAACAATGCCCGGATGAGCAGGATCACGACGCCGAT
This sequence comes from Sphingomonas sp. Leaf67, assembly GCF_001421965.1. Lineage (GTDB taxonomy): Bacteria > Pseudomonadota > Alphaproteobacteria > Sphingomonadales > Sphingomonadaceae > Sphingomonas. Next base: position 277,521 of record NZ_LMLP01000012.1, read on the forward strand.
CGAAATCGCCGCATCGGCGAGGTTGAATACCATGAACAGGCTGTACCCGAAAACGTGCAGGTCGGCATAATCGACGACATAGCCGAACCGGATGCGGTCGACGATATTGCCCAGCGCCCCGCCGAGGACCAGCCCCAGCCCGATCAACTCGGGCTTCTGCGTCTCGCGCCGGATCCACACCGCCACACCGGTCGCGATCAGCGCGGTCATCGCCACCAGCGCCCAGCGCGCGGTATCGCTGCCCGCCTGCAACAGCCCCAGCGAGACGCCGAAATTCTGCACGAAGCGCAGCGTGAAGATCGGCAGCACGTTCAGCTCGGCACCCGGATAGTCGATGCCCATCGGCCCGGTGACCCAGTATTTCACGAGTTGGTCGAACGCGAAGACGGCCAGCGCGATGACGATCGCGACCTTGCGCATCACGCCACCACCGCTGCACAGCGCCCGCACAGGTCGCCGTCGGTCGCCACGTCGGGCAAATGCCGCCAGCAGCGTCCACACTTCGCTTCTTCGGTCCGGGTCACCGCGATCTCGCCATCGCCTGCCGCGACCTTCGCCACGATGAATAGCTCGGCCAGCTCGTCGGCCGGCAGGGGCAGCGCCGGCACGATCACCTCCGCCTCCAGACTCGACCGCACTGTCTTCGCGCGGCGCAACGGCTCGATCGCCTCGGTGACCTGCTGGCGCAGCCGGCGGACATCGGCCCATTCGGTGCCGAGCGGCTGATCGGCGGGCAGCGGCGGCATTTCGGGCCATTCAAGCAGATGCACCGACCCGTCCTCGCTCGGGAACCGCGCCTGCCACACCTCTTCGGCGGTGAACGCGAGGATCGGCGCGGCATAGCGGACCAGCGCGTGGAACAGTATGTCGAGCACCGTCCGGTACGCCCGCCGCCGCACGTCGTCGGGCGCGTCGCAATAGAGCGAATCCTTGCGGATATCGAAGAAGAACGCCGACAGATCCTCGTTCGCGAAATCGGTCAGCGCGCGGGCATAGCGATTGAACTCGAACGCTTCCGCCGCACTGCGCAACTCGGTGTCCAACTGCCCCAGCAGGTGCAGGACATAGCGTTCCAGCCCCGGCATCTCCGCCACCGGCACCCGCTCGTCCTCGCTAAACCCGTCGAGCGCGCCCAGCATGTAGCGGAAGGTATTGCGCAGCTTGCGATAGGTATCGCCGGTGCCGGCCAGCACTTCCTTGCCGATCCGCACATCCTCGAAATAATCGGTCTGCGCGACCCACAGCCGCAGGATGTCCGCGCCCGACTCGCCGATCACCTTTAACGGATCGACGACATTGCCGAGCGATTTCGACATTTTCCGGCCATTGCCGTCCAGCGCGAAGCCGTGGGTCAGCACCGCGTCATACGGCGCGTGTCCGCGCGTCCCGCAGCTTTCGAGCAGCGACGACTGGAACCAGCCGCGATGCTGGTCCGACCCTTCGAGATACAGGTTCGCGCGGGTGCCCGCCCCGAATCGCTTCTCGATGGTGAAGACATGGGTGCAGCCCGAATCGAACCACACGTCGAGAATGTCGGTCACGACCTCATAATCGGCGAGGGCATGGTCCGGCCCCAGCAGCGCCTGATGATCGGCCGCATACCACGCATCGGCCCCGCCCTCGCGAAACGCGGTCAGGATGCGGTCGTTCACCGCTTCGTCGCGCAGATAGTCGCCGGTCACGCGGTTGACGTACAGCGCGATCGGCACGCCCCACGCCCGTTGGCGGCTGATGACCCAGTCGGGCCGCCCCGACACCATCGCCCCGATCCGGTTGCGCCCCTTCTCCGGCACGAACCTCGTCCGCTCGATCGCGTCCATCGCGATTTCGCGAAGCGTGGCGCCGTTGCTCTCCCTCTCCCCTCCAGGGGAGAGGGCCGGGGAGAGGGGAAGTGCGGAAAGGTTCGTTACATCCAGCAGCGGATCGCCACTGGCCGACGGCGCTGTTCCAGCGCCGACCTTCGCGCTGCGACCTGCCCCCGGCAGGTCACTGTTCGCGCTGCGGTCCATCGGGATAAACCACTGCGGCGTCGCGCGGAAAATGACCTTCGCCTTCGACCGCCAGCTATGCGGATAGCTATGCGCAAAGTCATCCGACGCCGCCAGCAGCGCGCCGCTCAAGCGCAGGTCGCGACAGATCGGCCCTTCCTCCAGCTTGCCGCCCCGCCCGGCGGCGACGAATTTCGGGTTGATGACGCTGCCTTCACCGCCCAGCCACGCCCAGTCGTCGCGATACCGCCCATCGCCCTGCACCGCGAACACCGGCTCAATGCCGTGGCGCTTGCACAGCTCGAAATCGTCCTCGCCATGATCGGGTGCCATGTGAACTAGACCGGTACCGGCATCGGTAGTTACGAAGTCGCCCGGCAGGAAAGGGCGGGGTTTTGCAAAGAAGCCGCCGCTTGTGTGCATCGGGTGGCGAGCGGTCGCGCCGGCAAGGTCGGAGCCTTTACCTGACCAAACGATCGTCCAGCCGGAACCGTTCGAAAGCCATGGGCTACTGCCATATCGGCCCAGAGCCGACGCAATCAATTCCGTAGCCAGCACGTACACTCGATCGCCGGCACGAACGGCCGAATACTTGACCTCCGGCCCATAGGCCAAAGCCTGATTGACCGGAATCGTCCACGGCGTCGTCGTCCAGATCACCGCATGTGCGCCGACCAGCTCCGGCGCATTCGGCGCGTCGACGATCTCGAACGCCACGTCGATCTGCGTCGACACGACATCCTCATATTCGACCTCGGCCTCGGCCAGCGCGGTCTTTTCGACCGGCGACCACATCACCGGCTTGGCCCCGCGATACAGCTGGCCGGACATGGCGAACTTCAACAATTCCTCGGCGATGGTCGCCTCGGCGTCGAACTTCATGGTGAGGTACGGGTCGTCCCAGTCGCCCATGATGCCCAGCCGCTGGAACTGGCCCTTCTGCACCTCGACCCATTTGGCGGCATAGGCGCGGCATTCGGCGCGGAACTCGGCCGGGGGGACCTCGTCCTTGTTGCGCTTCTTGGCGCGATAGGCTTCCTCGATCTTCCATTCGATCGGCAGGCCGTGACAGTCCCATCCCGGGATGTACGGCGCATCCTTGCCCATCAGCGACTGGGTGCGGACGACGATGTCCTTCAGCACCTTGTTCATCGCATGGCCCATATGGATGTCGCCATTGGCGTAGGGCGGGCCGTCATGCAGCAGGAACCGCTCGCGTCCCGCCCGCTCGGCGCGCAGCCGCTCGTACAGCCCGATCTTCGCCCAGCGATCGAGGATCGCCGGTTCCTTGGCGGCAAGGCCGGCCTTCATCGGGAAGTCGGTCTTCGGCAGGAAGACGGTGTCGCGCCAGTCGCGCGTGGGTTCGGGCGTATCGGTCATAGGAATGCCCGCGATTAGCCCAAGCCGCGCCGCTACGCCAGCGGCTCCTGTCGCGGCGATAGCGGCGCTTTCCTACACGCGACCGACCGGTCAGGATGGTGGCTTCTTTGCATCGTCGATCCCCGCTGCACCGGGTTCGAAAGTGCAGAAGAAAAATGGTTCACGCGAAGGCGCGAAGGCGCGGAGGAGGTTTCGTTCCGGGTGGTCGCCCGCGATCGGAAGACGCTGCGTCCGCTGCAACGCCGATCGAGGCCGCTGGCGCGGATGCCCTCACCCGGAACGCAACACCTTCGCGTCTCCGCGCCTTCGCGTGAACCAATCTCTTCTTCCAAACGCCACCGGCACCAACTTCCGCGCCCGAAGGTAACGATTCGACTCACTAAGCCATTGAAAACACAAAAACGAACAGCCCGAACGATACCAAGAACCGTGTCACCTTCGCCAACTTCCGCCGCTACCCCAGCACCGCCCGCGCGCGCTCGCAATCCAGCGCCATCTGCACCTTCAACGCATCGAGCGACTCGAACTTCGCCTCCGCCCGCAGATAGTCGATCAACGCGACCTCGATCGTCTGACCGTACAGATCGCCCAAGAAATCAAAGAAATACGGCTCCAGCAATTCGATCGGTTCGCCCGCGATCGTCGGCCGGATACCCAGATTCGCCGCGCCCTTCAGCACCCGTCCATCGGGCAGCCGCCCGGTCACCGCATAGATGCCATAGGCCGGGCGCAGATACTTGCCCATCGACAGGTTGGCGGTCGGATAGCCAAGTTGCCGCCCCAGCTGCGCACCCGGCTCGACCCTCCCCTCGACCGCGAACGGCCGGGTCAGCATCGCCGCCGCCTCGCGCGGACGCCCTTCGCGCAAGCAATCGCGGATGCGCGACGACGACACCACCGCCTGTCCGTCACCGACCGGCGCGACCGTTTCGGCGGTGAAGCCTTGGGCGTAGCCCAGCGCCTTCAGCACGCCGACGTCACCGCCGCGCCCTTTGCCAAAGGTGAAGTCGGTGCCGGTCACCACCCCGGCCGCCCCCACCATCGCCGCCAGCCGTTCGACCGCGAACGCCTCCGCCGACAACCCGGCCAGCGCCGCATCGAAGGCGAAGACCAGCATCGCATTGGCCCCGGCGGCGGCGAACAACCGCTCGCGCTGGTCGAGATTGGTCAGCCGGAACGGCGGCAGATGCGGCTGGAAATACCGGCGCGGATGCGGGTCGAACGTCGCGACGATCGCCGGTCGCCCCTCGGCCCGCGCGCGTGCGACGACGCGGGCGACCACCGCCTGGTGCCCGGCATGAAAGCCGTCGAAATTGCCGAGCGCGACGATCCCCCCGCGCATCGCCGCCGGAATCGCCGCGCCTCCGTCGAGACGCTGCATCGCCGCCCCCTAGCGTCCGGCGGCTTCGTGCGAAAGGGGCTGCATGCCGGCGCGCAATACGCGCAACGCATTGCCGCCCATCACCTTGTCGATCTCGCCCTGGTTCAGCCCCGCCTTTTGCAGCGCCTCGGCAACCAATCCGACCCATGCGGTGTCGAAGCCGGTCGTCACCGCCCCGTCGAAATCGGACCCCAGCGCGACATGATCGATCCCGGCGACGTCGCGGACATGGACGATGGCGCGGGCGATCGCGGCCGGATCGGTCGAACACACCGCGCCCGGCCAATAGCCGATGCCGACGATCCCGCCGGTCCGGGCGATGCCCCGCACCTCGGCATCGGTCAGGTTGCGGTTGATTTTGCACGTCGCCTGCACCCCGCCATGGCTCGACACCACCGGCCGCCGCGCGACCGCCAGCACCTCGGCCAGCGTGGCATGGCTGGCATGGGCGACATCGACGATCATCCCCATCGTCTCCATCCGCGCGACCACCTGCCGCCCGAACGAGGTCAGCCCGCGCTTCGCCTCGCCGTGCATCGATCCGGCGACCTCATTGTCGTAGAAATGGGTCAGCCCCGCCATCCGGAACCCGCTGCGATACAGCCGGTCGAGATTGCCGAGATTCCCCTCCAGCCCGTTCAGCCCCTCGACCGACAGCATCCCCCCGACCGGCCGCACCGGCCCGCCGGCCGCGCGTGCCGCCAGCAGCGCGTCGAGGCCCGCTGGCGTGGTCACCACCCGCAACTGTCCGCCCGACGCCCGCGCCGCCCGCCGCAGCCGCGTGGCATGCCATAGCGACCGGTTGAGCAGCGACCCCCAGGTTCGCACCGGCTGCAACTGCGCGATCACCAGCGGGGTGATATTGTCGCTGTCGCCGTCATTGGCCTCGTAATTCTGCCCGCGCGGCGTCTTCGTCACCGATGAAAAAATCTGGAGCGTGACATTGCCCTCCTGCAATCGCGGCAGGTCGACCTGCCCGCGCGTCGCCCGCGTCAGCAGATCGCGCGACCACAGTAGCGTGTCGGCATGCAGGTCGACGATCGGGCCGGCAAAGCTTGGGCGGGGCGGGGTCGCGATCCGTTTGGCCAGCGCCGCCGACGGCTCGACCTTGTTCATCGATCGCTCGACGATGCCCGGCACCAGCGCGAAAAAGGCAGCCGCCAGCACCGCCAGCAACGCGACGCCCCACCAAACCGCCTTACGCATCCGTCGTTTAACCCCTGCGGTGCCGGATTCGGCACCGACCTGTCCCTTACGCGGTCGGGGCCGGACGGAGCAATGTGACGAAGCTGTAGGCCGGACGATCTCCCTCGGCACTGTGCTCCTCGCGCCACGCCTCGACCCAGCCGGTGAACGGCGGGACGATCGCGTCACCCGCCGGGCTGGCATGGACCTCGGTCACTTCGACCCGCTCGATCCGGGGCAGCAGCAGCGCGAAGATCTCCGCGCCGCCGATCACTGCGGCATCCGGTCCGGCCAGCGCCAGCGCCGCGTCGGGATCGTGCGCGACCTCCGCCCCCGCTGCCTGCCACCCCGGCGAGCGGGTCAGCACGATATGCCGGCGGCCGGGCAGCGGCGACGGAAAGCTCTCGAACGTCTTGCGGCCCATCACCATCGCCCGACCCATCGTCAGCGCCTTGAACCGCTTCAGATCGGCCGGCAGGTGCCAAGGGAGCCCGCCGTCGACGCCGATCACGCCATTGTCGGCGCGGGCGAGGATCGCATCGATCATATCGCCACCGCCGCTTTGATATGCGGTTGCGCAACATACTCGTGCAGTACGAAATCCTCGAGCGCGTAGCCGTCGATCGCGTCGGGCCGCCGCGCGATCTCCAGCCGGGGCAGCGCGCCGGGCGTCCGCGTCAGCTGCTCGCGCGCCTGATCGAGATGGTTTTCGTACAGATGGCAATCGCCGCCGGTCCAGATGAACTCGCCTACGCCCAAATCGCATTGCTGCGCGAGCATATGGGTCAACAGCGCATAGCTGGCGATATTGAACGGCACGCCGAGGAAGATGTCGGCGCTACGTTGATACAGCTGCAACGACAGCTTGCCATTGGCGACATGGGTCTGGAACAGGCAGTGGCAGGGCGACAGCGCCATCGCGTGCACCTCGCCCGGATTCCACGCGGTCACGATCTGCCGGCGCGAGGCGGGGTTGGTGCGGATCGTCGCGATCAGCTCCGCGATCTGGTCGATATGCCGCCCGTCCGCCGCCTTCCAGTCGCGCCATTGCTTGCCGTAAACCGGGCCGAGATCGCCATTTGCATCGGCCCATTCGTCCCAGATGCTCACCCGCTGCTCCTGCAACCACCGCACATTGGTGTCGCCGCGCAGGAACCACAGCAATTCGATGATGATCGAGCGCAGATGCAGTTTTTTGGTCGTCAGCGCCGGAAAGCCGGCGGACAGGTCGAAGCGCATCTGGTGCCCGAACACCGACCGGGTGCCGACTCCGGTGCGGTCGTCGGTCGGCACGCCATGGTCTAGGGCGCGCTGCATCAGGTCGAGATAGGGTGTCATAAGCGCCGTCTTTAGGCCGCAAAACAGGGGAAGGAAACGGGTTCACGCGAAGGCGCGAAGACGCGGAGGAGTTGCGCTTGCTGCACCGTCCCCCGCGCCAGCGGCCACATTCCAGGCTGCCAGCGGGCGAACTGGTAGCGCTGACGCGCATCAGCACCAGCAAGCGCACCCCCTCCGCGTCTTCGCGCCTTCGCGTGAACCCCTTTCTGCTTTTTCCCCCCGCCGATGAAACACAAAAAAAGGGCCGATGCGTTTCCGCACCGGCCCAGGGGTTTTCCGCAGGAGGAAAGTGGTGACCGGACGGCAGGGGACTAGGCCGCCGCCCGGAAGAGGAGAAACTCAGTAGTTGTAGGCGCGCTCGCCATGCTCGCCGAGGTCGAGACCTTCCAGTTCGACTTCTTTCGAGACCCGGCCACCGGTCAGCGCCTTGGCAACGAACCATGCGATCGCGGTACCGACCGACGCCCAGACGATAGTCACGATCACCGCGAACACCTGTACGCCGAGCTTGGCACCCATGTCGTAGTCGGCCGCACCCGGACCGCCCAGCGACGGGGCATAGACCACGGCTGTACCGATCGCGCCGATGATGCCGCCGACGCCGTGGATGCCGAACGCGTCGAGCGAGTCGTCATAGCCGAGCTTGGGCTTGAGCACGGTCACCGCGAAGAAGCAGACGACCGAGGCAATGGCACCCAGCACGATCGCACCGAACGGACCCGAGTTGCCGGCAGCCGGCGTCACCGCGACCAGCCCGGCGATGATGCCCGAGCAGAAGCCGAGCGCCGAACCCTTATGCCCCGAGAACTTCTCGGCCAGCATCCAGAACACCCCGGCCGAAGCGGTGGCGACGAAGGTGTTGATCATGGCGAGACCGGCGGTGCCGTTGGCTTCGAGCGCCGAGCCGGCGTTGAAGCCGAACCAGCCCACCCACAGCAGCCCGGTGCCGACCATGGTCAGCGTCAGCGAGTGCGGTGCCATGCGCTCGGTCGGGAACCCGATCCGCTTGCCCAGCAGGATGGCGAGCACGAGCGACGATACGCCGGCGTTGATGTGGACGACGGTGCCACCGGCGAAGTCGAGCGCACCCGCCTTGAAGAAATAGCCGCTGGTCGCCCACACCATGTGCGCGATCGGGAAATAGGTGATCGTCAGCCAGACGATGGCGAAGACCATGACCGCAGCGAACTTGATGCGTTCGACCACCGATCCCAGCACCAGCGCGATCGTGATCGCGGCAAAGGTCATCTGGAAGCAGATAAAGACATATTCGGGGATTTCGACGCCGACGGTGAAGGTCGCCGCCTGCGACGCGGCGGTGACGCCCGACAGGAACGCCTTGCCCGGGCTGGCGATGAAGCCCGACAGCGTCGCGTTCGCGACGTCGGGACCGAAGGCCAGCGAATAGCCGTACATCACCCAGATCAGCATCGCGAGCGACGCGACCGCGCCGATCTGCGTCATCACCGACAGCATGTTCTTGGTGCGGGTCAGACCGCCATAGAACAGCGCGAGGCCGGGGACGATCATCATCAGCACGAGGACGGTCGACACCATCATCCATGCCGTGTCGCCCTTGTTCACCGTCGCGACCGGCGCGGCGGCGGCGGCCGGCGCCTGCAGCGCCGCGTCCTGCGCCCATGCGGGCAGCGCGGCGAACAGGCCGAGCGCGGCCCCCGCCATCAATGTCTTCGGATGTTGCATGATGCCCCCCATCACAGCGCGGTCAGGTCGGTTTCGCCGGTGCGGATCCGCACCGCCTGTCCGACGTCGAGAACGAAGATCTTGCCATCGCCGATCGCGCCGGTGTTGGCGGCGGCCTGCACCGCTTCGACGACGCGCGCGGCGATGTCGGCGTCGCACACGACCTCGATCTTGATCTTGGGCACCATATTGGTGCTGTATTCCGCGCCGCGATAGATTTCGGTCTGGCCCTTTTGCCGGCCGAATCCCTTGACCTCGGTCACGGTCATGCCCGCGACGCCGATCTCGGTCAGTGCTTCGCGTACCTCATCCAGCTTGAATGGCTTGATGATGGCGATGACTAATTTCATGTCGCCCCCTCGTCGCATGATTGCTCATGAGGGAGCTCTGCATCCTTCGTGCCAAACAGGATTTTACTGGTTTTACGCCGGTTAGCGGCTTGGCAATATGGTTACCGAGCGGTTAATTTGTGCAGCGCCGCACGATTGCCCGTTTTTCAGGCAGCACGATCGATGATCCGGCGGGCATCGGACAGGTCGTCGGCATCGACCATCACCCGCACCGGGATCAACAGCCAGCTGCCGTCGCCGATGCTCGCCTCGCCATCGAACGCCACTGCCGGGATGCCTTCGCTTGTCAGCCGGCCGACAATAATCTGCGCCTCGACGCGCGGAAAGCGACCGAGTTCCGCAAGCGCCATCAGGCGGTGCCGCCGACGGTCAGCCCGTCGATCAGCAAGGTCGGCTGTCCAACGCCCGCCGGCACCGACTGCCCGGATTTGCCGCACATGCCGACGCCTTCGTCGAGCGCGAAGTCGTTGCCGATGCCGCGCACCTGTTTCAGCACCTCCGGCCCATCGCCGATCAGCGTCGCGCCCTTGATCGGGGCACCGATCCGGCCATTCTCGACCCGATAGGCTTCGGTGCAGGAAAACACGAACTTGCCCGACACGATGTCGACCTGCCCGCCGCCGAAGGATTTGGCGAAGATGCCGTTCTTCACCCGCGACAGCAGCTCGGCCGGATCGTCCTTGCCGCCCGACAGGAAGGTGTTGGTCATGCGCGGCATCGGCGCATGCGAAAAATCCTGCCGCCGGCCGTTGCCGGTCGGCGCGACGCCCATCAGCCGCGCGTTGAGCCGGTCGTGGATATAACCTTTGAGGATGCCATCCTCGATCAGGATATTTTCCTGGGTCGGTGTGCCCTCGTCGTCGATCGACAGCGATCCGCGCCGGTCGGCGATCGACCCGTCGTCGATCACCGTCACGCCGGGAGCCGCCACCCGCTCGCCGATCCGTCCCGAAAAGGCGCTGGTGCCCTTGCGGTTGAAATCGCCCTCCAGCCCGTGGCCGATCGCCTCGTGCAACAGGATGCCGGGCCAGCCATTGCCGAGCAGCACCGTCATCTCGCCTGCCGGCGCGTCGACCGCCTCCAGATTGACCAGCGCCTGCGCCAGCGCGACGTCTATCGCACGGTTCCACGTCTCGGGCGCGAACAGCGAATCGTACAGATAGCGCCCGCCGATGCCGTAGCTGCCCGTTTCGCGCCGTCCGTTCGATTCGACCACGATCGACACGTTCATCCGCACCAGCGGACGGACGTCGGTGGCGACGAATCCATCGGGACGGACGATTTCGACCACCGTCCACGACCCGAGCAGGCTGGCCGAGACCTGGCAGACGCGCGGATCGCGCGCACGGGCGGCGGCGTCGATCGACTGGCACAGCGCGACCTTGTCAGCGAAGGGGATCAGGTCGAGCGGATCGGCGGCGGTATAGAGATGCCGGTTGTTGCCGCGCGGCGGCGGTGCCTTGGCCCCCTTGGCCGGATCGATCAGCGCCATCGTCTCGCCCGCGCGGCGGATCGCCGCTTCGGACAGTTCGTTGGCATGGGCGAAGGCGGTCGTCTCCCCCGACACCGCGCGCAGGCCGAAGCCGGCATGGGTGTCGTACGACGCGGTCTTCAACCGGCCGTCGTCGAACCCGAACGCCTCGGATCGGCGATACTGGAGATAGAGTTCGCCATCCTCGGCATGTCGCAGCGTCTCCTGCGTGGCGCGAAGGGCGGCGGCGGGGTCGAGGTCGCCGGCATAGAGGTACGAGCGGGGATCGGTCGGGGTCATTGGTGGAATATAGGGTGGCGGTGGCGTGGGGGAATGGGGGAACAGAGTTGGCGCAGAATGCGCAGGACGTGCGACACGGCGCACATCAGCGACCCAGATGACTCTTCGTATCTATTTGGGCATTGCAGGAAACCATCGATAGGCGGAGTGCCATGTGACCACTGTTCTGCTGAACGCTTATGGTGAGCCATTCGACCCCGGTCCACTGATCGAGGCATGGCATGAAAGCGCGGCTTCTGAGGTCGTCCGCGAGCTGTGGGACAATCTATACCATCAAGGCTCGGTAAACTCGGCGTCCTATGCCGCCGTCCCCGGGATTGTGCGGATGCTGGAACAGGCGGAATTGCCCGATTGGAACGGCTATGCGTTGATTGCTTCGATCGAAGAGGCGCGTCTGGCGGGAGGCAGTGTGCCAATGCCGGTCGAACTCGCTGGTGATTACGAAACCGCTTGGAAATCTGCATTGCCGTTGGCGTTGCGCGATCTGCGGGAGGCACAGGACGACAGCTTGGTGCGCAGTTTGATAACGGTAATAGCGCTGGCGAAGGGACAGCGAACGCTAGCCGCGATCGCGCTATGCACTGAGCACGAGCGGATCGAAATGCTCGGCGGATAAGGCGTTGCGCGGCTACGCCGTTCAACGTGCGTGCTTATGCCGGTCCGACCGGGGACGTTCGAAAGAACGTATTGTCAGCGACCGGATAAACCTTCGCCCCAGCGCAGGCTGGGGCCTTCAGCGGCTCCTGTCACGCGTCATCATCGGGAGATCCCAGCCTTCGCTGGAATGACGTTCGGAGAGACGGGAGGGAGTTCAGCACCGCCGCGGCAAAGCCGCGTCGTCAGTCGGCAGGCAAAGGCGAGCTTGCCCGCCGCCGGCCGGGCGGGCCATGCTGGTCGTCCGAACTGCGTTCGGCCTTACCGGCCCGCGCCGTCCCCATGATCCTTCAGCTTGCTCTGGTCCGCCCCATCGGCCGGACCACCGATCAGCACGAAGCGCCGGTCGCAATAGCCGCAATCGACATAGCCCGTGTCGTCGATCTGCAACCACACGCGCGGGTGGCCGAGCGCGGCGGCGATTTCGCCGGAGCCGTCGCAGGCGACGCGAGGGGTGGAGACGCGGAGGAGTTCGGGCGGGGGCAGCATGGTTCCTGCGATAGCAATGCCGCGAAGGCTCGACAAGTTGGATCGGTGCTTGGCTTGGGGCCGGGGCGGGCGTATCGGCGGACCCTATGGAAACCCAAGCCGCCATCTCGATCCGCGACCTGTGCAAGACCTATGCTGCCGGAAAGGGCGGGGCACCGGCCAAGGTCGCACTCGACGGCGTGTCGTTCGATGTGCCGCGTGGGCAAATCTTCGGGCTGCTCGGCCCCAATGGCGCGGGCAAGTCGACGCTCATCAACACGCTGGCGGGACTCGTCAACAAGACCGGCGGCACGGCGTCGATCTGGGGCTTCGACATCGACCAGCATCCGCGCAATGCCAAGGCGTCGATCGGTATCGTCAATCAGGAAATCCTGTTCGACCCGTTCTTTACCCCCGCCGAAACGCTGGAAATCCAGGCCGGCCTGTACGGCGTGCCGAAGGCGAAACGGCGCACGATGGACCTGCTGCGCGCCGTCCATCTGGAGGACAAGGCCAATGCCTATGCCCGCACCCTGTCGGGGGGCATGAAGCGGCGATTGATGGTGGCCAAGGCGATGGTCCATTCGCCGCCGGTGCTGGTGCTCGACGAACCGACCGCCGGCGTCGATATCCAGCTTCGCCAGCAGCTATGGGACTATGTCCGCGAACTCAATGCCGACGGCGTGACGGTGGTGCTGACGACCCACTATCTGGAAGAGGCGGAGCAGTTGTGCGACCGCATCGCCATCATCAACCATGGCCGCGTCGTCGCCAACCAGCCGACCCGCGAATTGCTGGGCATGGCGCAGGAAAAGGCGGTCGAACTGACGCTCGATCGCGACCTCGCCGAGCTACCCGCCGCCGGGGTATTCGAGAAGGTCGAGCGCAAGGGCGACCGGCTGCTCGCGATCACCTATCGCAAGGATGTGGCGAACGCCGGTGAGGTGTTGGCGGCGGTCGCGGCGCAAGGGTACGGCATCGTCGACGTCGTGACACGCGAGGCGGACCTCGAGGACGTGTTCCTCAACCTGACGAACAACTGAGTCGCTTACTCCCCTTCCAGGGAGGGGAGTAAGCACATTCGCCTTTTGTTCTTGCGCCACGCCGCGCCGCAGGGCAAACCCATCCGCAGGCCATTGTAAACCCGCGAGATGTCGGACCTCACCCGCAAGATCATCCATGTCGACATGGACGCCTTTTTCGCGTCGGTCGAACAGCGCGATGCGCCTGAGCTTAAAGGAAAGCCGGTCGCGGTCGGCGGGTCGAGCGGGCGTGGCGTGGTCGCCGCCGCATCCTATGAAGCGCGCGTGTTCGGCGTGCGCAGCGCGATGCCGTCGGTCACCGCGATCCGGCGTTGCCCCGACCTGATCTTCGTCCGTCCCCGCTTCGAGGTGTACAAGGCGGTCAGCGGCCAGATCCGCGACATCTTTCTCGACTATACCGATCTGGTCGAGCCGCTGTCGCTCGACGAGGCCTATCTCGACGTCACCGCCAACCGGCGCGGCCTGCCCAGCGCCACCGCGACCGCGGAGGAAATCCGCGCGCGCATCCTTGCGGTCACTGGCCTCACCGCCTCGGCGGGGATCAGCTACAACAAGTTCCTCGCCAAACTGGCGTCCGACATGAACAAGCCCAATGGCCAGTTCGTCATTCCGGTCAAGGCCGGCCCGCGCGTCGTCGCGTCGCTGCCGGTCGGCAAGTTCCACGGCATCGGCCCCAAGACGGTCGAGCGGATGGAGGCGCTGGGCATCCGTACCGGCGCCGATCTGGCGGGCTGGACGCTGCCCGACCTGCAACGCACCTTCGGCAAGGCGGGCGGCTGGTATCACGGCATCGCCCGCGCCGAGGATCACCGCCCGGTCCGCCCCAACCGCGTGCGCAAATCGTCAGGCTCCGAAACCACCTTCCATAGCGACCTGACCGACGCGCAAGCGATCGAGGAACGCGTGCTGGCGATGGCCGACGACGTCTGGGACTGGGTGGAGAAGACCGGACAGCATGGCCGCACCGTCACCGTAAAGGCGAAATACGCCGATTTCCGCATCGTCACCCGCAGCCGCACGCTGGGCGCCCCGGTCCGCGACCGCGCGACGCTGCACGCCACCGCGCGCGGGCTGATCGCGACGCTCTATCCCTTGCGCATGGGGTTGCGGCTGGTCGGGGTGACCATGGCCGGCTTCGGTGCGGGCGAGCCGCCCAGCGGGCAGCTCGACCTGTTGTAGCGGCGGGGCGGCACCCCAGCCGACCATCGTCCTTCCGGCGAAGGCCGGAAGGATGGCGGATCGTCGCCGGCCCGTACCATTGCTTTGACGCCCGCCCGCAACGCGCCTACAACCGCACCGTCCCCGGGGGAGCGTTCCGTCACGCTTGAGAGGAAGGCCGCAGCCTTCGACCCGCTGAACCTGATCCGGCTGACACCGGCGTAGGGAGGGCGCGGTCACGACAATTCCGCCCCCTCCGCATGGAGTGGAATATGGCAGACATCCCCGCAAAGACCGAAATCGGCGTCACCACCGGCCCGATCCGTGGCAGCCGCAAGGTGCATATCGGCCCCCTGAACGTCGCGATGCGCGCGATCGACCTCGACCCGTCTTGCGGAGAACCGCCGCTCAACGTCTATGACACGTCGGGGCCGTACACCGACCCCAATGCCCGCATCGACATCATGGCCGGCCTGCCGCAGCTGCGCCGCGACTGGATCATGGCCCGCGGCGACGTCGAGAGCTACGACGCCCGCGAACTGCGCCCCGAGGATAACGGCCAGCTCGGTCCCGACCGCTCGGGCGGCGTCCAGCCCTTCCCCAACGTCGTCAAGCGGCCCTTGCGCGCCAAGGCCGGCGCGAACGTCAGCCAGATGCACTATGCCCGGCGCGGCATCATCACGCCGGAAATGGAATATGTCGCGACCCGCGAAAATCTCGGTCGCGAGGCTCTCGCGAACTATGTCCGCGACGGCGAGAGCTTCGGCGCGGCGATCCCCGACTATGTGACCCCCGAATTCGTCCGCGACGAAGTGGCGCGGGGCCGGGCGATCATCCCCAACAACATCAACCACCCCGAAACCGAGCCGATGGCGATCGGCCGCAATTTCCTCGTCAAGATCAACGCGAACATCGGCAACAGCGCGGTCGCATCGAACGTCGCCGCCGAAGTCGACAAGCTGGTCTGGTCGATCCGCTGGGGTGCCGACACGGTCATGGACCTGTCGACCGGCCGCAACATCCACGACACCCGCGAATGGATTTTGCGCAACTCGCCGGTGCCGATCGGCACGGTGCCGATCTATCAGGCGCTCGAAAAGGTCGGCGGCATCGCCGAGGAACTGACGTGGGACATCTTCCGCGACACGCTGATCGAACAGGCCGAACAGGGCGTGGATTACTTCACCATCCATGCCGGCGTCCGCCTGCCCTACATCCCGATGACCGCGAAGCGCGTCACCGGCATCGTGTCGCGCGGCGGGTCGATCATGGCGAAATGGTGCCTCGCCCATCACCGCGAATCGTTCCTCTACGAACATTTCGACGAGATCACCGAGATCATGAAGGCGTATGACATCGCCTATTCGCTGGGCGATGGTCTCCGCCCCGGTTCGATCGCCGATGCCAATGACGAAGCGCAGTTCAGCGAGCTCTTCACGCTCGGCGAACTGACCCACCGTGCCTGGGCGCAGGACGTGCAGGTCATGATCGAAGGCCCCGGCCATGTGCCGATGCACAAGATCAAGGAGAATATGGAAAAGCAGCTGCAGGTCTGCGGTGAAGCGCCTTTCTATACCCTCGGGCCGCTCACCACCGACATCGCGCCGGGCTACGACCATATCACCAGCGGCATCGGCGCGGCGATGATCGGCTGGTACGGCACGGCGATGCTCTGCTACGTCACGCCCAAGGAGCATCTGGGCCTGCCCGACCGCGACGATGTAAAGGTCGGCGTGGTCACCTACAAGCTCGCCGCCCATGCCGCCGATCTGGCCAAGGGCCATCCGGCCGCACAGATGCGCGACGACGCCCTGTCGCGCGCCCGCTTCGATTTCCGCTGGCGCGACCAGTTCAACCTGTCGCTCGACCCCGACACGGCGGAATCCTACCACGACCAGACCTTGCCCGCCGAAGGCGCCAAGACCGCGCATTTCTGTTCGATGTGCGGTCCCAAATTCTGCTCGATGAAGATCACGGCCGAAGTCCGCGAATTCGCCGCCAAGCAGAACGCCCCGGCCGACACCTTCCTCGCCGCCGACAAGGCGGATGCGGACCGCGCGCTGTTCGCCAACGGCCCCGCCTCGGTAGCGGCGGCCGAGGCCGGCATGGCGGAAATGAGCGAGAAGTTCCGCGAGAAGGGCAGCGAGGTGTACCTGCCAGCGGAGTAATCGGACTAAAAACTCCTCCCCGCTATGCGGGGAGGGGAACCATGCGCAGCATGGTGGAGGGGCGTGGCCGCGGGCGGGCGGCACGTTCAATAAAAAGGCCGGCGGGGTTCCCGCCGGCCTTCAGTTTATGCGTAAAGGATCAACGTCCAAACGCTGGTACCATCATCAGTTGGAGGAATGCGATGCCCCTGCGCGATGTATGTAGGGGAACCGGACGCTCCATGACGCCAGTATCCGGTTTCCGGGCAGTAATCACCGATGTCGACCATCGTTCCCAGTTTCACGCGCCCGTTAGTCATGCTTTGTCGCCTCTGTTGAGAATGAGTGCAACGTCGGATGCGCGCGTTGACTCTTATGTGAGGGCAACTAAGGTTCAACCTCGTTCTCCAGAGCGAGGTAGGCATCCGCCTCCAGCTTGCACCACCTCCGGCAAGAGGTGGTGCAACGCTGATACAGTCGAGCAGTTACTTTAAAGAACGTTACGCAAGCCCCGCTGCGCGGGGGAGTTGTGCCCGCACGACTGTGCATCGAAGCGTCAACGGGGCGATCACCGCTATGCGGTGGAGCCATTCAGCTTCGACATTGGTAAGGTGTCAGAAACTAAATCGCGGTGCAAGTGTCAGAAGCGTCAACGTTCGGTTATTTTGATCGTTGTGGTTCTTTAAGCTCAATAATGATACCGGCACTGCGCCACCTCCAGCATCTGCATCTCGCCCGACCCGGCCACTCGATACACCAACCGATGCTCATGGCTGATCCGACGCGACCACCAGCCAGACAGGTTTCCGCCCAGCGGCTCGGGCTTGCCCGTTCCCTTGAACGGATGCCGCCGACATTCCTCGATCAGCGCGTTGCACTTTGCGAACAGCTTGAGGTCGGTCGCGTGCAGGTCGAGATACTCCGCCCATGAACGCGACGAGAAACGGACGTTCACGGCTGGATCAGCTCGTGAACCTCACCGCCACCAGCTTCCAGTTCCGCGATGCTTTTCAGCAACCGCTCCGCATTCTTCGGCGATCGCAGCAGATACAGCGTCTCTTCGATCGACGCCCATTCGCTGGCCGATACCATGACGACGCCCTCACCCCGCTGACGAGTGATTGCCACCGGCACCCGGTCGGCAACGACCCGGTCCATAACCGACTTCAGGTTGGCACGGGATTCGGTGAAGCTGATCGATTCCATGAGCAGAGTGTACGGAACATTGTACAGAACACAAGGGGCCGCGCAAAAACTCCTGTCCTACAAGTTCCCAATATGTTCCCCTCCGCCCATGCGCAACCAAAGCCAGCTCTCCGAGCATTCGCCCGCGCCCGTCCCGGCGCACGCCCCCTCGAACCTGACCGTTCCGTCCGAGACGCCCTATCTCGACGCCAACGGCTATGACCCCGCCGACTATCAATGGGTCCCCGTCCGCCGCAAACCGCGCAGCGACGGCTGGTCCGATAAGAAACAGCGCGATTTCATCGAAACCCTCGCCGATGGCGGGTCGGTCGCCGATGCGGCGCGCGCGGTCGGCATGTCGCCCAGCACCGCCTATCGCCTGCGCCGTTCACCCGGTGGCGAGGCCTTCGCGCGCGCGTGGGATGCCGCCGTCGCGCAAGCCGTGGGGATGCTGGTCGACGTGGCATTCGACCGCGCGATCAACGGCACCGTCGAACCGGTGCTCGATGCCAATGGGCGGCGGGTCGGGTCGCGGCATCGCCCCGGCGACCGGATGCTGATGTTCCTGCTCGCCGCCCATTATCCCGACCGCTACGGCAAACAGCAGCGCCGCCGGTCGGCGCGCGGCGAGGCGGAGGCACCGGCCCCAACCCCGACGCCCAGCGTCGCCGAGGCGCTCGACGCGCTCACCCCCGTGCCACCCGCCGAGCCCGAAAAGCTGATGGCCCCTGCCGATCTCGACGTCGCGATCGAGGTCGCCGACCTAGGCGATGGCAAACTTCCCGGCTGGCTCGACCCCGACCGTCGTCCCGAACCGGTCGCGGCACCGGTCGAGCCGCCCATGCCCGAAGCACTGGCGGCGGCATGGGCCGCGCAGGACGACCTGCATCTGTCGGAACCCGGGCCGCTGGGCGAGGCGTTCGAGATCGAACTGGAACTGGCCAAGCGCGGCATCACCGTTCCCCGCCCCAAACGCCCGAAACCGCCACGTGCGGCGCGCAAGACGCGGCGAGTGTGACTTTCGTGACCTTTGGACAGGGCTCCCGGCACGATCCGGCGTCCGAACCCCACGGCAAACGCCCGCGCCCCAAGCCGCCACGCACGGCGCGCACGATGCGGCGAGTGTGACCTTTGTGACCTTTGGACGGGAGGTGGGGCGTCATCCGGCGTCCGCCGCCCGTCCGGTCCTGTCCCGCCTGCCTGCGGCTGCCCGCTTCCCTGAACCGGATACGATGCTATCATCTCCTTAGACCGGCCTCGGGGGCGAGCGCCGGCAGGGGGGTATGATGAAACGTTCGATCCTGATCGCGGGAATGGCGGCGATGTTGCCTGGGCAGGTGCTGGCGCAGGCGGTGCAGACGATGCAGGTGCCGACCGGCGGCGGGGCGGCGACGCCCGTCGCGCAGGACGCGGTCGCGCCGGTCGACGATCCCAAGGAGATCGCCGAGGATGCCGCGCGCGACCTGACGCCGTCGCGCTTCTACAACCGGCCCGGCGCGACGCGGGCCGACTATGATCTGGCGTGGCAGCAATGCCGGCTGATCGCGCGCGGATCGCGCACCCCGGCGGGGACGGTGCCGATGGTCTACAACCCGGCGGTGATCTCGCCGATCGCGGCGGGGGCCGGTGGCCTGCTCGGCGGGCTGATCGCCGGCGCGATCGCGCAGGGGCAGCAGCGGCGGGCGAACCGGCAAAGCTGTTTGCTGATCCGTGGCTGGCGGCTGGTCGAGCGCGACGATGCCGTCGCCGCGAAGATCACGGCGATGCCAGAGGCCGAGCGGATCGCCTATCTCGACCGGCAGATCGGCGAGGCGGCGGTCGCCGGCAAGGTGACCGAGCGCACCGGCTTCACCACCCCGGTCGATCCGTCATGGCGGATCGATGCCCCGCTGACCCTGCCGGGGACGGTGTTTCTGGGGAAGAAGGTCGATGCCGCCGCGCCGTTCGTGCTGGCACCGGGCGAGGCGGCGATCGTCGTCGCCTTTCGCCGGCTGGACGCGGCCAGCGCCGGCCGCTCGGCCCAGTTGCAGCTGCTGCGCTACGATGCGGGCAAGCACGACGCGCTGTACCGCCCACGCGACTGGAAGGCGAAGAACGACCTGACCACCTATGGCGTGACGGTCAACAGCGGCGACCGGAAGTCGCCCTATGAGGTGCAGGTGCTGCGCGTGACGCCGGGCGATTATGTGCTGAACGCGATGTCGGTCGCGAACCTGCCGGTCACCACAACCAACTGCTTCGGGGCGCCGATGGTGCATGTCGAGCCCGGACAGGTCGCGTATCTCGGCGACTTCGTGCCCTATGTGAATGCGCGCCATGCCGATGGAAAGCGGTTCGACGGCGTGCTCTTTGCGGGGCAGGGCGAGGATGCGGCCAGGACGCTGGCGACGCGGCAACCTGCGCTGGCGGCGAAGCTGACCAGGGCGCAGTGGCAGAACCGGGCGACCTATGGCTGTGCCGGGATCAGCATGGATCGCTATGACCTGCCGGGCATGCCCGATCTGCCACCGGTGGTGGCGACGCCGGACGCATCGGTCGCGGGATAGGCAAGGGAACGGTGCCGCACCCCCGCGATCGGGGGTGCGGCGGTTCGGCTTACATCTGGTTGCGGACGGCCTGTTCGACCTGCGCATTGTCGTTGTCGTCGGCCTTGTCGGCGGCGTCCTCGCCCATGTCGCGGACGTTCTCGGCCTGCGCTTCCAGCGCGTCCTCGACCTGCTCGTTGCTGCTCAGGTCGGCCTGATCTTCCAGCGCGTCCGCCTTGTTCTCGGTCATCGCCTCGATATTGTCGGCGGCCTTGTCGTCGGCATTGCCGCCGCAGGCACCCAGCAGCATCAACGTGGCCAGGCCGGTCGCCGTCATCATCTTCTTCATCTGTAACCCCTTGAAGTTGGTCCCGCCGAGTTGGCGGTCGGCCGCATCAATCGTCGACGGGGAAGGATGGTTCCGGCATCGTATCGAGCGCGGGCAGCGACCAGTCGATCGTGCCCCGACCGTGCTCGGCCAGAAACGCATTGGCCTGACTGAACGGACGGCTGCCGAACCAGCCGCTATGCGCCGACAGCGGGGAGGGGTGACGGGCGCGCAGCACGAGGTGGCGACCGCCTGTGCCCACGTCGCGGACGAACGCCGCCTTCTTCTGGGCATGCGCGCCCCATAGCAGGAACACGGTCGGTTCCGCCCGGTCGGCGACGGCATGGACGACCGCGTCGGTGAACGCCTCCCACCCGCGCCCGGCATGCGACGCGGCGCGGTGCTGTTCGACCGTCAGCACGGTGTTCAGCAGCAGCACCCCCTGTCGCGCCCAATGCTCCAGAAACCCGTGCGCGGGCGGCGTCAGGCCCAGATCGGTCTGCAATTCCTTGAAGATGTTGCGCAGCGACGGCGGCACCGCGACGCCTGGCCGGACCGAAAAGGACAGGCCATGCGCCTGACCCGGCCCGTGATACGGGTCCTGCCCCAGAATGACGACCCGCACCTGGGGAAGCGGGGTCAGCGCCAGCGCCGCGAACCAGTCGCGCGAATGCGGCAGGATGCGCTTGCCCGCCGCCTTCTCGCCTTTCAGGAAATCGCGCAAGCTCGCCATCGTGTCGCTGGCCAGCACGGGGCCAAGCGCCGGCTCCCAACTGGGATCGACCCCGGCGATCATGTCCGCTTGCGGACGAACTCGGCGCGCAGCACCAGCCCCTTGATGCCGTCGAACTTGCAGTCGATCTCCTGCGCGTCGCCGGTCAGGCGGATCGACTTGATCAGGGTGCCGCGCTTCAGCGTCTGGCCCGCGCCCTTGACGGTTAGGTCCTTGATCAGCGTCACCTGATCGCCATCGGCCAGCACGTTGCCGACCGCGTCGCGCACCACCACCGCGTCGTCCGGCGCGGCAGTGGTCGTCGCCTGCGACGCGGGCACCCATTCGCCGGTCGCCTCGTCATAGATATAGTCGTCGTCGCTCATGCCGTCCCCCTCGTCGCTGCCGGGGTAGCCGAGCGGGCCGGGTCAGAACAAGCCCGGCACCTCACGCTGCACGGTCGACGGGCGGGCGGGTTGCAACAGGGCGCGTCCCTCGACCCCGTCGCCGGCGACGCGCAGCCCGTCGCGGGTCGCGGCGGTCGCCGCCGCCGATCCGATCCGCGAACAGCTGCGCCCGGCAAGGAAGTCGAGCGCGCGGGCGACCGATTGCTCGCGCGGGTCGCCCAGCGGATAATTGATGTCGTCGGTCGCCGAACAGGTGTTGGGCACCACCGATGCGAGGCCATCGAAATAGGCCGCCGAGCGCGCCGAATTCTGCACCGACAGGGCGACGATGCGCAGCCGGTCGTCGCACGCTGCCTGATCGACCGCGATCTGCCCGACCGGCTTGCCATAGGTGTTGGTGCCGATCAGCGCCATGTTGTTGCCGAGATAGGGGACGAAGGCGTTGATGACCAATTCGCTGGCCGATGCGGTGCTGCCGGTGCCGATGAACGCGATCCTGGTCGGCGTCACCGACTGCGCGGTCGGCGCGAAGTATTTCGTCTCGTTCTCGGACGATTTTTCGGGGCGGAAGGTGGTGTAGCTATAGACCTGGCTGGTCGATTTGCCGCCACCCAACAGGTCGCCCATCAGATCGGCGACCGAGATCAGCCCGCCGCCATTGTAGCGGAAATCGATGACGAACTCGGTGATCCCCTGCGCCCGGAAACTGGCGAAGGCGTCGCGCAGCGGCTGGTTGGCGGTGGTGATGAACGTGCGCAGGTTGACGTAACCGACCTTCTTGCCGCCATCGGTCAGCACCTTGGCGCCATAGCGGGTCGATACCGGCAGCAGGGCATAGTCGGCCTTGGCGACGGTCTCGGTGCGGGTGGTGCCCTCGGCGGTGCGGAACTCGAACGTGCGCGCGGTGCCGACCGTATCGGGGCCCAGCGCATCGTTCAGGCCGTCGATACCGGTCGCATCGATGATCGCCGACACGCTGCGCAGACTGCCGCTGCCGGTGCCGATCTGCAGGATCTCGGTCCCGCGATCGATGCCGGCGTTCAGTGCCGGCGTGCCCTCGAACGATTCGATCACGAACAGGCGACGGCCGGTCGTGTCGAGCGCGAAGCGGGCGCCGAAGCCGGCGGTCTCACCCGCGTCGTAATAGGCATTTTCCTCGGCGATCGACGTCAGATAGGTGAAGTACCGGTCGCGCCCCTGCCCCCGCGCGGTCGCGGTCAGCGCGTCGACATAGGCGTCGACCGTGGCGTAGGGCGCGGGGCTCAGGCTCGCCGGCAGGGTTTCGGGGAACAGATACCATTCGCGCAGTTGGGCCAGCGCCCAGTCCTGCCGCTCGCGCAGCGAACAGCCCGCCGTGGTGGTGGGCGTCGGTGTCGGCGTGGCGGAGGGCGTCGGGGAAACCCCGCCGCTGCTACCGCCACCCAGGACGCTGCCGTTTCCGCCGCCGCCTCCGCAGGCCGAGAGCATCGCCAATACGCCCAACGCCGCACCGAATCCTGCCCGCACAACGCGCACTCCATACTGTCGCGACAGCCTAGGCTGCGTACCGGCGAAGGGAAGGGGGTTTCGCCGGTGCGCCAACGTACTGGTTCGGTTCAGTTCGCCTTCATCGCTTCCAGCAAGCGCTTGACCTCTTGCGAACGTCCGCGCGGCAGGATCATGACGTCGTTGCCGCTGGCGACGACGATCAGGTCGCTGACCCCCACCATCGCGATCCGCACCCCATCCGACCGGACGAGGCAGCCGGTGGTATCGACCAGCGTCACGTCGCCGCCGGTGGCATTGTGCGCATCGTCGCGGTCGCTGATCGCGTGCAGCGCGTCCCAGCTGCCGACGTCGCTCCAACCCATCGCCACCGGCGCGACCGCCACCCGGTCGTCGCGCTCCATCACCGCATAGTCGATCGAATCGGACGGGCTGGCGGCGAACGCCTCCGCCTCGGGGCGGATGCAGATGCCGTCGCGCTGCGCCCGGTCCATCGCCTCTTGCGCCGCTTCCAGCATCGTCGGCACGAACCGGCCGATCGCGTCGAGGAACCGGTCGGCGCGGAACAGGAAGATGCCGCCGTTCCACGCATGATCGCCCGATGCCAGCATCGCTTCCGCCGCATCCAGCGGTGGCTTCTCGACGAAGCGGTCGACACGGTGCACGCCTTCGGCCAGCGGCTCGCCGACCTTGATCCAGCCATAGCCGGTTTCGGGCGCATCGGGGGCGATGCCGAACGTCACCATCCAGCCATCCTCGACCAGCGGCAGTGCGCGGTCGATCGCGGCGCGAAACGCCTCGAGGTCGAGGATGACATGGTCCGACGGCATCACCAGCAACGGCGCATCGCCGCCGCCCGCGGCGATCGCTGCCAGCGCGATGGCGGGCGCGGTGTTGCGGCCCATCGGTTCGAGGATGATCGCCTGCGGGGTCGAGCCGATGGCCGACAGCTGTTCGGCGACCGCATCGGCATGGGCGGCATTGGCAACGACGATCGGCGCGGCATAGCCTTCGCCCGCGGCACGGCGCGCGGTCAGCTGCAACATCGTCTCGGCAGCGGTCAGCGCGAGGAACTGTTTGGGCCGTTCCGGCCGCGACATCGGCCACAGGCGGGTGCCCGCCCCCCCGGACAGAATGACGGGGACGATGGCGGACGAAACGGGCATGGATCGGATCTCCGAACAGGATCAGGCAGGCAAAAAGGGCCCGCCCGGACGGGCAAGCGAGTGTTGCGATACAACAACGATGTGACGATGCGTATCCGTCGCGTTCAGTATTTCTTTGCGCTTTCGCGCGATACGGGGTGGGTGTCGGACTGGCTTACACCTGTATCGAGAGCCCGGCGATGATTCGGCTGTTCAAACATTATATTCCGCACGCCGTCTTGCTGCTGGGTCTGCTCGATTTTCTCGTCCTGCTGGTGGCGGCCGAACTTGGCTGGGTCACGCGGGCGATGCAGATCGACATGGCGGTCGAGCCGATTCACACCCGCATCCCGCAATTGCTCAGCTTCGCCGTCTGTCTCGAAACCGCACTGGTCGCGGTCGGCATTTATGGCACCGATGCGTTGCAATCGATCAAGTTCGCCGCGGCGCGGCTGATCGTCGCGGTCGCGGTGGGGGCGATCTTCCTCGCCGTCGTCTTCTTCCTCGCGCCGTCGATCACCTTCTGGCGGTCCAATCTAGCTTACGGGCTGGGCTTCGCGGCGGTGCTGCTGCTGACCTTGCGCATCCTGACCGGTACGCTGTTCGGGGGGCAGGCGTTCAAGCGGCGGGTGATCGTGTTGGGGGCAGGCCCGCGCGCGCAGCGGCTGAAGGATCTCGGCCGGACGCCCGGCGCCGGTTTCGTGGTCGTCGGCTATGTCGCGATGAGCGAGGCGAACCGGGTCATCCCCGAAGCGATCGCCCGCGACGCCATCTATAATCTTGCTGATCACGTCGTGCTGCTCGGCGCGTCGGAGGTCGTGCTGGCGCTGGAGGAGCGGCGCAACGCCCTGCCGCTGAAGGACCTGCTGCGCATCCGCACCACCGGTGTCCATGTCAACGAAATCTCGACCTTCCTCGAACGCGAAACGGGTCGCGTCGACCTCGACAGCGTCAGCCCGTCGTGGCTGATCTTCTCCGACGGCTTCTCGTCGGGGCGGATGGTGTCGAGCGTGTTCAAGCGGATGTTCGACATCGCCGCCAGCCTGTTGCTGCTGACGCTGACGCTGCCGGTCCTGCTGGTCGCGGCGATCGCGGTGAAGCTCGATAGCCGCGGCCCCGTCTTCTACCGCCAGCGCCGCGTCGGGCTGTACAGCAGCGGATTCGACATTCCGAAGCTGCGGTCGATGCGCACCGATGCCGAGGCGGCGGGGACCGCGGTCTGGGCCGAAAAGAACGACCCCCGCATCACCCGCATCGGCCGCATCCTGCGCAAGACCCGGATCGACGAGCTGCCGCAATGCTGGAGCGTACTGGTCGGCGAGATGAGCTTCGTCGGCCCCCGCCCGGAACGCCCGGAATTCGTGTCCGCGCTGGAGGACAAGCTGCCCTATTATGCCGAACGGCATATGGTGAAGCCCGGCATCACCGGCTGGGCGCAGATCAACTATCCCTATGGCGCATCGATCGACGATGCCCGGCAGAAGCTGGAATACGACCTGTATTATGCGAAGAACTATTCGCCGTTCCTCGACCTGCTGATCCTGCTGCAGACACTGCGCGTCGTGATCTGGTCGGGCGGAGCGCGGTGAACGCATGCTGATCGGGCTTATCGTCTGGGGACATGCGATCGCGGCGCTGCTGTTCGGCGCGCTAGCGTTCTGGACGGTTCGGCGCGGTGCGGCCGATACGGCGCTGCCGCGTGGGTGGCTGGCGCTGGCGCTGGGACTGACCGCGCTGTGGAACTTGTCGGTGGCGGGGATCGGCGATGCGCAGGCGGTGTCGCACCTGTTCGCGGGCGCGCGCACGCTCGGCTGGCTGGTGCTGCTGATCGCCCTCCAGCGTCGCGCCAGTAGCGACGATGCGGGGCTGGGCCGTATCCTCGCCTACGGTGCCGTCGCGGCGGTCGATATAGCGCAGCTCGTACTCGACCTCGCCGCCGCGACCATGCCGGGGTCGCAGGCGGCGGCGATGATCGGTGCGGTATCGACGGTACTCGGCGCGCTGGCGGCGCTCGGCGCGCTGCTGTTGCTCCATGGCCTGTTCCCGGTGGCGGCATCGGCGGCGACGCGGATGGTGCTGGTCGCGGCCGGCGCGTTCTGGCTGATCGACGTCAATCTGTGCATCGCCGCCTATCTGGTCGGGCAGGCCCCGCCCGAACTGATCGCGGCGCGCGGCGTCGCCCTGGCGGCGATGGCGCTGCTGGTCGCACTGGCGCTGTCGCGACCGGGGAGTGGCGGTGTGCAGCTGTCGCGCGTCGCGACCTTCCACACCCTGTCGGTGCTGGGGCTAATGGCCTATTTCGCGGTGACGATCATGGCGACCAGCCTGATCGCGGCGCTGGGCGGCGACCATGCCCGGATCGGCCAGACCGCGTTCGTGTTCGGATCGACCGTCGCGGTGCTGACCGCCGCCTCGTCGGGCTGGCTGCGGGCGTGGGTCAAGGTCAAGCTGGTCAAGCACCTCTTCACCCACCGCTACGACTATCGCTCCGAATGGACCCGCTTCACCGAGACGCTGGGCGAGCCCAAGGGTGGCGCGCCGCTCGACGAACGGCTGGTGAAGGCGGTGGCCGACCTGACCGACTCCCCGGCCGGCCTGTTGCTAGTCACCGAAGGCGGCGGGCTGGCGGTCGGCGCGTCATGGCGTTGGGAGGGCGACGCGCTGGGCACCGCCGCCGACAGCATGGCGCTGGCGGAGCATCTGCGCGTGACCGGCCGCATCCTCGAACTCGATCCGCTGCGCCAGCGGCTCGATGGCGCCGATGGCGCGGCGGTGCCGGCGGCGATGCTGGCGCATGGTGAAGCATGGGTGGTCGTGCCGTTGCCGCATCTGGGGCGGATGGCCGGTGCGATCCTGCTCGCGCGGCCGCTGCTCGCCCGCGCGCTCGACTGGGAGGATTTCGACCTGCTGCGCATCGCCGGGCGACAGGTGGCAAGCTATCTGGCCGAGGAACGCGCCCAGTCGGCACTGGCCGAGGCGCGTCGGTTCGAGGAGTTCAACCGCCGCTTCGCCTTCATCCTGCACGACGTGAAGAATATCGTCAGCCAGTTGAGCCTCGTCGCGCGCAACGCTGTGCGCCATGCCGACAATCCCGATTTCCGCGCCGACATGGTCGCGACGCTGAACGAATCCGCCACGCGGATGAACGACCTGCTCGCCCGCTTGTCCGAACGCGAACCGGCGCGTGGCGAGGTGCTGCGCCCGGTTGCGCTGGCGAGCGTCGCGACCGGATCGGTGGCGCGCTTCCGAACGCGGGGAGCGGTGGTGGTCGATGGGCCGGCGACACTCCATGCCTCGGCCGACCCGGCACGGTTGCAGCAGGTGATCGACCATCTGGTCCACAACGCCCTCGATGCAGGCGGCAGCGATCCGGTCCGCATCGTGCTGGGCGATGCGGGCGACCGGGTGTGGGTCGAGGTGATCGACACCGGCATCGGCATGACCCGGCAGTTCATTCGCGACGAACTCTTCCGTCCGTTCGTCTCGTCGAAGCCGTCGGGCTTCGGCATCGGCGCGTTCGAAGCGCGCCAACTCGCGGTCGCGATGGGCGGCCATATCGCTGTCGACAGCCAGCCGGGACGGGGGTCGCGCTTCCGCGTGACGCTGGCGGCGGCCGTCCCCATGCTGGAGCAAGCGGCATGACGATACGCAAGTGCCTGTTGATCGTCGAGGACGATGCCGGGCTGCAACGCCAGTTGCGCTGGGCCTATGAAGGCTATGACATCGTCGTCGCGAGCGATCGCGATGCGGCGATCGCGGCGGTGCGTGCCGAGGAACCGCAGGTCGTGACGCTCGACCTCGGCCTGCCGCCCGATCCCGATGGCGTGACCGAAGGCTTTGCGACGATGGAGGCCATCCTCGCCATCAAGCCCGATACCAAGATCGTCGTCGCCAGCGGCCATGGCGACCGGGCGAGCGCGTTGCGTGCGATCGATCTGGGTGCATGGGATTTCTATGCCAAGCCGATCGACATCGACGCGCTGGGGCTGATCGTCGCGCGCGCCTTCCACGTCCATGCGCTGGAGGCGGAGAACCGCCGGCTGGCCGACCGGATCGAGGGGCAGGCGGTGCTGGGCGGCATGATTACCGCCGCGCCGGAGATGCTGAAGGTCACCCGCACCATCGAACGGGTCGCCCCGGCCGATGTGTCGGTCATGCTGCTCGGCGCGTCGGGCACCGGCAAGGAGTTGCTGGCGCGCGGGGTGCACGACGCATCGCGGCGCAAGCGCGGCAATTTCATCGCCATCAACTGCGCCGCCATTCCCGAAACGCTGCTCGAAAGCGAACTGTTCGGGCATGAGAAGGGCGCGTTCACCGGCGCGGTAAAGACCACCGAGGGCAAGATCGAACAGGCGGCGGGGGGCACGCTGTTCCTCGACGAGATCGGCGATGTGCCACTTCCTCTGCAGGTCAAGCTGCTGCGCTTCCTGCAGGAACGGGTGATCGAACGGATCGGCGGGCGCAAGGCGATCCCGGTCGACACGCGGATCGTGTGCGCGACGCATCAGGATATCGACGCGATGGTCGCCGATGGCCGGTTCCGCGAGGACCTGTATTACCGGCTGGCCGAGATCGTGGTGCGCATCCCGTCGCTGTCGCAGCGGCCGGGCGATCCGGCGCTGCTGGCGCGGCATTTCCTCGACCGACATGCCGCGCAGATGGGGCTGGGACCGAAGCGTTTCGCCCCCGACGCGCTGGCGGCGATCGAGGCATGGGGCTGGCCGGGCAATGTCCGCGAACTGGAAAACCGGGTGAAGCGCGCGGCGATCATGGCCGATGGCAAGGCGGTGACCGCCGCCGATCTCGATCTCGGCACCGCGCAGGCCCTGTCGGGACCGATCAACCTGAAGGCGGTGCGCGAGGCGGCGGACCGGTCGGCGATCCGGTCGGCGCTGGCACAGGCGCAGGGGAATATCTCGGGCACGGCGCGGCTGCTGGGGATCAGCCGCCCGACGCTCTATGATCTGATGAAAAGCTATGACCTGCAACCCTGATCGATCGGTCCGCGCGCTGCTCGGCATGGGCGGGCTGGCGATCGTGGCGGGAATGCTCGCCACGATCGGCGGCGTGCTGCCCGCGCGCGCCGATGCCGCCGACGCCCGGACCCGGCTGGCGCAGGCGCTGGCGCAATATGGAGCCGGGCACTGGACGCAGGCGCGCGAAGCGGCGCAGGCGGCGACCGCCGCCGACCCGAAATGGGGACTGGCACAGGCAGTGCTGGCGCGCACCCATCTGGTGCTGGGCGAGGGCGTCGCGGCACAGGGCGCGGTCGACCGCGCTATTGCGGCAGGCTTCGATCCCCAGCGCACCCATCAGCTGCGCGCCCATGCCCGGCTGCTACAGGGCGACGCGACCGGCGCGGTGACCGAGGCGGACGAGACTCCGGCGCGCTACCGCGGCTATGCCGACCGCATCCGTGCGCAGGCGGTCGCGGCGGGTGGCGACGTCGCTGGCGGACTGAACGCGCTGGAGGCGATCGTCGCGCGCGCACCACAGGACGCGGCTGCGTGGGTCGCGCTCGGGCAGATGCGGATGGGTGCGGGCGACATGGTCGGCGCAATCAATGCGGCCGCGGCGGCGGTCCGCGCCGAACCGTCGTCGCCCGACGCGCTGCGATTGCGCGCCGAAACGGTGCGTGTCCAATATGGACTGGTCGCGGCACTGCCATGGTTCGAAGCGGCGCTGAAGCGCGATCCGTACGGCTATGACACGCTGATCGAATATGCCGCGACGCTCGGCGATGCCGGGCGGGCGAGCGCGATGCTGGACGCGGTGCGGCGGGCGATGGCGGTGCGGCCGGGCAGTGCGCAGGGCTATTATCTGCAAGCGGTGCTGGCGGCGCGAGCCGGCGATTACGACACCGCGCGCAGCATCCTCGACAAGACCGGGCGCGGTGTCGCCGGGGTGCCGGGCGCATTGCTGCTGAGCGCCTCGATCGATCTGGCAAAGGGCAATGCGGGGCAGGCGGCGATCGCGCTGCGCGAACTGGTCGCGCGGCAGCCGACCAACGTCACCGCGCGCAAGCTGTTGGCGCTGGCGCTGCTCAAGAGCAATGCCGCACAGGACGCGCTCGATTATATCCGGCCGGCAGCGATGCGCGGCGATGCCGACAGCTACTCGCTGACGCTGGCGGCGCGGGCGATGGAGCGGCTGGGCGACCGGGCAAGCGCAGCGGTGATGCTCGATCGCGCCGCGTCGCCCGGACGCGGGCGCTCGGCCGCCTTTGCCCCCGACGAAGACCTTGCGATGCTGGCGGAGGATGCGCGGCTCACCCCCGGCGATCCGGCGGTGGCGGTTCCCTATATCCGGGCGCTGGCGGCGGCGGGGAAGAACGTCGAAGCGGTCGCGGCGGCGCAGCGGGTGACAGCCGCCAATCCCGGCGCGCCCGCCGCGCAACTGGTGCTGGGCGATACGCTGTCCGCCGCCGGCCGGATGGGCGAGGCGGCCGATGCCTATGCGCGCGCCGCCGCGACCCGGTTCGACGAAGCGACGATGCTGCGGCTGGTCGATGCCCGCGACCGCGCCGGACAGCGCCCGCAGGCCAGTGCAACGCTGTCGCTTTATCTGGCGCAGAACCCGGCCAGCGTCGACGCACTCCGGTTGGCGGCGCAATGGCAGGCGGCCGCCGGGGACGATGACGCGGCGATCGAAACGCTCGAACGGCTGCGCGCGCTGGTCGGGGACCGCGATGCGGCGGTGCTGGCGGAACTTGCCAACGCCTATGCCGGTGCCGGACAGGCGTGGATCGCGCAGGACTATGCCGCCGCCGCCTATCGGATCGCGCCGGCCAATCCGCTGGTGGCGGATGCGCTCGGCTGGGCCTTGTTCGCGAACGACAATATCGGTGCGGCGATCCCGGTAATGGCAAAGGCCGTTCAGATCGCACCGGCCCATGCCGGCATCCGCTGGCACATGGCACAGATCGCCGCCGCCGCCGGGGATCGCGCCGTCGCAGCGGCCAATGCGCGGGCGGCGCTGGCGGACAAGGGCTTTGCCGATCGCGCGGCGGCACAGGCGTTGATCGCGCCCTAGTCGCTGGCTAGGGCGGCGACATGACCGATCCGCTCCTTCGCATCGCCGCCGCGCTCGAACGCCTGTCGCCACCGCCGCCGCCCGCCGCCGATCCGCTGGCGCATCGGGCCTATGGCTGGGACGGCGCAGTGCTGTCGGCAGCGCGGGGGTTCCGGCCGTTGCCGATCGACCGGCTGGTCGGGATCGAGGCGCAACGTAACGCGCTGACCGCCAATCTCGACCGGCTTGCCAAGGGCGCGGCGGCGCATGACGTGCTGCTATGGGGTGCGCGCGGCACCGGCAAGTCGGCGCTGGTCAAGGCGGCGGTCGGGCAGGTGCAGGCGGACGGCGGCAATCTCGCGCTGGTGGAGGCATCGGCCGGGGCGCTGGCGAATCTACCCGCGCTGTTCGCGCTACTGGCCGACATGCCGCGCGCGTTCGTCGTGTTCGTTGACGATCTCGGCTTCGATACCCCCGCCGATGGCCGCGCGTTGCGATCGCTGCTGGAGGGTGGCGCGGAGGGGCGGCCGCCGAACGTCCGGCTGATCGTCACCGCCAACCGCCGTCATTTGGTCCCGCGCGACCTGAAGGAGCAGGATAGCGCCATCAACCCGCGCGACGGCATCGACGATGCGCTGGCACTGGCCGACCGGTTCGGCCTGTCGCTCGGCTTCCACGTTGTCGACCAGGATCACTATGTCGCGATCGTCGAGCGTTACTGCGATGCCTATTCCCTGCCGTTCGATGCGCAGGACGCGATCGGCTGGGCAACGAAGCGCGGCAGCCGGTCGGGGCGCGTGGCATGGCAGTATGTGACTGATCTCGCCGGCCGCCACGGCAAGGTGGTTTAGAAGAAGATTGGTTCACGCGAAGGCACGGAGACGCGAAGGGGTTTCGTCGGCGGCTTCTGCCGCCCTTCATCACCAACGTTGGCTGAAAGCGAAGGCGCTGCCGCGCGGATGTCGTCTTCGCGTCTCCGCGCCTTCGCGCGAACCAATCTCTGCTGTCGGCGGACGCATCGCTTGTGGCTGTCCCCCTCCATCAGCCTGCGGCTGGTCCCCCTCTCCGCGAAGCGGGGAGGGGCTTTACGCCTCCGCCATTTCCGCCAGCGCCAGCCAGCGCTCTTCCGCCGCGTCCTTTTCCGCCCGCGCCTTCTCGATCTGCGCGTTCAGCGCCGCGAAGCGCTTCGGGTCCTTGGTGTACAACGCCGGATCGGCCAGCAGCGCTTCGTCGCGTTCGATCGCCGCTTCCAGTTCCTCGATCCGCTTGGGCAGGATGTCGAGGTCGCGCTGGTCCTTGTAGCTCATCTTGGACGATTTCGGTTTGGCCGGCGCGGCCTCGACCGGCTTCGCCTTGGCCTTCGCCGCGCTCCGTTCACGCCGCTTGGCGACCCAGTCGGCATAGCCGCCCGGCACGACATCGACATGGCCGCTGCCGTCCATTCCCAGCGTCACCGTCACCGTCCGGTCGAGAAAGTCGCGATCGTGGCTGACGATCAGCACGGTCCCGGCATAGTCGCCGATCACCTCCTGCAACAGGTCCAGCGTCTCCAGGTCGAGATCGTTGGTCGGTTCGTCGAGCACCAGCAGGTTCGACGGCCGCGCGAATTCGCGGGCGAGCAGCAGCCGCGACCGCTCGCCGCCCGACAGCGTGCCGATCCGCGCCTCGGCGATCGACGGATCGAACAGAAACTCCTTCAGATAGCCATGGACGTGCTTCTTCGACCCGTTGACCTCGATCCAGTCGCCGCCGTCCGCCAGCACGTCGCGCACCCGCTTTTCCGGGGCCATCAGCTTGCGCTGCTGGTCGATCACGATGCCGTCGAGCGTCTGCGCGCGCATGATCTTGCCCGAATCGGGGTCGAGGTCGCCGGTCAGCAGCCGCAGCAACGTCGTCTTGCCGGCACCGTTACCACCGACGATGCCGATCCGGTCGCCACGCCGGACGCGCAACGAAAAGTCCTTCAGCACCGTGCGGTCGCCGAACGCCTTGGTCACATGTTCGGCGTCGATCACCACCTTGGTCTTGGTATCGTCGGCCTCTACTGCCAATTTGGCGGTGCCCTGCGGCCCCTGCATCGCTGCGCGCTGCGCCCGCAATTCGTGGAGCTTTTCGAGCCGGCCCATGTTGCGCTTGCGCCGTGCGGTGACGCCGCGGTGGAGCCAGTGTTCCTCGATCTTCAGCTTCGCGTCGAGCCGCTGCGCCGCGCGTTCCTCTTCGGCGGCGGCCTGTTCCATCCACGCCTCGAACCCGCCGAACCCGATCTCGGCGCGGCGGATACCGCCGCGATCCAGCCAAAGCGTCGATTTGGTCAGCCGCGTCAGGAAGGCGCGGTCGTGGCTGATGACGATGAACGCGCCGTTGAAGCGGTTCAGCCATTCCTCCAGCCATTCGATCGCCGACAGGTCGAGATGGTTGGTCGGTTCGTCGAGCAGCAGCACGTCGGGATTCTCGGCCAGCGCGCGCGCGATCGCCGCCCGCCGTCGCTCGCCGCCCGATGCGGTCGCCGCCTCGCGGTTCAGGTCGATGCCGAGCTGGTCGGCGATGGCATCGACCTCGTGCTCGGCCGGGGCACGCGGTCCGCGCAGGGCGAAGTCCCGCAGTGTCGCATAGCCATCGACCTGCGGGTCCTGTTCCAGCAGCACGACATGCGTACCCGGCACGATCGTCCGCCGGCCCTCATCGGCATCGACCGCGCCGGCAATCAGCTTCAACAGCGTCGTCTTGCCCGCGCCGTTGCGCCCGATCAGCGCCAGCCGGTCGCGTGTGCCGACATGGATGTCGAGCCCGCGAAACAGCCAGCCATTGCCCTGGATCAATCCAAGGCCCTCATAGGACAATATCGGTGCAGCCATGTGTGGCAGGTAAGCCGCAGTTGCGAACGAAGCAAGTTACGCCAGCCTGTCTGCCCTATTCACGGGCTGTTCAAGGCGTGGCCCCTATGCCACGCCTGATGGTGATGGTCGTTCGGTTCCTTGCCCTGGGATTGCTGGCGGTGTCGGGTGTCGCGCAGGCGACGGTCGACCAGCGGCTGCGCGATCACCGCGCGGCACAGGCTGCCCGCGAAGAGGGGCGCATCCTGCCGATGCGCGAGATCGAACGCCGGGTCGTGCCGCAGATGCGCGGCGCGCAATATCTCGGCTTCGACTATGATCCGGCGACCGGCATTTACACGCTCAAATTCCTGCGCGATGGCGCGGTGATCTGGGTCGATGTCGATGCCCGTACCGGTCAAATCACCGGCCGTAGTCGTTGAATCAAAAAGGGGAGAGAAGCCGATGCGCGTCCTGATCGTCGAGGACGAACCCAATCTCGGCCGCCAGCTGCGTACCACGCTGGAGGGTGCGGGCTATGCCGTCGACCTCGCCACCGATGGCGAAGAGGGGCATTTTCTCGGCTCGACCGAGACCTATGACGCGATTATCCTCGACCTCGGCCTGCCCGAGATCGACGGGCTGACCGTGCTCGATCGCTGGCGAAAGGAAGGCCGCAGCGCGCCGGTGCTGGTGCTGACCGCGCGCGACAGCTGGTCGGACAAGGTCGCAGGGCTGGACGCGGGGGCCGACGATTACGTCGCCAAGCCGTTCCAGACCGAGGAACTGATCGCCCGGCTGCGCGCGCTGATCCGGCGCGCGTCGGGTAATGCGTCGGCCGAACTGACGGCGGGCGATATCCGGCTCGACACCCGTTCGGGCAAGGTCACGCGCGCCGGCGAACCGGTGAAGCTGACCGCGCAGGAATATAAGTTGTTGTCCTACCTGCTCCATCACAAGGGCAAGGTGGTCAGCCGCACCGAATTGATCGAGCATATCTACGATCAGGATTTCGACCGTGATTCGAACACGATCGAAGTGTTCGTGACGCGTATCCGCAAGAAGCTGGGCGCCGACGTCATCACGACGATCCGCGGGCTCGGCTACAGTCTCGACGAACCGGGCGCGCCGAAGCCGGCGGGCGCGGAGGACTGAAGGCACACGCGATGGCGACCGGCGCCGACCCTGCCCCCCGCGCGCCGGCGCCGCGACCCTATGTCCGGGTGACGGGGTCGCTGTCGCGGCGGATGATCGTCGTCGCGGCGCTGTGGATCATGCTGTTGCTGGCCGGTGGCGGCTTCGCGCTTGACCGGGTGCTGGTGTCGGCGGTGACGCGCAATACCGATGACGGCCTCGAATATCTGCTCAACTCGCTGATCGTGTCGGCGGAGATCGACACCAGCGGCGAGGTGACGTTCAACCGGCAATTGTCCGATCAACGGTTCCTCGAACCCTATTCGGGGCTGTATTGGCAGGTCAGCGGACCAGGGCATGAAACATGGCCGTCGCGCTCGCTGTGGGATCGCAAGCTGCCGGTCGATCGCACTTATCGCTACACCGACATCCGGGTCTACGACGCCAAGCCGTTTCCCGAACAGAAGCTGCGGATCGTCGAGCGTGACCTGACGCTGCCCGGATCGCCGACGGTCTGGCGGTTTCAGGTCGCGGAGTCGCGCGACGTGCTCGACGGCTTGATCGCGGCGCTGCGCAAGACGCTGGTGCGGTCGTTCGCGCTGCTGGGCCTCGGCCTGATCGTTATGGCGGCGTTGCAGACCTGGTACGGGTTGTTGCCGCTCCGGGCGGTGCGCGATGCCATTGCCCGGTTGCGTGCGGGACAGTCGGCGCGGGTCGAGGGATCGATGCCCGCCGAAGTCGCCCCGTTGGTCGAGGAACTGAACGCGCTGGTCGAACATAACGACCGGCAGGCGGAGGAGGCACGGCGCCATGCCGGCAACCTTGCCCATGCGCTGAAAACGCCGCTGACCGTCATCATGAACGCCGCAGCCGCCGGGCAGGACGACTTGGCCGACACCGTCATCCGCGAGGCGCGGACGATGCGGCGGCAGGTCGACCATCACCTTGCTCGCGCCCGCGCGGTCGGGCGGCGCGGATCGGCACATAGCCGGGCGGAGGTATGGACGTCGGTCGAGGCGGTCGAGCGTGCCGTCGCGCGTCTCTATCCCAATGTCCGCATCGATATTGATGGGCAGAAGGATCTGGTCGCGCGGATCGAGCGACAGGATCTCGACGAAATCCTCGGCAATCTGGTCGAGAACGCCGCCAAATATGGCGGGGGCAGCGTGTTCATGACGGTGCGCGCCGATGCCGGCTTCGTCGAGCTTCTGGTCGAGGATGACGGGCGCGGCATCCCGGAGGCGGACCGGCTGCGCATTTTCGATCGCGGCGTTCGGCTCGATTCGGGCAAGCCGGGCACCGGTCTCGGCCTCGCCATCGTCCGCGACGTGGCCGAGATCTACGAGGGTACCGCTTCCCTCGAAGAGAGCGAGGATCTGGGCGGGCTGCTGGTCAGGTTGCGGCTGCCCGCCGCCTGAAGCGCGCGCATCGCCTCCGCCGCAATCGTCACGCTGCGCTTGCGCGCCGCCGGTTCGAACATCGCGCCGGTGATGACGACCTCATCGACCTGCGTCCGATCGATGAACTTGGCCAGCCCGGCACGCACCGTTTCCGGCCCGCCGATCGCCGAGCATTCGAGCACATGGTCGAGGATCGCATTGCCCTGCGCGCCGATCCGCTCACGATAGCCGGCGACAGGCGGCGGCAGTTCGATCGGCTGGCCGGTACGGATCGCCACGAACATCTGTTCGGTCGAACTGGCGAGCAAGCGGGCCTCCTCGTCGGTATCGGCCGCCAGCACGTTGAACGCCGCCGCGGCATAGGGCTTGTCAAGCACTGCCGACGGCCGGAAGTTGCGGCGATAGGCGTCCAGTGCCTGATCGAGTGCGGCGGGGGCGAAGTGTGAGGCGAAGGCGTAGGGCAGGCCGAGCATGGCCGCGAGTTGCGCCCCGAACAGCGACGATCCGAGAATCCATAGATCGACCTTCGCACCCGCACCCGGCACCGCGCGAATACCGCCCCGCGCGTCGTCGGCGAAATAGCGCTGCAACTCGACCACGTCCTGCGGAAAGGCATTGGGATCGCTGTCGAGCGTCCGGCGCAGTGCGCGCGCGACGATCTGGTCCGATCCCGGCGCGCGGCCCAGACCAAGGTCGATCCGCCCCGGAAACAGCGCATCCAGCGTGCCAAACTGTTCGGCGATGGTCAGCGGCGCGTGATTGGGCAGCATGATCCCGCCTGCGCCAACGCGGATCGCCTTCGTCGCAGCGGCAATATGGCCGATCACCACCGCCGTCGCCGCGCTGGCGATGCCGGGCATGCCGTGATGTTCGGCTACCCAATAGCGGTGATAGCCCTCGCGTTCGGCATGGGCGGCAAGGTCGGCGGCAGCGGCCAGCGCTTCGCCGGGGGTGCCGCCCTGACGGACGGGGACGAGGTCGAGCATCGAATAGCGGGTCATGGGAGGTAAATGGGCACTCGGTTGCGGATTGCTACCGAAGCGTTGCTTGTGCGGTGTAGGGAAGAAGTTGGTTTGCGCGGGGACGCGGAGGAAGAAGAAGTTGGTTCGCGCGAAGGCGCGAAGGCGCGAAGTACGCGAAGGGGTTGCGCTCTTTGCGGGCCGCTCGCGGTCGGGAGACGTTTTGTCCCTGGCATCCATGAAATGAGGCCGCTGGCGCGGGAATGGTCGTGCCGCGCGCAACCCCTCTGCGCCCTTTGCGCCTCCGCGCCTTCGCGTGAACAATCAATCAGAGCAACAGTTCGCCCTGCATCACCGTAACGCACTGCCCGCCCAGCACCGCGCGTTCGCCGCTGAGCGTACAGGTCAGATGCCCGCCGCGGGCGCTCGCCTGATACGCCGTGAAACGATCGCGCCCCAACCGTTCGGCCCAGAAGGGCGCGAGCGCGGCATGGGCCGATCCGGTCACCGGGTCTTCGT
Organism: Sphingomonas sp. Leaf67; assembly: GCF_001421965.1. Classification (GTDB taxonomy): domain Bacteria; phylum Pseudomonadota; class Alphaproteobacteria; order Sphingomonadales; family Sphingomonadaceae; genus Sphingomonas. Next base: position 315,711 of record NZ_LMLP01000012.1, read on the forward strand.
CCACGCCCCAGGCGGGCACGAACACCCGGCTGACGATATCGGCGACGTCGCCCGGCGCGGTGACGATCGCCATCACTTCGCATGTCGCCAGCGCGGCCATATCGGGCGCACAGGCCCGAACGGCGGCGGCATCGGGCAGCAGGATGATGCTGGTCTGCTGCGCGCCGGAAACGCTGGCGAACACCTCCCCCTCGCACCGCAGCGCCGCCAGCAACGCCACATCGGGCGCCGACGCGACGCGCGTCACCGGCAGGTCGAGCATATAGCCATCGCCATCGCGCCCGACGGTCAGCACCCCGGCCTTGCGCGTGGCGAAGCGGACGGCGTCGCGGTCGCCCAGCACGACATGGCCGCTCGCCAGCGTCGCATGGCCGCACATCGCGATCTCGACGGTCGGGGTGAACCAGCGAAGCTCGTAATCGGCGTCGCCGTCCGAGGGCACGACGAACGCCGTTTCCGACAGATTATGCTCCAGCGCGATCGACTGAAGCAGCACATCGTCGGGCCATGCGTCGAGCAGCATCACCGCCGCCGGATTGCCCGAGAACGGCCGATCGGTGAAGGCGTCGACGACGGTGAACGGCATCGCCATCAGTAACTTCCCACGCGCTTGCCGAACCAGTGCGGGGTCACATCGGCCTCGACCAGCGGGTTGTCGGTATCGACATGGCCTTCGGGATCGAGATGGATCAGCACTTCCACCTTGGGGAAGGCGCTGCGCAGCGCGCGCTCGACGCCCTCTACCACGTCGTGCGCGTCGGCGACGGTCATGTCGCGCGCGACCTCCATATGGAATTGCGCGAAATCATGGCTGCCAGAGCGGCGCGTGCGGAAATCGTGGATGCCGCGCAGCCCTTCCTGCCGGGCGGCAACGTCGAGGAACGCGCGGCGTTCGTCCTCCGGCCACTCCTTGTCCATCAACTGGTCGATTGCCTGACTCGACGCCTGAAACGCACCCCAGCCGAGCCAGAGCGCGATCAGGATACCCATTACCGGGTCGGCACCACGCACTGCGAAGATCTGGTCGAGAACCATTGCGACAATGACGGCGAGGTTGAGCAACAGGTCGCTTTGATAATGGACGTTATCGGCACGGATCGCGACCGAACCGGTACGGTCGATGATCGACTTCTGATAGGCAAGCAACGCGAAGGTCGCGACCATCGCGATCACCGACACGCCGATACCGAATTCGACGTCCTGCGTTTCGCCGGGCGCACCGAACGCGGCGATGGCGCGCCACGCGATTCCCGCAGCCGAGGCGGTGATGAGCATGACCTGAAACAACGCCGCCAGCGCCTCCGCCTTGCCATGGCCGAAGCGGTGGTCGTGATCGGCAGGCGTTGCGGCAAGGCGCACGCCGTACAGCGTCACCAGCGACGCCAGCAGGTCGAGCGCGGTGTCGGCAAGGCTGCCGAGCATCGCCACCGATCCGGTATGCCACGCCGCAAAGCCCTTCAGACCCAGCAGGAACATCGCCATCGTCACCGACGCAATGGCGGCGCGGGTGGCGAGCGGGATCACCCGCTTGCGTTCGGTCTCGGTCACGGGAACAGCAATCCTTCGCTCCAGCCGCCTTCGACTGCGGTGAAGACGCGGCGTTCGTGCAGCCGGTGGGCGCGGTCCTGCCAGAACTCGATCGATACCGGCGTCACGCGGTAGCCGCCCCAGAAGGGCGGGCGGGGCACGTCCTGTCCCTCGAACCGATCCGACATTTCGGCAAAGCGCGCTTCGAACGTTTCCCGGTCGGCGAGCGGACGCGACTGGTCCGATGCCCATGCCCCCAACTGCGAATCGCGACCGCGCGATGCGAAATAGGCATCCGATTCAGCGTCGGTTGCCAGCGTCACCGGCCCCTCGATCCGGATCTGCCGCCGCAGGGATTTCCAGTGGAACAGCAGGGCGGCGTTGGGATTGGCGGTCAGGTCGGCGGCCTTGCGCCCCTCGCGATTGGTGTAGAACACGAAGCCGTCGGGGCCATGGCCCTTCAACAGCACCATCCGTACCGACGGGCGTCCGGCGGCATCGGCGGTGGCGAGTGCCATCGCATTGGGATCGTTGGGCTCGCTGGCCTTGGCTTCAGCGAACCACTGATCGAACAGGGCAAAGGGATCGGTCATATCCCGGCACATACGCATTTTCGTCAGCAATTTCACCCCGGCGCATTCCGCACATGCGGAACGAGTCTTTCCCCTGCGGATTGAATCGGTTGAGCAACGATTTCGGGAATTCCGGCATGGCGGCACGCGCATATTGGCAGGGGCAGATCCGCCTTGCCCTCGTATCGATCCCGGTCGAAATCTACAGCGCGACCAAATCGGGCGCGAGCATCAGCTTTCGCCAGATTCACGAACCCAGCGGCAAGCCGATCCATTACGAGAAATCGGTAACCGGCATCGGCCCGGTCGATCCGGACGAAATCATGAAGGGGTACCAGATTGAAAAGGGCGAATATGTCCTGCTCGATCAGGAGGAGATCGACGCCGTCAAGCTGGAGTCGAAGAAGACGCTGGAACTGACCCAGTTCGTCGACGCGCATGAGATCGACGTGATCTATTACGAAAAGCCCTATTTCGTGGTGCCTGCCGACGATCTGGCCGAAGAGGCGTTCATCGTGCTGCGCGAGGCGCTGAAGCGCACGAGGAAGGTCGGGCTGGGCCAGTTGGCGCTGCGAGGGCGCGAATATGTCGTCAGCCTGAAACCCTGTGGGCGCGGCATGGTGCTGGAAACGTTGCGCTATGCCGACGAGGTCAACCGCGCGCAGGGCTATTTTCGCGACATTCCGGATGCCAAGCCCGACGACGACCTGCTCGATCTTGCCGAGACGCTGATCGCGAAAAAGACCGCGAAATTCGATCCGCAGGAGTTTCACGACCGCTATGTCGACGCGCTGAAGGATCTGGTCGAACGCAAGGTGAAGGCGAAGGGCCGCAAGATCGTCGACACCACCGAGGAGGAGCGGCCGAGCGGCGGTAATGTCGTCGACCTGATGGCCGCCCTCAAGAAGTCGCTCGAAAAGGGAGGCGCGGCGAAGGCGGGTGACGACAAGCCCGCGCCCAAGAAGCGTGCGGCACCGAAGGCCAAGCCGGCTGCGAAAACCACCGCGCGCAAGCCGGCGGCCGCCAAGCGCGCCTGACATGGCGGCGAAACCGGACCCGCTGGCAAGGTATAACGCGAAGCGCGATTTCGCGCGCACTGCCGAACCAGCCGGGACGCTGGCCACGGGCAAGGGCAATCGCTTCATCGTCCAGAAGCACGACGCGACCCGGCTGCATTATGATTTCCGGCTGGAGATCGATGGGGTGCTCAAAAGCTGGGCGGTGACGCGCGGCCCCAGCATCGATCCCGACCAGAAGCGGCTGGCGGTCCGGACCGAGGATCATCCGCTATCCTATGCCGACTTCGAAGGGGTGATCCCGGCGGGCGAATATGGCGGTGGCACGGTGATGCTGTGGGATACCGGCACCTGGTCGCCGATCGCCGGCAAATCGGCGAAGGATCTGGACGAGGGCCATCTCCACTTCGTGCTCGCGGGGAAGCGGATGCGCGGCGAATGGTTGCTGGTCCGGCTGAAGCCGCGCGGCAACGAAAAGCGCGAGAACTGGCTGTTGCGCAAGGTCGCCGACCCGCACGCGGGGGGCACCGACCTGCTGACCGATACGCTGTTGACCAGCGTCAAGACCGGGCGGACGATGGAGGAGATCACCGCCGGCAAGCCGTCGGTGAAGCCGACGAGGCGGGGAAAGGGAAAGGTTGCGCGGCCCGCCTTCGCCGATCCGCAACTGGCGACGTTGGTCGATAGCGTGCCGACGGGCAGCAACTGGCTGCACGAGGTCAAATATGACGGCTATCGCATCCTGATCGCGACCGGCGGCGACGGACCGCGCCTTTATACGCGGACCGGGCTGGACTGGACGAGCAGGTTCCCGGACGTCGCCGAGGCCGCGCGGAGCCTGCCGCCGGGGCTGTTGCTCGATGGCGAGGTCGTGGCGCTTCGCGACGGCAAACCCGATTTCTCGACGTTGCAGGCAGCGATCAAAGACGGCGGCGGCATGCGCTGTTTCCTGTTCGACCTGCTGCATGATGCCGGCGGCGACCGGCGCGACGAACCGCTGGTCCGGCGCAAGGAACGGTTACGGGGGGTGCTGGCCGATGCCGATCCCCGGCTGGCCTATTCCGACCATGTCACCGGATCGGGCGAGCAACTGTTCGCGGCGATGTGCCGGGAGGGCTTTGAAGGGATCGTGTCGAAACAGGCCGACGCCCCCTATCGCGGCACCCGGACCAAGGGGTGGGTGAAGGTCAAATGTACCCACCGGCAGGAGTTCATCCTTGTCGGCTGGGTGCCGAGCGAGGCACGCGGCCGGCCGTTCAAGTCGCTGTTGCTGGCGGTGCAGGGCGAGGATGGCTTGCGCTATGCCGGCCGGGTCGGAACCGGGTTCGATGCCGCGACGATGGCGCAACTGCGCGATGCGCTGGCGCCGCTGGAGCGCAAGACCCCGCCGCTCGATCTGCCCGCCGCCGTCCGGCGGGGGGCGCGGTTCGTGACGCCGACGCTGGTCGCCGAGGTCGCCTTTGCCGAATTCACCGCCGACGACATCGTCCGTCATGCCAGCTTTCTAGGCCTGCGCGGCGACAAGGCAGCCAAGGATGTCGTGCGCGAGACGCCGGCACCGGTCGAACGGGCATCGAAGGCGCGCATCACCAGCGCCGGCCGGGTGATCTTTCCCGGCGATCGGCTGACCAAGGGCGATCTGGCCGACTATGTCGAGGCGGTCGCGCCGCTGTTGCTGCCATGGGCGGCGAACCGGCCGATCAGTCTGGTGCGCTGTCCGCAGGGGCGGGCCAAGGCGTGTTTCTTCCAGAAGCATGATGCCGGCAGCTTCGGTGATGCGGTCTTGTCGGTCGAGATCGCGGAGAAGGATGGCGGGCGCGAGCCCTATCTGTTCGTGCGCGACGCCGCGGGACTGCTGGCGTGCGTCCAGATGGGAACGATCGAGTTTCACGGTTGGGGTGCAGGGGTCGAGGATGTCGAACGGCCCGACCGGATGGTGTTCGACCTCGATCCCGATGAGAGCCTCGATTTCGGCGATGTGAAGCGCGCCGCGCACGACCTGCACCGCCATCTCGCCGACCTCGGACTGGCGAGCTTCGCGATGCTGTCGGGGGGGAAGGGGGTTCATGTCGTCGTGCCGCTGACCCCCGATGCGCAGTGGCCGGCGGTCAAGGATTTTGCCGATCGCTTCGCCCGCGCGCTGGCGCAGGCCGAACCCGACCGCTTCGTGGCGACGATGGCGAAGGCGAAGCGGAAGGGGCGCATCTTCATCGACTGGCTGCGCAACCAGCGCGGCAGCACCGCCGTGCTCCCCTATTCGGCGCGGGCGCGGGCCGGTGCGCCGGTGGCGGCCCCGGTCGCATGGCGGGAGCTCGACGATATCGACAGCCCGGCGCGCTGGACGATCCGCGACGCCGGGGAATTGCTGAAGCGTGCCGACAGCCGGCTTTTGGCCGGCTGGGGTGTCGCCGATCAGGTGTTGCCCGATCGGTGATTACTGCGCGTTGCGCTCCGCTAATGCGCGTTCCCATCCCAACGCGTCGCGGACGATCTGGTCGAGATCGGCATGTTGCGGCCGCCACGGCAGCGTCGACAGGATCGTGCTGTTGTCGGCGACCAGCGCGTCGGGATCGCCGGCGCGGCGACCCTCCAGCCGGCGGTCGATGGTCAGGTTGGTGACCCGGTCGACGGCGTCGAGCACTTCGAGCACCGAATAGCCGCGGCCATAGCCGGCGTTCATCGTGTGGTTGCTGGTCGGATCGGCCATCAGCAGGTCGAGCGCATGAACATGCGCGTCGGCCAGATCGCTGACATGGATATAGTCGCGCACGCCGGTGCCGTCGGGCGTGGCGAAATCGGTGCCATAGACGCCGACATGGCTACGCTTGCCGATCGCCGCCTCGACCGCGACCTTGATGAGGTGGGTGGCGCCGGCCGTCGACTGGCCCGAGCGGCCCTTGGGATCGGCACCGGCGACGTTGAAATAACGGAGCGCGGCATAGTTGATCGGATGCGCGGCGGCGACGTCGGCCAGCATGATCTCGGTCATCAGCTTCGACATGCCGTACGGATTGATCGGCTGTTTCGGGCTGTCCTCGCGCACCGGCACGACGTCCGGGATGCCGTAGGTCGCGGCGGTCGAGGAGAAGATGAAGTGCTTCACCCCCTCGGCAACCGCGCTTTCGATCAGGCTGCGCGAGGCGGCGGTGTTGTTGCGATAATATTTAAGCGGGTTCTCGACCGATTCGGGCACCACCACCGATCCGGCGAAGTGCAGGATCGCATGGACCTTGTGCTCGCGAAGCGCGGCGCGGACGGCATTGTCGTCGGAAATATCGGCGACGACCAGCGCGGCACGCGAATCGACGGCCCAGTCGAAGCCGGTGACCAGATTGTCGACGACGACGACGTCATGCCCCGCATCGAGCAGCGCCAGCACCGCATGGCTGCCGATATATCCCGCCCCGCCCGTAACCAGAACCTTGCCGTCGCTCATCTTGTCTGTCCCCGATTGTACCGCCGCAGCGCGCGCCTATCTCCCTGACAGAAGGAGATTACGCAATGGCTACCGAACAGGCGATATTCGCCGGCGGATGTTTTTGGTGCACCGAAGCGGTGTTTCGCGATGTGATCGGCGTCGAACAGGTCGAAAGCGGCTATATCGGCGGCACGATCGAACATCCGACGTACAAACAGGTCTGTGGCGGGAATACCGGCCATGCCGAGGCGATCCGGGTTACCTATGATCCGGCGGTGATCGGCTATGACGACATGCTCGACATCTTCTTTGCGACGCATGATCCGACGCAACTGAACCGGCAGGGCAACGACGTCGGCACCCAGTATCGCTCGGCGATCTTCCCGATGTCGCCCGAACAGGAAGCGGCGGCGCGCGCCGGGATCGAACGGGCGGGCGAAGGACGCGGCAAGATCGTGACCACGATCGAACCGCTGTCGACCTGGTATCCGGCCGAGGACTATCATCAGGAATATTGGGACGGTGAGGGACAGCGTAATCCCTATTGCCTGGCGATCATTCCGCCCAAGCTGCAAAAGCTGCGCAAGAGCTTCGCGGCGCGGACGCGGAGTGCCGAAACCGCCTGATCGGGACGAGATACTACCGGGACCGATGTGATTTCGGTCGACCGGCGAAGGTCTGTAAGGTGCAAGGGCCGTGCCAACCATGGTGCGGCCCTTGTGCTGTCTACGGAGAATCGCTATTCAGAACATGGCCTTGGGGGGCAGAGGACATGGGGGCGAATGATGACCCTGCGGCGGCGGAACGGCTGGCGGCGATACGCGACTATCGTTTGATACAGTTGACCGGCGATGCGGCGCAGGACGATCTCGTACGGCTGGCGGCACAGATATGTGCGGCGCCGGTGGCGCTCGTCACGATCATCGATGCTGGTTGGCAATGGTTTTCGGCACGGGTCGGCACCGATGCGCCGGGCACGTCGCTCGACGATGCGATCTGTATTCATGCGCTGGATGCCGACGACATGCTGGTCATTCCCGACCTGTCGATCGATGCGCGGACGCGCGATAGCGGGATCGTTACGGCCGGCCCCAAAGTCCGCTTCTATGCCGGGGTGCCGTTGCGTCTGAACGGCGTGGCGACGGGGACGCTGTGCGTCCTCGATGTCGTTCCCCGGCCGGAAGGGTTGACCGACATCCAGCGCGAAATGATGCGCAGCCTGGCGCGACAGGTGGTAGCAATGCTGGAAATGCGGCGGTTGCTGGCCGAACGCGACGTTACCCTGGCGCGGATCGCCGATGCCGAAACGGCGCTGAGCGGTAACGAGCAACGCTGGCAGGGCCTGTTCCAGAATCTCGGCGACGGTTTTGCGCTGGGCAAGGCGTTGCGTGACGACGATGGTCGCGTCGTCGACTGGCAGTTTTTCGACGCCAATCCAGCGTGGTATGCACTATGGGGGATCGATCGCGCGACGATGTTGTCGAGGACCGGACGTATGTTGGACGCGGCTGCCCCGGGAAGCTGGGCGGACGATCTGCACGGATTGCTGCGCGACGGGACGCCGGTCGGGTTCGTCCATCATATCCCGACGCTGCGCCGCTGGTTTCGCGGACATTGTTTCCGCATCGACAGCGAACGGTTCGGTGCGATCCTGCAGGATATTACCAACGAACGCGGGGCCGAAGGGCGACAGAGCGTCCTGATCGAACTCGGTGACGTGTTGCGCGACTGCCATGATGCCGCCGCCGTGGCGCAGGTTGCATCGGCGTTGGTCGGGGAGGCGGTGGTCGTGCGCGACGTACAGACCGATTCGCGCACGCTCCATCGGGCCGATGGCCTGCTGGCGATGTCGGTCGCCGCCTTCGTGATCGTCCCCGTGCGTCGGGACGGACGCATCGTTTCGGCCTTCGTGGTCCATGATCCGGCACCGCGGCACTGGCGAGCCGAGGAAATCGTGTTCCTGCGCAAGGTCGCTGACCGTGTCGAGGTCGGCATGGCGCAGGTTGAATCCGAAGTGCAGCGGAACCTGTTGATCCAGGAACTGGCGCATCGGTTGAAGAACACGCTGTCGATGGTGCAGGCGATCGCGTCGCAGACGTTGCGCGGGACGATCGCGCGCGAGCCACTCGACGCGTTCGAGCGGCGCTTGCAGGCATTGGGCGTTGCCCATGACGTGCTGGTCGAACGGAACTGGGTCGGTGCCGATATGCATGCGACGGTACGGCAGGTGCTTGCCGTCTTCGGCTGCGACGATCGCATCGCCCTGTCGGGTCCCGACGTCGCGCTCGGCGCACGGGCCGCGCTGTCGCTGGCGCTGATGCTACACGAACTGGGGACCAATGCGGTCAAGTACGGGGCGTTGTCGGCAGGTGCCGGACGCGTCTCGATCGAGTGGATCGTGGAGGACGGCGTACTGTGCTTTATCTGGCGCGAACGTGGTGGCCCTCCGGTCCGGACGCCTACCCGCCGTGGTTTCGGGTCTAAATTGTTGCGGCTGGGGCTGACCGGCAACGGCGACAGCGAGACGTGTTTCGAACCGGACGGGGTCGTGGTGACGATGCGCGCTGCGGTATCGGAGTTGACCGGGGGCTGAAGGCCGCTGGTGCTGCGGAACGCGTTTTTGGCGTAGCAGCAAACAGTCCCTCGGCTACGAACAAGAGATACCCGGTCTTCGAAAACCAAAAAGGCCGCCCGGTAAGGGGCGGCCCATTCGTCTCGGTTCGAGAGCAGGTGCTTAACGCACCGTACCGCGACGCACGAGGTTCACGATTGCCAGCAGCACCACTGCGCCAACCAGCGAATACAGGAAGCTGGTAACCGTGATGCCGTTGTTGATGTTGGCACCGGTAACGAAGCCGGCAATTACTGCGCCCACGATGCCGACGACGATGTTCAGGAAAATGCCCTGCTGCGCGTCCGTCCGCATGATGATGCTGGCCAGCCAGCCAACGACACCGCCCACGATCAGCCAGAGAATGATACCCATTTCACGTCCCTCCATTTGGTGCCTGCTACCCGATGCTGTGCGTACCGGGCGTACTGAGGGAAAGACTCTCAAGGGACTAGGTTGTTCCGCCTGCGTATTTAACGAATACCTTAATATTTTCGCTGCTGGCGTTCGTAGAGCGTTTTGTAGTGCTGGATCCGGGTCACCCGCAGCCCCGGCATACCCGACCGGTCGACCGCGCGCTGCCATCCGGCGAACTCCTCGGCCGACAGATTGTACCGCATGCAAACGTCGTCGACGGTTATCAGCCCGCCATTGACCGCCGCGACCACTTCCGCCTTGCGCCGGACGACCCACCGGGTCGTTTCGGCTGGCGGCAGCGTATCGAGCGTAAGCGGTTCGCCGAGCGGACCGATCACCTTTGCCGGACGAATTTTCTGGTTCTCAATCATACTGGACCTCGAGCCGGGGTGGGAGACCCCTGAAACCTACTTTTTCGGTCATACTGAACACGGCTGAACATGAGCTAAAACGGCTAGGTAAACATGGTCTTCATTCGCGCGGCACCCATGCGGAATTGGCGATGGACCGTTGCTCCGCCACGATACGCGGATCGAGCAGCGTCGCCGTCCAGCAGTTGAACGCGCCCTCGGTCGGGGTCAGCAGCGATACCGGCGCGCGCTTCCACGTCAGTTGCGTCTGCAACCGGGCCGTCGGCGTCGCGGCCTGCCGGCCCGTCGCCGAGGCCAGCAACACGGCCAGTTCCGTCGGTAACGGTGTGACCGTGCTACCACGGTCGAAACGGGCGAAGCTCAGTTCCAATGCATCTTTCCCACATGGGTTTCGAACCCTGTTGCTACCCGACACACCTGAAGGTCCGGTAAATGACGCCCCGTTTTTGCAAGCCGGCCGCGAAAGGATTATCGGCGGCCGCATGAATGCTGCTGATTTTCAACTCGAATCGCCGGTTGCCGCACGACGGATCGTCGTCGCCATGTCGGGCGGGGTCGACAGTTCGGTCGTTGCCGCGCTTGCCCATGCTACCGGCGCGGAGACGATCGGCGTCACGCTGCAACTCTACGACCATGGCGCGGCGGTCGGTCGGGCGGGGTCGTGCTGCGCCGGCCGCGACATTCGCGACGCGCGCGCGGTATGCGACCGGCTGGGCATCGCCCATTATGTGTTCGATCACGAAACCAGTTTCCGCGAGACGGTGATCGACGATTTCGCCGATGCCTATCTGGCCGGGCGGACGCCGATCCCGTGCGTGAAGTGCAATATGGGGCCGAAATTCACCGACCTGTTCGCGCTGGCGCGTGATCTGGGCGCGGATTGCCTCGCGACCGGTCATTATATCCGGCGAGCGATGGGCGCGGCCGGCGCGGAACTGCACCGCGCGGTCGATCCGGCGCGCGACCAGAGCTATTTCCTGTTCGCGACGACGCAGGATCAGCTCGACTTCCTCCGTTTTCCGCTGGGTGGCATGCCCAAGGCGCGCGTGCGCGAGATCGCCGCCGAACTAGGGCTGGGCGTCGCGGGCAAGCCCGACAGTCAGGATATCTGCTTCGTGCCCGATGGTGACTATGCCGGTCTGGTCCGCAAGCTGCGCCCCGAAGCGAACGAGGGCGGCGAGATCGTCGATCTGGGCGGGCAGGTGCTCGGGCAGCATGGCGGGCTGGTCGGCTATACCGTCGGGCAGCGGCGCGGGCTGGAGATCGGCGGCCTAGCCGAGCCGCTCTATGTCGTGCGGCTGGAGCCGGAGACGAAGCGACTGGTCGTCGGACCGCGCAGTGCTCTGGCGGTCGGTGCGGCGCGCCTGTCGCAGATCAACTGGATCGGCGGCGACCATGCTGGTCCGTTGACCGCCAAGGTGCGGTCGATGGCGAAGCCGGTACCAGCGCGACTGGAAGGCGACAGGCTGGTGTTCGATGCACCCGAATATGGCGTCGCGCCCGGACAGGCGGCGGTGTTGTATGCCGGGGAACGAGTGCTGGGCGGCGGCTGGATCGAGACGACGGAGGCCGCGTAAGTCCTTCCCGGTACCGCGTTGCGCGGCCTGCCCCCTCCACCGGCTGCGCTGGTCCCCTTCCCCGTACCGGGGAGGAGCTTGCAGCATATCTCGCACCCGCCTACAGCCCGCGACCGATGCTACCCGCGCTCGCCCATGTCCGTGACTGGATCTTCGATCTCGACAACACGCTCTATCCGGCGTCGAGCAATCTGTTCGCCGAGGTCGAGGCGCGCATGGGGCAATATATCTGCGACCTGCTGGGCTGCGATGCGGCGGAAGCGCACCGGGTGCAGAAGATGCATTTCCACAATCACGGCACGTCGCTGTCGGGGCTGATGGCCGAGCAGGCGGTCGATCCGCACCATTTTCTCGATTTCGTCCACGACATCGACCTGTCGCCGCTGGTCCCCGATCCCGATCTGCCGCGGCTGCTGGCCGGATTGCCGGGGCGCAAGCTGGTCTTCACCAATGGCGATGCGCCATATGCGCAGCGGGTGCTCGACAAGCTCGGCCTGTCCGACAGCTTTGCGGGCATCCATGACATCCATGCCACCGCCTATCGCCCGAAACCGCACACCAGCGCGTATGACGGGCTGTGCGCAGCGTGGGAGATTAACCCCAAGGCCGCGCTGTTCGCCGAGGATATGGCCCGCAACCTCGTCCCCGCGAAGGAAGTGGGCATGACGACGGTCTGGGTCGACAACGGGTCCGAACAGGGGCTGCCCGTGGACCGCGACCATATCGATTACATCACGCACGACATCGTCGCGTGGCTACGCTTCGTGGAGGAATCATGACCGACCTTGCTGCCCAGATCGATGCCGCATGGGAAAACCGTGCCGAGCTGACCGTCCATACGCAGGGCGAGGTTCGTGACGCTGTCGACGCCGCGCTGGCACTGCTCGATTCGGGTGAGGCGCGCGTGGCCGAGCCGGTACGTGACGGCTGGCAGGTCAATCAGTGGCTGAAAAAGGCGGTGCTGCTATCGTTCCGCCTGAACGACAACCAGATCATGGACGGCCCCGGCGGCACCAACTGGTTCGACAAGGTGCCGAGCAAGTTCACCGGCTGGGGCGAACACCGGTTCCGCGAGGCCGGGTTCCGCGCGGTGCCGGGCAGCATCGTCCGCCGCGGCGCGTTCGTCGGCAAGGGCGCGATCCTGATGCCGAGCTTCGTCAACATCGGTGCCTATGTCGGCGAAGGCACGATGGTCGACACCTGGGCGACCGTCGGCAGCTGTGCGCAGATCGGCAGGAACGTCCACCTGTCGGGCGGGGCCGGGATCGGCGGCGTGCTGGAGCCGCTGCAGGCCGATCCGGTCATCATCGGCGATGGCGCGTTCATCGGCGCGCGGGCCGAAGTGGCTGAGGGCGTCCGCGTCGGTGAGGGCGCGGTGCTGTCGATGGGCGTGTATCTCGGCGCATCGACCAAGATCATCGACCGCACAACCGGCGAAACCTTCCGTGGTGAAGTCCCTCCATATGCGGTGGTGGTCCCGGGATCGATCGGTGGCGGCGAGGGCAAGCCGGCGCTATACTGTGCCGTGATCGTCAAGCGGGTCGATGCCCAGACGCGGTCGAAGACCAGCATCAACGAGTTGCTGCGGGACTGATCCGAAGTCCCTCCCCGTGACGGGGGTGATTTGGTAGGGCGGGCGCATGAACCGGCCCCGTTCCATGATCCGTACCCTCCTGCACGGCGAAGCTGCGGGCGGCATCGTGCTGATGCTGGCTTCGGCGGCGGCCTTGCTGCTCGCCAACCTGCCCGGCACGGCCGACGCCTATTTCCATCTGCTGCACCTGACCACCGGGCCGGTGCTCAGCGACCGCCATGGACCGATGACGGTGCATCTGTGGGTCAATGACGCGGCGATGGCGCTGTTCTTCCTGCTGGTCGGTCTGGAGATCAAGCGCGAGCTGGTCGACGGGCGACTGGCGACATGGGAGCAGCGCCGCCTGCCGGTGATCGCGGCGATCGCCGGCATGGCAGCGCCGGCGATCCTGTACCTGCTGGTCGCGCGATCGACGCCGGGCATCGCACGCGGCTGGGCGATTCCGGCGGCGACCGATATCGCCTTTGCCGTCGGGGTGATGGCGCTGCTTGGCAAGCGCGTGCCGGCGGCGCTGAAGCTGTTTCTGACGACGCTGGCGATCGTCGACGATATGGGTGCGGTCGCGATCATCGCGCTGGGCTATACCAGCGGTCTCGACCTGACGGCGCTGGGCGGCGCAGCGCTGGTGCTGGCGATGCTCATCGCGCTGAACCGGGCGGGCGTGGTGCGACTGGCGCCGTATCTGATCTTGGCCGTGCCTTTATGGTATCTGGTGTTCCTGTCCGGCATCCATGCGACCGTTGCCGGGGTGCTGGCGGCGATGACCATTCCGGTCAAACCGACACCGGGCGCGCCGGAGGCGATCGATTCACCGCTTCACCGGCTCGAACATGCCATTCATCCGTGGGTCGCCTTCGCGGTCGTGCCGGTGTTCGGTTTCGTCAATGCCGGGGTTGCGGTGACAGGCGTGCCGCTGTCGATCCTGTGGGTACCCCTGCCGCTGGCGGTCGCGGTCGGGCTGTTCGTCGGTAAACAGGTCGGCGTGCTCGGCGCGATCTGGCTGGCGGTGCGCAGCGGACTGTCGTGCCGGCCGGGCGATGCCAATTGGGTGCAACTGTGGGGCGTCGCGGCGCTGGCCGGGATCGGCTTCACCATGAGCCTGTTCATCGGCGGTCTCGCCTTTGCCGGCGATGCGGCGGCGATCGATCAGGTCAAGATCGGGGTACTCGCCGGATCGCTGCTGTCGGCATTGCTCGGCGCCGCGCTGCTGCGGTTCGCACCGGTCAGGGGTAGATAGCGTCGACCGGCTTCTGACCGGCCATCGCCTTCGCCACGGCCTCTGCCTTCGCCAGCACGCGCAGGCCATTGCCCTGCGCCAGTGCGCTCAGGTCGCTGTCGGACCAGCCGCGCCGCGCCAGTTCGGCGAACAAAAGCGGATAGCCGTCGACGCCGCCCATGCCCTCCGGTCCGGTGCCCGAAATGCCGTCATAATCCCCACCGATGCCGACATGCGCCCGCCCGGCGATTTTCGCGATATGCTCGACATGATCGGCCATCGTCGCGGCGGTGACGCGGGGGGCGGGGTTGGCGGCTTCCCAGGCCTTGATCGCGGGCGGCGTCTGCGTGCCGTAGCGGTTACCCGGCAGTCCCTGTGCCTTGGCAAAGGCACTGCGCCGGTTGTCCCAGTCGTTCCATGCGCTCGACAGGAACGCAGGATAGGCGTTGACCATCACCACGCCGCCGTTGCGGCCGATCGCCGCCAGCAACGGATCGGGAATGTTGCGCGGCCGGTCGGCGATCGCGCGGGCGTTGGAATGCGAGGCGATGACCGGGGCCTTCGTCGCCGCCAGCACCGCCGCCATCGTCGCGTCGGAGACGTGCGCGACATCGACCAGCATGCCCAAGCGGTTCATCTCCGCCACCACCTGCCGTCCGAACGGGGTTAGCCCGTTCGCCTGCGGCGCATCGGTCGAACTGTCGGCCCAGCCGACGCTCTTGCCATGGGTCAGCGTCATGTAGCGGACGCCGAGATTGTAATATTGGCGCAGGACCGACAGCCGGCCATCGATCTGGTGCCCGCCCTCCACGCCGATCAGCGAGGCGACGCGGCCGCGCTTCGCAATCCGCGCCATGTCGGCGGCGTCGCGGGCCAGCGCCATGCGTGTCGGGTTGGCGGCGATCATGCGGCGGACGATGTCGATCTGTTCGATCGTGGTTTCGACCGCCTGCGGACCGGTCGTCGTCGCCGGAATCCATACCGACCAGAATTGTCCGCCGACATGCCCCCTGGCGAGGCGCGGCAGATCGGTCTGGAGCGGTGGTTCGATGCGGCTGGTATCGGCGGTCAGGTCGACCGCCTCGACCGCGGCATGATGCCCGTCGCGAATTTCCCAGGGCAGGTCGTTATGCCCGTCGATGATCGGGGTGCGCGCCAGCACGCGTTCGGCGCGAGCGATGTCGGCGGCGGCCGGCACAGGTGCCTGCGCGGCGAGCAGGAGCAGGGGAAGCAGCATCGGGGGCCAAGCTACCGCGTCGCGCAGGCGCGCGACAAGTGCTACAGTAGCGGCAGGTCATAGGCTGCGTGCATGGCCGCGAAGGGAGATGCGCCGATGGTTCCCCTGTTGCTGTTGCTTGCCGGACAGGCCGCGACTCCCGCCGTCCCGATCGACGCGCCGCCCGAGCGAATTTCGATCCTCGTCGATCCGTGCGCGTCGGCGCGGCGCAATTCGCAGGACGACGAAATTCTCGTCTGCGGCAAGGAGGTACAGACGCCGCGGCTTCCGCTGCCATCCGAACGCACCCCGCCCGAGCGGCCGCTACCGTCCAATCCCTATGCCGATGGGCGCGGGGCGATGGCGGCGACGGCCAGTCCGTGCGCGACGCTGTCGGAAGGGTGCACGACCGGGGTCGATATCTTTGGCGGGGGCACCTTCCTCGTCCGCGCGGTCGGCAAGCTGATCGATCCGAACAGTTGCTGCGAAGAACCCGGCGAGGCGACCAATTTTTTCAAGCTGCTCGGCGACGTCGTTCGCGGGGGGAAAGGCAAGCCGTCGAAGGAGGAGCGGGCCAAGCGGATCGCGATCCCGCTCGATCCGGCGGTGCCGTTGCCGGTGGCGGCGAAGTAAGGGGTTGCTGGTGTGACTCGGGCTGAAATTCCTCCCCGGTACGGGGAGGGGGACCGGCGTAGCTGGTGGAGGGGGCGGGCCCGGAACGCTACCGTCCCGTTGGCGGGCAGCCCCCCCCCACCATGCTGTGCATGGCCCCCCCCCCCCCGTGCCGGGGGACTGTTTACATGGGGTGTTTTCTGGATTCTTTTCTGTTCCTGCAAGTTGGGACAGGGAGGATGGGATGCGGTGTCCAGAGTGTGATGGGACGGACCTGATCAAGCGAGGACGCAAGTCGGGCCATCAGCGCTACGCGTGCCGGACCTGCGGTCGATACTGCACCGACAGCCAGCCCAGGTTCAGTACTGAGACGAAAGCCCTGGCGATCGAGATGTACATGAACAGCATGGGCATCCGGGCGATCGGCCGGGTGCTGGGTGCATCGCCGGCGGGGGTCCTCAAGTGGATCCGCAAGGACCATGCGGTGCTGCAGCTCAAACTTGCGCAAGCCGCTCCGGTCGACACCGGCGTCGCCGACGTCATCGAGATGGACGAAATCTACACTTACGTCCAAAAAAACGGCAGCGAGCGGTAATCTGGACGGCGTACAGCCGCCGGCATCGACGCGTCGTCGCCTATCATGTGGGCGATCGCGGCGTCACCAGCGCGAGCGCCATCTACGCCCTGGCCAAGGCCGCTGTCGGCCAGATCRGCGCCATCTTCACCGACGCCAACTCCTGCTACCACCTCGCCTTCGCGCGGATCGGCGCGCCCGAACCCCACCAGCAGACCAAGGCGCAGACGCATCTGATCGAATCGTCCAACGCCTCGTTTCGCGACATGCTGGCCCGCTTCAACCGCCGAACCAAGCGCGCCTCCAAGACCCAACAGATGCTCGAGATCACCCTNCAGACCAAGGCGCAGACGCATCTGATCGAATCGTCCAACGCCTCGTTTCGCGACATGCTGGCCCGCTTCAACCGCCGAACCAAGCGCGCCTCCAAGACCCAACAGATGCTCGAGATCACCCTCGACATCTTCCTAGACAGAAAACGTCTACAGAGTCTGAAGTGCATACTCCCCGTACCGGGGAGGATTGGCGGCACGTTCGGTGCCGGGACCATCGGTTCCACGACGGCCTTTGGGGTAGTGTTCGACCAGACAGGTTCTTCGACAAAGGCCGACGCGGGAGTGAACCCCGCGTCGTCGGTCGTCGCGATGGCGACGCCGGCCGGCCGGCGCTTTGTGCGCTCGGGCTTTGCCCGCGCGTATCGTTCAGCAGCTCGCTCTGCTTCACTCAAAGCTTGGCGGTCAGCTCCGGCACCAGCGTAAACAGATCGCCGACCAGCCCGACATCGGCGACCTGAAAGATCGGTGCGTCCTCGTCCTTGTTGATCGCGACGATGACCTTCGAATCCTTCATCCCCGCCAGATGCTGAATCGCGCCCGAAATACCGACCGCGATATAGACCTCCGGCGCGACGATCTTGCCGGTCTGGCCGACCTGATAGTCGTTGGGCGCATAGCCGGCATCGACCGCCGCACGCGATGCGCCGACGGCGGCGTTGAGCTTGTCGGCGAGCGGATCGATCAGCGCGTGGAATTGCTCTTCCGATCCCAGCGCGCGACCGCCGGAGACGATGATCTTGGCGCTGGTGAGTTCGGGGCGTTCCGACGCGGCGATCTCCGCACCGACGAATTTGGAGACGCCCTTGTCACCGGTCGAGGTAACCGCCTCAACGGAGGCCGATCCGCCGGTCGCTTCCGCCTTGTCGAACGCCGTGCCGCGCACCGTCAGCACCAGCTTGGGATCGCTGGTCTTCACCGTCGCGATCGCGTTGCCGGCATAGATCGGGCGGGTGAAGCTGTCCGGCCCCTCGACCGACAGGATTTCGCTGATCTGCATCACGTCGAGCAGCGCGGCGACGCGCGGCGCGATGTTCTTGCCCGTCGTCGTCGCGGCCGCGACGAACGCATCGTGGCTGCCCATCAGTTCGACGACCAGCGGCGCGACGTTCTCGGCAAGGTTGTGGGCAAAGGCGGCGTCGTCGGCGACCAGCACCCGGGCGACCCCGGCGATCTGTGCAGCGGCCTGTGCAACGCCATCGACGCCTTGCCCTGCGACCAGTGCCTCGACTTCACCCAGCCTGGCGGCGGCGGTGACGGCGGCGTAGGTCGCGTCCTTGACCGCCTGTCCGTCATGTTCAACCCAAACCAGCGTCTTCATGCGACCACTCCCAGCGTCTTCAGCTTGCCGACCAGTTCGTCGACGTCGGCGACCTTGACCCCGGCCTGCCGCTTCGACGGTTCCTCGACCTTCACCGTGGTCAGGCGCGGGCTGACATCGACGCCGTAATCGGCGGCGGTTTTCGCCACCAACGGCTTCGACTTGGCCTTCATGATGTTGGGCAGCGACGCATAGCGCGGCTCGTTCAGGCGCAGGTCGGTGGTGACGATCGCCGGCAGGTTGAGCGCGACCCTCTCCAGCCCGCCATCGACTTCGCGGGTGACATTGACCGTGCCGCCCGCCACCTCGACCTTGCTGGCGAAGGTGCCCTGCGGATAGCCGGTCAGCGCCGCCAGCATCTGCCCGGTCTGGTTGTTGTCGTCGTCGATCGCCTGCTTGCCGAGAATGACCAGTCCCGGCGCTTCCTCGTCGATCACCGCCTTCAACAGCTTGGCGACGCCCAGCGGCTCGACCTTGGTGTCGCTGGTAATCAGGATCGCGCGGTCGGCACCCATCGCCAGCGCGGTGCGCAACGTATCCTGCGCCTTCTGCTCGCCGATCGACACGACGACGATCTCGGTCGCCACGCCCTTTTCCTTCAGGCGGATCGCTTCCTCGACCGCGATCTCGTCGAACGGGTTCATGCTCATCTTGACGTTGGCGAGGTCGACCCCGCTCCCATCGGCTTTCACACGAGGCTTCACATTGTAATCAAGCACACGCTTGACCGGCACCAGCACCTTCATGGGCACTCCCTCTCAAAACGTCTTGCGCTGTGGCATCGCGCGTTTCTGTGGCGGCTCTGCGTGGGTTTCGCAAGTCCGGTATGGAAACGCCGGGACGCCGTAGCGGCAGGCGGCGACCCTAGACCGAATTACCTTGCCTCCCCAACGAAAAAGGGCCCGGACGTTTCCGCCCGGACCCCATTTCCGCTGGGTTCAGCGCTTACAGCAGCCGGATCCGAACCATCATGACCAGAGTGCCGACCGCTGCTCCTTTGACAAACGACCAAGCCCGTCGTGTGTCATCAGGGGCGAGCCGGACTGCCATGAATCAGGCGGCCTTCTGCACTTCCGCGACGATCTTCTTGGCGGCATCGCCCAGATCGTTGGCCGGAACGATCGCCAGACCCGAATTGGCCAGAATGTCCTTGCCGGCCTGCACGTTGGTGCCTTCCAGACGGACGACCAGCGGCACCGACAGGTTCACTTCCTTTGCGGCGGCGACGATGCCCTCCGCGATGATGTCGCACTTCATGATCCCGCCAAAGATATTGACGAGAATGCCCTTCACCGCCGGATCGGCGAGAATGATCTTGAACGCGGCGGTGACCTTTTCCTTGTTCGCGCCGCCGCCGACGTCGAGGAAGTTGGCCGGGAACATGCCGTTCAGCTTGATGATGTCCATCGTCGCCATGGCGAGGCCGGCACCGTTGACCATGCAGCCGATATCGCCGTCGAGCTTGATGTAGGCCAGGTCGTACTTCGACGCCTCCAACTCCATCGCGTCTTCTTCGGTGGTGTCGCGCAGTTCCATCAGGTCCTTGTGACGGAACATGGCGTTGCCGTCGAAGGCGACCTTGGCGTCGAGTACGACCAACTGGCCTTCCTCGGTGACGGCGAGCGGGTTGATCTCGATCTGTTCGGCATCGGTGCCGAGGAACGCATCGTACAGCTTCGACGCGACGCTGGCGGCCTGCTTGGCGAGATCGCCCTTCAGTTCGAGCGCGGCGGCGATGGCGCGGCCATGATGCGGCATGAAGCCGGTCGCGGAGTCGATGTCGATCGAATGGATCTTCTCGGGCGTGTCATGGGCGACCGCTTCGATGTCCATGCCGCCTTCGGTGCTGGCGACCATCGACACGCGACCGGTGGCGCGGTTGACGAGCAGCGCGAGGTAGAATTCCTTGGCGATGTTCGCGCCGTCGGTCACGTACAGGCGATTGACCTGCTTGCCCGCGTCGCCGGTCTGAATCGTGACCAGCGTGTTGCCGAGCATGTCGGTCGCGTGCGCGCGCACTTCGTCGAGGTTCCACGCGAGGCGGACGCCGCCCTTCGCATCCGGGCCGAGTTCGACGAACTTGCCCTTGCCGCGGCCGCCGGCGTGAATCTGCGACTTGACGACATAGAGCGGTCCGGGGAGCTTGCCGGCGGCTTCGACGGCTTCGTCGACGGTCATCGCCGAGAAACCGGCGGGCACGGGCACGCCGAACTTCGCGAGCAGTTCCTTGGCCTGATATTCGTGAATGTTCATGGATTCGCCTTCCGCCTCTCGGGTGGGTGTCTGGTAAGTTGGCAAAGTTGCCACGCCTAAAGCACAAGCTGACCACCGAATCCAGTGTTAAACTGGCTTAATGCAATTGCGTCGCAGATGCTTTACCGAAGGCCGGTCGCGCAGAGCGCCGCCGAACTGCCGGTTACCGCGACGATTTCGGGATCGCCAAGCGCCCGCACCCGCCGCAGAAACCCCGGCAGGTCGTTGGCATCGCGCGCGGCGGGCAGGTCGGACATCCGCAACAATTGGGCAAGGCTCAGACGGTCGACCATGTGCTGCGCCATGCAGGCCGACAGCGACCGTGACAGTCCCGCCCCCTGCAATCCGCTGCGCAACCGCGCCTCGGGCACGGCGCAGCCGGCGAGCGCCAGGACCAAGAGGAACGGGGCGGAAGGCGTCGCAATGTCAAGGCCAAGCCGCTATAGCCCCCGGATGCACTCGGCAATCGCCATCCCGATCTTCGTCGCGACCATGACCGTCATGGCGGGGTTCGCGGCACGGGTCGCCTGTTCCGCAGATCGCGCGCCGATGGGTCGGTCGGTCCACGCGGCGACTGCGCAGCACCGCAACCGGGGTGACCGCCGATGACGCCCGAAGGCTGGCAGGCCCGGGCGCTGTCATGGGCGCTGGCGATCTTTGCCACGCTGGCGATGGTCGGGGCGGTTGCGACCATGTCGACCGATGGCGGAACGTCGCGTCCCGGCGCGGAAGTTGACACCGGCGATGTGCAGCGGGTCGATCCGCGTACCGGCGAGCCGGTGCCGGCACCGCGGCCCGCGCCGTTCACCACCGGCGCGCCGCGCGTCGAAACGCCGCAAAGCATCGCGGCGGCACGCCACGCCGACGCCACCCGCGCCGTCGCGCGCTGGCTGGAGGTGCTGACCTATGCCGTGCTGGCGCTGGTCGCGGTGATGGCGGTCGGGGTGCTGGCGCTGTTCCGCATCGCGCAGGCGCTGGGCGAGCGGCGCGACGACTGACCGCATGATCGACGATCCGTTCTTCTATGCGCTGGCGGTGCCGGCGGTGCTGATGCTGGGGCTGGCCAAGGGCGGCTTTTCGGGGATGGGGGCATTGTCGCTGCCGATGTTGGCGCTGGCGGTCGATCCGGTGCGCGCGGCGGCGATCCTGTTGCCGATCCTGATCGTGCAGGACGTCGTCGGCATCTGGGCGTTCCGGCGGACGATCGACTGGCGGGTGATCGCGTGGATGCTGCCGGGCGCGGGGATCGGCATCCTGCTGGGCTATGGCTTTGCAAGCGCGGTGCAACCTTCGGCAGTGCTGGCGGTGGTCGGGGCGATTTCGATCGCGTTCGGGCTGTGGCGGCTATGGACCGAACGCAACGGGATGCCGGCCGCGCGGCGATCGCCGGGCTGGGTCGGCACGATGTTCGGCGTGGCATCGGGGTTCACCAGCCAGATCGCCCATGCCGGGCAACCGCCGTTCCAGCTGTGGGTGTTGCCGCGCCAGCTTCCGCGCGACGTGCTGGTGGGGACGACCGCGCTGTTCTTCGGCGCGGTCAACTGGTTGAAGGTGCCGGCCTATCTGGCACTGGGGCAGTTCACGGCGGCGAACCTCGCGACGTCGGCGGTGCTGTTGCCGGTGGCGATCGCGGCGACGGTTGCCGGGGTGTGGCTGGTCCGGCGGGTGTCGGCGAAGCGGTTTTACACCGCGATCTATGGGTTGATGATCGCGGTCGGGGTGAAGCTGGTCTGGGATGGGGTGGCCTGACCGTTCAGGCGGGCAGGGCGGAAACCGTTCGCCAACGCGCGACGCCGACCAGCAGCCGTGCCATTACCGCCGCCCCCGCCGCAATGCCGATCGCAGTGGCCAGCACCGCGTTCGCCGGAACGACCGCCGCCCATGCGCCGCAGGCGAAGCGGACGACGAATACCCCGAGATAGAGGATCAGCGGCAACGGGGACCCCGGCTGGCGCACCCGCCCGCCCGGCAACCGCTGCCCGCGCGGATCGGGCAGCAACGCGCCGCTTGCCGCCCCCAAAGCAGCACCGCCCGCCCAGGCCCCCAATGCAGGCAGGATCCCGACCTGATGGGCGAAGGCAGCGACCCCCATCACGCTCCACAACAGGAAGGCGATGGACGGAAGCAGCGCGACCGCGACCGGCACCTCGCGCGTCCGCAGCCGCCGCACGCCAAGGAATACGAGCCCCGCCAGCAGGGCATACACCCATGTCGGTGCCCCGGTTGCGATCTGACTGGCATGCATGACGTGTTCCTTCCCCCAAAGGACGATGCCGCCATGCTATAGCATGACGACCGGTTGACAAGGCGCGGACGAGCCCCGCGTCAGTCGAACAGGCTCGACACCGACGATTCATCCGCGATTCGCCGGATCGCTTCGGCGAGCAGCGGGGCGATGGTCAGGTGGCGGATCTTCTTGCCCTGCGCGATCACGTCGTGGTTGCCGATCGAATCGGTGATGACCAGTTCCTCCAGCGCCGACGCCTCGACCCGCGCCACCGCGCCGCCCGACAGGACGCCGTGGGTGCAATAGGCGACGACGCCGACCGCGCCCGCCTGTTTGAGCGCGGCGGCGGCGTTGCACAGCGTGCCCGCCGAATCGACGATATCGTCGATCAGGACGCAGAAGCGACCCTCGACATCGCCGATGATGTTCATGACCTCCGATTCGCCGGCGCGCTCGCGACGCTTGTCGACGATGGCGAGCGGGGCGTTGTGGAGGCGCTTGGCAAGGCTGCGCGCGCGGACCACGCCGCCGACGTCGGGCGACACGACCATCAGGTTATGCTCGCCGAACCGGGTCTTGATATCCTCCGACATGACCGGCGCGGCATAGAGATTGTCGGTCGGGATATCGAAGAAGCCCTGAATCTGTCCGGCGTGCAGATCGACGCACAGCACGCGGTCGGCACCGGCTTCGGTAATGATGTTGGCGACCAGCTTCGCCGAGATCGGGGTGCGGGGGCCGGGCTTCCGGTCCTGCCGCGCATAGCCGAAATAGGGGAGGACGGCGGTGATGCGACGCGCCGACGCGCGCTTCAGCGCGTCGATCATGATCAGCATTTCCATGAGGTTGTCGTTGACCGGATAGCTGGTCGACTGAACGACGAACACGTCTTCGCCGCGGACATTCTCCAGCACCTCGACGAAGATTTCCTCGTCGGCGAAGCGGCGCACGCTGGCCGTGGTCAGCGGAATCTCCAGATAGTCCGCGATCGCGGTCGACAGGGGAAGATTGGAATTGCCCGCCAGCAGCTTCATGGGTGCGCCCGTATCGATGAAAAGATGGGTGCGCCATAGAGGCCGCGGACGAATTGTGAAAGCCATGTGACGCCCGCGTTTGCGCCGATGCGACAAATGGGCGAGAGGGCGCGCATGACCGTCACCCGTTTCGCTCCCAGCCCGACCGGCTTTCTGCATATCGGCAATCTGCGCACCGCGCTCCACAACTGGATGTTCGCGAAGCAGCGGGGCGGGCGGTTCCTGCTGCGGATCGACGACACCGATGGCGCGCGCAGCGAGGAGCGGTTCGTCGAGGCGATCCGGCGCGATCTGACGTGGCTGGGGCTGGTGCCCGATGGCGAGGAACGGCAGTCGGCGCGGTTCGACCGGTACGAGGCGGTGTTCGCCGGGATGGTCGCGACCGGAAGCATCTATCCCGCCTATGAAACGCCCGAAGAGCTGGATTTGCGGCGCAAGATCCTTGCCGGGCGGGGGCTGCCGCCGGTCTATGATCGCGCCGCGCTGACGCTGAGCGACGCGGATCGGGCGCGGCTGGAGGATGAGGGGCGGCGGCCGCACTGGCGGTTCCGGCTGGAGGCCGAGCCGATCGCGTGGGACGATATGGTGCGGGGGCCGCAGAGGTTCGACGGGGCGCTGCTGTCCGATCCGGTGGTGCGGCGGGCCGACGGGTCGTGGCTGTATCTGTTGCCGTCGGTGATCGACGATGCCGATATGGGCGTGACCCATGTCGTGCGGGGCGAGGATCATGTCTCCAATACGGCCACGCAGATGCAGATGTTCTCCGCGATGGGGGCAGTGCCGCCGGCGTTTGCCCATGAGGCGTTGCTGGTCGGGAACGAGGGCAAGCTGTCGAAGCGGCTGGGGTCGCTGGGCGTCGAGCATTTCCGGGAGCAGGGGATCGAGCCGGAGGCGGTGGTGGCGCTGCTCGCACGGCTGGGGACCAGCGATCCCGTAGAGGCGGTGATCGATCCGGCGCCGCTGATCGCGGCGTTCGATTTCGGGCGGTTCGGGCGCGCGCCGGCGCGGTTCGACGAGGGCGAGCTGGCGCAGGTGAATGCGCGGATCGTGCATCAGCTGCCGTTCGAACGGGTCGAGGGCGCGTTGCCAGAGGGAATGGATGCGGCGGCGTGGGAAGCGGTGCGCGGCAATATCGTGCGGGTCGACGAGGCGGGCGATTGGTGGCGGGTGGTCACCGGGCCGGTCGACACGGCACCGGTCGCGCCGGAGGATCGCGCGTTTCTGGACCGGGCGGCCGAGGTCGCGGCGGGGCTGGAGTGGACCGATCCATGGGGCCAGCTGACCGCCGCGCTGAAGGCCGAGACCGGGCGCAAGGGCAAGGCGTTGTTCCTGCCGCTGCGCCGCGCGCTGACGGGCATGGACCATGGACCGGATATGGCGACGCTGCTGCCGCTGATCGGGCAGGCGCGCGCGGTCGACCGGCTGCGCGGCTGACGCGCACGTCAGCTTTACAGATCCTTCGTGAGGGTATCTCATCGCATGAGCCGATTGGACGGCAGGAGATACGAATCGAAGGGACGGTGGCATGGCATATGAGGGACAACGTGGCCTGAGCCCGGTGGGGTTGGGTATTGCGATTGCGATCAACGGCGGCCTGCTGGCGCTGGCGATGATGACGGCGACGACGGTCCTGCGCGGGCCGGTCGACCCTCCGTTCGAGGCCACCGCCATCCCGATCGATCCGCCGCCGCCGCCGATCCCGGACGAGGTCAAGCCGGTCGAGCGCGCCGTCAGCGATCCTGCCCCCGCGCCGCTGCCCGTCGTACCGCCCGCGCCCTATCCGGTGACCGGCCCGACGATCGAGAGCACCGAGGTCATCCCGCCGGCACCGCCGACGCCGCTATCGCTGCCGACGCCGCCAAGCGGGGTCGGCACGGGCGGGCCGGTGACGGTCGCCACGCCGCTGCCGGTGCTGGTGTCGGCCAGCGTCGATCCGCGCTATCGCGCCGATTTCCAGCCCGATTATCCCGCGTTCGAACGCAATATCGGCCGTGACGGCGTGGTCGTCGTCCGTGTGCTGGTCGGCAGCAACGGGCGGGTGAGCGCGATCGAACCGGTGCGCGCGACCAGCGACGCGTTCTTCGAAGCCACGAAGAAGCGCGCGCTGTCGAAATGGCGCTTCCGTCCCGCGACCCGCGACGGGGTGGCGGTCGAAAGCTGGCGCGAGATGACGGTGCGCTTCACGATGCAGGATAGTTGAGGCGGGCTTCTCCCCATGCGTGCGCCGCATGGGGAGAAGGCGGATGATTCACGCGAAGGCGCGGAGACGCGAAGGGGTTGCGCTTGCTGGTCCGTCATCCGCGCCAGCGGCCTTGATCGACCCTGCAACTGGTGAAACGGTCTTCCGTTCGCACAGACATCGCGCGGAACGCGACCCCTTCGCGTCTCCGCGCCTTCGCGTGAGTCCATCCTTCTTTCATGGCCGTCCGGGGCTGGTGATTGTCCGCCCCTGCGCCTATCTTCCGGGGCGATGAAATTGCGCCATCTCTTTTCGCCGGTTCATGCCGTGCGGGACTTTGTCGGCTTTGCGCGGATGCGTGAGAAGCACGAATGGTGGTTCCTGCTGGCATCGATCTGCATCGTGCTGTTGATCGGATGGGGGTTCGTTCACGATTCCTATTTCGAACGCGTGTACCGGCCGAACATCATCTATGTCGAAAGCTGGCCAGCGAACCGCACCGATGCGGAGATCATCGCGCAGCAGAAGATCGACCAGGCCAAGCAGGACGCGGCGAACGCCGAGTTCGAGCGCGAACGCGCCAAGCGGCAGGCCGAGTGGAAGAAGATCGACGACAAGCTCAAAAGCTGGGGCATCTGACCGACCCGGTCGAGGATGCGCGCTGGATGGGCGCGGCGCTGACGCTGTCGGCGCGGACGCGGGGCAGCACCGCGCCCAATCCCAATGTCGGTTGCATCGTCGTGGCGGACGGCCGGGTGGTCGGGCGCGGCTGGACGCGGGCGGGCGGGCGACCGCATGCCGAGGCGGAGGCGCTGGCACAGGCCGGCGCGCAGGCGCTGGGCGCGATCGCGTATGTCACGCTGGAGCCGTGCGCGCATGAGTCGGTGCGCGGGCCAGCCTGTTCGGACCTGCTGATCGAACACGGCGTCGCGCGGGTGGTGATCGGCTTGCGCGATCCCGATCCGCGGACCGACGGGCTGGGGATCGCGCGGTTGCAGGCGGCGGGGATTGCGGTGACCTCCGATGTTCGGGGCGAGGATGCGGCGCGGGCGATGGCGGGGTTCCTGACCCGGCGCGCACTGGGGCGGCCGTTCGTCACGCTGAAGCTGGCGCTGTCGCTGGACGGCGCGGTGTCGCGGGCCGATGGGCAGAGCCAGTGGATCACGGGACCGGCGGCGCGCGCGCACGGCCATCTGGAACGCAGCCGCCACGAAGCGATTCTGGTCGGGCGGGGCACCGCCGAGATCGACCGGCCGAAGCTGGACGTGCGCCTGCCGGGCCTGGGCGGGCGCAGTCCGCAGCGGGTGGTGCTGTCGGCCGATTGCGAGGCGATGGACGGATTCACGATGCTGCCGGGGGTCGAGGCGCTGTCCGACCTGTCGGGCGACCATGTGCTGGTGGAGGGCGGTGCGGCGACGGCGGCGGCGTTCCTGCGCGCCGATGTGGTTGACCGGCTGCTGCTGTACCGCGCCCCGATCCTGATCGGGCATGGCCGGACGCTGCCCGATATCGCGCTGACCGATCTGGCGGCGGCGCATGGCCGCTGGCGACTGCACGACGCCCGGATGCTTGGCAGCGACCGGTTGGAGGTCTACGAGCGCGTCAGGATCGAGCGATAGCAATCGGTCGTCATCCCCGCCTTCGCGGGAATGACGGCGTGGTCGGGCTAGATATCGATCGATCCGGGAGAAGGAGCGAAGCGTGTTCACCGGAATAGTCAGCGACGTAGGGCGCATCGAATCGATCGACGGGCCGGGCGACCTGCGCGTCCGGATCGGTTGCGCCTATGATACCGCGACCATCGACATGGGCGCATCGATCGCCTGTTCGGGCGTGTGCCTGACGGTGGTGGAAAAGGGCCCGGGCTGGTTCGCGGTCGATGTGTCGGGCGAGACGGTGTCGCGCACCGCCGACCAATGGGTCGCGGGACGCAAGCTGAACCTGGAACGCGCGCTCAAGCTGGGCGACGAACTGGGCGGGCATATCGTTACTGGCCATGTCGACGGCGTGGGTAAGGTCGTCGCGGCGCAAGCCGACAAGGATTCGACCCGCGTGACCGTTGCGATCGACCGCGCGCTCAGCCCGTTCGTCGCGACCAAGGGGTCGGTGACGATCGACGGCGTGTCGTTGACCGTCAACGACGTTGCCGACGACGCGACCGGCACCCGCTTCACCGTCAACCTGATCCCCCATACCCAGTCGGTCACGACGCTTGGGGACCTTGCCGAAGGGCAGTCGGTCAATATCGAGATCGACGTGCTCGCCCGTTATCTGATGCGAATGGAACAAGTCCGTGGCCAACGCTGAACTGGCGGGTCTCCGCCACGCCTTTCTGTCCTCGCCCGAGGAAATCATCGATGAAGCCCGCAACGGGCGGATGTTCATCCTGGTCGACGACGAGGATCGCGAGAATGAGGGCGACCTGGTCATCCCGGCGCAGATGGCGACGCCCGATGCGGTCAATTTCATGGCGCGGCACGGGCGCGGACTGATCTGCCTCGCCATGACCAGATCGCGGGTCGACCAGCTTGGCCTCGACCTGATGGCGCGCAACAACGGCACGCGGCACGAAACCGCCTTCACCGTGTCGATCGAGGCGCGCGAGGGGGTGACGACCGGCATTTCCGCTGCCGATCGCGCGCGGACGATCGCGGTCGCGATCGATGCGTCGAAGGAAGCGTCGGAGATCGTGACGCCGGGCCATGTGTTTCCGCTGGTCGCGCGCGAGGGCGGGGTGCTGGTGCGCGCCGGTCATACCGAGGCGGCGGTCGACGTGTCGCGGCTCGCCGGGCTCAATCCATCGGGCGTGATCTGCGAGATCATGAACGAGGACGGGACGATGGCGCGGATGGACGACCTGATCGGCTTCGCGCAGTTGCACGGCCTGAAGATCGGGACGATCCGCGACCTGATCGCGTACCGTCGCCGCCATGACCATCTGGTCGAAAAGCGCGCCGAGACGGTGTTCGAGAGCGAATGGGGCGGCGAATGGCGCGCCATGACCTTCTGGAACAAGGCGACGGGCAGCGAGCAGGTGGCGCTGGTCAAGGGGCTGATCGATCCGAGCAAGCCGACGCTGGTGCGGATGCACGCGCTGTCGCCGTTCGCCGACCTGTTCGGCGAGGGTGGCGAGCGTGGCGGGCTGCTGCGGCAATCGATGCGGATCATCGGCGAGGAAGGCGCGGGCGTCGTCGTCGTCATCAACCGCCCGCGTCCCGACGGGCTGACGCTGGCGATCCACGCGCGCAGCGGCGCGCCGGTGCCGGAGATGGAGGAACTGCGCGACTATGGCGTTGGCGCGATGATCCTGAACGAATTGGGCGTCGAGGACATGGTGGTACTGACCAACACCCACCACACGCTGGTCGGGCTCGACGGTTATGGGCTGAAAATCGTCGGCGAACGGCCGATCGTGGAGAATTGATATGGCGAAGATACTGATCGTCGAGGCGCGGTTTTACGACCATCTGAACGACCTGCTGCTCGAAGGGGCGCGGTCGGCGATCGAAGCGGCGGGGCATGAACACGAGACGGTGACCGTGCCCGGCGCGCTGGAAGTGCCGGGCGCGATCGCGATCGCCGATGCGGCGGAAGTCTATGACGCGTTCGTCGCGCTGGGCGTCATCATCCGCGGCGAGACCTATCATTTCGAGGTCGTGTCGAACGAGAGCGCGCGTGGAATCATGAACCTGTCACTGGAAGGCGTGCCGGTCGGCAACGGCATCCTGACCGTCGAGAACGAGGCGCAGGCGCTGACGCGGGCGAAGCGCGACGAAAAGGACAAGGGCGGTGAGGCGGCCAAGGCGGCGCTGGCGATGATGGAATTGCGCGAGCGGTTTTCGGTTTGAAGTGCTTCCTCCCCGGTACGGGGAGTATGCACTTCAGACTCTGTAGACGTTTTCTGTCTAGGAAGATGTCGAGGGTGATCTCGAGCATCTGTTGGGTCTTGGAG
>NZ_LMLP01000013.1 GCF_001421965.1 Sphingomonas sp. Leaf67
CGATCCTCAGCTTCTCAGGCGTGCTCCAGTGACGGCGACGACCGCCGTCGGCGATGATCTCGGACACGGACATAAGCCTATGCTCAGGGGATAGCCCCAAGCCTCCTTCTTAGGCTTAATTCCGTCCGGTCAAAACAGGGGCCAGTTCAGAAAGCCGGGCACCACCGGTTGCTTGGTGTCGATTATACAGGTGCGCGACATCGGTGAGCGACGGGATGATCGGATGCCCAAAGTTGGGAAGCAAAAATCGGGGGCGAGTGACCGGATTTGGGTCTTTGGCGCCGCCCACTCTTCCGATTTTCAGTCCAGATCACGTCGCTTCGGACGCTTGGTTAGCTCGAAGTAGGGAGAAGGTCGGCCTGAGCAGTCCCCACAGAGTCGCAACGGAGAAGACGGCGCCTTCGAACGCCGCTGTGACGGTCCTGCCAATAGGGCCAAGACCGTCCTCGCCAAGCGCGCCACCGATCCCATTGAAGCCAAACTGCGATGATGGAAACGCAACAACCAGAGACTGGAGGCTGCCAGCCATCATACGTCCATCGGCAAGTGCGATACACAGGCCTACTCCTGCACCGAGCATGGCAGACAAGCCCCAGACCAACCGAGGCCAGTGCGACGCGGTGCATAAGGCAAGCCCTATGGCCGCGCCTAGGATCACGCCTTCGCTTGCCCCGGCGATTCTGACGCTGTGCCCGAACAGCAGACGAAATGCGTCGCTTCCAATCACGTTGGCAAACGCCCCTGTGATCAGGCCACCAAGCGACCCGCCGACGACGGTCCAAGAGCAGCGGCGCGGGTGTATGAAGCGCGATGCGGCAATGCCCGCCGCGATACCAGCCCCGCCGACCCCCGCCGACACCAGGGACACCACCATCATGACCAGGAGCAAAGAGACAGCACCCCCACCGCCGGATCCCGGATGCGGCTGAGCGGCCCCGACAAAGCCATAGATCAAGCCGATCAACGTTCCGGCAATCATCGCACCGATCGCGCCGGACATCGCGTCGCGCACGAACTGCAAACGCGAATATTTCATCATGGGCTCAGTCCCACCAGCTTCCTGATCGACCAGAGCTGTCACTGTCTCGATCGGCGCGACGAACCGGTAGCCATGCTTCGGCACCGTCTGAATGTACCGGGGCGCCGTCGCGCTGTCGCCCAGCGTCCGTCGCAAGGTGCGGATTGCCTGGGTCAGCGCTTCGTCGGTGACCGGTATGCCGCGCCAGACCACGTCCATGAACCGATCCTTC
This sequence comes from Sphingomonas sp. Leaf67, assembly GCF_001421965.1. Classification (GTDB taxonomy): domain Bacteria; phylum Pseudomonadota; class Alphaproteobacteria; order Sphingomonadales; family Sphingomonadaceae; genus Sphingomonas. Next base: position 1,251 of record NZ_LMLP01000013.1, read on the forward strand.
GCGACCAAGGCGCCGTCCGCCTCCAAAAGCAGGATCAGGGCATCCAGGTATCGTGCGTTAAGTTCGACCTTGATGCCCGCGCGGAACAGACGACGGTCCAACGGGTCCAGTCGGAAATCGCCGAAGTGCAGGACGGTGCCAGTCATATCAGTGATTGCTCACTTTCTGCTCATGCCGCTCATGGTCAGTCTTAGGCAGTGATGGCGCTCCAGCAATCAGGAGACAAGCTCATGACGCATACACCGCCGGCGGACAGCGCCGGATCTTTCAACCCGTGGCGACTGGCGGGCTGGGCTGCGATCGCCGGCCTCATCGCGTTGCCGGCCATCGCGATGCAATTCACTACCGAAGTGAATTGGGGAGCGGAGGACTTCGCCTTTGCTGTCGTCATGCTGGGCGGAGTCGGACTGGCGTTCGAGCTCGCGGTCCGCGCTAGCGGGAGCTGGGCCTATCGCGGAGGTGCTGCCGTCGCGCTTGGTGCTGGGTTGCTGCTGCTATGGGGGAACGCCGCGGTCGGAATAGTTGGCAACGAGGAGAACGATCTCAACATGTGGTTCAACGCCGTCCCCGTGATTGCACTGATCGGCGCCACCGTGGCGCGGCTACGCGCCTCTAGAATGGCGGTCGCGATGAGCGTCGCAGCTCTTGCCCAGATCGCCGCTGGCGTAATTGTCCAGCTTTCCGGTCATTCAACGTGGATCTTCACGATCGTGTGGACGGTTGGCTGGACGATGTCTGCTTGGCTGTTCGGCAGGGCGGCGCGCGATCGCTGATCTCTGGGGCATATAGGCGGAACGATCTAACCAACGGTTTCACGGTAAGTAGCTGTTGGTTGAACGACATGAACAGGCGTCCGCTTTCGGGAAACGGCAACGGAGTTGTGAATGTCGCCTTGTGGGTCACTCTGCGTTGGCCTTGGTCATCCCAGAATCTCATGGGACTGCTCGCGGTTCGGACCGTCGTCACAGCGCCATGGCTGCCCCCGGGCGGGGCGTGGAGGCGTTCGATGTCCGTGCGAGGAGGGGCCCGAACAGTTGCCTGTACTGACGGCTGAATTGCGATGGCCTCGCGCAGCTGACTGCAAAGCCTGCCGTGCTCGCCGTGGCACCCCCCGCCAGCATCAGGCGCCGGCCCCACGGCCTTCTTCTCCGCCATCCCTTCGCTGCCACTATCTTTTTCTGGCTGTGATCAACGAGTCCTGACCCCGGTGACCTGTTTACCGGCTTGCCTGACGGGGCATCGCAGCGGCGATGCGCCATATCCTGCCCCCTTTGTCATCAACTACCAGTACCGATCCGTCGCGTGCGGTCGCCAGCGCACGCGGTCGGCCATGCACATGGTCCGGACCGTCGGTAAAGCCGGTCAGCACGGGCTGCATCGGGCCAACCGCCCGGCCGTTACAGAACGGAACGAACACCACGTCATAGCCGAGCAGTGTCGAACGGTTCCACGAGCCGTGCCGCGCGACAAAGGCACCGTCCTTGAAACGCGACGGCAGCGACGTGTTCATCCCAAACGAGATGCCAAGTGCGGAAGCATGGGCACCGACCGCAAAATCGGGCGTCAGAGCCTTGGCCACCAGGTCGGACCTCTGCCCTTTCAGACGCGGATCGGGATTCTTGCCCCAGTAGCTGTAGGGCCAGCCGTAGAAGCCTCCTTCCTTCAAGCCGACAATGTAGTCGGGGACCAGATCGTCGCCCAGTTCGTCACGCTCGTTTACCGAAGTCCACAGCCGCCCGGTCCGGGGCTCAATCGCCATGCCCACCGGATTGCGAATGCCATCGGCATATACACGCTCCCGTCCGCTCGCCAGATCGATCGCCAGGATCGCGGCACGACGCGTTTCCTTGGCCATGCCGAACTCGCCCGCGTTGCTGGCCGAGCCGACCGCAATGAACAAGGTGCGTCCGTCGCGGCTGGCCAGCAGATTCCGCGTCCAATGATTGTTGTAGCCGGTGGGATCGAAGCGGGTGATCCAGTTGCGTGGCGCGTCGTCGGCGATGCGGGTGAGGCCGAGCGTATAGGGGGTCCAGAACACGCCATTCGCGTTGGCAATGTATAGCTTGTTGCCAATCAGTTGCATCCCGTAAGGCTGGCTGAGGCCGCCTATCAGTGTTTCGCGTACGTCGGCGCGGCCATCGCCATCGGTATCGCGCAGCAGCAGGATCCGGTTGCGCCCGACCGCGCGGTAGTTCGGGTCGTTACTCTTGCGCTCGGTCGTCGCCTCCGCGACCAACACATCTCCGTTCGCAAGCACCACAGCATTGCGCGGAGAGTCGAGCCCCTCCGCGAAGGTGTTTACGGTGAGGCCGTCGGCCACCTTCAAGCTGGCACCGTCATGAAAGGGCGTAGTATCGGGCGTGTTGACGACCGATTTGGTGGCGTACGGCACGGGTAGTGCCGGCCTGCTCCCGATACTCGGACCGCTGGTCTGGGCGTGTACCAGCCCGGCGGTAAGGATGAGTGGCAGGGTCAGCAGGGAACGCAGCATTGGTGGCTCCGATCGTGTAGGGGGGGCGTGGTCAGTAACGAGGGGTAGCGGTCGTTTGGTCGGGCACCCAAAGAGCGTCACCTGTATCGATGCATGGAATGGCTCAGTGCGCAGGCCGATCGCTGTCGACGGTGGACTTCGTCATTTCTGTCGGGCCTGCAGCGTGATCGTGCCCGGTTTCAACCCGTCGGCGCTGACACGTACGGTGAAGCGTCCGTCACCGGCACCGCGTACCAGCGCGACGGCGTTACCGTCGCGGGGCTGGCGGTCCGGCGAGGCAAAGGGTCGGTGGTCGGTGACCGATCCGTTGTCGGTGGCGATCAGTTCGCCCGCACCCTCGACCGAGAAATGCAGGAGTTGCGCCGCGTTCGGCACGGTCACGCCCTTCGCATCGACCACCTGTGCACGGACATAGGCCATGCTGTCGAAGTCGGACCCGACCGTCCCGGTATCGGACGACAGCCGGATCGCAACAGGAGTGCCGGCGGTGCGAAGCCGGTCGGAGATATCGCCAGCGCCCTGGTCCCGGCAAACGGCCCGTACTTCTCCCGGCACATAGGTTACCGCCCAACGGCGCGGCGACGCATTCGCGTTGATCGGCAAGGTGCCGAGCGAGCGACCGTTCAGAAACGCCTCTACCTGGCGGCAGTTGCTGTACACCTCGATCGTTTCGGCATGCGGTTTCGCGTTCGCAGGCGTCCAATCGTCGAAGAGGGCAACCGGCGGCTGGGGCGTCGCCACCGCGATCATCGCCGGCAGGACCGGTTGGTTTGGTCCGCCTGCGCCATCGGTCGCCGGTCCGGCGGCAGTCGGAATGGCGTTGCGTACAACATGGATGACGCGCGTTTCCGACCACCAGCTCGCCCGTTCCAGCCCGCGGACGTGCGCTGCGCCGGTCCGGTCGAGCAGGCCGGTGTAGCGGCTGATGGCGGGCCAACCGGCGCGGTTTGCTTCACCCAGGTAATCGATACCAGTCCACAGGAACATGCCGGCATAGGCCGGATTGTCACGTACCGGCAGCCAGTTGATGCGGTTATGCCCGTTCTCCGTCCCGACGATCCGGCGACGTGGGTCCTGACGGTGCGCTGCCGCCAGTTCGGTTTCGCGATAATTCTGGCCGACGACGTCGAGCATGTCGGCCAAGCCGTTGGTATAGTCGCCCGTCACGTTTGGCCGGAACAGCCCCATCGTCACCGGGCGGGTCGGATCGGTCGCATGGGCGATATCGAGGATCGAGCGCAGTGCCGCCTTGGCCTGTACGGGATAGGCGGTGTCGTGGATTTCGTTGCCTGCACTCCACAGCACGATACTGGGGTGATTGCGATCGCGCCGGATCATATCGGCCGTGTCGCGCTTGTGCCAATCGCTGAAGAAGAGGTGGTAATCCTCCGGGGTCTTCGCGACGTTCCACTGATCGAACCATTCGTCCATCACCAGCAGGCCGAGTTCGTCGGTCAGGTCGAGCAGTTCCGGGCTGGGCACGTTGTGCGCAGCGCGGATAGCGTTGACGCCGAGTGCCTTCAGGGCGATCAGCCGCTGTCGCCATACTGCGATGGGCACCGCTGCGCCGACTGCGCCGCCGTCATGATGCACCGCCACGCCCTTCAGCTTGATGTTGCGTCCGTTCAGCCAGAAGCCGGTGTCCGCCCAGAATACGGCTTCCCGAACGCCGAACCGCACGGTTTCGCTGTCCAGCACGTCGCCGCGGTCGTCCAGGATGTGAATCGTGGCGCGGTACATCGCGGGATCGTTGAGGTTCCATCGCCGGGGCGATGCGAGCCGGATCTCGCGCGTCACAAGCTGTGTGCGGTCAGCCTCCACCTGCGTCAGCAGCGATCGTGTGCGCCCGGCTTCGCGCCCGTCGGGACTGGTGACGACCACTTCCACCATCGCACCGCGGGGCGTCGTGGAGGAATTATGGATTTCTGTCGAAACCGACAGCATGGCAGCCCCTGCCGTGATCGAGGACGTGCGGACAAACGCGCCACCTTGCGGCACATGAACGTCGCCGGTTTCGATCAGGCGGACATGCCGATAGATGCCCGACCCGGTGTACCAGCGCGATGACGGTGCAGCCGCCGTGTCCGCCCGCACTGCGATGACGTTCGGCCCATCACGGCGTAGATGACGCGTGATGTCATAGCGCAGGGAAACATAGCCCATTGGCCGGTAGCCGACATGGTGGCCATTCACCCAGACGCCGCTGCGCTCCATGATGCCGTCAAACTCGACGAAATAGCGACGGTTCGGAACGGGAGTGACGTCGAGGTTGCGACGATACCAAGCAATGCCGGTAGGAAAAAAACCGTTCTCACCTCCGGCCTTTGCATCCTCCGCAACAGGTCCAGCAATCGCCCAGTCATGCGGAACCGTTACCGTGCTCCAGCCTTCAAGGTTCGTCGCAAGACGTTCCGCGCCTTCAGGATCGCCTTGAACGAAACGCCAGTCCGAGCTTAGCGGCGTTATTGTCCGATCCGCCGCCCCGGCCCCGGGGGAGAATGCCAAACCAGCGATTAGCATCGCTAGGCGACTGACCGAACGATCCATCTACCTCTCCTGTAGGCCCCTTCCGCTTGCCTCAGCGAAAAGTCTCATCTTATGAGACGGCTTCTCACATGGCAGACTAATCAGACTTTGCCAGCGTTGGCAATGTTAGAGTTCTTGGAATCCGCGCAAGGTCCCTTCACTCACCGCTGCCGTCGAGGGGGGCTGATGACCGATCCGTGGCGCGGCAATGTGCGCGCGCTACGCAACTTTGCGGTACAGACGGTGCTGGCCCTGCCCGGCACGGCGGGCGAAGACGACGGACTGCCCCTTACCGACCGGGTGGCACGGTTCGAGGCAGCAGTCATCGCAGAAGTCCTGACCAAGGCTGCCGGCGATGTCGCCGCCGCCGCCGAAGCGCTGTCGATGTCGCGGCGAAGCCTCTACGATCGCCTCCGACGCTACGGACTGGACGCCAGCGAGCATCGTCGATCGGGATAGCGTGTCGGCAGGTTGCGATCCCATGACAGACGGTTCCGCTTTCGTCCGGGATGGTCAGCCTGACAAGTACGCAGGACAACGCAAGGCGGCTTATTGATCCTGCCCCTGGCCAATGCCTTCCCGTTTAACCATCCGATCGGGGACGGCAGGAAGCGCCCAAACCCGGCCGTTCATCCTGACGTGACCCCCAGCTTTCCTCCAGCTGAGATTAGAGCCGGGCGGTTGTTTTGCGCATCAGCGCGGTTGAAGCAATGGGCTGCGTAGCGGAGCCCGT
>NZ_LMLP01000014.1 GCF_001421965.1 Sphingomonas sp. Leaf67
ATATCGAGACCTACAGTCGTGACGTTCCCCACAGTGACTCTCCTTCCGGCTCTCCGCAGATCATTCTGCGAGAGGGTTGGAGAGCCGTCCACGTCATCACATCCGGTCATTCGCGGCCGTTTTTCAGCTCCCTACCTTCTGCCATTCATTCATGTTGTCAGCATGGAAGGTGGTGAGCCTAGACCCTGCCCGCTTTCCCGCAAGGATGGCGTTTTGGGAAAGCGCTCAACCTCTGCCGTGATGGCAATTGCTGGCTACGTGACCTCGAGCCGGGACGATGTGGCGGAAACATCGTCCCGATCCGCAATCATCTACCTACCGCTCATTTCGCGCGCGATTGGATAGCGCAAGGGGTAGGGATGTCCCGGACCTGCCTGTGCGTAGAGCCATGCAAGTCGAGCGTCGGGATCGGCGGCAAAGCCCGGTTCATCACGCAACTTCGCATCAAAACGGCGCTTGACCACCGGGTTGGTCGCGAGGAGCCGATCGCCGAGTGCCGCAAGTACGAAGGCGTCCGTGCTTGAAGCAGGTCCCAGCATTTCGGGGAAAAAGCCCCATGCAAGGAACGAGTCCTGGCTTTCGGGTTCCAGCAGCGAGGCGGCCAACAACCCGAGCGGCTGATCGGCAAGCACACGCACACTGCCTGTCGGCATTGCCTCATCAGTCTCGTAATGTTCAAGGCCAGCGGTAATTGGGTAACGCCCCTCAATCGGCTGAGACAGCTTAGGTTCGATCAGCCTAACACGATCGAGTTTCAGCTCCTTTGGCGTTTGAATGGTTTCAAACTGGATGCCGTGCAGGCGTAGCCGCTCGATAACCTCCGTCTGCTCGCGCGGCACCCACCAAGCCTTGGGCAGGCGCACACTTTCCACCGGTGTCTGGCCGATGATCGGCATTCGGAAGGTGATCGGCTTGCCCAACCAGCGCTGTTCCTCTCGACCGGAAGCCTTCGACACATAGGTGTCGAACGCCACGCCCTTGAAGTCTTCGATCCACCCGATCGGGGTGGATGCGGGCTTCCAGCGTGTCAGCAATTCAATCGGACGGCTCGCACAATCGGTCGCCTTGGCGGCCGCGATGCGTACCGCATCTTCCGCGGCGATCTTCATCGCCGCTTCCAGCAGCACATAGGTGCCGAGCACGCGTTGCCGATACGGTTTGAGCATGTGGTTCTCGACCAGCACGGTCGGCATCCCGATGAAGTCGCCGTATCCAGTCGAGTAGCGTGGACCTTCCGGGCTGTACCGTATGCCCTTCTCCGGATGCCGAGTATCGATCGGGCTCGGATAGATAATCGGAATGTGACCTGCGTTCGTCAGCGCCGTCGAGACCGCCGGACCGAAGCGGTGTTCCAACCAGTCGGCGGTGGCGCGATGGCGCGCATATTTGCCCCATCCGGCATAGGTGAAGGTCACGTCATACTGCATGTCGAAGCCTTCGCTGACATGGCAGTCGATATAGAGGATCGGATCGAGCAATCGTATCAGACCGATCATTGCCCGAGACTCCGGCGCATCCAGCTTGGCGTAATCACGGTTGAGGTCGATGTTGCGAGCGTTGGCGTCACGCCCCTTCTCTACTGGCCCACGAATATGCAGGAAATTGAACGCGCTCGGCTGCTCGTGTCCGTCGATATTGTAAATCGGCACGAACACCAGATCGACCTTGTCGAGCAGGTTGTCCTTCCCACGTAGCGCAATGTCGCGAAGGAGCATCAGACCGGCGTCCTTGCCGTCGATCTCGCCCGCATGGATTCCGCCCTGCACGAGGACGACAGGTTTGCCGCGGCCTCCCTTGCTGGCACGGACATAGATCATCTCGCGGCCCTCGGTCGTACGACCGAAGGTATTCACAGTGATGAGCGGCGATGCAGCGCCGAGACGGTTCAGCCATGCTCGTACTTCCGCATATCGCGGCGTCGTTCGGAACCCGGCCGTCTCGGCCGGCGTGATCCAGGGATCACCAGACTTAACGATCAAGGCCTCACTCTTCCCCGACCAAGCTATTACCGGCGGCAAGTGCGCTGGCGCCTCCTGTGCGAAAAGCGGACTGGCGCCAGCCAATAGAAGGACGCTGAAGATACGAGCTAATTTCGAGTGCAAAGGACTTCCAATCCGATGTTCCTGGATCGGCGATGCACCGTATCCCGTGCATGCCGGTCGGCACCGTACCTCCGAAAGCCGGAGGCGGTGCAGACCTGCTGTTGCGTTGCAGCAGAACGGCTTTATGATACGTTGCAACATACCACAACCCTTGCGGCGTTTTGAGGCCGTATTCCGGAGCAGCAATGTCCTTCACGCCCCATCGTTCGCGACTGCGTCCGTCCGCAGTTGCCTTCACGCTCGCGCTCGGTTTGGCGCCCTTCAACGTAGAGGCACAGGAACTGCCCGAGCACGACGAGGAAGATGAGATCGTCGTGCTGGGCACCCGCAACACCGTCGATCGTACGCTGTCGTCGGACCGGGTCACCGAGCGCATGTCGCAGTCGAGCCGTTCGATCGAGCGCGACATTCTGGATGCGGCGGGAACGTACCGGTTAAGCGACGCCCTCGAACTCGTCAGCGGCTTCAGTCAACAGAACAACCGTGGCGGTGTTATCGACAATTTCGCCGTCCGCGGATTTCTCGGCACCCCTGACGGGGGCGCGGAATATTATCTGAACGGCTTCCTCGCCAACCGTGGCATGGCCCCGCCGCGCGATCCGGCGACGACCGAACGGATTGAGGTGCTGAAAGGGCCTGCGGGCGCCCTGTTCGGAGATGTTGATCCCGGCGGCCGGGTCAACATCGTGACCAAGGCGCCACGGTTTACGCCACATGCGAACGCGATGGTCAGTTATGGCTCGTTCAACACGCGGCGTGTCGAACTCGACGCTACGGGCCCCTTGTCTCGGACCCTGGCCGCCCGGATCGTGGTCGCAGGAGAGGACAGTGATGGGTGGCGCGATGCCGTCAACCTGCGCCGACGCGTTGTTTCGCCGTCGCTGACCTGGCAGCCGAGCGATGCGCTGCGCATTACCTACACCGGCGAGTTCAGCCAGTACGACACGCCGTTCGACCGCGGCATTCCGGCGATCAACGGCGATGCCAATGCGTTGCCGCTCTCAAACTATTATGGCGAACCATCGAACGGCATCACCAAATCACGACAGGACCAGCACCAGGTGACCGGCTTGGCGGAACTCGGCGGAAGCTGGACGCTGAACGGTGGTGTGGTCTGGCGGACAGGAACGCTCAAGGGCCTCTCCGCCGACCAGTCGCGCATCGTCGGGAACGCCTTGTGGCGACAGCGCCGATCGCGTGACTTCAGTGTCGATGACCTGTCGGCGCGCCTGGAGCTCGCCGGACAGATCGGCCGGCACCGGGTGAGCGCGGGGGTGAAGGGATATCGTTTCTTCTACGGCGAGCGCTGGTTGCGCATCAACCCCGCGGCTGTCGTCCCTTACGCGATCGACCTGTTCAGTCCCGTCTATGGATCTTCGATAGCCGCCCCTTTGCGTCCCTTCACGAACAATGACGAGAGCCGCTGGGCGGGCACCTTCTACGTGAAGGACATGTGGGACGTCACCGATCGACTGACGCTGGTCGGAGGTGCTCGGATCGATCCGTACCGGCAGAAGATCGTCAACAACAACAGCGGCGGTGTTGGCCGCAACATCAACGAGCCCATCAACTTCCGCGTCGGTGCTCGCTACCGCGTTACGGACGTGATCGCGGTGCACGCCAACTGGGGTGAGAACTTCTCACTGAACACCGGCACCGATCGCAACGGGGCGGGCTTCGGCCCGGAAAAGGGGCGCGGCTACGAGGTGGGTGTCGCAGCCAAACTGCCCGGCGTTGATCTGGCGGCAACGTGGTTCGACATCCGCAAGCAGGACATCCTGACGACCGACCCGGTCGATGCGAACTTCCTCGCACCCGTCGGAAGCATCGTCAGCCGCGGCATCGAGCTCGACGCTTCGGCGCGGCTCGGTAATCGCTGGCAGATCGTCGCCAATTATGCCTGGCTCGATGCGAAGGCGGATGACGCTGCCTTCCCGACACCGGATGTGCTGAACGTGCCGGAGCACTCAGGCACATTGCTGGTCGTCCATCGCCTTCCTACGACCCGTGGTGACTGGCAGTTGAGCGGGGGCGTCGCCTATGTCGGCGATCGGGCGGGATCTCTCACCGCCAATCCGGTGGTGCTGCCCGAATATGTAAAGGTGAAGGCGGCGATCGAAGCGCCGCTAATCGAAGGAGTCCGCTTCCGTCTCGAGGCCGACAATCTGCTCGACCAGCGTTATGCCGCCAGCTCGTACAGCGCCTTGTGGATCTATCCCGGTGCGCCGCGGACGGTGCGGGCCTCGCTTCATCTTGAAATCTGACGCGGATAGGGACCGGCTTCCGCCGGTCCCGCCAAGCCGCTCTACCGCAGATCAGCCATGGCAGGGCAACCGGCATGGTCGCGGGCGGCCAACTGTTGGTCGTTTCTGGTGTGACGGCATTGCCACAATTTGATGGCTGCACACTACCTACAGCCAGTGGCCCCTACCCTACCCGCCCCGACTAATCGGACTGGAGGCCAACCGAGCGCGGGTACGTTTTGTATATATCTCAACAGGACCATGGTCGAATTATCGATGTTGGGTTTTCCACTCCAAATTTTTACGCTCCCCGCTTATGGGAAGCGTTCACGCTGGCACCCGCACCAAACTCGAGACACGAACCTTGCCGTCGCTTCTTAGGTGTTTGATCCCACGGTTTGATGGTGCGATCCTTTCGTTGGAATGGAAGGAAGCCGTATGGGACAGGTTCGTCACGGGARCGCCACGACCACGCACGCCGTCCGAGCAGCAATACAGCGATCGCAAGCTTCGCTCGCGACGCTGAGCCGCGAGTTGGGGATCAACCCYAAGACGGTCGCGAAGTGGCGCAAGAGAGCAACGGTCGAGGATCTGAAGACCGGGCCGAAGGCCCCTCATTCGACCACCCTGACTGAAGCCGAGGAGGCG
>NZ_LMLP01000015.1 GCF_001421965.1 Sphingomonas sp. Leaf67
CAGGCGTCATTCCGCGCTCGACTACACCAGCCCCTCGCAGTTCGAACGAACCGCGTCACGCTGAGCAAATGCCTCTCCACTTAAGCGGGGCAAGTCCAACTCGCGCAAATCAGATAGAAGGTTGACGTGACAGAACGATCGGAAACCCCCGCCAGCGAGACGCTCACTTGGAAGACTTTCATGGGGCAAGGAGCGATGCAATGGGGTCATTCGGATCTTCTGGCAGTAGGGTCCGACGAGGATCTTGCCCGTTTGGGCGAGCTCGCGGCTTATTTTTCGATCTGCGGCGACAGAAACGGAGGCCGTCTGGCGGACCAGGTCTGGATCGTTCTTCCGCCCTCGACCGCGGATGAACAGGCTACCGCCCTGGGTCAGTTGAGAAAAGCTGTTGATGCCACCCTCACCGAAGTCTCCAGCGGCTCGGCCACTGCCGAGATGCGCGAGGCCGCGTTCTCATTCCTATCTCTGCAGTTCACGGACAGCTACGACGGTGATGCGCTGGTCCAGGCGCTCTCGGCGACGCCCACGAAGACTGCTATTATCGTTGTCGAGGCCGGCCGCTATCGCATGGCCGCCACACAAATTCCCAACGGCAGCCAGCTGGAGGAGACAATGCGGGCGGCACATCTCCATCAGCTCCTGACCGAGGTCGACGCGCTTTGCCGGGCCAACGAAATCTACGTCACGCTCGATTCCGGCTTTCTTCCGCCTCAGCGAAAGGAGTCGCTGGCTTTGCTGCAGTCGGTCGGTGACGCCGGATTTGTGTCCGGTGAGATCGCCGGAGCTGAGCTTATCGATGCCGACGAGGTTACTGCCAAGGTTTCGCGGTGGAGTGATGCCGTCGATACGGGCGGTATTGGGGGCGTGATCAAGGAAATCGATGGCGATGACAGCCTGTCCGACCGGCAGCGCTTCTTCCTGAAACTCGAGTTTCTTTCCAGGGCAGGTCTTTCAGACCCGTTTCGCGATCTCCTTCAGGCCAAGTCGGACATGTTGGTCGAGCTGCCCGTGCAGCAGGCTTTGGCGATCGCGCGGCTGTCGGAATCTGCCGACATCGACGATTTTGCGGAAGCGCTAATTACGCAGGCGCTCCCAAATATTCGCGACAGCGAAGACTTCGCTCAGGCGCTCGACACCGCGCTGCGACTGCGTGGTCATCGACTTCGGTCAGCCGTGCTGGAGGCGTTCCGCCGGCTTCATCCAAACGCGCCGACATTGCAGCGACACGACGTGGTCATGGCGGCACGCCAAGGTGACTACGGTCGCGCGGTTACGATGCTGGAATCGATGACCGACGGCGACCACAAGGACGAAATATCCTTCTACCGCCTGCTTGCCGACGGCATGCAAGTCGATGGCTGGAACCCTTACACGGTTCATACGACGATCGCCGATGACCTTCCCGAGTTCGTCGGCGATGGCGGCGTCGAGATCGCGCTCCAGCTCGAGCGCGCCGGTCGGGTGGCCGAGAGCTTCGCATTCTTGCTCGGGCGCAATGCCGAGGTAACCAGCCGGGAGCTGCTCCTCCTCATTCGCCTGGCCAGCACGGCGCTCCAGGCAGCGGCCCTGTCGAGCGACGATCCGATGGTCGAGCAGGTCATGGACCGCTCGATCGCGTTCCTGGCGACCCATCCAGGTGACGGACGCGTTCGCACGCGGCTGGCCAGGCTGCTCGGCCCAACTGAGACTGGTTCGCGCGGGATCGCAATCCTCGTCACCGCCCTCCTCAAGCGTTCGGTCGCGAGGCCGCCGATCGATCCGCGACCGAAGATCGTCGACCGCCCGCCCAATATTCCGGCGGATCAGACCAAGGCACCGCTGGAGCGTATCTGGAAGTGGCTGGCCGACAAGGGCCAAGGCATGTGGGTGGTAGGACAGCATAGTTTTCCGGCCGAGCTGCTCGACGTATCCGCGGACGCGCTCATCGCTTCGATCCTGATCCAAGCGGACTATGCCGGGGACCGCATCGCGGAAACGGATGATCTTGTCCTGCCCAACATGTATCTTGCGGCCGCCAACGCCATCGCCCCGCTCGCCGAGCAGCGTGACGAGGATCTGACGATCGCTCGGACCGTGGGCAGCAAGTTTGCGGTCGCGGGCAAGGGACAGGCCGCCCGCGACATCGCCGAGTTCATTGTCACGAACAGCGGCGATCGTCCGGAGCGGCACCGGATAGCTTTGTTCAGCTTCGCGGATATCTACGCGCGCGTTGGCATGAGCACCGAAGCGATGGTCGCGATGGCGGCTGCGCTGGAGACGCGCGCGAAAGCATCCTGGGATGAAATTTGGTTCGAGACGAACCTGCTGTTCCGGCTGCTTCGCGACGCCGGAATGGCCGACCTCGCTTTGCCGCTGCTTGATCGTTCGCAGGAAGCCCTCGAGCAGCTGGGCATTGCTGAGCGTGACGGATTTCGCCTCGCAACGATGGCACTTCAGGCCGCGACTGCTGTCTTTTCCCGCGATGGCGGGTCCGATGAGGAGCTGATCGAACTGTTCGACGCAGCGGCCGCCAACGCGGCGGAAGTGCTTGACCGGAGCGATGACCTGCTGCCGATTGCGATGGCCCTGAACACGCTGGTCCACATTGGCGGCAACCGAGTTCCCGAACGCGTCGCGGCCGCCGAGGCACTCCTCAAGCAGATTGTCAGCAAGCTCCCGCCTGAGCGCCAACCTATGATCCGGGCAGCGAGCCGGGTGCCGACACTTGCCGACATCGCCGACGTGGCGCGTGGCCTCGACAATGCCCGCTATGCTATGGACGCGGGCTACGACCTGAGGCACTTGCGCGTCATGACGCGCACGCTCGTCGGGAATGCCTTGGCCGACGTCGACCCCAAAGCGCTGACCTACGCTGTTGAAGCCTCAGCGGACCGCGCGATCGAGCTTCGGGTTGCCGACGGCACGCTTGTCGAGGTCGAGCGCCTGCTGACACGAGCAGAGGCTCCTTACGAGGCGGCGATCGAGCTCAGCCGAGCGGACATCGCGATCGTCGGCATGGCAATGTTCGAAAGCCAGCTTACCACCGTCGAGTTTGAGAATGGCGATATTTCCGACCTCACGGTCGAGTCGGAGAACACCTTCTCTGCTGAAGCGCTCAATCGCTGGAGCGGGCGTTTCCCTAGGGATTATGCCCTGGAGTTGGTAGGCCAGGACGAGATGCGCGACAGCGTCGCGAACCTGGGGCTGACCAAGCTGCCCAAGCGGTCGATCATCGTTGCCGATGCGCGGCTACAGCGTTTCCCGCCCAATCTCCTGACGATCGACGGTAACTGCGCGGGCTTCGATCATGCGATCGGCGTGACACCCTCGCTCGAATGGCTGACCGCATCACGCCGGCTCGATCGGAAGGGGAACGGTGCAGCGCGCATGTGGATTCCGGTTTCCCCGGCTGGAGGGGAAACTGGTCCCCTTGCCATGATGGCAGATGAGGTAGCGCCGATCCTGACCGGGCATGGTGTCGAGCTTGAGCGCGGCGACCAGCCATCGCCGGGATTTGCCGATACCGACGTCGCGATCATCGGCGCGCACGGCGGACTGACCGAGGTGAACCGCTATTTTCGGTCGCTGAGCGACGACGGTCACGGCGTTACCGAGATTGCGCAGATCGCCGAGGTAACCCGCAAGGCCCGCCTGACGATCCTGTTCGTATGCTCAGGCGGCCGCATTGATCCTCATCCGGAAACCGGGATGGCGATCGGACTCGCAAAGCAAATCCTCGCGCGCGGCAGCGCCGCCGTGATCGGGCCGGCTTGGCCGATACCGTTTTTTGTCGCGCGGCCTTGGCTGGACGCTTTCCTGAAGGCTTGGCAGGGAGGTATGGTAGCGCTGGACGCTTGCCACGTGGCCAACCGCCACGTTTCCGACAAAACCAGTTGGGACCCCAAGCGCGCTCTCGCCATGTCGCTCTACGGCGATCCTTTCATTCGGAAGGACGCCTGATATGGCGGCGTTCGCAAATCATTGACGCGCACGGCTCGACGGTTTGCGATGGCGCATAAGCAAATTATGGAAGTCGGGTTTCGCGCGACGGAATCGCTATTCCGAGATCGACCGAGTCTCTGTTGTTCCGCGACGCCGGTTGGGTGAGGTCTGAACGACGGCTTCTGACAGGAGCTGCCGTTCGACATGTCGCGGCTGAATGGCTGGAAAGTCCCATCTTTTGTCATTCCGTGGATTGCTCGTTGTCCCTAACCTTCCCGATCGATCGACATCAGCGAGCGACCAGTTGACGTGACCCCCTGATTTTCCTCCACGAACGATTAGAGTCTGGCCTGAAGGAAGGACAGACGATGAAGCGTGCGAGGTTTTCAGAAGAGCAGATCATTGGGGTGCTGAGGAGGCAGAAGCGGGCGCGAAGAC
>NZ_LMLP01000016.1 GCF_001421965.1 Sphingomonas sp. Leaf67
ATGATCTGCTCTTCTGAAAACCTCGCACGCTTCATCGTCTGTCCTTCCTTCAGGCCAGACTCTAATCGTTCGTGGAGGAAAATCAGGGGGTCACGTCAATCCGTCCAGCGCGACGGTGGATAATGCGCTGCTTCCAACATGAACGAATGGCAGAAGATGGGAAGCTGGTGAGGCGCCCCCAACGACCGCTTGTGGGTCTTGGAGCACGGGCGTGTTTCATAATCATCGTACGCCCGTGCTACCGTGCCATCAGATTAGAGCGTCGGCGTCAGGCATGCCAACGGAAGAGCCGACGCGGCTATAAACGTAGTAGGTGACGTTGTCGGCGACGAAACTGCCATCATACTCCAAACTGGTCACGCGGGTACCAGCATCGGAAGTGATGACAGCCTGCCCACCACCGGTAAAGTCAAGGTCGCGATCAGAACCGAAGCCAATGACGCCGTCGCTGTCCCGGTCAGCCAACTTCAGCGTCGTTACCAGTAGGTCATCAACGCCGAAGTCCTTGATCCTGTCGTTGCCAAGAATGGCACCCGCGAACAGGAAGACGTCACTGCCGCTGCCGCCCGAGAGGACGTCGTTACCCTGACCACCTTCCAACAGATCTCGTCCGGAAAACCCGGTAAGTGTATCGGCGCCTGCGAAACCGCGGAGGATATCGTTGCCGGCTGTGCCGTTCAGGACGTCGGCCCCGTCCGTGCCGGTCCGATCGTCACTACGCAGGCTGATTTGAACGACGGTGCTATCGGTACCGGTGTCAAACAGCTGGCCGGTCGCGGTGATCCGGATCGCGATTGTCTCGTCACCTTCGACAAACCCATCATCGAGGATCGCTACGGAGCCCAGATTGGCGCGATAGTCGCCGGCCGGCGATTGCGTGATCGAAAAATTACCCGAGAAAGTACCGACGCTCACGTCGCTGCCATTGGTCGCAGACGACGCGTCAGTGACGAAGCTCATCGACACGAAGGTGTTTAGGCTAGTCACGCTCTTGAACGTCAACCCGATCGTGAACGTTTGATCGATGCCCTCGGTGACGACCTGGGGAGTGGTTACGACGGCGGTTGCAAGATCGGCACCGTTGACGACCTTTGGTGCGTAGCCACCAAAGTTTTCAGCGGTAAGCGAAAAGGCATCGACGTTCTCCAACCGGCCGATGGTTTGGAAGCCGCTATTTCGACCGACCGCACCATCACGATCGATCTGGAACAGCGTATCCTTGCCAGCTTGAAGCAGTCGCAGATAGCCGCTGCTACCGAACGGGTTCGATCCGTCCCAACCTTGGAAACCGAAGGCGAAGTTCGTGCTGATATCGACGACATCGCCGTCCGCACCCGCCGTGAAGTCGGCAATCGTGGGAATGGCGTTCTGCGGTGCAAAGCTGGCGAACTCAACACGATCGCGTCCGCTACCAAGCGTTGCGCGTACTGCCTGTCCGTTCCCTAGAATGAGCCGGTCGGCACCCTCACCAAGATCGATTGAACCGGTGCCGGGACTGAAGACGTAGTAGGAAACGACGTCGTCTCCTGCGCCGCCTTCGATCCGGATCGTTTCGGCAGTTCCATTAGACGAATGCGACACGAATATTGAATCGTTGCCTGCACCACCACGTATCGTGTCCGACCCGCCCGTGTCGCTGATCGTGTCATCGCCGTCGCCACCATCGATGACGTCGTTACCGAAGCCGCCCTGGATGGCGTCGCTATCGGCACCGCCATCGATAATGTCATTGCCATTGCGACCGTCGATCTGATCACGACCGGCGAAACCGCTAATGATGTCGGCACCGACCGTGCCGTTCAGGGTATCGAAGTTGTCCGTGCCGGTGATCGTCCTGCCGACCACCGCGGCGCCCGACGGTGCATATCCGCCGAAGTTTGCTGCGGTAAACGCTTCGACCAAGCTGTTCTCGAAGCGTGCCAGCGGCACGAAGCCGGACATGGAGCCGGTAGGTCCGTCGCGATCCGCTTCCAACAGGACCGACGTGCCGGACTGAACCAACCGCAGAAAGCCCGCCGGGCCAAACGGATTGGAGCCATCCCAATTGATCGTCGTCCGGGCGACATACTCGCTCAGTTCAAAGATGTCGCCCGCATCGCCTGCCTGAAAATCGGTAATGACAGGAGCAGTTCCGATCGAGGTGTACGGTTGCAGAACGATCGTATCGCGCCCGGCGCCAGTGGTGATCGTCAGCGAGGCGTTGGATACAGTCCCGAACGACAGTCGGTCGGCACCGTCACCGAGATCGATCGTCGCCGTCCCCTTGGCGGAACTGTTGAAATCGACCCGGTCGTCGCCGGTTCCGGCATTGATGACGATCGTCTCGGTCAATCCCGTCGCGCCAAAATGGCTGACGTTGATCGTATCGGCACCGGATCCACCACGCAGGATGTCCGACCCGCTGGTAAAGTCATTGACGAAGTCGTTGCCGTCTCCACCATCGATAATGTCGTCGCCTGCGCCCCCTTCCAACGAGTCTCCATCGTCGCCGCCGTTGATTACATCGTTGCCGCCGCGTCCGTTGATGATGTCAAAGCCGGCATAGCCGTTGATGACGTCGTCCCCATCCGTGCCCGATAGCGTTTCAGACGCAGCAGTGCCGTCGATCTGCATAATTTCCTCCCCCAGAATTCAGTGAGTTATGGAAGCCAACCTTGGCACGCGCAAGCGAGCGTACGATCCGGTCGAGTGGAGAGTTCAACCGCCTCGCGGTAGCTGCGAGGGTCGATCGCCTTAGCAATCTGAACGAATGGGGTGGATGGCTCCCGCTCACGGCATCGAGGTGCCATGGTGTGAAGGCTATCAGGCATTCACGAGCATATGGGAGCCACCCGTCATGGAGATTAGCACGATCGGCCTTGATCTGGCCAAGAACGTTTTCCAAGTTCACGGTATCGATGCGGACGGCAACGTGGTTGTCAGAAGGACGCTGCGTCGCGCGCAGCTTCTACCCTTCTTTGCAAGTTTGCCACCTTGTCCTGTCGGCATGGAGGCGTGCGGCACGGCGCATCATTGGGCTCGCGAGCTGATCAAGCCTGGCCACGATATCCGACAGATGCCGGCAGCGTATGTCAAACCCTATGTGAAGCGCGGCAAGACCGACGCAGCTGATGCGGAAGCGATCTGCGAGGCAGTGACGCGTCCGACGATGCGGTTTGTGCCGGTGAAGTCGCCGGAGCAGCAAGCAGCCTTGTCAATGCATCGGGCGCGCGACCTGCTGGTCAAGCAACGGACGCAGCTCGTCAACATGGTGCGGGCACTGCTTGCCGAGTTCGGCATCAACATTCCTCAAGGCATTCGTCTGGCGTTGGAGATGGCGCGCAAGATCATTGACGGCGAGGCGCCTCCCGTGCCGAGGGAAGCGGCAAAGATCGCTGGAAGATTGTCGCAACAGGCGCTCGATACCCATGCGCAGCTTCGGGAGATCGATCTGGATCTCCTCGCCTGGCAGCGGACAAACGACACAGCCCGTCGCCTCATGTCGATCCCTGGCATCGGTCCGATCGGGGCAACAGCGTTAGCCGCGTCGGTCACCGACGCGAGCCAGTTCCGCTCAGGGCGGGAGTTCGCCGCCTGGTTAGGCCTGACGCCGCGGCAGCATTCGAGTGGCGGCAAAGAGAGGCTTGGGCGGATCTCCAAGATGGGCGACAAGTATCTGCGTACGCTACTCGTCGTCGGAATGACGTCGCTGATCAAAGGCGTGAAGCGAAAGCCGGAGA
>NZ_LMLP01000017.1 GCF_001421965.1 Sphingomonas sp. Leaf67
CACGCAGGCACTCGACCTTAGGCTATCTCAGCCCCATGGACTTCGAGAAGCAGGCTCATGTAGCCTAACTTGGTGTCCATGGGATCGGCAGCAGCTCATATTGAGCCAAATTTTAGACGTCTCTCTTCGGCGCAAATCGGACCGACCAGAGTAGGAACGCTGAGGACATACCTTAAGGGAACCGGTTGAAAGTGAACCGATGACCCGATCGAGAGGGAAGGGCGGGGCGGCAAGGGGGAAGGGCGTTAAGCTGTTAATGTCACGCCAGAACGTGCAGCAAGAGCCCTAAACCGCAGAGCCAACGCCGGATCCGCATCGATCCGGACAGTACTCACGACACTGAGGCTGCCGGCGGCCACGCGGTCTCCGAAGAGCATCATAGACAAGGACGACGGATAGGGACGCGATTCCCAGACCATGCCCTGGGTCGACGTATCCTTCCGGTGCAGCGCTGCGGACCAACGCCTCGTGTCGGGGAACTCTCGAGCCGTCGTGTCGATAAGCTGGTGGCGAGCAAGGCCGAGCTTCATAAGGTCGGGAGTGAGAAACGAACGCAACGCCAACGGGCTGACGACGCGTACTTGCGAACACCTCATCTCAGCGAGCTTGCTCAGCGGGTACGTTTTAAAAGGCTCTGCAGGATCGAGATCGTGGAAGATCGTCTCGTATACGGCAGCCTCGAATCCCTCGGCTGCATAAGCGGTCGGGACGCGTTTGCGGACCGGACCGATTGGCGCGAACCTCGTAGATCCGAAGCCTGGGTTGAAGTCGTCGCCAGCGCGTGTGTCCGCATGGACGCGCCAAAGCACCGCCCCCACCGGTAGCTGCGTGATATGGGTCGGGAAAGATGAAGGCGGCTTGGGAACGATCCCTGTAGGTGAGAGCGCCGTCACCCGCCGATCTCGTCACTCTCATGCGCTGCGGCCTCGATCACAGCATCAGCCTCATCTAGCCGGTCGCTTGGAGCCGGGCCGCCCAACCACGAATTCGACGACACGAACCAGAAGGCGACCTGCCATGGCGTGCGGTTGTCGGGTAGGACTTCGAGGACCTTCTTGATGACAGGGCGGGGCTTGCCATCTGCGTCGAATTGGAACGCCGGAAACCGATCCTGCCCCTGATAGGAGACGGCAAAGATGCGGCGGAGCGCCTTCCAGCGCGCGGCGGTCTGATGGCGGTTCTTCGCCTCGTGCCCGGCGCGGGCGGACACCTGAGCTGAGGTGAATGTCTCGACCTCATGGACGAAGCGCTGCCGGATCGCTGTGTTGTCCGCGGCCACCGCAGCCTGGAACTCTGCCATTGGATCGTGGGTGTCGGCGACGACGTCCAGCAGCTGCTCGATCTTACGCTCGAGGTGGCGGACGCGAACGTCTGGGAGCAGCTTGTCGACCAGCGCATAGAGCGCCTGTCGCTCAGTACCGGCTGCGATATCGTCTGAAGCCAGCCGCGCCATGGCAAGGCCAACCGCGCTTCGGAGCTGCTCGGTGAACGTCGGCTCGAGCCATACCGCGATATCGAGGTCGTCTTCCTGGCTTTTCGCGCGTTCGGTACCTGACGTCGCTTGAGCTGACTCGACCAGGCTTGCGACGACGAGATCGGCGAAGGTCCCTGGATCAACGGCATTGGCGAGCGTCGCCATGAAAGGCTCCTATGGTTAGCTTCCCTAACATATAATCGTACTAAGCGAACACGTCCACGGTTAGAAAGCATGTTTAGTAAACCGGATAACTCCCCATATTTGGTTAGGATGCCTAACTCCTAACGCTCATACCTCGAGGAAGAGGCGTTAGTAGGAACCCCTTGTAAGCGATCTAATTGGCATTTCAGGCCTCATGTTTTTAGCGATAAGTGTAATTCCTGCTAGAAAGGCTCTGGCGTGAAATGGGAATGTCGCGCACCATGCAGGTGCTACAAAAGTTGGCAGCCGGCGTATTTTGGTGATCGAGCGAACCGACGTGTCATATAAGCCTGACAGTGCCATGAGCTTGCCTGGCGACCTCGTCGTGGCCGACGAGGTCAATGTGCTCACTGCGTACCTGCCCGAACTGGCACCGCACGACCGCGACCGTGTCGATGACTATGTCGCACGCGCTTCGGCGGAATCGACGCTGCGCGCGTATCAGTCCGATTGGCGGCTATTTTGTGCCTGGTGCGCCGAAAACGGCTATCGATCATTGCCGGCGACGCCGGCAATTGTCGCGGCGTTCCTGACCTTGCTCGCCGAACGCGGGTTCGTGCCGCAGGCACCACAGCAATCGGGGGGCGGGCGAGCGGCGGTCGCCAAGCCCCTTGGCCGCTCGACGATTGGCCGCCGCCTTGCTGCCATCGTGTTTGCGCACCGCGCGGCGGGTGTCGATCCGCCGACCCATCAGCGCGATGCCGCACGGCTCGATAAGGCCATGCGGGCGATCCGGCGTGACAAGCGAGACGATCCGTCGGGTAAAAAGCGCCCCGCAGATGGTGATGTGTTGCGTGACATGTTGCGCACGATCAGCGGCGACGACCTGCGCGCGTACCGGGATCGCGCGCTGCTCGCGATCGGGATGGCCGGCGCTTTTCGCCGCTCAGAACTGGTCGCCATCACGGTTGGCCGGGTGTCGGACGAGGCCCGCGGCTTGCTCGTGCGGGTACCGACTTCGAAGACCGACCAGGAGGGCAGGGGACATAGTGTCGCCATCCCCGATGGCAGGCGCCTTGAGCCGGTGCGGCATTACCGTGCATGGCTCGAGAAGGCAGCAATCGACAGCGGCCCGGTCTTCCGCAAGCTGACGCCGCAGGGGCGGCTGACCGATCATCCCATGAGTGCGCAGGGCGTCGCCCTTGTCGTCAAAGCGGCTGCCCGATCCGCTGGCTATCCGGAGGCCTTATTCTCCGGACATTCGCTTCGAGCAGGCTTTCTCACCGAAGCCGGTCGGCAAAACGCCAATCTGTTCAAAATGCGTGAGCACAGCCGTCACGCCTCGATCGACATGGTGGCGGAATATGTGCGCGATCACGAGCGGTTTCGTGAGCATGCTGGGGAAGGATTCCTGTAGAAGGGCGACCCGTGAGGCAACCGTGGTGCCACCTCTCGCCCCTGAATTTGGCGATGGTAGCAAGCAACGTCTTCCTGCCCGAACGAATAATGACTTTCGCGAAGCTACTCCTCCCGATTTTGCAAGCTGACCCTTGCGGCAATCACGTCTGAGTAGCGGTATAGATAGGGTGGGTGCTCTATGGTCCTCGATATATCTAGACCTCAAGAGGACTAGGTGTTTGATCCCACGGTTTGATGGTGCGATCCTTTCGTTGGAATGGAAGGAAGCCGTATGGGACAGGTTCGTCACGGGAACGCCACGACCACGCA
>NZ_LMLP01000018.1 GCF_001421965.1 Sphingomonas sp. Leaf67
TACGGGCTCCGCTACGCAGCCCATTGCTTCAACCGCGCTGATGCGCAAAACAACCGCCCGGCTCTAATCTCAGCTGGAGGAAAGCTGGGGGTCACGTCACAGTTCCAAAAAGTTCATCGAAGACCTGAGTGCAGTCTTCTGGATCGACATCGCCGGTGCAATTTCCGACGAAGAAGATTGCAGCGGGAATGCGGCTACAACAGATATGTAACTCTGTGGGAAGGTTGGAGTCGTAGTGACGGGGCGGCTCCCAGTTGGGGAGAATGCCGTCCGAGCCGCCCTCCCCGCTGCACGATCTCGCGCTGGAGCTTGCGCGCCTAGTAGCGCACGATCTCGCGCGACAGCATCATGCGGAGCGTAAGGCGGGCGCGACCGACACGCGACCACGACCGTGAAGACGACCTTCATCTCGGGTGCAGAAAGCATGAATGGAGGAAAAGTGATGCGCTGCGCGATCTATGCGCGTTTCTCGACGGACAAGCAGGATGTGCAGTCGATCGAGACGCAGCTGATGATGTGCCGTCAGGAGATCGCCCGAAAGGGCTGGGACGAAGTGGCGTGCTTCACCGACGCGGCGGAGTCGGCGGCGACGCTGCACCGCCCCGGCATGCAGGCGTTGCTGGCGGCGGTGGCAGCGGGCGGTATCGACATCGTCTATGCCGATGCCATGGACCGGCTGTCGCGCAGCCAGGCCGATATCGCGATGCTGTTCGAGCGGCTCCGGTTCCGCGGCATCGTGCTGGCAACGCGCAAGGAAGGCCAGGTGACGCCGTTGCACATCGGGATGATGGGCACGATCAACGCCGAACAGCTGAGCGCGACCAGCGAGAAGACGCGCGATGCGCTGGTCCGCCGCCATGCGATGGGCAAGAACCCAGGCGGCTCAGCCTATGGCTACGAGAAACGCATCGAGCACGACGGCAATGGCGAACGCATTCGCGGCCTCCAACAGATCGTGCCCGCCGAGGCGGCGGTGGTGGTGCTCATCTTCGAAAACTATGCCGCGGGCCTGTCGCCCATCGCCATCGCGCGGCGGCTGAACGCCGAGGGCGTACCATCGCCACGCAGCGGCAAGACTAGCGGGCGGCACCCCGGCAAGCCAGCGGCTTGGACGCCGAATACGCTGACCGGTAACGCCGCGCGAGGCACCGGCCTCCTCAACAACCCACTCTATGCCGGCAGGCGCCCCTACGGCAAACAGACGTATCGCAAGAACCCGGACACGGGAAAGCGCCACGCGTTCATCACCCCGGAGGAGAAGCGCGCTCGCGTCGTCGAGGCGCCCGAACTGCGTATCGTGTCCGTGGAGCTATGGGAACGGGTGAAGGCGCGGCAGGCGTCGCTGGCGCGATCACCCACATCGCAGACCGCGGCCCCTACCCTGCCCTTCTTCGCGCAACAGCGCCCGCGGTATCTGCTGACCGGCAAGATGACCTGCGGCTGTTGCGGCGCCAGCTATGCCAAGTCGGGCAAGAGCCGGTTCGGCTGCCAGGGCGCCGCCAAGAAGGGGCCGACCTGGTGCGATAATCGTATGACGATCCGCCAGGACGAACTCGACGCGCGTGTCCTGACGGGGTTGTCGACCGAGATGCTGCGCGACGATGTCGTCGCGGCCTTCCTTGCCGAGTATGAGGCGGAAACCCAGCGCCTGTCGGCCGAGACGGTCAGCACCCGCCCCGAGCGTGAGGTGGAGCTGGCTAACCTCGACCGGCAGATCAGCCTAGCCAAGGCGGCCATCCTGAAGGGCGTCGACGCGACGATGTTCGTCGAGGAGATGAAGATCTGGACCGAGCGGCGCCAGGTTCTGCTTGCCGAACAGGACTCCGTGCAGGCCACGTCCACGGAATCCGGACTGCTGCACGCCGAGCTTGGCCGCGTGTATCGCGAGAAGGTTGGACAACTCACTGCGGCGTTCGAAGACGATGCGCTGAAGGCGCAGGCGTTCGAGCGGCTGCGCGCGCTTATCGAGAAGGTGGTGCTGACGCCCGAGGACGGGGATCTGACGATCGACCTACGCGGTGAGCTGGCGTCGATGCTGTCGCTATGTGCAGGCGCGGAAAAGCAAAAAGCCTCCGCGGTGGTGACCGAGGAGGCGTTGCAGATTAAGATGGTTGCGGGGACAGGATTTGAACCTGTGACCTTCAGGTTATGAGCCTGACGAGCTACCGGGCTGCTCCACCCCGCGACACCTGTGTCGCCCTTTTGGG